>NZ_CM173511.1:0-3525625 GCF_057785955.1 Vibrio sp. QJM3NY_27 | reverse complement strand
GGTGCCCCACTCTATTTAAGTTATATGAAATGACCGCTAATTTTACCTGTTGATAAGTCAGATCACCAGCAATTGATCACAGATCCAGTGAATAAGATCCAAGTTATTCACAATAAATAGTGCAAAACTGGATGGATCCACACATCTTGCCCCTACTTTACTCACACAACGATCCACTTATGCCCGGATCCTTGCTAGTTATCCCCAAATCGAGAATACGATCTGGTTATGGTTAATAACATCTGGTTATTTATTCTATTGAGCATTTTCCCAGTAACATCCAACCCTATAAATATAAGGAGTTACCAAATGAATAACTGGATTAAGGCTGCAATTGCGGCTATCGCACTCTCTGCTGCTACTGTTCAAGCCGCGACTGAAGTTAAAGTCGGCATGTCTGGTCGCTACTTCCCATTTACGTTCGTTAAACAAGACCAACTACAAGGTTTTGAAGTGGATTTATGGGATGAGATCGGTAAACGTAATGACTATAGCGTTGAATACGTAACGGCAAACTTCTCTGGTCTGTTTGGTCTTCTTGAAACGGGTCGAATCGATACCATTTCAAACCAAATTACAATAACGGATGCACGTAAAGCGAAATACCTATTCGCAGACCCTTACGTAGTAGACGGCGCACAAATTGCCGTTCGTAAAGGTAATGACAGCATTAAAGGTATCGAAGACCTAGATGGTAAGACGGTTGCG
Source organism: Vibrio sp. QJM3NY_27 (assembly GCF_057785955.1). NCBI lineage: Bacteria > Pseudomonadati > Pseudomonadota > Gammaproteobacteria > Vibrionales > Vibrionaceae > Vibrio > Vibrio sp. QJM3NY_27. Next base: position 3,524,917 of record NZ_CM173511.1, on the reverse strand, counting down.
GTAAACCTTGGCTCAAACTTTGAGCAACTGCTGCGCAGCTACGACAAAGAAGGCAAAATCAATGTCAAAACCTACGATACCGGTATTGAACATGATGTCGCTCTTGGTCGTGCCGACGCATTCGTAATGGATCGCCTATCAGCACTAGAGCTTATCAAGAAGACTGGTCTACCATTACAGCTAGCAGGACAACCATTCGAGACAATCGAAAATGCTTGGCCTTTCGTAAACAATGACAACGGTCAAAAACTGCAAGCAGAAGTAAACGAAGCATTAGCAGCAATGCGCGCAGATGGTACGCTAGAAAGTATCTCTCAGAAATGGTTTGGTGCGGACATTACTCAGAAGTAACGACTCACTTTCCCATTTAAGGCCCACTGCTTTACACAGCGGTGGGCTTTTTGCTTTTGTGCACTGATTAAAAAGCCTGATATAACAGTATTTCCAAACAATACTTCCAATAAAAATATGAGATAGATTATGGGATTTGACTTTAATTACATGCTAGGTCTGTTGCCAATACTGCTGAAGTATTTAGGCACCACTATGGAGATGGCAATCTGGGGCTTATTTTTCGCCCTAATTCTATCTTTGATACTGGCGAACATTCGTGTATTCAAAATCCCAGTACTCGACCAGCTTAGCCAGCTGTATATTAGCTTCTTCCGAGGCACGCCACTGCTGGTGCAACTGTTTCTTCTATACTATGGCCTACCACAAGTGTTTCCGTGGATGGTTGGACTTGATGCGTTTGGCGCCGCGGTTATCGGCTTAACCTTACACTTTGCTGCTTACATGGCTGAAAGTATTCGTGCCGCGATTATCGGTATCGATCGTAGCCAAATGGAAGCAAGCCTATCAGTCGGTATGACAACCAGCCAAGCCATGCGTCGAGTGATCTTGCCGCAAGCGACACGTGTGGCACTGCCTTCTTTAATGAACTATTTCATCGACATGATTAAGTCGACTTCACTTGCATTCACCCTAGGTGTAGCCGAAATCATGGCTAAAGCTCAGATGGAAGCTTCTTCAAGTTTCCGCTTCTTCGAAGCTTTTTTAGCAGTCGCGCTGATTTACTGGGGCGTGGTGGTTATCCTCACTCGTATTCAAATTTGGGCCGAAGTGAAACTGAATAAGGCGTATGTACGATGATCAAATTACAAAATATCCACAAGCAGTTTGGTGACACCGAAGTATTGAAAGGGATCGACCTCGAAATCAAGCAAGGTGAGATAATTGTCATCATAGGTTCAAGTGGTACGGGTAAGTCTACCCTGCTGCGTTGTGTGAATTTTCTAGAGCAAGCCGATCAAGGTACGATTTCAATTGATGATATCAAGGTTGATACTCAGAAACACACTAAAGCAGAGGTGCTTGCACTGCGCCGTAAGACCGGTTTTGTGTTCCAAAACTATGCACTGTTCGCTCACCAAACGGCAAGGCAGAATATTGCCGAAGGTTTGATTACCGTTCGTGGTTGGAAAAAGCAGCAAGCTCATGAAAAAGCACAACAAATACTCGATGATATTGGCCTAGGAGAAAAAACAGATAGCTATCCAGCAGCGCTCTCTGGTGGCCAGCAGCAGCGTGTTGGTATTGGCCGTGCGATGGCTCTACAACCAGAGCTTTTATTGTTTGATGAGCCTACTTCAGCGCTCGATCCTGAGTGGGTTGGCGAAGTGCTTAACTTAATGAAAAAACTGGCAAATCAGCATCAAACCATGCTGGTGGTTACCCATGAAATGCAGTTCGCTAGAGAGGTCGCAGACCGAGTGATCTTCATGGCTGATGGTCACATTGTCGAACAGGGATCTCCACAGGATATTTTTGGTAATCCACAGGATCCTAAATTAAAGAAATTCTTAAATAAGGTCGGGATCGAATAAGGATCCTTGTGATTTTAGTTATTCTACGTATAATCCCCCGACCGGAATTTTAGTTAACCCAATCATTGACACTTTTTGTGACAGTGATTACAATTCCGCCTCTTTGTTGAGAGGCGTCGGTTTTCCTTTCTTATATAAAGAAGAGAAAAAATGCCCACGCCGGGTTTAACAAAAACCTAAAACTACTGATCAGTAAGGTAATTACAATGAAACGCACTTTTCAACCTACAGTTCTAAAGCGTAAGCGTACTCACGGTTTCCGTGCTCGCATGGCTACTAAGAACGGTCGCGCAACAATCAATGCACGTCGTGCAAAAGGCCGTAAGCGTCTTTCTAAGTAATCTTTGATTATTTTGAATAAGCTAGCCTTCGGTCGGGAGTTACGCTTGTTAACTCCCGAACATTATCAGAATGTCTTCAAGCAAGCTCATCGAGCAGGCTCCCCTCATTTCACCATCATTGCCCGAAATAACTCTCTTTCAAATCCTCGCCTTGGATTAGCTGTTCCGAAAAAGCAGATTAAAACCGCCGTGGGTCGTAACCGATTCAAGCGTCTTACTCGTGAAAGCTTTCGTAACACTCAACACAAACTTCCTAACAAAGATTTTGTTGTAATCGCTAAGAAGAGCGCGCAAGATTTAAGCAATGAAGAAATGTTCAAGCTACTCGACAAATTATGGCTTCGCCTGTCTCGCCCTTCGCGTGGATAGCGCTAATACCCATCTATTTTTATAGATGGTTTATTAGTCCACTCATCGGCCCACGCTGCCGATTTACTCCAACCTGCTCTTTATATGCGATAGAAGCGTTGAAAGCTCACGGTTTTGTAAAAGGGTGTTGGTTATCAGGCAAACGTCTATTAAAATGCCATCCTTTGAACGAAGGGGGCTTTGACCCCGTTCCACCAGTCCAAAAACAAGACAGAGATAAATAACGATGGATTCTCAACGTAATATCCTGTTAATCGCATTGGCTTTGGTTTCTTTCCTACTGTTCCAACAATGGAACGTAGCTCAGAACCCAGCTCCACAAGCGATTGAGCAGGCACAATCTGGCAGCACCCTACCAGCGCCATCTTATGCAGATGACTTAGACCCAGCTCCGGGCCAACAAGTCGCTTCTGCAAAAACTATCACAGTAACAACTGATGTACTGACTCTGTCAATTGATACGGTTGGTGGTGATGTCGTTCAAGCAAACCTAAATGATTACTCTGCTGAGTTTGATTCTGAAGATACGTTTGTTCTTCTTAAGAACGAACCTGGTCACCAATTTATCGCGCAAAGCGGTCTAGTTGGCCCTCAAGGTATCGATTTAAGCAGCACTAACCGCCCTAGCTACTCGGTTTCAGCAGACAGCTTCACGCTTGCTGATGGTCAGGATGAACTACGCATCCCGATGACTTACCAAGCGAACGGCCTTGATTACACGAAAACATTCGTCCTTAAGCGTGGCAGCTACGCAATGGATGTTGAATACGATGTAGTCAACAACTCTGGTACTAACGCGACATTCGGCATGTACGCTCACCTACGTCAAAATGTTATGGATGACGGCGGTAGCTTAACAATGCCAACTTACCGTGGTGGTGCTTACTCTACGGAAGATACGCGTTACAAAAAATACAGCTTCGACGACATGCAAGATCGCAACCTGTCTCTTAACCTAGCCAATGGTCAAGGTTGGGCAGCGATGATTCAGCACTACTTTGCAAGTGCATGGATCCCACGCGACGAAGCAGGCAGCAACCTTTACACTCGTGTAATCGGTAACCTTGGCGACATTGGTGTTCGCATGCCGAACAAAACCATCGCTACTGGCGACGAAGCAAGCTTTAAAGCAACGCTTTGGGTTGGTCCTAAACTTCAAGACCAAATGGCTGCTGTAGCACCAAACCTAGACCTAGTAGTTGACTACGGTTGGTTATGGTTCATTGCTAAACCACTTCATACTCTGCTTTCGTTCATTCAAGGCATCGTTGTGAACTGGGGTCTAGCAATCATCTGTCTAACGTTTATCGTTCGTGGTGCTATGTACCCACTAACGAAAGCTCAGTACACGTCTATGGCGAAAATGCGTATGCTTCAGCCTAAGCTGACTGCAATGCGTGAGCGTATTGGCGACGACCGTCAACGTATGAGCCAAGAAATGATGGAGCTGTACAAGAAAGAGAAAGTAAACCCACTTGGTGGCTGTTTACCTATCATCTTGCAAATGCCTATCTTCATTTCGCTATACTGGGCACTAATGGAATCTGTTGAACTGCGTCACTCACCGTTCTTCGGTTGGATTACTGACCTTTCAGCACAAGACCCATACTACATCTTGCCACTTCTGATGGGTGCTTCAATGTTCCTAATCCAGAAGATGAGCCCAACAACTGTAACGGATCCAATGCAGCAGAAGATCATGACCTTTATGCCGGTTATGTTTACATTCTTCTTCCTGTTCTTCCCTTCAGGTCTGGTTCTTTACTGGCTAGTATCGAACATCGTAACTCTGATTCAGCAAACGCTTATCTACCGCGCGCTGGAAAAGAAAGGCTTACATTCTAAGTAAGTTCGATAATAGAAAGAGATAAAGAAAGGCGACCAAAAGGTCGCCTTTTTGTTTTTAGCTGATTACAATTCAGCTAATTGATTAATCGTGAACGCCCCTTTTTGGCTCTCACATGCTAGCAGGCACAACTATGACTACAGATACGATTGTTGCTCAAGCGACCGCGCCCGGCCGTGGTGGCGTCGGTATTATCCGCGTTTCCGGCCCATTGGCGACTCAGGTTGCCCTAGAAGTAACAGGAAAAACACTCAAGCCTCGCTACGCTGAGTACCTACCGTTTAAATCTGACGATGGCATCGAACTCGATCAAGGCATCGCGCTTTACTTCCCTAACCCGCACTCGTTTACTGGCGAAGACGTATTAGAGTTGCAAGGCCACGGCGGCCCAGTGGTTATGGATATGCTAATCAAACGCATCCTAGCCATTTCAGGCGTACGTGCAGCGCGTCCAGGTGAGTTTTCAGAACGTGCCTTTTTGAACGATAAGATGGATTTAACTCAAGCCGAAGCGATTGCTGACTTAATTGATGCCAGCTCAGAAGAAGCAGCAAAATCGGCGCTTCAATCGCTACAAGGCGAATTCTCTAAACGCATTAATACGCTTGTAGATTCTCTTATTTACTTAAGAATCTACGTTGAAGCAGCGATCGATTTCCCAGAAGAAGAAATTGATTTTCTTGCTGACGGTAAAGTCAGTACTGACTTACAGGCTATCATCGATAACCTCGAGGCTGTACGCCAAGAAGCGAATCAAGGTGCGATCATGCGTGAAGGCATGAAGGTCGTGATTGCAGGTCGCCCAAATGCCGGTAAATCGAGCCTATTGAATGCGCTGTCTGGCAAAGAATCTGCGATTGTGACCGATATTGCCGGCACCACACGTGATGTATTGCGTGAACATATCCATATTGACGGTATGCCACTGCACATTATCGATACCGCAGGTCTGCGTGATGCCTCTGATGAAGTAGAAAAAATCGGTATTGAACGCGCTTGGGAAGAAATTGCTCAGGCAGACCGAGTTTTATTTATGGTTGATGGCACGACAACAGACGCAACAGACCCGAAAGATATCTGGCCAGATTTCGTTGATCGTCTACCAGACAACATCGGAATGACGGTAATTCGTAATAAAGCGGATCAAACCAGTGAAGAGTTAGGCATTTGTCATGTTAACGATCCAACCCTGATTCGCTTATCAGCAAAAACAGGCCAAGGTGTCGACGCTCTGCGTAGCCATCTCAAGGATTGCATGGGCTTTGCTGGTGGTCATGAAGGTGGCTTTATGGCGCGCCGCCGCCACTTGGATGCACTAGAACGCGCATCGGAACACCTTGATATTGGGCAACAGCAGCTTGAAGGCTACATGGCCGGAGAGATATTAGCAGAAGAGCTTCGTATCACCCAACAGCACCTCAATGAGATCACAGGCGAGTTCAGTTCCGATGATCTTTTAGGTCGAATCTTCTCTTCATTCTGTATCGGTAAATAACATAAAGGCTGGCTTACGCTGGCCTTTTCTTTTGTAAGGACAGCTTAATGATCCACATTATTACAGGCAGCACCTTAGGTGGCGCTGAATACGTTGGCGATCACCTTAACGATCTTCTAGAGGCTCAAGGGCACGAGATAGAACTTCATAATCAGCCTGAATACAATAATATTCCTCAGCAAGATACTTGGTTAGTGGTGACATCAACACATGGTGCGGGCGATTTTCCTGATAATATCCAACCGTTGATCAACGCATTGACTCAAGAATCTCCAGATTTAAGTGCTATTCGTTATGCTGTTATCGCACTTGGTGATTCAAGTTACGATACCTTCTGTTCTGCGGGAAAATCAGTCCACAGCCAACTGAAAAAACTCGGTGCACAGCCTATTTCAGACTGCTTTACCATCGATGTATTGGAAACTCCGGTACCTGAGGATGCAGCTGAAGAGTGGTTTAACGATCATAGTGACCAGTTCTAGTCCCTCAATTTCCCCAAAAAGCGGCTTATGCCGCTTTTTTTGTCTCTGAATATCGTGATTGTGAATAACTTTTTTGAAAAAAATTTGAAAATTAAAGCAAAAACCTCAATTTTCTCTGTGGATAAGATCATACATATACGGTGATTAACCTATAGTTATCCAAATAACAACTTTCAAGCCAATTATCCCCTGTGAATAAGTAGCCATTTTGATCCCAGCTAATCCTCATCATGATCAAAGTTAGATCACATGCTTTGATCCAAAAAAGATCTATGATCTTGTTGATCATTTTTGACTTATCCACAGACACCCTCGATCCTAATAATAGATATAATAAAAGATCTCTATAAAGATCTTATCTATATTAATTAAAAACAGCTTTATCGAAAAATCCCAAAAACGTTTTCTCAAGCTATGAAAACAGGTAGAATATCGCTCCTTTTTATCAATCTAGAAAACGTTTGAATACCCGAGGTCGGTTCATGCTTTATCACGAAAAATTTGACGTCATCGTTGTTGGTGGTGGCCATGCAGGAACGGAAGCCGCACTCGCATCTGCACGTACTGGTCAAAGTACGTTACTACTCACTCATAATATCGATACGTTGGGACAAATGTCTTGCAACCCTGCTATTGGCGGGATCGGTAAGGGCCACTTGGTAAAAGAGGTCGATGCAATGGGTGGATTAATGGCGCAAGCTATTGATCATGCAGGTATTCAGTTCAGAACATTAAACGCATCAAAAGGTCCTGCGGTACGTGCAACTCGTGCACAAGCTGACCGCGCGCTTTACAAAGCCTTTGTTCGAAATGTTCTTGAAAACACGCCAAACCTAACTCTGTTTCAACAATCGGTTGATGACTTGATCGTTGAACAGGATCAAGTGGTGGGTGTTGTTACACAGATGGGCCTTAAGTTCCGCGCTAACGCTGTGGTACTGACGGTCGGTACATTTCTAGGTGGAAAGATCCATATTGGTATGGAAAGTTCTTCAGGTGGTCGTGCTGGTGATCCACCATCGATCGCACTGGCTGACCGTCTTCGTGATCTTCCATTCCGAGTTGATCGCCTGAAAACGGGTACACCTCCTCGTATCGATGCACGTAGCGTTGATTTTTCAGAGTTAGAGGTTCAGCACGGTGATAACCCAACACCTGTATTCTCGTTCATGGGTAGCCGAGCTCAACAGCCTCGCCAAATTCCATGCTACATCACGCATACCAACGAAAATACGCATGACGTTATTCGCGCCAATCTCGATCGCAGCCCAATGTACGCAGGCGTGATTGAAGGTATTGGCCCGCGCTACTGTCCATCGATTGAAGACAAAGTGATGCGTTTTGCTGACAAGAACAGTCACCAGATTTTCATTGAACCTGAAGGTTTGACGACCCATGAGCTATACCCGAATGGTATCTCTACAAGTCTGCCATTTGATGTTCAGGTAAAAATCGTTCACTCAATGAAAGGTTTTGAAAATGCTCATATCGTCCGCCCAGGCTATGCGATCGAGTATGATTTCTTTGATCCTCGAGACCTTAAGCTGACTTACGAAACGAAGTTTATTAAGGGTCTATTCTTTGCCGGTCAAATCAACGGTACCACTGGTTACGAAGAAGCGGCTGCACAAGGCTTGATGGCCGGTCTGAATGCAAGTTTGTTTACGCAAGGCAAGGAAGGCTGGAGCCCGCGTCGTGACCAAGCTTACATGGGCGTTCTTATTGATGACTTGTCGACGATGGGTACCAAAGAACCTTACCGTATGTTCACGTCTCGTGCGGAATACCGTTTGTTACTTCGTGAAGACAACGCTGATATCCGCTTGACTGAGAAGTCGCGTGAGCTTGGCTTGGTGGATGATGCTCGTTGGGCTCGATTCAACGAGAAAGTAGAAAATATGGAGAAGGAACGTCAACGTCTAAAAGAAACGTGGATTAATCCCAAATCTGAAGATGTTGATCAACTGAACCAAATTCTAAAAACACCTATGTCTCGTGAAGCAAGCGGTGAAGATCTTCTTCGTCGCCCTGAAATGACTTATTCACAGCTAACGGCATTGGATCGTTTTGGTCCGGCATTGGAAGATCAACAAGCATCCGAGCAAGTTGAGATCCAAGTGAAGTACGATGGTTATATCCAGCGTCAACAAGACGAAATTGAAAAATCACTGCGTCATGAAAATACCAAATTGCCTGCTGATATCGATTACAGCAAGGTGAAAGGACTTTCTAACGAAGTGGTTCTTAAACTAACGACTGCTAAGCCTGACTCAATTGGTATTGCTTCTCGAATTTCAGGTATTACGCCTGCAGCAATCTCAATTCTGTTGGTTTATTTGAAAAAACACGGCCTGCTGAAAAAAGGTGAGGAAGCATCATGAGCGCATTACGCGAAAAACTGGATCACCTGATTGGCCAGACTGAACTTGAAGTATCTGAAAAGCAACGTGGCCAATTGGTTGGCTACGTTGAGTTACTGAACAAGTGGAACAAGGCTTACAACTTAACGTCAGTTCGTGACCCGCAAGAAATGATGGTGAAACATATCTTAGATAGCATTATTGTTAGCACTCACTTACAAGGCAAGCGCTTTATTGATGTAGGTACAGGCCCTGGTCTTCCTGGGATTCCGCTCTCAATCATGAACCCTGACTGCGAGTTTTACTTGCTCGATAGCCTAGGTAAGCGTATTCGTTTTATTAAACAAGTGATTCATGAATTGGGTATCGACAACGTGGTACCGGTTCAAAGTCGTGTTGAAGAGTTTCAACCCGAAGAAAAGTTTGATGCCGTGCTCAGTCGCGCATTTGCGTCAATGACAGACATGGTAGAGTGGTGTCACCATTTACCTAAAGAGCAATCCGGTGTATTTTTGGCTCTTAAGGGACAACATCCTAGAGACGAAATCGACCTGTTACCTGAATGGTGTTCAGTGACAGACATTAAAGCTTTGCAAGTGCCAGAGCTTGATGGAGAGCGTCATCTAGTTACTTTATCGCGTCAGGGATAATCAGCGAGGCCATAGTGGGTAAAATCGTAGCAATTGCCAACCAGAAGGGCGGCGTAGGAAAAACAACAACTTGCATTAATTTGGCAGCATCAATGGCGGCAACAAAACGCAAGATATTGGTTGTTGACCTCGATCCTCAAGGTAATGCCACTATGGCGAGCGGTGTCGACAAGTATCAAGTTGAAGCAACTGCTTACGATTTGCTGGTTGAAGACACCCCATTTGATGAGGTAGTTTGCCGAAGTACATCTGGCAATTATGACCTCATCGCCGCAAACGGTGATGTGACTGCGGCAGAAATCAAGTTAATGGAAGTATTTGCTCGTGAAGTTCGTTTAAAAAACGCACTCGAATCCATTCGCGACAACTATGATTTCATCTTTATTGATTGCCCACCTTCATTAAACCTTCTTACAATCAACGCGATGGCTGCGGCCGATTCCGTATTGGTTCCTATGCAATGTGAATATTTTGCTTTGGAAGGTTTGACTGCGTTGATGGATACCATCAGTAAGCTCGCTGCGGTAGTAAACGAGAATCTGAAGATCGAAGGTCTTCTTCGTACAATGTATGATCCTCGTAACCGCTTATCGAATGAAGTCTCTGATCAACTCAAAAAACACTTCGGTAGCAAAGTTTACCGAACTGTGATCCCTCGAAATGTACGTTTGGCAGAAGCGCCGAGTCATGGCAAGCCAGCAATGTACTACGACAAGTATTCCGCAGGTGCTAAGGCATATCTTGCTCTTGCAGGCGAAATGTTGCGTCGTGAAGAAGTCCCAGTATAGGTCTAACCAAAGGAATTCGCTCAATGTCTAAGCGTGGTTTAGGAAAAGGGTTAGATGCATTGCTTGCAACTAGCTCATTGGCTCGTGAAAAACAACAAGTTGCTTCTCATAGTCAGGCTTTGTCTGCAGAAGGTGAGTTCACAGAGATTGCTATCGGTAGCTTGAAGCCAGGTGTATATCAACCGCGTAAGGATATGGCGCCAGAAGCGCTAGAAGAGCTGGCCGCATCTATTCAATCTCAAGGTATTATCCAACCTATCGTCGTGCGTCCTTTAGCGTATGGTCAATATGAGATTATCGCTGGTGAGCGCCGTTGGAGAGCTGCTCGTCAAGCTGGCTTAAAACAGGTGCCGTGCTTGGTCAAGAAGGTTGAAGACAAAGCTGCGATTGCGATGGCATTGATTGAGAACATTCAGCGTGAAGACTTGAATGTTATCGAAGAAGCACAAGCGCTAGAGCGCTTACAGAACGAATTCGAGCTGACACATCAACAAGTCGCCGAAGTGATCGGTAAATCGAGAGCAACGGTTAGTAACTTATTACGTCTAAATCAGCTAGAAAATGAAGTAAAAGGTTTAGTTTCCAATAAACAACTGGAAATGGGTCATGCTCGAGCATTGCTTGCGCTTGAAGGTGATACCCAGATTGAAGCAGCAAACACTGCGGCAACCAAAAAAATGACCGTGCGTCAAACTGAGCTGCTTGTCAAAAAGTGCTTAAAACCAGACGTTGAACCAGAATCGAAGCCTGAAGACACAGAAGCTATCGAACTTTCACGAAGACTCACGGAAAAATTGCAAGCAAACGTTTCAGTTACTCGTTCTGTTAGCGGTAAGTCAAAAGTGACGATTACTCTTGATGAGCCTCACAAATTAGAGCAACTTATTGCTAAACTAGAGTACTAAATGAGATAATTGATTTAGGTCAATTATGTAATAAACAAGTAATTTCGTACAAAAGTTGTCGGTTTGTATGCAAAAATGTAAAAGATTGCTGCATTGTGATTGCAATCAATTTGGCTGAACGTATAATTTTCGCCAATTTCTCAGCACGCTTATAAGCGAGTGGTAAAGTGGGCTTAAAGAGGAACGAATACATGGTAGCGGCGTTAGCAAGACCAGGACGAGTGCTTGCAAAGCAAATGTTATTGATCGAGCTTAGCGCGGTTATATTAGTGGCGATAGGGTTAGGTTTAGCTGTTAATCCTGATTGGGGTTTTGCTGCATTAATCGGTGGCGGTATTTTTGTCATCGCGAATGTGGTTTTTTGTGTGTGTGCTTTCCTATTTTGTGGAGCTCGTGCAACTAAGTTAGTTGCGGCGTCGTTCTATGCTGGCGAAGTGCTCAAAATCTTAATCACAGTTTTACTATTCTCTATTGTCTACATGTATATGCAGGTGGAATTAATTCCCCTCAAACTGACCTATTTACTGGTTCTAGGTATTAATATCTTTGCGCCAGTGCTTTTCATTAACAATAAAAAATAGGATGAGTTATGGCTGCGCCAACAGCATCCGGATACATTGAACACCATTTACAAAACCTTTCTTTAGCTAAGTTTGGTCTTGTAGAGGAAACAAGTTTCTGGAACGTACATATAGACAGTCTGTTTTTTTCTGTGCTGACAGGGGTGTTATTCCTTTGGGTTTTTCGCTCAGTCGCTAAGAAAGCAACAGTAGGTGTACCTGGTAAGCTTCAGTGTTTTGTTGAAATGGTAGTGGAATTCGTTGGCGACAACGTTAAAGAAACTTTCCATGGCCGCAATCCTCTGGTAGCTCCATTAGCACTGACTATATTCTGCTGGATTATCATAATGAACTTGATGGACTTAGTGCCTATCGATTTCTTACCGTATCCTGCAGAGCATTGGCTAGGTATCCCTTACTTGAAAGTGGTTCCTACAGCTGATGTAAATATAACAATGGCAATGGCTTTAGGTGTTTTTGCTCTGATGATCTACTACAGCATCAAAGTAAAAGGCTTAGGCGGATTTGCTAAAGAATTGGCACTGCATCCATTTAATCACCCAATCATGATTCCATTTAACTTGGTACTTGAGGTAATTTCGCTATTAGCGAAGCCACTATCTCTAGGTATGCGTTTATTTGGTAATATGTTTGCGGGTGAGGTGGTGTTTATTCTTATCGCGGCAATGCTACCGTGGTACTTACAATGGGTAGGTGCACTACCTTGGGCTATCTTCCATATCTTGGTTATTTTGATTCAAGCGTTTGTTTTCATGATGTTGACAATCGTTTACCTATCAATGGCCCATGAAGATAGTGATCACTAAAAAAATTTTTAAGCTTTATTCTAACTATTAATGTTAATCGGAGAACGTAAATGGAAACTGTACTAAGTTTTTCAGCAATCGCTGTTGCTATCATTGTTGGTCTTTGTGCCGTAGGTACTGCAATTGGTTTTGCTATTCTTGGTGGTAAATTCCTAGAAGGCGCTGCGCGTCAACCTGAAATGGCTCCAATGCTACAAGTTAAGATGTTCATCATCGCTGGTCTACTGGATGCTGTTCCAATGATCGGTATCGTAATCGCACTACTATTCACGTTTGCTAACCCATTTGTAAGTCAGCTAGCAGGCTAATTAACTCTTAATAGTTAATTAAATTTTTGTAGTTGATTCTTAACGAGGAGTAGCTGTTGTGAATATGAACGCAACTCTGTTAGGTCAAGCAATTGCTTTTTCGCTGTTTGTTTGGTTCTGCATGAAATATGTATGGCCACCAATCATGCAAGCAATTGAAGAACGTCAGAAGAAAATTGCTGACGGTCTTGTAGCCGCTGAACGCGCTGCTAAAGACTTGAACCTGGCACAAGCCAACGCTTCTGAGCAAATGAAGGAAGCGAAGCGCACTGCAACTGAGGTTATTGATCAGGCAAACAAACGTAAAGCTCAAATTATTGATGAAGCTCGCGAAGAGGCTCAGGCAGAACGCCAGAAGATCCTAACGCAAGCTGAAGCTGAAATTGAAGCTGAACGCACACGTGCCCGTGATGACCTGCGCAAACAAGTCGCAACTCTGGCTATAGCTGGTGCTGAGAAAATCCTTGAGCGTACAATCGATAAAGATGTACACAATGATCTTCTTAACAACATTACTGCAAAACTTTAAAGCAAGGGGCTGTATATGTCTGATTTGACTACAATCGCACGCCCCTATGCTAAAGCAGCGTTTGACTTTGCGGTAGATAAAGGTGAGCTAGACCAATGGGGTCAAATGCTTACTTTTGCTGCCGAAGTGGCACAAAATGATGATGTTCATAATTTATTAAGCAGTTCAATGACTGCTGAAAAGTTAGCTGAAATATTCATTGTAATTTGTGGCGAACAATTTGATGAATTCGGCCAGAACTTAATTAAAGTGATGGCAGAGAATGGTCGTTTAATGGCCTTTCCTGATGTTTGTAAACAGTTCTTATTGCTTAAACAAGAGCACGAGAAAGAAATCGACGTTGACGTTACTTCAGCGGTTGAACTTTCTGAAGAACAGCGCACAAGCATCATCAGCAAATTGGAACTGCGCCTAGCGCGCAAAGTTCAGCTGAATTGCAGTATAGATGAGACTCTACTTAGTGGAGTTATTATTCGAGCCGGAGACCTAGTCATCGATAACTCAGCGCGCAGTCGTTTAGACCGCCTGAGCGATGCATTGCAGTCTTAATGGGGATTGGAGCATGCAACTTAATTCCACTGAAATTAGCGATCTAATTAAACAACGTATTGAATCTTTCGACGTTGTTAGTGAAGCTCGCAATGAAGGTACTATCGTTTCTGTAAGCGATGGCATTCTTAGCATCCACGGCCTAGCGGACGTGATGCAAGGTGAAATGATCGAACTACCGGGTGGCCGTTACGCGCTAGCACTAAACTTGAACCGTGATTCGGTTGGTGCTGTTGTAATGGGCCCGTATGCTGACCTACAGGAAGGCATGAAAGTTACAGGTACTGGTCGTATTCTTGAAGTACCAGTAGGTCCTGAAATGCTTGGTCGTGTTGTAAACACGCTAGGTGAGCCAATTGATGGTAAAGGTCCTATCGAAGCGAAACTAACTTCGCCTGTAGAAATTATCGCACCAGGTGTAATCGACCGTAAATCGGTAGATCAACCTGTTCAAACTGGTTACAAGTCAGTTGACTCAATGATCCCTATCGGTCGTGGTCAACGTGAACTAGTAATCGGTGACCGTCAGACTGGTAAAACAGCAATGGCGATCGATGCGATTATCAACCAGAAAGACTCTGGTATTTTCTCTATCTACGTAGCTATCGGCCAAAAAGCGTCGACTATTGCTAACGTAGTTCGCAAACTAGAAGAGCACGGCGCACTGGCTAACACTGTTGTTGTTGTTGCATCTGCTTCTGAATCTGCTGCGCTGCAATACCTTGCACCGTATGCTGGTTGTGCGATGGGTGAATACTTCCGTGATCGCGGCGAAGATGCACTGATTGTTTATGATGATCTATCTAAGCAAGCGGTAGCTTACCGTCAAATTTCACTACTACTTAAGCGTCCACCTGGCCGTGAAGCGTTCCCTGGTGATGTTTTCTACCTTCACTCTCGTCTACTAGAGCGTGCTGCTCGTGTAAGCGAAGCATACGTAGAAAAGTTCACTAACGGTGAAGTGACAGGCAAGACTGGTTCTTTAACTGCTCTTCCTATCATCGAAACGCAAGCTGGTGACGTATCTGCATTCGTACCAACGAACGTAATCTCGATTACTGATGGTCAGATCTTCCTACAAACTGAACTATTCAACGCGGGCGTACGTCCAGCTGTTGACCCTGGTATCTCAGTTTCTCGTGTAGGTGGTTCGGCGCAGACTAAAATCATCAAGAAGCTATCTGGCGGTATCCGTACTGCTCTAGCTCAATACCGTGAACTTGCAGCATTTGCACAGTTCTCATCGGATCTTGATGAAGCGACCAAAAAGCAACTAGACCACGGTCAAAAAGTTACAGAACTGATGAAGCAGAAACAATATGCTCCTATGTCTGTATTTGACCAAGCTCTAGTAATCTTCGCTGCAGAGCGTGGATACCTTCAAGACGTAGAACTGTCAAAAGTTCTAGATTTTGAAGCTGCTTTACTGTCGTTTGCTCGTGGTCAATACGCTGATCTAGCAACACAGATCGACGCAACGGGTGCTTTCAACAAAGAAATCGAAGCTGAGCTGAAGAAGCTTGTTGACGATTTCAAGGCAACCCAGACCTGGTAATTGGTAGGTGGTCTTAGGGCCACCTCATACCATTAACGGAGAGTAACGATGGCCGGCGCAAAAGAGATACGTAATAAAATCGGTAGTGTTAAAAGCACACAGAAGATTACGAAAGCAATGGAAATGGTAGCAGCTTCGAAAATGCGTCGTTCTCAAGACGCAATGGAAGCTACTCGTCCATATGCAGAAACAATGCGTAAAGTGATCGGTCATTTGGCTAATGGTAGCCTCGAGTATAAGCATCCTTATCTTGAGGAACGTGAAGCCAAACGTGTTGGTTACATCATCGTTTCTACAGACCGTGGTCTTTGTGGTGGTTTGAACATTAACTTGTTCAAAAAAGCTATGAACGACATGAAAGATTGGTCTGAGAAAGGTGCTGATGTAGAGCTTGCAATTGTAGGTTCTAAAGCAACAGCATTTTTCAATAACAGCGGCGCGAAAGTAGCAGCTCAAGTTTCTGGTCTGGGCGATCGTCCAAGCCTTGAAGACTTGATTGGCTCTGTAAGCGTTATGCTGAAGAAATATGATGAAGGTGAATTGGATCGCCTGTTCGTAGTGTTTAACAGATTTGAAAACACTATGGTTCAAGAACCAACGATCGATCAATTACTTCCTTTGCCTAAATCAGACAGCGAAGAAATGAAACGCAGTCATTCTTGGGACTACATTTATGAGCCCGAGCCAAAACCACTACTAGATGCACTATTAGTTCGATACGTCGAATCTCAAGTGTATCAAGGTGTGGTCGAGAATCTTGCTTGTGAGCAAGCAGCTCGAATGATTGCAATGAAATCAGCAACAGATAACGCTGGTGACATTATTGATGACTTAGAACTTGTGTATAACAAAGCCCGTCAATCGGCGATTACACAAGAACTTTCTGAGATAGTTTCAGGCGCAGCTGCGGTTTAAGCTTAGGTAAAACTAAATAGTTAGAGGATTAACGATGGCTACAGGTAAGATCGTACAGATCATTGGTGCGGTAGTCGACGTAGAGTTCCCACAGGGCGAAGTACCTCGTGTATACGATGCTCTGAATGTTAATGAAGTGACAGAACGTCTAGTTCTTGAAGTTCAGCAACAACTTGGCGGTGGCGTAGTACGCGCAATCGTAATGGGTAGCTCTGATGGTTTACGTCGTGGTTTGACAGTTGAAAATACTGGCGCTCCAATCTCGGTACCAGTAGGTACTAAGACACTTGGTCGTATCATGAACGTCCTAGGTGACGCAATTGATGAGTGTGGTGAAATCGGTGCTGAAGAGCATTACGCAATTCACCGCGAAGCTCCAAGCTACGAAGAGCAGTCTAACGAGACTTCTCTTCTAGAAACTGGTGTTAAAGTAATCGACTTGATTTGTCCATTCGCTAAGGGTGGTAAAATAGGTCTATTCGGTGGTGCTGGTGTAGGTAAGACCGTTAACATGATGGAACTTATCAACAACATCGCACTTCAACACTCAGGCCTATCTGTATTTGCAGGTGTAGGTGAGCGTACTCGTGAAGGTAACGATTTCTACTTTGAGATGCAGGAAGCAGGTGTTGTAAACATCGAAAACCCTGAAGAATCAAAAGTAGCGATGGTTTACGGTCAGATGAACGAGCCACCAGGTAACCGTCTACGTGTTGCACTGACTGGTCTAACAATGGCAGAACGCTTCCGTGACGAAGGTCGTGACGTTCTACTGTTCGTTGATAACATCTACCGTTACACACTAGCAGGTACTGAAGTATCAGCACTTCTAGGTCGTATGCCTTCTGCGGTAGGTTACCAACCTACGCTAGCTGAAGAAATGGGTGTTCTACAAGAGCGTATCACGTCAACTAAAGCTGGTTCTATCACGTCTGTACAGGCGGTATATGTACCTGCGGATGACTTGACTGACCCGTCTCCAGCAACAACGTTCGCTCACTTAGATGCAACGGTAGTACTTAACCGTAATATCGCATCTATGGGTCTATACCCAGCGATCGACCCGCTAGATTCTACTTCACGTCAACTGGATCCATTGGTAGTTGGACAAGAGCACTACGACATCGCTCGTGGCGTTCAGTCTACTCTTCAGCGCTATAAAGAGCTGAAAGATATCATTGCTATCCTAGGTATGGATGAGCTATCTGAAGAAGATAAGCAAGTTGTATCTCGTGCTCGTAAGATTGAGAAGTTCCTAACTCAGCCTTACCACGTAGCGGAAGTATTTACAGGTGACCCAGGCGTTTACGTACCTCTTAAAGAGACTCTACGTGGCTTCCAAGGTCTTCTATCTGGTGAATACGATGACATTCCAGAGCAAGCGTTCATGTACTGTGGTGCAATTGACGAAGCTATTGAGAATGCTAAGAAGCTATAAGGCTAACTAGGAGGCGATATGGCAGCAATAACCTTTCACCTAGACGTTGTAAGTGCAGAGAAACAAATTTTCTCAGGCCTTGTTGAGACGTTTCAGGTGACCGGTAGTGAGGGTGAGCTTGGTATTTTCCATGGTCACACTCCACTGCTGACCGCTATCAAGCCTGGTATGGTGCGTATTGTTAAGCAGCACGGCCACGAAGAAATTATTTATGTTTCTGGTGGTATGGTAGAAGTTCAACCTGGTACAGCGACTGTACTGGCTGATACGGCTATCCGTGGTGAAGAACTAGACGCAGCAAAGGCGGAAGAAGCTAAACGCAAGGCTGTGGAGAATATCCAAAATCAGCATGGCGACATAGACTTCGCACAAGCGGCCGGTGAACTGGCTAAAGCCATTGCTCAGTTACGAGTTATCGAACTGACAAAACAGCGTCGTTAATCTTTTATAAGATTACTGACTCTGAGATAAAGGCGACCTAAGGGTCGCCTTTTTGCATTTTTAGGTTATCCCGCCCTGAAATGTGTTTACACATTGAGGACTAATGATGACCCTTTTACGTATCAGTACTGGTTAAATAGCTATTACAATTTAATTTGTTAACTAAAAACGGTTACAATATCGGCTTAATAAAAATAATGTTGGATAGGTTTACAATGAAGTTTAGTGCGGTAATTCTCGCAGCGGGCAAAGGCACTCGCATGTATTCAAACACACCAAAGGTTCTGCACACGCTTGCAGGTAAGCCAATGGTGAAGCATGTTATCGATACATGTAATGGTCTTGGTGCTCAAAACATCAACTTGGTTTACGGTCACGGTGGTGATCAGATGAAGGCTACTTTAGCTGAAGAATCGGTAAACTGGGCACTGCAAGCTGAGCAGTTGGGTACTGGCCACGCTGTGGATCAGGCATCTGCACATTTCGCTGATGATGAAAAAGTACTAGTGCTATACGGTGATGTTCCATTGATTTCACCTCAAACCATTGAAAACCTATTAGACGCTCAACCAAATGGTGGCATCGCGCTACTTACGGTCGTGTTAGACAACCCAATGGGCTACGGTCGCATTATTCGTCGTAATGGTCCTGTTGTCGCTATCGTTGAACAAAAAGACGCAACGGATGAGCAGAAGCTTATCAAAGAGATCAACACTGGCGTTATGGTGGCGACTGGTGGCGATCTGAAGCGTTGGTTGTCTGGCTTAAGCAACGATAACGCACAAGGTGAATACTACCTGACTGACGTTATTGCAGCGGCTCACGATGAAGGTCGTGCTGTAGAAGCTGTACACCCAGTAAGCCCAATTGAAGTTGAAGGCGTGAACGACCGCTCTCAACTGGCTCGTTTAGAGCGCGCTTACCAAGCAGAGCAAGCCGACAAACTATTGAAGCAAGGCGTTATGCTACGCGACCCAAGCCGCTTTGATCTACGCGGTGAATTGCAGTGCGGTATGGATGTTGAGATTGATACTAACGTTATCATTGAAGGTAGCGTAAGCATTGGCGACAACGTGGTTATCGGCACCGGTTGTGTATTGAAAGACTGTGAGATCGATGACAACACCATCGTGCGTCCATACAGTGTAATTGAAGGTGCAACGGTCGGTGAAGACTGTACAGTTGGTCCTTTCACTCGTCTACGTCCTGGTGCTGACATGCGTAATAACTCGCACGTTGGTAACTTTGTCGAAATGAAGAATACTCGCCTTGGTGAAGGCTCTAAAGCGAATCACCTTACTTACCTAGGTGATGCTGAGATCGGTCAACGTGTAAATGTGGGTGCGGGTGCGATTACTTGTAACTACGACGGTGCGAACAAATTTAAGACCATCATTGGCGATGACGTATTCGTTGGCTCAGATAGTCAATTAATTGCTCCAGTTACTATTGGTAATGGCGCTACCGTTGGTGCTGGCTCTACAGTAACTCGTGATGTTTCTGAAAATGAGTTAGTTATCAGCCGTGCTAAAGAACGTAAGATTGCTGATTGGAAACGTCCAACTAAGAAGTAAGTACTAATGTCCAAAAGATATTCTGATACAAGCCAGTCGCAATGCTACTGGCTGCTTTCTAAATAACTTTAGATATAAAAAAAGAGCGAGATTACTCGCTCTTTTTTGTTTTCGTTAAACGAGAAACTAGTCTTGTTTATCGTCAGCAACTACTCGAGAGTTATCCGGTGTTGCGAAGTGTTCAGAAAGCTCTTTATTCGAAACAATATAGCCAACCCACAGTGCACCTAAACAAATTACTACCGCGATACCTGTTGCGCTTAGTGCTTGGCTTGCCATTGCTGCAACCAATGCACTTGCTAGGCCACTAATACTGATTTGCAGGCTGTTTTGTAAGCCAGCCGCTGTCGCAGGGCTCTGTTTCGCGCTTGATAGAGCACGGTTTACTACGATTGGGTAAAGTGCGCCATTCGCTACGGCAATTAGACAGAAAGGTGCCAGTAGAGGCCAGATTGAAGTCAGTTCCCATTGTGATGCAATGAAAATTAGTAATGCGGCAACACTAAACAAACCAATAAGATTTCTTAGTACGACACCATCGCCATACTTCTTCACAGCCTGTTTACCGAAGTAACCACCCGCCATAAATGCAATGGTTTGTGGGATAAAGCTCAAGCCGATATCTTTTGCTTCATAACCCAGTTGGGCCATGATCTCTGGCATACCGGTTAGGTAAGCGAAGAACGCTGCTGACGCTGAAGCAAACATCAACACATTACCCATGTAAGGCTTTGAATGAAGCAGTGCTTTGATATCGGTTTTGATCGACGTTTGTTTTACTTCTGGCGCTTCTTTTGGTTGAGCCATGGTCGTTGCGATCAACAATGCGCCCATTAGCGTCAGTGTGATAAAGATACTGTGCCAACCAAAGCTGTCTGCTAGCAACACACCCAGTTGCGGTGCTAATGCTGGAGATAGTGCTACTAGAGGCATGATAGTCGCAAAAATTTGCTGGCTGCTGCTTTGAGAGTAACGCTTAATAACCATTGCTTGCCAGATTACCGCAGGCGCACACACACCGATCGCTTGAATGAAGCGCAGCGTTAGTAGGTGCCATACTTCGGTACTGAATGCTAAGCCGAATGAAGCTGCAGTAAAGATAACAAGACCAACCGCTAGCGTATTACGGTGACCATACTTGTCACTCGCCAGACCCCAAAGAAGCTGACCCATTGCCATACCACCAAGGAATACGGTTAGAGACAGAGCAATCTGCTCTGGACCAGTTGCAAAATCGACTTCCATTGCCTTAAATGCAGGAAGGTACATATCGGTCGCAATAAAGCCAAGCATGGAAAGAACTGCAAGGTAGACCAATTGAAATTTAGAGATATTCATAAGATGCCATTAAGCTAAAGGTAGTGATGTTTTTATCATCAAAAAAATTGTTAGATACTCAGGAGTAAGAACCCCTGTTTATTTATGCTGACATTCTATTTTTCAGAGCTGATAAAATAAAACGCTAAAATATGTAGTTATCAATCAAAAAATTTGAAGGCTTATGTTCTCTAAATCCTCGTTAGAAATGCTTGATACCGTTGCTCGCTTGGGCAGCTTCACTGCGGCTGCAGAGCAATTGCACAAAGTGCCATCGGCGATCAGCTATGGGGTTAGGCAGGTAGAGCAAGAGCTTGATGTTCTACTTTTCAGACGCTTACCAAGAAAAGTAGAGCTGACGCCTGCTGGGGAGTTGTTTATTGAAGAGGCTCGTCAACTGCTGAGACAGATGGAAGAACTCAGTGCACAAACTCGCCGAGCTGCGCGTGGTTGGAAGAAAACCTTACGTCTAACCCTTGATAACGTGGTTAAGCTCGACAAGATGAAGCCTATGATTGAAGAGTTTTATCAAACCTTTGAGTTCGCTGAGCTGCAGATCAACATGGAAGTGTTTAATGGTTCTTGGGAAGCCATTGCACAGGGTAGGGCCGATGTCGTCATTGGCGCCACTTCGGCGATTCCGGTTGGCGGTGACTTTGAAGTTAAGGATATGGGGCGGTTAGATTGGGCATTTGTAATGTCACCCAGTCATCCGTGTGTGCGAGAGCAAAACCTTAATGAAGCCTTTGTTAGCCAGTATCCTGCGATCTGCTTGGATGATACCTCTAGCGTACTGCCAAAGCGTCACACTGGCCATTATGCGAGTCAGAGACGTCTTCTATTACCTAATTGGTACAGTGCGATAGAGTGCCTCAAGAATGGTGTTGGGGTGGGTTACATGCCAAGGCATATTGCCGCGCCTATTATCGAACAAGGCTTGCTGGTGGAAAAAATATTACCAGAGCCTAGCCCACAGAGTCACTGTTGTTTGGTGTGGCGAAAAGACGATAACCATAAATTGATCGAATGGATGGTTAAATATCTAGGATCAAGTGAACAGCTTCACCAAGATTGGTTAGATCATCGTAAAGCACTTTAATGATCTATTTGAAATAAGATCGTGTGAGGTTTATCGGAAACGCTCAAATAAAAAGAGCGAGTTAATACTCGCTCTTTTTGGTTCGATAGCTTAACTCTTAAGACAAGAAGAACTTGTAGGAAGGGTTGTCTGTTTCATCTTTGCACTGGTAGCCAAGTTCTTCTAAGTGTGTAGAGAACTGAGCTAAATCGTCATCACCGAGCTCGAAGCCACACAGCACACGACCGTAGTCGGCACCGTGGTTACGATAGTTGAACAGGCTGATATTCCAGTGAGTACCTAAGGTATCAAGGAATTTAATCAATGCACCTGGGTATTCTGGGAACTCAAAGCTGTATAGGCGTTCTTTCAGAGGTTTCGATGGTTTACCGCCAATCATGTAGCGAATGTGCAGTTTTGCCATCTCATCATCTGAGAGATCGACAACCGGGTAGCCGCCTTCACGTAGGTCATTGATGATGTGCTCGAGCTCTTCTTGTCCACCTTGTAGACGTACACCAACGAAGATATTCGCCAGGCTTTCGTCGTTGTGGCGGTAGTTAAACTCAGTCACCGCTCGACCACCAATAATGTTACAGAACTCTAGGAACGCACCTTGTCGCTCTGGAATCGTCACTGCAAGTAGACCTTCTCGCTTCTCACCCAATTCACAACGTTCAGAGACATAACGCAGACCGTGGAAGTTGGTGTTCGCACCAGACAGTACCGTTGCTAGTTGCTTATTTTGCAGTTGGTTTTGTTCTGCAAACTTCTTCAAGCCAGCCAGAGCAAGCGCTCCTGAAGGCTCTGCAATTGCACGGGTATCTTCAAAGATGTCCTTTACCGCAGAGCAAATTTCATCGCTGGAGACGGTAATATGACCATCAATGTACTGTTGGCAAAGACGGAAGGTTTCTTCACCAATGCGTTTAACCGCAACACCATCAGCAAACATGCTGACCTGATCCAGTACCACTGGTTCACCCGCATCCAGTGCTGCTTTCAAGCAAGCCGAGTCTTCAGGCTCTACCGCAATCACTTTAATCTCTGGCATCAGCTGTTTGATTAGCACTGCAACACCAGCGGCTAAGCCACCACCACCAACCGGTACAAAGATATAATCCATGTGACCGTTTTGCTGCAGCATCTCCATGCCCATCGTACCTTGCCCTGCAATCACGAGTGGGTGATCAAAAGGAGGAACAAAGGTGAAGCCATGTTCAGCTGATAGGCGTTCCGCTTCCGCTTTTGCTTCATCGAAATTACTGCCGTGCAGAACCACTTTGCCGCCAAACCCGCGTACCGCATCTACTTTGATATCCGGCGTCGTTTTAGGCATCACGATCGTGGTTTGAATACCCAGCTTAGAGCCAGATAACGCCATTCCTTGTGCGTGATTCCCTGCGGATGCTGCGATAACACCGGCTGCTTTCTGTTGTTCAGAAAGGCTTGAAACCATGTTGTAAGCACCGCGCAGCTTAAACGAGTGTACCGGCTGACGGTCTTCTCGTTTTAGCTGAACCTGATTACCGATACGAGCGCTTAAGCGTGGCATATCTTGCAGAGGTGTCACGATTGCCGCTTCGTAAACCGGCGCTCTCAGGATCTGGCGCAGATAATCTGCGCCACTTTGTTTTTTGGGGCTGGAGGTGTCATCACTCATAGTTAGCCCTCAAGCTTAGACTTATCACGCACAGCGCCTTTGTCGGCGCTGGTCGCCATACTTGCGTAAGCTTTCAGTGCGAAAGACACTTCACGTTGACGGTTTTCTGGTTTCCAGCCTAGAGCATCTTGCTTAACACGACGCGCTTCTAGTTCTGCTTCTGGAACATCAAGCGTGATTGAGCGGCTAGGGATATCGATAGTGATGATATCGCCTGTGTTCACTAGACCAATTACACCACCGCTTGCTGCTTCTGGAGAAGCGTGACCGATAGACAGACCTGATGTACCACCAGAGAAACGACCATCGGTTAGAAGAGCACAAGACTTGCCTAGACCCATCGATTTTAGGTAAGTCGTTGGGTAGAGCATTTCTTGCATACCCGGGCCGCCTTTAGGACCTTCGTAACGAATGACAACCACTTCGCCTGCTTTTACTTTACCCGCTAAGATGCCTTCTACTGCCGTATCTTGGCTTTCGAATACGATTGCAGGACCTTGGAATTTAAGGTTTTCTTCATCAACACCCGCAGTCTTAACGATACAACCATCAACCGCGATGTTACCTGAAAGTACCGCTAGGCCACCTTCTTGGCTGAATGCGTTTTCTTTGGTACGAATACAACCTTCTTTGCGGTCGTCATCTAGACGATCCCAACGGCAATCTTGTGAGAAGGCTTTGGTGGTACGGATGCCTGCAGGACCTGCACGGAAGAACTTAAGCACGGCTTCGTCTTCTGTTTGCATGATGTCGTATTGAGCGAGCTGCTCTTGCATGCTTAAGCCAAGTACGGTGCGAGTTTGATTATTCAGTAGACCAGCACGATCAAGCTCACCTAGGATGGCCATTACGCCACCAGCACGGTGAACGTCTTCCATGTGGTATTTAGGTGTTGAAGGTGCCACTTTACATAGGTGTGGAACACGGCGAGACATCGCATCGATATCATCCATATCGAAATCAATGT
Organism: Vibrio sp. QJM3NY_27; assembly: GCF_057785955.1. Classification (NCBI taxonomy): domain Bacteria; kingdom Pseudomonadati; phylum Pseudomonadota; class Gammaproteobacteria; order Vibrionales; family Vibrionaceae; genus Vibrio; species Vibrio sp. QJM3NY_27. The sequence goes on along the minus strand of NZ_CM173511.1, from coordinate 3,500,074 downwards.
CGCCTTCTTGAGCGGCCGCTAAAAGGTGAAGTACTGTGTTACTTGAGCCGCCCATTGCGATATCAAGCGCCATCGCATTATCAAAGGCTGCGCGATTTGCGATGTTGCGTGGCAGTGCTGATTCGTCGTCTTGCTCGTAGTAGCGCTTGGTTAGATCAACGATGCGCTTACCGGCATTGATGAACAGTTCTTCACGGTCTGCGTGCGTCGCTAGCATAGAACCGTTACCAGGCTGAGATAGGCCAAGTGCTTCTGTTAGACAGTTCATGGAGTTAGCTGTGAACATACCTGAACATGAACCACATGTTGGACATGCAGAACGTTCTACTTGCTCACTTTGCTCATCTGAAATCGTTGGATCGGCACCTTGGATCATTGCATCAACAAGGTCGAGCTTGATGATTTGATCTGAAAGCTTGGTTTTACCTGCTTCCATTGGGCCGCCTGATACAAAGATCACTGGGATGTTAAGGCGCATTGCAGCCATCATCATTCCCGGAGTGATTTTGTCACAGTTAGAGATACACACCATTGCGTCCGCACAGTGTGCATTGACCATGTATTCTACTGAGTCTGCAATAAGCTCACGTGATGGCAGTGAGTACAGCATGCCGCCGTGGCCCATTGCGATACCATCATCGACTGCGATGGTGTTGAATTCTTTAGCGATACCGCCCGCTTTCTCTATTTCACCCGCAACCAGCTGACCCATATCTTTAAGGTGAACGTGGCCTGGAACAAATTGAGTGAAAGAGTTTACAACCGCGATGATCGGCTTACCGAAGTCATCGTCTTTTACGCCAGTTGCACGCCATAAAGCGCGCGCACCAGCCATGTTGCGTCCGTGGGTTGTCGTTGCTGAACGATAGATTGGCATTGTTTAAATCCTTATAAAATATTTGGCTGTTGCTTACTTATTTGTTTGTGTTTGGCTTGCTGACGCATGGTCTGCTGGATAAACGTAGTCTAACCAGCCCCACTTATCTTCAGTGGTTCCATTGAATAAACCAAAGTAAGCTGCTTGAACTTTTTCAGTGATAGGACCGCGTTTGCCTTCACCTACTGTAATTTTGTCTACACTGCGAACCGGAACGATCTCTGCAGCTGTGCCTGTCATGAATACTTCATCGGCAAGGTATAGCGCTTCACGAGCAATGTTCTCTTCACGGATTTCGTAACCCATGTCTTTTGCTAGTGTCATGATTGAATCACGGGTGATGCCCGGTAGAATCGCGCTGGTTGCTGGTGGCGTTGATAACACACCGTTACGAATCACAAAGATGTTCTCGCCAGCACCTTCTGAAAGGTAACCATCGACGCTCAGTGCGATACCTTCATCGTAACCATGACGACGAGCTTCACCACCAACCAGTAATGAAGATAGGTAGTTACCACCAGCTTTCGCAGCGGTAGGGATAGTATTTGGAGCGGCACGATTCCAGCTTGAAATCATCGCATCTACACCATTCTCTAGCGCTTCTTCACCTAGGTAAGAACCCCAAGGGAACGCAGCGATGATCAGATCCATCTCAGTATTTTCTGGCGGACACACACCCAAACCAACATTACCTACAAAGCCCAGTGGACGTATGTACGCAGACTGTAGCTTATTTTGGCGTAGCGTTTCGCGAGTCGCTTCCATAATTTCTTCCTCAGTAAAAGGAATAGGAAAGCGGTAGATTTTTGCTGAGTCTTTTAGGCGTCTTGCATGCTCTGGGTGACGGAAGATTACCGGCCCTTTTGGCGTGTTGTAACAACGAACGCCTTCAAACACAGAAGTACCGTAGTGCATTGCGTGAGTCAGGACGTGAACGTTCGCCTCTGCCCAAGGAACCATTTCACCGTTAAACCAAATATAGTCTGCTGTTTTAGCTGTCATGTTTGCGGTTCCTTATGCGTTTATCTTTTGCTGTAAGTTGTTATTTGGCAATTCATTACGACTGATAGAGATAACGTCAACGGAACGTACATCCCACAGCTTTTCGATTTGGTTTACCAAAAAAGAGATTGGACGGTCACTGTCGACAATGATCTCTACACTCGCCACTTTGCTTTCGTGGTTTTGAGTGCCCGCGACTTGCTTAACAATGAAGCCACGGTGACGAATAACACGAAGAACACGCTCTAGTAGTACTGGCTTATCATCGGCTTTGATGTCTAATAGGTATCTTTTCATGTTATGTGTTCTCCAACATCTCACTGTTTGAAGCACCTGGCGGTACTAGTGGCCATACGTTTTCTTCTTCATCGATAAGAACATGAAGTAGGTAAGCGGTTTTGCTTTCTAGCATCTCTTTCAATGCTGGCTCTACTTCTTCTTTACGCGTGATGGTTTTGCCCGGGATATCAAATGCTTTCGCGAGCATGACGAAATCAGGGTTGTCATCCAAGATGGTTTCACTGTGTCGGCCATCAAAGAACAGAGATTGCCATTGGCGAACCATGCCCAAGCGAGAGTTATTCAGAAGCACCATCTTCACTGGGATCTGACGACGCTTTAGCGTGCCAAGCTCTTGTATGTTCATCATGAATGAACCATCACCAGAGATAAGAATCGATTGGTCATCAGGACGGCCAACCGATGCACCCATAGCAGCTGGTAAACCAAAGCCCATAGTGCCTAAACCGGCTGAGGTGATGAAGTTTTGTGGATCGCGAGGCTGAATGTGCTGAGCGGCCCACATCTGATGTTGGCCAACATCCGTCGAAATGATAGAGCTTGCTGGCATCATGTCTGATAGCTGCTTTAGTAGTAGTGGAGCAAAGATCAGATCACCAGGGTGGTCGTAGCGCCACTTGAATGAGCTACGAAGGCCTTCTGAGTGGTGAACCCAAGATGAGATGTCTTGGCTCAGTTCTAGTTGAGGCAGGATCTTGTTGATGTCACCACGAATTGGCGCATCAGCAAGGCGCAGTTTACTGAACTCTGCCGCATCGATATCGATATGGATAACTTTTGCGTGAGGAGCAAAAGTATCAAGCTTGCCTGTTACTCGGTCATCAAAACGAGCGCCAACAACAATCAACAGGTCACTTTCTTGAACCACTAGGTTAGCGGCTTTAGTGCCGTGCATACCAAGCATGCCAAGGTAGTGCGGGTCGTCACGCTCGATAGTGCCTAAGCCTTTCAGTGTGCTTACGGCCGGCATTGGGTTAAGGCGTAAAAACTCGCGAACTGCATCGGTTGCTTTCGCCAGTTGAACGCCACCACCTACGTATAAAACAGGGCGAGTCGCTTGAGACAAGAAGTACTGAGCTTGTTCAATAGCATCCGTTGTCACAACAGGAATAGCTGGTGGTGTAAATTCAGGAAGAATTTTTACAGGGGATTCGGCTAGTTGAACATCTTTAGCGATATCGACAATAACCGGACCGGGACGCCCTGCTTTTGCAACGATAAATGCTTCAGCTAATGTTGGTGCAAGATCTTCAATATCGGTAACGAGGTAGCTGTGTTTAGTACATGACAGAGACATACCAATCACATCCATTTCTTGGAATGCATCGGTACCGATGTGGGAGCTAGCAACTTGACCTGTGATAGCGACGAGTGGGATGGAGTCCATAAAAGCATCAGCAAGACCAGTTACTAGGTTAGTCGCGCCTGGGCCTGAGGTTGCCATACAAACAGCCACGTCTTGTGTTGCACGCGCCATACCAATGGCAGCCATTGCAGCACCTTGTTCATGGCGACAAAGGATGTGTTCAACACCGCCGTCATAAAGTGCATCGTAGATTGGCATGATGGCACCACCTGGGTAACCAAATACGGTCTCAATGCCTTGTTGCTTGAGTGCGGATACGACTAGTTCTGCGCCTTTCATCGTAATCCCTCCGTATTACCTTTATTTTGGTCATTGTTTCCGTTGTCTTTGCACATCTTGTGCTCCCATTCTTCCTGTAAATCGGCAAGGCCGAAAATAATAAAAATTATAAAAATCGAATCGCTAAATTAGAAAAAACCCCCGGACTTTTCAGTGCGGGGGTTTTTTCTAATTCGTGGTTACTTTCTTCCCACTCGCCCCCGCGCAGTCTTAATAATGACTACGATAATCAGGTTAATCAGTGCGTAAATGCGAGCGTTAAAAATCATAATATTCGAGGTTTCTCGTTTATTGTCTTCAGTAAAAGTCTACATCTCTAGTGTTATCACACAAATCTGCAGTATGACAAGGAAAATGTCATTCTTTTTTCACATTAAAACACCATTCCACCAAGCTATATAACAACCTTATCGCTTTGGTGAGCAACGAATACCCAGAGCGAATACTTTTAAATCAAAGACAAAGGAAAGTTATGGGACTCGCGATAATTCACAGTCGGGCTAGTGTGGGAGTAGAGGCACCAGAAGTGACTGTTGAAGTGCATATAAGCAACGGTATGCCTGGGTTTACATTGGTGGGGCTACCTGAAACGACGGTCAAGGAATCTAAAGATCGAGTCAGGAGTGCCATCATCAATTCTCGCTTTGAATTTCCATCGAAAAGGATCACGGTCAACCTCGCGCCTGCTGATTTACCCAAGGAGGGAGGACGCTTCGATCTGCCAATCGCGCTTGGGATTTTGGTGGCGTCAGATCAACTTCCGACATCAAAAATAGCTCAACATGAATTTATCGGTGAGTTGGCATTGTCAGGAGAATTGCGCTCGGTAAAGGGCGTTCTGCCTGCGACTTTAGCCGCCGATAGTGTCGAACGATACTTAGTGGTTCCACACCACAATGGTGATCAGGCGGCCTTAGTCGGCAAGGGGGCCCATAAATCAGCGCAAACCTTGCTAGAGGTTTGTGCAGATATGTGTGGCCAGGCTCAGCTTGGTCTATATCGAACCGAACATCATCATGTCGATGTGTCTGATAATCGTGACTTACAAGATATTATTGGCCAGCAGCAAGGTAAGCGAGCACTGGAGATCGCCGCAGCAGGCAACCATAACCTACTTTTTCTCGGCCCGCCTGGAACTGGGAAAACCATGTTGGCTTCTCGATTGCGCGATTTGTTGCCTGAAATGAGTGACGACGAGGCGATGGAAACCGCTTCGGTAGCCTCTTTAACGCAACAAGAGATCAATCAATACAACTGGAAACAACGACCTTTCCGTTCCCCACACCATTCGAGTTCGATGGCAGCATTGGTCGGTGGTGGCTCGATACCTCGCCCCGGTGAGATATCTTTGGCGCATAATGGCTTATTGTTTCTTGATGAGATGCCAGAGTTTGAGCGTAAGGTACTTGATTCACTGCGAGAGCCGCTAGAGTCGGGTGAAATCATTATCTCCCGTGTCGCGGGTAAGACGCGTTTTCCGGCGCGCTTTCAATTAGTCGGTGCGCTTAACCCAAGCCCAACAGGATATTACGAGGGCAATCAAGCTCGAGCGAACCCGCAAATTATCCTGCGTTACCTCAACCGCTTATCTGGGCCATTGTTGGATAGATTCGATATGTCATTAGAGATCCCACTACTCCCAAAAGGTATGCTAGCCGAAGGAGGCGATCGTGGAGAAACCACTCAAGTCGTGAAGCAACGAGTTAAACAAGCGCGTCAGTTGATGTTATCTCGAAACCATAAGTCGAACGCACTGTTAGGTAGTCGAGAAATTGAAAAGTATTGCCCATTGCGACGTGAAGATGCGGAGTTTCTCGAGACCGCACTGCATCGATTGGGTTTATCGATCCGTGCCTATCATCGCATTATTAAGGTAGCGCGAACCATTGCAGACCTTGACGGTAATGAGCAGATTGAAAAGAAGCACTTATCAGAGGCACTTGGCTACCGAGCGATGGATCGACTGTTGAAACAACTCACGGCTCAAGCGGTGTAGTCATGCCAATCGTAGTAAATAACGGGTCACTTATTTACTGTGATTGGTATACAAACAAGAAAGCCTGCTTTTTACGCAGGCTTTCGTTGTTATGAACTAATGGCTATGAGCAAGCAGTGATGCCTAACTAGAACTTGTAGTTTAGGCCGACTGAGACGATGTATTGCGATTCATCGTAGAAGGTTATATTCGAGTCGCTGGTGCCATAACCCGCAAGAGAAACAAACGACCAGTTTTCCCAATCCATAAATCGGTCATATTCATACGCGGCAAACAGGTTGATGTTGTCATCACTGCGTTTTTTGTCGTAGATCGGGTTGCTGGCATCGTAAGAACGTTGGTTGTAGCCCGCCGTTAGTGCGTATTGATGGCGACCCATGCCACCAAATAAGCTGACTTCACCACCAAATTGGTCGTAAGACTCAGCGTTACCGTCGGCATCTCTTGTTTGATAAATGATCGATGGGATAAGCATCATGGTGCGACTCAATGGAACGCGGTATTGGCCTTTCAGGTAGAAAGTTTCGGCATCACGCTGTAGAACTTCTTCAACTCGATCATCTTTCACCTCTTTAGTCGCATAGGCCATGTCTAGCGAGAATGCAGAACCTGCGATGCTACTTAATTTCAAACGAAAGGCATTGCCGGTTTCATCGGTTTTGCTTCGAGCAACGCCTTCTGCGTATGGATTCGCCCAAGTTTCACCTGACATAATGGTTGGCAGGAGTGATGCGTCGATAGTCATGCCAGACTCTAGTTGGTATTTATAACCAACCTCCAGCACGACAGTACCGGTTGCCACATCATCACGAGCGGTACCAGTGTACACCTGGTGATTTAGCTTTTCACCAAAGGTGTAAGCGACACTGCCTAAAGGTGCGACAAGAAATGAGCTTTCAGATGAGGCTTTCTGTTTATTTGACGAGAGGGTGCTATCAGCATCGGTATTAAAATTTGAGGAGGAAGAGGTTACCCCGGTATTGATAGAGATTTCACCACTGAAACCTTGTTCGTCTGCAAGTTTGGCAAAGGCTGGCGAAGTAACAACGCTTAATGCGAGAAGTGTGATTTTTATTTTCATTTAAGGGCTCCTTGCCCACCGGTTCTTAGGACGGGTTATTAATACCAGTAAAGCTCTGAGTTTTATGGCTGATTATTTATCAATGATGATTTTTGAACTAGGAAAAAAAAGGAAGCCGAAGCTTCCTTTAATCATTACCTTACTTCTTTAACAAGAAGTTAACCAGCTCGAAGTACTCATCGAGAGAGTTAATACCTTGAGCGTCAATCAGGTAGCGGTTGTTTACTACAACAGCTGGAACGCCTGACAAGCCGCTGTCTTTGAATGCTTTGTCGAAGCGACGAACCATCGAATCTACTGCAAAGCCGTTGTATGCCGCATCGAATTTCTTAGCATCAACGCCTTCATCTAGGAAGATTTGACGCAGTTCTGCTTCATCGCGTGGTGGCTTGTTCATGGTGTGGATGCGGTTAAACATCACTGGCACCATTTTATCTTCAATTTTCAGTGCAATCATGGTCGCGTAAGCTTTGCTCATTGGCAGGCCCATGTTGCCACCCATGAATGAAACATGGTTCTTCTGTAGCTTAGCGTCTTTAGGTAGCTGTTGTTTTAGCTGCTGGATGATTGGCTCAAAGCTATTACAGTGTGGGCAGTAAAAAGAGAAGAACTCTGTCACCATTGGTTTTTTTGATGCTTCTAGATCGAGAACTTTGTAGTGTTCACCTTCGTTAAATTTCGCAGCGTGAGCTGAAAGGCTCAACATGATCAATGAGAAAAATGCGAATAGCTTTTTCATTTATCCAATCTCCATTATGTTTGAATTTTTATCTAGTTGTATGTTGCGATTGCTGTTACCACTGAGGCATTAACGAAAGTGGTGGCTCTTGCAGGGTAGCAATTTGCTCTTTACAAGCAAGTACTTGTTGCTCCCAATATTTCGGATCATTAAACCACGGGAAGGCCAAAGGAAACGCCGGATCGTGCCATCGTTTCGCCAACCATGCCATGTAATGCACCATACGTAGACCGCGCAGAGGTTCGATTAGTTTCAGTTGCGCGGTATTAAAATCGCAAAACTCTTGATAACTCTCTAGCAGAATATCCAGTTGCATCATTTTATCTTGGCGTTCGCCGTTAAGCAGCATCCACAGATCTTGAACAGCAGGACCATTACGCGCGTCATCAAGATCGACGAACATTGGCCCGTCGCGCCACAAGATATTGCCCGGGTGACAGTCGCCATGGAGACGAATGTTGTCAATGTTACTCGGCCACTGGCTCTCTAGTTCTTTGATCAGAAGGTCGACGTCATTGAAGAACGCGTTCTCTAGGTGCGTTGGGATAAACTGAGAGTTCTCTAGAATCTTACGTGGCTGATAAAGGTATTCATCTAAGCTGATGGTCGGGCGATGCTGAAATGTTCTTCCAGCACTGGCTTTATGAATACGACCAAGGAAGCGTCCAACGCCTTCCAATTGATCTAGATTGTCGACTTCATATTGCCTGCCACCGACGCTTTCAAACAGTGCAAATAGATAGCCTTGATATTCATGCAAGGTTGCGCCGTTGATTCGCATAGGTGGAGCAACCGGTAACTCTTGTTCGATCAGCTCTAACGCGAAGTCGTGCTCTTCTTGGATCTGTGCGGTGTTCCAACGCTGCGGACGATAAAACTTAACGACGTAGCGTTTACGGTCTTCATCGGTGAATTGATACACCCGGTTTTCGTAGCTGTTGAGAGCGAGAAGCCCGGATTCAGCACGAACTCCAATGCTCTCCAGTGCGTACCACATGAAGTCAGGAGTCAGGTTATCAAAGTTAAAGGCTTGCATCGTCATAGAATAAAAAAGGCTCATTACTGAGCCTTTTTCCATTTATTGGGGTGTTATACCAAGCACTAAGGTGGCTGGTATCAGAGCTTCTTGATAAAGCGGCTTTCGACTTCCATCGTAAACTCTTCATTATCCGAGAGTATAAACTGAATTGTCGAAACTGGTGAGCTCAGTTTTTCTGGATCGACGCCTAAGCTGATAGGAAGGTTTAAAACCTCACCTGGGTCTACGGTAATCGTTTGTTTACCGTACCAGATAGAATCTGGTAGCCCGCTGACATCAAGCTTGTACTCTTGCTCTTGCTGAGTTTTGTTGATGACTTTCAAGTTGTAAGTATTTTCGACAAGCCCTTGGCTATTGATTCTAAATAGCTGGTTTCTATCTCGTAGAACACTTAAGCCTGCAGGATCAACACTCGCTATCTGTGCGAAGAACAAACCCAGCATGACGATCAATATAGCGCCATAACCTAGCAGCTTAGGACGCATCACCTTAGTTGTGTGACCATCGAGCCTGTGCTCGGTGGTGTAGTTGATCAGGCCTTTGTCATAACCCATACGTTCCATGGTGTTGTCGCAGGCATCAATACACGCGCCACAGTTAATACACTCGTATTGTAGGCCGTCACGGATATCGATACCCGTTGGGCACACTTGAACACATAAATTACAGTCAATACAGTCGCCTAGACCAAGTTCTTTTGGATCGGCTTTACGAGAGCGAGGGCCGCGGCTTTCACCTCGTTTAGTGTCGTAACCCACGATGAAGGTATCTTTATCGAACATTGCCGATTGGAAACGCGCGTAAGGACACATGTGCAGACAAACAATAGAACGCATCCACCCGGCATTCGCATAAGTACACCCAGCAAAGAACAATACCCAAAACACCGGCCAGAAAGTCGAGTTCAAGGTAAAGAAGCCAACCACCAGCTCTTTGATTGGGATGAAATAACCGACAAAGGTTAAGCCCGTCGCAATCGCAATCGCCCACCACGCGATGTGTTTGATGGTTTTTCTGAGAATTAAATTGCTCGTCAGTTTGCCCGAGTCTTGTTTTCTTCGCTTATTGGCAGCACCTTCCAGTTTCTCTTCGAACCAGATGTACATAAAGGTCCAGACGGTTTGCGGGCATAAATAACCACACCAGACTCGCCCTAAGAAGGTGGTTATGAAGAATAAGCCAAACGCAGCAATCATAAATAGGATGGCGAGTAGGGTCAGATCTTGTGGGTATAGGGTTGTACCAAAGAAGTTGAACTGTTGGCTGCCGATATCGAGCAAGATCGCTTGTCGCTCGCCAAATGGGATCCATGGGATAAGCGCAAAAAGTAAAAGTAAGAACCAACCGCCGTAACGACGAAGTTGTTGGAATTTACCTTTGCTTTCTCGAACATAGATTCGGTTACTTGGGTTAAATCGATCTCCATTACCTTTATGTGTTTTTGGGTTAAAGGTTTTAGGAGTCACATCTTTGATGTCGATTTTATCCTGACTCATGGACTATCCTTTTTGTGGCTTGTTTGCCCGGTTAAGTCGGGCATGACGACATTACTTGAAAGTATGGTTTAGAGAACCTGTAGAAATTGAGCTTGGTGCATTTGTTGGTATCGCACTCACTCTTATTATTTTAGAAGATTCTTATGGATGGCGATTATAACGACAATCTTGTTCTCATTTCTTTAACGCTATCAACCTTTAACAACAAAAGTCATAACAGTTGTGACGAAAAAATAGCGAACAGAAACAAAAAAGCGACCGAGTGGTCGCTTTTCGAAATTGATTGTTTTATTTATACGGCCATTGAGTTCTAACCAAATAGGCAATTAAAGAAGGCCACGCGCTTTTAGAATTGCCGTTTTGAAATCATCTTCTTGGTCTTTTTTAAGACCTGGGATCATTTCATCTTTTTCGCTGTTACGCATTTTTAGATGGTAGATAAGAACATCGTCAGTCAGCTCTTCAAGCTTGCCTTGATAGCCAGCTTCGTTTGATAGCTTAATGATGAACTCTAATAGGTTAAGCTCTTGATCTTTCTGCCACTCAGGCTCCATCAGTTCAAGCAGTTCTTCAATGCGGTGACACTTCATACTTTACTTCTCCACAAATTTTATAATGATTTGTGGTTAAGGTATCAAATCGGGTAGGGAATACCAATGTGTAAAGGCATTTCAAGATGGGACCGGGCAAGAAAAAAGCGCAGTAAAAACTGCGCTTTTCGTTAAGCGGCTTTAATTACTTTTGTTGCAGTCGGTGCTAATAAAGCAGTCTTCTGAACGAGAGTCATTGTAGGAGCCAATTTCTTAGCCGTTGGAGCAGCAACAAAGCCACTACGACGACGCATCGCACTACGGTTGGTGTGCGAGAACCTGACAGCTGTTGGGCGCATTAATTTACCTAACGGTCAGGCATATCCATTGCCAATCTAATGGCCTGACTTATCATGAGCTTCGCTTCAATTACTTGAAGAGTCACTCGTCTGGCTTTCGCCAATCCGAAAAATAAATCAGGATAATGATATGCATGCATATCAAGGCTTAGATTATCACTATCTAAGTTATCGATCGACGCCTGAGTGATAATTAAACGATATTAGAGCTAAAATAGTGTGAGCAGTATATTTGAGTTTGAACCTCTTTCAGGCTTAAGATGATGCTTTAAAGGAGGTGCATATGTCGTTCTTAAAGAAAACGTTAGCTAGTTTTGGTATTGGATCTGCCAAGGTGGATTCTGTATTGCAACAGGAAGTGCTTTACCCAGGCAAGAAGGCGAGCATTATTGTGCATGTCTATGGTGGCGCTCAGCCACAAGAAATCGACAACATTGATCTCAACTTGTGCTGTCGTTACGTCAAAGAAGTCACCATGAACTCGCAAAGGCAAGAGGGCGGTCATAAACGCCGAATGCATCAGACGTACTCGTTGGCTAAATGGAGCCTGCCGTATGCCTTTGTGATTCAGCCGGGAGAAACCCGTGACTTTGAATGTGAGTTTGATGTACCGCTGAATACACCCGTCACGATTGGTGATTCAAAGGTGTGGCTGGAAACCGGGTTGGACATTGCGATGGCGATTGACCCATCGGATAAAGATACCTTAACGGTTCGTCCTGATGCACTCCTCGATGGCATCTTTAACGAACTTGAAGCTCAAGGGCTGCGGATACGCCAAGTGGAATGTGAAGCGGTGGATGGCTTTGAACTGCCGTTTGTCCAAGAGTTTGAGTTCGTTCCTACTACTGGCCCTTATCATGGTCGCTGGCGTGAGCTTGAGGTTGTTGCTCATCGTGGTGAGACAGAACTTAAGTTGTGGTTTGAGATAGACCGCAATCGCGATGGCGCAAAAGGCATGTTGGCGAGTTTGCTGGGAATTGGTCAGCTACAGCGCCAATTGAGTGTCCCGCTTGATACCTCACCAGAAGACGCCGGTAAGATGGTGGTCGAGTATTTAGAAAGCGCATCTTAGCTGAATCGAGCATTTTATAAGTCATTTTGTCATAAAAATTTAAGCTTACACGTGTAAGCTTAATGTGTAATACTGGGTCAATCGAACATTTACTCTAGTAGGATACTCATGTCTGCATCATCAGCCAGCGAATACAGTGACATAGAAGAACGCGCTAATGCGATAACCCATGGTTTGGGCGTCGTACTTGGCGTAGTGGGCCTGATCCTGTTACTGATTCGTGCGTTTGATTACCAAGCCGATATGCTTACTGTTGCCAGTATGGCGGTGTATGGCAGCAGTATTATTCTGCTCTTTCTTGCTTCCACGTTGTACCACTCGATCACCACTGAGAAAACCAAGCGCTTACTCAAAACGCTCGATCACTGTGCGATTTATTTGTTGATTGCGGGCAGTTACACGCCGTTTCTCTTGGTGGGCTTAAGAACCCCATTAGCGATGGGCTTGATGGCGGTGATCTGGGGAATTGCGCTGGTGGGCATCATCATGAAGATTGCCTTTGTATACCGATTCAAGCGCTTATCGTTATTCATTTACTTAGCGATGGGTTGGCTATCTTTGATTGTTGTTTATCAATTAGCGATGAACATCGATATAGGTGGTTTGGTGTTACTGGCGGTTGGCGGGGTGATTTACTCGCTGGGTGTGATTTTCTATGTGGCAAAACGCATCCCTTATAACCATGCCATCTGGCACCTGTTTGTGTTGGCGGGCTGCGCTTGCCATTTCTTCGCTATCTATCTGTTCGTGACACCAGTTTAGCGGGCAACGACTTCGATAATCTCGGCTTTAATCTGATATTCAGGGTGCTCTGCTAGGTCGAGTTCTATCAACTTACCTTCTTCAGCTGTCTTTGGTCGCAGGTAAGTGTCGGCCATTCGTTTGATTGATTTCCAGACTGCGACTTCTTGTTGTGCCAGTAGCTCACCTTCTGCGGTAAATACGCTGATGTTAAGTGATACAAAAATGACAGCTTGAGTGCCTTGGTTGGTGATGGCTGTCGGAATGATAAGCTCGCCACCTTCATAGCGGCTCGCGCCTAATACGACATCGACTCCTGATTGAGACAGTTGCAAGCTTGGCTTTTTACTATTAACCACAATCGTAGTACCACGCGTACTCGTTGCTACTGGGACAGCGACAACGGGTACTGCTGCGACTGGCGCCGTCGCTACCGCTGAAGTTATCTCTGTCGTTGTTGTTTCTTCTGTTTTATTTTCTGCCACATACAGCCAAGTAAAATCGTCTTTTAGTAACACTTGCTTGCCATCAGGCAATGTGACCATTTGATCAGCAAAGGCAGAGCTTACGAATACTGAGTTTGCGAGCAATGCGCTAGCGAGAAGTACGTATGATTTCATCTGTGTTTCCTTAAATATTCGCGTAATTAGCGTCGCCAAAAGGCAGGGAAAAATAGAACAATTAGCGTCAGTATCTCAAGTCGGCCCATCAACATACCTAAACTTAATAACCATTTAGCGGCGTCTGGCAGTGGTGCAAAGTTACCCGTTGGACCGATCACGTTACCCATGCCTGGGCCCACGTTGGCAACGGCTGTGATAGCGCCAGATATACTGGTTACAGGATCAAGCCCCATCGCGCTCAAGCCGCCTGCAATTAAGATAATCGTGATAAAGAACATCAAACCAAATGCCACGAGTGAACGCACAATATCGTCATTCACAGGTCGCTGATTGTAGCGTTGAACAAACACGCCCGATGGGTGAATTAGCTTCATCATTTGTTTGTGGAGCATGGTCATCGCGATCTGGAAACGGAATATTTTAATACCGCCAGAGGTTGAACCCGAGCAAGCTCCCGCCATCATTAGGAATGCAAACAAGGTCGTTGGCAGTGCACCCCACGCGGTGAAGTCTTCTAAGCCAAAACCGGTTGTGGTGACGACTGATACGATGTTGAACATCGAAACACGCATCGCATCCATAACAGTGTAGCCATCTCTAACCACCAACCATGTTGATATTACGGCGCTGGTGACCAAGAACAGGTATGTAAAACCTCTCACTTGCGCGTCTTTGTAGAGGATTGAGAGTTTTCGGCCTCGCAGTGCGCTAACAAACAATAAGAACGGCAGTCCACCAAGGAACATGAACAGTGTTCCCACCCAGTGAGCACTGTTGGAGAAGTGGTTCATCGATCCATCTGAGGTTGAGTAACCCCCCGTCGACAGTGTTGTGAACGCGTGATTGATCGCGTCAAAGATACCCATGCCTGCAAACAAATAGCTAATGATGCATAAACCAGTCAGAACCAGATAAACCGCTACGATGTTCTTCGCGACGGTTTTTGCTCGTGGGCTGCTTTTATCTGACCAATCGGATGATTCGGTTTGGAACAGGCGCATACCACCAACGTTGAGCATTGGTAGAACTGCTACCGCCATCACGATAAAGCCGATGCCGCCTAACCATTGCAGTATAGAACGCCACAACAGAATGCTTGGTGCCATGCTATCTAAGCCGCTTAATACGGTTGAGCCTGTCGTGGTGATACCTGACATGGTTTCGAAGTAGGCGTCAGTGAAGCTGATGTGGTTAATGAAGACAAATGGCAGGGCGGCAAAGGCGCTGGCAATTGTCCAAACCAAAGAGGTGATAAGGAACATGTCCCGCACCCCAAGTCGGAACTTAGCGGAGCGGCCCAAGCTCAAGCAGATGAACGCCACAATGTGCGTGATCACTACCGATTGACCAAACTCGAGGAAGCCACCGGTGCCAGTAAAAAAGGCAACCAATGTGGGGATGTACATGAAAAGGGCGAGTTTTGATAACACTAACCCTATCACTAATAATATCGGACGAAAGTTGACCATAGCTTAATAGACCATAGCTTTAATTGATTACAGCTTTGTGCCGGAGCGTCCTTCTCACAAAAAGAAAGTTGCGAGAAGAAGCTTACGAGAACAAGGCTATAAGAAGAACGGGCTCGGTTGGAATAGAGACTCAACATCAGGTACGTATTTCTTGTCCACTAGGAACATCACTACGTGGTCATCCTGTTCGATTACGGTTCTATCGTGCGCGATAAGCACCTCTTCTCCGCGAACAATCGCACCAATAGTAGTGCCCGGTGGCAGTTTGATGTCGCCAATCGCTCGGCCAACGACTTTAGAGGTGGTCTCGTCACCGTGAGCAATGGCTTCAATCGCCTCTGCAGCGCCGCGACGTAGAGAGGATACGTTAACAATATCAGCACGACGAACGTGAGTAAGCAGCGCAGAAATCGTCGCTTGCTGTGGAGAGATCGCAATATCAATCACGCCACCTTGAACAAGGTCGACATAAGCGCCACGCTGAATCAGCACCATTACTTTCTTGGCACCCATTCGCTTCGCCAGCATCGCTGACATGATGTTGGTTTCATCTTCATTGGTTAGAGCGATGAACACATCAACTTGATCGATGTTCTCTTCGGTCAGCAGTTCTTGGTCGGCAGCATCACCACAGAATACGATGGTGTTTTCTAATTCTTCAGATAGCTTCTCGGCGCGAGTGTAGCTGCGCTCGATAAGCTTGATGCTGTAGCTTTGCTCAAGGCGTTTTGCCAAGCTTGCACCAATGTTACCACCGCCAACAATCATGATGCGACGATACGGTTTCTCTAGACGCTGAAGCTCACTCATTACTGAGCGGATATGATTACTCGCTGCCACAAAGAAAACCTCATCATCGGCTTCAATGATGGTAGTACCTTGTGGGCGAATAGGGCGACCTTGACGGAAGATAGCGGCAACACGAGTATCAATGTGCGGCATGTGCTCACGCAAAGCAGACAGTGCGTTACCGACCAGTGGGCCACCGTAGTAGGCTTTTACCGCTACTAGGCTAACTTTCTGTTCAGCAAAGCTCACAACCTGCAATGCACCTGGATATTGAATCAGGCGCTCGATGTAGCTGGTGACGAGTTCTTCTGGGGCAATTAAATGATCAACTGGAATCGCCCCTGATTTGAAGAGTGCTTCTTTCTCTTCTAAATACTGTGGAGAGCGGATTCGGGCAATTCGGTTTGGCGTATTAAACAGAGAGAAGGCAACCTGACATGCGGCCATGTTGGTTTCATCCATGTTGGTTACGGCAACCAACATGTCGGCATCTTGCGCGCCCGCTTCACGTAGTGTGTTCGGGTGGCTGGCATAACCGTTTACAACCCTAAGGTCGTATTTGTCCTGAAGTTCACGAAGTCGGTCGGCATTACGGTCGACGATCGTGATGTCATTGTTTTCACCCACTAGGTTTTCAGCAAGGGTACCGCCAACTTGTCCAGCACCTAGAATAATGATCTTCATAGCCTTTCTCTTATTTTTTGCCGTTGTAATTCTAGTGATCTCTTTTCGCTTTGATAATGCACTAGAAAGAAACAGCGGCTAAGAAATAAATTCTTAGCCGCTGTTAGTTGTTATGCCTGTTTTACTAGAACTGCGTAGTAGAAGCCATCCATATCTTCTTCACCAGGTAGTATTTGACGACCCGGTTTTTCGATATCAGACCCAACCAGCGTTGCGTTCTCGGTACGCTCTAAGAATGCTTTCACTTGCAGCACGTTTTCTTGCGGCGTGATAGAACATGTCGCATAAACCATGGTGCCGCCTTCTTTTAGCTGGCGCCACATTGCATCCAAGATCTCGCTTTGCAGCTCTGCTAGTGCATCAATATCAGATGCACGGCGTAGCCACTTAATGTCAGGGTGACGGCGGATTACACCCGTCGCTGAACACGGAGCATCAAGTAGGATGCGGTCAAACTGACTGCCTGTCCACCACTCTTCAGGGTAGCGAGCATCACCACAGATTACGTCGGCACGCAGTTGTAGGCGTTCAAGGTTATCGTAAACGCGGTCTAGGCGTTTAATATCACTGTCGATTGCAACCACTTCAGTGTCTTGAGTATGTTCAAGAATGTGTGCAGTTTTACCACCAGGTGCTGCGCAGCAATCTAGGATTAGCTCACCATTTTTTGGTGTTAGGAAATCAACGGACAACTGAGCTGCAGCATCTTGTACCGATACCCAGCCTCTGTCGAAGCCAGGAAGCAAAGTAACGTCACAAGGTGAGGCTAATTTTATGGCATCAGCTGCTTCAGGGTGCAGTGTGTATTCAATGTTTTCGTTTTTAAGCAGTTCAACATACTCGTCACGAGTGTGGTGTTGGCGGTTTACGCGCAGCCACATTGGTGCCTTGTTATTGTTTGCTTCAACCAATTGCTCCCACTGATCTGGGTAGCTCTCTTGAAGCATTTTTAGAATCCAGCTTGGATGGCTGTATTTACCAGCATTGTGGCTAACGGCTTTCTCGTCTAGTTCTTCTTGATCGCGCAGATAGCTGCGAAGTACGGCATTGATCAAACCACTCAGGCTTGGGCCGCGCAGTGTTTTGGTTGCTTCAACTGTTTCAGCAACGGCGGCATGCGAAGGAATTCGCATAAAGCCCAACTGATAAATGCCTACTAAGATCAGGTGATGGAAGACGCGCTTTTTACCTTTAAGCGAGTTTTCCATCAGTTCGTTAGCGATTGACTCTAAGCGAGGCAGGTAACGAAGTGCGCCGTAGCAAATCTCTTGCAGTAGAGCATGGTCTCGCGGACGGATCGTTTTTTGAGCCGCAGGGAGAGCGTGTGAAAGAGAGTGGCCTTTATCGACAACTTGGAATAGGACATTTGCAGCAGCAGCGCGAACATTCATGAGGGGTACCGAATATTTATTTGAATACATGAGGGCATCTCTGCCCTCGTAAAGGTTTTCTAAACTGTGTTTTTATAAGCTACACATTTCTAAGTTCATATTGAGTAGCTTTAAAGCGGTTAAGAAAGTTGAGTACCAACTTCAAACCAGCTTGCACGTGAGTTCAAGATGTCTTGAACTGACATGGCTTTTTTACCTGGAACTTGCAGTTGTTCCAAAACCAGTACTTTGTCGCCAGTCGCAACATAGATACCCGTTTTATCTGCTTTGATGATTGAACCAGTTGGCGCAGACGTTGATTCTTGGTCAACACGTGTCTGCCAAACTTTAATGCTTTTTTCATCATTAGAGCTGCTATCAACAACCGCAAAGTGGCTCATTGGCCATGGATTGAAAGCGCGCACACAACGTTCGATGTGTTCTGCACTGTCATTCCAATCAATTTTAGCTTCGTCTTTGCTCAGTTTCTTCGCGTAGTTAGCAAGTTCGTCATCTTGCTTTTCAGCAACGGCTTTACCAGAAGCGATGTCAGCTAAACATTCAACAAGAGCATCAGGGCCAAGGCCAGCTAACTTCTCGTACATTGACGCACTCGTATCTGTCGCTTCGATTGGCAGCGTTGCGATGCTTAGCATATCACCGGTATCTAGGCCGATATCCATCTGCATGATCGTCACGCCTGTCTCTTTATCACCCGCCCAGATAGAGCGTTGAATCGGAGCAGCGCCACGCCAGCGTGGCAGGATTGAACCATGCACGTTGATACAACCTAAGCGAGGTGTATCTAATACAGCTTGTGGAAGAAGCAAGCCGTAAGCGACAACAACCATGATGTCAGCATTCAAATCTGCTAGCTCTTGCTTAGCTTCATCTGACTTGAAATTTTCTGGTTGGTAAACCGGAATATTGTTTTCAAGTGCGATGTTTTTTACTGGGCTCGCTGTCAGTTTTTTACCGCGGCCTGCTGGACGATCTGGCTGTGTGTAAACAGCAATAACTTCATGCTCCGAAGACAACAACGCCGCCAAATGACGGGCGGCGAAATCCGGAGTACCTGCGAAGACAATTCTTAAAGATTGACTCAAGGTAGACTTCCTTCTTAATTTAGTAATAGCAGCGGTTATTAACCTTGTTTCTCGTTGAAACGTTTAATCTTCGCTAGCTTATCTTGAATACGTTTGCGCTTTAGTGGCGATAGGTAATCAACAAACAACTTGCCTTCTAGGTGGTCAAGTTCGTGCTGAACACAGATAGCCAGAAGATCGTCAGCGTCGAATGTGAATTCGTTGCCTTCACGGTCTAATGCTTTAACCGTTACTTCTGCAGCGCGAGGGACTAGAGCTCGAGCGCCTGGTACAGATAGACAGCCTTCTTCGATACCATCTTCGCCACGTTTGTCGGTAATTTCAGGGTTGATCAGAACCATAGGCTCGTCACGTGTTTCTGAAATATCGATAACAACGATGCGCTGGTGGAAATCTACTTGCGTTGCAGCAAGGCCGATACCTTCTTCGTCGTACATGGTTTCAATCATGTCATCAACGAACTTTTGAATCTCTGGGGTAACTTCTTTTACCGGTTTCGCCACGGTACGTAGACGATCATCTGGTAATGTTAATACTTGTAATACAGACATATACACTCGAAATATTGAACTGTGCCGAAACAGCTTAAACCTTGTTGGCTCAATTCTAGACATTTTAGAGGTCAAATGACAGCATCCTGAAGTTAATTCTCTAATCAGATGTCATATATTCAGACCAAGGAACCTAGGTCATGCGTCATTTTTCTCCCACTTTTTCTCTTATTTGTGCCTCGCTTTCGTTCGTCGTTATGGCTGAAAATAGTGAGCAACCTTTAACCATTAAACAAGGCGCACCCGAGGCGTATGTGGTGGTTAAGGGGGATACCTTATGGGATATCTCCGCGATGTATCTCGATAGCCCTTGGTTGTGGCCAAGGCTATGGCAGGTAAACCCTGAAATAGAAAACCCTCACCTTATTTACCCCGGAGATAAATTGTCTCTGGTTTGGATTAATGGCGAGCCTGTGTTGAGCCTCAAACCCGTCATAAAGCTAAGCCCTAAGATTCGTGTATCAGAGAAGAAAGCAGTACCTACCGTGAATGAGGGGCTTGTTCTACCGTATCTACAATCTGATCGCTTGGTTGAACAGCAAGATATTCAATCGGCGCAACGAGTATTGGGGACGAGTGATGGCAAGCGTTTCTTATCAGGTGAAGACCGATTGTTTATTTCTGGGAACCAGCAGCATCAAAAATGGGGTATCTACCGTGCCGTCGAGACTTATCAAAGGCAACAACCTCAAGCGAGTATTACCTCTTTGCGTTTGGTCGCCACGGCGCGCTTGAAAGAGGTGGATGCTGAGTTCAGTAGTTTACAGATAGAGACTCAACTGCAAGAGGTGTTACTTAATGACCTCGTGTTACCTGAACTTGGCGTTGATCAGGTGAAGCTCTCAACCACATTTTATCCAGCGCCTAGTGCTGCGGGGCAGTTTGCTAATATCTTGGGTTCATTAGATGGCAGCCAATACAGTGCAAAGAATCAAGTGGTCGTTATTAATAAAGGCTCACAGGACAATCTTCGCCAAGGCTCTATGTTTACCCTCAGTGAAAGCGGCGCTGTGGTGTTTGGTAAGCAAGGTGAATACAGCTACAAAGAGTCTGCAGCGAGCGATAAGGTGCAGCTGCCAAGTACCTCACTTGGTAGTTTGATGGTCATTCGTCCTTATGAGTATTTTAGCTTGGCCTTGATCACTCAGAGCTCAAAACCGGTTAGTAATGATATTCTGGCGGTATCACCTTTGGATCTGGCTTTGAAGGAAGAAGCTAAGGGCACCGAGTGAATGAGCAACAACTGAGTGCTTGGTTAACTCTAAGTTTTGTTCCGCAATTGGGTGGCAAGCGCCTTTCTCGACTGCTGAGTATTGATTCTCCTTTGAATATTGTTGGTTACTCAAGTCAGCAACTGCAAGCGCTTGGTTTGTCTGCCAAGCAAATTGCCTATCTAAGAGAGCAAGCCCCAAGAGAAGTGGAGGCTTGCCTAGAGTGGCAAGCAAGACAACCCAACCATCACATCATTACCCCGAATTGCTCGCATTATCCCAAATTGCTGAATGAGACCGCCTCCGCGCCAAGCGTGCTTTTCGTTAAAGGTCACGTTGAAAAACTGATTGAGCCTCAAATCGCTATGGTCGGCAGTCGCAATGCCAGTCTCGAAGGGTTGCAAACCGCGAAGTCCTTCGCCAAAGAGTTCGTCCAAAACGGTTTGATTGTCACCAGTGGCTTAGCACTCGGTATCGATGGCTATGCTCATGATGGTGCTCTAGATAAAGGAGGGGAAACTTTTGCTGTATTGGGTTCTGGATTGGATTCCATTTATCCTGCGCGACACAGAAATTTAGCCGATAGGATCTGTGAAAATGGTGCGTTGATTTCAGAGTTTCGCCCAAGTGCCAAACCACGACCTGAACATTTCCCTCGCCGTAACCGTATTATAAGTGGGTTATCGCTCGGAACCTTGGTGGTTGAAGCGGCTGAGAAGAGTGGTTCTTTGATTACAGCTCGCTATGCCATGGAGCAAGGCCGAGAGGTGTTTGCGCTTCCTGGCTCTATTCATAACCCAACCAGCCGTGGCGGTAATAGCTTAATCAAAGCTGGAGCATGCTTGGTACAGAGTGCACAAGATGTTCTGATTGAAATAAAGAGTCTGTTAGACTGGTCTATCGATCAGCAACCCAGCTTGTTCGAACCTACGCCCAGTATGGGGGAAAATGAACAATTGCCATTTCCACAGCTGTTAGCTAACGTAGGGTTAGAGGCGACACCCGTTGATATTTTGGCACAGAGAACCCATATACCTGTGCATGAGGTCATGATGCAGCTTTTAGAGCTTGAGCTCTCAGGGCATGTTGTTGCAGTTTCCGGTGGCTATATTCGAAAGGGGAGAGGCTAAGCTATGATGATGGACATACTGATGTACTTGTTTGAAACCTACATCCATAGCGATTCTGAATTGCAGGTGGATCAAGATGAGCTGGAAGATGAGCTTCTTCGAGCAGGGTTTCACCAAGATGATATTTATAAGGCCCTCCATTGGTTAGAAGATCTTGCGGCATTGCAAGATACTGAGAATCAAGCGGCGATTACTATGTGTTCCAATACCTCGATGCGTATTTATACCAGTCGAGAGATTTCACGTATTAATATGGAGTGCCGAGGTTTCTTATTGTTCCTTGAACAGATCAACGTACTCACGACAGAGATTCGTGAAATGGTGATTGATCGTGTGATGGGGCTTGAGACGAGCGAATTTGAATTGGATGATCTGAAATGGATTATCTTAATGGTGCTATTTAATGTGCCGGGTAATGAAAGTGCTTACACGCAAATGGAAGAGCTGTTGTACACCAAAGAGCAAGGTATATTGCATTAATACAGGCTTGTCATGAGTAGTAAGATTGATAATCAGCTTTTTTCGGCACATGAACATGCATTAGAGCATGAACCATGTCCACAGTGTGGTGGAGAGCTTCAGCTTCGCCATGGTAAGCACGGCCCATTTTTAGGCTGTAAGCAGTATCCTAGCTGTGATTACATCAAGCCTCTGCATCAGAACGATGGCCACGTAGTGAAAGAGCTGGGTGTACCGTGTCCTAAATGCCAAAACGAATTGGTATTAAGGCAAGGTCGCTTTGGTATGTTCATTGGTTGTAGTAGCTACCCAACGTGTAATCACATCGAATCTTTGGACCAACCAAAAGAACAACCTGAAGAGCAGCCACTTGTTGCTTGTCCTGAGTGTGGCAGAGGCCATTTGGTTGAGCGTAAATCTCGCTATGGCAAAACCTTCTATGCGTGCGATAACTACCCTAAGTGTAAGTTCGCCGTTAATCAGCCACCTGTTATAGGTCGTTGTGAAGAGTGTCAGTTCCCGCTGTTGCTGGAGAAGAAAACGGCCAGTGGCACTAAGAAGCAATGTGCTGATCGCAAGTGTCATCACATTCAATCTCAATAACTTGATGTTATAGACAAAAAACGGCGCTCAATGAGCGCCGTTTCTATATCCAATAAACGTTCTATATTCATCAAGCAATGTAGATTTACTTCATCTGCTCAGCAAATTCATGCACAGCAGGGTAGGCTTGCTTATCGAGAATGTCTGCCAGTGAGCATAGCGCTCTTTGCAGCTCTGCGTTGTAGTCAGCGCTCACGTTAATGTGGCCCATCTTACGACCTGCACGCTTCTCTTTACCATACCAATGAACATGACAACCACCTTGAGCAAGAATTGCTTCAGGTAGGGTATCTTCACCAAGGATGTTGATCATTGCGGTTGGACGAATCAGCTTAGTGCTGCCTAATGGCATCCCACATACGGCACGTAGATGGTTCTCAAACTGACAAGTTTCAGCGCCTTGTTGTGTCCAGTGGCCAGAGTTATGAACACGTGGTGCAATCTCATTCACCAGCAGTGAACCTTGAACATCAAAGAACTCTAGCGCGAGTACGCCAACGTAATCTAAGCGTTCAGCAATGGCAGTGAACATGGCTTTCGCTTGCTCTTGCAGTTCAATGTCATCAATCGCTGTCGATAAGCTCAACACGCCATCGGTGTGAACATTTTCAGCCAGTGGGTACACTTGAATCTCGCCATTGGTACCACGAGCACCAACCAGTGATACTTCGCGGTCAAACGGAACAAACTCTTCAGCCACAATGGCTTGGTTGTCTGTTGCGGCAATGCACTCGGCCATTTCTGTCCAAGTCGCGTCAACATTGTCTAATGTCTTTAAGCGCCATTGACCTTTGCCATCGTAACCACCAAGTGTACTCTTCAATACCATTGGTAAGCCAACGTGAGCGATCGCAATGTCAAAGTCTTCGCGAGAGTTAATCACGTAGTATTTGGCATTTTTCACATTTGCTTCGTCTAACAGGGCTTTTTCAAGACGACGGTCACCGCCGGCTTTAATTGCTTCTGTTGTCGGTAAGAACTTACCGCTGCGCTCACATACCTCAAGAACATCGTGAGGGATATGTTCGAATTCAGCGGTAATGACGTCCGCACGCTCAATCGCATTGTCTAAGCCGCTGCCTAGAATCGCTTGCGTTAATGGGTGAACAATATTTTTGCTGCCAACATCAAAAGCAGAAATTTCAATATTCAGCGGCGCCCCAGCTAGGGACATCATGCGAGCAAGTTGGCCCGCGCCTAACACAAGAACATGCATGGGAATTAGTCCTCTGCAGGGTTTGGATTAGCCAGAACCGTTTCTGTTTGCTCAGAGCGGAAAGCTTCTACTTTTGCCATCACTTCTTCATTGTGAGTACCAATGATTTGGGCTGCTAGGATACCAGCATTGGCAGCGCCAGCTTCACCTATAGCCAAAGTACCTACCGCAATGCCTTTTGGCATCTGTACGATAGAAAGCAGAGAATCCATGCCCTTCAGTGCTTTAGACTGAACAGGAACACCTAAAACAGGTACGCTTGTGAAAGCTGCAGCCATGCCCGGAAGGTGAGCTGCACCGCCAGCACCAGCAATAATCACTTTAATACCGCGCTCTTTCGCACTGGTTGCGTAGTCTGCTAGCAACTGAGGTGTGCGGTGAGCAGAAACCACTTTTGTTTCGTACGCCACGCCAAACTGATCCAACATTTCTGCAGCTAGCTTCATTGTTGGCCAATCAGATTTAGAACCCATGATAATACCGACAGTCATCTCAAACTCCTTCAGGTACGATTTAATTAGTGATTAGATATTTTGCGCGCATTATACGGGTAAAATTGCTTAAGGAAAACGTTTGCGTCAGTCTAAGTTGTTAATTGATACATTTTATAAACAAATAGCTTTAGTCACAGTGAATGATAATTTGTACACTTAGCGAGTTCGATAACAGAATTAATGAGGCAACCCTTGGATAACTTTCAACATACTTTGCAGGCATTACAACAAGGTGAAGTCATTGCTTACCCGACTGAAGGCGTTTTTGGGGTCGGTTGTGATCCCGATAATCCACAAGCCATTAAGAAATTGCTCGATTTAAAACAGCGGCCGATGGAGAAAGGGTTGATCCTAATTGCTGCGAGTTACGAGCAGTTACTGCCCTATATTGACGAAAGCCAGTTGACGGAAGCGCAGTTAGCGACCGTAAAAGCAACATGGCCGGGACCAGTGACTTGGATAATGCCAACCAGCAGTAAAGTAACTGACTGGGTCAGTGGCCAATTTGAATCCATCGCGGTGCGAGTGACGGATCACCCTTTAGTTCAAAGAATGTGTAATGAATTCGGTAAGCCGTTAACCTCGACCAGTGCTAACCTGACAGGTGAACCGCCTTGTATGACGACTGAAGAAGTTCAACAGCAACTTGGCCAACATTTGGTGGCTATTTTAGAAGGTCAAACGGGTGGTCGTGAGAAGCCAAGCGAAATTAGAGATGCAAAAACGTCGAAAATATTAAGACAGGGTTAAACCCTGCAGAGGAAGAAAGATGTCAGCAATTGATAAAGAAGCAGTAAAACAGTTTTTACTGAGCCTACAAGATTCGATTTGCCAGCAGCTTGAGCAAGCTGATGGTACTGCACTGTTTGAAGAGGATGCATGGGAGCGTGAACCTGGCGAGCGCCTTGGTGGCGGTGGTCGAACTCGTGTGATGACCAACGGTGCGGTATTTGAACAAGGTGGGGTTAACTTCTCTCACGTAGCGGGTAAGGCGATGCCAGCCTCAGCCACCGCTCATCGCCCTGAATTAGCCGGACGCAAGTTTGAGGCGATGGGGGTATCATTAGTTATCCACCCTAAAAACCCATATATCCCTACCTCACACGCGAACGTTCGATTCTTCATAGCAGAAAAAGAAGGGGAAGACCCGATTTGGTGGTTTGGTGGTGGTTTTGACTTAACGCCATTTTATCCTGTCGACGAAGACTGCCAATCTTGGCATCAAACAGCCAAAGATCTTTGTGCGCCATTTGGTGATGATGTTTATCAAGAGCACAAAGAATGGTGTGATAAGTACTTCTATCTGCCTCACCGAGACGAAACACGTGGTGTGGGTGGTCTGTTCTTTGATGATCTTAACGAGTGGGGCTTTGAAAAGAGCTTTGCTTATATGCAGGCGGTCGGTGAAGGTTTTGCAGCCGCATACTTACCAATTGTAGAACGACGCAAAGAGACGCCTTATGGTGAGCGCGAGCGTGATTTCCAACTTTATCGTCGTGGTCGCTATGTTGAATTTAACTTAGTGTATGACCGTGGCACCCTATTTGGTCTACAAAGCGGTGGTCGTACAGAGTCTATATTGATGTCGATGCCGCCATTGGCTCGCTGGGAATACCGCTACGAACCACAAGCGGGTTCACCAGAAGCTCTGCTTTATAGCGACTACCTAAAGCCTCGAGTTTGGTAGTTCTTCCTTCCTTATAGGGATAGTGATAGGGTCATCTATATAGATGACCCTTTTTTATTTCTGTTAGGTAAGGATATGACACAGCAAGTAGATCGTTATGCCGTTTTCGGTAACCCTATTGGGCAAAGCAAATCGCCATTCATTCACACATTATTTGCTCGCCAAACCAGCCAACAACTTACCTATACAGCATTACAGCCAGAGCATGGTGAATTTATCACTGCTGCCAAAGCCTTTTTCAGCGAAGGTGGTCGAGGATGTAACGTAACAGCACCTTTTAAAGAAGATGCCTATCAGTTTGCTAATCGCCTAACTGAGAGGGCTGAACTGGCCGGTGCCGTAAATACCCTTAAGAAGTTAGATGATGGAGAGATCATTGGTGATAACACCGATGGTGAGGGTTTAGTTCAAGACCTACTTCAACATCAAGTCACGCTAAAAGGAGCACGTGTTCTTCTTCTTGGCGCTGGTGGTGCTGCGAGAGGAGTGATTCAACCTCTTCTCGACCAAAAGCCAAAACAGCTGGTGGTCGCTAATCGAACTAGCTCCAAGGCAGAACTATTGGCTGAGATGTTTTCGTCGCATGGCAACATCAAGGGGATGGGGTTAAGTGATGTAAGTGATGGCTTTGATGTCATTATTAACTCGACTTCGTCTGGTCTAAGCGGGCAGCTTCCTGAAGTGTCTGATGCTATTTTCAATTCTACTAGCGCCGTTTATGACATGGTTTATGGATCGGGAACCACAGTATTCAATCAATGGGCATTAGATAATAGTGTTCATGCTGCTTATGATGGTTTGGGTATGTTGGTGGGGCAGGCAGCAGAGAGTTTTATGCTTTGGCGTGGTCTTCGTCCGGGAACAAAACAGATTTTAAGAGAACTACGTAAAAACCTAGAGATGTAATGAGGTATTTATAAAAAATGAATCAATCAATCCTATTTCCTGATATCCAAGATTGGGATGAAGAAAATCAATCAATCATATTCCCAGCACAGCAGTCTGGCGCACTAATTGAGTGTGTTATGTCTATTGAAGAGCTGTCTCGATTGGCAGGTAAAGATATAGAAGAAGGCGATCAAGCTTTAGTTATCTTTTCAGAGTTACGTTTTGATATTGAAGAACTAGCTGAAGAGTTAATAGAAGAAGAGGAGTATGACTCCTCTAATCGGATTCAAATCAAAATGCTTTAGACTGGCAGCACAGAGTCTAGATAGTCGTTTTTATTCTGAACATAGTTGTCAGCTGACTTCTGTAAAAAGGCACGCTCTTTATCATTTAATGGGCGTGCTTGTTTTACTGGGCTTCCTACATATAGATAACCGCTTTCAAGTACCTTATTAGGTGGAACCAAGCTACCAGCACCAATCATCACTTCTTCTTTAATAATCACGCCATCAAGCACGATAGCTCCCATGCCAACAAGTACGCGATCTTCAATAGTACAGCCATGCAGCATTACTTTATGTCCGATAGTGACATCATTACCTATTAGTAGAGGATAACCTTCAGGGTTGTCAGCATTCTTATGGGTGACGTGCAAAATGCTGCCGTCTTGGATATTCGTTCTATCTCCAATATGAATGTGGTTCACATCTCCTCGAGCTGCAACCAAAGGCCACACGCTAGAGTCGTCACCGATTTTGATATCACCAACCAGTACCGAACTTGTATCTATATAGACACCTTGTCCAATCTGAGGGGATATTCCTTTATAACTGCGTATTGAACTCATAAGTCCTCCTTTATATAGGTACCTTAAGCCCTTAATTAAGGGGAATACTAGTGATAATGAGGTGTTTTGAACAAAAAACGCTCGAACAATCAAAAAAGTAAGAAAAACTTCAAAAAGGGCTTGCCAGTGTGATCGAAATCTCTATAATGCGACCTCGTTGAAACGGGAAGGCTTCGTAAGAAACCAAAACGAATCAGCAGGTCAAATTAGCCAAGCTAAGCGCTTGAAAAAAGTTTTGAAAATAGTGGTTGACACTAAAACTTAAATCGCTAAAATGGCCGTCCGATTTGAGCGAAGCTCAAAAAGGAAAAGCTCTTTAACAATTTAAACCTATCAATCTGTGTGGGCACTCGTTGATGAATATCAAAACGTTATTACTTAGGTAATAGCAGTTACTTCGGTAACGAAATTGATTTCAATGAACTGAGTGACCAATACGTTTAACGACTTTCTCTTGTAGAAAGAAATTATTCGGCACAGTCAATTCATTACCATTCTGTTGGAATGGTAATAGCTTTAAAATTACATAGTAGTTTTGAAGTCAGTATTCGTTGAGTCACAAAATCTTAAATTGAAGAGTTTGATCATGGCTCAGATTGAACGCTGGCGGCAGGCCTAACACATGCAAGTCGAGCGGAAACGACACTAACAATCCTTCGGGTGCGTTAATGGGCGTCGAGCGGCGGACGGGTGAGTAATGCCTAGGAAATTGCCTTGGTGTGGGGGATAACCATTGGAAACGATGGCTAATACCGCATAATGCCTACGGGCCAAAGAGGGGGACCTTCGGGCCTCTCGCGTCAAGATATGCCTAGGTGGGATTAGCTAGTTGGTGAGGTAATGGCTCACCAAGGCGACGATCCCTAGCTGGTCTGAGAGGATGATCAGCCACACTGGAACTGAGACACGGTCCAGACTCCTACGGGAGGCAGCAGTGGGGAATATTGCACAATGGGCGAAAGCCTGATGCAGCCATGCCGCGTGTATGAAGAAGGCCTTCGGGTTGTAAAGTACTTTCAGTTGTGAGGAAGGGTGTGTAGTTAATAGCTGCACATCTTGACGTTAGCAACAGAAGAAGCACCGGCTAACTCCGTGCCAGCAGCCGCGGTAATACGGAGGGTGCGAGCGTTAATCGGAATTACTGGGCGTAAAGCGCATGCAGGTGGTTCATTAAGTCAGATGTGAAAGCCCGGGGCTCAACCTCGGAACTGCATTTGAAACTGGTGAACTAGAGTGCTGTAGAGGGGGGTAGAATTTCAGGTGTAGCGGTGAAATGCGTAGAGATCTGAAGGAATACCAGTGGCGAAGGCGGCCCCCTGGACAGACACTGACACTCAGATGCGAAAGCGTGGGGAGCAAACAGGATTAGATACCCTGGTAGTCCACGCCGTAAACGATGTCTACTTGGAGGTTGTGGCCTTGAGCCGTGGCTTTCGGAGCTAACGCGTTAAGTAGACCGCCTGGGGAGTACGGTCGCAAGATTAAAACTCAAATGAATTGACGGGGGCCCGCACAAGCGGTGGAGCATGTGGTTTAATTCGATGCAACGCGAAGAACCTTACCTACTCTTGACATCCAGAGAAGCCAGCGGAGACGCAGGTGTGCCTTCGGGAGCTCTGAGACAGGTGCTGCATGGCTGTCGTCAGCTCGTGTTGTGAAATGTTGGGTTAAGTCCCGCAACGAGCGCAACCCTTATCCTTGTTTGCCAGCGAGTAATGTCGGGAACTCCAGGGAGACTGCCGGTGATAAACCGGAGGAAGGTGGGGACGACGTCAAGTCATCATGGCCCTTACGAGTAGGGCTACACACGTGCTACAATGGCGCATACAGAGGGCAGCAAGCTAGCGATAGTGAGCGAATCCCAAAAAGTGCGTCGTAGTCCGGATTGGAGTCTGCAACTCGACTCCATGAAGTCGGAATCGCTAGTAATCGTGAATCAGAATGTCACGGTGAATACGTTCCCGGGCCTTGTACACACCGCCCGTCACACCATGGGAGTGGGCTGCAAAAGAAGTGGGTAGTTTAACCTTTCGGGGAGGACGCTCACCACTTTGTGGTTCATGACTGGGGTGAAGTCGTAACAAGGTAGCCCTAGGGGAACCTGGGGCTGGATCACCTCCTTATACGAAGATACTTACGATGAGTGTCCACACAGATTGATTAGGTTTAGAAAAGTAAAGAGACGAAGAACTCCCAAGTTCTTCAATATCCAGTGTCCCGTTCGTCTAGAGGCCTAGGACACCGCCCTTTCACGGCGGTAACAGGGGTTCGACTCCCCTACGGGATACCATTGGGTCGTTAGCTCAGTTGGTAGAGCAGTTGACTTTTAATCAATTGGTCGCAGGTTCGAATCCTGCACGACCCACCATTCTTTCTCCGCGAAGGAATTAAAACTATCGTGGGCGATTAGCTCAGTTGGGAGAGCACCTGCCTTACAAGCAGGGGGTCACTGGTTCGAGCCCGGTATCGCCCACCATTCTCTAAAAATTCTTGGTTATATTCATATCCAAACCACTTCTTTTGTCGTTGGTTGGTATGTTTGACCCTGAGAGTCTTTAGAAAATGTGAATTTTAGAACACTGGTTCTTAAAGTCTCATGCTCTTTAACAATTTGGAAAGCTGACTGATTTGATTACTTACGAGTAATTCAAATCAAATTTAAAAGTTCTCAATGTTTATCTTTCATTAGATAAACACAACAAACACATTCAAGTGTCTTGTATTCGAATCAAATTTATTTGATTCACAATTGAGTCCGGCAAACAGTCATTGAGAATTAACCCTTCTTAATGACAACCAAAAACCTTGGTTAGTTGCCATACGCTAAGACCCTTTCGGGTTGTATGGTTAAGTGACTAAGCGTACACGGTGGATGCCTTGGCAGTCAGAGGCGATGAAAGGCGTAATAACTTGCGATAAGCCCAGATTAGGTAGTAATAACCTTTTGAGTCTGGGATTCCTGAATGGGGAAACCCACTTGCATAAGCAAGTATCCTGTTGTGAATACATAGCAACAGGAGGCAAACCGGGGGAACTGAAACATCTAAGTACCCCGAGGAAGAGAAATCAACCGAGATTCCGAAAGTAGCGGCGAGCGAAATTGGATTAGCCCTTAAGCTTTTAATGAGACAGACGAAGGCTCTGGAAAGTGCCGCAGTAAAGGGTGATAGCCCCGTAGTCGACATCTCATAATCAGTGAAAACGAGTAGGGCGGGACACGTGATATCCTGTCTGAATATGGGGGGACCATCCTCCAAGGCTAAATACTACTGACTGACCGATAGTGAACCAGTACCGTGAGGGAAAGGCGAAAAGAACCCCTGTGAGGGGAGTGAAATAGAACCTGAAACCGTGTACGTACAAGCAGTAGGAGCACCTTCGTGGTGTGACTGCGTACCTTTTGTATAATGGGTCAGCGACTTAATTTTAGTAGCAAGGTTAACCGTTTAGGGGAGCCGTAGGGAAACCGAGTCTTAACTGGGCGTACAGTTGCTAGGATTAGACCCGAAACCAGGTGATCTAGCCATGGGCAGGTTGAAGGTTGAGTAACATCAACTGGAGGACCGAACCGACTAATGTTGAAAAATTAGCGGATGACTTGTGGCTAGGGGTGAAAGGCCAATCAAACCTGGAGATAGCTGGTTCTCCCCGAAAGCTATTTAGGTAGCGCCTCGGACGAATACTACTGGGGGTAGAGCACTGTTAAGGCTAGGGGGTCATCCCGACTTACCAACCCTTTGCAAACTCCGAATACCAGTAAGTACTATCCGGGAGACACACGGCGGGTGCTAACGTCCGTCGTGGAGAGGGAAACAACCCAGACCGCCAGCTAAGGTCCCAAAGTATAGCTAAGTGGGAAACGATGTGGGAAGGCTCAGACAGCCAGGATGTTGGCTTAGAAGCAGCCATCATTTAAAGAAAGCGTAATAGCTCACTGGTCGAGTCGGCCTGCGCGGAAGATGTAACGGGGCTAAGCTATACACCGAAGCTGCGGCTACGTACCTTAGGGTATGTGGGGTAGGGGAGCGTTCTGTAAGCCGTTGAAGGTGGTCTGTAAGGGCTGCTGGAGGTATCAGAAGTGCGAATGCTGACATGAGTAACGATAAAGGGAGTGAAAAACTCCCTCGCCGGAAGACCAAGGGTTCCTGTCCAACGTTAATCGGGGCAGGGTAAGTCGACTCCTAAGGCGAGGCCGAAAGGCGTAGTCGATGGGAAACGGGTTAATATTCCCGTACTTCTTACAATTGCGATGGGGGGACGGAGAAGGCTAGGTGGGCCTGGCGACGGTTGTCCAGGTTCAAGTACGTAGGCGGAAAGTTTAGGTAAATCCGGACTTTCTTAACGCTGAGATACGATGTCGAGCTACTACGGTAGTGAAGTCATTGATGCCATGCTTCCAGGAAAAGCCTCTAAGCTTCAGATTGTAAGGAATCGTACCCCAAACCGACACAGGTGGTCGGGTAGAGAATACCAAGGCGCTTGAGAGAACTCGGGTGAAGGAACTAGGCAAAATGGTACCGTAACTTCGGGAGAAGGTACGCTCTTATCAGTGAAGTCCCTTGCGGATGGAGCAGACGAGAGTCGCAGATACCAGGTGGCTGCAACTGTTTATTAAAAACACAGCACTGTGCAAAATCGTAAGATGACGTATACGGTGTGACGCCTGCCCGGTGCCGGAAGGTTAATTGATGGGGTTAGTCTTCGGACGAAGCTCTTGATCGAAGCCCCGGTAAACGGCGGCCGTAACTATAACGGTCCTAAGGTAGCGAAATTCCTTGTCGGGTAAGTTCCGACCTGCACGAATGGCGTAATGATGGCCACGCTGTCTCCACCCGAGACTCAGTGAAATTGAAATCGCTGTGAAGATGCAGTGTACCCGCGGCTAGACGGAAAGACCCCGTGAACCTTTACTACAGCTTGGCACTGAACATTGAACCTACATGTGTAGGATAGGTGGGAGACTATGAAATTGCGTCGCTAGATGTGATGGAGTCGTCCTTGAAATACCACCCTTGTAGTTTTGATGTTCTAACGTTGGTCCCTGAATCGGGATTACGGACAGTGCCTGGTGGGTAGTTTGACTGGGGCGGTCTCCTCCCAAAGAGTAACGGAGGAGCACGAAGGTGGGCTAAACACGGTTGGACATCGTGTGGTTAGTGCAATGGCATAAGCCCGCTTGACTGCGAGAATGACAATTCGAGCAGGTGCGAAAGCAGGTCATAGTGATCCGGTGGTTCTGAATGGAAGGGCCATCGCTCAACGGATAAAAGGTACTCCGGGGATAACAGGCTGATACCGCCCAAGAGTTCATATCGACGGCGGTGTTTGGCACCTCGATGTCGGCTCATCACATCCTGGGGCTGAAGTCGGTCCCAAGGGTATGGCTGTTCGCCATTTAAAGTGGTACGCGAGCTGGGTTTAGAACGTCGTGAGACAGTTCGGTCCCTATCTGCCGTGGGCGTTGGAAAATTGAAAGGGGCTGCTCCTAGTACGAGAGGACCGGAGTGGACGAACCTCTGGTGTTCGGGTTGTCATGCCAATGGCATTGCCCGGTAGCTAAGTTCGGAATCGATAACCGCTGAAAGCATCTAAGCGGGAAGCGAGCCTTGAGATGAGTTTTCCCTGGCACTATAAGTGTCCTAAAGGGTTGTCGTAGACTACGACGTTGATAGGCAGGGTGTGTAAGTGCTGCGAGGCATTGAGCTAACCTGTACTAATTGCCCGTGAGGCTTAACCATACAACACCCAAGGGGTTTTGTGGACTCAGATGTACCAGACCTTGAATGAGTTTGAAGAGAAATACTTTTAGATAAGCTTTCCGAATTTTAAAATTTGCTTGGCGACCATAGCATTGTGGACCCACCTGATTCCATGCCGAACTCAGAAGTGAAACACAATAGCGCCGATGGTAGTGTGGGGTTTCCCCATGTGAGAGTAGGACATCGCCAGGCTTTAAATTAAATCTTTAGGTTGACCGACCTGGAGATATGGACGCTCACTTAGTGAGTTGACCACTGCGGAGTGGTAGTTCAGTTGGTTAGAATACCGGCCTGTCACGCCGGGGGTCGCGGGTTCGAGTCCCGTCCACTCCGCCACTTATTCGATAACCTCGCCTAGTGCGAGGTTTTTTCGAATCTGACGTAGTAAAAAGTTTTAGGGGTGTAGCTCCAATTGGCAGAGCAGCGGATTCCAAATCCGCGTGTTGGGAGTTCGAATCTCTCCACCCCTGCCATATTTAAGGCTCTAGCAGAAATGCTAGAGCCTTTTTGCTTTCTGAATCTAATATATACGCCATTAGCAAAGTAGCGGATTCTCCGACTTACCAAAATAGAGCTTGTTGGGAGTCGAAACCTCCACCCTGCCATATCAATGCCTCAGCAGAAGTTCTGTTTTTTCACTTTATATTTGTTCGATTTTTAGTCGACAATTCCTGCTTTTAATAAAACCTAGCCTTAAAAGTGTAAGTGCTTACTTATCCCAGCCTCTTTTATAAACAATCAACAGCACAATCCCCACTTCTTTATGAGAATTATTCTCAATATTTTGTTACATTTTGGTCGTTATTACTAAAAGGCAACAAATATGGATATCTCCCGTCGTAAGTTTATTCAATCATCTCTCGCTATATCAGCACTCACTGTACTGCCCGCTTGCTCAATTAAACGGTTGGTTGATGAACAAGGAAAGTATGTTTACGACCTAACGGCAGAGCCTTCAACCGCTGAACTAGTAACGGGATTTGAGACTAATATTCTAGGCTTTAATGGCCAGATTCCAGCGCCAACGATTCGATGTCGACAGGGTGAAAAGGTCACGATCCGCTTTACGAATAAGCTATCAGAGCCGACGACTATTCATTGGCATGGTTTAAGAATTCCTATCGAAATGGATGGGGTTCCCTTCTTAAGTCAGCCACCAATCATGCCAGGTGAAACATTCATTTATGAGTTTACGCCGCCAGATGCCGGTACGTTTTGGTATCACCCACACATGAATAGCGTGAAGCAGCTTGGTATGGGCTTAGTTGGTCTTATTATCGTAGAAGAGAGCAATCCAGTACGGTTCGATGAAGAACACGCATTGATGCTTAAGCATTGGCACATCGACAAGCAGGGTCAATGGAAAGATTTAATGATCCCACGACTCAGTGCTCGTATGGGCACTCCTGGGGAGTGGAGTAGTGTTAATGGAGTCCATGAACCCGTATATCAGTTGAAGCAGTATGCAGCGACTAGACTGCGTATTGCTAATGTCGATAATACGATCACTTACCCTATTGCTGTCGAAGGGGCTGAAGCATGGGTTATAGCCATCGATGGTAATCCTGTAAAAACGCCTTATAAACTGACTCAACATAAAATTGGTCCGGGTATGCGTGTTGATATCGGACTGATCGCTCCTAAAGCTGGTGAGCGAGTTAACGTTCTCCATATGAAGGGGCGTTTCCCATTTTCTTTGTGTGAATTTGAAGTCGTAGATTCAGCATTTGCTCAAGGACGTTCGTTGCCATTACTACCATTGAATCCAGTGCCCAACCTAGATCTTGCTAATGCTGAAGAGATCGACTTTTTATTTGAATGGGAAGGGGCTGTTTCTCCAGTATCCAAAGATGGAAAATCGATGCCTAAGTTTTGGCTAACAAATAAAAGAGCATGGGAAGGAATGAGCAAAGACAATATTCCTGAACCGTTGGCGACTTTAGAGTTGGGTAAGACTTACATATTCGATCTTAAGAACGTCACTCAATATCATCACCCGATTCATATTCATGGTCATACATTTACTGTATTGGAACTTGATGGTAAAAAAATTGAAGAGCCTTTCCATACCGATACAGTGTTACTTGGAAAAAATGGCCGAGCTAAAGCTGCATTTGTTGCAGACAACCCAGGACGCTGGATGTACCACTGTCATGTAATTGAGCACATGAAAACAGGATTGATGGGATATATTGAAGTTAAGTGACACCTGTAACGTTTAATATTTGCGCATGCATTCTTAGTTTCTACCCTCGCTTTTATCGACGGTAAAGCTAGAATATAGGGACTATTGTTTGGGAGGATTCATGAGTCAGTTATCTATTTTAGGTTTTATTGCCATTGGTGGCGCATTTGGTGCTTGTTCGCGTTATTTGATTTCAGAGTTATGTGTGGTGATGCTAGGACGTGGTTTCCCTTACGGTACACTGACAGTTAACGTAATTGGCTCTTTAATTATGGGTTTGCTCATCGCAGCGTTTGAGAATGAGATGGTTGCGACAGAACCATGGAGGCAGATCATCGGTCTTGGTTTCCTTGGAGCATTGACTACATTTTCTACATTTTCGATGGATAACGTGCTTCTTATGCAGCAGGGTGCTTTCTTTAAGATGGGACTCAATGTGCTACTCAACGTGGTTCTCAGCATCTCAGCAGCATGGATCGGCTTCCAACTTTTGATAAAGTCTTAAAACTTTCTTACGATTTGTTAACAACTCGGCTTGGTTTATCCAAGCCGTTTTTATATACTCGATCGAACTTGTCGGAGTGCCATATGGCTGAGACCGTTAACTCGGGATCCGTTGAACCTGATCAGGCTAATACCTGCGAAGGGAACAAGAGTAGATATCTAACTAGAATCCTTCTAGAGATCTATCTCCAGATCACAACTGTATTTTCTTGTTGTGATCCCTCTTGTAGCATCAAATCCGTCAAGCATTTTTATCCCTATAAATAATGGCTAAAAGCCAAGGAAAAATGCTATGTCGAGTCGTAAACAAGCAAGACTGGAAGCGAAGAATTTCATTGATTCTTTATCCGTACAACCTTACCCAAATTCGAAAAAGGCTTACATCCAAGGATCTCGAGAGGACATTCAAGTCCCTGTACGAGAAATATCACTCGCTGATAGCCTAGTTGGTGGCAGCAAAAAAGAGCCTGTATTCGAACCTAATGCACCCATTCAAGTTTACGATACCTCCGGTGTTTACACAGATCCTACACACGAAATAGACCTGTATAGCGGTCTTCCTAAGTTGCGAGAGCAATGGATTGAAGAGCGTGGTGATACGGAACTGTTAGACGATGTAAGCTCTGTTTACACCAAAGAACGTTTACAAGATGAAACCCTAGACGACCTTCGCTACGGCAACCTACCTAGAATTCGTCGCGCGACTGGCGATCAATGTGTTACTCAGCTGCACTATGCTCGTCAGGGGATTATTACTCCTGAGATGGAGTACATTGCGATACGTGAGAACATGGGACGTCAGAAATTCGCTGATGAGCAGCTGAACCACCAACACCCTGGCCATAACTTTGGCGCAAACCTGCCGAAAGAGATCACCCCTGAGTTCGTACGTAAAGAAGTCGCTGAAGGCCGAGCTATCATCCCGTCGAACATCAACCACCCAGAATCAGAACCGATGATTATTGGTCGTAACTTCTTAGTGAAGGTCAACGCTAATATCGGTAACTCTTCAGTAAGCTCTTCGATTGAAGAAGAAGTTGAGAAGCTAGTTTGGTCAACTCGTTGGGGGGGCGATACCGTAATGGACCTCTCAACTGGCCGTAATATCCACGAGACTCGCGAGTGGATTCTGCGTAACAGTCCAGTGCCGATTGGTACGGTTCCTATGTATCAAGCGCTTGAAAAAGTGAATGGCGTAGCCGAAGACCTTAACTGGGAAGTGATGCGTGATACCTTGATTGAACAAGCAGAGCAGGGTGTTGATTACTTCACTATCCATGCTGGTTTGTTGCTTCGCTACGTTCCGATGACGGCTAAACGTGTGACCGGTATTGTTTCTCGTGGTGGTTCTATTATCGCGAAATGGTGTCTTGCTCATCACCAAGAAAGTTTCCTTTATACCCACTTCCGAGAGATCTGTGAGATCTGTGCGAAGTACGATGTTGCACTGTCATTGGGTGACGGCCTACGTCCTGGTTCTATTGCAGATGCCAATGATGAGGCTCAGTTCTCGGAGTTACGTACTCTAGGTGAGTTGACTAAAGTAGCTTGGGAATATGATGTTCAGGTGATCATTGAAGGCCCTGGACATGTGCCAATGCACTTAATCAAAGAGAACATGGACGAGCAGTTAGAACACTGCCATGAAGCGCCTTTCTATACTTTAGGTCCACTGACGACAGATATTGCCCCTGGTTACGATCATATTACTTCAGGTATTGGTGCTGCCATGATTGGTTGGTACGGCTGTGCGATGCTCTGTTATGTCACCCCTAAAGAGCACCTAGGCTTACCAAACAAAGAAGATGTGAAGACTGGCCTGATTACTTACAAGCTAGCAGCACACGCAGCGGACCTCGCTAAAGGACATCCGGGCGCACAAATCCGAGATAATGCATTATCAAAGGCACGTTTTGAATTCCGTTGGGAAGACCAATTTAATCTAGCTTTAGATCCTGAAACCGCGCGTTCTTTCCATGATGAAACTCTGCCACAAGAGTCGGGCAAGGTTGCTCACTTCTGCTCAATGTGTGGACCTAAATTCTGCTCGATGAAGATTTCTCAAGAAGTTCGAGAGTATGCGAAAGACACCGAACAAGTAGCTGCGGATCAGGCTATCGAGATTAAGATGCTGGATAACCCGTTGGAAGGGATGCGTCAAAAATCACAAGAGTTCCGTGATACTGGCTCTGAACTTTACCACCCTGCAGTCGGTGCAAAAGAAGCTCAATTAGAGGAATAATGACAGTGGAGATTCTCATCCCATCTCAAAATATTGAGTTAACGGGAGAGGTGCAGAACTGTCTATTGGTTGCTAAGCGACAAGGCTTAGCAACCGGTGCAGTTGAGTTGGGTGTAAGCCCAACTCAATACTTCTCTATCGTTGATTCTCAGCAGGCGTTATCTATTGGCTTCGCTCATGATGTTGATTCATTGGCGAAGTGTCAGCTAGCGGAATTGAACCATGTTGTTGATTACAGTAATTCAGCCGCGCTAACTGACGTTTGTGATGCCTTTACACAAACTCCGAATACCATTTATATCGGTGTCTTAGATGATTCAGTTGTACTTGATATCTGGTCACATTTGGATACTAATCGTGCTATCAAGAGTGAAACTACAGCTCATCAGGAGTTAGATAATCGCGGCCACTTTGCTTGGTTACTTACTTTGTTGGCGCTGGAATTACCATTAGAAGACGCACTGGTTTTAGCTCGCGCAGCGTCCAATGTTTCACGTGGAACATGGCCAGCACATTACCAAAACTTTCCAATTCCAGTTCTGGAAGATGAGCGACTGGATATTAGTGTTGGTTGGGCGCACCAAGGAACATCACTTTCGTTCCCTGAATTGATTAAGAGTAGCTTAGGGTTATACCCAGTGGTTGACAATGTCGAGTGGATCGAAAGGTTGCTCAAGCTTGGCATCAACACTGTTCAACTACGTATTAAAAACCCGCAGCAAGCGGACTTAGAACAACAAATCGAACGATCAATCGACCTTGGTCGAGAGCATAACGCTCAAGTTTTTATCAACGATTATTGGCAGCTTGCACTCAAGCATGGTGCTTTTGGTGTTCATTTAGGGCAAGAGGATATTGAAGAATCAAACCTCTCACAGTTGAGCCAAGCGGGTATAAAGATCGGTCTCTCGACTCATGGCTATTACGAGTTGCTGCGCATTGTTCAAATCAACCCAAGCTATATTGCGCTGGGGCATATCTTCCCAACAACAACTAAACAGATGCCATCGAAGCCTCAAGGTTTAGTTCGTTTATCTCTGTATCAACAGCTGATTGATACTATCCCATACACAGAACAACTCACCGGTTATCCGACGGTTGCTATTGGCGGTATTGATCAATCGACAGCTGGGCAGGTGTGGGAGTGTGGGGTGTCGAGTTTAGCGGTGGTACGTGCGATTACATTGGCGGAAGACCCACAAAAAGTGATCGAATTTTTCGAAAAACTGATGGCGTCTAAACCTCCAGCTCTCAAAGAAGAGGTTATGCAGGAGCCTAGCTATGCTGAGTGACTTTGAATTTATTCGTTATCAACGACAAATTGCGTTACCTGAAGTCGGTGAACAAGGACAACGAAACCTATTAAATAGCCATGTGTTAGTGATTGGTTGTGGTGGCTTAGGTAATGCTGCGGCTCTTTACCTTGCAGCTTCTGGTGTTGGAAAGATCGTGTTGGTTGATGATGACTGTGTGGATTCATCTAACCTGCAACGACAGGTCGCGTTCAAAGAAATTCAGTTAGGTTCGCCTAAAGTCGAAGCTTTGAAGCAACAACTGAGCGAGCTCAATAGTCGTAGCCAAGTTAGAACCATCAATCAGCGAATGAGTGACAGTCAGCTTGAACTTGAAGTGATGCTCGCTGATTTAGTGTTGGATTGTACTGACAACTTTGAGTCACGCCAACAGGTTAACCAAGCATGCTTCGGTAGCAATACACCTTTGATTTCCGGTTCTGCAATTGGTTGGAAAGGCCAGTTTATTGTCTTTGATTATCAGAATCGGAAAGGGTGCTATCACTGTTTGTTTCCGTTCAGTCATCATCCACAAACGACTCGTTGTAGTGATAGCGGCATCATAGGCCCGGTTGTTGGCACTATAGGTAACCTTCAAGCTTTGGCTGCTATTCAACGCTTAACTCGTGGTGAGTTTCAGGTAGCAACACACCAGCTCAAACTGTTCGATGGCCAAGCGATGAATTGGCAAAACTTAATGGTCACTCAAGATAGTGAATGTCCCGTGTGCAGTGCGTCTGCAGTTAAGCATTTAGAAGAAGAAATCCAATGAGTCATATAACGATCTCGATAAACGAGCAACCAGAACAGGTCGCGCACTTATCGTCTCTCGCGGACATTATCCAGGCTCTGTCACTACCTGATCTGGGTTGTGTCTTTGCAATCAATAATGCGGTTGTCCCACGAAGTCAGTGGCAAAAAACTGTCGTCAATGAAGGCGACGCTATTTCTCTTTTCCAAGCTATAGCAGGAGGCTAACCATGTTAACTATCGCTGATAAAACGTTTCAATCGCGACTCTTCACAGGAACCGGCAAGTTCGCAAACAAGCATTTGATGGCGAGTGCTATTGAAGCTTCAGGTTCGCAACTGGCAACCATGGCGTTGAAGAGAGTCGATATTCGCTCTGAGCAAGACGACATTTTACAACCAATCATTGATGCTGGCGTGAACTTGCTACCGAATACCTCTGGGGCGAAGAGTGCAAAAGATGCCGTCTTTGCTGCGCATTTGGCTCGTGAAGCGCTAGGCACAAACTGGCTTAAACTGGAAATTCACCCAGATCCAAAGTACTTGATGCCAGACCCAATTGAGACGCTTAAAGCTTCTGAGCAACTGGTTAAAGATGGTTTTGTTGTGTTGCCTTACTGCCATGCCGATCCAGTATTGTGTAAACGCTTGGAAGAGGTGGGTTGCGCTGCAGTTATGCCGCTGGGTGCGCCGATTGGTTCAAATAAGGGTATTGCGTCTGCAGACTTCTTAGAGATCATTATCGACCAAGCGAATGTCCCTGTGATTGTTGATGCGGGCATTGGTGCACCATCTCATGCTGCTCGTGCAATGGAAATGGGCGCAGACGCTGTGTTAGTGAATACGGCTATAGCTGCGTCGCAACAGCCTGTTGATATGGCGATTGCTTTTAAGTTGGCGGTTGAGGCGGGTCGAATGGCTTACCTTGCTGGACTTGCAGGAAAAGTATCTCACGCGGTTGCTTCGAGCCCGTTAACTTCATTCCTAGACGAGTAGTATTGCTATGACGTTTGTTGAACGATTTAAACAGCTCAACTGGGATGACATTGGTATGTCTATCTTCAGTAAAACGGCAGCGGATGTTGAACGTGCTCTGAGTAAACCCAAACGTGACTTAGAAGACTTTAAGGCTCTGATCTCTCCGGCGGCAGAACCTTACTTAGAGCAGATGGCACAACAATCGTTGGCGTTAACTCGCAAGCGGTTTGGCAATACGATGTCGCTTTATATTCCTTTGTACCTCTCGAATCTATGCGCTAATGCGTGCACGTATTGTGGCTTCTCAATGGAGAACCGTATCAAGCGCCGCACGCTTACTTTGGATGAAATTGATGCCGAAAGTGCGGCTATTAAAAAGATGAAGTTCGATAGCGTTTTGTTGGTTACCGGTGAACATGAAACTAAGGTCGGGATGAATTACTTTCGACAGGTGTTGCCGAATATAAAAAAGCAATTTAACTACCTTGCGATGGAAGTGCAGCCGCTGGATCAAAATGATTACGCAGAGCTTAAAACTCTCGGCCTAGATGCTGTTATGGTTTACCAAGAGACTTATCAGCCAAGAACTTACGCTGAGCACCATCTACGTGGCAACAAAATGGATTTTGAGTATCGTCTTGAAACCCCCGATCGCTTGGCAAAGGCGGGAATCGATAAGATCGGTATTGGTGCCCTGATTGGTTTGGAGGATTGGAGAACCGACTGCTTCTTTGTTGCTGCTCACTTAGATTACCTCGAGCGTACTTATTGGCAGACTCGCTATTCAATTTCATTCCCACGTCTTCGTCCGTGTGAGGGGGGAGACTCTAGTGGAGGTTTGCAACCTAAGTCGATTATGAGTGATAAGCAGTTGGTACAACTTATCTGTGCTTATCGACTATTAAACCCTGAGGTCGAGTTGTCTCTATCTACTCGTGAGTCTGCAACCTTCCGCGACAATGTGTTGCCATTGGGAATCA
Source organism: Vibrio sp. QJM3NY_27 (assembly GCF_057785955.1). Lineage (NCBI taxonomy): Bacteria > Pseudomonadati > Pseudomonadota > Gammaproteobacteria > Vibrionales > Vibrionaceae > Vibrio > Vibrio sp. QJM3NY_27. Next base: position 3,457,378 of record NZ_CM173511.1, on the reverse strand, counting down.
CCAGTATGTCGGCGGCTTCTAAAACCCAGCCTGGTGGTTATGCTTCGGGTGAGGAAGAGCTTGAGCAGTTTGAGATCAGTGACGAGAGAAGTGCGGCAGATGTTGAGTCGATGATTCGTCAGCGTGGTTTCGACCCAGTGTGGCGTGATTGGCACAGTGCCTATTCTGGTTAATCAATGTTTGGTTTATGTTCCACGTGAAACATCAATAATGTGAAATCGACAAACAAAAACGGCTACCTAAGGGTAGCCGTCTTAATATCTAACTGAGCCAACTAATTTTGGTTCAGTTATCTGTCTAGCAAGGCATTAAGCGTGAGCAAGTGGTGTTGTTGATTGGCGTAGCCATTCCAGCGTATCACCTTCAACTAATGGGCTAACATCGTTCCATACTTTCTGATGGTAGTCGTTCAGCCACGCCAGTTCAGGTCGTGTTAGCAAATCAACATTGATGTTGCGCTTATCGATAGGGCAACGTGTTAGCGATTCAAACGTCAATACTGCGAAGTCACCTTGAGTTGGCAGTTCAACAACCAGTTCTAGGTTCTCGATACGGATACCAAATTCATCAGCACGGTAGTAACCCGGCTCGTTTGATAACACCATACCTTCAACAAGAGGTACGTCGATCAGCTTCTTAGAGATGCTTTGCGGTCCTTCATGAACACTTAGGAAGTGACCCACACCATGGCCAGTACCGTGGTCGTAATCGAAGCCTTCTGCCCAAAGGTGCTGACGCGCTAGGATATCCAGTTGGAAACCACGAGTGCCTTGTGGGAAACGAGCTCGTGCTATGCCGATATGACCTTTCAGTGCGAGAGTGAACTGCTGAATCATTTCGTCACTTGGTTGGCCAATCGCGATAGTACGAGTGATGTCGGTTGTACCATCTAGATACTGGCCACCTGAATCGACTAGGTACAGAGTATTCAGTTCTAGCTGACCTGGTTCAGGTTGGTTCTCATGGTTGTAGTGACACATAGCTGCGTTACCACCTGCAGCTGAAATCGTGTCAAAACTTAGATCCATCAGTGTTGGGTCTTGTTCACGGAATGATTGTACTTTGTCAGCCAATACTGCTTCGTTGTGTAGATTACCTTGTGCGACTTCCGCATCAATCCAAGACAAGAATTTGGCCATCGCAACACCATCACGAATGTGACACGCTTTCATGCCCGCGATTTCAGTTGCGTTTTTAGCGGCCTTTGGCATTAGGCATGGGTCTGCTGCTTCAATGATATGAGCGCCAGCGTTTTGTAGAACAAGCGTGTACCAAGCATTGCTCGTGCCTGAATCGACAGACACATTGTTACCTTCTAGAGACTGAAGGCGCGCTTCAAGCTCTGATGGGTGAGAAACGCGAATACCATTACCCACGTGTGCTTCAAAGCCCGCCGGGATGCGTGCTGGGTCTAGGAAGAAGTCGACGCTTTCATCGGTGTGGATGATCGCGTTGGATAACACAACAGGTAGGCGAGATACGTCTAAACCACGAATGTTAAGCAACCAACAGATTGAGTCTAGCTCGGTAAGGATAGCGGCGTCCGCACCTTTTGCTTTTAGCAAGCCAGCAATCTCAGCGCGCTTACTCTCGCTTGATTGACCAACGGCGTCTGTTGCCATTAGGCGAACATCAGACACGACAGGCTCAGGGCGATCAGACCAAAGTTCATCAATTGGATTAGAAGAGAGTGTCGTTAGCTCAACTTTCTCTGCCAGTTTTGCTTGTGCGCCTTTCAACCAAGCTGCGGTGTGCATGCGTGGGTCGAATGCAACCTTACTGCCTTGTGGCAATGAATTTATGATCCAATCTAAAGCCGGTTCTTCAATAAGGTGGCGATACTCAAATAACTCTGCTGGTACTTGCTTACGAACCTGAACGGTGTAGCGACCATCAACAAAAATAGCAGCAGTTTCACGAGTAATAACAGCGGCACCTGCAGAGCCAGTGAAACCTGTTAACCAGTGAAGTCGCTCGTTATGAGCTGGAACGTATTCACCTAGATATTCGTCTTCATGTGGAATGATAACGGCATCTAGGTTGTTTGTTTCGAGCCAAGCTCGAACCGCAGTAACGCGTCCCGCAGTGATATTGTGCATCTGTGTTTATCCTTATTGTTAGGGTCCTTGTTAGCACTCACTGTAGATATACATGTGAGGGGACTTATTAGGTCAATAAGCTAGCGCTTTTGTTCGTTTGCTGCAAACGCTGTACGCCATTTTTATCTAAGGTGCAGAGTTTTTTCTTTGATGATATCTCGTAGCCAAGTTAACGCTGGGTCGTTTTCTCTGTCACGGTGCCAAAACAGAGTGTATGCCATCGGCGGGAATTCCATCGGTAAAGGGACAACCACTAAGTCGAGTTGTTTAGCGACGAGGTAAGTAAAGTGGCTTGGTGCGGTAAACACAAAGTCGGTATAGGTACACAAGCTTGCTGCACTATTGAAGTCTGGAACAGAAATAGCGATATCTCGCTGATGACCAAGATCAGCCAGTTTGTAGTCGAGCAGCCATCGATCGTTCCCATCACATCTTACTTGTACATGACGCTGCGCAAGGTAGGTTCCCAAATCCCATTTACCACTTAGAGCAGGGTGGTTACGCCTTAATACACACATCTGTGCATCACGGTAGATCTCTTGTTCGCAGATGTCGTCTGGCGGCAGCATGGTTAAGCGCGCGTCGTTGATGTCGATGTCTTTGCCTGTGAGTCCGATATCTAACTCACCAAGCTGTAGCTTCTTAAAGGTTTGTTCGGTCCACGCATGGGTGTTGATATTAACCTTAGGTGCTTGTCGAAATATCGCCGGTAAGAAGTGAGGAAGAATCAGCGGGTAAACACTCTCAACGGCAGCAATGTGAAAGCTGTGGTCGCTATTGTTGGGAATGAATGTCTCAGGTTGAGTGAGAACATCAAGTTGGTTGATCAACGTTTCTAACCGAGGCTTTAGGAAAACAGCTTTCGGTGTTGGTCGTAGGCCATGAGCACTTCGTGTGAAAAGGGGGTCATTAAATTGTTCACGAAGCTTGGCTAGCGACTTACTCACAGCCGATTGGCTCAAGCATAATCGATGTGCGGTGCGAGTGACACTCAGCTCTTCCATCAGCACCTGTAAGCAAACCAATAGATTGAGGTCGAGGCGTGATAGTTTCTCGATATTCATGTGAGTTTCCTATTTGGAATAATGCTAATGAGTATATGCCATTTTTGTTCATATCTTTAGTTGGTTATTATGCACCTAAATTAACTCATTCGGAGAATCTTGTGCCTTCTAACGCGCTTCCAACCCCTAGTAAACTGCAGGTTGCTTTATTGGCAATGCTGGTTCTATTTAGCCCTCTGGCTATAGATATTTATCTTCCAGCTCTGCCACAAATTTCAACAGCGTTTCACGTGGAACACGCACTAGCACAAGATACGATTACTTGGTTTTTATTCGCCATGGGTGTCGGGCAATTATTTGCAGGCCCTTTGGCTGATAAGTTAGGACGTCGAACCGTTGCATTGGGAGGTGTTAGTATCTATGCATTGAGTGCTTGCTTGGCGTGGGCAGCTCAATCGATTGATATGATGCTAATAGCTCGGCTGCTACAAGGCTTAGGAGCTTGTGCGACTTCTGTAGCAGCCTTTGCGACGGTTCGCGATCTATTTGGCCCGGAGAAAAGTGGCCGTATGATCAGTTACCTCAATGGTGCAATTTGCTTTATTCCTGCACTAGCACCGATTCTGGGTGCTTGGTTAACTCAACAGTTTGGCTGGCGCTCGAACTTTAGCTTTATGGCTGTGTTCGCTGTCGTGGTTGGCACCATTCTGTTTTTCCAAATGAAAGAGTCTAATCCGGCTACAGAAAAGGTCGCGGTGTTCAAACTTGAGCGTTACTGGTCGGTATTGAAAACACCATCATTCATCTTCCATGCAACCTTATGCTTGATGGCGATGGCGGTCATTCTTGCTTACGTTACCTCTGCACCTGTTGTGCTGATGGAAAACCTAGGTTTGACGATGAATGAGTTTACGTTCTGGTTTGGTATCAACGCGGTTATCAACATCACGGCGGCATTCACTGCGCCGAAGTTTATGGACCGTTTTGGTACTTACAAAGCATTGGTTGTCGGTATTTCAACGCTTGGCTTAGCGGGTGTGGTTATGTTGGTGCTTGCTGAGCATGCTAGCGCGATCGCATTCATGCTGCCGATTTTTCTATCTTCAGTTGGCTTCGCTTGGATTCTTGGTGCTGCAGCCGGTAAGGCACTTGAACCTTTTGGTGACCGTGCGGGTACCGCAGCTGCGTTGCTTGGCTTGTTCCAAATGAGCGGTTCTGGACTGCTTGTTGGTACGATGCAACGTCTTGATTTAACGTCTCAAGTGATGATTGCGCTGCAAATGTTCCTTATTGTTCCTGCATTGTTAGTGCTTGCGAGCAAAGCGGGTAAGTCATGGCACACGACGTTTGCTAAGGCATAAGTCTCAAGGATGACAAAATATACAAATGGCGGTTTGCGAAACGTTAAAACATGGTATATTTGTCACTCATTGAAACGTTAGTCCCCAACGGAAAATACTGTAATGTCATTAACAACCTACGAAATGGCGCGCATCTTAGAACAAATGGAAGATGCACCTGAAAAGGTCATGTTTGGTAAATTGCTTAAAGAGCTAGGAAACCAAAGTGAAGAGCGTATTCGCAGTGCGGCAAAACAAGTTCCAATTGATACTTTGCGAGATATCATTTACCAATTTCAACGCGTGGTTGAATCTCGTAAAGGTGAACAAGTTCAGCTACTAGCAAAAGAGCTAGCCGAGCAAGGTATCTCTGCTGAAGAGCTACAAGCTTTTCTAAACAAGTAGTTTATTCCAGATAAAAAGAAACCACTCAATTGAGTGGTTTTTTGCGTTTTGGACCTATGTAAATTTAGAGACCATGGAAAAGAGGTTTAGTTTTTGAACTGCGCTTTTAAGATTCTATCAAGTGAAAATGGTCCAGCTCCCCATACCACGACGATAAGAATCATTAATCCCCAAAGCTGATGATCATAGAAGCCTTGTGCCCACAATACAGGGTATGACACGACGGCCATGATATTGAAAACGAACAGCACTGCAGCCATTGGTCGGGTTAACAAGCCAAGCGCTAAGAATACCGGCAGAATCAATTCAGCTGCGGTACCCATGTAAGCGGCCAATTCCCAAGGCAAAATAGGCACTTGGTATTCCAATTCAAACAAGTAAAGGGTGCTATCCCAAGTGGCTATTTTGGTGAGTCCTGAATTAAAGAAGACCCACGCCACCCATAGGCGACAAAACAGAAGTAGTACGGGAACAAAAAGTGCCTGTGATTTCTCAATCAAACTGTCGTATTGAGCCATCATGCTCGTGACTGTGTTGTTATCCATATTATGTCTCCAATTCGGCATTGATTGAAAAGCCTGAGATGACGTTCAGTGTCATGACAGTATTCAGATGTTGTAGTAGTAAAGGGTCTATCGCTGAGAGCGTTTGACCCGATTGTAATTCGGTTAATAGTTGGTGGCTTTCTTGCGTCAAACGATGGCTCTCAATCTGTGAATTTTCCGCTCGGATTAACACCCCAAATTCAGGTTGGTTGATGTCTAACCCATCGAGTTGTTGCTGATAGATAGCCTGCTCAAGCGCGATAATCGTATAGCTAGAATTAATTAGCGTTATTGAATCTTTGAGATGAAAGACTAAAGCGCCTTGTTGTTCTTGCGGTACATCAGCTAAACGAGAAAGAGGACGTTGGTCGACATGTGATTCTGAAACGCATCTCACCAAGCTATCTTTTCGCCATTCATACAAAGCTACTTCAGCGAGATAAGGTGCAGCCTCGATAACAGCAGGAAAGGCTTGGATAGTTTGTTCAAAGTGTTCACCGTAACCACTGACGTCACCAGAGGTTGATGGATAACTTAAGACATGTAGACGAGCCATTTGTTGGAAGCACTCTTCACCAACCAACATTTCAGTCAGTGGATACGTAGCAGCCAGTACTTCACTCAAGCTAATCACAAAGTTATTTCGGTAGATCTGGATGCGCTGTTCATCGGAAAAGTGGTCGCTCACTATGTCGCAGTGCTCACCATTGTTTTGATAGCGTAGGGCGTTAGCAAGCTCCGATTGCACATTAGCTAAAGAGTGGCTCATGATGCGCGACTCCTTTGGTTGAACTTGTCGTGTTGATACAAAATATCACTGGCTTTGGCCGCTTCAGCCAATAAAATTTGTGGCTCTGGGATATCTAAATCCCACTCTATCAAGGTATGGCGCGAACCATGTTGTTCTATCCATTGCGTGTAGAGTTGCCACACTTCGTCACAGACAGGCTTGCTGTGGGTGTCTATCCAGATCTCACCTTGTTCGAGTTTCTTTTTGGTAAAACCTGCCAAGTGAATCTCTTCCACTTTGTCTGCTGGTATTCCATTGAGATACTCTTCACAGCTGAAACCGTGATTAAAAGATGAGACAAAAATATTATTGAAATCGAGCAGTAGTCGACACTCGGTACGCTTTTGTACCTCGGCTAAAAATTCCCACTCTGGGATGGTTGAATGTTTGAAGGCAAGGTAGCTCGATGGATTTTCAATCAGCATAGGGCGTTGCAGGCCGTCTTGAACCTCGATGACATTGCGGCAGAAGACTTCTAACGCCTCTTCGGTATAAGGCAGCGGTAACAAGTCATTGAAGTAGTGACCGCCTGTCTGACTCCAGCTGAGATGATCAGAAACCAAGAAGGGCTCGATATCATCAATCAGGTCTTTTAACTGCATCAGATGATGTTGATTGATGCGCTCAACAGAACCTAGCGACAATCCAACGCCGTGACAACTGATGCTGTGTGCGTGACGAATCTCTCTCAGTTGTTGACGTTGCGGTGATTTCGCTAAAAAGTAGTTCTCGCTGTGCACCTCTAACCAACTCACTAAAGCTGGGTTTTGGCTAAAGAAGTCCAAGTGCGGTGTTCTAAGGCCAACCCCTGTATTGGGGTGAAGAGTTTGAGTCACAACGATTCTCCTAATAGGAAGTGGAGGTGAGCTGGATATCAGCTCACCATACTTATCAGCTCAATTATGATGATTGAGTGTTACCACCTGATAATTTGCCACACAGTCCTTTAGGAACGACCACGAATGCATCGGATTGGTTGTCTTCTTTGGCTGTACCCGCACATGAACTTGTTTTGGTTGCACAATCATTTTGGCCAGCTTTTGCAACGCCGTAGCATTTCTCTTTTGCTGCTGCTTCCGCAGGTGCTGATGTAAGAACTGCACCGCCGAACGCTAGTACACTTGTGATTGCAGCTGTAACAGCAAGATTAGAATTTTTCATAGTCATTCCCTCTAGGACTTAATAGTATTTTTATATCGCAGGTTAATAAGTTGTTAACTTGCTTACTAAAAAGGATAGGAAGAACTCGGAAATAATTTCACTGCATTATAAAAAATATCAATATTAATGATGTGTTAGCTATTAAGTTGCTGATTATATGATGTTATTTTTTGATTATATTTTCTTCTTATTATCCTAAACGCAGCCTAGTGTTTAGGTTATAATCAGCTTTTATGTATAAATACCCAGTAGTGAGCATGTCCAATGATAGATCCTTCGCTTTTACTCGATGGCCTAAACGATAAACAACGTGAGGCGGTCGCAGCACCTTTAGAAAACCTACTTATTCTGGCAGGTGCTGGCAGTGGTAAAACGCGAGTGTTGGTGCATCGCATCGCTTGGCTGCAAAGCGTAGAGCAAGCATCGCCGTTCTCTATCATGTCGGTTACCTTCACCAACAAAGCGGCAGCAGAGATGCGTGGTCGTATTGAAGAGTTGATGATGGGTAGCTCGTCAGGCATGTGGAACGGTACCTTCCACGGTATTTGTCACCGCATCCTTCGTGCTCACTACCTAGATGCAAAACTGCCAGAAGATTTCCAGATCATTGATTCAGATGATCAGATTCGTTTGCTACGCCGCTTAATCAAGGCGCAAAACCTTGATGAAAAGCAGTGGCCTGCAAAACAAGCTTCTTGGTGGATCAATGGCAAGAAAGACGAAGGGCTACGCCCAAGTCACATTGATGCCTACCATGATCCAATAACTCAAACGTGGTTAAAAATCTACTCTGCTTACCAAGAAGCCTGTGACCGTGCTGGCTTGGTCGACTTTGCGGAAATCTTATTGAGATCGCATGAACTATTGCGCGATAAGAAACACATCCGCGAGCACTACCAAGCTCGCTTCAAGCATATCCTTGTCGACGAATTTCAAGATACCAACAACATCCAGTACGCTTGGCTGCGCATGATGGCTGGCCCGGATTGTCGCGTGATGATCGTAGGCGATGATGACCAATCTATCTATGGCTGGCGTGGCGCGAAGATCGAAAATATTCAGAAGTTCTTGGATGAATTCCCAGGCGCTTCAACGGTTCGACTCGAACAGAACTACCGTTCAACCAAAACCATTCTGCAGGCATCTAACGAGCTTATCTCGAATAATACCGAGCGTATGGGTAAAGAGTTATGGACCGACGGCAACGATGGCGAGCCAATCTCTGTGTATTCGGCTTACAACGAGCTCGATGAAGCGCGTTTCACAGTCAGCAAAATCAAAGAGTGGCAAGAGAAAGGCGGTGCGCTAGAAGATACCGCGATGCTGTATCGTAATAACGCCCAATCTCGTGTTCTTGAAGAAGCTTTGATTCAAGGTGGCCTGCCTTACCGAATCTATGGCGGCATGCGATTCTTCGAGCGTCAAGAAATCAGAGATGCCTTGAGCTACCTGCGCTTAATGAGTAACCGCAGCAATGATGCGGCATTCGAACGTGTCGTCAATACGCCGACTCGTGGCTTGGGCGATAAAACGTTAGAAACGATTCGTCTTGCAGCGCGTGATCGTGGTGCAACCATGTGGGAAGCCAGTGTTGCTCTGATAGAAGAACAAGTGTTACCAGGCCGTGCTGCGGGTGCTTTGAGCCGCTTTATTGAACTTATCAATGCGCTTGAAGATGACACCATAGAACTGAGGCTTCATGAGCAAACCGACCACGTGATCAAATCGTCGGGCTTGTTTGCGATGTACGAGCAAGAGAAGGGCGAGAAGTCGAAGGCACGTATTGAGAACTTGGAAGAATTAGTAACGGCAACGCGTCAGTTTGAAAAACCAGAAGAAGCGGATGAAATGAGCATGCTAACAGCATTCTTAACTCATGCGGCTTTGGAAGCGGGTGAAGGCCAAGCTGATGAGTTTGATGATGCGGTTCAGCTCATGACCCTGCACAGTGCCAAAGGCCTAGAGTTCCCAATGGTATTCATGGTGGGTGTGGAAGAAGGTATGTTCCCAAGCCAGATGTCTGCAGAAGAAGCAGGGCGCTTAGAAGAAGAGCGTCGTCTGTGTTACGTCGGCATGACCCGTGCGATGGAGAAGCTCTACATCACTTACGCTGAAATGCGTCGTTTGTACGGTCAAGACAAGTATCACAAGCCATCTCGTTTTATTCGTGAGCTACCAGAGACATGTCTGGATGAAGTGCGTATGAAAGCGCAAGTGAGTCGCCCTGCAAGCAGTGGTCGCTTTAGCCAAACCGCCGTGAAAGAGAACTTCAATGAAACAGGCTTTAGTTTGGGCTCTCGCGTTAAACACCCTAAGTTTGGTGAAGGTACCATCATCAACTTCGAAGGAAGTGGCCCACAAAGCCGAGTTCAAGTTGCGTTCAATGGTGAAGGCATCAAGTGGTTAGTAACGGCTTACGCTCGATTAGAGCAGCTTTAATCTGCTACTTCGGCATCTAAAAATCGTTCATTATTAAAAACTAAAAGAGCAGCCAATGGCTGCTCTTTTTATTGCTTTGTACCGACCTAAATTAGGTTAATACAAGCTGAAGACATTGCTGCCTCAAAGTGAGACTTACAGTGCTGCAAGTGCCGCTTCGTAGTTTGGTTCTTCAGTGATCTCTGCAACCAGCTCGCTGTGTGTTACCACACCTTTTTCATCAACAACGACAACTGCGCGTGTTGTTAGGCCTGATAGTGGGCCTTCAGCGATCGCTACGCCGTAGTCTGATGCGAATGCAGGAGAACGGAAAGTTGAGGCGTGTTGAACGCCTTCAATGCCTTCTAGTTCGCAGAAGCGACCCGCAGCAAACGGTAGGTCAGCAGAAATACATACAACAACCGTGTTCTCAAGCTCTGCCGCTTTTGCGTTGAACGTGCGTACGCTCGTTGCACAAGTGGCTGTGTCGATGCTTGGGAAGATGTTTAGAACTACTTTCTTGCCTTCAAGAGAAGCAAGAGTCAGTTCAGAAAGATCGCCTGCAGTCAGTGCAAAGCTTGGTGACTTTTCACCTGTTTGTGGGAATGTGCCCGTTAGCGGTACAGCAGCGCCTTTGAAGGTAACGTGTGACATGAATTTGTCCTTAGTTTAATTATGGTTATGAAACTAGTTGAGCCTAGTTCGACTTACGTTACTCGGAAGTGGTTAAGAAGTGAATGCTTTAAATGTCAGAATTGTAATCAAAGGTCTTTGATTTATTTGTTTGAGAGGGGAATAAATGAAACGACAGATAAAGAAAAACCCCGAGAGCTTGCGCTCATCGGGGTCTATAGTCTTACTCGCAGCAATCCGGCTACTAAGTGTGCTCCATGCATCAAATCCATGATAGTGTGCTGTTATCCTTCAGCGTATTCCTTTCGTCGCCTTCCTAGCGGTGTCCTTGATCTTATCCTGATCTGCCAACAATCCTCGTTAGCGCGCGTCACTTGTTCCTTGAGCGGTGTCCTTTACATCATCCTGATGTTCAGTCCTTTCCTCGTCCAGAGGTGTCCATTGTCTTTCCTTAGTAGCAACCATCCTAGTTACTATTGCGTCCATTCAATGTCCATTTCGCTATCCATGCCGATTATTCATCCTGAGTAATCGAATCTTCATCCTGAAGATAACCAAGTCCTTGGCGTTTCCTGTTCCGTGTCAGCATCCTTCCGACACCATTCATATTACCGATTCCTTATTTATCAGCAATGGTGCATAAGCGAATTTCTATATAATTATTTGAATGATAAATGTACGTATATTTTAATTTCAATTGGTTACGGCGTTATTGTGACTGATTTCGTCATTAAATATCGATATTTACTCACTGCCTTGTGAGAGATCTCGCACAAGGCAGTGAGTAAAAAGGGAGGGTTATTTCCTACTGACCAATGGCTGCACCTTCACGACGAGGGTCTGCAGCACCTTCTAAGCCGTCTTTTGTGATACGAATCGCGTGTAAACCGGAGTTAAGATCGCGAACGTTGACCTCAAATCCCATCTTTTCTAGCTCAGGTTTGAAGCTTTCCGCCGATGTTCCTTTTTCCAAATCTAAGGTACCGAAACGGTTTAGGAAGTGTGGTTGGTTGATCGCTTGTTGAATATCCATGTCCCATTGGGTATGCGCAATGATCGCTTGTGCCACATAACCTATGATACGGCTGCCACCGGGAGAGCCAATCGCCATGTAAGGTTTATCGTCTTGCATGATGATAGTGGGTGCCATTGAAGAACGTGGACGCTTACCCGGCTCAAGTCGGTTAGCGATAGGCTTACCATCGTTGTGGGTCTTGAATGAGAAGTCGGTCAGTTCGTTATTGAGTAGGAAGCCTCTCACCATCAAACGTGAGCCAAAGGCATTCTCAATGGTGGTGGTCATCGAAACGACATTGCCATCGCTATCGACGATATTGAAGTGGCTGGTGGACGGCAATTCAATAGAAACATCTTGGCTTCGCAGCATGGCGTGATCCCATGGTGGGGTGCCTGATGGCGCACTGTCTAATGCCTTACCTACGGTAATTAGCTGAGCACGTTCCTGCAAATAGTCAGTATTCACTAACCCTTGGGTTGGCATCGGTACGTAATCTTGATCTGCCATGTACATACCACGGTCTGAAAAGGCTAGGCGAGAAGCGTCTGCTAACACTTGCCAAGACTTTGCGTCGTTTGGTCCCCATGATTTAAGATCAAACTGCTCGGTCATCGCTAAGATCTGCCCAACGGTTAATGCGCCTGAACTCGGTGGGCCCATTCCGCACACTTGGTAGCTTTCATAAGCAGAACAAACCGGGTCGCGCTGCTTGATCGAATAAGCGTCGAAATCTTTCTGTGCCAATACGCCAGGGTTGCCTTTCGCGGTTTGCACGGTATTGATTATGTCGGTAGAGATCTCACCTTGGTAAAAGGCCTTAGCACCGTTCTTAGAAATAGCGTTTAACGTTGCCGCGTACTCTGGGTTCTTAAGTTGCGTGCCAGCGGCTTTCGGGCTGCCATCAGCATTGAAGAAGTAGGCTTTGGTAGTGGCAAAGCGGCTTAGTCGCTCTTGGTCATTCTCAATCAAGGTGGCTAAGCGTGGGCTGATGGTAAAACCTTTTTCAGCCAGTTGAGCAATGGGCTTAATCAGTGATGCCCATTCGAGCTTGCCGTACTTCTGGTGAGTGTCCCACAGTAATTGCACCGTGCCTGGCGTGCCAACAGAACGACCGCCAACCACGGCATCATAGAATTTAAGCGGTTGGCCGTTTTCGTCTTGGAATAGACGTGGTGTGGCATCAAGTGGTGCAGTTTCACGGCCATCGTAGGTTTTGAGTTGCTTGTCCTTGCCATCAAAATAAACAAGGAACGCGCCGCCCCCAATACCTGAAGACTGAGGTTCCACTAAGCCAAGCATAAGCTGCACAGCAACCATGGCGTCTATCGCGTTACCACCACGAGCAAGTACATCAGCACCGGCTTGTGTGGCAAGAGGGTTGGCCGCGGTGACCATCCAATCGTTGGCTTTAACGAGCTGTTTGGTTTCTAAACCACTACTTTGTTCGGGTGCGACGGAATCGGCAGCTTGATTTGCCCAACTGACGTGAGAGGCAAAAAGTAGGGTAGAAGTGGCGAGGGTTGTTAGTTTTGTTTTCCACTGCATGATCTTCTCCTTTTAATATGCAGAGCTAGATTGGCAGTGGAAAGATGAGATAGCCAGAGTGTTGTTAACGAATTGTAATCTTGATTCGAATTTAAGCGATTAAACCGGACAGCGACTGCCAAAGAATACTCACGCCAATAAGGCTGAATACCACGCCACATAAGCCATCGATGTATACCGTTGCTTCGCTGAGTTTCTTTTGCAATGCCTTAGTCGAAAGCATCCACGCCAGTAGTGAGAACCAAAACAGAGACAGACCAAATAGGATGATAAGCGCAAAGCCTTTACCTGACAGAGACATGTCGGCAGGCACTAGGCTCGACATCAAGCTGATAAAGAACACCAAAGCCTTTGGGTTGAGAATATTGGTCGCAAACCCTTTCGAAAATGCCTGACGCTTATTGGTCAGAATCAGATCGTTGGAATTGACGGTATCGGCATCATCATCGTGGTTCTGAATGATTTGCCAGGTTGCTTTAAGTGCTCCGTAACCTAAGTACAGTAAGTAGCTACCGCCGGCTAGTTGGATAATGGCAAATAATGTGGGTTGTTGGTGGACTAGGTAACTGATTCCCGTCAGGCTCAGCAATGAGTGCAGCAAGATCCCGCAAGATAAACCAAGCGCAATGTACAAGCCTGTCTGGCGTCCGTGACGCGTCGCATTTTGCACGACTAACGCAAAATCAGGGCCGGGGCTCATCAAAGCGATGAAGTGGATAGAGGCTAGGGTGATCAGTATGGTGACTTCGTTCATCGTCAGTTCTCAATAACGTGGCCGCTATTTTTAAATAAGTAATCGTATTGAGCGTAGCTTACCGTGATTTGAAATCGAGCAATTGTAAATTATCAACACTTAGTTGATTTGTGAGGGTGGTACGCCGAACGTGGTTTTGAAAGCCTTAGAGAAGTGTGCTTGATCATAGAAGCCTACTTGGTGCGCGACCTTGGTACCACATATCCCAGACTTAATCAGACGCATGCTCTGTTCCATACGTAAACGGCTCAGCCATGCATAAGGCGTAATGCCCATTCTGTTTTTAAAATGGCGTTGGAATTGAGTCGTGGTTAAACCACACAACTCAGACAGTTGTTCTAATCGCACTGGTTGATCCAAATTCGCCATCAAATAGTCTTTTAGCGTATCAATCGATTGATTACCCAGTTTGATGTCGCTTTTCGATCCAAATTTCGCATAACGATCGACAATCGTCGAGAATCCTTCAAAAGGTAAGCAATCTTGAGCGAGTTGGCTGATGTTTTGATGGATTAACAGGCCATGTAAGTTACGTAATTGTGAAAATGCAGCTTGATCGGAGAGGATCAACTCAGAAAAGCCTAATGTGTGACCATTTTTCTTGGGATCGGCAAGATCTTGAAACCATTGGGGAGAAACGGCAAATACACTGACTTGATAACCCGAATCGAGTTTGGAGTGCCCATCATGCAGCTCATCGGGTGGCATGATAACAACTTGGCCAGCACCAACATTATGGCTCGTCCCTTTATAGACGAATTTCTGCTGTCCTCGGGTAATTAAACCAATGTGAAAGTCCAAATGATAGTGGCGCTGAAAAGCAAACTCTTGGTATTGAGCTTGGATCAGGCTGATATCTTCTGTTGGGGTAGAGTAATAGTGGACTTTATCCATGGTACAAAAAAGCTTGGTCAAATAGTCATCAATTCAACCAAGCTTATCTTCGTATTAAGGGATTGTCTTGTAAAAAACGATCAGTGTTACTGCTTAGCGCGTTTGTTCTTTCTGTTGTTACGCAGACCGTCAAAGCTGAATATCACCAACGCTCCCCAAATAAAGGCGAAGGTAATCGCTTTGTCACTGGTAAACGCTTCGCCATAAATCAGCACCGCTAACAAGAACATTAAGCTTGGTCCAATGTACTGGAAGAAGCCGAGGGTCGATAGCTTCAAGCGTGTTGCAGCGCCAGTAAAGCACAGCAGTGGAATGGTGGTAATAACACCAGCCGCAACCAATAATAGATTGAGTTGCATCGGGTTCATTGAGAAGTCCGAGGTTGGGCTATCAGCAATAAACAGTAGGTACGTTGCTGCGAAAGGCAACATAACCAAGGTTTCGATGAACAAACCGGTTTGCGCTTCTAAGCTCACCTTTTTACGCAGTAAGCCATAAAAACCGAAGCTAAAGGCTAGGGCAATGGCGACGATCGGCACTGAACCGAAGGCAATTAATTGGATTAATACGCCAATCGCAGCAAGAGCCACTGCAAACCATTGCAGCTTACGTAAGCGTTCGCCGAGGAAGAGCATCCCGAGCAACACGTTAATCAGTGGGTTGATGTAATACCCCAAGCTGGCATCAAGCATGTGATTGGAATTCACCGCCCAAATAAAAATAAGCCAGTTAGCGCCCACCAAAATAGACGTCGCCACCAAATAGAGCATTTTTGGTTTCGAGGTCAGGGTGTCGTGGACTTTACGCCAGCTGCGGCCAATGTGCAGTAAGAAAGCGAGTAGGAAAAAGGACCATACTACACGGTGGCTAAGGATCTCTAACGGGGAAACATCACTTAAAGATTTGAAATATATAGGGGCGATCCCCCACATGGTGTAGGCGCCGACGGCAAGCAAAACTCCCTGGCGCGTACGTTGTTGTTCTTCCTGTGTCATGCATCTTTCTCTAGCACAGAGTGCTTATTAATAAGATTTATAAGAGAGTTGGTCAGTATAGGAGCGATAACCCTTTTCACCTAACAATTTGCGGTTTAATTCGCCAGCGTTCCCCTCTACAATGTGCGACTTGCTTGCCGAAGATGCTTGCTGATTTCATACCTCGATTAGGAACCATAATGACCGCCACTCTGATTGCTGAGCAAATACCAACTCCCGCGAATGATGCGCAAACCATCTTGCAAGATGTGTTCGGCTATCAAAGCTTTCGCGATGGTCAGCAAGAGGTCATTGATTTGGCCGTTGAGGGCAAAGACAGCTTGGTGATTATGCCAACCGGTGGCGGTAAATCCCTGTGTTACCAAATCCCGGCTTTGGTTCGTGAAGGGCTGACTCTGGTTATCTCACCGCTGATTTCGTTGATGAAAGACCAGGTTGATCAGCTGAAAGCTAACGGTGTCGCGGCAGAGTGCATTAACTCGTCGATGCCGCGAGAGAACCTGATCTCGGTCTTTAATCGTATGAACTCAGGTCAGCTGAAAATGGTGTATGTCTCGCCAGAGCGCGTGTTGATGCGTGACTTTATCGAGCGTCTACAAGGCTTACCGCTTTCGATGATTGCGGTCGATGAAGCGCACTGTATCTCTCAGTGGGGACACGATTTCCGCCCTGAATATGCATCATTAGGTCAGCTTAAACAGTATTTCCCACATGTACCTTACATGGCGCTAACGGCAACCGCTGATGATGCGACGCGCAAAGATATTATCTCTCGTTTGCAGTTGGTGGATCCGCATACGCATTTAGGTAGCTTCGATCGCCCTAATATTCGTTACAACTTGGTTGAGAAGCATAAGCCCGTGTCACAGGTGGTTCGCTACCTAGAAACACAGAAAGGCAATTGCGGCATCATCTACTGTGGTAGCCGCAAGAAAGTGGAGATGGTGACCGAGAAGCTGTGCAATAACGGTATTCGCGCTGCGGGTTACCATGCTGGCATGGATACCGACGAACGTGCTTACGTTCAAGAAGCTTTCCAGCGTGATGATATTCAGATCGTGGTAGCGACTGTGGCGTTTGGTATGGGCATCAATAAACCCAACGTGCGCTTTGTGGTGCACTTTGATATTCCACGCAATATCGAATCTTACTATCAAGAGACAGGCCGTGCAGGTCGTGATGGCTTGCCTGCTGAAGCGATGATGTTGTTTGACCCAGCGGATATGGGTTGGCTGCGTCGCATGCTGGATGAGAAAGAAGAAGGTCCACAGAAACAAGTCGAGATGCACAAGCTGAACGCGATGAGTGCCTTTGCCGAAGCGCAAACGTGTCGTCGTCAGGTTCTGTTGAACTACTTTGGCGAATATCGCGAGAAGCAATGTGGCAACTGCGATATCTGTCTCGACCCACCTAAGCATTTTGATGCGACCCAAGAGGCACAGAAGGCGTTGTCTTGTGTGTATCGTGTCAATCAGTCGTTTGGTATGGGCTACGTGGTCGAAGTGATGCGCGGTATGCAGAACATTCGTGTCCGTGATAATGGCCACGATAAACTGTCTACCTACGGTATTGGCCGTGACCATAGCCACGATTACTGGATCAGTATCTTCCGTCAGCTGATTCACAAGGGCTTGTTGTTCCAGAACATCACTCGTAACTCGACGTTACAGTTAACCGAAGAAGCACGTCCGTTACTGCGCGGAGAGATGTCTTTGGAGCTGGCTGTGCCTCGTTTAGATACAGCAGTGCGTAATGCGAAGTCCGATAAACTGAGCAGTAAGAACTACGATAAGAAGCTGTTTGCCAAACTGCGTAAGCTGCGTAAGTCGATTGCTGATGAAGATGGCTTGCCACCATACGTGGTATTCAGTGATGCGACGCTGATTGATATGGCTGAAATCCTACCCACATCTTATGGCGAAATGCTGGCTGTGAATGGTGTCGGTCAACGCAAACTCGATAAGTACGCTGATCCATTCTTAGATTTGATTCAAGAACACATCACCACACACGGCTAATTGGCTGATTGCTAGTTTTCAGAAGCGTTTAGCTTATAAGAACGGTTAGTTCATAGAAAAAGAATAAGGTTGATAGGGACATGACAACACCAACAGAATTTGGCTTAAGAGAATATTTGGCTGAGGAAGGACGTTTATTGATTACGTCTCCAAGTTTTGATTTTGATTCTTATGAAGTGCTAGGTGAAAAGCTGGTGGCGTTGCTGTCAGCTTCTGTTGTTGAAAAACAATGGGACGCTGACATGCACTCTTGGTTGATTGATTTTGAAGACTGTCGAATGTTCTTAAAGTCTGAGCATTACAGCGAATCAATTTGGTTTGAGTCGTTAAACGCTGAAGAAAGCCGAGAAGAGTTCGATTATCTCGCGACGCTTTTCAAGCGTGGCTTCTAACTTCAAGCATGGTTTCTAACGTTTAGCATAGCTTCTAAAAATATCGCTTTAAAAAACAGATCTTCTAGTGTCATTCACTAATTAAAGTGAGGATAAACGTTTGCGTTTGTTCTCACCATTGCAGCCAATATTGATTAATGTATAATCGCCCGCCGCTCAATAGAGCAAATTATAGAAACATTTTTAATTCACATTATTGGTAAGAGCTTTCTTAGTTTATTTGAAGAAATGACTCGATTTGGGTTCCCTCACCCCCAAACCAAACTAAAAAGGTACAGCATGAGTAACTTTACCCCTGCGCAACAGCGCAAAGCCCTAGCACTATTAGTTTTGTTCCATTTGGTGATTATTGCGTCAAGCAACTATCTGGTTCAGCTACCTTTTACCGTCTTCGGTATGCACACCACTTGGGGTGCTTTCACTTTCCCGTTTATCTTCCTAGCGACCGATCTCACAGTACGCATTTTTGGCGCGCAGCTTGCTCGTAAAATCATTTTCTTAGTGATGTTGCCTGCACTGGCCGTTTCTTATTTATTGTCTGTTGTGTTCTTTGAAGGTTCATTCCAAGGCTTTAGTCAACTAGGCGAGTTCAACCTGTTTGTAGCACGCATCGCAGCGGCAAGCTTCATGGCTTATTTGCTCGGTCAGATTTTGGATGTGCATGTGTTCAACCGCTTACGCCAAATGAAGCAATGGTGGGTTGCGCCAACGTGTTCGACACTTTTTGGTAATGCCATTGATACCATCGCGTTCTTTGCGATTGCCTTCTACCAAAGCCCAGATCCATTCATGGCTGAGCACTGGACTGAGATTGCGTTGGTTGATTACGGATTCAAACTCATCATTAGCTTAGGTTTGTTCGTGCCTATGTACGGTGTGCTTCTTAATTACGTGGTTAAGAAGTTAACCGCAGTGAACCCTGATTTTAAAGCGACAGGTGTTAACGCTTAAGTTTGAGATTTGTAACGCAAAGCATTAATGCAGCGATAAGAAAAAGCCCAAGTTAGTCTACTAACTTGGGCTTTTTTAATTTCTAGCATCAGATACTAATATCAGAGGCATTCAATATTCAATGGCCAGCCAATATCGGTTTGTCTATTCGACTCGATCTCTAGCTCAGCAGCTGTCAGCGGATTGTCTGCTAGCCATTGCTTAGAAAGCGTCAAGGTCAGGTTGTTACCATCAGTTGCAAGCTTAAAATCAGGCTCTAGCGCTGGATTGCGACGGTGGGTCAGCAAAATAGCTAAACGCAGAATTCGTAAAATACGCTTGCTGCTGGTGCCTGAGATTGCATGTTGCTCTGGCAATGAGGTTAACTGTTCACGGTAGCGACGAGTTAACTCACCCAAGTAGTGCTTTTGCGCTCGAGTAAAGCCTGGCAGGTCTAAGTTCTGCAGTAGGTAAGCGCTGTGCTCGCCGCCTTTTTTGAAATCGATGGTTAAACCAATCTCATGAAGCTTAGCTGCGGTTTGCAATAGCACGCCAGCTTGAGGCTCTGAAACCCACTCTTCGGCGCCCGCTTGCTCTAACAGAGTTTGTGCGACTACAGCAACTTGTTCACCGTAGCTTACGTCCATTTGATAGCGTGATTGCACGCTCTTGACGGTACGCGCTCGAATATCTTCTTGGCGAAGTTCATCCACCATCTCGTAGGCTAGGCCTTCACGGAGTGCACCGCCTGCGAGTGTCATTGAATCAATTTCAAGTAGCTCAAAAATAGCGATAAGAATAGAAAGGCCACTTGGGAACACTAATGCACGCTCTAGTGTTAATCCTTCTATTTCTAGCTCTTCCAAGCGCTCGGTAATCATGGCTTGTTTCTGTAGACGCTTAAGCTTGGCATGAGTAATGACTTCATCCATGCCTTGCGCCAACATGATTTCTTGCAGTGCTTGAACGGTACCACTGGCACCAACACACACATCCCATCCAATATCCGTGTAGCTATCTAGAATAGGAGCCAACATAGACTTAGCCGCTTCAATGGCATTGTTAAAGTTGGTTGCGGTTAATTGGCGATCTTTAAAGTGGCGCTCAAGCCAGGTAACACAGCCCATCTTCAGGCTAGTTAGTGCTTTCGCTGAGAAGCCTTCACCTATGATCATTTCGGTGCTTGCGCCACCAATATCAACCACTAGTCGGCGGCCGCTGCCACCAGAAGTGTGTGCTACGCCTTTATAGATAGTCGCAGCTTCTTCTTCACCAGAGATAACATTGATGTCGTAACCAAGGATCTGGTTCGCTTTCTCTAGAAATATATCCACATTGATAGCGGTACGTAGGGTCGCTGTACCCACAATGCGGATATTTTCTTTCGGAATATCTTGCAGTCGCTCTGCAAAGAGACTCAAACAGTCCCAGCCGCGCTGCATAGCTTCTGTACTAAGCGCATTATTTTCATTTAAGCCTGCTGCTAAACGCACTTTACGCTTAATCTTAGCCATGGTTTGTACGCTGCCATCGATGTGACGCACAACGAGCATATGAAAACTGTTCGACCCGAGGTCGATTGCAGCATAAAGCGGGGGTGAAACTGTTTGACTCATAAGCGACTAAGCTTCCTTGTTATGACGCGGTTGGCGTGGGCGACGGTTCTGGTTTGGTTTACGGTTACCGTTGCGTGGGCCATTGTTGTTCGAGCGGCGTTGTTGCGGGTTACGTGTACGTAAGCGCATCGGTGCTGGCAGATCTTCTAGTAGTGCAGAAGCATCGTAGTCAGACATTGGGATAGCATGCTCAATGTATTCTTCGATTGGTGGCAAGTTGATTGCGTAATCTTCACAAGCAAAGCTGATCGAGTGACCGCTTTCACCAGCACGACCTGTACGACCGATACGGTGAACGTAATCTTCGCAATCATCAGGTAGGTCGAAGTTGAATACGTGTGTTACTTGAGGAATGTGTAGGCCACGAGCTGCAACATCAGTTGCGACAAGAAGGTCAACATCACCTTTGGTGAACTGCTCAAGAATCTTTTCACGTTTTTTCTGAGGAACATCACCCGTTAGCAGGCCTACACGGTGACCATCGGCAGCCAAGTGGCCCCAAACTGATTCACATTTGTGCTTCGTGTTAGCGAAGATGATTGCGCGATCTGGCCATTCTTCTTCGATTAACGTTTGTAGAAGAGCCATCTTATGTTCGTTAGAAGGGTAGAACAGCTCTTCTTGAATGCGGTGACCTGTTTTACGCTCAGGCTCAACAACCACGTGCTCTGGGTTGTGCATGTGCTCGAACGCTAGCTCTTGTACGCGGTAAGACAGCGTCGCAGAGAACAGCATGTTCAGGCGATCTTTTGGCTCAGGCATACGGCGGAACAAGAAGCGAATGTCTTTAATAAAGCCCAGATCAAACATGCGATCGGCTTCATCAAGCACAACAGCTTGAATGTGGTTAAGGTTAAATACCTTTTGCTTGTAGAAATCGATGATACGGCCAGTCGTACCAATTAAGATATCTGCGCCTTCTTCGATCTTACCTAGCTGCTTGTCGTAGCTTTCGCCACCGTAAGCGAGTGCTGCTTTGATACCCGTGCTTTCAACCAGAGAGTCAGCATCGTTGTAGATCTGAATCGCGAGTTCACGCGTTGGTGCCATAATAATTGCACGTGGCTGGTTAGGCTTACGTCCTTCATGCTCAGGTGTTTTTAGCAGGTGGTTAAAAGTAGCAGTTAGAAACGCAAGCGTTTTACCAGTACCCGTTTGGGCCTGGCCTGCAATGTCTTGGCCGGTGAGCAGTACCGGGAGCGCCAAGGCTTGGATAGGGGTACAATAATCGAACCCTTTTTTCTCCAATCCTTCAATGACTTGAGGAAGTAAATCCAAGTCGGCGAACTTTTGCTCTGTGATATGCGTCTTTTTCATTGCTATAGAATATCAGCTTAAGCTTGCAATACGAAAGTAAATACATTCCAATAGGGCATCTATTTACTGGTTATCATCCAACCAGTTCTAAAAAATACATTGGAGTGGAAGATGAGTGATAAGATTTTGCAGCTAACTGATGACGGTTTTGATAACGATGTAATCAATGCTGCAGGCCCTGTTCTTGTTGATTTTTGGGCAGAATGGTGTGGTCCATGTAAAATGATTGCGCCGATTCTTGATGAAATCGCAAACGAGTACGAAGGCAAGCTCACAATCGGTAAATTAAATATCGACCAAAATGCTGGAACTCCACCAAAATTTGGTATTCGTGGCATTCCAACGCTGCTTCTTTTCAAAGATGGCGGCGTAGCAGCAACTAAAGTTGGTGCATTGTCTAAAACTCAACTTAAAGAGTTCCTAGACGCCAACCTTTAATTAGGTGAGCCTTTGAAAAGAAACCGCGCAGTTAACAAATGCGCGGTTTTGTTTTTTCTAAGCTATGGACTACTCTTAGTTTTAGTGCTAATTTATCGCACGTTAATTGAACGAATTTCTCTTCTTGGTCGATCCTGTGACCAACTCCTTCTTAACTTAAGAAAACAGATCCTATTTTGACTAAACAAACTTCCACCACTATGAATCTTACTGAACTGAAGAACAGACCTGTGTCTGAACTTGTTAAACTTAGCGAAAGCCTAGGTCTTGAAAATCAAGCTCGCCTAAGAAAACAAGACATTATCTTCTCCATCCTTAAAGCGCATGCAAAAAGTGGTGAAGACATCTTTGGTGATGGTGTTCTAGAAATTCTTCAAGACGGTTTTGGTTTCCTGCGTAGCGGCGACAGTTCGTACCTTGCTGGGCCAGATGATATTTACGTATCACCAAGCCAGATTCGTCGTTTTAACCTTCGCACCGGTGACTCGATTGGCGGTAAAATCCGCCCACCTAAAGATGGCGAACGTTACTTTGCACTGCTTAAAGTAAACACGGTTAACTACGACAAGCCAGACAACGCTCGTAACAAAATCCTTTTTGAAAACCTGACTCCTCTTCACGCCAACGAACGTATGGTGATGGAAGCGGGTAATGGTGCGACTGAAGATATCACAGCTCGAATTCTTGACCTTGCTTCACCTATAGGTAAAGGTCAGCGTGGTCTGATTGTTGCTCCGCCTAAAGCAGGTAAAACAATGCTTCTGCAAAATATTGCACAAAGCATTGCACGCAACCATCCTGAGTGTGAACTAATGGTTCTACTTATCGATGAGCGTCCAGAAGAAGTAACAGAAATGCAGCGCCTAGTTAAAGGCGAAGTAATCGCATCGACTTTCGATGAGCCAGCATCTCGCCACGTACAAGTAGCAGAAATGGTAATCGAGAAGGCGAAGCGTCTTGTTGAACACAAGAAAGATGTGGTTATCCTACTGGACTCAATCACTCGTCTAGCTCGTGCTTACAACACTGTTATTCCTTCATCAGGTAAAGTTCTTACTGGTGGTGTTGATGCGAATGCTCTACATCGTCCAAAGCGTTTCTTCGGTGCGGCACGTAACGTAGAAGAAGGCGGTAGCTTAACTATCATCGCAACAGCACTGGTTGATACTGGTTCTAAGATGGATGAAGTAATCTACGAAGAATTCAAAGGTACAGGTAACATGGAACTGCACCTTAACCGTAAGATTGCTGAAAAGCGCGTATTCCCAGCGATTGATTTCAACCGCTCTGGTACTCGTCGTGAAGAGCTTCTTACTAAGAGCGATGAATTACAGAAGATGTGGATCCTGCGTAAGATTGTTCACCCTATGGGCGAAACTGATGCAATGGAATTCCTTATCGACAAGTTAGCAATGACTAAAACGAACGATGAGTTCTTTGACGCAATGCGTCGTCAGTAATTTTGATTAGCTGATAGTTATTAATAAGCGCTGCCTTCGGGTGGCGCTTTTTATTTGCATTTTATAGCGACAGCTTGCAGAATGAGCAAAAGTGTTAAAAGGAAGTTAAAATGCAACATGGACTGTTGTCATCATTACTCCTGTCTACTTCACTGTTACTTTCCCCGGTTGGCATGAGCTATGCCACCGAGATGTCTCCACTTACAGTAGAGTCTTGGCTTGAGAATGATCAAGTAAAACTGAAAACTGCTGAATTACTCGAGCTTGTCGTGCGTGACGAAGTCAATTCGCTACGTTTTGCGCTTGAGCGTCTGACATTTCCCCAACAAGAAGTGGCTCGTTACCAACTCTTGAAGAAGCTCGAACAGCAAAAAATTGTACTCACCCCCAAGATGTCTATCTTTATTGAGCAGCAACTCGCTATCACGCCAACTTACCAAGTTTTAGAGCGTGGCGATGGTTATGAGTTTACGGTACCTGCCTTTAATTACCCTTCGATTGCCAACCGGCTCATCAAACAGTGGCGCCAAGACCAGAAGACGCTGGTGTTTGTGTTAGATGCAGAGAAACAAGAACTCGACCTAAAAGAGTGGTTATCTGGATCTGATCATCAAGTTCAAACACGAGAAGCATTGTTAATCAGAGAGCTAGACAGTTTGTCTCCTGAAGCGGTTGATTATCTGACTAAGCAACTCACGGCCTCCTCTATTGTTAGCTGGCTACCTTCTACTGAGGTGGTGGTTCGATTAGCGCAAGTGAGCGAAGACCCAGAGGTCTACAAGATTCTATGGCGAATGAAGGCCGATTATCATAGCCAAGCTGAGCTAGTCCGCCTTGCTGAAACCAAACAAGCGTTCGCACTTGAACAAGTAATGGCTGCGACTAAGAATCCTCGTTTGAAAGATGAAGCGATTACTTTGCTTACCAAGGTTAACCCGCTATCAGAAGAGGTGAAGGAGTTTCTTGTCTCTAGGATGGCGATTGCCGATGAAGCGCCATTAGTCGCCCGTGAATTAGCCAAACAGGGTCATACGCGATGGTTGCAAGATCTTGTGAATGATAACCCTCAGGTGAAGAGCTCTTTGATCGAGCAAGCATTACCGTAAAGTGGATTTTGCCTCTCAATAACCACACTAAAAAGGGGGATCTCAGCTTCACCCTTTTTGATATACTGAGCGCAGAATAATCAGCATGTAGAAGTCCTATGAGTTTTAAAGATTTACGTGATTTTATCGACCATCTTGAAAGTATTGGTCAGTTGAAACGCATTTCTCACCCAGTCGATCCAGACTATGAAATGACCGAGATTAGCGACCGTACTCTACGTGCTGGTGGCCCGGCTCTTTTGTTTGAAAACCCAATAGGCTATGACATGCCTGTTTTAACCAATCTATTTGGTACACCTAATCGTGTGGCTATTGGTATGGGTCGTCAGGAAGTGAAAGAACTGCGTGAAGTGGGTAAGTTGTTAGCTTACCTAAAGGAACCTGAGCCACCAAAAGGCTTTAAAGATGCTCTTGATAAACTGCCGGTGTTTAAGCAAGTCTTAAATATGCCAGCTAAACGTCTTCGTAAAGCGGCATGCCAACAAGTGATATGGCAGGGTGATGACGTCGACCTTGATAAAATTCCCGTGATGAGCTGTTGGGCCGACGATGTCGCGCCGTTGCTAACATGGGGATTAACGGTTACTCGCGGCCCTAATAAGAAACGCCAAAACTTAGGCATCTATCGCCAGCAAAAAATCGGCAAGAATAAGGTCATTATGCGTTGGTTAGCCCACCGTGGTGGAGCGCTTGATCTGCGTGATTGGATGGAAACTAACCCAGGTAAACCATTCCCAGTTTCTGTAGCGTTTGGAGCCGATCCTGCCACCATTCTTGGTGCGGTTACGCCAGTGCCGGATACTTTATCGGAATACGCGTTTGCAGGCTTACTACGCGGTAGTAAAACTGAGGTTGTTAAATCAATCAGCAATGATTTAGACGTTCCTGCAAGTGCGGAAATCGTGATGGAAGGTTACATCGACCCGAATGAGTTCGCGGACGAAGGGCCTTACGGAGATCATACTGGTTACTACAACGAGAAAGAAAAGCACCATGTGTTCACTATTACTCATGTAACCATGCGCGAAAACCCTATCTACCACAGCACCTATACTGGCCGTCCACCTGATGAGCCTGCGGTATTGGGTGTTGCGCTCAATGAAGTGTTTGTTCCTATTCTTCAAAAGCAGTTTCCAGAGATTGAAGACTTCTATCTACCGCCTGAAGGTTGTTCATACCGAATGGCTGTAGTGACCATGAAGAAGCAATACCCAGGTCACGCTAAGCGAGTGATGATGGGTGTATGGTCTTTCTTACGCCAATTCATGTACACCAAGTTTGTATTGGTGTGCGATGAAGATGTGAATGCACGAGACTGGTCTCAAGTGACCGCTGCTATGTGTGAACATATGGATCCGTCACGCGATAGCCTGATGATAGAGAACACGCCGATCGATTCATTGGATTTTGCATCACCTGTGGTTGGGTTAGGTTCTAAGATGGGCCTAGACATCACTAAGAAGTGGGATGCAGAGTTAGCACTATCGCCAGATGTCGAATCAGCACCTGTAAATAGTGAACATATAGAGGGCAGCTTAGCTGAGTTAACCAAGACTCAACCTGAAATTATTGATATTCACCTGCAAAACGATAATGCCAACATGGTTGTGGTGTCTATTGATAAGCAAGCTGCAGGTAATGGTAAGAAAATCATGGAAGCTGTTTGGTCTCAATTTGATGAGAACAAGTTTGTTATCGTGTGTGACGGCGATGTCAACGTGAGTGATTGGAATGACATTATTTGGGCGGTGACCACAAGAATGGATCCGGCCAGAGATACGTTGTTCCTACAGAATGAAACAGGACACTCAAAAATGGGTCTAGATGCGACCAATAAGTGGGAAGGCGAATGCCTGCGTGAGTGGGGTGTTCCAATCACAAAAGATCCTGATGTCGTTAAAAAGATTGATAGCATCTGGGAACAGCTAGGAATTTCATGAGCTACCAAGTAGTCTTATACCCAGAAAACATCAGTTTTACCGTAGAAAAAGGGCAAACGGTCTTGGATGCTGCGCTCAACAGCGATATCTATTTCCCAAACCGTTGCCAAGTCGGCGCATGCGCGATGTGTATGTGCAGAAAATTAGAAGGGCAAGTGAGTTACCATCTTGAACCCATGCTTACAGAGAAAGAGCAGCAACAAGGTTGGATTTTTGCTTGCCAAGCATTTGCAGAAAGTAATTTAGTTCTAACCTTTGCCGATTAAGGGTTAGTAAGAGGAAGAACATGACTATTAAATGTAAAGTGAAGTCTATCGAGCCTTTGGCTTGCAATACTTACCAAATCCTACTTCACCCAGAAACACCGGTCGCTTTTAAAGCGGGCCAATATCTGATGGTTGAAATGGGCGAGAAAGATAAGCGTCCATTTTCGATTGCAAGCAGCCCTTGTCGCCATGAAGGCGAGCTTGAGTTACACATTGGTGCAGCTGAGCACAATGCTTACGCTTCAGAAGTCGTTGAGGCAATGAAGAAAGCGCAAGCTGAAGGTGGCGATATAGCTATTGATGCTCCGCACGGTGATGCGTGGGTTAAAGAAGAAAGCGATCGTCCTCTGTTACTCATTGCTGGTGGTACTGGCTTTAGCTACGTGCGCTCTATTCTCGATCACTGCATCGCGCAGAACAGTAAAAAAGAGATTCATCTATACTGGGGCGCAAAAGATGAGTGTCAGCTGTATGCGAAAGAAGAGCTTGTCGACATTGCAGCAAAACACAGCAATGTACATTTTGTACCAGTAGTAGAAGAAGCGCCTGAAGTTTGGCACGGTCAAACGGGTAATGTACTTGAAGCAATCACGCAAAGTTTCGAATCATTAGCTGATTTCGATATCTACATTGCGGGTCGTTTCGAAATGGCAGGTGCCGCAAGAGACTTGTTTACTCAGAATAAAGAAGCAAAGCGTGACCATATGTACGCAGATGCTTACGCATTTATCTAAGAATTCTTTTGGATTTTGAGCGAAAAGAGAGCAGAAATGTTCTCTTTTTTCTGTTTAGGTGAACTATTAGGCAGTTAACCCCTATTTATTCATTTTTTATGAAAAAGTAGTTGCTAAGCTGAGTGGGTTCCCTATAATGCGACACCACTGAGACGGCAGACGCCACAAGGCTTCAGCAACAATCAGTCAGACGGAAAGCGACAAAAAATTAATTTTCAAAAAGTGTTTGACACTGAATGTTAATTCGCTAGAATGGCCGTCCACTTAGAGAGGCTCCTTACTTAAAAAGGAACGCTCAACAAGTGAAGCTCTTTAACAATTTAAACCTATCAATCTGTGTGGGCACTCGTTGATGAATATCAAAACGTTTTATCCTTTGGATAAAACAGTTACTTCGGTAACAAAATTGATTTCAATGAACTGAGTGACCAATACGTTTAACTACTTGTAGTTATTCGGCACAGTCAATTCATTACCATTCTGTTGGAATGGTAATAGCTTTAGAATTACATGTTCATCAATCTTTTTCGAAAGAGCGAATGAATATTAGTTTTGAAGTCAGTATTCGTTGAGTCACAAAATCTTAAATTGAAGAGTTTGATCATGGCTCAGATTGAACGCTGGCGGCAGGCCTAACACATGCAAGTCGAGCGGAAACGACACTAACAATCCTTCGGGTGCGTTAATGGGCGTCGAGCGGCGGACGGGTGAGTAATGCCTAGGAAATTGCCTTGATGTGGGGGATAACCATTGGAAACGATGGCTAATACCGCATAATGCCTACGGGCCAAAGAGGGGGACCTTCGGGCCTCTCGCGTCAAGATATGCCTAGGTGGGATTAGCTAGTTGGTGAGGTAATGGCTCACCAAGGCGACGATCCCTAGCTGGTCTGAGAGGATGATCAGCCACACTGGAACTGAGACACGGTCCAGACTCCTACGGGAGGCAGCAGTGGGGAATATTGCACAATGGGCGAAAGCCTGATGCAGCCATGCCGCGTGTATGAAGAAGGCCTTCGGGTTGTAAAGTACTTTCAGTTGTGAGGAAGGGTGTGTAGTTAATAGCTGCGCATCTTGACGTTAGCAACAGAAGAAGCACCGGCTAACTCCGTGCCAGCAGCCGCGGTAATACGGAGGGTGCGAGCGTTAATCGGAATTACTGGGCGTAAAGCGCATGCAGGTGGTTCATTAAGTCAGATGTGAAAGCCCGGGGCTCAACCTCGGAACTGCATTTGAAACTGGTGAACTAGAGTGCTGTAGAGGGGGGTAGAATTTCAGGTGTAGCGGTGAAATGCGTAGAGATCTGAAGGAATACCAGTGGCGAAGGCGGCCCCCTGGACAGACACTGACACTCAGATGCGAAAGCGTGGGGAGCAAACAGGATTAGATACCCTGGTAGTCCACGCCGTAAACGATGTCTACTTGGAGGTTGTGGCCTTGAGCCGTGGCTTTCGGAGCTAACGCGTTAAGTAGACCGCCTGGGGAGTACGGTCGCAAGATTAAAACTCAAATGAATTGACGGGGGCCCGCACAAGCGGTGGAGCATGTGGTTTAATTCGATGCAACGCGAAGAACCTTACCTACTCTTGACATCCAGAGAAGCCAGCGGAGACGCAGGTGTGCCTTCGGGAACTCTGAGACAGGTGCTGCATGGCTGTCGTCAGCTCGTGTTGTGAAATGTTGGGTTAAGTCCCGCAACGAGCGCAACCCTTATCCTTGTTTGCCAGCGAGTAATGTCGGGAACTCCAGGGAGACTGCCGGTGATAAACCGGAGGAAGGTGGGGACGACGTCAAGTCATCATGGCCCTTACGAGTAGGGCTACACACGTGCTACAATGGCGCATACAGAGGGCAGCAAGCTAGCGATAGTGAGCGAATCCCAAAAAGTGCGTCGTAGTCCGGATTGGAGTCTGCAACTCGACTCCATGAAGTCGGAATCGCTAGTAATCGTGAATCAGAATGTCACGG
This sequence comes from Vibrio sp. QJM3NY_27, assembly GCF_057785955.1. NCBI lineage: Bacteria > Pseudomonadati > Pseudomonadota > Gammaproteobacteria > Vibrionales > Vibrionaceae > Vibrio > Vibrio sp. QJM3NY_27. The sequence goes on along the minus strand of NZ_CM173511.1, from coordinate 3,427,593 downwards.
TGAATACGTTCCCGGGCCTTGTACACACCGCCCGTCACACCATGGGAGTGGGCTGCAAAAGAAGTGGGTAGTTTAACCTTTCGGGGAGGACGCTCACCACTTTGTGGTTCATGACTGGGGTGAAGTCGTAACAAGGTAGCCCTAGGGGAACCTGGGGCTGGATCACCTCCTTATACGAAGATACTTACGATGAGTGTCCACACAGATTGATGGTTTAGATTTAGTTAAAGCCAGAGCTTTAATTAATAACGTAAGTTATTGATTAAAGCTTTTTGCTTTATGCTCTTTAACAATTTGGAAAGCTGACTGATTTGATTACTTACGAGTAATTCAAATCAAATTTAAAAGTTCTCAATGTTTATCTGCTCTTATTCAATAAGAACGGTATAAACACAACAAACACATTCAAGTGTCTTGTATTCGAATCAAACTTTAGTTTGATTCACAATTGAGTCCGGCAAACAGTCATCAAGAATTAACCCTTCTTGATGACAACCAAAAACCTTGGTTAGTTGCCATACGCTAAGACCCTTTCGGGTTGTATGGTTAAGTGACTAAGCGTACACGGTGGATGCCTTGGCAGTCAGAGGCGATGAAAGGCGTAATAACTTGCGATAAGCCCAGATTAGGTAGTAATAACCTTTTGAGTCTGGGATTCCTGAATGGGGAAACCCACTTGCATAAGCAAGTATCCTGTTGTGAATACATAGCAACAGGAGGCAAACCGGGGGAACTGAAACATCTAAGTACCCCGAGGAAGAGAAATCAACCGAGATTCCGAAAGTAGCGGCGAGCGAAATTGGATTAGCCCTTAAGCTTTTAATGATGCAGGTGAAGAGTCTGGAAAGTCTCGCAATAAAGGGTGATAGCCCCGTAACCGACACATCATAATCAGTGAAAACGAGTAGGGCGGGACACGTGATATCCTGTCTGAATATGGGGGGACCATCCTCCAAGGCTAAATACTACTGACTGACCGATAGTGAACCAGTACCGTGAGGGAAAGGCGAAAAGAACCCCTGTGAGGGGAGTGAAATAGAACCTGAAACCGTGTACGTACAAGCAGTAGGAGCACCTTCGTGGTGTGACTGCGTACCTTTTGTATAATGGGTCAGCGACTTAATTTTAGTAGCAAGGTTAACCGTTTAGGGGAGCCGTAGGGAAACCGAGTCTTAACTGGGCGTACAGTTGCTAGGATTAGACCCGAAACCAGGTGATCTAGCCATGGGCAGGTTGAAGGTTGAGTAACATCAACTGGAGGACCGAACCGACTAATGTTGAAAAATTAGCGGATGACTTGTGGCTAGGGGTGAAAGGCCAATCAAACCTGGAGATAGCTGGTTCTCCCCGAAAGCTATTTAGGTAGCGCCTCGGACGAATACTACTGGGGGTAGAGCACTGTTAAGGCTAGGGGGTCATCCCGACTTACCAACCCTTTGCAAACTCCGAATACCAGTAAGTACTATCCGGGAGACACACGGCGGGTGCTAACGTCCGTCGTGGAGAGGGAAACAACCCAGACCGCCAGCTAAGGTCCCAAAGTATAGCTAAGTGGGAAACGATGTGGGAAGGCTCAGACAGCCAGGATGTTGGCTTAGAAGCAGCCATCATTTAAAGAAAGCGTAATAGCTCACTGGTCGAGTCGGCCTGCGCGGAAGATGTAACGGGGCTAAGCTATACACCGAAGCTGCGGCTACGTACCTTAGGGTATGTGGGGTAGGGGAGCGTTCTGTAAGCCGTTGAAGGTGGTCTGTAAGGGCTGCTGGAGGTATCAGAAGTGCGAATGCTGACATGAGTAACGATAAAGGGAGTGAAAAACTCCCTCGCCGGAAGACCAAGGGTTCCTGTCCAACGTTAATCGGGGCAGGGTAAGTCGACTCCTAAGGCGAGGCCGAAAGGCGTAGTCGATGGGAAACGGGTTAATATTCCCGTACTTCTTACAATTGCGATGGGGGGACGGAGAAGGCTAGGTGGGCCTGGCGACGGTTGTCCAGGTTCAAGTATGTAGGCGGGTGGTTTAGGTAAATCCGGACCACTACTAACGCTGAGATACGATGTCGAGCTACTACGGTAGTGAAGTCATTGATGCCATGCTTCCAGGAAAAGCCTCTAAGCTTCAGATTGTAAGGAATCGTACCCCAAACCGACACAGGTGGTCGGGTAGAGAATACCAAGGCGCTTGAGAGAACTCGGGTGAAGGAACTAGGCAAAATGGTACCGTAACTTCGGGAGAAGGTACGCTCTTATCAGTGAAGTCCCTTGCGGATGGAGCAGACGAGAGTCGCAGATACCAGGTGGCTGCAACTGTTTATTAAAAACACAGCACTGTGCAAAATCGTAAGATGACGTATACGGTGTGACGCCTGCCCGGTGCCGGAAGGTTAATTGATGGGGTTAGACTTCGGTCGAAGCTCTTGATCGAAGCCCCGGTAAACGGCGGCCGTAACTATAACGGTCCTAAGGTAGCGAAATTCCTTGTCGGGTAAGTTCCGACCTGCACGAATGGCGTAATGATGGCCACGCTGTCTCCACCCGAGACTCAGTGAAATTGAAATCGCTGTGAAGATGCAGTGTACCCGCGGCTAGACGGAAAGACCCCGTGAACCTTTACTACAGCTTGGCACTGAACATTGAACCTACATGTGTAGGATAGGTGGGAGACTATGAAATTGCGTCGCTAGATGTGATGGAGTCGTCCTTGAAATACCACCCTTGTAGTTTTGATGTTCTAACGTTGGTCCCTGAATCGGGATTACGGACAGTGCCTGGTGGGTAGTTTGACTGGGGCGGTCTCCTCCCAAAGAGTAACGGAGGAGCACGAAGGTGGGCTAAACACGGTTGGACATCGTGTGGTTAGTGCAATGGCATAAGCCCGCTTGACTGCGAGAATGACAATTCGAGCAGGTGCGAAAGCAGGTCATAGTGATCCGGTGGTTCTGAATGGAAGGGCCATCGCTCAACGGATAAAAGGTACTCCGGGGATAACAGGCTGATACCGCCCAAGAGTTCATATCGACGGCGGTGTTTGGCACCTCGATGTCGGCTCATCACATCCTGGGGCTGAAGTCGGTCCCAAGGGTATGGCTGTTCGCCATTTAAAGTGGTACGCGAGCTGGGTTTAGAACGTCGTGAGACAGTTCGGTCCCTATCTGCCGTGGGCGTTGGAAAATTGAAAGGGGCTGCTCCTAGTACGAGAGGACCGGAGTGGACGAACCTCTGGTGTTCGGGTTGTCATGCCAATGGCATTGCCCGGTAGCTAAGTTCGGAATCGATAACCGCTGAAAGCATCTAAGCGGGAAGCGAGCCTTGAGATGAGTTTTCCCTGGCACTATAAGTGTCCTAAAGGGTTGTCGTAGACTACGACGTTGATAGGCAGGGTGTGTAAGTGCTGCGAGGCATTGAGCTAACCTGTACTAATTGCCCGTGAGGCTTAACCATACAACACCCAAGGGGTTTTGTGGACTCAGAAGTACCAGACCTTGAATGCGTTTGAAGAGAAATAACTTTTAGATAAGCTTTCCGAATTTTAAAATTTGCTTGGCGACCATAGCATTGTGGACCCACCTGATTCCATGCCGAACTCAGAAGTGAAACACAATAGCGCCGATGGTAGTGTGGGGTTTCCCCATGTGAGAGTAGGACATCGCCAGGCTTTAAATTCGACTTTGTCTATTTAATAGACAAGTCACCATAGAGTTCTAAGTTTCTTAGAGTTTTATGTTGACTTTCAAAGTGGAAAGCGTATTATACGCGTCCTGCTTAAGTGCTAAGGCACTGAAAGCAAAGCTCTTTAACAATTTAAACCTATCAATCTGTGTGGGCACTCGTTGATGAATATCAAAACGTTTTATCCTTTGGATAAAACAGTTACTTCGGTAACAAAATTGATTTCAATGAACTGAGTGACCAATACAAAGTTAAGTTTACTTAATTTTGGCACAGTCAATTCATTACCATTCTGTTGGAATGGTAATAGCTTTAGAATTACATGTTCATGTTTACATGAATATTAGTTTTGAAGTCAGTATTCGTTGAGTCACAAAATCTTAAATTGAAGAGTTTGATCATGGCTCAGATTGAACGCTGGCGGCAGGCCTAACACATGCAAGTCGAGCGGAAACGACACTAACAATCCTTCGGGTGCGTTAATGGGCGTCGAGCGGCGGACGGGTGAGTAATGCCTAGGAAATTGCCTTGATGTGGGGGATAACCATTGGAAACGATGGCTAATACCGCATAATGCCTACGGGCCAAAGAGGGGGACCTTCGGGCCTCTCGCGTCAAGATATGCCTAGGTGGGATTAGCTAGTTGGTGAGGTAATGGCTCACCAAGGCGACGATCCCTAGCTGGTCTGAGAGGATGATCAGCCACACTGGAACTGAGACACGGTCCAGACTCCTACGGGAGGCAGCAGTGGGGAATATTGCACAATGGGCGAAAGCCTGATGCAGCCATGCCGCGTGTATGAAGAAGGCCTTCGGGTTGTAAAGTACTTTCAGTTGTGAGGAAGGGTGTGTAGTTAATAGCTGCGCATCTTGACGTTAGCAACAGAAGAAGCACCGGCTAACTCCGTGCCAGCAGCCGCGGTAATACGGAGGGTGCGAGCGTTAATCGGAATTACTGGGCGTAAAGCGCATGCAGGTGGTTCATTAAGTCAGATGTGAAAGCCCGGGGCTCAACCTCGGAACTGCATTTGAAACTGGTGAACTAGAGTGCTGTAGAGGGGGGTAGAATTTCAGGTGTAGCGGTGAAATGCGTAGAGATCTGAAGGAATACCAGTGGCGAAGGCGGCCCCCTGGACAGACACTGACACTCAGATGCGAAAGCGTGGGGAGCAAACAGGATTAGATACCCTGGTAGTCCACGCCGTAAACGATGTCTACTTGGAGGTTGTGGCCTTGAGCCGTGGCTTTCGGAGCTAACGCGTTAAGTAGACCGCCTGGGGAGTACGGTCGCAAGATTAAAACTCAAATGAATTGACGGGGGCCCGCACAAGCGGTGGAGCATGTGGTTTAATTCGATGCAACGCGAAGAACCTTACCTACTCTTGACATCCAGAGAAGCCAGCGGAGACGCAGGTGTGCCTTCGGGAACTCTGAGACAGGTGCTGCATGGCTGTCGTCAGCTCGTGTTGTGAAATGTTGGGTTAAGTCCCGCAACGAGCGCAACCCTTATCCTTGTTTGCCAGCGAGTAATGTCGGGAACTCCAGGGAGACTGCCGGTGATAAACCGGAGGAAGGTGGGGACGACGTCAAGTCATCATGGCCCTTACGAGTAGGGCTACACACGTGCTACAATGGCGCATACAGAGGGCAGCAAGCTAGCGATAGTGAGCGAATCCCAAAAAGTGCGTCGTAGTCCGGATTGGAGTCTGCAACTCGACTCCATGAAGTCGGAATCGCTAGTAATCGTGAATCAGAATGTCACGGTGAATACGTTCCCGGGCCTTGTACACACCGCCCGTCACACCATGGGAGTGGGCTGCAAAAGAAGTGGGTAGTTTAACCTTTCGGGGAGGACGCTCACCACTTTGTGGTTCATGACTGGGGTGAAGTCGTAACAAGGTAGCCCTAGGGGAACCTGGGGCTGGATCACCTCCTTATACGAAGATATTTACGATGAGTGTCCACACAGATTGATTAGGTTTAGAAAGTAAAAGAGACGATATTGGGTCTGTAGCTCAGCTGGTTAGAGCGCTCGCCTGATAAGCGGGAGGTCGGTGGTTCGAGTCCACTCAGACCCACCAATATCGACTAGATACAAAGATGGGGCTATAGCTCAGCTGGGAGAGCGCCTGCCTTGCACGCAGGAGGTCTGCGGTTCGATCCCGCATAGCTCCACCATCTTTAAGTGTTTTTATCTGAAAATATTTAAAAATGGTTTCGAAAGAAATCTAGCTCTTTAACAATTTGGAAAGCTGACTGATTTGATTACTTACGAGTAATTCAATCAAATTTAAAAGTTCTCAATGTTTATCTTTCATTAGATAAACACAACAAACACATTCAAGTGTCTTGTATTCGAATCAATGTTTACATTGATTCACAATTGAGTCCGGCAAACAGTCATCAAGAATTAACCCTTCTTGATGACAACCAAAAACCTTGGTTAGTTGCCATACACTAAGACCCTTTCGGGTTGTATGGTTAAGTGACTAAGCGTACACGGTGGATGCCTTGGCAGTCAGAGGCGATGAAAGGCGTAATAACTTGCGATAAGCCCAGATTAGGTAGTAATAACCTTTTGAGTCTGGGATTCCTGAATGGGGAAACCCACTTACATAAGTAAGTATCCTGTTGTGAATACATAGCAACAGGAGGCAAACCGGGGGAACTGAAACATCTAAGTACCCCGAGGAAGAGAAATCAACCGAGATTCCGAAAGTAGCGGCGAGCGAAATTGGATTAGCCCTTAAGCTTTTAATGATGCAGGTGAAGAGTCTGGAAAGTCTCGCAGTAAAGGGTGATAGCCCCGTAACCGACACATCATAATCAGTGAAAACGAGTAGGGCGGGACACGTGATATCCTGTCTGAATATGGGGGGACCATCCTCCAAGGCTAAATACTACTGACTGACCGATAGTGAACCAGTACCGTGAGGGAAAGGCGAAAAGAACCCCTGTGAGGGGAGTGAAATAGAACCTGAAACCGTGTACGTACAAGCAGTAGGAGCACCTTCGTGGTGTGACTGCGTACCTTTTGTATAATGGGTCAGCGACTTAATTTTAGTAGCAAGGTTAACCGTTTAGGGGAGCCGTAGGGAAACCGAGTCTTAACTGGGCGTACAGTTGCTAGGATTAGACCCGAAACCAGGTGATCTAGCCATGGGCAGGTTGAAGGTTGAGTAACATCAACTGGAGGACCGAACCGACTAATGTTGAAAAATTAGCGGATGACTTGTGGCTAGGGGTGAAAGGCCAATCAAACCTGGAGATAGCTGGTTCTCCCCGAAAGCTATTTAGGTAGCGCCTCGGACGAATACTACTGGGGGTAGAGCACTGTTAAGGCTAGGGGGTCATCCCGACTTACCAACCCTTTGCAAACTCCGAATACCAGTAAGTACTATCCGGGAGACACACGGCGGGTGCTAACGTCCGTCGTGGAGAGGGAAACAACCCAGACCGCCAGCTAAGGTCCCAAAGTATAGCTAAGTGGGAAACGATGTGGGAAGGCTCAGACAGCCAGGATGTTGGCTTAGAAGCAGCCATCATTTAAAGAAAGCGTAATAGCTCACTGGTCGAGTCGGCCTGCGCGGAAGATGTAACGGGGCTAAGCTATACACCGAAGCTGCGGCTACGTACCTTAGGGTATGTGGGGTAGGGGAGCGTTCTGTAAGCCGTTGAAGGTGGTCTGTAAGGGCTGCTGGAGGTATCAGAAGTGCGAATGCTGACATGAGTAACGATAAAGGGAGTGAAAAACTCCCTCGCCGGAAGACCAAGGGTTCCTGTCCAACGTTAATCGGGGCAGGGTAAGTCGACTCCTAAGGCGAGGCCGAAAGGCGTAGTCGATGGGAAACGGGTTAATATTCCCGTACTTCTTACAATTGCGATGGGGGGACGGAGAAGGCTAGGTGGGCCTGGCGACGGTTGTCCAGGTTCAAGTATGTAGGCGGGTGGTTTAGGTAAATCCGGACCACTACTAACGCTGAGATACGATGTCGAGCTACTACGGTAGTGAAGTCATTGATGCCATGCTTCCAGGAAAAGCCTCTAAGCTTCAGATTGTAAGGAATCGTACCCCAAACCGACACAGGTGGTCGGGTAGAGAATACCAAGGCGCTTGAGAGAACTCGGGTGAAGGAACTAGGCAAAATGGTACCGTAACTTCGGGAGAAGGTACGCTCTTATCAGTGAAGTCCCTTGCGGATGGAGCAGACGAGAGTCGCAGATACCAGGTGGCTGCAACTGTTTATTAAAAACACAGCACTGTGCAAAATCGTAAGATGACGTATACGGTGTGACGCCTGCCCGGTGCCGGAAGGTTAATTGATGGGGTTAGACTTCGGTCGAAGCTCTTGATCGAAGCCCCGGTAAACGGCGGCCGTAACTATAACGGTCCTAAGGTAGCGAAATTCCTTGTCGGGTAAGTTCCGACCTGCACGAATGGCGTAATGATGGCCACGCTGTCTCCACCCGAGACTCAGTGAAATTGAAATCGCTGTGAAGATGCAGTGTACCCGCGGCTAGACGGAAAGACCCCGTGAACCTTTACTACAGCTTGGCACTGAACATTGAACCTACATGTGTAGGATAGGTGGGAGACTATGAAATTGCGTCGCTAGATGTGATGGAGTCGTCCTTGAAATACCACCCTTGTAGTTTTGATGTTCTAACGTTGGTCCCTGAATCGGGATTACGGACAGTGCCTGGTGGGTAGTTTGACTGGGGCGGTCTCCTCCCAAAGAGTAACGGAGGAGCACGAAGGTGGGCTAAACACGGTTGGACATCGTGTGGTTAGTGCAATGGCATAAGCCCGCTTGACTGCGAGAATGACAATTCGAGCAGGTGCGAAAGCAGGTCATAGTGATCCGGTGGTTCTGAATGGAAGGGCCATCGCTCAACGGATAAAAGGTACTCCGGGGATAACAGGCTGATACCGCCCAAGAGTTCATATCGACGGCGGTGTTTGGCACCTCGATGTCGGCTCATCACATCCTGGGGCTGAAGTCGGTCCCAAGGGTATGGCTGTTCGCCATTTAAAGTGGTACGCGAGCTGGGTTTAGAACGTCGTGAGACAGTTCGGTCCCTATCTGCCGTGGGCGTTGGAAAATTGAAAGGGGCTGCTCCTAGTACGAGAGGACCGGAGTGGACGAACCTCTGGTGTTCGGGTTGTCATGCCAATGGCATTGCCCGGTAGCTAAGTTCGGAATCGATAACCGCTGAAAGCATCTAAGCGGGAAGCGAGCCTTGAGATGAGTTTTCCCTGGCACTATAAGTGTCCTAAAGGGTTGTCGTAGACTACGACGTTGATAGGCAGGGTGTGTAAGTGCTGCGAGGCATTGAGCTAACCTGTACTAATTGCCCGTGAGGCTTAACCATACAACACCCAAGGGGTTTTGTGGACTCAGATGTACCAGACCTTGAATGAGTTTGAAGAGAAATACTTTTAGATAAGCTTTCCGAATTTTAAAATTTGCTTGGCGACCATAGCATTGTGGACCCACCTGATTCCATGCCGAACTCAGAAGTGAAACACAATAGCGCCGATGGTAGTGTGGGGTTTCCCCATGTGAGAGTAGGACATCGCCAGGCTTTAAATTAAATCTTTAGGTTGACCGACCTGGAGATATGGACGCTCACTTAGTGAGTTGACCACTGCGGAGTGGTAGTTCAGTTGGTTAGAATACCGGCCTGTCACGCCGGGGGTCGCGGGTTCGAGTCCCGTCCACTCCGCCACTTATTAGAAAAGCCCTGCTAGAAATAGCAGGGCTTTTTTACATCTCAAGAAAGGTGTTTTGCCCTTCGGCCGAATGAGCCCTGCAAAGGGGTTGCCTGAAGTCCGCAACCCGGCCATTCCGCTACTTATTAGAAAGCCTAGTCTGACGACTAGGCTTTCGTCGTTTCTGGGGTATGTGTTTTAACTCTTGGCTTTGGCTTCCGTAAAAGGTTGTTTTGGCTAGTAATCGTTGAATCGACGATTGATTAGAAAGCTGTGCTAGCAATAGCAGGGCTTTGTGTTTATGGGCTCTAACATGACAAATTATTTTTAATCAATAAGTTAGTAGGGGGGGGCTAAATAGCTGTGGCTTCTTAATTACTTCTGCTGAGCGCGCTTTAAACTTCGGAGTTTTTCTGTGTCTCAGAATTGATTTCGTCTAGAGTCTGAAACTCCGCTGCTATACATTCACTTCTTCAATCTTAAACCAATAGGTTGGTTACGGAGGTAGGCCGGATTTACGAGCTCCAATACTTGGAGGTACATTACTGAAGTGTAATTTTCATCTAATGATTCCAGTTGCTAAACCCACTCTAATCTAGAGTTAATCTCTATCAAATGACAACTATTGCGAAATGTCTTTTCTTTCGGTACAAATCCAACCAAGTTATCTGATCATTATTCCTTCCAAAATCTATATAAAGGTTGTCAGTCAGCTCAAATGGATTCTAAACAGCTTGTTTTATAGTTTGCTAAAACTACATACGGATAGATCTAACGTATCCCTTAGGGTTTTTTAGGAAACCTTGCGGGGGATTTCATGAAGATTTAACCTCATGACTTAAAATCAGTTCTTATAAAGCATTAATAGCATTTGAAAACCCATGATCAAGATGTGTGACTTATGGATTGTTCCAAACTAGGTAGGTCTTATTAAAAATGGAAGGTGCTTCGGTCAGCAATAAGCGGGGTGTGGAGAATGGATTTGGATTGAACACCTTTACCATCGTCCCTAGTGTTTGCTTATTCGTACTGAGCAAGTTACTTAAGGTAAACAGTAGATACAAAAAAGCCGATGCTAGGCATCGGCTTCATGTTAGTTGTATCCGTTTAAGCTGGTTGAACGAGAGCGAGTGCCTTACGAGATACTTCGTGCGCTGCCTTCGTTAAGTTTTGCTTTTCTAGTGCATCAGATAGGTATCCGTAATCTGATACGTTTGAGCGAAGTGCTAGTGCTTTCTCGAAGTGGGTTTGTGCTTCTGCCCACTTCTGTTCTCTTAAGTAGAACTGAGCCAATGCGCTGTGTGCTTCGGCATTGCCACCATCTTTACTGATGGCGCGCTCTAGCATCACAACGACTGGGTGGTGATCGGCAAGGTTAAGCTCTGGAAGCAACATGTAGAGCTCATTTGAACCACTCTTCGCAATGTTCTCTTTGATCACAGTGAAGGCTTCTGAGTCAGCTTTACGAGCGATCAGTTGCTTCACAAAGCAGGAAACAAGGTGAGAGCTTTGTTTCTGCTTTCTTGAAAGCTTGTTCCAATGGCTGATTAAACCTTCGCTACCTTGCTGCTGTGCCACATCGTGAAGCAAGCCGCATTGTGCTTTTTGTTCTAACTCAACTTGCTCATCAGCCGTAAGAAGCTTGTTTTTAGCTAGCTTAGGCGTTAACTCTAGTAATGGCTGCCAGAGTTTAAGCTGCATGTAGGTGGCTTTTAATAGGCCAAGTACAGCAGTGTTATTAGGATATGTACCTTTTAAGGTCGAAAGTGTGTCGAATGCGGCTTCGTAGTTCGACTCACTGATCTGTTGTTTTGCTTTAGTTAGCTCAACGGCCAGTAGAGAGTCCTCTTGTTGGCTAGCAAGCTCGATGTACTTATCACGCTCACTCGTATTACCTTGTTCATGAGCAGCTTGAGAAGCGACTAAATAACAAAGCAGAGGCATGTCGTGATGATTAGCCCAACGAGTTACTTTCCTCTCTGCGCCTTTCCAATCACCTTCAAGAAGCTTGATGATGCCTTCATTGGTATAACGACGAGAGCGTTTTAGTTTACGAACACTGAACCAGTTCCAAGTCGTTGAGCTTGCGTACATAAGCTTTTTGAATAGGTACTCCAAGCCGAATAGAGCAGCTAGAAGAGCAATGACAAATATAACCAGTGTTGTCACACTCATCTCAATGGTCTTATTTGCTATCGAGATCAGGACATAACCTTGTTGACCTGAGAACTGGGTACCGACAACTAATCCGGCACCTAGAACGAGAAAAAGAAAAATCCAGCGAATCATTATTTCTCCTCCGTGGTCATAACTGTCACTTCACGACGTAGGCGCTCGCGTATAACATCTGACAACTCATTTTGAGACTCAAGTTTTACAAGGTATTTCACTGAGATATTCTGCTCACTTAACTGTTTAATCGCCTTCTCAAATTCAATCACTGAGTTGTTATCTTGGTTTAGGTACGCTTTCGACCACTCACTAGCGGTATTAAGTGCTGCACTGTAGACATCACCTTGCTCTTTGTAGACAGCGCGAATTGCGGTCTCTAATTTGCCCTTAATATTCTCACGTAGGTAGAAGTGTTGCTCAGGAGAGAGTAGAGGGATGACTTCACCATCACGACTACGGAAGGTGATGAAGTTTTCTGAGAAGTCTTTCATCGACGTCATCAGGTTGTTCTGCCAATCATTAATATCTTTCGATACCGCTTTTTTCTCAACAACTGCAGCTTCTGGAAGAATTGCATTGGCAAGCGGTAGCGTATCGACTTGCTGTTGTAGGCTTGTGATGCGTAAAACTAAGCCATCGCGGTCGATAAGAGGGATAGTGCGAAGCTTAGTAATGTCATTGGTCATTGATTGGCGCAGTGATACTAAGCTTGGGTCATTTAGTGCGGCGATACGTTGATCGGCGCTTTCCATTAGTTTGGTTGCGCTAACGGCATCATGCTCAAGGAACAATTTACGACCTGCTAGTTTTACTAGGTAATCGGCTTCAGCAAGCAACCAGTCATTTGGTCGACGGCCTTTAACGTCAGCTACTGCTAACTGCAGGCTTTGAATACTCTTTTGTTGCTGGGATTGTACGACCTGAGTTTTCTCCACTGCGTGAGAAGCTTCTTGGATAGTCTCTTGCTTGATGGTTTGCAGGTCTTTATTTACTGCAGATTGGGTATTTTGCAGTTGTGTTTGAAGAGCAGCGATTTGAGTTGAGTACTCAGCGCTCTTTTGCTGCATTTGAAATGCGATGCCGCCACTGAAAATAATAGAAATAGCGATCGCAATAGCGCCTAGTTTGACACCGCGCTTACCTTGCTTTTCTGCTTTCTCGATTTGTTCTTTATGCTCAGCTTGAGGCTGTTCACTTTGAACCGTATTTGACGCAGAGGCATCAAGTTTTTTTTCAGGCTGTTTTGTCTCTGTAGATTCAGCTTTTTCGTTTTCAACAACTACTGGCTGAGTGTCTTGTTTCTTTTCAGGTTCAATATGCTCATCATTTTTTTTGCTTGTCATGCTTATTTCCTGTTTCTAGCTAGGGCCGGAGAGCAGCCAGTAATATTTGGTTCGTAGCACTGTGAGTATTGGTCACGTTCGAGAAACCGAGTTGTTGTGCTCGTTCTACTATGCGCTGGCTTGGGACAAATAGTTGTCTCGTTGAAAGCCAAGCCAAATACTCATCAGGGGTAATTGAGCAGAGATACTCCAATTGTTCCTGACTAGTGATGACAACTTTGGACGTTTTTTTGTTTATCCATGTTTGATAGATATTGTGATCGTTAATGGGAATATATTCTCTACGGTAGGTCTCACAATAGGAGACTTGCGCACCTCGATTGAGTAAAGAATCTCTAATGAGCTCACGCCCACCATTTCCACGCAGTATCAAAATGGATTTATTATCTACGCCATTAAGTTCAGTAAGTTTGAGAAGATGCTCACTATCACTCACTTGGGGATAGTTTACTTTTTGTTTACTAACTTTGCTTAAAACGTGCGCAGTTTTTTGACCAACGCCAAGATAAAGCGGCGAAGTTGGCCAAATAGATGAAGTTTTCGAAAGGATGTTTTGGGCAGCGGTCACAGCGTGGTGACTGACTGCAATAATGATATCGCTGTTATTAAGCTGGGTGCTTAAATCCGATGAGTGTGGATTATCAACGATACGAATAAGCGGATGATGGATTGCTTGAATCCCTTCATCCGCTAGTTGTTGGCAAAGCGATTGTCCCTCTGAGCCGGGACGTGTCACCAACACTGTCATGATTATTCTTGGTCAGCGTAGAGCTTGGTTAAGATTTCTCTCGCGCCATCATCCAGCAATTGATTTGCCAGAGTAACGCCAAGCGCTTCTGCATCTTTGCGAAGGCCAGAGATCTCACCACGAACCATTTTAGAACCATCTGGTTCGCCTACTAATGCACGTAGCCAGATATTATCGCCATCTAATGATGAGTAGCTGCCGATAGGAACCTGACAACCACCTTCTAGGGTAAGGTTCATTGCACGTTCGCACAGTACACGATCAGCCGTGTCTTTATGATTCAGTGGTTCAAGGAGTTTTATCAGACGCTCGTCATCAAGGCGACACTCAATACCAACAGCGCCTTGGCCAACAGCAGGGAGAGACTGCTCTGGTTCGATGAAGCTACGAATACGCTCTTCTAGCTCTAGACGTTTAAGACCTGCAGCAGCGAGTACGATCGCATCGTATTGACCATCGTCGAGTTTACCTAGACGAGTACCAACATTGCCGCGCAGTTCTTTGATGATGAGATCTGGGCGGTATTCTAGCAACTGACATTGACGACGCAGGCTACATGTACCCACGACAGCACCTTGTGGTAGCTCGTCGATGTTGTTGTAAGTGTTTGAAACAAAAGCATCACGAGGGTCTTCACGTTCACAGATAGTTACTAGACCTAGACCTTCAGGGAAGTCGACCGGTACATCTTTCATTGAGTGAACGGCTAGGTCAGCACGACCTTCTAGCATGGCGACTTCGAGTTCTTTAACGAACAACCCTTTACCACCCACTTTAGCCAGCGGGGTATCTAGGATGATGTCACCTTTGGTCACCATAGTTACCAACTCAACCTCTAAACCAGGGTGAGCAGCTTGCAGCGCATCCCTTACAAAGTATGCCTGCCAAAGGGCAAGAGGGCTTTTTCTGGTCGCGATACGGATTGGTGCTGAATTTGTCATGGTGTTTCCGATATAGGTTCTGTAATAGGCTAATCCTACCATTGTGAGGCGAAAATTCTTACTGTTTGATCATTCCATGCTTTGATAGCTGAGGGATTTTCATGAGTTCACCAAAATAGTGTGATTGGTATCTCATTTGAAACATGGGCTATTATTAGAAATAGGTAATAAAGAGGACACTACGGCGCCGTGAGTTTAACTTTTTGTCATCAAGGCATTGGCCAGTATGACAGGTTCCTTTGCTTTACCATTAAGGGTAAAAGTGTTAAATTGATCACGTTTTGTTGCTCCTTTCGTTCAGTAACTAAACAGAAGTGCATTTAATCTCAAACCAAGGACTTACCTTGCAGGCTTACACTCAGACTTTGATTCAACGATTAGACAATCTTAATCAGCAGCGCATTGATCGTGCGTTGGCGTTGATGAATGTCCAAGGCCAGCGAGTTTTCAACCTTATTCCTGCACTACTTCACTTCAATCATCCCATGATGCCTGGTTATTATGACCAACAAGTTCCTTTTGGAATTCGTAGCTTCACGCCTAATGAATTCCAAAAGCAATTTGTCTCTGATACCGAATTAACGCTGGGTGGAAAACTCACCGAGGCTGCTGAACCGGCAATCCTGGGCTTGTACACCATGGGCAGTACTTCTTCTATTGGCCAAAGCACTTCAAGTGATCTCGATATCTGGGTGTGTGTTTCTCCGGATATGGATGGCGCATCTCGCGACAGCCTGACCAACAAATGTTTGTTGATTACCGACTGGGCTGAAACCTTAGGGGTTGAAGCTAACTTCTTCTTGATGGATGAACAGCGTTTCCGCTCAAACCATTCTGAAGAGATGACCGGTGATAACTGTGGTTCTTCACAGCACTTATTACTGCTTGATGAGTTCTATCGCTCTGCCGTTCGTTTGGCTGGCCAGCGTTTGTTGTGGCAAATAATTCCGCCAGAAATGGAAGAGTGTTACGACGAGTATGTCCAAGGCCTGTGTCAGGATGGTTATCTTGATTGCTCGCAGTGGATCGATTTCGGCAAGCTGAACCGCATCCCTGCTGAAGAGTACTTTGGTTCAAACCTATGGCAGCTCTATAAGAGTATCGACTCACCGTATAAATCGGTTTTGAAGGCGATCCTGTTAGAAGCTTATTCATGGGAATACCCAAACACCCAACTGCTGAGTATTGATACCAAGCGTCGCTTCTTCGCGGATGAACCGGATCTGTATGGCATGGATAGCTACTATCTGATGCTCGAGAAGGTAACGCGCTATCTAGAACGCATTAACGACCACACTCGATTGGACTTGGTGAGACGCTGTTTCTACCTTAAGACCCACGAGAAGTTGTCACGAGATGCGGGCATTGGTTCTGTTGCGTGGCGTCGTGAAGCCTTAACTGAGATGACTAAGTCTTGGAATTGGGGACATGAAACCATTGCTGAGCTCGATAACCGCCGTAACTGGAAGGTAGAGCAAGTTAAAGTGGTACACCATGCATTACTTGATGCCTTGATGCTGAGCTACCGCAATCTGATTCAATTTGCGCGTCGTAACGACATCACTTCGGCAATCAGCCCACAAGATATCAGTATCTTGGCTCGTAAGCTTTACGCTGCGTTTGAAGTGTTGCCGGGTAAAGTGACACTACTGAACCCACAAATCTCTCCTGATCTTCATGAACCAGACTTGAGCTTCATCGAAGTTCGTCAGGGTCAGTCGAATAAAGCCGGTTGGTACTTGTATAAGCAGCCACTGGTAGCGCATCGTATTCTTGGTCAGCCTTCTCTGGAACACCATGAGTACTTGAGTAAGTTGGTTGCTTGGTCGTTTTTTAATGGCTTGATTACCGAGTCGACGCGTTTGCACTCTGTGGTACGTGACGCTCAGATTGATATCGATAAGTTCTACCAAATGGTGAGCGACCTGCGTAATACCTTCTCTTTACGTAAGCGCCGCCCGAGTATGCAAGCACTGGCGAGCCCGTGTGAAATAAGCCAACTGGCGATGTTCATCAATTTTGAAAGTGACCCAACTTCTGAATTAAGTGGTCGTGCGTTGAAGGTTGATCTTAAGAACGCCGATATCTTCAGTTTTGGTGAAGAGGGTAAGAGTTTAGTCGGCAGTGTTGATCTGGTTTATCGTAACTCTTGGCATGAAGTACGTACGCTTCATTTCCAAGGTGATACTGCAATGCTCGACGCGTTGAAGACGGTACTTGGTAAAATGCACCAAGATGCTTTACCGCCAGAATCGGTCGATGTGTTCTGTTACAGCAAAAACCTGCGTGGTGTGATGCGTAATATGGTGTATCAACTGCTTGCTGAGTGTATCGACTTACGATTGAAACCGATTGAGCCGGAGAAGCGCCGCCGCTTCAAGGCTATTCGTCTGGCAAACAAGATGTTTGGCCTGTTCTTTGAACGTCGTGGCGTTTCGGTGCAGATGCTGGAAAACTCGGTCGATTTCTATCGTAGTATCTCGACGAATAAGCTGAAGGGCTC
Organism: Vibrio sp. QJM3NY_27; assembly: GCF_057785955.1. Taxonomy (NCBI): domain Bacteria; kingdom Pseudomonadati; phylum Pseudomonadota; class Gammaproteobacteria; order Vibrionales; family Vibrionaceae; genus Vibrio; species Vibrio sp. QJM3NY_27. The sequence goes on along the minus strand of NZ_CM173511.1, from coordinate 3,410,507 downwards.
ACCTTTACTGATGCTCGATAAAGAGCAAGAGTATCAGTTACCAGAAGTGGTTGATGGTTTTGCGAGTGAAGGTTTAATTCAGTTTTTCTTTGAGGATACCGACAAAGGTTTCAATATTTATGTATTGGACGAGTCGAATCAAGTTGAGGTGTATCACCAATACAGCGGTGAAAAAGATGAGATGATCGCGAGCGTGAATTCTTTCTACACTTCAGTAAAAGATGAGTCGAAGGTGTCATCTAAGTTGATTAATTTCAATCTACCTCAGTACTACCAAATTGTTCATCCTGAAGAAGGTAACTCTTACGTGGTGCCTTACCGTAATGATGCGACTTTAGCTTCTCGGAGCTCAAAGATAGTCAACATCTAGGCTTATTCTCGATAATTGATATTAAGAAAGGAGTGATTGATTCACTCCTTTTTGTTTTTTACCAATAATTAGATCCAATTGATCTCTTCATCTGCGTGTTTTTCGCATTCTTCTTTGACCATCTCAAACAATTCCATACCCGTCTTTGAGCATGTCCATTTGTCATCAACTAGCTTGAAGTGAAAACCACCAGATTTAGACGCTAACCAGATTTCTTTCATTGGTTCTTGGCGGTTGATAATGATTTGGCTGCGGTTCTCAAACTCCAGCGTCATTACGTTACCAGTCACTTCGTAATCAATATCTGCCTCTGATTCATCGATAGCTTCTTCGATGTTTTGCATCTGTATATCGACCAGTTGATGAAATTCAGTCTCGTTCATCCTTTCTATCCTATTGCTTTTCCTGAGTGTGGTGCGATTATAGGGGGCATTGAGTTAATAATCACGATATGCAAAATGAAAAAATTAATTACCGCTCTGTTTATGGTGTCCGTTATTGGACTTTCTGGTTGTGGTCAAACGGGTCCTTTGTACGATCCTGATGAAGTTCAGCAGACTGAACAATCACAATAAGTGAAAACACGCAGAAATCGTTATTTATAAGGGATAAGAACTTTGGATTACTTCAACTATCAGGAAGATGGCCAGCTTTGGGCTGAGGACGTCGCACTTTCACAACTAGCAGAGCAATATGGTACTCCGTTGTACGTATATTCTCGTGCAACATTAGAACGCCACTGGAATGCGTTTGATTCATCGGTTGGTGAGCATCCACACTTGGTGTGTTATGCCGTTAAAGCTAACTCGAACCTTGGCGTGTTGAATACTTTGGCTCGCTTGGGCTCTGGCTTCGACATCGTTTCTGGCGGTGAGCTAGAGCGTGTAGTTGCTGCCGGTGGCGATCCAGCAAAAGTTGTTTTCTCTGGTGTCGGCAAAACAGCCGCTGAAATGAAGCGTGCGCTTGAGTTGAACATAAAATGTTTTAACGTAGAGTCTGAGCCAGAATTGGAGCGACTGAATAAAGTGGCTGGTGAGCTTGGTGTTAAAGCGCCGATTTCACTGCGTATTAACCCAGATGTTGATGCGAACACTCACCCTTACATTTCTACGGGTCTGCGTGATAACAAATTCGGCATTGCCTTCGACCGTGCTCCTGCAGTTTATGCGTTTGCAAAAACACTCGATAACTTGTCTATCCATGGTATTGATTGCCACATCGGTTCTCAGTTAACGGATATCGAACCTTTCATCGATGCCACTGACCGCCTGCTTGCACTGATTGACCAACTACGTGCGAATGACATCAACATCAAACACCTTGATGTAGGTGGCGGTTTGGGCGTGGTTTACCGAGATGAATTACCACCACAACCTTCAGATTACGCGAAGGCTTTGTTGGCTCGTTTAGACAATCATTCTGATCTAGAGTTGATTTTCGAGCCTGGAAGAGCGATTGCTGCGAACGCTGGTGTATTATTAACGAAAGTTGAGTTCCTGAAGCCAACAGAGCATAAAAACTTTGCCATCATCGATGCGGCAATGAACGATCTAATGCGCCCGGCACTTTACCAAGCTTGGCAGGATATTGTGCCAGTGAGCCCGCGTCAGGGTGAAGCGGTGACTTACGACTTGGTTGGCCCTATCTGTGAGACGGGTGACTTCCTAGGTAAAGACCGTGACCTTGTTCTTGAAGAAGGCGACCTACTGGCCGTTCGTTCTGCTGGTGCTTATGGCTTCGCTATGTCATCTAACTACAACACTCGTTCGCGTGCGGCTGAAGTGATGGTTGATGGCGATAAAACTCACTTGGTTCGTCAGCGTGAAGAGCTTACGAGTCTGTGGGAACTTGAAAACATTCTTCCGGAGTAATTTTAAGCGTTATGCACTTCCACTTTTCTAAAATGCATGGTTTGGGCAATGATTTCATGGTCGTGGACTGCATTACTCAAAATATTTTCTTTTCTCCAGATTTGATCCGTCGTTTGGCGGATCGTCACACTGGTGTGGGCTTTGATCAGCTACTTGTGGTCGAGGCTCCCTATGATCCAGAAACCGACTTCCATTACCGCATATTCAATGCGGATGGCAGTGAGGTGGAGCAGTGTGGTAATGGTGCGCGTTGTTTTGCTCGATTTGTTCGCATGAAAGGCTTAACGAATAAGTACAGCATCAACGTGAGCACCAAGAAAGGTAAAATGGTTCTCAAGATTGAAGACAATGACCAGATCACTGTCAACATGGGCATTCCTGAGTTTGAACCTGGCAAAATCCCATTCAAGGCAAAGCAGCCTGAGAAGACGTATATCTTAAGAACGGATGTACATACCTTGTTCTGTGGTGCCGTAAGCATGGGTAACCCGCATGTGGTTACCGTTGTTGATGATGTCGATACTGCAGATGTGGAGACCTTAGGTCCGCTTCTTGAATCACATGAACGTTTCCCTGAGCGTGTTAATGCTGGCTTTATGCAAGTGATTAACCGTGAAGAAGTTCGCTTACGTGTTTATGAACGCGGTGCGGGTGAAACTCAGGCGTGTGGTAGCGGTGCATGTGGTGCAGTTGCGGTTGGTATCAATCAAGGCTTGCTGGCTGAGAACGTGAAAGTTCGTCTACCTGGTGGTGATTTGCAGATTAGTTGGCAAGGTCCGGGTAAACCTCTGTTTATGACTGGCCCGGCAACCCATGTGTTTGATGGTCAGCTTTCTTGCTAATAAACATTCATAACCAATAGATTCATAAAAATAAAGGATAGGTTTTGTCTTACGTTCAAGCCGACGCACTCACCGCAGAAGTGGTCGCGGAATATTTACGTGATAACCCAGATTTTTTCCAAGACAGGAAAGGTTTGGTTGATCGCCTTGCTATCAATAACTTTGAGCAGGGCGCTGTATCTCTGGTGGAAGTTCAGCTTAAACGCCAACGCCATCGAATCGAAGAGCTAGAGGAAGAGATCACTGGCTTGATGTCGTTGGCAGCGAATAACGATAAAACCTTCTATGAATTTATGGATCTGCAAGCTCACGTGCTGAAATGCAGTGACTTTATGCAGGTTATCAAGGCTGTTGAACAAAAAGCGTTAGATTTAGGGTTGAAAGCTCATGTACGAATTCTCTCGCAACCTGGCTTTTATACGCTGAGTGAAGAGCGCTATTCGAAGTTTTCGCTCAACCACTTCAATGGTAAAGATGCTTATCTAGGACGCTTGAGAAAAGCTGACAGACACGATTTGTTTGGTGATTTCCAAGTTCCAGAGCTAGGCTCTTATGTAGTACTACCACTTGCTAAGCAGTCTCCGTTGGGTTTGCTTGCCTTTTCTAGTGAAGATGGCGGACATTTCCAACCTCATATGGATACGCTATTTTTACGCCATTTAGCACTTGTTGTGTCTCATTTGGCGGACACCTTACCTTGGCAGATAAATAATGAGCCTAGAGCCCAAAATACCTCTTCCTAACAGCCTTCAAAAGCCACTTTCTCGCTTCTATGAATATCTCAGAAGCGAGAAGGGACTCAGCCTGCACACCCAACGTAATTACAAACAACAACTTGAAACTATGGCTTCTCATTTGGTCACACTTGGACTGAAAGATTGGGGCCAAGTAGACGCGGCGTGGGTAAGACAACTTGCCAGTAAAGGCATGCGTGAAGGAATGAAAGCGAGCAGTATTGCGACGCGCTTATCTTCATTACGCAGCTTCTTTGATTTCCTTGTGTTACGTGGCGAAATGACCGCAAACCCAGCCAAAGGGGTTTCTGCACCTCGCAAACAACGTCCTTTACCTAAAAATCTCGATGTCGATGAAGTCGGACAGTTGCTTGACGTGAATGAAGACGACCCATTATCGATTCGTGATCGAGCGATGATGGAGGTGATGTATGGTGCAGGTTTACGTCTCGCTGAACTGGTTGGCATCAATCTTAAAGATGTGCTGGGCCGGCAAGGCGAAATCCGAGTGATTGGTAAGGGCGACAAAGAACGCAAAGCACCGTTTTCAGGACTGGCTAAAGAGTGGGTCGATAAATGGCTCAAAGTGCGCGGTGATCTTGCTTCTCCGGGAGAAAAGGCCCTGTTTGTGTCCAAGTTAGGGACCCGGATCTCTCATCGCAGTGTGCAAAAGCGCATGGAAGAGTGGGGTAAGAAGCAATCCGTCGCGAGTCATATTAGCCCGCATAAACTGCGTCACTCCTTTGCAACGCACGTGCTTGAATCGAGCCAGAATCTTCGTGCTGTCCAAGAGTTGTTGGGGCACGAAAACATCTCGACAACCCAAATTTATACTCACTTGGACTTCCAGCACTTAGCTCAAGCGTACGATCAGGCTCACCCTCGAGCACGTAAGAAGAATAAAGATTAGATTAAAGGTTTTACTATGCGAATTTATCGAGGGTTGAAGCCCATCAAAGCCATGACCTTTGACTTGGATGACACCCTGTATGACAACTGGCCTGTGATCATGAAGGTAGAAAAAGAGATGGCGCAGTGGCTTTACCAAAAGCACCCGGTGTCGGCTTCTTTATCGCTTGAAGAGTGGCAGGGCATTAAGCAGCAAGTCGCCTCTGAAAACCCAGCTTTAAAGCATGATGTTACCGTTTGGCGTGAAACACAGATTAAGAGTGGCTTACTGCAGTTGGGCTACTCTCAGCAGCAAGCTGAACAGGCGGCTCGTGAGGGGATAGAACATGCTTTGTGGTTGCGCAATCAAGTCGATGTCCCTCAAGAAACGCATCGAGTGATGGCAGAACTTAGCCAACGCATTCCTCTGGTTGCGATTACCAATGGCAATGTCGATCCACATAAAATTGGTTTAGGGCAGTATTTTCAACTAATCCTTAAAGCTGGCCCAAACGGTAGAGCAAAACCTTACCCAGATATGTTTGATAAAGCGCAACAATACTTAGATGTTGATGCCATCAACATTCTTCATGTCGGCGATCACCTTAGAACGGATGTTTACGGAGCTAAGCAAAATGGCTTCCAAGCATGCTGGTTTAATGACACTGGTTCCAATTTATACCACTCTCCGAAGGCGAGCGTGCTTCCTGATGTTGAAATAGACCAACTTAGCGATCTTATGCGACTAATTTAATGGCTCAGTAAGCTTATTGTGTCGCATTTATGATAGTGAATTGTTACATTAGTCGCCTATAAAAGCCTGATTAGGCTAGGATAATTGGCGACTACTTTTTAGCGATTCATTTCAGTCATAGCAGTGGTTGTAGGTTATTACTTCACTCGATTTTGAACAAGGGTTGGCATGCAAACATTTACATTTCTCGCAAATACTGAGGCGTTATTTAGATCTCAATTTGATCAGCGAGAATGGTGTGACAGCAAACAGTACCTTATTCAAATTTTCTCTGCTCAATCTTCAGATCTAGCTCGTCAAATCGCGAGTGTTGCCCTCAATCGTTTAAGCAATGCGACGCTAATCGGTCAGAGTGCTCGTCATGTTATCTGTGACAACTGTCTTGAGAGTACATGTACTTTAGTCATCATTAGTGAGTTTAATGAAACCCGTTTAACCTCCGCGGTTCAGCCGTTTACTGGCAACCCAAATCAAGACAGCCAAGATCTCGCTTCTCAACTGGGCCTTACAGAAGACACCAAAACGGTTATCAGCTTGTGTGATCAGGTTGAAGGGCGTGATTACCCTATCTATAGCGCTTTTGAGAATTTACCTTACGCCTTGCCGATTGCAGGTGGACTGTGTCATGAGAATGAGTTTGGCCGTTGGGTTATGTATAACGAGCAAACCTACCAGCATGCCTGTGTTGCTGTGGCTCTGACTAACCCAAGATTGAAGGTTTGGTCGGATGCGTACTCTGAGTGGAACCCGATTGGGATGAAACTGCGAGTCACACATGCGGTCGGAAATCGCTTATACGCGTTGAATGACAAGCCGGCGATTGAAGTATTCAAACATTACCTTGCGGATGGCAAAGACCTTCCTTTTAGCCAACTGATGAGCTTTCCACTTTATCGAGAACTTGGCAGAAAGAAGGGTATTTCAACACCTCTACGCATTAATGATGATGGCAGTATCGAGTTTGATAGCCCTTGGCATGTCGGTGAAGAGGCGCAGTTTTGTTATAATCACCCCTCTTTGACCGCGGAAAAGGTGCGTCACGGTGCCGAGATGCTAGCCATGCATCAGCCTGAATCGGTGATCATCTATAACTGTGTATCTCGACTTGAGTTTATCGACAGTAAACTTGAGCTTAAGCCATTTGAAGGGATAGTGAATACATGTGGTGCCTACTGCATGGGTGAGCTATACCGCAATGAAGACCGCCAAGAGATACTACACCACAGCCTGACTTATATCGCTATGCGCGAGTCTGACGAGGTTAAAGAGTTTCGTTGTGAAGATTTTCAGTGTAGCTCAACAGTGTCGCCATTGCTTAACTTGGTCAGAAATGCAGTGGCTGATCTCGACAGTATGAACACGCAGATGGAGAAAAAACTTCATCAACAGGCGCGTCGTTTAACCGAAAGCTACCGTATTGATTCTCGCACCGGGCTACCCAACCGTATCGTATTAAAAGAGCGCCTCAATACGATTCTCTTCAGTGAGCACTTACTGACGTTAAAGCTGACTAATTTCCATCAAGTTAACGAGAAGTATGGTTACCAAGTGGGTGACCAGTTGTTACTTGATTTATCTAATCATTTTGTCGAGCGATTACACCTTAGTGTGGCTAAGGAAGCTCAGGTGAAAGTAGAGCTGTTCAGCATTGGTGTCGGCGAATGGGCGATCATTTTTAACGCCAATGTTGGCTGCGATAAGATAGAGCAACGTTTCGTTGAGTTTGCTGACGATATTGAGCACATCAATTTTGAGCCGTATGGCTTGGCTGATATTGATTATCTGTCAGTTTCTCTGTGTGGCGGCTTCGCTAGTCGTTGCGACTTCCTAACTGATAGTGGTGATGAGATCTTATTGAAAGCGATCGAAGCTCGACGTTATGGGGTCAGGAATAACACTCACATCACCAATGCTAAAGACATTCAGGTGAGTGAAGAAGATCGTAAAGAGCAACTCGGCTGGCTGAGCTGTGTAAGTCGTGCGATTTTAGATCAGAACATCATCACTTATTCCCAGCCAATTGTGGCGTCCGGTACTCACGAAATGATTGGCCAAGAGTGCCTGGTCAGAATCATGGAGTCAGACGGTACCATTGTGCCACCAGGTAAGTTCTTGCCTATCATTGCCGACACGCACCTTTACACTCGCCTCAGCCGACACATGATTAAGAACACCATTGGTTATATGGCGGATAAGCAAAGCTCATTTTCTATCAATCTATCCCCACAAGATTTGTTGAGCGACAAGACGCTTGAGGTACTCGAGACCGCCATCAGTGCTATGAACGATCCCACTCGACTTGGCCTAGAGGTTCTTGAGTCTGAGCAGATTAAAGATTACGGTCGTATGATTGAGGTGTGTGATCACTTCCGTGCTCTTGGGGCGAGAATCATTGTTGATGACTTTGGGTCTGGCTATTCCAATATTGATGAGATCATTAAGCTTGAGCCGCAGATTATCAAGCTCGACGGTAGTCTGATTCGCAACATCGACAAAGACCAAAAGCAAAGAAATATCGCCTCTCAGCTGGTTCGCTTATGTCAGGTGTTTAATGCGCAAACCGTCGCTGAATTTGTCCATAACCAACAGGTTTGTGAGATAGCAGAGCAAATGGGTGTCGATTATCTGCAAGGTTATTACTTTGGTGAGCCTAAGCGACTGTTTTAGTTGTTAAAGCTTTCCGTATCCTATTGTGACTTGCTTTAAAAAGTGTTCTGCCGCTATTGGTGACTGTTTTGGGTGGAATCAATGATGTCTAACTAACGTCACATTATTTATAAGACGATCGTAAGTATTCCGTGCAAGCCTTATCTATAATAAGCACAATAACCAATCATTAACGTAACGATTAATGTGAATATGCAATCGACCTCTCTCCTGATACAAGATATAGAGCAAACCCAGCGTGAATTGCAAAAGATAGATTTTCATCAACATGAAGACCTACTGATTCAGGTGTTTTCTTCTTTCGAGAAAGGTTCGGTTTTGGCTGCCTGCCAAGTGATTCAAGCGACTTTCCCTAATGCTAGGCTGATTGGCTGTAGTGCAAACCACTACATCAGCCAAGGTGTCATCCTGCATCAAGGTCTCTATCTTATTGTCACTCGCTTCGATGCGACCTCTTATACTTGTGGCGTTGTCGAATACAGCAATCAACCACTCTTAGATAGTCAATCGATGTGGCAGCAGCTTGAGTGCAATACCAATACTCAAAGTATCATCTGTTTCGCCGATCGTTTGCAGATAAACAACCGCGACTTATTTTCAGCGTTTGAACAATCGAGATATTCATTACCGATCTGCGGAGGTGCATCGACCATCACAGATAATGGGCGATGGGTAATGCTAGACGGCATTTGCTATGAGAATGCTTATGTGATGTTGGCGTTGCACAGTGTCGAGCTCGCAACCACCAAGGGTTATTACACCGAGTGGAACCCTATTGGCCGCACCTTCCGTGTTACTGGTGCTCAAGATAACCGGTTAGCTGAATTGGATGGTATGCCTGTTCGCGATCTTTATAATCGCTACCTTGCTGATGGCCTCGAAGTACCTTTCGAGCAACTGCATAATTTCCCCTTGATGGTCGGCGACCCGAAAGAGCAAAACATTCACTTGCCACTCAAGGTGAGAGAATGTGGAGAGATAGAATTTAGTGGTCATTTTCAGATTGGTGATGAGGTCAGGTTTTGTTACGACCATCCTTCACTGACCTTGGAGCAGGTCCGACTCGGTGTACAACAGATTGCCTCTCATAAACCGGAGCAGTTTTTTATCTACAACTGCACCTCCCGTATCGATTTTATTGATGGTAACCAAGAAGTAGAGGTCTTCCAGACGCTCGCAGACACCTATGGAGTGTACTGCATGGGAGAACTCTATCAAGATCGTGGCCAACAACGAATCCTGCATCATAGCCTCACTTATCTCGCGCTTAGAGAAGGTGAAGGCAAGGCTGTACAGCCATTAGAGACACAACCCACGACCAACATATCGCCTCTGTTTTCATTGATTCGAAATGCACTGCTTGATGTTGATGACATGAACAATAGCATGGCGAGTAAGATTCAGCAGCAAGCGACCGCATTGACGGCGAGCTACCGAATTGATCGTCGCACTGGGTTACCCAATAGAAGTGTACTGCGTGAGAAGCTGTCACAAATGAGCTCTGACAGTCATTTGTTGGCTTTGAAGGTCACCACATTTGGTCAAATCAATGAGAAGTATGGTTATCGAGTAGGTGACAAACTTCTGCATGATCTGAGTGAGTACTTTCAGAAAGCACTGTGGCAGTTTTTTGATGAGGGTTGCCAGCTCTACAGTATTGGTATTGGTGAGTGGGCGGTGGTGTTTGATAGTTGGGCCAGCCAAGAACACATTCATCATCGTTTCTCTGAATTTTCAGATCAAACCGAGCATGTTAATTTTGAGCCGATGGGGCTACCCGATATCGATTATCTTTCGGTTTCGGTCTGCGCAGGTGTCGCGAGTCGTCGCGATTTCCCTACGACCTCCATTGATGATTTATTACTGAAAGCGATTGAAGCTCGACGCAGCGCGGTGAGTCAGAATAAACATCTGGTGAGTGCCAAGGCGTTAATCCAATTAGAGAAGCATCGCCAAGAACAACTCGGTTGGCTATCGTGTGTCAGCCGCGCGGTGCTCAACCAAAATATTGTTGCTTGCTCGCAACCTATTGTATCGGCGCATAGCCATCAGGTAGAAAGTTATGAGTGCTTAGTTCGAATTGAAGAGGATGGTCAGTTGATTGCGCCGGGTAAGTTCTTGCCAATCATTGAAGGAACTCATCTCTATACGCGTTTAAGTCGCCAAATGATAACGCGTACCTTTGATTTTATGAGTCAGCGAACCGATTCGTTCTCAATTAACTTAGCACCACAAGATTTCAACAATGAGAAAACCATTCTTCACCTTGAACAAGCCATCAAAAAAATCAGTCACCCACAGCGTATTGGCTTAGAGGTGTTAGAAACGGAACAAATTCAGGATTACGGTCGCTTGATCGAGGTGTGTAATCACTTCCGAGATCTTGGTGTGAATATTATTGTCGATGACTTTGGTTCAGGCTATTCGAACATTGATGAGATCTTGAAACTGGAACCACAAGTGATAAAGCTTGATGGCAGTTTAATTCGCAATATCGATAAGGATAAAAAGCAACGCAAGATAGCGCAACAGCTGGTGAGCTTATGTCAGATTCTGAATGCTAAGACGGTGGCTGAATTTGTTCATAACGAACAGGTGTGTCGAATCGCAGAGGATATGGGTGTCGATTACCTGCAGGGTTACTACTTCGGCCAACCTCAGCGCTTATTCTGATAGGGAGAGTAAAATCTCTTTTCAGCGAACAGCCAGCGTGTGCGTTTCACGTGAAACACTAAATGGTTCAATAGATTAAAGTACGATGTGAAAAGGGTGAGCTTACGGCTCACCCTTTTTGTTTTTAGTATCTGTCCCGCCCTGAAATGTGCTTATTGCCTTCCTACGCTCCTGCTTGATCTATTTGAGAGCGTGGCCACATTTGTCGGCGTGGAATACTTTTAGATACTGTTGGTAGTAGTCATCAATCAGTTTGGCAGGTTCGCTTTCACCTAAAGACTTGAGTAACTCAATGCCCACTTCGCAAGTACACAGATGGCCCCTGTCTTGATTGCGGCGCAAGGTGTAAGAGGATTCGCTGGTGATGTCGAGGTGAACTTGTGGGACAGCTTGTAACCACGAGCTCTTGTTAAGCATCTTCTTCGCTTCTTGCCATGTGCCATCCAAGATGATGAATAACGGCTTACGATTCTGGGCTTGGGTCATTACAGCTTGCTGGCACTCAATGCTTTTACTACTCGGGAATAAAAGAAACGGTTGTCGTGTTTCATCTTCAAGCAGTGCCATTAGCTCAGCTGGTGGTGTTTTCCTTTGCCATATCAAGGACTGACACTGCTCAAGGGATTGCTCAAGCAACTTTCCGGTGTTGGTGTCTCGCGAAAGCTCATTCTCATGAGTCAGTAGTACAAGATCGGTTTGGCTTTCAACTGTAGGTATTAGATGACAAACGCACTGGTGAGTGAAGCCACAACCATGGCAAGCTTGTTGGTTACTCATCTTTACAGCTTAACTCCACTTTGTGTAGGTGATACACCATCAGCAAACAAAACCACATCGCTGATATCAGCATCATCTGCAATTGGAGCAACACTTGGGTTGAGTGGGTAGCTCACACCAGAGTATGACAATGTGTGTTTCGCAGGTGTTGCACCGCCGCCGCTGACATTGAAGATCAGATCTTGCCAACCGTGGTTTTGTGATTTACCTAAGCGTATGTCGCCCTTAACCAATGTCACTCGACTATTGAAGCGCCAGTTATCTTGATGATTTTCAAAAATAAGCAGTGTACAGCCACCAGAGCCACACCAATCGAGCAGGGCAAACAGTTCTTCCTTACCATCGCCATTTAAGTCGTAGGTTAACCAGCGGTACTTGGTATCGTCAGGTGAGCTGTTGTTGATCTTAAAATACTCACGGATCGCTTGGTCGACTTTTTGATCAAGTTGATCACTGGAGTTCACCTGCTTTGCGGTTAGATCAACGTTAGCGGTGGTGTTGACTTGCGCTTGTGCATTCTTAGCTTCGAATAGCACCAGACCGCCATTGGCAATCGGGTAGACAACGTTGCCCACTTTCTCTTTTTCAGCGACCAGCTTGCCGTTATCGAGCGTGAAGATGCGCTCGGAGATTAAATACTGTTGCTGGTGGCGAGTCATAACCACTTGTACCTGATTTTGGTTCAGTTGCTGCCAGAAGCCTTGTTCAACAATAGAGGGGTCTCCATTGCTGTACGAGTATGTCGTAATGGCGCTGTGGTCATCGTTGAGCTCAAGGTTGATAGAGAATCCAGTGTTCTGCGTTGAGCTAGCGAAGTAGAGTCCGCTCCAGTCCAATGTTGGATCTTGGTTAGAGACCGTTGCACAGCCATTATAGTTACTGTCATTGAGGTTAAGCTTGGCATGCCATCCATAGATAGAATCGCTCATGCCGTCGCTGCAACTCTCTTTTGTAAGGTTGAGTTTGCCTTGCGCTGCTTTACCTTCTAATTGGTAATCACGACTGCTTGGTGTGGTGCGGCTTGATTCAATATCGAGGATCTGTGGCTGCTCGCCCATCTTAGTGTATTTGAGCTGGTCCTTATCGAAGTTTGCTGACCAGAAAGGTTCATTGCCGAATACACGTGTTGAACGCAGGGGTTGGTCACAACGATCAGGGTTTTCTGCGGTGAGGATATTCACTTGATCAACCACGAAACGTGCCGTGAAATCTGCGTTATACCCTGTTTGGCTCGGTACGGTTAGATGACCAATCAGCTCGCCGTATAAGGCTTGGTAAGGTCTCGTTGAGAGCCCTTGAGCTTCTAATGCGAGTTCTGGCGTTAAATCTAACCAGTATTGTTGTTGGCTACCGCAAGGTGTGAAGGTTCGGCTTTCATGGCCAACCACCACCTGGCCACGCATGATGAAGGTTTGCGGTTGAATGCTTAGTGGCTCATCCAAGGTTGCTGGTGGTAGTTCTGGCTTTTGGGGGGAATCTGGTGCTGTGACACAGCCTTGTAGAGCGAATGCGACTAGCCATGTCACTGGGTTTTTCATTACCTTCATGTTATATCTTCCTCGGAGCAACCGTTAATTGGATTTATTATGGCATATTGGTTATTTAAAACAGAACCTGACACCTTCTCTATTCAGACTCTGAGAGTACAAAAAACCTCTTGTTGGGAGGGTGTACGCAACTATCAGGCTCGAAACATGATGCGCGATGACGTTAAGCTTGGAGATCTGGTGATGATATACCATTCATCATGCAAAAAAGTTGGCGTAGCAGGGATCGCTAAGGTAACCAGAGAAGCCTATCCAGATCATTTTCAATTCGACCCAGAAAGTGATTACTATGATGCTAAATCTTCGCCAGAGAATTCGCGTTGGATAATGGTTGATGTCGAATTTGTGCGAGTGACTGAGCGCTTAATTCCTTTGGCAACGCTTAAAGCGATGCCTGAGCTAGCAGAAATGCCGTTGGTTAAACGGGGCAATCGCTTATCCATCATGCCAGTTACAGAGCAAGAGTGGCAGGCGATCTTAAGCAAAGAAGTGCTAGGTTCTCGTTAGCGTTAGAGAGAGCTTTTTACGTAAGGTTCAAAAAAGGCAGCCATTGGCTGCCTTTTTATTTATTCAGATCTCTTCGACGAGATTAGAGCAGGTGCTTTTCTAGGTAGTGAGCAACGGCGTCGTCTGCGCTGCTGCCAATCACTTCATTGTCTGGCAAAGCTTTAAATACTTTCTCATGCGATGTACCCATCACTAAGCCTTTGCCTGCCATAGCCAGCATCTCGGCATCGTTCATTCCGTCACCAAAGGCAATACAGTTATCCAGTGTCAGGTTGAGTGACTTCGCAACAGCGTCTAAGGCATGGCCTTTAGAAACTTCAGCGGCCATTACTTCTAAACACCAAGGCGTTGAAAAGGCGATGTTCAGCTTGTCGCCAAAAGTATCTCTTAGCTTTTGTTCAAACGTGACGAGATATTCGTGGTCCTGTTCTGGGTGAGTGAAAAAGACTTTCGCAATACCTTCGCTTGGTGCATTTTCTGCTTCAAAGCGCTTGTAGCTAAAGCCAGACTCACTGTGGAATTTTGCCAGCATTTCGTCTTCACGATCCAGTAGCCAATCTTCATTCTGGTACATGTGAATAAAGAGATTTGGATCTTGGCGAACAATATCGATAACAGGTTGAACGAGTTCCTGAGGCACGTTCTGGCTATACATCAGTTGATCGTTCTGGTCATGCACGCGTGCACCGTTTGAAGTGATCATGTACGCCGGAATACCTGCGATCTGACGAATACCCGCCACATCGACGTGGTGACGACCCGTAGCGAAGATAAAGGTATAACCTTGGTCGTGTAATTTCTTAAGTGTTAGCTTGGTAAAGTCGCTTAGCTGATGGTTGGGAGCCAAAAGCGTACCATCTAAATCAGAAGCAACAATTTTCACGGAATCTTTTAGTGCAGGAATACTCATTTAACCCTCATTGCAAAAATGCTTAACCAATATCGACGCTAGCCAACGCTAGAATCGTTTTAACTACAATATCTCTAGGTAGAAATTGTATGCCAATTTCATGCAAGAAAAGAGGGCAAAGCTCACTTACTTCTCTTCCTCTTTAGCACTTATGTTCTTGGTCGGTTACTCAGCTTATTCGCTTATTCGCTTATTAGTTTATTAGCTCTAGGCAAAAAACTGATTGATAGCATTCAGTGTTTGATTGCGATATTCGTCTTTCTCAAACAGCACCTCATGCTTAGACCCTTCAATGGCCTTAAACTGGCAGGCTGAGTTGGTTTTCCTCAGTTTATTGATGAACTTCACTTGAGCGCTGTTGCTGACAATCTTCTCTTCTCCAGCTTGAATCAATAACAGTGGGATCTTGATTTGACGAGTTTGTTGTATCGCCTGCTTCGCTGCCATTAACCCTTGCCATACCCAGCGAGTGCTTGGTCCGCCAACCTGCAAAGAAGGGGACCCGTCATACAAGCAACGGAACCAGTGATAGCGTACCTTGCTGTGGCTGAGTAAGTTATTTTCGAAGGGCTTAGAGTAGTACGCTTGCTGCCCCGGGGCATAAGTCGGCTTAGCATAGAAAGCGGTGAGTACTTGCCCAACAACCATCGCGATGGGCTTGAAGTACCATTCAGTCTTAATCCCAAACATCGGAGCGCACAGAGTAACTTTGTCAAACGGGTGATCGGGGTGAGTTTGTAGATAGCGAGTAGCTATGGTGCTGCCCATTGAATGTGCCAGTAGGTAGCGATTGGAGTATCGGCTTAGGTCAAAACTGGCAATGACGTCAGACATGTCTGAGGCGTAATCATCAAACTCATGAATGTGACCAATGTCAGAGTCTGTTACCATACGTTCCGACTGGCCTTGACCTTGGTGGTCAAATGAATAAACGTCATAGCCTTGCTGATAAAAATCATAAAAGAGTTCTTGGTATTTCAAGCAACACTCAATGCGGCCATTTGAAATAACAATGGCTTTGGTGTGCATTGGTGAGGTTAGGCTACACCAGTACAGCTTCTTTTTACCTGATGATGTGACATACCCATCTTTACGTTGTTGCCAAAGGGCAGGGATCGGGTGTTTAATCGCTTGCTCGAACTCAGGTTCTTGCGTGTACGAAAATGGGGCGGCACTGTGGTTTTCCATGGGAAATTACCTGAACTGATGCATGTGAGAGCTTTATCGCTACTAATGTTGTTAGATTAAAGAACTAGTAAGGAAATGCAAATGGATACTCATGTTTGGCTTGCTTATGTCGTCACGGCGATATTGTTTAGTTTGGCTCCGGGCTCAGGTACCGTTAACTCAATCAGCAATGGGCTAAGTTATGGCACCAAGAAGTCACTTGCGTCGATCGCCGGCTTACAGCTCGGTCTTGCATTCCACATCATGCTGGTGGGTGCAGGTATTGGTGCTCTGGTGGCTCAATCTGCGTTGGCGTTCACCATCATCAAATGGGTAGGTGTGGTTTACCTTGTGTGGTTGGGTATTCAAAAATGGCGTGATAATTCTAGCTTGGTGGCTTCAGAAGAAAGCTCAACGCTATCGAGTGGTAAGCTGCTTAGAAATGCCGTGCTTATCAATCTAACTAACCCAAAATCTATCGTGTTTTTGGTGGCTCTGTTTCCTCAATTTATCGATCCTACACAACCGCAAGCACCGCAGTTATTAGTGTTAGGAGTTACAACAGTATTCATTGATAGTGTTGTTATGTTGGGCTACACCTCATTAGCTTCACAAATGGGACGTTTTATTCGTTCTGATCGTATAATGGGTAAGATAAATAAAATATTTGGTGGTATGTTCATGGGTTGCGGTGCCTTGCTTGCTGCCGCTAAAGCTTAGTAAAGCAATACAGTTATAGATAAATCAATAGAGTTATAGATAAATGACCGCTACCTACGTTGCTCGACAACCTATCTTAAACCGTAACAAGAACACGCTTGGTTATGAGCTGTTGTTTCGCGACGGAGAAAGGAATGCCTACCCAGCGCATATTGAGTCTAATCGAGCAACGTACCGTCTGATTGTTGAGAACTTCTTATCGGTTGGGCATAACCCTTCGATTCCATCTTCGCGCTGTTTTATTAATTTCCCTCATCAAAGCTTGATTCGTCGGCTTCCTTTAGGCTTGCCGAAAGACAAGGTTGTGGTCGAGATTCTTGAAACCTGCCAACCGACGGATGAGCTGTTAGAGGCGGTCAAAGAGCTCTATCAAGCGGGGTACATGATTGCCCTAGATGACTTTACCTCTACGCCAGAATGGGAACGATTCCTTAAATACACGCATATTGTTAAGCTCGATATCATGCAAATGGGCTTGGATGAAGCGTGTGATTTGGTAAGAGCTCATCAAGGGAAGAAGTTTAGCTTTCTGGCTGAACGAGTCGAAACTGAACAAGAGTTTAAGCAAGCGAAAGAGGCGGGTTTTAAGTTCTTCCAAGGGTACTTCTTCAGCAAACCTGAAATCATCAAGACCAAGTACATTAGCCCTGAGCAAGTAATTGCGATGGAGCTGTTCCAAGAAGTGTGTAAGCCGGAAGTCAACTTCCAACGTGTCGAAAGCATCGTCGCGAAAGATGTCGCCTTATCGTATAAGTTACTGCGTTTTGTGAATACCATGTCACCTCGCCTTGAGGTCACCATCTCTTCGTTCCGCCAGGCTTTGGTTTATCTGGGGCAAGAGAAGCTGAAAATGTTTGTCTCGTTGGCAGTGGCGTCTTATGTCTCTGATAAAAAGCCAAAAGAGCTATATGGCTTATCGCTTCAGCGAGCTCAGTTCTGCCAACGTATGTCTCGTTATCAGGCATTTGAAGGGCATGCCGAGCAAGCCTTTATGATTGGTTTGTTCTCGTTGCTTGATGCGCTGCTCGACTTGTCGTTAGAGAATTTAGTTGAGCAACTGCCTTTGTGTAAAAGTATCAAGGTGGCTCTGTTACGTAGAGAAGGGCCATATGGAACCTTGCTGGCCCTTGAAGAGAGCTTTGAACATGCCGATTGGCAGCAGATGGATGAGCACTGTGCTCATTTAGGATTGAGTGTGGAACAGGTTAAAACTGAGCTCACCGAAGCTCGACGCTGGAGTCATAACGTAACCAATCAGCTCTGATTTATCTTCGTTAAACTTTTATGACAATTATAACGCACGCCTTGACGTGCGTTTTTTTACACCTATCATATATGCATATCCATATATGAGTATGTAGTTATGCTTCCTCACCAATTTTTTAAATTACTGTCCGATGAAACGCGAGTGCGTTGCTTAATGTTGATAGTTCGCAATGAGTGCTTATCGGTTGGTGAGTTGACTCAGGCATTGCAAGAAAGTCAGCCAAAGGTTTCACGCCATCTTGCGCAGTTGCGTTCAAACGGCATTTTGACTGATGTTCGCCAGGGGCAGTGGGTGTTTTACCGCCTGTCACAAGATTTACCAGGTTGGATGCTAAAGTTAATTGACGACCTTATCGCATCGAACTGTTTGAAAACTGAATACCAGCAAGATATTGAGCGCTTAGAAGCCATGACTTCACGCCCTCAATGTTGCGTTTAAATACATTAAAACTTATTGCGAAATAGTTGGAGTTGCAGCTAGGCGACAAGTGAACTTATCCCTATGAGCATAGATGTCCTATGTGATTAGGGTAAGTGAACGCAGTCAACAACGCTGCGGCTTCAAATATGAAAGCAATTAACTGAGAGAACAGAAAATGACAGTCAAAGTAGGTATTAATGGTTTTGGTCGTATCGGCCGTCTAGCACTTCGCGCAGCTTTCGATTGGGAAGAGCTAGAGTTTGTTCAAATTAACGATGTTGCTGGCGACACAGCAACATTGGCTCACCTTCTTGAGTTTGATTCGGTTCAAGGTCGTTGGAATCACGAAGTGGCTGTTGAAGGCGATGAGATGATCATCAACGGTCAACGCATCAAAACCACAAAAGAGCGCGACATTGATGCGATCGATTGGTCTGGTTGTGATGTGGTTATCGAAGCGACAGGTGTTCACCGTAAGACCTCTTTCCTAAACAAATACCTAGAGCAAGGTGTGAAGCGCGTTGTGGTATCGGCTCCTGTGAAAGAAGAAGGCATCGCAAACATTGTTGTCGGTGTGAACGACAATATCTTCGATCCTGCGGTACATAAAATCGTAACGGCAGCGTCTTGTACAACGAACTGTCTCGCGCCAGTGGTTAAGGTGATCAACGAGAAGCTTGGTATCGAGAACGCAGCTTTCACCACTATTCATGATCTAACTAACACGCAAACGATTCTTGATGCGCCCCACAAAGACTTACGCCGTGCACGAGCATGTGGCATGAGCCTTATCCCAACAACAACGGGCAGCGCTAAGGCGATTGTTGAGATCTTCCCAGAGCTTGAAAACCGTATCAACGGCCACGCGGTTCGTGTACCACTAGCGAATGCTTCTCTGACAGACATCATCTTCGAAGTGAAGCAAGACACCACAGCAGAAGAAGTCAATGCGATGCTGAAAGAAGCGTCTGAGAATGAACTGAAAGGCATTCTTGGCTTTGAAGAGCGTCCACTGGTTTCTATCGATTACAAAGGCGACCAACGCTCAACAATCGTGGATGCACTATCAACGATGTTGGTAGGTAAGCGCATGGTTAAGATCTACGCTTGGTATGACAACGAGATGGGCTACGCGACACGTACCGCTGAGCTGGTTCGCACAGTCGGGTTAGCATAAGCCTGCGTACTTAAGAAATAGTAGAATCTGGAGATTACACAATGACACATCCAACATGGCAACTAGACCTAGAGCAAGGTGCGCTAGTGCTTACTCCGTGCCCAGGCACTAAAGACGCTGATCTAGATGCATCATTAATACAACTGAGAGCACAAGGCGTTGAAGCTATCGTGACAGCACTTGATGACCATGAGCTTGCAAGTAAAGACGTGGCGGCACTTGGAGAAAAAACACGTGTGCTAGGCATGCAATGGTTCCAGATCGAAATTGAAGACGACTGTGCACCGGGTGCTGATTTTGCTGCGAAATGGCAAGCGGCTAGCCCTGCGTTGCATCAAGTGGTTGATAACGGCGGCAAGGTAGCAATGCACTGTATGGGCGGTTCTGGCCGCACTGGCTTGCTGGCTGCACACCTGCTGTTAGAGAAGAGCTGGGACATGAGAAAGATTGTTCAAGAGGTGCAGGCACTGCGTCCGGGCGCATTTACTAAGCCCATTCAGGTTGAATACATTAATGGCGTAGCGAACAGCTAATAAGCCATTGTTGTTATACAAGGAGCTTTTGATATCTGGAGTGTTGAACTCATCATGATCCAAAAGCTCTTTTTGTTTAGATTGCAGAGATAGCGTTATGTTTTCAAATCTAAGTAAGAGCGTTCGCCAATACATGTTGGTGACTTTCAACTACTGGAACTTCACCATTACTGATGGTGCACTTCGTATGCTGGTGGTTCTGTATTTTTACGACCTTGGCTACAGTTCACTAGAAATCGCCTCACTGTTCCTTTTCTATGAATTCTTTGGTGTGGTGACCAACCTAATCGGTGGCTGGTTAGGGGCGCGTCTTGGGCTCAATAAGACCATGAACATCGGGTTAGGGATGCAAGTCGTCGCCTTGGGTATGCTCGCGGTGCCAAGCGCAATGTTGACTATTCCTTGGGTCATGGCGGCGCAGGCGTTGTCTGGTATTGCTAAAGACCTCAATAAGATGAGTGCCAAGAGCTCAATCAAAACCTTGGTTCCGGATGAGCAGCAAGGTGCACTTTATAAGTGGATTGCAATTCTGACCGGATCTAAGAATGCACTGAAAGGTGCTGGGTTCTTTATCGGTGGCTTACTGCTTTCGACGATTGGTTTCCAATACGCAGTGCTAGCGATGGCTGTTGTGCTGACATTGGTGTTCATTGGCAGTTTGGTGAGCTTAGAAGCGGACATGGGCAAAGCGAAAACCAAACCTAAGTTTAAACAAATCTTCTCTAAGTCTGAATCCATCAATATCTTGTCGGCTGCGCGTATGTTCCTGTTTGGTGCTCGTGATGTGTGGTTTGTGATTGCTTTGCCGATTTACCTCGGCAGTGTGTTTGGTTGGGATCACTCATGGGTGGGTGGTTTCTTAGCAGCTTGGACAATTGCTTATGGCTTTGTACAGGGCATAGCGCCGAAGATTACCGGTAAAGCCCAAGGCAAGGTGCCTGATGGACATGCAGCGCTATTATGGGCGGGTGCGTTGGCTATCGTGACTGCCTGTATTGCCTATGCGGTGCAAATTGGCTGGCAACCCGAGTTCGTTATTATCGGTGGCTTGATGGTGTTTGGTGCCATCTTTGCGGTGAACTCATCGCTGCACTCATATTTGATTGTGAGTTATGCGAAAGGCGATGGCGTTTCTCTTGATGTCGGTTTCTATTACATGGCAAACGCGATGGGTCGCTTGATTGGCACGATATTGTCGGGCTTGGTATTCCAAATGGCCGGTTTGTCTGCGTGTCTGTGGGTATCTTTTGCGTTCTTAGCGATAACGACGGTGATCTCTCTGCGTTTACCTAAAGTGCCGCAAATCTCAGCAGCATAAGCTTCAGCCGCACGAACTAAATTCACACGAACTAAATTCACACGAGCTAAATTCGCGATAAGCCTCTCCTTTAACACTAAGCTGACTTGGTATTTATTCCGGTCAGCTTTTTTATTGCTATAGTAGAATGATTGAATATTAATCAGGCATTTACATGAAGCAGCGAATTCTCTTTTTTGATTTAGCACGATGTGTCGCGGCCATAGCAGTTATCGCGATTCATGTTTTGGCGCCTTATCGGAATGAATTAGGCACCATTCCTTTCGGTGAGTGGCTGACCGCCATTACGGTGAACGGTTTCAGTCGTTGGGCGGTGCCGGTGTTCATCTTGATTACTGGTGCTCTGATGCTGAGTGATCAGCGCCCGTTTGACGCCAAGTACTACCTCAAGCGTCGTCTGGGTAAGGTGCTGATCCCTTTCATTGTCTGGTCGCTTTTCTATACCTACCTATCGGGTTGGTCTGCGATGGGCTTTGATGCTGACGTTAGTTGGGATGTGCTACTCAATAGCTATCATCACTATACCTACTATCACCTTGGCTTCTTTTATTACTTTATCCCACTCTACTTTGTTATTCCGTTCTTGCAGATCATGGTCAGAAAGTACGGTGATAGATCTGTCTATGCCTTTACGGCGGTATGGTTGTTCACTACGTTATTGTTCTTATTGAAAATCGATGGCCCTTGGAGTCACGAATTGTGGTTGTACACCGGTTACTTACCATTGGGTTACTTGCTGTATAAGATTGTGCCACTTAACAAGATGACAGTTGGCGTGAGTGTGTTACTGGGTGGGCTAGCGTTACTAACCACGGTTTACATGGTGGTTGATGCAAGCTTGGTGGCAGAAGAGTACACGGTAGGGCGCTGGCTATCTTACAAAACGTTGAATACCGTATTAGCAGCGAGCATGGTGTTCATGGTATGTCGTTATTATGGTGAAGGCTTGTCTGAGAAGAGCAATCAAGTGGTTGGTTTTATCAGTAAGCACAGCTTAGGTATTTACCTGCTGCACCCGATTTTCTTATGGCCAATGAAAGAGTTCGGTTGGTACCAAGGACACCCTGCTTGGGTTATTCCATTATGGATCGTGATCAGCGGAGCAGGCGCGTTATGGATGAGCTGGTTGGTCTCTAAGTCAGAGAGAACGCGTTGGTTATTGCCTTAGCGGTGGGTGCTAAGGCTTTCTGATGGATTGCTTAGAAGAGAAAGTTGAGGCGGCTAGGGTTAGCGCTTCAACGCAAAGTGTAAGAACTTATCGCCTTGGTAGGTTAAGGTTCCTTTGTCGCCAGGGTTAAGGGCGTGGAAGTAGTGGATGCCGACTTGGAATTCTCGCTTCGGACCAACCACACCACGTTGAACGTAAATCCAGTACTCTTGATCTTCTTGGCCAGGTTCTGCGTCAGGAAGGTCGATGGATTGTTTGTCTAACACCGTGACATTCACTTTCTTTTCTGGCGCATTTTCACCTTGCGAGTGTTTTCGATAGAAACCAATAAATACCCAAGCCGCTAGACCAGCAAGTGCAAAGATGGCAAAAAAGAGTGAATTAGGCATATAACCTCCATGTAGTCGTGATGGTTATTCTAGTCTTTCAAGCAATAGGGATATGTGTTTAAAGCTGTTATTCGTGAACTGTTGTAAGCCAAGCTGATTATTTTTCGGCAGACATCACATTTAGTGGCTTGTTTGGGATAAAGCATTGTTATTTATTGTCTCTTTCTCACGTAAATATCAGTAAATTTGTATAAAAATAAGGGAATGCTCGACTAGAATTATAGTGTGGAGTGGGAGGGCCAAGATGACCGATATTGAAAAAGTGGTGACAAGAACTCGCAATATAGAGAAGTTATTGAGGCTTCAATATCATGCCGAAGGCGAAGGATTGCATGAGCTTGTAACAAGCTGTGAAGAAAGGCTACCGCACGATATGGTGAGCAAGCTGCGTTATATCGCAACGTGTCGTAATAAGGTAGTCAATGAACATGAGGCTAAGTTGGAAGACCAACATAAGTTCATCATGATGTGTAACGACTGTGAGAAGGAGCTGACTCCACGTAGTGGTCGCTTTATCTGGCGAGTTGCGATCTTACTGATGATGGCAATGACTTTAGCAGCCGCGGGTTTCTATTATGCGAACTGGGATGTGCTAACACTGCATCTGTTTTCGAAGTGAAAAAATTGAACAAAAAAAGGGACGCTCATGGCGTCCCTTTTTTTATTTGTAACTTGCTTAGTACATCATCGGTAGTGTCATTAGACCTACAACTACCGCGATCATTACAAGTCCTTGTCTTTGCGAAGATGAAATCATAACACTACTCCTAAAATTGGTTGTCTCTCGCTATGTTTTAAAGAATAGCACTACTTATAGGTTTAGATCAAGAATTACTTTCGAAAGCTTTAAAAGTAGTAGAAAACTATTAGTTTTTGGCTTGTTTGGGTGTGTTTAACTGTGTCTTTTGGTGTGTTCTTATTTTATACGTTGTGCTTCATGTTTATCCGTTTTTGATTTAAGTTATTGTTTTATAATGGTCATTTTGTGTAATTTATATTGTTAAAGGTTGTTAAACTGTATTAATAGGGGTTGGTGGTTTCTGGCTTTGATTTTGTTCTGTTTTAAATTTTTCGGATTGGTTTTTGTGGGAATTTTTACAGAGGACTTGAAAAAACCTGACAAAGTTGGGTTTTAAGAAAGCAAGCCACTTACTTTGTAAGTCTAGAGTGATTTGGTGTTTCCATTCCCCTATTAATTCTGGATTTGTTTGTTTAAGTCATTGTTATAATTTATCTTAATTGCAGTGTTTTTAAATTTTCAAGTGTGGTATTTGATGATATATGGGGGTTTTATAAGGAGTCTATAGGTTAGAAGTGACTAAAATTCAAGTCTGGACGCTCTAATGCCAATTTAAATAAGTTTGTCGACGAATCGCTCTAGTTTTAAAAGAATAGCCATAGTCATCATAGTCATCATAGTAATTGTTACGACTTCAATCTAAAGAGGCTCTTTTTAGTGGAAGCGTAATCAAGATCCAATTTTGAGGGGCTTAGGCTTTACATCAACACTCGTGTGCCTAGACTGGCGACGTTTTAAAGCAATAGGGCAATGGGTATGTGGAGTTGGTTAGCGGTTTCTTTATCTGGTATCGGAGCGATAGCAGGGACGAAACATGGACATATCGGTCAGGCCTTAGTGTACAAGGTGTTTACCTTTGTTTTGTTGGCGGTAGTGGCGGTCACTCAATCGATCGTTGCTGAATATACTTATTGGATTGTCGCTGGCTTAGCTATCTCGGCTGTGGCTGATGTTCTACATACGGTGACTCAAAAACGACCACTTCATTTTGTCTGTTTTTTATTGGCTCAACTTTGTTATAGCAAGGCATTTTGGTTACAGCTCTCAGGAGAGATGGTTTGGTGGTTGTTTGCATTATTGTTGGCTGCCTGCGTTGTCGCTTTCTTCTTACTTCTTCCGCGCCTAGATAGATTGGTTTTTCCCGTGGTCATTATGGGCATTGTGCTTATCCAGCTGGCTTGGGCCTCTGGTGAGGTTTGGTTGCTTGAGCCTCAGCTATCACACGCGGTTGGTTTTGCTGGCTGTAGCGTGCTGCTGCTTTCTGCACTGGCGTATGCTCTCAATTGCTATCGTAGTCCAATCAAGGGCGCTTATCTTTGGGTGACGGGCAGTTACTTTCTCGCGCACGCTCTCATTGTTGCTTCCCTTACCATTTAGGGTAGAGCTAGCTTAATTCTGAGCTACATCAAGGCAGCTAAGATGAAAGTAGGTACTCTACGTCTACTTCATTAAACATGAGATAGAGTTATGACTACCGAAATTCATGCACACAACGTTTTAAACCTACTGAGTGAAAAGCCCCTGACTCGTGAAGAGTTGACGCAAGAGCTCGCTCAAACATATGGTGCAGAAACTCGCTTCCATACGTGTAAGCTAAATGGTCTGGATTTGGATGGCCTGCTGAAATTTTTTCTGAAGATGGAAAAGGTCGTGGTTGTTGATGACAAACTTTGCACCAATCGCGAACGTGTGTGTAACCACTAATCTCGAGTAACAACTGGTTTTTTGAGCCTTTTGACTTTTATATAAGATGAGTGGATGCGATGTTTTCGGCTCCACTCTTTAAATTATCTCTTCTAGCTTTCTATCTGCTCTCGCAAAATTCCCGTCTAATTACGTAAGTTAATCCTTTTATTACTGCGTTCGAAAATCAATGTTGAGGCTGCTATACTCCGCGCACTTACGCTTTTCGAGACAAACTTATGGAAATTTTATCTGCAGCGACCATGCTGTTTCTTATTATGGATCCGCTTGGCAATCTACCAATCGTGCTCTCTATCCTTAAGCATATTGATCCGAAGCGTCGCCGTATTGTTCTTGTTCGTGAACTGATGTTTGCGCTGATTATCCTGCTGTTGTTCTTGTTTGCCGGTCAAAGCATCATGAACTTCCTGCACGTGCAGCCTGAAACCTTGAGCATTTCTGGCGGTATTATTCTGTTCATCATCGCGATTAAGATGATTTTCCCAAGTGCGGGCAGTATTACCGGCCTAGCGGCGGGTGAAGAACCGTTTATCGTGCCGATGGCGATCCCTATGATTGCAGGCCCGTCGGTGATTGCTGCATTGATTCTGTTGTCGACACAGCACCCTGACAACATGTTAGAGCTTTCAGGTGCAGTGATGCTGGCTTGGGGCGCGACCTTCTTTATTCTGATGTTTAATGGTTTCTTCCTGCGAGTGCTGGGTGAGCGAGGCCTTAAAGCCATCGAACGCTTGATGGGCTTGTTGTTGGTTATGTTGTCGACGCAAATGTTCCTAGATGGTGTAAAAGGCTACATGGGCTAACATCAGTATCATTGCTGAATAAAAAAAACGCCGCTCAAATGAGCGGCGTTTTTGTATCTGAGCTTAAGTTTTATTACATCATGTGTTTGCGTCTGATATCGAGGAGAGCAAAGACTCCGAAAATCAATATTGACCACTTCTCCCAACGTGACATTTCGATCTTATCGCCAAAAGCACCGATGAAAATCAGCATCTGCAGGCCGTGCATGAAGAACAAGAATGCTGTCATGATATAAAGCGCAATCGCAGCATTACCTGGGAATGGGTAGAAAATATTTACGATTAAGATAAACCAAACAAAGGCGATGGCTACTTTTGCTAGTGGAAGTAAGAACTTCATTCAATAACTCCTATTCTTCAGTGGTTCGATTAAACAGTCGGTAGCTAGACTGGCCAGTGGTCTTATCGCGATGCAATTCCCAGTTCTCTGGCATAGCCTCAAGCTGCAGCTCTTTTTCTGTCTCTACGTAAATGATGGCGTTGTCTGCCAACCAGCCATTGCTCTCAAGCAGTTGTACAGTTTCTGCAAGTAAGCCTTTACGAAATGGTGGATCTAGGAAAACCATATCGTAAGGAGTACCTGGCTTCTTAAGGAAAGAGATAGCATCAGTATT
This sequence comes from Vibrio sp. QJM3NY_27, assembly GCF_057785955.1. Classification (NCBI taxonomy): domain Bacteria; kingdom Pseudomonadati; phylum Pseudomonadota; class Gammaproteobacteria; order Vibrionales; family Vibrionaceae; genus Vibrio; species Vibrio sp. QJM3NY_27. The sequence continues at coordinate 3,383,888 of NZ_CM173511.1, read as the reverse complement.
CACGACACTGATGTTGTCTGCTTTGAGCTCTTTCGCGTTATCAGAAAGCTGTTTGGCTGCCTTTTGATTCATTTCGAGCAGTGTCACCATTTTTGCTTGGCGAGAAGCTGCTTCAAAACCTAGACCGCCAGAACCGGCAAATACATCCAAGCAAGTTGAATGTGGGATATCTTGAGCCACCCAGTTAAAGAGTGTCTCTTTTACTCGGTCAATGGTTGGGCGTAATCCTTCTAAATCATGAACAGGCAGCTTTCTACCTCTCCATGAGCCACTAATAATTCGAACAAAGCCTCCGGATGGCTTTTTTTGTGATGTGTTTTGCTGGCGACGTCTTACCATAGATTTTTTGACCGCTAATAAAGTGATACTATACCGAGCCCAATTTAAGTGGGTTCGAGTATTAAATAAATTTGCAATGACAAAGTGTATCAAGCTAAAAGCAAACTTATCACTGCTTTGTCATTTTTCTTTACTATTCGTTTGTACAAGCTTGTATTGTATAACAATAGCAAAGAGTCGACGTGTATTAAGTCAATACAGCTAATTAGTAGATCTAGGAAACTCCTCTGATGACGGAAAAAAAGAAGCGCGGATTATTATCGTGGCTTGGTTTTGGTGACGAAGAACAAAGCCCAAAAACTCAGAATGAAGCGAACGTAGAAAACGTTGAAGATCAAACTGAAGTTGAATCACAAGTCGAGGTTGAACAAGCCGAGTCTGAACTAGAGGTAACTACGCCAGTTGAATCTAAGCCAGTTGATTCAGAGCAAGCGCTTGAAGACATTCAGCAAGAGCAGCAGCCTGTCGTAGCAGAAGCAGAAGCAGAAGCAGAAGCAGAAGCAGAACAGGAAGAAGTTGCTGTTCCTCAAGCTCAGGTTGAAGAAGTTCAAGATAAGCCGACAGAAAGTTTCTTTGCGCGCCTTAAGCGTAGCCTTAGCCGCACTAAAGCAAACATCGGTGCTGGCTTCTTTGGCTTGTTCAAGGGTAAACAAATCGATGAAGATCTGTTTGAAGAACTAGAAGAGCAACTTCTGATTGCAGACGTGGGTATGAATACCACGGTTAAGATCATTGAAAATCTGACAGAAAAAGCATCTCGTAATGACCTAAAAGACGGTGAAGCTCTATATGGTCTGCTCAAAGAAGAGATGGCAGATATCTTAAGCCAAGTGGAACAGCCACTGGTTGTTGATACGACTAAAACACCTTACGTTATTTTAATGGTGGGTGTGAACGGTGTCGGTAAGACAACCACCATCGGTAAGCTGGCTAAACAATTCCAAAGTGAAGGCAAGAAAGTGATGTTGGCGGCGGGTGATACCTTCCGTGCGGCAGCAGTTGAACAACTTCAGGTTTGGGGCCAACGTAATAATGTTCCAGTGATTGCTCAGCACACAGGTGCCGATAGCGCATCTGTTATCTACGATGCGATTGAAGCGGCGAAAGCGCGTGGCGTTGATGTTGTGATTGCTGATACTGCAGGTCGTTTGCAGAACAAGAGCAACTTGATGGAAGAGCTGCGTAAGATTGTTCGTGTAATGAAGAAAATTGATGACTCTGCACCGCACGAAATCATGTTAACGCTCGATGCAGGTACCGGTCAGAATGCTATCAGTCAAGCGAAGCTGTTCAGTGACGTGGCACCAGTAACGGGTATTACGCTCACTAAGCTAGATGGTACGGCGAAAGGCGGCGTGATTTTCTCAATTGCTGACCAGTTCCAGATTCCAATCCGCTACATTGGTGTGGGTGAAGGCATTGATGACCTGCGTCCATTTGAGTCTAAAGACTTTATTGAAGCACTATTTAGCCGCGAAGAGTAACGCGAGTAGCAAAGTGGTTTATCCTTAACCTGCTACCGTTTTAAATTTGATATGAGTGATCGTAAGAGGAATTTTCGGTGATCAAATTTCAGCAAGTGAGCAAAGCCTACCGAGGCGGACGACAAGCGCTCCAAAAAGTGGACTTTCACCTTAAACGTGGAGAGATGGCTTTTTTGGGTGGGCACTCTGGCGCTGGTAAAAGTACCTTGCTGAAGTTGATCTGCGCCATCGAGCGTCCAACTGACGGACGTGTTTGGTTTAACGATCACGATATCACTCGTATTCCAGCTAAAGACATTCCCTTCTTACGTCGTAACATCGGGATTGTCTTTCAAGACCATCGCCTACTGATGGATCGCTCTATCTTTGATAACGTCGCACTGCCTATGCGTATTGAATCTATTTCTGAAAATGAAATAAAACGCCGAGTCAGTGCTGCGTTGGATAAAACCGGCTTACTAGACAAAGCCCGTTGTTTGCCAAGCCAGCTTTCTGGTGGTGAGCAGCAACGCGTGGGTATCGCTCGCGCTGTGGTTAACCGTCCAACTCTGCTTTTAGCGGATGAGCCGACCGGTAACCTCGATCCTGAATTATCTAACCGTGTATTACGTTTGTTTGAAGAGTTCAACCGCGCGGGTGTTACGATCATCCTAGCGACGCACGATATCGGGTTAGTGAACACTCGCCCTCAGTACCGTCATCTTGAGTTAAACCAAGGCTTTTTGAGTGAGGTTGAAGACTATGGCCGCGAATAAGCGCATCAAGAAACCTCAATCCAATCGAGCAGCAAACCGGGCTTCAAGCGACGGTTTCTTTGTTGTTCATTGGAAGCAAGCTAAGTCATCGTTCTCGCAAATGTGGCAACGTCCGTTGGGCAACTTGTTGACCCTTGCGGTGATCTCAATGGCTTTGGCGATGCCAGCTTGTTTGTACCTACTGGGTAAGAATGTTGGTGAAGTGGCTCAAGATGTCACCAGCCCGTCACAAATAAGTGCTTATGTAGAGGATGGCATTCCTGAGCCGAGAGTAATGGTGCTTAAGGATGAAATTGAAAGTTGGGATCAAGTCGAACTGGTGGAATACATTTCACCGCAACAAGGGCTTGCGGATCTAAGCCAGTATTCTGGTTTTGAAGATGCCCTGACTATCCTAGATGATTATTCGTTGCCAGGTGTGTTGGTGATTACGCCAAGCGTGCACAGTGATGTCTTAATCAAAGAATTAGCAAGCAACGTTAAAAAGCAAGAGCTAGTGACCGATGTTCGTTTAGACGAAGATTGGTTAGCTCGATTAGATGCGATCAAAGCATTAGCAGCGGTAATCGTGATTACTCTAACGGTATTGATGTTGGGCGCGGTATTTTTGATTATTGGCAATACATTACGCTTTAATGTGTTGGCGCATAAAGACGAGATTCAAACCATGAAGCTGATTGGTGCCACCGACAGCTACATTCTTCGACCATACCTTTATGCTGGGATGTGGTTTGGCGTTTTAGGTTCGATTAGTGCTTGGGTTATGACGGCATTGATTACCGTTTTGCTCAACAGTGCAGTGGATGATTTGGCTCAGCTTTATGATAGCCATTTCCGCTTAATTGGCCTGAGTTGGGATGAGTCTTTATTACTTTTGATCGTCGGAACCCTGCTTGGTAGTGTGGCTGCGAAGCTTTCTGCACAGCGTCACCTAAAAGAAATTGAACCAGTTTAGGTGAATAGAGTCATATTTATACGAAAAATAGGCAGTTCTTAACCAGTTTTTGCCTTGTATAGACGAATTGATTATGCATAATTACTTCCCCCTCCTTGAAACCTGTTCATTTTAGGTTCAAGATTGTCGGGTTTTAATAGATGTATTACTCCAGATCAGAGATTGATGAGGAACCGAATGGCAAACCAAGCGTATCAAATGGCTTTAGTCACACAAGATAGTTTAGATAGCTATATCCGCTCAGCGAACAGCTACCCTATGCTGACTCCTGAAGAGGAACGTGGACTTGCAGAGCGATTACATTACAAAGGTGAGATCGACGCTGCGAAAGGCTTGATCCTTTCCCACCTAAGATTCGTGGTACACGTTGCAAGAGGATATTCTGGCTACGGGTTACCAATGGCTGATCTTGTCCAAGAAGGTAACATCGGCTTGATGAAGGCTGTTAAGCGCTTCAATCCAGAAGTTGGTGTTCGTCTAGTCTCTTTTGCTGTTCACTGGATCAAAGCTGAGATTCATGAGTACGTTTTGCGTAACTGGCGTATCGTTAAGATCGCAACAACGAAAGCACAACGTAAATTGTTCTTTAACCTTCGTAAGTCTAAAAAGCGTTTAGGTTGGTTCAATAACGGCGAAGTTGAGACGGTTGCACGTGAGTTGGGTGTTGAGCCTTCAGAAGTTCGTGAGATGGAATCACGCTTAGCGGCACAAGACGCTACGTTTGAAGCCCCGATGGATGACGATGACGGGGGTTCTGCTTACACGGCTCCAGTTTACTACCTAGAAGACAAAGCATCAGACGTTGCTGAAACGGTTGAAGCGGCGAACTGGGAATCACACACCAACAATCGCCTAGGACTCGCATTGAAGAGCTTAGACGAACGCAGCCAGCACATTGTGCGCTCACGTTGGTTAGATGATAATAAGTCGACACTGCAAGACTTAGCGGATACCTACAGCATTTCTGCAGAGCGTGTTCGCCAGTTAGAAAAGAATGCGATGAAGAAATTGAAACAAGCCGTTGGCGATTTCTAATAGCATCTAGCATCTAGCTTCTATCTAATAGTAGAGCTAACAAATAGCTGAATTTTGAAAAGGCCGAGATCGAGAGATCTCGGCCTTTTTGTTTTGGATCGATTTCTCAATTTTTGCGATCGAAATTTGCAAAGTGATTTTGTGGATAACTCTGTGAGAAGTTTATTCGTCAGCTGTCTAAAAGCAGGGTGTAGTAAGGCTTTGAAGGGGTTTTTCGAGTGGGGATATGTTTCAGTTAACCCACAGTTAGATCAGGATCATTACTACATGTTGTGGATCCATTTTAAAAAAAGCACTTTATTCACGCAATTCACAGGTTTATCCACAAATGGTGTAAAAGTGATCGCTGGTGGATAACCTTATTAAGTGGATGTGATTGTTAGCCTTGGGATAGGTTACAATGGCAGCAAAGTAAATCAGTATAAAAGAGAAAGTCATGGACCAGTTTAAACATATTGATGTTAAAGGTGCTCAAGCCCTTATTGAACAAGGCGAAGCTCGACTTGTCGATATACGTGACCCGCAGTCTTTTGCGGTAGCTCACTCAAAAACCGCTTACCATCTTACTAACGATACCATGGTGTCGTTCATGGATGAGGTGGAGTTCGAACAGCCAATCTTAGTGATGTGTTATCACGGTATTAGTAGCCAAGGTGCGGCACAATATTTAGTGAACCAAGGCTTTGAAGAGGTATATAGTGTTGATGGTGGATTTGAAGCTTGGCATCGTGCTGAACTTCCAGTGATCGCGGGTTAATAGCCTTTATCACTTGAACCGCTTCAAGCATCTCTCATAGCATGAATAGGAAGTAACAATGATTAGATTGATGGTGTTAGACAATCCACGTCTTGCTCAAGCGTTTATTGATTATATGGCCTCTCGTCAGATCCCTATTCAGATGTCACCTGAGGGAGAAGGGCGTTTTGCTCTTTGGCTTCTTGAGGGTCAATATCAGGTTGAAACCGAGGCCGAGCTCAATCGTTTCCTGTCGGAACCCAATCATAAGCGCTATCAAGCAGCATCTTGGGACATGGCAGAGACAAGAAAGAGCAACTTTCATTATCACACGCCAAGTTTTATGGGCATGATAAAAGCCAAAGCGGGCCCCGTGACACTCAGCCTGATGTTGGTGTGTGTGGTGATTTTTGCACTGCAGCAAGTCGGTTTTGGTCAAGCTATTTTCAACGCCCTACATTTCCCTGCGGTTGACGGACAACAATGGCAATTGTGGCGTTGGTTAAGCCATGCTGTTCTGCACTTCTCTGTTATGCATATCGCATTTAATATTTTGTGGTGGTGGCAGTTAGGTGGGGATATTGAGAAAAAACTAGGTAGCCTCAAGCTACTTCAGATCTTTGCTGTCTCTTCTGCGCTTTCAGGTGCTGGGCAGTATTGGGTTGAAGGGGCGAATTTCGGTGGTTTGTCTGGTGTTGTGTATGCCTTGGTTGGCTATCTATGGGTGGTGGGTGCAAAAGCCCCTCAGCTTGGCTTAGGCATTCCAAGACAGATCGTCGGCTTTATGTTGGTGTGGCTAGTGCTTGGTTACATGCAACCGTTCATGGCCATTGCAAACACCGCTCATTTGGCTGGCCTAGCCGCTGGTGTCATTATTGGTTGGATTGATGCTATGAAAGCACCGAGTTCAGCACGAAGCGAGTAGATGCTTTTTGGCAGTAGCTAAATAATAGAGACAAAAAAGCGGCCAGATGAGCCGCTTTTTTATTTGGATTCGTTTTTACATCATTATTACTGATAAAGGTATTTGGTAAACAGTAGGTCAGCAATGAGGGTTTTGCCTGTTTCAGGAAGCAATACCTTGTTGAGATGTTCAACTAAGGTTTTTCTTAAATCTTCACGACCAGATAGAGACTTAATGGTTTCTTCGTTTTGTTTACCGAGCAATTCAATCACCGCATCACGAATCAGTGGTTGGTGGTGCTCAATGGCTGCCAAGTCGTTACTATTCGCAACCATAATATCGAGGCGAACCTGAATGTAGCCCAGTTTTTTACCTTTAGTGTAAAAATTGGTGGTCAGGTCAGGCTCTAGCGTGAAGTAGGCTAGTTTGGGTGCCGATTCCTCTTCAGCGAAACTTGATGCTGAAAAGAGTAGGGTAATCGCAAGAAATATTTGGGCTACATAACGTTTGTGCATATTTGTGACTTTTCTTTAGTTTATTCGCGATATTCGAAACGCATTAGTCTTGTTACAATGAGCGGTCTAAATCTAAATACGTTTACAATTCGAAGAACGCTTTAATTTTGTTCGAAAGTTGAAGCTTTATTGTACGTGTAAAGTCACCTATTGAATACTAGTATGAATCAGCCAATATCGCTGTATCTTAATTCGTTAATGAATGTAGATTGGCAAAGTACAGAAACATTTGATTTTCCTAATAAAATCACCAGAGAGTGGCTTTTGGAGCAAGGTTCTCTTTCCCGCAAGTTGGGCAAGAGCTGTCAGCACCTGTCTGTTGAGTTGCTTCATAATCAAGTTGTAGAGCGCTCAATGCTACAACAGGACGAGGAACTTCTTTTATCATCGTTTGATTGCTTACTGCGTAAAGTGATTTTGAAGGGTGATGATGAGCCGTGGGTGTTAGGGCGAACCTTGATTCCTCGAGTCACATTAGAGGATCATCAGCACTCTGACCTTTCTCAACAAGGTAATGTCCCACTTGGTTTAACCGTGTTCAGCGCTGAGAACGTGGAGCGAGATGCGCTGCAAGTCGGTTGGGTTATCGCTGGCGATGAGCGACTGCTCGCGCGTCGTTCTCGATTATGGATGAACCATAAACCGATGCTTGTGGCAGAACTATTTTTGCCAACATCACCCATTTACTCTAAGGAGAGTGTGTAAATGTTTGCCACCAAAGCGAAGGCGTATTGGCAATTAACGCGAATGAATCGCCCGATTGGTACTCTATTACTCCTTTGGCCGACCTTATGGTCTCTGATTATCGCCGCGAAAGGCATGCCTGATTTTGATGTCTTGGTTGTTTTCGTACTTGGCGTGATATTGATGCGTTCAGCTGGCTGTGTGATCAATGATTTTGCTGACCGTAAAGTGGATGGCCATGTAAAACGAACCAAGCAGCGCCCATTACCTTCAGGTTTGGTTTCCAGTAAGGAAGCTATTCTGCTCTTTTTAGTGCTAGCCATGGTTTCATTCTTACTGGTGCTAACCATGAATCCGCTGACGATTAAGCTTTCTGTTATCGGTGTTGGCTTAGCCTTCATTTATCCTTTTATGAAGCGTTTTACGCACCTTCCACAGTTGTTCCTCGGCTTAGCGTTTAGTTGGGCTATCCCAATGGCTTGGGCGGCGCAAACTAATGAGCTACCTAATGTGGTCTGGTTTATTTTCATTATCAATGCGCTGTGGACGATTGCCTACGACACGCAATATGCAATGGTTGACCGAGATGATGACTTAAAAATTGGCATCAAATCGACGGCTATTCTATTTGGTCGTTTCGACAAGCTCATTGTTGGCTTCTTACAGCTAGTAACACTGGCGATGCTAATAGCGTTAGGCATGCATTACCAATTAGGAGATACCTTTTATTGGGCACTGCTGGTTGCGGGGGGCTTGTTTGTGTATCAACAACATCTGATGCGCCACCGTGATCGAGACTTATGTTTCCAAGCTTTCCTAAACAACAATTATGTTGGAATGGCAGTGACAGCAGGTTTATTCATTACCTTCTGGTAAGCACGAGTTTTTTGCTAAACGAACGCTCAATAAAAAGGCACCCAATGGGTGCCTTTTTTGATCGTGTTCAGTCTAGTGATTAAAGCAATTGCTAACCAAGCGATTACTCTGCTTGGTGGATACTCTCTTGAATCGTCAGACGGACCTCTGGGTAAAGCATTGAGTAAAGAAGCTTAGCGAATTGCTGAGTCTTTTCTAAATCGCAGTTACCATCGTTATCCAAATATTGCTGCTGTTTCAAAGTTGCGAACATCGACGCAAACACGCCTTTATCGAAGAACTCTGGTGCATTAATGCCTTGTAGGCGTCCCAGTCGCTGTGCGATGTCTTGGCTCTTCTGCTCAAGATCAGATTTATCCAAATCAGGGTTTTCTGCCAATAGGTTCAAAGCAATAGAGTAGCGCTGTAGCGTTTCTGAAATCGTACGGCCTAACAGCATCAGTGCTTGGCTGTTTGACTGGTTGATGGTGACTTGGTTGTCCGACACCACAAGCATACCTTGGCCAACGAGCTCTTCAATGATGTTCGCTACCACGCTTTCAAGCTGATCTTCGTCGTAGCTTAAGAATAACTCTTTCTTCAAGAACGGGTAGATAGCAGCAACGTTCTCTTGAATTGCGTCAATGGTTAGGCCGTGCTGACGAATTGTCATCTGAGCAATTAACGATGGTAGAGCAAACAAATGAATGATGTTATTACGGTAGTAGGTCATCAGAATTGACTGGTGACGGTCTAGCGAAATGATGTCGCCCATTGAGTCTGATTCAATTAGGAACTTGTTCAGCGATTCAGCGTGTTTTACCAGATCTTCAGCGCTGTCTTTTGGTACCGTAAATGTATCAGAGTAAGGTACGTTCTTAAGCAGAGACAGGTAACAGTTGATCTGATAAACCAAAGAATCACGAGACAATGCACGCTGTCTTGAAGCCAGTAACGCCGTTGCACAAAGTGTTAGTGCGTTGGTCGCTGCTGCATCGTTAATGTGCGTCATCATTTTGGTTGCCAGGTCATTGACCACTGGACTCATCCATTGTGGCTTGCTGGTTCCCATTGGATCGATATCTTTAGTCCACTCTGGAGCGTGCTCGTTCAGATATTGGTTAAGCTGAATCGGCTCACCAAAGTTGACGTAGCCTTTACCAAAATTGCGCAGTTTACGGAGCGTACGAATCACTAGGCTCGCATTTTCTTTTTCTTTGCGCTTACCACGAAGTTCTTTTGCGTAGGTCGCCACTTCCATTACGTGCTCATAGCCAATGTACACAGGTACTAACGTCACTGGACGGTTCATGCCGCGCAGCATAGCCTGAATAGTCATCGCCAACATGCCGGTTTTAGCTTGTAGCAGGCGACCTGTACGAGAGCGACCACCTTCACTGAAATACTCGACCGAGTAACCTTTGGCGAACAATTCCGCCAGATATTCACGGAAAATAGTCGAGTACAGCTTGTTGCCTTTGAAGCTACGACGAATAAAGAACGCACCACCATGACGGAAAATAGGACCGGCAGGGAAGAAGTTCAGATTGATACCCGCAGCGATATGCGGTGGCACCATGCCTTCGTGGTAAAGCACGTAAGAAAGCAGTAAGTAATCCATGTGACTGCGATGACAAGGCACATAAACAATCTCGTGACCATCTTGAGCCAGCTTACGAACGGTTGAAGCGTTGCTGATATGCAGGCCTTGATACAACTTATTCCACAACCAACCAAGAATCTTCTCACCGCGTTTGATTAGCGAGTAAGAGAAGTTCGCAGCAATCTCGTCCATGATGTCTTGAGCTTCTTTGCTCGCTTTCTCGATCGAGATGTTCTTTGCTTGTGCTTCATCTTCAATCGCTTTCTTGATCGCTTCAGATTTTAGTAGGCGGTCAAACAGAGCTTGGCGACTTGGCAGGTTAGGACCTGATGCCGCCAATTTTTGGCGAGAAAAGTGAATACGTGCCACGCGCGCCAGTTTGTGTGCGATGGTATTGTCGGTGCCGTGTGAGTTAGCCATGTAACGTAGAGAAACCACAGGACTAAAGCGAACCAAGCAGTCACGACCTGCCAGTAATACCGCTTTTGATTTCTCTAAGCCGTTCATTGCTTGTAGGTAAGGTTTCTGGTTATTCTCTTTACCAGGCTTACGCCCCCACAATACAGTGGCAGGGATAACTTGAACGTCAAGATCAGAGTCTTCAGCATGCAGTGAAAGCAGCTCAGAGAAGACTTCAATTGATGAGCTTGGTACATAATCATCGTCTTGCAGTAGAGTTTTGCGAGAAGAGATAAAAACGTAGCGTTGCAGTGATTTGCCATTGATTTCAAGCTTGCTCAACGGATCAGGTAACCCTAATTCAAGTGCATGTTTTTGCAATGTAAGAATGTCTACACTTGAGCGAAACGGTAAGGCGTATACAATCGGTTTGCTCAAATCAATGTTCAAATCCTCAACAGGGTTTGAAGGAATTGATGTGCCCTTTACCAATACGGATAAAGGTAGCTTCATTAATGAACGTGAAAAAGATTGTCCAGAAGACATATAGGTTCACTGCCTCAATAGTTATTTCAATGTGCTCAAGCGTATCTCTATTTCTATGATGAAAAGGATAAATCCTGTGAGTGAAATAGGGATAAGCCTAGGCGTAAATTTAATCGATGCAAGAATACCAGAAACTGGTCTAACCTTTTAATGGAAATAGTCATATTGCCGTTAAGTTTGTGGAAAATCATTCATCGACTGATTGAGTATAGGGTTAAAAATGACCAAAAAATCAAACACCGGATTCAAACGTATCGTGAAAGCGGCGGGCTTTTCATGGCAAGGCATCACGAGCTCGTTTAAAAACGAGGCGGCATTTCGACAAGAAGTCTTCATGGCCGCAGTGCTTATTCCGTTGGCGTTTTACTTAGATGTAAGCCAAGTTGAGAGAATCTTGATGATTTCAGCAGTCGTGTTGGTGATGGTTGTCGAGTTGATCAATACCGCGATTGAAGCGGTCGTTGACCGAATCGGTAGTGAACATCATGAGCTTTCTGGGATGGCGAAAGATGTTGGCTCAGCTGCAGTTTTTATCTGTTTAGTATTAGCGGGTTACGTGTGGCTAGAGATCTTGTTTTTGTAATTCGCTAAAAATGAACTAAAAACAACCAATTGCTTTGCTTTTGTTCAGTTACTGGATATACTCACAGTCAACTGTATAAAAAGACAGGTGAATCATGAAGCCGTTAACGCCCCGCCAGCAACAAGTTTTTGACCTTATCAAAAGTAAGATCGAAGATTTCGGTATGCCACCGACACGTGCAGAAATCGCGCGCGAACTTGGCTTCCGTTCTGCTAATGCTGCAGAAGAACATTTAAAAGCTCTTGCTCGTAAAGAAGCGATTGAGATTATCCCGGGTGCGTCTCGTGGTATTCGTATTTTGCTTGAAGATGCAGCGAATGAAGAGCAAGGTTTACCACTAATCGGTCAGGTTGCCGCTGGTGAGCCTATTTTGGCTCAAGAGCATGTAGAAATGCATTATCAAGTTGATCCAGGCATGTTTAAACCACAAGCTGACTTCTTACTTCGTGTAAATGGCGAAAGTATGAAAGACATCGGTATTATGGACGGTGATCTATTAGCTGTTCATAAAACACAAGATGTCCGCGATGGTCAGGTTGTCGTGGCTCGTGTCGATGATGATGTAACGGTAAAACGCCTAGAACGTAAAGGTTCAACGGTGCTGTTACACGCTGAAAATGAAGAGTTTTCTCCAATCCATGTCGATCTAGAATCTCAACACTTGTCTATTGAAGGGCTGGCTGTTGGTATTATTCGTAACACGGACTGGATGTAGTCATTACAAGCAGCTTATTGATATTTATTCTCAATAACTTGTTATTGTAATTGATATTCATTATCATCTTCTTTGTCGAGATACAAGGAAGATGATGATGCCAAACCCAACCAAACCTCAAATGAAGCCGCTTGTTCGTAAGCCGCGCTCCTCTGATCAAAAGGCTTCTTCTGATCGAGGGTCTGCACATCAAGAATTTCAAGTTCCGACCAATCTCGTTCAACACCTTTGGTTTCGCAGTCGCGAAAGTCTTGCCGATGATGGTTTAGTTTATGACCCTATTGCAGCTCAAGCCTGCAAGCGTTGCCAACTAGCACCGGAATGTCTTACCGGTGAACTCGACCAACAACAACTTCTCTACGCAACATTGACTCAGCTTTGCGATTCTCAGGTACAGCAGTTTTTATCTCATAACCCAGATGCTTGGATCATTAATGTTGGTGCCGGGCTTGATACGCGTTTCTACCGTTTAGATAATGGCCGTTGTCATTGGGTTGAATTGGATGTCACAGAGAACTTAGTTTGGCGCCAACGCTTGTTCCACAAAAATGAACGCTATCGTTTGGAGTGTGGCTCGGTTGACGATCTAACGTGGCTCGATGAATTGAACATTCCAGAGCAAGCCTCAGTGATGGTGGTGTGTGAACACGCTCTGCTTGATTGCAACGAACAGCAGACGGCACATTTTATTCAGTCTCTCAGTCGTTATTTTACTCATGCCCACGCCTGCTTAGTATTGGCTGGAGATAAGAGCTCAAGTACGTTGGGGCAAAAGCTAGGATCTGGTGAATATGCTCACGGGTTGTCTTCACCAATAGACAGTGTTCTTAATTGGTTGCCATGGGCGCAATGGGTTAAGTCATTTTCACCATTAGAGCAGCAATGTAATCGTTGGAAGTTGTGGCAACGATTATTGTGTAAAATTTCTCAGCTTAAAAAGCGTTTAACTCCTCAATTAGTACTCGTTAAATGGTAGCGCTAGCTTCTTCTATCAACAGATAGTTTGGAAAAAGCTAACCAATATACAAAGTACACAACATAGTGAAAGCACACTCACTAGGTTAAACTATCGCCTCTAATCAAAGAGGTGATCGTGAAGCTATTTAATCCCCAAACTATTTTTCAAACGCTATCCAATCAGGCGATGCACAAAAAAGTGTTGTTGCTCGCGATCCCGATGGTTCTTTCCAATATTACGGTTCCTCTACTGGGTTTAGTCGATGCTGCGGTTATCGGTCACTTAGAGCATTCTTGGTATTTAGGTGGTGTCGCTTTGGGTGGCACTATGATCAGCGTGACCTTTTGGTTGCTTGGTTTCCTACGAATGTCGACGACTGGACTGGCCGCGCAATCTTATGGGGCGAACGATGGCAAGCAACTTGGTTTAGTCTTTGTGCAAGGCGTGACCATGGCACTAGGGTTTGCTGGTGTCTTTTTGCTATTGCATAGCTTTGTTGCGGATGCGGTTTTCTCATTGAGCAGTGCCAGCGATCAAGTCAAACATTATGGCCTGCAGTACTTCTCTATCCGTGCCTGGAGTGCGCCTGCTGCCCTAACTAACTTTGTAATTTTAGGTTGGTTGCTCGGAACCCAAAATGCTAAAGCGCCAATGTGGATGGTGATTATCACTAATATCACCAACATCGTTTTGGATATCGTTTTTGTGATTGGCCTTGGATGGCAAGTTGAAGGTGCGGCATTGGCATCGGTGATAGCAGATTATGCCGGGCTAACGTTTGGCTTGGTTTGTGTTTATCGAATCTGGACAAAGAAGCAGTTACCATCGCCATGGGATCTGCTTAAGAAAACCAGCCAAGGTTTGAGTCGTTTCGTGAAACTGAATCGCGATATCTTTCTGCGCTCGCTTTGTCTGCAAGCGACTTTCACTTTTATGACCTTCCAAGGTGCAAGCTTTGGTGATGATGTGGTGGCGGCCAATGCGGTATTGATGAGCTTCTTGATGATCATCTCTTATGGGATGGATGGTTTTGCTTATGCAATGGAAGCTATGGTCGGAAAGGCGATTGGCGCGAGAGATAAAGAAGAGTTAAATCAGTCTTTGATTGGCACTTTCTTCTGGAGCTTCAATATTTGTTTGGTACTGACCATAGCGTTCGCGATTGTTGGGTCTAGTTTGATTAATATGATTACTACAATTCCAGAGGTTAAGAGTCAGGCTGAGGTATATCTGCCATGGCTGATTGCGATGCCGCTAGTTTCTATGTGGTGCTTCTTGCTAGACGGTATTTTCGTGGGCGCTACCAAAGGCAAAGATATGCGTAACAGTATGTTTGTGGCCACCTGCAGTTTCTTTGCGATTTTCTACTTAGCATCAGGTTTAGAGAACCATGCGCTGTGGCTAGCAATGTTGAGCTTTATGGCAATGCGCGGCATTGGTCTTGGTGTTCTATTTATCTCTCAGTGGAAGAAAGGTGAGTTTCTCGCTTAGCTTAGCTTAGATAGATTAGATAGATTAGATAGATTAGTTCAGGGAGCGAAAAAGAGAAGCTGTGCAGGTAAAGTGGCATTTGGAACATCATGAACTAATTGCTAGCATGACTATATAATTCAGTAGTTTAAATAAAAACAGCAAGCTCATGGCTTGCTGTTTATGTATTTGGCCTACAGGTGGTCAAATAGTCCTATTGGTTCTTTGTTTAGAACAAACGGTTAAGTCCGTTCAGCGCTGCGACGCGATAAGCTTCGGCCATTGTTGGATAGTTGAAGGTCGTATTCACAAAGTACTCGATGGTATTTGCTTCGCCTTTCTGTTCCATGATTGCCTGACCGATGTGGATGATCTCAGCAGCACGCTCACCAAACACGTGGATACCTAAAATCTCTTTAGTTTCACGATGGAAAAGTATCTTCAAGCTACCAATATCTTTACCTGCGATTTGAGCACGAGCTAAGTGCTTGAATGAAGATCGTCCCACTTCATAAGGTACTTTAGCCGCGGTAAGCTCTTGTTCTGTTTTTCCGACAGAGCTGATCTCAGGAATAGTATAGATACCTGTTGGGATGTCTTCGATAAGGTGTCGTTCTGCTTCACCTTTCACCACGGCTTGAGCCACGAATCGACCTTGGTCATAAGCAGCACTTGCTAGGCTAGGATAACCAATCACATCACCAACAGCGTAAACATGTTCAACACTGGTTTGGTAGTTGCTGTTGACTGATACTTGTCCTCGAGAGTCCGCTTCTAAGCCAACGGCACCAAGATTCAACTTGTCAGTATTACCCGTTCGGCCATTGGCATACAGTAGACAGTCGGCACGCATTTTCTTACCAGACTCTAAGTGAATGATCACGCCATCGTCAGTACCTTCAATTTTCTCAAAGGTTTCATCGTTACGAATAACAACGCCGCTGTTCCAGAAGTGATAAGACAGAGCATCCGAGGTTTCATTGTCTAAGAATGACAACAGGCGATCGCGAGTATTAATAAGATCGGTTTTAACGCCTAAACCACGGAAGATTGAAGCGTATTCACAACCAATAACGCCAGCACCATAGATGATGATGTGTTGAGGGTCGTGTTTAAGAGAAAGAATCGAGTCGCTGTCGTAGATACGTTCATGCAGAAAGTCGACGTTGTCTGGCTGATAAGGGCGAGAACCTGTTGCGATAACAAATTTGTCTGCGCTGTAATGTTCTTCAGTACCATCGCTCTGCATGACAGAGATGGTGTTGGTATCGATAAAACGCGCAGTACCAAACACTAATGTGCACTGGTTACGGTCGTAGAAGCCTTGACGCAATCGAGTCTGTTTGTCGATGACTGACTTAGCATGCCCCAGAATGTTGGAGAACGTTGAGTGAATGCTTTTATTATTCTGACAAAACAGCGGGTTGCTATTGAATTCAATGATGCGGCTTACTGCATGACGTAGCGCTTTTGAAGGAATCGTTCCCCAGTGGGTGCAACCACCACCAACGCTGCTCTCTTTTTCAATGATTGCAACGTTCAACCCGGCTTTGGTTAATCCCATCGCTGCCCCTTCTCCTCCGGGGCCACTACCAATTACGATTACATCAAAGTGGTTGGAGTGCGGCATAGATATCTTCCTTGTTATATTTGATTAACATTGCTTTAGCGAGATTTTAACTGATTCTGTTCTTGGGTACATGAAAAGGGCATCAGAGAGTCGGTGGGATCACGCAGTGTTATCGAAAAAATAATATTTGGTATGTCGTATGTCTCCAAATGACAGTGTGGATATTGAAATTTTTTCTTCGAACGTATTTACTTCGGTACGTGAACAAAGAGGTGTGTTTAGTGTCTTATATAACCAGAGTGCCTTATATAAATATGTGATTCGCGTTATATTGAACAGAGTATTAGGCATGCCTGTTTAGGCTGTAAAAGAAGAGTTTGATAAAGTATGAAACCAATGGGCATTCGCGCGCAGCAAAAAGAAAAAACTCGTCGCAGCTTAATCGACGCAGCATTTAGCCAGCTCAGTGCCGATCGTAGCTTTTCCAACCTAAGCTTGAGAGAAGTTGCTCGTGAGGCTGGAATAGCGCCGACTTCCTTTTATCGTCATTTCAAAGACATGGATGAGCTTGGCTTAACCATGGTTGATGAAGGTGGCTTACTGTTGCGTCAGCTAATGCGTCAAGCTAGGCAACGCATAGTAAAAGAAGGCAGTGTGATTCGTACCTCGGTTGAAACCTTTATGGAGTTCATTGAAAGCAGCCCAAACGTATTCAGACTGTTATTGCGAGAGCGCTCAGGAACCTCTTTTGAGTTTCGTGCTGCGGTAGCTCGTGAGATACAGCACTTCTCTGCTGAGTTAACCGAATATTTGATAACGACTGGCATGACACGAGATGAAGCTTTTACTCAAGCTGAAGCCTCCGTCATTTTGGTCTTCAACTCAGGGGCAGAAGCATTAGATTTAGATCGACGTCAGCGAGATGAATTGGCTGATCGCTTGATCATGCAATTGCGAATGATGGCCAAAGGTGCTTTTTGGTATCGTAAAGAACGTGAACGTAACCGATTAAAAGGCGGGATTGAATAATGTCGAATGAAAAAAATACTGTAAACCGTGGTTCTGAAAGAAAGACACTCGTACTTGCTGTTGTTGCAGGTGTGTGTGGTGATGCACTGTTATCTTGGGTAACAATGAGCGAAGTGGGCTTCTCTATTTTCCCACTGATTGCGTTAGTTTTGGCTGTACAAGCGCTTTACCAAGAATACCTCACGAATCCAGTATCTGAAGATATTCCATTAGTGGGTTTAGCTTGTTTCTTTGTAGGTGCATTTGGCCACTCGGCTTTTGTGAAAGCACAACACCCTGATGCAGGTTCAAACTTCTTTGCGATTATTGTCGCTATGCTGCTACTCGCTTGGGTAGGTAAGAAGCTAGGCTTTATCGGTAAAACCGCTTAAACCAACGTATAAATAAAAAAACGAGCCAATTGGCTCGTTTTTTTGTATCTGCTGTGCGACCTAGAGAGCGATATTTACGCTTTACGCTCAAGGAATACACCGGCTTCCATGTGGTGCGTGTAAGGGAACTGGTCAAATAGAGCAAAACGAGTGATGTCGTGTGTTTCGCTTAGGATGTCTAGGTTCTCTTTCAATGTCTCAGGGTTACAAGAGATGTACATGATACGCTCGTAGCCTTGCACCATCTTACAAGTATCAACATCCATACCTGAGCGCGGTGGATCAACAAAGATAGTGTTGCAGTTGTAGCTCTTCAGATCGATGTTCGCCTGTTGCAGACGGCGGAATTCACGCTTACCTTCCATTGCTACGGTAAAATCTTCCGCAGACATACGAATGATCTGAACATTATCAATCTTGTTCGCCGCAATGTTGTACTGAGCAGATTCAACAGATGGCTTCGCTAGTTCAGTTGCTAGTACACGCTCAAAGTTTTGTGCCAGTGCTAATGAGAAATTACCGTTACCACAGTAAAGTTCTAGCAAGTCACCTTTGCTGTCTTGAGTACAGTCGACAGCCCATTCCAGCATTTTCTCTGCTACTTTACCGTTTGGTTGAGTAAAGCTGTTTTCTACTTGTTGGTAGATGTAGCTGTCACCATTCACGTCTAGCTTTTCTATTACGTAGTCGCGGTCTAGTACGATTTTCATCTTACGCGCACGGCCAATCAGGTTTAGGTTAAAACCTTCATCGTTCAATTGCTGTTTTAGCGCTTTAGCATCTTGAATCCATTGCTCACCCAACTGACGGTGGTAAAGCAGTGACACCAAAATCTCGCCGCTTAGTGTAGAAAGGAAATCTACTTGGAATAGCTTGTGGCGTAGAGAGTGGTTCTCTTTCATTGCATCTGTTAGTAGAGGCATTAAGTCGTTGATAAGACGGCTAGCTGCTGGAAACTGGTCTACACGGTATTTTTCTTTGGTCTCTTGATTGAACATGACGTAATACATATCGTCACCTTCATGCCACACACGAAATTCAGCACGCATGCGGTAGTGTTGTTCTGGAGATTCATACACTTCCAACTCAGGCACATCGTATTGTGAGAACATTTCAGTAAGACGCTCAGTCTTTTCTGCTAGTTGTTCTTGGTAGCGTTGCGGGTTTACATCTAAATTCGCCATTGTTATGCCTTTTTGCTGTCGTGCTTTTAAATCAAGAGCGCAGATTTTATTCAATCACAGGCGCTTGTCCAGTGTTGAGAGCCATTCAATGTAAATCGAGCATGAAAACTATAGCTTATAACTATCTTAGACTAGACAAATGATTCATAGGTTAATACTATCTCCCGCAAGCTGGTGCCATTTGGATGTATAGATGGCTGAAGAGGGAATCTGGTGTGAATCCAGAACTGACGCGCAGCGGTAAAAGAGAACGAATATTCATAAGACACTGCAAATAGCTTTTTGTGGGAAGTCGAATATTAGGTAACCATAAGGTTGTGCTCTTGAGTCCGAATACCTGCCAGTAGCTAAACCATACAATGTGGTTTGGTAGGAATTTACGCGATTTAGGATCACAACATGAACAAATCCCTTTTAGCGGTTGCTGTAGCATCGCTGCTTTCACCTATCTCCAATTTACACGCCCAAGAAGCATCTACTGACGAAACCATGGTAGTAACGGCTAACCGTTTTGAGCAGTCTGCCACTGCGACATTAACTGATGTTGAAGTTGTTACTCGCCAAGATTTTCAAAGAACACAAGCTAAAACAATCCCAGAGGTGTTGAGAAGATTAACAGGGATCCAGATTACTCAAAATGGTGGTAGAGGACAGCTCGCTTCTATATTTGTTCGCGGAACAAGTTCTGATCAAGTCCTCGTTTTAGTTGATGGTGTTCGTTTTGCTCGTGCAGCAAAAGGTGCAGTAGATTTCAACCAGATCCCATTGAGTTATGTTCAGAGAATCGAGTATGTACGAGGAGCTAGAGCTTCTTTATACGGTTCTGAAGCAATTGGTGGTGTAATCAACATTATTACGATTGCTCGTGCGACGGATGAGTCAACAACATTGAGTGCTGGTTTGGGTAGCTTAGATTATCAAGAACTTAGTCTAGCATCCGGCGTTGCGACTTCTGAAAATGGTCAGTTAAACCTTGCTATTAGCCATGAGAGCGATGAAGGCTACAATGTTAAGCCCGTACCTGGCTTAAATGATGGCGACCGCCATGGCTTTGAAACGTTGAATGGTTTGATTGGTTATACTCATAAGTTGAATGAACAATTCAGTGTATTTGGTAATGTTCGTGCTTATGAGAATATTTACCAATATGACAATACATATAGTACACGTAGCTATATGGAGTCTGAAAAAGACGATTTATCAGTGTCTATTGGTGGTACTTATCAAGGCAGCCAATTACACTCTGAGATGCAAGCAACAGTACAAAGCCAAGATTCTTGGAATTATCAATTTGGTGAAAGCAAAACTTCTGGAACTCAAGACGAATTAGAACAAAACAATGTTCAGTGGGTCAATAGCTATAAATTGAACAAGAATGTTGTGTTAGCTGGTGGCGTTGATTGGCGCGATGAGTCATATGTAGATAAGAATGCGAATAAAACATTCGACCGTTCTAACTTGGCAGTATTCGGCCTATCTTCAGTCACTGTTGATTCTGCAACTTTAGAAGCAAGTGCAAGAGTCGATGACAATGAAGAATTTGGTACAGAAACGACATATAACGTCGGGGCTGGTTATCAATTTATTCCAGAATTTGGTATGAAAGCTTCATACGGTACAGCTTTTAAAGCTCCAAACCTTTACCAACAGTATGATCCGTCTTACGGAACTCAAGATCTTAAGCCAGAAGAGTCTGATGCGATTGAGGTGGGCTTCTATGGTCTAGTGAAAGACGTATATTGGACATTAACTGGATACGATTACAAGATCACCAATCTAATCGATTACCACCCAACAACATATAAGTACATCAACGTTGACGGTGAGACGCATATTCAAGGTGTAGAGCTGACTGCCGAGTTTGATACGGGCATTGTGCAACACCAGTTGAGTGCTGATTATAAAGATGCAGAAGGTGATGATGGTAAACAGCTGCAGCGACGAGCAAAAGAACTGTATAAGTGGAATGCATTGGTGGCATTTGACGTTGTCGATTGGTCTATAAGCTATCAATATGTAGGTAAGCGACCTGATGTTGATTACGGGACATGGCCATATAGTGATGTAACTCTCCCATCTTATTCATTGGTTGACACTGCTGTTAGCTATTATGCTAATGAGAACACTACGATCAGTGCTCGTGTTGATAACTTACTTGATGAAGACTACGAAACGGCTTTAGGGTACCCAGCCGCAGAGCGTGCTTACTACTTGAACGTAGCTTACCAATTCTAATTTACACCTAAACCGCCTCCGGGCGGTTTTTTCTTATTGGGTATATCAATGAAAAAGAAAGTCGTCATAAGTTGGTCGTCAGGTAAAGACTCGACATTAACGCTAGAGCGTCTACTTGAAAGCTCCGAATATGAAGTTGTCGCTCTATACACGACATATGTTGGAGATGAAGTTCCTTTCCAAGTGACTCCCATTGATGTGGTTGCCATGCAGGCGCAATTAGTCGGTTTGCCACTCATCACGATTGAGCTCCCGGAAGTGTTTCCTAGTAATGAGATTTATCAAAGTACCATTGTCTCCGCACTTAAAGGTTCTGGCTTATCAATCGATGCGGTCGCGTTTGGAGACATGTTTTGTAATGGCATTGCCGATTATCGAAGAAGCTATATAGAACCCACTGGTTGGGAGTGTGTGTTCCCTCTCATGGGAGAGAGCAGTCAGGCACTTGCGAGTGAAATAATAGACAGAGGAATCGAAACCTTTCTCGTCACGGTCGATAGCGATGCATTAGACATGAGCTATTGCGGGAAAAAATACACGCTTGAACTAATAGACAGTTTACCGAGTCATGTCGATCCATGTGGCGAAGATGGTGAGTTCCATACCTTAGTGATGTCAGCGCCATGCTTTAAAGGTAAGCTCAAGATAGATCTAGAAAATGTAGAGCAAGGTGAGCGCTTTGTTCATCAACGTTATCAAGCTTGCATTATATAGAGTGAGGATTGGCGAAAACTAAGCGAAGGAGTATCATTGCAGCGAAACTTATTATAGGTAATCGTTGTGTCGGATAGTCTACAAAAAAATATATTGGTCTTTGATTCTGGAGTGGGTGGCCTATCTGTATATAAGGAGATAAGCCAGTTACTACCGAATCATAACTATACTTATGTATTCGATAACGAGGCTTACCCATACGGTGAACTCGATCAACAAGTTCTTGTCCGCAGAGTCCAAAGTATCGTCGCTAGCTTTGTGGCTAGCCACGCTATTGATATCGTAGTAATAGCCTGCAATACCGCAAGTACGATTGTCTTACCTACACTGCGTGCTAATAATCTAATCCCAATTGTTGGCGTTGTTCCGGCAATCAAACCTGCATCCCTACTGGCCAATAAAGCGGTGGGTCTTATTGCTACTCCCGCAACGATTACTCGTGAATACACACACGAGCTCATCAAAAACTTCTCGAGTAATAAAAGAGTCGAACTGTTAGGTTCTACTCGGCTGGTGGATATGGCCGAAGATAAACTCAGGGGGGAGACGATTGACCTTGAAGAGCTGCAACTCATCCTTCAACCGATGATCAATACAATTGATGTAGCCGTTTTAGGATGCACACATTTCCCGCTGATAAAATCAGAGATTCAACAAGTCTTAGGTAAGAGTGTTTTATTGATTGATTCTGGTAAAGCGATTGCGAAGCGAGTTCAAGATTTATTGGATTTGGAAAGTAGTGATAAAGAAGTGGGAGTGCGTGAGGTTTTTTGTAGTGCACTTCCTAAGAAAGAAAGTGCACTAAATAGCATGTTAAAGCAGTTAGGATTTAGCTCAGTTCAGCTTCGTCCGTTTCTGGATGTTTAGGATCATTTGCAACTCGCACTTTTAAAGTTCGTTGCATGTAATCTTTATCGTTAAGTTCTGAAATAGCATGATTCACATCATTGCTAGCCATTACAACAAATCCAAAGCCTCTTCTTTTACCAGTACGTTTGTCTTTCATTAAGCGTACTGCAAATACCTCACCATACTCTGAGAATAATTCACGTACGTGTGACTCATTCGCTTTGTATGGAAGGTTACCTACATAAAGTGTTTTTGTTGATGCCTTAGGTTCTGAATCTGATTTTGAGTCGGTGCTTGAAAAGTTAACAACAAAAGCGGAAGTCAAGACACCAAGGATAAAGGTAATTGCAGGCGATATATCTACCTGAGAGAAAACAATGCCACCTAGAACAGCTAGTGCGACAATTAACAACATCGATTTTTTTGAGTTCATATCGGAATACTACATATTAATAAACGAAATAGACGCATCTACTCTTAACAAAATAGATACATGAATCTTACGTTCATGGTTTCCATTTTGCCAATGTATTGCTGTGATACGTCTCAAATGTTTAGTTTTTATTCGAAAAATGCGGATCTGGTGGCTTTTTAGGCGAACGAAACTTTTATTCAAAAAAGCCCTTGTGCTCTATGTCGATCTCTCTATAATGCCGCCTCACCGACACGGAGTGAGACGAAAGTCACACAGCGAAATCGGTAGAGAAAAAGGAGTTGAAAATAACCCTTGACTCTCTAAGTGGTGCAGGTATAGTACGCACCCCTAGCGACTGAGATGTAAATCACAAAACGCTAGCGCTCTTTAACAATTTAAACCTATCAATCTGTGTGGGCACTCGTTGATGAATATCAAAACGTTTTATCCTTTGGATAAAACAGTTACTTCGGTAACAAAATTGATTTCAATGAACTGAGTGACCAATACGTTTAACTACTTGTAGTTATTCGGCACAGTCAATTCATTACCATTCTGTTGGAATGGTAATAGCTTTAGAATTACATGTTCATCAATCTTTTTCGAAAGAGCGAATGAATATTAGTTTTGAAGTCAGTATTCGTTGAGTCACAAAATCTTAAATTGAAGAGTTTGATCATGGCTCAGATTGAACGCTGGCGGCAGGCCTAACACATGCAAGTCGAGCGGAAACGACACTAACAATCCTTCGGGTGCGTTAATGGGCGTCGAGCGGCGGACGGGTGAGTAATGCCTAGGAAATTGCCTTGATGTGGGGGATAACCATTGGAAACGATGGCTAATACCGCATAATGCCTACGGGCCAAAGAGGGGGACCTTCGGGCCTCTCGCGTCAAGATATGCCTAGGTGGGATTAGCTAGTTGGTGAGGTAATGGCTCACCAAGGCGACGATCCCTAGCTGGTCTGAGAGGATGATCAGCCACACTGGAACTGAGACACGGTCCAGACTCCTACGGGAGGCAGCAGTGGGGAATATTGCACAATGGGCGAAAGCCTGATGCAGCCATGCCGCGTGTATGAAGAAGGCCTTCGGGTTGTAAAGTACTTTCAGTTGTGAGGAAGGGTGTGTAGTTAATAGCTGCGCATCTTGACGTTAGCAACAGAAGAAGCACCGGCTAACTCCGTGCCAGCAGCCGCGGTAATACGGAGGGTGCGAGCGTTAATCGGAATTACTGGGCGTAAAGCGCATGCAGGTGGTTCATTAAGTCAGATGTGAAAGCCCGGGGCTCAACCTCGGAACTGCATTTGAAACTGGTGAACTAGAGTGCTGTAGAGGGGGGTAGAATTTCAGGTGTAGCGGTGAAATGCGTAGAGATCTGAAGGAATACCAGTGGCGAAGGCGGCCCCCTGGACAGACACTGACACTCAGATGCGAAAGCGTGGGGAGCAAACAGGATTAGATACCCTGGTAGTCCACGCCGTAAACGATGTCTACTTGGAGGTTGTGGCCTTGAGCCGTGGCTTTCGGAGCTAACGCGTTAAGTAGACCGCCTGGGGAGTACGGTCGCAAGATTAAAACTCAAATGAATTGACGGGGGCCCGCACAAGCGGTGGAGCATGTGGTTTAATTCGATGCAACGCGAAGAACCTTACCTACTCTTGACATCCAGAGAAGCCAGCGGAGACGCAGGTGTGCCTTCGGGAGCTCTGAGACAGGTGCTGCATGGCTGTCGTCAGCTCGTGTTGTGAAATGTTGGGTTAAGTCCCGCAACGAGCGCAACCCTTATCCTTGTTTGCCAGCGAGTAATGTCGGGAACTCCAGGGAGACTGCCGGTGATAAACCGGAGGAAGGTGGGGACGACGTCAAGTCATCATGGCCCTTACGAGTAGGGCTACACACGTGCTACAATGGCGCATACAGAGGGCAGCAAGCTAGCGATAGTGAGCGAATCCCAAAAAGTGCGTCGTAGTCCGGATTGGAGTCTGCAACTCGACTCCATGAAGTCGGAATCGCTAGTAATCGTGAATCAGAATGTCACGGTGAATACGTTCCCGGGCCTTGTACACACCGCCCGTCACACCATGGGAGTGGGCTGCAAAAGAAGTGGGTAGTTTAACCTTTCGGGGAGGACGCTCACCACTTTGTGGTTCATGACTGGGGTGAAGTCGTAACAAGGTAGCCCTAGGGGAACCTGGGGCTGGATCACCTCCTTATACGAAGATACTTACGATGAGTGTCCACACAGATTGATGGTTTAGATTTAGTTAAAGCCAGAGCTTTAATTAATAACGTAAGTTATTGATTAAAGCTTTTTGCTTTATGCTCTTTAACAATTTGGAAAGCTGACTGATTGATTACTTACGAGTAATTCAATCAAATTTAAAAGTTCTCAATGTTTATCTTTCATTAGATAAACACAACAAACACATTCAAGTGTCTTGTATTCGAATCAAATTTATTTGATTCACAATTGAGTCCGGCAAACAGTTATCAAGAATTAACCCTTCTTGATGACAACCAAAAACCTTGGTTAGTTGCCATACGCTTATTTGTCTTCACTTTTTAAGGTGAAAACAAATAGAAACCCTTTCGGGTTGTATGGTTAAGTGACTAAGCGTACACGGTGGATGCCTTGGCAGTCAGAGGCGATGAAAGGCGTAATAACTTGCGATAAGCCCAGATTAGGTAGTAATAACCTTTTGAGTCTGGGATTCCTGAATGGGGAAACCCACTTGCATAAGCAAGTATCCTGTTGTGAATACATAGCAACAGGAGGCAAACCGGGGGAACTGAAACATCTAAGTACCCCGAGGAAGAGAAATCAACCGAGATTCCGAAAGTAGCGGCGAGCGAAATTGGATTAGCCCTTAAGCTTTTAATGAGACAGACGAAGGCTCTGGAAAGTGCCGCAGTAAAGGGTGATAGCCCCGTAGTCGACATCTCATAATCAGTGAAAACGAGTAGGGCGGGACACGTGATATCCTGTCTGAATATGGGGGGACCATCCTCCAAGGCTAAATACTACTGACTGACCGATAGTGAACCAGTACCGTGAGGGAAAGGCGAAAAGAACCCCTGTGAGGGGAGTGAAATAGAACCTGAAACCGTGTACGTACAAGCAGTAGGAGCACCTTCGTGGTGTGACTGCGTACCTTTTGTATAATGGGTCAGCGACTTAATTTTAGTAGCAAGGTTAACCGTTTAGGGGAGCCGTAGGGAAACCGAGTCTTAACTGGGCGTACAGTTGCTAGGATTAGACCCGAAACCAGGTGATCTAGCCATGGGCAGGTTGAAGGTTGAGTAACATCAACTGGAGGACCGAACCGACTAATGTTGAAAAATTAGCGGATGACTTGTGGCTAGGGGTGAAAGGCCAATCAAACCTGGAGATAGCTGGTTCTCCCCGAAAGCTATTTAGGTAGCGCCTCGGACGAATACTACTGGGGGTAGAGCACTGTTAAGGCTAGGGGGTCATCCCGACTTACCAACCCTTTGCAAACTCCGAATACCAGTAAGTACTATCCGGGAGACACACGGCGGGTGCTAACGTCCGTCGTGGAGAGGGAAACAACCCAGACCGCCAGCTAAGGTCCCAAAGTATAGCTAAGTGGGAAACGATGTGGGAAGGCTCAGACAGCCAGGATGTTGGCTTAGAAGCAGCCATCATTTAAAGAAAGCGTAATAGCTCACTGGTCGAGTCGGCCTGCGCGGAAGATGTAACGGGGCTAAGCTATACACCGAAGCTGCGGCTACGTACCTTAGGGTGTGTGGGGTAGGGGAGCGTTCTGTAAGCCGTTGAAGGTGTGCTGTAAGGCATGCTGGAGGTATCAGAAGTGCGAATGCTGACATGAGTAACGATAAAGGGAGTGAAAAACTCCCTCGCCGGAAGACCAAGGGTTCCTGTCCAACGTTAATCGGGGCAGGGTAAGTCGACTCCTAAGGCGAGGCCGAAAGGCGTAGTCGATGGGAAACGGGTTAATATTCCCGTACTTCTTACAATTGCGATGGGGGGACGGAGAAGGCTAGGTGGGCCTGGCGACGGTTGTCCAGGTTCAAGTACGTAGGCGGAAAGTTTAGGTAAATCCGGACTTTTATTAACGCTGAGATACGATGTCGAGCTACTACGGTAGTGAAGTCATTGATGCCATGCTTCCAGGAAAAGCCTCTAAGCTTCAGATTGTAAGGAATCGTACCCCAAACCGACACAGGTGGTCGGGTAGAGAATACCAAGGCGCTTGAGAGAACTCGGGTGAAGGAACTAGGCAAAATGGTACCGTAACTTCGGGAGAAGGTACGCTCTTATCAGTGAAGTCCCTTGCGGATGGAGCAGACGAGAGTCGCAGATACCAGGTGGCTGCAACTGTTTATTAAAAACACAGCACTGTGCAAAATCGTAAGATGACGTATACGGTGTGACGCCTGCCCGGTGCCGGAAGGTTAATTGATGGGGTTAGACTTCGGTCGAAGCTCTTGATCGAAGCCCCGGTAAACGGCGGCCGTAACTATAACGGTCCTAAGGTAGCGAAATTCCTTGTCGGGTAAGTTCCGACCTGCACGAATGGCGTAATGATGGCCACGCTGTCTCCACCCGAGACTCAGTGAAATTGAAATCGCTGTGAAGATGCAGTGTACCCGCGGCTAGACGGAAAGACCCCGTGAACCTTTACTACAGCTTGGCACTGAACATTGAACCTACATGTGTAGGATAGGTGGGAGACTATGAAATTGCGTCGCTAGATGTGATGGAGTCGTCCTTGAAATACCACCCTTGTAGTTTTGATGTTCTAACGTTGGTCCCTGAATCGGGATTACGGACAGTGCCTGGTGGGTAGTTTGACTGGGGCGGTCTCCTCCCAAAGAGTAACGGAGGAGCACGAAGGTGGGCTAAACACGGTTGGACATCGTGTGGTTAGTGCAATGGCATAAGCCCGCTTGACTGCGAGAATGACAATTCGAGCAGGTGCGAAAGCAGGTCATAGTGATCCGGTGGTTCTGAATGGAAGGGCCATCGCTCAACGGATAAAAGGTACTCCGGGGATAACAGGCTGATACCGCCCAAGAGTTCATATCGACGGCGGTGTTTGGCACCTCGATGTCGGCTCATCACATCCTGGGGCTGAAGTCGGTCCCAAGGGTATGGCTGTTCGCCATTTAAAGTGGTACGCGAGCTGGGTTTAGAACGTCGTGAGACAGTTCGGTCCCTATCTGCCGTGGGCGTTGGAAAATTGAAAGGGGCTGCTCCTAGTACGAGAGGACCGGAGTGGACGAACCTCTGGTGTTCGGGTTGTCATGCCAATGGCATTGCCCGGTAGCTAAGTTCGGAATCGATAACCGCTGAAAGCATCTAAGCGGGAAGCGAGCCTTGAGATGAGTTTTCCCTGGCACTATAAGTGTCCTAAAGGGTTGTCGTAGACTACGACGTTGATAGGCAGGGTGTGTAAGTGCTGCGAGGCATTGAGCTAACCTGTACTAATTGCCCGTGAGGCTTAACCATACAACACCCAAGGGGTTTTGTGGACTCAGAAGTACCAGACCTTGAATGCGTTTGAAGAGAAATAACTTTTAGATAAGCTTTCCGAATTTTAAAATTTGCTTGGCGACCATAGCATTGTGGACCCACCTGATTCCATGCCGAACTCAGAAGTGAAACACAATAGCGCCGATGGTAGTGTGGGGTTTCCCCATGTGAGAGTAGGACATCGCCAGGCTTTAAATTCGACTTTGTCTATTTAATAGACAAGTCACCATAGAGTTCTAAGTTTCTTAGAGTTTTATGTTGACTTTCAAAGTGGAAAGCGTATTATACGCGTCCTGCTTAAGTGCTAAGGCACTGAAAGCAAAGCTCTTTAACAATTTAAACCTATCAATCTGTGTGGGCACTCGTTGATGAATATCAAAACGTTTTATCCTTTGGATAAAACAGTTACTTCGGTAACAAATTGATTTCAATGAACTGAGTGACCAATACGTTTAACGACTTTCTCTTGTAGAAAGAAATTATTCGGCACAGTCAATTCATTATCATTCTGTTGGAATGGTAATAGCTTTAAAATTACACTCTTTATTTATAAAGAATAGTTTTGAAGTCAGTATTCGTTGAGTCACAAAATCTTAAATTGAAGAGTTTGATCATGGCTCAGATTGAACGCTGGCGGCAGGCCTAACACATGCAAGTCGAGCGGAAACGACAACATTGAATCTTCGGAGGATTTGTTGGGCGTCGAGCGGCGGACGGGTGAGTAATGCCTAGGAAATTGCCTTGATGTGGGGGATAACCATTGGAAACGATGGCTAATACCGCATAATGCCTACGGGCCAAAGAGGGGGATCTTCGGACCTCTCGCGTCAAGATATGCCTAGGTGGGATTAGCTAGTTGGTGAGGTAATGGCTCACCAAGGCGACGATCCCTAGCTGGTCTGAGAGGATGATCAGCCACACTGGAACTGAGACACGGTCCAGACTCCTACGGGAGGCAGCAGTGGGGAATATTGCACAATGGGCGAAAGCCTGATGCAGCCATGCCGCGTGTATGAAGAAGGCCTTCGGGTTGTAAAGTACTTTCAGTTGTGAGGAAGGGTGTGTAGTTAATAGCTGCGCATCTTGACGTTAGCAACAGAAGAAGCACCGGCTAACTCCGTGCCAGCAGCCGCGGTAATACGGAGGGTGCGAGCGTTAATCGGAATTACTGGGCGTAAAGCGCATGCAGGTGGTTCATTAAGTCAGATGTGAAAGCCCGGGGCTCAACCTCGGAACTGCATTTGAAACTGGTGAACTAGAGTGCTGTAGAGGGGGGTAGAATTTCAGGTGTAGCGGTGAAATGCGTAGAGATCTGAAGGAATACCAGTGGCGAAGGCGGCCCCCTGGACAGACACTGACACTCAGATGCGAAAGCGTGGGGAGCAAACAGGATTAGATACCCTGGTAGTCCACGCCGTAAACGATGTCTACTTGGAGGTTGTGGCCTTGAGCCGTGGCTTTCGGAGCTAACGCGTTAAGTAGACCGCCTGGGGAGTACGGTCGCAAGATTAAAACTCAAATGAATTGACGGGGGCCCGCACAAGCGGTGGAGCATGTGGTTTAATTCGATGCAACGCGAAGAACCTTACCTACTCTTGACATCCAGAGAAGCCAGCGGAGACGCAGGTGTGCCTTCGGGAGCTCTGAGACAGGTGCTGCATGGCTGTCGTCAGCTCGTGTTGTGAAATGTTGGGTTAAGTCCCGCAACGAGCGCAACCCTTATCCTTGTTTGCCAGCGAGTAATGTCGGGAACTCCAGGGAGACTGCCGGTGATAAACCGGAGGAAGGTGGGGACGACGTCAAGTCATCATGGCCCTTACGAGTAGGGCTACACACGTGCTACAATGGCGCATACAGAGGGCAGCAAGCTAGCGATAGTGAGCGAATCCCAAAAAGTGCGTCGTAGTCCGGATTGGAGTCTGCAACTCGACTCCATGAAGTCGGAATCGCTAGTAATCGTGAATCAGAATGTCACGGTGAATACGTTCCCGGGCCTTGTACACACCGCCCGTCACACCATGGGAGTGGGCTGCAAAAGAAGTGGGTAGTTTAACCTTTCGGGGAGGACGCTCACCACTTTGTGGTTCATGACTGGGGTGAAGTCGTAACAAGGTAGCCCTAGGGGAACCTGGGGCTGGATCACCTCCTTATACGAAGATACTTACGATGAGTGTCCACACAGATTGATGGTTTAGATTTAGTTAAAGCCAGAGCTTTAATTAATAACGTAAGTTATTGATTAAAGCTTTTTGCTTTATGCTCTTTAACAATTTGGAAAGCTGACTGATTGATTACTTACGAGTAATTCAATCAAATTTAAAAGTTCTCAATGTTTATCTTTCATTAGATAAACACAACAAACACATTCAAGTGTCTTGTATTCGAATGATCAGAAATGATTGTTCATTTTTTGATTCTACTTTTTTTAAAAGTGGAAACAAAAAGTAAATTGAGTCCGGCAAACAGTCATCAAGAATTAACCCTTCTTGATGACAACCAAAAACCTTGGTTAGTTGCCATACGCTAAGACCCTTTCGGGTTGTATGGTTAAGTGACTAAGCGTACACGGTGGATGCCTTGGCAGTCAGAGGCGATGAAAGGCGTAATAACTTGCGATAAGCCCAGATTAGGTAGTAATAACCTTTTGAGTCTGGGATTCCTGAATGGGGAAACCCACTTGCATAAGCAAGTATCCTGTTGTGAATACATAGCAACAGGAGGCAAACCGGGGGAACTGAAACATCTAAGTACCCCGAGGAAGAGAAATCAACCGAGATTCCGAAAGTAGCGGCGAGCGAAATTGGATTAGCCCTTAAGCTTTTAATGAGACAGACGAAGGCTCTGGAAAGTGCCGCAGTAAAGGGTGATAGCCCCGTAGTCGACATCTCATAATCAGTGAAAACGAGTAGGGCGGGACACGTGATATCCTGTCTGAATATGGGGGGACCATCCTCCAAGGCTAAATACTACTGACTGACCGATAGTGAACCAGTACCGTGAGGGAAAGGCGAAAAGAACCCCTGTGAGGGGAGTGAAATAGAACCTGAAACCGTGTACGTACAAGCAGTAGGAGCACCTTCGTGGTGTGACTGCGTACCTTTTGTATAATGGGTCAGCGACTTAATTTTAGTAGCAAGGTTAACCGTTTAGGGGAGCCGTAGGGAAACCGAGTCTTAACTGGGCGTACAGTTGCTAGGATTAGACCCGAAACCAGGTGATCTAGCCATGGGCAGGTTGAAGGTTGAGTAACATCAACTGGAGGACCGAACCGACTAATGTTGAAAAATTAGCGGATGACTTGTGGCTAGGGGTGAAAGGCCAATCAAACCTGGAGATAGCTGGTTCTCCCCGAAAGCTATTTAGGTAGCGCCTCGGACGAATACTACTGGGGGTAGAGCACTGTTAAGGCTAGGGGGTCATCCCGACTTACCAACCCTTTGCAAACTCCGAATACCAGTAAGTACTATCCGGGAGACACACGGCGGGTGCTAACGTCCGTCGTGGAGAGGGAAACAACCCAGACCGCCAGCTAAGGTCCCAAAGTATAGCTAAGTGGGAAACGATGTGGGAAGGCTCAGACAGCCAGGATGTTGGCTTAGAAGCAGCCATCATTTAAAGAAAGCGTAATAGCTCACTGGTCGAGTCGGCCTGCGCGGAAGATGTAACGGGGCTAAGCTATACACCGAAGCTGCGGCTACGTACCTTAGGGTATGTGGGGTAGGGGAGCGTTCTGTAAGCCGTTGAAGGTGTGCTGTAAGGCATGCTGGAGGTATCAGAAGTGCGAATGCTGACATGAGTAACGATAAAGGGAGTGAAAAACTCCCTCGCCGGAAGACCAAGGGTTCCTGTCCAACGTTAATCGGGGCAGGGTAAGTCGACTCCTAAGGCGAGGCCGAAAGGCGTAGTCGATGGGAAACGGGTTAATATTCCCGTACTTCTTACAATTGCGATGGGGGGACGGAGAAGGCTAGGTGGGCCTGGCGACGGTTGTCCAGGTTCAAGTATGTAGGCGGGTGGTTTAGGTAAATCCGGACCACTACTAACGCTGAGATACGATGTCGAGCTACTACGGTAGTGAAGTCATTGATGCCATGCTTCCAGGAAAAGCCTCTAAGCTTCAGATTGTAAGGAATCGTACCCCAAACCGACACAGGTGGTCGGGTAGAGAATACCAAGGCGCTTGAGAGAACTCGGGTGAAGGAACTAGGCAAAATGGTACCGTAACTTCGGGAGAAGGTACGCTCTTATCAGTGAAGTCCCTTGCGGATGGAGCAGACGAGAGTCGCAGATACCAGGTGGCTGCAACTGTTTATTAAAAACACAGCACTGTGCAAAATCGTAAGATGACGTATACGGTGTGACGCCTGCCCGGTGCCGGAAGGTTAATTGATGGGGTTAGACTTCGGTCGAAGCTCTTGATCGAAGCCCCGGTAAACGGCGGCCGTAACTATAACGGTCCTAAGGTAGCGAAATTCCTTGTCGGGTAAGTTCCGACCTGCACGAATGGCGTAATGATGGCCACGCTGTCTCCACCCGAGACTCAGTGAAATTGAAATCGCTGTGAAGATGCAGTGTACCCGCGGCTAGACGGAAAGACCCCGTGAACCTTTACTACAGCTTGGCACTGAACATTGAACCTACATGTGTAGGATAGGTGGGAGACTATGAAATTGCGTCGCTAGATGTGATGGAGTCGTCCTTGAAATACCACCCTTGTAGTTTTGATGTTCTAACGTTGGTCCCTGAATCGGGATTACGGACAGTGCCTGGTGGGTAGTTTGACTGGGGCGGTCTCCTCCCAAAGAGTAACGGAGGAGCACGAAGGTGGGCTAAACACGGTTGGACATCGTGTGGTTAGTGCAATGGCATAAGCCCGCTTGACTGCGAGAATGACAATTCGAGCAGGTGCGAAAGCAGGTCATAGTGATCCGGTGGTTCTGAATGGAAGGGCCATCGCTCAACGGATAAAAGGTACTCCGGGGATAACAGGCTGATACCGCCCAAGAGTTCATATCGACGGCGGTGTTTGGCACCTCGATGTCGGCTCATCACATCCTGGGGCTGAAGTCGGTCCCAAGGGTATGGCTGTTCGCCATTTAAAGTGGTACGCGAGCTGGGTTTAGAACGTCGTGAGACAGTTCGGTCCCTATCTGCCGTGGGCGTTGGAAAATTGAAAGGGGCTGCTCCTAGTACGAGAGGACCGGAGTGGACGAACCTCTGGTGTTCGGGTTGTCATGCCAATGGCATTGCCCGGTAGCTAAGTTCGGAATCGATAACCGCTGAAAGCATCTAAGCGGGAAGCGAGCCTTGAGATGAGTTTTCCCTGGCACTATAAGTGCCCTAAAGGGTTGTCGTAGACTACGACGTTGATAGGCAGGGTGTGTAAGTGCTGCGAGGCATTGAGCTAACCTGTACTAATTGCCCGTGAGGCTTAACCATACAACACCCAAGGGGTTTTGTGGACTCAGATGTACCAGACCTTGAATGCGTTTGAAGAGAAATACTTTTAGATAAGCTTTCCGAATTTTAAAATTTGCTTGGCGACCATAGCATTGTGGACCCACCTGATTCCATGCCGAACTCAGAAGTGAAACACAATAGCGCCGATGGTAGTGTGGGGTTTCCCCATGTGAGAGTAGGACATCGCCAGGCTTTAATTTCGACTTTGTCTAGTTTCTAGACAAGTCACCATAGAGTTCTAAGTTTTCTTAGTATTTTATGTTGACTTTCAAAGTGGAAAGCGTATTATACGCGTCCTGCTTAAGTGCTAAGGCACTGAAAGCAAAGCTCTTTAACAATTTAAACCTATCAATCTGTGTGGGCACTCGTTGATGAATATCAAAACGTTTTATCCTTTGGATAAAACAGTTACTTCGGTAACAAAATTGATTTCAATGAACTGAGTGACCAATACAAAGTTAAGTTTACTTAATTTTGGCACAGTCAATTCATTACCATTCTGTTGGAATGGTAATAGCTTTAGAATTACATGTTCATGTTTACATGAATATTAGTTTTGAAGTCAGTATTCGTTGAGTCACAAAATCTTAAATTGAAGAGTTTGATCATGGCTCAGATTGAACGCTGGCGGCAGGCCTAACACATGCAAGTCGAGCGGAAACGACACTAACAATCCTTCGGGTGCGTTAATGGGCGTCGAGCGGCGGACGGGTGAGTAATGCCTAGGAAATTGCCTTGATGTGGGGGATAACCATTGGAAACGATGGCTAATACCGCATAATGCCTACGGGCCAAAGAGGGGGATCTTCGGACCTCTCGCGTCAAGATATGCCTAGGTGGGATTAGCTAGTTGGTGAGGTAATGGCTCACCAAGGCGACGATCCCTAGCTGGTCTGAGAGGATGATCAGCCACACTGGAACTGAGACACGGTCCAGACTCCTACGGGAGGCAGCAGTGGGGAATATTGCACAATGGGCGAAAGCCTGATGCAGCCATGCCGCGTGTATGAAGAAGGCCTTCGGGTTGTAAAGTACTTTCAGTTGTGAGGAAGGGTGTGTAGTTAATAGCTGCGCATCTTGACGTTAGCAACAGAAGAAGCACCGGCTAACTCCGTGCCAGCAGCCGCGGTAATACGGAGGGTGCGAGCGTTAATCGGAATTACTGGGCGTAAAGCGCATGCAGGTGGTTCATTAAGTCAGATGTGAAAGCCCGGGGCTCAACCTCGGAACTGCATTTGAAACTGGTGAACTAGAGTGCTGTAGAGGGGGGTAGAATTTCAGGTGTAGCGGTGAAATGCGTAGAGATCTGAAGGAATACCAGTGGCGAAGGCGGCCCCCTGGACAGACACTGACACTCAGATGCGAAAGCGTGGGGAGCAAACAGGATTAGATACCCTGGTAGTCCACGCCGTAAACGATGTCTACTTGGAGGTTGTGGCCTTGAGCCGTGGCTTTCGGAGCTAACGCGTTAAGTAGACCGCCTGGGGAGTACGGTCGCAAGATTAAAACTCAAATGAATTGACGGGGGCCCGCACAAGCGGTGGAGCATGTGGTTTAATTCGATGCAACGCGAAGAACCTTACCTACTCTTGACATCCAGAGAAGCCAGCGGAGACGCAGGTGTGCCTTCGGGAACTCTGAGACAGGTGCTGCATGGCTGTCGTCAGCTCGTGTTGTGAAATGTTGGGTTAAGTCCCGCAACGAGCGCAACCCTTATCCTTGTTTGCCAGCGAGTAATGTCGGGAACTCCAGGGAGACTGCCGGTGATAAACCGGAGGAAGGTGGGGACGACGTCAAGTCATCATGGCCCTTACGAGTAGGGCTACACACGTGCTACAATGGCGCATACAGAGGGCAGCAAGCTAGCGATAGTGAGCGAATCCCAAAAAGTGCGTCGTAGTCCGGATTGGAGTCTGCAACTCGACTCCATGAAGTCGGAATCGCTAGTAATCGTGAATCAGAATGTCACGGTGAATACGTTCCCGGGCCTTGTACACACCGCCCGTCACACCATGGGAGTGGGCTGCAAAAGAAGTGGGTAGTTTAACCTTTCGGGGAGGACGCTCACCACTTTGTGGTTCATGACTGGGGTGAAGTCGTAACAAGGTAGCCCTAGGGGAACCTGGGGCTGGATCACCTCCTTATACGAAGATATTTACGATGAGTGTCCACACAGATTGATTAGGTTTAGAAAGTAAAAGAGACGATATTGGGTCTGTAGCTCAGCTGGTTAGAGCGCTCGCCTGATAAGCGGGAGGTCGGTGGTTCGAGTCCACTCAGACCCACCAATATCGACTAGATACAAAGATGGGGCTATAGCTCAGCTGGGAGAGCGCCTGCCTTGCACGCAGGAGGTCTGCGGTTCGATCCCGCATAGCTCCACCATCTTTAAGTGTTTTTATCTGAAAATATTTAAAAATGGTTTCGAAAGAAATCTAGCTCTTTAACAATTTGGAAAGCTGACTGATTTGATTACTTACGAGTAATTCAATCAAATTTAAAAGTTCTCAATGTTTATCTTTCATTAGATAAACACAACAAACACATTCAAGTGTCTTGTATTCGAATCAATGTTTACATTGATTCACAATTGAGTCCGGCAAACAGTCATCAAGAATTAACCCTTCTTGATGACAACCAAAAACCTTGGTTAGTTGCCATACACTAAGACCCTTTCGGGTTGTATGGTTAAGTGACTAAGCGTACACGGTGGATGCCTTGGCAGTCAGAGGCGATGAAAGGCGTAATAACTTGCGATAAGCCCAGATTAGGTAGTAATAACCTTTTGAGTCTGGGATTCCTGAATGGGGAAACCCACTTACATAAGTAAGTATCCTGTTGTGAATACATAGCAACAGGAGGCAAACCGGGGGAACTGAAACATCTAAGTACCCCGAGGAAGAGAAATCAACCGAGATTCCGAAAGTAGCGGCGAGCGAAATTGGATTAGCCCTTAAGCTTTTAATGATGCAGGTGAAGAGTCTGGAAAGTCTCGCAGTAAAGGGTGATAGCCCCGTAACCGACACATCATAATCAGTGAAAACGAGTAGGGCGGGACACGTGATATCCTGTCTGAATATGGGGGGACCATCCTCCAAGGCTAAATACTACTGACTGACCGATAGTGAACCAGTACCGTGAGGGAAAGGCGAAAAGAACCCCTGTGAGGGGAGTGAAATAGAACCTGAAACCGTGTACGTACAAGCAGTAGGAGCACCTTCGTGGTGTGACTGCGTACCTTTTGTATAATGGGTCAGCGACTTAATTTTAGTAGCAAGGTTAACCGTTTAGGGGAGCCGTAGGGAAACCGAGTCTTAACTGGGCGTACAGTTGCTAGGATTAGACCCGAAACCAGGTGATCTAGCCATGGGCAGGTTGAAGGTTGAGTAACATCAACTGGAGGACCGAACCGACTAATGTTGAAAAATTAGCGGATGACTTGTGGCTAGGGGTGAAAGGCCAATCAAACCTGGAGATAGCTGGTTCTCCCCGAAAGCTATTTAGGTAGCGCCTCGGACGAATACTACTGGGGGTAGAGCACTGTTAAGGCTAGGGGGTCATCCCGACTTACCAACCCTTTGCAAACTCCGAATACCAGTAAGTACTATCCGGGAGACACACGGCGGGTGCTAACGTCCGTCGTGGAGAGGGAAACAACCCAGACCGCCAGCTAAGGTCCCAAAGTATAGCTAAGTGGGAAACGATGTGGGAAGGCTCAGACAGCCAGGATGTTGGCTTAGAAGCAGCCATCATTTAAAGAAAGCGTAATAGCTCACTGGTCGAGTCGGCCTGCGCGGAAGATGTAACGGGGCTAAGCTATACACCGAAGCTGCGGCTACGTACCTTAGGGTATGTGGGGTAGGGGAGCGTTCTGTAAGCCGTTGAAGGTGTGCTGTAAGGCATGCTGGAGGTATCAGAAGTGCGAATGCTGACATGAGTAACGATAAAGGGAGTGAAAAACTCCCTCGCCGGAAGACCAAGGGTTCCTGTCCAACGTTAATCGGGGCAGGGTAAGTCGACTCCTAAGGCGAGGCCGAAAGGCGTAGTCGATGGGAAACGGGTTAATATTCCCGTACTTCTTACAATTGCGATGGGGGGACGGAGAAGGCTAGGTGGGCCTGGCGACGGTTGTCCAGGTTCAAGTATGTAGGCGGGTGGTTTAGGTAAATCCGGACCACTACTAACGCTGAGATACGATGTCGAGCTACTACGGTAGTGAAGTCATTGATGCCATGCTTCCAGGAAAAGCCTCTAAGCTTCAGATTGTAAGGAATCGTACCCCAAACCGACACAGGTGGTCGGGTAGAGAATACCAAGGCGCTTGAGAGAACTCGGGTGAAGGAACTAGGCAAAATGGTACCGTAACTTCGGGAGAAGGTACGCTCTTATCAGTGAAGTCCCTTGCGGATGGAGCAGACGAGAGTCGCAGATACCAGGTGGCTGCAACTGTTTATTAAAAACACAGCACTGTGCAAAATCGTAAGATGACGTATACGGTGTGACGCCTGCCCGGTGCCGGAAGGTTAATTGATGGGGTTAGACTTCGGTCGAAGCTCTTGATCGAAGCCCCGGTAAACGGCGGCCGTAACTATAACGGTCCTAAGGTAGCGAAATTCCTTGTCGGGTAAGTTCCGACCTGCACGAATGGCGTAATGATGGCCACGCTGTCTCCACCCGAGACTCAGTGAAATTGAAATCGCTGTGAAGATGCAGTGTACCCGCGGCTAGACGGAAAGACCCCGTGAACCTTTACTACAGCTTGGCACTGAACATTGAACCTACATGTGTAGGATAGGTGGGAGACTATGAAATTGCGTCGCTAGATGTGATGGAGTCGTCCTTGAAATACCACCCTTGTAGTTTTGATGTTCTAACGTTGGTCCCTGAATCGGGATTACGGACAGTGCCTGGTGGGTAGTTTGACTGGGGCGGTCTCCTCCCAAAGAGTAACGGAGGAGCACGAAGGTGGGCTAAACACGGTTGGACATCGTGTGGTTAGTGCAATGGCATAAGCCCGCTTGACTGCGAGAATGACAATTCGAGCAGGTGCGAAAGCAGGTCATAGTGATCCGGTGGTTCTGAATGGAAGGGCCATCGCTCAACGGATAAAAGGTACTCCGGGGATAACAGGCTGATACCGCCCAAGAGTTCATATCGACGGCGGTGTTTGGCACCTCGATGTCGGCTCATCACATCCTGGGGCTGAAGTCGGTCCCAAGGGTATGGCTGTTCGCCATTTAAAGTGGTACGCGAGCTGGGTTTAGAACGTCGTGAGACAGTTCGGTCCCTATCTGCCGTGGGCGTTGGAAAATTGAAAGGGGCTGCTCCTAGTACGAGAGGACCGGAGTGGACGAACCTCTGGTGTTCGGGTTGTCATGCCAATGGCATTGCCCGGTAGCTAAGTTCGGAATCGATAACCGCTGAAAGCATCTAAGCGGGAAGCGAGCCTTGAGATGAGTTTTCCCTGGCACTATAAGTGTCCTAAAGGGTTGTCGTAGACTACGACGTTGATAGGCAGGGTGTGTAAGTGCTGCGAGGCATTGAGCTAACCTGTACTAATTGCCCGTGAGGCTTAACCATACAACACCCAAGGGGTTTTGTGGACTCAGATGTACCAGACCTTGAATGAGTTTGAAGAGAAATAACTTTTAAATCAGTTTTCCGAATTTTAAAATTTGCTTGGCGACCATAGCATTGTGGACCCACCTGATTCCATGCCGAACTCAGAAGTGAAACACAATAGCGCCGATGGTAGTGTGGGGTTTCCCCATGTGAGAGTAGGACATCGCCAGGCTTTAATTTCGACTTTGTCTATTTAATAGACAAGTCACCATAGAGTTCTAAGTTTCTTAGAGTTTTATGTTGACTTTCAAAGTGGAAAGCGTATTATACGCGTCCTGCTTAAGTGCTAAGGCACTGAAAGCAAAGCTCTTTAACAATTTAAACCTATCAATCTGTGTGGGCACTCGTTGATGAATATCAAAACGTTTTATCCTTTGGATAAAACAGTTACTTCGGTAACAAAATTGATTTCAATGAACTGAGTGACCAATACAAAGTTAAGTTTACTTAATTTTGGCACAGTCAATTCATTACCATTCTGTTGGAATGGTAATAGCTTTAGAATTACATGTTCATGTTTACATGAATATTAGTTTTGAAGTCAGTATTCGTTGAGTCACAAAATCTTAAATTGAAGAGTTTGATCATGGCTCAGATTGAACGCTGGCGGCAGGCCTAACACATGCAAGTCGAGCGGAAACGACACTAACAATCCTTCGGGTGCGTTAATGGGCGTCGAGCGGCGGACGGGTGAGTAATGCCTAGGAAATTGCCTTGATGTGGGGGATAACCATTGGAAACGATGGCTAATACCGCATAATGCCTACGGGCCAAAGAGGGGGATCTTCGGACCTCTCGCGTCAAGATATGCCTAGGTGGGATTAGCTAGTTGGTGAGGTAATGGCTCACCAAGGCGACGATCCCTAGCTGGTCTGAGAGGATGATCAGCCACACTGGAACTGAGACACGGTCCAGACTCCTACGGGAGGCAGCAGTGGGGAATATTGCACAATGGGCGAAAGCCTGATGCAGCCATGCCGCGTGTATGAAGAAGGCCTTCGGGTTGTAAAGTACTTTCAGTTGTGAGGAAGGGTGTGTAGTTAATAGCTGCGCATCTTGACGTTAGCAACAGAAGAAGCACCGGCTAACTCCGTGCCAGCAGCCGCGGTAATACGGAGGGTGCGAGCGTTAATCGGAATTACTGGGCGTAAAGCGCATGCAGGTGGTTCATTAAGTCAGATGTGAAAGCCCGGGGCTCAACCTCGGAACTGCATTTGAAACTGGTGAACTAGAGTGCTGTAGAGGGGGGTAGAATTTCAGGTGTAGCGGTGAAATGCGTAGAGATCTGAAGGAATACCAGTGGCGAAGGCGGCCCCCTGGACAGACACTGACACTCAGATGCGAAAGCGTGGGGAGCAAACAGGATTAGATACCCTGGTAGTCCACGCCGTAAACGATGTCTACTTGGAGGTTGTGGCCTTGAGCCGTGGCTTTCGGAGCTAACGCGTTAAGTAGACCGCCTGGGGAGTACGGTCGCAAGATTAAAACTCAAATGAATTGACGGGGGCCCGCACAAGCGGTGGAGCATGTGGTTTAATTCGATGCAACGCGAAGAACCTTACCTACTCTTGACATCCAGAGAAGCCAGCGGAGACGCAGGTGTGCCTTCGGGAACTCTGAGACAGGTGCTGCATGGCTGTCGTCAGCTCGTGTTGTGAAATGTTGGGTTAAGTCCCGCAACGAGCGCAACCCTTATCCTTGTTTGCCAGCGAGTAATGTCGGGAACTCCAGGGAGACTGCCGGTGATAAACCGGAGGAAGGTGGGGACGACGTCAAGTCATCATGGCCCTTACGAGTAGGGCTACACACGTGCTACAATGGCGCATACAGAGGGCAGCAAGCTAGCGATAGTGAGCGAATCCCAAAAAGTGCGTCGTAGTCCGGATTGGAGTCTGCAACTCGACTCCATGAAGTCGGAATCGCTAGTAATCGTGAATCAGAATGTCACGGTGAATACGTTCCCGGGCCTTGTACACACCGCCCGTCACACCATGGGAGTGGGCTGCAAAAGAAGTGGGTAGTTTAACCTTTCGGGGAGGACGCTCACCACTTTGTGGTTCATGACTGGGGTGAAGTCGTAACAAGGTAGCCCTAGGGGAACCTGGGGCTGGATCACCTCCTTATACGAAGATACTTACGATGAGTGTCCACACAGATTGATTAGGTTTAGAAAAGTAAAGAGACGAAGAACTCCCAAGTTCTTCAATATCCAGTGTCCCGTTCGTCTAGAGGCCTAGGACACCGCCCTTTCACGGCGGTAACAGGGGTTCGACTCCCCTACGGGATACCATTGGGTCGTTAGCTCAGTTGGTAGAGCAGTTGACTTTTAATCAATTGGTCGCAGGTTCGAATCCTGCACGACCCACCATTCTTTCTCCGCGAAGGAATTAAAACTATCGTGGGCGATTAGCTCAGTTGGGAGAGCACCTGCCTTACAAGCAGGGGGTCACTGGTTCGAGCCCGGTATCGCCCACCATTCTCTAAAAATTCTTGGTTATATTCATATCCAAACCACTTCTTTTGTCGTTGGTTGGTATGTTTGACCCTGAGAGTCTTTAGAAAATGTGAATTTTAGAACACTGGTTCTTAAAGTCTCATGCTCTTTAACAATTTGGAAAGCTGACTGATTGATTACTTACGAGTAATTCAATCAAATTTAAAAGTTCTCAATGTTTATCTTTCATTAGATAAACACAACAAACACATTCAAGTGTCTTGTATTCGAATCAAATTTATTTGATTCACAATTGAGTCCGGCAAACAGTCATCAAGAATTAACCCTTCTTGATAACAACCAAAAACCTTGGTTAGTTGCCATACGCTTATTTGTCTTCACTTTTTAAAGTGAAAGCAAATAGAAACCCTTTCGGGTTGTATGGTTAAGTGACTAAGCGTACACGGTGGATGCCTTGGCAGTCAGAGGCGATGAAAGGCGTAATAACTTGCGATAAGCCCAGATTAGGTAGTAATAACCTTTTGAGTCTGGGATTCCTGAATGGGGAAACCCACTTGCATAAGCAAGTATCCTGTTGTGAATACATAGCAACAGGAGGCAAACCGGGGGAACTGAAACATCTAAGTACCCCGAGGAAGAGAAATCAACCGAGATTCCGAAAG
Source organism: Vibrio sp. QJM3NY_27 (assembly GCF_057785955.1). Classification (NCBI taxonomy): domain Bacteria; kingdom Pseudomonadati; phylum Pseudomonadota; class Gammaproteobacteria; order Vibrionales; family Vibrionaceae; genus Vibrio; species Vibrio sp. QJM3NY_27. Next base: position 3,341,266 of record NZ_CM173511.1, on the reverse strand, counting down.
TAGCGGCGAGCGAAATTGGATTAGCCCTTAAGCTTTTAATGAGACAGACGAAGGCTCTGGAAAGTGCCGCAGTAAAGGGTGATAGCCCCGTAGTCGACATCTCATAATCAGTGAAAACGAGTAGGGCGGGACACGTGATATCCTGTCTGAATATGGGGGGACCATCCTCCAAGGCTAAATACTACTGACTGACCGATAGTGAACCAGTACCGTGAGGGAAAGGCGAAAAGAACCCCTGTGAGGGGAGTGAAATAGAACCTGAAACCGTGTACGTACAAGCAGTAGGAGCACCTTCGTGGTGTGACTGCGTACCTTTTGTATAATGGGTCAGCGACTTAATTTTAGTAGCAAGGTTAACCGTTTAGGGGAGCCGTAGGGAAACCGAGTCTTAACTGGGCGTACAGTTGCTAGGATTAGACCCGAAACCAGGTGATCTAGCCATGGGCAGGTTGAAGGTTGAGTAACATCAACTGGAGGACCGAACCGACTAATGTTGAAAAATTAGCGGATGACTTGTGGCTAGGGGTGAAAGGCCAATCAAACCTGGAGATAGCTGGTTCTCCCCGAAAGCTATTTAGGTAGCGCCTCGGACGAATACTACTGGGGGTAGAGCACTGTTAAGGCTAGGGGGTCATCCCGACTTACCAACCCTTTGCAAACTCCGAATACCAGTAAGTACTATCCGGGAGACACACGGCGGGTGCTAACGTCCGTCGTGGAGAGGGAAACAACCCAGACCGCCAGCTAAGGTCCCAAAGTATAGCTAAGTGGGAAACGATGTGGGAAGGCTCAGACAGCCAGGATGTTGGCTTAGAAGCAGCCATCATTTAAAGAAAGCGTAATAGCTCACTGGTCGAGTCGGCCTGCGCGGAAGATGTAACGGGGCTAAGCTATACACCGAAGCTGCGGCTACGTACCTTAGGGTATGTGGGGTAGGGGAGCGTTCTGTAAGCCGTTGAAGGTGGTCTGTAAGGGCTGCTGGAGGTATCAGAAGTGCGAATGCTGACATGAGTAACGATAAAGGGAGTGAAAAACTCCCTCGCCGGAAGACCAAGGGTTCCTGTCCAACGTTAATCGGGGCAGGGTAAGTCGACTCCTAAGGCGAGGCCGAAAGGCGTAGTCGATGGGAAACGGGTTAATATTCCCGTACTTCTTACAATTGCGATGGGGGGACGGAGAAGGCTAGGTGGGCCTGGCGACGGTTGTCCAGGTTCAAGTATGTAGGCGGGTGGTTTAGGTAAATCCGGACCACTACTAACGTTGAGATACGATGTCGAGCTACTACGGTAGTGAAGTCATTGATGCCATGCTTCCAGGAAAAGCCTCTAAGCTTCAGATTGTAAGGAATCGTACCCCAAACCGACACAGGTGGTCGGGTAGAGAATACCAAGGCGCTTGAGAGAACTCGGGTGAAGGAACTAGGCAAAATGGTACCGTAACTTCGGGAGAAGGTACGCTCTTATCAGTGAAGTCCCTTGCGGATGGAGCAGACGAGAGTCGCAGATACCAGGTGGCTGCAACTGTTTATTAAAAACACAGCACTGTGCAAAATCGTAAGATGACGTATACGGTGTGACGCCTGCCCGGTGCCGGAAGGTTAATTGATGGGGTTAGACTTCGGTCGAAGCTCTTGATCGAAGCCCCGGTAAACGGCGGCCGTAACTATAACGGTCCTAAGGTAGCGAAATTCCTTGTCGGGTAAGTTCCGACCTGCACGAATGGCGTAATGATGGCCACGCTGTCTCCACCCGAGACTCAGTGAAATTGAAATCGCTGTGAAGATGCAGTGTACCCGCGGCTAGACGGAAAGACCCCGTGAACCTTTACTACAGCTTGGCACTGAACATTGAACCTACATGTGTAGGATAGGTGGGAGACTATGAAACCGCGTCGCTAGATGTGGTGGAGTCGTCCTTGAAATACCACCCTTGTAGTTTTGATGTTCTAACGTTGGTCCCTGAATCGGGATTACGGACAGTGCCTGGTGGGTAGTTTGACTGGGGCGGTCTCCTCCCAAAGAGTAACGGAGGAGCACGAAGGTGGGCTAAACACGGTTGGACATCGTGTGGTTAGTGCAATGGCATAAGCCCGCTTGACTGCGAGAATGACAATTCGAGCAGGTGCGAAAGCAGGTCATAGTGATCCGGTGGTTCTGAATGGAAGGGCCATCGCTCAACGGATAAAAGGTACTCCGGGGATAACAGGCTGATACCGCCCAAGAGTTCATATCGACGGCGGTGTTTGGCACCTCGATGTCGGCTCATCACATCCTGGGGCTGAAGTCGGTCCCAAGGGTATGGCTGTTCGCCATTTAAAGTGGTACGCGAGCTGGGTTTAGAACGTCGTGAGACAGTTCGGTCCCTATCTGCCGTGGGCGTTGGAAAATTGAAAGGGGCTGCTCCTAGTACGAGAGGACCGGAGTGGACGAACCTCTGGTGTTCGGGTTGTCATGCCAATGGCATTGCCCGGTAGCTAAGTTCGGAATCGATAACCGCTGAAAGCATCTAAGCGGGAAGCGAGCCTTGAGATGAGTTTTCCCTGGCACTATAAGTGTCCTAAAGGGTTGTCGTAGACTACGACGTTGATAGGCAGGGTGTGTAAGTGCTGCGAGGCATTGAGCTAACCTGTACTAATTGCCCGTGAGGCTTAACCATACAACACCCAAGGGGTTTTGTGGACTCAGAAGTACCAGACCTTGAATGCGTTTGAAGAGAAATAACTTTTAGATAAGCTTTCCGAATTTTAAAATTTGCTTGGCGACCATAGCATTGTGGACCCACCTGATTCCATGCCGAACTCAGAAGTGAAACACAATAGCGCCGATGGTAGTGTGGGGTTTCCCCATGTGAGAGTAGGACATCGCCAGGCTTTAAATTAAATCTTTAGGTTGACCGACCTGGAGATATGGACGCTCACTTAGTGAGTTGACCACTGCGGAGTGGTAGTTCAGTTGGTTAGAATACCGGCCTGTCACGCCGGGGGTCGCGGGTTCGAGTCCCGTCCACTCCGCCACTTATTAAAAAAGCCCTGCTAGAAATAGCAGGGCTTTTTTACATCTCAAGAAAAGTGTTTTGCCCTTCGGTCGAATGAGTCCCACAAAGGGATTGCCTGAAGTCCGCAACCCCGTCCATTCCGCTACTTATCAGAAAGCCTAGTCTGACGACTAGGCTTTCGTCGTTTCTGGCGTATGTGTTTTGGAGTTTGGCTGCAGATCATTATCACTACCTATGAGGTATCTCTCTCGGCGTCGGGAGGTGCAGTTTGGTTCTTAAATCTGACGAATCGAAATAGTTCTTTCTAACTATTTTTTAGCTAAGCCAAGTAGAACTGAGCATCAAATTAGACTAATCTGAGCACAAGTGAGCTATCACGCTAGTTCCTCGTTGTAAGGAGTGGCGATTAGGATATAGAAAGTAATTGTCGATTGAGTTGGTATCTTACTTGGTTGTTATTTGTGTCTGATAGCCTTAATTATTAGGCTGACTAGAAAGGTAGATACTTGGAGATTTAGGCGTTGGCATTAGTCTTGAGTAAATAGAGAAATTACAACAAACAAACTTATCTCGCAGATACAAAAACGCCTAGCGTTTGCTAGGCGTTGATAAATAATGTTTCTAATACATCGACTACAATATTTGTTTAAGGACTCTATCGGCTTTGACACGAGTGATCTTACGAATCAACTTCTGAACCTCCATCGGATAGCTCTCAATCTTGTCCAATTGCTTATAAGTGCAGATTAGCTGTGTGTGTTGAACAATATTATCAACCTCAGCTTGGAATTTATCCGTTAGATGATGATAGTTATCTTGGATGAATATGCCATTTTCTAAGTCCAACTTCCATGCGCGTGGGTTTAGGTTATTACCTGTGAGTAGCATGTAGCGTTTATCAACCCAAATGCCCTTCAAATGGAAGCTGTTGGAATCGTGTTGCCAAAGTCGGATAGACAGGTTACGACTTGCTATATTCGCTTCATTTGCCTTCGCAAATCGACGCAGGTTCAATTCGTATAAGTAAGGCAAGCCACCAATCGTTTTAAACTCTTCCTCTGGTGAGATAAAGAAGTCATTGGCTGTCTTATCGCCGACAACAATCGTTACCTTTACGCCACGCTTAAGTGCTCTCTTCACTTCTTTCGCTAGGCTAGGCGGAAAATTGAAATATGGCGTACAAATGAAAATTTCATCTTTAGCTTGAGCAACCAGTTGGTTAATTCCCTGATTTAGGCGGTTACGTCTCTTACCTATACCAACTAAAGGAGTTACGGCCACTTGTTCTGCGGAGACATCTTGAGAGTCGAACTTGTATTGAGAGCGTGCTAACGATGCTCTGAATTGACGGATTGCTGGCTTTAACTCTTTAGTTAGCGGTTTGTTCTTATCAGCAAGATCATAAACAGCGATGTCTGAGATCATTTGTTCTTGGACATAGGAGAACATTGAGTCAGCAAGTGTTGCGTTGTTTAAAACATGGTAGCGATCGAAACGGTAACGATCATGATAACTTAAATAGATATTGTTAAGGCTTGCACCGCTGTATATCACGCTGTCATCGACGATAAAGCCTTTTAAGTGCAATACGCCAAAGACTTCTTTGCCGCGAACTGGAATGCCATAAACAGGTACAGAGTGCTGATATTTTTCCGCAAACTCTTTATACATGGCTGCATTGCCTTCAGAAGACTCCGCGCCAATCAATCCACGTTGAGCTCTGTGCCAATCGACACACACACTCACATCTAATTCTGGATTCTTTTGCTTTGCTTCATATAAGGCAGTTAGGATCTCACGGCCAGCCTCATCATCTTCAAGATACAAAGCGACTAAACTAATACGAGTTGTTGCGCGAGATATCTCATCAAGTAAGCGAGCTCTAAACTCTTGCGCTGATAGTAGTACTTCAAACTTGTCAGGATTCTGCGCTATGGTTGGCAACTGTATGAATGGATTCCTACTGGCAATCATATTGACTGTTTTACCTTAAAAATATGCAAAATTGCGAACCTTTAATTTTACCAAAGGGATAGCATCAAATACTAGATAATCGAGGCATTCTCTAACAATTTTGCTGATAATGCATAGGAATGAGATCTTTTCCGCTATTCGAATAGCGCTCGTACAAAACTCTTAGGCCATTAGGAAGATCTGTCGGGTCTACTTGCATGAACTTGTGTCGAGAGTAAAAGTTGGTGAGATGAGCATAAGCAAAGCAATAATCGCTTGCTGTTAGCGTATGTTTCACACAATAGTCCATAAGCAGAGAGCCTAATTGCTTACCACGATGTTGTTTTGATATCGCCATACCAGTAAGTAAGCGATTATCTTCAATGGTGCGAAAACGCACGACACCACAAAGCTCGTTATCTAGTAATAACGAATAGATCAGTTCACTCTTGTTCGCTTTTCCCGTTGGATAATGTTCCTTATAGAAACGTTTAACTAGGGGAACCTTTACTGGGTCTAATTGAGTAATGATGACATTGTTCATTCAGTCACTGCGCCATTGGTTTATCTGCTGTAGAATGATGGCAGTGTAAGTTAATTGAATATCGCCATGCAATTCCATCTCAATGCTAGTTTAAAAAATGTTCATACTTTTTCTATCGATCAGACCTGTGATGCGTTGGTTGAAGTAACTACGATCGACGAACTGATTTCGGTTTATAGGAATCCTAAATGGTCAACTTCACCTAAGTTAATTCTGGGTAAGGGCAGCAATATGCTTTTTACCAAGCATTTCGCTGGTTTGATCATTGTCAATAAATTAGCTGGGATTGAGATGACCGAGACGGACCGTCATCACCTTCTGCATGTGAGTGGTGGTGAGGATTGGCCAAGCTTGGTTGAGTGGAGTGTTGATAAAGGTCTGGGTGGTCTAGAAAACCTCGCAATGATACCTGGTTGTTCAGGTTCTGCTCCTATTCAGAATATTGGTGCGTATGGTGTTGAACTGCAAGACGTATGCGAATATGTTGATATTCTGTATCTGGATACTTATACAGTTAAGCGGTTAAGCAAAGAGGAATGTCTCTTTGGCTACCGAGATTCTATTTTTAAGCACGCTCTCTATGGCAAAGCGATTGTTGTTGCGATTGGTTTGACCCTACCTAAAGAGTGGAAACCATGTAATCACTATGGTCCGTTAAAAAGCCTACTGGCTGAAACTCTCTCACCTCGTACTATATTTGATGAAGTATGCGCTATCCGTTCAAGTAAGTTGCCAGATCCTAGAGTCCAAGGCAATGCGGGTAGCTTCTTCAAAAACCCTGTGATCACCAAAGATCATTTTGATCGGCTGTCTGCGTTATACCCAAACATTGTCGGTTATGAGAATAACGACATGATCAAAGTCGCCGCTGGGTGGCTCATTGATCAATGCCAGTTTAAAGGTGTGATTGAAGGTGGTGCTCAAATTCATCCAAATCAAGCTTTGGTTATCATCAATTATGATGAAGCGTCTGCTACGGATATCCTCAGACTTGCAGCGCGAGTACGTCAAGCTGTCCTAGACAAGTTCGACATATTATTGGAACACGAAGTTCGCTTCATGGGTCAAGACAGTGAGACAAACTTAGACAAGGCTTTGGAGGCCATGGCATGAGAGAACACAGTACCAAGCTTGCGCTATTGAGATGCCTTGCTGACGGTGAGTTTCATTCTGGGGAAGATCTGGGTGAAGTGATGGGTGTGTCGAGAGCGGCTATCAGTAAGCATATTAAAGGTATCCAAGAGTGGGGTTTGGATATCTATCGAGTGCAAGGTAAGGGATATAAGTTAGCCAGTCGTTTGGATATGCTCGATCAGGAGAGGTTGTCTGCTGTCAGCAGTGACGCTTCTCTGGAGTTGATTCCAATCATAGGTTCAACAAACCAACACCTGTTAGAGCGTACCAGCACCCTTGAGTCAGGTTCGGTCTGTATTGCTGAATATCAAGCTGCAGGTCGTGGACGTCGTGGAAGAGATTGGGTATCGCCATTTGGTGCCAATCTATACCTTTCAATGTACTGGAGACTCGATGCCGGTATGGCTGCCGCTATGGGGCTGAGTCTTGTGGTTGGTGTCGCCGTTGTCGAGGCGTTGGAGGATATGGGAGTTGAAGGCGTTAAACTAAAGTGGCCGAACGACCTTTATCATAATGATAAGAAGCTCGCAGGCATCTTGGTAGAGCTGTCAGGGCAATCTGGTGGCGCTGCTCATATTGTGATTGGTTTGGGACTAAACCTGTCCATGGACCCGACAACATCAGGTATTGGTCAGCCGTGGACCTCTCTCAAAGAAGTGTGTGATGGGAAAGTGCCAGATCGTAATGATTTAGCTCAGGCTTTGATTAATGCTTGGGACAAATCACTCGTCGACTATGAGTTGAAAGGGATGTCGAATTTTGTCGAACGCTGGAATCGTTTAGATAACTTCTTAGGTCGCAACGTTAGACTGATCATTGGACCTAGAGAAATAGAAGGTGTTGTACAGGGTATCGATGAACAAGGTGCCGTGTTACTCAAAACTGAGAACGGTGTTGAGAGTTATATCGGTGGAGAGATATCCCTAAGAAAAGGGGACTAAGAGGTTACTACTTTCTTAGTAACACTTCCTCAACCATATGATCAGCGCCTTTGCGTAAAATCAGGTGAGCCCTTTCTCTGGTCGGAAGGATATTCTGCTCTAGGTTTAAACCATTGATTGATTGCCAAATACCTTCTGCTTTTTCCTTAGCGGCTAGATCTGATAATTTAGTGTAGTGCCCGAAGTATGACCCTGGTTTAGCGAAGGCACCTTCACGAAACTTCATAAAACGATTTACATACCATTGTTGAATTTGAGCGCTTTCAGCATCGACATATAATGAGAAGTCGAGGAAGTCTGAAATAAAGACTCTATGAGGCTCATGTGGGTAATTCATACCGCTTTGTAGAACGTTGAGTCCTTCAATAATAAGCACATCTGGTAAGTCGACCTCTTTTACTTCATTGGTAATGTTGTAGGTGAGGTGAGAGTACACAGGTGCTGTCACATTACGCTTGCATGCCTTCACGTCTGATACAAAATTGACTAGCGCTTTAATATCATAAGACTCAGGGAACCCTTTTTTACTCATTAAGCCTTTTTCTTCCAGTATTTCATTGGGGTATAAGAAGCCATCTGTCGTAACCAGTTCAACTTTAGGATGGTTTTCCCAACGAGATAGCAACGCTTTCAGTAGACGAGCTGTTGTACTTTTCCCTACCGCAACACTGCCAGCGATACCAATAATGAATGGTGGCGCAGTTTCTTTCTTATCCAGAAATTGATGGAGCACTGAGTTTCTATTTTGTCGAGCAGCCACATAGAGGTTCAACAGGCGCGATAACGGTAGATAAATCTCTACGGCTTCTTCCATTGTCAGCTTTTCATTGATGCCTTGAAGCTCTTTCAAATCGCTCTCAGAAAGTGTCATTGGAACTAAATTCCTTAGTTCAGACCACTGCGCGCGGTCAAATGACATAAATGGGCTCATACAAAACTCTATAGTGGATAACAAAACAAGTGCATGGAAAATACATCAAGCGATAGATAAATTAAATATCTTCCTTTACTAGATGCGGATTAAAGGCAGAAACCTTGAGCTAAATAACCGTATATAGGAATTTGATAAGAGAATTTTACACTTTTTTGCAATTTACTATTGCAAGGTGGAAAATCATTCAATAAAATGCGCCCCACTTGTGCCGACTTAGCTCAGTAGGTAGAGCAACTGACTTGTAATCAGTAGGTCACCAGTTCGACTCCGGTAGTCGGCACCACTTTCTCCCTTCTATTTATAGAGAGCGAGAGAAAGATCAAAATTTGGAGGGGTTCCCGAGTGGCCAAAGGGAGCAGACTGTAAATCTGCCGGCACTGCCTTCGATGGTTCGAATCCGTCTCCCTCCACCATATTCTAAAGGTTAAATAGCTCAAAAGAGTTACGTGTTGCGTGCATCGTATAATGGCTATTACCTCAGCCTTCCAAGCTGATGATGCGGGTTCGATTCCCGCTGCACGCTCCAACTCATTTTTGTGTGCTGATATAGCTCAGTCGGTAGAGCGCACCCTTGGTAAGGGTGAGGCCCCCAGTTCGACTCTGGGTATTAGCACCAGTCTAAAGCTTCTTCTCCTTTAATAAAAAAAACCATTTTTTTTGGTTGCGTGGTCTTATTTTAAGCCACCTAATCCGTACCTAGAGGGACACCCCATGTCTAAAGAAAAATTTGAACGTACGAAACCGCACGTAAACGTTGGTACTATCGGCCACGTTGACCACGGTAAAACAACTCTAACTGCTGCTATCTGTACTACACTTGCAAAAGTGTACGGCGGTGTTGCTAAAGATTTCGCATCTATCGATAACGCTCCAGAAGAGCGCGAGCGCGGTATCACAATCGCAACTTCTCACGTTGAGTACGATACTCCTGAACGTCACTACGCACACGTAGACTGTCCTGGACACGCCGATTATGTTAAAAACATGATCACTGGTGCTGCTCAAATGGACGGCGGTATCCTAGTTGTTGCTGCTACAGATGGCCCTATGCCACAAACTCGTGAGCACATCCTACTTGGTCGTCAAGTTGGTATCCCTTACATCATCGTATTCATGAACAAATGTGACATGGTTGATGACGAAGAGCTACTTGAGCTAGTAGAAATGGAAGTACGTGAACTTCTTTCTGAGTACGAGTACCCAGGAGACGACCTTCCAGTAATTCAAGGTTCTGCACTTGGCGCTCTAAACGGCGAAAAGCAGTGGGAAGACAAGATTGTTGAGCTTGCAGAAGCACTAGATTCTTACATTCCACTTCCAGAGCGTGCTGTTGACCTACCGTTCCTACTTCCTATTGAAGATGTATTCTCAATCCAAGGTCGTGGTACTGTTGTTACTGGTCGTATCGAGCGCGGTATCCTACGTGTAGGTGACGAAGTAGAAATCGTTGGTATCAAAGAAACTACTCTTACTACTTGTACTGGTGTTGAAATGTTCCGTAAGCTGCTTGACGAAGGTCGTGCAGGTGAGAACGTTGGTGCACTTCTACGTGGTACTAAGCGTGATGACGTTGAACGTGGCCAAGTACTTTCTGCTAAAGGTTCAATCAACCCACACACTAAGTTTGAGTCTGAAGTATACGTACTTTCTAAAGACGAAGGCGGCCGTCACACTCCTTTCTTCAAAGGTTACCGTCCACAGTTCTACTTCCGTACAACTGACGTAACAGGCGATATCACTCTACCAGAAGGCGTAGAAATGGTAATGCCAGGTGACAACGTTCAAATGACTGTTGAGCTAATCGCTCCAATCGCAATGGACGAAGGTCTACGTTTCGCAATCCGCGAAGGTGGCCGTACAGTTGGTGCTGGTGTTGTAGCTAAAATCTTTGCATAAGATTTGACGAACCACTAGTAAAAAGGGCATCATTTGATGCCCTTTTTCTTCGCTGAAAAAAGAGTTGGATGTTTTGGCATCAATTTTAGCTCTTAGCAAAGAATTAAACGGTCTTTTTGACTAAAATGACTGTTAGATGTGTTGTTTTGCAACGCAAAGGAATGTGCCCTGCAACAGCGGGGTTATTGTCGTCTATATTTAAGACTTATCACAGGTTGGTTTTATGAAAGCAAACGCTGAAACTCCTGATAGCTCAGGTGCAGCAGATACAATGAAGTGGGTAGTCGCTTTTGTACTGTTGGCTGCTGCTGTTGTGGGTAATTACCTGTATGGTGAATTGTCTGTTGTAATTCGCGCTGCAGGTGTAGTTGTGCTGATTGCTGCCGCACTAGGCGTTGCAGCAACAACAGTTAAAGGTAAAGCTGCGATCGATTTTGCAAAAGAATCTCGTATGGAGATTCGTAAAGTTGTTTGGCCTACTCGCCAAGAAACTATGCAAACTACATTGATCGTTTTAGCTGTATGTATTGTTATGTCTCTAGTGCTTTGGGGAATTGACGGCATTATGGTCCGTTTAGTTTCTCTAGCGACTGGGGTGTAGAGGGTTCTGATTCATGAGTGAAGCTCCAAAAAAACGTTGGTATGTAGTTCAAGCCTTTTCTGGCTATGAAGGTCGTGTATCTCAATCGCTACGCGAACATATTAAAATGCACGACATGGAAGAGTTCTTTGGTGACGTTTTAGTACCTACTGAAGAAGTAGTGGAAATGCGTGCAGGTCAACGCCGTAAAAGCGAACGTAAGTTCTTCCCTGGCTACGTATTAGTGCAAATGATCATGAATGATGAATCATGGCACTTAGTGCGCAGTATCCCTCGTGTTATGGGCTTCATTGGTGGTACCTCTGATCGTCCTGCACCAATCACTGACAAAGAAGCTGATGCTATCTTGAACCGTCTAGAGAAAGCGAGCGAGTCTCCACGTCCTAAGACAATGTTCGAAGCGGGTGAAGTGGTTCGTGTGAACGATGGTCCGTTTGCTGATTTCAACGGTACAGTTGAAGAAGTAGATTACGAGAAAAGCCGCATTAAGGTATCTGTATCGATCTTTGGTCGTGCAACACCGGTTGAGCTTGAATTTGGTCAAGTTGAAAAGCTAGACTAAAACTCTAATCTTTGAACAAGCTGTGGATAAATACTTCATAAGTTGTTCAAAATAAAAGAGTATAAAAAACCACCTTTTTAGGGTTGTTAAAGGCGCGAATTATGATTATAATTTCGCGCCTTTTTGCTTCTATCGAAGTAAGAAAGAGTTAATTGAAATTAAGGGGAGCTTGCCTTTAGGCTAGCGCATGTACCCAAAAATTAGGAAATATCATGGCTAAGAAAGTTGAAGCTTATATCAAACTGCAAGTTGCAGCTGGTATGGCAAACCCAAGTCCACCGGTTGGTCCTGCTCTAGGTCAACACGGCGTGAACATCATGGAATTCTGTAAAGCGTTCAACGCAAAAACAGAATCTGTTGAGAAAGGTCTACCTACTCCAGTAGTTATTACTGTTTACAACGACCGTTCTTTCACGTTCGTAACTAAGACTCCACCTGCTGCTGTTCTTCTTAAGAAAGCTGCTGGCGTTAAGTCTGGTTCAGGTCGTCCAAACACTGAGAAAGTTGGTACTGTAACTGACGCTCAAGTTCAGGAAATCGCAGAAACTAAAGCTGCTGATATGACTGGTGCTGACATCGAAGCAATGAAGCGTTCTATTGCTGGTACTGCTCGTTCAATGGGCCTAGTGGTAGAGGGATAAGATCATGGCAAAACTTACTAAGCGTATGCGCGTAATCCGCGACAAAGTTGAAGTAACTAAAGAATACGAAATCAACGAAGCTGTTGCTCTTCTTAAAGAACTAGCGACTGCTAAATTCGTTGAGTCTGTAGATGTTGCTGTTAACCTAGGCATCGATGCTCGTAAATCTGACCAAAACGTACGTGGCGCAACTGTGCTACCTCACGGTACTGGCCGTGAAATCCGCGTTGCTGTGTTCACTCAAGGTGCAAACGCAGAAGCAGCTAAAGCAGCTGGCGCAGATATCGTTGGTATGGAAGATCTTGCTGAGCAAGTGAAAAAAGGTGTAATGGACTTTGACGTTGTTGTTGCTTCTCCTGATGCAATGCGCGTTGTTGGTCAACTAGGTACAATCCTAGGTCCACGCGGTCTAATGCCAAACCCTAAAGTTGGTACTGTAACTCCTAACGTTGCTGAAGCGGTTAAGAACGCTAAAGCTGGTCAGGTTCGTTACCGTAACGACAAGAACGGTATCATCCACACTACTATCGGCAAAGCGTCTTTCGAAGCTAACCAGCTTCAAGAGAACCTAGAAGCACTTCTAGTTGCTCTTAAGAAAGCTAAGCCTTCTTCAGCGAAAGGTACTTTCCTGAAGAAAGTAAGCATCTCTACTACGATGGGTGCTGGTGTTACTGTTGATCAAGCTAGTCTTGACACTCAAGCAAACTAATTTGCTTTGGCGCAGATTTAGTGTATACTTCTGCGCCTAATATTTGTGGTTGGGTGGTTTTTGAAGCAATTCATAACTGTCTATCCCAAGACCGTAGGCGCTGAACCTTTTAAGGTGAAGCTTAATAAAACCTACGTAGGCGATGTTGTCGTTTGAAATGAATTTATTCATTTTTGAATAACATCGTAAACGCTCAATGTATTTTATATTGAGTGCTGTAATCACAACCAGAGGTTAATCCAAATGGCTTTAAATCTTCAAGACAAAAAAGCAATTGTTGCTGAAGTCAACGAAGCAGCCAGTGGTGCACTTTCTGCAGTTGTAGCTGACTCTCGTGGCGTTACTGTTGGCGCGATGACTTCTCTACGTAAACAAGCTCGCGAAGCGGGTGTTTACATGAGAGTTGTTCGTAACACACTAGCACGCCGTGCAGTAGAAGGTACTGAGTATGAGTGTCTACAAGACACATTTACTGGTCCTAGCCTACTTGCGTTCTCTAACGAGCACCCTGGTGCTGCAGCGCGTCTTTTCAAAGACTTCGCTAAAGAGAACAAAACATTCGAGATCAAAGCTGCTGCATTTGAAGGCGCAGTTACTGATGCTGATGTACTAGCGACACTACCAACTTACGACGAAGCTATCGCACGCCTAATGATGTGCATGAAAGAAGCTTCTGCTGGCAAGCTGGTTCGTACTATCGCTGCTGTTCGCGACCAAAAAGAAGAAGCTGCGGCATAAGCCTTGCTTTTCACTGGTTGCTATTTAAACTTATTGTTGACTTAAAAGAGAATTGTTATGTCTATTACTAACGAGCAAATCCTAGACGCAGTTGCAGAAATGTCTGTAATGCAAGTTGTTGAGCTTATCGAAGCTATGGAAGAAAAATTCGGTGTTACTGCTGCTGCTGCAGTTGTAGCTGGTGGTGCTTCTGCTGAAGCTGCTGCTGAGCAAACTGAATTCGACGTTATCCTTACTGCTGCTGGCGCTAACAAAGTACAAGTTATCAAAGCTGTACGTGGCGCAACTGGCCTAGGTCTTAAAGAAGCTAAAGGTCTTGTAGACTCAGCTCCTGCAGCGCTTAAAGAAGGCGTTGACAAAGCTGAAGCTGAAGCTCTTAAAGCACAGCTAGAAGAAGTTGGCGCTTCTGTTGAAATCAAGTAATTATTACTTAATTTCCTAGCCGCAAGGCTATTGGCTGGTGGTTTATTAACCACCGGCCTTTTTGCGCTGTAGGGCTATGACTAATTTCCCGCTGTTTAACCGTCATAATCTGAGCAAAAAAACAGTCATTTTTTCGAAATGATTGTTCAACTACAGTAAACAGCTGTTTGTCACCGCCCCCTCTGAAGAGTGTTTTGGGTGGTTTGGGTCACTTATCAGCGAGCTGAGGAACCCCATGGTTTACTCTTATACCGAGAAAAAGCGCATCCGTAAGGATTTTGGTACTCGTCCACAAGTTTTGGACATTCCATACCTGTTATCGATCCAGCTTGATTCTTTCGATAAATTCATCGAACAGGATCCAGAAGGTCAATACGGTCTTGAAGCTGCTTTCCGTTCTGTATTTCCAATTCAGAGCTACAACGGCAATTCTGAGCTGCAATACGTTAGCTACCGTCTTGGTGAGCCAGTTTTTGACGTTAAAGAATGTCAAATCCGCGGTGTAACTTACTCAAAGCCACTACGCGTAAAACTACGTCTAGTTATCTTTGATCGAGACGCACCAGCAGGCACTGTAAAAGACATTAAAGAACAAGAAGTCTACATGGGCGAAATTCCGCTTATGACAGACAATGGTACTTTCGTAATTAATGGTACCGAGAGGGTTATCGTATCCCAGCTGCACCGAAGCCCAGGCGTGTTCTTCGACAGTGATAAGGGTAAGACCCACTCATCAGGTAAAGTTCTTTATAACGCACGTGTAATTCCTTACCGTGGCTCATGGTTAGACTTTGAGTTCGATCCTAAGGATAACTTATTCGTACGTATCGACCGTCGTCGTAAGCTACCAGCATCGATTATTCTTCGTGCACTTGGTAAATCGACTGAAGAGATCCTAGATCTGTTCTTCGACAAGGTGAACTTCGAAGTTAAAGACCAAACTCTACTTATGGAGTTGGTTCCTGATCGTCTACGTGGTGAAACTGCGTCATTCGACATCGAATCAAACGGTAAAACTTACGTTGAGACTGGTCGTCGTGTTACTGCTCGCCATATCCGTCAACTTGAAAAAGATGGCGTTGAGCACATCGAAGTACCAGTAGAGTACATCGTTGAAAAGATTGCTGCGAAAGATTACATCAACGAAGCAACTGGCGAGATCATCGTTGGCGCAAACCAAGAGATTAGCCTAGAAGCACTTGCTAACCTGTCTCAAGCAGGTCACAAGACTCTAGAAGTGCTGTTCACGAATGACCTAGACCATGGTCCATTCATGTCAGACACTCTACGTGCGGATAGCACAGTAGATCGCATCTCTGCATTGGTAGAAATCTACCGCATGATGCGCCCTGGCGAGCCACCAACGAAAGAAGCTGCAGAATCATTGTTCGAAAGCCTATTCTTCTCTGAAGATCGTTACGACCTATCAACTGTAGGCCGTATGAAATTCAACAGCTCTATCGAGCGTGAAGAAGAAGAAGAGCGCGGTACTCTGGATGAATCAGACATCATCGAAGTGATGAAGAAACTGATCGGCATCCGTAACGGTATTGGTGAAGTGGACGATATCGACCACCTTGGCAACCGTCGTATCCGTTCTGTAGGTGAAATGGCAGAAAACCAATTCCGTGTTGGTCTAGTTCGTGTAGAACGTGCCGTTAAAGAGCGCCTAAGCCTTGGTGACCTTGATGCAATCATGCCTCAAGATCTTATCAACGCTAAGCCGATCTCTGCTGCAGTTAAAGAATTCTTTGGCTCTTCACAGCTTTCACAGTTTATGGACCAAAACAACCCATTGTCAGAAGTTACGCACAAACGTCGTATCTCTGCTTTAGGTCCTGGTGGTCTTACTCGTGAGCGCGCAGGCTTCGAAGTACGTGACGTTCACGTAACTCACTACGGTCGTCTATGTCCGATCGAAACGCCTGAAGGTCCAAACATCGGTCTAATTAACTCGCTATCTGCGTTTGCACGTTGTAACGATTACGGTTTCCTAGAAACTCCGTACCGTCGTGTAGTAGATGGTGTAGTAACAGAAGAAGTTGATTACCTGTCTGCAATCCAGGAAGGTCAATTCGTAATCGCGCAAGCAAACACTATTCTTACAGAAGAAGGTACGTTTGCAGATGAGCTAATCACAGCTCGTCAAAAAGGTGAATCTGGTCTTCACCCACGCGAGCACGTTGACTACATGGACGTTGCGACAAACCAAGTAGTATCTATCGCTGCTTCGCTTATCCCGTTCCTAGAACACGATGATGCGAACCGTGCATTGATGGGTGCCAACATGCAACGTCAAGCGGTACCAACACTTAGAGCTGATAAGCCTCTAGTAGGTACTGGTATTGAACGTAACATCGCAGTTGACTCTGGTGTTACAGCGGTTGCTAAACGTGGTGGTCAAGTTCAGTCTGTAGACGCTTCTCGTATCGTAGTTAAGGTTAACGAAGATGAATTGGTACCTGGCGAAGCTGGTATCGATATCTACAACCTAACTAAGTACACGCGTTCGAACCAAAACACATGTATTAACCAACGTCCAACTGTACTTCCTGGTGAACCAGTTGCACGCGGTGATGTTCTTGCTGATGGTCCTTCAACTGACCTTGGTGAACTTGCTCTTGGCCAAAACATGCGTATCGCATTTATGCCTTGGAACGGTTACAACTTCGAAGACTCGATCTTAGTATCTGAGCGCGTAGTTCAAGAAGACCGTTTCACGACAATCCACATTCAAGAACTATCTTGTGTGGCTCGTGATACTAAGCTGGGTTCTGAAGAGATCACAGCTGATATTCCAAACGTAGGTGAGTCTGCTCTGTCTAAACTAGACGAGTCAGGTATCGTTTACATTGGTGCTGAAGTTAAGGGTGGCGACATCCTAGTTGGTAAAGTAACCCCTAAAGGTGAAACTCAACTGACTCCTGAAGAGAAGCTACTACGTGCTATCTTCGGTGAGAAAGCATCTGATGTTAAAGATACTTCTCTACGTGTACCAAACTCTGTTTCGGGTACTATCATCGATGTACAAGTCTTCACTCGCGATGGCGTAGAGAAAGACAAACGTGCACTTGAAATCGAACAGATGCAGCTTAAAGAAGCTAAGAAAGATCTAACTGAAGAGTTCCAAATTCTTGAGGGTGGTCTTCTTAACCGTGTTAAAGCTGTACTTCTGTCTGGTGGTTACTCTGAAGCTAAGCTTGATACTATCGGTCGTAAGCAATGGCTAGAGCAAGTTCTAGAAGACGATGCGCTACAAACACAGCTTGAGCAACTTGCTGAGCAGTGGGATGAGCTAAAAGCAGACTTCGATAAGAAGTTTGAAACTAAGCGTCGTAAAATCACTCAAGGTGATGATCTAGCGCCTGGCGTTCTTAAGATTGTTAAAGTTTACCTAGCGGTTAAACGTCGTATCCAGCCTGGTGATAAGATGGCCGGTCGTCACGGTAACAAAGGTGTAATCTCTAAGATTAACCCTGTTGAAGACATGCCATACGATGAGAAAGGTCAGCCTGTAGACATCGTACTTAACCCGCTGGGTGTACCATCGCGTATGAACATCGGTCAGATCCTAGAAGTTCACTTAGGTTTGGCTGCGAAAGGTATCGGTGACAAGATCAACCAAATGGTTAAGGAACAACAAGAACTGCATAAGTTCCGTGAGTTCCTACAGAAGGTTTATGATCTTGGTGATACTCGTCAGAAAGTTGATATTGCTGAACTGTCTGATGATCAAGTTCGTACACTGATTAAGAACCTACGTGGCGGTCTACCGATTGCTACTCCTGTGTTCGACGGTGCTTCTGAGTCTCTAATCAAAGAACTACTTAAACTGGGTGATCTGCCAGAATCTGGTCAGCTTAAACTGTTTGATGGTCGTACTGGTGATTCGTTTGAGCGTCCTGTAACTGTTGGTTACATGTACATGCTGAAACTGAACCACTTGGTTGATGACAAGATGCATGCTCGTTCAACTGGTTCTTACAGCCTAGTAACTCAGCAACCACTTGGTGGTAAAGCTCAGTTCGGTGGTCAGCGTTTCGGTGAGATGGAAGTATGGGCACTAGAAGCATACGGTGCTGCATATACTCTACAAGAAATGCTAACAGTTAAGTCGGATGACGTTAACGGCCGTACTAAGATGTATAAGAACATCGTAGATGGCAACCATAGCATGGAACCTGGCATGCCAGAGTCGTTCAACGTACTGTTGAAAGAGATTCGCTCGCTAGGTATCAACATCGAGCTAGAAGACGAAGAGTAATCCCTCTTTTTTATAAAGAAGATTGGATTACTTGGTAAAGGGGGCTCACTTTAGTCGGTGAGCTCCTTTAACTCCTTACAGGAGCTGAACGTGAAAGACTTATTAAACTTTCTAAAAGCACAGCATAAGACCGAAGAATTTGATGCAATCAAAATCGGTCTATCTTCACCAGACACGATCCGTTCGTGGTCTTTTGGTGAAGTTAAAAAGCCAGAAACAATTAACTATCGTACGTTCAAACCTGAACGTGATGGTCTGTTCTGTGCACGTATTTTTGGTCCAGTTAAAGACTACGAATGTCTTTGTGGCAAATACAAGCGCCTGAAGCACCGTGGTGTTATCTGTGAGAAGTGTGGCGTTGAAGTTACACAAACTAAAGTTCGTCGTGACCGTATGGGCCACATCGAGCTTGCTTCACCAGTTGCTCACATCTGGTTCCTAAAATCACTACCGTCTCGTATCGGTCTACTAATGGATATCCCTCTGCGTGATATCGAACGTGTTCTTTACTTCGAAATGTACGTAGTAACTGAACCGGGTATGACTGATCTAGAAAAATCTCAGATGCTTACTGAAGAAGAGTACCTGGATCGTCTAGAAGAGTGGGGTGACGAATTCACTGCTAAGATGGGTGCTGAAGCGATCAAAGATCTGCTTTCAACAATGGACCTTCATCAAGAAGTGGAAGAAATGCGCGAAGAGTTGGAAACAACTAACTCTGAAACTAAGCGTAAGAAAGTTACTAAGCGTTTGAAGCTAGTTGAAGCGTTCATCTCGTCAGGCAACAAGCCTGAGTGGATGATCCTAACTGTACTTCCAGTGCTACCGCCAGATCTTCGTCCTCTAGTTCCTCTAGATGGCGGTCGTTTTGCGACTTCAGATCTGAACGACCTTTACCGTCGTGTGATCAACCGTAACAACCGTTTGAAGCGTCTTCTAGAGCTAGCGGCTCCAGACATCATCGTACGTAACGAAAAGCGTATGTTGCAAGAGTCTGTTGATGCCCTTCTAGATAACGGTCGTCGCGGCCGTGCGATCACGGGTTCTAACAAGCGTCCTCTGAAATCTCTTGCTGATATGATCAAGGGTAAACAAGGTCGTTTCCGTCAGAACCTTCTAGGTAAACGTGTAGACTACTCTGGCCGTTCTGTAATCACAGTAGGTCCATACCTTCGTCTACATCAGTGTGGTCTTCCTAAGAAGATGGCACTTGAGCTATTTAAGCCGTTCATCTACAGCAAGCTAGAGACTCGTGGCATGGCTACGACAATCAAAGCTGCTAAGAAAATGGTAGAGCGCGAAGAAGCGATCGTTTGGGATATCCTAGACGAAGTTATCCGTGAACACCCAGTACTGCTTAACCGTGCACCTACACTTCACCGTCTAGGTATCCAAGCGTTTGAACCAGTACTAATCGAAGGTAAAGCGATTCAGCTTCACCCACTAGTGTGTGCGGCATACAACGCCGACTTCGATGGTGACCAAATGGCTGTACACGTGCCTCTAACTCTAGAAGCACAGCTTGAAGCTCGTACCCTAATGATGTCGACGAATAACATTCTGTCGCCAGCATCAGGTGATCCGATCATCGTACCTTCTCAGGACGTTGTATTGGGTCTTTACTACATGACACGTGACAAGATCAACGTGAAAGGTGAAGGTATGTACCTTGCTGGCCCTGCTGAGGCTGAAAAGGCATACCGTACTAAGACTGCTGAGCTACATGCTCGCGTTAAAGTACGTATCACTGAAACAGTAGTAGACGAAGACGGCAATAGCACAACGAATACTGGCCTAGTAGATACGACTGTAGGTCGTGCAATGCTATGGCAGATCGTTCCTAAAGGCCTTCCGTACAGCATCGTTAACCAAAAGTTAGGTAAGAAGCAGATCTCTACTCTTCTTAACGAGTGTTACCGTAAGCTTGGTCTAAAAGATACAGTAGTATTTGCTGACCAAATCATGTACGCAGGTTTCGCATACGCGGCACTTTCTGGTGTTTCTGTAGGTATCAACGATATGGTTGTTCCTCAAGCGAAATACGACGAGATTGAATCTGCTGAAGAAGAAGTTCGCGAAATCCAAGAGCAATTCCAATCTGGTCTTGTTACTGCGGGTGAGCGTTACAACAAAGTTATCGATATCTGGGCATCTACGAATGACCGCGTTGCGAAAGCAATGATGGATAACCTGTCTTCTGAAACAGTTATTAACCGTGACGGCGAAGAAGAACAGCAAGAATCGTTCAACAGCATCTACATGATGGCCGACTCGGGCGCACGTGGTTCTGCAGCTCAGATTCGTCAGCTAGCAGGTATGCGTGGTCTGATGGCGCGTCCAGATGGTTCAATCATCGAAACGCCGATCACTGCGAACTTTAAAGAAGGTCTAAACGTCCTTCAGTACTTTATCTCAACGCACGGTGCTCGTAAGGGTCTTGCGGATACAGCACTGAAAACAGCAAACTCGGGTTACCTAACTCGTCGTCTAGTAGACGTTGCTCAAGACGTTGTAGTACACGAGCATGACTGTGGCACGCATGAAGGTATCGACATGATGCCTCACATCGAAGGTGGTGACGTTAAAGTTGCACTTTCTGAGCTTGCTCTTGGTCGTGTTGTTGCTGAAGATGTTCTTAAGCCTGGTACTGAAGATGTACTGATTCCACGTAATACTCTGATTGATGAGAAGTGGTGTCAAATCATGGAAGACAACTCAGTAGATAGCATGAAAGTGCGCTCTGTTGTTACCTGTGATGCAGACTTCGGTTGTTGTGCACAGTGTTACGGTCGTGACCTAGCACGTGGTCACCTAGTGAACCAAGGTGAAGCAGTTGGTGTTATCGCTGCACAATCTATCGGTGAACCGGGTACACAGCTAACGATGCGTACGTTCCACATCGGTGGTGCGGCATCTACTGCAGCAGCAGAGAACAGCATCCAAGCTAAGACAACTGGTACTGTGAAGCTTCACAATGCTAAGTTCGTAATTAACAAAGATAAGAAACTGGTTATCACTTCTCGTGCATCTGAGATGACGATTATTGATGAATTCGGCCGTACGAAAGAGAAGCACAAACTTCCTTACGGTTCGATGCTAACCAAAGGCGACAACGCAGCAGTTACTGCTGGTGAAGTTGTAGCTAACTGGGAAGCGCATACCATGCCAATCATCACTGAAGTGGCAGGTCGTATCCAATTCGTAGATATGATCGATGGTATTACAGTTTCTCGTAACACTGACGATCTAACGGGTCTTTCTTCAAGTGAAGTTACAGACGCAGCAGCTCGCCCAGCAGCAGGTAAAGATATGCGTCCAGCTATCAAACTTGTTGATGAGCAAGGTAACGACGTAATGATCCCTGGTACTGATATGCCAGCTCACTACTTCCTACCTGGCAAAGCGATTGTAAACATCGAAGATGGCGCTGAAGTTGGCATTGGTGACACACTATCTCGTATCCCTCAAAAATCGAGCGGAAACAAAGATATCACCGGTGGTCTACCACGCGTAGCTGACCTATTCGAAGCTCGTAAGCCTAAAGAGCCTGCGATCCTTGCTGAGCACACAGGTACTGTGTCTTTCGGTAAAGAAACGAAAGGTAAGCGTCGTCTAGTAATCACTCGTGAAGGCGGTGACGCTTACGAAGAGATGATTCCTAAGCATCGTCAATTGAACGTGTTCGAAGGTGAGAAGATTGAACGTGGTGATGTAATCGCCGACGGTCCTGAAACTCCACACGATATCCTGCGTCTACGTGGTATCCACGCAGTAACTCAGTACATCGCGAACGAAGTTCAAGAAGTTTACCGCTTACAAGGCGTAAAGATTAACGATAAGCACATTGAGACTATCGTTCGTCAAATGCTACGTAAGTGTACAATCACTCATTCTGGTGACTCTCCGTTCCTACCTGGCGAACAAGTTGAGTACCACAATGTTAAGATTGCTAACCGTAAGCTAGAAGCTGAAGGTAAAGAACTAGTACGTTTCGAACGTGATCTACTAGGTATTACTAAAGCATCTCTTGCAACTGAGTCATTCATCTCAGCTGCATCGTTCCAAGAAACGACTCGCGTACTAACAGAAGCTGCGGTTTCTGGTAAGCGTGATGACCTTCGCGGTCTGAAAGAGAACGTAATTGTTGGTCGTCTGATCCCAGCTGGTACTGGTTTCGCATACCACCAAGAGCGTCAAAAGCAACGTGAAGAAGAGCAAGAAGGTCCTTCAGCTGAACAAGCTACTGACAATCTAGCAGCACTTCTAAACGCTGGTTTCTCTTCAGAAGAGTAAGCTCTACGAGTAGTCTCTAAGAGATAAGAAAAGGCACCTTCGGGTGCCTTTTTTGTATCTGGCGTATAGGTGTTTAACGAGAGGCTTATAGATTAGAAGTTGGTAGGTATGCTTGTCGATTGCTTGGCTGGTGGACGTAGTCGATAGTACTTTCTCGAAGGCAGCTTGCGTGTTTACAGGGAGGCGCTGAGGATGAAACCGGTGAGAAGTGTTACGTCGGGTTATCGCAAAACATCAGACTAGGGACGAACCGATAGGCTCTGGTAAAAGAGTTGGATGTGTTAGGTAACGCTACAGACAAAACAAAAAGCTTGCACAGAGGCAAGCTTAGAAGATGTTAAGCCATTAAGCTCCTGGTGGAACCGCTAGGCTGTCGGCAATTTGTTGTATCAGCTGGTCTTCAACCGCAAACCTAGCCTCAAGAATCTCACCTATAAGTGACAGCTCACTATCAAAGCTTTCTAATGTATCACTAGCTTCAATGGCGGCGTACTTATCGGTGAAGTTGAGCAGAGGGTCCGTGGTAAGGACGATATGACCATAAGACTGGTTGATTTCGTCTGTTGCTTTGAAGCCAGTAGACTGCCATTTGTCCATCACCATGTCATAGATTTTGAAATGACCTTCGGAGATGTAATCAACAAGGTGTTGGCTGAATTTTTGGAGTTCTTCTGGAGAAGGCAGTTCGGTGATTGCCGTTGCTTTCGACGATGAAGGCTGTAGAGCGGCAAGCTTACAATACTCAACGATTAGAGACTGTCGAGTTTCGAGCCAATGATCGATGACCTCATTAGAGCCACCCCATTGTTCTTGTATTTGTTTGAATTTATTTAGCATGACCATGTCCTCATGATCTGATCACAACCTTGTGATCATGGTAATTGCCTAAGCAAGGTCCGTTTATTGGTAACTACTAAAAGTAATAGCTTGAAATATTCTCTGCTACAACTCTAGTATGAAATTAGATTGCCAGTAAAATGAACGAACTGCAAGCAATGAGGCATAGGGATGTTAAAAAAAAGTGATAACAAAATGACAGAGCAAGCTTATTGGTGCGTCGTTTCAGGTAGTGATATTTGGGTTAATAATGATCAGTTTCCTTATGGCTCAGCAGAGGAGCTAGGGCTGAGTGTCGAGCATGCAATCTGTATTGGTCAGCATCAAGGTCGTAAGGTGTATTGGCTCAACGACTGTGATGTTGAGAGTGAGTTGACCATGATAAACCTACGTGAGTTATTACACTGGCCTGAATCGAGTTTTCTGACAGCAAGCAAAGCTATCCAGTATGGGCACATGACGCAAAGTATGCGTTTTTGTCCTCAGTGTGGCGGTCGTAATCACCTCAATCATAATCAGGTGGCGATGCAATGCGGAGATTGCCGAACGCTTCATTATCCTCGTATCTTCCCGTGCATCATTGTCGCTGTACGTAACGACAACAAGATATTGCTTGCACAGCACCCAAGGCATAAAACTGGTATGTATACCGTGATAGCGGGCTTCCTAGAGGTCGGAGAAACCTTAGAGCAGTGTGTGGCAAGAGAAGTCAAAGAGGAAACTGGTATCGATGTTGCTAATATTCGTTACTTTGGCAGCCAGCCATGGGCGTTTCCGTCGAGTATGATGATGGCCTTTCTGGCTGACTATGCTGGTGGAACGCTTAAACCAGATTATAGTGAATTGTCGGATGCCCAATGGTTTGATGTAACAAGCCTGCCTGATGTTGCACCAGTAGGAACGATTGCGAGACAATTGATTGAGAAAACTGTGGGTGACGTGGCGAAAGATGATGTGACGGAGCAGACGATAGAGTACTAATTTACCTATGATAGTATTTGGCCTATAGGTGGTCAAAAGCTAAAAAAAACCCTCCACAAGTGGAGGGGGTAAGTAAGATGTCGTTATGAGATGCTGAGTAGTGACTACTCAGATGTTATAATTGTAATTTTCGCTAGCGAACAAATTTTTAACATGCGCCTGCAATTGGGTGCAAATTAAGCATTGATTTAAAAGTTAATAACTTGATCTAGGTTGCAAAGCACACAGCTTTTACCCCTCAATCAGTGTTAGAATACTTGCCATCAAAACTAGACAAGATTGAATTGGAATTGAACGGAATGACCGAATTAAAAAATGATCGCTATTTACGCGCACTTTTAAAGCAGCCTGTTGATTGCACTCCAGTATGGATGATGCGCCAAGCGGGTCGCTATCTTCCTGAATACAAAGCAACGCGCGCTGAAGCGGGCGATTTCATGTCTTTGTGCAAGAACGCGGAACTAGCATCAGAAGTAACACTTCAGCCTTTGCGTCGTTTCCCGCTTGATGCGGCAATCTTGTTCTCTGACATCCTAACTATCCCAGATGCAATGGGTTTAGGTTTGTACTTCGAAACAGGTGAAGGCCCTAAATTTGAGCGTCCGATTACTTGTAAAGCTGACGTAGAGAAGATTGGCCTACCTGATCCAGAAGGTGAGCTTCAATACGTAATGAACGCTGTTCGTCAGATCCGTAAAGATCTGAAAGGCGAAGTACCACTGATTGGTTTCTCTGGTAGCCCTTGGACATTGGCGACTTACATGGTTGAAGGCAGCAGCTCGAAGGCATTTACTAAAATCAAGAAGATGATGTATGCAGAGCCACAAACGCTGCACTTACTTCTCGATAAGCTTGCTGACACTGTTATTGAATACCTGAACGCGCAAATTAAAGCGGGTGCTCAATCGGTAATGGTATTCGATACATGGGGTGGTGTACTTACTCCGCGTGACTACAACCTGTTCTCACTGCAGTACATGCACAAAATTGTCGATGGCCTAATCCGTGAAAACGAAGGTCGCCGTGTACCGGTTACTCTGTTCACTAAGAACGGTGGCATGTGGCTAGAATCTATCGCAGCGACAGGCTGTGATGCAGTTGGCCTAGACTGGACAATCAATATTGCTGATGCAAAAGCACGTATTGGCGATAAAGTGGCTCTACAAGGCAACATGGATCCATCAGTACTTTACGCACAACCTGAGCGTATTCGTGAAGAAGTCGGCACTATCCTTGAAGGTTTTGGTGACGGCGGTACTGGCCACGTATTTAACCTTGGCCATGGTATTCACCTAGATGTGCCACCAGAAAATGCTGGTGTATTTGTGGACGCAGTTCATGACCTATCTAAGCCATACCACAAGTAATTCAGTATGTGTTTTTAGAAAAAGCGCTGTCGAGAAATCGGCAGCGCTTTTTTATTATCTTTTTATCCGCACCCAATATCGGCTTGATCATCATTGATGTGCAGCTAATTAGGCATTTGGATCATGGTAGGCCAAATGCTCCGAGATGTGCTTTTGGATGTAAGGAATAACGTCACTTTCAAACCAAGGGTTCTTCTTGAGCCAGATATTATTGCGTGACGAAGGGTGAGGTAGAGGCAAAAACTCAGGCGCCCACCTTTGCCAATCACGCACGGTTTCTGTCAGCGTGCTGGTGGTTTTGTTTGTAAGGTAATGGTTTTGTGCGTACTGACCAATCAGCAGTGTCATTTGGACGTTAGGCAGTGATTGCAGCACTTTGTTATGCCAAAGCTCCGCACACTCTTTACGTGGTGGGAGATCGCCACTCTTTCCCTTTCCCGGATAACAAAGTCCCATAGGAACAATCGCGACTTTTTGTTCGTCATAAAACGTATCGCTATCTATCCCTAACCATTCTCTTAATCGTTCGCCACTGGCATCATTCCAAGGGATCGATGACTCATGAACCTTGATGCCGGGTGCTTGCCCAATGATAAGCAAGCGCGCGTTTGGATGCGCTTGAATCACCGGGTTAGCACCGTGTGATAGGTGAGGCTCACAAGCTCGGCATTGTCGAATCTCTTTGAGTAACGGTGAGGGCATCAGTAACCTTTATCAAAATCGATGACATGGTTAAGTTTAAAGCCATCTCGCCACTGTTGGTAATTCTCGGCGAAGAGCTCTACCACCTGCCTTGGCTCACTCAGCGCTGCAATGTGCGGGGTGATGGTCACTTGCGGCAATGTCCAGAAAGGGTGTTCCTGCGAGAGGGGCTCACTTTCAAACACATCCAAGAAAGCGTGCTCAACCCATTTATTCTTAATCGCAAGCAGCAAGGCTTTGTTATCTAAGCTCTCTCCTCTGCCAACATTAAAGAGCAGCACATTCGAGCAGTAACTTAAGGTCGTTTGATTGAGTAATTGATAGGTTTCAGCTGTTGATGGCAAGGTGTTGACCACAATATCCGCTTGCTTAAGGGCAGCCTCTATCTCATTGATGTGGAAAATGTCTTTAAAGGTCTCTTGCTTTGATGGGATGCCGGTACGGTTGACTCCAATGGTATGAATACCAAAGGCAGCTGCGGTTTTCGCTAAATGACTTCCGATTGAACCTGTCCCTAAAATCACCATGGTTTTGTCAGTTAGGCTAGTATATAGCTGTGGTTGCCAGCTTCGTTGTGCTTGTTGCTGGTGGTAATGAGTGAAATGTCTAAAGTGGCTGATTGTGTAACCCAATACGTATTCGGCAATGGCAGGGCCGAAGATGCCTTTGACGTTAGTCAACGTGTAGTCCTGACGTAAATTCGGTTGGGTTAATTTGTTGATCCCTGCATAGGTACTTTGCACCCAATCCAGATGCTTAAACTCATCAAGACGCTCTGCGATCAGCGGAGGAGAGGCCAAGACGATCTCCGCTAACTCGGGGTTTGAGGTGATTTCTAGGTCAGGTAAATCTCGGTTTACAATCAGTTGCGTGTAAGTATCGTCATGCTCGGTAAGAATATAGAGCTTATTCGTAAAATTGTTCATCGGCCTACCTTTTCCATCCTAGGTTTATCAAGTACACTTTCGCTGTCTTTTTCTGCAATTATTGAGTGACTATGCTTCAGAATCCACTGCAGGTTCGTCTAGAAAAGTTAGAACCTTGGCAACAAATTACCTTTATGGCGTGTCTATGTGAGCGTATGTACCCTAACTATGCCATGTTTTGTGAGAATACAGAATTTGCGGAAGCTCGAATCTATCGTGATGTTTTGGATAGCATTTGGGAGATCCTAACCGTTAAAACGGCAAAGGTGAATTTTGAGCGTCAACTTGAGAAAGTCGAAGAGCTATTCCCAAGTGGAGATGATTTTGATTTTTACGGTGTTTACCCTGCGATGGACGCGTGCCAAGGCTTGGCAACGTTAATTCATGGCTTACTTGATCGTGAACATCTGCTTGAAACTGTCATTAAAGTGAGTCAACAATCGGTGAAGACGGTTGCTGAGCTTGAGTTTGCTCAAGGCGCTGAAGAAGTGACAAACGAAAATCAGAAAGAAAACGAAGCGGTGTGTGAAGAGTGGGACGTTCAGTGGGCCATCTTCCGACCTCTACGTGAAACGACTGAGCGTGACCTAGATCTGATCAAAGATCTACGCCACGAACTGCGTGAAGACCCAGTAAGTAATATTGGTGTAGCGTTATAATTCGCTATCGCACCAAAGTACGAATAAAAACAAAGGCTCCCTAGGGAGCCTTTGTTGTATCTGACGGTATCAAATTGAGATTAAGCGTCTTTTTTGTCTTCTTTTTGAACCTTGTCTTCATCCGCTGACTTTGAGTCTGAGGTGTCGTTGTCTGTTAGAGTTTTTTCCTCTAGCTCGTCCTCTTCATCGCGGTTTTCGATAACACCGTGTGTTTCTTTCCATTGTTCCCAACGTTGAAATGCCAGTTCTTGCATGTCAGTTGTCTTATCTGCCTCGTCGACGATCTCTTCGCCCACTAGGTGCTCAAAGATATCTTCTAGGGTGATGATGCCCTGAATCGTACCGTACTCGTCAACCACTAAAGAAAGCTGCAGGCGGTTTGCCATCATTTGGTCAAAGGCTTTAGCCAAGCCCATATTGTTCAGCAACACGTGGATAGGGCGCATTACTTCACCCAGAGCTTTCTCGCCACAACCCGCTTGTTGTAATCTAAACAGCTCCAGACGGTGTACAAAACCAATGATGTTGTCAGTTTGCTCGCTGTAAACCAATGGGCGCGAGAATGGTGTGTCTTTGTGTTGCTCTAGGAACGTATTCACGCTCATTTCGGCATCGACGCGGAATACAACAGGGCGCGGCGTCATTACTTGAGTCACGGGCACATCTTGAATGCCTAATAGGTTGCTCAGAATTTTTGATTCGCCTTCAGCAAACTCACCACTCTCTTTTGCCAAAATAGCCATTGCGGACAGCTCATCACGCATTTTTGGTGCTTGGTGGCCACGAGCAAGACGTTTGGTGATCTGTTCTGAGAACCAGACAAACGGTGTTAGAAAGAAAACCATCCAGCGAAGTACGTTTGATGATGCTGGAGCAAGTTGGCGCCAGTAGGTTGCACCAATGGTTTTTGGAACAATCTCAGACAAAACCAAAATACCCAAAGTCAGTACGGCAGAGAATACACCTAACCATTGGCTACCAAAAACCACAGCCGCTTGTGCACCTGCCGTCGCAGCACCGATTGTGTGCGCGATGGTGTTGAGCGTTAAAATTGACGCGAGCGGGCGGTCAATGTCTGTTTTCAGTTTGTCTAAAGACTCTGCTGCAGGGTGCCCATTTTGTTTTAGTTGAGCAATATAGCTCGGACTAATACTCAAAAGTACAGCTTCTAAAACAGAACAAATGAAAGAAACTCCAATAGCAATGGAGACGTAAATAGTTAGCAGCAGCATGTTTGCCCTTAAATTAAATTGTACGCTTTAGCAGCGATTCAGCGTGGATTATAGAGATAAAGTAGTGGCTAGGTCATCATTAATTTGCCTCTCAGCCCCTTTTAAACAAGGGCTTGCTCAATAAAATCAGTAACAAATTGTGAGTTATTACTCATATTATGGCTAAAACTACGGCATTAGAGCTAAAGATCGACGACAAACCTTTGCCAGATGGGGCATTTATGTTTTAGAGTAAATTGAATTCAAAAATACAAAGAAGGGAAACCTAAAATGAACAAGACTCAATTAATCGACTTTATTGCTGAAAAAGCGGACCTTTCTAAAGCACAAGCTAAAGCTGCTCTAGAAGCGACTCTTGGCGGTGTTACAGATGCTCTTAAAGATGGCGATCAAGTTCAGCTAATTGGTTTTGGTACTTTTAAAGTAAACCACCGTGCAGCTCGCACTGGTCGTAACCCAAAAACTGGTGATGAGATCCAAATCGCTGCTGCAAATGTTCCAGCATTTGTTGCAGGTAAAGCGCTGAAAGATTCAGTGAAATAATCTAAACTGTACCGAGGTAGTCGTATTCCACCTCGGTACAGGTTTTTATGAAAAAAGCATTTCTTCTCGTTTCACTATTATCTACATTCCTCATTGGCTGTTCATCAACCAGCCCCAGCAAAAACCTAGAGCAATTTGAAACTCACACCGGCGGCCAAGTCATGGGCGACGCGACAAGTTTCTACTGGGTCACCAACAAGCTAACACAACCTCATACTTCTGCTGACTATGTCACCATGGGCGATTACGGCTGGTACAAAACTGACTATGTTTGGTCGGAAGATGTGCTTCGTGAATTTGTACGTGAAGGTGAGCTACGCGATGATTCACTGGCGTTGGTTCCATATCGTGTACATGTGCGCTTTAATCAGTCTGGTGAGGCTGTGTATCAACAGTATCGTATTGGTAAAAAAGTATTACCGTTACAGTCGGTTCAACTCGACAGATATAAACAGGAAGCGACATCCGTACTCGATGTTACCGAGAAGCAAAATGATGAAGGGTTAGAACTTTTGCAGGGCTATTGGAATGGCAAAACGTTTCAGACTTGTTCTGGTAAACAGTTTGATGACTTTGAGTTCAACCAAACATTGCCTAATTTTGTGATTAACCGTTTATCGTCTGTAGAGAGCTATGGTGCTTTTGTCGGTAAAGCGTCTTTGAGAAAATTGTCGGTTGCTGAGTTTTTGATATTGGCAGATGAAAATCATGAGTGTGTATCAAGGCCCTCATTGCTGAAAGAATAGAGATCGCTTGAACAGTATCAGAGCATTTGGCCTACTATAGGCTAAGTGCTTATTTGTCTGTACAGGTACGAATAAGCAATAAAAAGGCGCCTATCGAGGCGCCTTTTCTTTTTATTCAGTTGCAGTCATTCAGTTACTGCCATTTGAATCTAGCGAATGATACTGATTACTGCTCTTGCTCGCGCGCAATCGCACGGTAACCAATGTCATTGCGGTGGAACATACCATTCCAGCTAACTTGCTTAGTTAACGCGTAAGCGCGCTCTTGAGCCTCAGAAACCGTATTGCCCAGTGCTGTTGCACAAAGTACACGACCGCCGTTTGTCACCACATCGCCAGCTTCGTTATTTGTCGTACCTGCATGGAAAACCTTTTGGCCTTCAACTTCGCTTGTTGGTAGTGAAATAACGTCACCTTTTGCGTAGTCAGCAGGGTAACCACCAGCCGCAAGAACAACACCGATAGAAGCGCGTGGATCCCACTTCGATTCTGCTTCGTCGAGCTTCTCGTCGATAGCCATTAGGCAAAGTTCAACAAGGTCTGACTCCATACGCATCATGATAGGTTGCGTTTCTGGATCGCCGAAGCGGCAGTTGTATTCGATAACTTTAGGTGTGCCGTCAGCATCGATCATTAGGCCAGCGTAAAGGAAACCTGTGTAAGGTGCGCCTTCCGCGTCCATGCCACGTACCGTTGGGTAGATAACTTCTTCAAGGATACGGTTGTGGATTTCTGGAGTTACAACCGGCGCAGGAGAGTAAGCACCCATGCCGCCCGTGTTAGGCCCTGTGTCTTTGTCGCCAACACGTTTGTGATCTTGGCTGGTGGCCATAGGAAGTACGCTAGAACCGTCAACCATTACGATGAAGCTTGCTTCTTCGCCTTCAAGGAACTCTTCGATAACCACGCGGCTGCCAGCTTCGCCAAAGGCGTTGCCCGCTAGCATGTCTTTGATTGCGTCTTCTGCTTCTTCAAGGGTCATCGCAACGATAACTCCTTTACCCGCAGCAAGACCGTCAGCTTTCACTACGATTGGAGCACCTTGCTCGCGAACGTAAGCGATAGCTGGCTCAATCTCAGTGAAGTTTGAGTAGTAACCTGTTGGGATCTCATGACGAGCTAGGAAGTCTTTAGTGAATGCTTTAGAGCCTTCAAGCTGTGCTGCGGCTTGAGTAGGGCCAAAGATTGGCAAACCTACTTCGCGGAATGCATCAACCACACCGATAACCAATGGTGCTTCAGGGCCCACGATAGTCAGTTCGATTTTCTTCTCTTGAGCAAACGCGACTAAACCAGCGATGTCTTCAACGCCAATCTTTACGTTTTCAAGTTTAGGCTCTAGCGCAGTGCCTGCGTTGCCTGGAGCAATGAATACTGTTTCAACGTTTGGGTTTTGTGCCGCTTTCCAACCCAAAGCATGTTCTCTACCGCCAGCACCGATGATTAATACGTTCATGTTTCAATCCTTAAGTCTTTAATTCTTAAAAGCCCCTCAAAATTGAGAGGCTCGATAGCTACTAATTGTTTAGGTGAACTAAATATTAGTGGCGGAAGTGACGCATGCCAGTAAAGATCATCGCCATGCCGTGTTCGTCTGCTGCTGCGATAACTTCGTCATCACGCATAGAGCCACCCGGTTGGATAACACACTTGATACCCGCTTCAGCTGCCGCGTCGATACCGTCACGGAATGGGAAGAATGCATCTGATGCCATTGCACATCCTTCAACAACCAAACCTTCGTCAGCAGCTTTGATGCCTGCGATTTTCGCAGAGTAAACGCGGCTCATTTGGCCAGCGCCGACACCAATCGTCATGTCGCCTTTCGAATAAACGATAGCGTTAGATTTAACGTACTTCGCTACTTTCCAGCAGAATAACGCATCTTTCAGCTCTTCAGCGGTTGGTTGACGCTTAGAAACTACTTTCAGGTCGTCTTCTGACACCATGCCTTGGTCGCGATCTTGAACTAATAGGCCGCCGTTAACGCGTTTCACGTCAAAACCTGTTGTCTTAGTTGTCCACTCACCACACTCAAGCAGGCGAAGGTTTTTCTTAGCCGCTACGATTGCTACTGCTTCAGCAGAAACAGATGGTGCAATGATAACTTCAACGAATTGACGCTCAGTGATAGCTGTTGCTGTTGCCGCGTCTAGTTCACGGTTGAATGCGATGATGCCGCCAAATGCAGACGTTGGGTCTGTTTTGAATGCGCGGTCGTAAGCTTCTAGGATATCTGTACCTAATGCTACACCACATGGGTTAGCGTGCTTAACGATCACACATGCTGGCTCGTTGAACTCTTTCACACACTCAAGCGCTGCGTCAGTGTCAGCGATGTTGTTGTAAGAAAGGGCTTTACCTTGAATTTGGCGAGCAGTCGATACTGATGCTTCTTCAGGGTTCGCTTCAACGTAGAATGCTGCTGCTTGGTGGCTGTTCTCACCGTAGCGCATGTCTTGCTTCTTCTCGAACTGTTGGTTGAACGTGCGAGGGAACTTACTCTCTTCATCGCCTTCCTTGTTCGCGCCGTAGCTAGGAACCATAGTGCCGAAGTAGTTAGCGATCATGCCGTCGTAAGAAGCCGTGTGCTCAAATGCCGCGATAGCGAGGTCGAAGCGAGTCTCTAGGGTTAGAGATTGCTCGTTAGCGTCCATTTCAGTGACAACGCGCTCGTAGTCGTGTGCGTTTACAACGATCGTTACGTCTTTGTGGTTTTTCGCTGCAGAGCGAACCATTGTAGGGCCACCGATGTCGATGTTCTCAACAGCGTCAGCAAGGGTACAATCTTCTTTAGCAACGGTTTCTGCGAATGGGTATAGGTTTACAACAACCATATCGATAGGGTTGATACCGTGAGTTTCCATCACGTCATCATCTTGGCCACGACGGCCTAGAACACCACCATGAACTTTAGGGTGCAGAGTCTTAACACGGCCATCCATCATTTCTGGGAAACCAGTGTAGTCAGATACTTCTGTAACAGAGATGCCTTTTTCAGCAAGCAGGCGAGCAGTGCCACCGGTAGATAGGATATCTACACCACGGTTAGCAAGAGCTTGTGCAAATTCAACGATACCAGTTTTGTCTGATACGCTGATGAGAGCGCGGCGAATTGGACGAGCGTTATTCATGCTTCCATCTTCCTCAAATTCATGGGGTTAAAATAAAGATATTTGCCAAAAAAGAACTTGTTTCTATCTTCTTAGCGTGGATTATCTTAGATACCAGTAAGAGATAAAATATTGGCCAGTTTTGGTAAAGACCTTTTGGGTTAGTCTTATGATTAAGCTATAAGATAACCAACTCCAAATTTGATGGCGCAGATTCTAACTAATTTATTACAAAAAAGCTCGCGCAATCGTTTGGCATCTCAAAATTAATTATGAAAAGTGCCATTTCAGCCTGAAAAGTAACGATAAGGTTAATTGTGGAATGGACGGAACAGTAGGAAAAAACATGTTTCAGATAGGTGAATTAGCGAAACGATGTGGTGTGACAGCCGATACCTTACGATTTTATGAGAAGAATAACCTGATTGCGCCAGCCAGTCGCAGTGAGTCGGGTTATCGTCTATATGATGAAAATAACCAGAAACAGGTGACGTTTATTCTCAAATCTAAAGCGTTGGGACTGAGTCTGGACGAGATTAAAGAATTGCTTGAGATTCGTCTCGAAGCCACACAGCACAGTTGCGCCGAAGTGAAATCAATTACCTCAGCAAAACTAGAGATGATCGATGAGAAGATTTCCGAGTTAACCAAGATTCGCACGGCGCTTAAAAAGATTAATGATGCGTGTTGTGGCCACGTAGACGACGATGCAAGCCATTGTTCTATTCTGGCAGCCTTGGATTCAGCAAACGTTGATAAAGAGCGCTGCTGTCGCACTGGAGAGTAATCAGCCACCTATTACGGTTCGACAAGCCAAAAAAAAGCCAAACTCAAAAAATGAGCTTGGCTTTCCATTCAATAAATTACGAAAGAACGATTAGTTCATGCCGTATTTTTTAAGTTTCTTGCGAAGAGTACCGCGGTTAATACCCATCATGGTTGCTGCGCGAGTTTGGTTACCGCGAGTGTACTGCATGATAGTGTCTAGTAGTGGCTGTTCAACTTCAGCTAATACTAATTCGTATAACTCGCTGACTTCTTGACCGTTTAATTGAGCAAGGTAATTTTTCAATGATGCTTTAACTGAGTCACGTAGTGGTTTCTGCGTGATTTGGTCTTGTGATGTAACTGTAGTTACTGTCAATGCTTCTGAAGTCAGATTTTGTTCGAACATATTCGGTCTAGCTCTTCTCGTAATTATGGTGCAACGTTATCAAAAAAACCTTCTAGCGCTTCAAGCTGCAGATCACCTGCTTCGAATGCGTTGAAGGTACGGCGAAACTCACTCGCTTGTTCATGTTCTTTTAGGTACCAACCCACATGCTTACGAGCAATTCGGGGGCCTAAAAACTCGCCATAAAACTCATGTAGAGCGTTCACATGACCAAGCATGATGTCTTTCACTTCCGAAATCGGGAGCGGGTCCATCGTGGTGCCGTTTTCCAAATAGTGTAGGATTTCGTTAAAAATCCAAGGACGTCCTTGGGCAGGTCGACCTATCATTAAAGCATCAGCACCGGTGTACTCCAGCACAAACTTCGCTTTTTCCGGGCTATCGATATCACCGTTAGCGATAACCGGAATAGATACTGCTTGTTTCGCTGCTTTAATGTGTTTGTACTCTGCCTCACCTTTGTACATACAAGCGCGAGTTCTCCCATGAAGGGCAAGAGCTTGTATGCCGCAGTCTTCGGCTATTTTCGCGATTTGAACACAGTTTCTGTTGTCTGTGTCCCAGCCTGTGCGCGTTTTCAACGTTACTGGAACGTCGACAGCATTTACCACCGCTTTCAGAATGTCTTCAATGAGTTCTGGATGCTGCAGTAGGGCTGAGCCCGCAAGCTTCTTATTCACTTTTTTGGCTGGACACCCCATGTTGATATCGATGATTTGCGCACCGTTATCGACATTAAATTGAGCAGCCTCGGCCATAAGCTGTGGATCTGCACCAGCGATTTGTACTGAACGAATGCCCGATTCGCCTTCATGTACCATACGCTGCTGAGACTTTGACGTTTTCCAAACTTTAGGATTGGAGGACATCATTTCACTGACTGCCATCCCCGCACCGTAACGAAGACACAACTCACGGAATGGTCTATCCGTTACGCCAGCCATAGGAGCGACGATTAGATTGTTCTTAAGTTGATAATTTCCGATTTTCAAAAATGTCATCACAGTTCTGTACCAGCAAGGGCGCGCATTTTACGCATTTTTTCGCTGCGTGAAAAGACTAATATTTGAGCATTTACAATTTGTTTTTGTAATTTGTTTAAATTTCAGTCAATTAGCGCTCAAAGTCTTACCTAGCCTTGCTTCTGACCTGAGATTCGACACCATTCTTGTTGTTCAATGATCGGATCAATGTGAAGCTCATCACGATAATAAGTCGCAACATCTTCCGCTTGTGTATCTAAAACACCCGACATCGCAAGTACACCATTTGGCTTAATTAGGCCTTTGATGATGCCTGAAAGGTCGCGTAATGGACCTGCAAGGATGTTGGCAACAACAACGTCAGCTAGCAAACCTTCCGGTTGATCTTGTGGTAGGAACACCTCTAGCTGCTCAGCAACACCATTGCGTTGTGCGTTGTCTTTTGAAGCAAGCAGAGCTTGAGGATCAATGTCGATCCCGATAACTTTTTCCGCGCCTAGTTTGATCGCAGCGATAGCTAAGATGCCTGAGCCACAACCGAAGTCGATCACGGTTTTGCCTGTCAGGTCTAAGCCTTCAAGCCACTCAAGACACAATGCTGTTGTTGGGTGAGTACCTGTACCAAATGCAAGACCAGGGTCTAGCATTACGTTTACAGCGTCAGGTTCAGGGATATCGCGCCAGCTCGGGCAGATCCATAAACGCTCACCAAACTTCATTGGGTGGAAGTTGTCCATCCATTCACGTTCCCAATCCTTGTCTTCAATTTGCTCTACTTTATGAGCAAAGTCTGCAGGGAACATGTTGCTTGCTTTAATCTGCGCTAGAACGACACCAGTATCAGTCTCAGCGTCGTAAAGCGCGAGAATGTCAGTATCACCCCAAAGGCGAGTTTCACCCGGCAGAGGCTCAAATACAGGGGTATCTTGTGCATCCAGGAAAGTTACGGAAAGAGCACCAGTCTCTTCCATTAACATGTCGCCGATTTGTTCGGCATTTTCATTGGTCGCATTAAGCTTGATTTGAATCCAAGGCATGGCTGCATCTTCTATATGAGAAAAATTGGATGGGGAGTCTAGCAGAAAATATGAGCAAATTCATCAAAACCCCACGCATTATCATGGGGATTTTAGCTTGCCTTTTCCGGAGCACTAAAAACAAAAATGCTCACCGAAGTGAGCATTTTTTAGTGTTCTATAGCGAACTCATTACGGAAGGCTAGCTTCTATTGTAGACCAAGCTTCTTCTCAAGATAGTGGATGTTTGCACCACCGTGTTGGAAGTTTTCGTCGTTCATAATAGCCAATTGAAGTTCAGTATTAACGTTAATACCTTCAACAATCATCTCACCCAATGCGTTCTTCATACGAGCGATAGCGACATCACGGTTTTCACCGTAAGTGATCAGCTTACCAATCATTGAATCGTAGTGTGGTGGTACTGTGTAGCCAGTATAGATGTGAGATTCCCAACGAACACCCATACCACCTGGAGCATGGAAGCGCGTGATCTTACCTGGAGATGGTAGGAAACGAACTGGATCTTCCGCGTTGATACGACATTCGATTGAGTGGCCGCGCAGCTTAATATCATCCTGTGTGAATGATAGAGGCTGACCAGCAGCAATGCGAAGTTGCTCTTTCACTAGGTCGATACCCGTTACCATTTCAGTAATCGTGTGCTCAACCTGGATACGAGTGTTCATTTCGATGAAGTAGAACTCACCGTTCTCGTATAGGAATTCAAATGTACCTGCGCCGCGGTAACCAATCTCAAGACATGCACGAGTACAACGGTCACCGATGTACTTACGCATCTCTTCAGTGATACCTGGTGCTGGCGCTTCTTCCACAACTTTCTGGTGACGACGCTGCATTGAACAGTCACGCTCACCTAGGTGGATAGCATTGCCTTGGCCATCTGCAAGCACTTGTACTTCAATGTGACGTGGGTTTTCTAGGAATTTTTCCATGTAAACCATGTCGTTATTGAAACATGCTTTTGCTTCAGCACGAGTCATTGCGATAGCTTCTGTTAGTTCTTTTTCAGTACGAACAACACGCATACCACGACCGCCGCCGCCGCCAGATGCCTTGATGATTACAGGGAAACCAATGCGCTTAGCGTGCGCTTTGTTTTTCACTTCATCATCATCAAGAGGGCCGTCAGAGCCCGGTACACAAGGTACGCCAGCTTTCTTCATTGACGTGATAGCTGACACTTTGTCACCCATCATGCGAATGGTTTCAGCTTTAGGGCCAACGAAGATAAAACCACTGCGCTCTACCTGTTCTGCAAAATCTGCATTTTCAGATAGGAAGCCGTAGCCAGGGTGGATAGCGACTGCACCCGTTACTTCAGCAGCGCTGATGATACGAGGGATGTTTAGGTAGCTATCGATACCACGAGCTGGACCGATACAAATGGTTTCGTCTGCAAGCAGTACGTGCTTAAGATCGCGGTCAGCTGTTGAGTGAACAGCTACTGTTTTGATGCCAAGCTCTTTACATGCTCGCAGAATACGCAGTGCAATTTCACCACGGTTCGCGATTACTAATTTATCTAACATAATGAGTGCTCTCTATTATTCGATAATTACTAGAGCTTGGTCGAATTCTACTGGTTGACCGTCTTCAACTAGGATAGCCGTTACAACACCAGATTTATCAGCTTCGATTTGGTTCATCATTTTCATTGCTTCAACGATACATAGCGTTTCGCCAGCAGTTACAGATTGACCAACCTTAACGAATGGTTTTGCATCTGGGCTTGGAGCGCCGTAGAAAGTACCAACCATTGGAGAAAGAACTTGGTGACCAGCTGGAACTGCAGGAGCTGCTGCTTCTGCTGCTACAGGTGCCGCCGCAGGTGCTGCCGCTACAGGAGCTGGAGCCGCTGCATATTGAATCGGTGCTGCAGATACAGGGCTGTTACGACTGATTCGTACTGACTCTTCACCTTCAGAGATTTCTAGCTCAGAAATACCAGACTCTTCAACCAATTCGATTAGCTTTTTGATTTTGCGAATATCCATTGTTTCTTTCTCTTTATCTGTTGATTGAACTTACTCTTTGACTGAGTAGGTTAGTAATAGTTCGTTGTTTTTATTTACTTTGCGTTGAGCTTGTTGAGCGCAGCCGTCAAAGCAAATTGATAACCTTGGGCACCTAAGCCACAAATCACACCTTCTGCTTTATCAGATAGGTAAGAGTGGTGACGGAATGGTTCACGTGCGTGAACATTCGATAGGTGAACCTCAATAAATGGGATAGCAACACCAAGTAGTGCATCACGCAACGCCACACTGGTGTGTGTAAAGGCCGCTGGGTTGATAATAATGAAATCAACATTTTGATAAGCACTATGGATAGCTTCAATCAGTTCATACTCACGATTTGACTGTAAGTGAGACAGCTCAACATCTTGTGTTTTCGCTTGCTCGGTCAATGAGCTAATAATCTGGTCAAGTGTTTGAGAACCGTAGTGTGCAGGCTCTCTAAGGCCTAACAGGTTAAGGTTTGGGCCATTTAAAACTAGAATGCGAAACTTTGTAGACATTGTGGGGCTATCTTCCTTTATCGTGTTTACGAATGTGAATGTTGCCATTTTATTGAAAATTTGGGGTTAATTTCCAGTAAGAAAAACCCAAATTTAAAAATTAGAACCAGATTATAGCTAATTCAGCGCAAATCGCAGCAATTTACTGGTCTAATCTCCTATAAGTACAGCATGGAATTGTTATCAACTTAACAAAAAACCACGATTGCTTTAATTTTATCGAAGATATTTGAGATCAAGATCGGCCATAAAAAAACCGCCACATAGGTGACGGTTTCATTATGGTCTGTTTTAAACAGTGATTAGCTAATGTGATGGGTTGCTTATGCCAGTTCAGCTTTCTCTGCAATCAGTTTATCAACCACACTTGGGTCGGCCAGCGTCGAGGTATCACCTAGGTTTCCAGTATCGCCGGTGGCAATTTTACGCAGGATACGACGCATGATCTTACCCGAACGAGTTTTTGGCAGAGAGTCTGTCCAATGCAGGACATCTGGCGTTGCGATAGGACCAATCTCTTTACGTACCCAGTCTTTCACTTCTTTATGAAGCTCTGCAGTTGGGAACTCACCATCATTCAACGTGATGTAAGCGTAAATGGCTTGGCCTTTAATATCATGAGGAATACCGACAATAGCGGCCTCAGCAATCTTATCAAACGCCACTAGAGCGGATTCAATCTCAGCGGTACCCATACGGTGACCTGATACGTTAAGCACGTCATCCACACGGCCCGTAATCCAGTAATAACCGTCTTCATCACGACGAGCACCATCACTCGTAAAGTACATGCCTTTAAAGGTTGAGAAGTAAGTCTGTTCAAAACGGTCATGATCGCCATGTACGGTACGCATTTGGCCTGGCCAAGAGTCAAGAATCACAAGGTTGCCGTCTGTTGCACCCTCAATGATGTTACCCATGTTATCAACCAGCGCGGGCTGTACACCGAAGAATGGGCGAGTCGCTGACCCCGGTTTTAGGTCTGTTGCGCCCGGCAGTGGTGAGATTAAGATACCGCCCGTTTCTGTTTGCCACCATGTATCGACAATCGGAGACTGCTCATTACCAATTGTTTTGTAATACCACTCCCACGCTTCAGGGTTGATAGGCTCACCTACCGAACCCATGACTCTTAGGCTGTCACGAGAAGTACCTTCAACCGCTTCATTGCCTTTTGCCATTAGGGCACGAATCGCCGTTGGTGCAGTATAAAGAATATTAACTTGATGCTTATCGACCACTTCACTCATGCGGCTTGTGTTCGGGTAATTCGGCACGCCTTCAAACAGAATGGTTTTTGCACCATTGGCAAGTGGACCGTAGACAAGGTAAGTGTGACCAGTAATCCAGCCCACATCTGCTGTACACCAGAAGGTTTCGCCTTCTTGGTAGTCGAATACGTATTTGAAGGTCATGGCTGCATAAACAAGGTAGCCACCTGTGGTGTGCATAACACCTTTCGGTTTACCTGTAGAGCCTGACGTATAAAGGATGAATAGTGGGTCTTCTGCGTTCATCTCTTCTGGTGGGCAATCTGCCGATACATTTGCGATAGCATCATGCCACCACACATCGCGGTGTTCGTGCCAAGCAACATCACCGCCGGTGCGTTTGAATACAACAACCTTCTCGATGTTCTTCACTTCAGGGTTAGTCAGTGCTTCATCGACGTTTTTCTTCAGTGGAACAGCACGGCCGCCACGCACGCCTTCATCGGCAGTGATAACGACTTTAGAATTTGAATCGATAATACGACCAGACAGAGCTTCTGGTGAGAAACCACCAAATACGACTGTGTGAACCGCACCGATACGGGTACATGCCAGCATGGCTACTGCAGCTTCTGGTACCATTGGCATGTATAAACAAACCACATCACCTTTGCGTACACCTTGCTCTTTTAGAGCATTTGAAAACAGGCACACTTCTTTGTGTAGTTCATTAAAAGTTAGCGTTTTGTCATCAGCCGGGTCATCGCCTTCCCAGATAATCGCGACTTCATCACCGCGCTCAGCAAGGTGGCGGTCGATACAGTTGGCTGAAACGTTAAGCGTGCCATCTTCAAACCAGCGAATGTCAATGTGGCCAGGGTCGAAAGAGGTGTTTTTTACCTGTGTGAAAGGCTTAATCCAATCAACGATTTTTCCGTGTTCACCCCAAAAGCCTTCAGGGTCAGAAACAGATTGCTGGTACATGGCTAGGTAAGTGTCATTATCCGCGTGTGTGGTTGATTTAATATTTTCTTTTACCGGATAAACGTGGGCTTCACTCATTGCATCTCTCCTTGTGCCTACATTCCTAATGAACTGGCAACTTCCTTTGTGTTCAGTTTCTAGGTCTATTACAGAACCGTCGTTGTGCTATCACTCTCGGCTAGGACGGCGATTTCCACAATTAGACTTTAGGATGAGACGCCGCTTTTCACTTAAAAAATAGCGAGTTAAGTTCATTTTTGAGAGATTGCTCTCTATGTGGAAAGGCAGTAGTTGAATTAGGTATACGAAGAGTTGAAGCGCGGTAAGTCGCCGTGCTTTAGGCGAACAAAAATCAGCGCAGCGGAGATAGCATCTTGTAATGCATCATGTTTATTGACCGGGATAGGTAAATCGAGCTGACGACAGATGGCATCGATACTGAGGTCAAAATAGGCATTGGGTAGCTGCCTTTCGAGTTTGTCTTGGTAGAGCTGGCTCACTTCGACTAATCGGTTAGGCAGTGGAAATCCCAGCTGTTTTAAACAGGCACGGTCGAGAATCTTTTTATCATAGCGGATGTGATAGCCGACTAAAGGACGATTTCCGATGAAGTTCAGTAGCTCAATTAGAGCTTGTTTCTCTTCTATACCGTGCTTTAGATCTTGATGGCGAATGCGGTGGATTTTGATGGAATTACAATCGAGTGACTGAGGGGCTCTGAGTCGAACTTCAAAAGGTTGGCTGGTAATGATTCGGTTACCGATGATCTTTGTCGCGGCAATAGTGACTAATTCCGCCTGATTAGGGTCGAGGCTGGTGGTTTCACAATCGAGCGATACATATTCATTATGCGTAGGCGTAGCAAACAGAGGCTGATAATGAGAGCCTTTGAGCTTGTGATGCCAGTAATAACGAACCAATCTATTCATCGTTCAGCCGCCTAATCTCTTATCTGATAGTGGTAACCTAGCCATTGCTTGAATTTCTTCACCACATGTAGGCTATGACGAAGCAGATCTCTGTCTGCTCGCTCCATCAGTTTGACGTTGATCTTGTTGCTGCTGTGCTGCTGAGAAAGCCTTTGGGCTAAGCGCCACTTAAAGAATTGTTTGAGAGCTTCACTGAGATTGTCTGCGGTGCTTTGCTCTAATACCTTCTTGCTGACCAGCTGCTCAATGCGTTCGAAGGTGTTGTTGACCGTGACACCATGCTCAAGACAGAGCGCTCTCACACCATGCACAATAGGGAAAATGCCGCCTTGTTTGATATCGAGCCCTGATTTGGATTTTTTTACATTACCAAACAGGGTGAGGGGAACCGAGAAGTTCAGAGCAGGGCGGCAGAATTCAGTCAGAATCAATTCCTGTCCGAGCATCAAATCACTGAGGTGTTGTTTTACTGGTTTTAATAACTCTCTGTTACCCGCAACGGCGTGTGCATCCGCCATGATAGCAATATCCATCACGGTGTCTGGCGTGGCTTTTTTTACCCAACGGGTGAGCGTTTGTTTCCACTCTTTTTCTGAATGTACCCATTTCGGGTTGTTGACCATCACATTGCCCGGGCACAGTGGATAGCCCAATTGCTGCAGTGTGTGGGTGAGATCGTTCATGGCACTTTGGCATTGATGCCACTCCAAGCCATCTTGAATTATTAGCGCGTTGTCTTGATCGGTTTTGAGAATTTGTTCTCCACGGCCTTCGGAACCCAACACGATTAGGCAGCAATGATTATGCAGTGCAGGTGGGATCACCAACTCAAAAGCCTTCTCTATGATCTGTTCATTAACCGCAGAAATCAGCTCCATGATAAAGCGTGTGCGAATCCCGTTACTGAGCAAGCTCTCGACCAGTTGACGCTGTTTGTTAGAAGCCA
The DNA here is from genome assembly GCF_057785955.1 of Vibrio sp. QJM3NY_27. Classification (NCBI taxonomy): domain Bacteria; kingdom Pseudomonadati; phylum Pseudomonadota; class Gammaproteobacteria; order Vibrionales; family Vibrionaceae; genus Vibrio; species Vibrio sp. QJM3NY_27. The sequence continues at coordinate 3,297,749 of NZ_CM173511.1, read as the reverse complement.
TTGCCAATTCTTCAACGCTGGTGGCGCGAGCAATACGCAAAGTGAGAACGTGAGAGTGAGTGGAGAATGCACTGAGGATCTGTGTCATATCCACCATGCCAACCGCATTTAGACCATCACAAACCATCAACCTTTTTACCCGATTTCTGGTCATGGTAATCATGGCGTTAAATAAGAAGTCGCCTTGATTTACGTGCATCACCGGAAACGTAGCGATCTTGCCGACGGGCGAATCCAGTGGGAAATTATCGAGCATCACAGCATGTAATAAATTGGTTCGAGTGACGATTCCATACGATAAGGAACATGATGATCCAAAAGCTTTTGGATCATCATGTTCCAAATAAACAAGAGCTGAGTCCAACCCTCGTTCTTTAAGGGTTTGAGTAACTTGGTTGATAGGTTGGTTCGGTTCAAGTATCAGTGGTGGGTGATAGATAGAGTCATCCACTTTGGTCAATATGAACTCGGCTAGATTCTGCTGTTGTTGGGCGGCTTCGATCAGTGCTTTACGTGTTGATAGGTTACTATCAAAGTAGGCGGCGAATTGGCCATTGGCGTGGTAAAGCTCGAGAAAAATATCAGTGGGCAGCAGATAACTTAATGTATCTTCGAGCGCGATATATTGGTGTTTGGTGTGAGGTTCAAATTGGCTGCGCACATCAAAAATATCGTCATTGGCATAGTGTGCGTAAATCTCGCCATCACTGCTCGCACGCTCTTCAACCGCTCCTTTGATCAAAATGTGCAGGTGTCGGCTCGGCCTATCGGCTTCCAGTATTACTTCTTGAGAGCGGTAATACACCACGTCTAATGAAGAGCGCAGCTTCAACTGTTCGGTGTCGGACAGGCTATCGAAGGGTGGGTGCTGCATATTAAATTTGTCAGGCATAAGCATCACAAGAAGAAATGGGAGTCTTTAATCAGTCTGACAAAATACCAGCGAAGCTCCAGACGACTTTAGTCTAAATGAGAGTATGGGTATTGATGAGCCTGAGATATCTCGTTGAAATGCGATATCCAAGTAAATTGAATATAGGAATAGCATCCCAGTAATAATTCCCTTTTTCATCGTATGCGAGATAGGCATAATTGGTGCTGCCTTTTTCCGCACACTTTATAGGTTATTTATGTTTAGCCCTTCACCCTATGGCTGGATCTCTCAGTATTTTCTTGGTTTCTTTTTTGCGTATGGCGTGTACTTGCCATTTTGGGCGTTGTGGTTTGAAGACCAAGGCGTGTCTGCTGGTGATATTGGTGTATTGATTGGTATCGGCTTTGCGACGCGTTGTGTGGCCAACCTAGTGATTACGCCACGTATCCATAAAGTTGAACACTTGATGCCAGCTTTACGCTGTTTGAGTTTCGCCGCGCTGTTGTTTGTAGGCTTCCACTTTTTCACGGGTGGCAGTTTTATACTGATGTTGCTGGCAACGGTACTGTTTAACCTGTGTTGTGGGCCGATTATTCCTCTTTCTGACGCAATGGCTAACCATTACAGTCGTCTTAAGATGCTCGACTACGGCCGAACTCGCCTATGGGGTTCGGTTGCTTTTATCGCGGGTTCAACCGTGGTTGGTTATCTAGTGGCTGAATTCGGCACTGACATGATTTTGTATACTGCGCTTGCCGGTGTGTTGTTGTCGTTGATTCTTGCGATGAGAAATCCCAATGTGATGCCAGTAACACAATCTGAGCAACAAGCGGTGCGACCAAAACTAGGTGAGTTACTGCGCGAGTCATCAGTGGTGAAATTTTTAGCCTTGATGGCACTGTTGCAAGGTAGCCATGCGGCTTACTACAGCTTTAGTGCAATTTATTGGAAAGAAGCCGGTCACTCAGAAGCGATCATCGGTTATTTGTGGAGCCTTGGTGTTGTCGCTGAGGTGGCCGTATTTGCGTTAAGTAAGCGCTTATTCTCTGGTTGGTCACTGCGTACTCTGTTCGTAGTAGCGGCAATTGGGGTGATGGCTCGTTGGGGTATTACCGCTTCTACCACAGCGATTTTCGCACTGGTTATGGTGCAACTGCTGCATGGTGTGACGTTTGCTATGGCACACATCGCAGCGATTCAATACATCCAATCTGAAGAACAGAACAAGATGGTTGCGCTACAAGCTCTCTATAATGCGATTCCATTGGGTGCATTTATCGCACTAATGACCACCTTAAGTGGTTGGGGATATGAGCTTTGGGGTGCGAATATTTTCTGGGGTATGGCCGCAATGGGAGCACTTGCCTTGTTTATTAAGGTCGATGAAAGAAGCTCAGTGGTTGAGGTTAATCAAACAGCCTCAGCTCAATCTGATGCTCAGAATTAAAGCCTAAAGCACAGAATTTAAGCGATGCGATTGAGTTAAACACACTTCCCTAGTTAAATGAAACCTCTCCCTTATGGAGAGGTTTTTTTATGGATGAAAAAGGGTTTTTAATGCAAGGATGGATAGTAATTCCAGTCTCTTTAGCCTATTTGGGCGTGTTGTTTTTGATCGCTTGGTATGGAGACAGGCAAGTTCGTTGGCTATCACGCTGGCGTCCATGGATATATAGCCTTTCTATTGCGGTGTATTGTACTTCTTGGACCTTCTATGGAACGGTCGGGCAGGCCAGTAACAATCCTTGGTCATTCTTACCCATCTACCTCGCCCCTATTTTAGTTTTCACGTTGGGGTGGCGGATCTTAGCTCGGCTGATCCTTATCGCGAAGCGTGAACACATCACCTCTATTGCCGACTTTATCGCGGCTCGTTATGGAAAATCTCAAGGCTTAGCGGTGGCGGTGACCATTATCGCTGTGGTTGGCATTCTTCCTTATATCGCCCTGCAATTGCGCGGTATTACCATGGGCTTAGATATTGTTGCGCCAAACCTAGCCACTGATTTTGGTTATCAGGACTATCACGTCTCTTGGTTTGTGGTCGGTGCATTGGCCATTTTTACGATGTTGTTTGGCACGCGACACATCGATAACACTGAACACCACCGTGGCATGATGATGGCTGTAGCGTTTGAATCCATCGTTAAGCTCGCGGCATTTTTGATTGTTGGCTTGTTCATCATGTACCTTGCGGTGAGCAGTGACAAAATTGACTTACTTGATGTGGCGGCTTCCACCTACGAATCGCCGAATATTCCGACCTTAATTATTCATACCGTTTTAACCATGTTGGCGATTGTCTGTCTGCCGCGCCAATTCCACACCATGGTGGTTGAGAACGAACGTCCTCAAGATCTGCATACTGCTCGCTGGCTGTTTCCGCTTTACCTGATTTTGATGGGACTGTTCGTGCTGCCAATTGCTTGGGCAGGACAAGGGTTGCTCACTGACATGCCGGCTGATACTTACGTTATCAGTGTGCCAATGGCAGAAGGTGCTAATCACATTGCTTTGTTAGCATTCCTCGGAGGTACTTCGGCGGCGAGTGGCATGGTGATTGTATCGACCATCGCATTAGCGATCATGGTTTCGAATGATTTAGTGATGCCATTGCTGCTGCGCCGTATGCGTCTAACCCAAAGAACACATCGACATTTTTCTGGCCTGTTACTGGTGATTCGACGCGGGTTAATTTTGCTGCTGTTACTTGGTGCTTGGTTGTTTTATCAGGCCCTCGATACTATCCATTCATTGTCGGCTATTGGCTTTCTTTCTTTTGCTGCGATTGCTCAGTTCGCTCCTGCATTAATTGGTGGATTGTACTGGCGTCCCGGAAACCGTAAGGGTGTTTATGTCGGTTTGCTTGTCGGTTCGGTGATCTGGCTGATTACCCTGATGAGTCAAACCAGCATGCTAGCGGGCGATAGCGAAAGTAACTTACTGCTGTGGATTATCACGCCGCCAGAACTGCTGAGAAGTTGGGATGTTAGCAGCTCAAATTGGGGCATAGTGCTGAGTATTTTACTCAATACCTTGTGCTATGCCGTGGTCTCGATGACGACCAGACCAAGCCTAAGTGAGCGCTTACAATCGGCAGCATTTGTTGGTACACCACTGCCTGAAAATGAGAACATCAGTCTCTATCAGAACCGTGTGACAGTCGCAGAATTAGAGATGTTGGCATCGCGTTTTGTGGGTCGAAAGCGAGCGAAAAGCGCCTTACACAGCTATTGGCAACAACACGGCCAGCCGTTACTTCCTAATCAACAAGCACCTGCAAGCCTGATTAGACACGCAGAGCGCGTGCTTGCTGGGGTGTTTGGTGCTTCGTCTGCTAAGTTAGTACTCACTTCTGCTTTACAAGGCAGAAACATGCAGCTTGAAGAGGTTGCGACTATCGTTGATGAAGCCTCTGAGCTGTACGACTTCAGTCGTGGTTTACTGCAAGGTGCGATTGAACATATTGGCCAAGGTATTGCAGTAATCGACAAACAAATGAGGCTGGTGGCGTGGAATCAACGTTACTTAGAACTGTTTGAGTTCCCTGCTGGCTTGATTCAGGTTGGTCGACCCATTTCAGATGTGATTCGCCATAATGCTGAGCAAGGTTTGTGTGGTCCTGGCGACCCGGAAGATCACGTACGCCGCCGTGTTTATCACCTTGAACAAGGCACCCGACATACTTCTTCTCGTATTCGTCCTGATGGTCGAGTGATTGAAGTGCAAGGTAACCCGATGCCAAGCGGTGGCTTTGTGATGAGCTTTACCGACATCACGGTATTCAGACAAGCAGAGCAAGCGCTAAAAGATGCCAATGAAAGCTTGGAATCGAGAGTGCATGAGCGTACTCAAGAGCTAGAAAAACTGAATCATCGCTTGGTAAAGGCGACGCAAATCTCTGACCAAGAATCACAATCCAAGAGTCGTTTTCTTGCGGCTGTGAGTCACGATTTGATGCAGCCATTAAATGCTGCTCGCTTGTTTGCTTCTTCGTTATCTGAGGTCGCCAAAGAACAAGAGGTCAAACAGCTTTCTTCTCATATCGAAAGCGCGCTTGGTGCGGCTGAAGATCTGATTGGTGATTTATTGGATATCTCGCGCTTGGAATCCGGCAAGTTAGAAACCAACATTCATGCGATTGCCGTGCATGATGTACTAACCAATTTGAATGCGGAATTTAGCGCTTTAGCGATACAACAAAAAATCCAGTTTCAAATGATCCCGTCGTCATTGTTCATTCATTCTGATCCTAAGTTATTAAGACGTGTGATTCAGAACTTTTTAACTAATGCGTTTCGCTATAACCCTGAAGGAAAAGTGGTCCTCGGTGCGAGACGAGTAAATGGTCAGGTTCGAATCGATGTGTGGGATAACGGAACCGGTATCGATGAAGACAAGCAACAAGAGATCTTCGAAGAATTTACTCGTGGTAGCCAAGTGCGTGCTGATCAGGGATTAGGGCTAGGATTAGCCATCTCCAAAGGTATTGCCCATGTGCTTGGTCATCAAATATCGATGCGTTCATGGCCGGGTCAAGGCAGTGTCTTTTCCATCACCTTAGCGAGAGCTGAAAAGGTGGCTCCGGTTGTGCAAGCTTCAGCGCCAATGGCGACCAGCGACATCGAGCATCTGAAAATACTGTGTGTCGACAATGAGCGAGAAATTTTGGTCGGTATGGAGAACTTGATAGGACGATGGGGCTGTGAGGTTAAGACCGCCGTTGATCTAGTTGAAAGCTTGAAGTGTCTCGATGATGGTTGGCAACCGGATGTGATTTTCTCTGATTATCGTTTGGATAATGGTCGAACTGGACTCGAAGTCCTGCAGCAGTGTCGTTTACGTCTTGGGGACTCTTTTGAAGGGGTCATCATCAGTGCTGATAGAACCGATGACATGCTGGCAGCGATAAAAGCCAATAGCTTCAGCTTTATCGCTAAACCCGTCAAGCCGCTAAAACTCAGAGCGGTCTTAAATCGGGTGAGCTAATTAATGAACGGATGTAGAAAAGGCCTCGGATGAGGCCTTTTTTGTTTCAGTAAGGATTGTTAATGCCTATTCGCTTTTTAACTAACTAGATAGATAACTAGCTAACCAGCAATTCCACCCTGCGTCAGTGTGGTTGGATCAAGAAGCTTGCTGAGTTCTTCTCGGCTAAGGTCGGTTTCTCTTTCCGCAACATCAAGAATCGGTAAGCCTTCTTTGTAGGCCTTCTTGGCAATATCCGCCGCTTTGAAGTAACCAATTACAGGGTTTAGGGCTGTCACGAGAATTGGGTTCTTTGACAGCGCCAAGTCGAGATTGTCTTGGCGCACGGTGAAGGTAGCTATTGCTTTATCAGCCAGTGCGACTGAGCTGTTTGCTAACAACTCTATGCTTTCTAGAACGTTATGAGCAATAACCGGCAGCATCACATTCAATTGGAAGTTACCCGATTGGCCAGCAATCGTGATCGTGGTGTCATTACCAATCACTTGCGCCGCCGCCATGGCTGCAGCCTCTGGAATCACAGGGTTGACCTTTCCTGGCATGATAGACGAGCCCGGTTGCAGCGCTTGTAACTCAATTTCCCCTAAGCCAGCCAACGGACCTGAGTTCATCCAGCGAAGATCGTTTGAGATCTTGAGGATCGCAACTGCTGCAGTTTTAAGCTGACCAGAAAACGCAACGATCGCGTCTTGACTACTGAGGTTAAAAAAGAAGTTTTCACTGGAGGTAAAACGGGTCTTTGTCGATTGAGACAGGTTGCTTGCAAACTTATCGGCAAAGCGTGGGTCGGCATTGATCCCCGTACCTACCGCTGTGCCACCTTGAGCAAGCGCCTTGATTGCTGGCAAGCTGCTTTCAATGGCTTGCTTAGCGTGTTCAATCTGGAACTTCCAACCACCAAGCTCTTGAGCAAAGGTAATCGGCATCGCATCCATTAGGTGAGTACGACCTGTTTTTACTACCTCAGCAAGCTCTTGTTGTTTAACGGTAAGTGCTGCAGAAAGGTGAGTTAATGCAGGCAACAATTTGTTTTCTGTCATCAAAGCAACGCTCACTTGGATCGCCGTTGGCACGACATCGTTACTGCTTTGACCCATGTTGACGTGATCATTGGGGTTCACGTCGCCTTGCAGGCTTCTTGAAGCGAGTGTGGCAATGACTTCATTGGCATTCATGTTGGAGCTGGTGCCAGAACCCGTTTGGTAAACATCAATAGGGAATTGCTCGAGGTGTTTACCTTCAATGATCTCTTGGCTGGCTTCGGCAATTGCGTTCGCAATATCACCTTCTAATAAGCCTAATTGAGCGTTGGTATCGGCGGCGGCTTGCTTAATTAACGCCAGTGCTTGAATAAAGCTGGTTGGCATCTTGTGCGAACTAAACGCGAAGTTATCCGCGGCACGTTGAGTTTGTGCCTGGTATAGCGCATCGGCAGGGACTTTAACTTCGCCCATGCTGTCTTTCTCAATCCGAAATTCTTGGGTCATGTTCTATCCTTGTTAGCCAAGTGGGGCTTGGACTTGTTGTAGTGTCTGGCTGATATTCAAAAAACGCGCTTGGCCGTGCGGTTGCTGGCGGTAGTGGCGTTTTAAATAAAATAGTGGAGAGTGAATAGAGTCTAGGCAGATATGACGAAAGGCGAAACTGTGGTCAGGAGACTCAATCGCTTCAATTAAATGAAAGAAAACTTGGCGCAGGTACAGTTCACACAACAAGATATTTTCTTGAGCGGCATGCTTTTCATAGTAAGCCGACAGCGTGAGTGCGCATTCGATATAGTCTCGAATCACAAACGGTTCGTTACCTTGAACTTGCTCTAATGAAGCAAAGCGATCCTGTGCTTTGTAAAATCTTGAATAGAGAACCTGCTGCTCTTTCATCATCATTTGCATCTCTTTAATGGATGTTAATGATAATTATTATCAAATGAAAGTTTAAAAACAACCCTTTCTTTAGTCTTTTTATAAAATATCAGGGAAAAAGAAAAAGCCGATACATAAAGTATCGGCTTTCTTGAGTCAGTACCTAATCCCTACAATGTAAGTACTGATTCATTTTCTAAGTGCTTCTTATCCTAGTCACTAAGTCGCGAGCTTCTTAGTGGTCGTGAGCTTCACCAGCACCTTTAGGATAACGGATAGACTCAACCATCTCTTGTACATCTTCAGGAACTTCAGCGGTCACTTTGTTCACTGCAATTGATACTACAAAGTTTAGACACATACCTAGCGTACCGATGCCTTCTGGGCTGATACCAAACCACCAATTTTCCGGTGTGCTTGCTGCTGGGTTAATGAACTTGAAGTAGATGATGTAGCTTGCTGTGAAGGCAATACCTGACAACATACCTGCAATAGCGCCTTCCTTGTTCATCTTCTTGTAGAAGATACCTAGGATGATGGCAGGGAAGAAGGATGCTGCGGCTAAGCCGAAGGCAAACGCTACTACCTGAGCTACGAAACCTGGTGGATTAATACCTAAGTAACCAGCACCGACAATCGCGACCATCGCTGCCAAACGAGCGGCTAATAGCTCCTGCTTGTCGGTCATGTTTGGTCTAAAGCCTTTCTTCAACAAGTCATGTGAAATCGACGTTGAGATTACCAGTAGTAGACCCGCGGCTGTTGATAGTGCGGCTGCTAGGCCACCAGCTGCAAGTAGTGCTACAACCCAGTTTGGTAGTTTTGCTAGCTCTGGAGAAGCCAGTACGATGATGTCACGGTTAATCTTCATCTCGTTGCGTTCGTCGCCCGAGTAGAACATTTTGCCATCGCCGTTCTTATCTTCCCAACCAACTAGGCCTGTGCTTTCCCAGTTTTTGTACCAGCTTGGTGCGTCTGCTGCTGCGACACCTTGCATGTCCGGGCCGTTAATCGTTTCGATCATGTTTACACGAGCGAAGGCTGCAACGCCTGGCGCTGTTGTGTATAGCAATGAGATGAACAGTAGTGCCCAACCCGCTGAGATACGAGCATCACGTACTTTTGGTACCGTGAAGAAACGAATGATTACGTGTGGAAGACCGGCAGTACCTACCATTAGAGCTGCACAGATGAAGAATACATCTACCATGCTCTTGTTACCTTCGGTATAGGCGGTAAATCCGAGCTCTTCGGTTAGTCCATCCAGTTTATCAAGTAAGTATACATCTGTACCTGATAGCGTTGAGCCCATACCAACTTGTGGAAGTGGGTTACCTGTCATCATGATTGAGGTAAAGATTGCTGGAACAAGGAAGGCGAAAATGAGGACACAGAATTGAGCTACCTGCGTATAAGTGATGCCTTTCATGCCACCAAGCACTGCGTAGAAGAACACAATACCCATACCAATGATGATGCCTAGGTTAATATCAACTTCTAGGAAACGAGAGAATACAACGCCAACACCACGCATCTGGCCTGCAACGTACGTAAATGATACGAAGATTGCACAGAATACCGCTACCATACGTGCTGTTTTCGAGTAGTAACGTTCACCGATGAAATCAGGAACCGTAAACTGACCGAACTTACGTAGGTAAGGTGCTAAACATAGCGCAAGTAGTACATAACCACCTGTCCAACCCATTAGGTAAACCGCACCGTCGTAACCAACGAATGAGATGATACCAGCCATTGAGATGAATGATGCTGCCGACATCCAGTCAGCGGCTGTTGCCATGCCGTTTGCTACTGGGTGTACGCCGCCGCCAGCAACGTAGAATTCACTCGTTGTTCCAGCACGAGCCCAGATTGCGATGCCGATATAGACTGCGAAAGTAATACCGACGAGAATAAACGTCCAAGTTTGAATATCCATGTTCTAGCCTCTAGTCTTCCTGTACGTTGTATTTTTTGTCCAGCTTATTCATGCGAACAACGTAAATAAATATCAACGCCACGAAGGTATAAATTGAACCTTGTTGAGCGAACCAAAAACCTAGCTTAAACCCGCCAAATTGAATGGTATTTAGGACATCCACAAATAAGATGCCAGCGCCATAAGACACCACAAACCAGACAGCGAGTAGTGTTCCCATTATTCCCAAGTTTTCCTTCCAGTAGGCTTGAGCATGTTCCGTAGATTCGAACGCCATTGCCTTCTCCTTTAATTCCGTTTTCGTAGAAACCGTTTTGTGAAACCGTTTTTGTAAAATAGCGTGTTAACGTAATGTTACGATTTAGAATGTAGCAAGGATAAGTCAAGGGATCTGTGCAACTTTAGTCGGGACGCTATTAGCGCTAATGTCCTGAAATATGGGAGCTAGGAGACAGAACCATAGAAAAACGTGATGTTGCAATGATGTTAAATTAGCCAAAGGTCTAACAAAAAGAGATGAATTAGACTGCGAGTCATAAAATTTAACAACTAAATGACCGAGAAACGGTATTTAGTCCTGCTTATGACACGAAGCGAAACATAAGTTTGTTATAGTAACTACGGCACTTTCACCGACCGTGCCTTGCTAAACGGCAGAAGATCAACAAGCTAGTGGCAAAAGAACAACAGGCTTAAAGCTCGAATTTTATTCTTTGGGGGAACGAATTGGACGCAATAACCATTAACCACTTATTTTTGACTGGTGCCGTACTCATCGCCATCAGTGTACTTTTCTCACAAGTGTCCTCTCGATTGGGCGTTCCGATTCTTTTAATCTTTTTGTTCGTTGGTATGTTGGCGGGCGAAGATGGCCCCGGTGGCATTAATTTCAATGATTACTCGCTGACTTATTTGGTGAGTAACCTTGCGCTTGCCGTGATCCTGCTTGATGGTGGTATGCGAACTAAGGTCGCGAGCTTCAAGGTTGCGTTTTGGCCATCGCTCTCGCTGGCGACGATAGGTGTCGCGTGTACTGCCACTCTTACTGGTTTGATGGCCGCGTGGCTATTCGATTTATCATTGATGCAGGGTATCTTGGTTGGCGCGATTGTCGGCTCGACCGATGCGGCTGCGGTATTTTCTCTGCTGAAAGGGCAGAGCCTCAATGAGCGTGTTGGCTCAACCCTAGAGATCGAATCGGGTACCAACGACCCAATGGCGGTGTTCCTGACGGTGACCTTAATTGCGCTTCTGGGCACGCCTGATGCTGAAATGGGGATGAACTTTCTACTGAAAAGCTTTGCGATGCAGTTTGGTATCGGTACCCTTGTTGGTATTGGTGGAGGTTGGGTTCTATGGAGTCTAATTAACCGAGTGCAACTGGCGGATGGCCTTTACTCTATTTTGGTGCTCAGTGGTGGTGTGGCGCTGTTTGCGTTCTCTAACATGCTGGGCGGCAGCGGTATCTTATCGATCTACCTTGTAGGCCTGTTCATTGGTAATCGTCCGACGCGCTCTCGACACTCTATTCTTAATGTTCTTGATGGTATGACGTGGCTAAGCCAGATCGTGATGTTCTTGGTATTGGGCTTATTGGTGACGCCATCAACGTTGATGGACATTGCTCTGCCTGCGCTAGCGCTGGCCTTCGGTATGATTTTGTTTGCTCGTCCGCTGTCGGTTTGGTTGGGTTTACTGCCGTTCAGAAGCTTTACCACCAAAGAACGTTGGTTTGTTTCTTGGGTAGGTTTACGTGGTGCAGTTCCGATCATTTTGGCGGTTTTCCCGATGATGGCTGGCCTGCCAAATGCTCAGCTGTATTTCAATATCGCCTTCTTCGTGGTTATGGTTTCGTTGATTGTTCAAGGCGGCAGCTTAATGAAAGTCGCAAGACTCGCTAAAGTGACTCTACCGCCAACGCCAACACCGATTTCTCGTACCGGTATCGAGATTTATCCGACCAGTGAATGGGAGATGTTTGTCTACAAGCTGAAAGAGGAAAAGTGGTGTGTCGGTGAACCGCTCAAGCGTTTATCGATGCCTGAAGGGACGCGCATTACCGCACTGTTTCGACAAGATGCCTTGCTTCACCCATCGGGCAGTACCATATTAGAGGCGAACGATATTCTCTGTGTGCTTGGTCAAGATAAAGATCTAGATAGCCTAAGTGAGCTGTTCAGTGAGGCACCTTTGGCAGAAGAAGCCGCTCGATTCTTCGGTGACTTCTTCTTAGATGTTGGGTTATCGGTCGCTGCGGTAAGCGATTGTTATGGTATTGAACTGGGCTCGGAAGAAGAGCGAGAAATGACGCTAAAACAATTGGTTGATCAAGAGCTTGGGGCACACCCGGTATTAGGCGACAGCTTTATGTGGCATGACATTACTTGGGTGGTTGCAGAGATAGATGATCATAAAGTCGTCAGGTTGGGTTTATGTTTACCAAAGACGACTTTAGAAGAGGATATAAGCGAAGTTTAGTTGTGGACTTCTTGTAGCAAGATAACCGCCTGAGTTCGGTTTTTCACATCCAGTTTACGGAAGATGGCTGTCATATGTGCCTTGATAGTCGCTTCCGAAACATTCAATTCATAGGCGATTTGCTTGTTTAGCAGGCCGTCTGAAAGCATCCCTAACACCTTGTATTGCTGGGGCGTCAGTGTGGAAAGCTTTTCCGCAAGGTCGCTACAGGCTGCATTGTTGGTGATAAGGCCTTCAGGAAAGAACGGGTCGCCATTCAGCACTTGATTCAGTGCACTCACCAATTCACGCATATCACTCGACTTAGGAATGAAGCCAAAGGCACCGTGGCTCTTCACTTGAGTGACAACGCTGGCATCCTCGCTGGCTGAGATCACCACAATCGGTAAATCTGGATATTCAGCACGTAGTTGAATTAAGCCCGACATCCCGTTTGCTCCCGGCATTTTAAGGTCGAGAAGTAACAGGTCCGGTTCATCTTCTTTTTTTAGTAGAGTCAGTAAGGCATCGAGAGAATCAGCCTCAAGCAGGTTCGCACCGCTGATAGCCATATGAACTGACTGAAACAGGGCGTTGCGAAAGAGAGGGTGGTCATCAGCAATGATGATGGTATAGGTCGAGTCCATGACGTTCATACTTTTAACAATTTAGTTAATATTTATTATCATCCTGATTGAGTATGTGGACAATATTTATGCATTAAAAGTCTGAACCATATCGACTTTTATCCCCAGAATAAGAAAGCGTTACTCTGAATAGCAAAAAAGCCGCACTGCCATCTCGTTATGGAGGGGCGGTGCGGCTTTCGTTTAGGCGGATATTCCGGTGAATATTGCCGTTATAGCTGGTGGTTTTGCATATGTTTCAAGAATACATCGGCAGGCATAAAGCCCGTCACACGAGCATTTGGAACATGGTTACCCTCGCCATCCCAGAACTCAATTGTTGGTAAGCCGAGTACCTGTAATTGTTTAAGCAGTTCAATATCTTGAGGCATGTTTCTCGTTACGTCAGCCTGAAGCAGGACGAAATCAGAAAGCTTGTTCTCAACATCTGCTTGGTGGAAGGTGTACTTCTCAAACTCTTTACATGCCACACACCAATCGGCGTAGAAATCGAGCATCACTGGCTTACCGAGTTTCTTGGCTTCGATGAGCTGGATTTCTAACTCTTCAACCGTGTTGACGCGTGCAAATTGGATTTGTTGCTCAACCACCACGCTCTTTTCTGCGAACCAGTAATTTAGCGCAGGTTGAGCTGATGCGAACAGGCCAAGCATCGCGATGATACCTACAGCGCTCTGTTTCCAACCACCGAATGGCAGTGCATTCTTGCTGTGGTAAAGCCAACCAAAGGCGATGAACCCAAGACCAGACCAAAGTACCGTTGCCCACAATTCAGGAATAATTCGCTCTAGCAGGAAGATAGGCGCTGCCAGCAAGATAAAGCCGAATACGATCTTCACCTTGTCCATCCAGCTGCCTGCTTTTGGTAGTAGCTTATTACCAAACACCGCAACCAAAATCAGCGGAATACCCATACCCATCGCTAACGCATACAGAGCGATCGCTCCGGTTAATAGGTCGCCACTTTGAGCCACATACAATAACGCGCCTGACAGTGGCGCTGTGGTACAAGGTGAACACACCAAGCCAGAGATAGCGCCCATTGCGAACACGCCCAAGGTATTACCACCTTGTTGTTTGTTGCTTTGGTTATTAAGCCAAGTTTGGATACTGCTTGGCAGTTGTAGGTTATAAACGCCGAACATCGACATCGCCAACGTCACGAACAGAACACTCAGCGCGATTAATACGTAAGGGTGTTGCATCGCAGCTTGGAACTGCATGCCAGCTGAAGCAACCACTAAACCTAATAAGGTGTAGGTCAGCGCCATGCCTTGCACGTAGATGAAGGACAGCATCAGCGCACGACCTTGGCTGAGCTTACCGCCACCTAGCACAATACCCGTTAGAATCGGATACATAGGCAGGACACACGGCGTAAAGGCCAAGCCAACACCGAGTGCGAGGAATAATAATGGCGTCCACCAACTGTCACCCAGCTTATCGGCTAAGCCTGCTTCTTTTGAAACGGGAGCATTGGTTTGTTGAGTGGTATTGCTTGCTGCGTCAGCGGTAGGAGAAGAGGCTTGTACTGAATTGTCAGCTTCACCAGCTGCATCAGAAGAACCTTGTAAAGCACCACTGTTTTGCACATCACTGCTTTTCATATCCCCAGAACTCGTCGCAGTAAACGGTTCAATGTCGATTACTCGGATCTCTGGTGGGTAACAGAAACCAGCATCTGCACAGCCTTGATACTTAACGATCAGCTGTGAGCCATCTTGGTAACTCTGTAGAGGAACTTGCACGAATAACGGCTGAGTATAAATGCTCACCTCACCGAAGAATTCATCTTGGTGTGGTTGGCCATTTTCCATTTCAACATTGCCGATAGTGAGATTTTGGCCAGTGAACGAGAGGCTATGTTGATAGAGGTAGTAGCCCTCTTTTACTTGCCAGTCGAGAAGGACCTTGCCGTCTTGCTGGTAGTAATTGAAAGGGAAAGCTTGGTCTACAGGGACAAAACCGTTGTTATTGCCTCCGAAGCTTGGCTCGGCGTTGTCGTTTCCAAAAAGCGCCCACGCAGGCTGGGTGAACAGGGAAACACAAACAAAAAGTAATGTGGCAAGTCGTCGCATACTATTTAGTCATCAAAATGGAGTTGAAGGTATCTTAACTCAATCAGACCGTAATAGTTTGTGATTAGTTTCATCGGTAGACAAATATCCCCTAAGGCGGGTGGGCTATTTTCTGGGGCAGTCGAGAGAGTGTCAGTCGCTCAACATGAGTTGTCAGCTTTTGCCAATAAGACATTTAAGCCACTCCTAAGCGTGCTCTTACTACTTGTTCGCAAGCATCTATATTCGTGGTGTCTTTCGGAATAATTAACACAGTGTCATTGCCGCCAACCGTACCGATAATCTCGGTATGTGGGTCGATATCAACCAATCTTGCGACCAACTGTGCGCAACCTGGGTTTGTTTTTACGATCACCATTGCTTGGTTGTGAGTAATTAATTCGATTTGTGATGAGATTGACGCATCGACACGTACCGGTGCGCTTTCTACGGTGATGCAGTAAACCTTTTTACCACAGGCGTTCTGAATTTTGACAACACCGAGTTGTGACAAAATGCGAGACACAGTCGACTGGCTAATACCTGTATAGCCAATGTCGACGAGTTTCTCTCGCAGCTGGTTCTGGGTTGAGAAGCTTTGCTGTTGTAGTAAGCGTTTGCACGCTGCAGTCAGTGTTTTATCTTCAGCTGAATACAAGCAACCGTGCTCAGTGATTTGGTTCATGAACAACTCCTTTAAGGCCAACATGTGGATATCGCTTGTCCATAGCGCAGAACGCACTCCCAAAGCCGTAGAGTACGATTGTTAATTAGGGCTTACCGATGAATCCCGAAATTAATAGGAAGGGTATGCGTGATGTATGATCTTCTATTCATTTAGTCTACCACTAAAGAATAGTTATCTTTTTGAAGGCGATCACCAAACAAAATTCTGGTCATTTGCTTTTTTTGTGGAATTTTATTCTTTTGGTAAGTGGATATTTATTCCGGGTTAGGAATAAATATCCATGTAGTTTGAGTGGTTTCTTTTACGAAGGTAAGAGCGCTAAGGGCTAGCGGATTTCACTCATGATCTCGCGAGAGAATACTTTTTCACAATAGTGACATTTTAGTTGTACGTTTTCGTGTTTTAGCTGCACTTTAAAGTTACTTTCAACGGGTTCACCGTGCGAAATACAGTTGCTATTCGGGCAAGTGTACACACTGGTGATTTGGTCTGGCAGCACAAGTGTCAGCTTGTTAACGACCTTGTACTCCTCAATCTGATTCACCGTTGCCTGCGGCGCATACAGAGCCAATTGGTTGGCTTGTTCCTTAGTCAGAAAGATGTTCTCAATCTTGATGAGGTCTTTATTGCCGAGCGCAGATGATGGCAGATTTAATCCCATGGTGATGCGTTGTTCTGTTTTGTGTAGCTTAAACAGTTTAAGGATTTTGATACCAAGATGAGCAGGGATGTGGTCAATCACGCTGCCGTTACGGATCGCTTCTACTTGTAGCTGAGTTTGTTTAACCATGACTGTTTCTCCTGCTTATAAAGTGTCGTTAAGAACTAGGGCCAATAGAGCTTCGCGAGCGTATACACCGTTTTCAGCTTGTTCGAAGTAGTAAGCGTGTGGCGTTTTATCTACGTCGGTTGTGATTTCGTCGACACGTGGTAATGGGTGAAGCACTTTCATGTTTTGGCGTGCCTCTTTCAAGGTATCGGCGGTTAGAATGTAAGCCGACTTCATGTGCGCGTATTCTGACGCATCAAAGCGCTCTTTCTGTACGCGAGTCATGTATAGAACATCCAGCTCAGGCACCACTTCTTCAATGCTGCTGTGGGTACTGTATTGGATCCCCATCTCTTCCAATTCTTCACAGATGTAATCAGGCATCGCTAACACTTCTGGCGCGATAAAGAAGAAACGCACGTTATTGAATTTTGATAGTGCTTGCGTCAATGAGTGTACGGTGCGGCCATATTTTAGGTCGCCGACGAACGCCACATTAAGGTTATCGAGCGTGCCTTGCGTTTCGTAAATCGAGAACAGATCCAATAAGGTTTGCGTTGGGTGTTGGTTGGCACCGTCGCCACCATTCACAATTGGCACACCGTTAGAAAATTCAGAAGCCAAACGTGCTGCGCCCTCTTGTGGGTGACGCATCACAAAAGCATCAACGTAAGAAGAAATAACCTGCACCGAATCGGCAAGTGTTTCGCCTTTTTTCGCTAGCGATGTGTTACCGCCATTATCAAAGCCGATGACGGTGCCGCCAAGGCGTTGAACTGCGGTTTCAAATGAAAGGCGAGTACGAGTTGAAGGCTCAAAGAAGCAGCTCGCAACGACTTTATTTTTCAGCAGCTCAGGGTTTGGTTCAGCCTTGAGCCTTGCTGCAGTATCGACGATAAGCTCCAGTTCATCACGAGATAGCTCTGGAATGGAGATGATGTGCTTGTTAAATAACGAATGCGCCATAACGGGTCTTCCTTCTATGCATACAGTCAAATTGCGGATAAAAAAAAGCCCCCTAAAAATAGGAGGCTTCGAAACGATCAATAGAGAAAAATAAAAATGACACCAACGCCACTTTAGGGCGTGTTGGTTGACAATCATGTGCGACAAAATTGCGGTTCATTTTTTGCTCTCTTAAGACAAATTGCGGAGGATTATACTCAGATAAAAACGCCATGCAATACTTTCTGTAAAGTATTCATTTAATGGATTTTTATGCGAAATAACATCCATTTTGCTCTCCCATTTAAGCCTTTGTTGGAACTGAGAGTTGCAGGCTTTTTCAGGAAATAATCTCTTCAACCACATGAAAAAAAATGCGAGTTTTATTCAAGGTCAAGATCCCAAGAACGCCACCCGCATTTCCCTGTCATTGCACTTAACTTATCAACGTACTTCGAACAAGTGAGTGCTTAGCTTCTTAATTTTTTACTTCTTAACTGCTTAATTTCTTAATTGCTTAGCTGCCTAATGTCGCAACCATTACTGCTTTGATGGTGTGCATGCGGTTTTCTGCTTCATCGAACACGATAGAGTATTCAGACTCAACCACTTCATCTGTTACTTCAACGCCGTCTTTTAGCTGTGGATATTCAGAAGCAAGTTGTTTACCTACTGTTGTATCTTCACCGTGGAAAGCAGGTAGGCAGTGCATGAATTTCACATGTGGGTTGCCCGTTGCTTTGATCATGTCCATGTTGACTTGGTAAGGCATCATTAGATTGATACGCTCAGCCCACGCTTCTTTCGCTTCGCCCATTGATACCCAAACATCGGTGTATAGGAAGTCACAACCTTGCACGCCTTCTTGAACATCTTCTGTTAGTGTAATTTTGCCGCCAGTGTGCTCTGCAATCTCACGACACTCAGCTAATAGCTCTTCTTGTGGCCAGAATTGTTTTGGAGCAACAAGGCGAATATCCATACCCATTTTCGCAGCGCCAACCATTAGAGAGTTACCCATGTTGTTGCGAGCATCACCTAGGTAAGCAAACTTGATTTCATGCAGTTGCTTGCCACGGCCGTATTCCGTCATAGTTAGGAAGTCAGCTAGGATTTGTGTTGGGTGGAATTCGTCAGTCAGGCCATTCCACACAGGAACGCCAGCGTAAGCGCCTAGCTCTTCAACGATTTCTTGACCAAAGCCGCGGTATTCGATGCCATCGTACATACGGCCTAGAACGCGAGCGGTATCTTTCATTGATTCTTTGTGGCCAATTTGAGAGCCAGATGGGCCTAAGTAAGAAACTCGAGCACCTTGGTCGAATGCCGCTACTTCGAATGCACAGCGAGTACGAGTTGAGGTTTTCTCAAAGATAAGCGCAATGTTTTTGCCAGTCAGTGTTGGCTGTTCGTAACCGTTGTACTTCGCTTTTTTTAGCTCCATAGAAAGATCTAACAAGTGTTGAATTTCGCGTGGAGTGAAATCTAGTAGTTTTAGGAAGTTACGATTGCGTAGGTTAAAAGCCATGATGTATTCCTTCTTAGATTTAGGCGCTTCCTTGTTACAGGGAAATAAAATTCAAGAAAGCGCGATTCAATTTTTAAGTTAAAGTTGTTCGGTTTTGTTTGTTTCGTTTAATTCTGTTTTCGCAAGCTTTAAAAGCTCTCAAGACTTAAGGTATAAGATTCTCAAGCTTTAAGTTTTTCAAGATGATAAAGCTCACGAATGCGTTAACCTTTGGTGATATTGGTGCCCGCTTGGCCTTGCAGTATTTGCAAACCATCTTCGAGTGCGCCGATACCAACGACTTTGCCGCCTTGCTGAATGAACTCGCACGATGCTTCAATTTTTGGCCCCATTGAGCCTGCATCGAATTGGAATTGCGCCAGTTCACTTGGTGTGGTGCTACGTAGTGCGTGTTGAGTCGGTTTGCCCCAATCAAGGTAAACAGCGTCCGCATCGGTCAAAATAAGCAGCGCATCCGCATCCAATTGTTTCGCTAAGAAAGCTGCAGACATGTCTTTGTCGATAACTGCTTCAACACCGACTAATTTGCCATTTTCTTTTTTCACTGGGATGCCACCACCGCCAGTACAAATTACGAGGTGACCAGCATCGATAAGTTGAGTGATTGCTTCGTGTTCAACAATGCCGGTAGGTCGTGGGCTTGGCACTACTCGACGGAAGTGTTGGCCGTCTGGTTTTACGATCCAGTGGAATTTCTCCGCTAACTCACGCGCTTCTGCTTCTTCGTAGATCGGGCCAATTGGCTTGGTTGGATCGGCGAATGCAGGATCATTTGGATCAACGGTCATTTGCGTCAACATGCATGAGATGTTGCGGTCAGGCAGGTAGTTTTTGAACTCTTGCATCAGCATGTAGCCGATCATGCCTTGAGTCTCACTGCCCAATACATCCAATGGATACGGGTTTACTTTTTTGTACTCCAAACCTTGTAGAGCAAGTAAGCCAACTTGTGGTCCATTGCCGTGCACTAGAACCACGTTGTACACTTTCGCGATTTCAGAGATAGTTTTAACAGCAGTTTCAATATTACGGCGTTGAACATCGGCTTCTAACGGTTCACCGCGACGAAGTAGGGCGTTCCCACCGAGTGCAACAACAACAGTTTGCTTAGTCATAATTGTGTTCTCTCATTTTGGCCAAGCTGAGATTATTCAAGATTGTTCAACTTGGCCGTTTTCGTCTTAGTGATTAGATACCATCACGCTCAATTGGACAGCTCATGCAGCGTGCGCCACCGCGACCGCGACCAAGCTCATCTCCAGGGATTGGAAGAACCGTGATGCCTGCTTTGTCGTATTTTTCGTTGGTGTATGTGTTGCCTTCGTAGCCAATAACAACGCCAGGTTTAACGGTAAGAACGTTGTTCGCATCGTTCCACTGTTCGCGTTCTGCATGGAAATTGTCGCCACCGGTTGTGATGAGATTTAGCTTGTCTACGCCAAGTGCTTTTTCGATAGCTGTTACGAAGTAGCCTTCTTCTTTCACTTTCACAGCGCCTGATTCATCGCCAGTTAGGTTCCAGCACTGCACGTCTTTACTTACCACTTCAGGGTAAACAGAGAACGTATCTTCGTTCATGTGAGTCATCACGGTGTCTAAGTGCATGCAAGAACGGTGTTTCGGTAGTTGCATTGCGATAACTTGTGTCGCTTGACCGTGTTTGAATAGGCTAGACGCTAAGTGCTCAACACCTTGTGCTGTTGTACGCTCAGACATACCGATAAGTACCGCGCCACGGCCAAGAACAAGAACGTCACCACCTTCGATCGTTGAGTTGTCGTAGTTGATGTTTTCTTCATCGCCGAAGTATTTAATGAAGTCTTCGCCTGCGAATGTTGGGTGCCAGCGGTAAATAGCGCGAACGTGGTTTGTTTCACGTTGACGAGCAGGTTTTGCCATCGGGTTGATAGATACGCCACCGTATACCCAGCAAGATGTGTCGCGTGTAAATAGGTGGTTTGGTAGAGGCTCGATAATGAAGTCAGTTGGTGCGTGCATGCCTTGCATCATTGAAGATGATTTCATTGGCATCTCAGCGTAAGACAAACCGCCCGTTAGAATTTTTGCTAGCTCTAGGTTTGGTAAGTCGCCCAAGTAGCAGCGCACATCATTGGCGAATGTTTTACCCAAACGGTAATCAGATACTTGGCAGCTTAGTAGCCAATCTTTCGCTTCTGACACCGCTAGTGTGTCGGCTAGCAAGTCAGTAAGAAGAAGAACCTCAACACCTTGATCACGTAGCGTTTGAGTAAATGCGTCATGCTCTTTACCTGCACGCTCAACAGCCAGTACGTCATCAAACAGCAAATCGTGACAGTTAGAGGGTGTTAGGTGAGTCAGTGCGCGTCTTGGACGGTGAACTAGAACGCGGCGTAATTGACCTATTTCAGAACCTACATAGAACTTACTCATGATCGTCTCTCTCTTATATATTTGAATTACTTTTATTGCTAAGAGTAATTATTTATTTTCAGTTGAGAAGAATGAATTATTTTATTCATATCTCTTGTCTGGAATTAATATTACGCCTGCTAGTCAGGTATTCTTAGAGATCTATCACAAATCGTTTTTTATCCCGCAGCCCTTTAAAATCAAGGGTTTTAACAAACTTTATGCACTTTCAACTATTGTCAGCCTTTTCTAAATAGTTAACTCCTTGGGAATATTATGCATGCTTTTTTCATTCACCTAGCTAGAATCCAATTTGTGAGGGATTATATGCAAAATGGTTTTATTGATAATAATGAGCTTAGATTGGAAGTATGCAATGTTAGTATTTATATATTTAATTTTGTACGTAAAATTAATTATTCTTTAACAATTTAAATGCGAATAAAGCTATTGTGGTCACACTTTATAATTGGGCTTTTTAAGCCAGTTTTCTATAAAAATCACTACTGTTTCCTCTTTGGTTATTACAGAGTTAATTACTTTAAATATAATTAACGCTAATAAATGACTAAATATTTTTATAAATATAAGAGCGAAGAATAGTTGGCGCTTTATTAGCTTTAACCTTGATGTTTAAACGTTGGCTTACTCTTTGTCGCAAGTGGTTTTTGCTTGTTTAAGCTTTGCTACTGAGATAGGTCATAGAGAGGCGTTAAATGAAGCGTGTGCAGCTCGTGAGGTTGTTTTGGTGAGCGGGTTGGAGTTGGATTCGATAGCGATAGCGATAAAAAAAGCCGCTAAGAAAGCGGCTTTGGATGAGAACGGAGTGAAGTGCTTTAAGTTAGATAAGCGCACCAATACTTAGTACAACGATGCAGAACACCATCAAGATACCGATTAATGGCATTACCCATTTAACCCAGCGCACGTAAGGGACGCGAGCAATCGCCAAGCCACCCATTACTACCGCAGAGGTCGGTGTGATTAAGTTCACCAAGCCAGAAGCGGATTGGTAAGCGGTGATAACAAGGTCACGACCTACGCCAGCAAAATCGGCCAACGGAGCCATGATTGGCATAGTCAGCACCGCTAACCCTGACGTTGATGGTACTAAGAATGACAATAGAATCTCTAAGAAGAACATTACGTTAATAAAGATAACTGAAGAAAGCCCCGTCACCATTTGTTCTGCAGAGAACAGAATCGTATCGGTGATCATACCGCGGTCCATCACGACCACGATACCACGCGCGATACCTATGATAAGCGCTACACCAAGTAGGTCGCGGGCACCATCAATGAAGCTAGTCGTAAACTCTTCTTCGCTCATGCGAGCCACAATACCGACAATGATTGTCGCTGCTAGGAACATCGCTGAGATCTCTGCCATCCACCAGCCAGCAACCGATACACCGTAAATCATCACAGCGAAAGAGCCACCGAAAATAGTGAGGATTAATTTACGCGTTGTGGTGAAATCAAGTTTTTCGTCGCTCGCGTTACCAAGGAAGTGCGCTTTGTTCTCTTCGTATTTGTCGTAGACAATCGAAGTTGTTGGGTCAGCTTGAACCATTCTTGCGTAACGCATGACGTAGGCAACACAAATTATCCAACCAATAACGAGCATGGCAATACGCAGCACGATACCGTCAGTAAATGGGATACCAGAGGCGTTGGCAGCGATCACGGTTGCGAATGGGTTAATCGTTGACCCTAGCACCCCAATCCCTGCGCCAAGCAGTACGGTCGCAGCGGCAACAAGAGGGTCAAAGCGAGCGGCCATCATTACAGGTACTAGCAGCGTATAGAATGGCAGTGATTCTTCCGCCATGCCGTAGACGGTACCGCCAGCAGCAAACAATGCCATCAGTATCGGTATCATCAACTCTTCTCGCCCTTCTAAGCGGGCGGTGACACGTTCGATACCGGCATCAATAGCGCCAGTTTTGGTTACTAGCCCTAAGAAGCCACCAATGATTAAGATGAACAGCGAAACGTCGATTGCTGCAGCTTCATAGCTATTGTGGTCGTAGAAACCGTCAATGGGCGCGAGTAGTACGTCAATCACACCTTGAGGGTTACCTTCTACGGCTTGATAGGTTCCGGTTACGGGAACTTCTCGACCTAGCTCTTCATTCATTGCTCGGTCGTATTGGCCTGCTGGAACAACCCAGGTAAGCAGGGCTACGAATGCAATTAGAATAAATAGAATGGTGTAGGCAGAAGGGAATTTAAAGTTGGCAAAGAAGCCGCCCTTTTTTTTCTCGCTTGGTATCGTCTGAGTCGTCATGGCTATCTCCTTACATCATCCTAAATAGAATTGACGTGAATTAGCGACTAATGTTTATAGATTGTAAATACAGTGATATTTATAAATCATTCAACGATATGAAATTATTGCCCTTATAGAGCGGTCATCTATATGACGTTGCCGACTTTAAATATAAGTATCTTTATATTTATATATCCAAATGAATTAAGATTTAATTTAACTGCGGTTATTTTATTCCTTACGCCGCCATTTAATTTTGGTATTGTTCACAAAAATAGTGACCAATGAATAGGCTGAAAAACGTTAGAAAAAGAGCAAGGTTTTTTGGTTAGTTAGCTTGGATTAATATTCGATGTAAATTAGATAGAAACAAGGGGTGGTTGCGTTGGCAGGCATTGTTAATGAATGGCGTGAATATTCTTGGAATTTTATTCAAACGTTATTTTTGTTCGGGTTTTTAAGTTTATAATGTTTATTTGATACGTATCAAATAAACACATTGTTCAGAAAAGAAAAAAGGAAGCCGAAGCTTCCTTTTAGGTTTGGTTTTTCAGCGAGTGTTAGATAAATAGACCGCCGAATGCGAAGCCGAGTGCTACCGCTGTACTGATTGTTGCCACACCAGGAATGAAGAATGGGTGGTTAAATACGTACTTACCAATACGCGTTGAACCTGTGTCATCCATCTCAACCGCTGCCAGTAGCGTAGGGTAAGTTGGAAGTACGAACAGTGCACTTACCGCAGCAAAAGAAGCTACGGCTGTTAGTGGTGCTACGCCAATCGCTAGAGCTGCAGGCATCAGTGCAACCGTTGTTGCACCTTGAGAGTAAAGCAGCATAGAAGCGAAGAACAGAACAAGAGCCAGCATCCATGGGTAGTCAGCCAGTAGAGCACCAGCAACGTCTTTGATTTCAGCAACGTGTGCATTCACAAACGTTGAACCTAACCAAGCCACACCCAGTACACAAACACACGCTGTCATACCTGAACGGAATGTTGGAGCCGAAGAAATCTTCGCTGCATCAATCTTAGTGAACATCACGATTGCCGCTGCTGCTGCCAGCATCACAGACATGATCGCTTCGTTACGGCCCAGTGCTGGGTTTTCAATTAGGCCAACAGAGCTAGAGATAGCGGCTGCGTAGCAAACAACAAAACCAATCGCCGCAAGGAAGATGTAAGTCGCTTTCTTCGCTGTTGGTAGAATTTCGCGTTTCTCTTCTGTTGCTAGCTTGATTAGACCTTTCTCTAGACGTTCTTGGTAAATTGGATCGTCTTTCAGTTCACTGCCCATGTAGTTCGCGACAACCGCACCAACCATACAAGCGATGAAGGTTGTTGGAATACAAACCATCAATAGCGTTAGGTAATCGACACCAAAGGGTGCAAGCATCGCTGCGAAAGCCACAACTGCTGCCGAAATAGGCGAAGCTGTGATCGCAATTTGAGAGGCTACAACTGCGATAGACAGTGGACGAGAAGGACGAACACCTTGGCCTTTTGCTACTTCTGCAATAACAGGCAGCGTAGAGAATGCTGTGTGACCAGTACCCGCCATTAGTGTCATTACAAAGGTCACAATCGGCGCGTAAAAGGTGATGCGTTCAGGGTGTTTACGCAAGAAGTTTTCTGCAATTTGTACCAACCAGTCCATACCGCCAGCAACCTGCATTGCTGCAATTGCGGTGATAACCGACATGATGATCAAAATTACATCGACCGGGATAAAAGATTGGCTTGTTGGAACACCAAGAATTAATGAAAGGGCAATAACACCAGCACCACCGGCAAAACCAATACCGATACCGCCAATTCTGGCCCCCAAAAAGATAAAGAGCAGGACGACAAATAGTTCTACTGCAATCATAAGTAACACCTCATTTTAGATTTTATTATGTGAACATTCGCCACTGGAATGTTCACATAATAGTTCTATGGTTTAGGTCTAATTAAGCAAAAACGCAACTAACGGAAATCCACAAGAACAGCAGGGTTAACCGTATTGGAGCCTAAAAAAGGGCTCCGTTTGGAGCCCTTTCTCGCTACCGTTATTCGTAGCGTTTAGCTTTATACTGAGGATGCATCAGATTTTCAACAGAGAAAATGTCATCAAGTTCTTCTTCGCTCAATAAACCGCGCTCTAGAACCACATCACGAACACTCTTACCTGTTTCAGCACAAATCTTACCTACAATGTCACCCTCGTGGTGGCCAATGTATGGGTTTAGGTAAGTAACGATACCGATAGAGTTAAATACGTGAGATTCACATACTTCTTTGTTCACAGTAATGCCGTCTACACACTTGTCGCGTAGGTTCACACATGCGTTTGTTAGGATGTCTAAAGACTCAAACATGCTTTGTGCGATAACAGGTTCCATTACGTTCAATTGAAGCTGACCGCCTTCTGCTGCGAAAGAAACTGTGTTGTCGTTACCTAAAACTTTAAAGCAAACTTGGTTTACTACTTCAGGTACAACTGGGTTTACTTTAGCAGGCATGATTGAAGAACCCGCTTGCAGTTCAGGTAGGTTTAGCTCGTTGAAGCCAGTACGTGGACCTGAAGAAAGAAGACGTAAGTCGTTACAGATCTTAGACAGTTTAACCGCTAGACGTTTAAGTGCACCGTGCGTCATTACGTATGCGCCACAGTCAGACGTTGCTTCGATAAGATCTTCAGCCGCTACACATTCTAGGCCAGTTACTTCTGCTAGGTGCTTAACTGCTAGGCCTTGGTAACCCGGTGCTGCGTTCAGACCAGTACCGATAGCCGTTGCGCCTAGGTTAACTTCAAGCAGTAGTTTTGAAGTGTATTCTAGGTTTTTGATTTCTTCGTTGATGGTTACAGCCCAAGCGTGGAACTCTTGGCCAACCGTCATAGGCACAGCATCTTGAAGTTGTGTACGACCCATCTTCAGGATTGTGTTGAATTCTTGGCTCTTAAGCTCGAATGCACCTTTTAGGTATTCGATAGCATCGATCAGTTTACGAACGCTGTTGTAAACAGAGATACGGAAACCAGTTGGGTAAGCACAGTTTGTAGATTGGCTGCGGTTTACATGGTCATTTGGGTTGATGAACTCGTATTGGCCTTTTTCTTTGCCCATAAGTTCAAGTGCCACGTTCGCCACAACTTCGTTCGCGTTCATGTTTACAGAAGTACCAGCACCACCTTGGAAAACGTCCGATGGGAACTGATCCATGCACTTACCAGTGTCTAGAATGAGGTCACAAGCTTCGATGATGTATTTAGCCACTTCGCTTGGAATTACACCTAACTCTTTGTTTGCTAAAGCCGCTGCTTTCTTTGTCATCACCATACCGCGAACGAATTCAGGTACATCTGAGATCGTTACATTTGAGATGTTGAAGTTTTCAACTGCGCGTAGAGTGTGAATGCCGTAGTAAGCATCAGCCGGAACATGACGTTGACCTAGTAGATCTTCTTCGAGACGAGTAGCTTGAGGAGCTTCAACTTGAGCTTCTGATAGATTAGCCATAACAGGATCCTTAGAGAATTATTCTGATTATATAGTTAGTTATTAGCCTATTCTGTGTGCAAATACTCCGTTCGCTAGAATATTGGGCTGATAAATCCGTCCTGACTTATGTGGCACATGATACTGTACTTAGCGCATAAAAATATTAAGTTGATCACCTTTTTCGTTTTTGTTTCGTCAATATTTAGCAAACTTATTCCGGGTCAATAAACACGCTTATTTACAGGATAAATTTGAGATTGGTAGGGCTTTCAGCGTAAACTGGACGTAACAAAGGAGGGCGTGTGTTTCCTATCTTATTATTACTCTTTATCTTCGTACCCATCATTGAGATTGGGCTATTTATTCAAGTTGGTGGCTTCTTAGGATTGTGGCCAACTATCGCGTTGGTTTTGATCACTGCATTTGTGGGTGCATCGCTGGTTCGTAGCCAAGGCATTCAGACACTTATGTCTGTTCAAGGTCGGTTGCAACAAGGCGAAATGCCAGCACAACAGATTCTTGAAGGCGTGATGCTTGCTGTTGCAGGCGTATTGCTGCTGACTCCGGGCTTTATGACGGACGCACTCGGTATGTTGGTATTGTTACCAGCACCAAGAGCGATAATTGCTAAGAAAATGATGGAAAAAATGGTGGTGACCAATATGTCTGGTGGTTTCCATGCGGGTGGACAAGCTGGTTTTGGCCAGAGCCCATTTGGACAAGACCCATTCAATTCTGGTCCATCTGACCAATCAAAAGACGGCAACACCTTTGAGGGTGAGTTTGAGAAGAAAGACGACGACAACGATCGTAACCGCTTAAATTAATGGTTTCTCTCTTTATATAGAGAGACAAACAGGAAAGGCTCTTACCTTTATCCTTCGCAAGAAAGAGATAATGGTAAGAGCCTTTTTTATTGCATGTTACCTGCTATTTACGATTGCTAGCAGGAACAGATAACAGGCCGTGTGAACAGTTATTTACTGAGATTAATTTACTGAGATTGGGTTATACCGCGCCTTCAAAACCCATTTGTCGCCAAGCTTCGAACGCAATAATGGCCACTGCGTTAGACAGGTTCAAGCTACGTGCTTCTGGCATCATTGGAATACGAATGCGTTGCTCCATTGGCATGCTTTCGATGAACTCAGCAGGCAGACCGCGAGACTCTGGGCCAAACATCAGTACATCACCTTGTTGGAATTTCGCATCAACGTGGTGGCCAGTGGTCTTGGTCGTACAAGCAAAGATACGGTAGTCACCCTCACGTTCATTCTCTAGATACTCAAGGAAGGCTTCTAGATTCTTGTGACGCTTTACTCGTGCGAGGTCGTGATAATCTAAACCCGCACGACGAACTTTCTTCTCTTCGAAATCAAAACCAAGCGGCTCGATAAGGTGCAGGTTTGCGCCGCAGTTAGCTGATAGGCGGATGATGTTACCCGTATTGGGCGCGATTTCTGGTTCATATAGAGCGATATCAAACATGTTGGTTCACAAGAATAATCAAAGATAGCCAGAGTATACGGTGGCAAGCTGAGTGAGTACAGTTCGCCACCCTCAGCTTAGGCCTGGTTCGCTAGTGCCTGCGCGTAGTTTTCAGATACCGCATTCCAATTCACTACGTTCCACCATGCATTGATGTAATCAGGACGACGGTTTTGGTAGCTGATGTAGTAGGCGTGTTCCCAAACATCGAGTGCAAGGATGGGCTCGCCATTACTGGCAACCGTATCCATCCACGGATTGTCTTGGTTCGAAGTCGAGATGATCTTCAGTTGTCCTTCTTCAACCACTAGCCAAGCGAAGCCTGAACCAAAGGTATTGATTGCCGCTTGAGCGAACTGATCTTGGAATGTCTCGAAATCTCCGAAAGTACTTTTGATAGCCT
The DNA here is from genome assembly GCF_057785955.1 of Vibrio sp. QJM3NY_27. Lineage (NCBI taxonomy): Bacteria > Pseudomonadati > Pseudomonadota > Gammaproteobacteria > Vibrionales > Vibrionaceae > Vibrio > Vibrio sp. QJM3NY_27. The sequence continues at coordinate 3,268,957 of NZ_CM173511.1, read as the reverse complement.
CGCCAAGCTCGCCCGTGGGTTCACCACCACCGTCTTGCGACATGCAGTTCCAATACAAGATGTGGTTGTAGTAACCGCCACCATTGTTACGAACCGCTGGGCTGTGCTGAGAAATGTTAGCGAAGATCTCGGTCAGAGACTGTTGCTCTAGCTCGCTGCCAGAAATAGCCGCAACAAACTTATCGTAGTAGGTTCTATGGTGCTTGCTGTAATGCATTTCCATCGTCTTAGCATCAATGTAAGGTTCTAGGGCGTCGTAAGCGTAGGGTAAAGTAGGGAAAGTGTGTGACATGGTAAATCCTCCTTAATTAGAGGATTTACCATGATGATAATAACAATCATTATCAACTGTGATCTTTGTGGGGGTATTATACCGGCAAGATTGGTAGGGTGATTTCGAGTTGTAATCCACCGAGCTGGCTACGGCTTGCAGTGATGGTTCCGCTGTGTTGGCGAATCGCACTTTCTGTAATGGTGAGGCCAAGCCCTGTGCCACCTGAATTACGATCGCGTGCCGTTGAAACTCGGTAGAAAGGTCTGAAGATAGAATCCAGTTCATCCTCCGGTACACCATCACCGTTGTCATTGACGCAAATCGTCAGCTGATCTTGGACAACATGGAATTGCACATCGACTTGGTCTTTACCGTAGTAGATAGCATTGCGCGTAATATTGTCTAAGGCACTCATCAGCAGCTTAGGATTACCTGAAATAGAACGTTCTGGGATCTCTGAAAACGTCAGTAATTTACCCATCTGTTCAGCTTCAAACTCTGCATCTTTTAAGATCTCTTCCCATAAGCTCGAGATAGGTTGCACCTCGCGAGTGATGTGGCTGTCGACCTGCATACGAGACAGCGTCAGTAGCTCACTGATCATTTGTTCCAAACGCTGCGCTTCGGTATCAATACGTTCTAATTCTTGGCTCTCACCTTGCTTACGAATTGCCAGTGCATTGGCCATACGTAGACGAGTCAATGGCGAGCGCAGTTCGTGTGAGATATCAGAAAGTAGTCGCTGTTGCCCTGAAATCATCTGGTTTACCGCTTCCACCATTTGGTTAAAGCTTTCACCCGCTTGTCTGAATTCTGAGGTGCCTTTTTCAAGTTGAGGGTCGACCTCAAACTGACCTTTTGCTACACGTTGCGCTGCGCGTTCAAGCCTGCGAGCCGGTTGGCTCAATGCCCAAGCTAACCAAAGCAAGAGCGGGGTGCTTGCTAGCATTACCGCGAGCAACAGCTGTAAAGGTCTATCAAACAGTCGTAGCAAAAATGGCGGTGGTTGGTTCCACTTTACTCCGGCATACATCAGTAATTCTTCACCAGCGAGTGTGATAGGTACTGGCCCTGCCACCATGTAGTGTCCGTATAGTTTCTGTTTTGGTACTTCAGGGTTATCAATCGAGGTAACAAAGTTGCGAATCGCCTTAAGTTTATAGTCCGAATGTCTTTTCGACGTAAGGACAGCACCTTCAAGGTCGGTTAAATAGATGCGAGCTCGAGAATCCTTGCGGCTACGTGGTGCCTCAAGTTGGAAAACAATTTTGCCTAGATTAGGTTCTTTGGCGTAGCGTTTCTCTGTGATTTTAGCGATACGCTCCAATTTATTTAGATGATCCGCGGGCACATCACGTGCTACACGTGGATCTAAATGAGGAAGTGATAGCACCGACAAAAGCACCAGTAACATGGTGAACCAAAAGATAGCAAAGATACGTCCATATAAGCTGGTGATTTTAGGGATACGCATTAATCTTCCTCTACCAATAAGTAGCCACGGCCTCGTAAGGTTTTGATGCGAGATTTGCCGTCGCTGCGCTCAGGAATCTTTTTACGCAGATTGGAGATGTGCATATCAATTGCGCGGTCAAACGCCGCAAGCCTTTTTCCTAACACATCTAAGCTCAATGCTTCTTTGGTGATCACTTGCCCTGGATTTTGGATAAGGTGACTCAGTAGTGCGAACTCGGTTGTGGTGAGGTCGATAATCTGTCCATTACAGTAAGCCTCTTGTTTGCCAGGGAATACTTCGATGTCTTGGTATTGAATGGTGTCGCTGGCTGATTTAGGCGCGGTGTTAGTCTGTGTTCGACGTAAGATGGCACGAATACGAGCGAGCAGTTCTCGGTCACTGAACGGCTTTGGCAAGTAATCATCTGCACCAAGTTCAAGGCCAATAACACGGTCGATCTCTTCGCCTTTGGCAGTCAGCATCAATACTGGTGTTTCCCAATTTTCTCTCAGTTTCTTTAGCGTTTCCATACCGTTAAGGCGCGGCATCATCACATCCAAAAGAATCAGATCAATCTCATCATTGATAGCGTCAAGTCCCGCATAGCCATCATTGGCTTCTGAAACAGTGAAGCCCTCAAAGCTCAGAATGTCTTTAAGTAAACTGGTTAACTCGGTGTCGTCATCAATAAGAAGAATGTTCGCCATTGGGAAGCCTTAATTGGTTATTTCACTTTAATAATACTGCTAATTATTCGTCAACTTTCACTCTTTACGATTCTTTACGCTTTCTAAACGTCGCTTTACGAGGGAAAGACTAATCTATATCTAAGCGCTGAGAAACAGACGCAACACATGACTTATTATACCGAATTGAGGCAACAATTATGAAAATGACTAAGAAACTTGTACTAGCAGCTGCGGCACTTCCACTAATGTTAGGTACAGCAAGCGCATTCGCATATGGCGGCGGCGATAAAGGCGACCACAAAGGCATGCACGGTAAATGTGGCGGCTTCGATAAGAAAGTGATGCGTCAACTAGACCTGACGGATGCTCAAAAAACAGAACTAAAAGAGATGCGCGAAGCGAACCGCGCTGAGATGAAAGCAAAACACTCAGGCAACAAAGCAGATAAAATGGCGCAAATGAAAGCGCATCACGAGAAAGTTCAAGATCTAGTTCTCGCGGATACTTTTGATGAAGCTGCAGCAAACGACCTAGCAAGCCAAATGGTTGAGAAGCAAACAGAGCGTCGCGTAGCAATGCTTAAGAAGCAACACCAAATGATGAGCGTACTGACACCTGAGCAAAAGACTCAGCTGAAAGAAATCCAACAAGAGCGCATGGCGAAGTGTGCTGACAAAATGGAAAAACGCATGAACAAAGACAAGTAATTCATGGCTTGAGAAAGCTGAATTGATTGAAAGTGTTTAGAAAGAAGCGGCCTAGTGCCGCTTTTTTGATCTTTAAAAATGAATGTATTACATCATGGCTGTCATATTCAATCGGTTGTTTGCGGGTTATACTTTGTGCTATCAGTCACTTTATAGCCAATTTATGAAACAAGAATACGCACGTTTAGTTACGCTCGCCGCTTGGGCTGCCACCATCATTGCCTCCATATTATTGGTTGTGAAGGTTGCTGCGTGGTGGGTGACAGGTTCAGTCAGTTTATTAGCTTCTGTGGTCGATTCGCTGTTGGATATCGCCGCTTCTGTCGTCAACCTAGTGGTGGTTCGCTACTCTCTTCAGCCTGCCGATAAAGAACATACCTTTGGTCATGGTAAGGCAGAATCTCTTGCTGCATTAGCACAAGCGATGTTTATTTCCGGTTCCGCTTGTTTCCTTATTCTTAATGGTATTGAGCGTTTCTTCCGACCGCATGAGCTGAACTCTCCTGAAATTGGTATTTATGTCAGCTTGTTCGCGATCGTAATGACCTTTGGTTTGGTTCGATTCCAAAAACATGTTGTCAGCAAAACGGGCAGCCAAGCGATAGCCGCCGATTCACTGCATTATCAATCCGACCTTTATATGAATGCAGCGATCATGCTCGCGCTAGCACTGAGCTGGTTTGGCATTGGTCAAGCGGACTCGGTATTCGCGATTGGTATCGGTATCTACATTCTTTACAGTGCCTACCAAATGGCAACAGAAGCCATTCAATCTTTGCTTGATAGAAAGCTGCCAGATGAAGAATTAAAACAGATAAAAGAGACATCGCTGAGTGTGGAAGGTGTGCTTGGCGTGCATCAACTAAGAACGCGTCGTTCAGGGCCTGTTCGGTTCATTCAATTGCATTTAGAACTCGAAGATAATATCCCACTTATTGAAGCGCACCGCATTTCTGACGAAGTAGAAGACAAGCTTATCTCCGTTTTCCCTGATGCTGATGTATTAATTCATCAAGACCCGTATTCGGTCGTATTTGGACCTGAGAAGCAGCAGAAATTTCACTCATGGTAAGCGAGCTAAAAAAGGGTTGGCAAATGGTAAGTAGGTGGCTTTTGAACTAAAGTGAGTAAAAATTACTAATTCTTCGGTGATTCAAAAATCACCTTAGTAACAATTAATGTTGATTCTGATGTGAATCAACAAAGTTACTGAGTAAAACTGTAATACTCTTACAGAAGTAGAAATGTTACATAATTTTACGCGATTTAAGTGCTATTCCTGTTGAGGAAATGTAACATAACGCACAAATATAGATTTAAAATCTTGTTGATATACAATCAGCAAGAATAAGAATTGAATAATAGATTCCCAAAAATCGAGGGTGAGCATGATTAAGAAGATCGGTGTTTTGACCAGTGGTGGTGACGCTCCAGGCATGAACGCAGCAGTTCGTGGTGTAGTTCGTACTGCGCTATCAGTTGGCATTGAAGTTTACGGTATTTACGATGGCTACCAAGGCCTTGTTGAAGACCGTATCGAAAAGCTTGACCGTTCAAGCGTATCTGACGTGATCAACCGTGGTGGTACTTTCTTAGGTTCTGCACGTTTCCCTGAGTTCAAAGACGTTGCTGTTCGTGAGAAAGGCATCGAGAACCTTAAGAAGCACGGTATCGAAGCACTAGTTGTTATCGGTGGTGACGGTTCTTACATGGGTGCTAAGAAACTGACTGAGATGGGTTACCCATGTATCGGTCTTCCAGGCACAATCGATAACGATATCGCGGGTACTGACTACACAATCGGCTACCTAACAGCGCTTAACACTGTTATTGATTCAATCGACCGTCTACGTGACACGTCTTCTTCTCACCAACGTATTTCTATTGTTGAAATCATGGGCCGTCACTGTGGTGACCTTACGCTTATGTCAGCAATCGCGGGTGGCTGTGAGTACATCATCACACCTGAGACTGGCCTAGATAAAGATCAGCTTATCAGCAATATCCAAGATGGTATTGCGAAAGGTAAGAAGCACGCAATCATCGCTCTAACTGAGTTAATGATGGATGCGAATGAACTAGCGAAAGAAATCGAAGCTTCAACAGGTCGTGAAACTCGTGCAACGGTTCTTGGTCACATCCAACGTGGTGGTCGCCCGACTGCATTTGACCGTGTACTGGCTTCTCGCATGGGTAACTACGCTGTTCACCTTCTTCAAGAAGGCCACGGTGGTCGTTGTGTTGGTATCGAGAAAGAAGCGCTTGTTCACCACGACATCATCGACTGTATCGAGAACATGCAGAACCCAGACCGTTCTGAGCTGTTCCGCGTTGCAGAAGAGTTGTTCTAAACCACGCTTAGCATTTGCTTAAAAGTATTAAAAATCGCTGATTTATCAGCGGTTTTTTTGTGCCTGTTGTTTTGAAACCAAATTTCAGGCAATAAAAAAGGCCAACCTAAGTTGACCTTTCATTTAATCTAAACGGTGACGTTTAAATTAAGCTTTTGCTTCAGCTGCTGCTTTAGCGATAGCTGCGAAGCTTTTCGCGTCTAGCGCTGCGCCGCCAACTAGAGCACCGTCGATGTCTGGTTGTGCGAAGTAAGCTGCTGCGTTTTCTGGCTTAACAGAACCGCCGTATTGGATAACAACTTTCTTAGCAACGTCTTCAGATTTCTCTGCGATGTGTGCACGGATTTGAGCGTGGATGCGTTGTGCATCTTCAGCTGTAGCTGCTTTACCAGTACCGATAGCCCAGATTGGTTCGTAAGCGATGATAGCGCCTTCAAGAGCTTCAACACCTTGAGTGTTGATAACAGCGTCAAGTTGACGAGCACATACAGCAACAGTTTCGCCTGCTTCGTTTTGTGCATCAGACTCACCGATACAAAGAACTGGAGTTAGGCCGTTCTCTTTTAGGAATGCGAATTTCTTAGCAACGAATTCGTCAGACTCAGCGTGGTATTCACGACGCTCAGAGTGACCGATGATGATGTGAGATGCGCCGAACTCTTTAAGCATTGCTGGAGACATGTCGCCAGTGAATGCACCGCTGTTGTTTAGGTCAGAGTTTTGAGCACCTAGGATGATCGCGCTGCCCGCTTCAGTAAGCGTACGCTCAGCAAGATCAACGAAAAGTGCTGGTGGAGCAACTGCTACGTCTACGCCTGTTACGCCTTCAAGTTCAGCGTTAAGACCGTTTAGTAGATCAACAACCATTTCTTTGCTGCCGTTTAGTTTCCAGTTACCCATAACTACAGGATGACGCATAGGAATATCTCCAAAGTATTTAAATAAATCGAATGTAAAAAAGTAAACTTTATTACGAAATAATATAACAGAATAATATCAACAGATCATGACTGTGGTCATGACTTTCTTGGATCTTACTCAATGGTCAGAGTAGATTTTGAGCATATATCAGTGATCCGGCAGACAGAATAATAGCTAACTTCTCGGATTTTTCATCGTTAGTTGCTATTAAGGGACAAACGATTGCGTTAACAATAGGAAGTAATAATGCCGAATCTAGTTCTAGAGTACTCAAATTCAGTGGATGAGCGAGTGAATATCCAAGGTTTACTGGAAGACCTTCATCAAGTTACATTAAACTGTGGTTTGTTTGATGTACCTTCTGTGAAGTCTCGTTCACTGCGCTGTCATAACTGGTTGGTCGGTGATGAAGAGGACAATGTGGATTTTGTTCATATTAGCTTTGAGTTACTTTCAGGACGTACCGAAGAACAGAAAAGAGAATTGTCGCGTTTGTTGATGCAAACCTTACAAGAACAGGCAAGCCATATCCGTAGCCTAACGGTCAACATACGAGATATGGATAAAAGTTGCTTTCAGAAAGTGATGAACTAGCTAAAAAGAATCAACTAACTAAAAGTGATTAACTGACTATTTGCTGCTAACTTTTTGGTAGCGTATTAATTTTTTGAGTATTTAAGATGTCGATGAAAGATTTACTGCTCTCTTTCAAGGGGAGAATTGGTCGTAAGACTTACTGGATTTGGAATGTTTTCTACTATGTAGCGATTACTGGTTTTGCTTCCGGTATTTCTGTTCTGTTCCCTGCATATTCCTATATCCTGCTACCAATCTTCCTACTGTTGCTGGTTATCCCAGATCTTGCAATTACCGCTAAACGCTGGCACGACCGCAATAAGTCGAACTACTGGCTGTTGTTGAACGTGCCACTCGTGCTTGGGCGTTTGGCTTCGCCAATGGTAGCAACGACAACAGAGTCGGTATCGCCAGTTCACATGGCAGCAACGGTTGCAGCATTAGTATGTGGTTTATGGATTTTGATTGAATGTGGATTGCTCAAGGGAACTGAAGGCCGTAATGATTACGGTGACGACCCAGTGTAAAGATTGAATGATTGAGAAATAAGAAGGGAGCATTGTGCTCCCTTTTTTTTAAGGCGTTTTTCTTTGAATAGGTTTTTGTCGCTAGTCCATTTCAACGGTTAGTACATTTAAACAGCTAGTACATTTTTGGCTCTGTATTTGGCCTGAAAGGCACGACATTTTCAGGCAGAGATTCTTCAAAATCGCAGCGGCCTTTGAGTGCATCTTGGAATTTACAGACCTGACAGCGCAGCTCTTGCATCAGAACAACATTAGCGTGATGTGGATTCTTGCAGCGGCTGACGACTAAATCGATATGACTTTGTTGAGCGCGAAGCCTGTTTTGCATGGTCTCTGAGGCTGAGCAAATCATCTGTTCGCACATCTCGTGTTTGAATTGATCGAATGCTTTCGGATCGCTTTTCGCGAGTTGGACCAGTTCATCAAAAGGGGGCAGTTTTTGATTGGGCTGTGGATGTGCCATGATTCCTTCCTTAGCATTAAGCATGTTTCATATGCTTTAAGCTTAAGAAAGAAATTTGTACAAATTTTAATCTATTGGTGTTTTCTCAATATTGAGACAGGATCAGTAACTTGGCGTTAGGGTATAAGTACAACGACGCTCGCCAGTAATGATGTGTTCAGTGCGGCTCACATGACATTCATCTTTGAGTAATTCTTTGAAAACATTGAGCTCAGATTGGCACAGGCTAGGGCAGCGAGTTGCAGCTTTGCAGATAGGGCAGTGGTTCTCGATCAAGATGTAGTGATCGTCATGCTCTTGAAGTTCAGCCATGTAGCCTTCGTCTTCACGCAGCTGGGTGAGTTTTTTAAGCTTGCTGCTCAGCGATTCACAATCAGACAGCGCGGTTTGATATTGCTTAAGGGTGTGTTGTTCGCGCTCGGCCGCAACCTTAGCTAACCCCTCTTTACCAAACAGGTTCTCGACAGCATCGATCACTTGAATGGTGAGTTCACCGTGTCGATCTGAAAATTGACCATGGCCTTGTTGAGTCAGGGACCAGTGGCGAGTCGGGCGACCCACTTTTACTTTAACATCATGAAACGCAAGAATACCGTCATCTTCCAGACTTTGCAGATGTTGCCTTGCACCCATTGTCGTCATGCCAAATTCTTCTGACAACTGTTTCGCGGTTACCGCGCCTTGACGCTTAATGGTCTGTAAGATTTTGTCGCTTGTTTTCATACTATCTCTACCTCATGAACCTTACTATTATGAGGCAAGGTGTTTATAAAGCAAACCATTTACTATGGTGCAGGTGAAATGCACAGATTATTGATGACCAATAAAACAAAAGGCTGATACTTGGTATCAGCCTTCGAATGTTCTGCTTGAGCGAGTTTAGGTCTATAGGATGTGACCGATTACTTCTGGGTCTTTACGCTCTAGGTAATGGATAGATTTGATGCGGCGAATCGTACGGCAGCGACCACGGATAAGCAGTGTTTCTGTGGTTGCGATATTACCTGTACGTGTGATGCCCTCTAGAAGGTCACCCTTAGTAATGCCGGTTGCTGAGAATACAACGTTGTCGCTACGAGCCATGTCTTCCATCTTCAACACGATACCCGCTGTTACGCCCATTTCAGCACAACGCTCTAGTTCAAGCTCACCGTGCTTGCGGTTCTCTTCTGTATCACCTTTTACTTCATGGCGAGGAAGCAGACGAGCGTGCATGTCGCCGTCGAGTGCGCGAATAACCGCAGCCGAAACCACGCCTTCAGGCGCGCCGCCGATGCAGTACATTACGTCGACTTCGCTGTCTGGCATGCACGTGAGGATAGAAGCTGCAACATCACCGTCTGGCACTGCGAATACACGAACGCCCATCGCCTGCATGTCGGCAATCACTTGATCATGGCGTGGCTTAGCCAGTGTCGTTACTACCAGTGTATCGAGTGTTTTACCTAGTGCTTTCGCAATGTTTTCTAGGTTTTCTGTCAGCGGCAGTTCTAGGTCAATCACGCCTTTTGCGCCAGGACCAACAACCAATTTTTCCATGTACATGTCAGGTGCTTTTAGGAAGCTACCTTTTTCGCCTGCAGCCAAGACAGCCAATGCATTTGATTGACCCATTGCTGTCATGCGTGTCCCTTCAATTGGGTCAACGGCGATATCTACTGCATCACCGCCAATACCGACGTTTTCACCGATGTATAGCATAGGTGCATCATCGATCTCACCTTCGCCGATAACGATCTCGCCGCTAATTTCGGTTTTGTTCAGTAGGCTACGCATTACTTCTACAGCAGCGCCATCTGCAGCGTTTTTATCGCCGCGGCCAAGCCACTTGTAACCAGCTAGTGCTGCACCTTCAGTGACACGAGAGAATGACATTGCTAAATCGCGTTTCATGCGGACTCCAAAATTTTCAAAAGGGGAATAGAAATTTCGCGGCGAATTTTACCATATCCCAAAGGAAACGTTTGCCTTTTTGTTTTTTGGGGATTGCTCTTGATCAATTTGCGGGTGAAAACAGGTAATATTCATCAAAATAATCAGTCTGTTGTCGCGGTAGTAATAATTCACGTCAATATTCGGTAAAAAGCGCTGTTTTTTTCATCGAATGGCGCAAAATATCGAATATATTGAGTGTTTATCCTTGCTCTGCTGAGTAGAATGGGGAAATAAGTGGAGTAGACCTTCACCATCAAACGGATAACTTAAAGGTAGGCCAGAATGTCTTTTGAAGTACTAGAGCAGCTAGAAGCAAAAATTCAAACAGCAGTAGATACAATTGCACTTCTTCAAATGGAAGTGGAAGAGCTTAAAGAAGAGAAACAAGCACTAGCAACAGAAGCTGGTGAGCTTAAAGAAAGCCGTCACGAGCTAGAGCAAAAAACTCAGCAAATGCAGGAAGAGCATTCAGCGTGGCAAGATCGCATCCGTAACCTTCTTGGTAAAATGGATGACGTAGAGTAATTGACTCTTCAGATTTAAAAAAACGCCCGCTACTGAGTAGCGGGCGTTTTTGTTTGTATTCTTATGCTTCGTGTTCTTATGGTTTGTTTTATTATTTGAAGCTGAGTGAGAGTTACTCGATCTCTTCTTCTTCAACATCCAGATCAAGTTCTACATCTAAAGGCTCTGCCGAAAGAATAATGCCGGTGTTGTCAGCGTAGAGGTAATCTTCCGGTAAGAAGGTTACGCTGCCAAAGTTGACCGGTACGTCCAATTCGCCGACACCTTCTTGGCTCGCACCAACAGGGATAGAAGCCAAAGCCTGAATACCAATGTTCATGTCTTCTAGCTCATCGACTTCACGAACGCAGCCGTAAACCACAATACCTTCCCACTCATTGTCTTCGGCAAGTAGGGCAATCTCAGCATCGATCAGCGCTTTGCGTAGTGAGCCGCCACCATCGATTAACAACACACGTCCCAAGCCATCTTGCTCTAATACGGAGCGAATTAAAGCATTGTCTTCAAAACACTTTAATGTCGTGATCTGTCCTGCGAAGGATGCACGTCCACCGAAGTTGCTGAACATGGGCTCCACGACATCAACTTGATCCAAATATATGTCGCACAGTGCTGAAGTGTTGTATTCCATTAGTATACCTTTTGAACAATGAGCTTACTTTGAGTATATCGGTGCTTGATCCCTTTGCAATGATTAGTCTCATTTAACTCAATAGAGTTTGAGCTACGACAACCCCTGCAAACAATAGGTTAGTGACCAGTGAGCATTTCACAATCACCGGCATCATTGGTGCAATCTGCGCTGGTTTTTCGGTTTCCCAAACGGCCTTGCCATGCTTATAAACAATAATAATGCTCAGTAAAAACGGCAGGCTGATCCAGACTGGCTTTTCTTGAATCAGTAGGTAGATAGCGAAAGATGCAAGGGCGAGCCCAAGCAGTGCAAAATGATAGTGTTTGGCTTTGCGTTGCCCTAGGCGAACCGCCATGGTGCGCTTACCACATTCGCTGTCGTTCTCGATATCACGCATGTTGTTGATGTTGAGTACCGCAACCGCCATTAATCCACAGCCTAAAGCCGGAAGAAATAGGCTTGGCTCAACATGACCAGTGTGTAGGAAGTATGTGCCTGAAACGCCTAACAAACCGAAGAAGATAAATACCGATAAGTCGCCAAGGCCAATATAACCATAAGGTTTATTGCCCACGGTGTAAGCGATGGCAGCCATTATGGCTAATACGCCTAACGCGATGAAAGATAAGATGCTTTCAATCGAGGTTAAGGCATGAAAAATAAGAATCAGCCCAGCGAGCATGGTAAACACGATGTTGAGGATGATCGCTTGTTTCATGGTTTTCGCGGTCACCGCGCCGGATTGCATTGCGCGTGTTGGCCCCAGACGGTTTTCGTTGTCGGTGCCTTTTACTGCGTCGCCATAGTCATTGGCTAGGTTCGACAGAATTTGTAATAAGGTAGCAGTTAAAAAAGCCAGTAGGGCTATTGATAGAGAAAACTGACCGCCGGCGAATGCTAAACTACTTCCTGTAAGAATAGAGACAAGTGCGAGAGGCAGAGTTTTTGGTCGTGCGGCATCAAGCCAAATCAGTAGAGATTGTTTCATCGTAGGTCTAATTCTTTGTAAGTCTTCGTTTCAAACTGTGTTTTGAGTATACGCCCATTTTTCGGGTAATAAAAAGCCCACTCGAAAGTGGGCCTTGAATTCGCTTATTAGCTGCTATTTCTTTGAGATAGAGCAATAAGTTGGAGTTTTGTGTGCTACAGGATGAAGCGACTTAGGTCTTCGTCTTCCACGAGCTCACCAAGCTTAGATATTACATAAGCTTCATCAATCAGCAATTTACTGCCTGCTCGGTCTGTTGCGTCGAATGAAATCTCATCCATTAGGCGCTCCATGACGGTGTGCAGACGACGCGCACCGATGTTTTCAGTAGTTTCGTTCACACGCCATGCTGCGTCAGCAATTTGGTTGATACCATCTTCAGTGAACTCAATGCCGACATCTTCTGTTTTCATCAGGGCAATGTACTGTTCTGTCAGTGACGCCTTTGGTTCAGTAAGAATACGTTTGAAGTCATGTGCTGATAGTGCTTCAAGTTCTACACGGATTGGTAGACGACCTTGTAGTTCAGGGATCAGGTCTGATGGCTTAGCCACTTGGAATGCGCCTGAAGTGATAAACAAGATGTGGTCAGTTTTAACCATGCCGTGCTTCGTTGATACTGTGCTGCCTTCGATTAGAGGCAGTAGGTCGCGCTGAACACCTTCACGAGATACGTCTGGGCCTGAGCTGTCGCCACGCTTACAGATTTTGTCGATCTCATCGATGAATACGATGCCGTTGTTTTCAGCGTTGAAGATCGCGCTCTCTTTTAGCTCTTCTTGGTTCACAAGCTTCGCAGCTTCTTCTTCCGTCAGTGCTTTGAATGCGTCTTTGATTTTCATCTTACGTTTTTTCTTGGTGTCGCCCGCTAGGTTTTGGAACATGCCTTGCAGCTGGTTGGTCATCTCTTCCATACCCGGAGGTGACATGATTTCAACGCCCATTTGCGGTGCGGCTACATCAACTTCGATCTCTTTGTCGTCTAGCTTACCTTCACGCAGTTTCTTGCGGAAAATCTGACGCGTGTTTGAAGATGTGGTGTCTTCCGTTGATTGCTCGTTCTGACCCCAAGCATCACGTGCTGGTGGTAGAAGGGCATCAAGAATGCGTTCTTCAGCTTGTTCTTCAGCGCGGTACTGTACTTTTTCCATCGCTTGTTGGTGCGTCATCTTGATCGCAACGTCCGTTAGATCACGGATGATGGTCTCAACTTCTTTACCAACGTAGCCAACTTCGGTGAACTTAGTCGCTTCTACCTTGATGAATGGCGCATTAGCGAGTTTCGCTAGACGGCGAGCAATTTCAGTTTTACCCACACCCGTTGGGCCAATCATCAGGATGTTTTTTGGCGAAACTTCAACACGCAGGCTTTCTTCAAGCTGCATACGACGCCAGCGGTTACGTAGAGCGATAGCCACTGAACGCTTAGCGTTGTCTTGGCCGATAATGTGGCGATTGAGTTCGTGAACAATTTCGCGAGGAGTCATCTCAGACATGGTTTTTCCTTAATTCTTTAATCACTGTTGAATACAACGTTATTGATGGAAGCGGTCGTTACTCTGGCTTTGGCAGCTCAACGGTGCTTTCTAGTTCTTCAATAGTGTGGTGATGGTTGGTGAATACACAGATATCGCCAGCTATGTTCAGCGACTTTTCTGCGATTTCACGCGCATCTAAATCAGTATTTTCTAATAGTGCAGTCGCTGCTGCTTGAGCGAAGTTACCGCCCGAACCGATCGCAATCAGGTCGTTCTCTGGTTGAACGACGTCACCGTTACCAGTAATGATCAGCGAAGCGGTTTCATCCGCGACTGCTAGCAGTGCTTCTAATTTACGTAGAGCACGGTCGCTACGCCAATCCTTCGCCAGCTCAACGGCAGCTTTGGTTAGGTGGCCTTGGTGCATTTGCAGCTTGCTTTCAAATTTTTCGAATAGCGTGAAAGCATCTGCCGTACCGCCAGCAAAACCTGCCAGTACTTTATTGTTGTATAGGCGACGTACTTTACGGGCATTGCCCTTCATTACAGTATTGCCTAGAGATACTTGTCCATCACCCGCGATGACGACTTTATTATTACGACGTACAGATACAATGGTAGTCACGAGTAGGGCCTCTTAATATTTCTTATCTTTGGGTATAAAAAGTATATGAGGATGGTGCTCGGATAATTCAAGGAAGGGCGAGTGATGTCGCGCAACTTATCGGCGGAAGTTGTAAGGAAAACTGACTAAAGGGAGTAAATAAAAGAAAACCTCCACAATGGGAGGCTTTCGGAGTTTGGTTTTCGGCTTTTGCTAAGATTAAGGCTGCGACTATCGCTAAATCTAATCGGTGTCTTTCCAAATAGCGCAAGGTTCGATTTTCGCCCGTTGCAGCTTATGGCGATCTCGCTCTGCATCTCGCTTCAATTTGTATGGCCCTAGAACCACACGGTACCAGCTACTGCCGTCTTTTTTACGGATTTCACTCGAGATACCTTGGAACGCAATATCTAACTTGCGCGTTTCTGCCTGTGCTGACGTTTTGTAAGCGCCACACTGCATCACGTAAGGGATCTTAGAGATCTCTTGTTCTTTGGCTTTAACTTCAATCTCGCGGCTTGGCAGCGTTTCAACGTAGTCCCACTTCTCTTCAGGAGGTGGTGGAATCACTTTCGCTGGTTTTGGCTTAGGTTTTGGTTTGGTTACCACTGGAGTTGGCGGCTCAGGATCATTACTCAATAAGTAAAGTCCATAACCAAAACCACCGGCAAGGAGGATCGCCAAAAGACCACTGCGCCAAGGTTTACGGCGAGGGGCTTGTTTCTTGGTCGGTTTTTTCGTGCCACGACCGCGCTTTACATAATCTCTATTAGCCACAAGACAATTCAATAGTTGCTGATTCTGTCCTCATGGTAATCCAGATTGCGCGAGGATAATAGTGCAGAAATGGAAGCGGCACATCAAAATGTGCCGCAGATTTATAAGGGTATTTCTGAGGGTTACATTCGAGGTGGTGCGGTGCTGCCTCTAACGACTAATTTAGCTTCAAGCAGACGCGAACCTGCTTGCACATCGTTGCCCTTCAATAGGTCAAGCATCATCAACATCGCTTGGCGTCCAATCTCATAACGAGGCTGAGAAATAGTGGTTAGTGGTGGATCGCAGTATTGAGCGAATTGGATGTCATCAAAGCCAACAATCGATAGGTCTTGAGGAACACGTAAACCTAGCTTCTTCGCTTCTTGAATCGCACCAATCGCCATCGCATCGTTATGACAGAAGATCGCTGTAGGTTGTTCAGGAAGTGCAAGTAATTGACGAACCGCTTGCGCACCCGCTTCAAAGGTGAAATCGCCCACCGTGCTGTAAGCTGGGTTCATTGATACTCCAGCGCGGCGCAATGCTTGTTGGTAGCCTTGTTGACGGAACTTACACAGGGTTGCAGTCGTTGGTCCAGAGATCTGAGCGATGCGCTTATGACCTAACTGAGCGAGGTAATTCACGGCTTCAAATGCAGAGGTTAGGTTGTCGATGTGAACCGTTGGCAGTTCAAGCTCAGGTGCGAATTCACACGCCATAACCATTGGCGGTAAGTTCTTTTGCTCAGGCTTACTGACATCAAATGGATGATCAGTGCCAAGCAGTAGCATACCGTCTGCTTGTTTTGTGAAGACCAAGTTAACAAATGAAGACTCACGCTTCTTTTGTTGACCACTGTCACCCAGTAGAACGAGGTAGTCATTCTCTACAGCGGCATCTTCGATACCACGAATGATTTCGGCGAAGTAAGGGTCACAGATGTCAGGAACGATAGTAATGATGGTTTTTGATTCGTTGCGACGTAAATTTCTAGCTAATGTATTGGGTGAGTATCCAGCTTCAAGTACTGCTGTCTCAACTCGTTTACGAGTCGAAACCGAGACTTTTTCAGGGTTCATCAATGCACGTGATACTGTTGCCGTTGAGACGCCTGCTAGCTGGGCAACATCCTTCATTGTCGCCATAAATTAAACCCTCTTTTAAGTTCCTTTGTCGCCTAAGTATTTAAGGCGTGAATAATTAATACAATCGGATAGATATTATGAAAGTGTTGCTAACACTTTTTTTATTGCAATATTTTATTCGTTTCATCCGTGTAAAGTTACGGCTAGATTAACAAAAATCACATGACTAGTGTGAGGTTGCTCACGAGAAATATGAAATATTTGTGAACAAACTTATCATTAGTTTTAACCCAAGTAGGTTTAGCTCAAATCTTGCGGCTCAATATCGAGTGACCAACGGACTTTTTTCGCAGCAGGTAACATATTAATTGCCGGCTTCGCACTCATTAATAACTTCTGCATTAACGAACGAGTCTGAGTTTGTAGAATCAACTGCCAGCGTGATTTGCCCGCTCGCTTGGCCAGTGGCGCTGGGGTGGGGCCTAGAACCATGCAATATTGGTCAAACAAGGGGTGCGATTCTAATGTATGACGAACCTGACGCAAGAACTCTTCCACCAAATGTGTGTCATTGGCTTCCGCTCTAAATAGAGTCATAAAGGTATAAGGTGGCAGCATCGCTTGTTTACGCTCGGCCAATGCGGTTTGGGCAAAGTGGTTATAGTCTTTGTGCAGCAACGCTTGTAACAAGCCATGTTCTGGATGGTGAGTTTGTAAGATAACCTCACCCGGCTTACTGGCACGGCCTGCTCGACCGGCGACTTGAGTAAACAGTTGCGCCAACCGTTCAGAGGCGCGGAAGTCACTACTATATAAAGAGGCGTCCACATCCAATAACGCCACAAGTGTCACGTCAGGAAAGTGGTGGCCTTTAGCAAGCATCTGTGTACCGATAAGAATTTGGTATTCACCTTTACGAATCGACTCGAGCGCACTTTCTAAGCTGCCTTTGCGGCGGGTGCTGTCTCGGTCAATACGAATGGTTTTGTATTCAGGGAATAGCTGACCAAGTTGAGCCTCTAGCTGTTCGGTACCAACACCCACCGTCACTAAGTTCGCTGAACCACAGCCTTGGCAATTGTGCACGATATGCTGCTGAGAACCACAGTGGTGACAGCGCATCTCATTGCTGTACTGGTGATAGGTGTAGTAGGCATCACAACGCTTACATTCCGCTGTCCAACCACAATCGTGACACATCAATGCGGGAGAGAACCCACGGCGGTTGAGAAACAACATCACTTGGTTGCCCGCTTTGAGGTGTCTTTGCATTTCAGCAATCAACGACGCAGACAAGCCACTTTCTAGATATTCACCCTTCACATCCAACACTTTATTGGTGGTCGGCAGCGCGACACCCGCACGTGAGGTCAGGGTGAGGTAACTGTATTTACCGATCTGAGCGTTGTGCAGCGTTTCAAAGGCCGGAGTCGCCGAGCCTAACACAACCGGAATCTGCGCTTTATGAGCACGCATGATCGCGACATCACGAGCGTGGTAGCGTAGGCTATCTTGCTGCTTATAAGAGGCGTCGTGCTCTTCATCGACAATGATAATTCCCAGATCAGCGAACGGCGTGAACAGAGCCGAGCGCGTACCAATCACAATGCCCGCTATTTTGTCACGTGCTGATAACCAAGCATTCAATCGTTCAGAATCGTTTAATCCAGAGTGAATCACCTCAACAGGCACATTAAAACGACGCTTAAAGCGATTAATCGTTTGTGGAGTGAGGCCTATTTCCGGTACCAAGACTAATGCTTGTTTACCTTGCTTGAGAATCGGCTTGATCATATTGAGGTAGACTTCGGTTTTACCTGAGCCGGTAACCCCCTCTAGCAAGAAGCAACTAAAATCGGTTTGGCTATTTACTGTCGCAATCGCGATCGCTTGTTCAGCATTGAGCTTCGGCTTGTCTTGTTCGTTTTCAAGTTCAACTGGCCATGGCTGGCGCTTTGGCTTTTTCTCTACCGACTCAATCCAACCTTTCTCTTCCAACGTTTTAAGCACTGCGCTGCCTACTTCCTCGTCAATGAATTCTTGATGAGGAACAGGGCCGTGCTCAAGCATGTGCATCACTTTGGCTTGCTTAACCGCACGACCAAAGCCTTGCATCAGTTGATCTCTGCCTGATGGGGTCAATTGCCACTCAACCAGCGTTGCGAAGTCGGCAGCTTTGCCTTTTCGTAAAGCGCTTGGTAGAGCATTAGCCAAGGTTTCACCCAGTGGATACTGATAGAACTGGCTGCACCATACCAAGAGTGAGTAGACCGATTCTGGCCAAACAGGTTGGTTGTCTAATAAGGCTTTAATGGGCTTGAGCTTGTCTAGATCGAATTCAGATTCGTTAACCAGAGCTGTAACAATACCTGTTAAGGTTTGTCGTCCAAAAGGCACAGAGACTCGTCCACCAATAATCGGGAATAGGTGGTTAGGAATCTTGTAATCGAACTGCTTGTCTAGTGGAACAGGCAGTGCCACGCGGGCAATCATTGGACGCATAAAGGGACAGCTTTATCTGAGTTGACGAGAGCGAACAGTCTAATGGATAAGGGCGTTAAATTCGAGGAGCAGTTTGGATGAGAGTATCGAGTTAACGCAGGAAGATAACGAGAGCCCGAAATCTCAGGCCGACAAAGGAAATAAAAGAGGCTATTGGTGAAAAATGTATCAAATCAGTTGATCCTGCCTTATAGATTCATTACTATACTGCGCCTTAAAGGTATGGCTTTATCGCAGTTTAGTGATGCAGCGGTGTCTTTATTTTATTTTTTAACTACGTGTGGTGTACGGCTTAGAATCGTATAGCGACACGGCCTACTTGAGGTTATCCCATGAAAACTGGTATCCACCCAGAATACAAAGCAGTTTCTGCAACTTGTTCTTGCGGCAACACATTTGAGTTCAACTCAACGCTTGCAAAAGAATCTATCCACCTAGACGTATGTGACAAATGTCACCCATTCTACACTGGTAAGCAACGTATCGTAGATACTGGCGGCCGTGTTGATCGCTTCAACAAGCGTTTCGGTGCTCTTTCTAGCAAGAAGTAATTCTCGCTATTTAGACATAAAAAGGACACTTCGGTGTCCTTTTTTGTTGCCTGAAATTTAAGAAAATGCTGAATCATATTCAACCATCAACTTCTCGAAAACGACAGGCAAACCGCTTGAGTTTTGTTTCATAACTTACACCCAATACTCCATTCTCGAAATCCGCTCGAAAGTTCAACAAGCGACAGTAATTTCAACTGCTCACTGGTCTTATTAGTAGTGAAATCTCGTTTTTTAATGAGACAGAGGCTTTAACCACCTAGGAACTTTGAAGTACATCTATTAACATGAACAAGATCCCCCAAATAATAATATCCTAGGAACCTACACCTATGTCTGAAGACAGCCGCCAAGATCAATCCTCTCAAGCGTTATCGCCTCAAGAACAATTCCGTCAGCAAGCTCTTGATTACCATGAGTTCCCAATTCCAGGCAAAATAGCCGTAGCACTGACGAAGCCTGCAAATTCTGCAGAAGACCTAGCACTTGCATACAGCCCAGGCGTGGCTGAGCCTGTTCGCGAGATCGCACAGAACGTTGATAACGTTTATAAGTACACAGGTAAAGGCAACATGGTTGCAGTTATCTCTAACGGTACAGCGATTCTTGGCCTAGGTAACCTTGGCCCTATTGCTTCTAAACCTGTTATGGAAGGTAAAGCGCTATTGTTTAAGCGTTTTGCTGGTTTAGATTCTATCGATATTGAAGTAAAACACCGCACAATCGATGAGTTCGTTGATACGGTTGCGAATATCGCAGATACATTCGGTGGTATTAATCTAGAAGACATCAAAGCACCTGACTGTTTTGAGATTGAGCGTCGCCTGATTGAGCGTTGTGATGTCCCTGTTTTTCACGATGACCAACACGGTACAGCGATTGTAACGGCTGCAGGTATGCTGAACGCGATTGAGCTTCAAGGTAAGAAGCTTGAAGAGTGTAAGATCGTTTGTTTAGGTGCTGGCGCAGCGGCGGTTGCTTGTATGGAACTGCTGATCAAGTGTGGCGCTCAGCGTGAGAAGATTTACATGCTTGACCGTAAAGGTGTAATCCACACTCGTCGTGAAGACCTGAATGAATACAAAGCGCTATTCGCAAATAACACGGACAAGCGCACGCTTGAAGATGTTATCGAAGGCGCTGACTTGTTCTTGGGCGTATCAGGTCCTAACCTGCTACCAGCTAAAGCACTCACGCTGATGGCTGATAAGCCTGTTGTGTTTGCATGTTCAAACCCAGATCCAGAGATCAAGCCAGAGCTTGCTCATGAAGTTCGTTCTGACCTTATCATGGGTACAGGCCGTAGCGATTACCCGAACCAAGTAAACAACGTACTTTGTTTCCCATTCATTTTCCGTGGTGCGCTTGATGTGCGTGCGAGCGAAATCAATGATGAGATGAAGCTGGCTGCGGTTAAAGCGATTCGTGAACTAGCGAAAGAAGAAGTTCCGGCTGAAGTACTCGCCGCTGCAGGTGAGACTGCACTGGAGTTTGGTAAAGGCTACATCATTCCTAAGCCAATGGACCCACGTCTACTTCCTCGCGTAGCAAAAGCGGTTGCAGTAGCGGCCGTTGAATCTGGCGTAGCTCGTATTGAGATGCCTGCTAACTATATGGCTTAATGCTTTAATAATTTAATAGCTTAATAGCTTAATAGCTTAATAGCTTAATAGCTGTTGCTCTATTGAGCGAAAAAGAATAATAAAAAACCGACTCATAGGAGTCGGTTTTTTTTATGTCTATCATTCACAGAGCAGCTACCGATAACGTAGTGGGTGATGTGACAAATAAGGTTCAGCTATAGCGAATCAATATTGAAGGCAGTGACTGAGTTGTTTTTATTCTTCGTCAAACGCTTCGAATTCGATACCCATCTCTGTCATCAGCTTTTTCACTTCAGTCGGGATGTCGTCTGGACGGTCTTTACGGAGATCTTCATCCGTTGGCAGTGGTTGGCCTGTGTACGCATGTAGAAAGGCTTCGCACAGTAGCTCACTGTTTGTTGCATGGCGTAGGTTATTAATCTGGCGGCGAGTGCGCTCGTCAGTAAGAACCTTTAACACTTTTAGAGGGATAGAAACTGTAATTTTTTTTACTTGTTCGCTTTTCTTTCCATGCTCAGCATATGGGCTTATGTATTCACCATTCCAGTCGGCCATTGCGTACCTTCATCACTTTAGTTGTTAGAATAAATTAATAGTGGTGATTTTAGCGGGATTTACTGCCATAAGCAAAGACATATAGACGTCCAGAAGTGTTGACGTCTCACGTTTATGAAAGTAAAGTGAATAACATATATCTAACACAGCCGCAGAATGCCGACAAGCCGCTGTGATTCTCAGACGCAAAACTTGTAAGGAAGCACCTATGAGCAGCCGGAAGCCAGCAACAATCGCAGTACGTACTGGTATCGAGTCAGACACGCAACACCATGCCGTTGTCCCACCTATTTATCTTTCGACTAACTATGGGTTTCCCGCTTTTGGTGAAGTGCCAAAGTACGATTACACCCGTTCTGGTAACCCAAATCGTGGTTTATTAGAAACGGCATTGTTTGAGCTTGAGTCTGGCAAAGGTGCAGTGGTGACTAACTGCGGTACTTCGGCGCTTAACTTATGGGTTTCGGCTTTCTTAGGTGGCGATGATCTTATTATCGCTCCGCACGACTGCTACGGCGGTACTTACCGCCTGTTTAATACCCGCTCGTTAAAAGGTGACTTCAAAGTTTTGTTCGTTGATCAATCGGATCAAGCAGCGTTGGATGCGGCGATCGCGCTCAAGCCAAAGTTGATCTTAATAGAAACGCCATCGAACCCGTTGGTTCGTGTGGTTGATATTGCAGAGACTTGCCGTAAAGCGAAAGAGGTTGGTGCTCTGGTTGCTGTCGATAACACGTTTTTGACGCCGGTGTTCCAAAAGCCTTTAGAGCTGGGTGCTGATTTTGTTATCCACTCAACCACCAAATACATCAACGGACACTCAGATGTTATTGGTGGCGTTGTCGTGACGAAAACTGAAGAGCACGCTGAAGAGCTTGCATGGTGGGGCAACTGTATTGGTGCGACCGGCACACCATTTGATAGTTACATGACTCTACGTGGTATTCGTACGCTAGGTGCACGTATGCGTGTTCACGAAGAGAGTTCACGTGAAATTCTGACAGCGCTGCAACAACAAGATCTGGTGGGCACTATTTACCACCCAAGCCTTCCTGAACACCCAGGTCACGAGATCGCGAAGAAACAGCAGTTGGGCTTTGGTTCCATGCTGAGCTTTGAGTTTGCGGGCTCTTTTGAAGCGCTTAAATATTTTGTCGATAAGTTAGAGCTATTTTCTTTGGCTGAATCACTGGGTGGTGTTGAAAGCCTGATTTGTCACCCTGCGTCGATGACTCACCGTGCGATGGGCGAAGAAGCATTGGCAGAAGCGGGTGTTTCTCAACAATTACTGCGCCTTTCTGTTGGCCTTGAAGATGCGGAAGACCTAATCGACGATCTCAAGCAAGCGTTTGAAAAAACACAACGCTTTATCGCTGAAGGGGAGGCTTAATAATGGCAACCTTTCGCCAGCTACATAAATTTGGTGGCAGCAGTTTAGCGAACCCTGAATGTTACCAACGCGTGGTCAACATTCTTAGAGAATATTCATCAGCGACGGATTTGGTGGTGGTATCGGCCGCAGGTAAAACAACCAACCGCTTAATTGAGTTTGTCGAAGCGCTCGACAAAGATGGTCGTATTGCTCATGAATGCCTGCAAACCCTTCGTCAGTTTCAACTTGAACTGATTGAGGCTCTGCTTGAAGGTGAAGCCGCCTCGCAACTAACGGCAACCATCCAACAAGAATTTACCGCTTTGGGTGAGCTAACGGCTCCCTTGAGTGAAGCACAAAAAGCACAAGTACTGGGTCATGGTGAGGTTTGGTCTTCACGTTTGTTGGCGACGTTGTTGTGCCAGCATGACTTACAAGCAGTTGCTCAAGATGCACGTGCCTTTTTACGTGCAGAAGCGGGTGCTCAACCTGAAGTTGACCGCGCACGCTCTTATCCTCTGATTAAAGAAGCCTTGGCGCAGCATGCACATTGTCGCGTGGTAATTACTGGCTTTATGGCTCAGAACTGCGAAGGCGAAACGGTGCTGCTTGGGCGTAACGGTTCGGATTACTCTGCAACTGTTATTGGTGCTCTAGCTGAAGTTGAACGCGTGACAATCTGGAGTGATGTGGCGGGCGTATACAGCGCAGATCCTCGTTTGGTTTCGGATGCGTGTTTATTACCTCTGCTTCGCCTTGATGAAGCCAGTGAATTAGCTCGTCTTGCGGCTCCAGTGCTACACAGTCGAACGCTACAGCCTGTCGCTCAAAGTGCCATGGATCTCAGCTTGCGCTGCAGCTACCAGCCGGAGGCGGGCTCTACACAGATAGAGCGAGTACTGGCATCGGGGCGCGGTGCAAAAATTATTACCTCTTTGGATGAAGTTCTTATCGTGCAACTGACCTTTGGTCACGGCCATGATTTCGACCGTCTGGAGAGTGAAGTCCTTGAAGGGCTTAAGCGTGCTCAATTAGAGCCGCTTGCTTATGAATTAGAACCCGATCAACACTGCTTGCGCCTTGCTTACACGGAAGAGATCGCTGGTGGTGCATTAGAATATCTACAAGACCACGCGATTGAAGCTGAGATTAAACTGAAAGAAGGTTTTTCTCTGATTGCTGCAGTGGGGGCGGGTGTGACTAAGAACCCGAACCATTGCTACGGTTTCTACCAACAGCTCAAGAGCTCGCCAGTAGAGTTCATCTCAGAAGCGAACTCAGGCTTAAGCTTGGTGGCCGTGATTCGTAAGAGTGAAACATCAAGCCTAGTGAAAGGCATTCATTCTCAACTGTTCCAAGCTCAGAAGCGTGTTGCGATTGCCTTGTGTGGTAAGGGCAATATTGGCTCAAGTTGGTTAAGCCTGTTTTCAGAGCAAAAAGCGGAACTTGAAAAGCGTCGTGGGATGAACTTTGAATTGGTTGCGGTGGTTGATAGCCAAACCTATTGGTTCGACGATCAAGGCATTGATGCGACTTCAGTTGGTAAACGTTTTGATGATGAAGCGATTGCCAACAATGGTAACGACTGGCTAGAGCGTTTAGGTTCTATTCAGGGTTACGATGAAGCGGTAATACTCGATGTAACTGCAAGCCCTGTGCTTGCTGCAAAATACCTACAAATTGCACAACAAGGTATCCACCTGATCTCGGCTAACAAGGTGGCAGGATCTGCATCGAGCGAGTATTACCATCAGGTACAAGATGCTTTCGCTAAGATCAGCCGCCACTGGCTGTACAACGCGACAGTGGGTGCTGGTTTACCTATCAACCACACTGTGCGAGACCTGCGTGAGAGCGGTGACGATATCATTGCGTTATCAGGCATCTTCTCTGGCACTCTATCTTGGTTGTTCCAACAGTTTGATGGCACGGTGCCGTTCAGCGAGTTAGTCGACTTAGCGTGGCAACAAGGCCTGACTGAACCGGACCCGCGTGCTGACCTTGATGGTTCAGACGTCATGCGTAAGCTGGTGATTCTGGCGCGTGAATCCGGTTTGGATATCGAACCTGAAAACGTAAAAGTGGAATCGCTCGTACCTGCAGAGCTGCAAGATCTATCAGTGGATGACTTCTTCGATAAAGCTTCTGTTCTAAGCGAAGAGTTAGCTGAGCGTTTAGAGAAAGCGCACTCTCAACAGAAAGTTCTGCGTTACGTAGCGCGTTTGGAGAAGAATGGTAAAGCAACCGTAGGCGTTGAAGCACTGTCTAAAGAGCACGCTCTGGCGAACTTGTTGCCTTGCGATAATATCTTTGCGATTGAGAGTAAATGGTACAAAGATAATCCATTAGTTATCCGTGGCCCGGGTGCAGGTCGTGAAGTAACAGCGGGCGCAATTCAATCTGATCTAAACAGAATGTCGAGTCTGTTTTGATACTTAGAGCGGTTGGCTTAATAGTCAGAGCGATTGGTTGAATAGTCAGATCAATTGGTTTAATACTCAAATTAATTGGTTTAGTACGTAAATAGCATACTATTCACTAAGATAAATAAGGCTGAAAGCACGATGTGTTTGTCAGCCTTTTTTCTACATTATTTCTGCTTTGCGACCCATCTAACGACTTGAGTTTTACTCACGATCTACTTGAGAAAAATTCATAATGGATCTGTTGACATTAAATCGTATTCAATACATTCTACAGACATATAGACGTCTAAACGTCGTTTAAGGATTTGAGTTTTAGTGGTTGCTTTTGCCACAGGGAGAGTAAGATGGGATACACACACGCTAGTCATATCGACGCTTTAAATCAGAATATCGCTGAGCTTTCTGACAACATCAATGTGTCATTTGAGTTTTTTCCACCAAGCAGTGAGAAGATGGAAGAGACCTTGTGGAACTCTGTTCACCGTCTTAAAACACTTCAACCAAAATTTGTATCGGTAACTTACGGTGCAAACTCGGGTGAACGTGACCGTACCCACTCAATCATTAAAGAAATTAAGAACCAAACTGGCCTAGTGGCAGCACCACACCTAACATGTATTGATGCGAGCCGCGAAGAGCTGATTCAAATTGCCGACGACTACTGGGCAAATGGCATTGAAAGTATTGTTGCGTTGCGTGGTGACATTCCAGCAGGCGGCGGTGCGCCAGAGATGTACGCATCTGATCTAGTCGAGCTACTTAAATCTCGCCACGATTTTGATATCTCAGTAGCGGCATTCCCTGAGGTTCACCCTGAAGCAAAAAGCGCTCAATCTGATCTTATTAACCTAAAGCGTAAAGTGGATGCGGGCGCGAACCGTGCTATTACGCAATTCTTCTTCGATGTAGAAAGCTACCTACGTTTCCGTGACCGTTGTGTAGCGGCAGGTGTGGATGTTGAGATTGTACCGGGTATCTTGCCAGTATCTAACTTCAAGCAAGCGTCTCGTTTCGCTGCGATGAATAACGTAAAAGTACCGGGCTGGATGGCGAAGCAATTCGAAGGCTTGGATGATGATCCAACGACCCGCCAGTTAGTCGGTGCGAGCCAAGCGATCGATATGGTTCGTACGCTGAGCCGTGAAGGTGTGAAAGACTTCCACTTCTACACGCTAAACCGTGCAGAAATGACCTACGCACTTTGCCATACTCTAGGTGTTCGCCCACAAGTTGCTGCGCTGTAATTAAGCTTCAGCCTTGTTAAAGCGCTATTTGCTGTAAATCTCAAGTCCGATAGATACAAAAAAGGCTTGGACTCTAAGAGTTCAAGCCTTTTGCTTTTCTAGCGTCTAGCTTAACTTAAGCAAGAGCACCAAGTTCAAGCAGTACTTCGTCCGCCCAAACAATCCATGCTTCACGGATAAGTAGGTTACGACGAAGCGTTAAACGCTCAAGGCGTGCTTGCTTGTCTAGTGTAGATGGCGTTGCGTAGTAAGCCGCTTCGATTTCTTTGTAGTGAGAAACCAGTTTTCGAGACTCTTCAACTAGCTCAGCAAGTTGTACACGGTAAGCGTCAGCAGGTTGTACAGCACAAGCCATTAGCTTAGCTGAGAACTCGTCACGAACGGTTGGGTGTGCAGTTGGTTGTTCAAACCATTCACCTAGCGCGCTGCGGCCTGCGTCAGTGATAGAGTAAACTTTACGATCAGGTTTGCCTTCTTGAGGCTCAAGCACGCAAGTTACCTGGTCGTTCTGAGCCATTTTATTTAGCTCGCGGTAAACTTGTTGGTGGCTAGCTTTCCAGAAGTAACCAATGCTTGAGGAGAATTCTTTTGTGATATCGTAACCAGTAGCATCGCGTGTACTTAAAACGGTTAGAATTACGTGTGGTAATGACATGTCTGAAATCCAAATGGTAAACAGTAAACAAATACTTAGACAACAAGTGTGCTTCTAATGGCACGTTATATTGGTTATGTCTAAGTAGCACCAACTCGGCGGTTGGTTATGTCACCTTACAAAGCCGTTTATCACCTAGGTTGACCAGTTTATAGGTCAAGTTGCTGCAGATTATTTTGTTGGAGTGTTTCCGCAGCGGAGCAGTAGTATATCTAAATAATAAGCATAAAGTAGAATACATGGACAAAATAACCCAAAAAACTGACAAAATACTTACTAGTGGTTATCTGGTGAAATAAAAAGGCCGCACATGGCGACCTTTTGTTCTTTTTTTAGATGTAAATGCTGATTAGGTTATAGTAGGAATCACTAATTAACCAGTGTTTCGCATACCTGCTGCAATACCTGCAATCGTCACCATTAGTGCTTCTTCTAGCTCTGCTGGTGGTGTTTCACACTTACGAGTACGGTAAAGTAGTTCTGCTTGAAGCATGTTTAGTGGCTCAACATAGATGTTACGTAGGCGAATTGATTCAAGTCCCCACGGGTCGCTTTGCATCAAGTTTTCGTTGTTCTCGACATTCAGTACAGCTTTGATGTCTTTCTGCAGTTGATCACGCAGTAGTTCACCCAGTGGCAGCAGTTCTTTATCAACAAGGCGTTGATCGTAGTACTTAGCGATTTCCATGTTGCACTTCGAGTACACCATTTCCAACATACCTAGACGAGTAGAGAAGAATGGCCATTCACGACACATTTCTTCCAGTAGCGCTTGATGGCCTTGATCTACGGAGTATTGGATTGCTTCACCTGCACCTAACCATGCTGGAAGTACCAAACGGTTTTGGCTCCAAGAGAAGATCCATGGAATCGCACGTAAGCTTTCTACGCCACCGTTCGGGTTACGCTTCGCAGGGCGAGAACCAAGGGGCAATTTGCCGAGCTCTAGCTCTGGCGTAGCTTGACGGAAGTAAGGTACAAATTTCTCTTCGCCACGAACTACGTTGCGGTAAGCCTCACAAGAAACTTGAGAAAGCACTTCCATTAGGTCGCGCCACTCTTGCTTTGGTTCTGGTGGCGGCAGAAGGTTCGCTTCTAAAATCGCACTTGCGTATAGGTTGAAACTGTTTACGGCAACATCTGGCAAGCCAAGTTTAAAGCGGATCATTTCGCCTTGCTCTGTCACACGTAAGCCGCCTTTTAAACTCTTAGGTGGTTGAGAAAGAAGTGCAGCATGCGCAGGAGCACCACCACGACCAACTGTACCGCCACGACCGTGGAATAGAGTCAGTTCAATGCCTTCTTCTTCACAAACCTTAACCAGCTTGTCCATCGCGTCGTATTGCGCCCAACCTGCAGACATTACGCCGGCATCTTTTGCTGAGTCAGAGTATCCGATCATCACCATTTGGTGGTTCTGGATAAAGCCACGGTACAAATCGATGCTCATTAGCTGTTTCATTACTGCTTCTGAGTTGTTCAAGTCGTCCAGCGTTTCGAACAATGGACATACGTCCATGCGGTACGGGCAACCACATTCTTGCAGCAGCAAGTGAACAGCCAGCACATCCGATGCTGTACGAGCCATAGAAATTACGTAAGCACCAAAGGCTTCGCGAGGTTGAGCAGCAACGACCTTACAGGTGTCTAAAACCTCTTTGACCTGTTCAGATGGCTCCCAGTCGCGCGGTAGCAGTGGGCGTTTTGAGCTTAATTCATTGGTTAAGAAAGCAACCTTGTCTTGTTCGCTCCACTGGTCGTAATCGCCAATGCCTAAGTAGCGAGTCAGTTCAGATAGGACATCTGAGTGACGTGTACTTTCTTGACGAACATCGAGACGAACTAAATGCACACCGAATGCTTTCAGGCGACGTAGGGTATCAAGCAGAGAACCATCTGCGATTACGCCCATGCCACATTCGTGCAGCGATTGGTAACACGCGTAAAGTGGTGTCCAAAGTTGGTCGATGTTCTGCAGTGTTTCTTTCTTCGGTACTTCAGCATCATGCAGTTTTGCGTCAAGCACTTCTAGCGTGTTGTTCAGCAGAGTGCGTAGGCTCTTAAGGATTGCACGGTAAGCTTCGTGCTCATCGCCAGCCAATTCACGAACGGCATCATTACACTTCGTCATCGACAGTTCGGTAATCAGCTCGTTCACGTCACCTAGGTACAGATCAGCGGCTTTCCAGCGAGATAGGCGCAGTACTTCTTTGGTGATGGTGTGCGTTACGAATGGGTTACCATCGCGGTCGCCACCCATCCAAGATGAGAAGTGAACTGGGCGTGCATCGATTGGTAGGCCTTCACCAAGGTAACCTTTTAGTCGGCCATCCATATCACGTAGGAAATCAGGCACGGCTTCCCATAGAGAGTTTTCTACAACCGCAAAGCCCCACTTAGCTTCATCAAGTGGTGTCGGGCGTTGCTGACGAATCACATCAGAGTGCCAACCTTGAGCGATAAGCTGCTCTAGACGACGTTCTGTTTTCACGCGTTCTTTGTGTGATAGGTCGCTTAATTCTAATTTAGACAGACACTCGTTGATCTTAACCAGCTTGTTGATCATGGTTCGACGAGTGATTTCTGTTGGGTGAGCGGTCAAAACGAGTTCAATGTTCAGGTCGCGAACGGCTTGAGCCGCGTCTAGCTTGCTGATGTCATTTTGATTTAGTTTAGAAAATAGAGATTGCAGCACGTCTGGTTCGCAAACATGCTCCTCACAGTGGCGAGAGATGGTGTGGTATTGCTCTGCCATGTTGGTGAGGTTGAGAAATTGGTTAAATGCACGAGCAACAGGAGTGAGTTGTTCGTTCGGCAGGTTTTTGATTTCTTCAACTAGGCTGTCACGGTCAGCTTTGTTGCCTGCGCGGGCGGATTTGGAAAGTTTACGGATAGTCTCCACTTTCTCTAAGATAACGTCACCATGTGCATCTTGGATTGTGTTACCTAGCAAGCGTCCCAGCATGCTTACGTTACTCTTGAGAGCGGCGTATTTCTCGTTCATTGTCATCCTGCCTCGTAAAAAAATTACATCCATTGTTCCTTGTTAAGTACACAATCTAGCGAAAAGTGCTGTATCTAGTCAAATAAAGCATTCTAAGTTTGCAATTATTAGGTTTAAAAATGCGGGAGAAGTAAATTTTTCAAAACTTAGAGAAAAAGTGAAATTTAATTACAAGATCAGGCTGTGTCAGGGATAACAGAATAAAAGCCACCTTTTTGGGTGGCTTATATACGAAAATATTGGAAGGGAAGTAATAACTAGAAACAATATTTACGGATCGATTTACTCAGAACATCAATTGTTGGGTCAATAAAATCGAAGCTTAAGAACTCATCCGGTTGGTGAGCTTGGTCAATTGAGCCTGGACCTAACACCAAGGTTGGACATAACTCTTGAAGGAAAGGTGCTTCAGTACAGTAGTTCACGGTTTGAGATTCAGTTTCACACACCGATTCCATTCCACCGATAAATGGATGATCGTGCTGACACTCGTAACCCGGAATAGGTTCGTGTAGTGGAGTAATCTCAATTCTGCCCGGCCATTTTGCTTCTACT
Organism: Vibrio sp. QJM3NY_27; assembly: GCF_057785955.1. Lineage (NCBI taxonomy): Bacteria > Pseudomonadati > Pseudomonadota > Gammaproteobacteria > Vibrionales > Vibrionaceae > Vibrio > Vibrio sp. QJM3NY_27. The sequence continues at coordinate 3,238,517 of NZ_CM173511.1, read as the reverse complement.
TCTTTAAGTGCGCTACGCAGCATGTTATCCAAGCCATCTAAGCTGATACCCGGTAAAGGACGAACATCATAGTGCAGTTCACAACACCCACAGATACGGTTAGCGCTGTCGCCACCGTGAATATGACCAAGGTTTAGAGTAGGGCTTGGAATTGCAAAACCCGGGTGGTGGTACTCCTTGACTAACTTGTCACGCAGCTGCATTAAAGCAAACAGCACTTCATGCATGATCTCGATGGCGTTGACGCCTAATGCAGGATCAGAAGAGTGGCCTGACTTACCCGTGACTCGAACAGCATTAGCGACATGGCCTTTATGACCGCGAATCGGCACGAGGCTGGTTGGCTCACCAATGATGCAGTAGTCCGGTTTAAACGGTGCATTTTCAGTGAAATGACGTGCACCCAGCATGGTGGTTTCTTCGTCACAGGTTGCTAATACATAAAGCGGCTTGGTTTGCTTGCTCCAATCCATCTTCTTCGCGGCTTCATAAACGAAGGCAAAAAAGCCTTTCATATCGGCGGTGCCCAATCCGTAAAAGCGGTTGTTGTGTTCTGTCAGTGCGTGAGGGTCGAAGTTCCAACGTCCTTCATCGAATGGCACGGTGTCGCTGTGTCCTGCAAGCAGTAAGCCCCCTTCGCCAGAACCCATCTTTGCGACCATATTATGCTTGCCGGGTTCGACCTCTACCACCTCAACACTAAAGCCTACGTCTTTAAACCATTGAGCCATTTTTTCGATCACTTTCTCGTTGCCATGATCCCAGCTTGGATCGGTCGAGCTAATGGAGTCGGTGGAAATCAGGCCTTTATAGACCTCAAGAAAACTCGGTAATTGCATAATAACTTCACTTCTACTATTGACAGGAAAACCATAAGTCGGTAAAACACATATTAAATCATATTTAATGCATAAGAAATCAAATAAAGCTAAAAATTAAGTATGAATAGTCAAATTTGAAATGTAACTTACCTCAAGAATGGATGTGTTGAGATGTTGAAAACCACGATCATTGGCGCAAGCGGCTATACCGGAGCAGAACTGGCTCTAATGATAAACAGACACCCTGAGCTCACGCTATCAGGTTTATATGTCTCAGCCAATAGTGTAGACGCAGGTAAACCTATTGCGGCACTGCACGGTAAGTTAGCTGGCTTGATTGATATGCCAGTACAGCCATTAACGAATCCAGAAGAAGTGGCAAAGCAGTCTGATGTGATTTTCTTAGCCACTGCACACGAGGTAAGTCACGACCTAGCGCCAATCTTTCTAGAGAACGATTGCCAAGTGTTCGACCTATCGGGTGCCTTTAGAGTTAAAGGCGAAAACTTCTATCAAGAGTTTTACGGTTTTGAACATCAACACGAACAATGGCTAGACAAAGCGGCTTACGGTTTAGCTGAATGGAACGAACAAGAAATTAAAGAAGCTCAGCTTGTCGCAGTAGCGGGTTGTTACCCAACCGCATCACAACTGGCGATTAAGCCTTTGGTTGAAGCAAAGCTACTTGATACAAACCAATGGCCAGTGATTAACGCGACCAGTGGTGTCACTGGAGCAGGCCGCAAGGCGAGTATGGTCAACAGCTTCTGCGAAGTAAGCCTGCAAGCTTATGGTGTATTCAACCATCGTCATCAACCTGAAATGGCTGCACATCTAGGATGTGATGTGATTTTCACCCCGCACCTAGGCAACTTTAAGCGTGGCATTTTAGCGACCATTACCATGAAACTAGCTGACGGTGTGACAGAACAACAGATACAAGAAGCCTTCGAGCAAGCTTATCAAGGTAAACCAGCTGTGAGATTACTCGAAGAAACATTGCCAAGAATTCAAGATGTAGAACAAACACCTTTCTGCGACTTAGGTTGGAAGGTACAAGGTCAGCACATCATCGTTGTTTCAGCGATTGATAACTTATTAAAGGGTGCATCTAGTCAAGCGATGCAGTGTTTGAATTTACGTTATGGTTTTGCACCATTAACTGCGTTAGTGTAAGGAAATCTAGATATGAGCCTTAATAATCAACCATTAATCATAAAGTTAGGTGGCGCTGCGCTATCTTGTGGTGAAACACTTAGCAAGTTATTTGGTGCGATTTCAGCTTACCAACAGCAGGCACAGCGACCAATCGTGATTGTTCACGGCGGTGGTTACCTTGTTGATGATTTGATGAATAAGTTGAACCTTGAAACCGTTAAGAAAGAAGGGCTACGTGTTACTCCTTATGATCAGATTCCTTTGATCGCTGGTGCGCTAGCGGGCACGGCCAACAAATTGCTTCAAGGTCAGGCGATTAAAGACGGCATCAACGCTGTTGGTTTGAGCCTAGCTGATGGTGGTCTATGTAAAGTCAGCGAGCTGAATCCTGAATTGGGTGCAGTAGGTAACGCTGAGCCGGGCGACTCAACCGTCCTGCAAGCCATTCTTAATGCTGGAGCACTGCCAATCATTAGCTCGATTGGTTTGACTGAGCAAGGCCAACTGATGAACGTCAATGCAGACCAAGCTGCTGTAGCTGTAGCTGGCGCGCTTGATGCTGAACTGGTACTGCTTTCTGATGTCAGTGGTGTATTGGATGGTAAAGGCCACCTGATTCCAAGCCTTAATCAGCAACAAGCCGATGACCTTATTAAAGGTAAAGTGATTACCGATGGCATGATCGTGAAAGTACAAGCTGCACTAGAAGCGGCTAATGACCTCGGACGACCAATTGAAGTTGCAACCTGGCGATACCCAGACAAGCTGACACAACTTTTTGCAGGTAAGAGCATAGGAACACAGTTTTTACCTCAGTAGACCTCACTACGAGTTACTACTAAAGAATTTAGATAAATAAATTAAATATATAATTATTAAAGTGATTTCCAACGCTGACCGCCATGTGCAGTATGGAAACTAGGAGAAAGAAAATGAGCAAAGTTAACGTAAAGAAAGTTGTAGTAGCCTACTCTGGCGGTCTAGACACATCAGTAATCATCCCATGGTTGAAAGAGAACTATGACTGCGAAGTTATCGCATTTGTTGCTGATGTAGGCCAAGGCGATGAAGAGCTGATTGGAATCGAAGAGAAAGCAAAAGCTTCTGGTGCGTCTGAGTGTTACATCGCTGACCTTAAAGAAGAGATGGTGGCAGATTACATCTACCCAACGCTTAAAACAGGTGCTTACTACGAAGGTAAATACTTGTTAGGGACTTCAATGGCTCGTCCAATCATTGCGAAAGCTCAGGTTGAAGTTGCACGTAAAGTAGGTGCAGACGCTCTATGTCACGGCTGTACAGGTAAGGGTAATGACCAAGTTCGTTTTGAAGGTGCATTTGCTGCACTAGCACCAGACCTACACGTAATTGCGCCTTGGCGTGAATGGGATCTAGTAAGTCGTGAAGAGTGTCTAGATTACCTAGCAGAGCGTAACATCCCTTGTACGGCTTCTCTTACCAAGATTTACTCGCGTGATGCAAACGCATGGCATATCTCTACAGAAGGTGGTGTTCTAGAAAACACATGGAACGCACCGGATGAAGATTGCTGGGCTTGGACTGTAGACCCAGAGCAAGCGCCAAACGAATCTGAAACAGTGACGCTTAAAGTTGAAAAAGGTGAAGTGGTTGCGGTTGATGGCGAAACAATGACGCCATACAACGCGCTGGTTTACCTAAACGAGAAGGGTGCTAAACACGGTGTTGGTCGTATCGATATCGTAGAAAACCGTCTTGTTGGCATGAAGTCTCGTGGTTGTTACGAAACTCCAGGTGGCACAATCATGATGGAAGCACTACGTGCAGTAGAGCAATTGGTTCTTGATAAAGCGGCATTCGAATTCCGTGAAGAGCTGGGTGTTAAGGCTTCTCACCTTGTATATGACGGCCGTTGGTTCACTCCGCTATGTAAGTCAATTCTTGCAGCAACAGATGAGTTAGCACAAGACGTGAATGGTGAAGTGGTTATCAAACTTTACAAAGGCCATGCAACGGTGACTCAGAAGCGTTCTGACAACAGCCTGTACTCAGAAGAGTTTGCAACCTTTGGTGAAGATGAAGTATACGACCAAAGCCACGCTGAAGGCTTCATCCGTCTTTACTCGCTATCAAGCCGTATCCGTGCTCTGAATAGCCAAAAGTAATCCGAACAATGAGTTAGTGAGCTAGCCTTTAGCGAAGGGTTGAAGGCCAGTAAACAGACATCATTATGCAAAGCCCATTTACTATTGATTAGTGAGTGGGCTTTTTGCTTGCTGTTTGTTTAATAAATCAGCTTCGGTTTTTACTGTCGAATGGCATATAATTCGCGCTCCAAGCTGAAAATAATCAATGGAATGAACCTCTGGTGAATAAATATGTGAAAATAATGAATTAATACTTTATTTTCATTTTGAATTGCCGTAAGTTTAAACCATCAGAAAAATACTGAATCTTAATCAGAATTATCATTTGCAAAAACAGTGAGCACTGTGCAATTAGGAGATACACAATGGCATTATGGGGCGGTAGATTTACCCAAGCAGCAGACACCCGGTTCAAAGATTTTAACGATTCTCTTCGTTTTGATTACCGATTGGCTGAGCAAGACATTGTGGGCTCTATTGCCTGGTCAAAGGCTCTACAATCGGTCAACGTTCTAACAGAAGAAGAACAGCAAAGACTAGAGCTTGCACTGAACGAGCTAAAACTCGAAGTGATGGAAGACCCTGAACAGATCTTGCGTTCTGATGCAGAAGATATTCACAGCTGGGTTGAGCAACAACTTATCGGCAAAGTCGGTGATTTGGGCAAAAAACTGCATACTGGCCGTTCTCGTAATGACCAAGTAGCGACTGACCTTAAACTATGGTGTCGTCAACAAGGTAATCAACTGCTGTTAGCGCTTGATCGTCTGCAAAGCCAAATGGTGAATGTTGCTTCTCAGCATCAAGAAACCGTGCTTCCTGGCTACACTCACTTGCAACGTGCTCAGCCGGTAACTTTTGCTCACTGGTGCTTGGCTTACGTTGAAATGCTTGAGCGTGATTATTCTCGTTTGAATGATGCGATTAAGCGTCTAGATACATGTCCGCTGGGTTCTGGTGCCCTTGCAGGAACCGCTTACCCGATGGACCGTGAAGAGTTAGCTCACAACTTAGGCTTCCGCCGTGCAACGCGCAACTCTCTAGATTCAGTCTCTGACCGTGATCATGTGATGGAGCTGATGTCGATCGCTTCTATTTCAATGCTTCACCTTTCACGTCTTGCAGAAGATATGATTTTCTACAACTCAGGTGAATCGAACTTCATCGAGTTAGCGGATACCGTGACGTCAGGTTCATCTCTGATGCCACAAAAGAAAAACCCTGATGCGCTCGAACTTATCCGTGGCAAAACTGGCCGTGTTTATGGTTCATTAGCCGCAATGATGATGACAGTGAAAGCCCTGCCTTTGGCGTACAACAAAGACATGCAAGAAGATAAAGAAGGTCTGTTCGACGCTTTAGACACTTGGAATGATTGTATGGAAATGGCTGCTCTTTGTTTTGACGGTATTAAAGTGAACGGCGAACGTACACTTGAAGCAGCGAAACAAGGCTACGCGAACTCAACTGAGCTGGCTGATTACCTAGTAGCGAAAGGCATTCCTTTCCGTGAAGCTCACCATATTGTTGGTGTGACGGTAGTGGCGGCGATTGCTAAAGGCTGTGCATTAGAAGAGTTAACCATCGCAGAGATGAAAGAGTTCTCTGAGGTGATTGAAGAGGATGTGTATGACATCCTGACCATTGAATCGTGTCTTGAAAAACGTAGCGCGCTAGGCGGTGTATCACCACAGCAAGTGGCTTACGCGGTTGACCAAGCTGAGAAGCGTTTATCACAGCGTGACACTTCCATCGTGAAGGTTCGTCCTGCTCGTCTGACGGATATTGAAGCGTTGGAAGGCATGGTGGCCTACTGGGCGAACATGGGTGAAAACCTACCTCGTTCTCGTAATGAACTGGTGCGTGATATTGGCTCGTTTGCTGTCGCAGAACATCATGGTGAGGTGACAGGTTGCGCCTCACTCTATGTGTATGATTCTGGTTTAGCGGAGATTCGCTCGCTCGGTGTTGAGGCTGGGTGGCAAGGTCAAGGGCAGGGTACAGCGATTGTGCAGCACTTGGTTGATAAAGCACGACAAATGGCCATTAAGAAGGTGTTTGTACTGACTCGTACTCCAGAGTTCTTTATGAAGCATGACTTCTTACCGACATCAAAATCTCTGCTGCCTGAGAAGGTGCTGAAAGATTGTGACCAGTGCCCTCGTCAACATGCATGTGATGAAGTGGCCTTGGAAGTGAACTTGGTAGAGCAGATCATCGCTAAGGTTAATGTTGCATAAAGCATTGATTTTATAGCCCCTAAAAAAAAGATCAAAAAATTGATCTTTTTTGGGAACAAATTAAGAAAAGTCCGGTCTATTAAAGTACCACTGCTTTTTCTTAGAATTTTCTAAGAAAGCCCTAGAATCGATTGGTTCTGGGGCTTTTTTCTATCTGCTGTTTGGGAAATGATGATGACTTGCTAAGTCGGGTCATTTTATTGGGTATCTAGCCTTTATTACTTATCTAGCAAAGTCTCTCTGTTAACGCTTTTTGTTCCTTAAAGGCAGCACCACAAACTTCATTATCCAATGTAACGACAGCAAACCACTGAATGCGAAAGCAGCCATCATCAAAGCGATGGCATTGATGGTTTTTGGGTCTTCTTTGAAAAACAACCACCATACTCCCCAACTTAAAATCGACAACACCATCAGCTGATTCATACAGCGCTGACAGCGGCCGAGTTTGTTACGGGTTTTTTCACTTTTATTGCAATGAATGCATGTCATCTTGGGTTTGATTCGCGTTATGCTTGTTGCCTTGATAATAACACGTCACAAGATATTGGATCACGGTGACACAGAGAGAGAAAGTCGATGATTGAGCGCCAAGAAACCAAACAACGCATGAGCCGTATTGTTAAACACAACGGCACTATCTACCTATGTGGCCAAGTGTGTGCTGATGCAACAAAAGACATCACTGAGCAAACACAAACTATGCTGGATAAAGTGGAAGCGCTACTTGAGCAAGCGGGTAGCGACAAAGAACACATGCTGTCAGCAACGATTTACTTGAAAGACATGAAAGACTTCCAAGAAATGAACGCAGTTTGGGATGCATGGGTACCAGAAGGTCACGCTCCAGCTCGCGCATGTGTGACTGGCGACATGGCTCGCGAAGCGCTACTTGTTGAGATCTCTGTGATTGCTGCTGAGAAGTAATCGCTAAGTCTTTAGCGACAAGTAATGGCTTCAAGAGATTCCAGATACCTCGTCCCTCGGTTCTGGAATGACGGTTAAGTTTTGGTTTAACTGATGCGTCACTTTGGTCTGCTTCAGCTTAGATGCGTATTAAAAAGCATCGTTATACTGGTTAGCTTCGGATTGACGGTATAGGAAAATTATCGTCATTCCCGAAAGCGACGAAGGAGCGTAATCGGGAATCTATTATTTGCTCGTGGCCAAAAACAAAAAGGAAAGCCAATGGCTTTCCTTTTTAGTACCTAGTCTCTGTTAATAGACCAAACTGCTAGTTTTGCAACGACCTGAGATTAACAACCAGGGCCACAATCTAGACAGTGTTTCACCATCTCTGGACCAAGGTGCAGTTTCGCATTCAGGTCACGTAGCGCTGTTCGTACACCTTCTTCAATTACTGGGTGGTAAAATGGCATATCCAACATTTCAGAAACCGTCATCTTTTTCTGGTGTGCCCATGCGAGTAAGTGAGCCAAATGTTCTGCGTTTGGTCCCATCATCTCAGCACCAAGGAAACGGCCTGTACCTTGCTCGCCGTAAACGTGCAGAATACCTTTGTTGCGTAGCATCACTCGTGAACGACCTTGGTTCTCGAAAGACACTTCACCTGTTGCGAAACAGCCACAGGTGCCTAAGCGGGTTATGATCTCTTTGTAGGTTTCACCCACCATCGCGATTTGTGGGTCAGAGAATACCGCAGAGATTTTAGAGCGGCGTAAGCCTGCGCGAATCTCAGGGAAGCGACCTGCATTATCACCCGCAATACGTGCTTGGTCTGCTGCTTCATGCAGTAGAGGCAGTTGGTTGCTTGCATCTCCGGCAATAAATACTGATGGCAGTGATGTTTGTAGCGTGTAGTGGTCGGCAATTGGAACACCACGCTCATCAAGCTCAAGAGAGGTATTCTCTAGGCCAAGCTTATCAGTGTTAGGACGACGGCCTGTTGCTGCCAGTACGTATTCAACGACGTTAGTTTCTAGTTCACCTTGCTTATTGATGAACTGGATTTCGACGCGATCTTCACCTGATTCTGTGGTAATACGCTTCATGCTTTCGATTTTCACGTCAGCATCAAGGTAGAACTCTTCATTGAAGGCTTTATCTGCATACGCCATGATTTCTGGGTCGGTTACTGGGCCAACTTGACCACCCAAACCGAACAGTTTGGTCTTCACACCTAAGCGATGCAGTGACTGACCAAGCTCAAGACCAATCACACCAGGGCCAAATACTGCGACTGATTCCGGTAAATCATCCCAGCTGAACACGTCGTCGTTAATGATCAGGCGGTCACCAAGCTCATTCCAAACTGCCGGATATGCAGGGCGAGAGCCGGTCGCGATAACAATACGCTTAGCGGTGACAACCGTGTGGTCATCGATTTGTAGCGTGTTGTCGTCTAAGAACTTTGCGTAGCCAGAAATCTTGTCTTGCTCTGGGATTTCATCAACACCTTCTAAAACAAAACCAACAAAACGGTCACGTTCAAACTTCACTCGGTCCATCACTTCACGGCCGTTAATCACGATATCACCTTGTGGGTGAACGCCAAAAGCCGGAGCTTTCTCGATTTGGTGTACGCTTTCAGCTGCTGCAATAAGCAGTTTAGATGGCATACAACCAACACGAGCACAGGTTGTACCGTAAGGGCCGCCTTCAATCATCACGACACTGTCAGTGTGTGCTTTTGCAGCGCGGTAAGAACCTAGACCTGCTGTACCGCCCCCGATAACTGCTACATCTACATTGACTTGTTTCATAATAATTTTCTCGCAATGGCTAAATTTAGTGTGAACGAACCCCTCCAACTCTGGTGGTTTTTTGAGAGTCAGGATTGCGGGTCAGTTTTGTGATTCTGTTTTATTAGGTTTAGCTTGTGACTCTTAGGTTTGCGAGCTACGAGCTATATTCTTTTCCAAAGCTCAGATAAGAGTGGTTTGGAATAGCTAACCCACAAGAGGGTGGGTTAGCTGGTATTACTAAGCTATTTAATTACTAAGCGTTTATTAGCGACTAAGTGATTAACCTAGGAAAGTTTCTAGTTCTTCGCTACCACCGATGTGTTTGCCACCGATGAATACTTGAGGAACGGTAGTGCGACCAGAGATTGCACGTAGGCTTACTGTTGTTGCGTCTTTACCTAGAACCACTTCTTCGTAGTTTAGACCTTTGTCGATTAGGTTCTGCTTTGCTTTCATACAGAAAGGACAGCCTGGCTTAGTGAATACTGTGATTGACTCTTGCTCTTTGTGTTCAGGAGCAAGGTAGTTAAGCATAGTATCAGCATCAGAAACCTTGAACGGGTCGCCTGGTACGTCTTCTTCGATGAACATTTTTTCTACCACGCCGTTTTTAACCAGCATGCTGTAGCGCCATGAACGTTTGCCAAAGCCGATGTCGTTTTTCTCAACTAGCATACCCATGCCGTCTGTGAAGTCGCCGTTGCCATCTGGGATGAATGTGATTTTTTCAGCTTCTTGGTCTGCTTTCCATGCGTTCATTACGAACGTGTCGTTTACAGAAACACAAAGGATGTCATCAACGCCGTTTTCTTTGAATACAGAGTGCAGCTCGTTGTAACGAGGTAGGTGGCTTGAAGAACATGTTGGTGTAAACGCACCTGGTAGGCTGAATACGATAACTGTCTTGTCTTTGAATAGCTCTTCCGTCGTTACGTTAACCCATGCATCACCTTGGCGAGTTGGGAATGTTACTTGAGGGATTAATTGACCTTCTTTAGATGCAAACATATTGATTTCCTTAAATAGTATTTTAATTTTGTTCTATCAGAGCTTAACGTTTTTCTGTGCTCTGTTTCGTTTCGTTGAGCCCATTATTAGATAAATCCTTTGATAGCTCTAATCGTTTGATGTTATGGTTTTGATAGGTAAATTCTATCAAGAGCATTTTTCTTTTAAATGTTTCTATTAAAACCCTTGTTCTTATTAAAACCTGAGGTAAGAGACTGAGCATGAACATTCGTGACTTTGAATACTTGGTGGCGCTCGCTGAGCACAAACATTTTCGAAAAGCAGCAGAAGCGTGCTTTGTAAGTCAGCCGACATTGAGCGGTCAAATACGCAAACTGGAAGATGAAATTGGACTTCAGTTAACCGAGCGTAGCCCAAGGAAGGTAATATTTACAGAATCAGGTTTACAACTTGTTGAGCAAGCCAAGCGCATTCTCAACGAGGTAAAGACGTTTAAAGATATGGCAAGTGGACACGGTGAAGCGATGACGGGGCCGATGCATATTGGTTTTATCCCGACCGTTGGCCCGTACATTTTGCCTAAGATCATTCCTTATCTAAAAGAGAGTTTCCCCGATCTTGAGCTTTACCTGCACGAAGCGCAGACACATCAGTTAGTGAGCCAGTTAGAAGATGGCAAACTTGATTGCTTGGTGCTGGCTGCGGTAGATGAAACGGCGGCGTTCAAAGAGATTGATGTCTATGACGAGCCATTAAGCGTTGCCGTACCGTGTGATCATGAATGGGCACAGCAGGATGCTGTCGATATGCTGCAGTTAAATGGACAAACCGTACTTGCACTGGGCGATGGTCATTGCTTACGAGACCAAGCCTTGGGCTTCTGTTTTGCTGCGGGTGCAAAAGATGATGAACGCTTTAAAGCGACCAGCTTAGAAACGCTGCGTAACATGGTAGCGGCAGGGGCGGGTATTACCTTGTTACCTCAGTTATCGGTTCCAAAGGAAAAACAGAAAGATGGCGTGTGTTACGTGCCAGCGGTGAATCCAACACCTTCACGTCGCATTGTTGTTGCCTACCGACCGGGCTCTCCGCTAAAGGGGCGTTTTGAGCAACTGGCTGAGGCTATCCGAACTCAATTGGAAAAAGCGGCTTAGCACTCGAGTTTAGAGTTGAGTTCGTTCAGATGTAGATATAAAAAAAGGGTTGATATGAATTCATATCAACCCTTTTTTGTTGGTTCATCTTACTAGGTTCAACAAACCCTAGCTAGAACAGCTCTTCTACTGCTTCGCCTGATGACGTTGAGTAGATGTCATCATTGAAACGTTCAGTGATGTACTCAGTTGGCTCTGTGCCTTTCTCGAAGTACTCGAACATCGATGAGCTATCGAACTTGTTAGTCAGTAAGCCAGTTTCACGGTCGATACGAACACGAACGATGTTCTCCGGAATCTCTTTACGTTCAGCAGGAACGCCCGCTAACGCAGTACCCATGAAATCAACCCATGCAGGTTCTGCTGTTTTAGCGCCCGCTTCGGCACCGGTAATTTGGCTCTTGCCAAGGTTAGAGTTCGCTTTAGTTCGACCTAGGTTACGGTTGTGGTTATCAAAACCAACCCATACCGTTGCCACCATGCCAGGGCCGTAGCCGCTGTACCATGTATCTTTCGAGTCATTGGTTGTACCGGTTTTACCGCCAATGTCACGACGCTTCAACGGCTGAGCTCGCCAACCTGTACCATTCCAACCTGTGCCAGCACTCCAGTCACCGCCGCCCCAGATGTTGCTGTACATCATTTCGCGAACAAGGAATGCGTTTTGCTCAGAGATGACTTGAGGCGCGTATTGCACTTTGGCATCCACATCTTGCTCTGCAAACTCATCGGCCATTGGGTCTGTGGCAACCTTATGATCGCAATTGTCCTTACAAACCACTTTTGGTGTTGCTTCGAATTCAGTCTCACCAAATGGCGTTTCAATGCGGCTGATGTAGAAAGGTTCAACGTAGTAGCCGCCATTAGCGAATACTGAGTAACCTTGAGCTACCTTCATTGGCGTTAAGCTACCCGCACCTAGAGCAATGGTTTCAGAGCGAGGTACTTCGTCAATATCAAAACCAAAACGAGTTAGGTAGTTACGAGTATCATCTAAGCCAACTTCACGCAGCACACGCACAGCCATTACGTTTTTAGATTGAGCTAAGCCAATACGTAAACGCGTAGGACCCACGTAGGTCGGTGGTGAGTTCTTTGGTCGCCATGCGGTACCTTGGCTCTTATCCCATTGATTGATAGGTGCATCGTTGATCAGTGATGCCAACGTTAGGCCTTTATCAATGGCCGCTGAGTAGATAAATGGTTTGATACCAGAACCCACCTGACGAATAGATTGCGTCGCACGGTTGAATTTGTTGTGAACAAAGTTAAAGCCACCCACCATCGACAATACTGCGCCGTTGTTCGGGTTCATTGCAACAAAGGCAGTATTCGCATTGGGTACTTGGCTTAGTCGCCATTCAACAGGTGTTTCTGACTTCGCCTCTGCTGACTCTTCTGTCGGTTCTTCAGATACTTCGTCTCCTGTAATTGCTTCATGGCGAACCCAAACTTGCTCACCAACAGCAAGAATCTCTTTCGCTTGAGAGGGGGCTGGTCCTTGGCGATTATCCGTTAGGAATTTACGTGCCCAGTTCATGCCTTGCCACTCAATAGTGCCTTCGCCTTGGTTTTTAACCCAAACTTGAGCGCTTTTTGAATCAACCGCGGTAACAACAGCAGGGACTAAGTCACCATAGGTTGGTTGAGACTTAAGGTGTTTAACGATTTGTTCCTGATCCCAAGCTGATTGAGCCGTCTGCCACAATACTTTTTCTGCACCACGGTAGCCGTGACGCTCATCGTAGCCAAGTAGGTTCTTAATCGCCGCTTGGTTCGCTGCTTTTTGCAGTTTCGAATCAACGGTCGTGTAAACCTTCATGCCTGATGTATAAGCAGCTTCGCCATAGCGTTCAACCATCCACGCACGTGCTACTTCAGCAACATACGGCGCGCTCAGTTCAATCTCTGCACCGTGGTATTTCGATATCAATGTCTCGCTACGAGCTTCATCGAACTCTGCTTGAGTGATGTATTTCTCGTCTAACATACGACGTAATACCACGTTACGACGGTGAGTCGCGCGCTCAATCGAATAGATAGGGTTCATCGTGGACGGTGCTTTTGGCATACCCGCCAGCGTAGCAATTTCACTCAGGGTGAGCTCGGGGAGATCCTTTCCGAAATAAACACGCGCTGCCGCGCCAAAACCGTACGAGCGGTGACCAAGGAAGATCTTATTTACATAAAGTTCCATGATCTCTTCTTTGCTAAGCAGTTGCTCGATATGGATTGCAATGAAGATCTCTTTGATCTTACGCATGATCTTTTTCTCATTAGATAAGAAGAAGTTACGCGCAAGCTGCTGAGTAATGGTACTCGCCCCTTGTTTGGCTGAACCCGACATAGCAACGACGAGCGCTGCACGGGTGATACCGATTGGGTCAATACCTGGGTGTTCGTAAAAACGGCTATCTTCGGTGGCAATCAGAGCTTCAACTAAGTGGCGAGGAATCTCGTCATAAGTCACTGGGTTGCGACGCTTTTCGCCAAATTGAGAGATCAACTTACCGTCTTGACTGAAGACTTGCATTGGCGTTTGGAGCTTCACGTCACGCAAAGTGGCAACATCAGGCAACTCTGGTTTTACGTAATAATAAAACCCAAAAATTGTACTGACTCCAAGAATCATGCAAATCAATGTAAATATGAATAATCGCTTTATGAACTTCACCGGATAATCCCTGATTAGTTAAGGCTGATAAGCAGCAAACCCTTGTACTCTAGGCTAAAAACTTAGCTTTCGTTTATTAACGCTTATTTAACTAATAATCACAACCCCTAGATAATCAACGAAATGCTTGGCACTTCAGGAGCTAGGTCACATGGGTTCATCATTAATTACAGGTATAGATATAAATCATCACAGCATCAAAGCCGTGGTACTAAAACCCGTGGGGGAGTTGTATGCCCTAGTGGGATACAAAGAGCTGCCGATTTCGGACGACATTTTTACAGCTAACCATACTTTGGAGTATCAGAAAACTGTTAAGAAACTTAAAGAACTTAGGAAAGGTCTGCCTTTTGGCTGTTGCAACGTCGCTATTTCAGTACCTGATAACACGGTGATCAGCAAAGTACTGCAAATAGAAAGTGAGTTAGAAGATAGAGAAAAAGAGTTTTCGATCTATCAAACCTTTGCTCATCAATCTCCCTTTCCGATAGAGGAGCTGAGTTTAGATTTTGTAAAGCTAGAAGACAAACGATTTGGTAAAGGTTCGACAAGCAGTTACCAGGTATACGCCACACGTAAAGAAGTGGTGGATAGCCGAGCGGATGCTTTGACCAAAGCTGGTTTTAAACCTGTGGTGGTAGACACGCAGGCGCATGGACTGCTTAACATCTGGCAAATGGCATCGCGCCTATACCCCGAAAAGAAAAACTGGCTGCTGGTGGATGTGGGAATCGACCAAACGTCGCTAGGCCTTATTCCACAAGGTTTGGCACCGTTTTATAAAGATATCGCTTTTGGTACCAAAGATCTTCGCAGCAGTGGTGCTGCAAGTGATATCGAGAGTGTGTTCGCCACCACTGAAGATACACATCAATTTATTGTTAATTTGATTGAGAAGCTCAAGCGTCAATTACAGCTCTATTCATCAGGAAATGCACAGCAACCTATCTCAGGGATCTGGCTGATGGGCGAGGGCGCCAGCATTCCTATGGTAACCGAAGAGCTAGAACGTCAATTTCAGTTGAGTTGCGAGTCACTGAACCCTTTGTCTCTATTTGAGAATAAGGTGGCGAAGCGACGTCGATTACCAACGAACTGGCAACATTTTGGTATTGCGGCGGGTATGGCGATGAGTGGACTCAAGTGGCAGGGAGAAAAGCATGTTGCATCAAATTAACCTGCTGCCGTGGCGTGATGAGATTCGCGCTCAGCACAAGAAGCGCTTTATTCATCTTATCATTCTTGGTGTCATCATCGCTTTTGCAGGGCAATGGGCGGTTGGTCACTATTTTTACGACCAACAAGCCAAGCAGCAAGCACGTCTTAGTTACCTCAATCGATATATTGCCGAGCTCGACCGACAAATTCAGTCATTAAAGGTCGCGGAGCAGGAGCATAAAGCGATTCTGACCAGGCTTGATGTAGTCGAATCATTGCAGCTTGGTCGCAACAAGACCACCGACTTTATGAACCTGATGCCGAAGCTTATTCCTGAGGGTGTGTATGTCGACAAAATAAAGATGAATGGTCAGGAGATTGAAATGTCGGGCATCAGCGACAGCACCGCTCGTCTTGCTACCATGTTGGACAATCTAGAGCGTTCTGATTCTCTGGAAGGGGTCGAGATGCACTCCATCGTTCATAACCGCAAGCGCTTCAATAAAGAGTTTCAGACCTTCAAGGTCTCTTTTGTGTTTAGCCCTGTTTCTTTAGAAAACACAACCGCAGAGGGCACAACTGCGAACATAAAAGAGAAGGGGGCGAATCATGGCTAACTTTCAAAATAGGATTAGTTGGCAAAATAGGATGAGCTTGCAAGATCTTGATGTTGATGAGATCACCGAATGGCCGTTACTGCCTCAAGTACTGGTGATTCTAGTGTTGGTCATACTTATTCAAGGAGTGGGTACTTGGTTGTATGTGCTGCCTTTGGACGATGAGCTACAGCAGATGAGGCAACAAGAGCAGACCTTAAAAGCGACCTTGAGAATAAAGGCCAATAAGGTTGCGGCCTTACCTAAGCTTCAGAGCCAGCTGGATGAGCTAACTAGCCGTTATGACTATCTATTGGAGCAATTGCCCGTTCAAAAAGAGCTAGCCAGTATGTTGGCCTCTGTGAACGAGCTTGGATTGGATAATAAGCTGACATTTACGCGAATTGACTGGGGGCAGAAACAGAACAAAGAGTTTCTCTATCGTTTACCGCTCAACATCGAGCTGACGGGTGACTACCACGAGATTGGTGATTTCTCTGCGGCCATTGCTAAGCTGCCGCGCATCATCAGCTTTGATGACGTGAATTGGCAGCGAGTCAGTCAAGAAAGTAGCACGCTGCACTTCAGGGTTCGAGCTTATACCTACCAATTTAAATCGGAGGTCAATGATGAAACCCAATAGCGTGTTTTATTCAACATTACTATTGCTTGTGCTCACGGGCTGTAAAGCGAATGAAGATTCGTTAGAAGACTTTGTAGTGCAAGTTGAGGCCAAAGCGAGAAAAGAGGTGGAACAACTGGTTCCTGCGACTGAATTTTTGGCCGCTACTTATCAGCGCCGAGCCTTTCGTCCTCCGTTTGAACTGCCTAAAGAAGCCATCGTGCAAAATCAGCCTTTAGTTAAGAAAGACTGTTGGCAACCTAGCACGCGTTCTCGTAATGGGAAATTAGAGAAGTACCCGTTGAGTAAGCTTCGTTTAAGAGGCGTCATGGGAAGCGGAACAAGTGTGTTTGGGTTAGTGCAAACACCCAAAGGGAACGTGGTAAACGTCAAAAAAGGTCAGTTTATCGGCTTAAACAATGGCCGAGTTACTAAAGTGACGAGCCAGTACGTTCAGATTAATGAAACTCTTCCAGATGGCTTAGGTTGTTGGCATAAGCGCAACGTTAGACTGGCTCTGAAGTAAACCAATGTCACATGATGTGGATATGAGATGTAAATATGATTAAAGGAATAAGTGGATTAGTGAGCAAGGCTCTACAAGGTTTTGCTGTGTCTGTGATGTTGGTCTTTAGTGTGCTCAGTCACGCCGAGAGCTTACCTAATCAATTGGAGAATATTGATTTTAGGGTAAACAAAGATAAAGACGCCGTCATTATTATTGAGCTGGCAACCAGCACCGCTGTGGTGGATGTTCAACGTGCTCAGGAAGGGTTAAGTATCGAATTACTCAATACTCAAGTTAATGACGATAAGCTTTATCTTTTGGATGTGAAGGATTTCGCGACCCTAGTTGAAGGTATTGAAGTATATAAAGAGACGCCCAGCACACGACTGTTGGCGACGATCGCTGGTGACTATCAGTATGAATATAACCTAAAAGGTCGTTTCATAGAGGTGGTGATCAGCAAGCCTGTTATCAATGAAGCGACCAAAGAGAAAAGCGTTTTAGAAAAAGAGGGCAAACTGATATCGATTAACTTCCAAGATATCCCGGTACGAAATGTCCTGCAGCTGATTGCTGACTACAACGATTTCAATCTCGTCGTGTCTGACTCGGTAGCTGGTAACCTAACTTTACGTTTAGATGGCGTACCTTGGCAGCAAGTTCTCGACATTATCTTGCAAGTTAAAGGACTAGATAAGCGCGTTGATGGAAATGTTATTTTGGTGGCGCCAAAAGCAGAACTCGATCTTCGAGAGCAACAAGCGTTAGAGAAATCTCGCTTGGAAGAGGAGTTAGGAGAGCTTAAGTCGGAAATCATCAAGATTAATTTTGCTAAAGCCACCGACATTGCCGACATGATTGGCGGTGAAGGGGCGGTGAGCATGTTGTCCGATCGTGGTTCGATTACCATTGATGAACGCACCAATTCCCTATTGATTCGTGAACTGGAAGAAAACATTGCCGTGATACGAGGCATCATTGATTCTTTGGACATCCCCGTGAAGCAAGTCCAGATTGAGGCGCGCATCGTAACCGTTACCGAGGGTAACCTTGATGAGTTAGGAGTGCGTTGGGGTGTTTCTTCCACCAACGGTAGCTTCAAAGTTGGCGGCTCGATAGAGGGCAACCACCCATCGCAAATTACGCCGTATGACGATAATGGTGGGAATAGTGCGATTGACGATTTCCTCAACGTTAATCTAGGGGCGACATCACCTAATGCATCAAGCATTGCGTTTCAGGTGGCCAAACTGGGTTCAGATACCTTGCTTGATCTTGAATTGTCGGCATTACAACAAGAGTCAAAAGCTGAGATTATTTCAAGCCCACGTTTAATCACTACCAATAAAAAGCCCGCTTATATTGAGCAAGGTACTGAAATTCCTTATTTAGAGTCGTCTTCAAGTGGTGCTACTTCGGTCGCATTTAAGAAAGCAGTGTTGAGTCTTAAGGTGACACCACAAATCACGCCCGACAATCGTTTGGTATTGGATTTAAGCGTGACGCAAGATAGGCCAGGGCAAGTAGTAAAAACGGGAACGGGTGAGGCTGTTGCCATTGATACTCAACGAATAGGTACGCAAGTGCTTGTTAATAATGGTGAAACGGTCGTGCTTGGCGGGATATTTCAGCACAGTGTGAGCAGTACAGTGGACAAAGTTCCTCTGTTAGGAGACCTGCCAGTTTTGGGTGCATTATTCCGTCGTAGCTATGAAAATGTGGGTAAAAGTGAACTACTTATTTTTGTTACACCCAAAGTTGTGATTCAGTAATGAACAATTAGATTAAAAATAAAGTTGCATTAGTGGCACCTAACCTTGATAATTTCGGGTCTTATCACGAATTATCTGTGAGGAATCGGTGCCACGGGCCTTTTAATTTCAGTACTTGTACTGACCTACCTTGTGGCGATGTCATTGAATTAACGTTGTAAATTACTGCTAAAAACATGGCTGAGAAACGCAATATTTTTCTTGTTGGCCCAATGGGCGCCGGCAAAAGTACAATTGGTAGACACCTAGCTTCCCAACTTCATATGGAGTTTCTAGACTCTGACACTGTGATCGAAGAGCGCACTGGCGCAGACATCGCATGGGTTTTTGATGTTGAGGGCGAAGATGGTTTCCGTAAGCGCGAAGAATCTGTAATCAACGATCTGACAGAAGAACAAGGTATTGTTCTTGCGACAGGCGGTGGTTCAGTGCTGAGCAAAGAAAACCGTAACCGTCTATCTGCACGAGGCATTGTTGTATACCTAGAAACAACAATTGAAAAGCAACTTGCTCGCACTAACCGCGACAAGAAACGCCCTCTACTTCAAACAGACAACCCGCGTGATGTGCTAGAAGATCTAGCTGTATCTCGCAACGCACTATACGACGAAGTGGCGGACTACACAGTTCGTACCGACGATCAAAGTGCAAAAGTGGTAGCCAACCAGATCGTAAAAATGCTAGAAGAACGTTAAGTTCATTTTTTCGGAGAGCAAACCCATGGAACGGATTACGGTCAATCTAGCTGAGCGTAGCTACCCTATCTCTATTGGCGCCGGGTTATTTGAAGACCCGGCGTACCTTTCTTTTTTATCAGGCAAACAGAAAGTTGTTGTTATCAGTAATGTGACAGTAGCGCCTCTTTATGCCGATAAAATTTTATCGTTGTTGGATCAAGTAGGCTGTCAAACTTCTCTTTTAGAGTTGCCAGACGGTGAGCAATACAAAACACTTGAAACGTTCAACTCAGTGATGAGCTACATGCTTGAAGGAAATTACAGCCGCGATGTGGTGGTGATTGCTTTGGGTGGTGGTGTTATCGGTGATTTGGTCGGTTTTGCTGCCTCTTGCTACCAGCGCGGTATTGATTTCATTCAAATCCCGACGACCCTTCTTTCTCAAGTGGACTCCTCTGTAGGTGGTAAAACTGCAGTGAACCATCCTCTTGGCAAGAATATGATCGGCGCTTTTTACCAACCAAAATCTGTCATCATCGATACTAACTGCCTATCAACGCTTCCTGAGCGTGAGTTCGCAGCGGGCATTGCTGAGGTGATCAAATACGGCATCATTTACGATGAAGTCTTCTTTGATTGGTTGGAACAGAATCTAGAGAAACTTTATCAACTTGATGAAGATGCACTGATTACCGCGATTGCTCGTTGTTGTGCAATTAAGGCTGAAGTGGTTGCTATAGATGAAAAAGAGTCAGGAATCAGAGCGTTATTGAACCTAGGTCATACATTTGGTCATGCGATCGAAGCAGAACTAGGCTATGGTAATTGGCTACATGGTGAAGCTGTGTCGTCAGGCACTGTAATGGCAGCGAAAACCGCTCAATTACAGGGACTGATCTCTCAGCAGCAACTTGAGCGAATTATTTCTATACTCAAGAATGCGAAACTGCCAATCCATACGCCAGAAAGCATGTCTTTTGAAGACTTTATAAAGCACATGATGCGTGATAAAAAAGTGCTGTCTGGTCAGTTACGTTTGGTATTACCAACAAGTATTGGTACCGCTGAAGTGGTCGCTGATGTGCCTCAAGACATCATTAAACAAGCGATTGATTTCTGCCGTACTCTTTAAATTTGGTTGTGAGGTTGCCTAGCTAAACTCTAGGCAGCTGAAGCGTTTTACTGATCGATCTTATCAGTAGGGATCCCCAATGAGTTTGGCTCATGAATTAAGAGTATTAGAGTTAGAGTCTCAAGTTGAGCTGCTAGAGCGCTTACAGCTTTTGACTAACTTTGGTTCAAACCTTGTAACGGTTGCGGGCAAAGCTGGCTCTGGCCGATCTTGGTTGGCTCAACGTTATCTTGAGGCGTGGTCGACAGAAAAAAATCAGTGCTTACTGCTTTGTCACCCAAGCCAAGACGATCAACAACGTCGCGCGCTTATTCTTAGCCAAATTGTTTCTGATCCCCTGTTTAATCAACATGATTCTTTATCAGATAGCCTCGCAAGGCTACTGGATGGAGAGTCGTGTAATGTGGTTATCGTTGTAGATGATGCCCATCGATTGTCTGAGCTATTGGTATCCGAATTATGGATGTTGGTACTTGAAGCTCAATCAAACCCTCAATGGACGATTAATATCGTTCTCTTCTCGGAAATTGGCCATCTAGACACGCTACTAACACGTCTTAGTTACGGGCAACCACACAAGCCTATCGACCTCGAAATCGATGATCTTTCTCAACCAGAAGCGGAACATTTCTTTGAATCCCTAGTGATTCGATATGTTGATGATGAGTCTGAAACTCGCGTGCGACGTGCGTTTAATAAAGCGCAACCTTTGCCCGGCGAGTTAATGGCTTTAGGAGAATTGAAAGTGGAAAAAAGGATTATTATTCGCTCAATTATTGGCTCACCCATCAATATCGCGATTGTGGTGGCGTTGTTGTTGGTTTTAATTGGTGGTGGCTATTGGTGGATGTTCAGTCAACCAACCCCTGACGATAAAGCGCAATCACTTATCGCTCCCATCGAACAAACCGCTATCCCAACGTTTGAAGTGGAAAGTGGTACCGAGCAAGCCGGAGTCGACGGATCTTCAGATTCTGAAGCCGAAGCTGACATGAGCTATCAAGGTGCTGACGATGACAGTTCATCTTTACCACCGGTTGTGGTGGAAGGTACAGCCAGTGTTGGCGAGGTGAAACAAGAGCAGCAACGTGTGGTGATTACTTCTGATGTGGTTGATGCCTTGCTTGATGACAAGCCGAAAAGTGCCGATACCAGTGCGATTGATGCTGCCGTAGAAGAAAACACAGGTGCCGCGGTTAGCGCGCAACCTGATGCGGCGAAAAACGAGTCACAAGCTTCAGTTGATGAAGATACTGACCTAACGGAATCAACACCGCCGACGAAAAAGATCACCTTCTCATTTGCTCGCGAAGAGTTACAAGCTATCTCGCCACGCGCTTATACCTTACAGTTGAGCGCGATGACGTCATTAGAAGATGTTCAGTCTTTTATTGAAGAATATGACGTCGAGGACAAGGTTCGTATTTACCCAACACTTCGCAATGACACTAAGTGGTTTATTATCACTTATCAAGATTATCCAACGATTCAAGTCGCGCGAGATGCCGTAAGTGCGTTATCAAAACCACTTCAGCAGTTGGAACCTTGGGCAAAATCGATGAATCAAGTGCATCGAGAGATAGAACGTGCGAAATAACCCTGAGCTTAGCCTCAAAATATGTTACATTCCGCAGCCTTATTTTTGAGTTGATAGATAGAGCAGTAAATGAAAAAGCAGCGTGCCTTTCTAAAATGGGCTGGTGGTAAATATGGCCTAGTTGAAGACATCCAACGTCACCTGCCACCTGCTCGTAAATTGGTAGAACCGTTTGTCGGTGCCGGCTCAGTATTTCTGAATACTGATTTTGAACAGTACCTGCTTGCAGATATCAATCCCGATCTTATCAACCTATACAATCTACTTAAAACCGATCCTGAAACCTATATCACTGAAGCGAAGCGTTGGTTCTGTCCGGAGAATAACCGTAGAGAGGTGTTCTTAGATGTTCGCGCTGAGTTCAATGGTACAGATAACGTCATGTATCGCTCGTTAGCTTTCTTGTACATGAACCGATTTGGCTTCAATGGCCTGTGTCGTTACAACAAGAAAGGCGGTTTTAACGTTCCATTTGGTTCTTATAAAAAACCTTACTTTCCAGAAGCTGAGTTGGAGTTTTTTGCTGAGAAAGCGAAGAAAGCGACGTTTGTTTGTGAAGGGTATAGCGAGACTTTTAGCCGCGCCCGTAAAGGCTGTGTGGTTTATTGTGATCCTCCTTATGCGCCATTGTCTAGTACCGCTAACTTTACCTCTTATGCGGGTAATGGCTTCAGCTTAGATGATCAAGCGGCCTTGGCTGATGTTGCAGAAAGAGCGGCAATGGAACGAGGGATCCCTGTCTTGATTTCAAACCATGATACGACCTTAACGCGCCGTTTATATCATGGTGCGGAACTCAACGTGGTCAAGGTTAAGCGCACCATTAGCCGTAATGGCGCAGGGCGTAATAAAGTTGATGAGTTACTGGCACTTTTTCATAAAGAGAAAAACCAGCAACACGCTTCAACAGAATTGTAGTCGTCACCATAACCCTCGAACTCATTAAATTGAGTGACCAACGGGTACTTTCATAAACTAATCTTTCGAACTGCTAGAATCTGCTTAGGTGCTTAGGTAGAATTGCACACCAAATAGTCTTGGGATTGAGTCTTGTATTCGTGTACGAGATGTCACAAGGCGGTGATATTCGCAATTTACTCACTCTTAAGAGGTTTGGTATGAAAGATTTTCTAATCGCTCCATCGATTTTGTCTGCAGATTTTGCTCGTCTTGGTGAAGACGTAGAAAAAGTACTCGCAGCCGGTGCCGACGTTGTGCACTTCGATGTGATGGATAACCACTACGTACCTAACCTGACTTTTGGTGCACCGATCTGTAAAGCGTTGCGCGACTACGGCATCACAGCTCCTATCGATGTTCACCTAATGGTTAAGCCAGTAGACAGCATCGTACCTGAGTTTGCTAAAGCCGGCGCATCAATGATTACCTTCCACGTTGAAGCGTCTGAGCACGTTGACCGTACTCTACAGCTAATCAAAGAACACGGCTGTAAAGCGGGTGTCGTACTTAACCCAGCAACGCCACTTTCTTGCCTTGATTACATCTTAGATAAAGTAGATATGATTCTACTAATGTCTGTGAACCCTGGCTTTGGCGGTCAATCTTTCATTCCTCACACACTCGATAAGCTGCGCGCTGTTCGTAAACTTATTGATGAATCAGGCCGTGATATCCGCCTTGAGATTGATGGCGGCGTGAAGGTAGATAATATCCGTGAAATCGCAGAAGCGGGCGCAGACATGTTTGTTGCAGGTTCCGCTATCTTCAATCAACCAGATTACAAAGAAGTGATTGATGAGATGCGTGCAGAGCTTGCAAAAGTAAACGCATAATCGTAAAACTACAGATAGATTGAATATTAAGGGGCTAATTGGCCCCTTTTTTACGTCTTGGAGCTCAACTCATAAGACGAACATAATAAATAGGAAAGTAAGATGTCATTAAGCTCAATAAAACTGATTGCCTTTGATTTGGATGGAACCTTGTTAGATAGCGTGCCTGATTTGGCTGTCGCCGCTGACCAAGCTTGTCAGGAACTGGGTTTTTCTTCAGTAAGCGAAGAACAAGTTCGCGACTATGTGGGTAATGGTGCTGATGTTCTTATTGGACGTTCATTGAGCCGCAATCTTACGGTTGATCCAAGCCTTGAGCCTGATCTTTTGAAGAAAGCGCGTATCCTGTTTGATGATTTCTACGAGCAGGGCGGCCATAAGCTGAGTCACCTTTATCCATCGGTTAAAGAGACGTTAGCTGAGCTAGACAAAGCGGGCTTCACCATGGCGCTTGTCACCAACAAGCCTTCGAAATTTGTACCAGATGTTCTGGCGCAGCACGGTATCGATAAGTACTTTGTTGATGTGTTGGGTGGCGACTCTTTCCCAGAGAAAAAGCCGAACCCAGTGGCGCTGAACTGGTTGCTGGAAAAGCATAATGTGAAGGCTGAAGAGATGCTGATGGTAGGCGATTCAAGCAACGACATCAAAGCGGCTAAGAACGCAGGCTGCCACTCGTTTGGTCTAACTTACGGCTATAACCACGGTGAGCCGATTTCAGTATCAAACCCTGACTATGTCGCAGACAACATTGCGCAATTACTAGATGTCGTTCTAGTTTCAGCATAAAGCGGACAAAAGTTAGCTAACCTACTAGCAAAATACTTATCAATGAGTACACTGGATGAGCCGTACAGAAGAGCTGTGCGGCTTTTCTATTTTAAAGTTAAGAAGCTAAGCTTTTCAGATACTACGTTAAGAAACTAAGTTAACGAGCTTAGCGAACAAGCAAAGGAATTAAAACCATGAGCAAGCCCATCGTATTGAGTGGTGTTCAACCATCTGGTGAACTAAGTATCGGTAACTACTTGGGTGCTCTACGTCAATGGCAACAGATGCAAGATGATTACGATTGCCAATACTGCGTTGTAGACCTTCACGCAATTACGGTTCGCCAAGATCCGAAAGCACTGCATGAAGCGACTCTAGACGCATTAGCAATCTGTCTTGCTGTCGGTGTTGATCCAAAGAAGAGCACGCTATTTGTTCAGTCACACGTACCAGAGCATGCTCAACTTGGTTGGCTTCTTAACTGTTACACACAAATGGGTGAACTGAGCCGTATGACTCAGTTTAAAGATAAGTCTGCACGTCACTCAAATGACGTAAACGTAGGCCTATACGACTACCCAGTGTTGATGGCTGCAGATATCCTGCTTTACGGTGCTCACCAAGTGCCAGTAGGTAGCGACCAGAAACAACATCTAGAGCTAGCGCGTGATATCGCCAATCGCTTTAACAATATCTACGGTCCTGAAACGCCAATCTTCCAAGTACCAGAACCTTACATTCCAACAGTGAATGCACGTGTGATGAGTCTGCAAGATGCGACTAAGAAGATGTCTAAGTCGGATGACAACCGTAAGAACGTGATTACTCTGTTAGAAGAGCCGAAGTCGATCATCAAGAAGATCAACAAAGCGCAGACTGACGCAGAAACACCACCACGTATTGCCCATGATTGGGAAAACAAAGCGGGTATCTCTAACCTAATGGGTTTGTACTCTGCAGCGACGGGGAAAACGTTTGAAGAGATCGAAGCGCAATACCAAGGCGTTGAGATGTACGGTCCGTTCAAGAAAGATGTAGGCGCAGCATTGGTTGAGATGCTTGAGCCAATCCAAGCTGAATACCATCGTATCCGTGCTGACCGTGCTTATATGGATGCAGTAATGAAAGCGGGTGCAGAAAAAGCCTCTGAGCGCGCTGCCGTGACACTAAAAAAAGCATACGAAGCAGTCGGTTTTGTTACTCGCCCGTAGGGTGAGCTAAAGCCACTCGTTTCAGAATTTAAGCCCAAAGTAGACGCTGTTTACTTTGGGCTTTTTAGTACCAGTTTCATTTACTCCCCAGTAAATCTCTTGTTTGAATTGATGATTTAAGCATTATCTCGCTAACATATTCATAATATTAATGCTGTGCAGACGATCCTATTCCCTCTCCTTAGGGTTTATAAAATCTTGCTTATTTCTATTTATGTTGGAAATACATAACGTGCCAAACAATTGATGATCATTAAGTGATAAGTTCCTCATTTTCTTGCTAACTGACTTATTCCTTTCATAAATAAACCTGATAGTTACCACAAAATACATGACTGCCAATAGACGGCAGTAACTATAAATCGATGAACTCAGGTGAAACGGATGGCTCTTTTACACAAACCTTCATTGCTAGCAGTGGCAATTGGTAGCTTGCTAACAGCAAGTGCACACGCTGATTTGTTTATTTCACAATATGTGGAAGGCGGCAGCTACAACAAAGCGGTTGAGATTGCTAATAACGGCGATAGCAGCATGAATTTAGATGGTTACTCGCTGGCGAAGTCTGCGAATGGCAACGGCTCATGGGGCGCCACTTTACCTTTAGATGGCCACGTTTTAGCGCCTGGTGAGGTACTTGTTGTCGCTCATACGAGTGCGAGTGATGAGATTAAAGCCGTCGCTGACATTCTCAACGCGTCGATTGCTAACCATAACGGTGACGACCCGCTGGCTATCTTGAATTCAGATAACTCGGTACACGATATTGTTGGTTTGATGGGTGATGTGGATTGGGGTAAAGATGTTACTTTGGTTCGAGCGACACAAACTCCTTCGGCAACATTCGATGCTTCACAGTGGGTGTCGTTACCAAAAGACAGCATTGAAGGCTTAGGTTCATTAGACAGTGTTGAACTGCCAGAAGCGTTCACTTGTACACAAGATGGCTCTGACCCAGTATTCACAACCATTCAAGAGATCCAAGGCGAGGGTGCAACATCACCGTTCATTGATGGCTATCCGTACATCACGGACGATGAGTACTTCGTTAAAGGTGTTGTGAGTGCGGTGACAACGGGCATAACCAAAGGTTTCTACCTGCAAGCACTTGAGGATGACTTCAATTCAAGTACTTCTGAAGGTCTATTTATCCACACGAATCAATCGAGCTCAGAACTGGCTGCGGGCGACGTAGTGTGTGTGAAAGGTAAGGTTCAAGAATACTACAGCCATACTCAGCTTAAAGTTGAAAACAACCAATGGCTAAAACAGGGCGAACAACAAGCACCTGAAGCAACGGCGATAGAAGCGCTAGACAGTGATGAGAACTTCGCTGCAACGCTTGAACGCTACGAAGGCATGTTGGTGAAAACGACCGAAGCGCTTGATATGCGTGTGACTCGTACCTTTGGTTATGACTACTCAGGTCGTCGTAACAACATGGTACTGGCACATGAGCGTATTAACATGCAGCCGAACCAGCTTTTCGCAGCAGGTTCTGAAGACGCGAAACAACAAACGGAAGATAACGCAGACCGTCGTCTTTTCGTTGAAACCGATCAAAAAGCGGGTGACGGGCAGGTTCCTTTCTATCCAGACTTCGGCCGTACCGATATTGATCAAGATGGTTCAACAGAAGACTACATTCGTATTGATGACACCATTGTTGGTCTAGAAGGCGTACTTACCTACAGCTACGGTGAGTACCGCTTAGTGACAACTAACCAGATCTCGGCTGAAAACTTCGTTCGTAACGATCCGCGTACCGACAAACCAGACATGGATGAAGGCGACCTTCGCATCGCGACTTTCAATGTTTTGAACTACTTCAACTCTCCATTTGGCGGTGACGTAAACCAACACGGCAACAACCGTGGTGCGAACACCATCACCGAGTTTGAGATGCAGCAAGAGAAGATAGTGAACGCGATTCTTCGCTTAGATGCAGACATCATTGGTTTGATGGAAATTGAGAACAACGGCTTTGGTGAAGGCTCAGCCATTCACCAGCTTGTTAACCAACTGAATGATCGCATTGAGCGTAAGAAAGACCGCTATACCTTTGTAGCTGTCGATTCGAACGAAGATGGCGTGACCGACGAGATGGACTCGATTGGTACCGACGTTATTACAACAGGCGTTATCTACCGCAAGAAAGTAGTTAAGCTTAAAGACAGCCGTGTTATCGCGATGCCAAGCCAACAAGCACCAGAAGTGTTAGACGATTCTGGCAAGGTGATTGAAGACGGTAAGAACTACCAACGTGACTCATTGGCGCCAACCTTTAAAGTTAAAGGCACTAAAGAGAAACTCACCGTTGCGATTAACCACTTTAAATCGAAAGGTTCTAAGTGTTGGGAAGATGCTGCACCGGTCGAGCAGGGCGGTCAAGGTGGCGTTGACGCCGATAAGCAAGGCTCATGTGAGAACTTCCGTGTGGCTGCAGCAGTTGCTCTGGGTGAAGCGCTAGACGGCATCAAAGGCCATAAAGTGATTCTGGGGGATATGAACTCGTACGGCATGGAAGATCCAATGCTGGTGCTTACGGATTACTCTGAAGAGAAATACGGTAAACAAATCAAAGCGGCGCGTAACACTTACATTGACGGCGTCGAGCAGTTTGGTGATAACGGTGCGGTGATTACTAAGAACTACGGCTACATTAATGCTGTGGCTCAAAAGCACCCAGACAGCTGGAGCTACTCATACAATGATGAAGTTGGTGCCTTGGATCATTTGTTGATCAGTGACAGCCTGAAAGATAGGGTTGTCGATGCGACCGATTGGCACATCAATGGTGGTGAGTCGACGTTGTTTGACTACAACGAAGAGTTCAAAGGTGACCTACCTAAGTACCAAGATCACTTCCGTTCATCGGATCATGATCCTGCTGTTCTTGAACTGCGAGTAGGCGGTTCATTTGGCTTCGGTGCTCTGATGTCACTATTTGGTTTAGCAATGTGGCGTCGTCGCAAGTAGCTCAATCACAAATAGATTGGCTTGCTATACAAGCAAGCCAATTCAGATAACTTAAGGCTATCTGTAAACAATTAAGGTCAACTTAGGTTGGCCTTAATTATTGGCGAAATGCAGTTTCCACTTGCCTTTCGCCATGGGTATTGCACAATACCGCCCCTATATCTCCCAATCATTTAGTATTTAGCAAACGATTTCGACCCATGTTACTTATCATCGATAACTACGACTCTTTTACCTATAACTTGTATCAGTATTTCTGTGAGTTAGGGGTCACTGTAAAAGTTGTTCGCAACGATGAGATTGATATTGTCGGTATTGAAGCGCTGAATCCTAGCCATCTAGTTATCTCGCCAGGTCCTTGTACGCCTGATGATGCGGGAATCTCTCTGCAAGTCATTGAACACTTCGTGGGTAAACTGCCGATCTTAGGTGTGTGTCTTGGTCATCAAGCCATCGCTCAAGTGTTTGGTGGTGAAGTAGTACGAGCCAGACAAGTGATGCACGGTAAAACCTCTCCAATACGCCACAATGGTAAGAGCGTTTTTCAAGGGCTTAATAACCCTCTGACTGTGACACGTTACCATTCCCTAGTGGTGAAAAATGGCACGCTTCCTGACTGCTTTGAACTGACGTCTTGGACGGAATTTGAAGATGGCAGCATGGATGAGATCATGGGGTATCAACACAAAACCTTGCCGATTGATGCGGTGCAATTTCACCCTGAGTCGATTAAAACAGAGCAAGGACACCAGCTTCTCGCTAACTTCTTAGCGCGTTGAGTGTTTAAATTTGACCCTTTCTCCGTCTAAATAAGCCAGTTAAACCTGTTAGCCCATTCGTTAAGCGTTTAAATTCGGGCGCTACGCGTCTCTTACTCCTCTGACGCTGATCACTTTTTATAACATTTCTCCCTCTTAAGGCTAAGTTTTTAGCCTATGCAAAATTATTCGCCTTATTTCGTCTCGAACCCAATATACCGCAATGCCAGTAAGGCTTTGCCGTTGCAGGTTATACGTTTAGGTAAAAAAAGCTTCATAAAACAGATTAATTGATGCATAAATAGTCACAGGTAGTGACGTTTAGCTGGTTGTTAGGGATAGCTAAAGAATAATCTACTATTGAAAACGTTAATTAAATGTAAATATAATGCTGCAGCGGGATTATGGCGAGAGAAAATATCTTTGTCTCACTTATGAACCAGTACGCTTATTTGCGAAGCTTGCGGTATCGAAAAGGAATGTACGATGACAGTGGAAAAAAAAGTAGAACGTAGTCTGTTTAATGAGGTGATGGTGCCTTGTTATAACCCAATGGAAATGATCCCGGTAAAAGGGCAAGGCGCACGCGTTTGGGAGCAACAAGGCCGAGAATATATCGACTTTGCTGGTGGTATCGCTGTGAGCTGTTTGGGTCACTGTCACCCAGCAATGGTTAACGCAGTTACTGAGCAAGCAAACAAGATTTGGCATTTAAGTAATGTCATGACCAACGAACCTGCATTGCGTCTAGCGAAGAAGCTAACCGACGTATGTTTTGCAGAAAAAGTATTCTTTGCCAACTCTGGTGCAGAAGCGAACGAAGCTGCATTGAAGCTAGCTCGTCGTTGGGCTGCGGATGTTCACGGTCCTGAGAAATCTGAAATCATTGCATTCAAACAAGGTTTCCACGGTCGCACTTTCTTTACCGTAACGGTGGGTGGTCAAGAGGCTTACTCTGATGGCTTCGGTCCTAAACCGGGCGATGTAACTCACCTGCCTTACAACGATATTGCCGCGCTAGAAGCGCACATCTCAGATCGCACATGTGCAATCATGATGGAACCTCTGCAAGGCGAGGGCGGTATCATATCTCCAACATCTGAGTTCGTGAACACGGTTCGTGAACTGTGTGACAAACACAATGCGCTGCTTATCTTTGATGAAGTGCAAACAGGTAATGGCCGTACGGGTAACTTTTACGCTTACCAAGGCCTAGGTGTGACACCTGATATCCTAAGTACAGCGAAATCACTAGGTGGCGGTTTCCCAATCGGCGCAATGCTAACGACCACCGAACTCGCGACACACCTAAAAGTCGGTACACACGGTTCTACTTACGGCGGCAACCCACTGGCGTGTGCCGTTGCTGAAGCGGTTGTTGATGTCGTTAGCCAACCTGAAACGCTAGCTGGCGTGAAAGAACGTGAAGCAATGTTCCGTGATGGTTTAGCTAAGATTAACGACAAATACCAAATATTCAGTGAAGTTCGCGGTAAAGGCTTATTGCTAGGTGCTGCACTTAATGAAGCATGGCAAGGTCGTGCTCGTGATGTATTAGTAGCAGCAGGCGAACAAGGCTTGATGGTACTGGTTGCGGGTGCAAACGTGGTTCGTTTCACGCCATCATTGGTTATCACTACACAAGAAATTGAAGAAGGTTTATCAAAACTAGACAAAGCAATCGCTACGCTAGTTTAGCCTGAGCGGCGTCATAGGAATGATCGCCATTAGAGCGATCCCATGACGTACTGCTAAAGGCCCAAGATTCTCGTTTTGGGCCTGTTTTGCATCTGGAGGGAATATTGATGCTAGTTGTTCGCCCAATAAAATTATCTGATTACGATGCGTTGCATACCTGCGCGGTTGAATCTGGTCACGGATTCACATCTCTTCCGGTTAACGAAGAACTGTTAACCAACCGTATTACTCACTCTGAATACAGCTTTGCTAAACAAGATGTGACTGAACCCGGCGACGAAGGCTACCTAATGGTTGGCTTCGATACCGAAACCGGAGAAGTCGCGGGTACCACAGGCATCGAAGCCTCAATTGGCTGGGATGTTCCGTTTTACTCTTACCACATCAGCAAAGTGGTTCACTCATCGCAGAAGCTTGGCGTTAATAACGTCGTGAAGCTACTTACTTTCGGCAATAACTACACCGGATGCAGTGAAATCTGCACACTGTTCTTACGTCCTGCTTTCCGTGGTGGATTGAATGGTCGTTTGATGTCTAAGTGTCGCTTCTTGATCATGTCAGAACACCCAGAGCGTTTCTCGAAAACGATTTTTGCTGAGATGCGTGGCGTATCAGATGCAGAAGGTAACTCTCCTTTCTGGAAATGGCTGCAAGAGCATTTCTTCTCGATTGATTTTACGCTCGCTGATTATCTAACGGGTATTGGTAAGAAAGGCTTCATTGCTGACCTAATGCCGAAGTTACCTATCTATGTGAACCTACTGAGCAAAGAAGCTCAGGCAGTAATTGGAGTGGTTCATGACAATACGCGCCCTGCACTTAAGTTGCTGGAACGTGAAGGTTTCACCAACCGTGGCTATGTCGACATCTTTGATGGGGGCCCAACGGTTGAGTGTGATCTAAGAAATATCGAATCAGTGCGTCATGCGATTCGAGCTCAAGTGACAATTGCAGAGCATTCAAGCTCTAAAGACTTCCTAATTGGTAATACCTCGTTTGAGAACTTCCGCGCAGTAGCCGCGAAAGGCGCGTATGACCAAGCTAGCGACACAGTGATTTTATCATCTGAAGTAGCAAGCGCTCTTGAAGTAAAAGAAGGCGAATTCGTTCGCATGTTGGCTCAATAAGAGCGGCGATTATCTGTCGAAGATTTTAAGGATAGAAGTATGACTCAGTGGATAGCAGGACAGTGGGTGGCAGGTCAAGGCGACGCCATGACATCAGTAAGCCCATATAATAATGAAGTCGTGTGGCAAGGCGATAGTGCAACTCCAGCACAGGTTGAATCTGCAGTAGCAGCGGCGCGTGACGCTTTCTTAGTATGGAAAAAGATGAGCTTTGCAGAGCGCGAAGCGATCGTGTTGAACTTTGCTGAGAAGGTAAAAGAGAACAGCGAAGAAATTGCACAGATTATTGCAAAAGAGACGGGTAAACCGATTTGGGAAACTCGCACTGAAGCGGGTGCGATGGCGGGTAAAATCGCTATCTCTATTCGTGCTTACCACGAACGTACGGGTGAAGCTTCACGTGAAGCCGCAGGCAACCAAATCGTACTGCGTCATCGCCCATTAGGCGTAATGGCGGTATTTGGTCCTTACAACTTCCCTGGTCACCTACCTAACGGTCATATTGTTCCGGCACTGCTATCGGGTAATACCGTGGTATTTAAGCCGTCAGAGCAGACACCTTGGACGGGTGAGTTTGCGATGAAGCTATGGCAAGAAGCTGGCCTTCCTGCTGGCGTGATTAACCTAGTGCAAGGCGCTAAAGAGACAGGTATCGCACTGGCTGATGCTAAAGGCCTTGATGGCGTGCTATTCACAGGTAGTGCGAATACTGGTCATATCCTTCACCGTCAATTCGCAGGTCAACCGGGCAAGATGTTAGCGCTAGAGATGGGCGGCAACAACCCTATGGTGATCACTGACCAATTTGGTGATGCTGACGCGACGGTTTATACCATCATTCAATCGGCTTTCATCAGTGCGGGTCAACGTTGTACATGTGCACGTCGCTTGTATGTGCCTGTTGGAGAGAAGGGCGATCAACTGCTGGACAAGCTCGTGGCTGCGACCTTGAAGATTCGTGTCGATCAGCCATTCGCTGAGCCTGCACCATTCATGGGGCCACAAATTTCTGAAGCTGCGGCTAAATTCATTCTGGACGCGCAAGCTAATCTGCAATCGTTAGGTGGTGTAAGCCTAGTCGAAGCAAAGGCGGGTGAAGCGGCGTTTGTTTCTCCGGGTATTATTGATGCAACCAACATTGCTGAATTACCAGATGAAGAGTACTTCGGTCCATTGCTGCAAGTAGTTCGTTACCAATCGCTAGAGCAAGCGGTTGAATTGGCTAATGACACGCGCTTTGGTTTGTCTGCAGGCCTAGTTTCAACAGACGATTCTGAATGGGAATACTTCGTTGACCATATCCGTGCAGGTATTGTTAACCGTAACCGCCAGCTAACAGGCGCAAGTGGTGATGCACCATTTGGTGGCCCAGGTGCTTCAGGCAACCTACGCCCAAGTGCTTACTACGCGGCTGACTACTGTGCTTACCCTATGGCATCAATGGAAGGTGGTGAAACTCAACTGCCAGCGACATTTAGCCCAGGTATTGAGCTTTAGTTTAAGCTCTTAAGCTATAAGTTCATGAATCATAAGCTTATGAGCTCTAGGTTCATGAATAACAGATTCATTCGTTAATTGTGTAATGAGGAAGCGGTGTTATCGCTTCCTTTTTCCATCACGTCCGACACCTAGATTGGGCGGTAGATAATAATAGAACAAGTATGTCACAGGCTGATGGCTGCTGACCCTGTGTCCAGCCTCTCCCTCTCTAATCCAAATTACTAGCTTGCTAGAACCTCTGACAAGGAGTCACCATGACGCCCGATCTACTCTTTAAATCACTATGGGACGATTACATTCACAGGCTTTGCCCATCGGCTGAGAAAGTTCATCATCTGCTTAAAGAAGACGAAGCCCTGATTAATGATCATATTGCACTGCGTACTTTCAATGTTGCACCGCTGGGCATTGAAACACTGGCCAAGCCTTTTCTTGAGCTAGGTTATAAAGCGTGTGGCGATTACTTGTTTGAAAGCAAGAAACTAGTGGCTAAGCACTATGAGCACCCAGACCCAAACCAACCGAAAGTGTTCATTAGTGAGTTGAAGGTAGAAGAGTGTTCAAGTGACTTACAACAGATCGTTGCTAAGTTGGTTGAGCAAGTGGACGTAAGCAAGCTTCAAGGCCATGAGTTCTTGTTTGGTGGTCGCCTTTGGGATCTGAGTTTCGCGGATTTCCAAGTGCTAGCAAAAGAGAGTGAATACGCGTCTTGGCTAGCGGCTCATGGTTACGGTGCCAACCACTTTACGGTGAGTGTGAACCAGCTTAATGAGTTCGATGAAGTACAGACTGTGAATGACTATTTGAGTGATTCAGGTTTCACTATCAATGCATCTGGCGGTCAGGTTAAAGGCTCTCCAGAGGTCTTATTAGAGCAATCATCTACAATGGCAGACAAAGTGCCAGTTTCATTTGTTGAAGGCAATGAGGTGATTCCTGGTGGCTTCTACGAGTTCGCTAAGCGTTATGCGATGGCGAATGGTGAGATTTATACAGGATTTGTTGCAGCATCGGCTGACAAGATCTTTGAGAGCACCAACGGTTAAAGAAAGATACGAGCACGGGCTTTACCCTAAAGATGCGGGTACGCTTCGCTTTGAGAGTGTTTGCGCTTGGACGCGGGAGGTGCTCCATTCGCATCTCGCATCTGCTCTCTAGATCTTTAGAAAACAAAAAAGCCACCAAATTTGCATTTGGTGGCTTTCAAATTTTTGGCTCAGTTAATCGAGATTAACGAGTGCCGTATACCACGATAGTTTTACCGTGTGCAGAAATTAGGTTCTGCTCTTCTAGCATCTTCAAGATACGACCTACTGTCTCACGAGAACAACCAACAATCTGGCCAATCTCTTGACGAGTGATCTTGATTTGCATGCCGTCAGGGTGAGTCATTGCATCTGGCTGTTTCGCTAGGTTAAGTAGCGTTTGAGCGATACGACCTGTTACGTCAAGGAACGCTAAGTCACCAACCTTTTGGCTAGTTACTTGTAGACGGTTTGCCATTTGCGCTGAAAGGCGCATTAGGATATCTGGGTTCACTTGGATAAGTTGACGGAATTTCTTGAAAGAAATTTCAGCTACTTCACAAGGAGATTTTGCACGAACCCATGCAGTACGCTCTTGGTCTTCTTCGAAGAGGCCAAGTTCACCAATGAAGTCACCTTGGTTTAGGTAAGAAAGAATCATTTCCTTACCTTCTTCGTCTTTGATAAGAACTGCCACAGAACCTTTAACGATGTAGTACAAGGTTTCTGCCTTTTCACCAGCATGAATCAAAGTACTTTTTGAAGGGTACTTATGAATATGACAGTGTGAAAGGAACCACTCTAATGTTGGATCGGTTTGGGGTTTACCTAGAACCATAATATCTTACTTCCTCTGCAGGGTATGCTTGCCGCTTTCCGTATTTTAGCTAAGCCTGGATTGACTTGTAGGATAAGAGCACTCGTTGAGCGCTGCAAGCTATCTTGTGTTTCGTTTAAGAATAGTATCCTTTTTCAGGTACTATTTCTTGATTTTAATCGTGACCAAGCTACGATTTTTTACGCAAAATTGTGCACATGATCACGGTATGAAAAGTAATCAACCAGAATGGTGTCTTGTTAACCTATTTTTCCGGTTTCGATGAGCTGTTGTAGGATGGGCCTTACAATGAGCTCCATAGCAAAACTCATCTTGCCGCCTGGCACCACAAGCGTGTTGTGGCGTGACATAAATGAGCCATCTATCATAGCTAGAAGGTAGGGGAAATCGACGTTTTTGATGCCACGCAAACGTATAACCACGAAGCTTTCGTCTAAACTTGGAATCCCTTTAGCGTTCAGTGGATTCGATGTATCTACGGTTGGAACACGCTGAAAGTTGATGTGAGTACGCGAAAATTGTGGGGTGATGTAATTAAGGTAATCATCCATTGAGCGAACAATGGAATCCATTACTGCTTCGCGTGAGTGCCCACGATCGCGTGTGTCACGAACGAATTTTTGGATCCACTCAAGGTTGACGATTGGCACCATACCGATCAGCAAGTCGACGTGCTGTGAGACATTGATGTCGCCATCTACCACGCCACCATGAAGACCTTCGTAGAACATCACATCGGAATTTTCTGGGATCTCTTGCCATGGCGTAAAGGTGCCTGGCATTTGATTGTAAGGCACGGCTTCATCGAAGGTATGTAGGTAACTACGGACTTTACCCGTGCCTTCATTACCGTATTGACGGAAGAACTCTTCTAATGCGCCAAAATCGTTGGCTTGTGGACCAAAGTAGCTGATGTGCTTACCTTGCTCGCGAGCCTTACGGATCTCGACATCCATCTCTGGTCGAGTGAAGCGATGGAAACTATCCCCTTCAACCCAAGCGGCCTTCACGTCCATCATATTGAACATTTTTCGGAAGGCTTCTGAGGTGGTGGTGGTGCCGGCTCCTGATGAACCCGTCACCGCAATAATTGGATGTTTAGCGGACATGACAACCCTTGTCTTTTGAGTAACTTACTTGTTAGCAATCGTTTACCACTATAACACGGCTCCTTTATGAGCGCAGCTTAGAAGCGTTTTGTGACTTGAATATCAACGGTTTCATGCAGCTCAGAAAACACGATGCTGACTTCCTTTGAGGCTAATTGATGTTTCACTTGATCAATCTTGTTTTGCAGTGAAACCTCTACGTCGCCGTAGTCTGTGCCTTCACGCAGCACGAATTCTTTAATGAGGTTTTCCAGTGTTTCTGGCGCAATGTCTTGCCATGGGATGATCATAAATACTTCTCTCTTTTATGTTCATAAATAGGTTTATTGATGTGTTGATTACTGTGTCTAGTGACGTCTACTACTCAGTCCTTAAAAAAGGCTCGGTCATTATGCCGAATCTTGGATACTTTCATAGTAAGCAGGCAACGCTTCTTCTAACCAAAACCTTGGTTTGAGCGTGCTACCGGTAATGAACCCCACATGGCCGCCTTTTTGAAACAGGCGATAGTCGATGTTGTCAGGCAACACGAACTTTGGAATTACGTCGTCTGTCATAAACGGATCGTCTTTGGCATGGATGATCTGAGTCGGTAGTTTAATCTTATTAAGTTTTGGAAGCGCTGAGCACTGAGCATAGTAGTCCTGAGCATTCTTGAACCCGTGCAGAGGCGCAGTAATCCGTTCATCAAACTCATACAGCTTGTCTATCTTCTTAATGGTTTCGGCGGTGATATCGAGCTTTTCTTGCAACAGCTTAATCTTTTTCAAGGCATTCGATTTGAGAGAGTTGAGCAGGTACTTTTTATAGAGCTTAGAGAAACCTCGCTCAATACGACTAGAGCAACAAGCCAGATCAAAAGGTGCAGAGACAATCGTCGCCGCCGACAGCAATGGGTCGTCCGCGTACTCAGCCAAATAGTTCGCCAGCATGTTACCGCCCAAAGAGATACCAACCGCTACCTTAGGGTTATTGGGAAACTGGGCGTGTAGATGTCTTAGGAAAAAGCGCGCATCTTCGACTTCACCTGAATGGTAAGCGCGAGCCAAGCGATTGGGCTTTCCGCTGCAGCCTCTAAAGTGCATCATTACTGATAGCCAGCCATCTTTAGCAAAGGCATTCATCAGTCCGTTGGCATAAGGGCTTTCAAAGCTTCCCTCTAAGCCATGGAATAGAACGAATATCGGCTTGTTACTTCGAGCCTCATTACTTGGGGTGTCACCCTCTGGCGATTCGCTCCAAGCAAGATCGAGAAAGTCACCGTCGGGTGTTTCTAAGGTTTGCCATTGAGGGTCAAACAATGCCTGCTTTCTAATAAATCGTGGCACTAAGGTTTGTAAGTGCGGATTAGATAAACCAGCGGCTGCGGTAAATATTGTCATAAAAACAGTCCATGCTTCTTTTATGGGCTTTGATAAAGTGTTGAGCTTTTAGCGAAACGCCCACGTTTTTATTTGAGCTTGGTTGATTCTCGGTATAAGCGCAAGGGTTTCACTGATACGGGTTACAAAAATAGGATGTAGGTAACTGGTTGAATATTGTCGAGATTGAGCTTCAAACATATTGCCAGTCATGCGCGCCACTCCCGTGTGAAAACGAAGAGCGATACTACCAAGGTAAGCTTGGATCTTGATTGAAGATTAGAGAAAGGAAACGCGTTAGGGTTGGGGTGCTGGTTCAGAAAAAGCGTCGTAGAGGTTTTCTGCCCCTAATAAACGACAGTATTGAAAAGCGAGTGGTGATTGCTGGTTAGCCGTAAGCTGAAGAGAATTAATGCAGTCGACGAGATCAGATTGCTGTTGCTTCTCTAACTGCAGTTCAAATTGGAGAGCTTCACGGTAGAGGGAATCGACGACTTGAGGTTTGAGGTGCTTACGCAGCTCTCGATAGCTATGAAGCAGGGTTTCAGAGCGGCTTAAGCACTGTTGTACCTTGTGCCACTCTTCTTCGGCAAAAGACAATTGCTGCTCATCGAGCCATTTGAGAAGCAGCAGTAGATTGACGTTGCCGTGGAACTGGTTTTGCAAAGCTAGGCACGCATCCTTTACACCGCGCACACTGTAATACTGAAGGCTAAATTGCCATAGTCGTTCCAGTGTTAGTGATATTGGTGCGTGCTCTGGGCTCATAAGCTATCCATATCCTGTTCCATCTGCTCAAGCTCTTCTTGAGTGGACATCCAATCCATTTCAACTTCTTCTAGCTGTGACTTACTGCTCGCTTGGAGAGCGAGTACTTTATTCAGTTTAGCCTTATTTTCAGCTTCATACAGTGAAGTGTCGGATAATTCTTGCTCAGCTTCTTCGAGAGATAGCGTTAACTTATCCATCTGCTTTTCAAATTGAGTCAGCTTTTTACGAAGTGGTGCCGTCAGTTTACGGAACTCGGCTTCTTTACGTTTCTGCTCTTTTTTCGCTGCTGCACTGTTGGCTCCGTCTTTTGCTGGTGCCAATGCTTGTGCTTCTTTGCGCTCAACTTTCTGCTGTTCGGTTAGCCACTTGTAGTAATCGCTTAAGTCACCATCAAACGGTGCCACCTGACGGTCGTGCACAAGGTATAAATCATCAGTAGTCGCACGAAGTAGGTAGCGGTCGTGCGATACGATAACCATCGCGCCTTCAAACGTTTGTAGGGCGAAGGTCAACGCCTGACGCATGTCGAGATCCAAGTGGTTGGTTGGTTCATCGAGTAACAACAGGTTCGGCTTTTGCCATACCAGTAGCGCTAATACTAAACGCGCTTTTTCACCACCCGAGAATGGCGCCACCTTGTCGAGTGCTTTTTCACCTTGGAAGCCAAAGCTACCTAGGTAGTCACGCAGTTGTTGCTCGGTGTGTTTCGGCGCAATTTGCATCATGTGCTGAAGTGGCGTTTCTTCTGGGTGCAACGTCTCCAATTGATGCTGAGCGAAGTAACCCATCTTAACGCCTTGCGAATAGCTCAGCTCACCGCCTTGCTGTTTCAGTTCACCTGAAAGCAGCTTGATTAGCGTTGATTTACCAGCACCATTTCGACCAAGCAGACCAATTCGGCTGCCGGGTACTAGATTAAGGCGAATCTTCTCTAGAATCAGATTGTCATCATAGCCCGCTGATACTTCATCCATCATCATGATTGGATTTGGTAGCGCGTCTGGCTCTCTAAACTCAAAGCTGAATGGATTATCAAACTGAGCGGGCAGCACTTGTTCCATTTTCTCTAGTGCTTTAATACGGCTTTGCGCTTGGCGAGCCTTTGATGCTTTGTAGCGGAAACGGTCAATGTAGCTCTGCATGTGAGACATTTGTTTCTGCTGCTTTTGGAACATTGCCTGCTGCAGGATTAACTTTTGTGCTCGTTGAGTTTCAAACGATGAGTAGTTACCGGTGTATTCATTGAGCTGCTGGTTTTCAACATGCACGATGCGGTTGACGATAGGATCTAAGAAGTCTCTATCGTGCGAGATAAGAACCAGTGTGCCTGGGTAGTTTTGTAACCAACGCTCTAGCCACATTACTGCGTCTAAATCCAAGTGGTTGGTAGGCTCATCGAGTAGCAGTAAGTCACTGCGACATAGAAGGGCTTGCGCTAAGTTCAAACGCATACGCCAACCACCCGAGAACTGGGTTAGGTTCCATGTCATTTGCTCTTGGCGAAAGCCTAGGCCATCCAATAACTCGGCAGCACGTGCTTTGATGCTGTAACCACCAATGGTTTCAACCTTGCCGTGGATCTCTGCGACTAATGTGCCGTTGTCGGCTTGTTCCGCTTTCTCTAGTTGATCTTCAAGGCCACGGTATTCACGGTCGCCATCAATCACGTATTCAATGGCTGTTCTTTCTAATGCTGGTGTTTCTTGAGCAACCCAAGCCATTTCCCAATGAGCTGGTTTACTGAACGAGCCTGCATCAATAGACAGTTCATCCTTGATTAGGGCGAACAGCGTAGATTTACCACAGCCGTTTTTACCAACCAAACCGATCTTGTCGCCAGGATGAAAAGTCGCAGATGCTTGGTCGAGGAGTGGCTTACCACCGCGGAGCAATTGAATATCAGAGAAAGTAATCATAATTGAAATAGCATAGAAATTAGAGGTGAACAGACGCCTGCATAGTAGGCTGAAACCAGATAAAAGTCGATCACAATGCAATTTGCGTTATGATGCCAATAACATATTAATAACTTTTGCTTAAATTCTTGTGGCCTTGCCACCGTTTAGCCCTCAAAGGAATGTTTCAAAGGAATGAGTACTACTCCCTCGACAGACAAAGCCGTGCCAAAGGTGTTAATAATCTACGCACACCCAGAGCCACACACCTCTATTGCTAATCAAATGATGGTTAAAAAGGTCGAGTCGCTCGGTCATGTCAAAATTCACGATCTCTACGCCATCTACCCAGACTTCTTTATCGATGTGCCTTATGAGCATGACTTACTCCTAGAGTACGATGTGATTGTGTTCCAGCATCCTCTGTTTATGTATTCCTGTCCTTCGTTATTGAAGGAGTGGTTTGATCGTGTGTTAGGAAAAGGATTTGCATTCGGTGAGCAGAGTGCGCTTAAAGGCAAACACTGGCGCAGCGTTATTACTACCGGTGGTAAAGAAGAGGCGTTTGGCGCCGCAGGCTATAATAAATATCCATTACAAGAGATCTTGCAACCATTCGAGTTAACCGCTGCTTTGTGTCAGATGCACTGGATATCCCCCTTAGTTTTACACTGGGCGAGAAATGTTTCGGATATGACGCTTTACCAACACGCAGAAGCGTATCGAAATTGGCTGCGAGACCCGCTACAAGATATAGGAGCGAATGATGGCTCTGACTAATGATTTTCTACAAAGTAGCGTTATATTTTTAGCGGCTGCTGTGGTTGCGGTTCCTATCGCGCAGCGAGCTGGCTTAGGTTCAGTACTCGGCTATCTATTAGCTGGCGTGGCGATTGGCCCGTGGGGGCTTGGTTTAATCAGTGATGTAGAGGCGATTCTACACTTCTCCGAATTTGGGGTGGTGCTGCTGCTTTTCTTGATTGGCTTAGAGCTTAACCCTAAAAAACTGTGGCAGATGAGGGCGCCTATTCTCGGACTCGGTGGT
Source organism: Vibrio sp. QJM3NY_27 (assembly GCF_057785955.1). Classification (NCBI taxonomy): domain Bacteria; kingdom Pseudomonadati; phylum Pseudomonadota; class Gammaproteobacteria; order Vibrionales; family Vibrionaceae; genus Vibrio; species Vibrio sp. QJM3NY_27. Next base: position 3,196,727 of record NZ_CM173511.1, on the reverse strand, counting down.
GCGCAAGTGCTGATCACCACCTTGATTATTACCGCCATCGCCTGTTTGTTCGGATTAACATGGCAAACCAGCCTCGTGATAGGTATGGGCTTGGCGCTGTCTTCCACTGCGATTGCCTTGCGTGTTATTGAAGAGCGAGAGCTTGGCGGAAAAGAAGCGGGGCAATCCGGCTTTGCAGTACTACTTTTCCAAGATATAGCAGTAATCCCTATGTTGGCGATGCTGCCTTTGCTCGCTGGTAATACGGGCGGCAGTTGGGCTGACATGTTGTGGATGCTAGGTGGTGTCATTGGCTTGCTTGTCGGTGGTCACTTCTTGTTGAGACCACTATTCCGATATGTAGTCATGAGCGGTGTGCGTGAGTTATTCACAGTTGCGGCGCTGTTATTGGTGATTGGTATTGCCGTCATCATGCAGCAGATTGGTTTGTCGATGGCACTCGGTACTTTCTTGGCGGGCGTACTTCTGGCTGAAAGTGAATATCGACATGAGCTTGAAATCGCCATAGACCCATTTAAAGGGTTACTGCTCGGCCTGTTCTTTATTTCGGTGGGTATGGCGGTGAACTTAGGTTTACTGGCAGAAAGTCCATTCGCAATATTGATCGCGGTGTCGTCTCTGGTCGTATTGAAAGGATTGGTGTTGTATGCGCTGGCTCGTATCTTCGGTACTCAAACTAAAGCGCGTAGCCGTATGGCGATGATTCTGAGCCAAGGTGGTGAATTCGCTTTCGTTATTTTTACCGCAGCGAGTGCACAAGGCATCCTAAGTGGTGACCAAGTGTCGTTCTTACTGGTTGTTGTGAGCCTTTCTATGGTGACCACGCCATTGATGCTTAAGCTGCAAGATCGTTTCTTTGCTCGTCAACTCAATCAAATCAGTGAAAGCGCAATGTCTTCGGATGTGGTTGATCGCAGCCCTCGAGTGATTATTGCGGGCTTTGGTCGTTTCGGTCAGATCATTGGGCGTCTAATGTATGCCAACAAGATTCGTATCACCGTTCTTGAAAGTGATGCCAGCCAAATCCATATCCTTAGAAAATTCGGCTACAAGGTATTCTACGGTGACTCAACTCACCTTGAACTATTACGAGCTGCGGGAGCGGATAAGGCTGAAGCCATTGTGCTGTGTACCGATTCTCCCGATGAAATCATGAAGACCGTCGATTTGTGTAAGCAGCATTTCCCGCAGTTGAAGATCTTAGCGCGTGCTCGAAGCCGTGTTGAAGCGTATCAATTACTTAACCATGGTGTGAGCAACTATTCTCGTGAAACTTTCCTTGGGGCTCTAGATTTAGGTCGTCAAACATTGACTGAACTTGGTATGCATCCATATAAAGCGAAGCGAGCAGAAGCACATTTTAGGAAATTGGATAATGGTATGCTCAAAGAGTTGCTTCCTCAGCATAGCGAAGATGCCGAGTTAGCTCAGAGAGCGAAAGAAGCTCGTAAAGAGCTTGAAGAGATCTTTGGACATGAGATGGAAAATGATCACCAATCTAGAAACTATTGGCAATAGCCTGAGCTTAGAACTTAGAACTAATCGCTTGAGCTTAGCTCTATAGTTGTTCTTAAAAACTGTAACTTAAAGAATCAATCTAATAATAAACGCGGTCTCTGCTTAGTCTCGAATAGAGCATGTGGGAAGAACTGCGAATCCAGAGTAGTAAAGGATATGAACGTGAAACAGAAAAAACGCTTTATTGCAGGGGCGAGCTGCCCAAGCTGCAAGACTCAAGACACACTCCGCTGGTGGGTTGAAAATAATATCGAGCTGGTGGAATGCGTCGATTGTGACTTCACTGAGCAGCGTAAACCGAAAACTGTAGAGAAATCTGAACACGCGAATCAAGAAATGATCGGTATTTTTAAGCCAGAATGATTGAGTTTCGTTAATTGATCCCCATAATATCCCGGTACAGAATTTTTCCTAAGCTCAACTGTTCGAGCTTAGTCCAAACCTCCTTGGAGCTCTCATGAAAATTGAAAAGAACGTAGTAGTTAGTGTTGCATATCAAGTGAAACTTGAAGATGGCGTAGTAGTTGACCAATCAACTGCAGAAGCTCCACTAGATTACCTTCACGGTCACAACAACCTAATTACAGGTCTTGAAAAAGAGCTTGAAGGCAAAGTAGCTGGCGACAAGTTCTCAGCAACGGTTACTCCAGAAGACGCTTACGGCGAGCACAACGATGACTTAGTTCAACGTGTTCCTGCAGACGTATTCCAAGGTGTTGAACAAATCGAAGTTGGCATGCGTTTCCTAGCGGATACTGACCAAGGTCCAATCCCAGTTGAAGTTACTGAAGTAGATGGCGACGAAGTTGTTGTTGATGGTAACCACATGCTAGCTGGCCAAACTCTAACGTTTGACGTTGAAGTTGTAGCCGTTCGTGAAGCGACTGAAGAAGAAGTTCAACACGGTCACGTACACCAAGAAGGCGGCTGTGGTAGCCACGGTCACGACCATGATCATGACCACGAAGGCGGTTGCTGTGGTGGCGAAGGCCATGACCACGCTGAAGAGAAAAAAGACGGCTGCTGCGGCGGCGGTAGCTGTGGTTCTCACTAATACCGAATTAGCGGTTTAGTTTAAGAATACTGAAAGCCTCCCTTGCGGAGGCTTTCTTCGTTTAGAAGTCTCGCTTTTTGAGCTGGCTTTTAATCTAGTGCAAATCTAAGTGTCCGCAAATCTAAGCATTCGTAAAAAGTTTGGTTTTCGCTATCAGACATCAAACCTTGGATGTGGTATTGATAGCACAACATTTTAAGACGACGTCAGTGGAGAGTTCGCATGTCACAGCCTTTTTCAATTGCCATTCATGGTGGTGCAGGAACTATCTTGCGAGAGCAAATGAGCGATGAATTAAAAACGGGTATTACCGAGGCTCTGGAGAAGTCGGTTTTGGCTGGCTATCAAGTGTTGCAATCGGGTGGAGATGCGCTGGATGCAGTGGTTGCGTCAGTCAAGGTGATGGAAGACAGCCCGCACTTTAATGCCGGTAAAGGCTCGGTTCTGACTCATGACGAATTTGTTGAGATGGATGCTTCTGTGATGCACGGTCGCGAAATGGATGCGGGTGCTATTGCAGGTGTCCGCCATATCAAAAATCCAATTGAACTTGCGCGTGATGTGATGCTTAAAAGCGACCATGTGCTGCTGATTGGTGAAGGCGCAGAGAAGTTTGCGTTTGAGCATGAGTATATCTTCACCGAGCAAGATTACTTCTTTACTGAGCGTCGTTATGACCAACTTCAGTCGATGAAAGAGAAAGGCATCTTTGCTTTGTCTGAAGCAAAATACGATGAGCAACAAGCTCAAAAATATCCAGATGATAAAAAGTACGGCACGGTTGGCGCAGTAGCATTAGACCAGGCCGGTAACTTAGCTGCAGCGACCAGTACCGGTGGCGTAACCAATAAAAAATACGGTCGTGTGGGAGATTCTCCAATCATCGGTGCAGGCACTGTTGCTGAAAATGGCAACGTGGCCGTATCAACGACAGGTATGGGTGAGTTCTTCCTTAGAAAGATGGTCGCCAGTGATGTGGCGGCAAGAATGCGTTATCTCAAGGAAGATGTGCATACGGCTTGTGAACACATCATTCAAGGTGAACTGAAAACCATGGGTGGCGAAGGCGGCTTGATTGCTATCGATGGCCAAGGTGATATTCACTTCGGTATGAACAGTTCAGGAATGTATCGCGCGAGTGTTGATACTAACGGCTGCGTGGAAGTGAAGATTTATGCCGATGACTAAGCTTATATTGGTTTAACTAGCTTTGGTTGAATTAGCGCAGACTAAACAAACAAAAGGGCGACAGATAAGAATCTGTCGCCCTTTTAGTTTGCATATTTCTAGTGATACACGTCACTAGAATCAATTCGTCATTTTGAACGGCGCTTAATAGTGTGGAGGTGGCGTCTCTTCTGATGCGTCAGCGAGGTTTGAGCCATCCATATTTTTCACTTTACCCACCACGAACTTCATTTGATCTTGCATTCTCGTGATCAACATCTGTTGTTGGCTAAGCGCTTCATTAAGTTCTTCAATGGTTTGTTCTTGGAAAGCCAACTGACATTCTAGGTCATTCACGCGGCTTTCTAGTTGTTCAATTCGCTTTTCTGTCATCGTTCTTAATCCACATTCCAAGCTTGGGCGATGCCCGCAGAGGTGCCCGATATCACACGGTTCTTTTCATCAAAGGCTGCATCATACACTACCGCACGGGGAGGGCGAGCATCTTTTAATGGCTCGGCATCGTGACGAGAAATGCGTTTTCCATCTTGAGTATTCCATACACTCACTTGGCTGGATGGTGTACCCGTCACCAACATACTGCCGTCGTCAGAAAAGCGAGCACTAGAGAATATCAGCTGTCGAGACCAGCTCTGCAATTGCGCTTGAGGTTCACCTGTTTCTAGATCCCAAATCATCGCTTGGTTGCCGCCATCGGAAGTAAAAGCCAATTCTCCATCCCGTTGTAGTGCAACTCGTACTACTCTTTGTTCATGCTCGAAGGTACGTAACACCAAGCCTGATTCGGTATCCCAAAGGTAAGCTTTGTAGTCGTTGCCGCCTGATAATGCGTAGCGGCCATTAGAAGAGAGGGAGACTGAATTAACTTTTTCTCGGTGAGCAAGGAACTCAAGACGGCGTCCGGTGACTAAGTCCACATAGATAGCTTTGCCATTAGACAGGCCAAGTAAGACTTTTTCACCATTGCTGGATATATCGACATCACGAATTAGGCCATCGGAAATAGACCAAAGCCCTTCAGCTTGAGTCCAAGATAAGTCCCAAACGGCGAAATTCATCTGGCTGGCGGTAATGGCGAAGCGGCCGTTGTCCGAGATGCGGATACGCGATACTTGGTTTTCTGATTGATCTTGCGGGCCGAGCTGAGCGAGCTCTTTGTTTTGGTCTAAGTCCCAGAGAAGTAAGTGTTTTTGCTGAGAGTAGAGCAGGGCGAAGCGTCCATCTCTGCTTAGGGCAAAGCTGGTGGCACCATTGGGTTCAATTTCCCAACGTTGCTCATCATCTTGAAAGAAAAAGCAACCATTTAACAAGGTGATGACAATCGTACATAGCAATGAGTGGAAAAATATTCGCATCACATCTAATAATCCGGTTTGTGTCGAAAGACATATGACTAGTATATTGTTATAACTAACGTATTCACACCAATCTAATCATTAGATTTGTGCACAATAACCAATGGCTTGGCCATTAATTGGAGAATTCAATGAAATCAGTTTTAAAAGTATCACTGCTTGCCGCAACGGTTATGCTAGCAGTTGGTTGTCAGAAAGAAGAACCAAAGGCAGAAGCTCCACAGGTAGAAGAAGCTAAAGTTGCAGCAGTAAACTTTAAAACAGAAGATGACAAAGCGGCATACGCAATCGGTGTATCTTTCGCGAACTACCTAAGCACAAGCATTGATAAGCCAAGCGAGCTAGGCATTAACCTAGACAAAGATATGGTTCTTCAAGGTATCGAAGACGTATTCGCAGAGAAAACAGCACTTAACGAAGAAGAAACTCGTGCAGCTCTAGAAGCTCTAGACAAGCGTGTTGCTGAAACAATGCAAGCACAAGCGGCAGAAAAATCTGCAGAAGTGAAGAAAGCCGGTGATGATTTCCGCGCTGAGTTCGCTAAAACTGAAGGCGTTAAGCAAACTGAATCTGGTCTACTTTACCAAGTAATGACGGCTGGTGAAGGTGCTTCTCCAAAAGACACTGATACCGTTCAAGTACACTACAAAGGTACGCTAACAGACGGTACTCAGTTCGACAGCTCTTACGATCGTGGCGAACCAGCAACATTCCCACTAAACCGCGTAATCCCAGGCTGGACTGAAGGCGTACAACTGATGCAAGTTGGTTCTAAGTACAAGTTCGTTATCCCGCCAGAGCTAGCATACGGTGAGCAAGACACACCGACTATCCCTGCTAACTCAACGCTAGTATTCGAAGTTGAACTACTTAAAATTGATAACGCTGAAGCGGCTCCTGCTCAGTAATATCAGCTAAAAGTTTTATTCTAAAATACGTTGATTGAATAAAAAGCCTAACTTTGAGTTAGGCTTTTTTTATGATTTGAAGGTGAGTATTTGATTTTTAAACTTGTTCTAAATCACTAGTTGCAATGTTAGCTAGGTGTGCAATTAAAATTTTCTGATAAACTTACATAAATTTGTTGATTTTTCACACGAAGGTAAGGAATAAGTGACTACTACAGAAACAGTCAATGCAGATGTGTTACTTGAAATGGAATCAGTCCACGTTATGCCATTCAGTGAACACGATAAAATCATTCTAAGATCTTATGAGGCCGTGGTTGACGGTATTGCGAGTCTTATCGGTCCGTTTTGTGAAATCGTTTTACACTCTTTAGAAGACCTCAATACTTCTGCGATTAAAATTGCCAACGGCGAAAATACAGGTCGTCAGGTTGGTTCGCCGATCACCGATCTCGCATTGAAGATGCTGAAAGATATTGAAGGTTCTAAACGTAACTTCTCACGTTCATACTTTACTCGCGCTAAAGGCGGAGTATTGATGAAGTCGATCACGGTTGCGATCCGCAATGGTGAAGACCGAGTGATTGGTTTGTTGTGTATTAACGTAAACTTAGATGCGCCATTCTCACAAGTACTGCAATCTTTCATGCCTACGCAAGATGCGGACGAAGCAGCATCATCAGTCAACTTTGCGAGTGATGTGGAAGAGCTTGTCGACCAGACGGTTGAACGCACCATTGAAGAAATTAATGCCGACAAATCAGTATCGAACAATACTAAGAACCGTCAAATCGTGATGGAGCTTTACGACAAAGGTATTTTCGATATTAAAGACGCGATTAACCGTGTTGCTGAGCGATTGAACATCTCTAAGCACACCGTATACCTATACATCCGACAACGTAAAACAGAGGATGAAGAGGGTTGTTAAGCTATACACTTTTAGTGAATGGACCAGTCTACGGTTCACAGTCGGCAAGAAGTGCTTACCAGTTTGCAGTGGCTCTTATTAATCAGGGCCACAAACTTCACAGTGTATTCTTCTATCAAGATGGCGTCAGTAATGGCTCTGACCTTACCGTACCTGCTAATGATGAATTCGACTTGGCTTCCGCTTGGCAAAAACTGGCGGATGAGAACAATGTTAGCCTTGAAACGTGTGTTGCTGCTGCGCTTAGACGCGGAGTGATCAGCACGGATGAAGCAACGCAACATCAATTGAGTGCATCTAACTTGGCGGCTGGGTTTACCCAAGCTGGGTTAGGGAGCTTATCTGAAGCACTTTTGACGCAAGATAGGGTTGTACAGTTTTGAGTAAATTGGCTTTTGTATTTAACACTTTTCCTCATACGACGGCAGCGGGCAGAGAAGGGCTAGACGCATTGCTAGCGGCTTCAGCCTATAGTGAAGACATTACCGTGTTCTTTGTCGGTAATGGCGTTACACAGCTTCTCAAGGCTCAACAGCCTGATGAATCCCTATCACGTGACTATATTTCTGCATTCAAGCTTATGGACCTCTACGACATCGAGCAAGTTTACGTGTGTCAACATAGCCTCAAGCAGTTTGGTCTCTCGACCGATAACTTACTGATCGATGTGACTGCGCTAGAAGTGAATGAGTTGACGCAGAAGTTAGCTCAGCGCCAAAAAATACTGACTTTCTAGGGAACGTTATGCTTCATATTGTAAAATCAGTAGACAAACTCAAGCTTGCATTGGCGTACTCGCAACAAAAGGATCACATCCTTTTGGTTGAAGATGCGGTGTATGTTTGCCTTCCAAATCATGAGTTATTCAATCAAATCTCAACCGTTGAACATGTGTCGGTATTAAAAACAGATCTCGATAGCCGAGGTTTACAACAACTTGCTTCAAGCACTCTGGATCAAGTGGACTTCGACGGATTCGTCAAACTAACCGTTTTGAACGACAAATCAGTAACTTGGTAGCTGCGTTTTATCAGTATGGTTAAAAAAAGACCATCCTGAGCTCTAGACGGCTAAAAAAGATCTGTATATTTCTTGACACACATCCCACTGCTGAATAGAATTTTGCGTCCCTATTTACACTATGTGTAATAGGGCTAGATTTTTCATCAAGCTTACTTTCAAGTAAATCAGGAGCTAGTTAATGGCAACTATTAACCAGTTGGTACGTACTCCTCGTGTAAAGCAGGTTGTTAAAAGCAACGTGCCTGCACTAGAAGCGTGCCCACAAAAACGTGGTGTATGTACTCGCGTATATACTACTACTCCAAAAAAACCGAACTCAGCACTACGTAAAGTATGTCGTGTTCGTCTAACTAACGGCTTTGAAGTTACTTCATACATCGGCGGCGAAGGTCATAACCTTCAAGAACACAGTGTTGTTCTTATCCGTGGTGGTCGTGTTAAAGATTTACCAGGTGTGCGTTACCACACTGTTCGCGGTGCACTTGACTGTGCAGGCGTTAACGACCGTAAGAAAGGTCGTTCTAAGTATGGTGTGAAACGTCCTAAGTCTTAATGCGTCTTTTTTAAAAAGAAAGCGTTAAGTAAGGCCAAACACTATTTATTTATTATTCTGAAAAGTTTTGGAAAAAACCTGAAGAAGACAACGGAGAAATTCCATGCCACGTCGTCGCGTAATAGGCCAGCGTAAGATCCTTCCAGATCCTAAGTTCAAATCTGAACTGCTGGCAAAATTCGTTAACATCCTTATGGTTGACGGAAAAAAATCTACTGCAGAGAAGATTGTTTACACTGCACTAGAAACTATGGCTGAGAAATCTGGTAAAGATCACTTAGCTGTATTTGAAGAAGCTCTTGAAAATGTTCGCCCAGCGGTAGAAGTTAAATCTCGCCGTGTGGGTGGTTCAACTTACCAAGTACCTGTAGAAGTTCGTCCGGTTCGCCGTAACGCTCTTGCTATGCGTTGGGTAGTTGAAGCTGCGCGTAAGCGTGGTGAAAAATCTATGGCTCAACGCCTAGCTGCTGAAATGCTAGACGCGTCTGAGAACAAAGGTACTGCGGTTAAGAAACGTGAAGACGTTCACCGCATGGCTGACGCAAACAAAGCGTTCGCACATTACCGCTGGTAATACCTTTTTAGTGCTGCAAGGTTCCTTGCAGCACTTCTTTAGTTCCTATGCTTATGCTAGGAACTATTGCTATTTCTAGGGCAAGCACTTTTTAGCGAAGCATCGCTTTTAACGCATAATCTAGACATAGCAATAGTCCCTAAGTCTCTAATAAGAGGATTCAACCGTGGCTCGTAAAACTCCTATAGAGCAATACCGTAATATCGGTATCGTTGCTCACGTAGATGCAGGTAAAACAACCACAAGTGAACGTATTCTGTTCTATACCGGTCTTTCTCACAAAATCGGCGAAGTTCACGATGGTGCAGCAACCATGGACTGGATGGAGCAAGAGCAAGAGCGCGGTATTACGATCACTTCAGCAGCAACGACTACGTTTTGGCGTGGTATGGAAGCTCAGTTCTCGGACCACCGTATCAACATCATCGACACTCCTGGACACGTTGACTTCACAATCGAAGTAGAGCGTTCTCTGCGTGTACTTGATGGTGCAGTTGTTGTGTTCTGTGGCTCATCTGGTGTTGAACCTCAGTCAGAGACAGTATGGCGTCAAGCTGATAAGTACCAAGTTCCGCGTATGGTTTTCGTTAACAAAATGGACCGTACAGGCGCAGATTTCTTGCGCGTAGTTGAACAGATCAAGGACCGCCTAGGCGCAACTCCTGTTCCAATTCAACTGAACATTGGTGCTGAAGAAAACTTCCAAGGTGTTGTCGATCTTATCAAGATGAAGGCAATTAACTGGAACGACGCTGACCAGGGCATGACTTTCACGTACGAAGATATTCCTGCTGACATGCAAGAAATGGCTGAAGAATATCGTACTGAACTTGTTGAAGCTGCTGCGGAAGCAAATGAAGATCTGATGGATAAGTACCTTGAAGAAGGTGAGTTAACAGAAGCTGAAATCAAGCAAGGTCTTCGTATTCGTACCCTTAATAATGAAATCGTACTTGCCACTTGTGGTAGTGCATTCAAAAACAAAGGTGTACAAGCTGTTCTAGATGCAGTGGTTGATTTCCTTCCTTCTCCAGTCGATGTACCAGCAATTAAAGGTGTTGATGACGACGAGAATGAAATTGAGCGTCACGCGGACGACAAAGAACCGTTCTCAGCGCTAGCATTTAAAATTGCAACAGACCCATTTGTTGGTACTTTAACTTTCATCCGTGTTTACTCTGGAGTTGTTGAAAGCGGTAAAACAGCTTACAACTCTGTGAAGAAACAACGTGAACGTTTAGGGCGCATTGTTCAAATGCACTCAAACAAACGTGAAGAAGTAAAAGAAGTACGAGCAGGTGACATCGCAGCCATTATCGGCCTTAAAGATGTTACTACTGGTGAAACTCTATGTGATCAGAACCATAAAATCGTTCTTGAGCGTATGGAATTCCCAGATCCAGTTATTCAGATCGTTGTAGAGCCTCGCTCTCAAGCTGATCAAGATAAAATGACTATCGCTCTAGGTAAACTAGCAGCAGAAGACCCATCATTCCGCGTTGATATGGATGCGGAAACTGGCCAGACACTAATTTCTGGTATGGGCGAACTACACTTAGATATCATCGTTGACCGTATGAAGCGTGAATTTAACGTCAACTGCAACGTTGGTAACCCGCAAGTAGCTTATCGTGAAACGATTCGCGGTACTGCGAAAGCGGAAGGTAAATTTATCCGTGAGCATGGTGGTAAAGGTCAGTACGGTCACGTGTGGCTAAAACTTGAACCATCAGAAGCTGGCGAAGGCTTTGTCTTCGTTGATGAAATTGCCAACGGTATCGTACCTAAAGAGTTTATCGCTTCAGTCGCTAAAGGCATTGAAGAGCAGATGAACAATGGTGTACTTGCTGGCTATCCAGTTTTGGATATCAAAGCTACACTATATGATGGTTCTTACCATGAAGTAGATTCAAGTGAGATGGCGTTTACAATCGCTGCCTCTATGGCTTTCAGATCGGGTGCACTTGAAGCGCAACCGGTTCTGCTTGAGCCTATGATGAAAGTTGAAGTAACTACTCCAGAAGACTGGATGGGTGATGTTGTTGGCGATATTAACCGTCGTCGCGGCATCATCGAAGGTATGGACGAGGGGACAGCTGGCCTGAAGATAATTCGTGCACAAGTTCCGTTGTCTGTCATGTTCGGTTACGCAACTGATTTACGTTCTGCGACACAAGGCCGTGCTTCTTACTCTATGGAGTTTAGTGAGTACGCTGAAGTGCCTAACAATGTTGCAAAAGCAATCATTGCAGAGCGTGGTTAAACAAAAGGGACGCATTTTTTTCATTTTTTGAAAGATCAATGCGTCCAAATATTGCACTAACGAGAGTTGGCGCATAAAATAGCAATTTCTGGCGCGTCTCGCTCAATAATGAACGTGGCGAATCATAACTAGGAAGGAACACGATTGTGTCTAAAGAAAAATTTGAACGTACGAAACCGCACGTAAACGTTGGTACTATCGGCCACGTTGACCACGGTAAAACAACTCTAACTGCTGCTATCTGTACTACACTTGCAAAAGTGTACGGCGGTGTTGCTAAAGATTTCGCATCTATCGATAACGCTCCAGAAGAGCGCGAGCGCGGTATCACAATCGCAACTTCTCACGTTGAGTACGATACTCCTGAACGTCACTACGCACACGTAGACTGTCCTGGACACGCCGATTATGTTAAAAACATGATCACTGGTGCTGCTCAAATGGACGGCGGTATCCTAGTTGTTGCTGCTACAGATGGCCCTATGCCACAAACACGTGAGCACATCCTACTTGGTCGTCAAGTTGGTATCCCTTACATCATCGTATTCATGAACAAATGTGACATGGTTGATGACGAAGAGCTACTTGAGCTAGTAGAAATGGAAGTACGTGAACTTCTTTCTGAGTACGAGTACCCAGGAGACGACCTTCCAGTAATTCAAGGTTCTGCACTTGGCGCTCTAAACGGCGAAAAGCAGTGGGAAGACAAGATTGTTGAGCTTGCAGAAGCACTAGATTCTTACATTCCACTTCCAGAGCGTGCTGTTGACCTACCGTTCCTACTTCCTATTGAAGATGTATTCTCAATCCAAGGTCGTGGTACTGTTGTTACTGGTCGTATCGAGCGCGGTATCCTACGTGTAGGTGACGAAGTAGAAATCGTTGGTATCAAAGAAACTACTCTTACTACTTGTACTGGTGTTGAAATGTTCCGTAAGCTGCTTGACGAAGGTCGTGCAGGTGAGAACGTTGGTGCACTTCTACGTGGTACTAAGCGTGATGACGTTGAACGTGGCCAAGTACTTTCTGCTAAAGGTTCAATCAACCCACACACTAAGTTTGAGTCTGAAGTATACGTACTTTCTAAAGACGAAGGCGGCCGTCACACTCCTTTCTTCAAGGGTTACCGTCCACAGTTCTACTTCCGTACAACTGACGTAACAGGCGATATCACTCTACCAGAAGGCGTAGAAATGGTAATGCCAGGTGACAACGTTCAAATGACTGTTGAGCTAATCGCTCCAATCGCAATGGACGAAGGTCTACGTTTCGCAATCCGCGAAGGTGGCCGTACAGTTGGTGCTGGTGTTGTAGCTAAAATCTTCGCTTAATAGCATTTAGATTTTTGCACACTCTTCATTAGAAGAGCACGCATCTGAAAAGGGAAGCTTCGGCTTCCCTTTTGTTATTTATAGAGAAACATTCCTTTACCGCGCAATACTCCATACCTCCCCAAGTTCCTTTTTCAATATATTCCGATTATTTTCCCAACACTACTTGCATACTAAAACGTGATCTGTATAATGCATCGCACTGGCTAACGCCGGTTTGTGAACCAATGAGCACTGAGGAGTAGGTCTTACCTAGTAATGTATACTCAGCTTATGTTCGCGGTTAATAAAAATAGTAAACTTCGTGTTTACTTCAAAAGTTAACTGACAATGCGTCCTGATTTTGGATGCTACGGTTTCACATAAATCAATCGGCATTCTCTCGTTCTTTCGAGCTTGAGTGGCGATATTGTTTGTGTAATTTTTAATAATTGGAGCTCTGTCTCATGCAGAACCAACGTATTCGTATCCGCCTTAAAGCGTTTGATTACAAGCTAATCGATGCTTCAACTGCGGAAATCGTTGAAACAGCAAAACGTACTGGCGCACAGGTTCGTGGTCCTATTCCACTTCCTACTCGTAAAGAGCGTTTCACTGTTCTTACCTCTCCACACGTCAACAAAGATGCACGTGACCAGTACGAAATTCGTACTCACAAGCGTTTGATCGACATCGTTGAGCCAACAGATAAAACTGTTGATGCTCTAATGCGTCTTGATCTTGCAGCTGGCGTTGATGTTCAAATCAGCCTAGGTTAAGGGAGATAAGAATAATGATTGGTCTAGTCGGACGTAAAGTGGGTATGACCCGCGTATTTACTGAAGAAGGCGTTTCTATCCCAGTAACTGTTGTTGAGGTTGAAGCGAACCGTATTTCTCAAGTTAAAACTCTTGAGACAGACGGCTACGCAGCAATCCAAGTAACTACTGGTGCTAAGAAAGCTAACCGTGTAACTAAACCTGAAGCTGGTCACTTCGCGAAAGCGGGTGTAGAAGCAGGTCGCGGTCTTTGGGAATTCCGTTTAGAAAACGGCGAAGAGTTTGAAGTTGGCGCTGAGCTAAACGTAGAACTTTTCAACGAAATTAAAAAAGTAGACGTTACTGGTACATCTAAAGGTAAAGGCTTCCAAGGCGCTATCAAGCGTTGGAATTTCTCTACTCAAGATATGACTCACGGTAACTCTTTGTCTCACCGCGCACCGGGTTCAATTGGCCAATGTCAAACTCCAGGCCGCGTGTTTAAAGGCAAGAAAATGGCAGGTCACATGGGAGCTGAGCGTGTAACGACTCAAAACCTAGAGATCGTACGTGTTGACGCTGAGCGCAATCTACTCCTTATTAAAGGTGCAGTACCAGGCTCAACAGGCGGTAACGTGATCGTAAAACCTGCTGTTAAAGCATAACGTCTAGGAGTAAGTAATGGAATTGATGGTTAAAGGTGCTGATGCACTAACTGTTTCCGAGACTACTTTCGGACGTGACTTTAACGAAGCTCTAGTACACCAAGTAGTTGTTGCATATGCAGCAGGTGCTCGTCAAGGTACTCGTGCTCAAAAGACTCGTTCTGAAGTATCAGGCGGCGGTGCTAAGCCATGGCGCCAAAAAGGTACTGGCCGTGCACGTGCTGGTACAATTCGTAGCCCAATCTGGCGTACAGGTGGTGTTACTTTTGCTGCGAAACCACAAGATCACAGCCAAAAAGTAAACAAAAAAATGTACCGCGGTGCTATGAAGAGCATTCTGTCTGAGTTGATTCGTCAAGAGCGTCTAATCGTTGTTGATAACTTCTCTGTAGAAGCACCAAAAACAAAAGAACTTGTAGCTAAGCTTAAAGAGCTTGAGCTAAACGACGTTCTGATTGTGACTGGCGAAGTAGATGAAAATCTATTCTTAGCTGCTCGTAACCTATACAAAGTAGATGCACGTGATGTTGCTGGTGTTGATCCAGTATCACTAATCGCTTTCGACAAGGTTCTGATGACTGCTGACGCAGTTAAGCAAGTTGAGGAGATGCTAGCATGATCACTGAAGAGCGTATCTTAAAAGTTCTACGTGCTCCGCACATCTCTGAAAAAGCAACTATGGCAGCTGAGAAAGCGAACACTATCGTTTTCAAAGTAGCTAAAGATGCAACTAAGAAAGAGATCAAAGCAGCTGTAGAAAAGCTATTTGAAGTTGAAGTTAAGTCTGTAAATACTCTTGTATTAAAGGGTAAGACCAAACGTCAAGGTATGCGTGAAGGCCGTCGTTCAGACGTTAAGAAAGCCTACGTTACTTTGAAAGAAGGTCAAGATCTTGACTTCGTTGGCGGCGCGGAATAACAGGAGTAGTAAAAATGGCTATTGTTAAATGTAAGCCGACTTCCCCTGGTCGTCGTCACGTCGTTAAAGTTGTTAACGCTGACCTGCACAAGGGTAAGCCATACGCACCACTTTTAGAGAAAAACTCTAAGAACGGTGGTCGTAACAACAACGGTCGTATTACAGTACGTCACATCGGTGGTGGTCATAAACACCATTACCGTCTGATTGACTTCAAACGTACTAAAGATGGCATCCCAGCGAAAGTTGAGCGTCTAGAATACGATCCAAACCGTAGTGCTAACATCGCTCTAGTTCTGTACGCAGACGGTGAGCGTCGTTACATCATTGCACCTAAAGGTGTTAACGCAGGCGACCAGATTCAATCTGGCGTAGATGCTGCAATCAAAGCAGGTAACACTCTGCCGATGCGCAACATCCCAGTAGGTTCTACTGTACACTGTGTTGAACTTAAGCCTGGTAAAGGTGCACAACTAGCTCGTTCGGCTGGTGCTTATGCTCAAATCATCGCTCGCGATGGTGCATACGTAACTATCCGTCTACGTTCTGGTGAAATGCGCAAAGTACTTTCTGAAGGTCGTGCAACGATCGGTGAAGTTGGTAACTCTGAGCATATGCTACGTGAACTTGGTAAAGCTGGTGCTTCACGCTGGCGCGGCGTACGTCCAACCGTACGTGGTGTAGTAATGAACCCGGTGGATCACCCACATGGTGGTGGTGAAGGCCGCACATCTGGTGGTCGTCACCCAGTATCTCCTTGGGGCGTTCCTACTAAGGGCTTCAAGACTCGTAAGAATAAGCGCACTGACAAGTACATCGTACGTCGTCGCACTAAATAATTTATAAAGAGGAATCGCCATGCCACGTTCTCTCAAGAAAGGTCCTTTTATTGACCTACACTTGCTGAAGAAGGTAGAGAAAGCGGTGGAAAGCGGAGACAAAAAGCCTATTAAGACTTGGTCCCGTCGCTCAATGATCATCCCAACAATGATTGGTTTGACCATCGCTGTCCATAATGGTCGTCAGCACGTCCCTGTTTTCGTTACCGAAGAAATGATCGGTCACAAACTAGGCGAATTTGCACCAACTCGTACTTATCGCGGTCATGCTGCAGATAAGAAAGCTAAGAAGAAATAAGGAGTAGATGATGGAAGCTTTAGCTAAACATAACTTTGCTCGTATTTCTCCACAGAAAGCTCGCTTAGTTGCAGACCAAATTCGCGGTAAGTCGGTAGACCAGGCTCTAGAAATTCTAACTTTCAGCAACAAAAAAGCTGCTGTTTTAGTTAAGAAAGTTCTTGAGTCAGCTATCGCTAACGCGGAACATAACGAAGGTGCAGATATCGACGATCTAAATGTCGCTAAAATCTTCGTAGATGAGGGCCCTATCATGAAGCGTATTATGCCTCGTGCTAAAGGCCGTGCGGATCGTATCTTGAAGCGTTCAAGCCACATCACTATTGTTGTAGCAGATCGCTAAAGACTAGGAGAGTAAGCAATGGGTCAGAAAGTACATCCTAATGGTATTCGTCTTGGCATCGTCAAGCCTTGGAATGCTACATGGTTTGCTAATACCAACGAATTCGCTGACAACCTAGACGGCGACTTCAAGGTACGTCAGTTCCTTACCAAGGAACTACAAAAAGCATCATTATCTCGTATCGTTATCGAGCGTCCAGCGAAGAGCATCCGTGTGACTATTCACACAGCTCGTCCTGGCGTTGTTATCGGTAAGAAAGGTGAAGACGTAGAGAAGCTACGCGCAGCTGTAGCTAAAATCGCAGGTGTACCAGCGCAAATTAACATCGCTGAAGTACGTAAGCCTGAGCTAGATGGTCAGCTTGTAGCTGATAGCATCGCGTCTCAACTAGAGCGTCGTGTTATGTTCCGTCGTGCAATGAAGCGTGCGGTACAAAATGCTATGCGTCTAGGCGCTAAAGGCATCAAAGTACAAGTAGGCGGCCGTCTTGGCGGTGCTGAAATCGCACGTTCAGAGTGGTACCGTGAAGGCCGTGTGCCTCTACACACTCTACGTGCAGACATTGATTACGCAACTTCTTCGGCTCACACTCAATACGGTGTGATCGGCATTAAAGTTTGGATCTTCAAAGGTGAGATTCTAGGCGGTATGCCAGCTGCTAACGCAGTAGAGCCAAAAGGCGATAAGCCTAAGAAGCAGCGTAAAGGCCGTAAGTAAGGAGTCGAACGATGCTACAACCAAAACGTACTAAGTTCCGCAAGGTTATGACTGGTCGTAACCGTGGTCTAGCTAAAGGTACTGAAGTAAGCTTCGGCGAATTCGGTCTTAAAGCTGTTGGCCGTGGTCGTCTGACTGCACGTCAAATCGAAGCGGCACGTCGTGCTATGACACGTCACATTAAGCGTCAAGGTCAAATCTGGATCCGTGTTTTCCCAGACAAACCAATTACTGAAAAGCCTCTTGAAGTTCGTCAAGGTAAAGGTAAAGGTTCAGTTGCGTACTGGGTTGCTCAAATCCAACCAGGCAAAGTTATGTACGAGATGAATGGCGTACCTGAAGAGTTGGCACGTGAAGCGTTCCGCCTAGCGGCGCGTAAACTGCCTGTTAAAACTACTTTTGTAACTAAGCAGGTGATGTGATGAAAGCACAAGATCTACGCGAAAAGAACGTTGAAGAGCTTAACGCTGAGCTATTGAATTTGCTACGTGAACAGTTCAACTTGCGCATGCAAGCTGCAACTGGTCAACTTCAGCAAACTCATACTCTAAAAGCTGTACGCCGTGACATCGCACGTGTGAAAACTGTTTTGACTGAAAAGGCAGGCGCATAATGAGCGAAACTAACCGCATCCAGCAAGGCCGTGTAGTAAGTGACAAGATGGACAAGTCTATCGTTGTTGCTATTGAGCGTACTGTAAAACACCCAATTTACGGTAAGTTCATCAAACGCACGACTAAAGTACACGCACACGACGAAGACAACACTTGTGGCCTAGGCGACAAAGTTGAAATCGCTGAGTGTCGTCCTCTGTCTAAGACTAAGTCTTGGACATTGGTTAAAGTTCTAGAAAAAGCGAAGATTTAATCTTTGTAATTCTATAACTTATAAGCGGCTCCAAATTATTTTTTGGAGCCGCTTGTTTTTTGTCTACCCAATTTAAAAAAAGGGTGGTACAATTCGCGTCCCTTTTAAAGAGGCAGCCCGACCCGAGAGGGTCTAGTTTTAATATTTAGCGGAGCACTAACAATGATCCAGATGCAAAGTACACTTGACGCAGCAGATAACTCTGGCGCGCGCAAGGTAATGTGTATTAAGGTTCTGGGTGGCTCTCACCGCCGTTATGCACATATCGGTGACGTCATCAAGGTTACAGTGAAGGAAGCGATTCCTCGCGGTAAAGTAAAGAAAGGTGATGTTCTGAAGGCGGTAGTAGTGCGCACCCGTAAAGGCGTTCGTCGCCCAGACGGTTCTGTCATTCGCTTCGACAGTAATGCTTGTGTATTGTTAAATGACACTACTGAGCAACCAGTCGGCACACGTATCTTTGGTCCTGTGACTCGTGAACTTCGTAACGCGAAATTCATGAAGATTGTATCACTTGCACCTGAAGTTCTGTAAGGAGCGGCAACATGGCAGCTAAAATCCGTCGTAACGACGAAGTAATCATTCTTGCTGGTAAAGATAAAGGCAAGAAAGGTAAAGTAACTAAGGTTCTGACAACTGGTAAAGTTGTTGTTGAAGGCATCAATCTTGTTAAAAAACACCAAAAGCCGGTTCCGGCTCTAGGTCAACAAGGTGGCATCGTTGAACAAGAAGCAGCTATTGATGCTTCTAACGTTGCAGTCTTTAACGCGGCTACTGGTAAAGCAGACCGTATCGGTTTCCGTATCGAAGATGGCAAGAAAGTTCGTTTCTTCAAATCTAACGGCGAAACTGTTTCTAACTAATTAGAAGTAATTTGGAGTTCTACTATGGCGAAACTGCATGATTACTACAAGTCGTCTGTAGTCGCTGAGCTTACCAAAGAGTTCAGCTACACAAGCGTCATGCAAGTCCCTAGGATTGAGAAAATCACCCTAAACATGGGCGTTGGTGAAGCAATCAACGATAAGAAACTGCTAGAAAACGCAGCATCTGATATGGCAACGATCTCTGGTCAAAAGCCACTTATCACGAAAGCGCGTAAATCTGTAGCTGGTTTCAAAATTCGTGAAGGCTACCCAATTGGTTGTAAAGTAACCTTGCGTGGTGAGCGCATGTGGGAATTTTTAGAGCGTTTAATCTCTATCGCACTTCCACGTGTACGTGATTTCCGTGGTGTTAGCGCTAAGTCTTTTGACGGACGCGGTAACTACAGCATGGGCGTTCGCGAGCAAATCATCTTTCCGGAAATCGACTACGATAAAGTCGATCGTGTCCGCGGTCTTGATATTACTATCACGACATCTGCGGGATCCGATGAGGAAGGCCGAGCTCTGCTGGCTGCCTTTAACTTCCCATTCCGTAAGTAAGGGTAGGGTTACTGTTATGGCTAAACAATCAATGAAAGCACGTGAAGCTAAACGTGCAAAACTAGTAGTTAAGTTCGCTGAAAAGCGTTCTGCGCTAAAAGTTATCATTAGCGATGTAAACGCATCTGAAGAAGATCGTTGGAATGCGGTTCTTAAACTGCAATCTCTTCCACGTGATTCAAGTGCATCACGTCAGCGCAACCGTTGCAACCAAACTGGTCGTCCACACGGTTACCTACGTAAATTCGGTCTAAGCCGCATTAAGGTTCGTGAAGCTTGCATGAAAGGCGAGATTCCGGGTCTTCGTAAGGCTAGCTGGTAATTGCCACTTAATCATTTGGAGTAAATCTTATGAGCATGCAAGATCCGATTTCGGATATGCTGACCCGAGTTCGTAACGGTCAGGCAGCAAATAAAGTTGCTGTAAAAATGCCTTCTTCAAAGCTTAAAGTTGCAATTGCTGCATTACTTAAAGCTGAAGGTTACATCGTAGACTTCGCTGTTGACAGCGAAGTAAAACCTGAGCTAGAAGTTACTCTTAAGTACTTCCAAGCTAAACCTGTAATCGAGCAAATCAAGCGTGTATCACGTCCTGGTCTAAGAGTTTATAAAAATAAAGACTCTTTACCTACAGTGATGGGTGGTCTTGGTATTGCAGTTGTTTCTACTTCCAAGGGTCTGATGTCTGACCGTGCTGCTCGCAAAGCAGGTCTTGGCGGTGAAATCATCTGTTACGTAGCTTAAGGAGTAGATTATGTCTCGTGTTGCTAAAGCACCTGTCGCTATTCCAGCTGGCGTAGAGGTGAAACTAAACGGCCAAGAAGTTACTGTAAAAGGTAGCAAAGGTGAGCTTACTCGCGTTCTTAACAGCGCCGTAGTTATTGCACAGGAAGAAAACAACCTAACTTTCGGTCCGAAAGAAGGTGTTACTAACGCATGGGCACAGGCTGGTACAGCTCGCGCTCTAGTTAATAACATGGTTGTGGGTGTTACTCAGGGCTTCGTTAAGAAGTTAACTCTTAAAGGTGTTGGTTACCGTGCTGCTATCAAAGGCAACTCTGTAGGTCTAACACTAGGCTTTTCTCACCCAGTAGAGCACGCTCTACCTGAAGGTATTAAAGCTGAGTGCCCTAGCCAAACTGAGATCATTATTACTGGTTGCGATAAGCAAGTAGTAGGTCAAGTTGCGGCTGACATTCGTTCTTACCGTGCTCCTGAACCTTATAAAGGTAAAGGTGTTCGTTACGCAGATGAAAATGTGCGTACTAAAGAAGCTAAGAAGAAGTAAGGTATCACTATGGATAAGAAAGCATCTCGCATCCGTCGTGCTACACGTGCACGTCGTAAGATTGCAGAACTTGGCGCAACTCGCTTGGTAGTACACCGTACTCCTCGCCATGTTTACGCTCAAGTTATCTCGGCAAACGGCTCTGAGGTTATCGCAGCTGCTTCTACTGTAGAAAAAGCGATCCGTGAGCAAGTTAAGAACACTAGTAACGTTGATGCAGCTAAAGCAGTTGGTAAAGCTGTTGCTGAGCGCGCTCTTGAAAAAGGCGTAGCTACAGTTGCATTTGATCGTTCTGGTTTCCAATACCACGGTCGAGTAGCGGCGCTAGCAGATTCTGCTCGCGAAGCTGGTCTGAAATTCTAAGGTAGGGTTGGAAGATGGCTAAAGAACAACAACAAGCTAATGATTTGCAAGAAAAGCTGATCGCTGTTAACCGTGTATCTAAGACGGTTAAAGGTGGTCGAATCATGAGCTTCACTGCACTAACAGTAGTTGGTGACGGTAATGGTCGTGTAGGTTTCGGTTACGGCAAAGCTCGTGAAGTACCTGCTGCGATTCAAAAAGCAATGGAAAAAGCGCGTCGTAACATGGTTACTGTTGCGCTTAACGAAGGCACTCTTCACCACCCGGTGAAAGGTCGTCATTCGGGCTCTAAAGTTTACATGCAGCCAGCTGCTGAAGGTACAGGTGTTATTGCCGGTGGTGCAATGCGTGCCGTACTTGAAGTTGCAGGCGTACATAACGTACTTTCTAAAGCATACGGTTCAACGAACCCAATCAACGTTGTTCGCGCAACGATTGGTGCTCTAGTAGACGTTAAGTCACCAGAAATGGTTGCTGCTAAACGTGGTCTAACTGTTGAATCTATTTCGGAGTAAGAACACGATGGCAACTATTAAAGTAACTCAAACTAAAAGCTCAATTGGTCGCCTACCTAAGCACAAAGCGTGTCTTAAAGGTCTAGGTCTTCGTCGCATCAACCATACAGTAGAACTTGAAGATACACCGTGCGTACGCGGTATGATCAACAAGGTTTACTACATGGTTAAGATTGAGGAGTAATCAGAATGCGTTTGAATACTCTATCACCGGCTGCTGGCTCTAAACCTTCTAAGAAGCGTGTAGGTCGTGGTATCGGTTCTGGCCTTGGTAAAACAGGTGGCCGCGGTCACAAAGGTCAAAAGTCACGTTCTGGCGGCTCTGTTCGTCCAGGTTTTGAAGGCGGTCAAATGCCTCTAAAACAACGTCTACCTAAATTCGGTTTCACTTCTCGTAAGAGCCTAGTGTCTGCTGAAGTTCGTCTAGCTGAGCTAGCGAAAGTAACAGGTGACGTAGTTGATCTTAACAGCCTTAAAGCTGCTAACGTTATCACTAAGAACATCGAGTTTGTTAAGATCGTTCTTTCTGGTGACCTAAGCAAAGCTGTGACTGTTAAAGGTCTACGCGTGACTAAAGGCGCTAAAGCTGCAATCGAAGCTGCAGGCGGTAAAATCGAGGAATAATCTCGAGGAACGAGGTACAGATGGCTAAGAAACCAGGAAAAGATTTTCGTAGTGCTCAAAGCGGCTTAAGTGAACTAAAGTCGCGCTTATTATTCGTAATTGGTGCACTTTTAGTATTCCGAGCCGGCTCTTTTGTGCCGATCCCTGGTATTGACGCAGCTGTACTTGCCGATTTGTTCGATCAGCAAAAAGGTACCATCGTAGAAATGTTTAACATGTTCTCCGGTGGTGCTCTTGAGCGTGCATCTATATTAGCATTGGGTATCATGCCGTACATTTCGGCATCGATCGTAGTCCAATTGCTAACTGTAGTTCATCCAGCGTTAGCGGAACTCAAGAAAGAGGGTGAAGCAGGCCGTCGTAAGATAAGCCAATATACACGCTACGGCACGCTTGTACTTGCAACATTCCAAGCTATTGGTATCGCAACAGGCTTACCAAACATGGTCGACAATCTGGTTGTTATCAACCAAACCATGTTTACGCTTATTGCTACCGTGAGTTTAGTAACTGGTACCATGTTTTTGATGTGGTTAGGTGAACAAATCACTGAGCGAGGAATCGGTAATGGTATTTCCATTCTGATTTTTGCAGGTATTGTTGCTGGATTGCCTTCTGCAATCGGTCAAACAATCGAGCAAGCGCGTCAAGGTGAATTGCATGTGCTTCTTCTGTTGTTTATCGCGGTATTGTCTTTTGCTGTAATTTACTTCGTGGTTTTCATGGAGCGTGGTCAACGTCGTATCGTCGTTAACTATGCGAAGCGTCAACAAGGTCGTAAAGTGTTTGCAGCACAAAGTTCTCATTTGCCACTTAAGATTAATATGGCAGGTGTTATACCAGCGATTTTTGCATCAAGTATTATTTTGTTCCCAGGAACATTAGCGCAGTGGTTTGGTCAAAATGGTGAAAGCAGCGCGTTCGGTTGGTTAACTGACGTGTCATTAGCTCTTAGCCCAGGTCAACCGTTGTATGTAATGCTTTATGCAGCAGCTATAATCTTCTTCTGTTTCTTCTATACAGCGTTGGTGTTTAACCCACGTGAAACAGCTGATAACTTGAAGAAGTCTGGTGCATTCGTACCCGGTATCCGCCCAGGTGAGCAGACAGCGAAATATATCGATAAAGTGATGACTAGACTAACCCTTGCGGGCGCTCTATACATTACTTTTATATGTCTGATTCCTGAGTTCATGATGGTCGCGTGGAACGTTCGTTTCTACTTTGGCGGCACTTCCCTACTAATCGTAGTGGTTGTTATCATGGATTTCATGGCACAGGTACAGACTCATCTGATGTCACAACAGTATGATTCTGTGTTAAAGAAAGCGAATCTGAAAGGTTACGGCCGTTAATTCGGTAGTAATTATTTCGATTCCATTTACGGAGTTTAGCAATGAAAGTTCGTGCTTCCGTTAAAAAAATCTGCCGTAACTGTAAAGTTATCAAGCGTAACGGTGTCGTTCGCGTGATTTGCAGTGAGCCAAAGCATAAGCAACGCCAAGGCTAATCAGCAGAAATTTTTACTTGAAATACTAGGTAGAGTCGAGTATATTCCTCGGCCTACCTTTTGCGTGCAAAAGAAGTAGTATGCCGCAGCGTATCCATAACGGGCTTTGCTGCGGATAATTCTTTTATGAACCCCCTTAGGAGTGAATAATGGCCCGTATAGCCGGCATTAACATTCCTGATCATAAGCATTCTGTAATTGCACTTACTGCAATCTACGGTATTGGTAAAACTCGCTCTCAAGCTATTCTAGCTGAAGTGGGTATTGCTGAAGATGCTAAGATCAGTGAACTAACTGAAGAGCAGATCGATCAACTGCGTGATGGTGTAGCTAAATACACTGTAGAAGGTGATCTACGTCGTGAAGTATCGATGAACATCAAGCGTCTTATGGACCTTGGCTGTTACCGCGGTCTTCGTCATCGTCGCAGTCTACCACTACGTGGACAGCGTACTAAAACCAACGCTCGCACCCGTAAGGGTCCGCGCAAGCCGATCAAGAAATAGTCGGATAAGGTAGAGTACAATGGCAAAACAACCAACTCGCGCGCGTAAGCGCGTACGCAAGCAAGTAGCTGATGGCGTAGCGCACATTCATGCTTCTTTCAACAACACAATCGTAACTATCACTGACCGCCAAGGCAACGCTCTTGCATGGGCTACAGCAGGTGGTTCAGGTTTCCGTGGTTCTCGTAAATCTACTCCGTTCGCAGCACAAGTTGCAGCTGAGCGTTGTGGTGAAATGGCTAAAGAATATGGCCTAAAGAACTTGGAAGTTATGGTTAAGGGTCCAGGTCCAGGTCGCGAATCTACTGTTCGTGCACTGAACGCTGCTGGTTTCCGTATCACTAACATTGTTGATGCGACACCAATCCCTCATAACGGTTGTCGTCCACCTAAGAAACGTCGCGTTTAAGTTTCGTTTCTAGGAATATTGGAGAAAGATCATGGCAAGATATTTGGGTCCTAAGCTGAAGCTTAGCCGTCGCGAAGGTACTGACTTATTCCTTAAGTCTGGTGTCCGTGCGATCGATACCAAGTGTAAAATTGATAACGCACCAGGTGTACACGGCGCTCGTCGCGGTCGTCTATCTGAGTATGGCGTTCAGCTTCGTGAGAAGCAAAAAGTTCGTCGTATCTACGGCGTTCTAGAAAAACAATTCCGCAACTACTACAAAGAAGCTGCACGTCTTAAAGGCAACACAGGTGCAAACCTGCTTCAGCTTCTTGAAGGTCGTCTTGATAACGTAGTTTACCGTATGGGTTTTGGCGCTACTCGTGCTGAATCTCGTCAACTAGTTAGCCACAAGTCTGTTCTAGTTAACGGTAAAGTTGTAAACGTTCCTTCTTTCAAAGTAGCGGCTAACGACGTTGTTTCTATCCGCGAGAAAGCTAAACAGCAATCTCGTATTAAAGCGGCTCTAGAAGTTGCTGAACAACGTGAAAAGCCAACTTGGATTGAAGTAGATGCTAGCAAAATGGAAGGTACATTCAAGCGTATGCCTGAGCGTTCTGACCTATCAGCTGACATCAATGAACACTTGATCGTCGAACTTTACTCTAAGTAAGGTTAAAAAAAGAGAGGACACAATGCAGGGTTCTGTAACAGAATTTCTTAAGCCGCGTCTTGTTGACATTGAACAGATCAATACGACACACGCGAAAGTAACTCTTGAGCCATTAGAGCGCGGTTTCGGCCACACTCTAGGTAATGCTCTTCGCCGCATTCTTCTATCTTCTATGCCGGGTTGTGCCGTAACAGAAGTTGAAATTGAAGGTGTGCTACACGAATACAGCACTAAAGAAGGCGTTCAGGAAGATATCCTGGAAATCCTTCTAAACCTTAAAGGTTTAGCTGTACGCGTTGCTGAAGGCAAAGATGAAGTGTTTATTACACTGAACAAATCAGGCTCAGGCCCTGTTGTTGCAGGTGACATCACCCACGATGGTGATGTAGAGATCGCTAACCCTGAGCACGTAATTTGTCACCTAACGGATGACAATGCTGAGATCGCTATGCGTATCAAAGTAGAACGTGGTCGTGGTTACGTTCCAGCTTCAGCTCGTATCCATACTGAAGAAGATGAGCGTCCTATCGGTCGTCTATTAGTTGACGCTACTTACAGCCCGGTTGATAAAATCGCCTATGCTGTAGAAGCGGCACGTGTAGAACAACGTACTGATTTAGACAAGCTTGTTATCGATATGGAAACGAACGGTACTCTAGAACCTGAGGAAGCAATCCGTCGTGCAGCTACTATTTTAGCTGAACAACTGGATGCGTTCGTAGATCTTCGTGATGTACGTGTACCTGAGGAGAAGGAAGAGAAGCCAGAATTCGATCCTATCCTACTACGTCCTGTAGACGATCTTGAACTAACAGTTCGCTCTGCTAACTGTTTGAAAGCAGAAGCGATTCACTACATCGGTGATCTTGTACAGCGCACTGAGGTTGAGCTACTTAAAACGCCAAACCTTGGTAAGAAATCTCTTACAGAGATTAAAGATGTGCTTGCTTCACGTGGTCTTTCTCTAGGCATGCGCCTAGAAAACTGGCCACCAGCGTCAATCGCTGAAGATTAATCGAAAAGTTAGAAGGATTAGGTCATGCGCCATCGTAAAAGTGGTCGTCAACTCAACCGCAACAGCAGTCATCGCAAAGCGATGTTCAGCAACATGGCTAGCTCTCTTGTTCGTCACGAAGTTATTAAAACTACCGTGCCTAAAGCAAAAGAACTACGTCGCGTAATTGAGCCATTGATTACCCTAGCTAAGACAGACAGTGTTGCTAACCGTCGTCTTGCATTTGCTCGCACTCGTGATAACGAAGTTGTGGCAAAACTATTTAATGAACTAGGCCCGCGTTTCGCGGCTCGCCAAGGTGGTTACACTCGCATTCTTAAATGTGGTTTCCGTACTGGTGATAAAGCTCCAATGGCTTACATTGAGCTTGTAGACCGCCCAGCTGCTGAAGAAGCTGCTGAGTAATCTAGACTAGATTCTTAATACAAAAAGCCGAGCATTAGCTCGGCTTTTTTTGTTTCTATCGAATTGAAAAATTGCACCACGATGTTTGGCATTTTTGCTTGCTTGCTTGCTTGCCTGCTCTGCTCTATTTTTCAAAAATATCTCGTATCTCGTATCTCGTATCTCGTATCTCAAATATCTTTTCTTCCACGCACAAAAAAGAGCACCGAAGTGCCCTTACAATATTCTTCAACTAATCGCTAATCGCTAATCGCTAATCGCTAATCGCGATGGCCTACTGCCAAATAGCCGCAAGTGAATCCATAAGGCCACTCGTTGCACCTTGTGATTGAAGTGCCTGAAGAATGATGGGTGCAAATGTCGTAACCATTGACGAATCCATACCTAACCCAGCAAACGCACTTTCAACAGCACCTTGTGAGCTTAGAACTGATGTTAAGCCAGTCGATTCAAGTGAAGACATTCCAGGAATGAGTGATGCGAGTTCTTTATTGTCCGCAGTGCCAAGCGAATTTTGTGCAAGTGCTAGCATTGAACCGATACCGCCAATCGCTTGATCGCTTGTTACAGATGCTTGGTCAGCAACGGTATCAGCAAGTGGTGTTGTTTCGTTTTGTTGAGACCACATATTTACAGCTGCCATCAGGGCAGTTTGTGATAGTTGGGAATAGTTGGTATCTGATGTTGAACCGGTTTGTTCAGAGTCGCTAGTGCTAGCGCAAGAGACTACAGCAAGGCTGCTGAGCATAGTGATGAGTATTTTCTTCATTATTCTTCCTTAAGTAATAAAGTAATCGACCTATTCACTATAAACGAAAAACGGCGATGTAGTCACATCGCCGTTGGATTATTTTAATTTTATTTGCCTATAGTATTTTGTTTTACTAAAGGTTTTTATAAAAATTAAAGGATAGCTAGAAGTTCTACTTCAAATACTAGAGCTGCAAATGGTGGAATTGCAGCACCTGCGCCGCGCTCACCGTATGCTAGATCTTGAGGGATGTATAGCTTCCACTTAGAGCCAACAGGCATCATTTGTAGAGCTTGTACCCAACCTTGAATTACGCCAGTTACTGGGAATTCAGCAGGTTGACCGCGAGATACAGAGCTGTCGAAAACAGTACCGTCAGTTAGTTCACCGTGGTAGTGAACACGTACTTGCTTGTCTGCAGTAGGGATTTCGCCAGTACCTTCAGTTAGTACTTCGTACTGAAGACCAGACTCAAGAACTGTTACTTCTGAACGAAGAGCGTTGTCAGTTAGGAAAGCTTCGCCGTCAGCAGCAGCTGCTTTAGCTAGTTCTTGACGTGCAGCTTCACCACGAGTGTGTAGCTCTTGTAGTGCGTTGTTGATTTCGTCAACTTCGATAGCTGGCATGTCACCAACTAGAGCTGTTGCGATACCAGCAGCGATTGCGTCTACGTTTAGGCCTTCAAGACCAGAACCAGCAAGTTGTTGGCCCATTTGTAGACCGATACCGTAGCTAGCTTTTTGCTCTACAGTTTCAAATTTTACTTCAGACATGAAAAGTCACTCTTTTTGTCAGTACGAAAAGGGTAAGAATACCAGTATTAGCAGCCTGAATAAACGGCTAGCCCCTGATCACTTACGCTTTACCGTGTCCAAATCACAGCTATGTCAATTTTCTTGCTTTGGTCTCTGTTGTAGCGGAAAGATCTATACTGTTGGTACTTTGGTTTTTATACTGTAGTTATTCAATGTATAGGACGCAGTGGCATGAATCGTCGTCAAAAGAAAAAACAGAAAGTAGACCACTTAGCAGAGTTCAAGGATCGACTGAATCAGGTCAAAGATAAATTAAGTTCGATCGATATCAAGAAAATGAAAACCTCAACCGTGCAGGCCTGGGGATCATTGCCAAAATTACACCAGAGACTATTGATGGTGATTTCTCCGATCGTATTGATCTTACTTTTTGTGCCGCTACCAGAACCTAAAGTAGACGCAGCTCCAGCAACATCGCGCGTCGAGCTTGAGATAAACACGGTTGGCTTAAGCGAACAGCTAAATGCCAAGAGCAGTTCATCAGAACCGAGTAACAACAATTGGCAAGAGTATCTTGTGAAGCAAGGGGATACGTTAGCGCAGGTTTTTCGAAATAACGACTTACCGTTGTCTGACTTGAACGCGCTAGTGCGTATTGAAGGGGCAGACAAACCACTTAGTCAGATTCGTAAAGGCCAGCTAGTTCGATTTAAACTCGCCGAGACCGGGAAACTAGACATTCTTCAGCTAGAAAAAGGCAACACTTCGGTGATGTTTTTCCGATTGTCAGACGGTGGCTTTGGCCGTAGTAAATAGCTCAATACTAAGCCTGCGTTAAAGCGCTTCGTCAGATACAGACAGTCGATAGAAAAGAGCTAATGATTAGCTCTTTTTTTTGGTCGCTTGAAAGGTGCAAGCGGTAAGATGATGAGCATAATTCCGATAAAGGTTAACGTATCTGGAATCTCATCAAACCATATCGCGCCTATTATTGCGACAAACACTAAGCCTGAGTATTCAGCCAAGGCAATTTGACTAGAGTGTGCTTTTTGGTAGGCAGCGACCGCAAGTCCGTTGTAGCTTAAAATGAGCGTCGCACTTAATGCTATGTATCCTAAATGCTCCACAGACACCGGCTGCCAGTATAAGAAGCACAGTACTAATGAGGCTGGAATAGAGCATAACGTTGTCCACCACAGCGTAGTAACCACCGTTTGCTCACTAGGAAGCTTTCTTACCAATACATTGAATAGTGCGAGGGTGAGTGCTGTACCCAAAGCAAACAGCGCTGCCCAATGAAATTGTGATGGCCTCAAGACAATCAATGCACCAATAAAACCGATAGTGGTGGCGATAACCTTGCCAAGTGCCGGTTGCTCTTTGAGTAGAAACATAGAGAGAGGTAACATCAACAGGGGCGCGACGTAAAATACTGCGTTGGCGGTAGCTAAAGAAAGGTGGGTGATCGCGACGACCATACATCCGCTGCCGATTAGGATCAGTTGTCCTCGAATAAAGGTCACTTTAGCTTGTTGTAAGCGTCGTTGTTCTTTTTTCTGCTGTAGCCACAAAGGGGTGATGATGAGCAGAGATATCAACTGTCGGAAAAAAATATACTGTAAGGGCGGTACTTCGCCATTCAATAGTTTTACCGCTACGTCGGAAAGCGAGGCAAACAAGTTACCTGCAACCAACAATAGAATACCGACAGTGATATTCGTCATTACTTTTCTAATCTCATGTCTACATGCGGAATATCGTCTTCCAGATACATCTCAGAGATAGTTTCGAACCCGTGGCTCGCATAGAAGTTTTCTAGGTGTTGTTGCGCGCCAATATCGATGGTCTTGTTCGGCCAAAGAGACTCACAGCGTGTTAACGCTTCTTTGATCAATTGATGACCCAAGCCATCACCTCTTGCCGATTGCTTGGTCGCCACTCGGCCGATGCTCGTGTTGTCGTAAGAGGTGCCGGGTGGTAACAAACGTGCACACGCCACTAGCTCTGCATCAGCATAGCCAAGCAAGTGTTCAACACCTGCGAGTGTATCTTTACCATCGAGCTCTGGATAAGGGCAATTTTGCTCAACGACGAACACATCTACTCGTAATTTAAGTAGTTGATAAAGCTGTTGTGTTGAAAGTTCAGAGAAGGGAATTGAGTGCCAAGTGATCATGTTTACATCCAGAGGTTATCGATGCTCTGAATGTACTATGTGCGATGATTGTTGGCATTAACTATTGTTAATTCGACCTTTAATTCTGCTCAGGCTGATGGCGGTTATTCCTAGATAGGCCGCAATTTGATTGTCGTTCAAGCGCTGCTCAAGGTCGGGGTAATGTTCGCAGAAAAGCTGATAGCGTTGCTCTGGAGTATAGAGCAGCATAAAGCGTTCTTTGTTTTCCTTATGCATCAGCTGAGTTTCTAACAGCTTTAAATACAAAGGGTTATTTGCTGCACGCCACTCAATAACCGCATTCATTGGCAGTTCTAACATAGTAATTGGTGTGAGTGTTTCTAGTAGGTAAGGGGACGCTTGGTTCTTTATCAAACTCTCAAAGCCGATGATCCAGTCTTGTTCCCAGTAGAATTCTTTGCTGTATTGCTTACCGTCATTAGTGAGATAACAAGCGTGGCATAAGCCTTCAAGTACAAAGTAGATTGAACTCGCCATCTCACCTTGATTGATCAGGATGTGTCGGGTTGGCAGCTCAAGCGGCTTCGCGACAGCTAATAGAGATTCAACCTGACTCTCAGAGAAGTCAAAGCTTTGTAGTTGTTTGATAAAAGAGGTGTGCATGAAAATAACCTAACCCAAATAAGTGTCGAAATCATCGCACTTATTTGAGTATAGGTACAGAGCAGGCTAAATCAGCGTCGAGCGTGCTGTTCTAGATAATCTTGAGCGAGGTCTCTGCCCATGTATTTGCCTAGGGTTTTCAATGGTACTTTCTTAAGATTAACCACAATCAAGCCATCCAAGGCATCATTAAAAGATGGATCGACGTTAAAGCACACAAGTTTACCGTTCATCCCTAAGTATTGGCGTAGCAGTACCGGTAGGCCTTTCCCTTGCTCCATACGAGCCAACACTTTAGAAAGTAGAGGGACACTCGCCAATGACGATAGCAGGTGATTCTGCCAGAACACATTATTACTGGTATTGAGTGGTGACGAAGGAGAAACCAGGTTCGCCTTTTGTTCATCGTAATGGTGTATGGATAGGGTAGTCGCAATCAACAGACGCGCATTGTGGCTGTAATCATTACTGATACTGACTGGGCCGAATAGATGGGTATATTGGGGGTGACGGTACACAAAAGCCGCGATGCCTTTCCATAATAGCAACAGTGAGTTAAGGCTCTTCTGATAAGGCTTACTCACTACGGAGCGCCCAAGTTCAATACTGTTATCTAGGGTGTCAATGAACTCTTGATTGTAGTTAAACAGGCTACGAGAGTAGAGCTTATCAAGCCCGTGCTCAGCGATGAGCTTGTCGACCATACCAAGTCGGTATGAACCCACTAATTCAGCCTTAGCTTTGTTCCATACAAACAGTTGATGGTAGTAAAGGTCATACTCATCTAAATCACAGGCAAGCCCGCTGCCTTCTCCGACTTCTCGGAAACTCTCTTCTCTAACTCGACCAATTTCGCGCATTAAGTTAGGAATAGATTGGCTTGGCGTACAGTAGACCTCGAAGTCTCCTTGCTCAAGTAACTTCATCTCTTCAGGAAGAGAATCGACCTCTATTGCCAACACTTCTGGTGGAATAGGCGCAATCACTTGGGTGTCAAAAGAGGGCGCGTGGATTGGCGTATTCGGGCTATCTTGTTGACTCATTAGGTAGGTATTGAGTCGTAGGTAGTTGACGATATCCATCTCTTTTTCAAACGATTTGATCTCTGAATACGGAATCGAAGAGCCAATCGAGATAGAGATAGTCGTCGCCTGTTTATTAAGAAGTTCACGGCCAAGTAAAGCCGTTCTCAGTAGTGGGTGAACACGGCCCGCTTGGTAGAAAAGCTCACTGTTCTTGCCATTGATAAAGATAGGCACCGTGGTGGCTTGGTGACGCTTAACAAACTTTGCGACTGATTTGCTCCACTCGATGTCTGTTAGTGTCTTGGCCCCTTTACGGTAACTCGATACTTCGCCAGCAGGGAACACAATCAAGAGTCCACCGTCTGCTAAATGACGATTGGCATCTCGAATAGCTTTAGCATTGGTGCGTTTCGATTCTTTACTGTTAAAGACATCGACCCCAATGAAAAGATCATCCAGTTCAGGCAGTCGCTTGAGCAATTCATTGGCCAACACCTTCACATCCTTCCTTACCGATCCTACGAGATCAGCAAGGATCACGCCTTCAATCGCACCAAGCGGGTGGTTAGCCACAATGACTACTGGCCCTTGTTCGGGAATATTATCAGTGGCGCCTGCTGAAACGGAATAGTCGATATTCAATGCTGACAAGGTGTGATGCATGAATTCAAAGCTAGATAACTCATCAGGTCTATCTTGATAGAGCTTATCTAGCTTAGATAGCCCAGTTGCCCACTCGACAACAGACTCACCTAAACCAAAAGGCGTGTAACGTGGTAAACGAAAAGGACTATCAATCATAATGAAGCTACCTTATTGACTAAAGTTGTTTAGGAAACCGTCTTGATTCTTGAAATCTTTTACACTTAAAAATGCACCGCAAAGCCAGACTAGGCATGCCATGCCAAACAGTAATCCGCCGTCATAACCGACAATTTCACCCGCTGCGTTAAACTCAGGCATTTGAATACCGAGCGGCGTAAACAGATGGAAAAATATCGCGCCACTCATAATCCCCACACTCATGATGGCGCCCAGGCCATGCCAACGAGTAAACAACAAAATGGCCGCAATCAATTCAGCGAACCCAATCAAGTAGCCGCCAAATGAACCGAACCAACTTAAGCCAGACCATGTCGCCAAGGTGCCAAAGATATGCTCAGTCTCGTATGAGCCTGTGAACTTAAAAAACAGCGACTGAACAAATACGAAAGCGATAAATGCCGCAGGAATATGTTTAGCTGGAGTGAATGTCATGGTTATTCCCTTATTTGATCAGTTGCGGCCAAATGGTGTCGGCTTTTTGAATATGTTGTGCTTGGTCTTGTTCCCAACGCTGTTTAATCTCTTGGTCGTAGTTGAGGTAAAGCTTGTTATCAACAATTGTCCATTGATTCGGGTCTCCGGGTGCAAAGTCACTTTTTGCTGAAACAGCCCAAGCGCAATAACCACCATATTGAGGGGCATATTTTTCAGGATTATTAACAAATAAAGTCAGATTCTTTTCAGAAGAGAAATACCAGTCCGCGCCTTTGTACTCGGTGCTGAATTTTTTACTGCCTTCGATGGGCTTACCTGAAGTGAAATAAGCCACAGTATCGTAGCCATCGAGCGCCTTACTGCTAAAGAATCCTGTGTAGATTTCATCGGCGGCAAATACGTATGGGCTAACAAGTAGCATGACCATGGTTAATAGTTTTCTCATGATGGACTCCTATAGATTGATTACGGGTGATAAATCGAAGGTAAAGCGCTGTTGATTTATCTGGCATGGCTTAATGGGTTCACAAGGCGAGCCGGGTGCGTAAAACATCGAGGCTTGGCCGTGTAGATTGCGTAAGTGTGTAAAGCTCACGGTGTGCGCGTCTTCACGATGCATACAGGTCGCTAAATGAGGCTGTTCGCTGTGATGGTGAGAGTGAAATTGAAGTAAGTTCTGCTGATTCTTACCTGTTGTCATAAGCTGATCGTATTTTGCTTGTCGGTAGGCTTGCACTCGCTCTAAATCAACACCGGATGAGAACAGCGGAGAATCGGTGTCGACGATGTGCTGTTGAATACCATCCCACATGTAGGCGATAACCAAACCATTGTTCTGAGTTAAATTCGGCGCGAAAGCCAACAAGGTAAATGGAGCAAAAGTGTGTAGGTCGAGCTGATGAAATGCTTCAGAGAGCTGACTGATGTTACGACTCGATGACAGATTCTTGAGTAACAAACCACGGCTGACTAAAGGTCCAACAGGTACTATGCCTTGATAGTTATTGAGTAGGCATAACGAAAGCCCGAACTCATTGATACTGATCCAGCTACCACCGCCAGTTGGGTCGAGTGGCATGATGATATCGACACCGTTGACTCGATACTGTTTAGGCGGCATCGCTAGTGCTCGCGTCTTTTGTTCGTCACGGTTAAAAAAGACCTGATAACCATTTTCTTCAAGCAGCCAAGATACTGAACACATGATTATTGCTCCCTCAGATAGCTGCTGGTGGTTGGGGCATAACCAAAGGTATTGCATGTTTCGACATCAAGAAAGGTCGTGATCACCTTGATCATCGCATAGTGATGATTGGCATGAAGAGCAGCAAAGGTGACCTCTCTTTCTAACGTAGAAGGCAGGCTGGCGAATACTTGTGTATCCATTGAAACTTCGGTTTGGATCATGATAGGCGCTTCGAGATCTCTGCGGTCTAATCGTTCAAGCCAGTTGATCACATAATGGATCTCTTTTACTGCAATTGAGCGGTCGTATTCGACGGGATGACCACGACGGCGAGTGTTGTAATCAACGGTCGCATTCTCTTTTAAAATTAAAGCGTGAAAAAGATCGAGTGTATGACGAGTATGCTCACCAATAGAGCTTGTGACGTGCGGTTTTGCTCGTGTTAGATAGTCGCTGTCAGATATCGCTAACAAAAACTCTAGACCCTGATTCAATATCTCTACCGCTCCTTTGATACTAGGAGAGAAAGAAGTGAGGGCGCTCGGTTGGGCTATGGAGTTCATTCATGGTCCTCGTACAAAATTAGTCAGTGGTCGGATATTGTTGAACAAGACGTCGCTCTTCTTGCCACGCAGCGAATAAGCTCTTGAAAGAAGGAGTCTTATGGCCTCGTTGTTTTTGCTGAGCGCCAATATCAAAAAGAATGCGGTATTGCAGAAGTAGCGTCGAAAATATCTCTCGCAGCGGTGTGTTGCGATCCCAGATATGCCCAGCCTCACTGCTTGCGCCATTGACCTCAAGGATCGTGAAATCCTCGCCGTTCATTAGGCTGTGCATGTCTTTAAACTTGACGTCGAGTCGGCCAAAATGAAAACCATCGAAGTCATCGAATATCTCGTCTAAACGTTCAGTTAAAGCCTGAGTGATATATTGATTGCCATCTCGGAAGATGCAGCCACGGCTATGGCTGCCTGCAAACGCGAGTTGGAACTCTTCGCCCTCTGCGAGCACTTGATCCAATTTATCTTGATGTCTTGGCAGATAGAGGTGACTGAGCTGCCCTGCACGCGGGCTATTTTCAATTAACTGTTTGAGTGTTGACTTGCCATCACCCATCACCATTGGCGCATATTTGAGTGTGATCGAGATGATCTCGCCTTGCTTTTTGTTTGGGTAACGAACATAGAAAACGCCAGCTTCTGCCTGATAAGGCGCCTTTTCTTGCAGTAGAAAGCGAGCGTTATTTGGGAAAGATTCAACATATTGCTCAAGTTGATCTTGTGTGTTGATCAGCTTAACGCCAACACCTCGACAACCAAGATCAGGTTTAGCCACAATCGGGAAATCAAGATCGGATTGTATGAGTGCGCTGCGTGCATCTTCAGCTTGTTTCTTACCGCTGAGATCCGTTTTGGTGAGGGTGATAAACGGAGAGATCCAACGCTGACTTGAAGATCCGGCAAGGCTTAATATCTCGTGTTTTGATTCGCCTACCATACCGCTTAACTTGATGCTTGGGTTGGCGATGAGCGGCAGTGCCCAGTCAAAGTGCCGTAACCCTTGCATCAGGCTTTGAATCACCACTGGCGTGTAGAAGAACCAAGTTGGAAGAAACTCATAAGGAGAGACGCTGCGCACTGTATCTTTTTCAAGCAAAGGCATGCCTGCATTGATTTGATGTGCGGGAATGATGCGAATATCTTGCGGTGAACTCATGATAATCCTCTAGAGTAGGTTCTATTCATTAATCGATTGCCGATAAACAGCAAAGCGATGGCACACGGGATGATGATCCATTGATATTCAGAGGCTTGCAGCCACGCTGATGTCCCTAAATAGTAGATGGCAGAGAAGACAATGCCAGTCCAGAGCGCAGTGGCACTAATCACGGCAAACAAGAAAGTAGACAGTGGGATGGCGAAAAAGCCACTTAAGGTAAACCCGACGGTGCGAAGCCCTGGAATAAAGCGGATAACAAAAAGGCTGCTGAATGCGTTCTGACGTAATTTGGTACGAAGCGAACGAAAGTATTTATTCGTGAGGGCTTTATATCGAACACCTCGGAAGTAACGTCCTGACTTCCCTAAGTAATAAAGACCGAGATCACCCGTGGCAATACCGATGAAAATAGCAAGCAGCGCATATTGAGGAAGTATTAGACCTTGAGTCGCGATACCTGCCGCCGTAACAATCGCAAGATCTTCAAGCAGGTAAGAAAGCGCGATGATGCCAAGCATCAGCCATAGCAGCGACTCCTCCCCTGAATGTAACCATGCTTGAATGCTCTCGACGGTGCTCATCAAA
This sequence comes from Vibrio sp. QJM3NY_27, assembly GCF_057785955.1. Classification (NCBI taxonomy): domain Bacteria; kingdom Pseudomonadati; phylum Pseudomonadota; class Gammaproteobacteria; order Vibrionales; family Vibrionaceae; genus Vibrio; species Vibrio sp. QJM3NY_27. The sequence goes on along the minus strand of NZ_CM173511.1, from coordinate 3,159,850 downwards.
TGTCCTTATCTATCCTATAGATGAATGGCTTAATGACCATTCATTGAGTGTAGTAAATTAAATAGACAGGAGGAGCAGAGAAAAACTTACAGCTGATTAGCGTTTTTTTGTGTTGGATTCATTCAATTAGTGGTTTGAGTCGTGCTGTTTGACTGCTGTTTGACTGCTGTTTTGAAGCTAAAGGCGTGGCATTTGGATACGGGTTTAACGAGAATTTGTCGTTCGAAAATTAGGGCTTTGGACTGAACATTTAGAAGAAAAGAAAAAGGCTGAGTCGTTAAACTCAGCCTTTCAGAATGTTAACTATCTATGGATTACTCAAGCAATCTATTTAGTTAGGTCAATCTGGTAAACAGCAAAACCAACATCGTCAGTCGCAACACGTTTCATCGGGTATTGACCCTTCTCTTTGATGAACTCTGCTGCTTTGTCGCTTGGAGATGTTTCAAAGCGGATATCTAGCTTGTTATCCGTTTTGATTGGTGCAAATGACCAATTGTTATCTGCGCTTGGGCTCACTTGACCTTGCTCTTTGCTTACGCGAGAGATGTAGTTTGCAAGAACAGTACGGTTCTCATCTGGTGCATCAAATGCGATGAAGTCTTCACCTGTGCCTGGGAACTTAGCGCTGTATGCACGGTAGTTGTTGGTTGCGATCAGGAAGTCTTGCTTCATGTCGATTGGCTTACCTTGGTAAGTTAGGCCAACAATACGCTGTGAGTCAGGGTTAACGACTTTACAGTTTGCATCGTATTTCGCAGGTTGAGTTACGTCGATTTGGTAATCAACACCGTCGATAACATCGAAGTTGTAAGTGCGGAAGTTATCCCACTCGATCAACTGTTGTGGTGCTGTTGAGTTAACATCAACTTGGTTGAATTGACCAGCAGAACACTCAAGCCACTCTTTTACTTCGTGACCTGTTACCTTCATCGCAACTAGTGTGTTCGGGTAAAGGTATAAGTCAGCTGCGTTACGGAATGTCAGTTGACCAGATTCAACTTCAGTGAAGTTCGCTGGATCATTCTTACGGCCACCGGCTTTGAATGGTGCAGCTGCTGAAAGCACTGGCGTACCATCTAGGTCAGGGTCACCTTGGATGAACTGTTCAACGTAATCTTTCTGTGCAAGGTTAACGATTTGAACTGTTGGATCGTCTTGTACTAGAGACAAGAAGCTGTACATCACATCGTCTGCTTTACCAATCGGTTGGTTAACAAACTCACGAGTACCAGCGTGGTCTTTTTCTAATGCTGTTACGATACCTTCATCAGCTGCAGCAAGAGATTTCTTCTCGATTTTGTCGTAGATAGGGCGCGCTTCTGATTGGCCTTTAACAACTTCCCACTTACCGTCTTTTTGTGCAAGTGTTAGATCCATAACACCAACGTGGCTACCCCAACGACCAGGCATTACCGCCGCAACGCCGTTCATTGTGCCAGTTTCGTTGTCGATGCCTTGAATGTCATCAAAACCTTTACCTGGGAACACTGCGTGAGAGTGGCCGAATGCGATCGCATCAATGCCGTCTACTTCAGATAGGTAGAAAGTTGAGTTCTCTTCGCCATTTTTGTACGGGTCAGTTGATACGCCTGAGTGAGGGATAGCAACGATAACTTCAGCGCCTTCCGCTTTCATTTGAGGCACTAACTCGTTAGCCGTCTCAATGATATCGCGAGCGATCACTTTACCTTCAAGGTTCTTCTTATCCCACGTCATGATTTGCGGTGGAACAAAACCGATGTAACCCACTTTTACTTCGTGCTCTACGCCAGCAGTATCTTTGAACGTGTGCGTCTTGATGATGTAAGGCGTGAAGTAGTGTTCTTTGGTTTCTGCGTCGTAAACGTTAGCACTGATGTACGGGAAATCAGCGTCGTTGATCGATTCTTCTAGGAACTCAAGACCGTAGTTGAATTCGTGGTTACCTAGGTTTGCAGCGTCGTAGCTTAGTTGGTTCATAGCTTTGTATGCAGGGTGAACTTCGCCCGCTTCGATGCCTTTGTCTGCCATGTAGTCACCCATTGGGCTACCTTGCAGCAAGTCACCGTTATCAACTAATACGCTGTTGGTTACTTCGCTTTGAGCTTCTTTTACTAGAGTTGCAGTACGTGCTAAGCCAATTTTTTTCGATGGCTTGTCTTTGTAGTAGTCGTAATCCATTAGGTTGGTATGGATATCCGTCGTTTCTACGACACGTAATTTAATCACTTCATCGGTATCTGGTGTTGTTGTGCAGCCTGCTAAAGTCAAACCAAGACCCGCAAGTACAGCTAATGACAAAGGTTTCATTGCAACTTTCATTTTGTAGCTCCAAAGTGGATAGTAGAAAATTCGTTGCGTAATGTAACAAAACCGAATGAAACAATGATTACAACGAATGTTAATTCGTGACTTAGATCGATTACTTTATGGTGTTCTGCAAGACGCCTCCCAAAGCTGCTCAATCGATGCGCAACTGATATCGATAATATTAGTCCATTCATTTCACCTGCTTATCGGTAAATCCAATCCCTTATCAGCTTTTCGAATAAAAAATGAAATTTTAGAATTTCCAGTAATATGAGAGGCTCGTCATAATGCCTATATCAAGGACGTATCAGGCAGATGAATAGCAAGGATAGCTCAAAACGAAGCTTCTGTTTTCTTCTAGTGCCAATACTCCCATTCACTCAAGTGGATGAGTTAAATCCCTTGCTTGGCAAGACCAAGTAATGAATTGCTCGTAACGCGAGCCTTAAAGGAAGCACTGAAATGGACCAAGAACGTTTAACCCACCTAAAACAGCTCGAAGCGGAAAGTATTCATATTATCCGTGAAGTAGCGGCTGAGTTTGATAACCCAGTGATGATGTACTCCATCGGAAAAGATTCTTCTGTGATGCTTCATTTAGCTCGCAAAGCGTTTTATCCAGGCAAGATTCCATTCCCGCTATTGCATGTAGATACGGATTGGAAATTCCGCGAGATGATTGAGTTTCGTGATCGTACGGCTAAAAAGTACGGCTTCGACCTTTTAGTACATAAGAACCCAGAAGGTATTGAGATGGGTTGTAGCCCATTTGTACATGGTTCTTCGAAGCACACTGACATCATGAAAACACAGGGCCTTAAGCAGGCGTTAAACAAGTATGGGTTCGATGCGGCTTTTGGTGGTGCGCGTCGTGATGAAGAAAAATCTCGTGCGAAAGAACGTGTTTATTCTTTCCGCGATAAGAACCATACGTGGGATCCAAAAAACCAGCGTCCAGAGCTTTGGCACACCTACAACGGTCAGGTTAATAAGGGCGAAAGCATTCGTGTCTTCCCACTATCTAACTGGACTGAGCTTGATATCTGGCAATACATCTACCTAGAGAGCATCGATATTGTTCCACTTTACCTTTCAGACAAACGCCCTGTGGTTGAGCGTGATGGCATGCTGATCATGGTTGATGATGACCGTATGGAGCTGCAAGAAGGTGAAGTGATTGAAGAGAAAAGCGTTCGTTTTCGTACTTTAGGCTGTTACCCATTAACCGGAGCGGTTGAATCTGAGGCGAATACGCTAACAGGCATTATTGAAGAGATGCTGGTGGCGACGTCTAGTGAGCGTCAAGGTCGAGCGATTGATCATGATCAGTCGGGCTCTATGGAGCTGAAAAAGCGCCAAGGTTATTTCTAAGAATCTAAGGAAAGAAAAATGAATAGTGCAGTAGAAGCCGAATTGGCTGAACTAGGGATTGAAGGTTATCTAAGTCAGCATCAGCATAAATCTATGCTTAGATTTTTAACTTGTGGCTCGGTAGATGACGGTAAAAGTACGTTAATCGGTCGCTTGCTCCATGATACAAAACAGATTTATGAAGATCAGCTAGCAGCGGTTCACTCTGATAGCCAACGAGTGGGTACCACAGGTGAGAAGCCTGATTTAGCACTGCTTGTTGATGGCTTGCAGGCTGAGCGTGAGCAAGGGATTACTATCGATGTGGCTTATCGTTACTTCTCGACTCAAAAGCGTAAATTCATTATTGCTGATACCCCAGGGCATGAGCAGTACACGCGCAACATGGCAACCGGCGCTTCAACGTGTGATCTAGCGGTGATCTTAATTGATGCTCGTAAGGGCGTTCTGGATCAAACACGTCGTCACTCGTTTATTTCTAACCTGCTTGGTTTGAAGCACTTCATCGTCGCAGTCAACAAAATGGATCTCGTCGAGTACTCGCAAGATCGTTTTGAAGAGATTCGCGATCAGTATCTAGAGTTTGCTGAAAACCTAGAAGGCGAAACTAACATTCAAATTCTGCCGGTTTCCGCGCTTGAAGGCATTAACGTTGCAGCGCCAAGTAAAGAGCTTGCATGGTTTGAAGGTCCATCTCTATTAGAAGTGTTAGAGAACGTCGACATTGACCAAAAACGTTCTGCGGGCGAATTCCGTTTCCCTGTGCAGTATGTCAATCGTCCTAACTTAGATTTCCGTGGCTTTGCCGGCACCGTGGCTTCTGGTCGTGTCAGCGTGGGTGATGAAATCAAGGCGTTGCCTTCAGGTAAAACCTCTAAGGTGGCAAGCATTGTGACTTTTGATGGTGAACTTGAATCAGCACAAGCGGGCTTGGCAGTAACACTGACTCTTGAAGATGAAATCGATATCAGCCGTGGTGATTTGATTGTGCTGGAAAATGCTCAAATTGAATCAACTAACCATGTATTGGCTGACATCGTATGGATGACAGAGCAACCACTGCAACCGGGCAAAGCCTACGACATCAAAATCGCAGGCAAGAAAACCGTCGGTCAGGTTGAAACGGTTCGTCACCAATATGACATCAACAACTTGTCGACTTACGCTGTTGATGAGTTGCCACTGAATGGTATTGGTTTGTGTGAATGGTCATTGAACGAGACTGTCGCGCTGGATAAATACCGTGAGAGTGCCGATACCGGTGGTTTCATTGTTATCGACCGCCTAACTAACGTGACGGTTGGTGCTGGTTTGATTCGAGACCGTTTGGACTCTGTTGAACAGCAAGTCGGTAACTTCTCTGCATTTGAACTTGAGTTCAACGCATTGGTACGCAAGCACTTCCCTCATTGGGATGCCAAAGATCTAAGCCAATTACTGAAGTCATAAACGACTAAGTAACAGCTTATTGAATCAGGCGGAAACCCATCGTTTCCGCCATAAAGGACGGGTATATGTGGCAACAAGGATTTGTATTAGCGATTTTGCTCGGCATCATTACTTGCCTGCTCGTTACCCGTATTAAGCCAAGCTTTATCTTTGCTGGCGCGGCGTTTATTGCTTTTATGGCTGGCATGATCGATTTGTCGAGCTTAGCCAATAACTTCACTAACTCCTCGTTACTGACTTTAATTCTTCTTATCCTCGCATCAAGTGCGTTGGAGAAAACTCGCTTAATCAGTTGGGTTAGCCGAAATATCTCTGAAGGTAGGCTAGGTACCGTGGTTGCGAAGTTGGGTATTTCCACAGCGTTACTTTCTTCTTTTACTAATAACACGGCGGTGGTTGTTTCTTTGATCGGGGCGATCAAACGTAATCAACAGCATGCGCCATCTAAACTGCTAATCCCTTTGTCATACGCTGCCATCTTAGGTGGAACGCTGACATTGATCGGCACCTCTACCAACTTGATCATCAATAGCTTTGTTGAAGATGCGGGTTTGCCAAGTTTAAACTTTTTCACACCGACCTTGATCGGTTTAGCGGTGTTGGTCGGTGGTGTGTTGATCCTTATTCCGCTGAGTTACTTCCTACCAAGCTACGATGATGGATCTCAAGATGATCTGCCTTACTTTTTAGAAGCAAGAGTGGAACCTGGTTCTCCTTTAGTTGGCCGCAGCGTTAGCGAGAATAACCTCAGAGCATTGAGAAAACTGTTCTTGGCGGAAGTGATTCGAGACGGTAAAACAACCGCGTCTATTGACCCTGATTTTATTCTTCAAGCTCGTGATCGACTACTGTTTTGTGGTGATGTCGAGAGTGTTGCGACACTGCAAGAGATCCAAGGGCTAACTCTGTTTGGTCAGCACCACCTGAACGGCCAGAGCTTTGTTGAGGTCGTAGTCAGTTCGTCTGCAAGTTTCTGTAATAAAACCCTCAAAACCAGCCAGTTCAGAGATCGCTTCGATGCGGTTGTGGTTGCCATTCGTCGTGGTCATGAACGCCTTGAAGGTGGCCTTGGAAACATCACATTAACCGCTGGCGATACCTTGATTTTGGTTCCAGGAAAACGTTTTGAAGAACAGCGTCAACAACACAATAAAGAGTTTGTGTTGATGAACGACCTAGACTCAAGCGCTAAGCTTGATGCCGATAAATCGACGTTTGTGTTGCTCGGTTTTGCCAGTGTGATTGGGTTATCGCTCGCTGATGTAGTCCCGATTATTAAAGGGCTGGCGGGATTTTTATTATTGCTGGTGGCATTTGGTGTAGTACAACTTGGTGAGCTTCGCCGCCGCTTCCCCGTCGATATTGTCGTGATCGTTGGTTCGGCACTCTCTATTGCTCAACTGATGATTTCATCTGGGTTGTCTGAGCGAATGGGGCTGATGTTTATGGAGGCCTTTAATGGCTGGGGCGTGTTTGGAGCGCTAGTCGCGACCTATTTCATGACGCTGGTCCTGACTGAGTTGGTGACCAATAATGCGGCAGCGGCACTCTCATTTCCCATTGGCTACAGCATGGCCGTCGGCTATGGCGTCGATCCAATGCCGTTTATTATGGCGGTTCTGTTTGGTGCCAGTGCCAGTTTTATTTCGCCATACGGCTACCAAACCAACTTACTTGTTTATAGCGTAGGTAATTACCACCTTACGGATTATCTGCGCATCGGCATCCCAATCTCGATTGTTTATTCGGGTTTGGTGCTGACCCTAATTCCTTATTTTTTCCCATTTTAATGCTGTTTATTTAAAGGACTAATTATGACCGCAGTACTCAAACCAAAAGATGAGAATGTTGTGTGGCATCAACACTCGATTGATAAAACATTCCGCTCTGATCTGAAATCACAAAAGCCAGCCGTGCTCTGGTTCACGGGATTATCTGGTTCTGGGAAGTCGACAGTCGCTGGAGCATTAGAAAATCGCTTGGCACAGCTTGGTTACCATACTTACCTATTGGATGGCGATAATGTGCGTCATGGGTTATGTAGCGACCTTGGCTTCTCTGAGCAGGATCGCCGAGAGAATATCCGTCGTATTGGTGAACTCGCTAAGCTGATGGCAGATGCGGGCTTAATTGTGTTGTCTGCTTTTATTTCCCCACATCAAGCTGAAAGACAGTTAGTGCGAGACTTGCTACCTGAAGGCGAGTTTTTAGAGGTGTTTGTGAACACGCCACTTGAGGTTTGTGAGCAGCGTGATCCTAAAGGCCTGTATAAGAAAGCACGTGCTGGAGAGATCCCGAACTTCACTGGTATTAGTTCAGCTTACGAAGCGCCTCAGAACCCTGAGATTAATTTACCCGCAGGTGAGAAGACACTCGATGAATTGGTCGAGCTGTGTATTGATGCGTTAGAGAAGCGTAATATTTTAGCCAATTGAGATCGTTGGTATGATTAAGGCTGAGCACTTACTTATCTATTGATTTATGACTGATAAGTCGTGCAGCCTTGGTTTACCGAGACAAGAAACCTATCCTCTAGATTCTCTTTATTCCTTTCAATACACTCCACTTTTACACCGTCTATTTTTTGCACCGTCGAGTGTCTAGACGGTGTAATTTACGCTGCTTTTAACTTCTGTCTGAACCGTGAATTTCTGGCTCAATAGCGCAATCAGTTGGTCGTAATATTGCGTGTTTGGCTTGTTGCCAAGCAAGGTACAAAGCTCATTGCCTGTTGGGCTGAATCGATAGTAAACCAGCTTCACGCCTTTTGATAACGGTGCCAGTGACATGCCCTTACCTTGATAAGTTAGGTGTAGAGCTGGGTCGAAATCAATCTCTCCAGATTCTAATTCTGTTCCTAGAATAATCCCGAGTTCAATCAAGTGGAGCAAACTAGAGTAGGGCAGGTTGTGTCCACCAAGGTTGATGGTGTTGGTGGTGTCCCTTTTGCCAAAGCTGAAGATTCCAGCATGGGATTTAAAGCCGAGTAATAGTTTCCTGCTGTTATCACTACCAAAGCTACAACCCAGTGACGCGGCTCTTTGCAGGGTGAGCGCTTCTTTTGGTGTCATGTCTTTTAAGATCTGAAGCGCCTTCATTGACGTCGAGCCTGGGTTGGTGACTTCTCGTTTCAGTACTTGAGCCCATAGCCTCTGCATCGATGTATTGTGGATCTCTTGTGCCATATCGAAGAAGCGGTATAGCCAGTCCTGATCAGGGTCTCCAGCCGCTTCATCCTTACATGAAGAGTGTGCCAACTTTAGAATTTGTTCTAGGTTCTTTTGGCGAAGCTCTCTACGTTTTTTCTCTCGTAATAGTGCCCGTTCGATAAGCGTACTCTCAGCTTTATCGTTTGGCGTTGTACTATGACTAATTAAGGAATCGAGGCCGAAGCTTTGTGCGATGTGCAGCACTCTGCTTGCACTGTCGGTAATATGAGGCTTTTTCTCATGCTTTTGCTGTGTATCGCTAGCATGCTCAATGATCACTGGCTGTTTAGTTTCTGACATAAGAGTACCGTTAGGAGACGACTTAACTGTCTAAAATGTAACTCTTTATCTTATTGGTGGCTAGATTTTGCGTGCAGAGTTGAAGGTTTCAACAAAATTTTACTTTTGCTAATGATAATAAAATGTTAAATTTGTTGTAATTCTCAAGGAGGAGTTATGAATCAAGTCAATGATAACAAGCTGAAGAAACAGCTTAGTATAGGGTTATTACTCGCCACTTATGTCGCTGTTCTAGCGTACTTATCTAATTACATCGCGTAATTTAGAATAAAACAATCGTTATTAAACTGTTATTGAATGATTTCGCTCGTTCAGTGACGGCAGCTCATCCTTGAGCCACCCTTCTAATGACTACATGTCGTCATATTCTTCAATCGCAGTACCTTCAATAAGATAACCAGTTTGCGCCAAGTCATGGCTTATTGACTCGGTTTTCAGCGTACCCACTAAATAGATCACATCCCATAACTGTTGTATTGGTGCACCTTTAGGGAACTTCACGTAGATGATTTGGTTTGGTGGTGGCGGTGGCACGTGAATACATGCGCCAAAGTACGGTACCAGCAGAAACTCAGTGATCATGTTCTCATCGCCTTCTAATGGAATCACAAAGCCAGGAATCTTGACTGTGCTGCCATTCAGCTCTGGGCGAACAGCGCCAAGTGTCGATTGTTGAGGTTTGTCCATACTGTCGTGGTTAACCATCGGCATGCCAAATGAGTCGAGTTGTGCTCGCTCTGACTCTGGAATCAAGTCAATCCAATCGAGTGTTAATACCGATTCGTCAGTCTGAGTGGTTTCAGCGTGAGCTGTGCTGACAAATGGGAACATAAGTAACCCAAGTATCAGTAGGAATTTGCGTTGCATCGTAGGTTCCTATTTTAGATTCGAATAGTCATGCCATCAGACAATGACTGACGGTAAGCCCTGAAAGCGGGAATAAAGCCGATAATGATTCCGGCAACTTGCACCAAAATAAGCAGTTTCCACTCATGAGGTGTGATTGCGGATATCGATATGTTGATACCATAACTTTGTTGCACAATAGGAGCAACTACTGCGATCAGGGCAAACAACACGGCAACACCCAATGTGATACCGAGGAAGGTTAGGGCACTTGCTTCACTGATCAGTAAACCAAACACATGACGAGGCCTTGCTCCCATCGCGCGCAGAATAGCCATCTCTCGACGTCTTTCTTGCAAGCTAGTGAGTAGACTACTCAGCATCCCTAACAGTCCCGCGATTACAACAAACCCTGAAACAATCAGTAGTGCTTGTTCTGCTACTGCCATCATTCCCCATAATTCGTGAAGCGCAATGCCTGGCATAATGGCGCTCAAAGGTTCTTGGCGGTAGTTATTGATCTCTCGTTGCAGTGCAAAGGTTTGGATCTTCGACTTAAGGCCAACCATCATCGCGGTAATCTGCTTCGGTTGGAAGTCACGTTGCTTTAGCGCTTCAGCATTCGGTGTGTGCCCGAGGTTAGCCCCCGATTCCCAACCAACGTGAATCGCTTCAATGGCCTCTAACGAAACATGCACCGTTTTATCTACTGGTGTGCCGGTTGGCGCGAGTATTCCGACAATGGTGAAGGGCAGGTTGTCGTGGCGACTGAAGGCGACATCACTGATACCGTGCGCCAGAATGATGTGATCACCAATCTTGTAATCTAACTTCTTCGCGACATCGGCACCAATCACGACATCAAATAGCTGATTGAACTCTTTGCCTTGCTGAAAAGTAAGTGGTTGCTTACTTCCATAGCGATAATTCTCGAAGTAGCTATGGTTCGTGCCCATTACGCGGAAGCCTTTATGTGAGTCACCCAATGAGATTGGGATCGCCCACTTTACAGCGTTGTGCTGGCTAAATTCTTCATAGCTTTTCCAGTCGATGTTGTTGGTCGCATTACCGATTCTAAATACGGAATAAAGCAGCAGGTTTACCTGACCAGAGCGGCCACCGACGATAAGGTCAGTACCTGAAATCGTATTCGCAAAGCTGCTCTTAGCTTCGGTTCTTACACGTTCCACACCGAGTAATAGAATGACTGACACCGCCACAGTGAGAATAGTTAGAATGGCTGTGGTTTTACGGTTGAGTACGCTTTTTAAGGCTAAGTGAGTAATTACTTTCATACGACAACCTTAGCTTGGTTAACGGTTTTTAAATCTATGGTTCGAGTGAACAGTTTTTCTAATGTTGGATCGTGACTAACAAAGATCAGGGTAGAACCCGCCTGATTCGCTTGTTCTAGCAACAGTTCGATAAAGGCTTCTCGGTTGTCATGATCCAGAGCCGATGTCGGTTCGTCGGCAATAATGATTTTGGGTTGGCCGATCAAAGCACGAGCGGCAGCAACACGTTGTTGTTGACCAATACTCAACTCGGTAACGGGCTTGTCCATTAGAGCTTGAGGTAGCTTTAATCTGAGCAACAACTCTTGAGCGGTTGCTTGCAGGCTGTTCTGACTTTCAGTGACTTGCTGCTTACGAATCTTAGAAAACTGACAAGGAAGCGTCACGTTGTCGATGACTGACAAGTAAGGAAGCAGGTTAAATTGTTGGAATATATAACCAATATGATCGGCTCTGAATTTGTCTCTCTGGCGAGGTGTTAGCTGTGTGAGATCTTGGCCAAGGATAGATACTTCGCCTTGTTCAGCTTGGTTGATTCCGGTCAGTAACCCTAACAATGTTGATTTCCCGCAACCACTAGGCCCTTTGATGAAAAGGTGCTCTTGGGCTTGGATATGCAGTGAGGGGATCTCTAGCGTTGGGGGCAACTCAGGCTTCCAACGAAAGCTGATATTTTCGAGTTTGACGACAAGTGATGAACTGTCAGAAGACATATTAGCTCCAATAATTAAAGCGGTGTATCTACTGGACAGTTATTCGAATAATAAATTCCCAGAGCACACCGATTTGTACAGCCAAGTAAGTGAATACTTACTTGGCTGCTTATCTACGTTTAATTCAATCTAATACTGATTAGAATCGAAAACTAATACGATCTGCGTTAAGCACTTCTTGAATTTGAGCGCTGTCAGTTAGCAGGTTTACCGTCATTGATTTTGTGTTGCTGAACTTAGAGAACCATTGAGTGCTCACCGTATCTAGCTTCGCAATGTCTGAACATTGGTAGTGATACTCAACCGTGAATTCACCGTGGCCACCTTCTGAATGGTCATGGCCTTCGTGGTCATCATGACCGTGTTCTGCATGGTCATGGCCTTCGTGGTCGTCATGATCGTGTTCCGCGTGGTCATGGTCTTTGTGGTCGTCATGATCGTGCTCAGCGTGGTCATGGCCTTCGTGGTCGTCATGTTCGCCTTCCGCGTGGTCATGGCCTTCGTGGTCGTCATGTTCGCCTTCAGCGTGGTCATGGCCTTCATGGTCATCATGATCGTCTTCTAGGGTGTTCGTCACTGACTTGAACTTCAAAGTACAGCTTGCATTGTTGAAACCAAATAGTTCTTCTGGCTTGTTCAGTTGCGCGATAGCTTGTTCAAACACTTTCTTTTGCTCGGCAGTTTCTGGAGCATGTTCAAAGCCAACCACATCAGCGCCGGGAGCTGTTACTTCAACAAGCAGCTCTTGCCCATCTTGAGCGATGTTCACTTCAACTTTACCGTGCACGTGTGCTTCGTGAGAGCGGAATTCTTCGTTAGCTAGAACATTCGTTGAGACAGTCATGCCGATAACAACGGCTAAAATAGTAGGTTTCATGTTTTTTTCCTGAATAAAGGTTAATTAAAAAGTAGTGGTAATTAAGCGATATTTACAGGAGGTGAACGTGCTAAATAAGCGAAATACAGGCGCTGTAACGAAATTACTGACTCTGTAATAGTGGCTGTAAATTCTGAATGGAACTCTGGAACTTGTGGCAGTGAGTGCGCAGTAATGAACTGATTTATCGAAAACAGCTCACAGTGATGCGAAGTGTGGTGATCGGGGTCAATATCCACCATATGTGTTGCCGCTAACACGCTTAACATGAGCATCAGCCCAAGCAAGAAGCCTGTTTTGCGTTTCACATTGTTAGGTGTGTTTTGCCACATGAGTATGATTAACCACAGAATTAAAAAAGGATACTGTTATAATATAACAATATCCTTTGGTCAGGTCTCGAAAAAGACGCGAATATCTTATTAAAGGCTCGCTTTAATCAACTCAATGACTTGAGTGACTTCTGATTCGTTTAATGCCCCTTCTTTAACAAACAAGATTTTACCTTGCTTGTCTTGAACGATAATCGCAGAGCTTTCTTCTTTTAAAGCCCATGATGACGCTACCGTGCCGTCTTCATCTAGCACCATAGAAGACCATGGAAATTCTTCTTTGCTACTTTCTGCTGACGATTTAACAAAAGACCCAGTACCCCAAATCGCATCATCTTGGTTGATGATGGTCGTGGTTTGGTAGCTGTCTTCTGAGAATTTAGATGCTGTAATGGCTGCCATCAGTGGTGCGTTGAGCTCTTTCGAGCTGCTACGGCCTGCAATAGCTTGAACGACGCGAACTTTACCTAGAAGATCATTGGTTGCCCAAGCTTGATATCCGGTATTTCCGTCGTTTAGTACGATTTCACCATAGTTGCTAACATCGACAGCAGGTAGAGTTGTACCTACAGATAGGTTGTGAGCATTGGCGAAGAGTGGAGAGGCTGCGGCTAAAAAAGCCAGTAGAGTTTTGTTTTTCATTATATTTTTGTTCCGCTTATTGGTTTGCTCTGGAAGTATAATATGAAATTTGAAAAATGCCTCTTTAACTTTTTTATCGTACGACGTAGAAATAAGTTGCAGGCTTGTTACCAAAAGGTATAATGCATCAATATCGAGATGAACAATAGATTATCTTGCTGTTTGCTAAAGGAATTAGCGATTGAATGTGCTTTGAATACGTTAGTGTTTAGGTACGTGACTGTAGTACTCAAATGGAATTGAGGTTGTATTATGTTAAGAAAATTTTCTACTTACCGTCCACATCAGGTGGCACGTTTCGTTAAAGTCCTATTCAAAGGCCAGTTTGCTATTGAGGGTATCGGAGAGTTTCGCTTCGACCAAGGCAAAGTGCTTCTTCCTGAAGTTTCAGACAAACAAAAGCTCACTATTTTTAAAGAAGTTAACGGCACGATTGCTGCGCTGCCGGTGTAACTGACTGTTATAGATTGGCATTGCGTAAAATAGATTTCCAATGAAAAAGGGCTTCCTAGCGGATAATGCCGTTCGGATAAGCATTACTGCTTGAACCTAAACGGATATTTGGCTGGAACAAAGAGGACTGAACGTGGAAACGTTCGGTCCTTTCTTTTATCTGGAAGAATGAAGTGACTCAGACTTTCTCTCATCCTTTTAAGTTTGACTGGTAGGGTTCCGTCTGGACTTAAAGCTAACCAACGTAACTGAGCATCTATAAGGTTAATTGCAGCAGTAAAGCTTACCCTAGTCGCTCGAACCCCGGCTTCTGAAGCTATCTTAACCATCTCTAATCGCACTAAGTTATAGGCAAGTAATACGCCCCAAAGCTCTTGCTTCACACCGGCAGAAAAACGACTTCGTAAAGTGACGTGACTTTGCAGTTGAGTCTGTTTAATTTCACCATAACCCTCTTCAATCTCCCAGCGTTGCCAATAAACACGCAGCAGGCTTTCTAGCGAGTATTTGCTAGGGTCTGTAAGTGAAGTAATAAAACCTTTTATCTCACCTTTTGGCTCTTGATATAGGACTAATCTGGCTTCCCAACGTGCGGGTAAATTCGGATTCTGCCGTTGAGCTTGAGGAGAGATAGGCATTGAAATGAGCATGTCGTTTTCCGCATATTTCTCCAACACTTCATAGCGTAGTTTACGTTTTGCAGGCATTAACCAGTGAGTATTTTCCGCACTCTCTTGCCACGACAACAAAAGGTCTGCCGAGAAATAACAACGATCAAGTAAGGTCAATGAGTGTGCGGGGATATCATTGAATAGGCGCTTAGCTAAGGTCGTTTCACCGACATGACAACCATCAAAAGCCGCCCCCATAATCATTCGTGTTTCTGTTGACATCAAAGCGACTAAACGAAGTTGAGGGTAAGGTTTCAATTTTTTAGAGATGAACCCAAATTCTTCAGCGTTCTCTGTGGAATCTTGACATCTAAATGTTGTTCCATCCACAGCAAGTACATTAAGTTCTAAGTCTCTGTCTTGTTGAAGGATATCTCCGTGCCAAGCCTTCACCGTTGTGTTAAATAGAGCTGCTAATGGGCTCTCATCTAGACGTCGACGTGAATCAGTTAGGACACTAGGTGCGACACGAGACCAACTATCTTCAGGTTTAGGCTGAAGCGCAATGTCTAATGAACTGCATACCTCTTTGATAGACATGTTGCGTTGCAACCCCATCCAAATAACTAACCAGACAGCTTGCTGCGCGGGAAGTCGGCGTCGTCTTATGCTCGCTTTATTTGTTTCAAGAAGAGCTTGTTCTATCCACTCAATCTGAATAGCGTCGACGACAGATTCATAATTATCGGCATCTTCAATGGTCTCGTGTGCCATTGCTAATTCTTGTTCAAGCATAAAAAATCCCCATCAACATTGTTGATGAGGATTATCTTCTAACTGCAGGATCGTTCAAGTCTTCTTAAACGATCGGCATTACTTCCTAGCGGAGCCCTTTTTTAATGGATGTTGTTCTAGTTTGTATGCCTAACACACATTATTGCGGAGGGAAGCACACACCCGTACCACCCAACCCACAGTAACCGTTAGGATTTTTGGCTAGGTATTGTTGGTGGTAGGTTTCTGCGAAAAAATATTTTCCAGCAGGCAGAACTTCCGTCGTGATCTCGTTGCCTAATGATTCAGTCATTGCTCGTTGATATTCACGTTTAGAGTGCTCGGCGACGGCTTGTTGCTGTTCGCTGAATGTGTATATCGCGGAGCGGTACTGAGTCCCTAAGTCGTTGCCTTGGCGCATACCTTGGGTTGGGTTATGGCGCTCCCAAAAGGTCTCAAGTATTCGAGCTAAAGATGTTTGTTCGCTATCAAAAATGACACGAACGACTTCGGTATGACCGGTTTGTCCGCTGCATACCTGCTCATAAGTGGGATTGACTGTGTATCCACCAGCGTAGCCAACGGATGTGGAAATAACACCATCAAGTTGCCAAAACAAACGCTCAGCTCCCCAAAAGCATCCCATACCAAGTAGGACTTCTTGTTGGGAACCCATAGGAGCATCGAGCAAGTCAGTTTGATTGACAAAATGGCGCTCAGTGATTCGGATTGGGTCTGCATTTCCCGGTAATGCGGTTGCTGCGGAAACCAGTTGTTGTTTGTTTAGCATGTTATATTCCTTTTCGCATACGTTTACCGCTTAAGTTAACATTAGATCCAGGTTCATATTAACGGCTGGTTCATATTGATTAAGTCTTTAAATTAGACCGTGTTATTCCAAGATTTATTACAGACTCAATGTCTTTTTAGCGGTATTATTTCTTTTCATTTATTAACGTATTGATAACTTCTTCACCAATTAAGCATGATAAGAAAAACTTTACCAGTTCTGATTGGCACTCTATTGTCATCGACGCTCGCTTTCGCTGATGTTTCCCTTGAAATTAAAGGGCTTAATGGAGCGCTTGAGGATAATGTTGATGCTTATCTGAGTGCGATTCCTGAAGAAGAGTACTCGGTTTCATTAAGGTTCCAATCTCGCTTGGAGTCTATGATAAAAGAAGCCCTGAATGCGTTAGGTTACTACCACCCTAATATCACATTTTCTCACCCCGAAGATGATACCGAAATGACCGTTACGGTTGAGCCGGGAGAGCCTGTTGTTATTTATACCTCAGATATCGTTCTGACTGGTGAAGCCAAAGATGATCCTGACTTTTTGGTTTTAATAGCTAGGAGTAAGCTGTCTAAAGGTTCGATTCTGAATCATGGCAATTATGATTCTTTGAAATCATCGATCCGCAACCTTGGATTAGCGAAAGGCTACTTCGATGGGGCGTATGATCTTAGCAAGCTAGAAGTCGCTCCTGAATTAAACCGCGCTTATGTCCGCCTTCATTATAACAGTGGCATCCGCTATCACTTTGGCACAACCACTGTGACGGGCAGTCAAATTGAAGATGACAAAGTGCAATCTCTCAAGCCGTTTGAAGATGGTGAACCTTACTCAATTACCAAAGTCGGCGAGTACAACCAAAACCTGTCCAATACGGATTGGTTCTCCTCGGTATTTGTTGAACCAGATTTAAGTCAGTTAGGCGAAGGCCGAGAAATCCCGATGAAGGTTAGCCTTGCTCCGCAAGCGCGTAACCAAATCGAAACAGGTATCGGTGTATCAACAGACTTGGGCGTGAAAGGCACTCTCAAATGGAAAAAACCTTGGGTTAACGAGAAAGGTCATAGCTTCAATAGTAGTTTGTCGATCTCCAAGCCCGAGCAGACGATTACCGCGGCTTATAAAATCCCATTGGATGACGTGCTTAATGACTACTATCAAATTAAGTACGGTATGAAGAACTTGGATAACCGAGATACCAAAAGTTTGGAGTCAAACCTCGCCTTAGAAAGGTACTGGCGCCTAGATAACGGCTGGCAACGCACGGTGTTCATTCGATACTTGGTCGAAAACTATGAACAAGGTTTACAAGATGACTTGGCACAGTTTGTTTTGCCGGGTTTCTCTTTCTCACGAACTCGAACGCGAGGTGGTTCGATGCCGATGTGGGGCGATAAACAAACCATTATGTTTGAAGCGGCCGATGATACCTTGTTATCCGAAACTAAGGTTGTTCGTTTTCAAGGCCAAACCGCTTGGATTCGAAGCATTGGCGATAACCACCGAGGCCTAACTCGGCTTCAATTTGGCGGTAACTTTGCCGACGAGTTTGAGAAGCTGTCTCCTTCCCTAAGATTCTTTGCCGGTGGTGATAACAGCATTCGTGGTTACGGTTATGAGTCGATCTCTCCTCGCGATAAAAGTGGTGCATTAACGGGTGCGAAATTCATGGCAACCAGCTCGTTTGAATACCAATACCGCTTGGTTGGAAACTGGTGGGGCGCAGCATTCTACGATATTGGTGATGCATTTAATGACAAACCAGAGTGGAAGCACGGCACCGGTGTTGGGGTGCGTTGGGCGTCCCCCGTTGGTCCAGTGAGTCTAGATTTTGCTTGGGGCCTAGATGCAGCAAAAGGTGATGAGTTCCAGTTACACTTTAGTTTAGGGCCAGAATTATGATCAAAGTGATGGGCAAATTCATCAAGTGGACGTCGATCTCATTGACGTCTATTTTGCTGTTGTTGATAGCCCTGCTCGGTTTTGTTTTGTTCACTAACCCGGGGTTGAACACTGTGCTGTGGGGCGCTGAAAAAGCATTACCACAACTTAAAGTGGAAAGTACTAAAGGAGCCCTGTTCCCAAGCTTTACGCTTAATAAGGTTCAGTTTAAAGATGACAGCCTGCATATCGACACCAAGGTTCAAAAGCTGAACTTGGCTATTAACCCTCGTTGTTTGCTTGATCCTAAGCTGTGTGTTGATCGTTTAGCGATTCAAGGGTTGGACTTCGCATTTACTGAACTGCCTCCACCCTCTACAGAAGAAGTAGAACCGACTCCGCCCCTAACATCAGTGAAAACACCATTACCAATAGTGATCAATCGCATCGCTTTATCTGATATCAAACTGAATATCTTGGGTCATGAAATCGAATGGGGTTTGTTCTCAACCGCTCTGAGCATGCAGGGTGAAACGCTGACGGTTTCGCCAACCTTGTTCAATGACCTAAAAATTAAGCTTGCTGAATCGACAGAAGAACCGCAAACAGAAATTGTAGAACCAGAGGCTGCCACTAAAACGGCTATCGAGTTACCTGAAGTCTTAATTCCTTTGCAGGTTGTACTTGAGCGTTTTGACCTAAACCGTTTCACCTTAGAACAAGAAGCGCCAATTATTGTCAACCACCTTGGCCTTGAAGCTACGGCGGGTAAGCACACGGTAGATGTTTCCACTCTAGAGCTTGATATGCCCCAAGCAAGTGCGAATTTAGCGACGAAGGTTGAGCTCAAGGGGGGATATCCGCTAGAACTTTCTTTGGATGCGTTAGTGAAAGAAACCGACCTTGCTGGTCAGAAATTATCACTAAAAGCACAAGGAAGCGTGGCTAAGCTGCACTTAGATTCTCAGTTTTCTGAGCTGATTGAGGCAAAGCTATCTGGGGATATTCAACCCTTAGAGCCTACTCTACCATTTGACCTTCTTTTAGAGGGCGGACAAGCGCAGTGGCCTCTTACCGGAAAAAGCGATTACCAAGCGACAATTGAGCAATTCAAAGCTAATGGCTCACTAGATGGTTTCAATGTTCTACTTAAAGGTGAGGCCGATGGTAAGAAAATCCCTGAGTTAGCCATCGATCTGCAGGGTAAAGGCACGACGGAACAGATTGAGTTCGAGCGTCTAAAGCTGAATACATTAGGTGGTGAGTTGAATGGTGTGGTCAAAGCTAACTGGAAGAGTCTCGTTAACTGGCAAGCTGATGTAACACTTAAAGACATTCAGCCGGGCCTGCAATGGCCAGAAGCCGAGGGTAACATTAGCGGAAGCATCGTCACCTCGGGTGAGTTGACGGAAGCGGGCGGTTGGGCGATTGAATTGCCTAAACTGGATATTGAAGGGATCTTGCGAGAGTACCCTCTGGATATCGAAGGTCAGTTGTCAGCGTCGGATCGCAGCGCGAGCGGTGAACCAAAGCTGAAAACCAGCGGTTTGAGCTTGGCTCATGGTGTTAACTCGATTAAGGCACAGGGGCAACTTGATAAGCAATGGGACATGGGCGTTGAGATCTTCTTCCCTGAGCTTGCAAAAAGTAGTCCTGAGCTGAAAGGTAGAGTGATCGGTAACATCCAACTTAGCGGCCCAACGAAAGAGCCTGAAGTTGATCTCGCTTTAAATGTTGATAAGGTCGATTGGAATAACGAAGCAACACTAGAATCCTTGTCGCTTAATGGCTCTGTGATCCCTCTTCCATTACCTGAGGCTCAAGCCGATCTTGTACTCAAAGCTAAGAACTTAACCTATCAAGATCAAAGCGTGGAAAGCATTGATCTCACGGTCAGTGGTGGCGAGAAGAAACACACAGTGACACTTGATGTGATATCCGACATCGTGTCGACAAGTTTGGCCATCTCTGGTGAGTTGATTCAAAAGCCTTCTATTATTTGGGATGGGTCGTTAGACCGCGTCAAAATAACCACTCAGCAAGGCCCTTGGGTATTAGATCAACCTGTCGCGATAAAGGCGGATGTCGATAAACAGTTTGCCGATGTTCAAGCGCACTGTTGGAAACAATCTGGTTCGAGTGTGTGTTTGGACGAAGACGTTCGTGTCGGAAAATCGGGTGAGGCCAAGGTGGCCATCAATCAATTTGATTTCGAGCAGATTAAAGCCTTTGTGCCAAAAGAGACGCAATTACAGGGCTTAGTCAATGCGACTGCCCATGCTAAGTGGTCTGAACAAGGTGAGCCGGAGGTTACGGTAAGCGTTGATATGCCGAAAGGTCAGGTTGTTCAACAAGTTGGCGAGCCAATCACACTGGGTTGGGAAAGTATTGCATTGAATGCCCAGCTGAAAGATAACAAACTGGATGCCGATTTTAAGTTGGATGTGTCTGATAATGGTGACCTGTCTGGTACGGTGTCGTTACCGGATATTCTTGCCGAAGACAAAATGGTCGATGCCGCAATTAAGCTGACTACGTTCCACCTCGATTTCTTGCAACCAATCCTAGGTGAGTACAGCCTATTGAAAGCCGACCTTGAGAGTGATCTTCAAGTTAAAGGATCTTTGATGCACCCTCAAGTTTTTGGTCAGTTCTCGGTTGATGGTATTCAAGTCAAAGGCGACGTTACGCCTGTTGATGTGAAAGATGGCCGCATCGACCTCGATTTTGATGGTTATAGTGCAAAACTGGATGCGAATGTAGAAACGCCTGACGGTCATCTTGATATTGAGGGAACCGGGGATTGGCAAGATCTTAAAGCATGGCACTCTAACGTTAGAGTTTTTGCCGATGAGTTGATGGTTGATATCCCGCCGATGGTCAAGGTTAAGGTCGTACCTGATATGACTATTGATGTCACGCCCGAGCTGGCAAAAATTACGGGTGACATAGCACTACCATGGGGACGAATTGTGGTAGAAGACTTACCACCGTCAGCGGTTGGTGTGTCTTCCGATCAGGTTATATTGAACAAAGATCTTGAGCCTGAAAGTGAAGATGCGATCCCATTCAATGTGATGACCAATATTAATATCTCCATTGGTGATGACTTTAAATTGTCTGCCTTCGGTCTTGAAGGCGACTTGGTTGGTAAGCTCAATGTAGCTCAAAAAGACCAAGGCCCATTCATCACTGGTGAAGTGAATATCGTCGATGGTACTTACCAATCATTCGGGCAAGACCTCTTGATCGAAGAGGGTAAAATTCTAATGAATGGTCCACCGGATCAGCCATATGTAGCCATCAACGCGATTCGTAATCCTGACAATACTCAGGACGATGTGACCGCCGGCATTCGAGTGACGGGCCCAGCGACTGAGCCGACCATCGAGATTTACTCTGATCCAGCGATGCCGCAAGCCAATGCGCTGTCTTATATTTTGCGTGGCCAAGATATTGATGGCGAGTCGAGCGGTTCGATGACAACAACCTTGATCGGTTTGAGTTTGGCGAAGAGTGGTAAGGTTGTTGGCGAAATCGGTGAAGCCTTTGGTGTACAAGATTTACAACTGGATACAGCAGGCTCTGGGGATGACTCACAAGTAACGGTAAGTGGCTACATTCTGCCTGGTTTACAGGTGAAGTATGGTGTGGGTATCTTTAACTCGTTAGGCGAGTTTACCGTTCGTTATCGATTGATGCAGGATCTCTACGTTGAGGCTGTATCGGGTCTAGACAGTGCTGTGGATCTTCTCTATCAGTTTGAATTCGAGTAACACTTTAAGCGGTGATTGATTAGCGGATGACGAATGCTAGGGAGTGAGCATGCAGCACCTCGTTTTTGTTTATGGAACATTGAGAAAAGACCAATCGAACCACCACTATTTAAAACCGTGTGAGTGTTTAGGAAGGTTTGACACACCTGAGGAATACGCACTTTTTGATTTAGTTGCGTATCCGGCGATGATTTTCGGAAAGAAAAGTGTCGCTGGCGAGGTCTATATCATTAACGACGAAATTTTGGAGTCGCTCGATCGGCTAGAAGATGTTCCTGTTGAGTATCGTCGCGAGCAAATAGAGACTATATTTGGATTAGCATGGGTATATTTGTATCAGCTTGATCTAACAGCTAATAAAGAAATACTTTCGGGTGACTGGTGTAAGCGGAATAACCCGCTCTAGTGAGTGAACTAATGAAAGCATTCTGACGTAATAGCTAACAGTCTCAATGTACAGGCTAGTCTTTTTTCCATCAGGAGGAAATCATGAAATATCTATTATTGGTGCTATCAGTAATGTTATTCGGTTGTGCGCAAATTCCACCACCAACATCATCGAATGCTACTGATTGGCAGAGCTTTGGCGAAGAAATGGCGATGAAAGGCAAAACGAAGCAGACTGAAGCAAGCTTGGCTGAAGCTGCGTCTTCACCATCAATTGATGCCGATTTGTATGCCGCTTATGGGCAAGGTTATGAAGTCGGAAAAACTCAGTATTGTTCTCAAAACCCAAGAGCGTTAGGGCGTCGAGGTGAGACTTACCTTGGGATTTGCGATGACGTTGATAAATGGTTCCGTTTCAACTTTGAACGGGGGGCTGAATCGAAGTATCAGGTTCGATAATCCGGTAAACAATCACTTAGTGAGCACTAAAAAGCCAGCATATAAATGCTGGCTTTTTTAGTGACGTTATTTTGAGAA
Source organism: Vibrio sp. QJM3NY_27 (assembly GCF_057785955.1). Lineage (NCBI taxonomy): Bacteria > Pseudomonadati > Pseudomonadota > Gammaproteobacteria > Vibrionales > Vibrionaceae > Vibrio > Vibrio sp. QJM3NY_27. Next base: position 3,137,309 of record NZ_CM173511.1, on the reverse strand, counting down.
ATAAGCGAGAGAATTAGTCTCGGTTAAGCTCAAGAAACTCTTCTACTTTGCGAACCATGTCTGTTGAGCCAACAAAGAAAGGTACACGTTGGTGTAACTCAGTTGGTTTGATGTCCATGATACGTTGAGCACCGTCTGAAGCGATACCACCCGCTTGTTCCATAAGGAAAGCAATTGGGTTGCACTCGTAAAGTAAACGCAGTTTACCTTGAGGGTGGCTTTGTGTGCTTGGGTATAAGTAGATGCCGCCTTTCAGCAGGTTACGGTGGAAATCTGATACTAGAGAACCGATGTAACGAGAGGTGTAAGGGCGGTTATCACTCGGCTCATCTTCTTGGCAGTACTTGATGTACTTTTTAACACCGGTAGGGAAGCGGAAGTAGTTACCTTCGTTGATCGAGTAGATCTTACCTTCATCAGGGATCATCATGTTTTCATGAGATAGACAGAAGGTACCCAGTGATGGGTCGTAGGTGAAACCATTTACGCCAGCACCTGTTGTGTAAACAAGCATGGTTGAAGAACCGTAAATTACGTAACCAGCTGCGACTTGTTTGTGTCCAGGTTGTAGGAAATCTTCTTGTGTTGGTGGGGTACCAATCGGTGACACTCGGCGGTAGATAGAGAAAATCGTACCAACCGATACATTCACATCGATGTTTGAAGAACCATCAAGTGGATCCATCAGAACAACGTATTTTGCGTTTTTGTTGAGCTCTTTATTGAAGGCAACAGCTTCGTCTTCTTCTTCACTTGCAACGCCACAAACTTGGTCACGAGCTTCTAGAGCCGCTTTAAATTTGTCGTTCGCGTAAAGGTCTAGCTTTTGTTGCTCTTCACCTTGAACGTTGTCTGTACCAACAGCGCCAGTAATGTCGACAAGACCTGCTTTGTTGATTTCACGGTTAACAATTTTTGCAGCAAGACGAATTGATGACAAAAGGGATGATAGATCACCACTTGCATGGGGGAAATCATTTTGTTTTGCAACAATGAACTCACCAAGGGTGCGCATCTCAGACATGTTATTTCCTTAAACTTCTCTCAATATTAGGGGGGATTTGAGCACTGTAGATTAGGCCTCTTGAGTGGGCTTTATTCATCTAGACGCTTACCTAAATTCTAAAGGTTAGATCTTTTTTATGGTAATGAACTAAGCGACACAGATCTCACTTACTATGTCGACTAAATTTGTTTTGCATTGCTGCTCGCTTTTAATCGCCATTTAATGATAATGAGTGCAAGTAGTTTGATTTAGACATGGCTCATTTAGCCAAGCGTTTGGAAGCAATATATGCATATTCACATCTTAGGAATTTGTGGCACCTTCATGGGTGGTGCCGCGGTATTGGCTCGTCAATTAGGTCACAAGGTTACGGGTAGTGACGCGAATGTTTACCCTCCAATGAGCACTTTGTTGGAATCGCAAGGGATTGAAATTATTGAAGGGTTCGACCCTAGTCAATTAGAGCCAAGGCCTGATCTCGTGGTTATCGGTAATGCCATGAGCCGTGGTAACCCGTGTGTTGAGTATGTATTGGATAATAACCTTAGATACACATCAGGCCCGCAATGGTTGCAAGAATTTCTACTGCATGACCGTTGGGTTCTTGCAGTCTCGGGAACGCATGGCAAGACTACTACATCAAGCATGTTGGCTTGGATCTTGGAAGACTGTGGCTATGCACCGGGCTTCTTAGTTGGTGGTGTGTTGGGTAACTTTGGTATATCTGCTCGCCTTGGTGAAAGCATGTTCTTCGTGGTTGAAGCCGACGAATACGATAGTGCTTTTTTCGATAAACGATCTAAGTTCGTTCATTACCACCCAAGAACCTTGGTCATGAATAATCTTGAGTTCGATCATGCGGATATCTTTGATGATCTTGAAGCGATCAAGCGACAGTTTCATCATTTGGTTCGCACTGTGCCAAGTAATGGTCGTATTTTTTCACCGAAGCAAGATACGGCTATTGAAGATGTTCTTTCTCGTGGGTGTTGGAGTGAGACTGAATCGAGCGGCGAACTTGGCGATTGGGATGCCAAGAAACTGGTTAAAGATGGCTCCAAATTTGAGGTCTATTTCCAAGACGAATGTGTTGGAACCGTAGACTGGGATTTGGTTGGCGATCATAACGTAAGTAATGCCTTGATGGCGATTGCGGCGGCAAGACATGTTGGTGTTACACCCGACTTAGGATGTGAATCACTGGCGGCGTTCATTAATACCAAGCGTCGCTTAGAGTTCAAAGGTGAGGTAGTAGGTGTTTCTGTTTATGACGATTTTGCTCATCATCCTACAGCGATTGAACTTACTCTGGGTGGCTTACGTAATAAGGTAGATACGAAAAAAATCATTGCCGTTTTAGAGCCTCGTTCTGCCACCATGAAGCGTGGTGTGCATAAAGAAACCTTGGCTGATTCTCTTAAACAGGCGGATTCTACCTACTTATTCCAACCAGATAACATTGATTGGTCTGTACAAGATGTTGCCGATGCGTGCCATCAACCCGCACATGTAAGTGATGACATGGATACATTCGTTGCTAGAATTGTCTCAGAGGCACAAGCGGGCGACCAAATCTTGGTAATGAGCAATGGTGGCTTTGGTGGTATTCACCAGAAACTGTTGGATGCGTTGGCACTCAAAGGCTAACTGATCCACGATCTTATATTTTGAAGTAATTGAGAACATGACAAAACACGATAAAGCTATAACCCTCGCTTTCACTGGCGCATCAGGTGCGCCTTATGGCCTGCGTTTACTTGAATGCCTTTTGGCGGCGGATTATCAGGTCTATTTACTGATATCGTCGGCTGCGCGAGTGGTGTTGGCGACCGAGCATGAACTTAAGTTACCTGCAGGACCCGATGCAGCGAAACAAGCTTTGGTTAAACACCTTGGGTGTGACCCCGAAAAGCTGGTGGTGTGTGGCAAAGATGATTGGTTCTCACCGGTTGCCTCTGGCTCTGCAGCGCCGAAGCAGATGGTCGTTTGTCCATGTTCAGCGGGAAGCTTGGCTTCAATTGCTCATGGCTTATCGGATAATCTGATTGAGCGTGCTGCAGATGTGGTCATGAAAGAACGAGGCCAACTGTTGTTGGTGGTTCGTGAGACGCCATTCTCGACGCTGCACTTAGAGAACATGCATAAGCTATCGACTATGGGCGTGACGATCATGCCTGCCGCTCCGGGGTTTTATCATCAACCTAAGTCGATTGAAGATCTGGTCGATTTTATGGTGGCGCGCATTTTGGACCATCTTGGCATCGAGCAAGGTTTAGTGCCACGTTGGGGTTACGATCAACGTAATTGATCCAAACTTGATAGCTTATTGTTAAAATTCGAATTACAATTCTGAACACTCATCGGGGAGCGAACCATTCAAATAATGAATGCGAGCTGAGATCAAGCAAGTGCTTGGGACCCGTAAACCTGAACCAGATAATGCTGGCGTAGGAATTGAGTTAGGAACAACTTCTACCGTTCTCCTCCCTCAAACCTGTGCCGCTCAGACCATGGAGAGCGTCCAGTGAAATTTACATTAACAACTCTTGCTGTTACTACAGCCATCTCTTTTTCTGCCTTTGCTGCAGACAATACCCTAACGGTTTATACCTATGACTCTTTTGCTGCGGATTGGGGCCCTCGTCCTGCCGTTGAAAAAGCATTTGAAGAAAAGTGTGGCTGCGATGTGAACTTTGTCGCGCTAGAAGATGGCGTATCTATTCTGAACCGCTTACGTCTTGAAGGTGGTAACAGCAAAGCTGATATCGTGTTAGGCCTAGATAACAATCTGATGGCTGAAGCGAAAGCGACGGGCTTATTGGCTGAGCACAATGTTGATACGTCTTCAGTGACACTTCCTAACGGCTGGGACGACAGCACCTTTGTTCCTTATGATTTTGGTTACTTTGCGTTTATCTATAACAAAGAGAAACTAGCAAACCCACCTAAGAGCTTGAAAGAACTGGTTGAGCAGCGTGACGACCTCAAGGTTATTTACCAAGACCCACGTACATCTACGCCGGGTCAAGGCATGATGCTATGGATGAAGTCAGTATACGGTGATGAAGCGACAGCAGCTTGGAAGAAACTTGCTCAGAAGACGGTTACGGTTACTAAAGGTTGGTCTGAAGCTTACTCTATGTTCTTAAAGGGGGAGTCGGACTTAGTCTTGTCTTACACAACATCTCCTGCTTACCACATCATTGCAGAAAGTGATTCTAAGTATGCAGCTGCAAGCTTTGAAGAAGGTCATTACACTCAAGTGGAAGTGGCTGCGAAAGTTAAAGGCAGCAAAAATGAAAAACTGGCCGATGAGTTTATGGCGTTTATCTTAAGTGATGAATTCCAATCGGCGATGCCAACTGGCAACTGGATGTACCCAGTGACGGGTATCGAGCTACCCAAAGGGTTCGAGCAGTTAACAGTACCGCAGAAAGCTCTGAGTTTTACGCCTGAAGAAATCGCTGCTAAGCGTAAGCCATGGATTCGTGAATGGCAGAGTGCACTTACTTTTTAAAGGATTAGCTTTCTAGCTTAACTTTCTAAAGATGAGTTTCCTAAAGCTCAGCTTTCTAACTTTCTGTATTTAAAGGTTCGTTCGATATTAACTGAGTGAACCACTTACGGTAAAAAATCAATTTATGATAAAGAAAACACCTAAGGTCGGGATCTGGGTTGCGATACTCATTACCGCCTTTGTGGTTTCAGCAGTTGGGGCATTGCTTAGCAATGCCCCTTCTCTTGATATCAGCCAAGTATGGTCCGATCCTTACTATTGGCACGTAACGAAATTCAGTTTTTATCAAGCGACACTCTCAACTGTGCTGAGTGTTGGCTTTGCTATACCTATTGCTCATGCTTTGTGTCGCAGGCAATTTTTTGGGCGAGCTCTGTTGTTAAGGCTGTTCGCGTCGACCTTGGTTTTGCCTGTGTTAGTCGGTGTGTTTGGTTTGCTTGCAATTTATGGCAACAGTGGTTGGTTAGCTAAATTTCTGGCGAACTTCGATATTGAATTACCATTCTCCATCTATGGATTGAATGGCATTTTGCTCGCACATGTCTTTTTTAATCTGCCCTATGCCAGCCGTTTACTTTTACAAGCTTTAGATACCGTGCCTGCCGAGCAGCACAAGCTGTGTGCTCATTTGGGTATGAGTCATTGGAATAAATTTAAATGGGTCGAATGGCCGCGATTGAGACAACAACTGCCTCATGTATGTGGCTTAGTCTTCATGTTGTGCTTTACTAGCTTTGCTACCGTGATGGCGCTAGGTGGAGGTCCGAAATCGACCACTATCGAACTCGCTATTTATCAAGCGATTAAATTCGACTTTGACTTACAGGCTGGTGCCTTGCTCGCGATATGGCAAATGCTGCTGTGTGGAGTGCTCGCGGTGAGTATTCAGCGCCTGTCGAAACCTATTTCAGTGACGGCCAGTCAGTTGTCGGAAGAGAAATATTTGGTTAAGGACTGCTGGTGGTCAAAAGCTTGGGATAGCTTTTGGATCATAGTAGTCTCAATGCTGGTATTGCCGCCATTAGCCATGGTTATCGTCAGTGGTATTAACTCACAAGCACTAACTGTGCTCAGCAGCGAACCGTTTTGGGCTGCGCTAATGACCTCAGTTAAAGTTGCGTCCTTAGCAAGTGTTATTGCCGTCGGTATTGGTATTGCGATACTGCTGACCAGTCGTGCATGGCGTTTGCAGAACAAGAACTTTAGAGCCGATAAAATCGAGCTGATTGGTACCATTATCTTAGTGACACCAGGGTTAGTGATCAGTACGGGACTCTTCTTATTACTGCGTTCATTTACCGATGTATTTAGCTTAGCTTTCTTTATTGTGATTGCAGTAAATAGCTTAATGGCACTGCCTTATGTGATCAAAACCTTAGCCCAACCTATGTTGCATTTATCTCAACAGTATCAATACGTGTGTGCAAGCTTGGGAATGACAGGTTTCACACGTTTTAGGCTGGTGGAGTGGCGCGCACTACGTAAACCAATGGCGCAAGCCTTTTCTATTAGCTTTATGCTGGCGATGGGGGACTTGAGTGCCATTGCCTTGTTTGGTAGCCAAGATTTTAGAACGCTGCCTTTGTATCTATTCCAATTGTTAGGCAGCTATCAAATGGAAGCCGCCGCGGTGGTTTCTGTGAGTTTACTGCTGCTGAGTGTGGGCAGTTTTAGCTTAATAGAATTTTTATTTACTCGAAGCTCAAACCCTAATGCTAAAGAGTTAAGGAACCGATGATGTTAGTGATGAAAGAGGTGGACTACCACTATCACCGAGAGTTGTTTCGCTTTGATTTCCAAGCTGAGCAGGGCGACATTGTCGCGTTGATGGGGCCGAGTGGCGCTGGTAAATCAACGTTGTTGGCGCTAGTTGCGGGATTCATAGAGCCTACATCGGGTGAGATATCAGTGGCAGGACAATCGCTTATTGGTAAAGAAGCGCACCAACGTCCATTGGCGATGTTGTTCCAAGAACACAATCTTTTTGCCCATCTCACCGTACGTGAAAATATTGGTTTAGGGCTGCATCCAGGATTAAAGCTTACAGCAACCCAAAAGCTCAAAGTTGAGCAAGCAGCCGCACAAGTAGGTGTTGCAGAGTATTTAGATAGATTGCCTGAGCATTTATCGGGTGGCCAGCGCCAGCGTGTCGCGTTAGCCCGCTGTTTTGTTCAGCCTCATGATATCTGGTTGCTTGATGAACCTTTCTCTGCGCTTGATCCTTTGCTGCGCGAGGAGATGCTTAGCTTAGTGAAGCGATTAGCGGCAGAACGAAATATTACGGTATTGATGGTGACGCACCATTTAGGTGATGCACGCAGTATCGCGAATAAGTTTATTTTTGTGGCGCTAGGTAAGGTGTTGGTTGAAGACTCGATAGAGGTACTGACCGCTACTCATCCACAGCAAGAATTAAGTTCGTTTGTTAAAGCGGGTGAGTGACGACTGAGTATTGGTCTTGTGGGCTTTGACATTGAGTAAGTCGAAAAAAAAAGACCTAGCATGTGCTAGTAATGCCAGTCAGTTAAGCTGACTGGCATTTTTTCTATTCGTTGCATATTTCTTAGGTTTCAGTTTCACCCAACGAGGATAACTTCTATCTTCTCTTCGAGGTGGTAGGATAAACATCGATATTTGCTGTAGTAGTACTTCATAGTGTTTGGGTAGTTTCCCAGGACTCGTTAAAGGTAAAGCTGCAAAGTATTGAGTCACAGCCATGGCACTACTCGTAAAGCTTAATTGATTCGGCCAGACGCTATCTAACTTGCTCGCTGCCTTTGTCATAACCTGCCTTATAAGGTTATAGGCTAACAAAATCCCCCAGAGCTCCTGTTTGACCATATCTGGGCGCTTACTTCGCAATGTATACTCACTATCAAGCAAGGTTTGCTTCATTTCCCTATAACCTAATTCGATTTCCCAACGGTAGCGATAGAGCTCTACAATGTCTTCACCAGGAAAGTGCAACCCATCACGCATTGATGTAAGCACCTGATATTTCTTTCCTTTGATAATTTTCGACACTAACCGTGCTTCTATTATCTCAGGGAGGTCACTGAATTTCTTTCTTGCTTGAGGTGTCGTTTTTATAGCAACGATAGCGTCACTCTGGCTATATTTATGAACGACTTCATACTGAAAGTCCTTTCTCACAGGGAGCATCCAATGTCTTTCTTGGCCTACTTTATTCCAGCGATTAAGTAGCCCTAGAGAGTAATATCCTTTGTCAAAAATAGTCAGAGAATGATCGGGGGTTTGTTCAATGAGTTCTTCTGCAAGGCGCATTTCGTTGGTTCGATAGTCAGAGAATGCACTATCGATTATCTGATGACTCGTAAGCTCCATCAGACAAACCATACGTACCTTAGGGTAAATATTTTCAGCTGATTGATTGCGCTGTGCTTTAAACTCTTGATGATTTTCAGGTGTATCTGTCGTTCTCCAAACGACACCATCGACGGATAGAAGGTTTAGTCCACACCAAGTTTCGAAGTTAGACGATTGATAGCTATGCGCTGCCATCTTCTTAAAGACTTGCTTAACACCTTCTTCGCCCAATCTCTGTCTCGCCTGAACAACAGCGCTTGGGGCAACAAAACGTTGTTTGTCTGGCAGGACAATATCGAGTTGATTAGCTATATCCCAAACAGATTGTTGTCGAAAAAGACTCATTCCTACAACGGACCAAAGTACAGCCTCTAAAGGTAAACGCCTTCTTCTCACCGTTGCGACCCCCGCTTGTTCGAAGCCTTGCTGAATAAGGTCTGGGCTAAGAATGTCAGAATATCTATCAAAGTGATGAAAGGTGTTACATGATCGAAAAGTATTCGCAAGTTGGCTTTCTAAAGACATAAAAAATCCGATATTAGTTTCCTAATATCGGATTTTGAAGCCTTTTGAGGATCGGTCAAATGATCTCACAAATTTCTTAACTGATCGGCATTACTAGCATGTGCTAGGTCTTTTATTATCTTTCTGAGCAAAGGGAGACTAAGATTAGTCGCCTTGCTTTAGCTCTTTTAAGATTTGGAAGATCTCGCGAGAAGACTTCGCTGGCTTGTTTGCTGATTTCTCTTTGTTAGCTTGGCGAGCTAGCTGACGAAGACGTTGACGGTCTGCTTCAGGGTACATTTCCATAACGTCAGAAATGGCAGCATCGCCTTCTGCAACAACGCGGTCACGCAGTTGTTCTAGTTTGTGTAGTTCAACTGTTGCTTGAGAGTGTTTGTTGCGAATTTTATCTAAAGCCGCTTGAATTGGCTCTGGATCTACATTGCGCATTACTTTACCAATGTATTGAAGCTGACGGCGCTTTGCTTCATTTTTAAAGCGTTGTGCATCTTTAATCGCTTGTGCCAGGTCTTCAGACAAAGGGAACTTATCAAGAATAGAAGGCTTTAGTTCAACAAGCTCTTCTCCCAGCTTTTGCAGGGCATCCATGTCCGTTTTCATTTCTGTCTTACTTACCCAGATGATTTCTTCTTCTGGTTCCCATGGGGCTTTTTGGTTTTTGCGAGCCATCTTTTCTGCCTATGTCACTATCTCAAACGAATATATTGCCTATTTTAGCAAGAATCTTGGGGAGAAAGCGAAATTCTTGTTATCCTACCTAATATTGACCTAAAAAATTAGAATAGATATGGATGTAAAACAGCAAGTCGCCCAGCAAAGAGTTGAGCTAGAAGCCGCAGTAGCTAAAGCGTTGGATATGGCATCAGTGAGTGCAGACGCAGCTGAGGTCGCTATTACTAAGTCAACGGGTTTAAGTGTTTCAACACGTATGTGTGAAGTGGAAAACGTTGAATTTAATAGTGATGGTGCTCTAGGTATTACTGTTTACCGCGGCCAGAAAAAAGGCAGCGCATCCACATCTGATCTAAGTGAAAAGGCGATTGCTCAAACTGTCGCTGCTGCATTGGATATTGCTCAATACACCTCTGAAGATCCGTTTGCAGGTCCAGCCGCAAAAGAATACATGGTGAAAGAAATTCCAGATTTGGATCTTTTTCATCCTGATGAACCAAATCCTGACTATGCCGCTGAGATAGCGATTGCTGCTGAGAGACAAGCGTTAGCTTATAGCGACAAGATCAAACAAAGTGATGGCGCAAGCTATGACAGCCATTATGGCGTTAAGGTTTATGGTAATAGTCACGGTTTACTCGCGAGCTACGCCTCAAGTCGCCATAGCACGAGCTGTTGTGTGATTGGTCAAGGCGCTAACGGTGAAATGGAACGAGACTACAGCTACACAGTTGCACGCCATCGTGATGAGCTATGGACACCTGAACGTGTCGGTCAAGAAGCTGCAGAAAAGACTGTCAGCCGTTTGGATGCTAAAAAGCTACCAACAGGCCAATACCCAATTATGTTCGCTAACGATGTCGCTACAGGCCTCATTGGTCACCTTGTGATGGCGATTAGTGGTGGCAACCTTTACCGTAAATCATCTTTCTTGTTAGATCACTTAGGTCAGAAAATTCTACCTGATTGGTTCAATATCTCAGAGCGTCCACATCTCTTACGTGGTTTGGCTTCGAGCCCATTTGATAGTGAAGGTGTTTACACTCAAGACCGTGAAATCATCACCGATGGTGTGTTAGCAACTTACCTACTAACCAGCTACGCTGCACGTAAAATGGATATGACACCAACAGGCCATGCTGGTGGTATTCATAACTGGTTCGTTAACTCGACCGGACAAAATTTTGAGCAGATGCTAAAAGAACTCGGCACTGGTTTTCTTGTTACTGAAGTCATGGGGCAAGGCGTGAATACCGTTACTGGCGATTACTCTCGTGGCGCTGCGGGTTTCTGGGTTGAAAACGGAGAGATCCAATACCCAGTATCGGAAGTGACGATCGCGGGCAATCTCAAAGATATGTTCACTCAGATTGTAGCGGTAGGTAACGACGTTGAAACTCGTTCGCAAATTCAAACCGGTTCTATCTTGCTTGAGTCGATGAAAGTCGCAGGCGAGTAATTCAATTAAAGCTAATCTGATGAATTAAAAAGGGAGCTGATAGCTCCCTTTTTGTTTTTCGCCAAAAGTTGGCTATCTGTTCATGTTCGCTAGATCAGTATGGTCGCTAAGCCTAAGAACACCGATAGGCCAATTACATCGGTCACCGTGGTGAGAGCCATACCGCCTGCAAGGGCAGGGTCGATATTCATCTTCTTCAGCATCACAGGAATGGTTACACCGGCAATACCCGCGACAATCAAGTTTGTCATCATCGCTGCTGAGATGATACCTCCTAAGATCCAATTGCCTTTCCAAGCAACCACTATACCGCCAATGATAACGGCCCATAGAATGCCGTTAAGGAAGCCGATAGAGGCTTCTTTGAGTAGTAGTTCGCGTTTGTTACTGTCACCAATGTGACCAAGCGCTAAACCACGAATCACTAGAGCGACGGTTTGGTTACCTGCAACACCACCCATGGACGGTACGATAGTCATCAAAACGGCAATCGCGGCCATCTCATTCAGTGTGGCCTCAAACATATTAGACACAGACGCTGCCGCGAGTGCTGCTAAAACGTTTGCGCCTAGCCATACACTACGACGACGAGCGGATTTTACGACCGGTGCGAAGGTATCTTCGTCATCGTCCATACCCGCCATACTCATCATTGAGTGCTCGGCATCTTCACGGATAACATCAACCACATCATCGATCGTGATACGACCTACAAGGTGTTGATTTACATCGACAACAGGAGCTGACACCCAGTTACGACGTTCGAACAGGCTGGCGATATCAGAGGCACTGGTTTCAACGGCGATCGCTTCGTCGGCATCTTCCATCACTTCTGAAACAGACACATCAGGCTGGGTTGTAATCAGTGTGCTGAGCGATAGGTTACCAATGAGGCGTTCGTCGTCATCGATAACATATAACGCATCGGTAGCGTCAGGTAATTCACCACGCATACGTAAATAACGCAGTACGACCTCAACATCGACATCACCGCGGATCGTGATTACGTCGGTGTTCATTAACGCACCCGCTGAATCTTCTGGGTACGAAAGGGCGGTTTCTACTAATGCACGATCGACAGAGTCCATTTGGGAAAGGACTTCTCGAGAAACATCGTCGGGCAGGCTTCGAAGTACGTACGCGACGTCATCGGTTTCCATACCTTCGGTTGCTTCTGCCAAGGTTTCTGGTGCCATTTTTGACACAAGAGCATCTTTGACGTCTTCGTTTAGCTCATCAAGAATTTCACCGTAGTCTTCTGGATCGGTGAGTTGCCAGAGTACGTCACGACTTTTGCGAGGGGAGGCTTCTAAAAGGTGTGCAATATCCTCAGGTTCCATATCCTGAAGTTGTCGGCGTACGTGAACAAATCGGCCGTTTTCTAGGGCTTCGCTGACTTCTTGGAGGGTTTGGTGAGCTTGGTCGAATTCTAATTGCTCTGCCATATTTTCCTCCTATCTCATTATTCTAACAATGCTTGGAATAGTAACTTAATTCTGGGGCTTATTTAAATCATTAACTTAGGTAGAACTAAGAATTAATATTGGTTGATGCGTGGTTTGAGTTTTAGATGTTGTGAGTGAAGCGTTTTTGCTACTCGCCCTCATCAAACCGGTCTTCAATTAGGTGACAAACGGCATCAAGCGCTTGCTGAGAATCGGTGCCTGCGGCTTGGATGGTGATGTGTTGCCCTTGCGCCGACTCCAGCATAAGTAGCCCCATTACACTGTCTGCTGTTGCCGTTTTATCTTCTTCACTATGGATAGTGATGGTTGCATCAAAGCTTTGTGCAAGCTCAACCAATTTTACGGCTGCTCTAGCGTGAAGACCCAAGCGATTTTGGATCAGTACAGTTCGAGTTAATTCCATGGTTAGCCCTGTTGGTGCTTCTCTAGGGAGGCGTGTCTGATTTGAACTTGATGGCCAAGTTGTTCGAAGTATTCACCAATTTTCTGAGTTAGGTAAACCGAGCGGTGTTTACCGCCAGTACAACCAATCGCGACCGTTAGATAACTGCGATTATTCTTCTCTAACATTGGCAACCACTGCTCAACAAAGCCTTGAATTTGCTGCTTGAGTTCAAGAACTTCTGAGTGTTTTTCAAGAAAAGAGTGAATGGGTGCGTCAAGACCCGTTAATGGTCGTAGTGCTGGTTCCCAGTGAGGGTTTGGCAAAAAGCGAACATCAAACACATAGTCAGCATCACTTGGTAGTCCGTATTTGAAACCGAAAGATTGAAAGACAATGATCAGCTCTTGCTTCTCTTTGCCTTCAACTTTAAATCGAACCTTTTCGCTCAATTCGTAGAGGTTGCAGTCACTGCTGTCAATCACAATGCTGGCTTGTTCTGCGAGAGGTGTTAGGAGTGTCTTTTCTAAATCAATCGCTTGCTCAAGAGATAACTTTTCTTGGCCGATCGATAAAGGGTGGATTCTGCGTGTTTCGCTGTAGCGTTTGAGTAGCGTTTGCTTACTTGCGTCTAGGAACAAAACGTTCACATCAATATCAGTGGCGGCTTCTAGTTGTTCTAGTGTCTCTGTAACTAACTGCGGTTCTTTCGGTAGGTTGCGAATATCAATGCTAACAGCGACGTTTTGATTGATCTCGCGTACCGATTCGACGAAGTCGCTTAGCAGGTTTACTGGAAGATTATCCACACAGTAATACCCCAAGTCTTCAAGGACTCGTAACGCAACACTTTTACCGGCCCCAGATTGGCCACTCACAACGATTAATCGCATGTTATTGCTCGCAAGTTGGCACTTGGATCATGATGTCGTAAAGCTCTTGATCGCTTTGAGCATTACGCAACTGTTTAAGAGTCTGCTTGTCGTTAAGTCGTTCTGCCATACATGAAAGGGTTTTTAGATGCTCCTTGCACTGTTCACTTGGAACAAGCAGGGCAAATAGTAGGTCGACAGGACGATTATCAATCGCATCAAATTCGATTGGGTCTTGGCATTGCAGTAATACAGCTATCGCTTTATCACTGACATTCATACGAGCATGAGGAATAGCGATGCCATTACCAATACCAGTACTGCCCATTTTTTCACGGCTCAACATGCACTCAAACAGTTCTGTTGAATCTTGACCACAGCTTTCTGCAGCGATCTGACTGATGAGCTCAAGGGCTCTTTTTTTGCTTGTGCATTGGACTGCACTTTTGGTGCAGTCCAATGAAAGTACTTCGCTTAATTGCATGTTAGTGACTACTTAGCTTTTCTTTGTGCTTGTTGAGTTGGCGGACGAGTTTATCAACCAATGAATCAATTGCGGCATACATGCTTTCATCAGTTGCTGTCGCATGGATTTCCCCCTGATTTATATGCAGGGTAGCTTCCGCGATTTGATTGATTTTCTCAACTTTTAAAACAACCTGAACGCTATTGATATGATCAAAGAAGCGCTCAAGTTTGTCGAATTTAGTGCGAACATAGTCTTGCATTGAATCGGTAAGATCAACGTGATGGCCTTGAATATTGATTTGCATAGACTTTCCTTTTCAGTTGGTTGCCAGGTTATAACCAAATTAATAGTTAACTAAATAGCTAACTAAATTAGCTTATAGCAGGCGTTTACGCTGACTCGATGGGGCAATGCCCAGAGACTCACGGTATTTCGCTATGGTACGTCTAGCTACCTGAATTCCTTGGTCAGCCAGTAAAGCAGCAATCTTACTATCACTTAGAGGCTTCGCGGTATTTTCCGCTGCGACAAGCTTCTTAATCAGTGCGCGAATTGCTGTAGATGAACATTCACCGCCATTGTCAGTGCTGACATGGCTTGAGAAAAAGTATTTGAGTTCGAAGATGCCACGTGGCGTGTGCATGAATTTTTGAGTCGTCACACGAGAGATCGTGGATTCGTGCATATCAACGGCTAACGCAACATCATTCAGAACCATTGGCTTCATCGCTTCTTCGCCATGTTCGAAGAAATCACGCTGATGTTCAACAATGCATCGCGCAACTTTGAGTAGCGTCTCATTTCGGCTTTCTAAGCTTTTGATTAGCCATTTTGCTTCTTGCAAATTTGAGCGAATGAATTGGTTGTCTGCACTGCTGCCCTTGCTACCAAGAGCGGCATATTGCTGATTTACTTTCAGCTTAGGGACACTATCAGGGTTAATGGTGACTAACCACTTTCCAAGATCTTTGAACACCGTTACGTCTGGAACTACATATTCAGTTTCGTCCGGTGTAATCTTACTGCCAGGTCGAGGATCCAGTTGCTGAATCAGTTGCAGAACCTCACGTAGTTCCGCTTCTTTTAGCTTGGTTTCTTTGATGACTAATTTGTAATCGCGGTTACCGAGTTGGTCGATGTGGCTAGTAAGTACTAACTTAGCTTCGTTAAGCCAAGGGGTATCCTGGGGAAAGGTTGCCAGTTGCAGTAACAAGCAATCTTGTAGGTTCACTGAACCGACACCCAGCGGGTCAAACTGCTGAACTCGTTTGCGGACGGCTTCAATCTCATCAAGCTCTACTTCTTCGCTATCGAAGTTTTCAAGGATATCTTCACAAGATACGGTGAGGTAGCCATAGTCATCAATGGCATCAATCAGCGCGAAAGCAATGCTTCGGTCAGTTTCAGAGAATGGTGTTAGGTCGAGTTGCCAAAGTAGGTAGTCGTGTAGGCTTTGAGTCGTTTCGCCTTGATAAACAGGCATGTCGTCATCAATCGCAATACCAGTGTTACCTGTGTTTGCGCTGTAGACATCTTCCCAAGTTGTGTCGATCTCTAGTTCGTTGCCAATTTCTGATTTTTCGATTAAATCTGAGCTATCAGGTAAATCTTGCTCTGTGGCTTCAACTGTTTCTTTCTCGTCACTGCTAGGTTTCTCTTCCGATGTAGGCGTATCTTCATTGCCTTCTTCGACATCGAGTAGTGGATTAGATTCAAGTGCTTCTTGAATCTCTTGCTGCAAATCTAAAGTAGACAGTTGCAACAAACGAATCGCTTGCTGCAATTGAGGAGTCATTGCTAACTGTTGGCCTAGCTTAAGTTGTAATGAGGGTTTCATTCAGTGTGACTTACCTAGTTATTATTCTTAGAACTCTCGATACTCTCTATATAATCATAGACGGAATTGTTCGCCTAGATAAACTTGTTTAACTTGTTCGTTATTGAGAACATCTTCAGGAGTACCCTCAGCGATCAGGTGTCCTTGGCTTACGATGTAAGCTTTTTCACACACATCTAATGTTTCACGAACGTTGTGATCGGTAATCAAAACGCCCAATCCGCGATCACGTAGGTGAACAATGATTTTCTTGATATCGATAACTGAGATCGGGTCAACACCGGCAAACGGTTCATCCAGCAGAATGAATTGCGGGTTTGCTGCTAGAGCTCGAGCAATCTCCACACGACGACGCTCACCACCTGACAGAGCCATACCATTACTGGTGCGGATATGTTGGATGTGGAACTCTTCTAGAAGGTCTTCCAGCTTATCTTGGCGCTGTTCGTTAGTCATTTCATCACGGGTTTGTAAAACGGCCATGATGTTGTTCTCAACAGACAACTTACGGAAAATCGATGCTTCTTGCGGTAGGTAACCGATACCAAGACGAGAACGACTGTGCATTGGCAAGATACTGATGTCTCGGTCATCAATGCTGATGGTACCTTCATCACGCGCAACCAGACCAACAATCATATAGAAAGATGTGGTTTTACCTGCACCGTTAGGTCCAAGCAGACCGACGATCTGGCCTGACTCTACCTGCAAGCTTACATCGGTAACAACTTTGCGCTTGCTGTAGGTTTTCGCTAGGTTTTTTGCTTTAAGAACAGCCATCGTTACTTATTCACTTCCGTTGGTTGTAAAACCGTTGACACTCGTTTGTTTTCACCACTGTCGGCGACTAATTTTTGAGAGCCGATCTGGTAGGTGATCTTAGAGCCACGAATGATGCTGCCATCTTGAGATAGCATTGCATTCTTAGTCATGATCAATTTGTCGGCAACAAGCTGGTAATGTAAGTCGTCAGCTTCACCGTAGAGTGTCTTCCCGTCGTCAGTCAGTTGAGAGAAGGTCGCTGGCTTACCGAAGCCTTGAATTTCTTCAATCTCACCGTTTACGGCGTTGCGGGTAACAATAACCTTATCGGCATTGATATTGATGCTGCCTTGCTTAAGGTTTACATCACCAAGGAAAGTCACTTGGTTACTTTTCATATCCAATTGCTGGCTGTCTGAGTCAATGTAGACAGGTTGCTCGCTATCCGAAGAAAGGGCATAGACATTAGGCGCCGCAAGGGTCAAAGCGAATAAACTAAGGTGTAAGAGTTTCATATCTACCTTGAACAGAATTAAAGAGGGTTGCATTGTTGGTACCGAAGTTACCTTTCATTGCTTGTCCCTCAGTTTCAAAAAATGTACCGATCATATGGACCGGAGTCTCTGAATAAAAATCTCGGCTAGGCAGCTCAACAACCATTTTATCTGTGGTCATTGTATCGAAGCTAGCTTCTGGCAACAGGTTCTTTGCCACGACGTTGTCATAAAACGTGACAACTTGATTCTCATCCATAATCGCGCGATCAGCGGTGACTTGCCATTCAATCGTGTGCCCTTCTCGGAATACCGAAAGAACCGGGTTTTGAAAGTGCGTATCGCCAACCACTGAGTAGTGCTCTAAATACGTCGATTCAACCTGATAGCTACGAATACCGCTTTCGTCATAGCTAATGTTGTTTAGACTTTTGCCACTAAACGCGGGCAGCTCCAAATTTGGAGCCACTTGTATCGTTGATGTTTGCTCTTTGTCGTACAAGTAATAGGTCGACCAAGAGGCAATAAATATGAGTATTAAATAGATAATACGAGTAAAACTCATATGCTTAAACCTTTATGCACGTCGAGTTCATTTCTTGCTTGTAAAATAAGGTCGCAAACTTCACGTACCGCACCGTGACCACCATTAATGGTGGTCACGTAATTTGCACGCTTTGCAAGTAGTGGATGACCATCTGCAACACATACTTTCAAGCCAACTTTTTCCATCACAGGCCAGTCGATCAGATCGTCTCCGATGTAGCCCGTATTTTCAGGATTCACTGAAAGTTTATCGCAAATATCTTGGTATGCCTTAACTTTATCATCCTGACCTTGGTAAATAAGCTTAATACCGAGAGCGGTCATTCGATTCTCAACAATTTGAGATTTACGGCCAGTGATGATTGCAATTTCGATACCGGCGTTCATCAGTGACTTAATGCCATAGCCATCACGAGTGTGGAAGGTTTTCAGTTCTTCACCGTTGTTGCCCATGTAGATGCGACCGTCTGAGAATACGCCATCGACATCGCAAATAAGCAATTTGATCTCTTTTGCTACGGCAAACACTTCTGAATCTACCGTGCCGTATAGAGTTTCGACTGTCTGTGTCATTACATTACTCCTGCTTTCAGTAAGTCATGCATGTTTAACGCTCCGACTAGTTTGCCTTCATGGCACAGCATTAGGCCATTGATGCTCTTAGCTTGCATCAAGTTCAAACCCTCAACCGCGAGCATGTTTGGTTCTGCTACCGTCGGATTTAGCGTCATCACGTCGCCGATCTGCGTGTCATGAATATCGATGCGCTTGTCTAGGATACGGCGCAAATCACCATCAGTAAAAATACCGGCCATTAGACCGTCTTCACTCACGACTGCCGTCATCCCCAAGCCTTTTTGAGATATCTCCAAAAGAGCATCTCGTACCAATGCTTCCGGTGCTACCACTGGGAGTGCATCGCCCGTATGCATGATATCTTCAAGCTTCAATAATAGTTGTCGACCCAAAGCGCCGCCAGGGTGGGACAAAGCAAAATCTTGCGCAGTAAAGCCTCTGGCTTGTAAAAGTGCGACGGCTAATGCATCACCCATCACCAAGGTAGCCGTTGTACTGGTTGTTGGCGCAAGCCCTAATGGACACGCTTCTTCTGGTACTGATATTTGTAAATGAATATCAGACAAAGTCGCCATGTTTGATGCTGGCTTACCTGTCATGCTGATAATCTTGATGTTCAAACGCTTCAATACCGGGAATAAGCTTAGGATTTCACCTGATTCGCCAGAGTTGGATATTGCTATCACAACATCGCCAGCCCCGATCATTCCTAAGTCACCGTGCGCAGCCTCCCCGGGGTGTACGAAGAAAGCGGATGTCCCAGTACTTGCTAGTGTTGCTGCTATTTTTTTGCCGATGTGGCCAGATTTTCCCATGCCCATCACAACCACTTTTCCTTTGTTGTTCAGGATAAGGTCGCAAGCTTTGCAAAAGTCATCATTAAAATATTGGTCCAATTGAGTAAGACCTGCAACTTCGGTTTCCAAAACTTGCTTTGCAACACTGCGATAATCGAATGACTGAGACATTAAATACTCCAAGTACGGGAAGTTAAATCAATAATTAAGCTGACATGTTCATAAGTAGGTAAGCTTGGTAGGCCACGAATGTCACTATTAACACACCGCCTTCAATACGATTCACACTACGTGATTTACCTAGTGCCATTACAACAAGAAGTAGCGATACACCTAGCATTACCCAGAAATCACGACCCATCGCAAACTCGCTCAAGACTGAAGGGTTGAGGATGCCAGGGATACCCATAACAGCAAGGATGTTGAATACGTTCGAGCCAATGATATTACCCACTGCCATATCATCCTCACCCTTCATTACGCCAGCAAGTGATGCTGCTAGCTCAGGCAGGCTTGTACCAACGGCAATAATGGTTAAACCAATAACAAGGTCGCTCATGCCAAAGAATTTCGCGATAACAACCGCGTTATCAACCAACATGTTGGCAGCTAGAGGCAGAATAATCAGACCAACTACCACCCACATTGCGGCTTTAGGGTTGCTCACGCCTTCAGGAACTTCAGATTCTTGTTCTTCAAGGAAGGCATCGCCGTTCTTTTTCTCACTGCGGCTGATTTGCAGCATCGCGAATAAGAATGCGGCAAAAAGAACAAACAATAATACGCCTTCGTAGAACCCTAAATGGTTGTCCCACAGCAAAGCGCCCGCTAGTAGAGTGACACCAATCATCAATGGTAGTTCACGGCGAATCACACCAGAGCTAATTGATAGCGGTTTGATAAGCGCTGTAATACCCAAAATCAGTGCGATGTTGGCGATGTTTGAACCGAGAACGTTACCTACAGCCGTATCTGTTTTTCCATCAAGAGCAGCTGTTGCTGAAACCATCATTTCAGGAGCCGAAGACCCCATTGCTAGAATCGTCATACCGATAACTAATGGTGAGATACCAAAGTTGCGAGCAAGAGCAGCGGCGCCGTAAACCAGCTTATCTGCACTCCACACCAAAAAACCTAGACCGATAATAAGAAACGCAATCGCTTCAAGCATGATGATTCCTAAAAAATTAATAAAAAACGGAGAATTAACCGCTAATTTTGACCTGTTGCTAGATAAAAGGGAAGTCACTCGGCAAATTAATTACCAGTTAGCAGGCAAGAAAGAGAGCTCAATAGATAATTTTCTAATGCTTTCAAATCCCTGTATAGATTCCTGTTTAATATGAATTAATTGAACAGTGCTTTTAATTCTAAAGTAGACTCATTATTATTGCAGCCATAATTGGCGTATTTTAAAGCAAGGAAACAACAAAAATATGTTGAACACTGAGCTTGTGAAAGTTAAGAACCTCAGCTTCTCACGCGGTGAGCGCGTTATCTTTGATGACATCAGTTTAGAGGTGCCTCAAGGCAAAATAACCGCAATTATGGGCCCGTCAGGGATCGGTAAAACGACCTTGCTGCGTTTGATTGGCGGACAATTACCGCCAGATGAGGGCGAAATTTGGTTTGATGGCGACAATATCCCTGCATTATCACGTCGTAAGCTATATCAAGCCCGCAAGAAAATGAGCATGCTTTTCCAATCGGGTGCACTTTTTACTGATCTTAATGTCTTTGATAATGTGGCGTTTCCGCTGCGAGAGCACACTGAACTTAATGAAAAATTCATTCGTACCATCGTATTACTAAAGCTTGAAGCGGTAGGGTTACGAGGTGCTGCGCAATTGATGCCGAGTGAATTGTCTGGTGGGATGGCGAGACGTGCTGCGTTGGCTCGTGCGATCGCATTGGATCCTGAACTCATCATGTACGATGAACCATTTGTTGGCCAAGACCCGATAACTATGGGCGTCTTGGTTGAGCTGATCCGTAATCTCAATCAAGCTTTGGGCTTAACCTCTATTGTCGTTTCTCACGATGTGCCTGAGGTGATGAGTATTGCCGATTGGGTTTATCTGATGGCTGATGGAAAAATCATTGCTGCTGGTGCGCCTGATGAGTTGTACAACAACAGCGATCCGAGAGTGCAGCAATTTTTGCAAGGTGACGCGGATGGCCCTGTGCCGTTTAGATTTCCTGCGAAGAGCTTAAAAGAGGATTTGTTTTAATATGATTGTTAAAGCTATTGCGGGTGTCGGTAAGCGAACACTTGCGATCTGTGAGTCATTTGGTCGAGCAAGCCTGATGTTATCTGGGGCTTTGTTTGGCATCCCGAGACTAAAGAATTTCCCTTTATTCGTTAAACAACTTTATAGCGTTGGTGTTCAGTCATTGGCTATCATTTTAGTTTCGGGTTTGTTTATTGGCATGGTGCTCAGCCTGCAGGGCTATGTCGTGTTAATCGACTACGGTGCTGAAGGTAACCTTGGTCAAATGGTCGCGCTTTCACTGTTACGTGAGTTGGGCCCAGTGGTGACTGCGTT
Organism: Vibrio sp. QJM3NY_27; assembly: GCF_057785955.1. Classification (NCBI taxonomy): domain Bacteria; kingdom Pseudomonadati; phylum Pseudomonadota; class Gammaproteobacteria; order Vibrionales; family Vibrionaceae; genus Vibrio; species Vibrio sp. QJM3NY_27. Next base: position 3,116,056 of record NZ_CM173511.1, on the reverse strand, counting down.
ATTGTTTGCAGGCCGCGCAGGTTCAGCATTAACGGCTGAGATCGGCTTAATGAAAGCAACCGAACAGATCTCTAGCCTTGAAATGATGGCCGTCGATCCTCTCAAACGCATTATTGCGCCACGCCTTTGGGCCGGGCTTATCTCAATGCCACTGCTCGCTATGATCTTTATGGCGGTCGGGATTTGGGGGGCTCAGTTAGTTGGTGTCGATTGGAAGGGCATTGACCACGGCAGTTTCTGGTCTGCGATGCAGTCTTCCGTTGAGCTAGGTCGAGATATTGGTAACAGCACGATCAAATGTATGGTCTTTGCTATCACAGTAACTTGGATCGCACTTTTTAATGGTTATGATGCGGTACCGACCTCAGAAGGTATTAGTCAGGCAACCACACGCACTGTAGTGCACTCTTCTCTAGCGGTATTAGGGCTAGATTTTGTTCTTACCGCATTGATGTTTGGGAATTAATCATGCAACAAACTCGAAAATTAGAATTATGGGTCGGCACCTTTGCTATTGTCGGAATTTGCGCAATCTTAATCATGATCTTTCAAGTCGCTGACGTAAAAGGCTTAGGTTCGAACCATACTTACAATCTAAAAGCGACCTTTGACAACATTGGTAGCCTAAAAGTTCGCTCTCCAGTGAAGGTGGGTGGCGTCGTTGTCGGTCGAGTTAAAAGTATTGAGCTTGGTACCGAGAGTTACCTTCCTGTCGTTGAATTATCTATTGATGCGAAGTACTCACAATTTCCAGATACCTCTAGTGCTCAAATCTTAACGTCTGGCTTAATCGGTGAGCAGTACATCAGTCTGGTTCCTGGCTTCATTTTTGATGATGAAGAGATGTTGGTTGATGGTGATTCTATTGAAGACACCAAGTCAGCATTGGTACTAGAAGATTTGATTGGTCAAGTGCTGTATAGCGTTGGTGGCTCTGATGACAGCGAAGCTAAGGAATAAGATGATGTTGAAAACTATTAGTCATTTAAAAGATATTAGTCATTTAAAAGCTATCGGTTACTTGAAATCAATGTTTATGGTAGCAATGGCTTCACTTGTTTCTGCTCAGGTTTTTGCTGCCGAATCGATTGATCGCACTCAGCCTTATCAGATGATGACGCAAGTTGCTGAAGTGGCATTTGATCGTTTGAAGAGTGAGCAAGAGAATATCCAGCAAGATCCTGAGTTATTGAAGGTCATTGTGGAAGATGAATTGATGCCTTATGTGAACGCGCAATATGCGGCACTTAAGTTGTTAGGACCTAACCTAAAAGGGGCGGACAGAAAAGACGTACGTGTATTTATCGATGCGTTCCGTAAATACCTCGTTTCTTCTTACGCTCAAGTACTGACTCAGTACTCGGATCAGACGATTGAATTTGGTCCAGAACCAAAAATCAAAGCAGATAGCCGTATTACCAGTATTAAGGTTAGTATCATAGATACGCCGCGACCAAACATTAAGCTTGAATTTAAGCTACGCAAAGACAAGAAGTCAGGCGAGTGGAAGGCGTTTGATATGGTTGCTGAAGGTATTAGCCTGTTATCGAGCAAGCAATCAGAGTGGAATACTAAAATTCGTCAAGAAGGCATTTTACAAGTTGCCGATGAATTAGAGAAACTTGCAGCACAACCGATTCGTTTTGAGAGTAATAAATAATGAGCCACTCTCAATGGCAAGCACTAAGCTCTAAAGAGTATCAGCTGCTCGGTGACATAGACCGAGACAGTGTCCCTGCAATCTGGCGTATATTGGAAAAGTGGCAAACGACGGAATCGAGCGTTGAAATTGACCTTAGCCATATAAATCGAGTCGATTCAGCAGGAATGGTGATGCTAATTCACTTATTAGAGCATGCAAAAAATCAAAACTGTCATATAATGCTCAGTTTCGTGCCAGAACAATTACGAACGTTGTTCCAATTGAGCAATATCCAGCCAATGATGGCAGAACACATAAAAAATTAGGCAGGAGCTATTTGTGGACAGCACAAAAGTACAAGAATTATTAGCAGCGGCACTGAACCTTCAGGAGATTTTCGTGAAGGGTGAAGGCAGTCATTACGAAGTTGTTGCGGTTGATGCATGTTTTGACGGCATGAATCGAGTTAAGAAGCAGCAACTAATCTACGGCCCACTAATGGAATACATTCAACGCAATGACATCCATGCTCTTTCTATTAAGGCTTTCACGCCAGAAGAGTGGGAACGTGATAAGAAACTGATGTCACTTTAAGGTTTATGATGGAAAAGTTTCGAGTTATTGGATCGGATAAGCCGTTAAGCGGTGAAGTGACGATCTCAGGCGCAAAAAATGCAGCGCTACCTATTTTATTCGCATCAATCCTTGCTGAAGAGCCGGTTGAAGTGAGTAATGTTCCTCACCTACGTGACATCGATACTACGATGGAATTGCTTAAGCGTTTAGGCGCAAAAGTATCACGTAACGGTAGTGTTCATGTTGATGGCAGCGAAATTAATGAATTTTGTGCGCCTTACGATTTAGTAAAAACAATGCGTGCTTCTATTTGGGCTTTAGGTCCTCTAGTCGCTCGTTTTGGTGAAGGCCAAGTGTCACTTCCTGGTGGTTGTGCAATTGGCGCTCGACCTGTTGATTTACATATCCATGGCCTAGAGCAACTAGGTGCGACCATTAAGTTGGAAGATGGTTATGTAAAAGCAAGTGTTGACGGCCGTTTGAAAGGCGCGCACATCGTGATGGATAAAGTAAGTGTGGGTGCCACCATTACTATCATGTGTGCAGCAACGCTAGCGGAAGGTACAACTGTATTAGATAACTCAGCGCGTGAGCCTGAGATTGTTGATACGGCTGATTTCTTAAACAAACTAGGTGCTAAGATTACTGGCGCAGGTACAGACACGATTACTATCGAAGGCGTTGAGCGTCTTGGTGGTGGTCATCACTCTGTGGTTGCTGACCGTATCGAAACGGGTACGTTCCTTGTTGCTGCTGCTGTTTCTGGCGGTAAAGTGGTTTGTCGCAACACCAACGCTCATCTTCTTGAAGCTGCATTAGCGAAGCTTGAAGAAGCGGGTGCGAAGGTTGAAACGGGCGAAGACTGGATCAGCCTTGATATGACAGATCGTGAGCTGAAAGCGGTGAAAATCGTAACAGCACCTCACCCAGGTTTCCCAACCGACATGCAAGCACAGTTTACTCTGCTCAACATGATGGCGAAGGGCAGTGGTGTTATCACTGAGACTATCTTTGAAAACCGCTTTATGCACATTCCTGAGTTACAGCGAATGGGTGCAAAAGCGGAAATCGAAGGCAACACGGCTATCTGTGGTGAAACTGAGAAGTTAAGCGGCGCTCAAGTAATGGCAACGGATCTTCGCGCATCTGCGAGTCTTGTTATTGCAGGCTGTATTGCTCAAGGTGAAACCATTGTTGACCGTATTTATCACATCGATCGTGGCTACGATAAGATTGAAGATAAATTGTCAGCTTTAGGCGCAAACATTACACGATTTAGTGAGTCGAACTAACTTAGGTTAGTGGATTCATGAATCAGTAAGATGAAAACATAAAAGTCGGAACCTTGGTTTCGGCTTTTTTATAGTTGTATTTACCGCAAGTGAATCTATTGCCATTTTGTGTGAATAGATGAATCACCTTGGCGGTTGTGAGGAGCAAAATGATAGCAATATTACGTATTTTCGCAGTGGCGATATTTGCGATTCTTATGTTTGTGTTTGGTTGTGGCTATTGTCTATTAAGCCCACGTAACCCGAAACACGTATTTACCTTTGGCCGTTATTTCGGTCGCATGTCGAAAATCTTTGGCATGAAGTTAGAGCTTCGCATCCCGGAAGATGCTTACTCTCGTGGCCAGCATGTTTATGTTGCAAACCACCAAAACAGCTGGGATCTATTTACGATTTCATCAGCGGTAACACCTAAAGTCGTGACTGTTGGTAAGAAAAGCCTAGCGTGGATGCCTCTTTTTGGGCAGTTGTACTGGTTGACGGGGAATATCCTAATTGACCGAGCTAACCGCAGCAAAGCGGTAGGTACGATCGATCAAGTGGTTACTAGTCTAAAAGAGAGTGATGTTTCAGTATGGATGTTCCCTGAGGGGACTCGTTCTCGTGGCCGTGGTTTGTTGCCATTTAAAACGGGTGCTTTCCATGCTGCGATTGGCGCTGGCTTACCTATTATTCCTATCGTGTGCAGCTCAACAGGTGGCGTGAAGCTGAACCGTTGGAACAATGGTCATGTGATTGTTGAAATGCTGCCACCAATCAGCACTGAAGATTACGATAAGTCTAATGTTCGTCAACTGGCTAACCTAGCTCGTGAGCAGATGGCTGCGAAGCTTGAAGAGTTAGACAAAGAAGTGGTTGAGCTTAATAAGAAGTAATCATCTAAGCGAAACGATGAACAATAAAAAAGGTTGCCAATTGGGCAACCTTTTTTGTATCTGATAAACGTTCAGCGTTATGCCAACTTGTTTACTAGAAACCGTTTATTCTATAGATAAAAACCTATTTGCGAACCGCAATAGCTTCGATCTCGATACCTACATCTTTTGGTAGACGAGCTACCTCAACACATGAACGTGCAGGGTAGTTTGCAACACCGTGCTCATCAAAGAACTTACCGTAAACTTCGTTTACTGTGCCGAAGTCGTTTAGGTCTTTAACGAATACCGTTAGTTTTACGATGTCTTTTACAGTCAGGCCAGAAGCTTCAACAACCGCTTGAACGTTGTCTAGAGATTGGCGAGCTTGCTCTGCGATATCAGCAGATACTTCACCAGTTGCTGGGTTTACTGGGATTTGACCAGAAGTCAGAACCATATTGCCAAGGTCAACACCTTGTACGTATGGGCCGATTGCAGCTGGAGCAGATTCTGTGTGAAGTACTTTAGTCATTGGTTATTCCGTCAGTTATTGGATAAAAAGCAATTTTTAGTGTGCCTTCAAACTCAGGATAGGTAAAGCGCAAAATACCCCGCATAGGCGAGGTATTGAATAGTTTTTGCGTTCGATCGGCGCTGCCGTATGACGTTATCTTTCTGTCACGATCTCACGAGAGAATACTTTTTCGCAGTACTTACACTTCAATCGAATATCTTCTTTCTTTTCAAAGATCTTAAAGCTGCTTTCTACGGGCTCATTGTGAGTAATACAGTTGGTGTTTGGACACTCAAACACATCGTTGATTTGCTCAGGAAGTTCTAGTGGTAGCTTCTTAACCACTTCGTAATCTTCGATTTGGTTTACCGTTGCGTGAGGTGCGTAAAGTGCTAACTTGCTCGCCTGTTCTTCCGTGATAAAAACATTCTCTATCTTGAGTAAGTCTTTGCCGCCTAGAGCAGAAGATGGCAGGTTTAGGCCAATCGTTACGCGCTGATTTGAGTTATGCATGTCGAACAGTTTGAGTACCTTGATCCCGATGTTGGCTGGGATATGGTCGATAACCGTTCCGTTCTTGATTGCTTCAACTTTTAATTGAGTCTCTTTAGACATGATATCTCTCCTCTACAGCGTTTCGTTAAGAACAAGGGCTAGCAGTGCTTCGCGTGCGTAAACACCGTTCTCTGCTTGCTGGAAGTAGTAAGCGTAAGGTGTTTTATCGACATCGACAGTAATTTCATCAACACGAGGAAGAGGGTGAAGAACCTTTAGGTTATCACGTGCATTTTCCAGCATTGGAGCCGTCAGGATGTACGCTGATTTGATGTGCGCGTATTCCGATTCATCGAAGCGCTCTTTTTGAACTCGAGTCATGTACAAGACATCAAGCTCTGGAATGACATCTTCCATGTCTGTCAGCAGTTGATACTTGATACCCGCCTCATCAAGTTCTTCGCAAATGTAGTCTGGCATCGCCAGTGCTTCAGGTGCCACGAAGTAGAAACAGATGTTATCGAACTTCGCTAGCGCTTGAGTCAACGAGTGAACCGTACGGCCGTACTTAAGGTCACCAACGAATGCAACGTTGAGGTTGTCTAGGCGGCCTTGTGTCTCAGCGATAGAGAATAGGTCTAATAGCGTTTGTGTAGGGTGTTGGTTTGCGCCGTCACCTGCGTTAATAACCGGTACACCGTTAGAAAACTCAGAAGCCAGACGCGCAGCACCTTCTTGAGGATGACGCATTACGTAAGCATCAACGTATGAAGAGATAACCTGTACCGAGTCCGCTAGCGTTTCGCCTTTCTTCGCCAGTGAAGTGTTACCACCACTGTCGAAACCAATCACATCACCACCGATGCGTTGAATAGCCGTTTCAAAAGAGAGACGAGTTCGCGTTGAAGGTTCGAAGAAGCAGCTGGCAACAACTTTGTTCTTGATGAGTTCTGGGTTTGGTTCAGCCTTTAGCTGACCTGCCGTTTGAACAATTAATTCTAGCTCTTCACGAGAAAGCTCTGGAATTGAGATGATGTGCTTTTGATAGAGCGAATTCGCCATGATCTTCTTCCCCACAATAATGTATTGGCCATAAAAAAGCCCCCCATAATGGGAGGCTTTAAAAAAATGCTGAAAAGCAGAATAGACGGCCTGGCAAGCATGATAGCTTGCGAGCAATATTTGGTGTTTTCACAATTTTATTATGTGTTTTCACAATATCATTATGTTTTATCACAACATTGCTTGGCGTCATTTTCACTACTCTCAGACAAATTGCCGAGAATTATACGCTTTCAATTTGTGAGCGCAAGCGATTACATCAAGCTTTTGTTTACTTTCAGTATTCGCTATTGGCCCAGAGTCGCAACCATTACCGCTTTGATGGTATGCATGCGATTCTCTGCTTCATCAAATACAATTGAGTAATCAGACTCAAAGACTTCATCTGTTACTTCCAAACCGTTCATTCCATATTTGTCTGCGACTTGTTGGCCGATTATGGTTTCATTGTTGTGGAAAGCAGGTAGGCAATGCATGAACTTCACTTGAGGGTTACCAGTAAGCTTTATGACATCCATATTCACTTGGTAAGGTGTCATTACAGCCACACGTTCGTCCCAAGCTTCTGGTGCTTCACCCATAGAAACCCAAACATCGGTGTAAAGGAAATCACAGCCTTTCACGCCTTCGGCAACGTCTTCTGTTAGTGTGATTTTTGCACCTGTAGTTTGTGCAATAGCTTGGCACTCTTCGACAAGGTGCTCTTCTGGCCAGAACGCTTTAGGCGCGACAAGGCGAATATCCATGCCCATTTTTGCTGCACCTACTAGCAGAGAATTACCCATGTTGTTACGTGCATCGCCTAGGTAAGCAAAACTGATTTGATGCAGATATTTACCGCGACCATGCTCAAGCATAGTGAGGAAATCAGCCAAGATCTGAGTAGGGTGGAACTCATCGGTTAAGCCATTCCAAACCGGTACACCGGCATAAGCGCCTAAGTCTTCGACAATGCTTTGGCCAAACCCTCGGTATTCAATGCCATCGTACATGCGACCTAATACACGCGCCGTATCTTTCATTGATTCTTTCTGACCAATCTGAGAACCAGAAGGGCCTAAATAAGAGACTTGAGCCCCTTGATCAAAAGCAGCTACCTCAAAGGCACATCGAGTTCGAGTGGATGCTTTTTCAAAGATCAAAGCGATGTTTTTACCGTTAAGCTTTTTCTGCTCTGTACCTGCATACTTAGCTTTTTTAAGGTCGGCAGATAGGTCGAGTAAAAACTGAATCTCTTTAGGAGTAAAGTCGAGAAGTTTTAGAAAGTTACGATTGCGAAGATTAAAGGCCATCTCTCGCTCCTTGCGTATATAGAATCAATGAAGAACTCAGTTAAACATAAAAATGCTATATTTGTGAATATTTATTTTATTAATTTGATAAAAAAGGCCAGTACAATGGTACTGGCCTAGATAAGTTAGCGTGTTCGCTTTATCGAGTTTTGTGGCTTAGATACCGTCTCTTTCGATAGGACAACTCATACAGCGAGCGCCACCTCGGCCACGACCTAGCTCATTGCCCGGAATTGTCAGAACTTCGATACCTGCTTTGTCGTATTTCTCATTGGTGTAAACATTACGCTCATAACCGATAACCGTACCCGGTTTCACCGTCAGTACGTTGTTAGCGTCATTCCACTGTTCACGTTCAGCTTCGTAGTTATCACCACCGGTTGTGATGATCTTCAGTTGATCGAGGTCCAGTGCGCCTTCAATCGCTGTTAGGTAGTTTTCAGCTTTCTCTACTCGCATTTCGCCATTTTCTTTCGGCGTTAAGCGCCAAGTATCTAGGTCTTTACGAACGATCTCTGGATAGACTGAGAATGTGTCGATATCCATGTGCGTCATTACTGTATCAAGATGCATACAAGAGCGGTGCTTTGGTAAATCAATCGCAATCACTTCGGTTGCTTGACCGGATTTGAATAAACTAGCGGCTAGGTTTTCAACACCTTGTGGCTTAGTACGCTCTGAAATACCGATAAGCACGGCACCTTTACCGATAACCAGAACATCTCCACCTTCAATATTCGCATTGTCATAGTGAAGATCTTCATCACCGAAATACTTAATGAAATCTTGGCCGGCGAATACAGGGTGCCAGCGGTATATCGCTCGCAAGTGATTCGTTTCTCGTTGGCGAGCAGGCATCATCATAGGGTTGAGAGAGACGCCTCCATAAACCCAGCAAGAAGTGTCACGGGTAAATAGATGGTTAGGTAGCGGCTCAATAACGAAATCAAGTGGGCGGTGCATCTTCGGTAGCATTGAAGAAGATTTAATAGGAAGCTCAGAGTAGGCTAAACCACCAAGTAGGATCGTAGCCAAGTGCTCATTGTTCATTTGAGCAAGGTACTCTCTTAAATCACGTGCGAATGTAGGGCCGTAACGGAAGTCTGAGATTTGAGTATTAAGCAGCCACTCACGAGCTTGAGCCACAGCGAGTGTCTCAACCAGTAGGTCATGCAGTAATAACACTTCAACGTCTTGGTTACGAAGTGTCGTCGCAAAGGCATCGTGTTCTTCACCTGCGGCTTCTACTGCAAGTACATCATCAAAGAGTAACTCATGACAGTTAGAAGGGGTGAGGTGGGTGAGTGCCCTTTCAGGTCGATTTAGGAGAACTCGTCTTAATTGACCGACTTCGGAGCCAACGTACAGCTTACTCATTTTGCATCCTTACTATTAATCCAGCGTCTATTTATGACAAGCTTGTTCGTAATATGCAAGTTTTGAAAATTGTGTAAAGGTTGTGTTATTTCTCAATTGTTGGTTTTTAATGCTAATTAATTGAAAATTAGTAATATTAAAATCCAATTGAAAGACTCAATGCTAGAACAAACTTTTTGCGGTTCTATGCTCAAATTTCAGTAACTCGATAATCCATTTTGCTTGGTGAACATGATTTTTCATTCAAAATTTATGCAATTATCGATTCTAAAATGAGTTCTTATGCACCAATGAAGTGATCGTCAGTATGCATTTGATATGACTAACCACTCAGTTTTAGAGAAGTAAGGCGAAAAGTAACAATAAAAATGAAATGCTAAAACACACGTTAGTTAATGATATGTTGAAAATTTGTTTCTGTGATTTTGATTTCACTTTTTAATTGATATCCCCTCTGTTATCTAGCGATAAACTTACTCTTCTATACCTGATCTAGGTGGCTTTTTTAGGCGATCCATGCCATATTTCGTGGCAATCAAATTTGATCTTTTCATAGTCAACACTCTGGAGCAGACACATGTCTCACGAAGATGAATATCTATCAGTAGCGGAATTAATTGAATTTCAAAAAGGAGAGACTCGCGACATCATTGAAGCACTAATCGAAGATGGTAGCGATCCTGAAGCTCTATACGATATCGAGCATCACCTTTTTGCTGAAGATTTCGCAGTACTTGAGAAAGCCGTTGTTGAAGCATTCAAAATGGGCTTTGAAGTGCTTGAAGCTGAAGAGACAGAAGACGAAGATGGCAACAAGCTACTTTGTTGTGATGCAACGATGCAGTGTACTCTGAACGCAGAAGCGATTGATGAGCAAGTTGAGAAGCTTGTAAATCTTGCAGAGAAGTTTGACATTATCTACGACGGTTGGGGCACTTACTACGAAGGTGAAGATGCTATCTACCCAGACGAAGATGATGAAGACGAAGAGTAATTTCTTCCCAGTTTTAAAGAATGCCAGCCTTGAGCTGGCATTTTTTTATCCTCAGAAAAATAAATGTCTTTATATGCATTCATTCATTATAATGCGGTAAAAATTGATCTAGCTCAAGGAATGCTATGCGATTACCTCTCGATGGTCTTTGGCAAATATCGCCACTGACGGACCTCTCTATTCCACAAGATGACATTACTTTTCCGGCTCCGTTAAGTTCAAAGCTTCCTGATAGCTTGAGTGAAAGTGAAATCGCAGAGCAAGAGTGGCACCTGATGCATGACATCGAAGTGGATGATGCGATGTTGGCGTGCCCGTTTGTTGAGTTAGTAATGGCAGGTGTTGATTACTTTGCGGAAGTTCGACTCAATGGTGTGGCTGTGTTTGATTGTGATGGTAGCCAAGTCGAATATCGTAAAGATATTCGACCTTACATGCAGTCTGGTCGCAACCGTTTTGAGATTCTTTTCCTTGAAGAAGAGGAGAGCTTATTGCTTGAAGAGGATATGGGTGAGTCAGTCTCTTCATCGGCTGTCGCTAAATCGGATTCTCGTATCGGAATCTGGCAAGCGCCATATCTGCAGTTCGTTCGTCACGTCAAGCTTGAGCAAGTTGTGACAGAGCAGATCTGGCATTACGGTGGTGGTTGTGAGTTCAAAGTGGATGTTATCTATCAAACGCTAAAGCCGGGGCTAATATCGGCATCAATCAAGTTTAATGGTATGACATTGGTGATGCCGATAGATGTGCGAGCAGAACATACGGGTGTTGTTTTCCAGGTTGAGGCGCCGATCATTTTTGATATTGAGAATCCTAACCCTAAACATTTATACTCGTTAGAAGTGGTACTTGATGGCCAGGAAGAGAGCTCTTTTGTCGCCTTGAATCCAGCTTCTTGCGTCAGTAATTTTTTGCGTAGTTAGCGGTTATTTAATTAGCCCGTTACGTAAGGAATCAATTCGCTCACTTGCTTGTCATCTGATGAACTGCCGACGCCAACCCTATTTCAAAACACATTATAGCGTTTTGGCCATGACAACCTCACAAGCGTCATGGCCTGTTTCTCCCCAAGCTGAATCAAGGTGTTCAAAGCCCAATTTTTCGTAAAGTTTAATGGCGGCATTAAGGCATTCGGTCGTTTCTAGATACATATGTTGATAACCCAGTTCCTTAGCTTTCTCCATCGACATATTAACCAGCTTCTTCGCTAAGCCTTTGCCTCTTGTTTCTGGTAAGAAGTACATCTTTTGCAGTTCACAGACCTCTGGCATACCTGCTAATGGTGCAAATCCGCCACCACCGACAACCTTTCCATCAAGTTCAATTACCCAATACTGAGATCTTTCATTGTTATAAACGCTGAACATGTCTTCTAAGGTGGGATCTGCCACACCATAACCTTTATCTTCAGTTAGCCCATTCTCATAAGATACTTGGCGAATCACATTGGCCACTACGGTGTTGTCCTGCGGCTGTAGGGGACGAACCACCACATCACTAGAAGCGTAGCTTTGTTGTAGTGCTTTAAGGAAATGCTCCATTCCCCCCGAAACTTGTTGAGTTTCCGCTTCCGTTAAACGCTCAAGTACCGAGTCATAAAATTGATTCTGTTGACTGTGAAGTTGGGCAAGAGTGTTTATCCCTTGCTCTGTTACTGAAGCAACAACACTGCGCTTATCGTTGGGGTGTGGCGAGGTTTGAATTAACGAGTTCTTCGCTAGATTGTTGACTGCTCTACTGGCGTTGGACTTATCAATATTGAGCTTATCCGCTAATTGGTTCACGGTTAATGGCTGCTGTTCTAGTTCGATTAGTGTATGAGCTTGAATCGGAGGTAGGGCAATATCACCACAATCTTTGTCGAGCATTCCAAGCTGTCGAACGAGCTGACGTGATAATTCTCTAAGCTGTGCTGAAGTCATGTTGCCTCTTAATATGGTTGCGATGTACAACTATAATTTAATTGCGAATCGCAACTATGTCAATGGGGTTATTGTAGGAAGGGGGGAATAAATTAGAGATCAAAGGGTTAATGTTGATAGTTCGCTCTCTTTTTATATTAATTATCAATTGATCAGAATGATGTGTTTCTATATTTTTACGTTGTTGATGTGCACGCAGATGTACATGGTTGTTTTTAAAACGTCAAATGGAATAGAGAAATGGAAACAAAACAGTTAGAAACTAGGGTGAATTTTAAGGGAAAGGGTAACGAATATTTTGGTATTTGGATCGTTAATATCCTTTTATCCGTCATCACATTGGGTATTTACTCGGCTTGGGCAAAAGTTCGAAATAAACGTTACTTTTATGGGAATACATTTATTGGCAGTGATAGCTTTGAATATCATGGTAAGCCTATACAAATATTGAAAGGGCGAATCATTGCGTTGATTTGTGTAGTCGCTTGGGGAGTCAGTAATCAATTTTCTCCTCAGGTTGCATTGGTTTTATTACTGGTTTTCTTTGCATTGTTACCATTGTTATCTCGCAGTAATGCTCGTTTTGATTCTGCAATGACAAGCTTTCGAAATGTTCACTTCTCTTTCCATGGTACTGTTTCCGGAGCCTACTGGGCAATTCTTGGGCGCGGTCTTGTTGTGGGTGTCGGCGTATTTACGGCAATCATGGCAATAATATTTACTATGCAAATGAACATGATTGCTGGTGGCATCGCCATTTTAATATCCATACCTTCTTATGTTTATTTACAATCCTGGCTACTTGCCGGTATCGCCAATTATTTTTCTAATGGTTATCGCTATGGCGATCGTCAGTTTAAAGCTGATTACCAAGATGGCTTTTATTTCAAAGTATACTTAACCAGTATGATTGCATGGCTGGTTGTCTCTATTGTTGCCGTATTGGCTTTCTTCAGTGCCGTTGGCTTCAACATGATCAACAACCCTGAGTCGTTATCCGAAATCGCTAACAACGGAAGTTTGACTTCTATGATGGTTGCTTATTACTTTGCTTTCATTGTTATGAGTATTGCGATTGCTGCTTACATTCAAGTAAAAATTAGAAATTATACCTTCTCTAAATTAGTGCTTGAAGGAAAAGAAAATGAGGCCGATTCAACGTTAAGTTTTGCTTCGACATTAACGATAAAAAGCTACATGTTTTTAGTATTGACTAACTTCTTACTTCAAGTGATTACCCTCGGGTTAGCTAGACCATGGGTGATGGTAAGAACGATGAACTACTTGTCGGAGAATACGTATGTTCAAGGTAACTTAGATTTACTAGTAGCAAACGACCAACCGTCTGATGTGGAATCGGCTATTTCTGATGAAATAGCTCAAGCGTTTAATGTTGATCTTGGTATTGGCTAAATGATCTCTGGTGTTGCACACCCGCCTCGTAGTTCTGAACGCTGCGAGGCCATTTTAGATATCTCTCACCCTGATAAACTACTCCTGAGTGTGGATGGGGATGGTTCTATTGTTTCTGCATATTTTGAACGTGTTGAAATTATGCGAGGTGTTGGATCCGCTCCAACAAAGCTCAAATTCCCCGATGGATGGCAATTTATCACGGAGGCAAGTGATGAATTGGACACCTATTTGAGAGACAGAGGTAAACATAATTTCTTAGGTAAATTAGAGAAGAACATCACGGCTATCTTAGTTAGTAGTATTGTTCTTATGTTACTTACTATTTCTATGTTCACTCATGGGATCCCGTGGTTAACTCATCAAATAGTCACTTATCTACCTGATTCGGTGCCTAGGCTGGTTGAAAATCAGGTTTTAGAGTCTTTAGATGAACAGTTCTTTGAGAGCTCCACTCTGTCGGAAGAACGACAGCGCCACATTCGACAGCGCTTTGAAAGACAGCTGCAAAAAATGAGTATTGAAGGCGATGTACAGTTGGTTTTTCGTTCTTCAGAGCTTGGCGCCAATGCTTTTGCGCTGAGTGCTGGGACAATCATCGTATTAGATGATCTCGTTAGATTGACTACAACGGAAGAGCAACTAGACAGTATCTTGTTACATGAATTAGGACATGTTCAGCACCAGCATGTAATGAAGGTATTGGTTCGATCAAGTTTGTTATCAGTAACTGTAGCGGCTTTGACTGGTGAAAGCTCTGGGATCATTGATAACCTTACTGGTCTTGGTGTGTTTGTTGCAAATAATGGTCAATCACAAGATGCAGAGCGAGAAGCGGATTCATTTGCTTCCTATTCGATGATCGAGCTGCATGGTTCTAATCAAGCTATGATTGAGATGTTTGAATTGTTAGGACAAGATTCTGATGGACATGCTGAACTACCCACATGGCTCAGTTCTCATCCTGAACTGGGTGAACGGATTGAATCATTGAGGGACGTACATTAGCTGTTTAGTGAAAAAGGTTAGTGTTAATTCTTAATTCATTGTTATCTAATTGTAATTTATATTAATCAAACAATTAGCACCGAATTTTAGACAATAAAAAGGGCAGATTATTATCTGCCCTTTTTATTACTTAAAAACTATCGCATGGATTATAAAGCTGCGATAGTCGCTTTTTGCTCTTCTAGCTTAACAAGAGTTTCTTGGTAGCCTTCAAGCTTTTCACGCTCTTTCGCGATAACCGCTTCTGGTGCTTTAGCAACAAAACCTTCGTTACCTAGCTTGCCTTCGATACGCTTAATCTCACCGTGAGTCTTCGCTACTTCTTTATCTAGACGAGCAAGCTCAGCATCTTTGTCGATAAGACCCGCCATTGGGATCATCAGCTCAGATTTGCCAACCAGTTTGGTTGCACAAGCTGGAGTTGCTTCGCCGTCTGCTAGAACTTTAATATCGTCTAGTTTAGCTAGAGAAGTAAGAACGATCTTATTTGCTTCGATACGAGCTGCATCTTTCTCATCAGCGACTTTGATCATTACTTCTAAGCCTTGGCTTGGGGCAATGTCGTATTCCGCACGTAGGTTACGGATAGCAGTGATGAAAGTTTTAACCCACTCGATGTCGTCAACGATCTCAGCATTGAAGTTAGCTTCATTAAACTGAGGAAGCGCTTGAGTCATGATAGTTCTTTCTTCTGCATCAGGGCCTTCAACGCCGTCTACTAGCGGCTTAACGCTTTGCCAGATAGATTCAGTGATGTAAGGAAGAACAGGGTGAGCAAGACGTAGAGTCTTCTCAAGAACTGTAATAAGCGTGTAACGAGTCGCTTGTTGTTGAGCTTCAGACCCTTTCCAAAGAACAGGTTTAGTTAGCTCTAGGTACCAGTCACAGAATTGGTTCCAGATGAATTCGTAAAGCGTGTTTGCCGCCATGTCTAGACGGTAGTTGTCTAGGTGAGCGTTAAACTCTTTCGCAGCAACTTCAAACTGAGATTCAATCCACTTATCAGCTAGAGAGAATTCCATGTTTGCACGGTCTTCAACAGACAGTGACATGCCACAATCGTGCTCTTCTGTATTCATCAGTACGTAACGGCTTGCGTTCCATAGCTTGTTACAGAAGTTACGGTAACCTTCAAGACGCTTCATGTCCCAGTTGATGTCACGGCCAGTTGAAGCCATAGCAGCAAGAGTGAAACGTAACGCATCAGTACCGTATGGTTCGATACCATCTTCGAAAGTTTTACGTGTAGCTTTTTCGATCTTAGCAGCCAGTTTAGGTTGCATCATGTTGCCACAACGCTTCTCTACTAGCTCTTCAAGGCCGATGCCGTCAATCATATCGATTGGGTCAAGTACGTTACCTTTCGACTTAGACATCTTGTCGCCGTTTTCATCACGGATAAGACCCGTCATGTAAACTGTTTTGAAAGGTACTTGAGCTTTGCCATCTTCGTCTTTCACGAAGTGCATAGTCATCATGATCATACGAGCAACCCAGAAGAAGATAATATCAAAACCAGATACTAGTACTTCTGATGGGTGGAATGTTTTCATTGCTTCAGTCTCTTCAGGCCAGCCTTGTGTGCCGAACGTCCAAAGTGCAGAAGAGAACCATGTATCAAGAACGTCGTTGTCTTGCTTAAGAACAATTACCGGTGAAAGGTTGTTCTTTTCACGAACTTCTTCTTCAGTGCGACCTACGTAAACTTTACCATCGTTGTCGTACCATGCTGGGATACGGTGACCCCACCAAAGTTGACGAGAGATACACCAATCTTGCACGTCACGCATCCACGCGAAGTACATATTTTCGTACTGCTTAGGTACGAATTGGATCTCACCATCTTCAACGGCTTTAACAGCAGGAGCAGCAAGAGGCGCTGTACGCACGTACCATTGGTCAGTCAGCATTGGTTCGATAACCACGCCACCACGGTCACCGTAAGGAACGGTTAGATCGTGATCTTTAATTTCTTCAAGTAGGTCTAGCTCTTCAAATTCCGCAACCGTTGCACGACGAGCAGCAAAGCGCTCCATACCTTGGTATTTAGCAGGAAGCTCTGTTGAATACACATCGCTCTCTTCACCGTTAGTTGTGAAGATTTCAGCCGCATCACGGATATCACCGTTGAACGTTAGGATGTTGATCATTGGTAGGCTATGGCGCTTGCCCACTTCGTAATCGTTAAAGTCATGAGCTGGCGTGATTTTCACACAACCCGTTCCTTTATCCATGTCAGCGTGCTCATCACCTACGATAGGGATAAGACGATTTACGATAGGAAGCAGGATTTCTTTACCGATAAGATCTTTGTAGCGAGGATCTTCTGGGTTAACCGCAACGCCGGTATCACCAAGCATGGTTTCAGGGCGTGTAGTAGCAACGACGATGTAGTCTTTGCCATCAGCCGTTTTAACACCGTTCGCTAATGGGTAGCGGAAGTGCCACATGAAACCTTTTTTGTCTTTATTTTCAACTTCAAGATCAGAAATTGCCGTGTGCAGTTTAGGATCCCAGTTTACTAGACGCTTACCACGGTAGATTAGGTCTTCTTCGTATAGACGAACAAACACTTCTTGAGTCGCAGCCGATAGGCCGTCATCCATAGTGAATCGCTCACGATCCCAATCTACAGAAGCACCAAGACGACGAAGTTGTTGAGTGATCGTGCCACCTGATTCGCCTTTCCATTCCCAGATCTTGTCGATGAAAGCTTCACGGCCGTAGTCGTGTTTTGTTTTGCCTTCTTCAGCGGCGATCTTACGCTCAACAACCATTTGAGTGGCGATACCAGCGTGGTCAGTACCCACTTGCCAAAGAGTATTTTTGCCTTTCATACGTTGAGCACGGATAAGCGTATCCATGATCGTATCTTGGAACGCGTGACCCATGTGTAGGCTGCCAGTGACGTTCGGTGGCGGGATCATGATGCTGTACGCTTCTTTTGATGTGTCACCGTGTGGCTTAAAGTAGCCTTTCTCTTCCCAAGTCTTATACAGAGCTTGTTCGATTGATGTTGGGTTGTATGTCTTTTCCATAGTGCTCTTATAACGGATACTGTGAATGGTTAATCGTGGTCAAACTTCATAAGTGAAGCTTCTTGAATCTAAATCCAAAGATAGCTTTAACTATGAGGTTTGACTATGGATGTTGAATCTCGATAGTTTGTAGCTGATATCCAGCCTGACGGTAAATTTTATACCTTTCTCGAGCGAGTTGCTTAGCTTTTTCTTCGCAAGGAACGAAGTCTATCACCTGAGCAAAGGCGTTCGCAAAGGTTGTATTATTATCGGCCAGATTTATTACCAGTTGGCGATTCCAATTATGTTTTACGCCTTGATAGCCAATTTCGATATTGGTTGAATACTTTGGGCCTTCGCCAACTAAGTTATGTGCAATAAATTCATTGGGTTCGACCTGCCAGAAAACCTCAGCGATACGTTCGGCATGTTCTTTGTCATTGCAGTTGAGATAAAGTTTAGCGCCTTGTTTAGCAAAGTGCTGAGCAAGAAACAACACATAGCGAGCAAAACCATCTTCGCTGGCTTGCGGGCTGTCTGAAGGCACAATGTAAAACGTGGCAGTCTGCATACTTAACACTCAAAACTTGAACTGAAAATCGTGGATATCAATATTACTTGGTTAACAGGGTCTAACAAATAGCGCTTATTAAAAAAGGGCCCGTAGGCCCTTTTCATTATTTTGAAGATTGCTCTTCAGTCTCTTGGCCGCTGCGGTTCAATAAGAATTGGACTAGCATTGAGACAGGACGACCTGTCGAGCCTTTCGCTGCACCTGACTTCCACGCAGTACCTGCACTGTCGATGTGAGCCCAGTGGTACTTCTTAGTGAATTTAGACAGGAAACAACCTGCGGTGATAGTACCGCCAGGGCGGCCACCGATGTTTGCCATATCAGCAAACGGACTGTTCAGCTGCTCATGGTACTCGTCTGCCATAGGTAGACGCCATGCGCGGTCACTTGCTTGCTCTGAAGCATTAACAAGTTCATGAGACAGTGGGTTGTGGTTAGATAGAACGCCACTGATGTGGTGACCTAGAGCGATAACACATGCACCAGTTAGCGTAGCAACATCGACAACACAATCTGGTTCAAAGCGCTCAACGTAAGTTAGGGCATCACATAGAACCAAGCGACCTTCTGCATCAGTATTTAATACTTCAACGGTTTGGCCTGACATGGTTGTTAGAATGTCACCTGGGCGGTAAGCATTGCTACCAGGCATGTTTTCACAGCCCGCAAGGATACCTACAACGTTGATTGGCAAGTTAAGTTTCGCTAGTGCTTTCATTGTGCCGAATACAGATGCAGCACCACACATGTCGTACTTCATCTCATCCATGCCTTCACCAGGCTTAAGCGAGATACCGCCTGAATCGAAAGTAAGACCTTTACCGACTAGAACGATAGGTTTTGCATTTGGGTCAGCAGCGCCTTTGTATTCCATGATAGACATCATAGATTCGTTCTTAGAGCCACGGCCTACAGCTAAGTATGAAGTCATACCCAGCTTTTCCATCTCTTCTTCACCGATGATCTTAGTCTTTACTGTCTCATAATCGTCAGCTAAACGACGAGCTTGAGAAGCTAGGTAAGCAGGGTTTGCGATGTTTGGTGGCATGTTGCCAAGATCTTTAGATGCTTTCACACCTGAAGCAATAGCAAGACCATGAGAAATCGCTTTTTCGCCAAGGCTTAGCTCGCGACGAGTTGGTACGTTGAATACCAATTTACGCAATGGACGACGAGTCTCTGGTTTGTTGCTCTTAAATTGGTCGAATGTGTAAAGACCATCTTTAGTCGCTTCTACCGCTTGACGAACTTTCCAGTAAGTGTCGCGACCTTTAACGTGAAGTTCTGTAAGGAAACATACTGCTTCCATAGAACCTGTTTCGTTTAGTGTGCTGATGGTTTTTTGGATAATTTCTTTGTATTGACGCTCGCCTAGCTCACGTTCTTTACCACAGCCTACCAGTAGAACACGTTCTGAAAGCACACCAGGTACTTGATGCAGTAGCAGCATCTGGCCAGGTTTACCCTCTAGATCACCGCGACGAAGCAGTGAACTAATGTAGCCATCGCTAATCTTATCTAATTGCTCGGCTACTGGAGAAAGGCGGCGCGGTTCGAATACACCGACAACGATACATGCGCTGCGCTGTTTCTCTGGGCTGCCACTTTTTACACTGAACTCCATGCGTACTCCTACATCCTGAAGACAAATCGAACTAAATGTTAGATAATGGGTTCTTACTTGTTGGATCCTATAATGGAACTAACCTTAAAGAAGAACGCTAACACTTAGCTAAAAATTTAAAAAAATAAAAGGTTCAACGGGAAATTATAGTGATTCAATCAAAAAAACAAGTTTTGTATAGGTAATTTGAGCGTGATTATTGTTAGATATTTGATCCGCGAGACAATCAAGAGCCAATTTGCGATCTTTTTTGTTCTCTTTCTCGTGTTTCTCAGCCAAAAATTCATCAGTGTTTTAGCGGACGCCTCTGATGGTGATATTCCTGCGAGCCTCATATTGTCGATTGTTGGTCTAAATATGCCAGCGATGGGTTTATTGATGCTTCCACTCAGTATCTATATTGGTATTTTGCTTACTTTTGGCCGTCTTTACGCTGAAAGTGAAATAGTCGTAATGAACGCTACGGGTATTGGTAATAAATTCCTTATCCAATCTGCGCTTTATTTGGCTTTGATAACCGCATCAGTTGCCGCTTTCAACTCATTTTGGTTATCTCCTTGGTCGCAAGACAAAGTTGAGCAAATGTATGAAGAAGTGGCTGCAGAAAATAGCGTTGATTTACTTCCGAAAGGTAAGTTTGAAGGTACGCCGGATGGTTCTTCTGTCGTTTTCATTGATGATATCGACGGTAATAAGTTAGAAAATGTGTTCGTTGCTCAAATGCGCCCACGTGATTCGGTATTACCCAGTGTGATGTTTTCTAAGTCGGGTGATGTCAAAGAACTGAGCGATGGTCGCCAAGTCATCGTTATGTATGACGGCACTCGCCATGAAGGGGTTCCGACACGTCTCGATTATATGGTGACGCACTTTGAAGAGTACGAAGGTTTAATTGGTCAGCGTGAAGTTGAGAAGAAAGGTCGAGATTGGGAAGCTATTCCTACACTCGAACTGATTGGTAATCCAGAAAAAAGTGCGAAAGCGGAATTACAGTGGCGAATTTCATTGGTACTTTGTATTCCATTGTTGACCATGCTTGTTGTGCCACTGTCTGCGGTGAACCCTCGACAGGGTCGTTTCGCTAAAATTGGTCCAGCCATTCTAATTTATCTAACCTATTTCTTAGCAATCAGTGCAACCAAATCTTCGATTGAAGAAGGGAGTATCCCTGCGGTAGTCGGCATGTGGCCAATTAATGCGTTATTGTTATTTGTCGCAATTGGTGCAAACTTTATGGATAGCGTGCCAGTAAGGCGTTTGAAAGAAAAATTCAAGAATAAAAGGTTAGCTTAAGCCGTGTTTAAGATTCTCGATTTATATATAGGCAGAACCATCATCGCAACGACGTCTCTGGTATTGGTGACGTTTGTTGGTCTCTCTGGGATTATCAAGTACGTAGAGCAGTTGAGAAAAGTTGGTCGTGGTACCTATGATCTACTACAAGCGCTGTATTTCGTTCTATTGAGTGTCCCTCGTGATATCGAAATGTTCTTTCCAATGGCTGCATTACTTGGTGCATTGATTGGACTGGGTATGCTTGCGGCGAGTTCCGAACTGGTGGTAATGCAGGCTGCGGGTTTCTCTAAGTTAGATATTGGCCTATCGGTACTCAAAACCGCTATTCCATTAATGATCGTGGTGACTCTTCTTGGTCAGTGGGGAGCCCCTCAAGCACAGAAGATGGCTCGTGACTTAAGAACTATATCGATTGCTGGTGGTAATATTATCTCTACCCAAAGTGGGGTATGGGCACGTGATGCCAATGACTTCATCTTCATTGTCAAAATCGATGATCAGAAGTTATATGGTATGAATATGTGGCGCTTTGATGAGAACAAGGTTCTGAAAACAGCTATATACTCAAAAGAAGTCGATTACGTTGGCAACAATGTTTGGACTATGAACGATGTCGAGATCACATCTTTCGAAAATGAGCTTCAGATTACCAAAGAAAGCTTACCAACTTATACTTGGGAAACATCACTCGCTCCGGATAAGCTTGCGATCGTAACGGTTAAACCAGAAGAGCTGTCTTTAAGTGGGTTGTACGATTATGTTTCCTACCTAAAAGCCTCGGAGCAAGATGCATCACGCTATGAACTCGCCTTATGGAGAAAGATAACTCAGCCGATTTCGATAGCGGTCATGATGTTGATGGCATTGTCGTTTATCTTTGGTCCATTACGAAGTGTGACTATGGGAGCTAGGATTCTTTCGGGGGTTATTGCAGGTTTTACCTTCTATATATCCAGTGAGTTCTTTGGTCCGGTCAGTTTGGTTTATCAAATACCACCGGCCTTTGGTGCGCTAGCCCCTAGCGTGGTATTCCTCGGAATTGCCATAATGCTCTTGAGGCGGAAACTGTAAATAGAAAAAAGGAAGGCATAACGCCTTCCTTTTTTGATCTTGACTGTAGCAAGTTTAATCGCGTTATCGTGCTTGTGGTAGCACTACTACTTCGGTCTTCGCCCAGATGTCGTGAAAGCCACGCTTTTGAGGGTCGAATGGAACACATAAGTTTGCTAATCCAAATCCTGAAGTACCTAAGCGAATCAGAGCTTGGGTTACAGTAATAGCGGAGCCATCTTTGTTTTGAATGCGCAGTTTCCAAGCTCGCATGCCTAGCGTTTGACCTGCTTTTGTCCAAAAGAACACAAAGAAGTACACCCAAACTACGACTAAGTAAAAGGTATATGCAGGGCTCCAAATCGGGTGGTTGCTCAAGAAGTCACTAACATCGGCATAACCGCTATGGTTAAAAACGCCAAGTGCCATGAGCGCATGCAGCAGAGCGACAATGACGCCAGCCGCCAGCATCTCAATAGCGATTACGATAAGGGCGTCATAGAACAAGGCACCAAATCGGCGCATTACTCCTGCTGGTGGCATTGTGTTTGTTGATGTCATGGTGTTATTACTTCTTCAAAAATTTAGGCGTCAGAATATAGTCTAAGGCTTGGCGTGAAAAGAGACATGACGCACAGCTTATGACTTAGTGGCGAAATTATCGGCAAACACACATGAATTCAAGTTTTTATACTTGCCACATCAGTTCGCATACGTATAATGCCAGACATCGAAAGGGCAACGCCCCAAGATAATGCCGGTATGGTGAAATTGGTATACACGACGGATTCAAAATCCGTTGCCTTCGGGCGTGGCGGTTCAAGTCCGCCTACCGGTACCATATTTAGATAAAGCCCTGATCAGAAATGGTCGGGGCTTTGTTGTATCTGGAGAACAGAAAAGCCGACCTTTATTTTAACGGAAGAAACGCTTTTTTAATCAGTTAGATCTTGTTGTTTCATTCCTAAACCACACCGTTTCCCTCCATAATTCGATTCCTTAATAAATTAATCATCTTAAATCATGGTGTTACCTACCATTCTCTCTTCTATTGTCTATGTTTAAAGGAATAATAGAGGAGAGATATATGCTGACAGTAACCCCTTACTTGTTTTTTGATGGCCGTTGTAACGAAGCGTTGGATTTTTATCATAAATGTTTTGGCGGTGTAGTTTTATCGAAACAACTTTTTAGTGATGCGCCACAAGTAATAGAGGGAGCTCAACCTGATTGGATTATGCATGCTGAGTTTGAAGCGTTTGGTATGAAGCTGATGATGTCTGATGGTGTTAAAGCGAAAGAGCTCGAAGGTAACAACCTTGCACTCTCGCTTGTTATTGAGGATACCGCGACTCAAGAGCAAATCTTTGAAAATCTGAAGCAAGGTGGGCGAATAATGACACCTTTAGCGGATACGTTTTGGGGAGCTCGGTTTGGCAAAGTGGAAGATAAGTTCGGCATACGTTGGATGGTGCACTGTGATTCTTTAAGTTGAACCTGTGAAATTGGATAGTGAAATTGCTGCTCGGTTTTATTAGAATTATAAATAGAGATTATTGATCAATATTATATATAAAAATGGGCAGCATAAAGATTACCGTAGATCGCATTCAGCCCGGTCTACATGTACGACTCCCAGTAAAATGGAATGAACACCCATTTCTACTTAACAGCTTTAAAATCAAAGATGACGCTCAAGTACAAGTAATTCGACATCTTGGGATTAAGCACGTCTATATAAATCCGAACCAAAGCGACACATCACCTTTACCCGCTAATCATGTGAGTGAACAAGACCTTGATACTGATTTACAAGTAAGTCTTGAAGCGGAAAGAATGTGGAAAGATAAGCATGAGCGTATCGAAACTCTAAGCTCTTACCGTCGTAGGGTGAGTCATTGCGAGAAAGAGTTCGAACGTTCGCTTGCCCGAATGCGTTCTGTGATGACCAAAATCCGTAATCGCCCATTAGATGCGGTAGGGGAGGTTAAAGCTCTTGTTGATGATATTGTTGAAACGCTAGTGAGTGACGATAACGTAACCTTGCATCTCATGAATGCAAAAGCTGACTTTGAAGACATTTACTTCCATACATTAAATGTCTCTGTTGTTGCGTTAATGATTGGTAAAGCAAAAGGCTACAATACGCAACAGTTGAAAGACCTTTCATTTGCCGCGTTGTTTCACGATATAGGTAAAATAAAGATACCCGTAGCGATACTAAGAAAGCAGGCAGCTTTGACTGTGCCAGAGGCGAATTATCTCAAACTTCATACTAAGTATGGGGTAGATATAGTCACGGCTATTGAGGGTTTTCCTGACAGTGCGAAGAGAGTTATTGGTCAGCATCACGAAATGAATGACGGTTCGGGTTATCCAGAAGGCTTAACTGAAGATGGTATAGATGAGTTTGCAAAAATAGTCGCGGTAGCAAATGCATTTGATAACCTTTGCCACAGTAAAGCGCAATCCCAGCAGAAGATCCCTTACTTAGCACTCTCTCATTTATATAAGAACTGCAAACACCTATATAGTCAGGATAACTTGAGTCTGTTAGTCAAGTTTATGGGAGTCTACCCACCGGGCACTGTCGTGCAGCTTTCAAATGAATCAATTGGAATAGTGATTTCAGTTAATGCCAAACACATGCTTTACCCGAATGTACTGATCTATGATCCTAGCGTGCCAAGAACCCAAGCCCCGATCATTGACCTCTTTACTAAAGAGATAAAAATTGTCAATGCAGTTCATCCAAGTAAGTTACCGGAACAAGTTAGAGAATATCTAAACCCTAGGGCTCGTTTATCTTACTTTTTTGATAATGGTGAGTAGTTATCCACAGGGTGTTGTGGGTAATTTGTTCGAAACTTGGGTTGAAAGTGGTATAAACAAGCCCTTGGTTGAAATGTCTTCGCTTAACCTCTTTTTTCAATAAAAAACGCATTTAATGCTTGCCAATAAGAGCTGCATCTCTATAATGCCGCCTCACTGACACGGCAGACGCCACAAGGCTTCAGCGCAGAATGTTGGTAAGGCAACTAGCTTAAAGCGTTTAATCGTTCCTACTTTTTAAAAGTAGAAATTAATTCCCAATAAGTGTTTGACACTGAGAATTAAAACGCTAGAATGGCCGTCCACTTAGAGAGGCTCCTTACTTAAAAGGAACGCTCAACAAGTGAAGCTCTTTAACAATTTAAACCTATCAATCTGTGTGGGCACTCGTTGATGAATATCAAAACGTTTTATCCTTTGGATAAAACAGTTACTTCGGTAACAAACTTGATTTCAATGAACTGAGTGACCAATACAAAGTTAAGTTTACTTAATTTTGGCACAGTCAATTCATTATCATTCTGTTGGAATGGTAATAGCTTTAGAATTACATGTTCATCAATCTTTTTCGAAAGAGCGAATGAATATTAGTTTTGAAGTCAGTATTCGTTGAGTCACAAAATCTTAAATTGAAGAGTTTGATCATGGCTCAGATTGAACGCTGGCGGCAGGCCTAACACATGCAAGTCGAGCGGAAACGACACTAACAATCCTTCGGGTGCGTTAATGGGCGTCGAGCGGCGGACGGGTGAGTAATGCCTAGGAAATTGCCTTGATGTGGGGGATAACCATTGGAAACGATGGCTAATACCGCATAATGCCTACGGGCCAAAGAGGGGGATCTTCGGACCTCTCGCGTCAAGATATGCCTAGGTGGGATTAGCTAGTTGGTGAGGTAATGGCTCACCAAGGCGACGATCCCTAGCTGGTCTGAGAGGATGATCAGCCACACTGGAAC
Source organism: Vibrio sp. QJM3NY_27 (assembly GCF_057785955.1). NCBI lineage: Bacteria > Pseudomonadati > Pseudomonadota > Gammaproteobacteria > Vibrionales > Vibrionaceae > Vibrio > Vibrio sp. QJM3NY_27. Next base: position 3,090,258 of record NZ_CM173511.1, on the reverse strand, counting down.
TGAGACACGGTCCAGACTCCTACGGGAGGCAGCAGTGGGGAATATTGCACAATGGGCGAAAGCCTGATGCAGCCATGCCGCGTGTATGAAGAAGGCCTTCGGGTTGTAAAGTACTTTCAGTTGTGAGGAAGGGTGTGTAGTTAATAGCTGCATATCTTGACGTTAGCAACAGAAGAAGCACCGGCTAACTCCGTGCCAGCAGCCGCGGTAATACGGAGGGTGCGAGCGTTAATCGGAATTACTGGGCGTAAAGCGCATGCAGGTGGTTCATTAAGTCAGATGTGAAAGCCCGGGGCTCAACCTCGGAACTGCATTTGAAACTGGTGAACTAGAGTGCTGTAGAGGGGGGTAGAATTTCAGGTGTAGCGGTGAAATGCGTAGAGATCTGAAGGAATACCAGTGGCGAAGGCGGCCCCCTGGACAGACACTGACACTCAGATGCGAAAGCGTGGGGAGCAAACAGGATTAGATACCCTGGTAGTCCACGCCGTAAACGATGTCTACTTGGAGGTTGTGGCCTTGAGCCGTGGCTTTCGGAGCTAACGCGTTAAGTAGACCGCCTGGGGAGTACGGTCGCAAGATTAAAACTCAAATGAATTGACGGGGGCCCGCACAAGCGGTGGAGCATGTGGTTTAATTCGATGCAACGCGAAGAACCTTACCTACTCTTGACATCCAGAGAAGCCAGCGGAGACGCAGGTGTGCCTTCGGGAGCTCTGAGACAGGTGCTGCATGGCTGTCGTCAGCTCGTGTTGTGAAATGTTGGGTTAAGTCCCGCAACGAGCGCAACCCTTATCCTTGTTTGCCAGCGAGTAATGTCGGGAACTCCAGGGAGACTGCCGGTGATAAACCGGAGGAAGGTGGGGACGACGTCAAGTCATCATGGCCCTTACGAGTAGGGCTACACACGTGCTACAATGGCGCATACAGAGGGCAGCAAGCTAGCGATAGTGAGCGAATCCCAAAAAGTGCGTCGTAGTCCGGATTGGAGTCTGCAACTCGACTCCATGAAGTCGGAATCGCTAGTAATCGTGAATCAGAATGTCACGGTGAATACGTTCCCGGGCCTTGTACACACCGCCCGTCACACCATGGGAGTGGGCTGCAAAAGAAGTGGGTAGTTTAACCTTTCGGGGAGGACGCTCACCACTTTGTGGTTCATGACTGGGGTGAAGTCGTAACAAGGTAGCCCTAGGGGAACCTGGGGCTGGATCACCTCCTTATACGAAGATACTTACGATGAGTGTCCACACAGATTGATGGTTTAGATTTAGTTAAAGCCAGAGCTTTAATTAATAACGTAAGTTATTGATTAAAGCTTTTTGCTTTATGCTCTTTAACAATTTGGAAAGCTGACTGATTTGATTACTTACGAGTAATTCAAATCAAATTTAAAAGTTCTCAATGTTTATCTGCTCTTATTCAATAAGAACGGTATAAACACAACAAACACATTCAAGTGTCTTGTATTCGAATCAAACTTTAGTTTGATTCACAATTGAGTCCGGCAAACAGTCATCAAGAATTAACCCTTCTTGATGACAACCAAAAACCTTGGTTAGTTGCCATACGCTAAGACCCTTTCGGGTTGTATGGTTAAGTGACTAAGCGTACACGGTGGATGCCTTGGCAGTCAGAGGCGATGAAAGGCGTAATAACTTGCGATAAGCCCAGATTAGGTAGTAATAACCTTTTGAGTCTGGGATTCCTGAATGGGGAAACCCACTTGCATAAGCAAGTATCCTGTTGTGAATACATAGCAACAGGAGGCAAACCGGGGGAACTGAAACATCTAAGTACCCCGAGGAAGAGAAATCAACCGAGATTCCGAAAGTAGCGGCGAGCGAAATTGGATTAGCCCTTAAGCTTTTAATGATGCAGGTGAAGAGTCTGGAAAGTCTCGCAATAAAGGGTGATAGCCCCGTAACCGACACATCATAATCAGTGAAAACGAGTAGGGCGGGACACGTGATATCCTGTCTGAATATGGGGGGACCATCCTCCAAGGCTAAATACTACTGACTGACCGATAGTGAACCAGTACCGTGAGGGAAAGGCGAAAAGAACCCCTGTGAGGGGAGTGAAATAGAACCTGAAACCGTGTACGTACAAGCAGTAGGAGCACCTTCGTGGTGTGACTGCGTACCTTTTGTATAATGGGTCAGCGACTTAATTTTAGTAGCAAGGTTAACCGTTTAGGGGAGCCGTAGGGAAACCGAGTCTTAACTGGGCGTACAGTTGCTAGGATTAGACCCGAAACCAGGTGATCTAGCCATGGGCAGGTTGAAGGTTGAGTAACATCAACTGGAGGACCGAACCGACTAATGTTGAAAAATTAGCGGATGACTTGTGGCTAGGGGTGAAAGGCCAATCAAACCTGGAGATAGCTGGTTCTCCCCGAAAGCTATTTAGGTAGCGCCTCGGACGAATACTACTGGGGGTAGAGCACTGTTAAGGCTAGGGGGTCATCCCGACTTACCAACCCTTTGCAAACTCCGAATACCAGTAAGTACTATCCGGGAGACACACGGCGGGTGCTAACGTCCGTCGTGGAGAGGGAAACAACCCAGACCGCCAGCTAAGGTCCCAAAGTATAGCTAAGTGGGAAACGATGTGGGAAGGCTCAGACAGCCAGGATGTTGGCTTAGAAGCAGCCATCATTTAAAGAAAGCGTAATAGCTCACTGGTCGAGTCGGCCTGCGCGGAAGATGTAACGGGGCTAAGCTATACACCGAAGCTGCGGCTACGTACCTTAGGGTATGTGGGGTAGGGGAGCGTTCTGTAAGCCGTTGAAGGTGGTCTGTAAGGGCTGCTGGAGGTATCAGAAGTGCGAATGCTGACATGAGTAACGATAAAGGGAGTGAAAAACTCCCTCGCCGGAAGACCAAGGGTTCCTGTCCAACGTTAATCGGGGCAGGGTAAGTCGACTCCTAAGGCGAGGCCGAAAGGCGTAGTCGATGGGAAACGGGTTAATATTCCCGTACTTCTTACAATTGCGATGGGGGGACGGAGAAGGCTAGGTGGGCCTGGCGACGGTTGTCCAGGTTCAAGTATGTAGGCGGGTGGTTTAGGTAAATCCGGACCACTACTAACGCTGAGATACGATGTCGAGCTACTACGGTAGTGAAGTCATTGATGCCATGCTTCCAGGAAAAGCCTCTAAGCTTCAGATTGTAAGGAATCGTACCCCAAACCGACACAGGTGGTCGGGTAGAGAATACCAAGGCGCTTGAGAGAACTCGGGTGAAGGAACTAGGCAAAATGGTACCGTAACTTCGGGAGAAGGTACGCTCTTATCAGTGAAGTCCCTTGCGGATGGAGCAGACGAGAGTCGCAGATACCAGGTGGCTGCAACTGTTTATTAAAAACACAGCACTGTGCAAAATCGTAAGATGACGTATACGGTGTGACGCCTGCCCGGTGCCGGAAGGTTAATTGATGGGGTTAGACTTCGGTCGAAGCTCTTGATCGAAGCCCCGGTAAACGGCGGCCGTAACTATAACGGTCCTAAGGTAGCGAAATTCCTTGTCGGGTAAGTTCCGACCTGCACGAATGGCGTAATGATGGCCACGCTGTCTCCACCCGAGACTCAGTGAAATTGAAATCGCTGTGAAGATGCAGTGTACCCGCGGCTAGACGGAAAGACCCCGTGAACCTTTACTACAGCTTGGCACTGAACATTGAACCTACATGTGTAGGATAGGTGGGAGACTATGAAATTGCGTCGCTAGATGTGATGGAGTCGTCCTTGAAATACCACCCTTGTAGTTTTGATGTTCTAACGTTGGTCCCTGAATCGGGATTACGGACAGTGCCTGGTGGGTAGTTTGACTGGGGCGGTCTCCTCCCAAAGAGTAACGGAGGAGCACGAAGGTGGGCTAAACACGGTTGGACATCGTGTGGTTAGTGCAATGGCATAAGCCCGCTTGACTGCGAGAATGACAATTCGAGCAGGTGCGAAAGCAGGTCATAGTGATCCGGTGGTTCTGAATGGAAGGGCCATCGCTCAACGGATAAAAGGTACTCCGGGGATAACAGGCTGATACCGCCCAAGAGTTCATATCGACGGCGGTGTTTGGCACCTCGATGTCGGCTCATCACATCCTGGGGCTGAAGTCGGTCCCAAGGGTATGGCTGTTCGCCATTTAAAGTGGTACGCGAGCTGGGTTTAGAACGTCGTGAGACAGTTCGGTCCCTATCTGCCGTGGGCGTTGGAAAATTGAAAGGGGCTGCTCCTAGTACGAGAGGACCGGAGTGGACGAACCTCTGGTGTTCGGGTTGTCATGCCAATGGCATTGCCCGGTAGCTAAGTTCGGAATCGATAACCGCTGAAAGCATCTAAGCGGGAAGCGAGCCTTGAGATGAGTTTTCCCTGGCACTATAAGTGCCCTAAAGGGTTGTCGTAGACTACGACGTTGATAGGCAGGGTGTGTAAGTGCTGCGAGGCATTGAGCTAACCTGTACTAATTGCCCGTGAGGCTTAACCATACAACACCCAAGGGGTTTTGTGGACTCAGATGTACCAGACCTTGAATGCGTTTGAAGAGAAATACTTTTAGATAAGCTTTCCGAATTTTAAAATTTGCTTGGCGACCATAGCATTGTGGACCCACCTGATTCCATGCCGAACTCAGAAGTGAAACACAATAGCGCCGATGGTAGTGTGGGGTTTCCCCATGTGAGAGTAGGACATCGCCAGGCTTTAATTTCGACTTTGTCTAGTTTCTAGACAAGTCACCATAGAGTTCTAAGTTTTCTTAGTATTTTATGTTGACTTTCAAAGTGGAAAGCGTATTATACGCGTCCTGCTTAAGTGCTAAGGCACTGAAAGCAAAGCTCTTTAACAATTTAAACCTATCAATCTGTGTGGGCACTCGTTGATGAATATCAAAACGTTTTATCCTTTGGATAAAACAGTTACTTCGGTAACAAAATTGATTTCAATGAACTGAGTGACCAATACAAAGTTAAGTTTACTTAATTTTGGCACAGTCAATTCATTACCATTCTGTTGGAATGGTAATAGCTTTAGAATTACATGTTCATGTTTACATGAATATTAGTTTTGAAGTCAGTATTCGTTGAGTCACAAAATCTTAAATTGAAGAGTTTGATCATGGCTCAGATTGAACGCTGGCGGCAGGCCTAACACATGCAAGTCGAGCGGAAACGACACTAACAATCCTTCGGGTGCGTTAATGGGCGTCGAGCGGCGGACGGGTGAGTAATGCCTAGGAAATTGCCTTGATGTGGGGGATAACCATTGGAAACGATGGCTAATACCGCATAATGCCTACGGGCCAAAGAGGGGGATCTTCGGACCTCTCGCGTCAAGATATGCCTAGGTGGGATTAGCTAGTTGGTGAGGTAATGGCTCACCAAGGCGACGATCCCTAGCTGGTCTGAGAGGATGATCAGCCACACTGGAACTGAGACACGGTCCAGACTCCTACGGGAGGCAGCAGTGGGGAATATTGCACAATGGGCGAAAGCCTGATGCAGCCATGCCGCGTGTATGAAGAAGGCCTTCGGGTTGTAAAGTACTTTCAGTTGTGAGGAAGGGTGTGTAGTTAATAGCTGCGCATCTTGACGTTAGCAACAGAAGAAGCACCGGCTAACTCCGTGCCAGCAGCCGCGGTAATACGGAGGGTGCGAGCGTTAATCGGAATTACTGGGCGTAAAGCGCATGCAGGTGGTTCATTAAGTCAGATGTGAAAGCCCGGGGCTCAACCTCGGAACTGCATTTGAAACTGGTGAACTAGAGTGCTGTAGAGGGGGGTAGAATTTCAGGTGTAGCGGTGAAATGCGTAGAGATCTGAAGGAATACCAGTGGCGAAGGCGGCCCCCTGGACAGACACTGACACTCAGATGCGAAAGCGTGGGGAGCAAACAGGATTAGATACCCTGGTAGTCCACGCCGTAAACGATGTCTACTTGGAGGTTGTGGCCTTGAGCCGTGGCTTTCGGAGCTAACGCGTTAAGTAGACCGCCTGGGGAGTACGGTCGCAAGATTAAAACTCAAATGAATTGACGGGGGCCCGCACAAGCGGTGGAGCATGTGGTTTAATTCGATGCAACGCGAAGAACCTTACCTACTCTTGACATCCAGAGAAGCCAGCGGAGACGCAGGTGTGCCTTCGGGAACTCTGAGACAGGTGCTGCATGGCTGTCGTCAGCTCGTGTTGTGAAATGTTGGGTTAAGTCCCGCAACGAGCGCAACCCTTATCCTTGTTTGCCAGCGAGTAATGTCGGGAACTCCAGGGAGACTGCCGGTGATAAACCGGAGGAAGGTGGGGACGACGTCAAGTCATCATGGCCCTTACGAGTAGGGCTACACACGTGCTACAATGGCGCATACAGAGGGCAGCAAGCTAGCGATAGTGAGCGAATCCCAAAAAGTGCGTCGTAGTCCGGATTGGAGTCTGCAACTCGACTCCATGAAGTCGGAATCGCTAGTAATCGTGAATCAGAATGTCACGGTGAATACGTTCCCGGGCCTTGTACACACCGCCCGTCACACCATGGGAGTGGGCTGCAAAAGAAGTGGGTAGTTTAACCTTTCGGGGAGGACGCTCACCACTTTGTGGTTCATGACTGGGGTGAAGTCGTAACAAGGTAGCCCTAGGGGAACCTGGGGCTGGATCACCTCCTTATACGAAGATATTTACGATGAGTGTCCACACAGATTGATTAGGTTTAGAAAGTAAAAGAGACGATATTGGGTCTGTAGCTCAGCTGGTTAGAGCGCTCGCCTGATAAGCGGGAGGTCGGTGGTTCGAGTCCACTCAGACCCACCAATATCGACTAGATACAAAGATGGGGCTATAGCTCAGCTGGGAGAGCGCCTGCCTTGCACGCAGGAGGTCTGCGGTTCGATCCCGCATAGCTCCACCATCTTTAAGTGTTTTTATCTGAAAATATTTAAAAATGGTTTCGAAAGAAATCTAGCTCTTTAACAATTTGGAAAGCTGACTGATTTGATTACTTACGAGTAATTCAATCAAATTTAAAAGTTCTCAATGTTTATCTTTCATTAGATAAACACAACAAACACATTCAAGTGTCTTGTATTCGAATCAATGTTTACATTGATTCACAATTGAGTCCGGCAAACAGTCATCAAGAATTAACCCTTCTTGATGACAACCAAAAACCTTGGTTAGTTGCCATACACTAAGACCCTTTCGGGTTGTATGGTTAAGTGACTAAGCGTACACGGTGGATGCCTTGGCAGTCAGAGGCGATGAAAGGCGTAATAACTTGCGATAAGCCCAGATTAGGTAGTAATAACCTTTTGAGTCTGGGATTCCTGAATGGGGAAACCCACTTACATAAGTAAGTATCCTGTTGTGAATACATAGCAACAGGAGGCAAACCGGGGGAACTGAAACATCTAAGTACCCCGAGGAAGAGAAATCAACCGAGATTCCGAAAGTAGCGGCGAGCGAAATTGGATTAGCCCTTAAGCTTTTAATGATGCAGGTGAAGAGTCTGGAAAGTCTCGCAGTAAAGGGTGATAGCCCCGTAACCGACACATCATAATCAGTGAAAACGAGTAGGGCGGGACACGTGATATCCTGTCTGAATATGGGGGGACCATCCTCCAAGGCTAAATACTACTGACTGACCGATAGTGAACCAGTACCGTGAGGGAAAGGCGAAAAGAACCCCTGTGAGGGGAGTGAAATAGAACCTGAAACCGTGTACGTACAAGCAGTAGGAGCACCTTCGTGGTGTGACTGCGTACCTTTTGTATAATGGGTCAGCGACTTAATTTTAGTAGCAAGGTTAACCGTTTAGGGGAGCCGTAGGGAAACCGAGTCTTAACTGGGCGTACAGTTGCTAGGATTAGACCCGAAACCAGGTGATCTAGCCATGGGCAGGTTGAAGGTTGAGTAACATCAACTGGAGGACCGAACCGACTAATGTTGAAAAATTAGCGGATGACTTGTGGCTAGGGGTGAAAGGCCAATCAAACCTGGAGATAGCTGGTTCTCCCCGAAAGCTATTTAGGTAGCGCCTCGGACGAATACTACTGGGGGTAGAGCACTGTTAAGGCTAGGGGGTCATCCCGACTTACCAACCCTTTGCAAACTCCGAATACCAGTAAGTACTATCCGGGAGACACACGGCGGGTGCTAACGTCCGTCGTGGAGAGGGAAACAACCCAGACCGCCAGCTAAGGTCCCAAAGTATAGCTAAGTGGGAAACGATGTGGGAAGGCTCAGACAGCCAGGATGTTGGCTTAGAAGCAGCCATCATTTAAAGAAAGCGTAATAGCTCACTGGTCGAGTCGGCCTGCGCGGAAGATGTAACGGGGCTAAGCTATACACCGAAGCTGCGGCTACGTACCTTAGGGTATGTGGGGTAGGGGAGCGTTCTGTAAGCCGTTGAAGGTGTGCTGTAAGGCATGCTGGAGGTATCAGAAGTGCGAATGCTGACATGAGTAACGATAAAGGGAGTGAAAAACTCCCTCGCCGGAAGACCAAGGGTTCCTGTCCAACGTTAATCGGGGCAGGGTAAGTCGACTCCTAAGGCGAGGCCGAAAGGCGTAGTCGATGGGAAACGGGTTAATATTCCCGTACTTCTTACAATTGCGATGGGGGGACGGAGAAGGCTAGGTGGGCCTGGCGACGGTTGTCCAGGTTCAAGTACGTAGGCGGAAAGTTTAGGTAAATCCGGACTTTCTTAACGCTGAGATACGATGTCGAGCTACTACGGTAGTGAAGTCATTGATGCCATGCTTCCAGGAAAAGCCTCTAAGCTTCAGATTGTAAGGAATCGTACCCCAAACCGACACAGGTGGTCGGGTAGAGAATACCAAGGCGCTTGAGAGAACTCGGGTGAAGGAACTAGGCAAAATGGTACCGTAACTTCGGGAGAAGGTACGCTCTTATCAGTGAAGTCCCTTGCGGATGGAGCAGACGAGAGTCGCAGATACCAGGTGGCTGCAACTGTTTATTAAAAACACAGCACTGTGCAAAATCGTAAGATGACGTATACGGTGTGACGCCTGCCCGGTGCCGGAAGGTTAATTGATGGGGTTAGACTTCGGTCGAAGCTCTTGATCGAAGCCCCGGTAAACGGCGGCCGTAACTATAACGGTCCTAAGGTAGCGAAATTCCTTGTCGGGTAAGTTCCGACCTGCACGAATGGCGTAATGATGGCCACGCTGTCTCCACCCGAGACTCAGTGAAATTGAAATCGCTGTGAAGATGCAGTGTACCCGCGGCTAGACGGAAAGACCCCGTGAACCTTTACTACAGCTTGGCACTGAACATTGAACCTACATGTGTAGGATAGGTGGGAGACTATGAAATTGCGTCGCTAGATGTGATGGAGTCGTCCTTGAAATACCACCCTTGTAGTTTTGATGTTCTAACGTTGGTCCCTGAATCGGGATTACGGACAGTGCCTGGTGGGTAGTTTGACTGGGGCGGTCTCCTCCCAAAGAGTAACGGAGGAGCACGAAGGTGGGCTAAACACGGTTGGACATCGTGTGGTTAGTGCAATGGCATAAGCCCGCTTGACTGCGAGAATGACAATTCGAGCAGGTGCGAAAGCAGGTCATAGTGATCCGGTGGTTCTGAATGGAAGGGCCATCGCTCAACGGATAAAAGGTACTCCGGGGATAACAGGCTGATACCGCCCAAGAGTTCATATCGACGGCGGTGTTTGGCACCTCGATGTCGGCTCATCACATCCTGGGGCTGAAGTCGGTCCCAAGGGTATGGCTGTTCGCCATTTAAAGTGGTACGCGAGCTGGGTTTAGAACGTCGTGAGACAGTTCGGTCCCTATCTGCCGTGGGCGTTGGAAAATTGAAAGGGGCTGCTCCTAGTACGAGAGGACCGGAGTGGACGAACCTCTGGTGTTCGGGTTGTCATGCCAATGGCATTGCCCGGTAGCTAAGTTCGGAATCGATAACCGCTGAAAGCATCTAAGCGGGAAGCGAGCCTTGAGATGAGTTTTCCCTGGCACTATAAGTGTCCTAAAGGGTTGTCGTAGACTACGACGTTGATAGGCAGGGTGTGTAAGTGCTGCGAGGCATTGAGCTAACCTGTACTAATTGCCCGTGAGGCTTAACCATACAACACCCAAGGGGTTTTGTGGACTCAGAAGTACCAGACCTTGAATGAGTTTGAAGAGATATAACTTTTAAATCAGTTTTCCGAATTTTAAAATTTGCTTGGCGACCATAGCATTGTGGACCCACCTGATTCCATGCCGAACTCAGAAGTGAAACACAATAGCGCCGATGGTAGTGTGGGGTTTCCCCATGTGAGAGTAGGACATCGCCAGGCTCCAAATTTATTTTCACTTTTTAAAAGTGAAGACAAAAGTTTTCAGAATCGTTTTTAAACGACTCCTGAATTGCTGATATAGCTCAGCCCGGTAGAGCGCACCCTTGGTAAGGGTGAGGTCCCCAGTTCGAGTCTGGGTATCAGCACCACTATTTAGTTGATTTGATTAATCAAGTTGACAACAGAATTTGTTTGACGACCATAGCATTGTGGACCCACCTGATTCCATGCCGAACTCAGAAGTGAAACACAATAGCGCCGATGGTAGTGTGGGGTTTCCCCATGTGAGAGTAGGACATCGTCAGGCTTAAATTGCATTATGCTGAATAGACACTGCGGAGTGGTAGTTCAGTTGGTTAGAATACCGGCCTGTCACGCCGGGGGTCGCGGGTTCGAGTCCCGTCCACTCCGCCACTTATTTAGAAGCCTCGCTAGAAATAGCGGGGCTTTTTTACATCTAAATTATAGTGTTTCGCCCTTCCATCTAATGACTTCCACATAAGGTTTCCCGTAAACCATAACTCCTAGCCAACGCGTCCCCATTATTCCGTCACTTATCAGAAATCCCAATCCTACGACTAGAATCACATCATTTCTGATTCCAATTGTGGTTTGATACAAGAATGACTTCAAACGCACGCAGATCTTTAAGCTTACTAATCAAATACTCGAGCCATACGAGGTTGTAAGTTAGTCTAATGAGACTCAGCGCCCCAATTCAATACCTGAAACTATACAAGCATTACAACTCATCCTGCTTGCTCATTGTTTGGAGCCCTCCTCAAGTATTAGTTAATAGATCTTTGTCTAGGAAACCTGACTTCTGTTCTATCTGTGAATCTAGAGGATAGTTCTGGTGTGTAATTAGGACTCCATCATGGGGACTTCTGCTAAGAACGCTAGGGCCCTTAATGATTCGATTTCATGCTCTTGCTATGCATTAAACTTAAACCAATCTTAATTGTATTGAGCACCCTGTTTGAAGCATCTCAAAGGGGGAAAGCGGACTAGATTCAGTTTGAAGGTGAGAGTCGATAGGTTGAGCTCCCCAAGTGATGCTGGAAGGATATATAAGCTAAGAAATAGACTATCCCCCGATCCGTGCAGTGATGTTTATCCCCCAACTGATTGAGGTTCTCTGGTTCTAGGCACTGGTATCTTAGGATGTTTGCCGGTATTTCTTCGATTCTGATGTGCTTGTTGACCCGATATGAATTAGTTGTTTCACCGCTTTTACTCTGAACATATTGATTTCTTGCTGGTTAGTTCAAGCTATGTTTAAGTTATTACGACTAATATTAAGCTAAGAATTGTCATTTCTGTTGCTTGGTAGGAATAGAAAATTCCCCCAAATCATCGGCAGATAATTTTGTGATTATTTTAAAAATAGATAAAGCCTTAAAACCTAATGGGTCGAATTATGAAATTAAGCTTTAACTTTGAAGATGCGAGCCAGATCTTTGTAGGATCTTTTGCTTTGGCCGTGCCGATTTCTTTTTCTGAGGAAGCCTGGAAGTTAGGGGAGACTTTGCCCACAGCTAACTTGCTGTTGTTGTTTCTATTGTCTGCTGTATTCCTGGGCTTTTACACGTATGAGAGTGTATTTCAGAAAGATATTGTCGCTCGGTTGCCAGTGTTTATTTTCAGAATTGTTATTGCTTATGTGATGACTGCATTGGTTGTTGCTTTGGTGCTGACTTGTTTGGACAAGCTTCCTTTATTAAGCGATCCAATTGTATCTATCAAAAGGGTAATTGTTATTTCTATGCCAGCGTCTATGGGAGCGATTGTAGTGGATAGTTTCGATAAAGAGTGAGTCGTATGTCATTTCAATTTAAGCAACCAACAGAGCCTTTCTAGAGCTTATTTGAATTCATTATTTAGCTTTTAATTCCCGCCCCCATTACGACTAGAATTTCTCAGCAGAGCACCTCTATAGATAACGAAAGTAGCCCTTCGTGATGACTGGCTTCTTGCAAGAGTGACAAGTTTGTTCTTGTGATAGCTTGAGCGGAATTAAAGAGAAAAGTCTGATTGCTTTAGAAGAGCATTAAAAGTGTTGGTTTTCGAATTAAATGAGGTAGTAAAAGGTGAGTAGACTGGTATGGATGAGTTCGGATCTTTAAATGCAAAAAGGCCGCATCAATGATGCGGCCTTTTCTAATTGGCTCCCCTTGCAAGACTTGAACTTGCGACATACGGATTAACAGTCCGCCGTTCTACCAACTGAACTAAAGGGGAATTGATTGTTTAGTCTCTAATCAAGAGAATGGTGCCGACTACCGGAATCGAACTGGTGACCTACTGATTACAAGTCAGTTGCTCTACCTACTGAGCTAAGTCGGCATCATGAATCAAAAAGCTTATGCTTGATGATTAACTTGGCTCCCCTTGCAAGACTTGAACTTGCGACATACGGATTAACAGTCCGCCGTTCTACCAACTGAACTAAAGGGGAATTATTCTTAAAGCTTTAAAGAAATGGTGCCGACTACCGGAGTCGAACTGGTGACCTACTGATTACAAGTCAGTTGCTCTACCTACTGAGCTAAGTCGGCACATAATATTTCTTTGTGCTTTATTGTTGTTGTCTAGGACACCAACAAATAAATTGTGGTGCCCGGAGGCGGAATCGAACCACCGACACGAGGATTTTCAATCCTCTGCTCTACCGACTGAGCTATCCGGGCGACGAGGTGTATTAAACGTGTTTTCGCGTTCTGGGTCAACATTAAATTGCAAAAAAAGTATCGTTTGATGTTTTTCTATACTTAGTGGATTGTTTTTGTTCGTTTGGGGCTAAAAACCTAGGTCTAGCATGCTCTAAAAGATACTGAAACTACGGTTAACTGGACTGAATAGGCACCGAAACAAAAAAAGCACGTATGAAAACGTGCTTTTATATTTAAGAATTTACTCGAGAGTTTAGTGTTTTACTTCAAACCTATTAACCCAAGCTTCTAATTCGTTAGAAAGGGAGGTGAGAGTTTGAGTGCTGTTATGACTTTCTGTCACCACATTACTCAGTTGGTTGCCACTTTCTTCGATCATATTGATACGCTTCGAAATATCGTCACTCACCTGAGTCTGCTCAGCGGCGGCTGTCGCGATTTGATGACTCATCGATGAAATAGACTCTAATGCGATAACAATCTGTTGTAGAGCTTCAGAGGCATTCTGGGACTCTGTTACGGTGCTTTTACTGGTAGTCGCACACACTTCCATAGTTTTTATCGCGTTACGAGAGCCTTCTTGAAGGTTATTGATCATTAGCTGGATTTCTTTCGTGCTTGACTGTGTTCTACCTGCAAGGTTGCGAACTTCATCTGCTACAACGGCAAATCCGCGACCTTGTTCACCAGCACGCGCCGCTTCAATTGCCGCATTTAGCGCTAGAAGGTTAGTTTGTTCTGCAATATCACCGATGACGTCTAAGACCTTAACGATGTTATGTACATCGCTATCTAAGTTAGCGACGGCTTCACTTGCTGTGCCGAGTTGGCCTGCTAGACCTTGAATGTTATCTACGGTGTTGTGAATTAGGAGCTGAGTATGTTGGCTCTGTTTATCAGCTTCGTCAGTATTACGCGCAGTATCGCCCGCTGAATCAGCAACATTGTTGGCTGAAGAGGCCATTTCCGTCATAGCTGTCGCGATCATCTCAGTCGACTGTTGCTGAGTCTCGGTCAGCTGAGCGATAGAACCTGCACGATCTTCCACGCGCTGTAACTCACCTCTCAGTGCCAACATTGATGCATTGAGGTTTGAAACTAGCTCTGCTAACGACTTACTCATTTGTTGTACGGCGTGATAAATACTGCCGTTTATTGCCTGAGTTTCAAAAGAGGTTTGAATACGGCCTTCTGCGACGGCTTGTACCGCTTCTCTTACATCTTTAGGCTCGCCGCCAAGAAGTGCTAGCATTCGCTTAATAGATACAATTAGGCTTGATAAAATAAGGCCAGCAATCACGACACATAGAAACAATTGCCATTGAGCCGTTGACCAGAAACGTGCATTGACTTCATTGAAGCCGATACCTGTACCTACAACCCAACCCCAATGTGGAGTCTTCTCTGCAATAGACAGTTTTTCTTCAATCGTTCCGTCTGGAAGCTTTTGTGTCCAGGTGTACTCAATGATCTGGCCAGTACGATTGCCAAGTACTCGTTGAATGAGCTGGCCAACGCTATTTCCATCACCGTCTTTAAAATCATTAAAGCTGGTCCCGTGTAGTTGTGGATCCAGAGGTGTCGCAACAAACGTCATGTTTTCATCCGCAACATAGACGTATTCATTGTCTTTATAGATGTTGTTACGTAGTAGGCGAGTAGCAAGCTGTTTGGCCTGTTGTTCTTCTAGGGTGCCATCAACGGCCATTTTTTCGACTTCAGTAAGAATGCTGTATGCGCTCTTAAATAGCTCTGTCACACGAGCTTTGTTGTCCATGTTACTAGCGACTCTCAAGGTCCATAAACCAGTAGCAGTTAGCGCCAGCAGAGCGATCAAGATGATGCCCGATAATAAGTAAGCTTGCGTTTTTAATTTCATATTTTCCTGCGTAGCGATTAAATAATTAGTATTAGATATAATTCATCGAATCTTAATCTAAGTCGTGTAGGGCAGATATCAGAAAGATATCAAAACATGATGAAGATTAAATTTACGAAGCAAAAAAAGTAACGGGCCGACGTGTTGTTTATTTTTATGTGACGATACGCGGCTAAAGGTGTTTAATTTCAGAGATGGTTTAGTTTGTATCGATAGGGTTTGAACGAATTCAAGGATTGGTACTGTCGAGATAGGAAAGGGGATGCTTTAACTTTATGGGGGTGATCAGGGCTTGATGTTGAGCTGGCGGCAATACTGAATAGAGTTAGAGTTAGAGTTAGAGTTAGCTTTTGCTCAAACGAAAAAAAGCCAAGTCTTTCGACTTGGCTTTCTTGAATGTGGCTCCCCTTGCAAGACTTGAACTTGCGACATACGGATTAACAGTCCGCCGTTCTACCAACTGAACTAAAGGGGAATTACTTGTCTTAACATCAGGTCTATAAAGACCATTATTTGTTAAGTACCAAATAATGGTGCCTCGAGGCGGAATCGAACCACCGACACGCGGATTTTCAATCCGCTGCTCTACCGACTGAGCTATCGAGGCAAAAGAATGGTGCCGACTACCGGAGTCGAACTGGTGACCTACTGATTACAAGTCAGTTGCTCTACCTACTGAGCTAAGTCGGCACACTAAATTCTTTGCTTTAGAGAGTAAACTCTCTAATTAAAACCTCATATAAAATGAAGTTCTTTAAAATGGCTCCCCTTGCAAGACTTGAACTTGCGACATACGGATTAACAGTCCGCCGTTCTACCAACTGAACTAAAGGGGAATTACTTGTCTCAACATCAGGTCTATAAAGACCATTATTTGTTAAGTACCAAATAATGGTGCCTCGAGGCGGAATCGAACCACCGACACGCGGATTTTCAATCCGCTGCTCTACCGACTGAGCTATCGAGGCAAAAGAATGGTGCCGACTACCGGAGTCGAACTGGTGACCTACTGATTACAAGTCAGTTGCTCTACCTACTGAGCTAAGTCGGCACACTAAATTCTTTATGCTTTTGTTCGTGTTGCTACTCCCTGTTAAAGAGTAATGACACCAACAAATCAAATTGTGGTGCCCGGAGGCGGAATCGAACCACCGACACGAGGATTTTCAATCCTCTGCTCTACCGACTGAGCTATCCGGGCAACGGAGCGCTATTAAACGGATTTTCTGCATAACCGTCAACACCTTTTTTGAAAATAATTAAAAAAAACGTTCGTTAGTTGTTTTTTTATTCAAAAGTGAGGCTTACGTTTTACCTTGGTTAAAATCTTTCTTGAATTTTGTTACTTTTTCTAAGTATCGACGCGACTCTTTGTTTGGGTGTTTCTTTGTCAGCGCCCAGTAAGCTTGACTAGGTTGCAATGAATTTAAGTCACGCATTGCTCGCTTTCGGTCTTTGCTGAAGGTATTTAGTACCCCACCAGTGCCACCGTTGTATGCTGAGATCATGCTGTACTCAAGCGTTGTTGGGTGCTGCACGTCCTTCAAATAACGATTTTTAAGGATGTAAAAGTACGCAGTGCCAGCATCAATGTTGTTTTCTGGATTGAATAAGTACTCAGGACTTGGTTCTCCAGGTTTCTTTTTGACAAGCTTAAAGACATCTCGACCTGCGGTTTTTGGGACTACCTGCATAAGACCATAAGCGTTCGCCCAACTCACAGCGTATGGGTTAAAACTACTCTCTGTTTTGATGATCGCGTAAATCAAGTCTTCAGGGATGTCATAACGTTGGGATGCGCGACGAACGATATCGGCGTACTTATAGCTTCGTTTGCTGGCGTGATCGGCCACCATTGGGATTTCGACGTAGTAAGCTTTTTTAAAGTCGACTTCCTTGGTTTTTAAGTTATTAGCGATCAAGTAATCGGCAAACTTGTTCGCGCGCCATGTCCATTGGATTGGCTTCTTATCTTGATCAACGACTTGGTTATAAAGGAAAGGTTGACCTTCTAACTTGATGCTTTTGGAAGAGAATAGATCGACATTCGCAGGATCATCTGGCGTCAAAAGTGTCGTCATTATTGCATTTTTGAGGTGCTTTTTAGGATCCGTTGAGGAGACGGTTTCAACTGTGATCAGGCCTTGGCTAAAGTTTACTTCTGAACGACTCAAGTAATTATCTATGTATTTCACATAGTTACTCTTACCCGCCATCTTTACTTCACTGCTGCCCCAACGTTTTTGGATATTGCCAGAAAAGCTATTAATTAAAGAATCTAACGCCCCAGTGTCTTTTTCAAATTGACCGGGTAGCTCCGCTAAATTACTGACAAATCGGTTGGTTGGTTCGTAATTAACATCATAAATGCTTTCGACAAATTCACGACTGCAGCCAGTTAACAACATGGCTGTTAGGAAGTAACTTAGCTTTTTCATAGTTCCTCATACAAAAATGACATCGCAGCGTTAACCATGATGTCATTAAAATTTGCTTAAATAAATGTCTTATTCGCTTGGTGGAGTGTAGCCATCAATAACGACATCTTTACCTTCGAAAAGGAAGTTAACCATCTCAGTTTCAAGAAGTTTACGATGTTCAGGATCCATCATATTTAGCTTCTTCTCATTGATAAGCATGGTTTGCTTGCTTTGCCATTGCCCCCAAGCTTCTTTAGAGATGTTGTCAAAGATACGCTTACCTAAGTCACCTGGGTAAAGTTGAAAATCTAGGCCTTCAGCATCTTTTTGAAGGCGAGCACAAAATACAGTGCGGCTCATAGTGGTTCCTCTTATCGCGTTCGTTGATTCAAACGTCGTCGTTCAGTTCAAAGGGTAGGCTCTCAATAAGCTGCTTTACAGGAGCTGCTAGGCCAATTTCTTCCGGTTTTGATAAGTTATACCAGAGACCTTTAGTCCCTTCCATTATCAAATCTGGTTGTTTATCTAATTTTACTAATACAGGTGTGATATCTAAGTGGTAGTGGCTGAAAGTATGTCGAAACGCAATCATGGTCTTGATCGAATCGGTTTCGTTGTCTTTGATCGAACGAAGATCTAATTGATGTTCGATCTCTGCGTTTTCATTTTGAGGGAAACAGAACAGTCCTCCCCAGATACCAGACTGAGGGCGTTGTTCGAGCCATACTTGATTATCGTGGTACAGAATCACAAACCATGTTTCTTTTATTGGCTTTTCTTTCTTAGGCTTTTTGCCAGGGAAATCGAGCTGTCTATCGAGCTTCTTAGCCTCGCACATGCTTTCAATCGGGCACAACGTACATTTGGGCTTGCTACGAGTACAAACCATGGCACCCATATCCATCATGGCTTGATTGTACTTATCGACATCTTGATTGGGAGTGTGTGCTTCTGCGTGTTCCCAAAGCTGGTTCTCGACTTTCTTTTGCCCCGGCCAACCTTCTACTGCAAAGCTTCTCGCCAAGGTGCGCTTGACGTTGCCATCAAGAATCGCATGAGGGAGTTTATGCACAGAGGACAGCACTGCAGCGGCAGTAGAACGTCCAATACCCGGTAGCGCGTTCATTTCTTCGATAGAAAGCGGAAACTCACCACCGTATTGCTCAGCAACAATCTTGGCAGCCTTGTGCAAGTTACGAGCTCGCGCGTAATAGCCAAGCCCTGTCCATAAGTGAAGTACCTCGTCTTGCTCGGCGTTCGCTAGGTCAATAACCGTTGGGAAACGTTCTAAGAAGCGTTGGTAGTATGGAATCACCGTGGCGACTTGAGTCTGCTGAAGCATGATTTCAGATAGCCAAACGGTGTAGGCGGTTTTGTTTTGTTGCCAAGGTAATTCTTTACGCCCAAAGGCGTCATACCACTTTAATATGGCGGTTGCGAAAGGAGTCACGACATGCTCTATGCTTTGCTATTATTAGGAGTGAAATTGCACCACACTTACGGTTGGATGTAAAACAGACAAATTGTGTGGGAATTTATCCACGGAAAGACTTGCACCGGAGGCAATTCTTTGGATAATCCCCGCTTTGATTAATCAATGTGCAGGCAAAAATCAATGAGTGAAGTGACCACTAACGAATATACTGAAGACGGCAAACTGGTTCGTAAGATCCGTAGTTTTGTTCGCCGCGAAGGCCGCTTAACAAAAGGCCAAGAAAACGCGATGAACGAATGTTGGCCAACAATGGGTATCGACTACAATCCAGAACTTCTTAATTGGAAAGAAGTGTTTGGCAACGACAACCCTGTTGTACTAGAAATTGGCTTCGGTATGGGTGCATCACTGGTTGAAATGGCAAAGAATGCGCCTGAGAAAAACTTCTTAGGTATTGAAGTTCACAGCCCAGGTGTTGGTGCGTGTTTAGGTACAGCTCGCGATGCTGGCGTAACTAACTTGCGTGTAATGTGTCACGATGCAGTAGAAGTATTTGAACACATGATCCCAGATAGCAGCCTGCATACATTGCAACTGTTCTTCCCTGACCCATGGCACAAAGCTCGTCACCACAAACGTCGTATTGTTAAGGCTGAGTTTGCAGAGATGGTTCGCGGCAAGCTTCAACTTGATACTGGTATTTTCCACATGGCAACAGACTGGGAAAACTACGCAGAACATATGATTGAAGTGATGAACGTAGCTCCAGGTTTCGAGAATATCGCTGAAGATGGGGATTACATTCCTCGTCCAGACGAGCGTCCACTGACTAAGTTTGAAGCTCGTGGCCACCGTTTAGGTCATGGTGTTTGGGACATTAAGTTCAAGCGTACTAAGTAATTCTGAATCAAATTAAGTGAAGTTGAATCCGACTTAGGATTAAACCCTACACTTTATGGGATTGATAAAAGCCAACATTATTGTAGTGTTGGCTTTTTTTGTCCTTAGTCTTTTATCTAATTAGAAGTTTAAGGACAAAACTGAATGTCACACCCCTACAAAAATAACAATAAGAAGTAAGCTCACATGAAACCAACTCAAGCTATTTTAGCCGAGATTTTAGACGAAGTTCGTCCCTTAATTGGTCAGGGAAAGGTCGCTGACTATATTCCTGCATTGGCTCGCGTATCGAATCAGAAACTGGCGATTGCGGTATACACCAATGAAGGTGAAGTTATTCAAGCTGGCGATGCTGATGAAGCCTTTTCCGTGCAATCAATTTCGAAAGCTCTAAGCCTGACGCTAGCAATGGTGCTGTATAAGCCGGAAGAGATATGGCAGCGAGTAGGGAAGGAGCCTTCAGGACAAGCCTTTAACTCGATGATTCAGCTTGAGATGGAACACGGCATCCCTCGTAACCCGTTTATTAATGCTGGCGCGATTGTCGTTGCCGACTTATTACAAAGCCGTCTATCAGCGCCAAGACATCGTTTATTAGAATTTGTTCGTCAGCTATCAGGTGATACTCATATTGTGTATGACAAGGTTGTGGCGGCTTCTGAGATGATGCACAGCGATCGTAATGCTGCTATCGCTTATTTGATGCGTTCATTTGGTAATTTTGAGAACGATGTTATTCCCGTACTCAACAATTACTTTCATGCTTGTGCGCTTAAAATGACCTGTGTTGACTTGGCGAAGACCTTTAGCTATTTGGCAAACAAAGGTGTGTCGGTTCAGACCAAGAAAGAGATCATCACGCCAGTTCAAACCAAACAGCTGAATGCTTTGCTTGCGACATGTGGTTTGTACGATGGGGCGGGAGAGTTTGCCTATCGTGTTGGTATGCCGGGTAAATCGGGTGTTGGCGGTGGGATTATTGCGATTGTTCCTGGCGAAATGACGATCGCGGTGTGGTCTCCGGAACTGGACGCGTCGGGTAATTCACTAGCGGGAACTCAGGCTTTAGAATTGCTCTCAGAGCGTATTGGTCGCTCTATTTTTTAGAAGAAAGATGCGAGATGCGAGCACGGACTTCGTCCTATAGAGCGCTTCGCTTCGAGAAAGGTTCTTACAATAAAAAGGGTGACCCTAAAGCCAACCCTTATGCAATACTTCTCGAATCTCGCTCTATTCGTCTTCTTCTGCCATAAAGGCTTCAAGCAAATCGTTTAAGAAGAGTTTTCCTTTTTCAGTGATCTGCCAATGGCTGTCGGTTTCATTAAGATAACTGAGCTCTTTAGCCCATTCTATCGTTGGCTGAATCGAATTAAACTCTAACCCAGTCGTATCAATGAAGTCTTGTTTTGGACACGCTTCCATTAGCCTGAAGCGGTTCATGAAGAACTCAAAAGGGCGGTCCTCATTAGGTACTTCAAGTTCATCCGACAGATAGGGTTTCACCAGATTCTGATACGCTGCTAGGTAGCCTCTAGGGTGTTTAACCTTAGTGGTGCGAACAATACGTCCATCTGCAAAGCTCAGCTTGCCATGAGAGCCACAGCCAATACCTAGGTAGTCACCAAAGCGCCAGTAGTTGAGATTATGCTGACACTGATATCCCGGCTTACTGTAACCTGAAATTTCGTACTGTACATAACCTGCATCTGCGAGCTTCTTATGGCCTAAGTCGAAGATATCCCAAAGGTCATCATCGTCAGGCAGCTGTGGCGTTTTGTAATAGAACATGGTGTTAGGTTCTATTGTTAGCTGATACCAAGACAAATGTGGAGGGTCGAGCTCGATCGCTTTGTCTAAGTCAGCCAACGCTTGATCAATGCTTTGATCGGGTAAGCCGTGCATTAGATCTAGGTTGAAGCTATTTAATCCAATTTTATGTGCTAAGTGAGCTGCGTTGACCGCTTCATCTTGACCATGAATACGGCCAAGCCTTTCCAGTTTCTCTTGCTCAAAACTTTGTACACCAACTGAGATACGACTAATACCTGCCTTTTGGTAACCTGCAAAACGTTCAGCTTCTATGGTGCCCGGGTTGGCTTCCATGGTGATTTCTATTTCAGGTTTGAACGGGATGCGTTGTTCAATACCTTGCAGCAATCGACCTATTCCTTCTGGAGAAAATAGACTCGGCGTGCCGCCACCAATAAAGATCGAATGCAATGGGCGAGGTGCGCCATTGAGTTGGTATTTTTCGATATCAGTATCGAGATCCTCAAGCAGAGCATCTATATACTCTTTTTCAGGAATCTCGGCTTTTAGAGCGTGAGAGTTAAAATCACAATACGGACACTTTTGTACACACCATGGAATGTGGACATAGAGGCTGAGTGCGGGTGGTATTAGCGCTGCATTGTGCATTACAGAGCTTGCTCCTTGAGAGTCTTAAATAATGACGCGAGGGCTTTACCACGGTGTGACAGTTGCTTCTTACGTGACGATTCAAGTTCTGCTGAGGCGCAGTTATCTTCTGGTACAAAGAATACAGGATCGTAGCCAAAGCCATTCTCACCGTGTTCTTCAGTCAGAATGCGACCTTCCCATTTACCGTGACATACTAATGGAGTCGGATCGTTTTCGTGACGCATTAGTACCAATACACAGTGAAAACGAGCTGTGCGTTTTTCAACGTCGACACCTTGCATAGCATCTAACAGCTTTTCGATGTTTTGCTTATCAGTCGCCCCTTCACCTGAGTAACGCGCTGAGTAGATACCGGGTGCACCATTAAGGAAATCAACTTCTAAGCCAGAATCGTCAGCAATGGCTGGCAGCCCTGTTTCTTTCGCAGCGTGGCGAGCTTTGATGATGGCATTTTCAATGAAAGTTGTTCCCGTTTCTGCGACTTCTGAAACGTTAAATTCACTTTGCGCGACAACGTCGAAACCAAACTCAGACAGAATATCTGCCATCTCGCGAACTTTGCCTTGGTTGCCTGTGGCTAAAACAATCTTACTCATGGGGATGTGGCTCTAATAAGTTAATGACTAGAAAAGTGAGCTTTGAAGCTACTCTTCTATATAGAATTTTTGTGTGAAACGCAGTGGGCCTGTGCCTTTCAAACCTGCGTTAACATCAATATTAAAGGTGATGTTTTCTTCGTGAGTGATAGGGAACTCTGCAAGGTAATAAATCGCATCGCCTTCCTTTATTTCACGGAAGTTAAGCGTGCGAGTGTTACCTACTAGGTTCCGAGCTGTTCCCGTAATTTTAGCCGTTGTTGCAGGCTTTCCTAGAGAAGCGTTGTCTAGCACGCTGATATTTAGAATCGCTGAGTATCCGTTTCGTTTCAGCTTATATTGCTTAGCGACCTGCGCAGTTAAAAACGTGGAATTGAAAGCCGAGTAATGAACCTCGACATCCTTGATACTTTTAAACTGTCCTGCCGAGCTTGGTAGGGCAATCAGAGCGGTGAGTAGTGCTGTTATCCATAGACGCATAATGACTCCAATAAATAGCAAAAAGCCATCATAGGATGGCTTTGACTTCAGTTGGGATCTGGCTTGGTGAGCATATTCGAACTTGCTTATGCCGACCTAGCTCTCCCTTCTCTATCTTAATTTGCCCTTTAGCGACCTTAAATTGCTTGGCTAGGTATTTCGCTAAGTGAGCATTTGCTTTGCCATCAACCGGTGGTGCAGTAATGGCAATTTTCAGTTCCTCTCCGTGCAAGCCGACAATCTTGTCTCGGCTTGCTTTGGGTTGGATGTAGAGCCTAAGAAGAATATCGTTTTCTTCGGCCCAAACTGCTTTTGGCATTGTCAAAGTACCTGATGTTCGTACTTGAACTATAGCTGATACCAAATAGGACCGATCATGTCGCCCATTAAGAAGTTCGCAAATTGCAGAACAATGAACAGAACAAGCACACTTAGGTCGAAGCCACCCATATCAGGAAGGATACGGCGAATTGGCGTTAGCATTGGTTCTGTTAACTGATGGAATACGTATTCGATTGGGCTACGGCCTTGGCTAACCCAGCTCAGGATTGCACGGATCAGTAGAACCCAGAAAATTAACCCACCAGCTGCTTTGAGCAGAGATAGCGCGCCAAAGATCAGGAAGCTAATATCAAATACAGCCGCACCGCCAGAGATAATCAAGTTTAGAGCGACGAACTTAAGTACACACAGCACATAAGCGAAAACAACAGTCGCAAGGTCAAGGCTGCCTATTGATGGAATCACTCGGCGTAGTGGGGCAACAACCGGTTGTGTCGCTTTTACGATAAATTGTGAGAATGGGTTGTAGAAATCTGCACGTGATGCTTGTAGCCAGATACGCAAGATCACAACCATGATGTAAAGATCAAAAACGGTCGAGATCAGAAAGCTCATCGAATTCATATTGTTTCCTTTTTCGGATTTACTTGCCGCTAGGTATAACCCGAACGGCACAATGCTTTTGTACTGTAACGAGTATTAAAACAGTTTTTCCATCTCTTCAGCTCGAGCAACCGCCGCTTGCATGGCTTTCGCTACGATGTCTGATAGTTGATGGTCGTTAAACGTGCGCAATGCTTCTGCGGTCGTTCCGCCTTTTGAAGTCACTTGCTCGCGCAGTGTTGATAATTCAGTATTTGGATTTGCTACTACCATCTCTGCCGCGCCTAATGCAGATTGCTGCACTAATTTACGAGCGGTTTCTTGGTCAAAACCTTGGTTAATTGCTTCAGCTTGCATCGCCTCCATAAACAGGAAGAAGTAAGCCGGAGCACTCCCCGCCGCCGCAATGATGTTGTTGATACCAGACTCTTGTTCAACCCAGCTTACCTCACCTACGGCTTGCATTAGCTGAGAAGCGAACTCTTTATCGCCCTTACTAACCGTTGAGTCAGCATAAAGGCCGCTCATCCCTTTACCAAGTAGTGATGGCGTGTTTGGCATCACACGAACAAGGTTCAGCTGGCAGTTTAACATCTCATTGAGTCGATTCGCATTAATACCCGCGGCAATTGAGATAACCAGTTTGTTGCTGAAGTCGATATCTTGTAAGGGTTTACATACATCAGCCATCATTTGTGGCTTCACGGATAACACAACAACGTCTGCTTGTTCTGCTGCGGCAATATTATCGCTGGTGGTATTGATGCCGTACTCTTGCTCTAACGGCAGCCTTCTGGTGTCTGAAGGCGCTGTTGCAGTAATCTTTTGCGCTGGGTAACCACTCGCCACTAAGCCCGCTACAATCGAGCGAACCATATTTCCCGCCCCAATAAAGGCGATGTTCTTATGTTCCATATATAAAATCCTGAGCATGTCGCTGCGCGGTTAAAGCGAAGCGGTATCAATACTGTATTTTTCGTTGCTTGCTGTAGCTATTTCTTGCTGCTTGCCGTCGCTATTTTGCGTAATCACGAGCACCGAAAATAGCCGTTCCAATACGAACCATTGTGCTACCAGCCTCAACTGCCGCATCCATATCACCACTCATACCCATCGAAAGGGTATCTATGTTTGGATACTTCACGGCTAGCTTGCCTTTAAGCTCCGCCAGTTGAGAAAATGCATTAAGCTGAGATTGATAGTCAGATACGTTTGCAGGAATCGACATCAATCCTCTTAACGTGAGGTTAGGGAGCGACGAAATCAACTCTGCGAGTGCAAAAACTGTCTCTTCTGACGTTCCTGATTTCGAATTTTCACCACTGGTGTTCACTTGAATGAGTACTTGTAGAGGTGGAAGCTCGTTTGGTCGTTGATCATTAAGCCTTTGCGCGATTTTATCGCGATCGACAGAATGCACCCACTGGAAGCTTTCTGCGATAGGGCGGGTTTTATTGGATTGAATTGGACCAATAAAATGCCATTCTAAATTTAGGTTAGAATGTTGTTCTGAAAAGTGTTTTACTTTATCTACACCTTCTTGAACATAGTTTTCACCAAAGGCAACTTGGCCTCCGAGTGCGGCTTCTAGAATCGCATCAATAGGTTTAGTTTTACTGACGGCTAAAAGTTGCACGGACTCTGGAGCTCGTCCGCACTTTTGCTCAGCACTACGTATCTGTGAGGTGATTTGTTCGATATTTTGTTGAATACTACTCATAGCTGACTTTACTTAAGGGAAAATAAATGGATATCACTGAGTTACTAGATTTTAGTGTAAAGCATAACGCGTCAGATCTACATCTTTCTGCGGGTGTATCTCCAATGGTACGTATAGATGGTGAAGTAAGGAAGCTTGGAATACCAGCTTTGAGTCATGCTGATGTGCATCGTTTGGTTTTTGAGATCATGAGTGATTCACAACGCGGTGAATTTGAAGAAAAACTGGAAGTCGACTTCTCTTTTGAATTACCCAACGTTGGTCGTTTCCGTGTTAATGCTTTTAACCAATCTCGTGGCTGCTCTGCTGTGTTTCGTACCATTCCAGTAGAGATTCCTACCCTTGAACAGCTAGGGGCTCCTGAGATCTTTGAAAGAATATCTAATTATGAAAAAGGGCTAGTATTGGTCACAGGGCCGACTGGTTCAGGTAAGTCGACAACTTTGGCAGCGATGGTGGATTACGTTAACCGTAACCATAATAAGCATATATTGACGATTGAAGACCCGATCGAATTTGTTCATACCAACAACAAATGCCTAATCAACCAACGAGAAGTGCACCGCGACACTCACAGCTTCAAAGCTGCATTGCGTAGTGCGTTGCGTGAAGATCCCGACGTAATCCTTGTGGGTGAACTTCGTGACCAAGAGACGATTAGCTTAGCGCTAACCGCAGCAGAAACGGGTCACTTAGTTTTTGGTACTTTGCACACGAGCTCTGCGGCAAAAACCATAGACCGTATTATCGATGTATTCCCGGGTAGCGACAAAGACATGGTGCGTTCAATGCTATCTGAATCGTTACGTTCGGTGATTGCCCAAAAGCTGTTGAAGCGTGTCGGTGGCGGTCGTGTGGCTTGTCATGAAATCATGATGGCGACACCTGCGATCAGAAACTTGATCCGTGAAGATAAGGTCGCGCAGATGTATTCGATTATTCAAACGGGCGCGGCACATGGTATGCAGACCATGGAGCAAAATGCGAAGCAGTTGATGGCTCAAGGCCTGGTTGATTCAGAAGAGGTCGAGAAAAAGATCGAAATTGAAACCTCTATGTTTTAATCAAGGTGAACAAAATGGAATTGAATCAAATCCTTGAGGGGATGCTTTCTCAAAAGGCTTCGGATCTTTATATCACTGTCGATGCTCCAATCCTGTTTCGTGTGGATGGTGAACTTCGCCCTCAAGGAGATAAGCTGAATTCGGCTCAGGTCGCACAGTTGCTTGACGCGATGATGGATCAAGACCGACGTGATGAATATCAGCAAACGCGTGAGGCTAATTTTGCCATAGTGCGTGATTTTGGTCGTTTTCGTGTGAGTGCGTTTTTTCAGCGAGAGCTACCAGGAGCGGTCATTCGTCGTATCGAAACTAACATCCCAACCTTTGAGCAATTAAAGCTTCCTGATGTACTGCAAGACCTATCAATCGCAAAGCGTGGACTTGTGCTGGTGGTTGGTGCGACGGGCTCTGGTAAATCGACCTCAATGGCTGCAATGACGGGCTATCGCAATACCAACCGCTCGGGGCATATCTTGACGGTTGAAGACCCAATTGAATTCGTTCACGAACATAAAAAGTGCATCGTGACTCAGCGTGAGGTAGGGCTCGACACCGAGAGTTACGAAGTTGCACTTAAGAACTCGTTACGTCAAGCGCCAGATATGATCTTGATTGGCGAAATCCGTAGCCGTGAAACCATGGAATATGCGATGACCTTTGCTGAAACGGGTCACTTGTGTATGGCAACCTTACACGCCAATAACGCTAACCAAGCGTTAGAACGTATTCTCCACTTGGTGCCTAAAGAGCAGAAAGAACAGTTCTTGTTTGATTTGTCGATGAACCTGCGTGGTGTGGTCGCTCAGCAATTAATCCGAGATAAGAATGGCAGCGGTCGTCATGGTGTATTTGAGATTCTACTTAACAGCCCGCGAGTGTCTGACTTGATTCGTCGTGGTGAGTTGCATGAACTAAAAGCGACTATGGCTAAATCGAAAGAGATTGGTATGCAGACCTTTGACCAAGCGTTGTATGATTTAGTGATAGCAGGCAAAATCAGTGAAGAGGATGCGTTCCACAGTGCCGATTCTGCTAATGACTTGCGCTTAATGCTCAAAACCAGACGTGGTGATGACGACTACGGGACCGGGGCGTTGACTGGAGTGAAGATAGACATGGGTTAGATAGATGCTGAATACTGAACGCTAAAAAACCGCTGTGAAGGCGGTTTTTTTGGCTAGATAATTTAGTGGTTACCGTAACTATTGTTGTTACTAGAATATCCTCGTTCCTTCTCTAATTTGGTTTTTGTCGGATATTGTTCACCGGTATAGCCTGCTGAGCCTCCGTTCATAGAGCTGCATGCTGTGATTGCTAGAGAAGCGAAGACGACTAGAAAAATTTTCATATGAACTCCCACGTCCTTATTATGAATTGCACAAGCACTACGGCATGAAATTCGTGTGGGATCATAAATTAGCTCAAATGTTAATCGCTTAGTTTTAACTAAGAATATTGTGCTTCAAACCAGCTTTCTAAAATAACGACAGCTGATTGATTATCAACGTTGCCTTTACTTAGTGCTTTGTAGCCGCCCATTTCAAAAAGGTCAGCCCTTGCTTCTGTCGTAGAAAGTCTCTCATCATGCAATTCAACATCCATACCAAAGCGTCCTTTAAGACGGTTAGCGAACTTCTTCGCTCTGGGTGTAATGGTTGCTAGATCTTTACCGTGAAGATCGGTAGGCAGACCAACCACGATAAGATTCGGCTGCCACTCTTTGATTTGCTTCTCGATATCGTCCCAGTTGGGGATACCATCTTTGGCTTTAAAGGCTTTTAAAGGGCTTGCTGTACCTGTGATTTCTTGTCCTATCGCACTGCCGATACTTTTCGTACCGTAGTCAAATGCCATAATTGTTCGTGACATGGGGCTTCCAAATTAATCTGTGTTTGAGAGTTTATATACTGAGTCTGAGTCTGAGTCTGAGTTAGGCGTGACCAGCGTCAGCAGAAAGCTGAGCGGCATTAATACCTAACATCTGCACGGCGACTTTCCAGCGGTCTGAAATTGGCGTATCGAAGATGACCTTTGGATCAGCTTCTACGGTTAACCATGAGTTTTCAGTCAGTTCGGTTTCCAGTTGCCCAGGTTCCCACCCTGCATAACCAAGTGCGACTAGATAATTCATCGGTTCATCTTCTGTACCTAATACCATCAAGATATCTTTTGAGGTTGTCACCGATATTTGATCCGTCATGCTGATACTGGATTGATAGCTGCCTTTAGGTTTGTGCAAAATAAACCCACGATCTTCTGCGACCGGCCCACCATTCAATACAGGCTTATCAAGACTTGCTTGGTTGGGTTTTGGCTGATCAGAATCAACCTCAACTTGCTTAAGCATGCTACCGACAGTGACATCAATAGGGGCGTTGATCATCAAACCCATCGCGCCTTCGTCATTGTGCTCACAAAGGTAAATCACCGAATTTTGAAAGTATGGATCTTTCATTCCGGGCATAGCAACCAGAAAGTGGTTCGTTAAATTCATAGAGCCTCCTGCCAGTGTGTTCCCAGTAAAGGAAAAAGAGCGGCGTAAAGCCGCTCATTGTTCTTTGCCTAGATATTTCTGTGTTTTCGAATAGCTAAGACTTTCTTTAGTTTAGGCTATTTAGCGTTAACGCGACGCTCAATTGCATCCATTAATTTACCTGTAACTGAAATATCAAAAGCGGCTTCAATTTCACGGATACAAGTAGGGCTAGTGACGTTAATTTCAGTCAGCTTGTCGCCGATAACATCAAGCCCAACAAAGATTAAGCCTTTCTCTTTCAGTGCAGGAGCAACTGCTCTTGCGATAGCCCAGTCTGTTTCACTTAGCGGACGAGCTTCACCTGTACCGCCAGCAGCAAGGTTACCTCTAGTTTCCCCTTTTGCAGGAATACGAGCTAGACAGTAAGGCATTGGCTCACCATCAACCACAAGAATACGCTTATCACCATTGCTGATGTCTGGAACAAAAGTTTGCGCCATTGCGTAGTTCTGACCGTGGTTAGTCAGTGTTTCAATGATCACTGATACGTTTGGATCTCCCTCTTTCACTCGGAAGATAGACGCGCCGCCCATACCATCAAGTGGTTTTAGAATCACGTCACCGTGTTCTTCTCGGAACGCTTTAATTTTTTCAGCTTTACGAGTCACGATGGTGGTTGGTGTCAGTTCAGGGAACCAAGCCGTGAATAGCTTCTCGTTACAGTCACGTAAGCTTTGTGGCTTGTTTACGATCAGTGCGCCGTTCTCTTCAGCACGCTCAAGAATGTAAGTTGCGTAGATGTATTCTGTATCAAACGGAGGATCTTTACGCATCAGTACCGCATCTAAATCAGAGAGAGCGATAGTCTGTTCTGATTTGAATTCGTACCAGCCGTTTGGATCTTCTTTTAGTTCAACAACCTTAGTGTCAGCAATGGCTACGCCTTGATCTAAATGTAGATCATCCATTTCCATGTAATGGATTTCGTAACCGCGACGCTGAGCTTCAAGCATCATGGCAAAGCTAGAGTCTTTTTTGATGTTAATGGATGAAATTGGATCCATTACGATGCCAAGTTTGATCATTTTTTTCTCCTAGCCTAGATCGCCAAAACGGACTTGTAAGGCAGTAATTGCGGTTAGAGCTGCTGTCTCGGTACGAAGTACACGTGGGCCGAGTAGCGTCTCTTCAAATTTATATTGTTCTGTCATGCCTATTTCTTCAGCGGACAGTCCACCTTCAGGGCCAATCAATAGGCGCACCTTACTGATCGGCTCTGGAAGGGTATTGATTGAGTATTTAGCACGAGGATGCAGGTTTAGTTTTAACGCTTCGCTCGGTTCGCTGCACCACTCTTCAAGCTGCATGATTGGGCGAATAACTGGAACCGTATTACGGCCAGATTGTTCACATGCCGCGATAGCAATCTTTTGCCACTGCGCGAGCTTTTTCTCGAAGCGTTTAGTATCAAGCTTAACGCCACAGCGCTCTGAAATAAGAGGGGTAATGGTGTTCACACCAAGCTCAACCGATTTCTGAATCGTGAATTCCATTTTGTCGCCACGTGAAATCACTTGGCCTAAATGTAAGTCTAACGGAGATTCGCTGCTACGCTCGATACGTTCAGTAACATTAACTGTGACGTTCTTTTTTGATACTTCAGCAATTGTCGCTGGGAATTCAGCGCCACTGCCATCAAATAGAAGAACATCTTGACCTTCTTTCATACGAAGGACTCGACCAACATGACCCGCGGCATCTTCGCCTAAAGCGAGTGAACCTAACTGATGAATGCATTCTGGGTGATGGATACGAGGGATTCTCATGCTGGTAAACCTATAAATAGTGTCATTTGGGTATTTTGTCTCTGCCTAACATGGATGCTTTTAGTTGAAAAAACAAGGGTAGAACAAGAGTTTCAGGGGCAATTCTGAAACTCTTGTTTGAGATGGAGGCAATTGGAGATGTTGGTTGCCTGAGTCGTGTTATTTACAAGCAGGGAAAACAAATGGGTTGTGATTCCCCTGGATGGCATAGATTCGCTCATCACGGGTACATTCCCACTTATCGACAGGGAATTGCTTGTTCCACGCCATCATCAGGTTAGTCTGCTGCTTAGATAGCTTGAAACCATACTCTTGGCTCATATAAAGATAAGTACGCGCGATAGAACCTTTTGCTCTGTCGGGTGGCATCACTTTACGTTGTTTGAAGTTGACCTGCATTTCACACTGACCATAGCTCACGCCATCCATTCCATTCCACTGACTGAAATTGTAATTGGAGCGATCACCGTTAACCTCACCAATTGCCGGAGTTAGATTATGAAGGTCGGCTTCCATCGATTTAAATATTTTGTCATTGCGAGTGCAGTTCTTACGTCCGCCATCTTGCCAGCACTGACGCTGGTGGCCAAATTGCCAAGCTGGAACTACGTGTTCCCACTCAATGCGGGAAGCGCGCTTTTGCTGTTTTCTCACTTGATAACCACAGCCGTCGAGGTCGGGGATACCTTTCTTTTTGTCTTTCCAAGTAATGTCACAACCACAATAAAATGAAGTCGGATGATCGAGATAAATCTTCACTGCTTCTTTTTTAGCTTTAGAGAATGAGCTTGGTGGAGCGGCGAAAACGCTTTGAGTTACCAGTAGGCCAAATACTATTGATAAGTAGAAAGGCACCGATAGGCCAAATGCTTTTTGAGTGGTTTTTTGCATGGAAAAAGACTGATGAAAGTATGATAAACAACAGTCTAGCACTCAAATGTTAGTTCTCTCTATTACATTTATTCGCGTTACCTTGTGAGATTAAGATTTAGCTCAATTGAAGGCCGGTAAAAGCTAAGGTTTGCTGACATTGTTGGCAACGATACGTTGATTGGTTACGGATGACTTTGTTGTGTCTTCTAATCGACAGGGGATAAGTAGTGCAATCACAGCGGTACTCAAAGGTTTTTCCCTGAACTGAGGTGATCTCCAAGCTGTGGGTGGTTCTGGCCGGTACATTGAATACCTTTTCCATCACGTATTTCCACTCATTCCCGTGGGGCCTAACTCGTCCGAAGACCTGATGTGTGATCAGATGTGCGAGTTCATGAGGCACGACTTCGCTAATAAAGGCGTCTTCATTTTCGCTGAATAGTACTTGGTTGAGTTTTATCTCGTTTAACTGGAGGTAGGCTTTTCCCGCTGCCTTTCCTCTTAACTTGTAAGTGACGGTTGGGCATGGAAATTCACGAGAAAAGTGTTGATTAGCAATAGCTAGGCATTCGCCCAGTTTCTTATTTACTCGATGTTGTTGCGGGGTGTAAGACAAGCGTTGTTAACTCCAAAAAAAAGCCTCAGCGTTTAAGCTAAGGCCTCATCATAACATTGCTCATCGATCGTGAAACGATTTAAGCGTGATGTTTCTTTTTGATGACTTCGTGGTAAGCATGCCATGTTCCGTAACCAAGTAATGGCATCGTTACAATCATACCGACACCGTAGGTCGCGAAGCCGACTAAGATACCTGTACCAATGATACCAGCCCAAACGACCATCGCAGGGATGTTTGATTTAACAGCGTTGAAGCTAGTAAAAATGGCACTCATTACATCTACACGTCTTTCCATCATTAATGGAATCGAAAATGCTGAGATGCTAAATATCAGGCTAGCGATAACCAACCCAATCACTGAACCCGTAATCAGGAATGGTGCAAACTCGCTTAATGGTGCTCCTTGTACGGAAGGGTAGAGCGCATGCAATAACGCAGCAATCCGCATCCAAAAGATCATTGCCACCATTAACACAATCGCAAAGGCCCATTGGTGGGTGGAGTTGCGAGTAATTGCTTTCATTGAGTGGAACAAACTTGGGGAATGTCCTTTCTCTCTTTCCCAGCTTGCGTCATATAGGCCTAGAGCAAGAAAGGGTCCTATCAACATATAGACTATCAAGCTTGGCATGACGACTAGGTGTGTTCCTTGCCATTGGACTAGTTGCACGATGGCGATGGCCGCAGCCATGAAACACAATCCGTAAAATGCGCTGATTATTGGCATTTTCACTAAGTCATGCAGTGCAAGCGATAACCAGTGGAATGGGGCGGATATGCTTACTTGGTTACAAGGAATGGTGCGAGCGTAATCCTGATCGCTGACCTTGTGTTTCTTATCGTTTAGTTCGGATGGGTGCACGGTACGAGGCATAGATCCCCCTAGTTAAATAACGTCCTAGTTATAATTCCACAAGGCTCTGAAGTATCTCTTACGAGAGCGTTATGGTGTTGAGCTAAACTGCTCTTTGTCATCCCAGTTATTGTTCTTGCGTACATTTAACGAGCGTTATCAGACTGAATTAATTTGAGTTAAATGTGAGCTTGATCGCCTAGGAGTTACCTTAACTATTGTCAGTAGTGCTAGAAAACACAAATTATCAGCGGATTTTTATACTAAGTGGTTAACGGTAAAGAAGACTTGGACAGGGTGTTCTAGCGGGGGAAGGTTTGGTAAGTACATAAAAATAAAGCCCTTACTAAGAAGTAAGGGCTTTAAAGAAACAAATCGCAGTGGCTAAATTATTTTAGGCCAGCGAAGTCCGCAAGGATTGCTGCTTTGTCCGTCGCTTCCCAAGGGAACTCTTCGCGACCGAAGTGACCGTATGCAGCCGTCTTTTTGTAGATAGGCTGAAGAAGGTTCAGCATCTCTTGAAGACCGTATGGACGTAGGTCGAAGTTTTGACGAACTGCTTCAATGATGATTTCGTGAGCTACTTTCTCAGTACCAAACGTTTCAACCATGATAGATGTTGGATCCGCAACACCGATAGCGTAAGACAGTTGAATCTCACAACGGTCAGCCATGCCAGCAGCAACGATGTTTTTCGCAACGTAACGCGCTGCGTAAGCTGCAGAACGGTCAACTTTTGATGGATCTTTACCAGAGAATGCACCGCCACCGTGACGAGCTGCGCCGCCGTAGGTATCAACGATGATCTTACGACCTGTTAGACCACAGTCACCCATTGGGCCACCGATTACGAAACGGCCGGTTGGGTTGATGAAAAAGTTAGTGTCTTTATTGATCCACTCAGCAGGAAGTACTGGCTTGATGATCTCTTCCATTACCGCTTCACGTAGGTCAGGTGTTGTTACTGAATCACAGTGTTGAGTTGAAAGAACAACTGCGTCGATACCAACAATCTTACCTTGGTCGTATTGGAACGTAACTTGAGATTTCGCATCTGGACGAAGGAAGTCAAGCTTGCCGCTCTTACGTACTTCAGCTTGCTTCTTAACAAGAAGGTGAGAGTAAGTAATTGGAGCTGGCATTAGGATTGGTGTTTCGTTAGTCGCGTAACCAAACATGATACCTTGGTCGCCTGCGCCTTGATCTTTAGGATCGGCTTTATCAACACCTTGGTTGATGTCTGGAGACTGCTTACCAATTGTGTTTAGTACAGCACAAGAGTCTGCGTCAAAGCCCATATCAGAATGAACGTAACCAATTTCACGAACTGTTTCACGAGTGATTTCTTCGATATCAACCCATGCAGACGTTGTTACTTCACCGCCAACCATAACCATGCCGGTTTTAACGTAAGTCTCACAAGCAACACGTGCTTTTGGATCTTGTTCCAAGATGGCATCAAGAACAGCATCAGAGATTTGGTCTGCAATTTTATCTGGATGGCCTTCTGAAACAGATTCAGAAGTGAATAGGTGCTTAGCCATGAGAGCTCCACTTTTAGTTTAGTTTTTAGTTGCAAATAGTTAAATGCAAATAATTTTAGGCGTCGCAAGCTAGGAAGCGCCGCCATTAAATACAGTATATTTTGTAGGTGTTTCTACATCTAGACGGCTATTCTAAATTCCAGCGGTCGAATTACAAGCTCTTTTTTATGATATGTCATAACTAATCGTTTGCGTATCGGTCGAGATAACACATTGCTAAGTGATGTAAATGTTCGAAAATTGCGAAAAGTGACCGTTAAAATGCCAGTAAAACGTTTGCAGTCGCTAAAGTCGTTTGAGAGAATACCCGCGCTAATAAAAATGAAAACTTTAGCATCAATCTATTTTTTAAATCGCTTATGTACTCAGGAGCAGACATGCCTTCTCGTAAAGATCTAGCCAATGCAATTCGCGCACTTAGCATGGATGGCGTTCAACAAGCAAATTCAGGCCACCCTGGCGCACCTATGGGTATGGCTGACATCGCTGAAGTTCTTTGGCGTGGTCACTTGAACCACAACCCAGCAAACCCAGAGTGGGCTGACCGCGACCGTTTTATTCTGTCTAACGGGCATGGTTCAATGTTGATTTACTCTCTGCTTCATCTTGCAGGTTACGAGCTTTCAATTGAAGACCTTAAGAACTTCCGTCAACTGCACTCTAAGACTCCTGGTCACCCAGAGTACGGTTACGCTCCTGGTATCGAAACAACGACTGGTCCTCTAGGTCAAGGCATCACTAACGCTGTTGGTATGGCGATGGCTGAGAAAGCATTGGCTGCACAGTTCAACAAAGAAGGCCACGACATCGTCGATCACT
Organism: Vibrio sp. QJM3NY_27; assembly: GCF_057785955.1. NCBI lineage: Bacteria > Pseudomonadati > Pseudomonadota > Gammaproteobacteria > Vibrionales > Vibrionaceae > Vibrio > Vibrio sp. QJM3NY_27. The sequence continues at coordinate 3,054,474 of NZ_CM173511.1, read as the reverse complement.
TCACTTATGCATTCATGGGTGATGGTTGTCTGATGGAAGGTATCTCTCACGAAGCATGTTCTCTAGCAGGTACGCTAGGTCTTGGTAAGCTGGTTGCTTTCTGGGATGACAACGGCATCTCTATCGATGGCGAAGTTGAAGGTTGGTTCTCTGACGATACACCTAAGCGTTTTGAAGCTTACGGCTGGCACGTAATCTCGGCCGTTGATGGTCACGACTCTGATGCTATCAACGCGGCTATCGAAGCAGCTAAAGCGGATCCTCGTCCAACGCTTATCTGTACTAAAACTATTATCGGTTTTGGTTCTCCAAACAAAGCGGGTACGCACGACTGTCACGGTGCTCCACTAGGCGCTGATGAAATCACAGCAACTAAAGCAGCACTTGGTTGGGAACACGGTCCTTTCGAAATCCCGGTTGATATCGCAGCTGAGTGGAATGCGAAAGAAGCGGGCGCAGCGAAAGAAGCTGCTTGGAATGCTAAGTTTGACGCATACGCAGCCGCTCACCCAGAGCTAGCAGCAGAATTTAAACGTCGTACTAACGGCGAACTACCAGCTGAGTGGGAAGAAAAAGCAAACGCAATCATTGCTGATCTTCAAGCTAACCCAGCAAACATCGCATCACGTAAAGCATCTCAAAATGCTCTAGAAGCGTTCGGTGCTATGCTACCTGAATTCATGGGCGGCTCTGCTGACCTTGCGCCTTCTAATCTGACTATGTGGTCTGGCTCTAAGTCGCTTGAAGCAAATGACTTCTCTGGTAACTACATCCACTACGGTGTACGTGAATTCGGTATGACGGCTATCATGAACGGTATCGCTCTGCACGGTGGTTTCGTACCATACGGCGCAACGTTCCTAATGTTCATGGAATACGCGCGTAACGCAATGCGTATGGCTGCTCTGATGAAAATTCAGAACATCCAAGTTTACACGCACGATTCTATCGGCCTAGGCGAAGATGGTCCTACTCACCAACCGGTTGAACAGATCGCTTCTCTACGTCTGACTCCAAACATGAGCACATGGCGCCCATGTGACCAAGTTGAGTCTGCTGTTGCTTGGAAACTGGCAATCGAGCGTAAAGATGGTCCTTCTGCACTTATCTTCTCTCGTCAAAACCTTGCACAACAAGATCGTGACGCTGAGCAAGTAGCAAACATCGCAAAGGGTGGTTACATCCTGAAAGATTGTGCTGGCAAGCCAGAGCTAATCATCATTGCTACAGGTTCTGAAGTTGAGCTTGCTGTTGAAGCAGCAGCACAACTAACAGCTGAAGGTAAAGCAGTACGCGTAGTCTCTATGCCTGCAACTGACGCGTTTGATAAGCAAGACGCTGAATACCGTGAATCTGTACTTCCATCTGACGTAACAGCACGTATCGCTGTAGAAGCTGGCATCGCTGACTTCTGGTACAAGTACGTTGGTTTCGGTGGCAAGATCATCGGTATGACAACGTTCGGCGAATCTGCACCAGCGGGTGAGCTATTCAAGATGTTCGGTTTCACTACTGAAAATGTAGTAAACACAGCGAAAGAGCTTCTTGCTTAATCATTGACTGATGGCCTTGTGCTAACAGTTAAATGAAGGAAAAAACCGAGCGCTGAGTTCGGTTTTTTTGTATCTGGGGTTTGTTATCACTTAGACTAAGGCTTACAAGCAACAGATCAATCTGTCATAAGTAAGCTGAGTTATTCAAGTAATGCCTTTTAGGTAGGATTCAGTTATCATCTGTTGCACGAAATTTTGGTTAGATGTAAGGAACTATGCTAAAAGTCGCGATAAATGGATTTGGACGAATAGGGCGCAATATATTGCGCGCTGTCTATGAAAGTGGCAAAAGCCAACAAATCAAAGTAGTAGCGGTCAATGAGCTTGCTCAGCCTGACGCTATGGCTCACCTATTGCAGTACGACACCAGTCACGGCCGCTTCGGCAAGAAAATCTCAAACGATCAAGAGCACATCTATGTTCATCATGGCATTGGTGCTGAAGATAAAGGAGAGTTTGATACCATTCGTATCTTACACTTGGCTGATATTGAACTGCTGCCTTGGCGTGACCTTGAAGTCGATATTGTTCTCGATTGTACCGGTGTTTACGGTTGCCGAGATGACGGCTTAGCACACATCGCTGCTGGAGCGAAAAAGGTGCTGTTCTCGCATCCTGGTGCTAATGACCTTGATAACACCATTATCTATGGTGTGAATCACGAGACTATCGAAGCCGATCATCGAATCGTTTCCAATGGTTCATGTACCACCAATTGTATTGTCCCTATCATCAAGGTGCTTGATGATGCCTTTGGTATTGAGTCCGGCACGATTACGACCATTCACTCTTCTATGAATGACCAGCAAGTGATCGATGCGTACCACAGCGACCTACGTCGAACTCGAGCAGCAAGCCAATCCATCATTCCTGTCGATACCAAATTGCATAAAGGTATTGAAAGAATCTTCCCGAAATTTTCTAACAAATTTGAAGCTATATCTGTGCGTGTGCCGACGGTAAACGTCACTGCGATGGATTTAAGTGTCACAATTAATGCAAATGTGAAAGTTAATGACGTAAATCAAACCATTGTTAATGCATCCCAGTGTACATTACACAATATAGTTGACTATACTGAAGCGCCGCTCGTTTCCATCGACTTTAATCACGATCCCCATAGCGCAATTGTTGATGGTTCACAAACTCGAGTGAGCAACGGCCACTTAGTAAAAATGCTTGTGTGGTGTGACAATGAATGGGGCTTTGCGAACCGGATGCTGGATACGGTTCTTGCAATGCAAGCTTCTGAAGGCAAGAAGTAAGACCTAGAAGCAAATGTGTGGATTATTTATTTTTTAGCTTGAAATAAATGCTAAGTGTCCACATATTATGAGTAGTTAAAGAATTACCAGTTGAATAATTTATAGGCTTAGCAGGGTTGCTGAGTTTCCAAAACTTTATTTTTATTTAAATTTGAGAGGACAAATCATGTCTGTGATCAAGATGACTGACCTGGAACTTGCAGGTAAACGCGTATTCATCCGTGCTGACCTAAACGTACCAGTAAAAGACGGTAAAGTAACTTCAGATGCACGTATCCTTGCATCTCTACCAACTATCAAACTTTGCCTAGAAGCTGGCGCAAAAGTTATGGTTACTTCTCACCTTGGTCGTCCTACTGAAGGCGAATACAACGAAGAGTTCTCTCTAGCTCCTGTAGTTAACTACCTAAACGACGCACTAGACTGCGACGTTAAACTAGCGAAAGATTACGTAAATGGTCTTGAGCTAAACGCTGGTGAACTAACTGTTCTTGAAAACGTTCGCTTTAACAAAGGCGAGAAGAAGAACGAAGAAGCACTTTCTAAGCAATACGCTGCACTATGTGACATCTTCGTGATGGACGCATTCGGTACAGCTCACCGTGCTCAAGCTTCTACACACGGCGTTGGTACTTACGCTCCTGTAGCATGTGCTGGTCCTCTTCTAGCTGCTGAGCTTGAAGCTCTTGGTAAAGCAATGGACAACCCAGCTCGCCCACTAGTGGCTATCGTTGGTGGTTCTAAAGTTTCTACTAAACTAACTGTTCTAGAATCTCTTTCTAAAATCGCTGACCAACTTGTTGTTGGTGGTGGTATCGCGAACACGTTCATCGCTGCTGAAGGCCACAACGTAGGTAAGTCTCTATACGAAGCTGACCTAGTTGAAACTGCTAAGAAGCTAATGAAAGAGTGTGCTATCCCAGTAGCGACTGACGTTGCATGTGCTAAAGCATTCGACGAAAACGCAGAAGCTGAAATCAAGCACGTTTCTGAAGTTCAAGACGACGACATGATCTTCGACCTTGGCCCAGATTCAACTGCAGCTCTAGCTGAAATCATCGGCAACGCAAAAACAATTCTTTGGAACGGCCCTGTAGGCGTATTCGAATTCAAAAATTTCGAAGCGGGTACTGCTGGCATTTCTAAGGCAATCGCTGACTCTGAAGGTTTCTCAGTAGCAGGCGGTGGTGACACGCTAGCAGCTATCGACAAGTTCGGTATCAAAGCAGATGTTTCTTACATCTCTACTGGCGGCGGCGCTTTCCTTGAGTTTGTTGAAGGTAAAGTACTTCCTGCAGTAGCAATGCTTGAAGAGCGTGCTAAAGCATAATTGATTTAGAAAGGCGAGATGTGAATCTCGCCTTTTAACGTTTGCTGCATATCACACTTTTTTGCTAGAATGGCATAAGTTGTGAGCAAACGATTGCAAATTTTTAAACTTAAGTTTTTTAATCTTAAAACGATAGAATAAATAGGACTATTTCCATGTCTAAGATCTTCGATTTTGTAAAACCTGGTGTGATTTCTGGCGATGACGTACAGAAAGTATTTGAAGTAGCAAAAGCAAACAAATTTGCTCTTCCTGCAGTAAACGTAATCAACACTGATACTATCAACGCTGTTCTTGAAGCTGCTGCTAAAGCAAAAGCTCCAGTTGTTGTTCAGTTCTCTAACGGCGGTGCTGGTTTCTTCGCTGGTAAAGGCGTTAAACTTGAAGGTCAAGGCGCACAAATTCTTGGCGCTGTAGCTGGTGCAAAATACGTTCACGCAGTAGCAGAATCTTACGGTGTTCCAGTTATTCTTCATACTGACCACGCTGCTAAGAAACTTCTTCCATGGATCGACGGTCTACTAGACGCTGGTGAAGAGTTCTTCGCACAAACTGGTAAGCCACTATTCTCTTCTCACATGCTAGACCTTTCTGAAGAGTCTCTAGAAGAGAACATTGAAACATGTGCAGCTTACTTAGCTCGCATGGCTAAACTAAACATGACAATCGAGATCGAACTTGGTTGTACTGGTGGTGAAGAAGACGGCGTTGATAACTCTGATATGGACGCATCTGAGCTTTACACTTCTCCTGAAGATGTTGCATACGCATACGAGAAACTAAACGCAGTTAGCCCACGTTTCACTATCGCAGCTTCTTTCGGTAACGTACACGGTGTTTACCAAGCTGGTAACGTTGTACTTACTCCAACTATCCTGCGTGACTCTCAAGCATACTGTGCTGAGAAGTTTGGCATTGCAGCTGACGCTCTTAACTTCGTATTCCACGGTGGTTCTGGTTCTTCTGAAGCAGAAATCCAAGAGTCTATCGGTTACGGCGTTATCAAAATGAACATCGATACTGATACTCAGTGGGCTTCATGGGATGGCGTTCGTACTTACGAAGCTGAGAACCGTGATTTCCTACAAGGTCAAATCGGTAACCCAACTGGCGAAGCTGCTCCAAACAAGAAGTTCTACGATCCACGCGTATGGCTACGTGCTGGTCAGTCTTCAATGGTTACTCGTCTTGAGAAAGCATTCGCTGACCTTAACGCTGTAGACGTACTGTAATTCTTTGAATTAAGTACTCTTTAAGTTTTAAAAGCCCGCTCATTGAGCGGGTTTTTTTATGTCTGATAAAAACTTGTACTAAATATGTGAAAAACCTAGCGTGCGGTGAATAAATTTCGTAGTCTTTTAGTTATCGGTATTTGTGTTTATTGGTAAGTTTTATTAATTCAAAAGCTTACATAAATATGACTTTGCAATCTGTCAAAGATAGGATATCGTGCCGAAAAATTGAACTTGGTTCAGTTTATAAAAAAGGACTTGGCTTTAATTTACTTTTAACACAACGACTTAATATGAGTTATACGGTTTATTTTGTTGTTGGGTAAGTTTGGCTTAAGGCAGTTTAGCTCATAGCATATTATATAGAGGATGCACATTATGGCTGATAGTTCGACAGCGATTGAGACTCCACTTGTGGATGGTCTGTCTCACGCAGAACAGTGGTTAACAAATAACTCAGATCTGTTTATTCAATACGGTGTAAACATTATCTCAGCACTGATAATTCTATTTATTGGTAACCTTATTGTTAAAGCAGTAGCGAATAGCGTGTCTAAGGTTCTTCAGAAGAAGAAAATGGACCGAGCAGTTGTGGAGTTCGTCCATGGTTTAGTTCGTTACTTGTTGTTTGTTATCGTTTTAATTGCTGCACTTGGTCGTCTAGGCGTTCAAACTGCATCTGTGGTTGCTGTTATTGGTGCGGCTGGTTTGGCTGTTGGTCTTGCACTACAAGGCTCACTATCTAACTTTGCTGCGGGTGTACTTATCGTTGCATTCCGTCCATTCAAGTCTGGTGACTACGTGGAAATTGGTGGTGTAGCGGGTTCAGTAGATTCAATTCAGATCTTCCAAACCGTTCTAACAACACCAGACAACAAAATGGTTGTAGTACCTAACGGCAGCGTTATTGGTAGCCCAATTACTAACTACTCTCGTCATGATACGCGCCGTATTGATCTAATGATTGGTGTTTCTTACAACGCCGATCTTCAAAAGACAAAAGCGCTACTGACTAAGATCTGTGAATCTGATGAGCGTGTACTGAAAGAGCCTGGCGTTCAAGTTGGTGTTCACACACTAGCGGATTCTTCAGTTAACTTTGTTGTTCGTCCTTGGGTCAGCACTGCTGACTACTGGAATGTTTACTTCGACCTGATGCAAGCAATCAAAGAAGGCTTGGATAACGAAGGTATCGAAATCCCATTCCCGCAAGTGGATGTGCACATGAATAAAGTAGAAGCTTAATTTCTAGTTAGTTTTTCTAGCTATAAGCTTTTATAAGGAAAGGCGGATAACTTAGGTTATCCGCCTTTTTTTGATGAGTTAAGTCTGTGGATGACTCAATATGAACGGATTTAGCCGTACTGCTCAATGAGTCCATTGGCGAGTACAAGTGCAATAGTGAACATCATGGTTGCTACCGCGATATCGATGCCTTTCTTAACTTTGGGTTTCGATAGCGTTGGGCCTAGCTTTGCAGCGCCTAATGACAAAGAGTAAAACCACACGAATGAAGCTAAGATAGTCCCCATAGCAAAAGCTATTCTATCGTTGCCTTCAAACTGCCCGCCTATGGATCCAAGAATCACTACAGTATCTAAATAAAGATGCGGGTTTAATACGGTTACTGCCAATGCACCTAAAACAACGGTGCGCTTACCGCGAGCCAGTATCTCACCCTTTGATTCATCACTAATACGTGTTCTGAACGCACTGCGCAGTGATAATAAACCATAAACGGTTAGGAATGCGATACCACCCAGTGTCACTGAGGTGAGCAGTAATTCATTTTGCGACAGGATCGCTCCGCCACCAAAGATACCCAATGAAATGAACAAGGTATCGAGTAGGCTACAAATCGTCGCTGTGGTTAGGTGGTGATTGCGTTTAATCCCTTGATTTAAGACGTACGCGTTCTGAGCGCCAATAGGGATGATCATACTCGCCCCTAGACCAAAACCTTGTAATAAAACCCAAAAATTCATTTCAACCTCCACTTAATTAAAGATATTTACGTGCTATATGGCGAAGATACTCTGACACTTTAAATAAGTATAATTAATGATTTTAATCTATTATTAGAGTTGCTAATGTGGGCGGTAGTTAGGCCAAAAAGGAAGCAAGTTGATGCGTGGATTGGATTATAAATGGATAGAAGCACTCGATGCTGTGGTGAAACAACGCAGTTTTGAAAGGGCAGCCGAGCAGTTATATATCTCCCAGTCTGCGGTGTCTCAACGCATCAAACAACTGGAAAAATGGTTAGCACAGCCTGCTCTGGTAAGAGAGAGCCCACCAAGGCCAACACCAGCAGGAAAAAAACTGTTGGGTTTGTATCGTCGTGTTCGCTTGTTAGAGCATGAGCTTGTCCCAGAGTTGATGAACGAAGAGGGAGCTCAACCTCTTTCTCTGTCTATTGCGACCAATGCTGATAGCTTGGCGACATGGTTACTTCCTGCGTTATCTGATGTGATGAATTCACGTCAAGTTGAGTTGAACCTTGCGATTCATGGTGAATCAAGAACCATTGAGAAGATTAAAAGTGGTGAGGTTTCTGGGGCAATCAGCCTCGAACCTCAACCTATTCCGGGTTGCAGTGCGGACTATCTTGGAAGAATGGATTATGTGTGTGTGGCGAACCCTAGCTTCCATCAACGCTACTTCTCTGATGGAGTGAACTATTCGACACTAACCAAAGCCCCTGCGGTTTCGTACGACCAATACGATGATCTGCATAAGAAATTTTTGCATGATCATTTTAACGTCCCGAGAGATAGCGTGATCAATCATACTGTCGGTAGTTCAGAAGCATTTGTACGCTTGGCATTGTCGGGCGTTGCCTACTGTTTGATTCCTCGATTGCAGATTATCGAGGAGCTAGAGTCTGGTGCTTTGATTGATATTACGCCCGGCTTTTTATTGTCTTACCGAATCTATTGGCACCATTGGCAATTAGAAAGCGGGGTACTGAAAGAGATATCTCAAGCGATATTAAATTATGCCCACAGCCACTTACCTCAGTAAGCTGTTGGTTTTTGCAGCGTCAAAGTTGTGTTAGAAGTCCTGTCGCGGGATTGGTTATGTGACAAATTGCTATATGATAAAAGAACATTTGTTCAGCATAGGTCTACCTAATGAAGTTTGTACCAAAGATGTTAGCAACGTCTCTTACTCTTACTGCAGCATTGAGTGCTGTGAGTTTTCCATCATTGGCTGACTCGCCATCTTTTCCGCATATTTCAACGACAGGCTATGGTGAAGTGATCGCGACACCAGACATGGCGACATTTTCAGTTAGAGTCGTGGAATCGACGATGACTGCTGAGCAGGCTAAAAATACCGTTGATAAAGTGGTGACTGGCTTTCTAAATAAGCTACATCAAGCGGGTGTTGATGAGGCGAGTGTACACAGCTCTAACCTGTATTTATCTCCTCAATATCATTACCCGAAAAATGGTAAACCTGAACTGGTTGGTTACCGTGCGTCACGTAATGTGACCGTTCAAGTGAATGAGCTAGCCAACTTAAATGACTACATGGATATTGCCATCGGGCAGGGTATTAACCAGATCGATAATATCCAACTTCAGGTTCGTGACCAAGCTAAGTATCAGGAGCAAGCGCGCTTGGAGGCCATTAAAGATGCGACATCAAAAGCTAAATCATTAGCGAGCGGTTTTGAGCGCGAGTTAGGTGATGTCTGGCGCATAGATTACAACGCACAATCTTCTCAGCCTGTATTGATGCGTTCAATGGCAATGGATGCGAGAACCGAGTCGAATTCTTATGAAGATTCGACGATCACCATTCGTGATCGAGTGAATGTGATCTACCAACTAGAAGAGTAGTGAACATACCTCAGGAAGGGATTAGATCATCATGATCTATTTACCTACAGTAGACCAAATACTAAAAAGGCTCTCATTACGAGAGCCTTTTCTATTTTTACTTATGATCTAATTCGATGATTAGTGAAGTAAACGAGCACGAATGGTGCCTTCGATCTCTTTCAGTTTAAGCAGAGCTTCTTCTGAACGATTCGCTTCCACGTCGATAACCACATAACCCATATCTGCTGCAGTTTGTAAGTACTGACCTGCAATGTTAATCCCTTCCTCTGCGAAGATGGTGTTAATTTGAGTTAGGATACCCGGACGGTTCTCGTGAATGTGCAGCAGGCGAGAAGCACCTGTATGTAGTGGTAATGATACTTCAGGGAAGTTAACACTGGATAGCGTTGAGCCATTATCAGAGTATTTTGCAAGCTTACCTGCTACTTCAACACCGATGTTCTCTTGTGCTTCCTGAGTTGAACCACCCACGTGAGGCGTTAGGATCACGTTATCGAACTGCATCAATGGTGACTCAAATGGGTCAGCATTGGTTTTTGGTTCCGTTGGGAATACATCGATTGCTGCACCTGAAAGGTGACCAGAATCTAGGGCGCCGCACAGAGCTGGGATATCTACTACCGTGCCACGTGCTGCATTGATAAAGATAGAACCAGGCTTCATGCGCTCGAACTCTTCTTTACCCATCATGTTCTTCGTTTCATTGGTTTCAGGTACGTGCAAAGAGATCACGTCACACTTGTTCAGCAAGTCAGTCATAGTATGAACTTGAGTTGCGTTACCCAAAGACAGCTTGTTTTCGATATCGTAAAAGTAAACGCGCATACCAAGGTTTTCAGCAATAATACCTAGCTGAGTGCCAATGTGACCGTAGCCAATAATACCTAAACGCTTACCACGAGCTTCGTAAGAGTTGTCAGCACTCTTTTTCCAGATACCACGGTGAGCAAGAGCATTCTTCTCTGGGATACCGCGTAGTAGCAATAGAACTTGACCAAGAACCAACTCAGCAACGCTTCGAGTATTTGAGAACGGTGCATTGAATACAGGGATACCGCGTTTTGCTGCCGCTTGAAGGTTAACTTGGTTAGTACCAATACAGAAACAACCGACTGCAACTAGCTTTTCAGCTGCATCAATAACTTCTTGGGAGATGTTGGTGCGAGAACGGATACCAATGAAATGAGCATCTTTCACTGCTTCAAGAAGTTCATCTTCAGGTAGTGAGCCTTTATGGTACTCAATGTTTGTGTAACCAGCGGCTTGCAGTACTTCTACAGAAGAAGGGTGAAGACCCTCTAGAAGTAGAATTTTAATTTTTTCTTTTTCCAGTGAAACTTTGGCCATTGTTCTCGTCCTTAAAATGGAAAGGTTGGGCAAATGCGGCGCACGTGCTACAAAACGGCTAAAAGAGGAACTTATTCACCATTTTGTCAGGAGACAAACGTTTTCCCTGTGCGTCTTCTGAACAATAAAGTAACAAAAAAAAAATGTTTTGGGTAAGAAAATTACGGAATAAGACATAATTTTACGGGCGAAAAGCAAAAAAAACGGCGCCCTTGGGCACCGTATGTAATGAAGTAACAGAAAAACTCAATCTTCTATTATTTATTCTTCAATTTTTGCACCTTCAGGTGTGCCTGTGATAACCACATCAGCACCACGGTGAGCAAATAGACCAACCGTAACCACACCAGCGATACCGTTGATGATATCTTCTAATTGTTTCGGGTTTTCGATCGCCATGCCGTATACATCTAGGATCACGTTGCCATTATCGGTTGTGCAACCTTCGCGGTAAACTGGGTCACCACCAAGCTTTACTAGTTCACGTGCAACATATGAACGTGCCATCGGGATAACTTCAACAGGCAGTGGGAATTTACCCAACACATCAACGGCTTTAGTACCGTCAACAATACAAATAAACTTATCAGAGATAGCCGCTACGATTTTTTCACGAGTCAAAGCAGCACCGCCGCCTTTGATCATGTCGCGTGAACCGTTGATCTCATCTGCGCCATCAACATAGATGTCTAACTTGAATACGTCATTACACTCAAATACTTTGATTTCTAGCGCTTCTAGTTTTTCAGTAGAGGCTACAGAGCTTGAAACCGCACCTTTGATTTTTTCTTTCATTGTGCCTAGTGCGTCGATGAAGTGATTTACTGTAGAGCCAGTACCTACACCTACAATGCTGCCTTCTTCAACATATTGAAGTGCTGCCCAGCCAGCTGCTTTTTTCATTTCATCTTGAGTCATGCCATTCTCCTGAATAAGGTCTTGCGCTTTGAATTAATCGTTCGCGTATTGAAGTTAACGTTTGGATATCGAGGTTAACGTTTGCGGCGCGATTATAGCGCTTTAATGGCTGTTTTCCCATTGCCAAGTCTTACTCGGAGTCACGATTTTAGGTAACGGAATGTCCCACTCTTCAATCGGCAGTGTATCGACATGCTGGCAATCATGAGCTAAACCAATTGGCGTTGCGCCTTCACCAGTCTCAAACCATCGAGCCAAGGTACGATCGTAATATCCGCCGCCCATGCCTAAGCGATGCCCTTGAGAGTCAAAGCCCACTAATGGTGTGAGAATAAGATCGAGTTGTTGGCATGGTTTGACGAGTAATTGATTCATCTGAGGTTCAACGATTCCGTACTTATTCAAAACCGTCGGTGTGCTTAGCGAGTAGTGCAGAAACAGCAGGTGTCCGGCCGAGAAGGGGTGCAATACTGGTAAATAAGTTTGCTTGCCTTGCGCCCATAACCATTCAATTAAAGGCTGGGTATCGAGTTCGCCATCAATGGAAATATAGAGGGCGATATGTTGAGCTGACTGAATCTCATCAAGCTGAGAGCACTGCTTAACTAAGTCTATACCGGATTGAGTTTGTTGGTCGCCAGATAAGGCATTGCGTTTGATACGGATCTGTTTGCGAAATTCGCTGCGTGTGAGCGTCTTCATAAGAAGGGATACCCCAAAGTGCCGTTGAGAATAGATGGCCCTTGAACCAGCGAGTTCAAGGCGGATCAGCAATGATTACCGTAGGCTTCTCGGCGGACCGAGCATGCTCAATAGCACTCAAGTACTAACCCTTAGGGATTGCTTATCGGCTCGGGGACGTGAATCCTCTGACAAACACTCCAGGGTAAATTTTGTGTACGCTATTGCTGTCCGTGCTTAACTTTACTGAGGACATCTGAAAGCGATGTCGTGAGCTGTTCCATTCGCTCGGTCAGTGCGTTTTGTTCATCATTTGCTTCAAACTTCTTCGTTTGTAATTCATAGCAAATGTTCAGAGCTGCGATCGTTAGCAGCTTCACTTCATTGGTTACCTTAGTACGTTCAGCCATCTCTTTCAATCGATTATCAAGATCGGCCGCCGCTGCAATCAATGACTCTTCTTGCCCTGGGGGACAATTCACTCGAGTCAGTTTTCCTAATATTTCAACGTCTACCGCTTGATTACTCATGATGGATGAACTCTTTAACGCACTATTTAAGGCTGTTGCCCTTTATCATATTTTTACAAAGAAAAAGTGCAAGTACCGATGAGGAAGCAATCTCCTCTGAGGGAGAAACTATAGGTAAACCGCTATTAAGATTCAAGCTTTTCAGAGTGACTGTTTGTAAATGAGAGCTTGAGCACACAGTAATTCAGCAAATTGAACAATTGGTAGTCAGTCATCCTTCAATTGCTCAGGATCGATGCTTATCAGAATTGGGGTGAAGTGGTACGATTATACTATCGATATAAAGAATAACTGAGCGAGCTATCTGATGAGCGAAACTACTTTACCTGACTACCTAACGGTTGCGACTGAACTTCAATCGGCAAGCCTAGCCGTAAACCCTGCTGAGATGCATGGTTTATTAACGGGTATGTTAAGCGGAGGCTTAAACCTGGCAGATAAAAGCTGGCAACCACTGATCTTTGATTACACCAATGAAGGTATGGGCTGGCCAGATCGCGCATTAACGCTTGCGGAAGCAACGCTAAAAGTAACGACCAGCGAAATCACAGGTTCAGGCATGGAGCTGTCTATGTTGTTGCCGGACGAAGACGCAAGCGCAAGCCTGTTTGATCTTGCGGACGGTGTGTCTGATTGGATTAACCACTTCATTTCTGGCTTAGGCTTGGTTGGCGCTCAATTGAATAAAGCCTCTGACGGTACCAAAGAAGCTTTGGCTGATCTTGAAGAGATGGCAAAGCTGGGTATTGATGAAGAAGATGATATGGAAGAGCAGGCGCAGCTTCTAGAGCACGTTATTGAACACGTAAAAGCGTGTGCACTAACGATTCATGCTGAATTCGGTGCTCGCCCATCTGCAGATGCAGCTCCAACCATTCATTAATCCGCTTGTCGGTTTGAGGTTATAATGGCTCAGTATGATGTTGTAATTGCTGGTGGCGCAATGGCAGGGGCGACCTTAGCCCTTGCTCTGAATCACCTCAGTCAAGGTTCACTATCGATCGCGGTAGTAGAGCCTTATCAGGTTGATCATCAAGCTCACCCTGGTTTTGATTCTCGTTCGATCGCTTTGTCTTATGGCACGGTGCAGATCCTTGATTCTTTGCATTTGTGGCAATCTATCGCACCGGTAGCAACCCCGATTAAAGATATCCATGTATCGGATAGAGGGCATGCCGGAATGACGGACATCTACAGTGAAGAGCTTGCTGTTGATGCGCTTGGCTATGTGGTGGAGTTGGCGGATGTGGGTCGAATCTATCAGCAGAAGCTTGAATCCGAAGCTGCAATTACGATGTTTTGCCCTGAGTCTGTCAGTAAAGTCGAACGTGAAGAGTTGCAAACGACGATTGAACTGACAAGTGGGCAAACAGTAACAACTAAGTTATTGGTCGCTGCCGATGGCGCTATCTCAACCTGTTGCAAGCAACTCAATATCTCATTGAGTGAGCATGACTTTGAACAAGTTGCTGTGATTGCCAATATCGTGGCGAGCGAACCTCATCAAGGTCGAGCATTTGAGCGTTTTACTCATCATGGGCCAGTCGCTCTCTTACCGATGAGTGACAACCGTTTGTCGCTGGTTTGGTGTTTGTCACCGGAGCAAGCGCAAAAAGTGGTGACGCTAAACGACAACGAATTTCTTGAGCAGTTGCAGAGTGACTTTGGTTGGCGACTTGGCAGACTCGAGAAGGTAGGCAAGCGTGCCAGTTACCCACTGATTCTTCGTCATCGTCAGCAAAATATCTCTCATCGATTTGCGATTATTGGTAATGCCGCTCAAACGCTTCACCCAATTGCGGGACAAGGCTTTAATCTTGGCATTCGTGATGTGGCTTCCTTGGCGGAAGAGTTGTGTACCCAACTCGATGATGTTGGGCGTTACAATGGTCTTGTTAACTTTAGAAAACGTAGAGAACAAGATAGAGACACGACGATTACGCTGACATCAAGCCTAGTCCATTTATTCTCAAACGATTTTTTGACCGCTCGCATTGGGCGAAACCTTGGGTTAGCCGTAATTGATAACCTTCCACCACTTAAAGGTCCACTTTTGCGTCATACGCTTGGCCTAGTAGAAAGATAAGGTAGAAAAATAATGATGCAAAGTGTTGATATCGCGATTGTTGGTGGAGGCATGGTTGGCCTAGCGCTTGCTGCTGCGTTGAAAGACAGTGACCTAAGAATTGCCGTCATTGAAGGCAGGGCACCCAGTGAAGGGCTTAGCGAATTGCCTGATGTGCGTGTGTCGGCATTGAGCCGCTCTAGTGAAGTTATTCTTCGTAACTTAGGCGCATGGCAAGGCATTGAACAAAGACGTGCTGCACCTTACCAAGCGATGGAGGTGTGGGAACAAGATAGCTTTGCTCGTATTGAGTTTGACTCGACACGTTTGGCTCAGCCGAATCTCGGTCATATTGTTGAGAACCGTGTGATCCAATTAGCTTTGCTTGAGCAGGTTAAGAAGCAAGACAACGTTAGCCTATACATGCCTGCAATCTGCAAAACGATGGCGATTGGTGAAAGCGAAGCATGGCTAACGCTAGATAATGGCCAAGCACTGACCGCTAAGTTGGTTGTTGGAGCGGACGGCGCAAACTCTTGGGTTCGCAAACAACAAGATATCCCATTAACACATTGGGATTACGGACACAGCGCGATTGTCGCGAATATCAAGACCACAGAGCAACACCACAGCGTTGCTCGTCAGATATTCACACCACAAGGGCCATTGGCATTCCTACCAATGCAGCCAAGCCACATGAGCTCGATAGTTTGGTCTACGGAGCCTAATCGTGCTGAGAAGCTTGTATCCATGTCGGATGCTAATTTTAATAAGCAACTGACGGCTGAGTTCGACTCAAAACTTGGTTTATGTGAAGTGGTTGGTGAGCGTTTTGCCTTTCCATTACGTATGCGCTATGCACGTGACTTTGCTGTAGAGCGTGTCGCTTTGGTTGGTGATGCAGCTCATACGATTCACCCGTTAGCGGGGCAAGGGGTCAACTTAGGGCTATTAGATGCTGCAAGCTTAGCGCAAGAGCTGTTAACGCTATGGGCTGCTGGCGAAGACATTGGTACTAAACGTAACCTTCGTGGCTACGAGCGCTGGAGAAAAGCAGAGGCGGCTAAAATGATTGCGTCTATGCAGGGCTTTAAAGATCTGTTTGAAGGCGATAACCCAGCCAAGAAGCTGATTCGTGGTATCGGTATGAAGCTCGCGGGCCAATTACCGGGTGCGAAAGATGAGATCATGAAGCGAGCACTGGGTTTGTCAGGCAATCTTCCTGATCTAGCCAAGCGTCCAGTTACGCACCAATAATCGTGAATCAACAATCGCAAATCAATAGTCGCGCACGGGTGAGCCGTTGTTGATGGTCAGCAGCTAGAGCTGATTGCCATTGACTCAATCTGAACACGAAAAAAGGGTTGGCATTATGCCAACCCTTTTTGTTTTTAATTCTGTAGAGAATCAGGTCATGCGTATGCGCAGCGCAGTTTCATGATTTCACTATTTATTTCTTTTACCGTTTGAAAGTGACGCCTTTCTGCTCGGTCTGGCAGCACGAGTTTACCGTTATCAAACTCAAATTTTCCTACGCCGTAAATGTAGATTCGTCCTTTGAAAAGTCGACTTACATGTTTAGCAATCATACTCGGTGTATAGCGCTTAAACAGTCTCATTTTAATTATCCTTATATTTACCTAGCCTGCATATTATAGAAAAACTCCGAGATAATAATTGTGATAAGCATGGAGTAATATGCAGTAGAGTTGACGTGAATTAGATATTTGTGCTGTTCTAAGCACTTTCTTCAGTAAATATCTATTTTTACGTGAGCTCCTCCCCAAAATAATACTGAGTAGTGAACTGCTGTGAACTTTCCTGTCCGGTATTAAGCAGTGATAATGTTACAAGTATAAGAATAGGCGGGATTTTTTTGTTTGTGTAATCAAATTGTAAATTTTTGACAAAAAAAAGCCCGTCTAAAACGGGCGAATAGTCACAGATGCATTACACAAAAGTGGATACTGATGTTACTCAGTGGATTCACTTGTACTGATTTGCTTAAAAGCGAGTCAGTAAATCAACAATAACGTAAATTCTCCTTTATGACTACTTATGCTTTTATTTTGAGTAACTATTTATTATTGGTATGTTCTTCTTATGACGAACTTCACACTAAAAATGTATTCAATGAAAAGTTGTACTTAAGTTTGCGAACGATGACTCGATCGAAAAGGTCATCGACTGATGTCAGCAACGATTGGTGCGCAAAGGGCCATAAGATCATTGGGATCCAGCGCAACACCAGCCATTCGATCACCCGAGCTAATAGTAACCGTCGAGTTTTTTTGAATTGAAGGATCAAAAATGATCGGCATGTATCTCTTTAGAGCAAGAGGGCCAACACACCCAGCCTTAAAGCCTGTGATCGTTTCAACATCAGCGAGTGATACACAGGTCATTCGGCGGCAATTCAGTACCGAGCGTACTTTCTTGGGGTCGACAGAGCGATCACCAGCAGTACAGGCCAACGCATATTGGTTGCCCATATCCTTGAGCAGGATGCACTTGACCATTTGAGAGGCATCGATGCCTCGTTCTTGCGCTGTCTCTTCGATGCTGGTGGTTGGTTTGCTTTGCATCAGCAGGCGATAGTCCACCTGCTGTTGATCCAACCATTGTGTAATCAGTGTTTCCACGTGGTTACTCTTCGTCAAGGCTGTAAGGCAGTGGCAGAATGCTCCACACTTGGTCAGGTTGTGCTGTCAATCGAAGCTGAACATCGTCATCAAGGTTGTTTGGTAACACCATCAAACCCATCGCGTGGTTATTAGCAAATTGATAGACGTTTAATAGTCGGCCTGCACCACGCCAGTTCTCACCCACGCTACGTTCAAGTTCAATCGTATTCTCTAGAGAGAGTACATCTGAAGTTGTTCCAGAAACAATGCGCATCTCACGCTTGTTCATGCCACGGTACTTGGCACGAGCAACCGTTTCTTGACCTGTGTAGCAGCCCTTTGAAAAGCTGATGCCGCCAATCGCTTGTAGGTTAAGAGCTTGAGGGATGTGCTCGTTTTGCTCTGCTTTTGATAGGTTAGGCTGAGCATCAAGAATTTCATGATACTGCCAAAGCGCTTCTGATACTTTTTCAGCTGAGCTGCTTGATACCAAGGCTTCTGCTGCTTCTTGAGTAACAAGTAGAGCCCAACGGTTGTCTGAGACTTGAACGGCTGTACCACCAGAGATAGTACGCACTTTACCTTGGCCCTCTGCAATCGAATCAACGTATTGGTTCGCTGAAGTCCCCATGATTCCGATAACAACGTCAGACGTCTGCTCGATATCAATTTTAGAGAACACGGCGTATTTCTTGATTTCAACTAACTCGACTTCAATTGCCGATTTAGGCTGCATAAGAGCGTAACCACCATTGTGGTGGAACAAACGAAAGATACTCCAAACCTTTCCTTTCGCATCACAATGCGCGCCTAATGTAGAATCATCATTAGGAAGAGTGACGACATCGCACGTTACTTGACCTTGTAGGTACGACTTTTTGTCATCGCCTATCATGGTGATTGCGCTCCAGTCTGACACGTGTGTGATCATCAGTTCTGGAAGCGATTCATTTTGCGTATGAGCGAGCGGCTGAAATGTGTTTTTCCAATCCATTTTATCTTTCCTAAGAATTTTATTTGGCTCTATGTTAATCCGGTTCTGTTTCTTTGTCAGCCTAGGTTTTTTTGTGAGCTTAGATAGGGACTGTGACTCACATAGTAGTTGCAGAGCGTATGACTTGTTACACTCCGAGAAAGAAAAATTATAGGTGAGGATAGCCAATGTACACTGCAGAGCAGAAAGCACGAATTAAATGGGGTTGCCGTCGTGGCATGTTAGAACTTGATGTAGTCATCATGCCATTTTTTGAAGAGTGTTTTGATTCATTGCAAGAGCAGGAACAGCGTGAGTTTGTTTCTCTACTTGAGTGTGATGACCCAGATTTGTTTACTTGGGTTATGGGACATGGGCGCAGTGAAAATCTAGGCCATGCTTCAATGGTTGATAAAATTGTCGCGCACAACCTCAGCAAGGTTCGTTAAGCTTCAGCTTAAACCTTCAGTTTCCGCATTATTTGCAAAAGGCACTGTTTCTGGGTGCCTTTTGTTTTTCATTGTCTTTTCTTCTATCCCGCTCGTTGTTGCCCTCTATTGTTTAGCTCTAATGTTCAGTTTGTTTAAAACCAATCATGTAATCTTGAATACAGCACATGGATGCTTTGATTATAAAGAAGATGGCGAGATTCGACTCAATGACCAATCCTACACACTTAAGTCCGTTGATAAGATCTGGGCACATTTTTTCGTCAAACTAAAATTCGAATGTGGGCATTCGGTAATGCTTTGGCGTGATAGTTGTCGTGAGCGTGAATATCGCCACTTTCTGGTGAACTTACAACGATCGCACGAGGCAAATGAGAACGCGAGATAAAAGAAAAAGGAGCGCTAGGCTCCTTTTCGTTTGATTGCGTTTAGTTGATTAGCTAATAGCTTTCAAATAATGATTACGACTGGTTTCTCTCTGGCGTAAGAATCGTTGGGCCACTGTCTTTTGCAAGTTCTGGGTAATCCAACGTGTAGTGTAAGCCGCGGCTCTCTTTACGTTGCATCGCACAGCGAACCATTAGCTCAGCCACTTGTAGCAAGTTGCGCAGTTCTAATAGGTTGTTCGAAACCTTAAAGTAGCTGTAGTACTCATGAGTTTCTTGCTGCAGCATCTGAATACGGCGCATTGCACGTTCTAGACGTTTGTCCGTTCGAACAATACCCATGTAATCCCACATGAACAGTCTTAGCTCGTGCCAGTTGTGCTGAATGATCACTTCTTCATCACTGTTGGTGACTTGGCTTTCGTCCCATGCAGGGAGTTCAGCGCACAGTTGAGATTGGTCGATGTTTTCAACGATATCTTTTGCTGCTGCCCAAGCATACACAACACATTCAAGCAGTGAGTTTGACGCCATGCGGTTCGCACCGTGTAAGCCGGTGTAACTCACTTCACCAATCGCATATAAGTTAGTTAAGTCGGTTTGACCTTGCTTATTCACCATCACACCACCGCAGGTATAGTGCGCAGCCGGTACGATAGGGATCGGCTCTTTAGTCATATCAATCCCCAAATCCATCAAACGAGTATGGATCATTGGGAAATGCGTTGTGATGAATTCTTCAGGCTTGTGGCTGATATCAACATACATGCAGTCGGCACCTAGGCGCTTCATTTCGAAGTCAATCGCACGAGCAACCACATCTCGCGGAGCCAGTTCACCACGCTCGTCGAAGTCCTTCATGAAGCGAGAACCGTCTGGACGACGCAGGTAGGCACCTTCACCACGCAGTGCTTCCGTTAGCAAGAAGTTACGCGCTTCTGGGTGGAACAAGCAAGTTGGGTGGAACTGGTTGAACTCAAGGTTTGCTACTCGACAACCCGCACGCCAAGCGATAGCAATACCATCACCTGAAGATACATCTGGGTTAGAGGTGTATTGGTAAACCTTTGAAGCGCCGCCTGTAGCTAATACAACAAATTTAGCGCGCACGGTTTCAACGTGTTCTTGGTTACGGTTCCAAATGTAGGCACCGATAACTTTGTCTTTCGAACCACCAACCTTATCTTCTGTGATCAAATCTAGCGCGTTGTGGCGCTCGAAGATCTCGATGTTGGGGTGATTGTTGACGTTATCTTGCAGTGAGGTTTGCATTGCCATGCCAGTTGCATCGGCAGCGTGTAGAATTCGGCGGTGACTGTGGCCACCCTCACGAGTGAGGTGATATTTTGGTTGGCCTTCCGTGCTGTTCTCATCTTTATCAAATGGAACACCACCATCAATCAGCCATTGCACACACTCTTTAGCATTTTCAGCAATGAATTGAACTGTATCTTCTTCGCATAACCCAGCCCCAGCAATTTGAGTATCTTCTACATGAGACTCAATACTGTCCGACTCATCGAACACCGCGGCGATACCACCTTGTGCGTAATACGTCGATCCTTCGCTGCGTGGTCCTTTGCTTAATACAATTACTTTTGCATGTTCTGCTACACGTAAGGCTAATGACAAGCCTGCCGCACCACTTCCTACCACTAATACATCACACTGATGTTCACGGTTTGCGTTCATAAAACTTATTAAATCCCGGGCTATAGTCGAGTTGTCCACTCTCAATTGACGTTGTCTTGTTTTAGGAGTTTGGCTAAGACTGTTATAATCTCTCCAAAGTCACCCTAAAACGCTACACAAAATCAATGTACAGACAGCTATCTAGAAATATTTAATTGCTCAATACCATTGCTTTTGCTCAAGTTTCCCCAAATTGATAGGGATAGCTATTTTTATTACATCACATTGTGAAACAATAATGGCAAATAATTTTAAGAAAGTTGGAACTTTCGGTATTTGGCTTAGTCACAATAGTGCTCTTGTAGACGGTGGTGTCAATACTACATTTCGCATAATTAGTACCCATATCTGTGAAGGTAAGGGTTATAACAATAGGAGTACCCGCTCGAATGAACGAGCAGCTAACCGATCAAGTGTTGATTGAGCGAGTTCAGAGTGGAGATAAGCAGGCTTTTAACTTACTAGTGGTTAAGTACCAAAATAAAGTTTGCAATCTTATCTCTCGATACGTGAATAATTCCGGTGATGTACCTGATGTAGCACAAGAAGCTTTTATTAAAGCTTATCGCGCGATACCTAACTTTCGTGGCGAGAGTGCCTTCTATACATGGTTGTACCGAATTGCCGTGAACACCGCTAAAAATCATATCGTTGCCCAGAGCCGTAGGCCGCCAGCAACAGATGTAGATGCAGAAGATGCAGAATATTACGAAACAGGCAGCGCGTTAAAAGAAATATCGAACCCTGAGAACTTAACGCTGTCAAACGAATTGAAACAAGTTGTTTTTGGAGCGATTGAAGCGCTACCAGAAGACTTAAAAACTGCAATGACGTTGCGTGAGCTCGAAGGTTTGAGCTACGAAGAGATTGCAGAAGTAATGGATTGCCCTGTAGGAACCGTACGTTCG
Organism: Vibrio sp. QJM3NY_27; assembly: GCF_057785955.1. NCBI lineage: Bacteria > Pseudomonadati > Pseudomonadota > Gammaproteobacteria > Vibrionales > Vibrionaceae > Vibrio > Vibrio sp. QJM3NY_27. The sequence continues at coordinate 3,032,670 of NZ_CM173511.1, read as the reverse complement.
CGTATTTTCCGAGCTCGTGAAGCGGTGGAAAAGAAAATTAAGCCTCTTTTGCAACGCTAGAACTTGTAATAATTATGGTGAAAATAATGGCTGATAAAGAAAAGCTTTCGGCACTCATGGATGGTGAAACGATCGATAAAGCTCTCATTGTAGATCTCGAATCTGATCAAGAAAGCATGGATACCTGGCAGAGTTACCATCTAATTGGTGATGTTATGCGTGGGGATGCGCCAGAAACTCCAGAGTGGAACATTGCTAACAGTGTTGCGGCAGCGCTTGATAATGAGCCTGCACATAGTGTAATGCCGAACCTGCATCAAGTGCTTGTTGAACCAACTGTTGCTCCAATTGAAGAGCAGCCTAAACCTCAGCAAGCGAAGCGTCAGCTTCCTGCGTGGTTACAACAGTTTGGACAAGTTGCCGTGGCAGCGTGTGTCTCACTCGTCGTTGTACTAGGTGTTCAACAATATGGTGGCAGCGATCCTGCTGCGCCAGAGCAGTTGCCTGTACTCCAGACGATTCCATTTGCGGGTTCTGCGGAACCAGTAAGTTTAACGCGTGACTCTGTTGAAAAGCCAGCATCTGAAGCTAACTTGCAAGAGCAGCGTAAACGCGTTCATGCAATGCTAGAAGATTATGAGCTGCAGCTAAGATTAAACAGTGATGCATCGCCAATGCAAGATGCACATCTAGAATCGGACATTGAATGAAGAAAATCCTGGTCAGTGCACTGACACTGTTCAGCTTGATGTCTCCAACAGCCTTTGCAGAGGAACCCACTGCAAAGGCGTTGTTACATCAAATGAACGAGGCCAGTCAGCATCTAAATTACGAACTCTCCTATATTTTGATCAAGAAGAGCAGTATTGAACCTCTTGTTTATCGCCATGCGGTTAACGACGACCAACAACTTGCACACCTTGTTTACTTGAGCGGGCCTATCCGTGAAGTTATTCGACGTGGTGATGAAGTCAGTTATATTGAACCGGGCACAGAACCGTTTACCATTCAATCTGGCAGTATGGTTGCACCTGTTATTCCGATGATTAATCGAGATATTGACGCGCTCAACGACTATTACGATTTCGTTAAAGTTGGCCGTGCTCGTGAGGCTGGAAGTACTACGCAAGTATTGCGCGTGGTACCGAAAGATGGCCTTCGTTACTCTTACGTCGTTTGGGTAGATGAAAAAACGAGTCTTCCTTTACGTGCCGACCTGTTGGATCGTGATGGCGAAGTGCTTGAACAGTACCGTACTATCTCTTTCGTGGTGAACGATAAGATTGCTGAGGCAATGGGGGGCTTGAATAGCGCTCAACTGCCGAAAGTCTTATCACTGCCGGAAGGCTTAGTGAGTGAAACTAACTGGCAAGCCTCTTGGATTCCTGAAGGATTTAAGTCAAAAGAGCTTAGTCGTTATCCAATGGCTGCGACCGATAAAATGGTTGAAAGCCAACTTTTCAGTGATGGGTTGTTTAGCTTTTCAGTTTATATCGCCGATAAAGACGAACATTCATTGAAAGGGCAGTTGGTACGCCAAGGACGCAGAACCTTACACAGCTTAGTGATTGGTGACAAAGAGATCTCTGTGGTGGGTGATATTCCGCCAGCAACCGCCAAACGTATTGCGCAATCAGTTACGTTCAATAAACTGGTACCAGCGCAATGATGACGGCGCTGGCAACCGTTAGCTCGGTTGAACAAAGCGGTCAACAATACTTTGTTCAACTGAGCTGCGAACAACAAACCAGTTGCAGCAGCTGCTCATCTCAAAAAAGCTGCGGAACGGGTATTGTTACCAAGGCTGTTGGTAATAAATCCTTGTTTTGGCAGCTTAAAACCAAAAGTTTAGTTAAAGCCGGACAGATCGTGGAAATTGGCTTTCCAGAAAAAAGCCTACTGCAGTCTGCGGCTATTGTTTACCTCATTCCACTTTTCATGTTGATGATTGGTGCTGGTTTTGGACAACTCTTGTTGCAACCCTTACTCCAAGGGGGCGAGGGCATTGTTATCTTAAGCGCTGCTCTGTTTACTGCTGGTGGCATTGCCTTAGCGAAGCGGTTAGCCAAACCTATGGAAGACAAATCCAAGCAAGAAGTCGTCTTGATTCGAATCCTAGGCGAGCCTCTCGTCTAATTTATGATGCTTCTTGCCCTTAAATTGGGTAGAATCTGCCAACTTGATTGAAATGCCGCCACCAATGCTGACTGTAGATTGGACGCGTCGCGGCTTTCTTATTATCCCTATTCAAAGAGTTTAGTCACACCAAGCCTATGAAGCACATTCGTAATTTTTCGATTATCGCCCACATCGACCACGGTAAGTCGACCCTTTCTGACCGCTTAATCCAAGTTTGTGGAGGGTTAAGTGAACGTGAGATGGCAGCTCAAGTCCTCGATTCTATGGATATAGAACGCGAGCGTGGTATTACAATTAAAGCGCAGAGTGTGACTTTAGATTACAAAGCGAAAGATGGTGAAACTTACCAACTTAACTTTATCGACACTCCAGGACACGTAGATTTCTCTTACGAAGTATCTCGTTCTCTAGCCGCTTGTGAAGGCGCGCTATTGGTTGTAGATGCTGGTCAAGGTGTTGAAGCACAAACTCTAGCAAACTGTTACACCGCGATCGAAATGGAACTGGAAGTAGTGCCAATCTTGAACAAGATTGACTTACCTGCTGCTGAACCTGAGCGTGTTGCTGAAGAAATCGAAGAGATCGTTGGTATCGATGCGATGGAAGCGACGCGTTGTTCTGCAAAAACCGGTATCGGTGTTGATGACGTTCTTGAAAACATCGTAACAGCTATCCCACCACCGGAAGGTGATCCAGACGCGCCACTACAAGCGTTGATCATTGACTCTTGGTTCGATAACTACTTAGGCGTTGTTTCTTTGGTTCGTATCAAGAACGGTAAGCTGAAGAAGAACGACAAGATTAAAGTAATGTCGACAGACCAAGTTTGGGGGGTTGACCGTCTAGGTATCTTCACACCTAAGCAAATCGACACAACAGAGCTAAATACTGGCGAAGTTGGTTGGGTTGTTTGTGGTATTAAAGACATCCTTGGCGCACCTGTTGGTGATACGTTGACGCTTGCAAAAGGCGGTAGCACAGAACGTCTGCCTGGTTTCCAAAAAGTGAAGCCTCAGGTATACGCAGGTCTATTCCCAGTATCGTCTGATGACTACGAAAACTTCCGTGATGCACTAGGCAAATTAAGCCTGAACGATGCATCACTGTTCTACGAACCAGAAAGTTCAGCAGCACTTGGCTTTGGTTTCCGTTGTGGCTTCTTAGGAATGCTTCACATGGAGATCATCCAGGAGCGTTTAGAGCGTGAATACGACCTAGACCTAATCACAACGGCACCAACCGTAGTGTACGAAGTTGTAAAAACGGATGGCAGCATTCTTTACGTTGATAGCCCAGCTAAATTGCCTGCGACTAATGATGTAGAAGAAATTCGTGAGCCTATCGCTCGTTGTAATATCCTTGTACCGTCTGACTACTTAGGTAACGTAATTACCTTATGTGTAGAAAAACGTGGTGTTCAAGTTGATATGGTTTATCACGGTAAGCAAGTTGCTGTGACTTATGACCTACCAATGGCAGAAGTGGTTCTAGACTTCTTCGACCGTTTGAAATCAACATCTCGCGGCTATGCGTCACTGGATTACAACTTCCAACGTTTTGAAATGTCGAACATGGTTCGTGTAGACGTATTGCTTAATGGCGAAACGGTTGACGCACTGGCTATCATTACGCACAAAGACATTGCACAGTCTCGTGGTCGTCTATTGGTTGAGAAGATGAAAGAATTCATCCCTCGTCAAATGTTCGATATCGCGATTCAAGCAGCGATTGGTAACCACATCATTGCTCGTTCTACAGTGAAACAACTGCGTAAGAACGTAATCGCAAAATGTTACGGTGGTGATATCAGTCGTAAGAAGAAACTTCTTAAGAAACAAAAAGAAGGTAAGAAGCGTATGAAGCAGATCGGTAACGTTGAACTGCCTCAAGAAGCATTCTTAGCGATTCTTCATGTTGGTAAAGACTAACTTTATCCAGCATTAAACGAATAATTGAAAGTGAAAGAGTAGCTCGCTACTCTTTCACTTTCGTTATTTTTAAAGAAATGAAATTTAAGGGATATCAATGGCTAATACATTTTCGCTTATCTTAGTGATCGTAACTCTAGTGACCGGCATTGTATGGGCGTTGGAAAAGTTTGTGTGGGCGAAGAAGCGCCAACAAAAACTGGCTGACGTTGAAGCACAATCGAATGGCCTAGACGCTGCAACCAGCGCAAGAGTTACGGCTCAGCCTTGGTGGGTTGAGAACAGTGTGTCCATTTTCCCTGTAATTGCATTTGTTTTGGTTTTGCGTTCATTTATTTATGAACCGTTTCAAATCCCATCTGGTTCGATGATGCCAACACTATTGGTTGGTGATTTCATCTTAGTAGAGAAGTACGCATACGGTCTAAAAGACCCAGTATGGCGCACTCAACTGGTAGAAACTGGCAAACCAGAACGTGGTGATTCAATCGTATTCAAATACCCACCTCAGCCGAATATCGACTACATTAAGCGTGTTGTTGGTATGCCGGGTGATACCATTCGCTACAGCAGCAATAAAGAAGTCTGCATTCAAGCGAAGGGTGGCAGTAGCTGTAAACCAGTGAAGTTAAGTAACGTTGAAGAAAGCCAATTTATTCAAGATGGTGTGCCTCTGATTCAGCTGAATGAACAGCTGGGTGATGTGGAGCACCAAATTTTAGTTAACCCATTACGTCGTGATCGTGTTCAAGCATATCAACCTCGCAATGGTGTTAACGAGTGGATCGTTCCAGAAGGCCAATACTTTGTTATGGGTGATAACCGTGACAACAGTGCTGACAGCCGTTACTGGGGCTTTGTCCCTGAAGCAAACCTTGTTGGTAAGGCCGTTGCTATTTGGATCAGCTTCGAATTCGAACGCGGTTCAGACAGTGTACTTCCAACATGGATTCCTACTGGTGTGCGTTTTAATCGCATCGGTGGGATTCACTAATCGATCACATAACACATCGAGAGAGCATGAATTCTCCAATTGATAAACTAGAGAGAAAGATTGGCTATCAGTTTAATGATGCCGATCTTATCCATCTGGCGCTGACTCACCGCAGTGCCGCAGGTAAACATAACGAACGTCTTGAGTTTCTGGGCGATTCAATTTTAAGTTTTGTTATCGCTGATGATCTTTACCACCGTTTCCCTAAGGTAAACGAAGGTGATATGAGCCGCATGCGCGCAACATTAGTACGTGGTCATACATTGGCAGAGCTAGGTCGTGAATTCGAACTAGGAGATTACTTAAAATTAGGTCCAGGTGAGTTGAAGAGTGGCGGTTTCCGTCGTGATTCTATTCTAGCGGATGCGGTTGAAGCGATCATCGGCGCTGTCTATTTAGATAGTGATACCGAGGTTGTTCGCCGTATTATTTTAAGCTGGTACCAATCTCGCCTAGAGTCTATTCAGCCTGGTGTATCTCAAAAAGATCCAAAAACTCGCTTACAAGAGTTTTTGCAAGGTCGAAGAAATCCCCTGCCTGTTTACACAGTGACTAATATTAAAGGTGAAGCACACAACCAAGAGTTTACGGTTGAGTGTGAAGTGGCAGGTGTGGATAAACCTGTTATCGGTAAAGGCACTAGCCGCCGCAAGGCAGAACAAGCGGCTGCTGAAACAGCATTAGAGCAACTAAGCAATGTCTGATAACAATCAAGATTTCGATATCGATGCATTCTTTTCATCTGATAGCAAAAAAACGGGCCTACCGGAAAACCAACACTGTGGCTTCATCGCTATCGTGGGTCGACCAAACGTAGGTAAATCGACGCTTCTGAACCATATTCTGGGCCAGAAAATCTCGATCACATCACGTAAACCTCAGACGACACGCCACCGTATTATGGGCGTAGAAACTGAAGGTGATTACCAAGCGATCTACGTTGATACTCCTGGACTTCATATTGAAGAAAAGCGTGCAATCAACCGTTTGATGAACCGTGCGGCGAACAGCTCACTGAGCGATGTGAACCTAGTATTCTTCCTTGTTGACGGTACTCACTGGACTGACGACGATGAGATGGTACTGAACAAACTGAGAAAAACAGATTTCCCAGTTGTCCTTTGTATTAACAAAGTAGACAACGTTCAAGATCGTACCGACGTGATGCAACATATGATGGAAGTGTCTAAGAAGATGGACTTCCTTGATGTTGTGCCAATCTCGGCGAAGCAAGGTAAGAATATCGACGTACTGCGTAAGCACGTTCGTAACTCTTTACCAAAAGCGACGCACCACTTCCCTGAAGAGTACGTAACGGATCGCTCACAGCGCTTTATGGCCTCTGAAATCATCCGTGAAAAACTGATGCGATTCACAGGCGAAGAGCTACCTTATTCAGTAACGGTTGAAATCGAGCGTTTCGATTACAACCCTGATAACGATGGCTTCCACATCAATGCTTTGATTCTTGTTGAACGTACTGGTCAGAAGAAGATGGTGATTGGTAAAGCGGGCGAGAAGATCAAAACGATTGGTCGTGAAGCTCGTATCGACATGGAAGAACTGTTCGGTCGTAAGGTTTACCTAGAGACTTGGGTTAAAGTTAAGTCTGGTTGGGCTGATGATGAGCGTGCACTTCGCTCGTTAGGCTACATCGACGATCTATAATATATTGAACGTCACTTTCTGAGATTAAGAAAGTTGAACTGAATATAATTTCAAGAGAGAGTGCGAACTCTCTCTTTTTGTATCTGTAAGAAGGGTAAGTGATTGAGCGAAGGGTTACAGCGATGCTTTGTGTTGCACCGTCGACCATACAGTGAGTCGAGCCTGATTCTGGACGTCTTCAGTGAAGAGTACGGAAGGGTGACGTTGATGTCTAAAGGTGCAAGGAGTAAGCGTTCTAATTTGAAAGGTGCATTGCAACCTTTTACGCCTCTGCTGCTTAAGTGGTCTGGCAATGGTTCAATGAAAACGTTACGCCAAGCTGAACCGATCAGCTTGGGGCTTCCTCTTGCCGGTATTAATCTGTATTCCGCTATGTATGTCAATGAGCTAGTTGGCCGCGTGTTGATGGCCGAAGTGGCCATGCCTGCATTTTTTCACGACTATCTTCATGCTTTAACAGAACTCGCTCATAATGAGAACCCTGAGCCAGCGCTGCGTCGTTTTGAATTGGCTCTACTTTCCGCTATGGGGTATGGCGTCGACTTTTTGCATTGTGCTGGTACTGGTGAAGTGATCGATCCAAGTATGACTTATCGCTATCGAGAGCAGAAAGGTTTCATCGCTTCTGTACGTCGAGATAACCTGACATTTATGGGCGATGAACTTATCGCAATTAGTGAACGTAGGTTTATCACTAAAGAGCAGTTAAAAGCAGCAAAACGCTTTACACGCATAGCCTTAAAGCCGTATCTTGGCGGCAAACCATTAAAAAGTAGAGAGCTATTTATGCCAACAATAGCCCTCTCTAGAGCACGGAGTATTGGAAAATGAGCTCAATCCTTTTAGGCGTTAATATCGATCATATTGCTACACTACGTAATGCACGTGGTACTAAATACCCAGATCCAGTACACGCAGCTGAAATTGCTGAACGTGCGGGTGCTGATGGCATTACCATTCACCTGCGCGAAGATCGCCGTCATATTGTTGATCGCGATGTACGTATTCTTGCTGAGACAATCCAGACTCGCATGAACTTAGAGATGGCAGTGACGGACGAGATGGTTCAAATTGCACTCGATACTAATCCTGAGTTCGTTTGTCTGGTTCCAGAAAAGCGCGAAGAGTTGACGACGGAAGGCGGCTTGGACGTGGTTGGTCAACTTGAAAAGATCAAAGCAGCGACGGAAAAATTGTCGGCAGCGGGTATCAAAGTATCTCTGTTTATCGATGCAGATCGTGAGCAAATTGATGCAGCAAAAGCGTGTGGCGCACCGTTCATTGAGCTTCATACTGGTCATTACGCTGATGCGAAAACAGAAGAAGATCAGCAAGATGAGCTTAAAAAGATTGCTGCAGGCGCAAGCTACGCAGACGATCTTGGTATCACAGTGAATGCTGGTCATGGTCTGACTTATCACAACGTAGCGCCGATTGCGGCACTTCCTGAGATCTACGAGTTGAACATCGGTCACTCGATCATGGGACGCGCAGTCTTTGATGGTTTGAATAAAGCCGTTGCAGACATGAAAGCCGTGATGGAAACAGCACGCAACAACGCTTAGTTCTTTAACTCGTCATTAGTTTAGTAGTAAGCGTTAAGTGGTTAATCAGTAGAATCGATAAAGTTAATAGATAGAAGTTTGGTAGTAGGGTAAACATGGCTGTTGTTGGATTAGGTACAGATATCGCAGAAATCGAACGTGTTGAAAAGGCACTGTCACGAAGTGGCGATGCTTTTGCTCAGCGTATTTTGACCGACTCTGAGTTTGAAGTATTTCAGCAACTGAAGCAAAAAGGGCGTTACCTTGCAAAACGCTTTGCTGCAAAAGAAGCGGCATCTAAGGCGTTGGGCACGGGTATCGCGCTTGGTGTGACCTTTCACGATTTCGAGATTTCAAACGATGAGCATGGCAAGCCAGTTCTAAGCCTACATAAAAAGGCGCGTGAAATCGCAGAAGCGAGTGGTACAAAGTCGATTCATCTGACTATCTCAGATGAGCGCCATTATGCGGTGGCGACGGTACTACTCGAGTCGTAAATAGATTACCGTTACTTTATACCAATCGTAGTAAATAACTGTTCACCCTAGCTTGTTAAAAAACTCGATAACTTCGTTAGAATTTTTGATTGTAGAATAACTACTTATCGAAAAATCCTGCCTTGTTCTCAAGCTTTTTTCCTACGCTATTTTTGATCACTTACTTACTGTGATTGGTATTATATCTGGTGCTCTAGACACTAGACAGAAAAAAGCAGAGCTCATGAGCTCTGCTTTTTTATTGGCTGGTAAACCGTTTAACGAATATTTGTGAGTAAGAAATGTTCGCTAGGTCTTGGCTGGTTTCAAATAATGAATCGCGGTTGCTTGAACCTTATCTAATTCATCCTGAAGTTCAAAAAGTTCAGGTTCAATATCTTCAACGGAAGTGCCGGAACGCAGCTCTTTCTCTATCGTCGCACACACAGACTTCAGCCTTGGTACACCGCTGTATGAGCTGCTGCCATGCATCTTGTGGATGATGTGTGTCAGCGCTTCAACGGGGTAGTCACTGTCTTCTATCGCTTTCTCTGCGGCTTCATAAACCTCAGGAATGAAGTCGACTAGCATTTGCAGCATATCGCGTGCGAGGTCTTCTTTGTTGGCGGCTTGCTTCATAGCTGCTTGCCAATCAATGATGATATTCTTATGCACGCTAGCCTCAGAATCTGAAACTGAGCTATTGTCTACTTCCGCAGAGACTGCTGGGTGGGCGGGGTCTATTTTTTCAATGTGCTCAACCTCAGAGGTAGGGCTCCAATGAATCAGAACCTGCTGTAACACGTGCTCTTCAATCGGTTTGGTTAGGTAGTCATCCATGCCGGCTTCAAGCAGACGGTCACGTTCGCCAACCATCGCGTGTGCTGTGACGGCAATGACGGGGGTATTCGCATTATTCGCTAGCTCTTTTATATTCTTACAGGCCGTCACACCATCCATTTGCGGCATTTGGATATCCATGAAGATGATATCAAATGGGGTCTCCTTCGCCTTGTCTATGGCCTTCTGTCCGCTGGTGCAACTGATGACCGTCTCTACACGCTCTTTTAGTAGCGCGGTGATCAATTTAAGGTTTGCTGGGTTGTCGTCGACCGCCAATACAGTAAGCGGCAGCTTCTCTTCTGAGTGCGTTTCAATCGCTGGTGCAATCAAGGTTGGCGCTTGGTTAGATATGAGCGTTTGCAGCAATTTTTTGCGAGAGAGAGGTTTAGTGATGCATTGGACATCAACCTCTTTCATCAATTGTTCACCCAGTGCTAGCTCAGTACTCGGCGTACCAATAATTACGTTCTGAGCGATTTTCTTCGCGCCAATCGCCCAACCACTCACGGTATCAAATTGATACTCTTGGTTGGCGGCTAGGTTGAGTAGAACGTAGTCATATGAGGTCGACTCGTCAGGCATCACCGAACGATACGTTACCACCAAGCCTTCTTGGGTTAAGATTTGCTGGGTAATCGACGCCGCTTGCATGTTTGGCTCGATAAGCAGCAGCTGCTTGTCTTGCAGACACTGAGTCTCAATCAGCTCAGTCATCGGCATATCAGTCGTTGATAGTCTCAAAGTAAACCAGAAGGTTGAACCTTGGTGTAGGCGACTGGTTAGGCTGATCTCTCCGCCCATTTGGCTGACCAGTTTTTGGGTGATAACCAGACCTAGCCCCGTACCGCCATAACGACGAGAGATACTTGCGTCGGCTTGGCTGAAGGCTTGGAATAGCTGAGCTTGTTGACGCTCAGAGATACCAATACCTGTATCGCGAACCATGAATTGCAACTCGATGCTGTCTTCGCTTTGTGAACGAAGTTCAACACTGATATCAATGTTGCCACGTTCAGTAAACTTGATTGAGTTACCCACGAGGTTGGTTAGGATCTGCTGAATACGCAGCGGGTCACCAACAACGCCTGGTGGCACTTTCGGGTCTATCTTAAGTGTTAGCTCTAGGCCTTTCTCATGGGCGTTGGTCGCTTGAAGGTTCACAACCTCTTCAAGGCTGGCTTGGAACTCGAATGGGATGTTCTCGAGCGCTAATTTACCGGCTTCCAGTTTCGAGAAATCAAGAATGTCGTTGATGATGCTAAGTAGGTTATTTGCCGAACGTTCAATGGTTTGCAAGTAATCTGTTTGACTGGTCGATAGATGGGTCTTAAGCATTTGACGAGTAAAACCAATCACACCGTTAAGCGGTGTTCTCAATTCGTGAGACATGTTAGCTAAGAACTCTGATTTAACACGTGCCGCTTCTTGAGCGCGTTTTTTCGCAATGTCTAACTCAACGTTTTGAATCTCTAATTGCTCTAGGGTTTCACGCAGATCAGACGTAGCCTGGTCGATACTGTGCTGCATCTCGACGTGATATTCTGATAGCGATACCGCCATCGCGTTGATACCGTTTTTCAGTGAGTCTAGCTCACCGTGCATTTTGCCTTCGATACGTACATCGAGATGACCACGACGAATTCGGTCGACCATGTTTTTCATGTGTGTGATCGGTTGGGTTACGTCATGCATCAAGCGAAAAGCAAATACACCAGAAAGTCCCAGCCCCAAAATCAACACCAAGAAGGCAGAGAACACTTCTTGATACTGCTGCAATCGAAGTGACGACAAGTCTAACTCTATCGCAATATAGCCGATCGCTTGGTTGGCTTGAGACTGCCCATTGGCTGAGTTGATGTATTGACCTTCAGCGATGATGGGTGTCCGAAGAATCAGCGTATTATCGAGCAGGTTCGATGAGCTTAAATGCGGGATGGGTTTATCTTTCGGATAGGTCAGGCTTTCAAAATCAGGATGAAAGTTCGAGGTTACAAACAACTCATGACGTTCATCAAATACTGCGATACTGCGCACCAGCTTAGAATTCTTTCGGTGCGCATAGCTAATAAGCTGACGAACAGACTCTCGACTTTCGAGCTTCATGCCTGACTCACTAGCAATTGCCAGCGGTTCAATGATGCTAGTACCAGTATTAACCACTTGGCCCTCAAGGTCTTGATAGCGGTTAAATGAGAAAAATGCACTCAATAGCAACCCAATAATCAAGGTTGGAGCTAGAGTTAAGGTAATTACACGGGCTCTTAAGCCATATCTGGTCATGTTCTTTAATTACATCGAGGTCTGGATATGGGAAAATAACGCACACAATGGCGGTTAAGTGAACGGTAAGCTTAATCAAAGCCGTGACGTTCGACAATGATTCCAAGACATAATAGTGAGTCCTGGATACCAATTACTTATTAAAAGATACATTAGGCACAAGCAATGGCACGTTTTTTCCAACCAAAAAAGAAAACTCAACTCGAGACCAAGCATCAATCGGTTTTGGTTGAACGAATGGATCACAATGGCGCTGGCATCGCTTATCAGAAGAATAAACCTGTTTTCATTGATGGCGCATTGCCCAGTGAGCAGGTAGTTATTCAACTTACTGAGAGCAAAAGTAAGTTTTCGCGAGCAAAACTCATCAAATTACTTAAACCGAGTGAGCTGCGTTTAAAGCCATTCTGTAAGCACTTTAATCAGTGTGGTGGCTGTCACCTTCAACATCTTGGTTACGCTTCTCAGGTTGAGCATAAATCGCAATCTTTGACGCACCTGATGAGTCAATACCAAACGGCTAACACCGAAGTTGTTGAGCCGATTGTGGGTGATGAAACCGGTTATCGACGTCGCGCGCGTATCAGCCTGTTTGTTGATAAGAAGACACAGCAGCTTCAGTTCGGTTTCCGTAAGAAACAAAGTAAGCAGATTGAAAATATCACCGATTGTGCCGTGTTGGATCCTCGCCTTAATGTATTGCTGCCAAAACTGAAAAGTTTACTCAATACTTTCAGCAACCTTACGTCTTTAGGACACGTTGAATTGGTGTTGGGCGATACTGGCCCGGTGATGGTGCTGCGTCACCTTAAGCCTTTGGTTGAGAAAGATGAGCAAGCATTGATTGCACTCGCTAAAGCGGAAGGTGCCACGTTGTATACTATGCCTGAAACGGACAAGCTCGTTCGTTTAGTCGGTGATGCTCCAGTTTATAGCGAAACAGGCGTGACTTTACCTTTTGAGCCAAACCACTTTATCCAAGTTAACCAGAAAGTGAACCAGAAAATGGTTGCTCAAGCGATTGAGTGGCTAGAGCCTCAAGCCGATGAGCGAGTGCTCGACCTGTTTTGTGGCTTAGGGAACTTCAGTTTGCCTATTGCACAACAATCTGCGTTTGTAGTGGGTGTTGAAGGTGTTGATGAAATGGTTCAACAGGCCACATCTAACGCAACTTTAAATCAATTGAGTAATACAGAATTCTATCAAGCGAATCTTGAAGAAGAGCTATCTTCACAGCCTTGGGCAAAAGAAAGATTTGATAAAATCTTACTTGATCCAGCACGTGCTGGAGCGAGTGGGATCGTTGATCAAATTTCAGGGTTAGGAGCGAAGCGTGTGGTTTATGTTTCGTGTAATCCTGCTACTCTAGCTAGAGATTCAGAGAGCTTAGAAAAGCAAGGCTATCAATTAGCCAAGCTGGGTATGTTGGACATGTTCCCACACACCAGTCATCTAGAATCGATGGCTCTCTTTATCAAGGCTTAGAGGCCCTTAAACAAGGCTTAAAAATGAATCACAAAGGTGCAGGGAAGCCTGCGCTGATATCAATATGAGTCGAACTAACTTGGAATCAGTTAGTCATATTGAATTGGGTATAAAACATAATAACTAGGAAGGCATGATGGTTGCGGTACGAAGCGCACATTTAAACCCAAGCGAACAGTTTGAGCTAGATAATTGGATTGCGTCACTGAATCAAGACGCAAAAACCTCGAATAAACTGACCAAAGTTTATCGTCACTGTGAAGAGCTATTAAAAGATCATGAGCAAGGCGAACTCTTGCTTTGGCGTGGGCGCGAGATGATTGAAATCTTGGTCACCTTGTCTATGGATCGCGCAACTTTAGTGGCAGCGCAACTTTTCCCTGTCGTATCAAGCGGTGTTTTTGAGCGTGAAGCGTTTGAAGAAAGTTACGGAAAGGAAACCGTAAAGCTGATTGATGGCGTGGAAGAAATGGCGGCTTTGGGCCAGCTAAACGTCACCCTTGAAGGCAGTGCTGCCTCGGGTCAAGTCGATAATGTTCGACGAATGCTGCTTGCAATGGTGGATGACTTCCGCTGCGTCGTCATCAAACTAGCAGAGCGAATTTGTAATCTCATAGAAGTGAAAAAGGCCCCTGATGCTGTGCGCCGTGCGGCAGCAAAAGAGTGTGCCAACATTTATGCACCTCTAGCAAACCGTTTAGGTATTGGTCAGCTAAAGTGGGAAATTGAAGATTACGCTTTCCGCTACCAACAACCCGATATCTATAAGCAGATTGCTAAACAACTGTCTGAGCGCCGTATCGTGCGCGAACAATACATCACTGACTTTGTTGACGATTTAACGTCAGAAATGAATCGCTCAAGCATCAATGCTGAAGTTAGCGGTCGACCAAAACACATCTACAGTATTTGGCGTAAAATGCAGAAAAAAGGCTTAGAGTTTGATGAGCTTTTTGACGTGCGTGCGGTGCGTATTATCGCAGACCAACTGCAAGACTGTTATGCCGGTTTAGGTGTGGTTCACACCAAATATAAACACCTCCCAAGTGAATTTGATGACTATGTGGCGAACCCTAAACCCAATGGTTATCAATCGATTCATACCGTAGTTCTTGGCCCTGAAGGCAAGACCATTGAAATTCAGATCCGTACCAAGCAGATGCATGAAGACTCTGAATTAGGCGTTGCAGCGCACTGGAAGTACAAAGAAGGTGCTTCAAGCGGCGTACGCAGTGGCTACGATGAGAAAATCACCTGGCTTCGTAAGCTTATCGACTGGCAAGAAGAGATGTCGGATTCTGGTGAAATGCTGGATGAAGTGCGTAGCCAAGTCTTTGATGACCGTGTTTATGCCTTTACACCTCGTGGTGATGTGGTCGATTTACCAATGGGTGCAACACCGTTGGATTTTGCTTACCACATCCACTCGATGGTTGGACACCGTTGTATCGGTGCCAAAGTAGCAGGTCGAATCGTCCCGTTTACTCATAAGCTAGCGATGGGCGATCAAGTTGAGATCATCACTCAAAAAGAACCGAATCCATCACGTGATTGGTTAAACCCGACCACAGGCTTTGTTCACTCAAGTCGAGCTCGTGCAAAAATTAACGCCTGGTTCCGCGCTCAGAGTCGTGAGAAAAACCTTGAAGCCGGACGAGATATTCTTGAAGTCGAATTAGGCAGAGTCGGAGCGACGCTGAAAGATGCCGAGCAATACGCGCTGAAACGATTCAACGTCAATACTCCAGATGAACTATATGCGGGTATTGGTAGCGGCGATATGCGTATCAACCAAGTCGTTAATCACATCAATGCTTTGGTCAACAAGCCGACAGCGGAAGAAGAAGATAAAAAAGCGCTCGAAAAGTTGCTTGAGTCTGACAATAAGCCCGCTCATCAGAGTCGTCCGAAAAAGGATGCCGTCGTCGTTGAAGGTGTCGATAACCTAATGACCCACTTGGCTCGTTGTTGCCAGCCAATCCCAGGTGATGTGATCAAAGGTTACATAACTCAAGGTCGCGGTATTTCAGTGCACCGTAGCGATTGCGAACAGTTAAGTGAACTTAACCTACATGCACCCGAACGTATCATCGATACTGTGTGGGGCGATGGTTTTGTCGGCTCGTATATCTTAACGCTGCGTGTAGAGGCGTTAGAACGTACCGGCTTGTTGAAAGATATAACATCCCTGTTCTTAAACGAAAAAGTCAGTGTGACGACAATGAAGAGCCGTATTGACTATAAACGTCAGCTATCGGTGATGGATTTCGATTTGGAAGTGACCAATATTGAGATTCTGAGTCGAGTGACAAGTCGAGTAGAGCAAATCAAAGATGTCATGAGTGTAAAACGCCTCGGCTAACTTTCACGTTGCATTAGTCACTTTAACTGCGCTTTCTTGTTCCATCACATAGGCGAGCTATGCTCAGGAATCGTGAAAGCTTGTTGCCTTGTTAAAGTAACAACTGCGTAGTGAAAGATGTGTAATTTAGAGAATTAGACAGTATCAACAAAGGTGAGTGGTTTTGGCCACTCACCTTTTTTAGTTTTAGAAGACGTTATAAATTTAAAAATCAAAGACAGTGAATAGGAAGAAAACGATGAATCACCCGATTGAACAACTTGAACAGATTATGACTAAGCTGCGCGATCCAGAAGGTGGCTGTCCTTGGGATTTAAAACAAAATTTTGAAACAATTGTGCCGCATACTATCGAAGAGACCTACGAGGTGGTGGATGCGATTCACAACAAAGATTGGCCAAACCTACAAGAAGAGTTGGGTGACCTGTTGTTTCAGGTGATCTTCTACAGTCAATTAGCTAAAGAGCAGGGCTTGTTTGAGTTCTCTGATGTGGTCGACGGTATCAATGAGAAGCTGACGCGCCGTCATCCACACGTATTTTCTGATACAGAGTTTGCTAGTGATGAAGAAATTAATGCGAACTGGGAAGCTGAAAAAGCCAAAGAAAAAGCACAGGCAGGCAAAACTCAAGAAAGTATTCTAGACTCAATACCAAACTCTCTACCTGCACTTTCGCGTGCTACAAAGATTCAAAAGCAAGTCGCGAAGTTTGGCTTTGATTGGGACTCTATTGGTCCCGTCGCTGATAAGGTTTTAGAGGAAGTTGATGAGGTGCTAGAAGAAGCACTTCAAGTAACGCCAAACGAAGATTTAGTTGAAGAAGAACTGGGTGATTTGTTGTTTGCTACCGTCAATTTAGTGCGACATTTGGGTAAAAATCCAGAAACGGCTCTCAATAAAGCCAATCTGAAATTTTCACGCCGCTTTAAAGGTGTGGAACAAAAAGTTCGTCAGCAAGATAAAATTTTGACCGACTTTTCTCTACAACAGCTTGATTCCATGTGGGATGAAGTCAAAGTGGCGGAGAAAAGATCATCAAAGCTTTTATCATGAATTGATTTGAAGCAAAAAATAAAAAATTGCAGTGTGATAGATTTCACGTTGTGGCGATAAGGGGCTTCTGGTATATTTTCATCCCGTCCAGAAGTAATCCATTTCCCTCATTCAACCAATTTCAGGTTAAACATGACGACAAATTACATTTTTGTTACTGGCGGGGTTGTATCCTCTCTAGGTAAAGGTATTGCAGCAGCATCTCTTGCGGCTATTTTAGAAGCTCGTGGTCTTAAAGTGACTATGATGAAGCTTGACCCTTACATCAACGTTGATCCAGGCACTATGAGCCCGACTCAGCACGGTGAAGTGTTCGTTACGGAAGATGGCGCTGAAACTGACCTTGACCTTGGTCACTATGAGCGATTCATTCGCACCAAGATGACTAAGCGTAACAACTTCACAGCAGGTCGTGTTTATGCTGACGTTCTACGTAATGAACGTCGTGGTGACTACCTAGGTGCAACAATCCAGGTTATTCCACACATCACTAACTCTATCAAAGAACGTGTAATCTCTGGCGCTAAAGGCCACGATATCGCGCTTGTTGAAGTTGGTGGTACTGTAGGTGATATCGAATCTCTACCATTCATGGAAGCGATTCGTCAGTTAGCAGTAGAACTAGGCCGTGAACGCGCAATGTTCATGCACCTTACTCTAGTGCCATACCTAGCAGCTGCGGGTGAAGTGAAAACTAAGCCAACGCAACACTCTGTAAAAGAGCTACTGTCTATCGGTATTCAACCTGACATCCTAGTTTGTCGTTCAGATCGTGTTATCCCAGCAAACGAACGTAAGAAAATTGCTCTTTTCTGTAATGTACAAGAAAAAGCCGTTATCTCTATGAAAGACGTAGATTCAATCTACAAGATCCCACAATTAATCCGTGCTCAAGGCATTGATGATCTTGTATGTACGCGTTTCGGTATCAATGCACCAGAAGCTGATCTGTCTGAGTGGGAACAAGTAATTTACGAAGAAGCTAACCCAACGGGTGAAGTGACGATTGGTATGGTTGGTAAGTACATTGAACTGCCTGACGCATACAAATCAGTAAATGAAGCGCTGAAACACGCAGGCTTGAAAAACCGCCTAAGTGTCACAATTAAATATGTAGATTCACAAGATGTTGAGTCTAAAGGCACAGAAATTCTACAAGGCCTAGATGCAATCCTAGTTCCTGGTGGCTTTGGCGATCGTGGTGTTGAAGGTAAGATCCTTGCTGCACAATACGCTCGTGAAAACAAAGTACCTTACTTAGGTATCTGTCTAGGTATGCAAGTTGCTCTTATTGAGTACGCTCGTAACGTTGCGAAAATGGAAGGGGCACACTCTTCTGAATTCTGCAAAGAAACTAAATACCCTGTTGTTGGCCTAATCACTGAGTGGATTGACGGCGAAGGTAAAGTTGAAGAGCGTACTGAAAAATCTGACCTAGGCGGCACAATGCGTCTTGGTTCACAGCTTTGTCACCTAGCGAAAGGGACGAAAGCTTACGAATTATACGGTAGCGCGACGATCCATGAACGTCACCGTCACCGTTACGAAGTGAACAACAATCTTCGTCCACAAATTGAAAAAGCGGGCCTAAAAGTATCGGGTCTATCTGCGGACAAGAAACTGGTTGAAGTTATTGAGAACCCGAATCACCCATGGTTCGTTGCTGCTCAGTTCCACCCAGAGTTCACTTCAACACCTCGCGATGGTCACCCATTGTTTGCAGGTTTCGTTAAAGCGGCTGGCGAATTCCAGCGCGGCGAATTAGAAAAGTAAAAAGGAATCCAGGTAGCTGCGTAAGTTGTGCTGCTACCTTTAAATTTGACATTTATATATTCAACGAGAAGGAAACATTCAATGTCTAAGATCGTTAAAGTTCTAGGTCGTGAAATCATCGATTCACGTGGTAACCCAACTGTAGAAGCTGAAGTACACCTAGAAGGCGGTTTCGTAGGTATGGCTGCTGCTCCATCTGGCGCATCTACTGGTTCTCGCGAAGCTCTTGAGCTACGTGACGGCGACAAATCACGTTTCCTAGGTAAAGGTGTTCTTAAAGCAATTGAAGCTGTAAACGGCCCAATCGCTGACGCTCTAGTTGGTAAAGACGCTAAAGCACAAGCTGACGTTGACCAAGTTATGCTTGACCTAGACGGTACTGAGAACAAGTCTAAGTTTGGCGCTAACGCTATCCTTGCTGTTTCTCTAGCTAACGCAAAAGCTGCTGCTGCTGCTAAAGGCATGCCTCTATACGAGCACATTGCTGAGCTAAACGGTACTGCTGGTCAGTTCTCTATGCCTCTACCAATGATGAACATCATCAACGGTGGCGAGCACGCTGATAACAACGTTGACATCCAAGAGTTCATGATCCAACCAGTTGGCGCTAAAACTCTTAAAGAAGGTCTGCGTATCGGCGCTGAAGTATTCCACAACCTAGCTAAAGTTCTTAAGTCTAAAGGCTACAGCACTGCAGTTGGTGATGAAGGTGGTTTCGCTCCTAACCTTAAATCTAACGCTGAAGCTCTAGAAGTTATCGCAGAAGCTGTTGCAGCTGCTGGTTACGAACTAGGTAAAGACGTTACTCTTGCTATGGACTGTGCTGCATCTGAGTTCTTCGACAAAGAAGCTGGCATCTACAACATGAAGGGCGAAGGTAAAACTTTCACTTCTGAAGAGTTCAACCACTACCTAGCTGAACTAGCTAACAACTTCCCAATCGTTTCTATCGAAGACGGTCTTGACGAGTCAGATTGGGATGGCTTCAAGCACCAAACTGAACTTCTAGGCGACAAGCTTCAAATCGTTGGTGACGATCTTTTCGTTACAAACACTAAGATTCTTGCTGAAGGCATCGAGAAAGGCGTAGCTAACTCTATCCTTATCAAGTTCAACCAAATCGGTTCTCTAACAGAGACTCTAGCTGCTATCAAGATGGCTAAAGACGCTGGCTACACTGCAGTAATCTCTCACCGTTCTGGCGAAACTGAAGATGCAACTATCGCTGATCTAGCGGTAGGTACAGCTGCAGGTCAAATCAAAACTGGTTCTATGAGCCGTTCTGACCGTGTTGCTAAGTACAACCAACTTATCCGTATCGAAGAAGCTCTAGGTTCTAAAGCTCCTTACAACGGTCTTAAAGAAGTTAAAGGTCAATAATTCGTCCTATTTGGCACTGTAGCTGCGTTAACTGCAGAAGATTCACTAAGTCACATAGGAAACTATGCTCCATAGCTGAATCTTCTTTGTTGTCTTGCTACAGCACCAACTAGTTAGAATTATGCACTAATGCTTTTGAATGCCTCGCTTATGCGGGGCATTTTTTTATCTGTAGAAAATGACGGGAAGAAGCTCTAAGTTCTAAAGCTCCTCCTCGTTACATCTAAAGTTCGTCATTCCCTAGACTGACGAAGGAAGGAGTAGGGAATCTCATCACAGGTTTCGAACAACAATAATTCTCCGACTTATTGATTCCCTGACACCACATATCTCGCACCAATAAGCTCATTATGGTATATATGTGCCTTATTCTAGTTCCTTCTTTTTCAACCGGCGAAAGGTGTTATGCGAATTTTTGCTTTAGTACTGCTCATAGTGTTTGGCTGGCTACAACACACACTGTGGCTCGGTAAAAATGGTATTTCTGATTACTACGGTGTGAACAACGAAATCCAAGTTCAGCGGCAAGTAAATGAAAAGCTTCATCTTCGTAATGCTGAGATGTTTGCGGAAATTGACGATCTACGCCAAGGCTTAGACGCGATTGAAGAGCGCGCACGTCATGAGCTTGGAATGGTGAAAGAAGGCGAAACGTTTTATCGTATTATTGGTGAGGAATCTCATTAATGTCGAACCAACTTCAAAGCGTTATTGCAGTGGTACCCGCTGCGGGCGTTGGCAGCCGAATGAAGGCCGACCGTCCCAAGCAATATCTTCAAATTCACGGTAAAACGATTTTAGAGCACACCGTTGAGAAACTGTTGTCTCACCCTCAGGTGTCTAAAATCGTGGTAGCGGTCAGTGATGATGATCCTTATTACCCTGAATTACCGCTTAACCTTAATCCACAGGTGATCAGAGTGTCCGGCGGGACGGAACGAGCCGACTCGGTGCTTTCTGCTTTGGACTATATTGCCCAACAGCAACTCAGTGATTGGGTGATGGTGCATGATGCCGCTAGGCCTTGTATCCAATTGAGTGATATCGACAAACTGATCTCTGGTGCTATGACCCATGATGTTGGCGCGATTTTAGCGGCGCCTGTTCGCGATACAATGAAACGCGGTGCTCAAGGACAAATTGAACACACGGTCGATCGCGTCGATCTCTGGCATGCGCTTACCCCTCAGATGTTCCGATCTAAGCCTTTACGGAAAGTATTGAGTGAAGCCTTGCAACAAGGTGTTTCAATTACCGATGAAGCGTCTGCGTTTGAGTGGAAAGGTTTATCACCAGCACTGATTGCTGGGCGTTCAGATAATTTTAAGATTACTCAGCCTGAAGATTTGGCTTTGGCTGAGTTCTATTTAAGTCAGAATAAGGAATAATGATGATTCGTATTGGCCATGGCTTTGATGTACACAAATTTGGTGGTGAAGGCCCGGTAATTATTGGTGGCGTGAGTGTCCCTTATGAGCAGGGTCTTATCGCACACTCAGACGGTGATGTTGCCCTGCACGCATTATGCGATGCTTTACTGGGTTCAATTGCAGCGGGTGATATTGGTCGTCATTTCCCTGATACGGATGATGAATGGAAAGGCGCAGATAGCCGCGAATTACTTAAAGATGTTTACCGTCGAGTAAAAGAGCAAGGTTATGTGATTGGTAATGCGGATATTACTATCATGGCGCAAGCTCCAAAGATGGCTCCTCATATAGACTCTATGTGCCAAGCCATTGCTCAAGATTTAGAAACAAGCATTAGCAATGTGAATGTAAAAGCCACGACTACTGAGCGTTTAGGTTTTACAGGTCGCAAAGAGGGCATCGCATGTGAAGCGGTGGTCCTAATTACTAAAAGTGCGTAAGCACCAACACGAAAAGAACAGCATGTCAGATATTTTATCTTCATTGGCTTACCTAAACGGTAAACCAACTGCGAAAGCAAAACTAAAAGCAAAAGCCGAACACTTTGTCGTTAATGAAGACTTGGGTTTTGAGTTTACTGGTGAAGGCGAGCACCTAATGGTGCGTATTCGTAAAACTGGTGAGAACACGAGCTTCGTAGCAAACGAGCTGGCTAAAGCGTGTGGTGTTAAGTCGAAAGACGTGAGCTGGGCTGGTTTGAAAGACCGTCATGCTGTGACAGAACAGTGGTTGAGTGTGCATCTACCAAAAGGTGAACCTGACTTTTCTGCTTTTCTCGCACAATACCCAAGCATTGAGATCTTGGCGACAGCACGTCACAACAAAAAGTTACGTCCAGGCGATTTAATTGGCAACCAATTTGAGCTGACTTTGTCTGAAGTAACGGACTGCGATGATGTGGTAAAGCGTTTAGAAAAAGTTGCTCAGGTAGGCGTGCCAAATTACTTCGGTGCTCAGCGCTTCGGTAATGAAGGTAACAACTTATCTGAAGCTCGTCGTTGGGGTCGTGAAAACGTTCGCACGCGTAATCAAAATAAGCGCAGCTTGTACCTCTCTGCTGCTCGTTCTTGGATCTACAACTTAATCCTTTCTGACCGTATTGAGCAAGATGCGTTTGCGTCGGCATTGGTTGGCGATATCGTCGTTAAAGACGGCGCGCAATTAGCTGTGACGGCAGACAATATCGAAACGGTAAATCAAGATATCACGAACGGTTCTGCGTTTATTACCGTTGCTTTGGCTGGAGATAATGCGTTACCGACGACTGATGTGTCTCAAGCTCTAGAGCAGAAACACCTTGATGCTGAACCGGATCTAATGGCGCTTATTTGTGGTAATCGTATGCGCCATGATCGCCGTGAAGCTTCGTTGAAGCCGATGGGTTTAACTTGGGAAGTGAACGAAGATAATGTCACTCTTAAGTTCTCTCTCGATGCAGGTTGTTTCGCAACCGCTATTGTTCGTGAATTGGTTGAAGAAGTTCACGTAGAGAGAAGCTACGAGCAATAACGATTCTGCTTGGAGCGAAGTCACTTGATATCGGAAATTAAGTGACTTGGCATTGGAACAAAAGAAAGGATACAAGATGAAGATTTTACTCAGCAACGATGATGGTGTGCATGCTCAAGGTATTCATGAGCTGGCCAATGAATTACGTGATCTTGCTGAAATTATCATTGTTGCACCTGACCGTAATCGCTCGGGCGCTTCAAATTCATTAACTTTAGAACAGCCTTTACGTGTTCAAGAAATTACCGAAAATACATATTCGGTACAAGGAACACCGACCGACTGTGTACATTTTGCGTTAAATGAACTGTTAAAGAATGATATGCCTGATCTGGTATTAACGGGTATTAATCATGGTGCTAACTTGGGTGACGATGTGCTTTATTCAGGCACAGTGGCAGCTGCAATGGAAGGGCACTTTTTAGGCGTTCAATCGGTGGCGTTTTCTCTGGTGGGTAAAAAACATTTTAAGACAGCGGCGGCTATTGCTCGTCGTATCGTCGAACAACATTTAGTAAACCCAATCCCAACCAATCGACTGTTAAACGTCAATATCCCTGATTTAGCTTTAGAACAGTTGTCTGGTACTCAGGTTACACGCTTAGGTGCTCGTCATCATGCTGAAGATATGATTAAGCAAAAAGACCCACGAGGTCATGATATCTATTGGCTTGGTCCTCCGGGAAAAGAGCAAGATGCCGGCGAAGGCACGGATTTTTACGCTATCGAGCATGGCTTTGTATCGGTAACACCGTTACAAGTTGACCTGACTGCGCACGAGTCGTTGGGTGCGATGACAACATGGTTAGAGGAGAAGTAAGTGAGTAATCCGCATGCAGAGCGCTTAATTACTTTTCTGATTGAAAATGGCATTCAGGATCAAAAGGTTCTTGATGCTATTTATCAACTGCCGAGAGAGAGCTTTTTATCACAGGCGATGTATCATCAAGCTTATGATAATAATGCGCTTCCTATCGGACAGGGCCAGACGATTTCTCAGCCTTACATTGTTGCTAAGATGACAGAGTTGCTAGAATTACAGCAAGATAGCCGTGTTTTAGAAATCGGAACCGGCTCAGGTTATCAAACGGCGGTCTTGGCTCAACTGGTTGATCATGTGTATTCGGTTGAAAGAATTAAATCATTGCAATGGGATGCCAAGCGTCGTCTTAAACAGCTCGATTTCTACAATATTTCAACCAAGCACGGTGATGGCTGGCAAGGATGGTCTTCGAAAGCCCCTTTTGATGCGATTATCGTAACTGCTGCTGCAGAGTCGATTCCTCAAGCGCTTTTGCAACAGCTGAAAGATGGTGGTCGCTTATTGATTCCTGTCGGTGATGACGAACAGCAATTGTTGAAAATTGTTCGCCATGGTGACGAGTTTTTATCGAGTGTTATCGAGATGGTGAGATTTGTACCTCTCGTCCCTGGTGAGCTAGCTTAATAAAAGACTAATGGTGTAGATGGATAGAGAGTCGATGCGTTCGAAGTTGTTAAAAGGAAGTACTTTATTGCTTAGTTGTGCACTTGTTGGGTGTGCGGCGAATTCACCTGCGCCCGTTTCAAGCCTAAACAAGAATTACTCATCGATTGATCGTGGTAGTTATCGCGGCAGTTACTATGAAGTAAAAAAAGGCGACACCCTTTACTTCATTGCTTATGTCACCAATAAAGACGTTAAAGACCTCATCGGTTATAACAAACTCGCTGCTCCTTACACTATCCACCCGGGGCAGAAGCTTAAGTTGTGGCGCCCGAGTTACAATGCGCCAGCGTATGGTAAATCAACAGTAGCGGTTGCAGCCGTTGCGGCGCCTGTCGCGGCATCCACAACTTCATCTGCGGCAAGTAAACCGAAAACTACGCCACAGAAGAGTAAAAACTCTAAACCTGCTCCAGCTCAAACTACCACCAAAGTGGTGAAAAAAGATCCACCAAAGAAGGTTGAACAATCCAAATCAAAGGAGTATGTTGGTTCTAAAGGTAAACAGAATGTTACACCGTCCACCAAACCAACAAGTGATAAAGTATCCAAATGGTTATGGCCAACTAAAGGGAGAGTAATCAAGAATTTCTCTGTAGGCGAACAAGGAAATAAAGGCATCGACATAGCAGGACAGCGAGGTCAGCCAATAGTATCTACTGCAGGGGGAACGGTTGTTTATTCGGGTAATGCACTACGAGGCTACGGCAATCTAGTGATTGTGAAGCACAATGATAATTACTTAAGTGCATACGCGCATAACGACCGACTATTAGTATCTGAAGGGCAAAGTGTGAAACCAGGGCAGAAGATTGCAACTATGGGAAGCTCTGGAGCCAGCAGTGTTAGGCTGCACTTTGAGATTCGTTACCAAGGTAAATCGGTTAATCCAAAACGATATTTACCTTAAATACAATATGCAAAAATTACGTATTGTATGGAGTGACATAGTCATTTAGCGACATATCAAGTTGTGATGTCATGCTAATTTCGCCAGGGGGAGGCGTTATGAGTATAAGCAATGCAGTAACCAAAGAAGAGTTCGATCTTAACCAAGCAACCACGGAACCGGAAGCTCTTGGAAAAGCAAAACGAACAGTCAAAAAGAAAACCGAAGCGAAAGAAGAAGTTGAAGTTACGTCTAAAAGTTTAGATGCTACTCAGCTTTATCTAGGCGAAATCGGTTTCTCACCACTACTAACCGCTGAAGAAGAAGTGCTTTATGCACGACGAGCTCTACGCGGTGATGAAGCAGCACGTAAACGCATGATCGAAAGTAACCTGCGTTTAGTGGTAAAAATTTCACGTCGTTATAGTAACCGTGGTCTTGCACTTCTTGATCTTATTGAAGAAGGCAACCTAGGTTTGATTCGCGCCGTAGAGAAATTTGACCCAGAACGTGGTTTCCGCTTCTCAACTTACGCGACATGGTGGATTCGTCAAACCATTGAACGTGCGTTAATGAATCAGACTCGCACTATCCGTTTGCCAATCCATGTTGTGAAAGAGCTGAACATCTACCTGCGTACCGCAAGAGAGCTATCACAAAAACTTGATCATGAACCAACGGCGGAAGAAATTGCTTCTAAGTTAGATAAGCCTGTTGGTGATGTGAGCAAGATGCTTCGTCTAAACGAAAGAGTTAGCTCTGTTGATACGCCAATTGGTGGTGATGGTGAGAAAGCACTGTTGGATATTATTCCAGACATCAACAATTCAGATCCTGAGGTTTCAACTCAAGATAGCGATATCAAGAACTCGTTGATTTTCTGGCTTGATGAGCTGAATCCTAAGCAGAAAGAGGTGCTTGCACGTCGCTTTGGATTACTTGGCTATGAACCGTCAACATTAGAAGAAGTAGGACGTGAAATCAGCCTGACTCGTGAACGTGTTCGTCAAATCCAAGTTGAAGGTCTTCGCCGTCTACGTGAGATTCTTATCAAGCAAGGTCTGAATATGGAAAACCTGTTCAACGTAGAAAACGACTAATTGAACAAGTGATGCTTCTCTAATCTAAATAGAAGACAAATAAAAACGCTGACTTTAAGTCAGCGTTTTTTTGTTTGTGGCTTTGGTATTTCATGCCGTCTAATCAAAATCACAAACGGCAATAACAAGCTACTTGGAAAGAGACTAAAGCAACTTCTTCAAACGGTAGAGTTCTTCTAACGCTTGGCGAGGTGTCAGATCATCTGGATCAACATTTGCGAGTGCTTGTTCTACTTCACTCGGCTCAGGTATCAAGCTCAGTTGGTTGGCGATATCAACGCCACTTGGCTTTGATGTCGGAGAGTTGATACTCAATGCTTCTAGCTGAGTCAGTTTCGCACGTGCGTTTTTGATCACCGCTTTAGGTACGCCAGCCAATCCTGCAACCGCAAGGCCGTAAGATTTACTTGCTGCACCTTCTTGAACTGCGTGCATAAAGGCAATGCTGTCGCCATGTTCAACCGCATCTAAGTGTACGTTCGCTAAGGTTGGTATTTGGTTTGGTAGTTCAGTTAGCTCAAAGTAGTGCGTTGCAAACAGTGTCATCGCATTGATTTGATTAGCTAGCCATTCCGCACTTGCCCAAGCCAATGATAGGCCATCATAAGTGCTGGTACCACGACCGATTTCATCCATTAACACAAGGCTATTTGGTGTTGCGTTGTGCAGAATATTCGCGGTCTCTGTCATCTCAACCATGAAGGTTGAACGACCCGAAGCTAAATCATCCGATGCGCCAATACGCGTAAAGATACGGTCGATAGAGCCAATCGTCGCGCTTTCTGCTGGTACATAACAACCGATATGAGCCATCAGCGCAATGAGTGCGGTCTGACGCATGTAGGTCGACTTACCACCCATGTTTGGACCAGTGATGATCAGCATCTTACGTTGATCGTTGAGATCGATAGGGTTAGCAATGAAAGGTTCGTCCATCACTTGCTCAACAACGGGGTGACGACCCGCCTGAATTTGTACACCAGCAGACTCTGTCATTGTTGGACGACAGTAATCAAGGGTGTCTGCACGTTCAGCTAAGTTTTGTAGAACATCAAGCTGGGAGACTGAAGATGCAATGTTTTGTAGTCGCTCTAAATAAGGCAATAATAAATCAAACAACTCTTCCCACAACTGCTTCTCGATAGCTAGAGCTTTCGATTTAGAGCTGAGAACTTTGTCTTCATGCTCTTTCAGTTCAGGAATAATGTAACGTTCTGCATTTTTCAGCGTTTGGCGGCGAACATAGTGTGGTGGCACAAGATGGCTTTGTCCGCGGCTTACCTGAATGAAGAAACCGTGGACGTTGTTGTAGCCAACTTTAAGCGTGTCGATACCGTGACGTTCACGTTCTTCTTGTTCAAGCTTATCCAGAAACTCGGTTGCACCTGCAGCAAGGTCGCGCCATTCATCTAGCTCGGCGTTGTAGCCTTCTGCTATCACACCACCATCGCGGATAACCACGGGTGGGTTCTCTTTGATCGCACGCTCAAGCAGTTCAGATACTTCATCCACAGGCGAAGCATACTGAGCAAGCTGAGTTAGGTATGGGTGTTTAAGTTGCGTTAGCGTTTCAGCAAGCTCTGGTAGGTATTCCATTGCTTGGCGAAGTCGTGCCATATCACGAGGACGTGCGGAGCGAAGGGCAAGACGAGCAAGAATACGCTCGATATCACCGATCTGTTTCAGCGTTGGTTGTAACTCTGTAAATAGAGCCAGATCTTTCATTTCACCAATCGCATCTAAACGTTGGTCAAGAGCCGAAATATTACGCATGGGTTGATGTAACCAACGCTTAAGCATACGGCTACCCATAGCCGTCGCGGTGTGGTCAAGCACTTCAGATAGGGTGTTATCAGTGCCGCCACTAAGATTTTGGGTGATTTCTAAATTACGGCGAGTAGCCGCATCAAGGATCACGGAATGATCTTGCTTATCCATTGTGAGTGAACGGATATGCGGAAGGGCAGTACGTTGCGTATCTTTAACGTATTGGATCAGACAACCCGCAGCGCATAAACCTAGTTTTGCGCTTTCAACACCAAAGCCAACTAAGTCACGAGTACCAAATTGTTGATTCAGTTGCTGCTTCGCTGTATCTAATTCAAATTCCCATACCGGGCGACGGCGATTGCCATTACGACTTGCCATCAAATTTACAGGTTCGAAATCTTCAGGGAATAGCAGTTCACGTGGTGACGTTCTTTGTAGCTCTGCCGCCATTGCTTCTTCGGTTTCCGGCTCACATAGCTGGAATCGGCCAGAAGTAATATCAAGCGTCGCGTAGCCGAATTTACCATTGTGGTGGTAAATGGATGCAATCAGGTTATCAACACGCTCAGAAAGCAATGCTTCGTCGGTTACGGTTCCCGGAGTCACAATTCTTACGACAGCGCGATCAACCGGGCCCTTTGAAGTTGCTGGATTACCAATCTGCTCACAAATCGCTACGGACTCGCCCAACTGCACTAACTTCGCAAGGTAACCTTCAACGGCGTGGTATGGAACACCCGCCATAGGAATAGGCTCACCATTTGAAGAGCCACGTTTGGTTAGCGAAATATCGAGGAGTTGAGAGGCTTTTTTTGCATCATCGTAGAAAAGCTCGTAGAAATCTCCCATGCGGTAGAACAGCAAAATTTCTGGATTTTCTGCTTTTAGTTTTAGGTACTGCTGCATCATAGGAGTATGTTTTTGATCGGCTTTCACAGTTAACTTCTTTCGTTTATTTCTATTGCGGCTTAGGATACGTGAAAGCGTTTCGTGCGAAAAGCGACACATGCGAAAAGATGCAAATCCAAATGATATACATCTAGATAAGGGAAGCCAAAGATGCAGACGACTCAAGCTCTTAGTGAAAAACTCGGACACTTACTTGCGAAGTATAAACATGTATTAGTGACGGCTGAATCTTGCACTGGCGGTGGTGTTGCTAGCGCGGTAACGGATATCGCAGGGAGCTCCGCATGGTTTGACCGTGCTTTTGTGACCTACAGTAATGAAGCGAAACAAGAGATGATCGGTGTTCAGCTTGAAACCTTAGTTGAGTTTGGTGCTGTGAGTGAGCCAGTGGTTATAGAAATGGCTCACGGGGCGCTACAACATTCAAACGGCACTATTTCTGTGTCTATCAGCGGTATTGCTGGCCCGGGCGGCGGCACGGAAGATAAACCCGTAGGGACTGTGTGTTTTGCTTGGAAAGCAGTAAATGGGTGGAACAAAGTAGGAACGCATGTATTTACAGGCGATAGATCACAAGTACGCCAACAAGCTACGCACCATGCCCTACAAGTTATTTATGATTACCTATCAATGGAAGACAAGTAACATTTGTACAAATTATTTTCATACAGGTATAGACACTGTATGAATCAACAGTATAATAAAAGCCAATTAGTCACCCCTTGTGGGTTAGAAATAGATTCTAAGTCGCTTGTTGAGACAACCGATTATGTGGAGATAGAAATGGACGAGAATAAACAAAAAGCGTTAGCTGCAGCCCTTGGTCAGATTGAAAAGCAATTTGGTAAAGGTTCTATCATGCGTCTTGGTGATAACCGCACAATGGACGTAGAAACTATTTCTACAGGCTCTCTATCTCTAGATATCGCACTAGGTGCTGGTGGCTTACCGATGGGACGTATCGTTGAAGTTTACGGTCCAGAATCATCAGGTAAAACAACGCTAACGCTTGAGCTTATTGCTGCAGCGCAGAGAGTGGGTAAAACGTGTGCATTCGTGGATGCGGAACACGCACTTGACCCTATCTACGCTCAAAAGTTGGGTGTTGATATCGATGCTTTGCTTGTATCTCAACCTGATACCGGTGAACAAGCTCTAGAAATCTGTGATGCACTGGCTCGTTCAGGTGCTATCGATGTTCTTGTTATTGACTCGGTTGCTGCACTAACACCTAAAGCTGAGATCGAAGGCGAGATGGGCGATAGCCACATGGGTCTTCAAGCACGTATGCTTTCTCAAGCAATGCGTAAGCTGACAGGTAACCTTAAACAGTCTAACTGTATGGCTATCTTCATTAACCAAATTCGTATGAAAATTGGTGTAATGTTCGGTAACCCAGAAACAACAACCGGTGGTAATGCACTTAAGTTCTACGCATCTGTTCGTCTTGATATTCGCCGTACTGGTGCAATCAAAGATGGTGATGAAGTTGTTGGTAACGAGACTCGTATCAAGGTTGTTAAGAACAAGATTGCTGCACCATTCAAACAAGCTGAAACTCAAATCCTTTACGGTAAAGGCTTCAACCGCGAAGGTGAGCTTATCGATTTAGGTGTTAAGAATAAGCTAGTAGAGAAAGCGGGCGCTTGGTACAGCTACAAAGGCGACAAGATCGGCCAAGGTAAATCGAACTCTTGTAAGCACCTACGTGAAAACCCAGAGATCGCTCTGGAACTTGACACTAAGCTTCGTGAATTGCTACTGACTCCTGCTGTTCTTGAAGAGAAAGGCGCAGAGAAAGAAGAAGAAAACGAAGAGCTATAAGCTAATGGTTTATAGAGCGGGTGTTTGAAAGGAACATCCGCTTTGAAAGAATAGGAAGCCTCGCATATTTTATGCGGGGCTTTTTTTGTCAACGTATTTTAGGACGAGACAAAGTATCTGTCCCCATCCTTGCAGCGCCTTGCTAGATCTATTTGGTTGTTTGAGGTAGCTTGCCAATTTTTTGTTTGTTCCCTATCTGAGCTAGTGGAATATTCTTCATTTTATCGATTTCCAACTAAAATCCTGCCCAAGGGTGTCTTTTCTACAAGAAAACTAGTCGAAGCCTTAACCATGATCTACAATACGGCAAAATTCTAACTCGACTATTTTCAGGAAGAGCTGCATGTACATGAGCACTGATGAGGTTCGCAACGCGTTCCTTAAGTTCTTTGAGAGCAAAGAACACCAAATCGTAGACAGTTCATCGTTAGTTCCACATAACGATCCAACCCTGCTATTTACTAACGCAGGTATGAACCAATTCAAAGATTGCTTCTTAGGCGCCGAAAAACGCGCCTACACTCGAGCAACTACGGCTCAGCGTTGTGTACGTGCGGGTGGTAAACACAATGACCTTGAAAATGTAGGTTTCACGGCTCGTCACCATACATTCTTCGAAATGCTAGGTAACTTCAGCTTTGGTGATTACTTCAAAGAAGAAGCGATTGGGTTTGCTTGGGAATTCCTGACTGAAACATTAGGTCTGCCAAAAGATCGCCTGTTAGTAACGGTTTACGAGACAGATGACGAAGCATTCGAAATCTGGAACAAGAAAGTAGGCATCCCAGCTGACAAGATTGTTCGCATCGGTGACAAAGAAGGCGGCAAGAAGTTTGAATCTGATAACTTCTGGACAATGGGTGACACAGGTCCTTGTGGCCCATGTACTGAAATCTTCTACGATCACGGTGAGCACATCTGGGGCGGTCGTCCTGGTACACCTGAAGAAGATGGTGACCGTTTCATCGAGATTTGGAACAACGTATTCATGCAGTTCAACCGTCACGCTGACGGCACTATGGAACCGCTACCTAAACCAGCTGTAGATACTGGTATGGGTATTGAGCGTATCTCTGCAATCATGCAGGGCGTTCACTCTAACTACGAAATTGATGTATTCCAAAAGCTAATCAAAGCGACAGCAGAAGTGGTGGGTCACGACGACCTATCTAACCAATCGCTGCGCGTTATTTCTGACCACATCCGTTCTTGTTCATTCCTAATCGCTGATGGCGTAATGCCTTCAAACGAAGGTCGTGGCTACGTTCTACGTCGTATTATTCGTCGTGCAGTTCGTCACGGTAACAAGATTGGTGCACAAGGCGTGTTCTTCCACAAACTTGTGGGTGTACTGGCTGAAGTGATGGGCTCTGCAGCTGAAGAACTTAAGAAACAACAAGAGCTTGTTGAAAAAGTACTTCGCATCGAAGAAGAGAACTTTGGTCGCACGCTAGAGCGCGGCATGGTTATCCTAAACGACGCATTAGACGCACTTGAAGGCAAAGAGCTTGACGGTGAAACAGTATTCAAACTTTACGATACATACGGCTTCCCTGCTGACCTTACTAACGATGTAGCTCGTGAACGCGACTTTACTATCGATGAAGAAGGCTTTGAGAAGGCGATGGAAGCACAGCGTAAGCGTGCACGTGAAGCAGGCCAATTCGGTACTGATTACAACGCAACGATCAAAGTAGACACTAACACTGAATTCTGTGGTTACACAGGTACTGAAGGTGCGGGTGAAATTTCTGCGTTATTCGTTGACGGCGAAGAAGTATCTTCACTATCGGCTGGCGACAAAGCAATCATCATCCTCGAAGAGACACCGTTTTACGCTGAATCAGGCGGTCAATGTGGTGACGCTGGTACGCTAAGCACTGCGTCGGGTCTATTCAAAGTACAAGACACTCAGAAGCTAGGTAATGCATTTGCACACCACGGTGAGCTAGTTGAAGGTGTATTTGCTCAAGGCGATAAAGTAGAAGCTATTGTTGACGCTGAGCGTCGTGCTGCTATCTCACTAAACCACTCTGCAACTCACTTACTTCACTCTGCACTACGCGAAGTTCTAGGTGAGCACGTTGCACAAAAAGGTTCTTTAGTTAAGCCAGACAACCTACGTTTTGACTTTTCTAACCTTGAAGCGGTAACACCGGCACAGATTAAAGAAGTAGAGCGTTTGGTTAACGTACAAGTTCGTAAGAACCACGTGATTGAAACGAACATCATGGACATCGAGTCAGCGAAAGAGAAAGGTGCGATGGCACTGTTTGGCGAGAAGTACGATGATGAAGTTCGCGTTCTGTCTATGGGCGATTTCTCTACTGAGCTTTGTGGTGGTATCCACGCGAGCAACACGGGTGATATCGGTCTATTCAAGATCACTTCTGAAGGTGGCATCGCTGCTGGTATTCGTCGTATTGAAGCGGTAACGGGTGAAGCTGCTCTAGATGCAGTTGATGCTCAAGCTAACGCTTACGAAGAAAAACTGGTTGAATCGGCTAAGAAAGCGAAATCGCTAGAGAAAGAAATCCAACTACTTAAAGAAAAGATGGCTGCAGCTGAAGGTGCAAACATCATGGGTAAAGTGGAAGACATCTCAGGGACTAAAGTTCTGGTTGCTGCAATTGAAGGCGCAGACAACAAGAACCTACGTACTATGGTTGATAATGCTAAAAACCAAGTGGGTAGCGGCATCATCCTGATTGCGAACGTAGCAGACGGTAAAGTTGGCTTAATTGCTGGCGTAACTAAAGACCTTATCGGCAAAGTAAAAGCTGGTGACCTCGTTAAGATGGTTGCTGAGCAAATTGGCGGTAAAGGCGGCGGTCGTCCAGACATGGCTCAAGCGGGTGGTACAGATGTTGAAGCACTACCTGAAGCGCTTAAGTCAGTACGTATTTGGCTAGAAGAGCGTCTTTAAGCTTAAGTAATTGATACAAAAATGCCCAATCAACTGATTGGGCATCTTTTATTTTGCCTATTGGAAGAACGTCTGAAAAAGGTTTGATTGAGATTAACCAAGAAGTCTAATGGTAACGTTAGACTCCTTGGTTAATTTTTTATTGCTTCGCCATGACGCGGAGTATGTGTTTTTTTGTCATATATAGACATTGGTCTTGGGAAGGTGAGGAAGGGTGAAAATGCCTCTTATCGTGCAGAAATTTGGTGGAACGTCGGTGGGTTCAATAGAACGAATCCATCATGTAGCAGAAAAAATCATTGAAGCGAAAAATGAAGGGAACCAGATCCTGGTTGTCGTTTCTGCTATGTCAGGTGAAACAAATCGGTTGGTTAACTTAGCTTCACAAGTTGATAGCGTGCCAAATGCTAGAGAGTTGGATGTGCTGTTAACGGCTGGAGAACAAGTTTCCATGGCTTTGTTAGCGATGACGTTGCACAAGTTGGGTTATGAAGCGACATCGATGACTGGCTATCAAGCCAAGATACACACCGATTCTAATCATAATAATGCGATGATTGAGCGTATTGATACCGCTCCTATTAGAGCGCTGTTAGATGATGACCAGATTGTCATTGTTGCAGGTTTTCAAGGCGTTAACGCGAAAGGTGATATCACAACCTTAGGGCGAGGTGGTTCAGATACCACGGCCGTTGCATTAGCGGGCGCGCTTCAAGCTAAAGAGTGTCAGATCTATACCGACGTTGATGGCGTATATTCCTGCGACCCTAGAGTGGTTAAGCAATCTAAAAAATTAGATACCTTAGACTTTCCCTCTATGGAAGAAATGGCTCGCAGAGGCGCTAAGGTTTTGCACCTTCCATGTGTTCAGCATGCGTGGCGACACAATGTACCACTGAGAGTACTTTCGAGTTTTGAAGAAGGCGAGGGCACTCTCATCGCGGGTAATGATTGTTTGAATGATATTGCTGGAATAGCCATTCAAAGAGATATGGTTCGCATCGAGTGTTTGAATCAAGACTTACCGTCTCTCATGTCGCATTGCCAGTTGTTAGGGATCGAAGTCTGTAGTGTGATCGAGGAAACAGAACGGGCAGCGCTCATTATCAAACCGGACATAAGTGCTAAATTAAAACTAGTTTTTGCTGAAAAAATCCGTAATAGTGAATATGTTAGTTTGTTAACTGTGGTAGGAAGCCGAACGCAAGAAATTGTGGTCAGTTCACATGGATTGTTGTCTGAAGGCGAAATTGATGTACAACATCACTTATTGCAGCAGCAGTCTTTAACTTTGGTGATATCACCAACGCAAGTCGATATAGCTGCTAACATATTACACAATGCATACATCGTAGCGCGTGAAACACAGGGTTATCTTAAAAAAGAAGTGCATTTTGGTTAAATAAACTCAATCGATAGTTTACGAAAATATAACTTTTGTTGGATAATGCTCTCGTAGCTAGATAAATTTAGAGATTACTCAAGGAGCAAAGAATGCTAATTTTGACTCGCCGTGTTGGCGAAACACTGATGATTGGTGATGAAGTAACAGTTACTGTACTAGGCGTTAAAGGTAACCAAGTACGTATTGGTGTTAACGCACCTAAAGAAGTATCTGTTCACCGTGAAGAGATCTACATGCGCATTCAAGCTGAAAAAGGTAATGGTAACGTTGCATCTGGCAACTACTAATACTTTTGCGTAGAAGAGGGGCTAGCATTGTTGCTAGCCTTTTTTGATCTTGGGGTGCACATAATCACAACGTAGCAATAGGTTGATTCACTAGCTGGCTTAGTTATAGATGCTGGATGGAGTGCTTGATATAGAAAAGCCTCGCCACCAGAGTTAACTCTTATTGAAGCATCGTGAGATTTGTTTGCCATAGTTCAAGTTTTACTGACTTACCCTATGGCGAAATAGAGCATCCCGTAGTATGGTGCAATCAGCAGTGACACTTACTGCGAGATAAATTAGATAATTGTTTTCCGTTGTTAATTATTGCCAATCTTTCACCTTAATTTTTAAGGGAAAAAGCGCTAATTGGATGTTATAAGTTCAATTTGCAAGCGCTTTGATTAAATTGCAAACGGTTGAATGTTTTTGTCCGGTTTTTTTCAATAAAGTGTTTGACATATTTTCGGTAAAACGTAATATGTGCCTCCGCAAGACGGTGAGGTGGCCGAGAGGCCGAAGGCGCTCCCCTGCTAAGGGAGTATGTGGTTTATAGCCGCATCGAGGGTTCGAATCCCTCCCTCACCGCCATTTCTTGCACGTTTGAATTTGCAAGCAAACACAGAAGTAACAATGTGCGCCCTTAGCTCAGCTGGATAGAGTACCTGGCTACGAACCAGGCGGTCGGAGGTTCGAATCCTCCAGGGCGCACCATTCTTTAGATTACTTTGTTAAGAAGTAATGGATAAGAATAATGAATTAGGTGAGGTGGCCGAGTGGCCGAAGGCGCTCCCCTGCTAAGGGAGTATGTGGTTTGTAGCCGCATCGAGGGTTCGAATCCCTCCCTCACCGCCATTCATTACAGGCCTATGGCCTTTTTTTTGTTTCGTAGAAACAAGAATGTGATATATTTCACAACTTCTTCACTTGAAGATACCGTGCGCCCTTAGCTCAGCTGGATAGAGTACCTGGCTACGAACCAGGCGGTCGGAGGTTCGAATCCTCCAGGGCGCACCACTATTTAGGGTTTTCATTAATCCTGATGTTGAACGTTTAGTTTTGCTTTATTGCCTTAATTGAAAGCTTAATATCGAAACCGTTGCGCCCTTAGCTCAGCTGGATAGAGTACCTGGCTACGAACCAGGCGGTCGGAGGTTCGAATCCTCCAGGGCGCACCACTATTTAGGGTTTTCATTAATCCTGATGTTGAACGTTTAGTTTTGCTTTATAGTCTTAACTGCTTTATTGCCTTAACTAACAGCTTAATATCGAAACCGTTGCGCCCTTAGCTCAGCTGGATAGAGTACCTGGCTACGAACCAGGCGGTCGGAGGTTCGAATCCTCCAGGGCGCACCACTATTTAGGGTTTTCATTAATCCTGATGTTGAACGTTTAGTTTTGCTTTATTGCCTTAACTGCTTTATTGCTTTAACTAACAGCTTAATATCGAAACCGTTGCGCCCTTAGCTCAGCTGGATAGAGTACCTGGCTACGAACCAGGCGGTCGGAGGTTCGAATCCTCCAGGGCGCACCACTTTTAGGGTTTTCACTAATCCTGATGTTGAACGTTTAGTTTTGCTTTATTGCCTTAACTGCTTTATTGCTTTAACTAACAGCTTAATATCGAAACCGTTGCGCCCTTAGCTCAGCTGGATAGAGTACCTGGCTACGAACCAGGCGGTCGGAGGTTCGAATCCTCCAGGGCGCACCACTATTTAGGGTTTTCATTAATCCTGATGTTGAACGTTTAGTTTTGCTTTATTGCATTAGCTAAAAGCTTAATATCGAAACCGTTGCGCCCTTAGCTCAGCTGGATAGAGTACCTGGCTACGAACCAGGCGGTCGGAGGTTCGAATCCTCCAGGGCGCACCACTATTTAGGGTTTTTATTAACCCTGATGTTGAACGTTTAGTTTTGCTTTATAGTCTTAACTGCTTTATTGCCTTAGCTAAAAGCTTAATATCGAAACCGTTGCGCCCTTAGCTCAGCTGGATAGAGTACCTGGCTACGAACCAGGCGGTCGGAGGTTCGAATCCTCCAGGGCGCACCACCTTATTAAAGAAAGCCTCGTTTATACGAGGCTTTTTTTATGTCTGCTGCAAATTTGTTGCGATAATGTTAAATTTTGTCGTTATTTAACTTGTTGTATTTAAAGTAATTCTTGATTGCTTCTTTGTTATTCCACCTTTCTCATATCATTTCTAAGAAAAGCCCCGTTTAAGTCACAGTTTAAATATCTATAAATGACGTATTTGACAGATTTATGTGATCTGATAGGCGAATAATTAACCTTATGTGTGCGTTATCCGTAACAGAACCTTAAACAAAATTGACAAACTTTTACCAATCGAGATAATCCATGGGTCGGGATCACTATTCGCTGAAATCCTGCACGTATGTCAGGATGACGAAGAAAGGAAGCAACATGACTAATATTGGAAGCCTGCTAGGAGATGCGGCGACTCTAATGATAACGGGGATGTCCGTTGTCTTTATTTTCCTAACTATTCTAGTTTACCTCGTTCGGTTGATGTCAAAACTGGTACCAGAAGAAGTACCAGAGCCGATCGCAGCACCTAAAAAAATTAAAAAATCACAATCAAACCCTTCAGCTGTTAGTCCACAGGTAGTGGCAGCAATTTCGGCCGCGGTTCATCAATACCGTGCGTCTACTGCTAAGTAGCATTTAAAGGATTAAAAAGGAGTTTATGAGCATGTCTAAACCACTAGCTATCACAGATGTGGTACTTCGTGACGCGCACCAGTCACTATTTGCTACTCGTATGCGTATCGAAGATATGCTGCCAATTGCGGCAGAACTGGATAAAGTCGGTTACTGGTCTTTAGAGACTTGGGGCGGCGCAACGTTTGATTCGTGTATTCGTTTTCTAGGAGAAGATCCGTGGGAGCGTTTGCGTGAGCTGAAAAAAGCGATGCCAAACACACCAATGCAGATGCTACTGCGTGGTCAAAATTTATTGGGTTACCGTCACTACGCGGATGATGTAGTAGAGAAATTTGTTGAACGTGCCCATAAGAACGGCATGGACGTATTCCGTATTTTTGATGCGATGAATGACGTACGTAACTTTGAAACAGCAGTGAAAGCAACGATTGATGTTGGTGGTCACGCTCAAGGTACGTTGTCTTACACAACCAGTCCGGTTCACAACTCAGATACTTGGGTTGATTTGGCTAAACGCCTAGAGGATCTAGGCTGTCATTCACTATGTATCAAAGATATGTCAGGTTTATTAAAGCCGTATGAAGCGGAAGAGCTGATTACACGTATCAAATCATCGTGTGACGTTCCTCTAGCGTTGCATAGCCATGCGACAACAGGTCTATCGACAGCAACAGCGGTTAAAGCCGTTGAAGCGGGTATCGATATTCTAGACACCGCTATTTCTTCAATGAGCTGTACTTACGGTCACACGCCAACCGAAACGGTTGTTGCGATGTTAGAAGGTACAGAGCGTGATACCAATCTTAAGCTTGATCAGATTGAACCCATCGCGGCTTACTTCCGTGATGTACGTAAAAAGTACGCAAAATGGGAAGGTCAGTTAAAAGGTGTTGATTCACGTATCTTGATTGCTCAGGTTCCTGGCGGCATGTTAACCAACATGGAAGGTCAGCTTAAAGAGCAAGGCGCAGCCGATCGTATGGACGAAGTGCTCGAAGAGATCCCTCGTGTACGCAAAGAGCTGGGTTACATTCCTTTGGTAACACCTACTTCTCAGATTGTTGGTACTCAAGCGGTTATCAACGTTCTAACGGGGGAGCGCTACAAGACCATCACTAAAGAGACTGCTGGTCTACTGAAAGGTGAATATGGTCAAGCGCCTGCTGAGGTTGATGCTGAACTGCAAGCGAAAGTGTTAGATGGTGCAGAGCCAATCACGTGTCGTCCTGCTGATTTACTTAAGTCTGAAATGGATACGTTAACGACAGACCTTTTAGAAAAAGCGAAATCAGATGGTATTTCACTCGCTGAAGATACCGTTGATGATGTACTGACATACGCACTTTTCCCACAAGTCGGCCTTAAGTTCCTTAAGAACCGTCGTAACCCTGAAGCATTTGAACCTGCACCAACTGCAGAAACGGCAGCTCCTGTTGCGGCACCACAGCCTGTTGCTGGTAGCATTGAAAGCTACAGCGTGAAGGTTGATGGTCAAGTTTATGATGTTGAAGTCGGGCCACAAGGCGAACTCACATCAGTATCTCCATCAGCTAAGCCAGCACAAGGGGCTCAAGCTGCACCTGCAGCGGCTTCTGATGCAGAAGCAGTTCCAGCTCCATTAGCAGGCAACATCTTTAAAGTTATCGTTCAGCCAGGTGTTGAAGTGGCTGAAGGCGATGTGCTACTGATCTTGGAAGCGATGAAGATGGAAACGGAAGTTCGTGCTGCTCGTGGTGGTATCGTTCAGGAATTGAATGTTAAAGAAGGCGATGCAGTTACTGTAGGCGCTCCACTACTAAGCTTAGCGTAAGGGAGTACCATGGAAGGATTGATGACCTTATGGTCTGAAACAGGGATTGCTAACTTTGAGTTCGGCCAGATTTGTATGATGCTGGTCGGTTGCTTATTGTTGTTTTTGGCAATTCGTAAAGGGTTTGAACCGTTACTTTTATTACCGATTGGTTTTGGTGCTGTATTAGCAAATATTCCAAATGCTGGGTTTACTGATCCCGGTGGTTTGCTTTACTACGTTTACTACATTGGTATTGAAACGGGTATTTTCCCACTGCTGATCTTTATGGGTGTTGGTGCAATGACGGACTTCGGTGCGTTGATTGCTAACCCTAAAACGTTATGGCTAGGGGCTGCGGCTCAGTTTGGTATCTTCGCAACGCTATTTGGTGCGATCTTGCTGAACTATGTTCCAGGAATGGAATTCTCAATGGCAGATGCTTCGTCAATTGCGATCATTGGTGGTGCCGATGGCCCAACCGCGATCTTCTTGGCGAGTAAGTTATCTCCTGACCTACTAGGTGCCATTGCAGTTGCGGCTTACAGCTACATGGCTTTAGTTCCTATTATTCAGCCACCTATCATGAAAGCACTAACGACGCCGGAAGAACGCAAGATTAAGATGGCGCAGTTACGTCACGTTGGTAAAGCCGAGAAGATCCTTTTCCCGCTTGCTGTACTACTGATGACGATTCTGTTCCTACCTTCAGCAACACCTCTAGTAGGTATGTTCTGCTTGGGTAACTTAATGCGTGAAGCGGGTGTGGTTGATCGCCTTTCAAAAACAGCTCAAAACGAACTGATTAACGTCGTAACTATTTTCCTAGGCCTAGGTGTTGGTTCTAAGCTTCAAGCGGATACGTTCTTGAACTTAGAGACACTGGGTATTCTAGGTTTAGGTGCCGTGGCGTTCAGTATCGGTACGGCGGGTGGCGTATTAATGGCTAAGCTACTTAATCGTTTCTCTAAAGAAGACATCAACCCACTGATTGGCGCAGCTGGTGTATCAGCGGTTCCTATGGCGGCTCGTGTTGTAAACAAGGTTGGTCTTGAGGCAAACCCTCAAAACTTCTTGTTGATGCATGCGATGGGCCCGAACGTGGCAGGTGTACTTGGTAGTGCGGTTGCCGCAGGTATTCTATTAGCTCTCGTGGGCTAATGAACTGCTTGGTCATGTGTCGTTACGTTAATTGGTCGTCAATTTACGAATGAGCGGTTAACTTCGCCTTATTAAATGGTTTATAGTCAAAGGGATGCTTTCGCATCCCTTTCTTTTTTATCAATTAGGGTGTTTGCTCACTAGGGCTTTTATCAATCAAGGAAATGTGGAAATGGAAAACAAACAGATTGCGATTACTCAATTCGGCGGCGTCGAAAACCTCAGTATTCAAACCCGTGCTATTCCTGAGCCTAAGGCTGGAGAAGTCGTGGTTAAAGTTTCCTTTTCGGGCATTAATCCGATTGATGTTAAAACCCGTGCTGGTCTAGGTTGGGCTGCAGCACAGAACAAAGATAACCTGCCTTGGGTACCTGGTTATGACATTTCAGGGCAAATTGTCACGCTAGGCGAACAGGCAGAGCGTTTTACTGTTGGTGATAACGTAGCCGGCTTTATTGGCTTCCCATTGCAAGGTGGCGGTTACAGCCAATATGTGTGTGTCCCAGAAGCGACATTAAGCATGGTTCCTGATTCGGTGACTCTAGAAGCGGCCGCAGCATTACCACTAGCCAGCCAAACGGCAGCACAGGCACTCAACAAAGCTGAAGTGAAAGAGGGCGATCGCGTACTTATCTTAGCGGGTGCTGGCGGTGTTGGTCATCTAGCGGTTCAAATCGCCGTGGCGGCGAAAGCCGAGGTTTATACAACTTGTAGCGAAGCGAATCTTGATTACTTAGCAACGTTAGGCGCTCATGCGATTAACTATAAGTTTGCACCAGCATCGGAAAGAGTCTCTGATGTTGATGTGCTGATTGATTTGGTCGGTGGCGATACCGCTCTCGATGCATTGAAGTGTCTAAAAGATGGCGCAAGAGTGGTGACAGTCCCAACTTTATCTGCAGAATTGATCTGCGAAAAAGCAACATTATTAGGCTTTACTGCATCAGGCATGCTGGTTGAGCCAAACCCAGAGCAAATGGACACTATGCTGTACATGGTCAGTGTCGGATTGCTCAAAACAGAAATTCAAGGTATCTACCAGTTAGACGAAGCGCAGTCAGCTCATCTACAGGTTGAAACCGGACATACCAGAGGCAAGGTACTACTTAAA
The DNA here is from genome assembly GCF_057785955.1 of Vibrio sp. QJM3NY_27. Taxonomy (NCBI): domain Bacteria; kingdom Pseudomonadati; phylum Pseudomonadota; class Gammaproteobacteria; order Vibrionales; family Vibrionaceae; genus Vibrio; species Vibrio sp. QJM3NY_27. The sequence goes on along the minus strand of NZ_CM173511.1, from coordinate 2,990,483 downwards.
ATGCAAGAAGGTTGATATGCAGTGCTAGAGTTTTTTAATTCTCTGTTTGAAAACATAGCGCTGTGGTTCTCTGACTCGGCGCTGTGGGTACTCTTTATTAGTGGCTTTTTGAGTGCCACATTATTGCCCGGGGGATCAGAAGCGAGCCTTGTGGCAGCCTTGAGCTTAGATCAATTCTCAACATCATCGATCATTCTTCTGGCGACACTCGGTAATACTTTGGGGGGCCTTACCAACTATTGGATTGGTTTGTGGTTGCCGAATCGAACTCAATCTGAAAAGCATGGTCATAAGGCTATGGCTTGGCTGAGCCGTTATGGTTACTGGACATTGTTATTCAGTTGGTTACCTATCATTGGTGATCCTTTATGTCTGGCTGCGGGTTGGCTGAGAATGAAATTTATCCCTAGCGTTATTTTGATAGCGATTGGCAAAGCCGCTCGCTACAGCTTACTTGCTGCTATCTACTTCGGTTTTTTCTAAGGAGAACCTATGAAAAAGGTTTTACTTGGTACATTTTCTCTTATCGCCATTGCTGGCTGTTCTTACAATGTACCTAGCTCAACACCCTTCTTTTCCTCGTTACCGGAAGGCGTCACTCTGTTAGAAGAGGTTAAGCCTTCTAAAGATAAAGTCGTGATTCCTTATGCGAAGTATCAGCTTGAAAACGGCTTGACCGTTATTCTTTCTCCTGATGATTCTGATCCACTTGTTCATGTTGATGTGACCTATCATGTGGGTTCTGCTCGTGAACAGATTGGCAAATCAGGCTTTGCTCACTTCTTTGAACACATGATGTTCCAAGGCTCAGAGAACGTCGGTGATCAACAGCACTTCAAGATTATCACCGAAGCGGGTGGTTCGTTAAATGGCACCACCAACCGTGACCGAACTAACTACTTTGAAACCGTTCCTTCTAACCAACTCGAAAAAATGTTGTGGTTAGAATCGGACAGAATGGGTTTCTTGTTAGATGCGGTTTCTCAAAAGAAATTTGAGGTGCAAAGAGGTACGGTTAAGAATGAGCGAGCGCAAAGCTACGAAAACCGCCCTTACGGCTTGATGTGGGAGCGCATGGGTGAAGCACTGTATCCAGAAGGTCACCCTTACTCGTGGCAACCAATCGGCTATGTTGAAGACTTAGATCGTGTTGATGTGAATGATCTTAAGGCATTTTTCTTACGTTGGTATGGCCCAAACAATGCCGTGTTAACGATCGGTGGTGATATCGACGTTGATGACACGCTAGAGTGGGTTAACAAGTACTTTGGCCCTATCCCTCAAGGACCTGAAGTTAAGGCGGCAGAGAAGCAACCTGCAGTGCTGACTGAAGACAAGTACATCACCTTAAAAGATAATATTCGTCAGCCGATGGTGCTAGTTGGATGGCCAACAACGTATCGTGGTGAAGAGACGCAGGCTTCATTGAATGCACTGTCCAACGTGTTAGGTTCTGGCACCAACAGTTACCTGTATCAAAACCTCGTAAAAACGCAAAAAGCGGTGAGTGCAGGATCTTTCCATGATTGTGCTGAGCTTGCATGTACCATGTATGTGTATGCGATGGGTAATTCAGGTGAAAAAGGTGATTTGACGGTTCTAAACAAAGAGCTGATGGATACCTTAGATCAATTCTCGAAAGAGGGCGTTGAACAAGCGCGTTTAGACCAGATCACTGGTATGGCAGAAGCGGATGCAGTTTTTGCACTGCAAAGTGTTAAAGGCAAGGTTTCGCAGCTCGCGTCTAACCAAACCTTCTATGGTCAGCCGGATCGCATTGAGTCACAACTCGATCAAATTCGAGCGGTTACTCCAGAAAGCGTAAGCAAGGCATACCAAGATTTCATCGAAGGCAAGCACAAGGTTACGTTGAGTGTGGTTCCTAAGAAAAAACTCGATTTAGCGGTTCGTGAGGCCACCTTTACCACACCTGTACGTACCCTTCCTGAATACAGCAAGGTGACGGAAGACCAACTGGATTTCAGAAAGGCGCCAAACACATTTGATCGCAGCGTGATGCCAGAAGTGAACTTTGGTGTTGAAGCGACCATGCCTGAGTTGTATCGCATGCACTTTGCGAACGGCACTGACTTGATTGGTACCGTGACCAGTGAAACGCCGACAGTACAGCTACAAATTCAACTGCCTGCAGGCGAACGCTATGTTCGTAAAGGGCAAGAAGGCTTAGCGAACCTAACGGCTTCGATGATGGAAGAGGGGTCGACTAAACGAACGGTTGAAGAACTACAGGCGACCTTAGATAAGCTTGGCAGTAGCGTTAGCATTGGCGCAGGTAGTTATACCACGGATATCTCGGTTTCAACGCTAGAGAAAAACCTGCCTCAAACCTTAGCGATCGTACAAGAGGTTTTGTTTGAGCCTAAGTTTGATGAGCAAGACTTCGAACGCGTGAAGAAGCAGATGCTTGAAGGTGTTGTTTATCAGCATCAACAACCAAGCTGGATGGCTTCTCAAGCCACACGTGAAGTTTTGTTTGGCAACAGCATCTTTGGTCGAGCGAGTGATGGTACTAAGGCCTCTTTAGAATCGTTAACCTTAGACGATGTAAAACTGTTTTACAGTCAGCACTATACTCCTGAGGGGGCTAATATTGTTATTGTAGGCGACATCTCGAAGAAAGAGGTCAGCAAGCAGCTTCAATTCTTCGAACAATGGCAAGGCGATGCGGCACCACTAACGCGTCCTCAGATCATCAAAGAGCTTTCAGGACAGCATCTGTATTTAGTTGATAAACCGGGTGCGCCGCAAAGTATTGTTCGTTTAGTGCGTAAAGGTTTACCTTTCGACGCGACTGGTGAGTTGTATTTGAGCCAGCTAGCCAACTTTAACTTAGCCGGTAACTTCAATAGCCGCATTAACCAAAACTTACGTGAAGACAAAGCGTACACTTACGGTGCTAGCGGTTATTTTGCAAGTACTCGAGAAACTGGTGCCGTGGTTTTTAGCGCCCAAGTAAGAGCAAATGCGACGGTTCCATCGATTCAAGAGTTTATCGCCGAGCTAAATGAATTTAGTCAGAGTGGATTAACTGACGAAGAGGTGAAATTTATGCGCCTTGCCGTCGGTCAACAAGATGCACTTAAATACGAAACGCCAAGTCAAAAGGCTGGATTGTTGAGTAATATTGTTGCATTGAGCCTTGATGAAGATTACCTACAACAGCGTAATCAGATAGTTGAAACGGTTTCAAAAGAGACCTTAAACGAGCTATCGAAGAAATGGTTTGACCCGAATGATTATCAAATAATTGTTGTTGGCGATGCGACTTCGCTTCGTCCTCAATTAGAAAAGTTAGATATTCCAATAGAAGAGCTTGAAATCATTCGTTAGAGTACACATTAAAGGGGGAGGGAATAGACTCTACTTTTCTCCTCCAACCTAATTTATGATAGTTCTAATCAGAACGATATAAGATAAGTGAACTGAATTTTGACTGATTTTGCTGCGCGACTAAAGCAAGTTGCAACCAACCCTAAGACCTTCTCTCAATTTGGTCGTGGTGTTGAAAGGGAAACGTTACGCTACACGGAAGATGGGCATCTTGCTACTGGGCCGCACCCTAAGGCTTTGGGATCTGCGTTGATGAACGGATGGGTAACGACCGATTTTTCCGAGTCGCTACTGGAGTTTATTACGCCTGTTTCTAACGACGTTCCGACTCTTTTGAATCAGTTGTCTGATATCCATCACTTCACACAAACCAAGTTAGATGGCGAAAAGATGTGGCCGCTTTCTATGCCTTGTTACGTAGGCAGTGAAGATTACATTCAGCTAGCGCAATACGGCACCTCTAACAACGGCAAAATGAAGACGCTATATCGTGAAGGCCTAAAGCGCCGTTACGGTAGCCTGATGCAGATTATTTCTGGTGTTCACTTCAACTTCTCTTTCCCAGAAAGTTTTTGGGATAGCCTGTTTGGAGAGCAAACAGAAGAAGCGCGTTGTGAAGCTAAGTCAGATGCGTACTTTAGTTTGATTCGTAATTATTACCGTTTTGGTTGGTTAATCCCATATTTCTTCGGTGCTTCACCTGCACTATGTCCTTCTTTCATCAAAGGAAGAGAGACAAAGTTACCTTTTGAAAAGATTGGCGAGACACTGTATCTGCCAAAAGCAACGGCACTTCGCCTGAGTGATCTTGGCTACACCAATAGTGCTCAAAGCGTATTAAAGATTGGCTTCAACAGCCTAGAGCAGTACCTTGAAGGTTTGAACCAAGCGATTCGCACGCCATCAGAAGAGTTTGCTGAGATTGGCACTAAGATTGATGGTGAATACCGTCAATTGAATAGTAACGTTCTTCAAATCGAGAACGAGCTTTATGCGCCAATTCGCCCTAAGCGCGTGGCGAAAAGTGGTGAAAAACCATCGGAAGCACTGGCTCGTGCTGGTGTTGAGTACATCGAGGTTCGTTCTTTGGACGTAAACCCATTCAGCTCAATTGGTATCAATGAGCAACAAGTTCGCTTCCTCGATCTATTCTTAACTTGGAGTGTTCTATCTGACTCTGCTGAGATGGATAACTGCGAACTTGAATGCTGGCGCGATAACTGGAACAAGGTGATCTTAGAAGGTCGTCAGGTTGGTTTAGAACTCAAGATTGGTTGTGATGGCGAGAGACTGTCTCTGCAAGATTGGGCTAAACGCGTATTCAAAGATCTTCGTGTTATTGCTGAGTTGATGGATGCTGAGCAAGGTGGTCGTGCATACCAAGAAACGTGCGATACGCTTGAAACTTGGATCGATAACCCAGAGCTGACCATTTCTGGCCAGTTGCTAGAAGAGACCAAAAAATTAGGTGGCTTGGGTAAAGTGGGTTGTGCGTTAGGAAAAACGTACGCTCAGCAACACAAAGCACACCAATATAAAGTTTACTCAGCTGAGTTGATGGAAGCGGAAGCTCAACGCTCTGTGATTGCTCAGCAACAAAGTGAAGAAGCAAGCACTCAAGATTTTGACAGCTTCTTAACGGATTATTTTTCGTATTTAAAAGCATAGCGAGACTTTGGTGGAAAGGAAGCAAGCCTTATTAGGCAAGCCTAAACGCGTAAGTGGAAAATGGTTGCCAGTAGTGACTGTTGGTGTTGTCTCTAGCCTATTGGTTGGATGTGCAACGCCACCGCCAAAGCAGCAAGATAACTTGTGTAGCATCTTCAGAGAACACCCGTCGTGGTATGAAGATGCTCTCGATATGCAAGAAGAGTGGGGCACGCCGATCAACGTAGCGATGGCTTTTGTGAAACAAGAGAGTAGCTATCGTCATGATGCACGCCCACCTAAAGATTACATTCTTGGCTTTATTCCGTGGGGACGCGTGAGTAGTGCTTACGGTTATGCACAAGCTCAAGATCCTGCTTGGGAAGACTTCCAAAAGGCGACCAATAACGGTGGATCAAGAACCAACTTTGATGATGCATTGATGTTCATCGGTTGGTACACCAGCGAGACGCGTCGTCAGCTTGGTATTTCACTATGGGATCCGTATAACCAGTATTTGGCTTATCATGAAGGTCGTGGTGGTTATAAGCGCAAGTCATACAATAGCAAACCATCATTGATTAAGGTGGCGCGCAAAGTCGAACAGCAAGCAAAAGATTATGGATGGCAGCTTAAACAGTGTCGTAAAGAACTAGAAGACAATAGAAGTTGGTTTTTCTAAAGCCAACCGTCACGGAGAAGAGCAATGCCTTTATTAGATAGTTTCACTGTTGATCACACGCGCATGAACGCACCTGCAGTTCGTGTAGCTAAAACAATGCAAACCCCAAAAGGGGATACCATCACTGTGTTTGACCTGCGTTTTACTGCGCCAAACAAAGACATCCTATCTGAGAAAGGTATCCATACTCTAGAGCACCTATACGCAGGATTTATGCGTAATCAATTGAACGGTTCGGATGTGGAGATCATTGATATTTCACCGATGGGCTGTCGTACTGGTTTCTACATGAGCCTAATTGGTACGCCTTCAGAGCAGCAAGTGGCAGACGGTTGGTTGGCTGCAATGCAAGATGTGCTGAAAGTTGAGAATCAAAATAAGATCCCTGAGCTGAACGAGTATCAATGTGGTACTGCGGCAATGCATTCTTTGGATGAAGCTAAAGATATCGCTAATGCGATAATTGCTGCTGGTATCTCTGTAAACAAAAATGATGAACTGGCATTGCCAGAGTCGATGCTTCAAGAGCTTAAGATCGACTAGTCATTGTTAGTTCACCTTGAATACGCTTTACTCTAGATACATTTCACTCTAGAGACAGAGCGAGTTAGATACTAAAAGGCCCGGTTCAATGAACCGGGCCTTTTTCGTCAACGTATTTTAGGACGAGACATATTTTAGGGCTTGGCAGTTGTCGCATGTGAGCTTGTGATTACTCACTTAGTTATCCCAGTCCAGCAAACCACTTTTATCCGTTAACAATCTGCGGGAACACTCGAACGAGCTTGATACGGTTCTCTTCGAGTTCAACAATTTCCATTGGATGACTCGCAACCTGAACACTCAGGTGACTTTCTGGAATGTCTTCAAGGTGTTCTAGTATTAAACCATTAAGTGTTCTTGGGCCGTTTGTAGGTAGTGTCCACTGCAAGCCTTTGTTTATGTCACGGATATTGGCGCTGCCTTCAATCAAGAAGCTGCCATCGCTTTGCGGTGTGATCTCTTCAGATAAGCTTGGTGCAATTGAGGTCGTAAACTCACCAACGATTTCTTCTAGAATATCTTCAAGGGTAACCAAGCCGTTGATATCGCCATACTCATCCACAATCAAACCGATGCGCTGTTTATTGCGCTGAAACTTAAGTAGTTGAATATTGAGTGGTGTCGCTTCAGGAATAAAGTAGATCTCATCCGCAGCACGCAGCAGTGTCTCTTTATTGAATTCGTTCTTTTCAAGCATCAAGCGGTAAGCTTCTCGTAACCTAAGCATACCAACCACTTCATCTATCTGGTCACGATATAACACAATACGACCATGAGGCGAGTGAGTTAATTGGCGAACGATAGATTTCCAGTCATCATTGATGTCGATGCCAGTGATTTCATTTCGAGGCACCATGATGTCGTTCACGGTCACGTGTTCTAAATCTAAAATAGACACCAACATATCTTGGTGGCGCTGAGGTATCAGGCTTCCCGCTTCATTTACCACGGTTCTCAGCTCTTCAGAGCTTAAGTGGTCGGTCGCATCGTGGCGGGCTTTGACGCCTAAGATACGAATAAAACCGTTGGTAATGAAGTTCACCAATATCACCAATGGTGACAGTACCTTCATCAGTATCATCAAAAGGATACTACTGGCGTAAGAGACACGTTCTGGAAACAGAGAAGCGATGGTTTTTGGGGTTACTTCGGCAAACACGAGGATCACGAGAGTCAGGACACCGGTAGCAATCGCTACGCCGATATCCCCGTAGATGCGCATACCAAGAATAGTCGCGATCGCAGATGCAAGAATGTTGACGAGATTGTTGCCGATGAGAATAAGGCCGATCAATCTGTCTGGGCGGTTCAGAAGTTTTTCTACGCGTTTGGCACCTTTATGACCCGTATTGGCCAAATGCTTTAAACGGTAGCGGTTCAAGGACATCATGCCCGTTTCGGAACCAGAGAAATAACCAGAAATTACAATGAGACACGCGAGTAGCGCAAATAAGATACCCGTTGATATGTCGTCCAAAACTATTCTTTTCCTATTTGTGTATCTTGATTAATTTATGACCGAACATGGTCGAGATGTCAATTGAATCTAACGGACTCAATATTTTAAAGGCAAGGTGTGTGAGACCTTGCCTTCATATTACAGACTAATTCAGGATGATTTCCTGAACGAAGCGGCTACCGAAGTAGGCTAGTGTGAGCATGCTGGCACCGGCAAGTGCGAACCAAGTGACTTTTTGTCCACGCCAACCTTTCTGATAGTGACCCCATAGAAGGATGGAGTAGATAACCCAAGCAATAAAAGACAATACAGCCTTGTGTGCTTTTCCTTGAGCAAACATATCTTGTACGAAGATAAGGCCTGTCAATAAAGTACCTGTTAATAAGCCATTACCGATCAGAATGATCTTGAAAAGCTGTCTTTCCACCATCATTAAAGGAGGTAGGTTCGGGTTTATCACTAACGCTTTTTTCTTTTTAAGTTTGTGATCTAGCCACGCAAGTTGCAGGGCGTATAGCGCACCGATAGTCAACGTCGCGTATGAGAACAAAGCCAAAGAGATGTGCAGTAGCAGCTTTGGATCATTCTCTAGATGTTTAATGAACGTGCTTGAAAGAAAAGTGGCCGCCATTAGATTTAGAGCAGCGAAGCTATAAACAACCGGCAAGATGAACCACAAACGGGTTTTGAGCATCGCACCGCTCATGACCAAAGAGATGATTAAACTGATCAATGAAGCAACGTTCAAGATACTGAGGTTTTGGCCACTGGCATTAAAAATTAAATCGCCAAGCAACCAAGCATGGAAAGCTAAAGCAAGTAATGCGCTGATAAACACCGTTTTTACGCGGATTCCTGTTTGGTGCACGAGACCTGGAATGATCGTGGAAATCGCCATTGTATAAAGAAAGGCTGCTGCGATCGCAATAAGACTGTCCATGGTATCCATTTAAATGATTACTAATTGGCGAATTATACCTCGCATCGCTCTTTGGGGCTATGGTGAACCTCATTCAATTCCAAGTGAATAATGTCTCACATCACAAGCGTGGATGATTAACGCTCTACAACGGGTATGACTCTAATCCGCGCTAATGTATACTCACAGTAATAGTCGCAGTTTTGAGCGAAGAGAAAACTATGTTTGATAATTTAACGGATCGTCTATCCAAAACGCTGAAGAACATCAGCGGTAAAGGTCGTCTGACCGAAGACAATATAAAAGAGACGCTGCGTGAAGTACGTATGGCGCTACTTGAAGCCGACGTTGCACTGCCCGTTGTCCGCGATTTTGTTAAGCGCGTAAAAGAAGGCGCTGTGGGTGTTGAGGTTTCTAAATCTCTAACACCTGGTCAAGAATTCATTAAGATCGTTCAAGCTGAACTTGAAGCGGTGATGGGTGAGTCTAACGAGGCTCTTGACCTAGCAGCACAGCCGCCAGCCGTTATTTTAATGGCAGGTCTACAAGGTGCGGGTAAAACCACATCGGTAGGTAAGCTATCTAAGCTCCTGACTGAGCGTGACAAGAAGAAAGTTTTGGTTGTGTCTGCCGACGTTTACCGTCCAGCGGCGATCAAACAGCTTGAAACGTTAGCAAGCGATGTTGGCGTCGACTTCTTCCCATCTTCAGCTGATCAAAAGCCTCTTGATATTGCAAACGCTGCAATCGACCATGCGAAGAAGAAATTCTACGACGTGCTAATTGTCGATACTGCTGGTCGTTTGGCTATCGATGAAGAGATGATGGGCGAGATCAAAGAGCTTCATACTGCCATTAAACCAGTAGAGACTCTGTTCGTTGTTGATGCAATGACTGGTCAAGATGCTGCGAACACTGCAAAAGCTTTTGGTGATACGCTACCACTAACCGGTGTTATCTTGACGAAAGTTGATGGTGATGCGCGAGGTGGTGCTGCACTGTCTGTTCGTCATATCACTGGCAAGCCGATTAAATTCTTAGGTGTTGGTGAAAAGACTGACGCACTAGAACCATTCCACCCAGATCGTGTTGCTTCTCGTATCTTAGGTATGGGCGACGTACTGTCTCTTATTGAAGACCTACAGAAAAACGTTGATACCGAGAAAGCAGAGAAACTGGCTAAGAAGTTCAAAGAGAAGAAAGGCTTTGACCTTGAAGACTTCCGTGAGCAGCTTGGTCAGATGAAAAACATGGGCGGCATGATGGGCATGATGGATAAGCTTCCAGGTATGTCTCAGCTACCAGACAACGTTAAAGATAAAGTTGATGACAAGATGTTCAAGCAAATGGAAGCGATCATCAACTCTATGACAATGAAAGAACGCCAGCGTCCAGACCTAATCAAAGGCTCACGCAAAAAGCGTATTGCTGCAGGTTCTGGTACGCAGGTACAAGATGTAAACCGTATGCTTAAACAGTTCACTCAAATGCAGAAGATGATGAAGAAAATGCAGAAAGGTGGAATGAAAGGCATGATGCGCAACATGCAAGGCATGATGGGCGGCGGTGGAGGTATGGGCGGAATGGGTGGTGGTTTTAACCCGTTTGGTCGATAATCTACAAATGTAAGCTTTAGCTACGTTACTTTTCATAGTGTTAGCCGTGTCACAGAAAGTGTCCGGTTGCTATGTTGGTGAAAAAATAGCTAAAGCCCTTGCATTGCACCGGAATAAGAGTAAAATTCCGGGGCTTTAATTTGGCACGAGACCCCAAGCTATTTACTTATACTTGGGGTTAATTATTTTATTAAGAAAGCAAAGAGGACGACATGGTAACCATTCGTTTGGCACGTCACGGTGCAAAGAAGCGCCCATTTTATCAAATCGTAGTTGCGGATAGCCGTAACTCTGTAACTGGCCGTTTCATCGAGAAAGTAGGTTTCTTTAACCCTACTGCTCAAGGTCAAGAAGAAGGTCTACGTCTAGACCTAGATCGTGTTAACCACTGGGTTGGTCAAGGCGCATCTCTATCTGATCGTGTAGCTAAGCTAGTTAAAGACGCTCAAAAAGCGGCTTAATTCTTTTTTAAAGAGAAATAGCTTATGTCGATGAAGGGTAAAGAAACGATGAGCGAGCAAAATAATAGAATTGTCATGGGTAAACTTGGGTCTACCTATGGTATTCGTGGCTGGCTTAAAGTGTTCTCCTACACAGACAATGCTGAAAGCATATTTGATTACAGCCCTTGGTATTTAAACCAAAAGGGTAAGTGGGTTGAGTACAAAGTTGAGAGCTGGAAACGTCATGGCCAAGGTTATGTATGTAAGCTAGCGGGATTAGATGTTCGTGAAGACGCGCAACTGATGACTAACTTTGAAATTGCTATTGACCCTGCTTCGTTACCTGAATTGTCAGAAGATGAATTCTACTGGCGCGAATTGTTCGGTATGCAAGTTTTTACCACTAAAGGTTACGACCTTGGTGAGGTCACTGACCTATTAGAAACTGGCTCGAACGATGTTCTAGTAATTAAAGCAAATCTTAAAGATGCTTTTGGCCAAAAGGAACGGTTAGTACCGTACCTTGAAGAGCAAGTGATCAAGAAAGTTGATCGCGAAGCTCGCCGGATCGAAGTTGACTGGGATCCTGGATTCTAACTCCAAATTACAGAGCGAGAGAACACATGTGGGTTGGCATTATTAGCCTGTTTCCTGAAATGTTCCGTTCTGTTACTGATTTTGGAGTAACAGGTCAAGCGGTTAAAAAAGGTCTTTTATCTATTGAGACATGGAATCCTCGCGATTTCACTCATGATAAACATCGCACTGTTGATGATAGACCTTACGGTGGTGGTCCTGGCATGTTAATGATGGTTCAGCCTTTGCGCGATGCTATCCAAACTGCCAAGCAAGCAGCACCGGGAAAGACGAAAGTAATCTATCTTTCACCTCAAGGTCGTAAACTCGACCAGAAAGGTGTTGAAGAGTTGGCAACAAACGAGAACTTGCTTCTTATTTGTGGTCGCTATGAAGGGGTAGATGAGCGCATTATTCAATCTGAAGTCGACGAAGAATGGTCGATTGGCGATTTTGTGATGACGGGTGGCGAACTGCCAGCCATGACGTTGATTGATTCAGTCTCTCGGTTTGTTCCGGGTGTACTTGGAGATTTCGCTTCAGCAGAAGAAGATTCTTTTGCAAATGGTTTGCTAGATTGTCCCCATTATACGCGCCCTGAGGTGCTAGACGATAAAGATGTACCATCGGTACTCAAGTCTGGAAACCATAAGGACATTCGTCGCTGGCGATTAAAACAATCGTTGGGCCGAACTTGGCTAAGAAGACCAGAGCTCCTGGAAAACCTAGCTCTGACTGACGAACAGGAACAATTACTGGCTGAATTCATTAAAGAGCAACGCTCTTAAAGAAAAGCAAGCAGTAACCTATTAAATTTAGTATCAGTTTATTCTAGGAATTTATACAAATGAGCAACATCATCAAGGCTCTTGAAGAAGAGCAACTAAAATCAGACCTTCCTAAGTTCGCACCAGGTGACACTGTTGTAGTTCAGGTTAAGGTAAAAGAAGGTGACCGTGAGCGTCTACAGGCTTTCGAAGGCGTTGTAATCGCTATTCGTAACCGTGGTCTACACTCTGCATTCACAGTTCGTAAGATCTCGAACGGTGAAGGCGTAGAGCGTGCGTTCCAAACTCACTCTCCAATGGTTGATAGCATCGAAGTTAAACGCCGTGGTGCAGTACGTCGTGCCAAGTTGTACTACCTACGTGAGCGTTCTGGTAAGTCAGCTCGTATTAAAGAGAAGCTTACTAAGAAGTAATTCTTTTTGCATTCTATCGATAAAAGCGGAGCCATTTGGCTCCGCTTTTTTGTGTCTGCTATTTAGAGCTGAGTAGGAAGAAGAGCCTCAATTTGCTCGTTCCTCGCACTTGAGGATGACGGACTAAAACGAAACTCACATTTAACCGTCATTCCCTAGACTGACGAAGGAAGGTGTAGGGAATCTCTATTCGTACCAAGCTATAGGCAATAAAAAAGGATTGACGTAAAACGCCAACCCTTCAAAATTTACTCGTTACTCGTTACTCGTTACTCGTTACTCGTTACTCGTTACTCGTTACTCGTTACTCGTTACTCGTTACTCGTTACTCGTTACTCGTTACTCGTTACTCGCTTAGTGCGGGTCTTCCGACCAACCATCGCTATCTGACATGTCTGGTGCGCCAGCAATGCTGTTCTCTTCGTCTGCCCATTCACCGAAATCAATCATCTGACATTGCTTACTGCAAAACGGGCGGTGTGGGCTTTGTTCGCCCCATTCAACGTCGGCATTACATTGAGGGCATTTAACGATGGTGATTTTTTTCGACATAGTGATTCTTAATTAGAGGGTATTGTAAGAAAGAGTTTAGGCTCGAGTGAAGGCTCAAGCCAAACTATAAAAGGAAATTAATTAGCTGCAGACAGCCAATTCAAATTCGATGTCTTGAGTACAGGCTTGTCCTGTTTCAAAGCTCATGAACTTAACGGCAAAACGGTTTTTATGCCCGGAGATCATCGGGTAGGCACCGTATTGCATTGGAATAGAAAGGCGAAGGATATTCGCTTCATCAGCATCGCTCTGGAAGAAGCCAGCGCGAGCAATTTGCTCTTTAAAGTGACCAGTCTCTCTAGTGAGCTTTAACCATAGTGTTAGCGCTTCATACAAAGGCTGTAGGCTATCCATCCAAGCTTTGGCATCTCGCATTCTCTTATCGAGAGGAAGATGCAGCCAATAGTGCAGTGCGGGTAAATCAAAGCAGCATGAGCCACCTGGTAAGTTAAAGCGTTGACGTATAGCACTCAAGAAGCGATCTTCTTTAAGTGACTGCCCAAAACGCTCCGCCTGCATCAGTTCACGATAGATGTTGCTAATATCGTTGAGTAATGAAGTCAGCATCTCTTGATCGACACCTTCAACATCTAACCAGCTTTTGTAGGTTACACGCTGCTTCTCAATATCTTTTGCGAGTTCACTCTTGAGTTGGATCTGTTCAAAGATTTCAATCAGATCAAAGATGGAACGGAAAAAGAGTTGATACTGTTGAGCATCGGAAAATGTAGAAGACAAGTGCAGCTGCCTCAAGAGTGATTCAACTCTTAAGTAGATGCGTGTTTTCTCATTTAGAGGATGTTCAAATTTGTGGGTGATCATCGAGCAAACCTTCATTCAACATTATTCTATTCTGACCCATCTACAGTACTGATTGCCAGATACTTTTGATGTAAATCTGTGATTTGAGGCAAAAGTTCTTGGTTTTTAGTATGGTTTTTAATCACGTCATCTGCAACTGCTAAGCGTTGTTCTCTTGAAGCCTGTGATTTTAAAATTGCTGTAACCTGTTCCTTAGAAACATTATCACGACTCATCGTACGCTCTATTTGCACTTCTGTTGGCACATCAACGATTAATACGCGATCGGCCATGCTTTGCATTTGGTTTTCAACCAATAGCGGTGCGACTAATAAACCATAAGGGGAGGTGACTTTAGACAGGTCACTGTCAATTTTGTTACGGATCATGGGGTGCAGCAGGTCATTGAGCCATTGTTTCTCTGTGGGATCCGAGAAGATTAACTCACGCAGCTTACTTCGGTTAAGTGATCCATCTTCAAGCAAGATCGTCTCACCAAAATGGTCGGTAATCTGCTTTAAGCCGTCACTGCCTACTGCGACGACTTCGCGTGCAACGATATCAGCATCGACAATATCAATATTAAAATGTTCATTGAAGAGGTTAGCAACCGTGGTTTTTCCACTGGCGATACCACCGCTTAATCCGATAATGATTGCCATGGTTAAATTCCTAGTACAGAAGTGAAATACCAGCCCATGATGTCGTTGCCCCACATCAAACTCACCCAACCCGCAATCGCAAGGTAAGGTCCAAATGGAAAGGCTTTATCTATACCTTGTTGTTTCAAGCGAAGTTGAATCAATCCGAAAACTAAGCCGACCAGTGAGGATAGAAGAATGATCATTGGGAGATGTTGCCAACCAAGCCAAGCGCCAAGCGCAGCTAGAAGTTTGAAGTCGCCGTAACCCATGCCTTCTTTGCCTGTTAACAGCTTGAACAGCCAATAGACCGACCAAAGTGCTAGGTAGCCTGCCATTGCGCCAATCACTGAATCTTGAAGCGATACAGGGCTGATATTAAACAGAGCTAACGCGATACCAGACCAAACTAAAGGCAAGGTAATTTGGTCAGGCAACAGCATAGTATCGAGATCGATAAAGGTTGCGGTAATCAATGCAAACGTGAAAAAAATCAAAGCAATGGCGTAGTAACTGAAACCAAAGTGGCTCGCGACTACGGTACAAAGTATCGCCGTAAGCAACTCGACCAATGGATAGCGAGCGCTAATTGGGTTAGCACAGCTATGGCACTTGCCTTTTAAGAACAGCCAACTTAATACTGGAATATTGTCGATGATTCTTAATTGGGTTTTACATTTCGGGCAGGTAGAACGAGGGATACTGAGATTGAACTTTCCCTCTGGCGCTGGAATTTTATATTGAGAGAAATACTCCGAGCACTCTTGTTGCCACTCTCGTTCCATCATTATCGGTAAACGGTGGATGACTACGTTGAGGAAGCTGCCGATAAGAAGGCTAAAAATGAAAGCTAATACGGGGAATAGCCAAGGATAGTAGTGAAATACTTCCATAGTGTCCTTTACCACTTAATCAAGGTGAGCAGAGGTTGGCTGCTCATGGGTGTTTAGTTGCTTTTTACTATCCTAACACACTCATAAGATTAAAGATCGGTAAGTACATCGCGACAACAAGTCCGCCAACTACGGTGCCTAAAAATACGATGATCAGTGGCTCTAGAATCTTACCTAGGTTATCGACGGTGTTGTCTACTTCGAACTCGTAAATGGAAGCGACTTTATTGAGCATATCATCAAGATTTCCGGACTCTTCACCAATCATCACCATCTGCAAAACCATCTCCGGGAAGGCATTGGTATTGCGCATTGCAATGTACATCGGCATGCCAGCAGCAGTCTCACGGTGAACCTCGATGATTGCCGATTCATAATGTAGATTACCCGCCGTTTTAGCCGTTGTTTTAAGGCTGGTTAAGATAGGAATCCCAGAACTAAAACTGGTTGATAGCGTTCGGCTGAACTTTGCAATTGATGCCTTAGTGATGACAGCACCCAAGATAGGGAAGCGTAAACCAAGACGACTGGTTGAAAGTCGAATCGAGTAAGATCGCTGACGCAGTTGCTGAAAAGACAGAATTAATAAAACAATACCGATCGCAGTATAAAAACTGTAGGCCTGCATCCAGTGGGAAAGATAAAGCACTTGCTGAGTGAACCAAGGTAAGTCTGCTCCGAAACCAGAAAACATCGATTCAAATTCCGGGATGACCATGGTTAGCATTAAGTAGGAAACGGTAAGGGCGACCGCTACAACCATTGCTGGGTAGATGAGAGCCTTTATAACCTTGGATTTTAGTTGCTCACTCTTTTCTCGATAGGTCGCCAAGCGTTCAAATACTTGTGCAAGGTTGCCGGAGAGTTCGCCTGTCGCGACCAAGTCGGTATAGAGATCATCAAAGTGGCGGCTTGCGGTTCGCATCGCTTTTGAGATTGGCGTGCCGGCTTCTACACCTTTGCAGATGTGCGATAAAATCGATTTCATTTCTGCTTTGCGGTGATTGTCTGACACTAACTTGATGGCTTGAACGATGGGCACACCAGTAGCCAACATGGTAGCCAGTTGGCGAGTCAAAATAGTGATATCTTTGGCTTTGACTCGATGGGTTAAACGAGTGATTGCTGAGATGCTTTTCTTTTTGATTTTCTTAATCTGAATATGCTGCTCTTTGAGCTTCTCTCGCACTTCTAATTCGGTGAGCGCTAAGCTCTGCCCTGATACTTTCTTGCCAGAACTATTGATTCCCTTCCAATGGTAGTTTTTTAGTTGTGATTGTTTGCTTTTACTACTCATTTTCGCTCCGTGAATTATAGGTATAGAACACGTTGTAGCTCTTGATAGCTGGTGGTGCCTTCAAGCAGTTTATCTAGTCCTGACTCTTGTAAAGTTCTCATGCCTTCCCGGCGCGCTAAGTTTTCAATGGCTAACGCGTTCGGTTTGTCAATCAGGCTGCTTTTTAGCTGCTCGCTAAACGGCATGACTTCATAAATACCGACTCGCCCTGAGTATCCCTGATTACACTCATTACACCCTTGTGAGTTGGCTTTGTAGATGATTTGGCTATTGGGAATAGAGTGGCGTAGAAATATATCAGGTGAGTCATCAGCGGCTTTACAGTGGTCGCACAATCGTCTTGCTAGTCGTTGGGCGATAATCAGGCTTAATGATGAAGCGAGGTTAAAAGGTTCTATCCCCATATGAGAGAGGCGAGTCACGGTTTCTGCTGCAGAATTGGTGTGCAGTGTCGAAAGCACTAAGTGGCCTGTTTGCGAGGCTTTGATCGCGATCTCTGCGGTTTCCAAATCACGGATCTCTCCGACCATCACCACATCAGGATCTTGTCGTAAAAATGATCGCAACGCTTCAGCGAAACCAAAGCCGATCTTAGGTGTCACTTGTACCTGATTGATGCCACACAGGTTAATTTCAACAGGATCTTCGGCTGTTGAGATGTTGCGTTCTGTAGTGTTAAGAACGCGAAGGCCAGTATAGAGAGAAACCGTTTTACCGCTGCCGGTTGGTCCGGTCATTAAGATCATCCCTTGTGGGCGTTTCAATGCATTAAGGTAGAGTGTTTTTTGATCCTCGCTGTAACCGAGCTTATCGATATCGAGATTGGCAGCGCTGCTATCTAAGAGACGCAGTACGATCTTTTCTCCCCATAATGTTGGCAGCGTCGATACACGCATATCAATCGCCAGTTCGTCGTTTAAACGTAATTTAATACGACCATCTTGAGGTAAGCGACGCTCGGCGATATCGAGTTTGGCGAGAATCTTCAAGCGCGCCGATAGACGACGACTTAAATGAGAGGCGGGCTGTTGAATTTCGACAAGGATCCCATCGCAACGTAGACGTACGCGGTAGTTTTCTTCATAAGGTTCGAAGTGGATATCCGATGCGCCTTTACGTGCTGCATCGACTAAAATCTGATTGATAAAGCGACTGACAGGGGAGTCATCTTGGCTGAGGTCTTCAATGGACGTTATCTCGTCGTCAGATATCTCAACAAGGTTGGCTAGCTCATCTTGGGTGATCTCTTTACGTTTCGAATCTTGCCCGGAAATAGAACGGCCATACAGCTTTCGTATTGCACCTTCTAGTTCAGAGTAGTTAGCGACAACCAATTCAATCTGTAATCCTGTCGCGAATCGAAAGTCGTCTTCAGCTTGTAAGTCGGTCGGATCAGCCGAGGCGAGCGTAAGAGTAGAACTAGAGACTGAAATCGGTATCGCACGATACTTAGTAATCAGTTCACGAAGTCCTAATTGTTCACACAGGGATTCGTAGTCAGTATTGGCTAATCGTACTAACGGTAAGCCGAAGATGGTTTTAATGTTGTTTGCTAAGGAATCGCCGCTGAAGAAATCCAGAACGAGCAAAGCTTCAGGTGTAGAAATACCCGAAGCTTGTACATGTTCCGCAACAGTTTGTTCTTGTGTCAGGCTAAGTAAGTCAGCCTGACGAAGAACGGTTGGGAGGTTGGTTAGCATTGACTCTAAGAACACCCTTCAAGTGTTACACCTGTATCATGGGTGCAACTCCATCCTGTAGTTTCTCTACTCAATTGGAGTTTTTTTCCAGAAAGAGCACCGTCATCGAAAGTGAAGCCTACAGATGCAGATACACTTGAATCTGGATTCAATGTAATTTCACCTAGTGAGCTAGCCCCAGAAACTGTGCCTAATTCAGCTAAATTTGCGATGGTACCGTTTTGTTGGAATGCCATTTCCGCAGGTGTTTGAAGAGCTTTTAAAGTGGCTAGGGCTGATGACACTTCGCTTTTTTGAACGTAGTCTTTATATGCAGGCACAGCTATCGCTGATAACACACCAATAATCGCCACCACAATCATCAATTCAATTAACGTAAAGCCTTTCTGATTTGTTCTTCTATTTTTGTTATTCATTGTTCTATTCCATTATTTAGTTTGTTTCAGCGCAAGCACTGGTTGATGGAAAGAATAGAAGTCGAGATGGGGAAGTGGAATGGTGTTCAGGTTTGGCCGCGAGTGGTTTCGTGTTTATTAGTGTGGTGTTTCATATGGCGCGCAAAATTATGCGACCAACTTAAATAAGTGATTGAAATATTGATAATTTAGGTAATAAAAAAGGCACTGTTATCAACAATGCCTTTGACGGAAATATATTTACTATTCAGTTGATTACGCTTTAAATCTCATGGATAGGTCCATCGCTTTTAGATGCTTAGTCAGTGCACCAACAGAGATGTAATCAACACCGGTTTCTGCGAACTCTGCGATAGTGTCTAATGTTACATTGCCTGAGTTCTCTAATGCTGCGCGGCCAGCATTGATTTTCACGGCTTCACGCATCATGTCTGTGGTGAAGTTGTCTAGCATGATGATGTCTGCGCCAGCGCTGATCGCTTGCTCTAGCTCTGCTAGGCTTTCTGTTTCTACTTCCACAGGTTTACCTGGGTTCAGCTCTTTTGCCGTCGAGATAGCTTTCTCAATGCCACCACAGGCGATGATGTGGTTTTCTTTGATTAGGTAAGCATCGAAAACGCCGATACGGTGGTTAAAACCGCCACCACAAGCGACAGCGTATTTTAGTGCGCTGCGAAGGCCCGGAATTGTTTTGCGAGTGTCTAACAGGCGGCATTCTGTGTGCTTAACTTTGTCTGCGTAGATCGCTGTTGTTGTCGCACAGCCAGATAGCGTTTGAATGAAGTTCATTGCATTACGCTCACCGGTTAATAGCGCACGTGCTGGGCCAGTTAAGCTACAAAGCGTTTGGTTTGGTTCAACCTTGTCGCCATCTTCTACGTTCCACTCGATAGTTACCTCACCGCCCAATTGCTTAAACACTTCATCAGCCCAAGCTTTACCACAGAACACACCGTGCTCACGGGTAATGATGGTAGCGCTGTTGATTGCGTCTGCTGGGATTAGACTTGCCGTAATATCAGCCGCTGGATCTAACGTTCCGCCTAGATCTTCTTTGATGGTCTCAGCCACTGAGCGAGTGATCTCGAGAGGCAGTTGCTCTTTTAAGTAGTCAAGGCGTTGGTGGCTGTTATGTGTGTTTTTCATCGCAAATCTAATCTTGAAAGGGAGTGGGAATGGAATGATACTCTTGCTTAACTTCAAATTAAAGAGGCTAGCGTGACTGCTCTATGGGTAAGGTCACATCTTATTGTGCTAGCAGAAAAGAAAGTGAGACCAAGATGACGATCAGCTTCAACGGATGGTATGACAACGCTCGGCATGTTCCTTCCCCGTATTTTGATGTTAGACCTAGCGTCTGCGATATCTCTCTGCTGGTGGTTCACAACATTAGTTTACCTCCGGGGCAATTTGGTGGACCTTACATCGAACAGTTTTTTACGGGCAAACTTGACCCAGAAGAACACCCGTTTTTTCAAGTGATTCACCAAATGGGTGTGTCTGCACACTGCTTGATTCGTCGTGATGGTGAGGTTGTGCAGTTTGTTTCGTTCCTTGATAGAGCTTGGCACGCTGGCCAGTCCAGCTTTGCCGGCCGTGAAAGGTGTAATGATTACTCGATTGGTATTGAACTGGAAGGCAGTGACTTTGTGGCTTACACCGAGCAGCAGTATCAAGCGCTTACCCAATTAACGGAAACACTGGTATCGAGCTTCCCTCAAATTACCACTGAACGAATCACAGGCCACCAATATATTGCGCCTCTGCGCAAAACCGATCCTGGCTTGGTTTTCGACTGGCAGAAATTTAAAGAAAAGCTCAAGGGCTAAGCCTCAACTTTAGATAGCCTTACTGCTGTTAGGCGTTCAATAGTCAACGCCTGGCATAATGACTTGTGAATTTTTGTTGTTGCTATGTAAAGAAAGTGGTGGAGAGGAGAGCATCAATAAATCGAGAGTGTGACGAGCTTATCAAACGCTAATTTATTAAAACTTATGAACAGAATTTCCATCCTAAATGTGCGCTTGGTTTGATTTTTAAACAAGTGGCACTAATCTTTCTGAAACAATTCATTTTTATCCTGAAACTTTCTAGCACGAAACCTCCCCAAAAGTATTACCCCTGTAAATGGTAAGACCAATTTAGTTGCTGTTTTAAATTTCATTTGTTAAATCATGGTTAATTCATGCTGTGTTCTATGATGCAGGTCAATTTTGCACTGGACAGTGGCGTTTTAATTATGTTAATTTCTGCCCAACTTAAAATTGGTATTACCAATTGTCAGCGAAGAAAAAGAAGAACAACAAACTATGGCTTATCAAAGGATTCGTCAGCCAAAACTCTCGGACGTTATCGAACAAGAGTTAGAAAGGTTGATAGTGGAAGGAACACTGGCTCCAGGGCAGCAGTTGCCGCCTGAGCGCGAACTAGCGAAACAGTTCGATGTGTCTCGTCCTTCAATCCGAGAAGCGATACAACGTTTAGAAGCAAAACGCTTGCTTACTCGCCGTCAAGGTGGAGGTACGTTTGTTAGCGAAAATATCTGGAAAAGCTTTTCAGATCCTTTGCTTAATTTGTTGTCGTCCCATTCTGAAACCCAACTAGACTTGTTGGAATCGCGTCATGCGATGGAAGGGATTTCGGCTTACTTTGCGGCATTACGTGGCACTGATGAAGACTTTGCTCGAATTCAAGCATGCCAAGAAAAAATTCACGGCGCGCAAGATAAGGGTGATATTGAAGCCGAATCTGCAGCAGTGATGGCTTTTCTTATTGCTTTAACAGAGGCAGCGCACAATGTGGTGTTATTACACATTGTTCGTAGTTTGGCTCCGTTACTCGAACAAAATGTCTTAGAAAATTTAAAGCTGTTGCATCGTCGTAAAGACGTTGTGGAGAAAGTGAGTATACATCGAGCTAACATTGTAGATGCGATCGTTTCAGGGCAGCCAGAACAGGCGCGTGAAATGTCACATTCTCATTTAGCTTACATCGAAGAAACATTGATGGATTTGACCAAAGAAGAATCGCGCCGCGAACGTTCTTTACGTCGAATTCAACAGGGTAAATAGCCGTAATACTTCGGCTATTTACGTGTTTAGTAGAATCCAACTAACAAAAAGGATAGATCGCCATGTCTGACATGAAGCATGACGTTGATGCTCTGGAAACTCAAGATTGGTTAGAAGCTCTTGAGTCAGTAGTACGTGAAGAAGGTGTAGAACGTGCACAGTTTTTACTAGAACAAGTTCTAGATAAAGCGCGTTTAGATGGTGTTGATATGGCTACAGGCATCAACACGAACTACATCAACACAATTCCAGCAGCACAAGAGCCAGCTTACCCTGGTGACGTAACTCTTGAGCGTCGTATTCGTTCGATTATTCGCTGGAACGCAATCATGATCGTATTGCGTGCTTCTAAGAAAGACCTAGACCTTGGTGGTCACATGGCTTCTTACCAGTCAGCTGCAGCGTTCTACGAAGTATGTTTCAACCACTTCTTCCGTGCTCCAAATGAGACGGACGGTGGCGATCTAGTTTATTACCAAGGTCACATCTCTCCAGGTATCTACTCTCGTGCATTCGTTGAAGGTCGTCTAACTGAAGAACAGCTAGATAACTTCCGTCAAGAAGTTGATGGTAAAGGTATTCCTTCTTACCCGCACCCGAAACTGATGCCTGAGTTCTGGCAGTTCCCAACAGTATCTATGGGTCTTGGTCCTATCTCTGCGATCTACCAAGCGCGCTTCCTTAAGTACCTTGACGGCCGTGGCCTGAAAGAAACTTCAGCGCAACGCGTATACGCGTTCCTAGGTGACGGTGAGATGGATGAGCCAGAATCACGTGGTGCGATCTCTTTCGCTGCGCGTGAGAAGCTAGACAACCTATGTTTCCTAATCAACTGTAACCTACAGCGTCTAGACGGCCCTGTAATGGGTAACGGCAGCATCATTCAAGAACTTGAAGGCCTATTCAAAGGCGCAGGTTGGAACGTTGTTAAAGTTATCTGGGGTAGCAACTGGGATTCTCTACTGGCTAAAGACACGACTGGTAAGCTTCTTCAATTAATGAACGAAACTATCGATGGTGACTACCAGACATTCAAATCTAAAGATGGCGCATACGTACGTGAGCACTTCTTTGGTAAGTACCCAGAAACAGCTGCACTAGTTGCAGACATGACTGATGACGAAATCTTCGCTCTTAAGCGTGGTGGTCACGATTCTTCTAAACTGTTTGCTGCATTCAACAATGCAAAAGAGACAAACGGTAAGCCAACGGTAATCCTAGCTAAAACTGTTAAAGGTTACGGCATGGGTGATGCAGCTGAAGGTAAGAACATTGCACACGGCGTTAAGAAAATGGACATGACTCATGTTCAACACCTACGTGATCGCCTAGGCCTAGAAGACATTCTTTCTGATGAGAAAATCACAGAACTTCCTTACCTGAAGTTAGAAGAAGGTACGCCTGAATACGAATACATGCACGCTCGTCGTAATGCTCTACACGGTTACACGCCTGCACGTCTTCCTAAGTTTACTCAAGAATTCAAGGTTCCTGAGCTAGACGCATTCGCACCTCTACTAGGTGAACAGAAGCGTGATATCTCTACAACTATGGCTTATGTACGTACGCTAAACATCCTTCTTAAAGATAAGAACATTGGTAAGAACATCGTTCCTATCATCTGTGATGAAGCTCGTACATTCGGTATGGAAGGTCTATTCCGTCAGGTTGGTATCTACAACCCACACGGTCAAGAATACACACCTGAAGACAAAGGCATCGTTTCTTACTACAAAGAAGCAACGTCTGGTCAAGTTCTTCAAGAAGGTATCAACGAACTAGGTTCTATGGCTTCATGGGTTGCTGCTGCAACTTCATACAGCACAAACGATCTACCGATGATCCCGTTCTACATCTACTACTCAATGTTCGGTTTCCAACGTATTGGCGACATGGCTTGGTTAGCAGGCGACCAACAAGCTCGTGGCTTCCTACTAGGTGCTACTGCAGGTCGTACAACACTGAATGGTGAAGGTCTACAGCACGAAGATGGTCACTCGCACATTCAAGCGAACACGATCCCTAACTGTATCTCTTACGACCCAACGTTTGCTTACGAGCTAGCGGTTATCATGCAAGACGGTATCCGTCGCATGTACGGTGAGAATCAAGAGAACGTTTACTACTACCTAACAGTAATGAACGAGAACTACGCAATGCCAGCAATGCCAGAAGGCGCTGAAGAAGGCATTCGTAAGGGTATCTACAAGCTTGAATCTCACGCTGGTGCTAAGGGCAAAGTTCAACTAATGAGCTCTGGTACTATCATGAACGAAGCGCGTAAAGCGGCTGAAATTCTAAGCGAAGAGTACGGCGTAGCCTCTGACGTATTCTCTGTAACGTCGTTCAACGAACTAACTCGTGACGGCCAAGCGGTAGAGCGTGACAACATGCTTCACCCAGAAGCTGAAGAGAAAGTACCGTACATCACGACTGTTCTTGGTAAAGAACCTGCAATCGCAGTGACTGACTACATGAAGAACTACGCTGA
Organism: Vibrio sp. QJM3NY_27; assembly: GCF_057785955.1. NCBI lineage: Bacteria > Pseudomonadati > Pseudomonadota > Gammaproteobacteria > Vibrionales > Vibrionaceae > Vibrio > Vibrio sp. QJM3NY_27. The sequence continues at coordinate 2,966,184 of NZ_CM173511.1, read as the reverse complement.
GCAAGTACGTGCGTACATGCCAACTGAGTCTTACAAAGTACTTGGTACAGATGGTTTCGGCCGTTCTGACAGCCGTGCAAACCTACGTCGTCACTTCGAAGTTAACGCTGGCTACATCGTAGTTGCAGCTCTAACTGAACTGGCTAAACGTGGTGATATCGAGAAATCAGTAGTTGCTGAAGCAATTGCTAAGTTCGATATCGACACTGAAAAAACTAACCCGCAATACGCATAAGACTGGCATTAAGGTAGGTAAATACAATGACAATCGAAATTAATGTACCAGACATCGGTGCTGACGAGGTTGAAGTAACTGAGATTCTTGTAAACGTTGGCGACAAGGTTGAAGAAGAGCAGTCACTGATCACTGTTGAAGGCGACAAAGCTTCAATGGAAGTTCCTGCGTCTCAAGCGGGTATCGTTAAAGAAATCAAGATTTCAGAAGGTGATTCTGTTTCTACTGGTTCTCTTATCATGATCTTCGAAGCGGAAGGTGCTGCAGCAGCACCGGCTGCGCCAGCAGTTGAAGCGGCGGCACCAGTTGCAGCTGCTCCTGCAGCAGCTGAGCTTAAAGAAGTTCACGTTCCTGATATCGGCGGTGATGAAGTTGAAGTAACTGAAATCATGGTAGCTATCGGTGACGCAGTAGAAGAAGAGCAATCTCTTCTTACTGTTGAAGGTGACAAGGCTTCAATGGAAGTACCTGCACCATTCGCTGGTATCGTTAAAGAAATCAAGATCGCTTCTGGTGATTCAGTATCTACTGGTTCTCTAGTAATGGTATTTGAAGTGGCAGGTTCTGGCGCACCAGTTGCAGCAGCTCCTGCTCCAGCGGCGGCACCAGTTGCAGCAGCTCCTGCTCCAGCGGCGGCACCAGTTGCAGCTGCTCCAGCAGCATCTGCTGAGAAAGAAGTGAACGTTCCTGATATCGGTGGCGACGAAGTAGAAGTTACTGAAATCATGGTAGCGGTTGGCGATACAGTAGAAGAAGAGCAATCTCTAATTACGGTTGAAGGCGACAAAGCTTCAATGGAAGTGCCTGCACCATTCGCTGGTACAGTAAAAGAGATCAAGATTGCAGCTGGTGACAAAGTGTCAACAGGCTCTTCAATAATGACTTTCGTTGTTGAAGGCGCAGCTCCAGTAGCAGTAGCGGCTCCAGCACAAGCAGCAGCTCCGGCAGCAGCACCTGCACCTAAAGCAGTAGCTCCAGCAGCTGGCGACTTCCAAGAGAACGGTGACTACGCGCACGCTTCTCCAGTTGTTCGTCGTCTTGCTCGCGAATTTGGCGTTAACCTTTCTAAGGTTAAAGGTACTGGTCGTAAGAGCCGTATCCTTAAAGAAGACGTTCAGTCTTACGTTAAAGATGCACTTAAGCGTCTAGAGTCTGGTGCTGCGGCATCTGGCAAAGGCGGCGACGGTTCTGCTCTTGGTCTACTACCATGGCCAAAAGTTGACTTCAGCAAGTTCGGCGAAACTGAAGTTCAGAAGCTTTCTAAGATTAAGAAGATCTCTGGCGCTAACCTGCACCGTAACTGGGTAATGATCCCTCACGTTACACAGTGGGACAACGCAGACATCACTGAGCTAGAAGCATTCCGTAAAGAACAGAACGCAATCGAAGCGAAGAAAGACACTGGCATGAAGATCACTCCACTTGTGTTCATCATGAAAGCTGTTGCTAAAGCGCTAGAAGCATTCCCGGCATTCAATTCGTCTCTTTCTGACGATGGCGAAAGCATCATTCTTAAGAAGTACGTAAACGTGGGTATCGCAGTTGATACACCAAACGGCCTAGTTGTTCCTGTTTTCAAAGACGTGAACAAGAAAGGTATTTACGAGCTATCTGAAGAACTAATGGTTGTTTCTAAGAAAGCACGCTCTGGTAAGCTAACAGCAGCAGACATGCAAGGCGGTTGTTTCACAATCTCTAGCCTTGGTGGTATTGGCGGTACTGCATTTACTCCAATCGTAAATGCTCCAGAAGTAGGTATCCTAGGTGTATCTAAGTCTGAGATTAAGCCAGTTTGGAATGGTAAAGAGTTCCAACCACGTCTACAGCTTCCACTGTCTCTATCATACGATCACCGCGTGATCGATGGTGCTGAAGGTGCACGCTTCATTACTTTCCTAAACAGCGCACTATCTGACATTCGTCGTCTAGTACTGTAATTGAGAAAGTAATTATTAAGGTGACTTTCGGGTCACCTTAATTCTTTATATAAAGACTATTTTTAGAGAACAGTTTCCGGCATTTCTCATAAACTGCGGGGGAATTGTTGTCTAGCTCACAGGCTAACTTAAAGCTACTTTCACACTGTTAACATCTCTGTAAAATGTTTCCTGTTTGAAAGCCCAATAATTTTAAGAACATCTACTCAGCCTGTTAGGGATAATGACTACAAGAGGTCACAATGAGCAAAGAAATTAAAGCCCAAGTTGTTGTACTTGGTTCAGGTCCTGCTGGCTACTCAGCGGCATTCCGTTGTGCGGATTTAGGTCTAGAAACAGTACTAGTTGAACGTTACAGCACTCTTGGTGGTGTATGTCTAAACGTTGGTTGTATTCCATCAAAAGCACTTCTTCACGTATCTAAAGTAATTGAAGAAGCAAAAGCGATGGCAGAGCACGGCGTTGTATTCGGCGAGCCACAAACGGACATCAACAAAGTTCGTATCTGGAAAGACAAAGTAGTTGATCAACTGACTGGCGGTCTTGGCGGTATGGCTAAGATGCGTAATGTTACTGTTGTTAACGGTTTCGGTAAGTTTACTGGTCCTAACAGCATCGAAGTTGTTGGCGAAGAAACGACAACAATTAACTTTGATAATGCAATCATTGCAGCGGGTTCTCGCCCAATCAAACTTCCGTTCATCCCACATGAAGACCCACGTATTTGGGATTCAACGGATGCACTAGAACTAAACGAAGTACCAGAAAAACTGCTTATCATGGGCGGCGGTATCATCGGTCTTGAGATGGGTACGGTTTACCACTCTCTAGGTTCTAAAGTTGAAGTTGTTGAGATGTTCGATCAAGTTATCCCTGCTGCGGATAAAGACATCGTTAAAGTCTTCACTAAACGCATCAAGAACAAGTTCAAGCTAATGCTTGAAACTAAAGTGACTGCTGTTGAAGCGAAAGAAGATGGTATCTACGTTTCAATGGAAGGCAAAAAAGCACCAGCTGAAGCTGAGCGCTACGATGCTGTTCTTGTTGCTATCGGTCGTGTTCCAAACGGTGCACTTATCGACGCTGAAAAAGCGGGTATCGAAGTTGATGAGCGTGGTTTCATCAATGTTGATAAGCAAATGCGTACTAACGTTCCTCACATCCACGCGATCGGTGACGTTGTTGGTCAACCAATGCTTGCTCACAAAGGTGTGCATGAAGGTCACGTAGCTGCTGAAGTTATCTCTGGTAAGAAGCACTACTTCGATCCTAAAGTAATCCCATCAATTGCGTACACTGAGCCAGAAGTTGCTTGGGTAGGTAAGACTGAGAAAGAAGCGAAAGCGGAAGGCCTGAACTACGAAGTTGCTACTTTCCCTTGGGCTGCTTCTGGTCGTGCAATCGCTTCTGACTGTGCAGACGGTATGACTAAGATGATCTTTGATAAAGATACTCATCGCGTAATCGGTGGTGCTGTTGTTGGTACTAACGGTGGTGAACTTCTTGGTGAAATCGGCCTAGCAATCGAAATGGGTTGTGATGCAGAAGATATCGCTCTTACTATCCACGCTCACCCAACTCTACACGAGTCTGTTGGTCTAGCTGCGGAAGTATTCGAAGGTTCAATCACTGACCTTCCAAACAAAAAAGCAGTAAAAAAGAAGAAGTAATTCTTTCTTAACGACTCGCTAATGTTTTTAAAAGCCGCTGATTCGTCAGCGGTTTTTTTATATCTGAAGTAAGGAATAGGAACGTTTCACTCCGAGATGCGAGTACGCTGCGCTTCGGGATGCGAAGAGCCATTCCATTCTACAAAAAAAGGGTTGACCGATTAGGCCAACCCTTAAATCATTTATCTCGAATCTACTTATAAATGCACAGCATGTTCAAGTAACTATCCGTTAAGCTTGAAAGCTCTTCTGGCGTTTCTACACGTTTCGCTTGAATGAACAGTGAGTAGCAAATGCCGTGGAATAGGTTCGCTAGATGTTTAGGGTCGTGATCGTCGCAAACTTCGCCGCGTTCGATCGCTTTACTAAACATGTTTTGTACTAACATTTGGTTAGTGCGGTTGGTGGTTACGAATAGAGGCCATACTTCATCACGAGTCGAAGCGCTCCATTCAAACCATACGTTCAACCAATGGCTATCGTGAGCCACTAACGTCACCATTTCAGTCGCAATATTATGTAGGTTTTGTTTTGCGTGAATATCCAGATCGATATTGTCTGAAAGGAAGTTAGAGAATTGGCGTACAACATGATTAAGCACTTCATCAACCAGATCTTCACGGGTAGGGAAGTAATTAAATACCGTTGCTACAGACACCTGAGCGATGTCTGCAATATCAGCGTGTCCACCACGACCAATACCGCGGCGAGAGAATACCTCAAGAGCGATTTCCATCAATTGAAGTTTTCTTTTTAAAGGTGAAAGCCTAGTTCTAGGTCTCTTAGATATTGAGTCCATTTTATTTTCCTTGCCAACGAAATTTTTATATTAATGATTTTATTATTATTTAAGCCAAGATGAGTGTAATGGTGCATATGCGAATGGTCAATCCTTTGAGCTTGTTTTATAGGCAGTTACATCAAACTAGATCCATAAAGCGTGATCAGGATTGATGTGAAAGGAAGCGAGTATTGGATAGGGCATCAGCGCACATTTAATTGAGAATCTCACAGTAAATTAGAACCATAAGGTGGTGTGGGTATTTGAGCAGTGCTAGACTTACCCACAAAATTGAGCGACACAACTGACGAAACTGTCAACATTCGTCGCAATCACCAAATAAAATGAGAGCAGTATGAAGCATACAGTTGAAGTCATGATCTCTGAGCAAGAAGTTCAGGATCGAGTGAACGTATTAGGCAAGCAGATCACGGAGCACTACAAAGGCAGTGAAGATCTCGTTTTAGTTGGCTTATTACGTGGATCTTTTGTCTTTATGGCGGATCTTGCTCGTGCTATCGATTTAACTCACCAAGTTGATTTCATGACCGCGTCTAGCTACGGCAACGGCATGGAAAGCTCACGTGACGTTCGTATTTTGAAAGACCTTGATGATGATATCCAAGGTAAAGATGTTCTGCTTGTAGAAGACATTATCGATACAGGTAACACACTGACTAAAGTGAAAGAGATTTTGAGCCTACGTGGCCCTAAATCTATCGAAATCTGTACGTTATTAGACAAGCCTTCTCGCCGCGAAGTGATTGTCGATACAAAGTGGATTGGTTTTGAGATTCCTGATGAGTTCGTTGTTGGTGTTGGTATCGACTACGCACAAAAATATCGTCACCTACCGTACATCGGTAAAGTAGTACCTCAAGAGTAATCACTGCTCTATGAAGAAAAACAAAAAAGGCTCGCACAATGCGAGCCTTTCTTATATCTATTCTTTACTATATCAACGGGTTAGACGTTAAGAATTAACCGAGGATTGGAGACGATAGGATTTTTTCAAGAGCTTCTAAGTGACTATTTTCTAACGTGTCATTACTTGAACAACGAACGCCAAGATCTTGTAGCTTGCCGTTACCAATACCATAAACTACACCGTGGATTTCAATATCTTGTCCACGTTCCCATGCGGTTTGCATGATGGTTGAGTTACCAAGGTTATAGACTTGCTCAGCAACGTTAATTTCGCACAACTTGTCACCCCATTGTTCACGGGGTAGAGATTCAATTTGCTTACGGTACTTAAGGTAGTTATCGCGAATGTGGAGTAGCCAGTTGTTGATAAGGCCAAGTTTAGGGTTATCAATCGCTGCATTAACACCACCACAGCCATAGTGACCGCATACAATGATGTGTTTAACTTTGAGTACGTCAACGGCGTATTGCACAACCGATAAGCAGTTGAGATCGGTATGAACCACTTGGTTTGCTACATTTCGATGAACAAACAGTTCGCCAGAATACAAACCAGTGAGACGCTCGGCCGGTACTCGGCTATCAGAGCAGCCAATCCATAGAAAGCCAGGGCTTTGCCCTTCTTCAAGCGTTGTAAAATACTCAGGTCTTTGAGAGCGAATTTCTTCAGACCATTTAGAGTTGTTTTCAAAAAGCTGTTTAATCTCTGGCATTTTGCGTCTTACATCCCTTCATTAAGAATTGTAACTATACACAATGTTACAAATTCAATCCCGTAAAAACTGCGTCAACACGTACTCATCTGACGTGTTCTAGTCGTTAAGATCATTAACTTAGCACAGAAACTATCATCTGGTTATAAGTCATGAATAATGTGATTGAATTAACACTTTCTGTCTGATTAACTCATTTGTTAAAGTGATAAGGTTTGTCATTTTCATCATCAGGAAGGTGTGTTTTGTTTGGAAGTCGTTTTGCGGATATCAGTCTCAAAGGAGACATGTTTGGCGGTGTCACCACAGCCATCATCTCATTGCCTTTAGCGTTGGCATTTGGTGTTGCGTCTGGTGCGGGCGCGGAAGCTGGCCTTTGGGGCGCCATCATGGTCGGTCTATTTGCGGCGTTGTTTGGCGGTTCGAGCAGTCTGATATCAGAACCTACCGGACCAATGACGGTGATCATGACAGCAGTGATGACAAGCATGGTGGCCAAGTACCCTGAAACCGGAATGGCAATGACCTTTACCGTGGTCATGATGGCGGGTGCTTTTCAGATATTACTTGGCACCTTAAAGCTCGGAAAATACGTTACTTTGATGCCATATAGCGTGATTTCTGGGTTTATGTCGGGTATCGGCGTTATTCTGATTATCTTGCAGCTATCACCATTGTTAGGACATGCGGCTCCATCTGGCGGGGTGATGGGCACGCTTTCCGCATTGCCTGATACGTTAGCCCATCTGAAAATAAGCGAACTGTTTCTAGGGGTATTAACACTCGGTATTTTGTTTGGTTTTCCGGCTAAATATCGTAAGTATGTGCCCGCTCAACTGGTTGCTTTGGTTGCTGTCACCCTTTTATCCGTCATTATTTTTGATATCGACTCTATCCGCCGTATCGGTGAGATCCCCGCGGGTTTGCCCTCTCTCGTTATTCCGACAATCAGTTCTGAACAATTTACGACCATGGTTATCGACGCCTTGGTGCTGGGTACGTTGGGTTGCATTGATACGCTTCTGACTGCGGTTATCGGAGATTCACTGACTCGTAAAGAACATGATTCAGATAAAGAACTTCGTGGCCAAGGCATCGCGAATATGATCTCTGGTCTGTTTGGTGCGCTACCTGGTGCGGGCGCAACCATGGGTACCGTAACCAATATTCAGGTGGGTGCTCGTTCTCCACTTTCTGGTGTTATTCGAGCTTTAGTTTTGGCATTGGTGGTATTGGTTGCTGGTGGCTTAACTGAACCTATCCCTATGGCGGTATTGGCTGGCATTGCGATGTATGTTGGTTTCAATATTCTTGACTGGAGCTTTATCCAGCGAGCACACAAAGTGAGTTATGCCGGCATGGGTGTAATGTACGGCGTGATGCTGTTGACTGTATTCGTGGACTTGATTATTGCTGTTGGTCTTGGTGTCTTTATATCGAACATCCTGATTATTGAAAGATTGAGCCGAGAGCAAGCAAGACAAGTTAAGGCGATCAGTGATGGTGATGATGAAGATGATATCCCATTGACCGATAGCGAACGTCAGTTACTGGATAGTGCCAATGGTAAAGTGCTGTTCTTTTACCTTTCTGGGCCGATGATCTTCAGTGTTTCAAAGGCGATTTCACGTCAGCACTCTAGTATCTCTGATTACGAAGTGATGATTCTAGATCTGACAGATGTGCCGATGATTGATGTGACGGTTGGGCTTGCATTAGAAAATGCGATTAAAGATGCATTGGATGCGCAGTGTGAAGTGTACTTGTTGTGTCCGAATGAGAATACTCGTCAGCAGCTAGAGAAATTCCACGTGCTTGATCTTGTGCCGGAATCTAACACTTACCGATTCAGGTATGAAGCTCTGACAGCTGCAACAAGCTATGTTGATAGAGATGAACATCAATTTGAGTCAGTTTAATTTTCAGTAATAATCTGACATGAATCAGTTATAGATGCCAAATCTAGTATTGGTGATTAATGCCGTTAAGTTATTAACTTAACGGCATTTTTATGTTTACTGAACTCTGAACTGGTCTTTACGTAGCTAATATTCTTGTTCGCTTTCGAAAGAAACCCTCACTCGGTATTTGTATTAATCGTTAATCAACGATAGACTTGTTTGCAAAATGGCCGAGTAAACAAGTTTGGGTTAGTTTTCTGCTAGCTCGTTTTAAGCATTACTCTCTTCCTCAAGCTCGGTCATCAACATCTTATCTATAGCAAATGGCAGTCTATCTCTATGTATGCATTAGAAATTGAGCAATTAAGAAAAACTTATGCAGGGGGCTTTGAGGCTCTTAAAGGCGTTAGTTTACAAGTAGAAAAAGGCGATTTTTACGCTCTGCTTGGTCCAAATGGCGCAGGTAAATCAACCACCATTGGTGTTATCTCTTCACTGGTTAACAAAACTTCAGGCAAGGTTAAAGTGTTCGGCTACGACATTGATACCGATCTGGAGTTGGCGAAACAGAACTTAGGTCTAGTGCCGCAAGAGTTTAACTTTAACCCGTTCGAAACCGTTGAGCAGATCGTGCTGCAACAAGCGGGTTATTACGGTGTGCCAAAAGCACTGGCGAAAGAGCGAGCGAAAAAATACTTATCTCAGCTCGATTTGTGGGAAAAGCGTGGCGAACGTGCACGTAACTTGTCTGGTGGTATGAAGCGTCGTTTGATGATCGCACGTGCACTGATGCATGAGCCTCATTTGTTGATTCTTGATGAGCCAACGGCGGGCGTTGATATTGAATTGCGCCGTTCAATGTGGGGGTTCCTGAAAGAGATCAATGAGAAGCAGGGTATTACCATTATCTTGACTACACACTACCTAGAAGAAGCGGAAATGTTGTGTCGTAACATTGGTATTATCAACCGTGGTGAGCTGATCGAGAATACAACAATGAAGTCGCTGCTGGGTAAGTTGAGTGCAGAGACCTTTATTCTTGATCTTGAAGAGGGCGTGACTGAACCTAAACTTGAAGGTGTGAATAGCCAAGTGATGGTTAATGGTTCGCTAGAAATCGAAATCGACAAGAACCTAGGTTTGAATACCATCTTTGCTCAATTGAGTGAACAGCAGGTGAAAGTCCTTTCTATGCGTAACAAAGCAAACCGTTTAGAAGAGCTATTTGTGAGTATTGTCCGTGAGGGGAGTAAATAATATGTACAGCCTATATTGGACCGCTTTCTGTAGCTTGTTGACCAAAGAGATCAATCGCTTTACTCGTATCTGGGTGCAAACGCTTGTCCCGCCAGCGATTACCATGACGCTGTATTTCATCATATTTGGCAACCTTATCGGTGCGCGTATTGGTGAAATGAACGGCTTTAGCTACATGGAATACATTGTTCCCGGCCTGATCATGATGTCGGTGATCACTAACTCATACTCCAACGTTGCTTCGTCGTTTTTTAGTGCCAAATTCCAGAAGAACATTGAAGAGTTGCTTGTCGCGCCAGTTCCTAACTACGTGATTATTGCTGGTTTCGTAATGGGCGGTGTGGTGCGTGGCTTGTTAGTGGGTACCATAGTCACATTCGTATCGCTTTTCTTTGTCGACCTGCAAGTTGACCATTGGGGCGTGATTATTGCGACAGTATTTCTAACGTCGGTTGTGTTCGCTCTGGGTGGCTTAATCAACGCTGTATTTGCACGCACGTTTGACGATATCTCTATTATCCCGACCTTTATCTTAACGCCGCTGACGTACCTTGGTGGTGTGTTCTACTCGATCAGTTTATTGCCTGAATTTTGGCAAGGTGTGTCGAAACTGAACCCAATTGTGTACATGGTTAATGCGTTCAGATATGGCTTCTTGGGCGTGTCTGATGTGGGTATTGTAACGTCGTTTGGTGTATTGGGTGTGTTTATCGTAGCGCTGTATGGCGTTGCACACTATCTAGTGACTAAGGGGATTGGCTTACGTAGTTAATAAATAGCGGATTAAGCTCTGAATGACAGACAAAGAAAAAGGTCGATATTACATCGACCTTTTTTATGTCTTGCGTTCAAGCTAGAGGCTGATTACTCCGCCGTTTCTTCTTTCACTTCTTCTTTAGTTTCCGTTACCAAATCGAGAACTTGGTTGTCGATAAGACGCGTCTTACCTAGGAAAGCTGACATCAGGATCACGGCTTGTGTGGATTCTGAAGTGATAGCTTGCAACGTCTTAGCATCGCAAATGAAGATTTCATCGGGTTGAAGATCGGCTGCACGAAGCTGGTCTGTCGCATCTTCAATAACAGATGCGTAGTCATCACGACCGCCACGAATTGCGCTGCTGACCCAACGCATAGTACGCGCTAGAACAGGAGCTCGTTGACGCTCGTCAATCGTTAGGTTGCTATTGCGAGAGCTCATTGCCAAGCCATCCATTTCACGAACGGTCGCTACGCCGACAACTTCAATGTCTAACGCTAAATCTGTTGTCATCTGGCGAATAACAGCAAGTTGCTGAAAGTCTTTCTCACCGAAGCATGCAAAGTTTGGCTGAACGATATTAAACAATTTAGTGACAATCGTTGATACGCCGCGGAAGTGACCTGGACGAGACGCGCCTTCAAGCATGTGAGATATGCCTGGAACTTCAACAAACGTCTGTTTATCTAATCCATCTGGGTACATGACTTCTGGTGTCGGTGTAAACACGAGCTCAACACCTTCGGCTGTTAACTTACTTAAATCAGCTTCTAACGTACGAGGGTAGTTGTTCAAGTCATCGGTACGATCAAACTGCATCGGGTTAACAAAGATGCTTACCACAACAATGTCCGCCAGTTCACGAGCTTTCTTGACCAGAGTCAGGTGACCTTCATGCAGGTTTCCCATTGTCGGGACAAAAGCAACCGTACGTCCATCACGCTTAAACTGTTTAATCTGCTCACGAAGAGCCGCTATTTCAGCAAAAGTTTGCATAGTTACTCCTAAGCGATTGTATGAGCATCATCAGGGAAACGTGCGCTCTCTACTTCTTCTTTGTATAGAGCGACGGCTTTACGCATATCACCTGTTTCAGCTAGGAAATTCTTAGAGAATTTCGGCATGTAGTTCGCAGAAATACCGAACATGTCATGCATAACCAGGATCTGACCATCGGTAACATTACCTGCGCCGATACCGATAACGGGTACGTCACAAGCTTCTGTAATTCGTTTTGCCAATGAAGCGGGTACACATTCAAGGAGAACGATTTGAGCACCTGCGTTTTGTAGTGCTAGAGCGTCAGCAACCATTTTGTCGGCTTGCTCGTCGTCACGACCTTGTACTTTGTAACCACCAAAAATGTTCACAGACTGAGGCGTTAAGCCTAAGTGTGCACATACTGGTACTGCACGCTCTGTTAGCATCTTCACAGTATCAACCAACCAGCTTCCGCCTTCGATTTTTACCATGTTCGCACCAGCACGCATCAATGTTGCTGCGCTCTCACAGGCTTGCTCTGGCGTTGCGTAGCTCATGAAAGGCATGTCAGCCATAAGAAGACAGTTTGGGCTACCTGCACGCACTGAGCGAGTATGGTAAGCAATGTCTTCAACGGTTACTGGTAATGTGTCGTTATGGCCTTGTAGAACCATACCCAGTGAGTCACCGACAAGTAGAACTGGCATTTCTTGGCTTTCGAATAACTGAGCAAAGCTCGCATCATAAGCTGTCGACGTCGCGAATTTACGGCCTTCACTTTTGCATTTGATCAGGTCGTTAATGGTTACTTTTTTCATTGGTTTTCCTTAATGCGCTTGGCTATTGTTGCCAAACATTGAGCCCGTTCTTATCAACTATTTTGAGTAGTTCTGTCAGCTCAGTCCCATCAGGGAGTTGTAAACTTGGTGCGATTTCAGCAAGCGGGTAAAGTACAAACTCTCGTTCTTTCATTCCGTAATGAGGAACGATTAAGCGCTCTGAATCGATCACCTCATTGCCGTATAACACAATGTCGAGATCCAAAGTTCTTGGCCCCCAACGCTCGTCTTTACGGACGCGCCCTTGCTCTAGCTCGATCTTTTGAGTGCAATCAAGCAGTTCAATTGGCGTTAATTCGGTTTGGATTGCTACTACCGCGTTGATGTAGTCAGGTTGGTTTTGCGGCCCCATTGGAGTGCTACTATATAGCTGAGAGGTCGCAATAAACGTTGATCGCGGTAGGCTTTTTAGCGTTTCGATAGCCAAGTTTGCTTGGCTAACTGGGTCGGCAAGGTTGCTGCCGACCGCAATATAAGCCGTTATCATTCGGACTGCTTACTCTTTTTGTTTCGGTAAGTCTTACGGCGACGATGGCCTGATTTTGATGGTGCTGCAACGTCGTTAGCCATCGCTTGGCGCATGTTGCGGCCTGCGGTCTGATAACGCTCCCACCATTTTGCTAGTTCTTTGGTTTCGCCACCCTCAATCTCGCCACGCATTTCTAAGAAGTCGTAACCAGCACGGAACTTATTCAGTTCCATAAGACGAACAGCACGTTTACCGTTACGACGAGGCAGTCGCAATTGCAGTTGCCAAACTTCACGAACGGTCGCTGTGTGACGACGAGGAATAGCAATAGACTTAACTTGCTGGTCAAGAATGATGTTGCTCGCTTCCATGATCGCATCGTAATGCGCCATACCCTGCTCAGCGACAAGCTTGTCTGCAAGCTTGTTCATTGGGTACCAAAGAATCGCTGCAAACATAAATGCAGGGTTTACTCGCTTGCCATCTTCGATGCGAAGGTCGGTTGAGTCGAGTACTAAGTCAAGCATCTGCTCTGTATGAGAGTCGTAACCTTCAGTGAAGTGCTCTGCAATTGCAGGGAACATCTGTTGGAACAGGTTGTATTCACGCATTAGGTGATAGGTTTCTAAACCGTGACCTGATTGAAGTAATTTCAGAGACTCTTCGTAAAGGCGCGCTGCTGGGATATCTTTTAGCAGGTGTGCCAGTTCTTCGATAGGGTCTGCTGTGTCTTCTTCAATATCGAAATCCAGTTTGGCGGCGAAACGCATTGCGCGAAGCATACGTACCGGGTCTTCACGGTAGCGAGTTTCTGGATCGCCAATTAAGCGGATCAGCTTGTCTTCTAAATCTTCCACACCACCCGCGTAATCGTGAATGCTGTAGTCTGCAATGTTGTAGTACATCGCATTAATAGTGAAGTCACGACGCTCTGCATCTTCATCAACATTGCCGTACACGTTATCGCGTAGCAACATGCCTTCATCAGATTGCGCAGAAACGTTTTTCGATGGCTCTTGGTGGTGGCCACGGAAAGTTGCCACTTCAATGATGTCACGACCAAACATGATATGTGCTAAGCGGAAACGGCGGCCGATAAGGCGACAGTTTCTGAAGAGGTTTTTGATTTGTTCTGGTGTTGCGTTGGTCGCAATATCAAAATCTTTTGGCTGTGAGCCTAATAAGATATCGCGAACACCACCACCGACTAGAAATGCGTCAAAACCCGCACCATTCAGGCGATATAGCACTTTTAGTGCGTTGTCGCTGATCTGCTTGCGTGAAATATTGTGCTCTTGACGAGTATATATATTCAGAGCTAATTCGTGGAATCCGCGTTGTTCGCTTGGGGTATTGTCGTTTGTATTCATTAGTTTAGAACAAAGTAGGTATCGCCAACTTTGTTTTTCTCTTAGTCCAAAGTGGTAGTGCAGAGTATAATTGCGGCTAATGATAGCTTAGCGCGAGCCATTTGAGAACATCGTCTGTTTAACCACTGCTGTTGGTTATGACATTTTTATGTGTCGTTTTTGCTATTTGCCGTTAGTTTTGAGTTAATCGCTGTGCTCTTTTTGTAAACTATCAGGTAACTGGCTGACGTTCCATTGCTGAGTTCCCCATAACAAAATCTCATCCATTGAAGCCTCACAGAGGGCATGCGGGATACCAAAACCTAAGAATCGCATAGCGTCGAGCAGCGTTGGTTTTGGGTTGTCGAGATCGATCGCGGTGGCATGGTTCTGTTTTGACAGTTTATTCCCCAAGCCATCGGTTGCCAATGGTAAGTGCAAGTAACTCACGGTTTTTTGCTTGAGTGTCTTATACAAACTGATTTGTCGACCTGTAGGCTCTATCAGGTCGGCGCCTCTTACGACTTCTGTTACCCCTTGATCGATGTCATCAAGGACAACCGCCAAGTTATAGGCAAACAATCCATCTCTGCGTTTGATAATAAAATCTTCTTCAGCCAATGCTTTAGGGATTTGAATCGTGCCGTGACGAACATCGTCAAAAGACTCGACTGGAAAGTCCATGCACAAGCGCACGGCTTGTTCGCCTGAATCAACCAAACCTGCGTTTCGGCAGTGACCATTATAAAACCCACCCAGAGACTTTATCTGCTTGCGTGTGCATTCACAGTAATAGGCTTGATTGTCAGCGACCCATTGATCGATTTGAGCTTGATACAAGCCATGACGCTGGCTTTGATAGACGACTTCACCATCCCAAAATAGATGGTAAGCCTCAAGCGTCTTAAGAATGAGGTCTGCAGCGCCGGCCATTTCTCTTGGTGGGTCGAGGTCTTCCATGCGAACTAACCATTGTCCTTGGTTAGATTTCGCTTGAAAGTAGCTACCAAGAGCAGCAACCAGTGATCCAAAATGAAGAGGACCTGACGGTGATGGTGCAAAGCGCCCGATATAATCCATAAGTGAAAAACCTAATCTTGATGGTACCGCAGTAGCCGATTCTTAAGACGTTTATCTATTGCTTTGGTTCGTTTAGTCATCGTATTAATACGTAAAAACAAGCTAAAGCTGTTGATTTGCTATCAAAATCTTGAAATATCCAGCTTGGATAACAAACAAAAAAGGGAGCCAAAGCTCCCTTTCTTTACATCCGCAAGAATTAACCTTGCATCTGTTTCTCTTTGATCTCTGCAAGTGTTTTACAGTCAATACAAAGGTCAGCAGTTGGACGAGCTTCAAGACGACGAATGCCAATCTCGACACCGCAAGAGTCACAGAAGCCGAAATCGTCTTCTTCGATCTTGTCTAGTGTCTTCTCAATTTTCTTGATAAGACGGCGCTCACGGTCACGGTTACGTAACTCTAGGCTGAATTCTTCTTCTTGAGAAGCTCGGTCAACTGGGTCTGGGAAATTTGCTGCTTCGTCCTGCATGTGGTGCACAGTACGATCAACTTCTTCCCTGAGCTGGTTGCGCCAAGCTGCTAAAATTTTTGTAAAATGTTCCGTTTGCTCAGGTGACATGTATTCTTCACCTGGTTTTGCTTGGTACGGTTCAACACCTGCGATGGCTAGGATGCCTAGCGCTTTTTTCTTAGATTCTGGCATACAGCATCTCCTATTTACACCTAGTCAACTGCAAAGCAGCTAATTTTAAGGCGGGTATCTATAGCAGAAAGAACGAATGGTGGCAAATACTCTTGCTCAAACTTGCAATCAATGTGAATAGTTCAGCATTTTTGCTTAGCTATTGATAAATTCAACAGCTTGTTTTAGTTGTATTTGAGTACTGCTGAGCTCTGCTTTATAGCAAAGCACTTCAACACCAGCGTCTTGTGCTTGTTTTAGTAATAACGAATATTTGGCGTCTATATGGTGTGCCGCAGACACTTTTTCAATACCTGAATGCAAAACAGTGAATAAAAGTACGGCTCTATTTCCAGATTCGACCATTTCTGTGAGTTCACGCAGATGTTTCTGGCCTCTGGTGGTGACCGCATCAGGGAAAAAGCCTTGCCCTTTGGTTGACGCTTGTTGTTTAGTTGATATTTGTTGCTTAGTGGACGTTTGTTGTTCATCGAGCAAAGTGACGCTTTTTACTTCGATATAGCAAGGTGGCTTTTCGTTATCTTCAAGCAGAATATCAATTCGACTATTCTCACTGCCATATTTCACTTCGGTTCGTAACGCGTTATAGCCTAAGAGTTCAACTATAGTATTATTTTCAATTGCTTCCACTGCCAACTGGTTTGCTCGCGCAGTATTTACACAAATACGGTGACCTTTGTCTGTTTCTGAGATCTCCCAGCTGTTTGGGTATTTTCTTTTTGCATTATCGGATGTTGAGTACCACACCGTATTGCCAGGGGTAGCACATCCCGTCATTGCTCCAGTGTTAGCGCAATGAATAGTACGTTCGCTGCCGTCTGGAAGTTGGATGTCAGTGAGAAAACGTTTATAGCGTTTAATAAGAGTCGCTGGCTCTAATGGAGGATTGAAGTGCATATTACTTATTTAGACAGGTAGGTTTTTATGTACAATGTTGCCAACATTACACCACAAGGTTCTCCCATTGCCACAACTGCCCATAGAAGCTGTGATGCCAGATCTGCTCGCTGGCGTAGAAACACATTCTCAACTTATTCTAAAGGCCGCTCCCGGTGCGGGTAAGTCAACGTTTTTCCCTCTGCAGTT
Source organism: Vibrio sp. QJM3NY_27 (assembly GCF_057785955.1). Lineage (NCBI taxonomy): Bacteria > Pseudomonadati > Pseudomonadota > Gammaproteobacteria > Vibrionales > Vibrionaceae > Vibrio > Vibrio sp. QJM3NY_27. The sequence goes on along the minus strand of NZ_CM173511.1, from coordinate 2,949,554 downwards.
GGTTAAAACCAATGCCGTTAAAGGGAAGATTATCATGCTCGAACCTAGGCGTTTGGCGGCAAGGAATATCGCAACTTACTTAGCCAGCCAATTGGGAGAAAAAGTGGGAGAGAGCATAGGTTTTAGAGTTCGTGGTGAATCTAAAACCAGCAGTGCGACTCGCTTGGAAATCGTCACCGAAGGGATTATGACGAGAATGATCCAAACCGACCCTGAATTGACTGGGGTTGATATGGTGATCTTTGATGAGTTTCATGAGCGCAGTATTCATGCAGATACCGCGCTGGCCTTTAGCTTAGAGATCCAAGAAGCACTGCGTGATGATCTAAAAGTGGTGGTGATGTCGGCAACCTTAGATCAACACGCGCTGCAAACTTTGTTGCCTGATGCCAAGTATGTTGAATCACAAGGGCGAACTTTCCCGGTTGACTTCCGTTATCAGCCATTAGGCTCGAATGAATATTTAGCCCCTAAGATGGCCAACGTGATTCGTTCTCTGATGGAGAAACAGTCAGGCTCACTTTTGGCTTTCTTGCCGGGTGTCTCGGCGATAAAACAAGTGGAATCTCAACTAGAACAACTCGCCAGCGATATCGATGTTTGTCCTTTGTACGGTCAGCTCTGCTTCCCTCAACAACAAAAAGCGATCGCGCCATCAGAGAAAGGGCGCCGAAAAGTAGTGTTAGCCACCAATATCGCGGAAACTTCTTTGACGATTGAGGGGATTCGCTTAGTTGTTGATTCGGGATTGGAGCGAGTAGCAAAGTTCGATCTTAAAACCGGCATTACCAAACTTGAGCAAGTAAAAATATCACAATCCTCAGCGGAACAAAGAGCGGGTCGTGCAGGGCGAATCGAAGAGGGCTTGTGTGTTCGCTTGTACAGTGAAACACAGTTGGTGCAACAACCATCCGTTCCAGAACCTGAAATACTTCATTCCGATCTCTCTTCGCTGGTGGCTGAATTGACGCAATGGGGAGCAAGCCGTGCCGATGAGCTTCATTGGTTAGATGTTCCGCCACAGGCATCGATTGAGCAAGCGACAGAACTGTTACAAGAGCTTGATTTATTAGATAGTAATGGGCAATTTACTCCAGTCGGAAAGCAAGCCCAGCGCTTAGGTATTGAGCCACGGGTCGCCAGTATGCTGATCAAAGCGCAGCAAAACAGCCAAGCCTTGTTGAATGTCGCAATTGTCGCTGCCGCTTTGCTCGAAGAACCTGAACGTAACGTGACGGATATTCAACACTCGTTGCATCGACTTAAGCAAAGAAAGCACTCGAAAAACAGTGTTGTGATGCAGCGAGCGAAAAGTCTCGCCAGCAAACTCAATCATCACCTGGATTTGTCACAAGTCGATGAATCATTGCTACCATTAGTGCTTTGCTTGGCCTTTCCAGACCGAATTGCCCAATCGAGAAGTGCGACTGGCTGTGCATTTCGTCTTGCCAATGGCCATGGAGCCGAAGTTCGTGATGATGATCCGCTGGCAAACAACGAATACATCGTGGTGATTGATTTGATGCGCACGGCAGGGCGAGCAAGTCAGATCTTTTTAGCGACACCGATTGATATAGTGCAGCTTGAGGCTTCATTCTCCGGTCTTTTTACACGCGAAGATTATGCAGATTGGGATGAAAAACGCGGTCGCCTGGTTGCTGAAGAAAGAGTATTACTGGGTAAGCTGATTATCAGTACTAAACCTTTGCCAGAGCCTGATTCCGATCAGATAAGCCAAGCGTTACTGAATTATATCGCTCGACGCGGACTTGAAAGTTTAAATTGGACGGCTTCTGCTAAACAGCTGGTTGAACGCGTGCGCTGTGCTGAGTTGTGGCTGCCTGAACAGCAATGGCCTCAAATGGATGAAGCGAGCTTATTGCAGCATCTTGATGAGTGGCTTTTACCTTATTTGAATGGTATCAAATCGGCAAAAGGACTGACGAGTATCTCGGTCGAGCAAGCATTGTCAGCTTATCTTGGCTGGCCTCTGAATCAAGAAATTGATCAATGGCTACCTACGAATTACCTGATGCCAACGGGCAGTAAGAAGTCGATTCGATACCAATATCTATCTGAGCCAATGATCTCTGTTCGAATGCAGGAAGTCTTTGGTGAGCAAGATTCACCCTTGATTGCCCAAGGGCGTAAAAAGGTGGTGCTTGAGTTGCTTTCTCCTGCGCAACGACCACTGCAAATTACTCAAGATTTAGCTGGCTTTTGGGCTGGCGCGTATAAAGATGTTCAAAAAGAAATGAAAGGCCGTTACCCCAAACATCCTTGGCCGGATGACCCTGCTAATCATGTAGCAACCACTAAAACTAAACGACAGTTGAACCGATGATGACCAAAATGTTAACGCCGAAAAAGGCACCACCTAAAAAAGCGCCAGCAAAGAAGTCACCAGCGACCAAAGCCAAGCCAAGAAAGCCTAGAGCAGCAGCGAAGAAAGGTAAGGCAAAGAAAACGGGCAACAGAGGTTGGCTGAAGATCCTATGGGGTATCGCTTGGAAGGTGGGTTTAGCAACGGCAGCTCTGTTGTTGTTCGTTGGGATCTATTTGGATTCGGTGGTTAAGCAGCGTTTTGAAGGTCAGCTTTTTGATCTGCCAACCGTTGTTTATGCTCGTGTATTGGATCTATCTCCGGGTACAGCCGTTAGTTTGGTACAAGTCAAAAATGAATTGGATGTGCTGAATTACCGTAAAGTGAATTCTCCTCGTCACCCTGGCGAATACTCTTCTTCCTCAACCAAGATTGAAATGATTCGCCGCCCGTTCGAGTTTGTCGATGGACCGGAAGCGGATCGTCATGTGATGCTGCATTTCAACGGTAACGAGTTAACTCGTATTCAGTCGCTAGAGAAGAAAGGCGACATGGGGTATCTGCGTGTTGAACCAAAAATGCTTGGCATGCTTGAAAAAAGTAGCGATGAGCAGCGTCTGTTCTTAAAACGTAATCAGTTCCCAGAGGTGATGGTTGATGCATTGCTGGCAACCGAAGACCGAAATTTCTATCAGCACGATGGGGTATCGCCACTGGCAATCGCTCGTGCGATGGTGGTCAATGTAAAAGCAGGGCGAACCGTACAAGGTGGTAGTACGTTGACGCAACAGTTGGCAAAAAACCTGTTCTTATCTAGCGAGCGCACATTATGGCGTAAGGTTCGCGAAGCCTATATTGCACTTATTTTGGATCATCGTTACAGCAAAGACCGCATCTTAGAAGCCTACTTAAACGAGGTTTATCTTGGGCAAAATGGTGGGCAAGCGATTCATGGCTTTGGATTAGCATCTCGCTTGTATTTCGGGCAACCGATTCAAGAACTCCGAATCGACCAACTAGCACTGCTGGTCGGTATGGTCAAAGGACCTTCGTATTACAACCCGGTTCGTTACCCTGAGCGAGCTAAGACTCGACGAGATTTGGTTCTACGTTTGCTGATGCAACAAGACATATTGACGCCGAAACAGTACGAAGAAGCCGCAAGCCGAGACTTGGATATTCAAGATAACCCACGCATTGCGAGCCGTCAGCCCGCTTACTTCCAGCAAGTCAATATTGAGCTTAAGAGATATGTCGGTGATCGATTTGAAGCACAGAAAGGCATTCGAGTATTTACCTCTCTGGATCCTGTTTCTCAAGACAAGCTAGAGAAGTCGATTGCTCGTAAGGTGCCGGATTTATCTAAAACGGCAGGTAACAAGCTAGAGGCTGCTGCTATTGCCGTGGATAGAAATACTGGTGAAATTCGTGCGATGGTCGGTGGTAAACGCACTGGCTACGATGGTTTCAATCGAGCCTTGAATGCGAGTCGTCCTATTGGTTCTTTGGTTAAACCAGCAATCTACTTAACCGCATTAGAGCAACCCCAGAAGTACACATTGGCGACAACCTTGATGGATACTCCACTAAGCTTGAAAGGCAGTAAAGGCAGCGTATGGAGCCCAAGAAACTTCGATCGCAAGTTTCGCGGAGAGGTGCCTTTGTATGTGGCGCTTTCTAAGTCTTACAACGTACCAACGGTTCGCTTGGGCATGCAGTTAGGTATTGATAGCGTGTCGGATACGATTGGAAAACTGGGTGTCGATAAAAACGAAATTCGCCCAGTGCCATCGATGTTTTTGGGTTCATTCTCATTGACCCCATTTCAGGTAGCGCAGATGTACCAAACGATTACCAACTCTGGCCGTATAGCACCTTTGTCTGCGCTTCGTTCAGTTGTTGATAACGATGGTGAGGTTTTATATCAGTCGATCCCTCGTGTATCACAAAGCGTTGACCAGCAAGCAGCTTGGTTGACAACTTATGCCATGAAACGTGGTGTGTCGGAAGGTACTGGACGTTTCCTACAAGGTCAGTTTGCATGGGCAGGATTAGCCGGTAAAACGGGTACCAGTAATGACAGCCGAGACAGTTGGTTCGTGGGTGTTGATGGTCGTGAAGTCACTACCATCTGGCTAGGACGCGATGATAATAAGCCGACTAAACTTACGGGCTCTAGTGGTGCGTTACGTGTCTATGCCGATTACTTGAAACATCGAACTCCAGAGCAGTTATTGTTGCCTTGGCCGAATGGCATTACGACGGCAAGTTTTACTCGGACTTCTGAAGGGGCTTTAGAGTTTGACTGTGACGGTAAGGTTAAACTGCCGGTTTGGGATGAGAATGGAAACATTAAAAAGGGTTGTGAAAGTCAACCAAAACAGTGGCTAAAAAAGCTTTTTCAATGGTAAAGTCGTAAAAGAAAAGAATAACAAGGATAGTTTAAAGAATGATTTCTCGTTGGATTGTGAGCGGCTTAGGCATTGTCGGTACTGTGATCAGTTTTCAGCTGTTTGCATCTACTGTAACACCGGTGGAGCAATCTCAGCAAGCTCATAAAAGACCAACCGTTGCTGTCGTGCTTGCTGGTGGAGGGGCCAAAGGAGCGGCTCATATTGGGGTGCTTAAAGCCTTAGAAGAGATGCAAATTCCGGTTGATTACATTACCGGTACCAGTATGGGCGCTTACGTTGGTGGTCTTTATGCGACAGGGATGAGCGCAGATGAGATCGAGAGCTTTATTTATACGGTGGATTGGAATCGTGGCTATCGCGATCGCGTTAACCGTAGTGATCGCCGTGTGCGTGACAAAGAGTATGAAGACCGTTATCAACTGAATACCGACCTCGGTTTAGGTTGGGGTGAAATCAAAGCCAGAAAAGGTGTGGTTCAAGGCCAGAATATGTTGCGTATTCTGCGTGAGACCACAGGTAACTTATCTCCACTCGATTCTTTCGACAACCTCGCTATTCCATATCGCTCTGTTGCAACTGACATTATCGATCTTGAAGAAGTGGTCATCGACCATGGTCATCTTGTTGATGCGATGATGGCGAGTATGTCGGTACCCGGTGCTCTTCCTCCTTATGAGGTTGATGGACGAATGCTGGTTGATGGTGGTGTCACCAATAACATGCCAGTGGATGTTGCTCGAGCAATGGGAGCCGACATCGTTATTGCCGTTGATATCAGTACTAACTACAAAAGCAAAGAAGACTTTACTAACTTTTTAGCCGCAGCAGACCAACTCTCTAATTACCTTGTTCAACGCAGTACTCAAGAGCAAGCCGCTACGTTAACAGACGATGATTTTTTCCTACGTCCTGATGTTGGGCAAATGGAGACCACAGAGTTCGATAAAATGCCGACGGCTTATCATGCAGGATACGAAGCAACAAGGCAGTATACGGATCAGCTCTCTAAGTTGTCGCTCTCGAATGCGGACTACCAACACTATATTGATGATAAACAGAAAGCTCGAAAGCAGCTCAAGCATGGTGATAAAACGGTGGTGGATAAGGTCGTTATCAATAATAACACCCACTATTCAGATAAGTTGATTGCCAATCGTTTGAACCTCGATTCTGGCAAAATCCTTAAAACCAGTGAAATTGAATCTCAGGTTAAAGACCTCTATGCGCTCGACCGTTTTGAATTGGTCACCTATGAATTTGGAAATGTAGACGGTGAAGATCAACTGCAGGTAGATGTAAATGAAAAATCATGGGGTCCTAATTACCTCAACTTTCGATTTTATCTTGAAGATGACTTTGCAACCGAGAGCCAATATTCAATTGGTATGTCGGCTAATTTTACGGATATTAACTCGCATGGCGCAGAGTTAAGAACGAATGTAGAAATGGGCACTGATAAGCTCATTGAGGCTGAGTTATATTCTCCTTTTTTCTCAAGCCAGAAGTTATTTACATCGGCATCACTTGTTTATAGCAATCAGAAGAGAAACTTACCCGCCAATATTGACGATATCGAAGAGCCCACTCTTGACGTAACTAAAGACTACTTACCAATGACTTATCAAGAGTATATTGGTGAACTGGCATTAGGTTACCAGCCAACATTGTGGCAAGAATTTAAAGTGGGGGCTCGATACACCGATGGTGATGTTGAGGTAGCCTCGTTACCGTCTTTAGGTAGCGGTGGATATACACGTATTGGTGGGTTTATGAGTTATCGATTGGATACCTTAGATAACTTCAGTTTGCCAACCAAAGGGTATTTCGTTGATCTGGAGTATCTCGTTTCCCATGATGATTTTGATAATGACTCTTCTCTTGCTGATTCTGAATTTAACTCTGAAAGCGATACGGTTTATGAGATTTCAGCTAATTTCATGGCGGCGCAGAGTATTGAAAAGCATACTTTAGTCGCAAAGTTCGATTTTGGTATGGTAGAGAGTAAAAATTCCGTGTTCCCTATTGATCCAAAGGAGCTTGGAGGCTTCTTAAATTTATCGGGAATACCAAGAAATAGTCTTATTGGGCAAAACTTGGCGTATGGCAGTTTAATTTATCGCTATAAATGGTTTGAAAATGATTTTGGCTTGTTTAAGTCACCGTTCTACGTGGGTGCGTCCATTGAGCATGGTGGTGTATGGTCGAATAATGATTTGAACATTGACGAAGCGCCAATGTTCACCGCTGGTTCGGTCTTTGCCGGAGTCGACTCCCCATTAGGGCCGATTATTTTGGCTTATGGTAGAACCGAAGATAATTACGACTCGGTCTACTTAATTATTGGAACGTCTTACAAATAAACATGCGTGGGATAGCTCTTTTTCCGACTAAATAGGCAAAAATCGTAGGACTTTCGTCTTAACTTGCTATGTTGGTCAAAATGATAAGATTTTAATTTAACGTTAAATTTGCTATTCTACCGCCCACAGTTTGGCCTCTATGATGCCGCTCATCAATACAAATTGAATGACAAAAATGGCAATGGAGAGCCAAGTTTCCAAGGATGTTCACTTCTTTATTTTACTAATAATTATGAAGATAAGAAGTGAACCGCAATGAGAGGAAAAAAGTCGTGCTTGAAGCCTACCGTAAACACGTCGAAGAACGTGCTGCCGAGGGAGTTGTTCCAAGACCACTAGATGCTGAGCAAGTCGCTGGCCTAGTTGAACTTCTAAAGAACCCACCTCAAGGTGAAGAAGAATACCTTCTTGACCTACTAGAAAACCGAATTCCACCAGGTGTAGATGAAGCTGCTTACGTTAAAGCGGGCTTCCTAACTGCTATCACTAAAGGTGAAGTTGAATCTCCACTAGTAAGCAAAGCAAAAGCTGCGGAACTACTTGGCACAATGCAAGGTGGTTACAACATCGAATCTCTAGTTTCTTTGCTGGATGATACAGAGCTTGCTCCTATCGCTGTTAAAGCGCTTTCTCATACTCTACTGATGTTTGACGCATTCTACGATGTAGAAGAAAAAGCAAAAGCAGGTAATGCTTCAGCACAACAAGTGCTTCAATCTTGGGCTGATGCTGAGTGGTTTACAGCTAAAGACAAAGTAGCGGAAAAAATTACCGTTAAAGTATTTAAAGTCACTGGTGAAACGAACACCGATGACTTATCTCCAGCGCCAGATGCATGGTCACGTCCTGATATCCCAGTACACGCAAAAGCGATGCTGAAGATGGAACGTGATGGTATTACTCCTGATGAGCAGGGTAACGTTGGTCCAATTACTCAAATTGAAGAAATGCAAAAAGACGGCATTCCACTGGCTTACGTTGGTGATGTTGTTGGTACTGGTTCTTCACGTAAATCAGCGACAAACTCAGTACTTTGGTTCATGGGTGAAGATATCCCATTCGTACCAAACAAGCGCACTGGCGGTGTTTGTCTTGGTGGTAAAATTGCTCCGATCTTCTACAACACAATGGAAGACTCAGGCGCGCTACCAATTGAGCTGAACGTACAAGACATGAACATGGGTGATGTGATTGATATCTATCCTTATGAAGGTGTTGTTCGTAAAGACGGTGCAGATATCTCAAGCTTTGAGCTAGGCAAAGTACTTCTAGATGAAGTACGTGCTGGTGGTCGTATTCCACTGATCATTGGTCGTGGCTTAACGGGTCGTGCTCGTGACGCTCTAGGCCTAGCTGAAACTGATTTGTTTGCTAAACCAATCGACCCTTCAGCTTCTGACAAAGGCTACACGCTAGCTCAGAAAATGGTAGGTAAAGCATGTGGCGTTGAAGGCGTACGTGCTGGTCAGTACTGTGAACCTAAAATGACAACAGTAGGCTCTCAAGATACTACGGGTCCTATGACGCGTGATGAGCTGAAAGATCTGGCTTGTCTTGGTTTCTCTGCGGATCTTGTGATGCAGTCTTTCTGTCACACATCTGCATACCCTAAACCAGTTGATGTAAACACTCACCATACGCTGCCTGATTTCATCATGAACCGTGCAGGTGTTTCACTTCGCCCGGGTGATGGTGTTATTCACTCATGGCTAAACCGTATGCTTCTGCCTGATACTGTTGGTACAGGTGGTGATTCGCATACTCGTTTCCCTCTAGGTATTTCGTTCCCAGCAGGTTCTGGCTTAGTAGCATTTGCTGCAGCAACAGGTGTTATGCCTCTTGATATGCCTGAATCAATCTTGGTTCGCTTTAAAGGTGAAATGCAGCCGGGTATCACGCTACGTGACCTTGTACATGCAATTCCTCTTTACGGTATCAAGCAAGGTCTACTGACCGTTGAAAAAGCCGGTAAGATCAATGAATTCTCTGGTCGTGTACTAGAGATTGAAGGTGTTGACCACCTGTCTGTTGAGCAAGCATTTGAACTTTCAGATGCATCTGCTGAGCGTTCTGCTGCGGGTTGTACCGTTAAGCTGTCTCAAGAGTCTATCGAAGAGTATCTGAACTCGAACGTCGTTATGCTTAAGTGGATGATTGCGGAAGGTTACGGTGATGTTCGTACTATCGAGCGTCGTATTACGGCAATGGAAGAGTGGCTAGCGAACCCTGAGTTGCTTGCTGCTGATTCAGATGCTGAATACGCTCATGTTATCGAGATTGATCTTGCTGACATTGACCAACCAATCCTATGTGCACCGAATGATCCAGATGATGCTCGTCTTCTTTCTGACGTTCAAGGTACTGAGATTCAAGAAGTGTTCATCGGTTCTTGTATGACGAACATCGGTCACTTCCGTGCTGCAGGTAAGATGCTTGAAGAGTTTAATGGCTCTTTGAATACTCGCCTATGGGTTGCTCCGCCAACTAAGATGGATAAAGACCAACTGACAGAAGAAGGCTACTACGGCATCTTCGGTCGTGCTGGGGTTCGTATTGAAACTCCGGGTTGTTCATTATGTATGGGTAACCAAGCTCGTGTTGCTGATGCTTCGACGGTTATGTCTACGTCTACTCGTAACTTCCCGAACCGTTTGGGTAATGGTGCGAACGTTTATCTAGCTTCTGCTGAGCTTTCTGCTGTTGGTGCGATTCTTGGTCGTATCCCAACTAAAGAAGAGTACTTAGCGTACGCTGAGAAGATTAATGCAACAGCTGCAGATACATACCGTTACCTGAATTTCCATAAAATGGGTCAGTACACGGAAAAAGCAGACACTGTTATCTTCCAAGAGCCCGCATAAGCACTTTATAGATAGTAAGTCAGTACTTACTGCATTGCGGTAACGTACTCACTGTTAATACAACGCCTTCTCTATACGAGAGGGCGTTTTTGTTTATGCGTGTTGCTGGTGGCTTGTTCTTAGTGATTTGTTATTGGTGGTTTAGTGCAGCATTCAACACACTCGATCTCTCGTAGACTTAGCTATATACTCTCGCCTCATTTTTGCTACTACCTATTTATTGAACCTTCTTTTTATTAGAGCTTTGGAGCCTTATGGAATTCGAATTTACTAGAAACACTCTAATGGGTGAATACTATGTGAAATGTAGCATGGGCCATGAGATTGTTGGCCGCTGGCTTCAAGAAGAGATCGGGAAAGATAAGCAGAAGCTGGATCATGTGATGGCGTTGATTGAACAATCTCGACAGGATCTGAGTAATGAAGTGACGCTGCTTGGCAAAGAGATCAGCCTTGCTATCAATGAAGATGACGTAACGATTCAGGAAAACGTGTTAGCGCATGAGCAAGAGATGGAAGAGGGCAGTGAATTCGACTTCTATAACTGTGAAAGCCAAGCAAGCTGTGGAATCGATGATTTCGAGCGACTTATCGAACGCTGGATGGACTTTCTAGGCTATTAAGGTCTAACTTTCTACTCGCTAGTTAGCCCCTATTATTGAGTAATCTAGAGCCTTGAAGGCTCGGTTGCCCAAAACTGGAGCAACAATAGCGCAACGCATTAAGATAGTGAAAAGGCCGCACCATATTGGTGCGGCCTTTTTCGTTTTTACAACCGTTTTAATTATATACTGTTTAAAAACAACATCTTAACTTTTTGGCACGCTACTTGGATTGTATTAAGAGAATTAACGGATTAAGTGAAGAATTTAAGGAACGAATATGAAATTAATAAATGCCATTGTTAAGCCATTCAAATTAGACGATGTACGCGAAGCGCTCTCTGATGTGGGTATTGAAGGTATGACAGTTTCTGAAGTGAAAGGTTTTGGTCGTCAGAAGGGACACACGGAATTGTATCGTGGTGCGGAGTATCAAGTTGATTTCCTACCAAAAGTGAAGCTAGAGATTGCTACCCAAGCTGAAAATGTTGATCGAGTTGTTGAAGCGATTAGCCAAGCGGCACACACCGGAAAAATCGGCGATGGCAAAATTTTTGTGTATGACCTAAGCCAAGCCGTACGAATTCGTACCGGTGAAATGGATGCTGAAGCACTTTAAAGAATTACAAGGACTGGAGACTTTAATATGGAACTTACAACAACAGTAATGGAACTACGTTACGCACTAGACACTTTTTTCTTCCTCATTTCAGGTGCGTTGGTCATGTGGATGGCAGCAGGCTTCGCAATGTTAGAAGCTGGTTTAGTTCGCTCAAAGAACACCACAGAAATTTTAACTAAGAACATCTGTTTGTACGCGATTGCTTGTACGACTTTCTTAGTGGTTGGCTACAACATTATGTACGTAGATAACGGTGAAGGTGGTTGGTTACCTTCATTTGGTACTTTAATCGGTACTCAAGGTGAAGGTGCAGACCACTCATTAGAATCAGATTTCTTTTTCCAAGTCGTATTTGTTGCAACAGCAATGTCGGTCGTTTCTGGCGCAGTTGCTGAGCGTATGAAGCTTTGGTCATTCCTTATCTTCTCTGTGGTACTAACAGCGTTTATTTACCCAATGGAAGGTTACTGGACTTGGGGTGGTGGTTTCCTATCAGAAGCTGGTTTCAGTGACTTTGCCGGTTCTGGTATTGTACACATGGCAGGCGCTTCAGCAGCATTAGCGGGTGTTCTATTACTGGGTGCTCGTAAAGGTAAATATGGTAAGAACGGTGAAATTTACCCGATTCCTGGTTCAAACATGCCACTTGCAACGTTAGGTACATTTATCCTTTGGTTCGGTTGGTTCGGTTTCAACGGTGGTTCTCAACTTATGGTTTCAGATTTTGAGAACGCAACAGCGGTTGGTCAAATTTTCCTGAACACTAACGCAGCAGCAGCAGCAGGTGCGATTGCAGCACTACTAGTATGTAAAACAACGTGGGGTAAAGCTGACTTAACAATGATTCTTAATGGCGCGTTAGCTGGTCTAGTAGCAATCACTGCAGACCCTCTATCACCATCTCCTCTATTTGCTGTCGCAATTGGTTCTGTATCTGGTGCACTTGTTGTGTTCAGTATCATTGCTCTAGACAAAGCTAAGATTGATGATCCAGTAGGTGCTATCTCGGTACACGGTGTATGTGGCTTCTTTGGTCTAATGGCTGTGCCACTAAGTAACGCTGATGCAACATTTGGTGCTCAACTATTGGGTGCTGCGGCAATCTTCGCATGGGTATTCGGTGCTAGCTTAGTTGTATGGGCTGTGCTTAAAGCGACAATTGGTATTCGTGTAACTGAAGATGAAGAACTTGAAGGTATGGACATGCACGATTGTGGTGTAGGCGCTTACCCTGAGTTTGTATCAGTAAAATAATCAGCAGTAACCTTTTGACCTGATAAACATCAGGCCATAAAAACAAAACCCTACAGCTCATGGTTGTGGGGTTTTGTTGTATTTATGGTCGAACATTGCAAGAGGGAATAAGGGGTAAACAGGTTTCATTTAAAGCGAAGACAAGGTGTTTGTTTGGAAATGCTTTGTTACAAATGTGAGGGTTTTAATGGTCTGAGTAGACGGATTTTTTGTCGCTCGTCATTGTAATTATGTTAATGATGAATATAATAACGCAACTGATAGACATTATCATTTCGATATAAAGGATTTTACAATGAAGAAACTGCTAACACTTTCAGCTCTAGCGTGTGGTGTAATTGCCCCGACAGCAATGGCTGCGGAAGAAGTAAACGTATACTCTTACCGTCAACCTTTCCTAGTTGAGCCAATGTTCAAGGAATTCACGAAAGAGACTGGCATTAAAGTAAACGTTAAGTTTGCTAAAAAAGGTTTAGCAGAGAAATTAGCTCAAGAGGGTGAATACAGCCCTGCGGATGTTGTCTTAACTGTAGATATCAGTCGTCTATCTGAGCTAACGAAACAAGATCTAGTTCAATCTGTCGAGAGTGATGTACTTGAAAAGAACATTCCAGCTCAGTACCAAGATTCTGCTAATGAGTGGTTTGCTCTAACAACTCGTACACGTAGTGTTTATTCTTCACGTGACCGTGTTGGTCGTCTAGGTGAAGAGTTCACTTATGCCGATCTAACTAAACCAGAATTCAAAGGCAAAATCTGTACTCGTAGCGGTAAGCACCCATACAATGTTTCTCTAGTATCTTCGATGATTGCTCATAAAGGTGAAGCTGAAACGAAAGAGTGGCTAGAAGGCGTAAAAGCAAACCTAGCGCGTAAGCCTCAAGGCAACGATCGTGCACAAGTTAAAGCGATTAAAGAAGGTCTATGTGATGTTGCTCTAGGTAACAGCTACTACCTAGGTAAGATGATTAATGATAAAGAGCAAAAAGCTTGGGCTGACTCTGTTTACATTAACTTCCCGAACCAAGAAACAACGGGTACTCACGTAAACATCTCTGGTATGGCTATGGCTAAATTCTCTCCAAACAAAGAGAACGCGGTTAAGCTAATGGAGTTCCTATCAGGCAATACTGCACAAGGCATGTATGCAGAAGTGAATTACGAATACCCAGTTAAAGCAGACGTTAAGCCTTCAGAGCTTGTTGCATCTTGGGGTGAGTTCAAAGCGGATACGATTTCTCTAGATGAAATTGCAGATCACCATGCTGCTGCAATCAAGCTATTAGACGAAGTTAAGTTCGATCTTTAATTTATTACTGTAGGCTTCGGCCCAAGTAAAATGACAACCTCAAGTCACCATTTTCGGTCACTTGGGGTTGTTTGTTTTTGGAAAATCACTTTTTGATACAAAGCTCGTCGTTGATCCCTTGAGTTATTAGCATCTCACCTTGAAGTCGTTACAGTATATGGGTATAAATAACCCCACCATTAAAAGGATATGAGATGTATTTGCAAATGCATTTGTGTTTCATTAAGCCTCGTTGTAGTTAGGCGATGAAAGAAAAGAATTATTTATGGAACACCAGTAGCGGCATTATTGCAGTATTGCTGGTTTTACCGATCTTAGCGATTTTTACGACGGCTGTTGGAGAAACAGATGAGCTATTTTCTCATCTGATGTCCACAGTGATGCCCACCTATGCTTACAATACGGTGGTTTTAGTCATAGGAACCATGTTCCTGTCTTTAGTTTTTGGTATTCCGTCTGCTTGGATTATGGCAATGTGCCGTGTGCCGGGTGAGCGTGTTTTACAGTGGGCACTGGTACTGCCATTAGCTATGCCAGGCTATATTGTCGGGTATATCTTTACCGATTGGTTCGACTTTGCAGGCCCTGTTCAAGTGCTACTGCGAGATCTGACTGGGTGGGGGCCCGGTGAGTATTGGTTCCCGGATATTAGAACCTTATCGGGTGCCATTATTGTTTTGTCCCTCGTTCTTTACCCGTATGTTTACTTGTTGTGCCGCGCGGCATTTATGGAGCAAAACGTCTCCTTATTGCAATCCGCTCGGTTGCTAAAATGTTCACCTTGGGAAAGCTTTCGTCGTATTTCTTTACCGCTTGTTCGTCCTTCTATGGCGGTAGGTCTATCGCTTGTCGCAATGGAAACCATCGGTGATTTTGGTACCGTGAGTTACTTTGCTGTCAACACCTTAACGACAGCGGTTTACGATACCTGGTTAGGTTACTCAAGTTTAACGGCTGCAGCGAAAATATCGGCAATTATGCTGGTTATCGTGATCCTACTGTTGAGTTCAGAGCGCTATAGCCGTCGTAAACAGAAACTGTTCCAGAATCAATTCAGCAGTCGTGAAGACTTTCGCTACGACTTGTCCGGTTGGAAAAAATGGTTGGCACTGTTCTGGTGTTGGGGATTAGTGTGCGTTGCATTCTTGTTTCCTCTCGGTCAGTTGATGATCTATGCCTACAAATACTTTGCGCAAAGCTGGACGCCTGAATTCAGAGAGTATGCGGTTAACAGCCTTTATGTGTCAGTAGTCGCGGCGATTATTGGCGTTATCATTGCGATGATTGTGAATTTTAATCAACGTGTTAGCCCAAGTAAGAAAAATCAGGCTTACATGCGTATTGCTTCGATGGGCTATGCCGTTCCTGGCACGGTGTTAGCGATTGGCGTGATGGTACCTGTGTTGTTTATGGATCACTTGGTCAATGACATCGCTAAAGTGATGGAGTGGGGACGACCTGGTTTGATCTTCTCTGGTTCCATGTTTGCGCTCATCTTTGCAATGGTCGTGCGTTTTTCAGCTGTTGCTATTGGCAGTATCGAAAGTAGCTTGAGTAAAGTATCTCCTTCATTGGATATGGCTTCTAAAACCATGGGTTGTAATACCAACCAGATGTTACGTCGTGTTCATTTACCTTTGATTAAACGCGGCGCGTTGATCGCAGGTTTACTGGTGTTTATCGAATCAATGAAAGAGCTAAATGCGGCATTGCTGTTACGCCCTTTCAATTTCGAAACATTGGCGACCTATGTTTATAACTATGCCTCAGATGAGCACCTAGAGTTGGCGGCAATGCCTGCTGTATTATTGGTGTTGGTGGGTTTAATTCCTCTGATCATCGTCAACCGTTCTTTGGAGCAGAAACACTAATGAGTTGTGCATTATCAATTAAAGATCTGACTTGTAAATATGAGTCGCAAACCATCTTGGAATCGCTCTCATTAGAAGTTGAGCATGGTGAAATTGTTTGTCTTCTTGGTGCCAGTGGCTGCGGAAAAACGACTTTGCTTAAGGCGGTTGCAGGGCTGCTTCCATTAAGTAGCGGAATCATGAGCTTGAACTGTCAAACCATTGATGATGGTGATAATTGGTTGCCACCAGAGCAACGAAACATCGGTATGATTTTCCAAGATTACGCCCTGTTTCCGCACCTGACGGTAAACCAGAATGTCGGTTTTGGCCTTAAAGATCTCTCTGATCAGCAAAAGAAAGAGAAAGTCCAAGAGATGTTGGAGCTGGTTCATTTAGATGAATTCGGTGACCGATACCCACATCAACTTTCTGGTGGTCAACAGCAGCGCGTAGCGATTGCTCGTTCTTTAGCATACAAGCCAGATTTATTGTTATTGGATGAACCTTTTTCAAATATCGATACTCAGGTTCGCCATGAGTTGATCTCTCAGATTCGTAAAATATTTAAGAAGCAGGGTGTGACGGCTATTTTTGTGACTCACAGTCGTGAAGAGGCGTTCGCGTTTGCAGATAAGATGGCAGTAATGAACCATGGTGTGATTGAACAGTATGGCTCGGCATCAGAATTGTACTTCCACCCATCAAGCAAGTTTGTGGCTGACTTCTTGGGTGGCGGTAGCTACTTGAATGCACAACGTATTTCAGATAATGAATTTGAAACAAGCTTAGGTTCGATCGAAGCGAAGGCGCAAACTGAAATAGAAGTTGGTGCTCAATGTGCGTTGTTGTTAAGGCCTCAACATATCGTAGCCACTCATGATGTGGATAGTAACCTATCTGTATTGGAGCAGCAGTTCATGGGTGACCATTGTCGCTATGTAATTGAAGCTAATGGTCAGAAGTTATTAGCGACTTCTTCAGAAGCTCTTGAAGTGGGCATGCCGGTAACCGTAAAAGTGGATACTAAAGGCGTATTAGCGTTTTAACGACGAGCCGCCAAAACAGTTTTGCAAAAAAATAAAACGCAGTCATAAAAAAGCCCAGCACTTAATCGAAAGTACTGGGCAAAAGCTCTTCATCTATAGGTTCTAACAAGGCAGTGATCTGTTAAATCCCATATAAAACTGCTGCACTCTATAAGCCTATAGAGAGAGGAAGTCTTTCACTTTTTGAAGAACATGTTCTGCAGTGTCTTTATCTTCCATTTCTGCGAAGATTCGTAGTAACGGCTCTGTTCCTGAGAAGCGAGCAATCACCCAGCCGCCATTTTTGAAGTACACCTTGGCACCATCTTCATAGCTGACTTTTTCAATTTCGTATTCAAATTCAGGCAGTTGCTTTTCGACGTAAATCTTGGTGTAGAGAGCTTCCTTCTCTGAAGGCTTAAACTTGCAATCCCCTTCAGCCGTATACGCATAACCATATTTAGAGTAGATCTCATCAAGCAGCTCTGAGAGCTTCTTACCTGTTACGCTGATCATCTCAACCAACAAGCTTGATGCGAACACGCCATCCTTGCCTTTGATGTGACCTCGAATGGTTAAACCGCCAGAGCTTTCACCGCCAATTAGTGAATCATCGGCTTCCATTTGAGAGCTGATATGCTTAAAGCCCACAGGAACCTCAAAGCTCTTCTCTCCGTGATCCGCTGCCACTTTATCTAGCAGATGCGTAGTTGCGATATTACGGACAACTGAACCTTTCCAGCCTTTGTATTCGAGCAAGTAGTAGTAAAGCAGCAGAAGTACTTCATTTGGATGGATGAAGTGACCTTTTTCATCGATGATGCCCAAACGATCGGCATCGCCATCAGTACCAATACCAATGTCATAACCTTCAGCGGCAACAAGGTGCTTTAAGCGATACAAAGTAGCGGCATTTGGAGATGGCATGAGGCCACCAAAATCTGGGTTTTTGCCATCGTTGATTACGTCGACATCACAGCGGGCACTAATTAGAACGGTTTGAAGTGCGTTTTTCGCCACACCAAACATCGGGTCAATCAGTACTTTTAGGTTGGCTTTCTTAATCGATTCGATATCAATTGCATTGATGATTGAGTCAACAAAGGCGTTCATCGGATTGATGATCTCAATTTCTTTGTCGTTTAATGCCTGTTCGAAATCTACTCGGATAACGTCTTCGCTAGTCAGTGTTGCTATCTGTTGTTCAATCTTCTCTGTGATGATCTCATCAGCATCTCGGCCACCTTCAATGAAAACCTTAATACCGTTGTAATCAGCAGGGTTGTGAGAAGCGGTAATACATGCCGAGTAGACACATCCCATCTCTTTCGCTTGGAACATCACGATAGGTGTTGGAACAAATTTGTCGATAAAGCTCACTTTGATGTTGTTGGCTGCTAATACTTCAGCAAACCAACACGCGGCTTTATCTGAAAGGAAGCGGCGGTCATAGCCGATCACAAATCCGTTCTTTGCCGCTCCTTCATTGTTGATGATGTTTGCCAGTGCTTGCGCTACTAAGCGTACGTTTTCTCTAGTGAACTCTTCACCAATAAACGCGCGCCAGCCACCTGTACCAAATTTAATCATTAGAAAATCCTTTTAGTATCACTGTCTCAAACCTGAAGGCTTGAGACAGGACCTGTTCGTCAAATTGAGTGACTAGCCTAGAACAACGACAACATCGTTCACGCTGCCTTCTGCTTGTACTGGAATTGCACCTTCAACCTGTTCACCGTTGATAGTGATAGAGGCAACACCTTTGCTTACCGCATTCGGGTTCTGCACTGTGATGTTGTAAGTTGCGCCACGCCATTGACGAGTTACTTCAAACTCAGGCCAATCAGTCGGAATACAAGGATCAACCGTTAATCCTTCAAAGCCAGTACGAACACCAAGAATGAAGTTGGTTACCGCAAAGTAAGCCCAACCAGAGGTGCCCGTTAACCAAGGGTGGTTTGCACGACCATGGTCTTGATGATCTTTACCCATGATGAACTGCACGTACGAGTATGGTTCTGCGTAACGCGTTTCAATCATGTCGTTTTGGTTGTACGGGTTAAGTGCGTCGTAGAATTTCATCGCACGGTCACCACGACCTAACTTAGCTTCGGCTACCCAAGCCCATGGGTTCGGGTGAGAGAAGATAGCGCCGTTCTCTTTAACGCCTTGGTAAACGCGAGTCACAAAGCCGATATCGTCGTTTGGTGTTGCGAATGAAGGAGAGTTTAGATGTAGGCCGTATTCAGAGAACAGGTTCTCATCGACAGCGTCCATCGCTTTCTCGCCACGCTCTTGAGATACCGCGCCAGATAGAACCGCTAGCGTGTTTGACTCAAGGTGAACTCGACCTTCAGCTTGTTGAGCGGTACCTATCTTGTCGCCATTTTTAGTCAGACCACGGATGTACCAGCCACCCTCGTCATCCCAAAGGTGCGTTTCACAAGCTTCGCGAACGTTCGCTGCCATTTCAGTGTATTTAGTAACGTCAGCATCGTTATTACGGAACTTAGCTAGGTCTAAGAATTCTTGTAGCGCCCAGAAGTGTAGGAATGAAACCATTGAAGACTCACCGCCACCAAGGTTCAAACAGTCATTCCAGTCTGCACGAAGGCCTTTACAGATACCGGTTTGACCAACGTATTCTGCAGAGAAATTCAGTGCGGCTTTCATATGCTCGTAAACCGTTGCCTCGCCACCGTCTGCGTATGGAATCACTTCATCAAAGAAATCGTGTTCACCGGTTTCCATCACATATTTGATGATGGTTGGTACGATCCATAAGTGATCATCAGAACAGGTATCATCAATGCCGTGGATCTTGTCGTCGTCTGACGGTGTTGGAACAACCGTTGGCGATTTTGAAGGTTCAACGTCAGCTTTCTCTGGATCGAACCAATCAGGATCGAACAAGTGTAGACCGTAGCCCGCTTTCACTTGGCCACGAAGCAGATCGATAATACGTTTTTTGGTCATTTGTGGGTTGGCATGAGGCACTGAGATGGCATCTTGCGCAGTATCACGGTAGCCAAGGCCAGTACGACCACCGACTTCAATGAATGATGCAAAGCGCGACCAAACCACACAGGTTTCCGCTTGGTATAGCGTCCACGTGTTGATCATGGTGTCTAAGCCTTCGTTTGGCGACTTAACTTGGAATTTATTGCAACGCTCGTCCCAATGGTCTTTGATTCCTTGGAAAGCCGCATCTATGTTAGCGGTATCTTGGTACTTCTCGCGTAGGCGTTCACCGTTGCCTTTACCGATACCTAATACATACGCAAAGCGAACTTCTTCACCCGGTTGAATCGTAAATTGCTTGTGCAGAGAACCACAATGGTTGTAACAGGTTTGAGCGCTGTTAGAACACTTGCCATTTTCAACCGCAATTGGGTTTGCTTCATCACGGTACATGCCAAGGAAGTTGTCACGCTGGCCATCGTAGCTGTCTGGTGAGAAAGTTGACGCTAGGTAGTAGAAGCCTTCAAAGTCGTTAGTGTTGTAGTACAAGTCGTATTCCAGAACACCTTCCTGGTAAGACGTGCCCGCAGAGTACAGAGACATCTGATGGTTCTGGTTATCTGATTGAATATGACTGAAAGAGAACTCAACAAATGAGAAAGTGCTGATGGTTCTTGGCTTGTCAGTGTTGTTCTTCAGCACGACATCCCAAACTTCCGCATCTTCACCTTTAGGAACGAATAGCGTTTTAGTTGCCGTAATACCGCTGTATTCACACTTGAATTTTGAGTATGACAGGCCGTGACGAACTTCGTAGTTCGCTTCATCTAGGCTTTTTGCCACTGGCTGCCAAGAGATAGACCAGTAATCACCTGTCTCATCATCACGCAGATAAACATAGTGTCCTGGACGGTCGAATGTACCGTTTGGACGGAACTTAGTAACACGGTTGTATTCCGGAGAATTGTAGAACGAGTAACCGCCCGCATTGTGCGAAATCACGGTACAAAACTTTTCAGTACCTAGGTAGTTGGTCCATGGTGCTGGTACATCAGGGCGAGTGATGACGTATTCGCGATTGTCGTTATCGAAATAGCCGTATTTCATTGTCATTTCCTTTTTAACAAACTGCATCTATGCAGCTAATTTTTAAATAGTGATGCTGAGTCTTATCTGACTGAACACCTTAATCAGGGTTAAGCTGACACTCGGTGTGAGTGTGCTTTGGTTTTGTTTTATTGAGCTTTCCAAGGGTTGCGATAGTCAACATTGAGTCTGTCGAGTAATGGCAGGTGACCCTTTAGGCGAGACAAGTAATCTAGCCAGTTTCGGTTGTTTTTATGTGTCCAACATCCTTCAGCTAAAGCGCTAATTCTTGGGAATACCATGTAATCCATACGCTTTTGATTGGTGACGATCTCACACCATAGAGCACACTGAATTCCGCGGATCCGCTTACGAATTGGGTCGGTGTCGGATATTTCAGCAAGCGCTTCGTAGGTATAAGCTTGTTCTAATGGGATTACGGCAGCCCAATCTACGCCCGGTTCTTCCGGTGCATAATCTTGGGTCATGTCGAGATAGGTAAATTGTGCTGGTTGCAGCACCACATCAAAACCTTGGCGAGCGCAGTTCACAGCGGCTTCTTCGCTGAGCCACGAGTAGATGATGGTTTCTTTACTGACTTTGTCGCCGTGTTGCGCTTCTTCCCAGCCCACCATGCGCTTGCCAAGTTGCTTGAGTTTGTTTTCGGCATAACGGAATAGGTGGCCTTGTAAGTCTTTGCTGTCTTGGTACTGGTGCTCTTTCATCAATGCTTGAGCAGCAGGGCTGTTGCTCCACACTCCTGGTGGTACTTCGTCTGCCCCCATGTGAATTAGTTCGCTAGGGAAGAGTTCAGCCACTTCTTCAATGACGGCATCTAGAAATTGGTAAGTACCCGGTAAACCTGGGTTTAGTACGTTGTCGTTGTAGTGCTGAATACTCTTGTATTGAGTGGTGTCGGCTTGCTCTACCAGCATGTCAGGCAGTGACTTAATCGCAGCGCGACAGTGTCCTGGGATATCGATCTCTGGGATCACTGTGATGCTGCGTTGCTCTGCATATTCAATCACTTCGCGAATCTGTTGTTGTGTGTAGAAGCCGCCATAGTTGTCAGCAATGTGGGTGTATTGCGGTTCTAATGCATGATCAGGACCTCGCCATGCACCGATTTCAGTTAGTTGAGGTAGGCTCTTTATCTCGATTCTCCAACCTTCATCATCGGTTAGGTGCCAATGAAAAACGTTGAACTTGTAGTGCGCCAGTTGATTGATTAAGCGCTTCACTTGCTCTACCGAGTGGAAGTGACGAGCGCAGTCCAACATCATGCCTCGGTATTTGAAACGAGGCTGATCGGCGATTTTGCAACATGGCACAGAGAAGTTCTCGGTATCCAGTTGTTGTACCAACTGAATTAAGCTTGCTACAGCGTGTGTGAAGCCCGATTGGCTACCTGATTCAACCATTATTTGTTGTGCCGTGACGGTGAGCTTGTACTCGGCTTCGTCTAACGTCGGGTTGCTGCGAAATAGAATGTCGCAACTTTCGTCTTTTGAAAGTTCAGTTGAAAGCTCATTCGAAAGAGATAGTTCAAAGGTAGAAAGCAATTCTTGCTGAAACCAAGAGATTGCCTTATCAGCAAGATGAGATTGAACCTCAATTCTGCAGTCGTTATTTAGCGCGAATCTACTTAGCGCGAAACTACCTTGCTGAAATTCGATCTGATTCGGCTGAGGAATCAATGCCACTTCAGCTGCGCTTACTTCAGGAATTTGATTGCGTTCACGGTATGGCGAAGCCAGTACAATGGGTGATATCGCGACAGGCAGTACCGATGTTTCTCCATCATGATGTGATTGGATAAAGGCATCATTCAAGCCATCCGAATAGAAACGGAATGGTGCACTTTGAATAATGAATTCAAGGTAGTAATGGTTATTGGCCTTTAACACTGGCGAACTTGGTTTGAACGAGCAATAGCTTCCAACTTGAGTCAGTTCACCTTGCGATAAACTCTCAGGAAGGATGAATCGGTCAAAGGCAAAATGCAGTGACCAATCTTGTACGTCAAGATCACTTAAGTTATGTACCGTAAGGCCAAATCGGCAGTTATTTTTTTGTTCAGAAAGAACAGCTAAGTCGATGCGATAATTCATATAACTTCCCTGCTAAGCCTGTTGATACAAGTTGTGTTGTGGTTTCCCGGCAAACATCAATGCGCCTTCAATAGCGTCGAATTGAGGTTTAACTATCCATTGTTGTACTGGTGGTGATAGCCAGTTGAGAATACGCTCAGCGATACTTCCCATTAAGCACACCTTGTCAGCGCCTTTTCGATGAAGTGCCAAGACAAACATTTCGATATCAGCCGCGGTTTGCTTGAGCATCTCGATAGCCAGTTCATCGCCTTCGTTAGCGAGTTGAAAAATCACTGGCGAGAATTGACCGTAATCCTTTGGAATCGCGCCTTTCGACCACTCCACAATGGCATCCGCATCATTATTAAAGTGATTTATGACATGTAGAGTCAGTGGGGTTTTGCTGCGAATACCGTCTTCTGCAAGCAAGACTTGTTGAATCAAACGTAAGCCCATCACTGCGCCGCCGCCTTGATCTGAAATCGGGAATTCACGACCGCCAACCACATGTTGCTCACCGTCTTTTAGGTAGATTCCACAAGAACCGGTGCCACCGATCATGATTGCACCGTCTTGGCCGTTGTGAGCACCAATACAAGCTCCATAAGCGTCGGTATTTAGCGTCACGCTTGCGAAAGGCTGTGGTTGAGCCATGAAGTCGAACCATGCTGATTTTTGCTCAGCGCCAGCCAGTGCTAGGCCAACATGCATATTTGAAAAATGGTCTGAGTTGAGTTGCCCTTGTTGTGCCGCTTTTGTGATGGCATCAACAATAGAGTTCATCGCAACATCCACGCCCAATAGGATGTTGGCACTGCCACTTTTCGCTTCACCAATCAGTTTGCCCTGGGCATCTCGAATTCGAGCTCGACAAGATGTACCGCCTCCATCAATACCTACGTAGTAAAGAGTCATGATTATTGCTCCTTACTTTGCGCGAGGAAGTTGAATTGCGCAGCCGTTGCCAATAGGAACCAAGCACCGTGAGGGATCCATTGTTCACCCCAGCGCCAGTTTTGAAGCATGTCGTCTTTCTGTGCTGGTGGGTTGAATGCGATGTCTTGTTCATCATCAAAGCCCGCCGTGATGCCGTTGCAGACACCACCTTTGGCATTGAAGAAACCAAGCTGTGGTAGGTAGTCTGGGTTGTTATGACCGTGACCATCAAGCATGCACATGTGGTAAGGATTCAATCCTAAAATCCAATCAAGGCTGTTTTGTGAAAGCTGGATTAAGCGCTTTTGAAGATCGGCATCTTGAATGTGTGGTTGCACTAAATACGCCATGGTCGCAATTGAGCCAAGACGCGCGTTTTCACCTTGCCACCAGTAACCTGTCTCGTTCTGTTGAGCGACGAAGAAGGCATCACGCTTATCACCATCGACAGACTTAACGTATTGTCTTGGGTAGCCAAATGGGTTGATGACTTTGTCGGTAATGTTGATTTCGAACTGGCAAGCTTGCTCAACAGCTGTACGGGCCTGTTCTTTTAATTCAGCATTGGTTTCGTTGTCGATGTATTCGCATAGCGCAATCACAGGAAGGCCAGCTTCTGCTGCATGAAAGTATGGGCGAGAGCCATCAGAATTTGCAGACCAGAAGTACTCAAAGGAATCATCCGATTGCTGACGAGAGAGCAAGCGACTAGCCCAAGTTCTTGCTTCTGATAGATATTGAGAATCTTGTGTCACTCGGTACAACTCATTGGCAGAGAGTAGGGCGCAATACTCATCGATGATGTTCTCTTCGCCATCGTTTAGGTATTGAAGGTTGTGTTCTTTAAGGTGCCAATAGCCTTTCACCGCTGTATCAAGGTAGGTTTTGCTAGAGTAACTACCAGAGGTTTCAAGCTCAGATGCAGCAGCCAGTGCTGCAATAGCTACGCCTGCACCTTGTCGGTAGCCCGCCTGTAAGTCCGTTGATTTATGACCCTCTTGAGTGGCATAAGCGCAGATGTCGCGCTGATTGATATCTTTGCTCCATTTGTCGAATACCGTCATATAGAAGTATCCGTCTGCGTCTTGCATACGCACTAAAAAGTCGGTACCGAACAGAGCCTCTTCCGTTAGACGAGTCATGGAGAATTTTGGGAAGTCTGGGTTATGGCTAGTCAAGCGTACGCTTTTTAGCATGTTCCAAACGACCATTGGAATTTGTTGTGGGTTGAGGTAATTGCCATAAGATAGGTGGCTAAAGTACTTGCTTACGTCACCCGATGCGTCGTACCAACCGCCATGGACATCGACGTATCTGTCAGTGCCCAGAATTTGTGCCTGTTGATCTTTCTTGTCGAAAGTACCGCCGCAACGTTGAGACTTAAAGTAATGAAGCACATCAGAAAACGTGTGGTTCATTAATAGGTTGCTACCAATCTCGAAGACTTCTGAACGCAGGTTGTCAAAGCGCACGTAGTAGCGACCAGGTTCAGCGAATAAACTGAAATCGATGGTGAAGAATTGCCCTTGATGCCAATTGGCTACGTAGCCTTGTTTAACCACATCAAAATTTCCGACAGTCATATGATTGTCTGCACAAACGAGTAAAGCCGTAGTGCTCGATAGACGAGCTTTCTTTGTTTGTAAGATAGCTTGCTTTGGGCCTGTGGATTCATAGCCAATATGGTTGGTCAATAACAGCATCAATATTCTCCGACAGTCCTAGTTTCTATTGGCTAGGTAATTGAATTTTTTGGACATAGATAGTTAGGGCCCGCAGACCCTAACTTGGTTTTATTGCTTAGCTTTCGTGTAGGTAACAACGTACAAAGTGGTTATCAGCTAACTGTGTAACCCCAGGCAGCTGTTCTTTACACTTGTCCATCGCGTGAGTACAACGGCCTGCAAATGGGCAACCTGCTGATACTGGTGTCCAAAGTGGGATCTCCCCTTTGTTACCTGCTAGTTGGTCGTGGATCGATTTCTTTGGATCTGGAACTGCCGAAACCAATAGCTGAGTGTAAGGGTGTTGAGGGTTAGCAATAACGTCATCGGTATCGCCCCATTCCACCATGTGTCCAACGTACATTACGGAAAGATCTTCAGCGATGTAACGAGCAGTTGCGATGTCGTGAGTGATATAAAGTAGAGACATTTGCTTCTCAAACTTCATCTCTTCCATTAGGTTCAAGACACCGGCTCGAATCGATACATCAAGCATTGAGGTTGGCTCATCTGCTAGAACAACTTCCGCACCTACCGCGATGTTACGTGCAAGGTTGACACGTTGACGCTGGCCACCTGAGAGTTGGTGAGGGTACTTTTCTGCCGTCGCTTGCGGTGGTACTAACCCCACTTGCTCTAGAAGATCGTATACACGTTCCTGTAACTCTCTCTTGTTGCCCGGAGATACTTTTTTGTGGATCAACAAAGGGCGAGCGATGTGGTGGAAGATGTTATGTGTTGGGTTCAGAGAACCAAACGGGTCTTGCCATACCATCTGCACGCCTTCACGGTAATGCATTAGATCTTTTCTGCTTGAGATCTCTTGGATGTCACGGCCTTTGTACTCGATCGTACCGCCTGATGGCGCATACATTTTTGCGATCATTTTTGCCGTTGTTGATTTGCCTGAGCCAGACTCACCAACCACCGCTAGGCCGCGGCTTTTGTACATTTTGAATGACACGTCGTTAATCGCACGCATCATCGGGGTTTGAATAGTGGTACTGCTTATTGGGAAGTCTTTTACGACGTTCTTACCTTCTACCAATAATTGACCGAAATCTTTGCTCATAATTGTCTCCAGAATCCTTGTTCGCTTTGCTTGCTTTTCGGCGGTCGAGTCGCCTTATTCGTTATCCACGCTGAGTCAGCGTGCAAGCTATAGCTTCCTTTGTACTATTGGGTCACCGTATAGGTGGCAGTTAGACAAGTGTCCCGGGTCGATAGAGCGCAGCTTGGTTGGCACCTTAGTACAAGCTTCATGTACACGGTCACAACGAGCTTGGAAACGACACCCTTCAGGAATCTCTAAGAGGTTCAGAGGGTTGCCCGGAATACCCGCTAGTTTTGTCTTTGGCCCTGTTAGTGGAGGGAAAGAACTACCCAGCCCCTTGGTGTAAGGGTGGTAAGGGTTTTCTAGAATATCTTGAGAGTTCGCGACCTCGATAAGCTCACCTGAGTACATGATGCCGATACGGTCAGAGAACTCGACCATCAATGACAAGTCATGGGTGATGAACAGAATTGAGAAACCAAACTCTTCTTTTAGTGCATAGATCTTTTGTAGAATTTCGCGTTGAACAACCACATCAAGCGCGGTCGTTGGCTCATCCATAATGATCAGCTTTGGATTCAATGCTAAAGCGATAGCAATAACTAAGCGTTGACGCATGCCGCCAGAGAATTGGTGAGGGTAGTCACTCAATCGGCTCGGGTGAATATCGACAATTTCAAGTAGACCTTCAGCACGTTGCTTAGCTTGTTCACGAGTCATGTTGGTGTGATGCATAATCACATCACAGAACTGTTCTTCCATTGGAAGTACAGGATTGAGTGCGTTCATTGCACTCTGGAATACCATCGACATCTCGCTCCAGCGGAACGCTTGCATACGTTCGTCACTGTATTCAAGGATGTTCTCACCATTGAAGATGACTTCACCACCACTGATGTAAGCGGGCGGCTTATGAAGACGCATAAGAGAGAAAGCAACGGTTGATTTACCACAGCCAGATTCACCAGCTAAGCCGAATACTTCACCCGGAGCGATGTCAAAACTTACGTTATTACACGCGCGAACATCGCCAGACTCTGTGATGTAATCCACGCATAAGTTACGGATTGAAATTAGTGGTTCAGACATGATTATTTATCTCCGCTCCAAAGTGCATTTTGTGGTGGTAGTTCTGGTTCACGTTCTTCTTTATCTTGAGCCGCTAGTTTTTTCCAACGCTTCATGCCTTTGTGAGAACGCAGTTGCGGGTTGGCAATTTCATCGACCGCGAAGTTAAGTAGAGCAAGGCCAGTTACAAGTAGTGTTAATGCGATACAAGGAGCCAACAGTTCCCACCAAGCGCCAATCAGCATTGATGAAGAGGTTTGAACGTTGTAAAGCATGATGCCCCAGCTGATTGTGTTCGGGTCACCAAGACCTAGGAACGAAATCGTAGCTTCCATCATGATTGCGTACATCACCGAACCGATGAAGCTCGCGCCAACGATAGAAATAAGGTTTGGAAGAATCTCTACGAAGATGATACGGAATGAAGATTCACCCAAAACTTCAGCGGCTTTTACAAATTCTTTTTCACGCAGTGCTAACGTTTGGGAACGAACAACACGCGCGCCCCAAGCCCAGGACATAAAGCCGATAACTAAGGTTATGGTGAGTGGCCCTGCCTCACCGATAAAGGCTGCAACTACGAACAGTAATGGGTATTGAGGAATAACCAGCATGATGTTCATTGCGGCTGTCAGAATGTCATCGACACGGCCGCCAAAGTAGCCTGCCGAAACACCGATAACCGTTGCGAGTAAACATACGGTAAGGCCCGCACCAAAACCTACAGCCAGAGATACACGTGCGCCGTATACCACTTGTGACCAAACGTCACGACCCATACGAGTTGTCCCCAGTACGTGATCTGCCTTTTTAGACATGATAAGTGTGCGGCGGTCGTCTGCTAGGTTTTGAGCAACCCAGCCGTCAGGGTTCGTTTGTGCAGACTTAACGACGAAGCCAGGGTATTCGTGTGGGTTACCTGTACGTTTGTCTGGTACATGTTTGGTGATCAATGGAGCCGCAATAGCACCAAGAATAAAAATACTTAGGATGATGACGCCGGTTAAGGCCATCGGGTTACGCCAAATGAGTTTTAGAATATCTTTCATGATTATTTACCACCCTTACGAAGACGAGGGTCAAGAACAACGTAAAGCATGTCTGCAACTAGGTTAAAGAACAGCATGAATAGCGTCATGATAAGCAGTTGGCCTTGCAATACTTGGTAGTCACGAGCGTTAATTGCGTTGAAAAGTACGCTACCAAGACCTGGGTAGTTAAAGATGATTTCGATAATTAACTGACCGCCGATTGCCATACCTAGAGACATCGAAAGCGCCGTCACACTTGGCAGCATCGCGTTACGAGCTGCGTAATTGAATACCACTCGGTTTTCGCTAAGTCCTTTGCCTTTCGCCATGGTGATGTAGTCTTCTGCGAGTAGGTTGATCATGTTGTTACGCATGTTTACTAGGAAGCCGCCAATTTGAACAATCGAAGCACATACCAGAGGTAAGAAAGCGTGGTAAGCAACGTCTTTGATGAATGCCCAACTTGTCCAGTCAGGTATCGTACCAGCGGTATAGGCGTAGCCAGTTGGGAACCACTTTAAACCAATTGCGAAGGTAAATAGCGCAAGCATGGCAATAACAACTTGAGGAACGGCTTGTAGAATAAGCATCCCTGGAGTAACAAAGGCATCGTATTTACTGCCACGTTTCCACGCTGCAAAAATACCTAGGATTGAGCCAATCGAGAAAGAAAGAATAACGGCAGTGCCTGCTAAGAATAGCGACCAACCGAATGCGCCACCTAACAGTGTATTTACTGAAAGTGGGTAGAATTGAATTGATGTACCAAGCTCCCAGCTTAGAATGTTCTTCATGTATGCGCCGTATTGAACCAGTAAGCCGCCATCAACGAAGCCTAATAGTTCTTTCATTGCCGCAATACGCTCAGGAGTAACTTGAACAGAAGCGTTCGCAAACATCATGGTAACTGGGTCACCAGGCATTGCTCTTGGAATAATAAAGTTTAACGTCGCTGCAACTAATAGCGCGACAAAATAAAATGACAAACGTCTTAAAAAATAACCCATAACTCACACCTTACTCACCCAGATTGTTTCCCTGTTTCTGGATTCAGGTCGCTCCTAGCGAAATTTGGAACGAAAAATCCCCTGACGACTAGCGCCATACTTTCAATTGATAGTGTGGGGATTTTTATAAGCGGCGTAAGAAGTTACGCCGCAAAGATTGAACGATTACTTATTTAACTGGTTTTAGGTCCAGTACATGAAGTAGACGCTCTGGAATACCAGCCCAAATGTTTGGACGGCCTTTTGGATTTTCTTCGTTCCACCAACCAGTGAAGCGAGTCGTGTTGTATTGGTACATGTAAGCACCAGACATCACTGGGATTGTCACTTGGTCTGCAGCGATGATTTGCTGGATACCGTGTGCAATATCTAGCTGCTCGTTCTTGTCAGCTGTTTTGTAGAAGCTGTTTAGAAGACCATCTAGCTTGTCGTTTTGGTAGAAGTGCATCGCGAAACGAGGCATACCATCACCAGATTGAAGTGATGAGTTGTAAGCACTGTTCCAGTACGTGTATGGATCCGCACCGTGGAAGTAGTTTGTGTATGCTACGTCGTATGTACCTTCAAGCATTGCTTGGTTGTAAACAGAGAAGTCAGGTGTACGAGCTTTCGCTTTAATACCGATTTCGTTTAGCTGTTCTACCGCTAGTTGAACTGTGTTGTTGAAGTCAGTCCAGCCGTTTGGCGATTGAATCATTAGTTCGAAAGACTTGCCTGATGGAGTATCAACAAAACCATCTTTGTTTACATCTTTGAAGCCAGCGTCAGCAAGAAGCTTCTTCGCGCCTTCAGCGTTGTAAGTGTTGAAGCCCTTGTACTTGTCGTGAGTTTTTTCATCAGACCAAGCTTCAAATGCGTAGCCAAGACCCGATGCGAAATCGTTCACAGTACCGCCACCGTAGAATGCGATATCGATGATAGTTTGACGGTCAAGAGCCATAGAGAAAGCACGACGGAATTCAACGTTGCTCAATGCTTCATGCTTCGCAGCATCAGGGTGCTTGAAGTTAACGATGAATGCCTGTGTACCTGCTGGCGGGTACCAGTAGTGGTGTTTAGGGCTAGCTGCAGCGTATGTACGATCGATATCTGGAACGAAAGAAGAAGTCCAGTCCATTTCACTGTTTACAACTTTACCTAGGAACTGGTCGTTGTTCGCAATTTGTGGAACACGTAGACAGTCAACATCTAGGTTGTCTGCATCCCAGTAGTTCGGGTTAGCACACTGGATGTATAGCTGAGCTGTAAACGTATCGATTTCTGTAAACGGACCAGAACCTACTGGGTTCTCATTGGTAAACGTTGATGGATCTTTCACGTCTTTCCAGATGTGCTTAGGTACTACTGGTACTTTAGCAATCTCGTAAGGTACGTTCGAGTTAGCTTCTGTTAGGCTGAACTTAACTTGGTAGTCGTTCAGTTTTTCTACAGAAGTTACCCAAGAGTTGATGCCAGATTGGTCAAGCTCTGGCTTCTCTTTTACAAGGTTGAAAGAAAAAACAACATCATCAGCAGAGAAAGTTTCTCCGTCAGACCATTTAACACCCTTACGAATGTCGAAAACTACGCTCATCAGGTCATCTGACATTGTGAAGTTTTCAGCTAGACGGAACACTGGAGTGTTACCATGCATTTCGTTAAATACTACTAGCGGCTCATAAAGGAAGTCGGTTGTAGTATGTAGGTTGGTAGCACCAAGGTACGGGTTAAAGTTACGTACGAATGTAGTGTACTCTTTCGGGTGAATAGTCAACTCACTGCGTTCTGCAGCTGTTGCTACTGATGCAAAACCTGTTGTAGCAGTTGCAATAATTGCTGTTGCTATTGCTGTTTTTTTTATATTGGCAAGCATAGCTGTTCCTTACTATTTGCTTTCATTTCACTAATGGATTGAATGTTATCTGTCGCTAAATTGTTTAGTAGATACACACTCTAGTTAAAGGCCTACCTCTTCTTCATTGCTCCAGATTCATCGTTGATTCTGAGAAGTGGTAAGAGTGGCCTGTAGGCCTTTGGCAGGAGTAAGAAAACACCTTATCGATGAATTAATCAAACTCGTTTCCCGTCAAAAACGTTAAAAAGACACAATCCCACGTCATTAACGTCAAAACGGGGTGCTTTGATGGTTTTTTGTGCGCAATTGTTAAGGTGATGTGACTCGCATTTGGTTTTGCTGCGTCGGTTAATTGTAAGTGGTCACTAACTGTATAGGCTTTTTATTATAAAGTCTTAGTCTGGAATGGTGTAATTGTAGATCTTGGTCACTTGCCGATTTTACGTTAAATTTCCCTAGAAAATTAAATCTGCCGTTCTGTTGTGACTCGCTTCTCAAACTGCAACAAAGAGTCAGAGGAATGTGAAATTCAGCCAAGAAAAAGCTTCCAAAGAGTGATTGAACTGATGATTGTTTAAGCTTGAGTAACGTGTCACTTTGCTTGTTTAATACAGTGAAATAAGTGTATCTGAATAGACGTTATTGTGCTTTGTTCGTGAATGATACTCATAAAAAAGCCCACGCTAGGTGGGCTCCATTATTTACAGTATCGTGATATTACTTCAGGGTTAGCTGGTCAGTAGTTTCTGCAGTTTATCTCTTAGCATCTCGATATGAGTTCTTTCTGGTGTTTGTTCTTTACAGTGCTCAAGAATGAATTCGATAGAGCTCAGTACCGTTCGCCAGCGAGGTGTTTTCGGTAGAGTTTCTACGCGTAGGTATTTGTCTAGCGTTCTAGTTTGCAGGGTACTACGGTCTAAGTAGACTCGCCACAAGCCACTCTTTTCTGCGAAAGCAAACTTAGTCTCCCCTGTAACCGACTCCCAGTAGATAATGGCATTGGTCATGACATCGACTAGTACTTCACGCATCAGCTCTTGTTTGTTTTTACCTTCACCGGTTGCCTTATCAGCAAGGCGAGTAAATTCACCGCCAAGCTCCTTCAGTTGTTGAAGCTTATCTTTGTCACCTTCAAAGGCGTAGCTTGAAAGTGCCTCAACCGCTGTTTCAAGGTTATTGACTCGGTTTGAGTTAACGCCACCACCGACATTGAAGATATACATGGTGTCGAGCCCTGAGCCTTCAGGTAGCTTAAGGATGTCACTTGGAATGCGCTGACGTGTGTCGTCTATATAGATATCAATATCACCACAGTAGTGAGCTTGTTCCACCTTCAGGTATTTAGGCGCGATGATCTCGTCGGCCATTGAGCGCTTGAGTTGTTCTTGCCCACGTCTAAATAGCTTAGCAGCCGCTTCGTTGGCGAAGCGAATACGTTGGTCATCACGAATACAGATGATGGCTTCAGGGGCTGACTCCAACTGCTCCAACAAGCGACCTTGAGTTTCTAGTAGGTTAGCTTCAACCATGGCCCTGTGTTTAAGTTCTAGTTGCAGCTGATCATTCTCAAGACGTCTTTGCTCAGCTTTGCTTGCTGATAGGTGCGCAGTAATTCGAGCCGCCAGTTCTTGTTTGTTGAAAGGCTTGGATAAATAGTCATTGGCACCCGCTTCGAAACCGCGAACCCGGTCTTCTGCTTGGTTTAGTGCAGTGAGCATAATGATTGGTAATTGTGCATGGTCATACTGTTTACGTAGCGCCTCACACACTTGATAGCCACTCATACCCGGCATCATAATATCGAGCAGAAGTAATTCTGGTTTCTCTTTTTCAATCAACTCGATGGTTTCAGGGCCGTCACATGCGGTACGTACTCGATAACCTTCCAATTTCAAGAAGCTGTCTAGCACGCGTAGGTTTACCGGCTCATCATCAGCAATTACTAACAGCGGGCCATTCGGGTCTTCACTGATAGCGCTATTTTCTTGCTGTGTGTTATCAATCAAATCAGGCGCTTGGAAGTGTGAGTAGCTCCCTGATTCATTGTAACTATCCAATTCTTCTTGAGTAGCTAAAGGTAATGTAAAGCTGAATGTAGTGCCAAGCATAGGTTGGCTACTTACGTACAGTGAGCCACCCATTAGCTCAATCAGCTGGCGACTAATGGACAATCCAAGTCCAGCACCTTGGCGATAGTTACTTGAGTCTTGTCCTGCTTGAATCAGTGGTTCAAAGATGTGTTCTAGGTACTCTGCTGGGATACCTTGGCCGGTATCGACAACTTGAACTCGAATATTGTCGTCGATAACACTCGCTGAGATAACAATCTTACCTTCGGATGTGTACTTGATGGCATTGCCGACCAAGTTATACATTACTTGTTCAAGGCGTTGTGGATCAGATGAGACTAAACCTAAGTCACTTGGCACTTGGTTAATAATACGGATCGGTTTGTTGCCTAACAGGTGATGAGATAACTCAAGCACTAAGCTGGTGGCAGCAGATAAATCAACAGCAGACTTCTTAATATCCAAGCTGCCATAGCGCATCTTGTGATAATCAAGCAGGTCATCAACCAGTGTAGCCAACCTCTGACCACTATTGATGATGATATCCAATTGGTACTTCTGGTTGGCAGGAATAGGGCCGTTAGCACCAGATATTAGCGCTTCAGCGATGCCAACCATGCCATGAAGTGGCGTTCTCAATTCATGTGAGGTGGTGGCTAAGAATTCATCTTTAAGTTTGTTCGCCAGTTGCAACTCTTCGTTTTGCTTTTGAATGGTCTTAAGGTTGTCCTCAAGCTCACCGTTTTGGCTCTTGATGAGCTGCATTTTTTCACGGATCGATCGCTGCATTCTTTCGAAGCTAACCGCGAGTCGACCTATTTCATCTTTGCGTTCGGTATTGATCATGGTTTCATCAAGATCACCAGCAGAGACTTTCTCGGCAGCCCATGTGAGCTTGAGGAGAGGGGAAGTGATGAAATTGGACAGATAATGCGATGCGACAAACACAAGAATGATCGCCGTTAGCATCACGATCACGAAGATCTTCTCTAACTGATGAATACGGGCAAACGCCTCTTTCTCTGGCAGCTCTACGACAAGAGCCCATGTTGCGTATTTCAGCTCAATTGGGGTATATGCTGCGATGATCGCTTGATCTTGAGTGTTGTTGAACGTACCAACGGCTGTTTCGCCAGCCAATGCTTTGTCGACAACGTCTAAGCTTAAATTAATCGACTCTTGCGAATGGGCGAGGCTGCGTGGCAGGTGATCATCACCCACAAGCAGTGTTTGAATATTTGAACTCTTGTTGAGATCCGCAATCAGCTTAGTAATCCCATTGATTGGCAGCCTAAACATGGCGTAACTGTGCAGGTAGCCTTGTTGAACAATAGGCGCACCTAACCAAGCCGTCTGCTTACCGTTCTCATCTTTAAAGTCAGAAACGATAACCGGCGTATAGTCCTCGTTGGATTTACGTTTGTCTTTTACGTCTTTTGCTAAGCGTTGAAAGGTAACGCCTAGGTTTGAATCTTTGTACTTACCTGTTAGCAAGTTAGTGCCGTAATCATCACGCTTAAAGATTGAGTAAGCGACGTTACCGTTAATGTCGACTAATAGAATGTCATCAAAGTCTGAACGCTTAAGCAATTCCTGATATGAGTTATGGTAGCGCTTGTGAAGCAGTCGATAACGTTCGCTGCCAATAAAGCTACTAGATTCTGGAAGAATCGATGTCTTGATTTGATCGCCTGAGCCTTGAATGTAACGCTGCTGCGCATTACTGCGCGCTTCGTCAATATCTAACCCTAAGCGTTGGAACGCATTGATTAAACCATAGAATCGCCCGCCACTGGCATTGGCAAGTTCTGAGCGAACAAAGCCCATCACTTGGGACTCTTGAGCTTGTAGGTAATCGACAATTTGCTGTTGCTTAGTATCACGGACTGAAACAAGGTGCGAAGTACTTTGTTCCTGAAGATCCTGACTGTGCGACTGGAGGAAAAATATCGCGATAAGTGTCACTGGGGTAATACTGAGGACAAGAAATGCCAGCATTAGGGTATTTTGAAGGCGCTTAAACTTCTGCTTACGATAGAATCTAAACATAAATTGGGTACTACTTTCCTTTGATGTACTGCTAAAAGGGGTGAAAACAAGTACAGAGAATAGAATTAACGGGTTCCAATTTAACGAAATTAACGAGTTTTTTTACTTTGACAAGTAAGTGGTATTTAAAGCGTGTGCAAAAGCTCATTTTTATAGAGTTTTGACAAAAATATGAACAGACAGCGCAGATAATGACCCTGCGCTGTGCTAGATAGGCTATTTGTTTGCGTGATAGATCGCGAATTTAGTAGTCTTATTTAGAGTCGCGCATTTTCCAAACGCTTGTTCAATAATTGGAACGTATTTTAAGAAACTGTTCGCAACAATAATCATCTCGCCAGAACGCTTCAAATGCTTAGGAGCCTGAGCAAGTAAGGTCTCAGTCGCGCTGTAGCTTGTATCCAAACCAGAATGGAATGGTGGATTACTGATGATGAATTGGTAGTCTTTTGACGTATCAGAATAGACATCAGAAGCAAACACATGACCTGTCAAACCATTCGCTTGCAAGGTGGCTTGACTCGACGCTACTGCGAAAGCGCTAATATCACACATTTCCAGCTCGATATCAGGGTTGCGAGATGCCATTACCGCGCCTAATACACCTGCACCACAACCGAAATCCAGTACCTTACCTTTCAGCTTTGGCAGAGTATCAAGTAGCAGTTGGCTACCTACATCAAATTGGCCGTGACTAAACACACCTGGAAGGCTTTTTACCGTCAGTGACTGCTCATCAATGTTAACCGTATAGGTTTTAAACCAGTCTTGCAGATTGAAGGCTTGTGGTTGCTCGAAGCATTGACCCCAGTAGAAAGAGCAACGACGTGCCGAATCGTATTTCACGACTTTACCGTAAGGAGCGAACATCTTCTCGATACTTTTAACACCAGAACGATTCTCGCCAACTACGACAATCTCGGTATCTTTACCTAGCTTGGCAAATAACATCGCCAACAGAAATTCCGCTTCCGCTTTAGCCTTTGGCCAGTACAGCATTACTAAGTCGGCTTTGGTTTCTTCGGTAAACTCCGCACCATAAAAACGTTGGATGGTGTTGCAGCCTTCTAATTGACGGTAGTAGCTGTAATTAGAGGTAAACACGGTGACTGATTCACAATGTTTCGCTAATTCAACAGGGAATAAGTCTTCTGCCTCACCTGCAACTAAAACATGTTTGCCTTCAAAGTAGGCGAGTTGGCGTTGAGCAATCTGGCTTGGGGCAATATAAGCTGACATAGGACACTCTATTGAATCGTTAGCAAAAAATGAGGGCGGATTTTCGCATAATCCGCCCAAAGCTTGAAGTGTTTAATACGGGTTCGCCAATCAAGTTGACGTCAAGTTCGTTAACTCTTGTCTTGCTGGTTTAAAAAGTCTTTAAACTCTTCATCGTAGATGTTGAATAGGACAATGGTAATCGCAAAGATTAGCGGGCCGTAGATAAGACCAATTAGGCCAAACAATTGAATACCACCTAACAGTGAGAAGAAGATCATCAAGGTATTCATGCCTGCACTGCCTTGCATCAGCAGCGGACGAAGCAGATTATCAATCGAACCAACAATCGCTACACAGTAAACCGTTAGGAAAATAGCCCACGTTGTATCGCCTGTTAGGAACAAGTAAGTCGCCGCAGGGATCCAGATTAGAGCGGTCCCTACAACTGGGATGAAAGAGGCAAAGCCCATCATGGTGCCCCAGAATAGGCCTGGGAAACCGGCAATCCACATACCTAAACCGCCCGCAAAACCTTGTGCTATTGCGGTTAAGAATGAACCCATTACAGCTGATTTCGATACTTGCTCAATCTCTGTTAGAAGCTTGTCTTCTTGACTACGAGATAGTGGCAGAATATGGCGAACCACACTGATGATTTTGTCGTGATCTCTTAATAAGAAGAACAGAACAAACAGCATCAAGAAGAAATCCATCAAGAAATTGGTCGCATCACCAAGGATTTTTGCACTGATACCAACCAGTTTTGAGCCAAAGCTGGTCGCAAATTCACCGACTTTCTGTGCGATGGCTTGAGGCTCAATGTTGTCGAAAGGCAAGTAGTTATTCACAAATGACAGCGCTTTGACCACTAATGGGTGTGCAAAAAGAGTCTGAATACCGCCGTGGGTCACCCATTGGTAGGTGTTCTGAGAGAACAGAGAACCTTGCTGAACAATTGCTGCGAATACTGCCAATAAAGGGATAACAATAATGAAAGTCAGAATCACACAAGACAGCAGAGATACGATATTTTCTTTATTCGGGAGCTTTTTTTCAAGCCACTCATGGATTGGGAACATCAATAGTGAAATGATAAAGGCCATCACGATTGAGTTGACGTACGGCTCTATAAGCAAGTAACAAGCATAAGCCGCCGCAAGTAGGGCGATGATGATCACCCAGTGGCTGGTATTGATTTTGAGTTTTTCTGACACGTTAATGGTCTCTATATTTGCGTTCTGAGTTTATAATGGCTGCAAAACAGAGAGTTAGCAATGAGGAGTTTTGATAATGGGATGCTGTAATAAAGATAAGAAATGCCAAGATGAAGAACAGCAAACAAAAAAAGAGATCCCTTGGTTCAGAATGTTCCTTGGCACCTTGATGTTGTTGGTTTTTCTTTTCTGGGAACGTTAGTCGCTTTTGGTTCAGCTTTAGCCTTAATCGAAGGGTAAATAAGCAGTCATATTTGTGGTCAGCGAGCGTGATGTATTAAAAAGGGCTGCATCTAATGCAGCCCTAAATTCAATCGGTTAGCGACTTATAAAGTGCTTTCGACTATTTGCTTTCAGCAGCAATGATCGCAAGAGAGCGATCAGCAGCTTCTAGTGTTGCATCCAGTTCTTTTGAACCATGAGCAAGAGAAGTAAAGCTTGCTTCGAATGCTGAAGGTGCAAGGTAAACACCGTGATCTAACATTAGGTGGAAGAAGCGCTTGAAGCGTTCGACATCACACTTAGTTACATCTTCGTAGCACGTCACAGTTTCTTGATCTGTGAAGAAGAAACCAAACATACCGCCAACTTGGTGGACTAGCATTGGAATGCCGTGCTTGTCTGCAAGTTGCTTGAAGCCTTTTGCCAACTGCTTAGTTTTTGAAGCTAGACGCTTTTCGTTGCCTTCTTCTCGTAGAAGGTTCAAACATGCGTAGCCAGCAGCCATTGCAACAGGGTTACCTGAAAGCGTACCCGCTTGGTAAACAGGGCCCGTTGGTGCGATGTATTGCATCACGTCTTTACGACCACCGAAAGCACCCACAGGCATTCCGCCGCCAATCACTTTACCAAGACACGTTAGGTCTGGCTTGATGTTGTAGTAAGCCTGAGCACAACCTTCAGCAACGCGGAAACCTGTCATTACTTCATCAAAGATTAGCAACGCACCTTCTTGGTCACAGATTTCACGTAGGCCTTCGTGGAAGCCTTCTACTGGGGGGATGCAGTTCATGTTACCCGCTACAGGCTCAACGATGATACAAGCGATCTCGCCTTTGTTTGCTGCGAAGATTTCACGTACTGAATCTAAATTGTTGAAGGTTGCTGTTAGCGTTAATTTCGCAAAATCAGCTGGTACGCCAGGAGAGCTTGGTTGACCTAAAGTCAGTGCGCCAGAACCTGCTTTTACCAGTAGGCTGTCTGCGTGACCGTGGTAACAGCCTTCAAACTTAAGAATTTTGTCACGACCAGTAAAGCCACGAGCAAGACGAATCGCACTCATTGTTGCTTCTGTACCTGAGCTCACCATACGTAGCTGTTCCATTGATGGAACCATCTCAGAGACAAGTTCAGCCATTTTGATTTCAGTTTCGGTTGGAGCACCGAAGCTAAGGCCGCGTTGCGCTGCATCAATGACAGCTTCACGGATAACTGCGTGGTTGTGACCAAGGATCATTGGGCCCCAAGAACCAACGTAATCGATATATGCTTTCCCATCAGCATCAAAAAGAAGTGGGCCGTCAGCTCTATCAACGAAGATTGGAGAACCACCTACACCGTTAAAAGCGCGCACTGGAGAGTTAACGCCACCTGGAATAGTTTGCTGTGCCTTTTGATACAGTTCTGCTGATTTGGTCATTGATATATCCTCTTTTGACTGTCGGACCAATTGGCACGCATTGTACCTATCCACAATCCAACTAGGAATGCTTTCGCCGATATAATCCCCCGAATCTGGTTGTTTTGTGTGGTTACACGTTTTAATTGTCAGATATGGGCGAGTTTACGACAGTAAAAGGAACGATCCTGTGGTGAATACTTGAACGTTTCAGTCAGGTATTAGATAATCACCAGAATATAAGAAAATACTCAACAACTATGGTCTCGAATTAGATTTGTATCATGTTGTTTTTGACACAGGTAAGAGAGGTTGTCGTGAGCGAAGTAAATATCCCATTGTCTTTTTCTGATGCAGCAGCTACACGCGTACAAACGCTAATTGCTGAAGAAGAAAACCCAGAACTAAAACTGCGTGTATACATTACAGGTGGCGGTTGTAGTGGTTTCCAATACGGCTTCACATTTGATGAAAAAGTAAATGATGGCGACACTACTATTGTAAACAGCGGTGTTACGCTGGTTGTTGACCCAATGAGCCTACAGTACTTAATGGGCGGCATGGTTGATTACACTGAAGGCCTAGAAGGCGCACGTTTCTTTGTGAACAACCCGAACGCGACAACAACATGTGGCTGTGGTGCATCATTTAGCGTCTAACGTGAACTGAAAGGTAGCTTGAACTGAGAGCTACATTAGAAATATTTTAAACGCTGAGCTCATGCTCGGCGTTTTTGTTTTTAAGAAATACATCATATAAAACAGACAGTAATTCGACCTATTCTAGCTATACACATTAAGAGGTATTTAGAGTGGGAATGTGTAATCTTTATTTCATCTACCTGGCTTATAGTAAACGCCATATTTTTTAAACTGTCGATAGAGTCCAACTTCGTTGGGTGTGGGTCTGTTAAGGTTACCGCAGTGCATCAGGATGTTGCATATGACAGTGTTAAGCTAATTAGCGCGCCTTAATAACATCGGACAAAAGGATTTGCTATGCCCACTCTATTTTCTAACTCTCCACTTTTTCAGAAACTGAAGCAGCCGTGGTTGGTTTCTCTGATGCTAGTTGTACTGTTGTCGATTTGGCTTGGTTTAGGAGTGGGGCAAGC
Source organism: Vibrio sp. QJM3NY_27 (assembly GCF_057785955.1). Taxonomy (NCBI): domain Bacteria; kingdom Pseudomonadati; phylum Pseudomonadota; class Gammaproteobacteria; order Vibrionales; family Vibrionaceae; genus Vibrio; species Vibrio sp. QJM3NY_27. The sequence continues at coordinate 2,908,852 of NZ_CM173511.1, read as the reverse complement.
GGAAGAGTCACCTGAAAAAAAAGCGACAGAAATTCCGTTGGCTAAGGTTTCCTTTCAAACATTTACTTCATCACCGACCTTTAAAACGATTGATCTCTATGGTCGAACGGCGCCCGATAGGCATGCTCGTTTGGGAGCAGAAGTTGCGGGCAAGGTTGTTAGATTGAACGTTGTAAAGGGCGATGCGGTTAAATTTGGACAAGCCATTGCCCAGATAGATAAAGGTGATTTAGAGATTCAACTAGAGCGAGCATCTGCGTTATATCGCTTGAAGCAGAAAGAATTCAAAGCGGCGCAATCTTTGAAGAAGAGAGGGCTGCAAGGTGAGATAGCTTATACCACCGCTGAGGCTTCATTAACGGAAGCAAAGGCCATGAAGCGCAATGCGGAACTGGCTTTAAAGAATACTGTGATTACTTCGCCTTTTTCGGGTGTGGTTCAAGATTTGATGGTGGAGCTTGGTGACTTTGTTGGGGTTGGCGATCCGGTCGCAGGCGTGATTGACCTCGATCCTTTGGTTATTGAGGCCGATGTCAGTGAGCGTCATATCCAACACTTGTTAGTCAATCAATCTGCTTTGGTTCGCTTGTTAGGGCGAGAAGAAGCGGAAGGCCGCTTACGCTATGTTTCTCGAATCTCTTCTGCTGCTACCAATACCTTCCCAATAGAGATTGAAATCGATAACTCCAAAGGCCTATTACCTGCAGGTGTCAGTGCAGAAGTAACACTCAACCTAGAAACGAGAGACGCTATCAAAGTGACACCAGCCATGTTGGCACTGGATGAGGCGGGTAATCTTGGGGTCAAAACTTTGGTTTCAATTGATGATTCACCAATCGTGAAATTCGTCGGCATTCAACTGGTGAAAGCTGAGCAAGATGGCGTGTGGCTCACGGGGTTAGGTCAGCGTGTCGATATCATCACGGTAGGGCAAGGTTTTGTTCGTGATGGTGATTCGGTGATTGCTGTTGAGCAAGGTGCTGAACTCTCTAACGTAACTGCAGAGTAGGAGATAGCCGATGTATTCAATTATTGATGCAGCCTTGTCTCGTGCTCGAACAATGCTCTCCCTTTTGGCGCTCATCTTAGTCGCAGGTGTGATTACCTATATCACGATACCCAAAGAATCGAGCCCAGATATCACCATTCCAATTATCTACGTTTCAGTCGGGCATCAAGGGATCTCGCCAACGGATTCAGAACGTTTATTGGTTCGACCTATTGAGCAAGAGCTTAGGTCAATCGAAGGCGTAAAAGAGATGACAGCAACCGCAGCAGAAGGGCACGCCTCTGTGGTGTTAGAGTTTAATGTTGGCGTCGATCTTACTAAAGCGATGGCTGATGTTCGTGACGCGGTTGATCTGGCTAAGCCCAAATTGCCAGAAGATAGCGATGAGCCGACTGTAAATGAAGTTACCCTCGCTTCTGAGCAGCCTGTGTTGTCAGTGGTTCTGTTTGGTACCGTGCCTGAGCGCACCATCGTACAAATCGCTCGAGAGCTCGGAGATAAACTCGAAAGCTATCGTCAGATCCTTGAAGTCGACATTGCAGGCGATCGCGATGACATAGTAGAAATCATCGTTGATCCATTATTGATGGAGAGTTACAGCCTAGATCAAGCGGATATCTATAACTTGATCGCTTTGAATAACCGAGTGGTGGCCGCAGGCTTTGTTGATACAGGCTACGGGCGTTTTTCGGTCAAAGTCCCTTCTGTGTTTAACTCCTTAAAAGACGTACTTGAGTTGCCAATCAAAGTTGATGGTAAACAGGTAGTAACCTTTGGCGATGTGGCTACGGTTCGCCGAGCGTTTCGAGATCCTGAAAGCTTTGCCCGTTTAGATGGCAAATCCGCGGTTGTCTTGGATATCAAGAAACGTGCGGGTGAAAACATCATTGAAACCGTTGAGCTAGTCAAAGCGGTAATGGCTGGTGCTCAGCAGCAAGCTGAATGGCCAAATAACCTATTGGTCAAATACACTTGGGATGAATCTAAAGATGTGAAGATCATGCTCAACGATCTTCAAAACAATATCTTATCCGCCATCATTTTAGTGGTGATCGTGATCATCGCGATTCTTGGTGTTCGAACCGCGCTATTGGTCGGAATTTCAATTCCTGGATCGTTCCTCACGGGATTGTTGGTGTTGTCTGTGTTTGGTCTAACCGTCAACATCGTGGTGCTGTTCTCGTTGATCATGGCGGTCGGGATGTTGGTTGATGGCGCGATTGTGGTGACCGAGTTTGCCGACAGGCGAATGCAAGAAGGTGAAGGGCGTAAAGCCGCTTACCGAGATGCAGCGAAACGGATGGCGTGGCCTATAACCGCATCCACAGCTACAACGTTAGCGGCATTTGCTCCGTTACTGTTTTGGCCGGATGTAACGGGCGAATTCATGAAGTTCCTGCCATTAACGTTGATTGCAACCTTAACCGCTTCATTGATTATGGCGTTGTTGTTTGTGCCTGTACTCGGTGGTTTGATTGGTAAACCTCAATACGTATCGCCCAAAAGCCAAGCGAGAATGGTGGCACTGCACAACGGTGATTTCTCACAGGCTACAGGCTTAACCAAAGCGTACTACCACACGTTGTCGATTGCGATTAAGCACCCCTTTAAGATTCTTTTCAGTGCGATATTACTTGCGGTTGCGGTTGGTTTTTCGTATTCAAAAGCGGGGCTAGGTGCAGAGTTCTTCCCAGAAGTTGATCCGCCATTCTTTAACGTCAAAGTTCGCTCTCATGGTGATCTATCAATCCAAGAGAAAGATGTCATCATGCGTGATATTGAACAGATGATGCTCAATCATGATGAGTTCGATACCGTTTATACGCGTACTGGTGGTGATGATCAGATTGGTTTGATATCGATCACCCCTGTGGATTGGCAATACCGTCGCAGTGTTAAGGCGATCATTGAAGAATTAAAGGTGCACACCGATCAATACGCAGGGGTCGAGATTGAATATAAGTTTCCAGATGCAGGGCCTCCCGTTGAGAATGACTTAGTGATTGAGCTGTCGGCAAGAACACCAGAGCAGCTTAATCAGGCTGCAAAAATTGTAAGAAACTGGGCGGATGGCAATCAGGCGCTGACCAATATAAGTGATACCGAGAGTAAAGATGGCATCGATTGGAAAGTGGATATTCGCAGAGATGATGCTGCGCGTTTTTCGGCTGATGCGACCTTGGTGGGTAATACGGTTCAATTCGTCACTAACGGGCTAAAGATTGGCGATTACCTCCCAGATGATTCTTCAGAAGAGGTCGATATCTTGGTGCGCTATCCAAGCGATAAAAGAGATATTGGGCGCTTTGACCAACTAAGAGTTAAAACACCAGCAGGCTTGGTGCCGATCACTAACTTTGCTCAGATTGTGCCAGACCATAAGCAGGACACGATAAAGCGTCTTGATGGTAAGCGTGTTGTGAACATCATGGCGGATATGGAAGAGGGTTATAACCTTGCACTCGAACTGCCAAAGATTGAGCAAGCGTTAAGTGAGTTAGGTTTACCAAGTAGTGTCGAGTTTCGTATTCGTGGTCAAAATGAAGAACAAGAAAACTCGTCAGCCTTCTTACAAAGTGCTTTCTTAGTTGCATTGGCGGTGATGGCTTTGATTTTGATTACTCAGTTCAATAGCTTCTATCAAGCGTTTTTGATTCTTAGTGCGGTGCTGTTCTCAACGGTTGGTGTGTTTGTTGGTTTGCTTATCTTCCAGCGTCCGTTTGGCATTGTGATGTCCGGTATTGGAGTGATAGCGCTGGCAGGAATTGTGGTAAACAACAATATTGTGCTGATTGATACCTATAACCAACTGATAAAACGCGGCTTGGACAAGCGAGATGCGATTCTCAGGACGGGTGTTCAGCGTTTAAGACCAGTAATGCTTACTACGGTTACCACCATTTTAGGTTTGATGCCGATGGTGTTAGAAATGAACATCGATCTGATTAATCAAAAGATAGAATTCGGAGCGCCGAGCACGCAGTGGTGGTCGCAACTCGCTACGGCAATTGCGGGAGGTTTGGCCTTTGCAACGGTACTAACCTTGGTCCTGACACCTTGTCTGTTGATGTTAGGGCGAGATAAGAAGCCCGATGTGCTCCCAAGCAGCGACGGTTAAAGATAAGTCCTAGTTCGATGGAAATAAAAAGAGCGCCTAGGTGGGCGCTCTTTTCGTTGGTTTATATGGCTATTAATCTAATTAGTCACTAGTAGCCTAATTAGTTGCTAGTAACTGGCCGTATCGCTCAAGGTTACTCAATCGAATTTCTGAATTCGCAATAAATGTTGCTTTTGCTTTACCTGTTAACGACTTAGATTGCGGTAATTTCACGGTACGCGCATTCTTATGTACGCCATTGACCAAGAATTCATAGTGTAAGTGCGGACCAGTAACACGACCTGTGCCACCCAAAGTACCAATGGTTTGGCCTTGTTTTACACGTTGGCCTGTTTTCACCATACGTCGCTTCATGTGCAGGTATTTGGTGATGTAGGTGTTGCTGTGTCGAATGAACACGTAGTTACCATTGAATTGGTTGTAACCCGACTTCTGGACAATACCGTCACCGGCTGCCCATATCGGCGTGCCAACAGGAGCTGCATAGTCGGTGCCTCGGTGAGCTCGAACCTTGCCTGTTACTGGGTGTTTTCTGTTAGGGTTAAAGTTCGATGTCACACGACGGAAATCAATCGGTGAGCGCAGGAAGGCTTTCTTCATTGCGCGACCGTTCTCATCGAAATAGTTGCCACTCTTATCATCCAATACCGCGGTAAATGAATCACCTTGGTTTTTGAATACGGCCGCCATAATCTTACCGCGACCAACAACTTCGCCTTCAACCACTTTCTCTTGGTACAAGATTTTGAAGCTGTCGTTGTTGCGAATATCTAACGCGAAGTCGATATCCCAACCGAATATACCCGCCAGTTCCATGATTTGGTTTGCAGTTAGGCCTGCATTGACGCCTGCATTCCAGAAGTTAGAAGTGATGTTGGCTTCGGCATAGTTGTACTGGTAGGCCACTTCTTTTTTGTCGAAACTTGATGAGAAAGAATCGCCAGACTTGGTGATCTTGAAGCTTTCAAACGCACTAAGTTGTCGTTTTAACTGAATAAGGTCGTTGTTTTCATCAAAACCAAACTGCAATACATCGCCAGGTCTTAGGTTAGACAGCTGCTTCTTAATATCATTATTGGTATTGAGTAGCGTGATCAGCAAGCGGTATGAGAGGCCAATACGTTCAAATAAGACAGAGGTGCTTTCGCCAGAACGAACGGTGTATTTCTCCCAATTAAGCACTGCCGTCGGCGGAGCGTCACTTGAACTAACAAGCGCGGATGCATTGATAGTCAGTGGGTAATGTTTCCCCACCACTAAAGCGCCCGTATCGTCACGTAAACTGCTGACATCGGGGAGTAAGAAGATCGCGACGAAAATTACGGCACTAAAAAATGCGATAAAAGCCCGGTGCAAAATAGGAAGGCGTGCAAAAATAGACAACATGTTCCGGTTCGTTCTGTAAATATTATGAAAATCGACGACGGAATAGTGTAACTGGTTTCAAAATACATCGCTATTCAAGTAAGATGTCTAATTATTATATTTTTGCCAAATCTGTGGGAGTGAACAAGAATGGCGAGTATTGAAGCTGCACTAGCCGAGATCAAACGTGGCGTAGAAGAACTGATTCCAGAAGACGAACTGATTGCTAAATTAAAAGAAGGTCGTCCTTTACGCATTAAGCTGGGTGCCGATCCAACTGCTCCAGATATCCACCTAGGCCATACGGTTATCTTTAACAAGCTTCGTGCTTTCCAAGAGCTTGGTCATGAAGTGACATTCCTTATTGGTGATTTCACTGCAATGGTTGGTGATCCATCAGGTAAGAACTCAACGCGTCCACCGCTAAGCCGTGAAGACGTATTGAAGAATGCTGAAACTTACAAAGAGCAAGTATTCAAGATTCTAGACCCTGCGAAAACGCAAATTCGTTTCAACTCCGAGTGGCTATCTGAGCTTGGCGCTGAAGGCATGATTCGTCTTGCTTCTAACCAAACTGTTGCTCGTATGCTTGAGCGTGATGACTTTAAAAAGCGTTACGCTGGTGGTCAACCGATCGCAATCCACGAATTCATGTACCCACTTCTTCAAGGTCACGACTCTGTTGCACTAGAGAGCGATGTTGAGCTTGGTGGTACTGACCAGAAGTTTAACCTTCTAATGGGTCGTGAACTGCAAAAAGCTGCAGGTCAAAAACCACAAGCGGTACTAATGATGCCACTACTTGTTGGTCTAGACGGTGTTAAGAAGATGTCTAAGTCTGCGCACAACTACATCGGTATCAGCGAAGCACCAAGCGAGATGTTTGGTAAGATCATGTCTATCTCTGACGATCTAATGTGGAGCTACTACGAGCTACTGTCTTTCCGTCCACTTGAAGAAGTTGCGGAACTGAAAGCTGGCGTTGATGCAGGTAAGAACCCGCGTGACGTTAAAGTTCTACTGGCTAAAGAGATCATTGCTCGTTTCCACAGTGAAGCCGATGCTGAAGCCGCTGAGCAAGAGTTCGTTAACCGTTTTGCTAAGAACCAAGTGCCAGATGAAATGCCTGAATTCGAATTCGAAGCAGGTCTACCAATCGCTAACGTTCTAAAAGAAGCAGGTCTTGTAAACTCTACTTCTGATGCGATGCGTATGATCAAGCAAGGCGCGGCTAAGCTTGAAGGCGAGAAGATTGAAGACAGCAGATTCGTACCTGAAGCAGGTACTGCAGTTTACCAAGTAGGTAAGCGTAAGTTTGCTCGTATTACTATTAAGTAATAACGCACATCAATAATTGAACAAAAGGCATCCACGGATGCCTTTTTTATTGACACAAAGTTGACGAAGTTTTTGAACGTGCATTGCTACACTGTGTGCGCTGTCATATTGACAGTAATTCTGGAGATTTTTATGAACAATACCGACCATCCTCCTAGTTTGAATGGAGAAGAATAACCTGTCTCGGTATTGATCTATAGTCCTGCCGTTCAGGTAGGGTATCTTTGTTTTTCCCCCTCATTCTTTTCCACACACTAGATTCTAACAAGTAGACACACCAGTAGCTTTCAGCTCTTGGTGCGCATAAATCTATAAATCTATAAATCTATAAATCTATAAATCTATGAATCTATAAACTTATGCTATTTGTTTTGATGGTCGTTACCTTTGCCAATCGGGAGATTCGCCATGACGGTAATGAACAACACTTTTTTATCTATCGAAGCTTTGTACACAGAGCAAGACATCCAAGCTGTATCTAATGCATTTCAACAGTATGGGCGTGAGCAACAAATTAACCTTTTAAACCGAATGCCACTTGAAGATGCGGTGTTAGTACTTGGGCAATGCTCTCTCAGTATTATTCAGACTTTACTTAGTGAGCTAGAAGAGCAGGGCTTTGAGAAGCGCTCTCGACATCTAGCTCACCAACTAGGGCTGATCTACTCAGAGGTTGAGCCTCAACAAGGTTACCTTTCAACTGGAGTGCTTAGCCATGTTAGGCAGCGTATCGGTTGGATTATTGCGTTAGCACTATTGGGAATCGTCTCAGGGCTTATCATTGCTCAGTATGAAGACATCCTCAGTCAGCTAGTACTTCTGGCGATCTATATGCCGGTGATCGCTGCTGCTGGGGGTAACACTGGAACACAAGCTGCGACTCTGGTCATCAGGGCCTTAGCCACAGGCGAGTTGAAGAAGCGCCAGTGGGCTAAGGTTCTTTGGAAAGAGTTTAGAGTCGCTATCTGTTTAGCACTTGCTATTGCCTTGGTGATGATTGGTCGTATCTTACTGTTCAGTGATAATCAATCTACAGGCGGTTACGACATTAATATGATTGCTTACGCGATTGCTGTCGCTCTGTTTATTCAAGTGACAATATCAACTGTACTTGGCGCTGGATTGCCGATTGTTGCTCGGTTATTCAAGTTAGATCCAGCGGTGCTGGTGAGCCCTGTTTTGGCTTCAGTAGTCGACATTTCAGGGATGTGGATTTACTTCACGGTAGTGAATTCATTTTTGGGTATTGCTTAACGCTTTTAAATAAAGACTCTGAAAATAAAAAGCACCGCCGAAGAAAAACATCTTAGGAAGAAAAATGGCGCTGAAGATCATACGATCTTCAGCGCCATTTTTTATTGTTTAATTAACAGCCTTTTACAAGTAAGCCGCTATTGATATTGACTCTGTATTTGACTGAACTCGACCACATCTTTGTAGAAAGCACGTTCAAACTGGGTGATTGGTGCTTCTACAGGTTTTTCTGGATCTTGCTCTTCCGGGAAGTAATCTCGGACAAACTGTACAAACAGAGAGTTTGGATTGCCCGCTTTGTCTAAACCAAAACCTGCCATGTTGTAGCTACCGTACAAAGACCCACTTTTCGCAATAATATTACCTTGGATGGGTGCTTTTCTCATGCTTTGACGGTATTTGAGCGTTCCATCAGTGCCAGATGTAGGCATTGCCTCGATTAAGTTTAGCTGCTGATCATTTTCCCAGATATAACGAAGCACCTGCGCCATCGTCTGCGACCTCATTCGGTTATTTCTAGATAGCCCTGAACCATCGACGAGCTGCGCTTTACTGAGGTCAATATTAGCCTTGGTCAGCAATATCTGCTTTATCGCTTCTGTGCCGTTATTGAAGCTGCCCGGTTGGACATAAAACGTTGCACCCAGTGTTTTGGTTAGGTTGTCTGCTATTAGATTGTCTGATTTCTTCAGCATGGTATCGAGCAGTTCGGGAAGCTTTTCAGAATGATGGCTCGCGACCAACGTGGTTTTGTTTGCTTTCGCTTTTTTACCAATAATCACATCGCCTTTAACTTGGATTTTCAGCTCTTTAAGCAGCGATGTCACGACTTGATAGGTATAAAGCTCGGGGTTTTGAATCGCAAACTTGAGTGGTAGTGGCTTCTTACGCTCTACTAAGCAACCAGAGAGCTTGTAAGCGTTGTCTGGAGTGGTAATGAGCTCTAAGTCGCATTGTGTCGCCTTCTGTCCTGATCGAGTTACGGTGGCTGCGGTGGTTGTCACGTCTATCGGATAGTGAGCGGGAATATAGACACGAGTGTTGCCGTTATCTTTTGTATAAATAGAGGCTTGTGCGCAGTTGCTGTCTAAGGTCATAGCACTCGAAGGCGCGCTGTAACAAACGCCTAAAATGTCCCAAGGCCACCCCACCGCTCGTTGATAGCCCGTATAAGCTGAGTTATCGAGATACAGGTTACCGTTAATGGTTTTAGATTGTGATTTAGCATATTGAGCTAAAAGCCTTTTTAGCTGCTCTCGTTGTAGCGTCGGGTCGCCACTAAATGAAATGATTGAGTCATTCCCAGAACGAGCAATACTGGTCGTGTAGTGAAAGTCATCCCCTAACTCCAATTTAGCCGCCAAAGCTGTCACCAGCTTCAAAGTACTGGCGGGTGGATAAAATCCATCGCTATTGGTATTCATTTGATTTGAATTACCACTCAGTGGTTGCAAGATTAAACTTGCGCCACTGCCATCGGGTAGTTTACTTAAAGGGGCGTAGGCGAAAGTGGTAAGTGAGTAGCTACTAAGTGATAAGCCACATAGAAGTAGGGTGGATAGAAGGCGCATAGAAGATTTCTTGGATGGCTGATGTTTTCAGTATACAGATATAAAAAACGCCCGCTAGATAGCGGGCGTTTTGATTCTCAATTAACTAATTAATCAATTAGATAATCAGAATTAGAAGTCGTAACGTAGACCTAGAGCGATTTCGTCTTCAGCTTGAGCAGAAGTTGCTTTGCCGTTAGAAGCTAGGTTTGTTGTACCGATCGTATCATTTTCAGAGATTAGGTTGAAATTGTACGAGATGTAAGTACGGAAGTTAGGCTTGAAGTAGTAAGTTGCATCGATTGCAACGTTATCTGCAGAAGTTTCACCGTCAGTTTCTGCATTGTTGTACGTTAGCGTGAATGCAGTTTTATCTAGTGTGTACGCAGTTGCGAATTCGTAACCTGTGTAGTCTACAGAATCGTTCTTGATTACACCTGTAGTCTGTTTTTCGCCATCAGTGAATACACCAGCGAAGTAGAAATCGCTCATGCGGTAAGATGCAGAAAGCATGTATTCGTTAGATTGATCTTGGTCTGCGTAACCAGCACCTAGCTTAACGCCAGAATCGCCGATTGCGTAGATAGCAGATAGAGAGTAGCCATCTTTACCGTTATCGCTGAACTCATCGTTAGCGTCAACATCACGGTCAGCGAAGCGGTAGCTTGCTTTTAAGCCTAGGTCTTGGAATTGACCTTTGTAAGAAAGCATGTTGTCTGAACGGTCAGCTACTGCGATTTTGTCTGCCGCTGAGTTACCGTGGTAAGACATGATATCGGTAAAGTCAGTGATAACGCCTAGCGCACCGTCGTTTTTACCGTAAGTTACTTCACCGAATGTACCGCCGATACCAGCGTATGTGTAACGGTTAGTGATGTCGCCGTCGTTGTTATCAGTAGAGCCGCCGTTTTCAGCAGTTGTGAATTCGCCTTCGTAGAAACCAACACCGTATAGGCCGTCTTGGATTTCAACTTTACCTAGGAAGTTAAGACGTACACGTGTTTTGTCTTCAGCTTTGCCATCTTTTAGAGATAGACGAGCTTCCGCACGACCACCGATCTCTAGAGAAGTGCCATTTGAGCTGTATACAGAAGTGCCGTCGATACCACCAGCTTGTTTGCCGTCCGCTGCCACTGCGTTAGTAGCAAGAGCTGCAGCCGATACAGCAAGCGCGATCATAGTCTTGTTCATGTTATTAATTCCTAATTACTGTCCATAGAAGTTTTATCAAGGATTTGAACCCTTTTGTGTATTGCCTGTATTAATCAGGCTTCATAATCATGATTAGAACAGAAGTCTGAAAAATGCCAGTGCAATCCATGGGTTACTTTTTACCTCTAAAGTTCCATAGTCAGTTAGTAAAATGATATAAAACTAAAAAATGAACACTGTTTTATTATATTTTCTATTGCTTAACTGTTTGTTTTAAAATGGTTTTTATAAAAGTGTGATCTGTGTTTATTTTGTTTGTTTTTTGTTTTTTTAGGTATTTATTTCTCAGCTTATTGATGGGGAGGTTATTATTCATTTTTGTGATGTCTGTAATTTAGACCTAGATAAAGCTTTTATAACGCAAAGTGGAATAAAGGTGATTTAGCCATAAAGTTTGTTTACACTAAGCCAAATCGTTTTGTTTCTATCACCCAATAACTATGTTGGGTGGATTTATGTTGGCCAAAGAAAGCTTTGGCATAGAGGTAAAAAATGGAAAAGGTTCCAATGACAGTGCGTGGCGCTCAGCAGCTACGTGACGAATTAGATCGCCTACTTAAGCTACGTCCTATTATTTCAGCAGCTATTGGTGAAGCTCGTGAACTCGGTGACTTGAAAGAGAATGCAGAGTACCACGCAGCTCGTGAAGAGCAGGGTATCTGTGAAGCTCAAATTCGAGATATCGAATACAAGCTATCGTTAGCTCAGATCATCGATGTAACGCAGATGGATAATACGGGTAAGATTATCTTTGGTACGACAGTGACTCTGATCGACGTTGATACGGATGAAGAATTCCGTTACCAAATCGTTTCTGAAGATGAAGCTGAAATCAAAACAGGCCGCATTTCGGTGAAATCACCAATTGCACGTGGTCTTATCGGTAAGATGGAAGGCGACGAAGTACTGATCTCTACCCCTGGTGGTGACAAGGACTTCGAAATCGACAAAGTAGAATATATCTAATTGAATTTTCTTTGTTTCTGATAAGTAAAAAGGTCGCTAATGCGACCTTTTTCGTTTCTCACGCTACACTAAAAGGTAAGCACAGTGGCTTTCTTATTGTGGAGCTAGCTTGATGTCAAACTAGCTTATTTGCGTGGAATCTCGATTTTACGTGCTTCTGACTGACGGAACAGTACTAGAACTTTACCGATAGTCTGTACTTTCTCAGCTTTAGATTCACGTACAATTGCATCGATAATCAGTTGCTTAGTCTCACGGTCTTCTGATGCAACTTTAATCTTGATCAGTTCGTGGTGGTCTAGAGCTAATTCGATTTCCGCTAGAACAGCTTCAGTAAGTCCATTTGCGCCCATTAGCACTACAGGTTTTAAACTGTGAGCTAGGCCCTTTAGATGCTGCTTTTGTTTGGTACTTAGGTTCATTACGCGGCCAATTTTATTTAGTATTAGGGTTGAAAAAACCTATTTTAACGCCATCTAAAGCTGAAGACTATAATTTATTCAGCAATTAGTACTTTCCTCCAATTTAGGTATCCAATGAGCAAACAGAAACACTCGGCCAGTTCAGGCCGTTGGTTGAAGGAACACTTCGACGACAAGTATGCAAATGAAGCAAGAAAAAGAGGCTATCGTTCGCGTGCTTATTTCAAAATGGAAGAGATTCAAACGAAAGATAAATTGCTGACTCCTGGGATGACCATTGTGGATTTGGGCGCAGCGCCTGGCGGTTGGTCTCAATATGCTGCTAAGATTATCGGAGACAACGGTCAAATCATTGCTTGTGACTTGCTACCTATGGATCCGATTGCTGGAGTGAGCTTTTTACAAGGTGATTTCCGCGAAGAAGCTGTGCTAGATGCCTTGTTGGAACGTATACAACCAAACATGGTTGATGTCGTGATGTCTGATATGGCACCTAATATAGCAGGCAACAATTCTGTGGATCAGCCGAGAGCTATGTATTTAGTTGAATTAGCTTTGGATATGTGTCGACAAGTTCTAGCTACCAATGGTAGTTTTGTTGTAAAAGTATTCCAAGGCGAAGGGTTTGACCAATATGTTAAGGACGTCCGTGAGATGTTTCAAACAGTCAAAGTGAGAAAACCCGACTCTTCTCGAGCTCGATCTCGTGAAGTGTTTATCGTAGCAACTGGTTACAAAGGTTAACGATTCTCTTCCAAGAGTGAGAGTTAACAACATGGCTACAGGTTACAAACTGTAGTACCCTACCTTTAATTACAATTAGTTATCGAGAGGCTTACACCTTGAGTGACATGGCAAAAAATTTAATTCTGTGGCTTGTTATCGCGGTAGTGTTGATGTCGGTATTCCAGAGCTTCGGCCCTGGGGAAAGTAACGGCAGAGCAGTAGATTACACCACGTTTGTACAGGAAGTTGGCCAAGGCCAGATTCAAGACGCACAGTTCAATAACAGCGAAATCACTTTCACACGTCGTGGTGGTGGCTCTAAGTATGTAACTTACATGCCTGTTTATGATCAAAAGCTACTTGATGACTTAATTAATCAAAACGTAAAAGTTCAGGGTACACCTCCTGAAGAGCAGAGCCTGCTTGGCACTATCTTCATCTCATGGTTCCCAATGATCTTACTGATTGGTGTGTGGATTTTCTTCATGCGTCAAATGCAAGGCGGCGGCGGCGGTAAAGGCGCGATGTCTTTTGGTAAGAGCAAAGCTCGAATGATGAGCGAAGAACAAATCAAAACGATGTTTGCTGATGTTGCTGGTTGTGACGAAGCAAAAGAAGACGTGAAAGAGCTTGTGGATTACCTTCGTGACCCAAGTCGCTTCCAAAAACTGGGTGGTAAGATCCCGACAGGTATCCTGTTGGTCGGTCCTCCTGGTACTGGTAAGACATTGCTTGCAAAAGCAATTGCTGGTGAAGCGAAAGTACCGTTCTTTACTATCTCAGGTTCTGATTTCGTTGAAATGTTTGTTGGTGTTGGTGCATCTCGTGTACGTGACATGTTCGAGCAAGCGAAGAAAGCAGCACCTTGTATCATCTTTATCGATGAAATCGATGCTGTAGGTCGTCAACGTGGCGCTGGTGTTGGTGGTGGTCACGATGAACGTGAGCAAACACTTAACCAAATGCTGGTTGAGATGGATGGTTTCGAAGGTAACGAAGGTATTATTGTTATCGCTGCGACTAACCGTCCCGACGTGCTAGACCCTGCATTACTTCGTCCTGGTCGTTTTGACCGTCAAGTTGTGGTAGGTCTACCTGATGTACGTGGTCGTGAACAGATTCTTAAAGTGCACATGCGTAAAGTTCCACTATCAGGTGATGTTGAACCATCTCTGATTGCTCGTGGTACTCCAGGTTTCTCTGGTGCAGATCTTGCAAACCTTGTGAACGAGGCGGCGCTATTTGCAGCTCGTGGTAACAAGCGCAATGTATCGATGGTTGAGTTTGAACTTGCGAAAGATAAGATCATGATGGGTGCAGAGCGCCGTTCAATGGTGATGTCTGAAGAAGTGAAAGAGTCAACAGCTTACCACGAAGCAGGCCACGCAATTGTTGGTCGTTTGGTACCTGAACACGATCCAGTGTACAAGGTGTCAATCATTCCACGTGGTCGTGCACTTGGTGTGACTATGTACCTACCTGAGCAAGATCGCGTAAGCATGTCTCGCCAGCACCTAGAGTCAATGATCTCTAGCTTGTACGGTGGTCGTCTTGCTGAAGAACTAATTTACGGTAAAGACAAGGTTTCGACTGGTGCGTCTAACGATATCGAACGTGCAACTGATATTGCTCGCAAGATGGTAACGCAGTGGGGTTTCTCTGAAAAACTAGGTCCTCTTCTATATGCTGAAGAAGAAGGCGAAGTTTTCCTAGGTCGTGGCATGAGCCAAGCGAAACATGTTTCCGACGATACAACTAGGTTAATCGATGAAGAAATTCGTATTCTTATCGACCGTAACTATGCTCGTGCGAAGCAGATTCTTGAAGAGAACATGGATCTCATGCACTCGATGAAAGATGCGCTGATGAAGTTTGAAACGATTGATGCAGGTCAGATTGATGACTTGATGGAACGTAAAGACGAGATTCGCGAGCCTGCTGGTTGGGGTGATCAAGCAAAAGCAGAACCTGCAAAGGAAGAAGCCAAGCCTGAAGCTGAAGCTAAATCAGAAGAACAAGCTAAAGTCGACCCAGAAGAATCGAAAGTTGAAGAAGTTAAATCTGAATCAGATGATACTCAAAACAAAGATTCTTAATCGCTAAGCTATAAATTAAAACCCTGAGTGCGCTCAGGGTTTTTCTGTTTATAGCCCAAGGTGTTTTTTACTCTTTAAGACCTGCCTTTCATGATATTAAAAGCAAATAATAAAACGCTCGTTTTAGACCGCCCACATGTAATGGGTATCCTCAATGTCACGCCTGATTCTTTCTCCGATGGCGGGAAATTCAACTCATTAGACAATGCATTGCTGCAAGCTGAACGAATGATTCAAGCCGGCGTTAGCATTATTGATATTGGTGGTGAATCGACTCGCCCTGGAGCTCCGGACGTTTCCTTAGAGGAAGAGATCGCTCGAGTTATTCCTGCAATTAAAGCGATTCGTGCCCAGTTTGATGTTTGGATTTCTATTGACACCAGCAAAGCGGAAGTGATGCGCCAAGCTGTTGAAGCTGGTGCTGATTTGATCAATGATGTACGCGCTTTACAAGAACCAGGTGCCCTACAAGCGGCCGCTGAGGCTAATGTTCCTGTTTGCTTGATGCACATGAAAGGCCAACCAAGAACTATGCAAGCTAGCCCAGTTTACGACGATGTTCTAACGGATGTTGAAGCATTCCTACAAGAAAGAGTGGAAGCTTGTGAGGCTGTAGGCATCTCAAAAGAACAGCTGATTCTGGATCCTGGTTTTGGTTTTGGTAAAACCATTGAACACAATTACCACCTATTAGCGCACCTTGAAAAATTTCATGCGCTTGGGTTGCCAGTTTTAGCTGGGATGTCGAGAAAATCGATGATCTTTAAGCTACTGGACAAGGCCCCAGTAGATTGCATGGTAGCCAGTGTCACTTGCGCGACTATCGCAGCAATGAAAGGCGCACAAATTATTCGCGTTCACGATGTTGAAGATACATTGGAAGCGATGAAGATAATCGAAGTGATGAATAACAATCACTAATAATAATTAAGGAAAATCAATATGTCTGATAAAAGACGTTACTTCGGCACAGATGGTGTACGTGGCAAAGTCGGCCAATACCCGATTACACCTGATTTTGTTCTGAAGCTTGGCTGGGCTGCAGGTCGTGTTCTTGCGAAGCAGGGCACCAAGAAAGTGATCATTGGTAAAGATACTCGTATCTCTGGCTATATGCTTGAGTCTGCGTTAGAAGCTGGCCTTGCTGCTGCGGGTCTTCAGGCTACGTTTACTGGCCCAATGCCAACGCCTGCCGTTGCTTACCTAACACAAACTTTCCGTGCTGAAGCTGGTATCGTTATCTCTGCGTCGCATAACCCTTTCTATGACAACGGCATTAAGTTCTTCTCTTCTGAAGGCACTAAATTGTCGGATGACATTGAGTTGGCTATCGAAGCTGAATTAGATAAAGATATCGAGTGCGTGGAATCTTCTGTATTGGGTAAAGCTGTACGTTTAAATGATGCAGCTGGCCGTTATATTGAATTTTGTAAAAGTACATTCCCACACAAAATGACGTTAGCGGGCATGAAAATTGTGGTGGATTGCGCACATGGTGCGACTTACCACATTGCGCCAGCGGTATTTAAAGAGTTGGGCGCTGAAGTGATTGCAATGGGTGTTGAGCCAAATGGTACTAACATCAACCACGAAGTGGGTGCGACAGATGTGCGTGCTCTGCAAGCTAAAGTACTTGAAGAAAAAGCAGCGTTAGGTCTAGGCTTTGATGGTGACGGTGACCGCATCATCATGGTTGATGAGCTAGGTAATAAGGTTGATGGTGACCAAATCGCTTACATCATTGCTCGTGATGCGTTGCGTCGTGGTGAGTTGAAAGGCGGCGTTGTTGGTACGCTAATGACGAACCTTGGTATGGAAAATGGCCTTAAGCAATTAGGTATTCCATTTGTACGTGCTGCTGTTGGTGACCGTTACGTCATGGAGCAACTTCTTGCTAAAGGCTGGAAGATCGGTGCAGAAAATTCGGGTCACGTTATCCTATTAGATAAAGTGACGACAGGTGATGCTATCGTTGCTGCCTTGCAAGTATTGGCTTCAGTTGTCGACAGTGAAATGACACTGAATGAACTTTCTCAAGGTATGACGTTATATCCTCAAGTTCTAGAAAACGTTCGTTTCAGCGGTGACTCAAATCCACTCGAAGCAGAAGCGGTGAAAGCGGCGGTTGTAGAAGTAGAAGCTGAGCTTGGCGAGAAAGGTCGTGTGCTATTACGTAAGTCTGGCACTGAGCCATTGCTGCGTGTCATGGTTGAAGGCGAAGATGCTGAGCTTGTTCAATCTTCAGCGCTTAAGATCGCTGATGCAGTAAAAGCAAACTGCTAATTTAACCTTTTACTTAACCGGCGCAACGAATAGCGCCTGTGATTAGAAGTGATTGAGTTATATCACGGTCAAAAGATATAGCGGTCAAGAGATATAACGGTCAAAAGATACGTAAATGAGTTTTGTGTCGCTTTTGACCTTTTTTTAACCATTCGCTTGGTAAAGGCTTATTTTTTAGCAAATTCCCCTTGTCAGCCATCGTCGCATTCGCTAGTATTGCTCGGCCTTCAGTTAGGAGGTCGCTAGCCTTGTTCTTAAAAATAGTTTTTTGAACGGCGCTGGCTCAACAATTAGGAACATAGGTGGAAAAATGTTTACAGTTCTACTTGTGATTTACCTGTTGGCAGCGCTTGGTGTAATTGGCCTAGTGTTGATTCAACAAGGTAAAGGCGCAGATATGGGAGCCTCTTTCGGTGCTGGCGCTTCAAACACTGTGTTTGGTGCTGGTGGCTCAGGAAATTTCCTTACCCGAATGACTGCAGTTTTTGCAACTACATTTTTTATCCTTAGCTTAGTGCTTGGTAATATGTCTACACATAAAACTGAGTCACAATGGATTGACCCGACTCAAGGTCAGGTAATTCAGCAAGCTGAAGATGCAGTGAGTGAAGTTCCGACGCAAGGCGACGAAATTCCACAATAAGCTGCAAAGATTTGATGCCGAGATGGTGAAATTGGTAGACACGCTAGCATGAGGTGCTAGTGCCTTAGGGTGTGAGGGTTCGAGTCCCTCTCTCGGCACCATGTTTACAAACTTGTAAAACATCTTGTTGGGCGTATAATGCTCACAAGTCGGACGCGGGATGGAGCAGTTTGGTAGCTCGTCGGGCTCATAACCCGAAGGTCGTCGGTTCAAATCCGGCTCCCGCAACCAATTTCAATGCTATTATATAGCTTGTATTGGTAGCAAGTTTGCACAGTGTGAACCTCACTGTGAGTTAAGTGTGATATCGAATGTGATGACACTTAACATATAAGGGTCCAGCAACAAAAACCCCGGCTTATACGGGGTTTTTTGTTATCTAAGCATTTGTAAATGCCTTTAGATGATAATGTTTGCTTGGAATTTAAATTGGGCTTTGAGCCCTTTTTTTGTTTCTGGAGTGGTTAAATGACTGGTTTAGAGAGACAACTTACTGAAATGCTTGACGCTCCAGTAGCAGCATCAGGTTATGAGTTAGTTGGATTAGAATTTATTCGTGCTGGTGAGCACTCAACGCTACGTATTTACATCGATTCACCAAATGGTATCAATGTAGATGATTGCTCTGAGGTTAGTCACCAAGTAAGTGCCGTAATGGACGTTGAAGATCCAATTTCAGTGGCTTATAACCTTGAAGTGTCTTCACCAGGTTTAGAGAGACCACTGTTCAAAGCAGAGCATTACCAACAATTTATTGGTCACGAGGTAAGCATCGTTTTGAAAATGGCTGTCGGCAACCGTCGTAAATGGAAAGGTGATATCCAATCTATCGAAGGCGAGACAGTGAAAGTATTGGTTGAAGGACAAGAAGAAGAATTCGTCCTGAGCAATATTGCGAAAGCTAACCTGATCCCTAAATTTTAGTTCTCCTAGAGAGAAGAGCTTAAGAGGCTAGATTAATGAACAAAGAAATTTTGGCGGTAGTAGAAGCTGTTTCAAATGAGAAAGCAGTTCCTCGTGAGCGTATTTTTGAAGCGCTTGAAATCGCGCTTGCAACGGCAACAAAAAAGAAAAGCGAATTAGAAATTGAAGTTCGTGTAGAAATTGACCGTAAAACGGGTAATTTCGAAACTTTCCGCCGTTGGGAAGCTGTTGAGGAAGTTGAATTCCCAACAAAAGAAATCTCTATTGAAGCTGCAAAGTACGATGATCCAGAGATCGAACTTGGCGGTTTCATTGAAGATGATATCGAATCAGTAACGTTTGACCGTATTACGACTCAAACGGCTAAGCAAGTTATCGTACAGAAAGTACGTGAAGCAGAACGTGCTCAAATCGTTGAACAGTTTATTGACAACGAAGGCGAGCTCGTAACTGGCGCAGTTAAGAAAGTTAACCGTGACACAGTTATTCTAGACCTAGGTAACAACGCTGAAGCGGTAATCCTTCGTGATGACCAACTTCCTCGTGAAAACTTCCGTCCAGGTGACCGTGTTCGTGGTCTTCTTTACGCAGTTAAACCAGAAGCTCGCGGTTTTCAGCTTTTCGTTACTCGTTCGAAGCCAGAAATGCTAGCTGAACTATTCCGCGTTGAAGTGCCTGAGATTGGTGAAGAGCTAATTGAACTTAAAGGTGCTGCACGTGACGCTGGTTCTCGTGCTAAAATCGCTGTGAAAACAAACGACAAACGTATTGACCCTGTTGGTGCGTGTGTTGGTATGCGTGGTGCACGTGTACAAGCTGTTTCTAATGATCTTGGCGGTGAGCGTATCGATATCGTTCTTTGGGATGATAACCCAGCTCAGTTCGTTATTAACGCAATGGCGCCTGCTGATGTTGCTTCAATCATCGTTGATGAAGATGCACACTCTATGGATATCGCTGTTGAAGCCGATAACCTGGCACAAGCGATTGGCCGTAGCGGTCAAAACGTACGTCTAGCTTCTCAACTAACGGGTTGGGAACTGAATGTAATGACTGTTGCTGATCTAGAGAAGAAGCACCAAGAAGAAGCAGTTGCTTCTATTGAAAACTTCATGAAGCACCTAGACATTGAAGAAGACTTTGCTCAAATGCTTGTTGAAGAAGGCTTCTCTACACTTGAAGAAGTGGCATACGTTCCTGTGAACGAGCTTCTTGAAGTAGACGGTCTAGACGAAGGTATCGTTGAAGAACTACGTAACCGCGCGAAAGACGCACTGACTACTCTAGCGCTAGCGAAAGAAGAGACTTTCGACGGTGTTGAGCCTGCTGAAGACTTACTTGCACTTGAAGGTCTTGAGCGTGAAATGGCTTACAAGCTAGCAGCAAAAGGCGTTGCGACATTGGAAGACCTAGCTGACCAAGGCGTTGATGAACTAGAAGGCATCGAAGACCTAACTGCAGAGCGAGCAGGCGAGCTGATTATGGCTGCGCGTAACATCTGTTGGTTCGGCGACGAAGAATAATTCAGCAAGGAGAGAAAGCGGTATGACACAATTAACAGTTAAAGCACTGAGTGAAGAGATTGGTACGCCAGTTGACCGCTTAATTGAACAACTTGCTGATGCAGGAATGAAGAAAGCAGGGTCGGATCAAGTGACTGATTCAGAGAAGCAAACATTGCTAACGCACCTTAAAAAGGAGCATGGCGATACTTCAGGCGAAACAGAACCGACTCGTTTAACTCTTCAACGCAAGACCCGCAGCACGCTAAGTGTTGCTGCTGGAGGCGGTAAGAGTAAGGATGTTCAAGTAGAGGTACGTAAAAAGCGTACTTACGTGAAGCGCAGCACTATTGAAGATGAAGCGAAACGTGAAGCTGAGGAAGTAGCTAATCGTGAAGCGGAAGAGAAAGCACAACGCGATGCTGAAGAGCAAGCGAAACGTGATGCTGCAGAGAAAGCACAGCGCGAAGCCGAAGAAAAAGTAACACGTGAAGCGGATGCAAAACGTGATTCTGAAGAGAAGGCTCAACGCGCACAAGCTGAAAAGGCTAAAAAAGACATGAATTCAAAAAATGCAGACGCTAACGCACAAGCGAAAAAAGAAGCGGATGAACTTAAAACTCGTCAAGAGCAAGAAGCAACTCGTAAAGCCGAAGCTGAAGCAGCTAAGCTTGTTGAGGAAGCTCGTAAGTTAGCAGAAGAAAACCAAGAACGTTGGTCTGAAGAAGAGAAGAAGAAGAAAGAGCAAGAGAAATCTGCGGATTACCATGTGACTACTTCTACTTATGCTCGTGAAGCAGAAGATGCGGCTGATAAAAAAGATGAGAAAGCTCCTCGTCGTCGCAAGAAGAAACCTGCTCCAGCAGCTCAACCTGGCAACAACCGTGGTGGTCGTAACCAACGTGGTCGTGGCGGTAAAGGTAAGCTTGCTAAACCAACTTCAATGCAGCAAGGCTTCGATAAGTCAGCAACTGTTGCTAAATCTGATGTTGCTATTGGCGAAACTATCGTTGTTTCTGAACTGGCTAGCAAAATGTCAGTTAAAGCAACTGAAGTTATCAAAGTAATGATGAAGATGGGCGCTATGGCGACTATCAACCAAGTGATCGACCAAGAAACAGCACAACTTGTTGCTGAAGAAATGGGCCACAAGGTTATCCTACGTAAAGAAAACGAACTAGAAGAAGCAGTGCTAGCTGACCGTGATAGCGATGCTGTCGCAGAAGGTCGTGCTCCTGTTGTTACTATCATGGGTCACGTTGACCACGGTAAAACTTCTACACTTGATTACATTCGTAAAGCACACGTTGCGTCTGGCGAAGCTGGCGGTATCACACAGCACATTGGTGCTTACCACGTAGATACTGACAACGGCATGATCACGTTCCTTGATACTCCTGGACACGCGGCGTTTACAGCTATGCGTGCTCGTGGTGCTCAAGCGACAGATATCGTTGTACTTGTTGTTGCCGCTGATGATGGCGTAATGCCACAAACAATCGAAGCTATCCAGCACGCGAAAGCGGCAGGTGTTCCTCTGATTGTTGCTGTGAACAAGATCGACAAAGAGGGTGCAAACCCAGACAACGTTAAGAATGAGCTAGCTCAATACGACGTTATCCCTGAAGAATGGGGCGGTGAGAACATCTTCGTTCACATCTCTGCAAAACAGGGTACAAACATCGATGGTCTTCTAGAAGCTATCCTTCTTCAGTCTGAAGTTCTTGAACTTACAGCAGTTAAAGAAGGCATGGCATCTGGTGTTGTTGTTGAATCTCGTCTTGATAAAGGCCGCGGTCCAGTTGCAACAGTACTAGTACAGTCTGGTACTCTTAACAAAGGCGATATCGTTCTTTGTGGTCAAGAGTACGGCCGTGTTCGTGCAATGCGCGATGAAAACGGTAAAGACATCGAAACTGCAGGTCCATCTATCCCTGTAGAAATTCTAGGTCTTTCTGGCGTTCCTGCTTCAGGTGATGAAGCAACGGTTGTACGCGATGAGCGTAAAGCGCGTGAAGTTGCGAACTACCGTCAAGGTAAATTCCGTGATGTTAAACTAGCTCGCCAACAAAAAGCGAAACTAGAGAACATGTTCGCGAACATGACGGCTGGTGAAGTTGCTGAACTTAACGTTGTACTTAAAGCTGACGTTCAAGGTTCTGTAGAAGCAATTGCTGACTCTCTACTGAAACTGTCAACTGACGAAGTTAAAGTGAACATCGTAGGTTCTGGTGTTGGTGGTATTACGGAAACTGATGCAACTCTTGCAGCCGCTTCTAACGCTATCATCCTTGGTTTCAACGTTCGTGCTGACGCAACTGCGCGTGGTACTGTTCAGAATGAAAACCTAGATCTACGTTACTACTCAATCATTTACCAACTGATCGACGAAGTGAAACAGGCGATGGGCGGTATGCTTGCTCCTGAATTCCGTCAAGAGATCATTGGTCTTGCTCAAGTTCGTGACGTATTTAAGTCGCCTAAACTTGGTGCAATCGCTGGTTGTATCGTTACTGAAGGTACGATTAAACGTAGCAGCCCAATCCGCGTACTTCGCGAAAACGTTGTTATCTACGAAGGTGAACTAGAGTCACTTCGTCGCTTTAAAGATGACGTTCAAGAAGTTAAAAATGGTTACGAGTGTGGTATCGGCGTTAAGAACTACAACGACGTTCGCGTTGGTGACCAGATCGAAGTATTCGAAATTGTTGAAGTTAAACGTACTCTAGACTAATTAGTCAGTACGACTCGACATATTGACTAAGGTTACTAACATTACCTGTAAAGGTAATAAGTAATCGGTTGTTGAATACACCATGGGGGGCTGGTAATTACCAAGCCCCCCATCTTTCTAAGTGAGAAAAGAAAATGTCAAAAGAATTTAGCCGCACACAACGTGTGTCTCAGCAGCTTCAAAAAGAGCTCGCACTTATCCTCCAACGTGAAGTTCGTGACTCACGCATTGGTATGGTAACTATTTCAGATGTAGAAGTGTCTCGTGACCTTGCATACGCAAAAGTGTTCGTGACTTTCCTATGTATCGGTGAGCAAACACCTGAATCATGTCTCGCTGCTCTTAAAGAGCATGAAGTGCCAGTTCGTATGGCTCTTGGCAAGCGTATTCGTCACCGTCTAACACCTGAAGTTCGTTTTACTTACGACAACACATTGGTAGAAGGCATGCGTATGTCTAACCTAGTAAGTGAAGTACTAAACGATGACAAGCGTAAGCAAGAAGAATCTGGCCGCACTGACGAAACTCAGTCTAAGGATGAAGAGTAATGGCTCGCCGTCGTAAAGGTCGCCCTATAAACGGGGTAATTCTGTTAGATAAGCCAACAGGCATTTCATCTAATGATGCACTGCAAAAAGTAAAGCGTATTTACTTTGCAGAGAAAGCAGGGCACACCGGTGCTCTGGATCCTCTTGCGACTGGCATGCTGCCAATTTGTCTTGGTGAAGCAACGAAGTTCTCTCAGTTTCTTCTTGATTCTGATAAGCGCTACGTTGTTGTCGCGAAGCTTGGTGAGCGTACCAACACCTCAGATTCTGATGGTGAAGTGGTTGAAACGCGTGAAATCAACGTGACTCAAGAGCAACTTGAACGCTGCATTGCAAGCTTCAAAGGTGAAACCGACCAGATTCCATCAATGTTCTCTGCATTGAAGTATCAAGGTAAGCCTTTGTATGAATATGCACGTGCAGGTATCGAGGTGCCTCGTGAGTCTCGCAAGATCACTGTGTATTCTATTGAGCTACTTCGCTTTGAAGGTGATGAAGTTGAGATGGAAGTGCATTGTTCTAAAGGTACTTACATCCGCACAATTACCGACGATCTTGGTGAAATGCTAGGTTGTGGTGCTCACGTGACAATGCTTCGTCGTACTGGTGTGGCAAAGTATCCGTATGAACGCATGGTTACGTTAGAGCAGCTGAACGAAATTTTAGAGCAAGCACAAGCGCAAGAAATTGCGCCTAAAGAGTTGCTTGATCCATTGTTAATGCCAATGGACACCGCTGTAGAAGACTTACCTGAAGTTAACTTGAATGCGGAACTGACTGATCTTGTTCAGCACGGTATGCCCGTTCAAGTCGCAGGCGCTCCTGCTGAAGGTACCGTTCGTATGACAAGCGGTGAAGAGAAGCTGTTTGTTGGCGTTGCTCAAATTGCTGAAGATGGCCGAGTTGCACCGAAGCGTTTGGTTGTTTTCAGAGATGAAGAGCCACAAGCGTAGCGCTTAAGTCGAATCAGATAGTAGCTGTTCGTGTTTAAAGCGATCAAATAATTCAGAAAGCGGGCTCTTAAATTAAGTGGCTCGCTTTTTTAGTTTTTAAGGTGTTCGATTGTTATTGCACCAATTCATAAACTTCCCTATAATCCTCGGCTCGCGTAGCGGCTGAATCAGAGATTGGCTGCTACAAATATAAACTTACTCTTATCAGGAGAGATTTATGTCTCTGAATGCAGAAACTAAAGCAGCAATCGTTGCAGAATACGCACAATCTGAAGGCGACACAGGTTCACCAGAAGTACAAGTAGCACTACTTACTGCTTCTATCAACCACCTACAAGGTCACTTCAAAGCGCACAAACACGATCACCACAGCCGTCGTGGTCTATTACGTATGGTTTCTAGCCGTCGTAAGCTTCTTGATTACTTGAAAGGCAAAAACCTTACTCGTTACCAAGACCTAATCAAGCGTCTAGGCCTACGTCGCTAATAGCGATGTCTGCAAAGACAGTTTGAAGAAAAGGAGCATTTATGCTCCTTTTTTTGTGCCTGTAAGAAAATGTTTGGCCGGATGCACAGAATATCATCTGGCTTTTTCTGATAGGAAATATCTCTCCTAATAAAAATAGTTTATACTACGCCCGCCTATGCGTTTTCAACGCTGGGCAATCAACCTCTCAAGACGTTACAGTCACAGATGTCGGCCAATAGGTCGCGACTATTCAAAGGCGGATTTGGTATTAATTCGGCGTATGAACTCATACAAAGAAGCATCATTCCCAAGTCTCTTTTCACTAGTCGCGATTGGTAATATCTTGAGTCAATCTTCACTTAATCTAAAGTCATGACTTTAGAGCTAAGGATATACAATGTTTGAAAAACCAGTTGTAAAATCGTTCCAGTACGGTAACCACACCGTTACTCTAGAAACGGGCGTAATGGCACGTCAAGCTACTGCTGCTGTAATGGCGACTATGGACGATACATCAGTATTCGTTTCTGTTGTTGCTAAGAAAGAAGCTGTTGCAGGCCAAGATTTCTTCCCTCTAACAGTTAACTACCAAGAGCGTACATACGCTGCGGGTAAAATCCCTGGTGGTTTCTTCAAGCGTGAAGGTCGTCCTTCTGAAGGCGAAACGCTAACAGCTCGTCTGATTGACCGTCCAATTCGTCCACTTTTCCCAAGTGCGTTTAAAAACGAAGTTCAAGTTATCGCTACGGTTGTTTCTATCAACCCTGACGTAAACCCAGACATGATCACTATGATCGCAACGTCTGCTGCGCTTGCTATCTCTGGTGCTCCATTCAATGGTCCTATCGGTGCTGCACGTGTTGGTCACATCGATGGCGAACTTGTTCTTAACCCATCAAATACTGAGCTTGAAAACTCTAAACTAGACCTAGTTGTGTCTGGTACAGAAGGCGCAGTACTTATGGTTGAATCTGAAGCAGATAACCTATCTGAAGAAGAAATGCTTTCAGCTGTTGTTTACGGTCACGACCAACAACAAGTTGTAATCAAAGCAATCAACGAGTTTGCTGCTGAAGTTGCAACTCCATCTTGGAACTGGGAAGCGCCAGCAGTTAACACTGAGCTTAAAGCTAAAGTTGCTGAGCAAGCTGAAACACGTCTATCTGACGCGTACCAGATCACTGAGAAAATGGCGCGTTACGAGCAAGTTGGAGCAATCAAGAGCGACACTGTTGAAGCTCTAATTGCACAAGACGAAAACCTAGATGAGCGCGAAATCCGCGGCATGCTTGGTTCTCTAGAGAAAAACGTAGTACGTAGCCGTATCATTGCTGGCAACCCACGTATCGATGGCCGTGAAAAAGACATGGTTCGTGCGCTAGACGTACGTACTGGTGTTCTTCCACGTACACACGGTTCTTCTCTATTCACTCGTGGTGAAACTCAAGCACTTGTTACTGCTACGCTTGGTACACAACGTGATGCACAAATCATCGACAGCCTAATGGGTGAGAAGAAAGACAACTTCCTTCTACACTACAACTTCCCTCCATACTGTGTAGGTGAGACTGGTTTCGTTGGTTCTCCTAAGCGTCGTGAAATTGGTCACGGTAAGCTTGCTAAACGTGGTATCCAAGCAGTAATGCCTTCTGTTGACGAATTCCCATACACAGTTCGTGTTGTATCGGAAATCACTGAATCTAACGGTTCTTCTTCAATGGCTTCTGTATGTGGTACATCTCTAGCACTTATGGATGCTGGTGTTCCAATCAAAGCTTCTGTTGCGGGTATCGCAATGGGTCTTGTTAAAGAAGGCGACGATTTCGTTGTTCTTTCTGACATCCTTGGCGACGAAGATCACCTAGGTGACATGGACTTTAAAGTAGCAGGTACTAACGCTGGTATCACTGCACTTCAAATGGACATCAAGATCGAAGGTATCACTAAAGAGATCATGCAAATTGCTCTTAACCAAGCGCAAGGTGCACGTAAGCACATCCTTTCTGTAATGGATGAAGCTATCTCTGGTGCTCGTGAAGACATCTCTGAATTCGCTCCACGCATCCACACAATGAAAATCAGCTCTGATAAGATCAAAGATGTTATCGGTAAAGGCGGCGCAGTTATCCGTGCTCTTTGTGAAG
This sequence comes from Vibrio sp. QJM3NY_27, assembly GCF_057785955.1. Lineage (NCBI taxonomy): Bacteria > Pseudomonadati > Pseudomonadota > Gammaproteobacteria > Vibrionales > Vibrionaceae > Vibrio > Vibrio sp. QJM3NY_27. The sequence continues at coordinate 2,881,596 of NZ_CM173511.1, read as the reverse complement.
AAACAGGTACTACAATCGAAATCGAAGACGATGGCACAATCAAGATTGCTGCTACTGAAGGCGCAGCTGCTCAAGAAGCTATCCGTCGTATCGAAGAGATCACTGCTGAAGTTGAAGTTGGCCGCATTTACCAAGGTAAAGTTGCTCGTCTAGCTGACTTCGGTGCATTCGTTACTATCCTTCCAGGTAAAGATGGTCTAGTACACATCTCTCAAATCGCTGACAAGCGTGTTGAGAAAGTGTCTGACTACCTAACTGAAGGTCAAGAAGTACCAGTTAAGGTTCTTGAAATTGACCGTCAAGGCCGTGTACGTCTAAGCATGAAAGAAGCAGTTGAAACGCCAGCTGAAGGCGAAGCACCTGCTGCTGAGTAATTCTTAGCCTATTAATGGGATTATCGCTTTTTAGTGATTTCTAACCCATTGGTAAAAAAGCATGTTATAAAGGGGAGCATATCGCTCCCCTTTTTTATTGCGGTCATAACAGGAGTAATTATTTGTGAAATGGTTTCAAACCGCGAGTATGTGTTTACTGCTTGTACTAACTGGTTGTGCGACAACATCAGATAACACCTCACGTTGGGTTTATCCACCAATGGCTGTACCGCTTCAACCAAGTGTTCAGCAAGAAGTGCAAATAGCGCGCCTTAGTCAGTTATTACAACGCCCAGATTTGAACGATGAAGTTCGAGCTAAAATGTTGTTCGAGCGTGGTAATTATTACGACAGCGTTGGCCTGCGCGATTTAGCGCGTCTTGATTTCAATCAGTCTCTTTCATTGAACCCCGCTCAACCTGACATCTTCAACCTTTTGGGTGTTTACTTTACGCAAGTAGGGGAGTTTGATGCCGCTTATGAATCTTTTGATTCTACGTTAGAGCTTGATCCTGCAAACTCATATGCAGAAAGAAATCGCTCTATCGCACTCTACTATGGCGAGCGCTATGACTTAGCGAACGAAGAGATGATGAAGCACTACGCCGATGATCCTAGCGATCCGTTTCGCGCTCTGTGGCTTTACATCATTCAGCATGAACTCACGCCAGAACAAGCAAAGCTTGATCTTCAAAAGCGTTACGAGAGCCGTGACGAACAGTGGGGCTGGGTATTAGTTGCGATCATGCTTGACGATATTACCGAAGAGCAGGCATTCAAAGCTATTCTAACCGGGACTCGTGACAATACGCTCCTAGCTCAACGTCTGACGGAAACGTACTTCTACCTTGCCAAGCGTCACCACATGAATGGTGATTACGCGAATGCGATCTCTTTGTACAAGTTAGCGGTTTCTTTTAACGTGTATGAATACGTAGAACACCGCTACTCTTTCTTAGAGTTAAGCCGTATCTTCACTACGCTTAAAGCCGAGCATTTAGCGCAAGTTAAATTGGCTGAGGCCGAAGAAGAAGCTAACGCTAAGTAAGCGATACATTTTGATTCCGAAAAGCCGCTGCCTGTCAGCGGTTTTTTTATGCTCCTTTTTTATAAACAAGGGGGAGGGGCTCGTTTTTGATTGCATTTTATTTAAACAAGACTAAAATAGTTAGCCTTGCTAACTAAATGTAAATTCTGTGGTTGGAAATCTATGCTGGACCAAAATCTAGAAAAAATTGAACGCTTTGCTTCTAAGATATGGCGAACTCAAGTTAATGAAGATCCTATCTGCCAGTTGAGCTTCAATGAGTACGATTATTTGAAGGTCATTCAAGCATCGTTAGAGCCTATTCGACTAACAGACCTCGCTATTGAGATGCAGGTGACAAAACCTTCTGCGACGACTATGGTTCAAAGGCTAGAAAGAAAAGGTCTAGTTGAGCGCAAAGCGTCTCTTGAAGATGCGAGATCTAAGCTGGTGATTTTGACCCAAAAGGCTGAAGTCGGTTTGGAAGAAGAAAGTAAAATCTATCAGGTCATGGCACAGATACTGGAAAGTCGCTTGTCTGAGCAAGAATCCCACCAGCTGAACCTATTATTAAACAAGGCTTTGAAATAAATAATTTAGATATTTAGTTAGCCTTGTTAACTAGTTTTAAGAGTCATATCCCATTGATATGCGACTCACTGAAGAAAGTAGAGTAAGAAATGAGTAACTCAATTAGTCGTCAATTCTGGCGATACACAATTCCTACGGTAGCGGCCATGTTAGTTAATGGCCTTTACCAAGTGGTGGATGGTATTTTCATTGGCCGTTATGTAGGGGCCGATGGACTTGCGGGCATTAACGTCGCGTGGCCTGTTATTGGGTCGATCCTCGGTATTGGTATGCTTGTGGGAGTGGGCACGGGGGCCCTTGTCTCGATTCGCCAAGGAGAAAAAGACACCAAAGGCGCTAAGCAGATCTTAGCAACCGGTCTAACATTGTTGTTGGCGATAACCCCCATTGTTTCTGGATTGTTGTTTCTGTTTGCCGATAACTTCTTGCTTTGGCAGGGGGCTGAAGGGCGAGTGTATGAACTAGGCTTGCAATACTTACATATTCTGATTGGCGCTAGTGTCTTCACTTTAGGCTCTATCGCGATGCCGTTTTTACTGCGTAACGATGACAGTCCTAACTTGGCCACCATACTGATGATTGTCGGTGCGGTGATTAACATTGTATTGGATTACCTATTTATCGCGCAGCTTGGTTGGGAATTGAAAGGTGCAGCATTGGCAACCGCAATTGCTCAGTTTGTGGTAACGGGTTTGGGGTTGGCTTATTTTTTCTCACGTCGAGCAAACTTACGTTTACGTTGGAATGAACTGAGACTGAAGTTATCGGTGATTCCTGAAATCTTCGCCATTGGTACCTCGAGCTTCTTTATGTACGCTTATGGTTCGATGATGGTGGCGCTGCACAATGCCTTGTTCTCTCAATATGGCGACCAGCTGATGATTGGTGCTTACGCTATTTTGGGCTACATAGTGACGGTTTATTATCTCACAGCGGAAGGTATCGCCAACGGCATGCAACCATTAGTGAGCTACAACCATGGTGCGCGTAATCAAGCCAATATTCGTAAGTTACTTAAGATTGCGATGGTGAGTTCAGTATTGATCGGTGTTGCGTTTGTATTGCTGCTGAACGCATTCCCACGTGAGTTCGTTTCTGTGTTTAGTTCGGATGAACCTCAGCTAGTTGAGTACACAGTGTTGGGTATCCGACTGCACATGTTTGCACTGGCGCTTGATGGCTTCTTGGTGGTAGCGGGTGCTTACTATCAGGCGGTGAACAAAGGCAGTAAAGCGATGTTTGTGACGATAGGCAATATGCTTATCCAATTACCTTTCTTGTACATCATGCCTAAATTGTACGGTGTGCCGGGGATTTGGATTGCTTATCCATTGTCCAATATCGCGTTAAGCGTCGTCGTTATGATCATGCTCTACAAAGATGTAAAGAAGCTCGATGCTGCGCCGCTGGAAACCGCGACAGCGTAGGTCGTTTTTCTTGAACTGAATGAAAAAGGTCTAGCGAATGCTAGACCTTTTTTGTATCTGTTTCTGATTGATTCAACAAGAGGGGTTAGATGTTCTTAACTTCTAAACCTGCAAGTTGGTGCCAGTAACCGTTGCATTGACGGCTTTCAATGGTCATCGGTTTTTGGCCATGCTCATTGGCTTTGAAGTTGTTGAGCTCAGAGAAGGTATCAATACCTAACGGGCTCAAACGAACCACGTCGACCAAGTCATGCATGCTCGGCAAGTCATTGACTAGGTTGTAGCAGTAACCCGATTGGGTTTGGATGCCGTTAAGGTTAAAGACCGATTGACCTTCTTGGCTATCGACTTGTAAGCCTGTTGGGTATTTGATGCAGCAGGTTTCGCAATCGTCTTTGGCTTTGTTTTCAGCGCGAGCGGTAAAGCAGCGTGCTGAGTAAGCAAGCGGTAGGTAGCCGTGGCTAAACACTTCGACTTCGAACTTATTACGAATATTAAGCTCTTCGCACTGTGTCATTACGTTGCTTAGCCATTCGCGAGAAAGCTCAACAGGCATACACCAACGCGTCATACCTTGTTTCAAGAACAGGTTCAGAGTGCGTGCGTTGTAGGTGTTAACCGCCGGGCCAACCACAAAAGGCACTTTGCTTTCGCTTGCTAATTGAATCGCAGACACGTCGTTGGCTTCAATCGCAAAGTCACCGTTATCAATGTACTTCTTCATGATGTTGACTTCGCTTGGTGCTTCTAGCAATGCCATGGTGGAAAGTACGACTTGCTTGCCTGAAGCCGACAGCTCTTTGGCAATATCCATCCAGTGTTTTGCTTTCATCTCACGACGCTTTGAACACACGGCTTCACCTAGGTAGATGATATCAGCAGAGCTTGATTTCGCTTGCTCATAGAAGCTTTCAACGTCTTGTTTTGGCCAAAAATAAAGAAGAGGGCCTAATGCGTATTTCATTGAGTTCTCCATTTGGCTCTATTGCCATTTACGGTGATAAGCGCCAAGCGTGGTTTGTGTACCTTCAGATACATTCGCCAGTGTCGCATTCCAAGCTTGTTCCACTTGGTATTGTTCTGGGTTCGCTAAGTAACGGTCGATAGCTGCGCGCCAAGTACGAGTCACTTGCTCGACATAAGCAGGGCTACGCTGGCGACCTTCAATTTTCACTGAGGCAACGTTGGCAGCAAATAGCTCAGGCAGCATAGACAGCGTGTTGAGGCTAGTTGGCTCTTCAAGTGCGTGATAGCGTTTACGTTCACCATCGATCTCTGCTTCAAAGCGGCCTTTACACAGCGTTGGGTAACCCGCGTTTTCGCCAGCTACGTACTTGTCGATAAGAATCTCATTCAAGCGTGACTCTAGACCTGTTTCTGTTTCTTGCCAGCGTACATATTTCGCCGGAGAACAAGCGCCCACCGTGTTAGGGGATTCACCGGTCATGTATGAAGAGAGGTAACAACGACCTTCCGCCATGATACACAAGCTACCAAAAGCGAATACTTCAAGGTCAACGTCAGAAGTGATATTACGAGAAAGCTGTTTGACCTGATGAATCGACAATACACGCGGTAGCACGACTCGCTTAACATTGAAGTTTTTGTGGTAGAAGTCGATTGCAGCCGCATTGGTCGCAGAAGCTTGAACTGATAGGTGCAGTTCTAGATCTGGGTATCTATTTGCTGCGTATTCAAGAACCGCAATATCCGCGATGATCAGCGCATCAACACCTAGCGCTGCCGCGTTGTCTACGGCATTAGTCCAACGTTCGAAGCCATTTGGGTGAGCAAAAGTATTTAAGGCAACGTGAATTTTCTTGTTGCGGTCATGCACATATTGCACAGCACGATCGAGCTTTTTACCCGCGAAGTTAAGGCCTGCAAAGTGTCGGGCATTGGTATCGTCTTTGAATCCGATATAGACAGCATCCGCACCACAATCAATAGCGGTTTTCAAAGCAGGTAAGTTACCCGCTGGGCATAAGAGTTCCATTTGCTCACTACCAGTAGAATGAAATTGAAGCGAGTATTTTATGAAGAATTATGAATGACGGAATTGATGTAAGGCAGGTTTAGATGGATAAATCTGCTTTTACTCCGTTTGGGGTACTGACTAGTAAGGCTTTTGTTCTTTGGTGTGGCTTTTTACTGGGGGATAGTTGAATCGTGTACTAGTTCTTATGGCGACGATTTTGGGCAAACAGTTCTTCGACGTCTTGTTTCGGTTGTGGGCGATAAAAGTGGAAGCCTTGAATTGAACTGCAGTTGAGGTTAGAAAGCAGGGTCGCCTGTTCACTGGTTTCGACGCCTTCTGCCACTACAGTTAAATCGAGAGATTTACCCAGATTGATGATGTTTTCAATCACAGTGATTTGCTTTGGTAGCGTATCGATATCAGAGATGAAAGCACGGTCAATCTTAAGCTCATCAATTGGGAAGCGAGCCAAATAAGACAGAGAAGAGTAGCCCGTACCAAAATCATCGATAGATAAAGCAAAGCCGAGTTTCTTTATAGCGTTAAGCATTTGAAGTGTGTGTTCACTATCACTCATCACCGCGCTTTCTGTCAGTTCAAACGTAATAGCACTAGGGTCAAGCTCTGTTGAACGAAGTAACTTTTCAACGTAATCAATCAGTTTCGGGTTACCAAATTGCTCTGGAGACAAGTTGATAGCCACTCTACCAGGCAGGATACCTTGCATCTTCCAACGCTTAACCGTGGCAAATACTTCACGCATAACCACTCGGCCAAGTTGTTCAATAAGGCCAGCTCGTTCCGCTACTGGGATGAATGCCGCAGGACTGATGTAACCTTCAACTGGATGCTTCCAACGAACCAGTGCTTCTGCGCCGTTGATGGTGAAATCACGCGCGTTCACTTTCGGTTGATACCAAACTTCAAGTCCATTCTGTTGCAGTGCTTTTTGCAGCTCTATCTCCAACCACAATCGCATACGCGCTTCTTTGTTCATCTGTTCGTTGAACTTGATCAGGCGGTTACGTCCACGATCTTTCGCTTCATACATTGCGGTGTCTGCATTTTGCAGCAAGATACGTGCGTCTGTGCCATCTTGAGGAAAGCTCACGCTGCCAATCGAGCAGGCTAAGCGCTTACTAAAGTGGTGAAGATCGAAGGGTTGATTTATCAGGGAAATGATCTTTTCAGCGAGCATTTCAGGCGTTCGCTGATGTTCAGGTTCTGGCAGGATAATACCAAACTCATCCCCGCCTAAATGACCAATAACGGCCTGACGAGGCAGTAAACGTTTTAGGCGTGAAGCGACCTCTTTAATCACTTTATCGCCAATGTGATGACCTAGTGAATCATTGATATTCTTAAAGTTATCAATATCTAAGTAGAGCATCACAACTGGCGTATCGTTTTGAATGAACTGCTCAAGACGTTTGGTGAACCCAACTCGGTTGTAGAGCTTGGTCAGAGCATCGATGTAGGCATCTTCACTGTTTGCAGGCGTATACTGCTTTGTGGTCTCTTGTGCATCTTGGATAAGCACCAGCTGAGTGTTACTTCCAAGAATAGTGGTGGAGTCGATGTTGAGTTGAACCTTACGTTCAAAGCCGCATCGGGCACCCGTTAAGCAAACCAAACCAGACTCAGAAATAATAGAACTGAGGTTATTATTGAAGACTGTTTTGGTTTGTTCATCGATGAATAATCGTCCCAACTCTTCGCCAATTAACTCGGTGGTGGAGTTAAAGCCGAGCAAGCGTGCTGCTGCTGGGTTTGATGACAAGATGTAGTCACTTTCAACTAACAGTAATCCGTCAGGGAGTAGGTGAGATAGCTTGTGAAATTTCGCTTCGGATTCTTCTAAAGAACGTGCAAGTACTTGGTTTTCTGATGTGTCGAAGGCATGAAAGACAATGTAGTCGGTTTTGTTGCCATTCGTCAGCGGAGATAGGCTGAAATGAAGGCTGGTATCGAGGTCAGTTTCGTTGAGCGTGACTTCGGCCTCAATCGTTTCACCATTGAATGCACGCTCATAGTAAGGCTTAAGGTGTTGGTAGAATCGCTCACCTAATGTTTGGCGGTCATTCATGCCAGCAAGCTCGGTTTTACTCAAACCAGCAATATCGCAGTAACGCTCATTAACCATAAAATAGTTATGTTGGGCGTCAAGTACCGCAAAAAAGAACGGACTGTTTGCTGTTAGCTGGGTAAACCAATGTTGTAGTTGCTGGGGAGGCATCAAAGTACTACCAATTCTCCAAGAGCTTGAATATTCACTATCGATAAATATTTATTACTTTTTGTGTGGCTATCGATATTTACCTGTGAGTGCAGCGATCCGCTGTAATTCTCATGACCTGAGTTACTATAACTGTGATTTTCAGGATATTAAAGGTCGAGTATCAAACCGAAGTTAATTTGATACATAACAGTAACTGAGATTTCAACATCATCTATGATGCATTCCATATTATTGACAAAGTTACGGATAAGTCACGTGATAAACAAGATTCGCACTCAACTAGTTCAAAATGCCGCATCAATTTTGCGATCTCCAGTCCAGTTATTGCCTAAAACAGTACAAAAAAGAGCCTTATTGGAGGCGCTTAAGAATGTCTTTAAGGAAGCTTTAGAGGACGGTGACTTTGAATTCTTAGAAGACAAGTGGCTTAAAGTCTCAATAAAAGATATGGGGTTAAGTTGGTGTATTAGCTATCAAAATGAGCAACTAGTTGTAGCTGATAACGAGGTTGTTGAAGATGTAAGCTTTAGCGGAAACCTTAACGATCTTGTGCTGATTGCCGGACGTAAAGAAGACCCAGATACGCTTTTCTTTCAACGTAGACTGTCTATTGAGGGCGATACAGAGCTTGGTTTAGAAGTCAAAAACTTGATGGATAGCGTAGATTTAGACGTATTGCCGACTCCTATGAAAACTTTGTTAAATCAATTAGCTGATTTTGTGCAGAAGGGAGTACAATCCCCAGATACACAAAGTGAGGTAATGAATGCTTATTCGAACTGAAGCACCGGCAGATATACTTGTCATTGATCGTTTATTGAAATCTGTTTTTGAAACAGATGCAGAAGCTAATTTGGTTATGAGTTTGCGTGAGAATAGCCATTTAACGCTATCGCTGGTGGCTTGTTCTGATGAGGGCGAGGTGGTTGGTCACCTGATGTTTAGCCCTATCACTCTCCATGGTGACGATCATAACTGGCAGGGACTTGCGCCTCTTGCAGTGAAAGAAGAGTACCGCAATCAGGGTATTGCCAAATCACTGGTTGAAGACGCATTTTCTACATTGGTAGATTTCGGTTACCCAGCCTGTGTTGTGCTTGGTGATCCTGCTTACTACGGCCGCTTTGGTTTTAAGGCTGCGAGCGAGTTTGGCCTGAGTTGTGTTTGGGATGTACCTGAAGGTGCTTTCCAAGCGATTGAGTTGGTAGAGGGTGTGTTTGCTGGGCATTCTGGTGAGATTGCTTACAGCCCAGAGTTCAACGACTTATAAGCTGATTTACCATGTAATCCGATACAAACTGATTTAGTCTAAATAAAGGAGCTTGATGCTCCTTTATTTTTTGTTAGTATCAGCCCCAATGAGCTCCTTTTCAGTTCGCTCTAAGAAGAGCAATACCAACAAACCTAAGGTTACACCGCTAGATATGTCACAAACACACGCACAATACCTGCAAGAGATGGACATCAGCCAATGGGAGCTTAGTCACCCAGAGCGTTTGGTTGGCTACGAATCTGAATTGATTCCACTATCGAGCGACTGTAAGTTGCTACTGGTTTCGCCTGAAAAACCTCAGGAAGATCTCGCCGTGATGTTTGAACGCGTACTTAAAAGTATCAAGCTCGACTTATCTCAGGCTTTACACCTTCAACCACAACACTTGTCTGCTGTGGATTTAGGTTCGGTTGAATGGGTATGGTTTGCTGGTTGCGAATCTGCCCATGAACTGAAGGCAAAAACACTTCAATCTCCATTACTGTCTGACATTAACGGTAATAACCAACATCGCCGCGACTTATGGCAACAAATTTGTGCTTATGACTAATCAACTTTTACCCACTTCAGAACAACACCTAGACGCAATTTGGCAAATTGAGCAGACCGCGCATTCTCATCCTTGGTCTGAAAATATGATCCGTGATCTTAATAGTCGTGGAGGCAGCCACCGTGTTTTAGAAGTCGATGGAAAGGTTGTCGGCTATTTCTATGCTCAGAACATTGTCGGTGAGGTTACTTTGCTGACGATAGCGGTTGACCCTAAGCAGCAAGGTAAAGGTTACGGCAAGGCTTTGGTTGAGCACTTTCTCGATATGTGTGAACAAGCTGACGCGGAAAGTGCTTGGTTGGAAGTTCGCGAAAGTAATGTGAATGCTTTTAATCTTTACGAGAAGGCTGGCTTTAATGAAGTCGACCGCCGCCGTAACTATTACCCAACCAAGCAAGGCAACGAAGATGCGATCATTATGAGCTATCTTTTTATGTCGTTTAGTTAGGGCGTGTTACGTCTTTTAGCCGACTAGATAACTAACCACAGAATTAGCCACAAAATAGGGTGTAAACTGACCCTTTAGAAAGTGACTCGCTTTCTGTATAATCCGCACACAGAATTCAAGGGCAAGTATTATCTACTTGCCCTTTTTACGCTTTAGATCAGCAAAGGGCGACTATGTCTTTCCAACAAGAAGTGAGCAAACGTAGAACGTTTGCAATTATCTCTCACCCGGATGCGGGTAAAACCACGATTACTGAAAAAGTTCTTTTATTCGGAAACGCAATTCAAAAAGCGGGTACCGTAAAAGGTCGTGGCTCTAACCAGCACGCTAAATCTGACTGGATGGAGATGGAAAAAGAACGTGGTATTTCGGTAACCACGTCGGTAATGCAATTCCCATACAATGATTGCCTAGTAAACCTACTCGATACTCCAGGACACGAAGATTTCTCGGAAGATACGTACCGTACACTAACAGCGGTTGACTCTTGTTTGATGGTTATCGATGCTGCGAAAGGTGTCGAGGATCGTACTCGTAAATTGATGGAAGTAACGCGTCTACGTGATACTCCAATCGTAACGTTTATGAACAAACTTGACCGTGACGTTCGTGACCCAATGGAAGTGCTTGATGAAGTGGAAAGCGAGCTAGGTATGGCTTGTGCTCCAATCTCATGGCCAATCGGTTGTGGTAAAGAGTTTAAAGGTGTTTATCACATTCATCGTGATGAAACGATCTTGTACGAATCTGGCCATGGCCATGAGATCCAAGAAGTTCGCATCATTAAAGGTTTAGATAACCCTGAACTAGACGAGGCTGTTGGCGAAGATCTGGCGAGCAGTGTTCGTGAAGAGCTTGAATTGGTTATTGGCGCATGTCCTGAGTTTGATCTCGATTTGTTCCTTGCTGGTGAACTAACGCCTGTTTACTTCGGTACAGCATTGGGTAACTTTGGTGTTGACCACATGCTAGATGGTTTGACTAAGTGGGCTCCGGGTCCTCAAACTCGTCAAGCTAACGAGCGTGATGTTGAAGCGACAGAAGAGAAGTTCTCTGGCTTCGTCTTTAAGATCCAAGCAAACATGGATCCAAAGCACCGTGACCGTATCGCATTTATGCGTATCGTTTCGGGTACTTACAACCAAGGTATGAAGATGAATCATGTTCGCACTGGTAAGAACGTAAGTATTTCGGATGCGGTAACTTTCATGGCGGGTGACCGTGCGCGAGCTGAAAAAGCGTATGCTGGTGACATCATTGGCTTGCATAACCATGGCACAATCCAGATTGGTGATACCTTTACTCAAGGCGAAAGTTTGAAGTTCGCTGGTATTCCAAACTTCGCGCCTGAGCTATTCCGTCGTATTCGTCTACGCGATCCACTAAAGCAGAAGCAACTTCTAAAAGGTTTGGTTCAGCTTTCTGAAGAGGGCGCAGTACAAGTATTCCGTCCTATGCAGAACAACGACCTGATCGTTGGTGCGGTTGGTGTACTTCAGTTCGACGTGGTTGTAGCGCGCTTGAAAGCGGAATACAACGTAGAAGCTATCTACGAAGGTGTTAACGTTGCAACAGCTCGCTGGGTCGAATGTGATGACGCGAAGAAACTAGAAGAGTTCAAACGTAAGAACCAAGCTAACCTAGCGTTAGATGGTGGTGATAACCTGTCTTACATCGCACCTACAATGGTGAACTTGAACCTAGCTTCTGAACGTTTCCCTGACGTTCAGTTCCGAGCGACGCGCGAACACTAATTTCTCCGCGCTCTATTCGAGTTAAACAAAAACGTCTATTGTTCTGCAATAGGCGTTTTTTAATGCGTTTTATTTAAGGCTTAGAGGCTGAGGTTAGAGGCAATTATGTTCAGTTGGATAAAAGCTTGGATTAAGAAATACGATAAGTGGTGCGAGGAGCTTGGTTTAACACCTGAAAACAAGCGCAGTTGTGTTGCTTATCGTCGTGATCCCCAAGGGAAACAAACAGAGAGTAGGGAAGATGACACAGCAAATAAGTGACTTTCCGCTGTTTGATACTCATTGCCATGCGGATTTTGAGGCGTTTGAGCAAAATATTGTAATTGATCAGGGAGCTACACCTGATCAAAGTATTGATAGCTATCTTAAAGAAGCGAAACAAGCTCAAGTCGAGAAGATTCTTATTCCTTCTATTGGCCAAAGTAACTGGTCGAAGATCGATAAAATTGCTCAATCTTACCCTAATGTTTACTACGCCTTAGGTTTCCACCCTTACTTTTTAGAGCAAGCCAATGACGAGCAATTCTCACAGCTTCGCCAATTACTCTCATCAAAAAGCCGTCAATGCGTTGCGATAGGAGAGTGTGGTCTCGACTTTTTTGTCGATGTCGAGCGGGAGAAACAAGAACGCTTTTTCATCCAACAAATGGAGCTTGCGAAGGCATTTGAGCTGCCTTTGATCATCCATGAGAGGAAGTCTTATAACCGACTCATTGAACTATTAAAGCAGCACAAGTTCACTTTTGGTGGGTTGATTCACGGTTTTTCAGGGAGTGAACAGCAAGCTTTGGCGTGGATCAAGCTCGGTTTCTATATTGGTGTCGGTGGAACGATCACTTACCCCAGAGCACAAAAAACACGCACAACCATCGCAAAACTGCCTCTTGAATGCCTGGTATTAGAAACGGATGCACCGGATATGCCCATGTATGGAAACCAAGGAAATGTTAATCATTCCAAACATTTAGTTACGATCTTAAATGAACTATTTTTGCTTAGAAAAGAGCCAAAGCAATCGGTTGCAGCGCAAATTTGGCAAAATAGCCATCGCGCATTCGGTATATGTGAATAAAATCGAAGGTTTTTGTTTATCGTTTGCGTAAATTGCACTGAGCTTGTGATTTGGTTCACATTTGCGTGTGAATGGTACATGAATCTTGTACGAAAGTGTGAGGACGGCATTACTTTATTAGTGGTCGCATGAGTATAATTGCCTCCGCTTTATAGCCCCATTTTGTAACACGCCAATAAATAACTAATAAGGAAGTCATAAACTATGAGCCTGTTTATGAGCCTCGTCGGAATGGTTGCACTGATTGCAATCGCAGTACTACTATCCGACAACCGCAAAGCAATTAATATCAGAACAGTGGGTGGCGCTTTCGCTATCCAATTCGCACTTGGTGCATTCGTACTTTACATCCCTTGGGGTCGTGATCTACTTGCAGGTTTCTCTGCTGGTGTAGCAAACGTGATCGACTACGGTAAAGATGGTACTGGCTTCCTATTTGGTAGCCTTGTTAACTTTTCAGTTGACGGTATCGGTTTCATCTTTGCATTCCAAGTTCTACCAACACTAATCTTCTTCTCTGCTCTTATCTCTGTACTTTACTACATTGGTGCGATGCAAGTTGTAATCAAGGTTCTTGGTGGTGGTCTTCAGAAAGCTCTAGGTACTTCTCGCGCCGAGTCAATGTCTGCAGCAGCAAACATTTTCGTTGGTCAAACTGAAGCACCTTTAGTAGTTCGTCCATTTGTTCCTAAAATGACTAACTCTGAACTATTCGCAGTAATGTGTGGTGGTTTAGCATCTGTTGCTGGTGGTGTACTAGCGGGTTACGCATCTATGGGTGTTCCTCTAGAGTACCTTGTAGCAGCGTCATTCATGGCAGCACCTGGTGGTCTACTATTCGCTAAAATCATCAAGCCTGAAACTGATGAAGTTGACGAGAACCTAGGTTCAGACATCGACGGTGGCGACGACAAGCCTGCTAACGTTATCGATGCAGCTGCTGGCGGTGCGTCAGTTGGTCTACAACTAGCACTTAACGTTGGTGCAATGCTACTAGCATTCATCGGTCTAATCGCTCTTATCAACGGTATCCTAGGTGGCATCGGTGGTTGGTTCGGTATGGAAAACCTAACTCTAGAACTTCTTCTAGGTTGGATCTTCGCACCGTTAGCATTCATCATTGGTGTTCCATGGGAAGAAGCAACTATTGCTGGTTCTTTCATTGGTCAGAAGACAGTTGTTAACGAATTTGTTGCATACCTAAACTTCGTACCATACATCGGTGACAACGCTCAAATCGTTGAAGCGACTGGTCAAGTAATGTCTGTTAAGACTCAAGCAATTATCTCGTTCGCTCTATGTGGTTTCGCAAACCTTTCTTCAATTGCGATTCTTCTAGGTGGTCTAGGTGGTATTGCTCCAAACCGTCGTCACGACATCGCACGTATGGGTGTTAAAGCGGTTGTAGCTGGTACTCTATCTAACCTGATGGCAGCAACAATTGCTGGCTTCTTCCTGTCTTTCTAATCAGTTAGAAATCGATATATAGACGCCATAATAATATCGCCCCGTAGCAAGAAATTGCTGCGGGGCTTTTTTGTTTTTGGGCCTAGTGATTTTGAGCATTAGCATGAGTGAATGCTTGGAGTCGAAAATGGGTCTAGAATGTTTTTTTGAGATACAAACCGTTTGCGTTCTAAGGAGCACTACAATTTATTGATGGATACCTATAATGTATAAGCTTAAGGGACAGGATGTCTCTTGTTGGCAAGAAAGTAACTGCTTGGATTTATCTAAAGGTTATTCTTCTGGGATTAAGCCAAACTTAGCGATACGCTATAGATGTTAGACACAACATGACTGATTTGTTGTGCCATAGACCAAACTGGTACTGTGCGGTGACAAGGATTGCAATTGATAGCGAAAGTTATCAAGTCTTCAGGGAACCAAGTCCGTTCATTTGTGACTACTGAGCATTACTAAAATATCCATCTATACTGGATGGGTGGCGAAGTAGTTAACTATTTGAATATATTGATCGGAGATAGAAATGAGCGATTTAAAAGCAGCAGCTCTACGTGCACTTAAACTTATGGACCTAACGACGCTAAATGATGACGATACTACTGAAAAAGTAGTGGCGCTTTGTCATGACGCGAAGACTGCAGTTGGTAACACCGCTGCAATCTGTATTTACCCTCGCTTCATCCCAGCCGCTAAGAAGGCGTTGCGTGAGCAAGGTACTCCAGAAGTACGCATCGCGACTGTAACTAACTTCCCTCATGGTAATGACGACATCGAAATTGCTGTTGCAGAAACGAAAGCAGCGGTAGCGTACGGCGCAGACGAAGTTGACGTAGTATTCCCATACCGTGCTCTTATTGCTGGCAACGAAGAAGTTGGCTTTGAGCTAGTTAAGCAATGTAAAGCCGCTTGTGGTGACATCACGCTTAAAGTGATCATCGAAACTGGTGAGCTACAAGAAGAAGCACTGATCAAAAAAGCTTCTCAGATCTGTATCGAAGCAGGTGCAGACTTCATCAAAACTTCAACAGGTAAAGTGCCAGTAAACGCGACTCCTGAGTTCGCGCGCATGATGCTTGAAGTTATTCGTGACATGGGCGTGGCTAAAACTGTTGGTTTCAAACCAGCTGGTGGCGTACGTACAGCTGAAGATGCTCAAGCTTACCTAGCAATGGCTGATGAGCTACTAGGCGCTGAGTGGGCAGACAACATGCACTACCGTTTTGGTGCTTCAAGCCTACTGACTAACCTTCTTAATACATTAGAAGTGACAGACGAAACTGCTGATCCAGCAGCATACTAATTTACTCGTCATATTTGACGCCGCAGCGTTGTTGCCTGCGCAAGTTCCTCCTAATCACATAGAGCTTCTATGCTCATAGGAATGAACTTGCTGGCCGCCTAACTGCAACGCCAAATATTTAGAGTATTGATAACAATTAAGTCTGTTTGATGGAGTGACGTTAAGTCACTCCATATTACCTCTTTCCCTACACACCATACTCACTAGAGTTTGGGAGGCACTAATGTATCTACCTCAAGAAATTATTCGCAGAAAACGTGATAACGAAGTACTGACCACAGAAGAAATTAACTTTTTCATCCAAGGTGTCGCTAAAAACACGGTTTCTGAAGGCCAAATTGCCGCATTCGCAATGGCTATCTTTTTTAATGAAATGACGATGCCAGAACGTATCGCACTAACATGTGCAATGCGTGATTCAGGCATGGTGATTGACTGGAGCCACATGAACTTTGATGGCCCAATCGTTGATAAACACTCTACTGGTGGTGTTGGCGACGTAACCTCTCTGATGCTTGGCCCTATGGTGGCAGCATGTGGCGGTTTTGTTCCAATGATCTCTGGTCGCGGTTTAGGCCACACTGGCGGTACGCTAGACAAGCTAGAATCTATCCCTGGTTACAATATTACACCAACCAACGATGTGTTTGGTGCCGTAACCAAAGAAGCGGGCGTGGCTATCATCGGTCAAACCGGTGACCTAGCACCTGCTGACAAGCGTGTTTATGCGACTCGTGATATCACAGCAACAGTAGACAACATCTCACTGATCACCGCTTCAATCCTATCTAAGAAACTGGCCGCAGGTCTTGATTCTCTAGTAATGGACGTAAAAGTCGGTTCAGGCGCATTCATGCCAACGTATGAAGCATCTGAAGAGTTAGCAAAATCTATCGTTGCAGTAGCAAACGGTGCAGGCACTAAAACAACAGCAATCCTAACGGACATGAACCAAGTTCTGGCTTCTTCAGCGGGTAACGCAGTTGAAGTCCGTGAAGCGGTTCAATTCCTAACAGGCGAATACCGTAATCCACGTTTGTTGGAAATAACGCTAGCGTCGTGTGCGGAAATGTTGGTGCTGGGTAACCTAGCAAAAGATTCAGATGAAGCGCGTGAAAAACTGATGGCAGTACTGGATAACGGTAAAGCGGCAGAGTGCTTCGGTAAGATGGTAGCGGGCCTTGGTGGTCCAGTGGATTTCGTAACGAACTACGATAACTACCTAGAAAAAGCAGAAATTGTTAAACCAGTGTACGCACTTGAAAGCGGTGTAGTATCAGCGATGGATACGCGTGCCATTGGTATGGCTGTCGTTGGTATGGGCGGTGGTCGCCGTGTAGCAACAGACAGCATTGATTACGCAGTCGGTTTTGATAGCTTCATTCGCCTTGGCGAAGTAGCAAGCGACGATAAACCATTAGCAATGATTCATGCTCGCAATGAACAACAGTGGCAAGAAGCTGCGACGGCATTACAAAATGCAATCACTGTGGGCGGAGAATATACAGCAACGCCAGACGTTTACCGTCAGATTCGTTCTGAAGACGTGTAAATAACAGGTATCGGTATACCTCGTGTATACCGATAAACAGAGTTCTGGTGCAAAGAGCAATAAGTTGGTGAAGAAAATGAAAAGAGCATTTATTTTAGTTTTAGATTCATTCGGTATCGGTGAAACAGCGGATGCTGACACATTCGGCGATGTAGGTTCGGATACAATGGGTCACATTGCTGACCATTGTGATCAAGGCCTTGCAGACAACACGGATCGTAAAGGTCCACTAACGCTGCCAAACCTGTCTAAGCTTGGTTTAGCTATGGCTCACAAAGAGTCTACAGGTCGCTTTGCTCCAGGTATGGACGCAGACGCTGAGATCATTGGCGCTTACGGTCATGCTGCTGAGCTGTCTTCTGGTAAAGACACGCCATCAGGTCACTGGGAAATCGCAGGTGTACCGGTATTGTTTGACTGGGGCTACTTCACCGACAAAGAGAACAGCTTTCCAAAAGAACTGACTGATCGCATCCTTGAGCGTGCTGGTCTATCTGACTTCTTAGGTAACTGCCACTCATCGGGTACAGAAATCCTAGATAACCTAGGTGAAGAACACATGAAGACTGGCCTGCCAATCTTCTACACTTCTGCAGACTCTGTTTTCCAGATCGCTTGTCATGAAGAGACATTCGGTCTACAAAACCTATTAGATCTTTGTCAAATTGCTCGTGAAGAGCTAGCTGACTACAACATTGGTCGTGTTATCGCTCGTCCGTTTATTGGTGCTGGTAAAGGTCAATTCGAACGTACTGGTAACCGTCGTGACCTTTCTGTTGAGCCACCAGCGGCGACGGTACTTCAGAAACTGGTTGATGAGAAGGGCGGCAACGTTCACTCAATCGGTAAAATCTCTGACATCTACGCAGGTTGTGGTATCACTCAGAAAACCAAAGCAACAGGTATTCCAGCGCTATTTGAAGCAACTAAAGAAGCGATCACTGAAGCGGGCGACAACACTATCGTGTTCACTAACTTCGTTGATTTCGACTCAGCATACGGCCACCGTCGTGATGTTGCTGGTTACGCAGCTGCGCTTGAGTACTTTGATGGCCGCATCAATGAAATCATCGATATGATGAAAGAAGATGACGTGCTTATCCTAACTGCAGACCACGGTTGTGACCCAACATGGCCGGGTTCAGACCATACTCGTGAACATATCCCTGTGATTGTTTACGGTAACAAGGTTCCAGCAGGCTCTCTAGGCCGTC
Organism: Vibrio sp. QJM3NY_27; assembly: GCF_057785955.1. NCBI lineage: Bacteria > Pseudomonadati > Pseudomonadota > Gammaproteobacteria > Vibrionales > Vibrionaceae > Vibrio > Vibrio sp. QJM3NY_27. Next base: position 2,863,330 of record NZ_CM173511.1, on the reverse strand, counting down.
GTAATACCTTCGCTGATATCGGTCAAAGCTTAGCGTCATACTTTGGCACATCGCCAATGGGATACGGTACAAGCTTTCTGTAATGGTTAACTAAGAGAGAGGGAAACCTCTCTCTTCTTTTTTGTTTTGAGATTAAGGATATTTTCAATGGCTACTCCACATATTAATGCTGAAATGGGTGATTTCGCTGACGTAGTTCTAATGCCAGGCGATCCGCTACGTGCTAAATACATCGCTGAAACCTTCTTAGAAGAAGTGGTTCAGGTGTGTGATGTTCGTAATATGTTTGGTTACACGGGTACTTACAAAGGTCGTAAGGTTTCGGTTATGGGGCACGGTATGGGCATTCCATCTTGTTCTATTTACGCGACTGAGCTGATCAAAGACTTTGGTGTGAAAAAGATCATTCGTGTCGGCAGTTGTGGTGCAGTGAGTGAAGATATCAAAGTGCGTGATGTGGTGATTGGCATGGGCGCGTGTACTGACTCAAAAGTGAACCGTATTCGCTTTAAAGGTCATGACTTCGCGGCTATCGCAGATTACAAAATGGTGCGTGCGGCAGAAGATGCAGCAAAAGCGCGTGGTGTAGACGTAAAAGTGGGTAACCTGTTCTCGGCAGAGTTGTTCTACACGCCAGATCCAGAAATGTTTGAGGTGATGGATAAGTACGGCATTGTTGGCGTTGAGATGGAAGCAGCAGGTATCTACGGTGTGTGCGCTGAATACGGCGCAAAAGCTCTGACTATTTGTACTGTTTCTGATCACATCAAAACTGGTGAGCAAACCACATCAGATGAGCGTCAAACGACCTTCAACGACATGATGGTTATCGCACTAGACTCTGTGCTGCTTGGTGACCAAGAATAATCATTTATCTATAGTTTGATAAGCTAACAGATAACAAAAAGCCCCGTTGCTGCCTGAGCGTCGGGGCTTTTTATTGGTAATGATGTATTACTGAGCGCTATTTCTTGGATTCTGAAGGCTGTGTGATTTCAATCGAAATAATTCACCTTGCCTAATCCGAGGTTTTTATTTCGTGATTCCAAGAGCGCAAGTTTCCAAGATTCCAAGATTCCAAGATTCTATGACAAAGCTTATGAGTTTGCATTCTTAAGCAGCAAGTTCTCACCAGACTTTGTTTTTCTTCTACGAATGAGCATGACAAACAGCACGCCACTGACAAACCCCATCAACACCATGCCGATCATGTAGCGATCACTTTTACGATAATGGTGATCAGAAATCGCCGTCATCTTACCCGTTTCAAAGGTCACACGAATGAATCCAATGATCGCTTTCTCTGGAGAGTAGATAGGTTCAACTAATTGCTGTCTGCCGATACTTGCTGTTGAAAGTGGCGTATCTAAGCCTAGAACTTCGCGTACTGAGAGTGCTTTTTCACTCGAAGCCAGTCGAATCCCCTCTGCATCGTATATCGTGGTATCGAATACCAAGCGATCCTGAGACAGCTGATTGGTGAGATCAAGCAGTCGCTCTTGGTCTTGTTGTGTGATCGCTTTACTGGCAGAGAGCGATGCCTGAGAGATAAGCAATTTAGTCAGCGTTTCTAGCTGCTTTGCTTGGATCTTCTCGTTACCTTTACTGATCACGACTGTATTTTTAATCGTTACAACGAACATAGTAGCCAGCAAAATAAGGGCTAGCATTCGTAAAGCGTTACGTATTGAGAACAATGATTCATTCATGTTTCACGAAGCCTGAAATAAACAAATGTTATGATTAAGACATATTGAGACTTGCGTTTTCAAATTGCAATAGGTTAACGTTTAGCATAGTTAATTAGGAATCATACACATGGACGCTCAGAAATATCTGCCGATAAAAAGGCATACAACATTATTAACTCGACTCCCCGAGACTCGTTTCGCTTCTCAACTCGCTAAAGCCAAAGCCAACTGGATTGTATTCGGTGAGTATCTATCACCACAATCATTCGATGACATCGATTTTTTCACAGGCACTTACAACACCATTCTTGATACGTGGAAGGTAGGGCATTATGAAGTGGCTTTGATGTCAGGCAACCTAACACCAGCACACGAAGAAATCCTACAGGCCTTAAAGCTTGATTATGCTTGCCTTAGCGAGGTCCCAGACCTATCTAAGCCAGGTTTGATTGTAATGGATATGGATTCCACAGCGATTCAAATTGAATGTATCGATGAGATTGCAAAGCTAGCTGGAGTGGGGGGATTAGTCTCTGAAATCACAGAGCGAGCAATGCAAGGTGAGCTCGACTTTGAACAGAGCCTACGTCAACGAGTAGGCGCACTAAAAGGTGCGGATGAATCTATTTTGGAGCAAGTGCGTCAATCATTGCCATTCATGCCAGACTTGGTTGAGCTAGTGAATACTCTTAATAAGCTTGGTTGGAAGACGGCAATTGCTTCAGGTGGCTTTACTTACTTCTCTGACTATCTGAAAGATACGCTTGATCTTGACCACGCTCAGTCAAACACGCTTGAAATCATCAATGGTAAATTGACGGGTGAAGTCTTAGGCGATGTTGTTTCGGCGCAGACTAAAGCGGATATCTTGGTAGAGTTGGCTGAAGAGTACGAATTGGAACTGCATAACACTGTTGCCGTTGGTGATGGTGCTAATGACTTGGTTATGATGGGTTCTGCAGGTTTAGGCATCGCCTACCATGCGAAACCAAAAGTAGAGCAACAAGCTCAAACTGCTGTGCGTTATGCTGGCTTAGGTGGGGTGCTTTGTATCTTGTCGGGTGTGTTAGCTAAGCAGCAAAAAATCAGCTGGCAAGCGAAGCCTTAGTCATATTTAAGACGGTATAACGGATACAAAAAAGCAGGCGATGAGCCTGCTTTTTCTATTTGTGTCTCTGGAATATGGATGAACTGAGTTAGCGTGTCAGCTCCAATCGAATCAACACTTCATCGGTAATATCTTCTATCTCACCATAACCAATAAAAGCAGTGACCTCATTCTCTAGCTTCTTAGCTTGGTGCATGCTGATGCGTGAGAGCTCTTCTAAATCAGACTGGAATAAACTCGTTAGCGGATTAAAAATAGGTGCAGTAGTGACTCGTAGTACATACACGTCACCTAAATGCTGAGCTTTCTTGATGAATAAGATGCGTTCCTTTGCCGAGGCGAAGTCTTTGACCAACTTCGTGTGTACGGATTGGATCTTGTCGCCAAACTTAACCGCAGCAATATAGACATCATGGTGTTTAGGCTCAGCACCTTCAATTCTTTTCAGTGGTTCAGCCAACAGCGAGTTAGAGTGCCCTTTGAAAATAGGTTCGAGTGAGAACTTTTGGTTGTGGCCAAGCTTAGCTAGCAGTGCTAAGTGTTTATTCAGAGGGAAGTTTACGCCAATGATCTTACAACGCAGTGTTGAGCCCGGTTTATCAATGAATATTGGGTTGCTGACCATCTTGCTCAACAAAATGTTGTGTAGAGACTCGAGCAGAGAGTGTGTTGGCAGTATCTCTTTCTTCTTAATCAACTTGCTTTGGTTTTGATCGATAAGCCCATTGAGAAAGGCGATAGTACGCATTGTCTTCGTGTTCTCGGCGATAACCAACTGCACGTTGCGACCATTCGGGCTGACTCGAATCACGTGGTAAGGCACGGTGCTTAATGGCAGGTTTTTGTCGTAGAGCTGCAGTTCATTGAAGTTTACTAATACCGGGTCATTAATCTTGAGTACCATCGGATGCTCAAGAGCAATGCTGAGTCCACGTTTTGAAATATCTAAGGTATGTCCGTTAGCCGCGGCGCCATCTTGTGAGGTGAGCTGTAACGGTGACTTAAATTGATACCTCGGTTCTTTGCGACGAGTTTGAGAGTCGAAGTAGATACTTTGAATATTCCCCACTACAGAGCGCGGATGACGGAAGCGGTTCAGTTCACTGCTTGGAATGCGTGGTTTTTCACTCAATAGATAGTCAGCCGCACTTTCGTGATCGCCAATCTCTTGCAATATTCCACAATGCGTCAGTTGTGCTGAGCTTTGAGCTAACGTATCCGAGTGCTTGGCTAAGGCTTGTCGCTCGGTGTCTGAAAGTTCGAACACCGAGAACTTGAACGCCTTCCAGCTTTTTCGTTTACCACCGATGTGCCAGAACAACTGTCTTTGCTCTCGAGAGGCTTCAGGAAGCATCATTGAGTAGAACAAGGTCTTGTCTTGATGCTCATGAGTAAACGAGTAAATAACGTTACTGGTTCCCTTTACGCCAGGTTTAGCCAGCAAGTTCATTCGTTGTTCGTTGAACAGGGTACCCAGAGCCTGTTGGTTTCGCTCATCGTGCCAGTATTGCCACAGCGGATGGTTATTATCTGTAAGTAGAGCAAGCTTTAGTTCACTGCCGCTAAAGAAAAGAGGAAGATTACAGGTGTGCTTGAGATAGGTGTGTTCGATACCTCGAGTACGAGTTCGAATGATTCTATCTTGATTCTCATGGCTGGTTTTCTTGCTTGAGCTATTCAAAGACTCATCAAGCAAGCGGGCTACAATATTGTTATTACTTACCTTGATGGTTCTTAAGAATTTGACGGCGTTATTCTCGTAAGACTCATCAATGCCCAGAACGCGGAATTCGACCGCTTGGTAAACATCGTTTTCTAGCGACTTTTCGATAAGCTCTGTGAACTTAACGCTGATGATCTCACCGAGGTTGTACTTAAAGGCGCTCGGTACCTTGAATTTTGCACCCGACGGGGAAATATCAACCGTCACACCGTGTAGGCTTTGGCCTTTAGATGTGGTGATCTCAACCTGTGAGCTAATCTTGAGTCTGTTTTCTTGACGCTTTAAGTCATAACCGAGGTTAATGGCTTCCGCTTCATACGGGCTATTAGCGTTAGTGAGATCTTGATTATGCTGAGACGAGGTTTTAACGATATTACGAAGTGGCTGAGTTCGCGGAGTCATCACTAACTCCCACGCGCCCTCTGTATAGCCTTTAAACTTTTTAGTACCACGTTGATAGGCGTTCAAAGCAATATCATCAAGCCAGTGTTTACGACCATCTAACGTAAATTGACGACATTCAGTGTCAATACGTCCGCGTAAATCAATGCTCTTTGTGCACGGAGCCATGATACGATTCAGTTCCATTTTAACGAGCAATTTCAGAGACGGGGATTCACCTTCTGTCATTTGAGAAAGAAGGAAGTCGAAATCCTCAGCGTGGTAGGCTGGGATGAGTCGCTCTGCTACAGATAGAATTTCAGATTGCTGCATACTTTTCTTGTTAGAATGGACGGTACGTTTATGTTATCGACTAGTTTAAATCGATCTTTAAGTATAACTGGTATGACTGCAACTTTTATTTTCACCCGTACGGTCAAATAAGTCACAAATTGACAACATCATTGTGTAACTGAGTAAATTATTGAGGTTTTATGGCTAAGGCAAAACGAGCTTATGTGTGTAATGACTGTGGTGCTGACTTTCCACGTTGGCAGGGGCAATGCAATGCATGTGGTGCTTGGAACACGATTACCGAAGTTAGGTTAGCGGCTTCACCTCAAGTTGCGCGTAATGAACGACTCAGTGGTGGTTACGCGGGTGGGGCAACAGAATCGAGCGTTCAGACATTATCGGAAATTAACCTGCAAGAAGTCCCTCGCTTTAGCAGTGGTTTCAAAGAACTCGACCGCGTGCTCGGTGGTGGTGTCGTACCTGGCGCTGCAATTCTGATTGGTGGTAACCCTGGTGCCGGTAAATCAACGCTGTTATTGCAGACCATGTGTCAGCTCTCTTCTCAGTTGCCAACACTTTATGTCACTGGTGAAGAATCACTGCAACAAGTCGCGATGCGAGCTTCTCGACTCGGTTTACCGAAAGAACATCTCAAAATGCTCTCTGAAACCAATGTTGATAAGATCTGTCAGATTGCCGAAAAAGAGCAACCTAAAATCATGGTTATCGACTCAATCCAAGTTATGCATGTCGCTGATGTTCAATCGTCTCCGGGCAGTGTGGCGCAGGTGCGCGAATCGGCAACCGCATTAACGCGCTATGCGAAACAGAACAACGTTGCGGTGTTCTTAGTGGGACACGTAACTAAAGACGGCACATTAGCGGGGCCAAAAGTACTGGAACACATTATTGATTGCTCTGTGTTGTTGGATGGCGGAACGGATAGTCGTTTTAGAACCCTGCGTAGCCATAAAAATCGTTTTGGTGCCGTGAATGAGCTTGGTGTGTTTGCGATGACAGGCCAAGGACTAAAAGAAGTCAGCAACCCATCGGCTATTTTCTTGTCTCGCGGTGAAGAAGAAACCTCGGGCAGTTCGGTCATGGTTGTGTGGGAAGGGACACGTCCACTTCTTGTTGAAATCCAAGCGCTGGTGGACTATTCCCAGCTAGCTAATCCACGTCGTGTTGCTGTTGGTCTAGAACAAAATAGGCTTTCACTGTTATTAGCCGTGCTGCATAAACATGGCGGCTTACAAATGGCTGACCAAGATGTGTTTGTGAATGTCGTCGGTGGTGTTAAAGTAACCGAAACCAGTGCCGATCTCGCATTGGTGATGGCACTACTTTCTAGTTTCAGAGACCGCGCATTACCAAAAGATGTGGTGGTTTTTGGCGAAGTAGGCCTAGCGGGTGAGATTCGACCTGTACCGAGCGGGCAAGAGCGCTTAAATGAGGCATTTAAACATGGCTTTAAGAGAGCGATTGTTCCGGCGGCCAACATGCCAAAAGGGGGCATTCCAGGAATGCAGATCCATGGTGTGAAAAAATTATCAGAAGCAATTAATGCTTTTGATGAGTTGTAATTGAGCTCACTTCAGCTACTCTATACAGCAGAAATTCAGTCTAACTTAAACGCTATTTTCGCTTTAAGTTAGCACTAAACTTAACAATCATTTAGATTGTTTCTACAGATTGCCTTTTTCTATATGTTAGAAAAAGGCAAAGTTTTTTAGTCCCAAATGCATGCAAAGCTATCAGTCCTCACAGATTGTGATATACTCTGCGCGCATTTTATATCCTATTAACAGAGTAAGACAATGGCAGATTTATCGAAATACAGAAACATTGGTATTTTCGCGCACGTTGATGCGGGTAAAACAACTACCACTGAGCGTATCCTTAAGCTAACTGGTCAGATCCACAAGACTGGTGAAGTACATGATGGCGAATCAACTACTGACTTCATGGAACAGGAAGCTGAGCGCGGAATTACTATCCAATCAGCAGCTGTAAGCTGTTTCTGGAACGGTCACCGTCTAAACGTTATCGATACTCCTGGACACGTTGACTTCACAGTTGAAGTATACCGTTCTCTTAAAGTACTTGATGGCGGTATCGGTGTATTCTGTGGTTCTGGTGGTGTTGAACCACAATCAGAAACTAACTGGCGCTACGCTAACGAATCAGAAGTATCTCGTCTGATCTTCGTTAACAAACTAGACCGTATGGGTGCAGATTTCTACAACGTTGTTGACCAAGTTAAAAACGTTCTAGGTGCAACTCCTCTAGTTATGGTTCTACCAATCGGCCGCGAAGATGAATTCGTGGGTGTTGTAGACCTTCTAAGCCGTAAAGCATACGTTTGGGATGACACTGGTCTTCCTGAAAACTACGAAATTCTAGATGTTCCTGCGGACATGGTAGACGACGTAGAGCAATACCGTGAAGAGCTAATCGAAACTGCTGTAGAGCAAGACGATGACCTAATGGAAGCTTACATGGAAGGTGAAGAGCCTTCTATCGAAGACATCAAGCGTTGTATCCGTAAAGGTACTCGTGACCTAGCGTTCTTCCCAACTTACTGTGGTTCTGCATTCAAGAACAAGGGTGTTCAAATCATTCTTGACGCTGTTGTAGATTACCTACCTTCTCCAACTGAAGTTGATCCTCAACCTCTAATGGACGAGAACGGTGAAGAAACTGGCAACCACGCTATCGTTTCTACTGAAGAAACGTTTAAAGCGCTTGCATTCAAAATCATGGATGACCGTTTCGGTGCTCTAACTTTCGTTCGTATTTACTCTGGTAAATTGAACAAAGGCGACACGATTCTTAACTCATTCACAGGTAAAACTGAGCGTGTTGGCCGTATGGTTGAGATGCAAGCTGATGACCGTAACGAACTAACTAGCGCACAAGCTGGTGACATCATTGCGATCGTTGGTATGAAGAACGTGCAAACAGGTCACACTCTATGTGATCCTAAAGATCAAGTAACGCTTGAGCCAATGGTATTCCCAACTCCAGTAATCTCTATCGCTGTATCTCCAAAAGATAAAGGCGGTTCTGAGAAAATGGGTATCGCTATCGGTAAAATGGTTGCAGAAGATCCATCTTTCCAAGTTGAAACTGACGAAGAAACTGGCGAAACTATCCTGAAAGGTATGGGTGAGCTTCACCTAGACATCAAGGTAGATATCCTTAAGCGTACTTACGGCGTTGACCTAACAGTTGGTGCTCCTCAAGTTGCTTACCGTGAAACTATCACTCAAGCAATTGAAGATAGCTACACGCATAAGAAACAGTCTGGTGGTTCTGGTCAATTCGGTAAGATCGATTACCGTATCAAGCCTGGCGAACCTGGTTCTGGCTTTACGTTCTCTTCAAAAGTTGTTGGCGGTAACGTACCTAAAGAATTCTGGCCTGCTGTTGAGAAAGGCTTTGGTGGCATGATGGAAAACGGCGTACTAGCTGGCTTCCCTACGCTAGACGTTGAAGTTGAACTTTACGATGGTGGTTTCCACGCAGTCGATTCATCTGCAATCGCATTTGAAATCGCAGCGAAAGGTGCATTCCGTCAATCTATGCCTAAAGCTGGCGCGCAACTTCTTGAGCCAATCATGAACGTTGACGTATTTACTCCAGAAGATCACGTTGGTGATGTTATCGGTGACCTTAACCGTCGTCGTGGCATGATCAAAGATCAACAAGCTGGCGTAACTGGCGTTCGTATTAAAGCTGACGTACCACTTTCAGAAATGTTTGGTTACATCGGTCACCTACGTACAATTACTTCAGGCCGTGGCCAATTCTCTATGGAATTCGCACAGTACTCTCCATGTCCAATGAACGTGGCAGAAGAAGTAATCGCTAAAGTTAAAGCAGAAAAAGAAGCTGGTAAGTAATTAGCTCTTTTCTAAATTAACTAAAAAAGCCCCACAAGTGAAAGCTTGCGGGGCTTTTTGTTATCTTACTCTTGGAAGACGAAGACGAAGACGAAGACGAAGACTAAGACTAAGACTAAGACTAAGACTTAAGAGTTCTGTTTTAGCTCAATGTAAATCGACTCAACCTTCACTCGAGCCCAGTCTGTTTTACGCAAAAACTTTAAGCTAGATTTAATGCTTGGGTCTTTTTTAAAGCAGTTGATATTCACCATATAACTCAACTCTTCCCAACCGTAATGCTCAACCAATTCAGTCAGTAGCTTCTGCAGTGTTATGCCGTGAAGCGGGTTATTTTCTTGTGTCATGAGATGTTCTCGCCATTTATTTGAGCTCAGTATACCAGTTTCGCTTTATGAATTATCAGACCATTTAAGTTGGTAATCTGTCTCGATAATAGTTAGTTCTTCTCGACCTTTATTTCCAAATAACTGAACCTGACTTTGCATCCAAGCTTCAAAGCGTTTGATTTTCTCGCGATGAAAGTATCCAGCTGGCGCACATAGGAAGTAATTGTATTTGGGCTTAAGTGCGATGTTACCGATTCGAACGAGTTTCTTTTCCTGCAAATACCGATACACCAAACTGTGCTTCACAAGAGCAACGCCTTGTACGGATAATGCACCTTCTAAAACAAAATGCGAGCCATCAAATTGCAATGATGAGCGTCCAGCCTTCGCTCCAACAATGTCTAGCCATAGATTCCAATCCATATCTGGCCATCGATCTTCAATCAATTCAGCTTTATGCAGATCGTCAATGTCATGGATCCCATGCTTCTCTTGATAAATCGGGTGACAAACTGGGTAAACCACCTCGTCCATTAACCAACGAGACTCGATATTTGGGTAGTTACCGTGACCATACCGAACGCAGACATCGACATTAGAATCTTCAAACGTGACTAGCTTATTGGTCGGTTCAATCAGCATGGATAGGTCAGGGTGGCGATCGCGAAAGTCACCAATTCTAGGAACCAACCAATGTTGGGCAAATGATGGCACGGTTGAAATAGAAAGTTGAGTAGGGTTTGGGTCTTGGTTAATTCGCCTCACACCATCTTGAATGTGGGCAAAGCCTTTCTTAGCTTGCAGGTAAAGTACTTCACCTTCGTGAGTGAGTACTATTTTTCGGTGCTGGCGAATAAACAAGTCTGCACCTAACCACTCTTCAAGTTGGCGAACTTGTTGGCTGACGGCGGCTGCCGTGACAAACAGCTTTTCAGCCGCGAGTTTAAAACTGCCAGTTTCAGCTGCAGTGTAAAAGTAATAGATCCCTTGAAATGGTGGGGTTCGTTCTCTCACATTAGTTTTCCTTAACTGAATGTCAGTATCTATCGTTTGTCGATGTTGCTCTGTTGGTCGATTATTGACCATAACAAAGCGAAAGATCAACAGGAGAAAGGCTATGAATACGATCACAGCAACCGAAAATACCAACCATTCATTTTTGTCATCGTTATCAGTTAAGAAATTCTATTCTAACTTTGAGCGTTATCTTCAGAATCGTAGAACCAGAAAGCAGCTGTCTGAGTTACCAGAGTATTTATTGATAGATGTCGGGATTACGCAGGATCAAGTCGATCAAGAACTGAAGAAATCGTTTTGGGAGTGAGTCAGGGCAGCGTAGCTTTTACTCAAGGTGGATTTTATTTAACGCTGTTTTTACCCTACATAGTTTTTACTCAACATAGCTTTGTCGGCGTGGAAGAGTTACGTTGCGATTCTGTATTTAGTTATTGGGGAACTGTTTATTTCAGAAGCTGATAGGCAGAGCTAGTTCTCCAATACCTCGTTTACTTCTTCATGTAACCAATGAGTAAACGCAGTCACTCGCTCTTTTCTTGGAGAGCTAGGATCAAAGCAGAGATTGACCTGAACACCGGGTGTCATCCCAATATTGAATGGCTTAACGAGTAGGTTACGTTCGATAAAATCACCAGCCAAGCTATCTGTAGCAAGGCAGACCCCATGTCCAGCCATGACAGTCGTTAACCCCATATCGAAGGTACCTACTTCCATCCATTGCATTGTTTTGCCTTGAGTGGATATGTTGGCTTGTTTGAACCACTCTTCCCAAGGGAAGCATCCGCTATTAAATTGAATTAACCAACATTTGAGTAATTGTTCAGGTGACGTGAACTTTAAAGAGTTGGCCAGTTCAGGTGAACAAAAAGGATAGATGGGTTCGTTGATTAGCATCTCAAGACTCAAGCCTTCCTCAACACATAGGTCCTCGCCTTGCAGAATAGCCACATCAATCTCACCATGTTTTAAATTTGGGGTATCAGACGCTGTTAGCACCTTAATTGGAATCTCAGGGTGTTTGACTGAGAATTTCCAAAGCCTCGGCAGCAGCCAGCGGGAAGCAAATGAAGGAGGGCTGCTAACAACAAGAACGCCTTGAAGGGGCTCTGATTGGATCTTATTTAATCCTACGATTATCTCTTCGAACCCGTCCAAGACATGCTTAAAAAGGGTACGTCCTTCTTGTGTTAAGGCCATTACGCGTCCCTTACGAATAAAAAGCTTACATCCAAGCTGTTCTTCTAGCTGGCGGATCTTTTGGCTGACAGCAGCTTGGCTAACAAACAGTTCTTCTGCTGCCTTGCTGTAGCTGCTCAAGCGAGCTGCGACTTCGAAGTAACGAAGTCCGGAAAGGTGGCGCAGTCTATTGTCCATAACTTCTTCTTATAGTTCTTGTTAGGAATGGTTGTTCGCTTATCGAACAGGTTGTTTTCATAATAGCGACAAGTAAACAAGGAATACAAGAGAGATAAAATGAAAACAATAACCTGTTGGGTCGGCAGATTTGTTAATCAGATGCTTAAAGTTGATGATAAAACCAAGATGAGTAAGACGGCTAAATCGAGACAAGTTATTAGTTTGGAATCGCTTAGCAGTCGAATGAGGGAGGACATCGGTCTGGACAATGGGAGCAATGATGCGGCTGATTACACTAAATACCTATAAGTTGAGCTTACAAAAAAAGGAGCCGTACTGGCTCCTTCTCGATTTTGATTACTCTTCCCAAACTACCAATTTATCTTTCGGCCAGTTATGACCGACTTCATGGTATTTCTGCTCAAGGATATGTCGCTTTATCTTGAGAGTTGGAGTAAGAACACCATTATCGATGCTCCATGGTTCCTTAATCATCAGTACGCCTTTGATCTTCTCATGCGAAGCTAACTGTTCGTTCATTTTTTCAATGACGCGTTTGCTTGTTCTTTCGTAACGAGCCCGATCAAAATTAGGGAAGTCATGCGGTACCACGAGCAGGATAGGGCCAGGCAAGCCTAAGCCTATCAAACACATCATTTCTACACGACTGTACTCAAACAGTTTATTTTCGATGGGTACAGGAGCGACAAACTTGCCTTTCGCGGTTTTAAAGGTATCTTTCTTACGCCCACGAATCGTTAAATAGCCTTCGCTGTCAACATCACCAATATCACCCGTATGAAGCCAACCTTCTGAGTTAAAAGATTCTTGAGTTGCAATGTCATTTTTGTAATAACCAGAGAACATGCCTTTGCTTCGAACTAAAATCTCTTCGTCTTCTGCAATTTTGAGTTCGATGCCTGGACCAGCATTACCTACAGTGCCAATTTTGTCTGCTCTAAACGGGTGGTTAATCGTGCTGTAGGCGAAAGACTCAGTCATTCCCCAAGCTTCGGTAATGTGTAGGCCAACACTCTCATACCATGCAAGTAGAGCTGGTGATACCGGAGCTGAGCCACAGCCAAGAACGCGAGCTTGGTCTAACCCCAGACCATCAGCCAGTTTCTTCTTAATGAGGTTATTCACGAACGGAATTTTAAGTAAGAAGTTCAGTTTTTTCTGTGGAAGTTTATCTTGGATTCGTTGTTGGAATAGAGTCCATAAACGAGGAACTGAAATAAACAAAGTTGGACGATGCATTTTTACATCATCAATAAATGTGTCTAAAGATTCAGGGAAAGCAGTAACCACCCCACCCATCACTGAAGAACCAAAGATGTACACTCGTTCGGTTATATGGGCAAGCGGCAGGTAAGAAAACAGGCGATCGCCAGGTTGGATACCAATGTGATCGATTAACCTCTGAACTGACCATGTAAAGGCACCATACGTGAGCATTGCGCCTTTCGGTAACCCAGACGTACCCGAAGTATAAACAAGCGACATCAGCTTATCATCGTGATGCTGAGGTCTTTTGGTTGAGGGTTCATGTGTTTCGATAAGTTGCTCAAAAGTGTGCTGGCACTTAGCGGCAGTATCGTAGGGTAACGAGATACTAATTAGACTCGGATTATCATCGAGTACTTTTTGAGTGGCTTTAGGATCATCAAGCTTACCGGCAATTACAATTTTACTTTCACTGTGTTCAATACAGTATTGAATAGTGTCTGCCCCCGCTGTTGGAAAGATTGGGACGCTGACAAAATCTCCTAACATCATGGCAAGATCGCAGATAAACCACTCTGCACAATTTTTAGAAACGAGAGCGACCCGATCGCCGGGTTGGGCTCCGAGTCCTTCTAATGCTGACGCGAGTTTCAGCGCTTTGTCTGCCACTTCTTTAAAAGTAAACTCGACAAATTGGCGGTTAATTATTTGTTTTAAATAGACTTCATCTGGGCGTTCTTCTGCCCATTTTAAAATCATGTCATTGGGTGTAGAGAGAGCTGTTGCTTTTTCTTGGCTAAACTCGTTAGGCTGAATCATTGTCTAACTCCATGTTTTTCGCTAAGTTATTATTTTTTTGTTAAAATCATGTTAAATGTACCATGATTTTTTCTTTTAGGGAGTAAAATTAGCGTTTTCTGTTATCCGTGCAGGCACGTCTGTAACTTGCGGGGGTAACTCCAGTCTTTTTCTTAAAAATTCTCGAAAAATATGACACATCCTTGTATCCACATTGGTAAGAAATAACAGCTATTTTTGATTCGGTATCGGCTTCGATTAACTTTTTGGCTAACAGGATTCGTTTGTCGCACACAAAGTCTCTAAAACTTACCCCAAAGTGTAGATGAAACTTCTTAGAAAAGTAGGTTGTTGAACAATGACACTTTTCTGCGATTTCTGTTTCTCTGATTTCTTTGTTGATGTTGTCCATAACAAAGTTAACGACTTCAGAGGTAAACAACTTTGCAGGTAATTGATTGTTGTTGTTTGTATCTCGGTCGAGATCAAAATGAGGCTCGAAGATATGCTGTGTTTTACTCTTAAGTTCTTCGAATGTACTGGTCAGATGTTTACTGTTTGTTTCGATAATAAAGAATATATTCTTATGATTTCGAACGATATTAGGTAACGGGTCTGAGCAAATAAGAACTATTCTTTTATTTAGGTTCTCGCAAATAGCTAAAGCCATTGTAAGTAGTTGAAGTTTATCTGGCTTATTCAATATGAAAAACACTAACCTGACATCTAAGTTACTGATTATAGATATATCTTGTCCAAAGTTTTCAATAGGAAAGTAGTGACTTATTTTATTGATAATAACAGCGTTAAAGTCGCTATCCTTATCTGATAATAAAGGTGTTACTACTTTCATATAAATACCAACTCTATTTCATATTTAAATGTGGGTTTAAATTTAGCTAAATTACTATACGTAACAATTAGATTAGAAGTACCACAAAAAAGTGCAAGTGAATGGCAAAAAAATCCTAACCGAATATATCTCTCACCTCTAGATTTAGTTTACAGGTAAACAAAGCCTGATACGTAAATCAAGGAGAGGTTCTCATGGATAAGTTTTTGAATAATTGTAAAGAATTCATGAAAGATGAAGAAGGGTTGACTGTTATCGAGTACGTAATCGGTGCAGCATTATTAGTATTAGGTATGACAACCGTATTTTCTGGTTTAGGGAATACTCTGGCAGCCAAGCTGAATACAATCGTTGGTGGTTTATGATCGGAAAGGAGTGAGGCAGCAAAGAGGGCTTACTTCGGTTTCCTATATTATCGCTGCTGCCTTACTTGTTATTGCGATAGGGTTGGTTTTTTCTGGGATGGCAACAGCCTTACTTAGTAAAATCCAGAGCATTATTTTGAGTGTATGAATTAGATATATGATTAATGAGCCTTCAGTTTTTTGGGCATTGCTAATTGCAGTTTCGGTATACGATGTTGAGAAGCATCGTATACCAAACAAAATATTGATACTGTTTTTGTTTGTGTATTTCTTATCAATGTTTAACCGCAATTACACCTTTGATGCTTTTTTAATGTCCTTCGTTGGATTCGTGGTGTTTTTTTGTTTTGGATTACTCTTATATTTTGTAAGAGCTATGTCTGCAGGAGATGTGAAGCTATTAGGTATTGTGGGGATGTATCTTGGGTGGGGACAATTACTTGATGCGTCGTACTTTATCTTACTTTCTTCTGGAGTGATCGGGACTTTCTACCTGCTATATAACTTTTCCAACTCGAACAGTCTTAGCATTAAAGGCTATTTTGAAAATAAGCTGATCGTGCTTGGTGGAGTGGCACCAGTATTGGATGAAAGTGCGAGTTTACACGCTAGGTATTCAAATAAGGTGACGATGCCTTTTGCACCCTCTGTTGTCATGGGATTGGCGATGTATAGCTACTTTACTTAAATCTGTTGTTGGTTAGCTTCATGGAGAGGAATAATATATGGATATTATAGGGCGCACTGATCCAACAACTTTGAAGCCTCAAATTTCAGCCCCAGCCGTTCCTACATCTATTGATATGTTGGGTGTTCCTGAAGTTGTTATAGAAAACCTTGTGTTGAAGCACCTGTCAGCCTACCCCAAGTCGGATGTTTTAGAGCTTTCTAACTATTTATGTGTTGTGACACATATTGTTGAAAGTGCGTTGGCTGTGTTGAGAACAAAGTCATTGATTGAAGTTTTTCAACCAACCTCGAACCTTTCTCTCTCATCTGCATCTCATAGTCACGTCCGCTATTCCCTTTCTGAGAAGGGACTTGAAGAAGCTGATCTTGCCTTTAAACGTGATGCTTATTTAGGTCCCGCCCCCGTTTCACTTACTCAATATAGTGATGTGGTAAAGCTGCAGGATCTAAGAGCAGAGCTAGTGACTCGGCCACATGTCGAAGCTGCACTGAATGATGTATATGGTGTCGACAAAATGATTTCGGTATTGGGGCCAGCAATAAATTCGGGACGAGCTTTGTTGCTGTATGGGCATGCGGGGACTGGTAAAACATTTGTAGCGTCGCGCATTGTCAACGCGCTGCATACGTCGGTTTTCATTCCTTATGCCGTTTATGCATTAGGCAACATCATTAAGGTATTTTCCGCACAACATCATAAACCGTTGGATAGTAACGGCAGCGATCAGAGTATTTCCCTCAAAGATCAATACGACAAGCGTTGGCTTAATTGTGAAAGGCCGAATATTCAGGTGGGTGGAGAACTGACTATGGATATGCTTGAAGTTAATCATTCTGAGAACAGTCGTGTTTGGTTAGCGCCTGTACAAATGATGGCAAATAATGGGATTTTTATCATTGATGACCTGGGGCGTCAGCCCATGCCGGTGGATGCGCTTCTTAACCGTTGGATTGTTCCTATGGAGTACTCATTCGACTATTTGTCGTTGCCCAATGGTCAGCAGATAACGATGCCATTTGTTCTAACGCTCGCTTTTTCTACCAATCTAAATCCCAAGAAAATAAGCGACCCTGCCTTTTTACGTCGTTTAGGTTACAAGATTGAATTCAAACCACTTAACCAGCGAGATTATGAAGCTTTATGGATGAGCGTCGTCGCTGAAAAAGAGATGGAGCTTCAAGATGGTTTCTTTGAGCGTTTGTCTCAAATGCACACGCTTCTGAAGGTGCCACTTTTCCCTTGTTTACCGAAAGATCTCGTTGGTATAAGCAAAGACATTCTTTCGTTTGAGCAACTCCCACCTGTTATCACATTCGATATTCTTTCCATGGCATGGGAAGTCTATTTTACCTCTGATGGACACGAGGAAGAAAATAATGAATAAGAGCCAAGTTTTCCTACTATTTTTACTGTCCGTAGTATTTGGCTTAGCGGCCGTATTTTTTGCTAAGCAATGGATGGACAACCAAGTTCAGCCAACCGTTGAAGTTGAAACGGTCGAGCGTCACCCCGTTGTTGTGGCATCACAAGAAATTGAAGCTGGAACTGTTATAGAAGAGCAATTTTTAACGACCAAGCTGATTGAAGTTGATTGGATTCATGAAAACAACTATTCGGATAAAGCGGAGCTGATTGGCCAGGTTGTTGCGAATACTATCTATGCCGGAGAGGTGCTTCACAAGTTACGTTTTACTGTGCCAGGAGAAGGGTCAACATTGGCTGCTCTTATCCCTGAAAATAAACGTGCGGTAACGATACGTGTTGATGATGTTATTGGTGTGGCCGGTTTCTTATTACCTGGGAATAAGGTTGATATTCTCAATACCGTTTCTTACGGAAAAAACTCTGCAGCGACTCAAACGGTTCTTAAAGATATTAAGGTTTTGGCTGTCGACCAAACGGCTAAAACGAAAGAAAACAGTCCGATTATCGTGCGAGCGGTAACACTTGAGATGACGCCGAAAGAAGCGGAGAAACTTCTGACAGCTAAAAGCAAAGGCAGTATTCAGCTGACCTTGAGAAACCCACACGAAGTTGAGAAAAAAGTGGTTCGTCGATATGTGCCTAGACCAAGTGTCACCATTATCAAAGGTACAGAAACATCTAATGTGCGCGTCAAGGATTGAGGTGAGATATGAAAATATTATTAGCGTGTGTTTTGAGCCTGATTTGTTTTTCGACGGCCAGTGTTGCGGCATTGCAGACAGGAAAAACAGTCACGGTTCCACATCATAAATCTACGCATGTGGTGTTGTCGGGAAAAGCGGCGAAGGTTTCTCTTGGTGATCCTGAAGTCTTAGATATTGTAATTTTAAAATCAAATGAACTGTTTTTAATTGGTAAAAAATTAGGTGCGACAAACCTAATGGCTTGGGACTCTCGAGGTCAGTTGATTGAGTCTATTAACATCGAAGTTACTCATGATCTTAATAGCCTCAAAGCTAAATTATATGAGTTCCTTCCTGATGAAACTATCGAGGTGCACAGTGCGCAGAATCGTTTGTTGCTGAGTGGTCAGGTTAGTAACCAACAACAAATGAATGTGGCGATGCGAATTGCAGAAACCTATTCGTCAGGGCAGGCTGCTGACGAATCAAAAGAAAGCGGAAGTGAGCAAGCTGCAGCGACAGGTGTTATCAACCTAATGTCTATAGGTGGCGCGCAACAGGTTATGTTAGAGGTGACGGTTGCCGAGGTTCAAAGAAGCTTAGTGAGAAAGTTTGATGCGAACTTCCACTTTTTCCAAACCAGTGGGTCTGACTTTTCTTGGGGGGCGTCTTCTGTACCTGCCGGAGTATTAGGAGCTACGCCTATCTTCAATATTCCCACGTCGACGGACTACGGCATTTTAGGGTCTTTCATTGATAGTAATACTCTGTTTACTTTCGCACTGGACGTAGCAAAACAAAACGGGGTCGCTAAGGTATTGGCTGAACCTAACTTAACCGCATTAAGTGGTTCTAAGGCTGAGTTTTTAGCGGGTGGTGAATTTCCTATCCCTGTGCCAGACGAAGATGGCATTACCATTGAATACAAAGAATACGGTGTAGGGCTTAAATTTATACCAACGGTACTCAGTGACAAAAAAATCAATTTAAATCTAGCCGTTGATGTTAGTGAGATAGCCAATACCAGCTCATTGACCATTGATCCGGGTACCACAAATGCGACTTATTTTATCCCACCTATTACTCGACGTAGCGCGTCATCAACACTGGAGCTAGCCGACGGACAAACTATCGGTATTGCGGGGTTGTTGAGTGAGAATGTTAGGGACATCAGTAACAAGATGCCAGGTTTTGGAGATGTGCCGATTTTAGGTCAGCTTTTCAATAGCCAAGAATATGTGTCTGGTGAAACAGAGTTGGTCATTCTTGTTACGCCTCGACTCGCCAAACCGGTGGATAGAAGTAAAGTAACACTGCCAACTGATGCCTTTGTTGAGCCTAATGACTTGGAGTATTACTTATTGGGCCGAGGCGCTTACATAGCTGAACCGTCTGAATCTGATTCAGAGCAATCTCAAGCTTCACAGGATATATCACCGACCGATGGTGGTAGCGAAGGCTCATTTGGGCATGATTTATAAGGGGATAGATATGACTAAAATAATGATGATCTTTCTCGCAATGTTATTAGTTGGCTGTGCGAACGATGCTCGTTTAGGGCATTCGGTAGCACTAGTGAAAACAGAGCAAACGTATAACCCTAATGCTACCCAAGAGAATTTACTCGAAGTACCTGATGGTACAGGGGAGCGGATGCAGACTGGTTACGACAGATATGTTGGCAGAGGTGAAAACGAACTGTCCGGAAGTAGTAGCCAGATCTTAGAAGATTTTAACTAAATCTGGAGGTACTCATATGTTGTATCGAGTATCACAAAGCCCTAAAAAGCAACAAGGCTTAGTTGTGGTGATGATTACTGCTGCCTTGTTGGTTTTTCTAGCTGTCTCAGCGCTAGCTGTAGACATAAACCATATGGTTGTAAATAAAACGCGCTTACAAAATGCAGTTGATTCTGCAGCGCTGGCTGCCGCAACCATATTAGACAATAGCAAAGATAAAGACGCAGTAGACGCGGAAGTCGGTACGGCGCTCAATGCTATGGCGGCTTCAACAGGGAACCAAGAAATTGATTTTTCGACCGCTTCTATAAGCATTGATTATTCGAATGACCCACAGGATTTTACTGGCACGGCGACGTTCGGTGCAAGTGATGATGTTTATGTGCGAGTTCGCGTGGATGCACTAGAGATGGATGAATTTTTCATTCATATGTTTGGTCTTGATAAGGCAGTATCGGCAAGTGCCGTTGCTGGGCCAAGCTCTGGGCAAGAAGTAGTTAATAACGTTGTACCCATTGGTGTATGTATTGGTGATGGTACTTCGGATAACGATATTGATCCTGAAGATGGCTATCACGATGTGACAGGTGAAGAGATAGTTAATGTATTTGGATATGAAGTCGGAACGGTCCACGCATTGAAGGTGGGTGACAGTAGTTTGTCAGAAATGGGCAACGGTAATTATCATCTGTTGGATTTCGGTTCCGGTGGTAAAACCGTCAAAGAAGGTTTAGGTGGTAGTTATGACCAGCCAGTCAAAATTGGTGAAGATATCACGACCAAACCTGGTGGCACGGTTGGTCCCACTGGAGATGGTTTGAATACTCGTTTTGGTGAGTATGGTGGTGGCCTATCGGCATCCGATTACCCTTCAGATTATGTAACCACAGAACCTACCAATGAAATAACAATTGATGCCGGTACGGGAGAGATCGATTCTGACGGAAGTTATACCTATGCTCAATATGAGTCAGATACTAATGCCTGTATAGCAAGCGGTGGTTCTGGGTGCGCATCTAATGGTGTTGCTTGGCGAAGAATTTTGCCCATTCCTATGGTTGATTGTTCAGGTAAAAGTGGTGGTTCAACCGACTTTACCGTGAACAAAATTGGTTGTTTCTTCTTGTTGCAAAAAGCACCAACTAACAACTCAGGTACACCCGCCGTTTTTGGTGAGTTTATCCACTCTTGCAGCGTTGCTGGTGGATCTGGTAGTACAACGTCGACAACGGAAGGGACTTATAAGATTGTTCTGTATAAGGACCCCAATAGTGGGGAATCTTGATCATGAAACAATCTAATCAATTTCAACAGGGGTTTGCTGCCGTAGAGATGGTCATAGCGACTCCCGTTTTACTGTTTTTTCTAGTCTTAGTTCTAGAGCTTGGCAATATTCTTGTTCACTACAATGTGATATCGAAGTCAGTGCAAAATGGCGCTCGTTATGCGGTTAGTGAAGTGTATGGAACCATTGGTGGAACCATCGCACCGACGTCTGAAATTCAGAATGTCGTGGTCTATGGTCAGAACAGCGCGGGGACAGCTGTACTATCTTCATTGACGACATCGGATGTGACCGTAACCCCTCCTTCAGGCGATAGTTATGTACGAGTTAGTGTGACGTATGATTATGTTCCACTTTTCTTGTCTATTCCTTTTTCGAATGAGAGTTTTGCTGTTCCATTAAGTGTCACTTCGGTGATGAGGGTGCTGTGATGATAAGGCTTAAAAGACGAATTAAAGGGCTTGCCATTATTGAGTTTACTTTGGTCTCATCGCTAATTTTTCTACTGCTCTTTCTTATTCTAGCGTTGGGAGCCTATATATTTTCGCTGCAAATGGTTAGTGAAGCGACTAGGAAGGCGGCTCGGTTAGCGACGGTATGTTACGTCCTAGATAGAGACAATATTGCGGGAATGGTGGTGGATGATATTCCTCTTGTTGGATTTACTAATGCTAACTTAGAAGTGGCTTACTTAGACGCGAGCGGGGGAGAGGTTGCTTCTGATTTTGAAGCTAACTTTGGCAGCATTAAGTTTGTACGTGCTAGGGCGACGGGGTATGGCATTCAGTTAATCAGTAACCTAAGCTTTCTAGGAGTGAATGGATTTCTTGCTGCCCCTGCGTTTGAAACAATACTTCCAGCAGAAAGTTTGGGAGTGGTGAGGCCTGAAACTGAAACTAGCACAAATATATGGAATAGATGCCCATAAGTAGTTGTTTAAAAGGAGATAAATGTATGGGGGAAGCGATCAAAATAACGCCGAATGAAAACGATAAGGATATGGCGCGTTTAAGAACGAATCTAAAGGTTTGGTTAGTCTATAGCACTGACGGCTTTCATTCGCATATGAGTAAAGAACTAAAAAAATGCCGAAATGTTCATGTGACGTCGTTTTCTCTTGCGGCAATGAGTGAGGAATACCTAAAAAGTGCAGATGTCCCAGAGCTTATTTTCGTTGAAGCTAATGGGAATTGGGCGCAAAAAATGGTTGAGTTGCAAGGGTATGATTTGTCTTTAGAAGACAAGGATTTGTCTTTAGTTGTGCTTGGTGATGAAAGTGATAACGGATCACTAAAAATAGCACTTCGTTTAGGGGCATCAGATTTTTTGTCTCACAATGTGACTCTATCGGACTTACTTCCATTATTGAAGAAAACCGCTTCCGAAAAACTTGAGAACTCCAGTTACGGAGAGTTTATCTTGTTTTTGAATACCAAAGGAGGGATGGGGGCAACTACCTTGGCTTTAAATACTGCCATTGAGATGGCGACTCAACATCCTAATGAAGTTCTTTTACTTGATATCGATCTTCAGTTTGGCGTGATTCCAGACTATTTGAACATAGTTCCGACTTATAGCGTTTCTGATGCGATCAACAGCTCTAATGATTTGGATGAAATGTCTTTGGGCTCTTTGGTAAATAAACACGAATCAGGTCTCCATGTTCTAAGCTTTAAACATGAAAATAACGCTGATGATTTCGAGCAGGCTCAGAAAATTGGCAGATTACTTCCAATTCTGCGTCGTTTCTACCCTTATGTGATCATTGACCTGTCTAGAGGCTTAGATCACGTATTTGCATCAGCAATATCACCCGCGACTAAAGTACTTTTGGTTTTGCAACAGAGCTTAGTGTCAGTAAAAAACACAAGCCGACTAATTAAATCTCTGAAGTTTGAGTACGGCTTACAAAGTGACTCAATAGAGGTCATTCTCAACCGTTATGAAAAGCGACATTCAATTAAGTTGAAAGACATTGAGCAAGCAGTGGGTAACCACGACATACACCTTATGCCAAATGATTTTAAAGTCGCGCTAGAGAGTGCCAACTTAGGGCAGCCGTTAGTTCAGTCGAGAAAAAAAAGCTCTATTACTCGCTCTATCATCGACTTATCTCATGTTCTTTCACCACCGGAGCAGGAAGAGAAAGGGTGGCTGAAAAAGTTGTTTTCATAATGAGTTGATGAAAAGTAAACACGAGGGATTGTGATGTTCTTTAAACGAAAAAATGTAAATCCAGAGTTTGAAAAAAAAGTAGAACAGATTTCGCATGATTCAGAAGATGCCAATCCTGTTGAACGTTTATCAAGTGTTGAGACGTCCAGTAACTCTCGGACAGAAGCGAGCGTTGAAAAGGAGAAAGCGATCGATGAAGCTCGAAAAGTACTGGAGCAAGAATTATCAATCAAGCACTTCTTTCACAAGCAGTTGCTTGAAACGTTAGACTTAGGATTACTTTCTAGCTTGGAGAAAGAGCGCGCCAAGCTAGATTTGCATGAGGCTATCGTTCAGTTGATGGCTGATGATGGTAGTCATGCACTCAGCGCAGAAGGACGTAAACGGGTCATCAAACAGATAGAAGATGAAGTTTTTGGCCTTGGTCCGTTGGAGCCCTTATTAGCTGATCAAACTGTGTCGGATATATTGGTCAACGGCCCTAAAAGTGTTTACGTTGAGCGACGGGGTAAACTCGAAAAAACGCCCTATACTTTTCTTGATGATCGCCATTTAAGAAACATTATTGACCGTATCGTAAGTCAGGTTGGTCGTCGTATCGATGAAGCATCACCTATGGTAGATGCCCGCTTAGTTGATGGTTCCCGTGTTAATGCGATTATCCCTCCTCTCGCACTCGATGGCCCTTCAGTTTCGATCCGTCGTTTTGCTGTCGATCGTCTGACCATGGATAACTTAATTGGTTACGACTCAGTCTCGCCTCAGATGGCTAAATTTGTGGAGGCTGCCGTGAAAGGTGAGCTGAATATCTTGATTTCAGGAGGGACGGGGTCAGGGAAAACAACCACACTGAATATCTTTTCTGGTTTCATTCCGCGAGACCAACGAATTATTACCATAGAAGACTCGGCAGAATTACAACTGCAACAACCACATGTTATTCGTCTCGAAACCCGCCCTGCTAACCTAGAAGGGAAGGGAGAAATCAGCCAGCGCGAATTGGTTAAAAATACCTTGCGTATGCGACCAGACCGAATCGTGGTTGGGGAGGTGCGTGGTAGCGAAGCCGTTGACATGCTAGCGGCGATGAATACGGGTCATGATGGTTCACTGGCTACCATTCACGCGAATACCCCCCGTGATGCCTTGAGTCGTGTTGAAAACATGTTCTCGATGGCAGGGTGGAACATATCAACCAAAAACTTACGAGCTCAAATTGCTTCGGCTATCCACCTCGTCGTACAGATGGAGCGACAAGAAGATGGTAAGCGTCGTATGGTGAGTATCCAAGAGATCAACGGCATGGAAGGTGAGGTGATTACGATGTCGGAAATATTCCGTTTTCAGCGTAAAGGTATTGATGAAGACGGCAATATTATCGGTTATTTCACAGCAACGGGGGTTGTGCCTCAATACCATGACCAGTTAGTCAAACGTGGACTCGACCTGCCTTTCGAGCTCTTTAGTGAGACCAAAGGTTAAGGAGGGAATATGGATAATGTAAGCGTTTCATTAGCCCTATTATTTATCGCAGTACTTTTTATTTCACAGGCGTTGTTATTACCTGCTGCCGGTAAGAAAGCGAAACATAAAGAGTTGTCTCGCCGCTTAAAAGAAACGCAGCGTAATATCGATGCAGAGAGTTTGTCATTACTTAAGGAACACTATAACAAAGAGCTTTCTCCGCTGGATCGTAAGCTCATCGTTATTCCTTTCTTCGCTGGCTTGAAAAAAATGTTGGAACTTGCCGGTATGAAAGTGACGTTAAGCCGGTTCTTACTTGTTGTTTCTCTTTGCGCCGTAATACTCTCATTGATATCGATAATGACCAACCAAGTATGGTTCCTTACTGTCGCGGCATTCATTTTTGTTTGGGTTATCGCCTATCTATTTGTGCAAAATCGAGTGACCTACCGAATGGCTCGATTTGAAGAACAGCTTCCTGAGGCTTTAGATATTATTCGACGTGCATTACAAGCAGGACAACCCCTCGTTCAATCATTTAACGAGGTTGGCGAAGAACTTCCAGATCCAATCGGTGTTGAATTTAAAAATACCTATAACCTGCTTAATTATGGTTATGACTTACGTTTGGCGATTCTACAAATGACAGAACGAGTACCAACCGTCTCAATGTTGGCATTTTCTAGTGCTGTAATGTTGCAAAAAGAGACTGGGGGTAACCTCTCTGAGAATCTGCAAAAGGTATCTGAAGTACTTAGAGCACGTTTTAAACTGGAAAGGAAAGTCAGAACGCTCTCTGCTGAAAGTCGTTTATCAGCATGGATCTTAACGTTATCTCCTTTTGGTTTGTTTTTCGCATTAAGGGTCGCTAGTCCCGAGTATATCGAGCCACTCTATAAAGATCCCCGCGGCCTATCCATGGTGAGTGTCGGTATTGTTCTTTTGGCTATCGGAGCCTTGTGGATTAAAAAGATCATCAGCATAGAGATTTAACCTATGGAATTACTAAATATTGAAGTTTGGAAGCAGATGTTAGCAGACTTTGGGGTCAGCTCTCAGATGGTTATCTATTCGATGATTTTGCTTACAACAGTCTTGTTAACACTAACGCTTGGATTTCTTTTTTTAGGGGCTCGCTCTCCTTTGGACAAGAAACTGAGACAGATATCAGAAGACGGAGCTCCGACTGGCAGGAAACCATACGACTTCTCTAATACGTTAGAATCATTAAGTCCTTTTATAAGTAAAGGTAATAAAAAAGATAATGAAACCTACTCAGAAAAGTTGATGCATGCAGGGTTCCATGAGAAGAGTTCATTATCGGTTTTCTATGCGTTGAAGGTTTTATCTAGTTTGATAGGTATCGTCGCCGCTTTTATGGTTTATTACATAGCGCTGGGCGGAGAATACAATAAACTACTTATCATGACCTGTGTTTTTCTTGGTACATTCACACCGAATATTATTCTAAGTAAGCTACAAAAAGAGCGTCAGAAAAAAATAAGAAACGGCGTCCCTGATGCGCTTGATCTTCTTGTGGTATGTACTGAATCAGGGCTTGGTTTTAATGCGGCTCTTGGACGTGTTGCATCTGAACTGTATATCTCTCAGCCTGAACTTGCGGATGAACTAGAGACGGTGTTTGCTAAAATTCAAGCGGGTGTCACCATGCCTGATGCGCTTAGGCAGCTTATCGAACGAACCGGTTTAGTCGAATTAGAAGGCTTAGTTTCTTTGCTTTCTCATGCATCGAGAATGGGCGGAAGCTTAGCGCAAACGCTTCGTGACTATACTGAAGATTTTAGAGATAAGCGTCAGCAAGCCGCTGAAGAAATCGCGGCGAAAATACCGACTAAAATGTTATTCCCTATGTTGATATTTATTTGGCCTTGTTTTTTCATTGTCGCACTTGGCCCTGGACTCTTGATCGTAATGGACGCATTAAGTGCGCCGGGAGCAAGTTTATGATTTTATACAATAAGTTTCTTCTACTACTATTGCCATTTTTGCTACTTGGTTGTGCATCTTCTGATGAACCAACCAACCAATTTGATGCCGAATTGTATTCGGGTAAACCAATCGATAGTTTGACTAGTGATGATCCACCGCTAAACGAAAAAGAAGCAATTATGCGCGGTGACATTGCTCTACGAGACAACAATATAGACTTGGCGTTGTATGAATACATACGCTCTTTGTCTTTCCCTGAAAAAGAGTTTCACGATAAAACTCTGTTCACTATTGGCCAAATACATTCGTCTCGCGGTAACTATGCGTTGGCCGAGAAAGCTTACCTTGCAGCGCTAGATTTTAACCCCGCCCACACTGAAGTGCTGGAACAGTTAGGCGTTCTATACACCAAACAACGTCGTACAGATGAAGGACGAAGTTATTTCTTTAAAGCGATTAACTCAGACCAAGTTCGTTTAAAAAGCAGTGAAACTATCCAGAACTACCAAGCATTGAGCCAAAGTGAAGTGGCCAGTTTGAAGGTCGATAGTATGTCTCCTGCATTGGCTTATATGGGGATTGGTGTACTGGAAGATGTTGACGGGAAGCATCAGATTGCACAAGAGTACTTTAAAAAGTCACTGACGATAGATAAAAGTTCAGTCAAAGCTTTGTTGAATATGGGCTATTCTCATTACATGTACGGTAACTACAAAGAAGCCTATCAATACACGCGTTCAGCTTTAGAGTTGGATCCAAATAATGAAAAAGCTCAAAATAATCTGGCACTTATTTATTTAGCGTCTGGGGATATTAAAAAAGCAACCAACGTATTCATGAGGCATATGGAAGCTCCGGAGGCGTTGAATAATGTTGGTTATTTCCTAATATTACAAGGAAAGCCCGATCAGGCGGTTCCATATTTACAACAAGCTATCAATAAAAAATCATCTTACTATAAAGTGGCTAATGAAAACTTAAACAGAGCACTAGCGGAAGTGAGAGAGATGGAGCAATAGGGATTTGATTTTGGCTCAATGAAAAGGATATTCATATTGCCTAAAAGCGAAAGCTTTAATAAAGATATCATTGCAATTTCTGCTCTTTGGCTAGTTTGTGCCACAGTGATATTTTTTTATAAGTGGGAAAGCGTTTCAATACTCAACTTGAATGACAATGACGACTATATGCGTTTTGTTCAGTTTCAAGAGTGGATGAAGAACGGCCATTGGTATCTAGAGCCGATGAGCAACTTCAATGCCGCTGATGGTATTATTATTCATTGGTCTCGATTTCCTGACCTAATACTATCTTTAGTCGCTTTCCCATTGTTATTTATGGTTGATGACAGTATTGCGTATGCAATATCAATTTCTATTGTCCCATTGTTTTATTTGTTGTTTTACGCACTGTCATGTTTTTATTTATGTGAGCATTACTTTGGAGGTAAGTATCGCTTCATAAGCATGATGTTCGCTATTTCTTCCCCTTCAATTATTCATTTCTTACCCGGTTCTATTGATCATCACAATATTCAACTTATATTAGCAACACTGTTTCTGTCTTTAACACCTATTACTATTCATAATCTGAAGCAATCATGGCGTGTTTACGCTCAATCTGCTTTTCTGTCTTTATCGTTGTGGACAGGAATGGAGAATATATTGTTATTTATGGCTTTCTTTGTCACTTATACGGTTTATTGCAGCTTTTTTCATAACGGATGGTTTAGTTACATCTCCAAGCTATACGTAACTTGTACTGTTTTTTCTATTTTTGCTGTTTTATTAAATAGACCTTACGATGAGTTTTTTGCTTTAAAATATGATGAAATATCATTCATTCTCATTATTCTTTTTCTTAGTGGTTGGGTGTTTGTTAATATTTACAATCGATTGACTAATGATGACATGAGCTTAAATAAAAGAATGTTATTGTTTGTTTCCCTTGGTTTGTTGTGTTTGTTTCCTGTTGGGATTCTTTATCCCTCGCTGACCAGTGCTTTGTTTATTGATTACCCACCGATACTTAAGCTGTATTGGCTAGATCAGGTCACCGAGGCTAAATCTGTAGTTGATTACATAGCAATTAAAGGTTTCTTTTCTGTCGATAACTATGCTTTACTATTGGTACCCGCTATTTTATACCCAGTTTTAAGAATTAAAAATCACCACTGTACAGTACTTTATCTCATATTCATGTTTAATTTAGCTCTTGCGATATTTTGGCAGGTTAGAGTAATAAGGTTGTGCTTTGTTTTAGCTGCACCTTTTCAAGCATATTTTATTATTAAACTATCTGAATATGTCAGATCCACAATGTTAAAAATCATCATTATCTTTTCTGGATCTCCGTTATCGGTAGCATTTTTCATTATTGCATTGTCTCCAACAGGGGAAATTACCACTACCTTTGATGATGAATACAAGTCACCAAGTATCTTTAATGTCCTAAAAGATAACGGTATCAATTCACATACTATCCTTTCTGGAATAGAAACTGGCGCACCTGTATTAGCTAAAACGAACAACAGTATAATTGCTGCTCCTTATCATAGAAATATTGTGGGCAACCAATTTTTAATCGAAGTGATGTTAGAAGAGAACATGTTTCTGGCAAGAAAAAAAATAGTAGATAAAAAGATTGATTATATATTGATCGGTAATGACCCTCACTTATCTCTCCTCAAGAACTCTGGAAGCGAGGACTCTTTAGTTAGAAGGCTTCATGGGGATAATATTCCTGCTTGGTTAGACGTTACATACGATGGAATTGAGGATGGTTACCGAGTTTTTAAAGTAAGGAGTGAGTATGAATAAACAGAAAGTAGCAATATTACTCCCATGCTATAACGAAGCCGGAGCCATTGGCGAAACGGTTACCTCTTTTCAACAAGCCTTACCTGATGCATCCATTTATGTTTACGACAACAATTCAACCGACAACACGGTCAACGAGGCGTTACAAGCAGGGGCGATTGTGCGACATGAGCCTCGCCAAGGTAAAGGGGAAGTCGTGAGGCGGATGTTCTCTGATGTTGAGGCTGATGTTTATGTGATGGCTGATGGCGATGACACTTACGATGCGTCAGTGTGCCCGGTGTTGATCGAGCAATTAAATAATGAAAAGCTCGATATGATTATTGGAAGTCGCGAGCGCTCTTCTGGTGCATATCCTAAAGGACATATCCTTGGCAACAAGATGTTTTCATCACTGATTAACTTAGCATTCAATGCACAATTGAATGATGTATTTTCTGGCTATCGAATTATGAGCCATCGATTTGTCAAAACCGCACCTATCTTCAGCGATGGCTTCCAAATAGAAACAGAGCTCACCGTGCATGCGTTACACCATAATATGTCAATCAAAGAAGTCTCAACTCAATACCAATCTAGGCCGGAAGGGACTTCCAGTAAACTGAACACCTTGAGTGATGGCCTCAAGATCCTCAACTTTATCTTGTTCTTATTGAGAGATGTAAAACCAATGTTTTTCTTTGGCGTGCTCTCGATATTGCTTGGTCTTATTTCATTGAGCTTAGGTATTCCCGTTATTGTTGAATTCGTTGACACGGGTTTAGTGGCAAGGCTACCTACAGCTGTTTTGTCTAGCTCAATAGCTTTGATCGCTGTGATGTCTTTTTTCTGCGGTTTGATACTCGATAACGTATCACGAGGTAGGCGAGAGATGAGAATACTCTCTATTTTAAGATTTAAGGACGATAAATAATTAGGCCGAGGTTTTTGGCCAAGGGAGCTGCACTCGAGTGCTTGAAGTGTTAGGTGGAGTTGCAATTGTATAGTTGCTGCTGTGATGGCGATTTTGATTAAAGTAAGAAGTAGGCGACTAGCTCCCCTACCTCTTACTCTCAATTATTACTTAGATTGCGAGACCGGTAATCGCACCCAATAACATGAAGATCCCCACTAAACCTACAATCGGCATCTTCACGGTTTTCAATAGCCAAACACCAACAATGATCAGAGCGAAGTCTAAGCCGCTACTCACTGCACTTGTGAAGATGGGTTGGTATAGAGCCGCAAGTAATAAGCCGACTACAGCCGCATTCACACCTGTAAGCGCCCCAGCTACTAGAGGCTTACTCGCAATTGCCTGCCAGTTCTTCAGTACGCCCAGTAGCAATAAGAAGCCCGGTAAGAACACTGCAATTGTTGCGAGCAGTGCCCCTGTGATCGGTGCTGATGGCATTAATACATAACCTAGGTAAGTGGCTAACGTAAACATCGGGCCCGGTACGGCTTGCGCTGCGGCATAGCCTGTTAGGAAGGTATCTTGAGACAGTTGGTCACCAATGCCATTCTGTAACAATGGAAGAACCACGTGACCGCCACCGAATACCAAGCTGCCTGCTTGGTAGAACAAGCCAAATACTTCAATGCCTTGAGAGTAAGCACTGAATAGAGGCAGACCAACCAGTAAAGCAACGAAAATCACGAGTGGTGTTAACGATATCTTGTGCGTCGAAGGTGCTGTTTTTAATTCGTGTGAGGTTAAAAATTTGCTGCCAATGATTGCTGCAAATAGGAGCACTAAGACTTGAGGCCAGATCCCAGGAATCAAAAGTAGAACAATCGCGGTGATCACACACAGTGCTGTTGCTATCTTCGATTGGCAGAAGTTTTTGTACATGCCGAAAGTGGCGTCAGCTACAACCACGACCGCAAGTAACTTAAGCCCGTGGATGATTGAATTGAAAAGTGGTGCTTCCAATAACTGATTGCTGACTAACGCCAATATCAGCATCAGAATCACAGATGGGGAAGTGAAGCCGACAAATGCGGCAATCGCACCGGTTAAGCCACCTTTTTTATAACCAACCGCGAAGCCAACCTGACTTGAGCCTGGGCCCGGTAAAAATTGACTGAGGGCGACAATTTGCCCGTACTCTTCGTCGGATAACCAATTCAGTTTCTCAACAAAGGTTTTACGAAAGTAGCCAATGTGTGCTGCTGGCCCACCAAAGCTAATCCAGCCAAGCCAGAAAAAGGTTTTAAAAATTGAAAGCATGATCGATTCCAGATAAATGTTTAGCGTAATTTAGGCGGAGTTAGACTATGATTCAAATTAATTATTTTAATTATAACTATGAATAATATGGGATTGGTTTGTGGCTGATTTTAACTGGAAAGGAATTGACCTTAACTTATTGATTGCACTGCAAGCTCTGTATAAAACCAACAGTGTTAGTAAGGCGGCTGAACGTTGTTATGTCAGCCAATCAGCAATGAGTCATAGCTTACAAAGACTGAGAAAGCTGTTTGATGACCCTTTATTTGAACGAGTTGGCAGCAAGATGGAAGCGACCGACCGAGCGATTGAATTATCAAGCACCGTCGATGCCTTACTCAATACAATTCAGTCAGAAGTACTGCTGTCTAAATCGTTTGATGTAGCAACCTATAAAGGCACTTGGAAGATCGGACTTACCGATTATGCAGAGCAGATGTTCGCTCCAATGTTGTTTGATCTTATTAAGCAATCTTCGCCTTATTCTCAAGTGACGTTATTCAATGTCAATCGAAGCAACTATCAACAAGTGTTTGAAGACGCTAAGCTCGATATCGCGATCGGCAGTTTTGGTGAGGTACCAAAGCCTTATCGAACAAAGCATTTGTATACAGAGCAACATGTGTGTTTGTTCGATCAGTCGGTTTTATCTATTGAACAACCAATGTCTTTAGATCAGTTTGTATCTGTAGAACATGCATTGGTTTCTCCTGCGGGGGCTCTAAAAACGGGTGTTGATATTCGATTGGCTGAGCTAGGTTTCAGTCGAAAAATCGCTATATCTTCAAGTAACTTCTTGACAGTAAAACGATTAATTCGTGGTCGAGAGTTGTTGTGTATTGTTCCTCGGCTCGTGGCGCGTAATGATATTGATACCGAAGATACTTTACTGGCGGTGAAACCACCTATCGATGTTCCGGATTTTGATATACAGCTTGTCTATCGCAAGGCAAAGCATCTAGATGATAAAAATAAATTACTTAGAAAGTTGATTGCTAAAGCTATTTCATCTGTGATTAGTGAGTAAATTTATGAGCTGCGATTTGACGTTAATTTTGTCCAAATTATCCCTAAAAAAATCCGGTTAATTACCAGAACGTGACTATGCTTAATTTACGACTCAAAGCAGTCGTAAAGAATAGGCTTTTTGATTGACCTAAGTAAAAAAATGGTTATATCCTCATGATATAGCTTAAAAAACTACCAGGCTAAATGGACTTAGTTGGTCTTAAAGCGCTAGCTCCCCCTAGCGCTTTTTCTTTTATGTCGATTCTGGCAAAAGGGTTTGAATCCTTTTTAGCAGTTGCTCGATCTCTTGTTTTTCATAGTGAGCCGTCACCTTAGGTTGGCTGCTTTCTCTTGGGAGTAATGCAGTTTCGATATGGTGCTGCAGTAAAGCATCTTGTGAGTTGGCGTTGAGCTTCTCTGCAAGTACCACTGCTTGTCGGCCAATCGTGGTGAAGTCCTGCTTGATGGTGGTCAGCGGTGGATTAAAAAACGCACTGTCCTCGATGCCATCAAAGCCAACGACCGCAACCTTGTCAGGGACTGGAACCTGCAGTTCTTGCAGCGCGCGTAAAACCCCTAATGCCATCTGATCACTTGCCACTAACACGGCATCAAATACGGCTTGTTTAGCGACAGCTTCTCGAACACCAAGATAACCACTTTCTGCTTGCCAGTTTCCTTGATATTGATACTGCACCTTACTCTCTGCATCTGATAACGCGGCTAACCAACTTTGATGACGAATCTTTGAGGCACTGGATTCATTCGGGCCAGTGATCAGCAGGAAGTCCGTTCGTCCGCTTTCAAGTAGATGTTGAGCTGCCAGTTTTGCTCCTTCCGCATGATCACCGCAAACATAGTTCACTTGGCTGTTAGAGGGAACATCAATGAAGATAAGGTTGAGGTGCTGATATTGTTCCACTAACCATTCTGCATCGGCACTCTCTAAAGGCACATTCAGAATAATGCTGTCTACCTGTTGAGCCATCAATTCACGAATGGCCTCACGGGTGTTCGCGAGATTAGGCTCGGAAACAACAGAGAAAGCGACGCCATAACTCATATCATGAGCCTGCATTCGCACGCCATTGGCGATCATTGCTGCGCCATGCAGTGCCATATCGAGAGTGACTAAGCCAACGCTGGTGGACTTGGCTCGACTGAGCATTTGCGCACCTTTATTGGGTACATATCCCAGTTGCTTTATGGCGGCGTTAACCTTGTTGCGGGTGGATTCTGCGACGTCTTGTGAGCCATTGGTTACTCGAGATACCGTCTGGGTGGATACCCCTGCCAGTTTTGCTACGTCTTTGAAGGTGATACTCATCGGTCTGCCCATCGAATATTTTAGAGTGAAATAAGCCTACCGAAATTTACCAAACTAAACTCTGCTCACTTTCAAATAAATGTCTTTTAAAACATTAAAAATGTTTCCGGAAACAGTCGATCTTGTGCAAGTTTCTCGAATGTTAAAGCCAATTTACATCACGATTTTGTCGGTTTTGGATACTAATTTGGCGTGATGGGTTCACTATTATTTCTATATCATGTTTACGAAAACAATAGAGATTAGTAATGAACGAATTTATTCACTTAAAGAGTAAAAATCATAGTTTGATCATTAAATCAGGACGTGTTCCAGAGGTTTTGCATTGGGGGGCAAAGATCGCAAGTATTGATGAAGATCTTCTGCTTTCGACAGAAAGACCGATTTCTCAAGCTCGACTTGATGTGGATGTGCCACTTTCTCTTTGTCCTGAGTTAGGCAGTGGACACTTTAACGCTCCGGGTATTGAAGGTCATAGAGAAGGGCTTGATTGGGCTCCCGTCTTTAAGACCGTTCGTTACGATGCTCAAGATCAAGAGGCGTGTTTTTTCCTTGAAGACAAGGTTGCTCAACTGGATCTTAAGGTAGAGATCAAACTGGACTTCGAATCTGACGTCGTCCAAAAGCGTGTGACTGTCACCAATAAAGGCGACAAAAAATACTACTTGAACAAGCTTTCTTCAACGCTGCCATTGCCGAATCATGCTAACGAGCTTATGACGTTCCATGGTCGTTGGTGTCATGAGTTTCAAACGCAACGCCAACGCTTTGAACACGGTGGCTTCATGCAAGAGAACCGTCGTGGTCGCACATCTCACGAGAATTTCCCGGGGATGTTTGCAGGGACTCAAGGGTTCTCCGAGCAACATGGTTTGGTATGGGGATTTCATTTGGGCTGGAGCGGTAACCACCAAATGCGTGCAGATGTTCGCAGTGATGGTCGCCGCTTTGTTCAAGCTGGTGAGTTGTTGCTTGCAGGCGAATCCATTCTGGAACCTCAAGCAAGCTATCAAACACCTTGGCTGTTCGGCTGTTACAGCAACTCAGGTTTAAATGGCATCGCGCAACGCTTTCAACAATTTGTTCGCGACAACATTATTCAATTCCCAACCGATAAACCTCGTCCCGTTCACTTGAATACATGGGAAGGGATCTATTTTGATCACAAGCCTGACTACATCATGAAGATGGCAACGGAAGCGGGCGTAATGGGCGTTGAACGTTTCATTATTGATGATGGTTGGTTTGTGGGGCGTGATGGTGAACGTACCGCACTGGGCGACTGGTATTTGGATGAGGTGAAATATCCAAATGGCTTAGAGCCTGTAATTGAACATGTAAACCAACAGGGTATGGAGTTTGGCCTTTGGGTTGAACCAGAGATGGTAAGTCAAGATTCTAATCTTTATCGAAACCATCCGGATTGGGTGCTTGGTTTACAAGGGTATCATCAACCATCTGGTCGTTGGCAGTACGTGTTGGACCTACAAAATGAAGCATGTTTTAACTATTTGTATGAACGCCTCAATGCGCTTTTGACTCGATACAACATCACTTACCTTAAGTGGGACATGAACCGAGAGTTGGTTCAACCTGGGCATCAAGGTAAAGCTGCGGTGCATGGTCAAACTAAAGCGCTATACCGTCTTGTTGATGAGTTGAATCGAGCGCATCCAGAAGTCGAGATTGAATCTTGCTCTTCAGGTGGTGGTCGTATCGATTTTGAAATTCTAAAACGAACCCATCGTTTCTGGGCATCGGATTGTAATGATGCCTTAGAGCGCCAAGCCATTCAGAAAGGCATGAGTTACTTCTTCCCACCAGAGGTGATGGGGGCGCATATCGGCCCAGCAGAATGCCACTCAACCAACCGTCGTCACAGCATCAATATGCGTGGCGTAACCGCACTCATGGGGCACATGGGTGTTGAGCTTGACCCCGTTAAAGAGTCACCGGAAGAGAAACAAGCATTCTCACATTACATTTCACTGCATAAGCAATTTCGTCATGTTTTGCATTCTGGCCGTAGTTTCCGAATGGATCCTTCGGACAAAAATCAGAACATTTATGGCGTTGAAAATGACGATGAAATGCTGATTACCGTGTGCCAATTAGCGATGCCTGAATATGCTCTGCCTTCTCCACTTCGTATTAGCTGTGTGGAAGACAACGCGATGTATCAAGTGAAGTTAGTGGACATGCCAAAAACCAGTTTCCAGTTGATGAAACAGCGCCCCCAATGGCTCGACAAAACGTTGACCTTGAGTGGCGATAACCTCAAGGAAATTGGATTGACCTTACCGATTCTAGACCCAGAGTCAGCCTTGATTGTTCATCTGAAAAAGATATGAAGCGTTAACTCTGAGCTCCCCCTACAAATAAAATTCTAAATATAAAAATATAATCGGCAGCGAGGAATTGCTGCCGCAATAACTAAACTTAAGGAAAACAAAATGTCTATTACAGTTCTGCTGTCATTCTTGTTATTTACTGGTTTTGTTGTCGCGTTTACCTACAACAAAGTTAAAAATGACAAGAACACCTCACAAGACGGTTTCTTTCTCGGCGGAAGAAGCTTAACCGGTGGTTTGATTGCCAGCTCCCTAATTTTAACCAATTTAAGTGCGACTAGCTTTGTTGGCATGAGTGCACAAGCTTATACCCACAACATGAGTGTTATGGGTTGGGAAGTGGCGTCTGGTGTCACTTTAGTCATCATCGCTCTGATGCTGGTACCGCGTTACCTGAAGCAAGGGATAACGACGATTCCAGACTTCTTAGAGAGCCGTTACGACATGTCGGTGAAGAAGTTTGTGACGTTACTTTTCTTGTGCCAGTACGTCATCAATATCTTGCCAACCACACTTTATGCCGGTGCCGTTGTTTTGGGGGAGATCTTTGATGTTCAAGCTCTGCTAAATATTTCAGAGTTTAGTTCAATAGCCCTTATTTCGGCGACGATTGGTCTACTTGGCTTCTTTTACGCGATTTATGGCGGCCTAAAAGCGGTTGTGATTGCGGATACGATTAATGGCGTAGGCCTGATTGTTGGCGGCATGATGATCCCCGTGTTTGGTTTGATGGTGTTGGGCGAGGGCAGCTTTGGTGCTGGCTTGGATATTCTGCTTTATGCAGCGCCAGAGAAACTGCAATCGGTTGGTACAGAGACTGATCCACTGCCGTTCTCAACCTTGTTTACAGGTCTTCTACTTGTGAACCTATACTACTGGGGTACGGACCAATCAATCATTCAGCGTGCGTTGGGTGCTAAGAACTTAAAAGAAGGTCAGAAAGGGGTGATTCTTGCGGGGGCAATTAAGGTTATCTCTCCGCTGTTCCTAATTATTCCAGGCATCATTGCATTCCACATGTTTGGTGCAAATGCCGGTAACCCTGACACCATGTACACGCGCTTGGTAAACGAAGTGTTGCCTAAGCCGTTGGTTGGCTTCTTTGTCGCGGTTATGTTTGGTGCCATCCTAAGTACATTTAATGGTGTACTTAACAGTTCGACCACTCTATTTGCATTGAATGTCTACAAGCCTTTGTTTGGTCAAGGTAAAACCGATGAAGAGCTGGTGGGTAAAGGCCGTATCTTCGGCGTTGTGATCGCGATTATCTCTGTGTGCATTGCACCGTTCATCATGTATGCCCCTGAAGGTTTGTTCCAATACCTACAAATGGTAGCGGGCTTCTTCAGCGTGCCAATTTTTACGATTGTGTTTGTGGGTTATGTCTCTAAACGTGTACCTGCTGTGGCGGCTAAAGTTGCGCTGGTGGTGTTTGTAAGTTCATACGCTGCGATGCAGTTAGTGTTCAAAACACCTATTCACTTCTTACACCAATTGGCGATTCTGTTTGTTGTATGTACAGCGCTGATGTTCATCATTGGCTACTTTATGCCACGTGAAGATGATTACGTGATGCCTGTGAATGAAAACATTGATGTTACGCCTTGGGCGTTCCGTTTCGAAGCTTCGGCTATCATTCTCTACATGGTATTAGGTGCGTACGTGATGTTCTCTGATGTTGGTTTTGTATCTGATGATCCAACCATCATGCAAGTGTACGGTGTGTGTGGCATTGTGATGTTAGTCGGTATTTTTGGCCGATTAGCAAAGCGTAAGAAGGGCATTGAAGCTACGGTTTAATTACTTAAATTGGCTTTTAACTATCTGATATTATTTAATAGTTTATGGATTTTGAGTAAAAGGTTCACTATAGGCTAATTACTATAAAGTGAATAACAAAAAGCCGCGCTATGAACTGACCCCCAATAGTTGGACACCAATTATTGGGGGTCTTTTTATATCTAAATATTAACCGGAGATTGGACTCTCGATTACGCTAGGTCGTCTTTACCTTCGATAAGCGCATGGTGGCTAACTGAACCTGCAGTGCGTGCAGCTAAGTGTGGGGCATATTCCGCGTCATTAATGAAATCAACGGCAGCTTGCTTTGATGGCCACTCAATGATGACACGCAATGCAGGCTGCTCAGCGTTACCTTCTACGTTTTCGTGGCTAGCAGTGCGAGCTAGATATTGACCGCCATATTTTGTGACGAGTCTGGTTGCTGGTTCGATGTAATCAGCGATCCAAGCGTCAGTGGTTGGCGTAACTTCTAATACTGAGTAATAAGACATAATCTTGTTCTCCTATCATGCCAGTGGCTTTGTGCTTATTAGTAGCAGTGCGTGCTTAGCATTCGGTCATTAACGACATAGTTAACGAGTAAGGTAATAGTAGTGCGCTTTTGATGAGTTTATAACTAATGGAGGGCAACTCGGGTTATCTGAAAGTAACATTAGGTGGGGGCTGTCATTTTTAGTTAGGTACAAGTACCTTATTGAGTGTACCCAGAGTGTTTCTGGGCACAGTATTAACATGGGTTCTAACACATAGCTCGAGCGGTAATCAGCAAGGCTCTAAATGATCTACAAAGAAAAACGAGTCCATTTCTTCGCTCGCCAGCGACGAACCATGATCAATCCGCGGAACCATTCGTCCATCGCGATTGCCATCCAAGCACCAAATACGCCATAACCCCAATGCACACCAAGTAAATAGCTCATCGCAACGCCAATGCCCCACATACTGAGAATGCCCATTTTGATAGGGAACTTAATATCGCCTGCGGCTTTTAAGCAAGAAATGAAAATCAGATTAAATACGCGACCAGCTTCTAAAAGTATCGATCCTGCGATGAGTGCGGCAGTCAGTGCGATGATCTCTGGGTCTTGAGTGAATAAATCCAAAATCTCGAATCGGAAAATATAGACCACGCAGGTAATGGTGATAGAGGCGATGAAGCCTACTACAAAGTATCGTTGTACACGGTTGGCTATCTCATCTATCCAACCTTTACCAATGTAATAACCCGTTTGGATTTGGCTACCTTGGCCGATGGCTAAGGCAAAGGCAAAAGAGAGACGTGCGATGTTTTGTGCGTAAGTAAACGCGGCCAGTGAAGACGTTCCCATCTGAACCACAAAGAAGGTAATACTGATTTGCGCCATGTTGTAAGAGAGTACTTCTCCAGCATTCATAGAGCCGATCTTCATGATTTTTTGATAGATAGCTTTAGGCACAGATTTGAACTGTTTCATAGGTAGATCAATGCCTTTGTTTCTTACGACACCGATTAAGATCAATAAGCCGATCACTTGGCTAATGACTGTCGCCGTTGCAACCCCTTGTACGCCGTACACTGGCAAGCCGAAAGGTTGGTAAAGTGCGCAGTAGTTACCGAAGATGTTGATCACACCTGCAATCATGTTGATGACCATCGGTGATTTTGAATAGCCATGGCTGCGTAGAATCGTGGTGAGAACGACACCTATCGTGACATTAAAGGTGAGCGCGCCACTGATAAACAGATACTCTTGAGCGTACTGTTCGACTTGAGCTTCCAGTTGGTAGAGCGGAATAAAATATTCAGCACCAAGAACCGCAATCATACTGAGTAACACACCGGTAATAATGGCCAAGATAATGCTCGCCACGCCCACGTGAGCGCTCTCTTGAGTGCGAGAAGCACCGTTGTATTGTGCGATTAGGATGCCTGTACCACTGCTGACCATGGTT
Organism: Vibrio sp. QJM3NY_27; assembly: GCF_057785955.1. NCBI lineage: Bacteria > Pseudomonadati > Pseudomonadota > Gammaproteobacteria > Vibrionales > Vibrionaceae > Vibrio > Vibrio sp. QJM3NY_27. The sequence continues at coordinate 2,823,418 of NZ_CM173511.1, read as the reverse complement.
GAGACGATGATCAGAAAAAAGGATATCTGAGAGATAACACCAACGGCAGACACGGCTTTGTCTGAGTACCCCGATAACATGAATACATCACTGGTGTTAAGTGCGGTTCTTAGAAGAACTTCGATAAAAATTGGCCAGGTGAGCGCAACGATTCCCATGCGTTTATTTAGGGTGGAATCAGCATTAGGCATTTAGGTTTTCTCAAAAAAAGGTGGAGGCGACACTATAGTTTAGCCATTATTGAGTAAACGACTATCAAATTAATGTCCGGATAGCTATTAAGGGTAAATAAAGTTCGAATAAGCCTTCAGAGGCCAACATTTAGGTGTGAGTTATGAAACTTTTGAGAGATGTTTCATAACGTAAAGAGGAAGAAAGTGGAAGCGTTTAACTACTTCAAAGTGGCACAAGAAATGAGTTTGAAATGAAGCGGTAAAGCTAGCGACATCAAGCTAGCTCTACCGTTTTTAAAGCCTAGTTAATACGCTGACCTTCAGCATCAAATAGATGGCAATCTTTTGATGCGAAATTTAAATTGAGAGACTGATAGCGTGCGACTTCTTGATCCCCGGGTAGATGAACCTTGAAGCTATCAACACCACATGATTGGCCAAACATATAGGTACTGTTGCCCAATCGTTCTACCACTTCGCTCTGGAACTCAATCGTGATATCTGACTCGCCATTGATCTCCAAATGTTCTGGTCGAATACCAAGAGTCAATTTTTGTCCTTCGGCAAGGCCATCACTTGGCAATGGCAGAGTCATTTTATTAAGTCCATTGACGGTCAGTTGGGCATGAGTTTCTGAGGTGCTGTTCACGACACACGGTAAGAAGTTCATTTTCGGAGAGCCAATAAAGCCGGCCACAAACTCATTTTGTGGATAATGATACAGTTCGAGAGGTGAACCGACTTGTTCTACTCGACCATCTCTCAGTACTACGATCTTGTCAGCAAGCGTCATTGCTTCGACCTGATCGTGCGTGACATAAATCATGGTATTTTGCAGATCTTGGTGCAATTTGGCGATTTGTAAGCGCATATCGACACGAAGTTCAGCATCTAAGTTTGATAAAGGTTCGTCGAATAAGAACACTCTTGGGTTACGAACAATTGCTCGACCGATAGCAACACGCTGACGTTGTCCACCCGAAAGTTCTTTAGGTTTACGCTTCAATAAAGGATCTAGTTGAAGCGTTTTCGCTGCACTGGTGACTTGTTTCTCGACGACTTCTTTAGCAACACCGTTCATTTTCAGGCCAAAGCCCATGTTTTCTTCAACCGTCATATGCGGATAAAGGGCGTAGGACTGGAATACCATCGCGACACCACGCTCGGCAGGATCGACATCGTTAACCAGATCATCGCCAATATGGATCTCACCTTCAGTAATCTCTTCTAAGCCAGCAACTAAGCGTAAGAGAGTTGATTTACCACAACCAGACGGTCCAACGAATACTACGAATTCGCCGTTACTTATTTCTAGATCAACACCATGGATCGTTTGAACATCACCATATCGTTTGATGACCTGTTTTAAGCTGATATCAGCCATGCTCTCTCCTTGCTTCGTTGGACTGCATCTCTTTGCCTTTAAAACATACGCTTTCATCAGAAATTTGTTAGGTGCCTCGCATGATTTATTGATCGTGGTCATATAAATTTGGCGATCTATACTGATTTTTGTGGAAACGTTTACAAAAATAAAACATAACTGTGCGCAATGTTATCAATAAGCCTAATATTTGAACGTAATTACTATAAATGCTGCGTTGCTCGATTAAATTTAGAAACCTAGGTGGAAATTAATCAAATAGTAAATGAAGCTTTTAATACAAGGAATTTCGGGAAATGGAGCAATCTGTGAAAACGATATACCCAGAAAATCGCATCCCATCGGCGAAAAAGAAAAGGCGCATTAGTTCTAAGGTGTCGCCTTGGCTGTTTTTGGCGCCAGCCATCGCTATCTTCTCTCTTTATGTTATCTACCCCATCTTGGACAGTATCTGGCTGAGCTTCTTTGAGTGGGATGGGTTAGGCGAAAAAGAGTGGGTGGGGCTTGAGAACTATCGTGAGCTTTTTGACTCAGATGCTTTTTATACTTCGTTAACGAATAACTTCCTTTGGTTGATTTTCTTTATGCTTGCGCCACCGTGTGGCTTGGCGATTGCCCTTTTCTTAAACCAACAAGTGAAAGGCATTCGTGTCGTTAAATCCTTATTTTTCTTCCCCTTTGTTATCTCTCAAGTGGTGGTTGGTCTAGTGTTCTCCTGGTTCTATGACCCCTCATTTGGCCTTTTCAATATGGTATTGGGTGCCTTCGGTTTTGAGCCCGTTTCAATACTTGCTGATGAAGACTACGTCACCTATGGAATCATCGCTGCTGGTCTGTGGCCACAAATTTCTTACTGCATGATCTTGTATCTCACGGGGTTGAACAACCTCGACCCAGAGCAGTTGGAAGCGGCGCGACTGGATGGTGCAAAGAAGTGGCGCATGCTCTGGTATGTGGTGCTTCCTCAACTAAGACCGGCGACGTTTATTGCTGTGGTCGTGACCGTGATTGGTGCCCTCCGTTCTTTCGATTTAGTGGCAACCATGACGGCGGGTGGACCTTGGGGCAGCTCGACGGTACTGGCGTATCAAATGTATGAAGAGTCTATCTTTAATTATCGAATGGGTTACGGTGCGGCGGTTTCGGTGGTGCTGTTTCTGATTATGGATATCTATATCGCTTACTTCTTGTGGCGCATGTTAAGGAGTGAAAAATAATGTTTCCGCAACCAATTCAAAAAGCCGGTCGCTTTACTAATATCAGCTACCGAGTCGCGTTACCTATCTCGATCGTGATGTGGTTGTTACCGCTTATCGCCGTGATGATGACGTCGATTCGTTCGATGGATGACATCAACAAAGGTAATTACTGGGGCTGGCCGAGCGAGATTCAATTCATAGAGAACTACACCCAAGTTTTTACCTCGACCTCTATGGGGCAGTACCTAATCAATAGCTTGATCATCACACTGCCAGCGGTCGCAGGGGCTGTCGCTCTTTCGACTTTGGCTGGGTATGCCTTGGCGAAATACAACTTCAAAGCCAATGTGTGGATCTTTGCGATGTTTATCGCGGGCAACTTTGTTCCGTTCCAAATTTTGATGATTCCAGTGCGTGATTTAACCATTGGACTTGGCCTTTACGATACCCATTGGGCATTGATTTTCTTCCATATCGCTTTTCAAGCCGGATTTTGTACCTTGTTTATGCGTAACTTTATCGTCGGGATCCCAGATGCCTTGATCGAAGCGGCGCGTGTTGAAGGGGTGAGTGAATGGAAAATATTCTGGCATGTGGTGCTGCCTTTGGTTCGCCCTGCATTAGCTGCGCTAGCCGTGTTGGTGTTTACCTTTATTTGGAACGATTTCTTCTGGGCACTAGTACTGGTTCAGAGTGATGACGTTCGCCCTGTGACTGCGGGGTTGAGCTCACTTCAAGGCCAATGGCTGGCGTCTTGGCAGTTTATGTCGGCGGGTGCTGTAGTCGCGGCTATCCCACCGGTTGTGCTGTTTTTTACCATGCAAAAGCACTTTATCGCAGGTCTGACATTAGGTGCGACCAAAGGGTAAATAACGAGATAAGAATCGATACACGAATCTAGCAATAGCGACGGCTTTAGTCGTTATTGCTACCGACATCCCGAATGGATGAATCATTGAAGAGTAACTAAAACACGAACCACCCTACGAGACAAAACAATAAGAATTGGACTTAGAGAGCTTAGCTCCATAACAAGGACCTCAATATGAAATACGTGAAACATATCGCTGCCTCTGCAGTGCTCGCTGCCTCCATGTCTGCAACATCGTTTGCAGGCACCTTAGTCATCAACTCAGATGCTTCTGATCCAGCGCCAAAAGAGGCGTGGGGTGAGATCATTAACCGCTTTGAAAAAGAAAACCCAGATATTACGGTCAAGTACAACTTGTACGATCACGAGTCGTACAAAACAACGATTCGTAATTGGTTGGTCACTTCGCCGCCGGACGTGGTTTTTTGGTATGCGGGTAACCGAATGAAAGCCTTTGTTGACCGCGGCCTGTTTGAAGATGTTAGTGATATTTGGACTGACAACAACATGAAGCAAGACTTTGCGTCAGCCGCACCTGCAATGACGGTAAATGGCAAGCAATTTGGTGTGCCATACACGTATTACCAATGGGGTATCTACTACCGCAAAGACATTTTTGAACAGTATGGAATTGCTGAACCTAAAACATGGGATGATCTGAAATCGGCATCGGCAACGCTGAAAGAAAATGGTGTGGCACCGTTTGCGATTGGCACTAAGTACTTGTGGACCGCTGCAGGTTGGTTTGATTACATCAACATGCGTACTAACGGCTTGGATTTTCATATTCAGTTGATGGAAGGCAAGGTGCCTTATTCTGACGAACGTGTGAAGAAAACCTTCGCTAACTGGGCTGAGCTTGTTGAGCCTGGTTACTATCTAGAAAATCACGCCTCTTATTCTTGGCAAGAAGCTCAACCTTTCTTGTACAACGGTAAAGCGGCGATGTACCTGATGGGGAACTTCATTACGCCAAACTTCCCTGCTGAGTTAGATGGCAAGATGGATTTCTTCCAATTCCCTGTCATCGACCCAAGTATTCCGATGTCAGAAGACGCGCCAATGGATACGTTACACATTCCTTCTAAAGCAAAAAATAAGGAAGATGCGCGTAAGTTCTTAGAGTTTGTTGCTCGCGCTGAAAACCAACAGCTGATCAATGAGATGCTGTTGCAAATTCCGACCAACAATAAAGCCAAAGCCAAGTCAGATCCGTTCTTAGATAAAGGTGTAGCAATGCTCGCTTCTACCGATGGTACGGCTCAGTTCTATGACCGTGATACCGATCCTGCGATGGCCAAAGAGGGCATGAAAGGTTTCCAAGAGTTTATGGTTCACCCTGACCGAATCGAAAAAATCTTGAAGAAACTCGATAAGGTGAGCAAGCGTACCTTTAAGTAATATCTCAATAGCCGCAGCGGTTCAGGCTGCGGCTTTCTTTTGTCTCTCTAGGGATTATTGCCAGTGCTGATTCGTTAGTGTTCGTCATGTTTGAATGTTATGGAGCACTGAGTATCACTTGCAATGATTCACTTTGAACGGTTTATCGTAAGGAACACTCAATGAGAACTTTCTCTCAAATCATCTCTGCCCGTGAATGGGAAAACCAACACATCACTCATCATAACGTTGTTGAGGCTCATGCTCCTTTGAATGGTTACACCTCGTTGGCTGAGGCTGTGGGGAAGAACTCGTCACGCACCTTGTCTCTTAATGGGGTTTGGAAGTTTCAGCTGTTCGGTTCGCCTGAGTTGGTCTGCGAAGAGTTTGTCTCTGAACATTTTGATGATTCCTCGTGGAAGTCGATCGCAGTGCCAAGCAACTGGCAGATGCAAGGCTTTGATAAACCGATCTATACCAATGTGAAGTATCCTTTCGCTGATAACTCTCCCTTCGTCCCTAGCGATAATCCGACAGGGCTCTACCGAACGCATTTTAACTGCATGGAACCGGAGCTATTAGATACCCATAGGCTGACCTTTGATGGCGTGAATTCTGCATTTCATTTATGGTGCAACGGCAAGTGGGTTGGTTATTCGCAAGACAGTCGATTACCGGCTGAATTTGACCTGTCTGAATACTTACAAGCAGGCGAGAACACGCTAGCAGTCATGGTGCTGCGTTGGTCTGATGGTTCCTATCTTGAAGACCAAGATATGTGGTGGCTCAGCGGCATATTCCGTGATGTGACTTTATTGAGAAAGCCCAAGGTCGCCATTGAGGATGTTGGTATTGAGACTCAGCTAGATGCTTGCTATCGCGATGCGGTTTTAAATATTTCTACGAAAATAACCAAGCACAGCAATGATGTAGAAGGCTGCGATAAGCTGAGAACTGAACTTTATGATGCTCAAGGACAGTTGGTTTGTGAACCTCAAATCGTGGGCTTTGGTGAGCGAGTTGTGGATGAGAAAGGGCCTTGGTCTGAAGTCGCGGAACACCGCATTTCAGTGGTGAATCCGAACAAGTGGAGTGCCGAATCACCTTATCTGTATCGTTGTGTGGTGTCATTGCTCAATGAACATGATGAGCTTGTCGATTGTGAGGCTTACGATGTCGGATTTCGATGTGTTGAAATTACCGATAGTTTGCTCAAAGTTAACGGTAAGCCGTTGCTGATTCGTGGTGTGAATCGCCATGAACATCACCCTGAATTGGGTCACACCATGACTCGTGAAGGAATGATTCAAGACATCAAACTGCTCAAACAAAATAACTTCAATGCCGTTAGAACCGCTCATTATCCGAATCACCCATTGTGGTATGAATTGTGTGATGAGTATGGCCTGTATTTGGTTGATGAAGCGAATGTGGAAACCCATGGTCAGTTTCCGATGTGTCGACTGTCTAATGATTCGTCGTGGTTGAATGCGTACATGAGACGAATGACAAGGTTAGTGGAGCGCGATAAAAACCACGCCAGCGTGATCATTTGGTCGTTGGGTAATGAGTCGGGGATTGGTCGTAATCACCATGCGATGTATCAATGGGTGAAACAAACGGATCCAACACGTCCCGTTCAGTATGAAGGTGGCGGGGCAGATACAGCAGCGACCGATATCTTGTGCCCAATGTATGCGCGGGTTGATTGGGATTTACCTGTGGTTGAGAGTCAACCTGAAGTGACACCTCGCGTGGGTATTCGCAAAGCGATCGCTCTACCAAACGAGCAACGTCCTCTGATTCTCTGTGAGTACGCCCATGCAATGGGGAACAGTCTAGGTAGCTTTGATAAATACTGGCAGGCGTTTAGAGACAACCCAAGATTACAGGGCGGATTTATCTGGGATTGGGTCGATCAAGGGATCACCAAAACCGATTCGAGCGGCAAACAATATTGGGGCTATGGTGGTGATTTCGGCGACGAGATTAATGATCGCCAGTTCTGCATTAATGGTTTGGTATTCCCAGACAGAACGGTACATCCAACGCTGCATGAAGTGAAAAAGGCGCAACAGTTTTATCAGTTCAAGCTGGTGTCTGCATCACCACTGGTGATTGAAGTACACAGCGAACACCTATTTGTGACCAGCAGGGTTGAAACGTTGAATTGGACGGTTACCCAGAATGGTGTGGTCACGTGCGACGGTTGGATCGAATTGATGGTTGGTGCGGACGAGAGTGTCCAGATAGAGCTTAACGGTGTGACTATTCCTCATACGGCCAATGCGCTTAATTACCTTAATCTCGAAGTGGTATTAAATGCCAATACTGCGTGGGCGAATAAAGGCCATGTGACGGCGATTGAACAGCTTGCCTTACCCACTCAGCCGCAATTGATGTTGGATGCCAACCTATCTCAATTTCCACCGAAAGTGACTGAAACCGACGCGCTGCTGACGGTGAGTGGTGATGCTTATCAAGTAGAGTTTGACAGATTATCTGGGACACTAGAGAGCTGGAAAATCAAAGGCGTGGAACGGCTTGCTAGTGGTCTTCGAGATAACTTTTATCGCGCACCATTAGACAACGATATCGGTGTCAGTGAAGCAAACCGCGTCGACCCCAATTCATGGATAGCACGCTGGCAGGCGATGAGGTTAGATAGGCTCACTCCAGAGTGCATCGAATTTTCATCCATCACTCAGAAAAACGGGGTGACGGTGACAGCAATAATTGCCCACACAGTAGAAGGCCAGGTTCGTTTGTTGTCGACTTGGCGGTACCAATTATTTACCGATGGTGAGGTTAAGTTAGATGTGGATGTACAAGCGGCGAAAGGTTTGCCATCTCTGCCTCGAGTCGGTTTTGAGTTTGCTTTGAACCATGTGCCTGATGGGGTGGAATGGTTTGGTCGTGGGCCACACGAAAACTACCCAGATCGAAAAATGTCAGCCCATATGGGGCGATATCAGCAGAACATTGAACAAATGCATACCCCGTATATTTTCCCTTCTGATTGCGGCTTGCGTTGTGATGTTCGTGAGGCAAAAGTGGGCGTATTCGAATTGCAAGGAGACTTCCATTTCTCAGTCAGTCGATTTGGACAACAGCAATTGCAGCAGGCGAAGCATACTTGTGACTTAACCGAACAAGAACAGCTGTTTGTTTATGTCGATGGCTTCCATATGGGCGTCGGCGGCGACGACTCATGGACGCCAAGTGTCCATGATGAATACAAATTATTGAAAGAGCATTACCATTACCAGGTGCGCTTCTATTGTGGTGAGAACGGTTAAAGTACAGCGAATAGAGTATAGTAGGCCAAGTAGTCTAAATGTTTGTTTGTTCGATTATTTGGCTTCAGATATAAAAAAGGCACTCAACGTAATGCTGAGTGCCAAAGTCTGAAATTTATTGATCCGTTGTATCTTGTTAATCCGTTGTATCAATGAATCTCAGAGGACAGGTAAAAAGGTTCGATTTACTCTGCGTCAGTAAAGAAATCGTTGTAAAGCATGTACAGGTGAGCTGCACTCCAAGAGAAGTTTGGCGCGCCTTGTTGTTCACCGGTTAGTGGGTTGTAGTTTTCACGGATCGGACCGTCTTGTACCAAACCATCAGCGTGATCGAAGAATGAGCCTGCCATTTCAATCGCATCATCACGGTAGCCGTAGCTATCCATACCTTTTAGGCCGAAGTAGAATTGGTCGACCCATACACGTCCACGCCAGTAAATATCTGGGCCAAATGCAGGGCTAGAAAGCGCCGCTGTGCCTAGTGGAACGTATGTGTTGAACTCTTCCGTATCTTTCATCACCGTGACAACTGCATCAGCGTTAGCTTGAGTGGCAGCAGCATTGAACAATGGTGACCAACCTTCAGGGCCTTTGCCACGTTCTACAATCGGCTTACCCGCACAGCCATTCGCGAGTGGTTTGTCTTCAATACGAATATCGTAGAAGAAGTTAGTGCCTTCGTCGAACATACAGGTATTGATGTAGTTCGATAGGTGTTCTGCCTTTTCACGGAACTCTTTCGCTTCAGCGTCTTTACCAAGAATGTCAGCCATTTCTGCTAGGTACTTGTTATCGCTGTACATGTAGCTTGCTTGGTCGACAGACTCTTGCAGTAATGAGTAGCCCAATAGCGTGCCATCTTCAGCGCGGTTTTGAGCGAACTCAACATCCCAATCGCTGCGCTTGCCGCCATTCGCCACATACGCGTCTAGCTGATCTTTATCGATGAAACCAAATGCGGCTGCATCGTCACGACCTGACTCCCAAGACGCGGCCGTTTGAGCTGGGCTTTCGATGTAATCGTAGTTACCTTCAGCCACGACTTTATCGAGTGCTGCTTGGCCTACGACTGTCTCGTGTTTGTCACCACGAACCACAGTGAAGTACATTTCGCCTTCCGGTGTGTTGTGTGCTTTGTCGCGTGCTGCGCCGTACTCTGGAACACCGTTACCGTTGTTGTCACGGTTGCGTAGCCACCAATCATGGTATGCCACTAGCTTTGGATACATCTCTTCAAGCCAAGCTTCATCGCTGGTGGTCTTGTAGACTTCCATTACTGCCCATGCCGCTAGGCTTGGTTTGGTATTACGTTCATTCCAGTTGCCACCATCGCCGCCACGTTCTGGGCTTAGGTTGTAAGCAAGCAAATCTGGCACGTAACCTTCATCCCAAGGACGAACTGCATCGTCAGCCTGAATTTGGTAAGCGAACATCGCGCGGATGTTGTCTTTCGCTACATCTGGGTTGAAGTGAGCCATTGCGTAAGCTTGCTTCCATGTGTCCCACGGCCAAGTTTGGTTGCCCGAGAACCAACGCGCCGTCACGGATGGTGTGACTGAGTCAAACTCCATTGCACCTGCAGCGCCACGCCAGTTACCGTTCAGGGTTTCCATTGCTTTTACCGCAACACGTTCTTGTTCTGGCGTTGCGTTCGGGTTGGTTAAGCCCATCTCTAGGTAGCCTTCCCAACGCTCTGCTGATGCCGCTAAGAAATCGGTAGGGTTTGCCATGATCTTTTTGATTTCAGGCTGTTCCGCTTGTGCTTCTTCTGCCGTGAGAACATGCGAGTAAGTGGTGTAAATGGTGGCTGATGCTTCAATGTTTGCCGTTGAAGTAAATGTTAAACCATCTACTGTGGTTTGTGTTGGAATCGATTTGTGAACTTGGTACTCAGACTCACCTGAAGTCAGCAGATCCCAAGTTGAACGCACTTTACCAAAGGTGACCTTCAGGCCATCGTCGGTTGCGACGATTTGACGCTCATACTCAGGGTAAGTTTCAGCGATTGTTTTGTCGGTTTGTGCCACGCCTTCTTTCGCGTGGGTCTTTTCTAGCAGTTCACCATCCCACACCAATTCAACTGGGGAGTCGGTAGTGATTTTGGTTTCTAGCAGAGAGGTACGGTTTGAAGCAAAACGCATTGTCATCTCTACCGTTACATCGTCCGATTTTAGCGTCTGAACCAATGCGCCCGGTAAGCTGTATGCTTCCATGGTGAATACGACTTTTTTGCCATCTTTGAACACGCTTAGGCGGTCAAAGTTATCTGCCAGGAAGTTGATGTATTCTTCAGTAAGCAGCGCCGTTCCTGGGAAGCCGCCCATGCCTTCAGCAGTGTCTGGCAGCAAGTGACCATGCCATGCACCTAGGTCGAAAAATGGGTTGAAGCGCTGGTGGTCATCGAAGTCGTAGTCACGCATGTATTCTGGCGAACCAGTACGGTCAATAACGTTCTTAAATTCGTTAGCTTGCAGTTGCTCTGTGTCAGAGCCCGAGCCAGAGATTGAGTTTGATGTACAGCCAGTAACAACAAGTGCTGCGCCGATAGCGAGAGCTGCGAATGATTTATTCAGTTTCATGATCAATTCCTGTTATTACCAGTAGAAGTATTGCATTGCGAACACTTGCGCGTCGCCGATTTCAGTGTCGCTGCCTACGCCAAAGCGGCTATCGAAAGCAGTAGCAAATGCGCCGTTTCCGTATTCGTACCAAACGCCGGCATTGATGTAAGAGGTGATCTCTTTGTCGCCATTGTCACCGTCAAAGTTTGCGTAGTTGTAGGCTGCTGATAGGTAAACGCCTTGTGCGGCTTCATACCATGCACTGGTTTGAATACCTGATTCGCTACCGAAAGACTCTTGGTTGCCTTTGTCGGTATCGTGCCAAACACGAGTGGCGAAGTTTTTGTACTCAGCACCCAATAGCAATAGTTCACCGCCATCGTTGTTACGAACTTCACCGCCACCCATTAGGGTTAAGTCGTCGGTCAGATCGTATTGAAGGTAACCATTGACCATGGCGTTCTTATCTTTCCATTGGTCTGCGAAGCTGTCGTATTTACCGAAGTGAACAAGAGCATCGTCTTCCGAGAAGTCAGACTCTGGCGCGAAAGAAACGCTGTAGCGAAGCTTGCCTTCTAGGTTTTGAATCTTCACACCAAGGTGCACGTCTCGCGTGTTTGAGATCGCGTAGCCGTATTCAACCGTAGGGTCACCCCACCATTGAACGTCATCTAATGAAGAGTCCATACGACCAATCATGAATTCTGTTTTGTTATCGGTGCGGTAGCCAGCGTAAAAGCGGTTGAAACCACCTTCAAAGCCGCCCCAGCCGTGGCCCGTTGCCCAAGCATTGCCTTCGTCGTCGGCTTGTACTGTCCAGCCTTCCATATAAGCAAGACCAAACCAATTACCGTGCTCGATAGCCAAGCCAGCTTCAATGTAAGTACCGTCTGCGTAGCGGCCTTTATCATCACCTTTGAGTGCCACGTGACCACCAAGGCCAAGCTCACCATAAAAGTTTAATAGGGTTTCAGTTTCTGTCTGAGGAGGCTGAGTATCACTGTGGTTTGCTGCGGACTCTTCCGCGTGGGCAGTGGTACTTAAGGCAGCAAGAATACAGCTTGTAATAAGAGTGTTTTTAGTAAAACTACTTTTCATTTTAATCACTTCTGTGTCGGGGTTATAAATGAAGGTTCGCAAGCAGTTCTGACTTCTAATATGGGGTGCTCTTCAAGGCGTATTGGTCAGGTTACTTACGATCGCAAAACCAATATTAATGATAATTTTGATGTTTAAAATTAATTAAGTTTAAAAGTGTGATCTATTTTTAGTAAATATTTACTTTGTTTTTATTTTGACTTTCAGTTGAATTTGCAGAGGTATGGCTAGGGTTGTAAGTATTCGGGAGGTGAATTGTTTGATGGGTGGTTAGATTGTTGGTTCGAATGCTTTGATTCTTGAATGGCTTTGATTTAATCGAGATGGTTAGTGGATATGTACCGACAAATAAAAAGGCACTCACCAAATGCGAGTGCCTGAAGTTTAAATACGAGTGCCTGAAGTTTAAGTCAGAGTGCCTGAAGTTTAAGTCAGAGTGCAGGGAAAACTAAGCGTTCGCCGGTTCAGGTTTTGCCTCTAGTTTTTTCTCTTCTGGAGATAAGCTTTTTTCATATTTGCCGTACTTCCACCACGCGTAGCCAAGGAAGATAACAATCCCGCCCACGTTGTAGAAGATGATGGTCATGATGTCAGCACCTGTTGGGAAGGTTGACGCAAAGAAGCCAACAGTGAAAATGCCGATCAGAATCGAGACCACGGTAATGCCTGTCATACGTGAGCCCATTCTGAAATCACGAGGTAAGTGATCCAACTTCAAACGTAAATTAAGGTACGCGATCATGATGAATAGCGGTGGCAACATCGATGCTGCAGCTGTCATGTTGATAATGGTGCTCATCAGATCTTGAACCGTATCGGACGCCAGTGTCGGAATAAACATCAGTGGAATCACAATCAAGAACTGAATCCAAGCCGCACGTTCTGGAACGCCTTGTTTGTTTAGAGCGACCGTTTTCTCACCGAAGATACCTTTAGGGATTTCAGAGAAGAAAATCTTAACCGGAGTCGCTGTCCACATCAGTAGAGAGCCCAGCATCGCCGTGAATGAAACCACGCCCACAAAGCGATTCATTAGGATTTCAGACAACCCAAAGTGTCGTGCTAGCCCTTCGAATACCTGCACTGAGCCGCCAGTAAATTTAAGCTCTTCTCGCGACACAAATACGTTTGCTAGTACTGAACCCACCGAGTAAAGCGCACCAATGAAGATACCCGCGATGATGATTACTTTAACGAAAGACTTGTGACCGCCTTTGATGTCGTTAACGTAAACCGCTACCGATTCTGCACCGCCAGCCGCCATGAAGATCCAAGTGATTACGCCAAGGAATGCCCAGTTAAAGCTTGGTGTCATCGCTTCAATGGTGATTGGGTCTGCTGGCTCGATACCACCGATCAAAGCACCGCCAGACAACAAGATGTAAGACATTGTTAGCAACAACATAAGCGACGATGTTAGTGAGGTGATGGGGCCTAGTAGTTTCGCGCCATTGTTTGAAATGTGCGTAGCAATCGCAAACAAAATGGTACTGAGGATCGCCGTGGTGATTGGCGTGAATATGTACTCAAACCCTAAGAACGCATACGACGCATAAGCGATAATTCTAGGCAGCAGAGAGGTGAAGAAGAACAGATTAACAAACCAGTAGGTATAAGCCGAAATAAACGCCCAGCGGCCGCCTAGAGAGCTTTTAACCCAAGAATAAACGCCCGCTTCAGAGTTTTTATTCAGTGACACAAACTCTGCGACGATCAAACAAAAAGGCACAAAGTAAAAGATGGTGGCTAGAAAGAACATCGGTGCCGAGGAAAGGCCTATCTCGATGTTGTTGTTAATGATGTTGTTGAAGCTGTATACCGCCGCGAAGGTCATAGACAGTAGGGCAAACTTGCCTATCGTACTGCGTTTATTTTCGGACATGATGTTCTCCGGTGAATCACGTTGATGATCGTTATAACTTGGTCCTAGAGAGGGAGGCTCTAGGCCGCACTTTTATTGTTATGTTGGTTTGGCAAACACCCGCTTTGTTTTGTCAGGGTTGGCTCATTGTTGTTTTTATAGATTTACGAACGGACTTCTTAGCGCTTTTCTTTCTTGATTTTCAGTAAAGTTATTACCAAAACAAAGAGTTAAAGGTTAAGAGGTTCATCAAAGAGATTGTTTGTTTCATGAACGACGATTTGTAAGGCTTGTAGGGGCTTTTTGTCGTTTTTAAATATGAACTCGTTCGTCTCTTCAGCAAGAAGATTAAAGATTAAGCGGCGGGAAGTTAATCAAAATTGATCAAATATGTGACCTTGGGTAAGTAAATTTAGTTAATATTTTACCTTTGTTTTTGTTCGGGTTTCATTACGATTTAATTAACGTTTTTCGTGAAGTGAACCCTTGACGGAATGGCGTTTTTATTTTTGGGTGTTGGTTTTTAATTATCTGATTTAAAACAAAAAAAAGCGCCATGGTAGGCGCTTTTGAAATTGGTTCTAATGCTGCTAAGTATTACGATTGCTTAGCCGCTTCTAGCTTTGCATCTTTACCTGCTTGCTTCTTTTCAAAGCGAGAGATCCACCACCAAGCGATAGCTGAGAATACAGCCGTCATAAATACATTGACGAAGAACGCTTGCATTAGGTCTACGCCTGTTGGGAATGCTGATGCCGTCATGCTGACAACAAAGATACCGATAAGTACTGACACAACAGACATACCTTGAACTCGAGTACCCATGCGGAAGTCACGTGGTGTATCGTCATGTTTCAAGCGGAATACAAAGTACGCCACCATGATGAAGATAGGCGGTAACATTGCGGTACCTGCTGTTAGGTTGATTGCTGTGTTCATCATGTCTTGTACAGACTCAGAACCGAATCCGTTAACCACTAGCATTAGGAATACGAACGCAAACTGCCACCATGCTGCGCGTACTGGCACACCGTGTTCGTTAAGCTCAGTCGTCTTCTCACCGTAAACACCTTTAGGGATTTCAGAGAAGTGAATTTTTACTGGAGCTGCTGTCCACATCATCATTGAACCGAACATCGCAACGAATAGGATAATACCGACGAAGCGACCCGTTAGAGATTGTGAAATATCGAAGTAGTTCGCCATACCAGTAAAGATTTCAACCATACCGCCAGCATATGTTAGTTCATCACGCGCAACGAACACGTTCACTAACAGAGAACCGACTGCGTACATGATACCGATAGCGATACCCGCGCTGATGATCACCTTGATGAAAGACTTATGACCGCCCTTAACATCGTTTAGGTAAGCGGCTGCGGTTTCTGCACCGCCGGCTGCTTGGAAGATCCAACACATGATGCCTAACGTTGCCCAGTTGATGGTTGGCGTCATTGCTTCAAGCGTGATTGGCTCTACCGGTTCATGGTTACCACCGAGTGCCATCATCGCGCCGATAACGTAAACCGCGAACAGTGCAAATACGCCGTATGCCACGATCTCTGCAATCTTACCTAACCAGCTCGCGCCTTTAGTAGAGATGTGCGTTGCCGCCGCAAATAGACCAATTGAGATTGCTGATGTCACAATAGGAGAGAAGGCGTACTCGTAGCCAAGCATCGCGTAAGACGCGTATGCGATAACGTTGGGCAGCAATGATACAAACCAGAATAGGTTAACGAACCAATAGAGGAATGAACCTAAGTAGGCGGCTTTTGAACCTAAAGGTTGTTTAAGCCAGTCATACATGCCTGACTCAGAATTTTTATTTGCTGATACGAATTCTGCAATAATGAATACGAATGGAATGAAGTAAATAAGAGTCGCAAGCAAAAAGATAGGGGCTGAACTCAATCCTAATTCGATGTTGTTATTTACAATGTTGCGAACGTTAAATACCGCTGCAAATGTCATGGAGAGCAAGGCAAATTTACCTAACTTACCGCGTACAGATTCAGACATAGTGTCCTCCAAGGGTCACGTAATTATAGTCGTTATTTCTTTAGGCTTCCTTGTAGGGAGGAAGCGTAAAGGCGTTGTGCAGTGTGACTGAGCCTTGAACGGCAAGGCTCGGTACACACTGTGAATAGATCTTGTTGTTGCTTTCGTTTGTTTAGCTCTAGTTACTTATTAAGGAAGTAACCGTCTTCAATAGTCACTTTCAGCACCACTTTGCGTACTCGGTTATCACCGTGGAATCGGTAGGCTTTACTGTTATCAAATATCGCTACTTGACCTTCAATGAGTTCACGAGTTTCACCGTTACCCATTAGGTGTTCACGGTCAGTCTCATCGCTGTAAGCTTGGATTTGCTCTAGCTCTGACTTGGCTGCGAACTCGACGGTTTCACGACCTTCTAGGTAGTAATGCACGTCGAAGTAACGACGGTTGCCAGTAAAGTTTTCTGTGTTACGAGCCACGCCGTCTTCAATCATGTAAGCAAGTGAGTCACCAATGGAATACATCACGCCATCTTTGATGTTGCCGATGTTTTCAATCGCTTCTACACAGCGTTGCCATTTACGACCGTCGCGGTAAACGACTTTAAATTGCTCTAGGTTGTCTAAAACGATCATCGCTTATGCCTCGTTCTGTTGTGGTTGAGCTTTCGGTGTATTCGCCGTAAAAAACTCATCGCCAAAGTTGTGACTGATTAGGTGTTGCGCGTCGCAATCGCCTGCTTGGAATGGAATCAGAGTTAAGCCGTAGCGGAACTCATCCATGTAAACTCGGTAAGAGTCGAGCACTTCGCTGCCCCAAGAGTTCGAGCCTAAGCCCATCACTTGGTGGTCTAGGTTTAGCGTGATGTAACCGCTCTTCTCTAGCTCAATGGTGTGTTGTGCTTGATGCAGGTTTTGGTTGGTGTAGAACCATGCGCTGAAGTTGATTTCTTGCTGTGGTTTTACTGCAATACCATTACCCGCGCGGCTTGAAAGCGCAGCCCAACGAACGTGTTGGCGGTTGCCGTTGTTTTGTGGGAACGGGTAGTTCTCGAACATGTCAGCCACGGTTGATTGGTAAACATCAATCATGTTGGCTTGCTTGCTGTCTTGGTAGTTCTCTTCAGGACCGCGGCCGTAGTATTGAACTTGGTCGAAGTCACCGTTAATGCCCATGTCGAAACCAATCACTGGAATCACGTGAGGGTAATCACCGTAACGTTCGCCACTTAGCTCAACGTTCAGTTGACCTTCAGCACTGATTTGGTAGCGATATTCGCAACGCATGCCGAAATCAAATACCGGTGGAGCAATGATGCTGGTGGTGGTGATCTCAATCTTGCCGTTGTTCTCTTCCACGTTTAGCGTGCGGAAGTGCTCTTGCATGATTTGTAGATGCGCAGGCTCCCAGTAACCATCGTGCTCTTGCTTATGGTTATCGATCATTGGCTTGAAGAAGTTCAGCTTAGGCTCCGACTTAATCAGTTCTTCGCCATTGACTAACCATGACGTCAGCTTGCCGTTCACTTTCGAGAAGTTC
The DNA here is from genome assembly GCF_057785955.1 of Vibrio sp. QJM3NY_27. NCBI lineage: Bacteria > Pseudomonadati > Pseudomonadota > Gammaproteobacteria > Vibrionales > Vibrionaceae > Vibrio > Vibrio sp. QJM3NY_27. The sequence goes on along the minus strand of NZ_CM173511.1, from coordinate 2,806,052 downwards.
AGTGCAAAGTTATGGCCTTTGATTACATAAGCGAGGCGATACTCTTCAACATTCAGTGCCGTTGCATTGTTGTTGGTGAAGGCGTCAAGCTGTGCTGTGTTCTCTTTCACTTGGAATTGGTAAACCGCAATGTCGTGGTTCGCTTCGCTGTATGAAGTACGAGAATCCTTACGAACAGTAAAGTTCACAAACACTTCACGCTCATCAAGCTCTGGCAAATTAAGCGTCAGTTCACGGCTAGAGTTCTCAGCCAGCTCTTCAACCTTGATATGCTGTACTGCAATGGTTTTACCCTCAGCGCGGATCTCCGCAGTGATGGTGTAGTCATCGATGTTTGAGAACCAAAGCTTGTTGTCTACTGTGAAGGTGCCCGTTTGTGCATCGAAATCGCGAAGCTTCACTGGGGCAATCACTTGCTTGTACTCTTTCAAGCCAGGGCCTGGAGTTTGGTCCGGGTAGATCAAACCGTCCATGCAGAAGTTGTAGTTGTTCGGGTAGTCACCATAGTCACCACCGTACTTATAGAACTCTGTGCCTGCTTCATCACGCGCCAGAATGCCGTGGTCACACCATTCCCAAACATAGTGACCTTGAATCGCGTCATGCTTGTAGAACACGTTTTGGTATTCAGTTAAACCGCCTGGGCCGTTACCCATTGCGTGTGCGTATTCACAGATGATGCGTGGTTTTTCGTGCGGGAATTCACCGAAGGCATTCATCAGTTGAGCACGTGAGTACATGGTTGAAATGATGTCGACCACTTCAGCATCACGGTCTTCTTCGTAGTGAACTAGACGGGTGTCATCAATCGCTTTTGCTGCATCGTACATAGAACGGATGTTGCAACCGTAGCCAGACTCGTTACCCAGTGACCACATGATGATAGAAGGGTGGTTCTTTTGAGCGTGAATATGACGTTCGATACGTTCAACAAACACCGCTTCCCATGCTGCATCGTTAGTGATGCGGCTTAGGTCGCCAACGTTCGCAAAACCGTGTGTTTCGACATCGGTTTCGCCCATCACGAATAGGCCGTAGATATCACACAATTCGTAGAAGCGTGGGTCGTTCGGGTAGTGCGCGGTACGTACTGAGTTGATGTTGTGTTGCTTCATCAGTACTAAATCTTTCTCTACGCGATCCATGCCGACAGCACGGCCTTTTAGGTGGTCGTTGTCGTGACGGTTCACACCGTGCAGCATCACGTACTTGTTGTTGATGTAGAACAGACCATCGCGAACTTTAATATCACGGAAACCAACGCGTTGTGGAATCACTTCCAGCACCTTGCCGTCAGCGTCTTTCAGCGTAAGCAACAGTTGGTATAGGTAAGGGTTTTCAGCGTTCCATTGAACAGGGTTAACCACATCAATAGAGAATTGAGTATCTACATTGCCACCAGTCTTATGATTAGGGACGGCTAAGCTATCTACAGAGCCTTGCGAGATAACTTGGCTGCCATCAAGCAATGCGTACTCAAGGGTTGCGTTTACCGCTGCTGCTAGGTTTTCTAGTTCCACTTTGCACGACAGAGTAGCGCTTTGGTAAGCGTCGTCGAAGTCAGTACGAACGGTAACGTCTTGAACGTGCAGCTGTTCTTTGCCCACTAGGTAAACGTCACGGAAGATACCGCCCGTCCACCACATGTCTTGGTCTTCAATGTAGGTTGAGTCGGCCCATTGCATCACGCGAATAGAAAGTAGGTTGTTGCCTGCTTTTACGTGGCTAGAGATATCGAACTCAGCGGTGAGGCGGCTGCCTTTGCTGAAACCCACGTACTCGCCGTTTACGTAAACTTCGAAGTAAGTTTCTACGCCATCAAATTTGATGATGGTTTGCTTATCGTCCCAGCTTTCGCCAAGGAAGAAAGAGCGTTGGTATGCACCGGTTGGGTTGTCTGATGGTACGAAAGGCACATCAATTGGGAATGGGAAACCTTCATCTGTGTATTGAAGATCGCCGTGGCCTTCCATTTGCCACATGTTTGGAACCGTAATGTGGCCCCAGTCGCTCATTTCTTGAGAGTAGAACTCTTCAGGAACCAATAGTGGATTGGTGAAATAGCTGAAATTCCATTGGCCACTCAATAGTTGGAAGTGGCTGCTAAGTTCACGCTGAAACGTTTTTGCATTCTTTTCTGATGCGTATGAGAAGAAATATGCACGCGGTGCCATACGGTTCTCATGTAAGTTCAGGAAGTTTTCCCAGTTGTTCACGTTGCCTCTCTCTCGGCCTAAATGCAATTTGCTGACCGACGTTCTTATGCGTAATTGGGTCGTAGTGAATACGAGTATTTTTGGACTGAGGTAATTATTAGTAAAACTTTTACTAAATGAAATTGGTGAAAACGTTTTACTTTAACTCCATCACGTTTTTTATGGTCTTTTTACAGTGCTGTGTGATCCACTTAAAAGAATGCTATTGGCTGTTTTATGAAGCAGGCTAAAGAGGCAGGTATGTGTATATAGGCGTATGTGATGGGCACAAAAAAGGCCACCTTCAACAAAGGTAGCCTTAGTTTATCTATTTGATATTTTTAACTATTTTGTCGTGTCACGCAGCTTTAATTTGCTTGGTACATAGACACGTAGTGGGATAGTACGGCCGTCGCGTACTTTCTCAATCAACAGGTTAACGCCTTGAATTCCCATTAGTTCAGAGTGAATACGAACAGTCGATAAAGATGGAAAGGTAAATTTAGCTGTTGGGATGTCATTTACACTGATCAGCGCAATATCTTCAGGAATGTTTAATCCGTGCTCATGAACGGCTCGTAAAACACCAATTGCGATGGAATCTGACGCAATAAACATGGCTTTAGGGTAGTCGCCAGTCGCTAGCATCTGTTTTGCAAGCTTATAACCTGAAGAGCTAGAGAAGTCTCCACGATAGATGTCTTGCTCGCTGACAACATTCTTAAGGCTACCGTATTCAGCAAAGGCGACTTCGCGAATATCAGGAGTGTTGACGTTATCTTGTCCGCCAATAAAACCAATGCGTTGATAGCCTTGGTTGATAAAGAAGTTGGTGATCTCTTTGCTGATCAAAGCCAGGTCGATATCGACAGAGTCATAAGGTTCAGAGTGATCAGTGAAATCGACATAACAGATATTATCGCTTAGCTTTTTGGCTTGTTCGATAACCTCCGGTGTCATTCTTCCCACCAACAATACACCAGTAATAGGCGCTGAATTTACGTGTATTTTACTTTCATAACAGTTGGTTAGTTTAACTTCCATCTTGTCACATTGGGTTTCAATCCCGTGGCGAATCGATAGATAGTAAGGGTCATTCACTTCAGCTTCTTGCTTGTAGTTATACAGCGCAAGGAAGTGATGATTTTGTTTTTTACTGCTAACGGCTTTTCGTGAGCTGCTGGTTTTGTATTCCAACTTCTCTGCAATTTCAAAGATACGCCTTTTGGTCTCTTCCTTGACGCTTAATGTTGGATCTTCATTGAGAACCCTTGAAACTGTAGCCAATGAAACATGTGCTTCAGTCGCGATATCTTTTAACGTTGCCATACTCACTTCCTGTTATTGGAACATTGCGCTGCTTTGAAATTGGTATTTAGTAAAAAAGCAATGCACCTCTTTATTCTACAGACCTATTGTAATCAAACTGGAAGTCATTGCATTAACTTTTAGTAAAATAAATGCTCAACTCCTCTATGATGTCTCAAATCTAACTATCTATAATTATCTTATTAAAATTCAATGGATTAGATGCATTTATTTATAGGTTCTTCCTATGTCACGTTCAGTAACAATGATATGAGTCAGTGTAAACGTTTACACTTCGTGGTTTTGATCACAGAATTATAGCCAAAATGGCTGCTACTATTTCTGGCATACGGTGCTACTGAGCTGAATGTCAGTTCGAGTTAGTCCAAGAATGACGACAAAGAGAGGTTGATTGTGAAAGTACTGGTTACGGGCGGCATGGGTTACATCGGAAGTCATACATGTATTCAAATGATACAGGCGGGTATGGAGCCAATCATTGTTGATAACCTTTGCAACAGCAAAGAGCTAGTACTGGAGCGAATCGAATCACTGACCGGTAAGCGACCAACTTTTTATCTTGGCGACATTCGTGATCAATCTTTTCTAGATAGCGTTTTTTCAGAAAACGATATCCAAGCTGTGATTCACTTTGCTGGCCTGAAAGCGGTTGGGGAGTCGGTGTCTAAGCCTTTGGAGTACTACGATAACAACGTCAATGGATCATTGGTGTTAGCTCGCAGCATGAAGAAAGCGGGTGTGAAGAGCATTGTATTTAGCTCTTCGGCTACCGTTTACGGTGATCCAGAAGTGGTGCCAATTACTGAAAGCTCTCCAACGGGTGCAACAACTAATCCTTATGGTCGCAGTAAGTACATGGTCGAAGAATGTTTGAGTGATTTGTTCAACGCTGAGAACGATTGGAGTGTGACATTATTGCGTTACTTCAACCCAGTTGGCGCCCATCCATCGGGCACTATGGGTGAAGACCCACAAGGTATCCCAAACAATCTGATGCCGTTTATTGCTCAAGTAGCGGTAGGTCGTCGCGACAAATTGGCTGTTTTTGGAAACGATTACCCAACAGTCGATGGCACAGGCGTTCGCGACTATATTCATGTTATAGATTTAGCTGACGGACACGTAGCCGCATTGAAAGCGGTTGGCGAGAAGGCGGGTTTACACATTTACAACCTAGGCACAGGTAAAGGTTCCAGTGTGCTTGAGATGGTTGAAGCCTTTGCACAAGCATCGGGTAAGCCTGTCCCTTATGAACTTTGTCCACGCCGCGCTGGTGATATTGCCGAATGTTGGGCAAGCACTGAAAAAGCAGAGCGCGAGTTAGGCTGGAAAGCGACTCGCAGTGTGATGGAGATGACGGCAGATACGTGGAATTGGCAGTCGAATAACCCGAACGGCTACTAGCCTGTGTAATTGAAGCTGCCTAGCTGCAACTCCAATTTCTTTGGGGAATGCAGATATGAGAAAAAGAGATTCCAGATATCTCGTCCCTCGATTCTGGAATGACGAATTTTAAAACTTCGATTTCTGAACGTCATTCCCTACAGCGAGGAACGAGCGTGATAGGGAATCTCCTTATAGAAGAATTATTCATCTTGGTGAATTGACCAAGACACAAAATTTGAGAGCAATCTAAACATGTCAAAAGTTGAATTTAACCCAGTAGACCACCCGCATCGTCGTTATAACCCATTAACGGGTCAGTGGATCTTGGTGTCACCACACCGCGCAAAACGCCCGTGGAGCGGCCAAGATGAAAAGCCATCGACTGCGCAGCTTCCAGCGTATGAGAAAGAGTGTTTCTTGTGCCCAACCAATACACGTATCTCGGGTGACGAAAACCCAGATTACGACGGCACTTACGTATTCAGTAACGATTTCGCGGCGTTGATGCCTGATTCACCAGACGCTCCAGAGTCTGAAAACCCTCTATTCAAGACTCAAGGTGTTCGCGGGTTGAGCCGTGTTATCTGTTTCTCTCCGGACCACAGCAAAACGCTGCCAGAGTTACCGGTCAATAAAATCCGTGGTGTGATTGATACCTGGAACGAGCAAATTGAAGAGCTAGGTAAAGATTACCTATGGGTTCAAGCCTTCGAAAACAAAGGCGAGACTATGGGCTGCTCTCAGCCACACCCACACGGTCAAATTTGGGCGAACAGCTTTCTGCCAAACGAGATTGAACGTAAAGAAAAGCTACTGAAAGAGTACTTCGACCAGCAAGGTTCGAATCTTTTAGTGGATTACGTTGAAGCTGAAATGAAAGATGGCTCTCGCACTGTGGTTGAAACTGAACATTGGATTGCCGTGGTGCCTTATTGGGCTGCGTGGCCATTTGAAACCATGTTGCTACCAAAAACACATATCCGCCGTATGAGTGAGCTGACTGACGAGCAGCGTGATGATTTAGCGCTTGCGATTAAGAAGCTGACCAGTCGTTACGACAACTTGTTCCAGTGTTCATTCCCATACTCAATGGGCTGGCACTATGCGCCGTTCTTCGAAGAAGGTACTGACATCGACCATTGGCAACTGCACGCGCTTTTCTACCCGCCACTGTTGCGCAGTGCTTCGGTTCGTAAATTCATGGTCGGCTACGAAATGTTGGCTGAGTCTCAGCGTGATTTAACCGCAGAACAAGCGGCGCAGCGTCTGCGTGATTTGAGTGACGTTCATTACAAAGAGCAGAAATAGCCTGTTTCGTTGATAGTAAAACTAATCGATAACTCGGTTACTAAATAAAAAGCGAGATTCCTGATATCTCGTCCCTCGATTCTGGAATGACGGTAGGTGAAAGGTCTATAAGTTAGGAGCTTAAGAGCTTAAGTTTTTAGGAGCTTAGGAGCTTAGGAGCTTAGGAGCTTAGGAGCTTAAGGTTTTAGAAGCTTAGACGCCGATGTTGTCATTCCCTACAGTGAGAGACGAACGAGGTAGGGGATCTAAAAGAATTAAAGTGGTGCCGTAAAGGGGCCATAACCAATTGAACAAAGAGTTTAACCAGAGAGTTTACTTATGTCTGACCTAATCCAAAACGTGAAAGCATCTTTTGAGCAAGTCCTTGGTTACCAAGCGACTCATATTATTCAAGCGCCAGGTCGTGTGAACCTGATTGGCGAGCATACCGACTACAACGATGGTTTTGTTCTACCGTGTGCCATTAACTACCAAACGGTAGTGGCAGCGGCTAAGCGTGACGACAACATCGTGCGCGTAGTATCAGTAGACTACGGTAATGCAGTGGATGAGTTCGACTTAACTCAAGAGATCACATTCCAACAAGATAAGATGTGGGCTAACTACATTCGTGGTGTGGTGAAGTGCTTAAAAGGTCGTGGTTTTGAATTTACAGGTGCAGACATCTCTGTAACGGGCAACGTGCCTCAAGGTGCAGGTTTAAGTTCTTCTGCGGCACTGGAAGTGGTCATCGGTCAGACATTCAAGGTGCTTTACAACCTAGAGATCAGCCAAGCCGAAGTAGCGCTTAATGGTCAGCAAGCCGAAAACGAATTTGTGGGCTGTAACTGCGGCATCATGGACCAAATGATCTCAGCTGAAGGTCGTGCAAATCATGCGATGCTTTTGGATTGTCGTAGCCTAGAAACTCAAGCGGTTTCAATGCCAGAAGATATGGCTGTGGTTATCATCAACTCAAACAAGAAACGTGGCTTGGTCGACAGCGAATACAACACGCGTCGTGAGCAGTGTGAAGAAGCGGCGCGCATCTTTGGTGTTCCGGCACTTCGTGATGTGACCATTGAGCAATTCAAAGCGAAAGAGTCTGAATTGGATGAAATGGTCGCGAAACGTGCCCGTCACGTGATCACTGAAAATGACCGTACCGTTGAAGCGGCTCAAGCTCTGCGTACTCATGATATGAAACGCATGGGCGAATTGATGGCAGAATCTCATGCTTCAATGCGAGACGATTTTGAAATCACAGTCAAAGAAGTCGACACCTTAGTTGAGCTGGTAAAACACGTGATTGGTGACCAAGGTGGCGTGCGTATGACTGGCGGTGGTTTCGGTGGTTGTATTGTGGCATTGGTTCCACCTGCATTGGTTGATGAAATCAAAACAACCGTTGAGCAGAAGTATCAAGTGGCGACGGGTCTAAAAGAATCTATTTATGTGTGCCAAGCGAAAGACGGAGCAGGCTTAGTTGAAGTAATCTAAACGCTTCGAGACTTAATATAGAGCTTACCAACTAAAAAGATCATGGTAGGCCAAACGCTAAAGCCTTTATTTCAGGTAGAGGCTTTTTACTGGCACTAGAAGGAATTTAGAATGACACAAGAGCAAAACCTGCATCAATCCATGACACAAACTCCAGCCTATGATGGCCAACCCGCTCAGTTAGTGACGCTATCAAATACGCATGGCATGCAAGTGACATTCATGGACATTGGTGCAACATGGTTGAGCTGTATCCTGCCAGTAAAGGGAAATAAAAGAGAGGTTTTGTTGGGTGTTAACTCAATGGAGAACTTCGATAAACAAGCCAGCTATATGGGTACAACTGTTGGTCGTTATGCTAACCGCATAGCCAATGGTCGTTTCAAAATTGATGGTCAGAACTACAAGCTGGAAACCAACCAAGCGGGCAATACTTTACATGGTGGTCCGAACGGTTTTGATAAACGTCGTTGGAATATTGCCGAGCAAACCGAAACGTCAGTGATGTTTACTCTTGAGTCTGCTGATGGCGACCAAGGATTCCCGGGGAATTTGAATGTGTCGGTGCGTTATGACATCACCGAAGACAATCGAGTTTCCATTAATTACTCTGCAACCACAGACAAGCCGACCGTAGTCAACCTAACGAATCATGCGTACTTCAATCTACTTGGTGCAGAAGCCGGCCACGATTGTTTGTCACACATTGTGAGCATCAACGCCAATCAGTTCTTACCGACCAACTCGGTAGGTATTCCATTAGGCAATCTTAAATCGGTGAAATCGACCAGCTTCGACTTCAATCAGCCTATGATGATCTCAGAGCGTTTGTTGGGTGATGAACAGCAGAAAGCAGCAAAGGGTTACGACCACTCTTTCCTATTGGCTGATGGCTGTAAGCGCACTCAATGCGCTGCGACCGTAACGTCACCGGACGCGCTAGTCTCACTAAAAGTATTTTCAACCAAACCTGCGATGCAGCTGTACACCGGAAACTGGCTTGGTGGTACACCAAACCGAAGTGGTGGCAGCTATGAAGACTACGCTGGTTTGGCGTTAGAAACCCAGTTCTTACCTGACTCTCCTAACCACCCAGAGTGGAAGCAGGACAGTTGTATTCTCAAGCCTGAACAAGAATATAACTACCGTACCTGTTACCAGTTTGAATTTTCGGGGGATTCTTCAAACTAGTACGCTCTAGCTCAAAACGGTTATGCCAATCGCTTTTGTTTGTGAATAGAACGATGTGAGTTATCGCGTTGTTCTTGGGGGATGAGCAAAAGTGGCGCTCAACAAGTGTGTGATTTATTAAGCGCGATTGTTGGGTATCAGAGTAAGGTAGGAAAGCCCTAACAGAAGCGATTCTGTTAGGGCTTTTTTTTGTTTATTGTTTGGTGAGTTGACCGGAGCTTAGATTTTCTCTACCGAATTACGGCGCACCAAAGTCGGAGAGAACATCATTGGCTCCGTTGAGGTGTTTTCACCTTTGGCTAAGTGCAACGCGAGTCGTGTCGCTTTCTCTGCCATCATCTGAATCGGGTAGCGAATGGTGGTTAGCTTTGGATGAACATAGCGTGCAATCAAGCCATCATCGAAACCTATGATCGACATTTTGTCCGGCGCTTGAATACCGTTTTCATCTAGGACAGACAAAGCACCTGCCGCCATGTAATCGTTGTACGCAACAATGCTAGTGATCGGCAGAGACTTGGTTAATAGGTTAGTCATGGCGTATTCACCACCTTCACTGGTGGGAGCTGAGTACTCAATATAGCTGTCAGATAACGCTATTTTGTAATCCGAGAGTGCTGACAAGTAACCTTGTACACGCTCATCGGCATCTTCAATGCTGTGCGATGAAGCGATACAGGCAATATTTTTATGACCATGACGGATCAGATATTCAGTCGCAAGATACGCGCCTTTCTTGTTGTCCAAGAAAATACAACGGTTGGCAATCTCAGCAATATAGCGATTGATCAGCACTAAGCCTTTGACTTCTTTTGCATAGGCAATCAGTTCTTCGTCTGTCAGGCCTTTTGAGTGGATCACTAAGGCGTCGCAACGGCTATTGATCAGTAACTCAATCGCTTGTCTTTCTTCTTCACGATCGTGTGAGCCATTACCGACGAGGATATGCTTTCCGTTCTCACGAGCGACATTATCGACAGCCTTAACCAGCGTGCCAAAAAAAGGATCGGAGATATCACCAACCAACACACCGACGGTATTGGTGCTCTGGCTTACCAGCGCACGAGCATTGGCATTCGGGCGATAGCCGAGTTTAGACATCGCTTTGGTGACGGATTCAATTGAGTTCGCACTTGCCTTCGGAGACTTATTTACGACTCGAGATACGGTTGCAACAGAAACACCAGCTTCCCTTGCGACATCTTTAATTGTTGCCATTTTTAACCTCTATACATTGCTGCATCTATTTAACACCGACAATGAGTGCAAGGCAACGAAACTCTCATTTTACTTCCAGTAATGAGATCTTTACCGCTTGTAATTATTAGGCTTAATGCTAGTGTAAACATTTACATTTTACTTAATTTTAGTAAATGCTTTAATGAGTGAAAATAAATCAATATAGGAAGTGAGAAATGGATACTGTCTCTTATGGTGACTTTGCTAAGTTAGAAATGCGTGTCGGTAAGATCATTGAGGTTGTGCGTCATGAAAACGCAGACAAGCTTTACATCGTGCAAGTGGATATCGGTGAGAAAACGCTACAAACGGTGACCAGCCTAGTGCCTTACTACACCGAAGAAGAGTTGATGGGTAAGCAGGTTGTTGTTTTGTGCAATCTAGCGAAGGCGAAGATGAGAGGCCACACTTCTGAGTGCATGTTGTTATGTGCCGAAACGGAAGATGAATCTGAAAGTGTATTGCTGACCCCGGAACGTGCGATGCCTGCAGGTATTCGTGTCGTTTAAGATCGCTTTAGGTTGGTGAGTCAATGTGTTCACCAACCTAAATCAACTAGCTGCGAACAGTCAGTATCAAGCCATCAATCACACTGTGGTGGTGATCTGAAACCCCAGCAAGATTGCCGTATTTAGGCTGGTTGCGATCATTTTCTAATGGGTGATGCCAACCTTGTGTGTGTTGAACAAAGTGCGCCGCAAAGCTTTCAGACACTTCTAAACATCCTGCTAATACCGTATCGACATAGGTTTGAACGATAGGGCTGTTTTCGCAAGGTGCTTCAATCTCGTCTTTGATGTAAACCCAGATCGATTGATCCTGTTTAAACTCATTTTGGCTTTCTATCTGAGAGGCCTTTAATTCGATTCGGTGATAACCACGCTCACGGCGATCAAACTCAGTCAGCGCAATATCATCCACCTCAAGTAAAACTCCATTCACTTGTCCCTCACCGAGATTCACGATCAAAGGTGACAAAACATAGCTGTCATCGATCTTACTCCAATGACGAACTAGGCCATGCACTATCGCAGGAATCGCTTGCCCTGTTTGACCTGTGAGTTGACGAGAAGAGGAGTTGATCAAGCTACCATAACCAAAAATATACATCGCGTTCCCTGTCTGTTCTTTTGTATTTGAGACTAGTCTTACTATATGTTTGGCTTCATCAAATGTCAGTAGTTTTTTATTTTACACTCTCATGAGTCTAAATGACTTTTATGGGGTGTGTTTAATTGACACTTTTTTGAAGCCTAAAGACTCCTTGTTACTTGTTTTTATTGGCTTTATACCTTTGGCGCGTTTCATGCATTACGTTAGGCAATATTGCAGTGATGATTACTGCATCATGAATTTGACTATGAAATAGCAATTCCCAGAAGCCACTCTTGGCTTGTTATCTGAAATGAGGAACGAGTTTGTTAAATATCACAGATAAAAGTGTAGAAGATGCGATTCCTGCATATCTTCGATTAGGTTTTAGACCTTTCTTCTTTTTAGGCAGTCTCTATGCTGTGATCGCGATTGTGGCTTGGGTCATCATGTTCCAAAACGGTCAGCCAGAAATGCTAAAAGTACCGGCGCTTTGGTGGCACGTACATGAAATGCTGTTTGGCTTTGCCATGGCGATTGTGGTCGGTTTTGTGTTAACTGCGGTGCAAACGTGGACGGGCGTCAATGGAACCAAACACTATCGATTAGCCGCACTGGTTGGTTTGTGGTTAGCACCTCGTATTCTGTTTTGGACCCCCGCACCGTTATGGCTGATCTCATCGGTTGAGGCGTTGTTCTTAATCTTCGCCGCTTACGAAATTGGTTTCCGAGTTGTTAAATCGAAAGGCTGGAAGAATCTATTTTTTGTGCCGCTGTTTATATTGGCTATCGTGGCGAACTTTGCTAGTTACGCAACCATTAAGGGCATGCCTCCATTCCCGTCGTCTGCGGTATGGCACGCAATGTTATGGTGGTTTACCTTGCTGCTATCAGTGATGGGTGGCCGAGTTATTCCATTCTTCACGGCACGTCGCTTTGATTTTGAAAAAGCACAACCACTAGTTTGGTTAGAATGGTTAGCGAATCTGCCTTTGGTTGGCTTATTTGTATTGAGCTTCTTCCCATTGACCTTTGCTCAAGTCGGCAATGAGTTGATGGTATTTGCTGGTGTGACTCAGTTGGTGCGCTTTATCCGCTGGAAGCCTTGGACTACGTTATCTGAACCCTTGGTGTGGTCGCTGCATGCGGCTTACCTATGCATCCCTTTAGGCTTGCTGCTACGTGGTTTATTAGACAACCCGTTCGCGAGCCACAACATGCTGCACTTGTTTGCGATTGGCGGTTTGAGTGGGTTAATTCTTGCGATGATTACGCGTGTGACAATGGGGCACACGGGTCGTGCAATCTATAAAGGGCCAAGTATGGCGTTAGCGTTCTCGGCTATTTTTATCGCGGCTTTGGTTCGCAGCGTAGGTGTGACTTTCTTCCCGGCGTATTTATTTGAGATGGTGAACATCAGCGCGGGTTTATGGACGTTAGCATTCGGGTTGTTTATCTGGAAGTTCGGCATGATGCTTTTAACACCAAGAGTGGATGGTCACCCAGGCTAAGCCTATTGATTCTCGAACCCATTTTGAAAGGGAAGCACTGAGCTTCCCTTTTTTGATCGCAGCAAAGCTCCATTCTCTTAGTGAGTATTCTCGGCAAGATATTGGCGCACTTGTGCAATGAGATCTTCTTTGGCGTGAGGCGAGATGAAACTCGCTGCGACAGCATTAATACTGAATTGCGCTAATTCGTTTTTCGTCAGTGGATGAGCATTGGCGACGGCGAGGAAGTTATCATTCATATAGCCGCCGAAGTAAGCCGGATCATCGGAATTGATGGTGACGCACAGCCCTTTTCTCAGCAACTCGACGATATTGTGTTCTTGCATGGTGTCGAAGACCTTTAGCTTGGTATTCGATAGCGGGCATACGGTCAGCGGTGTGCGTTTAGCGATTAGCTGTTCCATCAAGTCTTCATCTTCTACACAGCGAACGCCATGATCAATACGGGTGATGCCCAACAAGCTCAGCGCGTCACTAATATTTTGCGCAGGGCCTTCCTCTCCGGCGTGCGCGACGGTCAGGAACCCTTGGTTGATCGCCTCTTGGAATACATGCTTAAACTTCTCCGGCGGGTTTCCTTTTTCCGACGAATCCAGCCCGACGGCAATGATCTTATCTTTGTAGGGAAGGGCTTGTTGGAGTGTTTCAAAAGCGCTGTCTTCATCAAGATGGCGCAGAAAGCACATGATCAGCTGGCTGCTGATCCCTAGTTCTTGCTCGGCTTGATTCAAAGCTTGAGTAATCCCACTTGTGATGACTTCAAAGGCAATGCCACGTTCGGTGTGGGTTTGAGGGTCAAAAAAGATCTCAGTATGAACCACATTATCTTGTTGGCACTTGAGTAGATAAGCCCACGTCAGGTCATAGAAATCCTGTTCATGAATCAGTACGTTAGCGCCTTGATAATAGATATCGAGAAAAGACTGAAGATTGTGGAATTGGTACGCGTCTCTTACTTGGTTTGGGTTATCAAAGGGAATCGACACGTTATTGCGCTTGGCCAGTTGGAACATCAGCTCAGGTTCTAGCGTGCCTTCAATATGTAAATGCAGCTCAACCTTGGGTAAATGTTTGATGAAGCTATCCATAGCAACTCCTTAGCTATTTTAATTATGGGCGGAGTAGGCGAGACAGTAGAGTCTGTAAACCTGAGCCTGCAGGTTATCTCTTTCATTTATCTCTGTTTGAGCATAGTTCATTTCATTGTTGTCGATAAAACTGCACAGAAGTTGATGGTGAATCGAGAGTTACGAACCCATTGAAATCCGGCGCAAACGATTTGCAGCATGGGAGTGTGATCCGCTGCAAATATTTGCAGCAATATTCATTGATTTGTGCTCTAATACCGCGCTTACCAAGGGATGGTGTTAAAAGATGCTCACTTAGATGGAGTTATCAAAGTGACCGATCCCTTAATGATCTCCCTTAGGAAAAAATAGAACATGTCTAAGAACAAAAAATTTGATATCCGCCTTACAGAAAAACGCAACGGTTGGTGTGCAGAGATTACTCGTCAAGTAACATCTCGCAGCACAACAGTATCTAAGCGTGAGTCTGGTTTCGAAACTGAAGCTCTAGCACAAGAGTGGGCAGAGAAAGAGCTAGCATCTTTCATCTCAAACCAAGCAGAACGTAACGAGCGTAAATCAGAGCAGCGTAAAGAGCGTGACGAACTACGTCACACTAAAGAGCTTAAAGCTGAGCAAGCACGTGAAGCACGCGCAAAAGCTCGTGAAGAAGAGCAAGAAGACGCTGAGTAATCCAGTGCACAATTAATTTACAGGTCCCTTAATTTTAAGATAAGGGACAAGTAAAAAAAGCCCCGATATAGCTTTTCTCTTTCTAGTTAAAAGTTTATCGGGGCTTTTTCATTTGTGGCGTATTAGTCTGGATCACGTAACCACTCATGGCTGGTGGCTACGTATCTGATTCACTAATTACCCGAATCCGGTCCTTAGTTGTTTAGCGCTGTCAGCCAATCGTCTTCCGCGACTTCTTCAATGTAACTCTCTACAGACTGTCCCACTTCATCATCATCTTGCTTGAAGTAAGCAATGTGGAACACTGCGTCACCTTCGTTTACCAACGGTAGAGTTTGTTGACCAATCACGATACCGCCTTTAGTGGTGATTACTTGGCCTTCTTGGTGACCCAATGGAGAACTGATGTAAGCCAGGGTTTGTCCTGCTTCAACTTGTTCGCCAAGCCTTACCATATTACGCAAAATGCCGTCTGATTCAGCGCGGATCCAACTGGTCGATTTACTCAATACTGGCTCTGGTAACTTCTTACGGTTAGGGCGCAGCATGCCGATTTCTTTCATCACTTGATGTACGCCAAGGTAACCCGCACGAATCGCTAGGTGATCAAAACGCAGCGCTTCACCACCTTCGTAAGTTAATACAGGAATACCTAGTTTTTCCGCTTCGCTGCGCAATGAACCATCACGCAGTGGAGAATCTATGATCACGGGTGTTGCGAACGCTTTTGCGATGCGCAGTGTTTCAGGGTTCGACAGGTTTGCACGGATCTGTGGCAAGTTAGTACGGTGAATCGCACCCGTGTGAAGATCCAGAATGTAATCACAGTGCTTCGCTACGTTCTCAAAGAAGGTGTGAGCGATGCGTGATGTCAGTGATCCTTTCTCACTTCCAGGGAAGCAACGGTTCAGGTCACGACGGTCTGGTAGGTAACGAGACTTATGGATAAAACCAAATACGTTAACGATAGGCACAACAAGTAGTGTTCCTTTCAGTTTTTTTGGATCTATCGCATTGGTCAGTTGTCGTGCAATCTCAACACCGTTTAGTTCATCTCCGTGGATCGCCGCGTTTACCATCAGTGTTGGGCCCGCTTGGCGACCATGAATAATTTCAATCGGGATTGAAAGTGGAGAATGCGTGTAAAGCTGAGCCGCTTGCAGTTCAATCTCCATTCTCTGTCCTGGCTGAACAGTATAACCAAGTAATTCGAAGGGTTGATTAGGTTTTAGTCTTGCCATTTATGTTGTTCTCAACATGGTGATAATTCGTTAACACGGAATGTATCAATCGTTGATTTTTAGTACGAATCAATCGCTTTACGGTGACGACAAAACTTTTTTATGGAGGGGTTTCTTAATTGGTTTCTGTTTTTGATTTGGCTAGTTAGAAGGGGTTTAGAATTGTGAATTTCCTGACAATACATTGATTTAACGCTGATATTTATTGTTCGGTTGGTTGGTATTATCCATCGCCATTTTTTGGCGGCCAAATTCAAATATCGAGATCAAAATGAAAAAAACAATTTCAAAAGTTGTAGCACTAGCGGTGGTATCTGTTGCTCTATCTGGCTGTGTGGGTAGCAACGCAGTAACGGGTTACCTAATGAAGTTCAACATCAAGGCTGTTGACAACCGCTACGCTCGTGGTGGTTTGAACATACTACTTGCACCTGCGTACGGTCTAACGGTTGCTGCCGATTACCTAGTATTTAACTCACTAGAGTTCTGGACGGGTAGCAACCCACTAACAGGTGCTCCGCACATCTTTGATACTAAGACTGATACTTACCTTGATATCAACGATCAGCTTGATAAGTCACTGACTGAAGCGCCAGTAGGCCCGATCACGAGTGCCGATATGATTGAGAAAGGTCAAATGCAGCAGATCGACGAAAACACTATCCAAATGGACATCACTTACCAGTCTGGTGAGCGTGCGACGTTAATCGGTGTTCGTGATGGCGAGATGGTGACGTACTTCATCGACGGCGAAGTCGTAGCACAAACTTCAATTGATGAGCTAGAAAGCTACGCGGCTTCACGCGCTTAATTATTTAGTCACAAGTAGCAGTGACAAAGATTAGATACAAAAACAGGTACTCATGAGTACCTGTTTTATTTTGTTCTTAATAAACGATGTTTACTGAAAAGTGCTATTTATTGAAGAGCCCATTTATTGGAAACACCATTTACTGAAAAACACTAGCGAATCGATTTATGCTTTTTCTGGGATCGCAGCAAGTAATGCAACCATTTGGTTCCAGAACAGCTCAACTGTGTCGATCTTCACTTTCTCATCAGGAGAGTGTGGGAACTTGATCGTTGGGCCGAAAGAAACCATATCCATGTTCGGGTAAGGTTCTTTGAACAGACCACACTCAAGGCCAGCATGGATAACCATGATGTTTGGCTTGTGACCGTAGATACCTTCGTACATGTCGCGGAAGATATGCATGATCTCTGAATCTGCGTCTGGTTTCCAACCTGGGTAAGCACCAGAGAACGCGATGTTTGCGCCTGCTAGTTCAGCAACAGAGTGAAGCATACTTTCTACTTGGCTGCGACCAGAGTCGATAAGAGAACGGATCAAGCAAAGTACTGTGATTGAATCTTCTTCCGTTGTGATAACACCTACGTTTAGAGATGTTTCAACAACACCTTCAATCTCGTCACTCATACGAATCACGCCGTTTGGACATGCGTTAAGTGCCGCGATAAAGCGAGCTTGGTCTGCTGATGCTAGTGTGCCCATTTCAACTGAAGCTTCTTCATTGAAAGTCACGATGCTGTCTTCTACTTTACCTAGCTCTGTTGAAAGCAGCTCTGTGTAGTAGTTGTATAGTGAAGCCAGTTTTTCTTGGTTTGCCGCAGGAACAGCAACCGTTACGAAACCTTCACGAGGAATTGCGTTACGAAGGCTACCACCTTTGAATTCGACGATGCGAAGGTCTAGCTCTTTTGCGTGACCCGCTAGGAAGCGAGCAATCAGTTTGTTTGCGTTTGCACGACCGGTGTGGATGTCACAACCAGAGTGACCGCCTTTTAGGCCTTTTAGCGTTAGCTTGCGTGTTACGAAGTCAGCTGGAATCGCATTACGTGCAATTTCAAATGTCATTGCACCGTCGATACCGCCCGCACAACCCATGTACACTTCGCCTTCTTGCTCTGAGTCAGTATTAAGAAGGATATCGCCTTCTAACCAACCTGCTTCAAGACCAAACGCACCAGTCATGCCTGCTTCTTCATCTACAGTGAGTAGAACTTCGATAGGGCCGTGTTGGATTTCGTTTGAAGCAAGAACCGCTAGGCAAGAAGCCATACCCATGCCGTTATCAGCACCAAGCGTTGTGCCTTTTGCTGTAACCCATTCGCCATCGATGTATGGCTGGATTGGATCTTTTGTAAAGTCGTGATCAGTGTCTTCGTTCTTTTGTGGAACCATATCGATGTGAGCTTGTAGCACGACACCTTTTTTGTTTTCCATACCCGGCGTTGCTGGCTTTTTGATGAATACGTTGCCCGTTGGGTCGCGACGTACATCTAGGCCTTGCTCTGTTGCCCACGCAATGATGTATTGAGCAAGCTCCTCTTCATGTTTAGAAGGGTGCGGGATTGAACAAATTTTATCGAAAAACTGCCAAATAGGGGCAGGGGACAATTTACTGATCTCAGAATGGAATTCAGACACGGATGACTCCTTTTTTATTTGATAACCATATATTTAGGGTTTCTATAGGTAAAAACTTAGAATAAAAATCTAAAATATGGGTCTGTTTTGATGGCAACAGCATACCACTTGAGCGTTTTGACGAGTAGCGGTTATAAACCTCAAATACCTCAAATTTTGAAAGCGGTCTTGTCCATCTGATCATAATTAAGGGACTTGATGCTTATAAATGGCGCAAGCAAACGTTTGTTTAATTCCATTGTGTAATTAAATTACATAAATAAGTTTTCAAAATAACCAAAATTGACCAAAAGTGTGACGTATAGCAAAAAATACTTGTAATCTTTTTTCTTTAGAGTATATTAATAACCAACTTCTGAGATGAAGAGTAAATGCTCAAAGGATGAGTCCGTTTTATCGCCTCCAAGGAACCGAGAAATCAAATTCGTTTTTTATTGATTTATTAAGGTGATAGTTATGAAAGGTTTACCATCTGCAATGTTCTGGATTAACAGCTCTGTTTACACTAGCAACTTTGCATACCCTACAAGCTTTGGTTACTAATACCGTAAGCATGTAACTCGAACAGTTTTGTTCACCCCTATATATTGGAATTCTTTTACAGCCCTTTTGGTTGACAGATTCTACCGCCACTCAGTTTTGAGTGGCGTTTTTTTTGCCTGCTACTTTCCCAAACCGCTTTCGCTTGTCACTTTCTTTGCTGTTCTTAGTGGTTATTTTTTCAACGCCAAAATATCAATTTGCGTCTTATTACTGATTCTGTTGAAAAATACACAACTCTTGTGGGTTTAAATTGAGAATATGATGGCTACATTCTCAATGGAAATAACCGATGGTTGAAAAAATAACCAAGTAATATTATCGCCTTTATTTTGATTAAACCATTGTTTTTAATCATTATTCTTCTTGTTACTTCTCGTTTTTAATCGCTTTGTTTCATACGGCATTCTGATAAATATCGATTAGAGCCTTAATTCTATCTGGAATTTGTTATTTGATAACTTTATAATCCACAGCCAATCGTTTACGCAACCGTTTACTTTTTACCCTTATAGGATTCGATAATGTTCGAAAAGCTATTCAAACTCAGTGAAAATGGCACCAATGTGCGCACTGAAATCATCGCAGGTCTAACAACCTTCCTAACAATGGCTTACATCATTTTTGTAAACCCAATGATTCTAGCTGATGCTGGTATGGACCATGGCGCTGTATTTGTAGCAACCTGTTTAGCGGCTGCTATTGGCTGTTTCATCATGGGCTTTGTTGCTAACTACCCAATTGCTCAAGCTCCAGGCATGGGTTTGAACGCATTCTTTACCTACGCTGTTGTAATGGGTATGGGTTATACATGGCAAGTTGCTCTAGCAGCGGTTTTCGTATCAGGCGTGATCTTCATCTTCTTAAGTATCTTTAAGATTCGTGAATGGATTATCAACTCGATCCCTATGTCTCTGCGTGTTGGTATCTCTGCTGGTATCGGCCTTTTCCTAGCGTTTATCGCGCTTAGCAATGCAGGCATCGTTGTTTCTAACCCAGCGACTAAAGTTTCACTGGGTGACATTACCGCGATTGCTCCTATCTTAGGCGCGCTTGGTTTCTTTATTACTATTGCTCTTGTTCACCGTGGTGTGAAAGGCGCAGTAATGATCGCGATTCTCGCTATCACAGCGATTGGTATTGCGATCGGTGACGTTCAATACGGCGGCATCATGTCGACACCACCAAGCCTTGCACCTACATTCATGCAGCTTGATTTCTCTGCTGTATTTGAAATCGGTATGATTTCAGTTGTATTCGCATTCTTGTTCGTCGATTTGTTCGATACAGCGGGTACTCTGGTTGGTGTTGCAACGAAAGCAAACCTAATCAAAGAAGACGGTAAACTACCGCGCTTGAACAAAGCACTGCTTGCTGACTCTACAGCAACATCTATTGGTGCATTGCTAGGTACATCAAACACAACTTCTTATGTTGAGAGTGTTGCGGGTGTTGCTGAAGGCGGTCGTACCGGTCTAACTGCTGTTGTTGTTGGTATCTTATTCCTACTGGCTCTTTTCTTCTCGCCACTTGCAGGTATGATTCCGGCTTACGCAACATCAGGTGCACTTTTCTATGTAGCAATTCTGATGATGTCTGGCCTAGTTGGCATTGATTGGCGTGATCTTACGGAAGCCGCACCAGTCGTGGTAACATGTCTGCTTATGCCGCTGACGTACTCTATCGCTGAGGGTATCTCACTAGGTTTCATCGCTTACGCTGCAATTAAGCTGCTAAGTGGTAAAGGTCGCGACGTTTCACCTGCTGTGTGGGTAATGTCGGTTATCTTTATTCTTAAATACATTTTCGCTTAATCGTCTAGATTTCTGCTTAATCGCTGAAGAGGCTATGTTTGAAATAGCCTCTAATAACATGACAAAATTATTAGGTTTTATACTATGAGCAACAAATTCATTATCACTTGGGACAACATGCAGACTTACTGCCGTCAACTTGCTGAAAAGCAAATGCCAGCAGAGCAGTGGAAAGGCATCTGGGCGGTAAGCCGTGGTGGTTTGGTTCCTGGTGCAATCTTGGCTCGTGAGCTAGGTATTCGTCACGTAGATACGATTTGTATTTCTAGCTACGACCACGATCACCAGCGCGATATGACTGTAGTTAAAGCACCTGAAGGTGATGGTGAAGGCTTCTTAATCGTTGAAGATCTTGTTGATAGTGGTGACACTGCACGCAAGCTTCGCGAAATGTACCCTAAAGCGAAACTGATTGCTGTTTGTGCAAAACCATCTGGCGCACACTTATTAGACGAGTACATCGTGGATATCGCTCAAGACACATGGATTGAGCAACCTTGGGATACTAGCTTAAGCTTCATTGAGCCAGTAAATCGCAAGTCAAAATAAGCGTAAACTTAGTTTTTTGAGAAATGACCCTTTATAGGGTCATTTTTTTTTATATGATTAGTAACAACCATTTCTTATTAAGTATCCCAATGTCTGAATCAGAAGAAACGAGCTCGAACCTTTCGGAAACCTTGTTTGTAAAGCACAAGCAGGCCAAAGAGACCTCAATGCTTACTCGCTACATGCCAAGTTCAGAAGAACTGTTGGATAAAAAGCGTGAAGAGCAGAACTCATCTTGGTATCGAAACCTAAGACGTCTTCAGTGGGTATGGCAAGGCGTTAACCCAATTGAGCAAGAAGCGGTATTGGCTCGCATTGCGTCATCAGACAATTCACGCACGACTGATGAGTGGCTAGACACCGTGATGGGTTACCGCAGCGGTAACTGGGCATACGAGTGGACTAAGCTGGGCATGCAGCACCAAAATCGCTCGAATGAAAAGAGCGGCGAAGAGATGGCTGAAGAGTTGTTTTCAGCATCGTTGTGTTTCAGCATTGCGGGCTACCCACATCTAAAGAACGATAACCTTGCTGCTCAGGCACAGGTATTAGCGAATGCGGCGTATTCTGAAGCGATCAAACACACTAAATTGATCGTCAAACAAATCGAAGTGCCGTATCAAAACAAAAAGATTAAGGCGAACTTACATCTAACCAAAACAGACAAACCACAACCTGTCGTGATCGTGAGTGCAGGTTTAGATAGCCTGCAAACTGACATGTGGCGTTTGTTTAGAGATTACCTAGCACCGAAAAATATTGCGATGCTAACGATTGATATGCCCTCGATAGGGCACAGTTCGCACTGGCCACTAACCGAAGACTCTTCTTGCCTGCATCAAGCCGTGTTGAATGAACTGCCTAACATTCCATGGGTGGACCATCATAAAGTCGGTCTGTTTGGGTTCAGATTCGGTGGTAACGCGATGGTGAGGTTGTCCTTCCTTGAGCAACATAAACTCAAAGCCTGTATCTCTTTAGGGGCTCCGATCCACGATATCTTTGTTCATGCCGACAAACTAAAGCAGATGCCTAAGATGCACTTGGATGTATTGGCTTCGCGTCTTGGTAAAGGGGCGGTGGATATTAATAGCCTTTCTGGGCAACTGATGGCTTGGTCATTGAAGGTGCAAGGCTTGCTGGCTAACAGTAAAACCAGTGTTCCTATTTTGGCATTGGCTTTGGAAGGTGACCCTGTTTCACCGCATCTGGATAATCAACTGGTTGCTATTTACAGTGATTACGGCAAAGCGAAGAAAATCAAAACCAAATCAATTACACAGGGGTATGAGCAATCCCTCGAATTAGCGATAAAGTGGCTTGAGGATGAATTATTTAGATGACATTTCTCCGAAATTAGTTAAGCATGAAAAGTGTACAAAGTAAGTACCTGATACTCAGAGAAAATTTATAAAATCCAACTGCGTGCTTTCTACGTATTGCAGTCTGAGTAACGTCATTCTTAACATTGAAATGGAGATTCAATATGTCAGAAGTGACACAACAACCTACGCATTATCGCTTGTTAAACGTTTTAAAGGCTATTGGGCCTTACTTGAGGGAGCCGCAATCAGAAGATGGTCATTACATTTTTGATTGCTTGTCTGTGTGTGTGAACGATAAAAAGTCACCAGAAGAGCGTGAGTTCTGGGGCTGGTGGTTAGAGTTGGATAAGTCGGAAGAAGGATTCTCGGCGAAGTACAACACGGGTAAATACAACATTGATGGTAACTGGGATCCTTTGCCATTACCTAAAAAGGCGGTCGCTGAGGTGTCTCGAACTCAAGAAGCCTTTCACCAAAAGCTGGTTGACGAACTTCAAAAGAAATTTGAAATCGGCGTTCAGTTAGACGAAGAGTCTGTCGAATTCGTCTGATTTTGAAGGTTACTCTTCTCTATAAAGCAAAAAGGTGCGATTTCGCACCTTTTCTGCTTGTGAATTCCCCTGTTGATTGCTAAAACATCACCTCTTATTTGTTTTATTCATAAAAGACTTCATGACAACAAATCATCAAAGCGGGACAACAACACAGCGTAAAACTGTCGTTGTTAAACTGGGTACCAGTGTCTTAACTGGTGGAACATTGGCATTAGACCGCGCTCACATGGTTGAGCTGGTTCGTCAATGTGCTGAATTAAAAAAACAAGGCCACTCTGTGGTTATGGTTTCGTCTGGCGCAATTGCGGCCGGACGTGAGCACCTTGGTTACCCCGCACTTCCCAACTCAATGGCGAGCAAACAATTGCTTGCGGCAGTTGGGCAAAGTCAGTTGATTCAAGTTTGGGAGTCTTTGTTTGCTATCTATGGCCTTAAGATTGGCCAGATGCTACTGACTCGTGCTGATCTCGATGATCGCGAGCGTTTTCTGAATGCACGTGACACGATCAACGCGCTCGTTGAGCACGATATTATTCCGGTAGTAAACGAAAACGACGCAGTAGCCACCAATGAAATTAAAGTGGGCGACAACGATAACTTGTCGGCACTGGTTGGTATTTTATGTGGCGCTGATAAGCTTTTGTTACTCACTGACCAAAAAGGCCTGTTTACCGCAGACCCTCGTAAAGACCCAAATGCTGAGCTCATCAAAGAAGTAAAAACCATTGATGACACACTGCGTAAGATCGCAGGCGGAAGTGGTACTACGTTAGGTACTGGCGGCATGGCGACAAAACTGCAGGCAGCTGATATTGCTCGTCGTGCGGGTATTGAAGTGATTATTGCTGCGGGCAGTGCTGAAAATGTGGTGTTTGATTCATTGAGTGACAACCCACAAGGCACGCGTTTCTTGCCTTTAGCTGAAGCGCTTGAAAACCGTAAACGTTGGATTCTAGCAGGCCCAGCTTCTGCTGGTGACATCGTAGTCGACGATGGAGCGGTGAACGCAGTTAACACTAAAGGCAGTAGCTTGTTGGCGAAAGGGGTTGTTCGAGTTAAAGGCGAATTCTCTCGTGGTGAAGTCACCCAAGTCACAGACAGTAAAGGCAAAGTCATTGCGCGTGGTATCGCCAGTTATTCAAGCCAAGACCTAGCAAAAATTGCAGGCAAGCACAGTAAAGATATTGGCGACATTCTGGGATACGATTATGGGTCAGAAGTCATTCACCGTGACGACCTTGTTGTAATCCAAGAGTAGCTTGTGATGATAAGGCGAATCGCCTTTTTGCATCCAAAGACAGACAGAATTTAGGGAGAGTTAAACGTGGATTTAACTAACATGGGTATTGCAGCAAAAGACGCTGCTTTCCACCTAGCGACCGCATCTACGGCGCAAAAGAATAAAGCATTGGCGATCATCGCTGATGAGCTAGAAGCAAACGCTGCAACGATTTTAGAAGCGAACGCAAAAGACATCGAACTTGGCCGTGAAGCCGGTCTGACTGACGCACTGCTTGATCGTCTACTTCTCAACGAAGAGCGCTTAACCGGTATCGCTAATGATGTGCGTAACGTGATTAGCCTGAACGACCCTGTGGGCAGCGAAATGGACAGTAAGGTACTGGAAAACGGTATGTCACTGTCTCGCCGCCGTGTGCCACTTGGTGTGGTCGGTGTTATCTATGAAGCGCGTCCAAACGTAACTATCGATATTGCAGCACTGTGTCTGAAAACTGGTAACGCAAGCATTCTACGTGGTGGTAAAGAGACGTTCTTCTCGAACATGGAACTGGTTAAAGTTATCCAGTCTGCATTAGAGAAAGCTGAGCTTCCTGCCGCTTCTGTGCAGTACATCGAGAAGCCAGATCGTGAACTTGTGTCTCAACTGCTTAAACTGGATGACTACGTGGATATGATTATTCCTCGTGGCGGCGCTGGCTTACACAAGATGTGTAAAGAGAACAGCACCATTCCAGTGATCATTGGCGGTTTTGGTATCAGTCATATCTTTGTTGATGAAAGCGCTGATCTTGAGAAGTCTGTTGATGTGGTTGAAAACTCGAAAGTTCAACGCCCATCTGCATGTAACTCGCTAGATACATTACTAGTGCATGAAGCGGTTGCTGAGGCTTTCCTTGCTAAGCTGACACAGCGTTTAGCAGGCAAGGTTACCTTGGTTGCTGACATTAGCGCAAAATCTCTGATAGCAGGTTTTGAAGACCAACGTGATGCAGTTGAAGGCGACTTTGACACTGAATGGCTAAGCTACACGCTAGGCGTAAAAGTGGTAGCGGATGTGGCAGAAGCGATTGACCACATGCGTGTACACAACGCGAGTCACTCAGATGCTATCATGACCAACAGCCTAGAGAGCTCAGAGCGCTTTATTAACTCTGTCGGTTCTGCGGCGGTTTATGTGAATGCATCAACACGTTTTACTGATGGCGCACAGTTTGGTTTAGGCGCTGAAGTCGCAGTCTCAACCCAGAAGCTGCACGCTCGCGGCCCAATGGGCTTAGAAGAACTGACAAGCTACAAATGGGTAGGTAAAGCGAACTATTTGATTCGCGGTTAACGCTGGTCGTTAATTTTACTCCTCAGCTCATTTTTGAAATGGCGATCGAGTAGCAATAATCAATGAATCACCACACAAAAGGGCCTTAATTGGCCCTTTTTCTTTCCTAACGTTTGGCAATTCCGTTACACTGATATTCAATTATTTGGAGGTGATATGCATTGTCCTTTTTGTTCAGAGAACGACACTAAAGTAATCGATTCAAGACTGGTAGCCGATGGCCATCAGGTTCGTCGTCGCCGTCAATGCCTTGCATGTAGTGAACGTTTTACGACTTTCGAATCGGCAGAACTTGTGATGCCGAAAGTCATAAAGTCGAATGGAAACCGCGAACCATTTAATGAAGATAAAATGGTGGGTGGTGTACAGCGCGCCCTAGAAAAACGCCCAGTGAGTGCTGATGCGATTGAACTTGCGATCAGTACGATTAAGTCACAACTCCGTGCAACTGGTGAGCGTGAAGTACCAAGCGAGATGATTGGTAATCTTGTTATGGGTCAATTGAAAGAATTGGATAAAGTGGCGTACATTCGTTTTGCCTCTGTTTATCGCAGCTTTGAAGACATCCGAGAGTTTGGCGAAGAAATCGCTAAATTAGAGGATTAACGCCTCAGTCATGTCAAACTTTACTCCCCTAGATTTTCAAATGATGTCGCGTGCTATTCAGTTAGCAAAGCGCGGCATTTACACCACTGCCCCAAACCCGAATGTGGGTTGTGTCATTGTACAAACCGACGGTCAGATCGTTGGTGAAGGTTTTCATGCTAAAGCTGGCGAACCTCATGCTGAAGTGCACGCTATGCGAATGGCGGGCGACAAGGCAAAAGGCGCGACCGCTTATGTCACGCTAGAACCTTGTTCGCACTATGGTCGAACACCACCTTGTGCTGAAGGCTTGATTAAGGCTCAAGTTTCAAAAGTAATTTGTGCCATGCAAGACCCAAACCCGAAGGTCGCAGGCCGTGGTATCAAAATGCTACGCGACGCCGGCATTGAGGTTGAAATCGGTTTATTAGAGCAAGATGCTCTCGACTTGAACCCCGCATTTATCAAGCGTATGCAAACTGGCATGCCATTCGTTCAGTTAAAGATGGCGGCTAGCCTCGATGGGCAAACGGCATTGGAAAATGGTCAAAGCCAGTGGATCACATCGCCAGAAGCGCGTCGTGATGTTCAGAACTACCGAGCAAAATCAGGCGCTGTGCTATCAACTAGCCAGACGGTGATTGAAGACAACGCGTCGCTGAATGTTCGCTGGGCCGAATTGCCAAGCAGTACCAAAACAAATTACGTTGAAGACGAGCTGCGTCAGCCGATTCGCGTGATTCTTGATCGCCAAAATCAGCTGTATCCTGAGCTCAAGTTATTCCAGACTCCCACTTCGGTATTGAGAGTTGCTGAAACCTATGCTGATATTGAGGTCGGAACAACGGATGCTGGTCAGCTTGATTTACACGATTTGATGCGTCAATTGCCAGCGAACCATATCGATCATATTTGGGTCGAAGCGGGCGCGACATTGGCAAAAAGCTTGATTGAAGCACAGTTAGTGGATGAGCTAATCCTCTATTTAGCGCCTAAACTTATGGGCAGTGACGGACGAGGTTTAATGGGCGCATTAGGGCTCACTTCAATGTCTAATGTGATTGACCTAGAAATTAAAGATGTTCGACAGGTTGGCGTGGATATTCGCATCGTGGCTAAACCTATTATTGCTAAATCAATTGTTACGAAACCACAGTAGAAATAGTTACTCCAACTGCATACGTGTCGTTGACAACAAAAAGAGTTTTAAAATGTTTACAGGAATTGTAGAAGCCGTAGGTACATTGAGTGCAATCACTCCCCGCGGAGAAGACATCACCGTAACGGTTAATGTTGGTAATCTTGATATGGCTGACGTTAAGTTAGGCGACAGTATCGCGACCAATGGTGTGTGTTTGACGGTCGTTGAGTATAACGACCACAGCTACAGTGCAGACCTTTCGCTTGAGACCCTGAAAAAAACGGGTTTTGTGGATTACCAAGCTGGCGATAAGGTCAACCTAGAGAAAGCAATGCTACCGACCACGCGTTTCGGTGGTCATATCGTATCGGGTCACGTTGATGGTGTCGGTGAGATTGTTGAGCGTAACCAAGTTGGTCGTGCGATTGAGTTCTGGGTTGAAATGCCATCAGAGATCTCAAAGTACGTGGCTCAAAAAGGTTCAGTCACCGTAGATGGTATTAGCCTGACTGTGAATGATTTACGCAAGAATGCGTTTAAGCTGACGATCGTTCCTCACACCTCTTCAGAAACGACCATTGATCAATTCAATGTTGGTCGTAAAGTGAATCTAGAAGTCGATGTATTAGCGCGTTATATGGAGCGTCTACTGCAAGGCCAGCAGCAAGAGTCTGAGCCTGAATCTCGATTAACGATGGAATTCTTACAGCAGAATGGTTTTGCCTAATCGTTGGTACAAAGTGTGTTAAGCGAGACTTTGTAAAGCGAAGCAATATCATCAGGTTTAAATAGTGTCGGTTCTAGGAAGCAGAACCATTTCAAAGGATATAGAACAATGCCAATTAGTACTCCTCAAGAAATTATTGAAGACATTCGCCTAGGAAAAATGGTTATCCTGATGGATGATGAAGATCGCGAGAATGAAGGCGATCTGATCATGGCAGCAGAACATGTGACGCCAGAAGCGATTAACTTCATGGCGATGTATGGCCGTGGCTTAATCTGCCTAACGTTGACCAAAGAGCGTTCAAATCGCATGGGTCTAGCGCCTATGGTTCAAGACAACAATGCTCAATACACGACAAACTTTACGGTTTCAATTGAAGCTGCTGAGGGCGTAACAACGGGTATTTCTGCGTCAGACCGCGCTGTTACCGTTCAAGCGGCTGTGGCAAAAGATGCGAAAGCGGCTGACTTAGTTCAACCTGGTCATATCTTCCCACTGACAGCTCAAGAAGGTGGTGTTCTAACACGCGCAGGCCACACAGAAGCAGGTTGTGATTTAGCTCGTCTAGCAGGTTGTGAGCCAGCATCTGTTATCGTTGAGATCCTAAATGACGACGGCACCATGGCACGTCGCCCTGATCTTGAAGTCTTCGCTGAAAAACACGATATCAAATTAGGCACCATTGCTGACTTGATTGAATACCGCAACAACACAGAAACGACGATTGAACGCGTAGCACAATGTCATTTGCCAACAGAGTTTGGTGACTTTGAGCTTGTGACTTACCGTGACACGATTGATAACCAGATCCACTACGCGATGCAAAAAGGCGACCTGTCTGTAGGCGCTCCTCTAGTACGTGTTCACCTGCATGACACGTTTACCGATTTACTTCACTCAGACCGTGGTACAGAGCGTAGCTGGTCACTAGATAAAGCGATGAAGCGCATTGGCGATGAAGGCGGTGTGTTGGTTATTCTTGGCAACGAAGAGTCGTCTGATTCTTTGATTCACAAAGTGAAGACATTCGAAGCGCAAGACAAGAACGAGCAGCCAACCATGGCGAAGAAGCAAGGTACCTCGCGTCGTGTTGGTGTGGGTTCTCAGATTCTACAAGACCTAGGCGTGCACGATATGCGTCTGCTTTCTTCAAGCACCAAGCGTTACCACGCATTGGGTGGCTTTGGTCTTAACGTTGTTGAGTATGTTTGCGAGTAAGTCGATATATCTCTGTTTATAGCAACATAATTTACCGATGATTCCAGTAGCTCTTTTGGTGATTAGTTTTGCCAAAAGAGCAAAGTAGTTAAGCCCGATTCAAAACGTGTTAAATACACGAGCTTGACTACTGGTTGCTCCTATATGGTTGAGAGCCGTGCTGCGTTATCATCTTTACATCTCCGGTGTCTGTTCTTCTAAATTAGCATTAGATATTGCTCACAGTTTTGTGCTAGAATCCGGCGATTCTCACTTGATGAAAATAGTTAAAGGAAGGCTTATGAAAGTGATCGAGGGTGGCTTCCCAGCGCCAAATGCAAAAATTGCTATCGTTATTGCTCGTTTCAACAGTTTTATTAACGAAAGTTTACTTTCTGGTGCAATCGATACTTTAAAGCGTCATGGACAAGTAAGCGAAGACAACATCACTGTTGTTCGTTGCCCTGGTGCAGTAGAACTTCCACTTGTAGCGCAACGCGTTGCAAAAACAGGTAAGTTCGATGCGATTGTATCTCTTGGTACAGTAATCCGTGGCGGTACACCTCACTTTGACTATGTTTGTAGTGAATGTAATAAAGGTTTGGCACAAGTGTCTCTGGAATTTTCTCTTCCAGTAGCGTTTGGTGTTCTTACTGTTGATACGATCGATCAAGCTATTGAACGCGCAGGAACCAAGGCTGGTAATAAGGGTGCAGAAGCCGCACTTAGCGCACTTGAGATGATCAACGTTCTTTCTGAAATCGATTCCTAATGGGGGCCAGTGTGAAACCAGCCGCACGTCGTAACGCACGTCAATTTGCTCTACAAGCAATTTATTCTTGGCAAATTACTAAAGAAAATATTGCTACCGTTGAAGAACAGTTCTTATCTGGTGGTAAGTATGATGAAGAAGAGCATCATGCCGCAGAACCTGCTCTCGCTATGCCAGAAACAGACGTTGCATACT
The DNA here is from genome assembly GCF_057785955.1 of Vibrio sp. QJM3NY_27. Taxonomy (NCBI): domain Bacteria; kingdom Pseudomonadati; phylum Pseudomonadota; class Gammaproteobacteria; order Vibrionales; family Vibrionaceae; genus Vibrio; species Vibrio sp. QJM3NY_27. The sequence continues at coordinate 2,775,898 of NZ_CM173511.1, read as the reverse complement.
TCCGCGACTTACTAACTGGTGTTGCTCTTAGCCACATGGAACTTGATAGCAAGCTTCGTCCATTCGTATCTCGCCCTATGCAAGATCTGGATTTGATGGAACTAGCGCTTCTACGTTTAGCTATGTACGAGATGACTCGTCGCGAAGATGTACCATACAAAGTGGTTATCAACGAAGCTATCGAGCTTGCAAAAGTATTTGCAGCAGAAGACAGCCATAAGTTTGTTAACGGTGTGCTTGATAAAGCTGCACCACACGTTCGTAAGAAATAAGACGTTCGTATATTGAATCTAAAGGTCAGCTTTTATGCTGGCCTTTTTTGTAACTAAATTTCTGTAATATTAATAATACCAATCGTAGTAAATAACTGGTCACCCTAGCTTGCTAAAACGCTCGATAACTGCGTTAGAATTTTTGATTGTAGAATAACTACTTATCGAAAAATTCTGCCTTGTTCTCAAGCCTTTTCCCTACGCTAATTTTGATCATTTACTTACTGTGATTGGTATAATTACGGTGATTTGTATGAAGACTAAAGATAGGGCATGTGATGTCTGGCGAATTTAACCTGATTGAAAAATATTTTGTAAATCGACAACCACAACGTAAAGACGTACATCTGGCTGCGGGCGATGACTGCGCTTTAGTCAAAGCACCAAGTAATGTTGAGATAGCGATCAGCACCGACACCTTAGTTGCAGGCACACATTTCTTAGCAGAGGCTAACCCTGCTTGGGTGGCACACAAGGCTTTGGCTTCGAATATTAGCGACCTTGCTGCGATGGGTGCGACACCTGCTTGGGTTTCATTTGCGTTAACTATGCCAGAAGTTGATGAAGAATGGCTTGCTCCCTTCTGTGACTCCTTCTTCAAGCTCGCTGACTACTTTGGTATTCAGTTAATTGGCGGTGATACAACCAAAGGGCCCCTAAGTCTGACATTGACTGTACAAGGTTTTGTGCCAGAAGGTCGAGCACTGCGTAGAGATGGCGCTAAAGTGGGCGACTGGATTTACGTAACGGGTAACCTAGGTGATAGCAAAGCCGGCTTAGAAGTATTGCTTGATCCTGAACAGAACAAAGTCAAATCTTATGCTCTCGAGCTTGAAGAAAGACACTATATGAGCGTTCCTCGAGTATTGGCTGGTCAAGCGCTAGTGAACCTTGCTTCGTCTGCTATTGATATCTCTGACGGTGTTATTGCTGATTTAAAACATATCCTTAAGCGTTCTCAGGTTGGTGCGAGCATTGATGTGAGTACGCTGCCAATTTCTCCAGAACTACGCCAGTTCGCATCTGATATTGCTTCGGCTCAACAGTATGCGTTGACCAGTGGTGAAGAGTACGAACTGTGCTTTACTGTGCCGGAAGAGAATAAAGGCTCATTGGAAAGTGCTTTGTCACACACTGGAACAAAAGTCACCTGCATTGGCCAGATAAGACCTGTAGAATATTTTGAATTACACAATAATGGTGAACCACTGAGTTGGAACTTAACTGGTTACGATCACTTTAAGGTTAATTGATGACAAACCCACTTTCTGCAATCTCTCTTAAAAATCCTTGGCACTTATTGGCAACGGGTTTTGGTAGTGGCTTATCGCCGATTATTCCCGGCACCATGGGCACGCTTGCGTCGATCCCATTTTATCTATTGCTGGTTCAGTTACCTTTCCCTATTTATGTCATTCTTGTGGTTGTGAGCTGCATTATTGGTATCAAAATATGCCAAGTGACGTCTGATGACATGGGCGTGCACGATCACGGCTCTATTGTATGGGATGAGTTTGCGGGCTTTTGGATCACCATGGGCCTAGTGCCGTTGTTGGGTATTCCTGTTAATGATTGGAAATGGCTATTTGCTGGCTTTGTTCTGTTTCGTTTTTTCGATATGGTAAAGCCTTGGCCAATTGGTTGGTTAGACAAGCGAGTTCACGGCGGCTTAGGTATCATGATTGATGATATCGTGGCGGGTATTATGGCGGCGATTTCGCTGTATGCAGTGGCTCATTTTTCAGGTTGGCTCGTTTAAGAATCAATATCCAAAGCACTGACGATAATAGATCAAAACAAGGAATTACAATGTCTAAGAAGGTTTACTGCGTTGCTCAATTTCAGCCTAAAGAAGGCAAATTGAACGAGTTGTTTGAAGTGTTAAAGTCACTAGAGCCAAACACAATGCGTGAAGACGGTTGTATCCAATATACAGTGACTCGTCACATCAAGAGCCCATTTGCTGAAGGTGAGAGTTTCCCTATCGCATTCAATGAAATCTGGGCAGACAACGAAGCGTTTGAAGCGCATTGCCAACGTCGTGAGATTCAGCAATTCTTCCAAGAGCAGTGCGTTGAAGAGACAGGCTTGGTTGAGAACTTCAACGTTGCTATCTACTCTGACGAACCAGAGAACTATGACGCACCAGTACTTAAGCCTTGTTGCTAAGCAGGCTTAATTGCTAATAACTAACAGCTAAACAACGAATAGTTTATCAGTTAGCAGATACTAAAAAGGTTGACCCTAGGGCCAACCTTTTTTGTTTTGCAGCTTATGCTGTTTGCTTGTGAAAGCTATTTGGCAAGGTAGTCGGAGATAGACTTCTCAATACCTTTCGCATCTAAGCCAAGCTCTTCATGCAGCTCACCTTGAGTACCTTGAGCAATAAATTTGTCAGGTAGGCCAAGGTTTAAAACAGGCATCAGTAGTTTTTCTTGCATCAAGAACTCAATCACACCCGCGCCCGCACCACCTGCAATCGCGTTCTCTTCGATAGTCACGAGGACATCGTGGTCAGCAGCAAGTTGTTTGATCAGAGCTTCATCTAGCGGTTTCACAAAACGCATGTCTGCAACTGTCGCATTGATAGCGTCTGCGGTTTGAAGTGCACTTTCAAGGAAAGTGCCAAAGCTCAGGATAGCGACCTTCGAGCCATCTTTTGCTTTTGCACTTTCGCGAACGATACGACCTTTACCAATCTCAAGAGCGGTAAACTCACTTTGAATCTCAGTACCCATGCCATTACCGCGAGGGTAACGAACGGCACTTGGCCCCGTGTGCTGGTGACCGGTGTAAAGCATTTGGCGACATTCGTTTTCGTCGCTTGGTGCCATGATCACCATATTTGGAATGCAACGCATAAAGCTTAAGTCGAACGCACCTTGGTGTGTTTGACCATCGGCACCGACAAGACCTGCACGGTCAATAGCGAACATAACCGGTAGATCCATGATTGCCACATCGTGGATCAGTTGATCATAGCCACGTTGTAGGAAAGTCGAGTAGATAGCCACAATTGGCTTATCACCGGCAATCGCCATACCGGTTGCTAGAGTCACAGCATGCTGCTCAGCAATCGCTACGTCGAAGTATTGATCTGGATACTCTTTCGAGAAGCGCACCATACCAGAACCTTCACGCATTGCTGGCGTTATCGCCATTAGCTTAGGATCTTGAGCGGCCATATCACACAGGAAGTCGCCAAAAATCTTAGAGAAAGTTGGTTTAGAGCTGGTGCTCTTAGGCAGACTTGAATGTGCAGGATCGAACTTAGGTACGCCATGGTAGCCAATTGGATCTTTCTCAGCTGGCTCGTAGCCTTTGCCTTTCTTCGTCATGATATGCAGGAACTGAGGGCCTTTAAGATCTCTCATGTTCTTCAGCGTTTTAATCAGCTCATTGACATCGTGACCATCAATTGGACCAATGTAGTTAAAGCCTAACTCTTCAAACATGGTGCCGGGGACAACCATGCCTTTTAAATGTTCTTCTGTACGACGAACGAGCTCTTTAATCGGCGGAACACCTGATAGCACTTTCTTGCCACCCTCACGAATTGACGTGTAAAGACTGCCAGAAAGAACTTGAGCGAGGTGGTTGTTTAGAGCACCGACGTTTTCAGAGATCGACATTTCGTTATCGTTAAGGATAACCAGCATGTCATTGTGAATATCGCCCGCGTGGTTCATGGCTTCGAAGGCCATACCTGCGGTAATTGCGCCATCACCAATCACACTCACGACTTTACGGTTCTTACCTTCTTTCTTCGCACTGATCGCCATACCGAGTCCGGCGCTGATCGATGTTGAAGAGTGACCAACAGATAGGGTGTCGTATTCGCTCTCTTGACGCCATGGGAATGGGTGCAGTCCATCTTTTTGACGGATAGTCGACAAGCGGTCGCGACGACCCGTAAGAATCTTGTGTGGATAGGCTTGGTGGCCAACATCCCAAACCAATTGGTCAAAAGGCGTGTTGTACACATAGTGCAGAGCAACGGTTAGCTCTACTGTACCTAAGCCTGACGCTAAGTGACCACTTGACTGGCTCACCGAGTTAAGAAGATAGGTACGTAATTCATCACAAAGCTGTGTAAGCGTCTCTTTTGGAAGTAGACGCAAATCCTCTGGCTTATCAGCCAAAGCAAGAGTTGGGTACTTTGATATATCAAGAGTCATAGGTAATGCGCGCTTATTGTCTTAGTTCTTGCGCTCGATGACGTATCGGGCGAACTCTTCGAGTGACTGGGTATTGTATGGGATTGCAGCCAAAGCTTGAAGCGCTTCCTGTAGCAGAGTTTGCGCTTTTTCTTGAGCGCCCTCTAAACCTAACAAAGAAGGGTAGGTGCTTTTGTTCAAATCTTGGTCAGAGCCCTGTGGTTTACCCAAAGTTTCGGTATCGCTAATGATATCTAAAATATCATCCTGAACTTGGAAGGCTAACCCGATTGCATCGGCGTATTTATCTAATTGAGGCATCACTTCAAACGCTTTTTCGCCAGCAGCCAGAGCACCTAAACGAATCGCACTCTTCATTAGAGCGCCAGTCTTGTTACGGTGAACTTCTTCTAACTCTTCTAGCGTGACAGAGCGGTTTTCAGCTTCAATATCAAGCGCTTGTCCAATGCACATACCTTGTGCACCAGACGCTTCAGCTAGGCGTTGAATCATTCGAACGCGATTGCTTTCCCCGTCAGCACTTAATGTGCCTTCCGCAAGTATAGTAAACGCGAGAGTTTGTAGGGCATCGCCAGTTAAAATTGCCGTTGCTTCATCGTATTTGATGTGACAAGTCTGATGGCCACGACGAAGTTCATCGTCGTCCATTGCTGGAAGGTCGTCGTGAATCAGAGAATAGGCATGAATACATTCGATTGCAGAAGCTGGAGTGTCGAGTTCTTCAGCGGTACAGCCGAGCATTTCCCCTGTAATGTAGACAAGAAATGGACGTGCGCGTTTGCCGCCTAAAAGTAACCCATAACGCATCGCGTTGATAAGGTTCTGATTTTGGTGTGGCAGGCGATCAAGCCAAAGGTTCAGCTGCTCGTTATTACGTGCTTGATAAGACAATAAAGTCTCGATCATAGGGGATCTCATACAATTCGTTATTCTGGTTGTGGGTTAAAGTCACTAAGTTCTGCATTTTCATCATTTTGCAGTAAGATGCTAACACGCTGTTCAGCATCGTTTAGTTTACTTTGACCAGCACGAGCGAGGGAGATGCCTCGTTCGAACTTTTTCAGCGCATCATCTAAAGCTAGATCACCATTTTCTAGTTGATCAACCAAGCCATCAAGCTCTTCGATAGCCGCTTCAAAGCTCATATTTTCAGGTTTCTTAGTAGCCATAATAAATCTGCGTTTGGAAATATGAACGAACGTTACCCTAGGCCGCTGAGATGGTCAAATGTAACCAAGAAATTTTGCTAGAAAGTTCGTTTTTAAGGGGCTTGAACTCACTTTGGTTGAATAACCTTAGCTTTATCGAGTTTATGCGCTAAGGATAAGAGCAAAGTAAGCCAATAATTGTGATTCAAAAACGAAAAGTGTGATATTTAGGCCAAGAATTTACTAAAAGATCTTACAGTCTGGCCGATAAAAAGATTATCGTCGACGTAGAGCTACAAAAAAGCATGAGGAGTGCTCAGTGGATTTAGCAACCCTAATAGGTTTGATTGGTGGATTTGCCTTTGTAATCATGGCAATGATCCTAGGTGGAAGCCTCGGGATGTTCTATGACACGACATCCATTTTGATCGTGGTGGGTGGTTCAACGTTTGTTGTTCTAATGAAGTTCACCATGGGACAATTCTTTGGAGCAACCAAAATCGCTGGCAAAGCATTTATGTTTAAGGCCGATGAGCCTGAAGATCTTATCGCTAAAGTGGTAGAGATGGCGGATGCAGCACGTAAAGGTGGCTTCTTGGCACTTGAAGAAATGGAAATCAGCAACAGTTTCATGCAAAAGGGCATCGACCTATTGGTAGATGGCCATGATGGTGATGTGGTGCGTGCTGCACTGCAAAAAGACATCGCATTAACCACAGAGCGTCATGAGCAGGGCGCGAAAGTGTTCTCTGCATTTGGTGATGTTGCACCTGCGATGGGTATGATTGGTACCTTGGTTGGCTTGGTTGCCATGCTTTCTAACATGGATGACCCAAAAGCGATCGGCCCTGCGATGGCGGTTGCACTCTTGACTACGCTTTACGGTGCAATCCTTTCGAACATGGTGTTCTTCCCAATTGCGGACAAGCTTGCGCTGCGTCGTGACCAAGAGACACTAAACCGTCGTCTGGTGATGGATGGTGTATTAGCGATTCAAGATGGTCAGAACCCACGAGTTATCGATGGTTACCTCAAGAGCTACCTCAATGAAGGTAAGCGCACGATTGATGGTGAACCCGCGTAAGAGGAGTTGAAGATGGATGAAGAAAATCCATGTAAATGTCCTCCTCCGGGGTTACCTCAATGGATGGGGACATTTGCTGACTTGATGTCACTGCTGATGTGTTTCTTCGTACTGCTGCTCTCATTCTCTGAGATGGACGTACTGAAGTTCAAACAGATCGCTGGATCGATGAAATTTGCGTTTGGTGTACAAAACCGCTTGGAAGTGAAAGATATTCCTAAAGGGACTAGCATCATTGCGCAAGAGTTTCGCCCTGGTCGCCCAGAGCCGACTCCTATCGATGTGATCATGCAGCAGACTATTGATATTACGCAGCAAACGCTTGAGTTTCATGAAGGTGAATCTGAGCGTGCTGGCGGAACAATGCGTGACCAAGGCAAGATGACGGGAGGCAAGTCGCCAGAGGTCTCTACTCATGACAATCAAAACTCTGAGTCAGACCAACAGCAACAGCAAGCCGAAGCTCAATCGCAAGAGATGGAAACCTTGATGGAAAGCATCAAGAAGGCGTTGGAGCGAGAGATCGACCAAGGCGCGATTGAGGTTGAAAACCTTGGCCAGCAGATTGTTATTCGAATTCGTGAGAAAGGTGCGTTCCCATCGGGGTCTGCTTTCCTACAACCTAAGTTTCGACCATTGGTTAGACAGGTCGCTGAACTGGTAAAAGATGTACCGGGCATTGTCCGTATCTCTGGGCACACGGATAACCAGCGACTGGATTCAGAGCTTTATCGTTCTAATTGGGACTTATCATCGCAGCGTGCGGTGTCTGTGGCTCAAGAGATGGAAAAGGTACGTGGCTTCTCTCATCAACGCTTGAGAGTGCGCGGTATGGCCGATACAGAGCCTGTTGAACCCAATGATACTGAATGGCAGCGTAGCCTCAACCGCCGTGTTGAAATCAGCATAATGCAGGGTGAGCCGCTTTATAGTGATGAAGTGCCTGTTATTGGTCAGTAGTAGGCAGAGAGACAGCGATTAGTCTTCAGGTACACATACGTTAGTCAGCAGATAGCATCGAAAGCCCAACCTTATGATGAGGTTGGGCTTTTTGTTTTGTGGTCTTCAATGATGCTCTCAGTTGTATTTATGTCGTTTTGAAATCTGCTACTTTTAATAACAGGCAGTTTAATTATCGGGTTCAAGCAAGCACTCTTTTCCTTGCTTCACTTTCTCATGTATAATTCGCGCCCTTAGATTTAATATTGATCTATTATTGCTTCAATAACTATGTGAAATGACCTTTTACGTGGTGATGAACCTACTAAAATTTGTGAACCTTATTGGCGTGAAAGTACTATGAAATTTATTGTTAAGCCTCATCCGGAAATTTTTATTAAAAGTGAATCGGTGCGTAAGCGCTTCACAAAGATTCTAGAACGTAATATTCGTACTATTCTTCAGCGTCGTACTGAGTCTGTGGCTGTCTTCAACCGTCGTGACTACATCGAAGTGACGTCTGAGAGCGACAAATACTTTAAAGAAACACTCGAAGTATTGACGCAAACTCCGGGTATTCATCACTCCCTTGAAGTTCAGCAATCAGAGTTTAAAGACCTGCATCATATTTACGAGCAAGTTCTTGAGCGAAGCGGTGCTCTTATTGAAGGTAAGACTTTCTCTGTACGTGCTAAGCGTCGTGGTAAACATGACTTTACCTCTATTGAGCTAGAACGCTACGTAGGTGGTGGTTTAAACCAAGCGGTTGAATCAGCAAAAGTAAAACTGAAAAATCCAGATATTACCGTTAAAGTTGAAGTCGAGAACGAGAAGCTAAACCAAGTTATTGAACGTCATAAAGGCCTAGGTGGTTTCCCTCTTGGTACTCAAGAAGATCTGCTTAGCTTGATCTCTGGTGGCTTTGATTCTGGTGTTTCAAGCTACTTACACATCAAACGTGGTTCTAAAGTGCATTACTGCTTCTTCAATCTTGGTGGCCCTGCTCACGAGATTGGTGTTAAGCAAGTTTCTCACTATCTATGGGATAAATACGGTTCATCTGCAAAGGTGAAGTTTATCTCTATCGATTTTGAACCTGTAGTTGCAGAGATCCTTGAGAACGTTGAAGACGGCCAAATGGGCGTTGTTCTTAAGCGTATGTTCATGCGTGCTGGTGGTATGGTTGCAGAGCGTTTCGGTATCGAAGCCCTAGTAACCGGTGAAGCATTAGGTCAGGTTTCTAGCCAAACGCTAACTAACCTTCGCCACATTGACAACGTGACCGATACTTTGATCCTTCGTCCGCTTATTAACTGGGACAAAGAAGACATCATCGACCTGTCTCGTAAGATTGGCACTGAAGACTTTGCGAAAGTAATGCCTGAGTACTGTGGTGTTATTTCTAAGAAGCCAACAGTGAAAGCGAAGAAAGGCAAATTAGAAGCAGAAGAAGCTAAGTTTAACTTTGAAGTGCTGGAGCAAGTGATCGAGAACGCTCGAGTTATGGATATCCGTGACATCGAGAAAGAGAGCCAAGAGCAAGCGCCTGAAGTTGAACAAGTTCAAGCTGTTGCTGAGCACTCGATCGTTCTTGATATCCGTAGCCCAGACGAAGAAGACGAAAGCCCACTAGAGATCGATGGTGTTGAAATTAAACATATCCCGTTCTTCAAGCTTTCGACTCAGTTTGGCGACTTGGACCAAGCAAAAGAGTACTTGCTGTACTGTGATCGTGGTGTAATGAGCCGTCTACAGGCTCTTTATCTAAAAGAGCAAGGCTTCCATAACGTGAAGGTTTACCGCCCATAGTGGTATAGAGTAGCCGAATATTTTGCAAAGCCGTTTACTGAAAAGTAAGCGGCTTTTTTATTTTCTATTGTGATTGTTTTACAGTAGGCAGTAAGAGGCGCGAGTTTGTCGAGTTATCATCATGCTCTGTCTTGAGATTCTGAGATTGAAATGATGGGGTTTGAGTTGGCTTGTAGGTGACCGAAGAAGTGTGAGTACCTGAGGAACTCTGTTACTTTTTAGTGCTATTCAATGGTTGTATTTGTATGTGTTCAGTTGATTATTTGAGTGGGTGTCTGATTCTGTGATTAACGATGAAAAATAACAAAGATTAATTAGTACAGCTATTGATAAACTTATTGTTATTTTTCTTTGCACATAAAAAAACACCGCCCATAAGGCGGTGTAAACAAATTTGACAGACAGGTCAAAATAAATACAGGAAGTACATGTCTCGTTTCAGTATAGAACTGCAACAAAACATTTGGTAGAACTCTACCCAACTCGAAAAGAACGAGTTTGCAAACACAACATCGCAGGAGCTAAACCAATTGATTCTAGAGAGAATCAAGCCGTTCAGGCTAGCTGCTGCGGGATGAAATATAGAATTTCTCTGGCCGCTAGGCAATGGACAAATTATAATGTTTCAGATAAAAAAAACTAATGCTTATTTAGAGAGTACCTATGTCTCGTCGATTACCCCCATTAAACTCGCTAAGAGTGTTTGAAGCCGCTGCTCGACACTTGAGTTTTACGCGCGCTGCAGAAGAGTTGTTTGTTACTCAAGCTGCAGTCAGTCATCAGATTAAAGCGCTTGAAGAATTCTTGTCTTTGAAGTTATTTCGTCGAAGAAATCGCTCTTTGCTGCTGACTGAAGAAGGTCAGAGCTACTTCTTAGACATCAAAGATATTTTTACCTCACTGGCAGAAGCGACGGATAAAGTGCTTGAGCGAAGTGAGAAGGGCGCATTGACCATCAGCTTACCGCCAAGCTTTGCCATTCAATGGTTAGTGCCAAGGCTTGCAGACTTTAATCAGCAAGAACCTGATATCGACGTACGAATTAAAGCCGTTGATATGGATGAAGGCTCGCTGACCGATGACGTAGACGTAGCTATTTATTATGGTCGAGGCAATTGGTCGGGGCTTAGAGCCGATAAGCTTTATCAAGAATACTTGATCCCTCTTTGCTCACCTTCAGTGTTGCTTGGTACCAAACCATTAGAATCTCTAAGCGATTTGGCATGTCATACGCTATTACATGATACTTCTCGAAAGGATTGGAAGCAGTTCGCTAAGCAAAATGGCATCGATGGGGTAAACGTCAATCACGGTCCTATCTTTAGTCACTCAACCATGGTGTTGCAGGCAGCAGCTCACGGCCAAGGTATTGCACTGGGTAACAACGTGTTGGCGCAACCTGAAATCGAAGCGGGTCGTTTGATTGCGCCTTTTGACGAAGTGTTGGTGAGCAAGAATGCCTTCTATGTGGTTTGTCATGAGAAACAAGCCGATATGGGCCGTATCGCCACCTTCCGCGATTGGATGCTGGCGAAAGCGCAAAGTGAACAAGAGGATTTACTCGATGAATAACGTCATCATTGACGGTGAAGACAATCCAATCACCTTTATCTTTGCACATGGCGCTGGCGCAGGTATGGATCATGAATTCATGCAGTCGGTGGCAAAAGGGTTAGCCTTTAAAGGGATACGAGTGATTCGTTTTAATTTCCCTTATATGATTAAACGTGCTGAAGATGGCAAGCGTCGTCCACCTGACAGAGCCCCTAAGCTGCTTGATGCTTACCAAGACATCATTAAGCAGTGCGATGTCGATAAGCTTGTGATTGGCGGTAAATCGATGGGAGGGCGTATGGCGAGCCATTTGTCTGAAGTTGATAAGGTGGCAGCGATGGCCTGTTTAGGCTTTCCTTTCCACCCTCCAGGTAAACCAGAGAAGTACAAAGGTGAGCACTTAGCTGAGTTACAAAAGCCATGTCTTATTTTGCAGGGTGAGCGCGATACCTTTGGTAAGCGTGAAGAGTTTGCTGATTTCGACCTGTCGGATTCTATTCGTGTTGAATTTATCCCAGACGGTGACCACAGCTTTAAGCCTCGTAAGAGCTCTGGTTACACAGAGCTGCAGAATATTGCCTTGACCGTTGAGACTCTGTCAGTGTTTATCAAAGAGGTACTCAATGAGAAGTAAGTATTTACTCACGTTTGCGGGTATCTCTGGCGCGATTGCTGTGATGCTTGGTGCCTTCGCGGCTCATGGGTTGAAAGCTATTTTACCTGAATATCTGCTAGGCGTGTTTGAGACGGGTGTTCAGTATCAGTTTATCCATACTTTGGCGATATTGGCGTGTGGCGCTCTGCTGCAGATGAAACTTGGCGCTAAATCACAAAAATATTTTTTCATTGCGGCAATTTGCTTTATCATCGGCATCCTTTGTTTTAGTGGCAGCCTTTATGGCTTGGCACTGACAGGAATAAAATGGTTTGGCCCTATCACTCCGTTTGGTGGTCTACTATTTATCATTGGTTGGGGAGTCTTCTCCTTCGCTGCTTTGAATATAAAAGAGGTAACTCAGTGAAACACGTACTACTTTATTGTCGCTCTGGTTTTGAAAAAGAATGTGCTGGCGAAATTCAAGACAAGGCAACACAACTGGAAGTGTTTGGTTTTCCTCGCTTAAAGAACAATACAGGCTTTGTATTGTTTGAATGTTATCAAGCAGGCGAAGCCGATAAATTGGTTAAAGAGATCGACTTCCAATCGCTGATCTTTGCTCGTCAAATGATCGCGGTAGCGGTTGAAATCAAAGATCTGCCGACTGATGATCGTATCTCTCCAATTCTTGAGGCGCTTTCTGAGAAAGAAGGTTTCCCACGTTGTGGCGATATCCGTATTGAAACGCCAGACACCAATGAAGCGAAAGAGCTTTTGAAGTTCTGCCGTAAGTTTACCGTGCCAATGCGTCAAGCTATGCGTGGTAAAGGTCTGATGACAGCGAAAGACAATGTTAAGAAGCCTGTGCTTCACTTATGTTTTATCGCTCCGGGTCATTGCTTGGTCGGTTACTCTTACCCAACCAATAACTCACAGTTCTTTATGGGCATTCCTCGTTTGAAGTTCCCATCAGATGCGCCAAGCCGTTCTACATTGAAGCTAGAAGAAGCGTTCCACGTATTCATCCCTCGTGATGAGTGGGATGAGCGTCTTGCTCCAGGTATGTGGGGCGTAGATTTAGGCGCGTGTCCAGGTGGTTGGACTTACCAACTGGTTAAGCGTTCTATGTTCGTTCACTGTGTTGACAACGGCATGATGGCGGACAGCCTAATGGAAACGGGTCAAATCAAGCACCATATGGTAGATGGCTTTAAATTTGAACCTGACCGTAAGAACGTGACTTGGATTATCTGTGACATGGTTGAGAAGCCAGCTCGTGTTGCTCACTTAATGGGTGAGTGGATCATCAAAGGCTGGGCGAAAGAAGCACTGTTCAACCTTAAACTGCCAATGAAAGGCCGTTACGATGAAGTACTGCAGGATATCGAGAACCTTAAACAGTTTCTGATTGATAACAAAGTTAAATTCAAGATGCAGGCGAAGCACCTATACCACGATCGCGAAGAGATCACGGTTCATATTCAGTCGCTTTCGAATATCTCGCCGTACTAATTATTCACTTAAGTGAAAATTTAGTACTGTCAGTGACCAATAAAATGCTCCTTTAAGGGGCATTTTTTGTATCTGCTCATCGCATTATCGGGAGTTAAGAATGAGCTTCGTAGCGAATGTCTTGAAGATTGAAGCCCAAATCGATGTCGGTTTTGAGTGCTGAAACGAGCTTACATACGCGAGCCGATTCAATATGCTCATCGAATTTCTTACGATACTTTTTCGGTAAATCTTCAGCTAGGAATGCCGTTTCTATATCTGGATACGTTGTTAATATCTCTTTGGCCGCTTTTGGTCCAACTCCAGGAATCCCCGGTACTTGGCTTGAGCTAACGCCAGTTAATCCCCAGTAGTCAGCGAGTTGTTCCGGCTTTACACCGAACTCAGCTTCAATAAAGGGCTTGTCTAACCAGCGGTGTTGGAAGTAATCACGGATCTGTAGCGTTGGTGATAACAGTTGGCAATAGCCCTTATCGGTAGAGATTATTGTGACCTTTTCGCCGTGGTCTGCCACTTTCTTAGCGAGTGTTGCTACTAAGTCATCCGCTTCATCACCATCAGATAGCAGTGAATCAATCCCTAATTCCCACCAAGCTTGTTGGATAGCATCAAGGCCTTTCATTAATGGTTCAGGCATCGGCTTGCGGTTTTGCTTGTAGGCAGGAAGGACTTCAGCGCGCCAGCCTCGATCTTGTAAATGATGATCAAATACCGCAATGATATGGGTTGGCTTTGATTCTTTTAGGATGCGATTAAGAGTACGAGCAGTAGTGGTGATGGTTCTTGCAATATCGGTTGGGTCCGGCTGAACAGAGTGAACGCGTCGGATGAGATTCAAAGCATCGATAATAACAAGATGGATAGACATAAGTTTCCACTAAATAGGCAATAAATAAGGGGCTGCTAGCCCCTTATAGTAACGTATCACTTGGTGAGTTGAAACGTTGGCGACGTAAACGTCATGACTTGTTTAGCTTTATGCTTGTGGCCTGTTATCAGTCACTTGTCGTTATTCGCTGCTAGGCATAATTTTATAGCAAGGAACATAGTCAGTGCCACCCGGCAGTTTCATGCGATGTTGTTCAACAAAGTCATTCAGCAGTTGATCCATTTTGGTCATCAGCTCTTTGTCGCCATCAATCAGGAATGGGCCGTGTTTCTCTATCTCTAGAATACCTTCGGCTTTGACGTTACCGGCCACAATGCCAGAAAACGCTTTACGTAGATTAGCCGCAAGGCTTTCTGTTTTCTGGTCCATATGAAGATCAAGTGCCGCCATAGATTCATGTGTCGGATCGAAGGGCAGTTGGAACTCAGGCTCAATATGCAGTGACCAGTTATAGCTATAAGCATCGCCGGTCTCTTTACGGTGAGAACGTACATCTGGCATCGCTTGTTTCATGATTTTCGCTGCGCGTGCTGGATCATCAATCACGATTTCGTAGTGTTTCTGAGCCTCTTCCCCGAGGGTTTCACCGATGAACTTATCGATAGAGCGGAAGTAAGCTTCACTCTCTTTTGAACCCGTTAATACAATCGGCATGGGTTGGTCGACGTTATTTGGGTGCATCATGATCCCTAAGATATACAGCAACTCTTCAGCCGTACCGGGACCACCAGGGAAAATAATGATGCCATGCGCCATACGAACGAATGCCTCAAGACGCTTCTCGATATCTGGCATGATCACCAGTTCGTTCACTATCGGGTTTGGTGGCTCAGCTGCAATGATTGATGGTTCAGTCAACCCTAAGTAACGATGATCAGTATAGCGCTGCTTAGCGTGACCAATAGCCGCGCCTTTCATTGGTCCTTCCATTGCACCTGGTCCACAACCCGTACAGATGTTGAGTTCACGTAGGCCAAGTTCATTACCTACTTCACGAGTATATTGGTATTCAGTGGCGTTAATTGAGTGGCCACCCCAACACACGATCAGGTTAGGTTCGATGCCCGGCGTAAGTGCGCCTGCATTTCTCAAAATACCAAATACGAGGTTGGTAATATGAGTGGCATTAGTCAGGTTGAGCCTTTGGTTGTCTGCAAGATGCATGTTGACGTAGACAATGTCACGCAGCACTGAGAATAGGTGCTCTTGGATACCCTTGATGATTTCTCCATCGACAAAGGCATGCTCTGGTGGGTTGCTCAGTTCGAGCTTGATACCACGCTCACGTCGCACGACTTCAACATCAAACGATTGATACTTGTCGAGCAACTCTTTGGAGTTGTCGGTGTGGCTTCCCGAGTTAAGTACCGCTAACGTACAGTTACGATACAGTTGGTACAGATCACTAGATGCGGTTTTCTTAAGACGCTCAACTTCAAGTTGAGAGAGTAAATCCATGCTACCGGCAGGGCTGATATGAGTGATCATAGTGCCTCCTTGTTGAAAAGAGCAGGGGGACGTTGAAGTGACCCTCTGGCTCGAGAGTGAGAAGCAAACGTTGAAAGTGTTTGGTTAAAGGGGAGAGAGTTAACCAGACGAAACGGTTACGACAGCGTTGCTTAATGGATTATATAATCTTGCTTAACAGTCTATATGCAGGTGCTTAACAGTATATACATGGGTGCTTAATAGCAGATGTATAGATGCTTAAGAGCTAATATAAAATAAATTAAGAGCGTATATACAGCATTGCTTGCCAAGAATGCTTGTTAAGCGAATGTTAATCATTAGCTTAGCAAACATTGAGGGAAATGGTATGTGATAAGTATTTGAAAAAATGAAATAAATTAAATCTAAGGCTGACTTAGTTCCAAACAAGTTGGTTGGTACCGCGTTGCTTTGCTTTGTTTAGCGTCTTATTAAGTCTCTCTAATACTTCTTCAGGCGTATCAGACTCTTTAAACTGAGTACTTGCCGCACACAAGGTAATCGTGATTTGTTGGTCACGGAACTTAAAGGGTAGGCGGCTTACTTGAGCTTGGATGTTTTGAATCACCTGGTGGCAATATTCATCGGTTTGTTCTGGCAACAGCAAGACAAACTCTTCACCAGAAAAGCGAGCCACGGTATCGGTTGTGCCTGCTTCTTTAGTAATAGTTCTCGCGATGATTTTAAGTGCCTTATCACCCGCGGTATAACCAAAGCTGTCGTTGATGGCTTTGAAGTTGTCGATGTCGAGCAGCACTACACGTAGTGAGTGTTGTGCACGAATCCAACGGCGATACTCAAGCTCTAAGCGATCAGTAAAGGCGGTGCGATTGTAAACTTTAGTGAGCGGGTCAAGTAGCATACGCTGAGCCTGATCTTCTAAGCGCTTGCGGTAATCTTGGGTGACTTCATAGAGTGAATCTAACTGAGTCTTTCCATAACTCATTCTCTCTATTAGAGCTTGTTCTTTCTGTTCTGCGTGATTCAGTCTTTCTGAAAGAGAGGCGATTTCAGTGAGTAGCGGATTAATCGTTCGCTTTAAACTATCAATTTCCTTCGCTTTCTCTACAGAGCTCTGGCTCTTAGTGACAAGTTCACTTAACTCAGAGTTAAGGCCTTGGCGGTGCTCAAAGTAACTTTGGCTCTGATCGGCATTTTGGTCTGCCGTTTTGATACTGGAGGCCAGCGAGGAGTTTAGCTGATCGATAAATTGTTCAGACTTCTTACGCTCTAGGTTGGTGCCTTCAATTACCAGTTTGAGGATCTGAAGTGTCAGCTCAAGCAGATTTTGTGTGGAAACACCCAGTAGCAGTTTCGCTCGAATATCGGTAAGCAAATCACCCGATTCACCCTCGAAATCGAGTTCAGTGATCAGATGTTGTAATTCGTTTGATAGGTCGGAAAGGAGTTCTTGTTCCGGAGAATGCGTAACGTCGGCAAAATGAGTGCGTGAGTTATTCGCCATAATCTTAATGGCACGCTCATAAATACCGAGAAGTTTCATGGCATGGTCGACTTTCTGACTGCCATTGCATTCGGAGAAGCTAAGTAAGTTTCGTAGGTCGCGTTTAAGCTGCGCTGGAAGGCCTGTTATGCGTTGCAGCGTTTCCCCACTGTGCTTAATGCTATCGTCCAGATATCCGTTCTGTTTATCCATAGCCAACGTTTTCTGCTTAAGCATCCTTTCTAATACTGCCAGCTTTGGGATCATCGAGCTAATGTCTTTTTGCTTTTCTAGCTCTTCCCGAAGGGCAATGAGGTTTTCATCTAAATGGCTGTTACTGCCAACACATGCGTCACTTAAAGATGTGACGATACGCTTTAGAACTTTTTGTTCTCTAATAAATTTGAACGAGGTGTCTCTTTGCGTCAAACGGACCTGCTCCAACTGAAGTTTCAGCTGGTGGAGTTGCGCCTGAATGTCTTTTTCAAGAATGCCCATAGATGTATTAATTAGCGCCGCGTAGACCGAGCTCGATCATTTTGATGAAATTCCGTTGCATCGATAATAACAAAACTAAAAATAAGGTCACGGCTTGCCGCTCTTAACCGCTCGCAAATCAGTCATCTTTTAGCATTTTTTTGATGTTGTCCTCATTCTGGTATGACGATTGTATCTTTATTAACCCTTGATTAATCGCATGTTTACACGCTTCTCTTATGTTACCCGTTGCAAGGCTCGCTGCGGGCGCATTATCGATAGCCTTTAAGTATACCCATTGACTGCTGCGCTCTTTGAGACTGATCTCACGCGCTAGATTGGTCGACATCAATAACACATCGAGCAGTTCTTGGTCGTTAATTGCAGTGTAAGCACGTGGCAGGAACGGGTAGTCAGCGATGCCCATACGGACTGTTCGGTTGATGTTTCGCTCGGGTTCGAAGTCATTAACCCAAGATTGAATCTTTCTGAACAGGGCTTCAGGTGATAAATCACGGTCAGCGTTGGGCTCGATATAAAGCAGGTTCGCATCCGAGAAATGGTAGACACGAGCTGGGCCTTCAAGCTTAGATTTGAGGAATTCGCCAAAAGCATCTTCGAGTTCGAGACCTGCTTTGTAACCGTTCTGCGTGTACATATTACGTAGGAAAGGTAAGTCAATCATCACGAAGCGTAAACGGTCGTTGAGCGGTTCATGAATCAGTTCACCAAGCTGCCATTGCTCAAAGGTTTGGCTGGTTTGTTCCAAGGAATTTGAGAGTTTCGCATTCAGCATTCTTAGATTAGGAAGCTTAGAACGCGAATGCGTAAAGAGGTCGGTACGCAGTGAATCGACCTCTTTGGCTAAGGTTTGAATGAGGTAGCCTCGGCGCAGCACAAAGAAGAATAAGACAATGCTGAACAAGAATAGGGCAAACGAAATTTTTTGGAACTTACGATGTTCTAGTTTGTATTTCTCTAGCTCTTGCTCTTGGCCTGCATAGTGCAGGGTTTGTTCGGCAAACTCTTTTTGTTGGCGGAATGCGTCTTCCCCAACACGGTTGAGTTTTTGCTGCTCTAAAGAGACAAGGCTGTTGTATTGCTTGAGGTTTGCCAACGCTTGCTGTGGACGACCTGCCTGTTCATAACCCAAAGAGAGTAAATAGTATGAGCGTTGCGACAGGCGCATATTTTCTACCTGTCGCGAGATCTCAAGTGCACGAGTCGCATGCTTGATTACATCTTCGCTTTCTTGCAGGTGGTAAGCTAATCCTGCTGATAATAGCGCGGCACGACCTTCCAGTTTTGGAATGTCGGTGTACTCTAGTAGTTCAAGGGCCCGGGTTAAGTACTGCTCAGCTAGAGGGTAATTATAGAGGCGTAAGTAAGTTGCCGATAGACTTAGACGAATATCGATGACTTGGTGTATATCCCTGTCGGTACTTTCGTGATCAAGAACGTTGAAAAAGTGCACTAGGGCAAGGTTATATTTTCCTTGATAGAAGTACACATCACCCATCTTTTTAAGTACTTGAGCTAATATGGGGGAGTTTTCAAAATTATCATAAAAATCAGCAGCTTGAGAGAGGTGCTCTAATGCTTTATCTAACACCTGGCGCTCAAAGAAAAGTTGCGCAAGTAGGCGGTTAACCTTAGCCAAGCGTGAACTCAGATTGCCTTCTACTGATTTCCAATAGCCATACAGCAACTCAGATAACGCGTGATTGTACTCTTTGTGAGTCAGATAAAATTCACCGACCGTGATGTGGTAGTCGATGGTAACTTTTTCTGAGTAACGCTGATCGAGGTAGGTTTTCGCTTCTTGGTAGAACTTCTCGGCTTCGTCGACCTTATTGTCATAAGAGGCGATATCAGCTTTCAGCATGATCAAACGATAGGTAATACCTTCTGTTAAACGTAAGGTTTTATTCACCGATTCTAGGTTTGCTTCAATACTTGTCAGCTCTGCTGTTGCTGTGGCTGACTTTCTGTCACTCAGCCAAAGTAAGCGAACTTTTAGGATCTGAAGGTCCAGTTTTAAGTAATTAAGCTTATAGGTTTTTGCGAGTTCAGAGGCTTTGTCGATGTTTTTAATCGCAATACGAATGTTGCCTAGGTTGTATTCCGCCTTCGCTAAGATTTTGTAGGCATCGATGCTGCTGTTTGGCGTTCGAATAGAAGAGTCCGTCTCTTCGCGAGAAATCGCCGATGGGCTTTTCTCGCGTTGATCAGAAAGGACACGAAGCGTTAGGTAACTGTTGGCCATTTGTTTTGCTTGGCTTGGCTCGATCTCAACCAAGTTATTGGCTTCATTGAGTAGCGCCGACGAATAAACCGACGCATTGACCGATGTGCTTAAGCTTAAAATAAATAGACTAACAACGTATAACCAACGCATTTCAATGTCCCTTTAAAGATTTGGTAGGTTCAAATAAGTGTGGGTGGGTTCACGCCTGATTATTGGCGAGCCATACGCTTATTGTGGCTTGGTCTATCTTGCTCTGTTGAACGGTATGGATTGATATCCAGACCACCACGACGCGTGTAACGTGCAAACACGGTTAGCTTCGATGGCGCACAGTATTTCATGATGTCAGTGAAGATACGCTCAACACATTGTTCGTGGAATTCATTGTGCTCACGGAAAGAAACTAAATAGCGTAGCAGAGCTTCACGGTCAATTTGCTTACCAGAATATGCGATCTCAACGCTGCCCCAATCCGGTTGGTTGGTGATCAAGCAGTTCGACTTCAATAAGTGGCTATGCAGAGTTTCTTCTACTTCTTGCTCGTCAGCGGCACCTTCAAGCAGTGACGCTTCAAAATCGTAGCTGGTGATTTGGATGTCTTGATTGTCGATACAGTCACCTTCCATCGTCACGATTGGTTGGTTAGTGTAGTCGGTTACTGAGTTTACATTCACAATCACAGGTTCGCCTGCACATGCAGACAAATCTTGGGTCAGG
This sequence comes from Vibrio sp. QJM3NY_27, assembly GCF_057785955.1. Lineage (NCBI taxonomy): Bacteria > Pseudomonadati > Pseudomonadota > Gammaproteobacteria > Vibrionales > Vibrionaceae > Vibrio > Vibrio sp. QJM3NY_27. Next base: position 2,755,541 of record NZ_CM173511.1, on the reverse strand, counting down.
CGCTCAGTGACTTGAGCCCAGTTTTCAAATTGAGTCTGGTTATAGCTGTTTAGGTACAGCTTGAAAGATTTTGATTCAATTAAATTTTGGCTGGTGGCTGGGATGAAAACTTCGCCCACCGCTACTTGTGGTAGGCCGTTGGTGTTTAGCCACGAAAGCTCGTACATCGTCCAAATATCATGACCAACAAAAGGCAGCTCGCCGTTTAGCGCAAGATCATCGCGATTAAGGCTACGAGGTACTGGCTGCAATAAACTTGCATCGTATTGGTTAGAGTACTCAGTTTTTTGGCCAAGGGTTAAACCCGCTAGCTCTTTTGCGTCAGAATATTTGCTCATACTTTCGTTTCAAATTCGATTAGAATGGGGTCGATTTTACTGAATCCCCATTACCCTGTCATTAAGTCATCGCTTAATCGGTGCTGAAAGGGCTCGGATTCTATTTATTATTTTGTGTTTAGGAGATTTTCATGACTCAACGTGCTCAAGACGCACTACTTTCTTTTAGTCAGCGATACGTTGACGCGTGGCAGCAGCAACACCAAAGCTTACCTCGTAATGAGGAGTTGGTGGACATCGTATCGCCATGCGTAGAAGAAAAGAGTGGCGATGTCGTGTTGTGGAAGCACTATCCACGTGAGCAATTTGCGGATTTCACCAACGTTGAAACCGGTATTGAGTTGACTCTGCATGAAGACATTAAGACTTTCTACGGTGCACAATTCAGCGCAGATATGAACGCGACCTTCGATGGTAACGAATTGACTCTGTTACAGATTTGGAGTGATGAAGACTTCGAATGTCTGCAAGAAAACATTTTAGGTCACTTAGTCACTCAGCGTCGTTTAAAGCTAAAACCAACGGTTTTCATTGCCGCGACCGATGCAGAGCTTGATGTTATCTCTATCTGTAATCTGACGGGTAACGTGATCCTAGAGCGCTTAGGCACCAAAAATCGTGATGTACTAGCCGAGACGTTGGCAGAATTTTTAGAAAAGCTACAACCAGCGGTATAAATAGATGTACGTACTAGAGCTTCAATTTGAGTGTTTTGATAACACAACGGTCAGCGCTGTCGATAAGGCAGTTAATGGCTTAATGGATGCACTTCGTTACAACGGACAAGTGTTAGGTCGTGAGTTTCCAATTGTGATGGGCGACGGCGAATTCTATGTTCGCGTTGTGTGCCCTGAGCAAGACAGCTTACACCCACGTAATCATTCAGATTTCGTAAAGGTCTGTTTTGAACGCTTATCAGCTGCGAGTTTATTAGCGCCTAAGATGCGTCTGCTTGGTCGAGATCTGAACTCAGAAGAAGTGGCAGAAGATGAAACGCCAAGTTGGCAGGTGCTATACACGACATTCGTGCATACCTGTTCGCCGCTGCGTAGTGGCGATAGCTTGTTGCCGATCCCTTTGTACCGCAACCCGCCAACCTTCAATGGTGACCATAAAGCCGTGTTGAAATGGCAGACAGAATGGCAAGCCTGTGATGAAGTACAAATGGGCGGTGGTTGTCGAGCTGAACATGCAACCTTAACCGAGATCAGTGATACCAAAAGCGTATTATTCAAACGCGGCTGGGGTTTAAGAGGGCGCATTGAGTACCTCACTAAGATCCCAACGTATTACTACTTATACCGTGTCGGTGGCATTAGCCTAAAAGCTGAAAAAGAGCGTAAATGCCCGCAATGTGATGGTGAATGGCTGCTTGATGCGCCTATTCACGATATTTTCTATTTCAAGTGTGATGACTGCCGATTGGTGTCAAACATCTCTTGGGATCACCTGAAGTAACCCTTCTGTGGTTATTTAAACGTCATATTTTAGATATCGGAGTATTACTTAAGTGCTCCGATATCGATTTCCCCTTTTATATTAATCGTTTACCATCCTGTTTTATTACTCGATTTCGCGACTCACAAGCTATCTTTTCCCAATCTTTATTCCCCCTAATTGTTAACTACTGTTCCCCCAAGTAGGTACAGAACGTGATATTTCCCTCTTTCTGTAGCTCCAACGTATTCATAGAAATAATCCAACACCCATCAACTTTTAGTTACCTCAATAGTTAGCCTGATCACAATAATCAATCAGTTCTCTTTCAATTTATATTCTTCTCAATATAAATGGGATCGATCCCATGGGAATGTTCCCATTTATAAAAACAACCTGATTCTAGATCTGAAAGGAATGGACGATGAAACTGTTACCTATTGCTGCTGCACTCTCTACTGCTTTACTTGCCCCTAATTTATACGCTGATGAAACCACGCCATTGGAGTTCAATGGTTACATGCGCGGAGGCGTTGGCCTGAGTAATGAAGGCGGCTCAAACAGCAAGTGGGAAGTGAGTAAAGTTGGCCGACTCGGCAACGAAAATGACCTGTATGGTGAGTTTGGTTTTAAGAAAGAGGTGTATGCAGAGGACGACGTTTCATTTTTAGTTGATTCCATGTTGTCGTACTGGCAAGGCCAAGATGAAAACGCGGCGGATAAAAGCGTGGATGTGGTGCAATTGAATGTTCAGGCGGTGGGGCTTTTTGAAGATAAGGACATTGGGATTTGGGCGGGTGAGCGCTACTACCAACGTCATGATGTGCACATCGTTGATAACTATTACTGGGATGTCAGTGGTATTGGTGCCGGTGTTGAACACATCAATATGGGCCCAGGTAAACTATCGGTAGCTTTGATTCAAGACACCGTTACGGGTGATGTATTTGATGGCAAAGAAACCACAGCCATGATTGCTGATATACGTTATGCGGGCATTCCATTGTGGAACAATGCGGATCTTGAGGTCGGTATTGATATGAACTTCGCCAATGAAAAGCAAGGTCAAACGGTGGATGCGGATGACAGTGTAATGCTAACCGCGAGCTTGAATCAAAACCTATCAGGCGGTTTCAACAAAACCATTCTACAGGTTGCTAACTCTGGTTATGCCGAGCAGATGACAACCTTTGGTACCGGTAAGGGGATCGTACGTGATGCAAGTAATAATGACGCCGAGGGCTTCCGATTGATTAACTGGGGCGTGCTTGCGATTGGCGAGAACATCGAGTTTGGCCACACTGTTCGTTATGCAGCATCAACCGGTGTTGGCGCCAATAATAGCGATGATGATTCTTTTAGTGCGGTCATTCGCCCGCTTTACAAGTGGGACAAGCGTATGCGTACCATTCTTGAAATTGGTGGCTTTGTTGAAACTATCGATAACAAAGATGGGGCGGGTGGTAAATTCACAATCGCTCAGGCTTGGGTTCCACAAGTGGGTTTCTGGTCTCGTCCTGAATTCCGTATCTTTGCTACTTATCTAAACGATGCTGAAAATGACAATGCCTTCGGTGAAGGTAAAAACAGTGAAATGAGCGTTGGTATGCAAGTGGAAGCTTGGTGGTAAGTCGAACTTTCTTGTAAATCCTAACCAATAAAAAAGGGGCTGACGCTATGTCAGCCCCTTCGGGTATTTATAGATTGCTGTAGTTTAGTTGATTACCAACCTTTAACTACGCCACCTTGGAAGATATCAGAAGCTGCTTTGTACACTTCTTCAGTTTGGTAAGCTTTTACGAAGTTCTGTACATTTTCAGCGTTTAGGTTATCTTCACGAGAAACGATTAGGTTTACGTATGGAGAATCTTTGTCTTCAACGAAGATACCGTCTTTTTGCGGAGTCAGGTTGATAGAGCTCGCGTAAGTTGTGTTGATGATAGACAGTGCAACATCATCAAGAGAGCGTGGCAGTTGTGCTGCGTCTAGTTCAACAATTGTTAGGTTCTTAGGGTTCTTAACGATGTCACGAACTGTTGCTAGAAGACCTGCACCTTCACGAAGCTCAAGAAGACCTTGTTGCTCAAGAAGAAGTAGAGAACGACCTAGGTTTGTTGGATCATTTGGTACCGCAATACGAGCACCGTCTTGGATTTCGTCTACAGATTTCACTTCTTTAGAGTAACCCGCAATTGGGTAAACAAACGTGTTGCCAGCAATAGTTAGCTTGTAACCACGGTCAGCCACTTGCTGATCTAGGTACGGTGCGTGTTGGAATGCGTTGATGTCGATAGAGCCGTCATCCAGTGCTGCGTTTGGTGTTACGTAATCTGTGAAAGTTACTAGTTCAACATCTAGGCCGTACTGCTCTTTTGCTACTTTAGCTGCAACTTCAGCAACTTGTGCTTCAGCACCTGCCATTACGCCAACTTTTACTTTAGAAGTGTCGACTTCTTTGTCACCACAACCTGCTAGTACTAGCGCTGATGCCGCTGCTGCGATAGTCAGTAAACCTTTAAGGTTAAATTTCATAATAATCTCCTTTTAATAACTCTATTTAATTTGGTTCAGATGACGTTACGTCTTTTAATAACTCGTTATTGATCAATAGCTTGGTATTAATGCATAACGCTGTCAGTTTTTATCTGTGGTCAACGCGGCGAACTAATGAATCACCGATTGATTGAATAATTTGTACCAGTACAATCAACATCACTACCGTCACAGCCATGATGGTCACATCATAACGGTGGAATCCGTAACGAATCGCGACATCACCTAGGCCACCACCACCAACAGTTCCTGCCATTGCTGAGTAGCTCACAAGCGTTACTAATGTAATCGTTACTGAGTTGATGATAGTCGGTAGCGCTTCAGGAAGCAGAACCTTATTGATGATTTGTGTTGGTGTTGCGCCCATTGATTGAGCTGCTTCCACTAGACCTGTTGGTACTTCTAGTAGTGCACTTTCGATAAGTCGAGCCACGAATGGGATAGCGCCAATCGTCAATGGAACAATCGCTGCTGTTGTACCAATGAAGGTACCAATCAGCATCTTAGTCAATGGGATAATCGCAACCATCAATACTAAGAAAGGCACTGAACGGCCCACGTTCACAACCGCACCGAGAATTTTGTTTAGCTTGGTGTTCTCTAACAGACCACCTTTTTTAGTCGTATGTAGAATCACGCCTAATGGGATACCGACAGCGAAGCCAACAATGCCCGCTACAGCAACCATGTAAAGGGTTTCGCCTGTTGCGCCTAATAGAAGGTTACCGTTAAGGCTGATCCAGTCAGCAATCTCGTTGAAACTAAAGGACATAGCCAAGTACCTCTACTTTTACATTGTTGTCGCGTAGGAATTGAATAGCAGCATTATCATCGGCTTCATTACCGAACAGTTCAGCAACCATCATGCCGAATTTAACGCCGCCAGCGTAATCCAGGTCTGAGCTTAAGATGCTGACATCGATGTTGAACTTACGTGCGATTTGCGTCATCAGCGGAGCATCGACCGTTGCGCCAGTAAACTCAAGGCGTACCAGCGGGTAGCTGCTGTTTACGCGAGTTTCTTGCAAGCGCGCTTGATAATCTTCAGGAATCGTAAGATCCAAGGTTGAGCGAATAAATTGATGTGCCAGTTCTGTCTTAGGGTGTGCAAAGATGTCACCGACAGTCCCTTTCTCTACCAATTCACCACCGCCAATGATCGCTACTTCGTGACAGATGCTTTTAACCACATCCATTTCATGAGTAATCAGTAGGATAGTGATACTCAACTTACGGTTGATTTCACGTAGTAGCTCAAGAATAGATTGAGTCGTTGCTGGATCTAGCGCACTGGTCGCTTCATCACATAGCAATACTTTTGGGTCTGACGCTAGCGCACGAGCAATTGCGACACGCTGCTTTTGACCACCACTTAAGTTCGCAGGGTAGGTATCACGCTTATCCGATAGACCAACAAGCTCAAGTAGTTCACTCACTTTCGCTTCAATCGCAGCTTTATCTCTACCAGCAAGCTCTAAAGGCAGTGCTACGTTGTTAAATACAGTACGAGAAGACAGCAGATTGAAGTGTTGGAAGATCATACCGATGTTACGACGAGCTTCGCTGAGTTCTGATTTGCTGAGTTTTGTCAGGTCAATACCGTCAACAATCACTTCACCTGAGGTCGGGGCTTCCAACATATTTACACAACGGATCAGGGTACTTTTGCCTGCACCTGAAGAGCCGATAACTCCAAAGATTTGACCTTGAGGTATGTGAAGGTTGATATCGATTAAGGCATTGATTTCTTTAGTGCCTTGATAAAAAACCTTGTTGACTTGATTCACTTTAATCATAGAGAAACCCGTGCAGGTGGAACAGAATAATATGTCGATAGCTCGCTCGATTTACAGACGATGCTATGGTGTTCTATGATCTAAGTCAATAGATATTTTTACGTCTAGACGGCTAAACGTCGATTGTGTTGCTAAGGTAGAAACAAATCGTTAACGAACGCAAAACTAAATAGATAGTGATGAAGCAAATAAAGCGTGTAATAATTAATGATTAATAGAGAGTTGATAGAGAACTGAATTTTGTCTAAACCTGCTGTTTTTTTAGATCGTGATGGTGTGATTAACGTTGATCATGGCTACGTACATGATGAGCATGACTTTGAATACATCGATGGTGTGTTTGAAGCGGCAAAAGCGTTTAAAGATATGGGCTATTTATTGGTACTTGTGACCAACCAATCTGGTATTGCTCGTGGCAAGTTTAGCGAAGATCGTTTTCTTTCTTTGACGCAGTGGATGGATTGGAACTTTGTCGATAATGGCGTTGAGTTAGATGGTATCTATTACTGTCCTCATCACCCTGAACACGGCATTGGCGACTACAAGCAAGATTGTGAATGTCGTAAGCCTAAACCTGGTATGTTCATTTCTGCGCGTGACTTTCTCAAAATTGATATGGCTAACTCGGTCATGATTGGCGATAAAGCTGAAGACATGATGGCCGCAGAAGCCGCTGGTGTTGGTACCAGAGTATTGGTGAGAACCGGTAAACCCGTGACTGAAAAGGGTGAGGCACTTGCCAGTGTAGTGCTAGATAGCATTAAAGATGTTCCAGCTTTCCTGAAAGGCTGATACATTTTCCTATCGTTAACAGGCTTACTTATTACGTGGGTTCTAACCAGTCAACTGGGGTGCTAACCCATAAATAAGATATCAGCGCCGTTAACTATATAAAGATGAGGAACGCAGTATGAAAGCATTGTTGGCAGCATCTCTATGTACGGTAGCGTTAGTCGGGTGTTCTCAATCCGCGGCGCCTGATGGTGCAGTCTCGGATGACCAATTCGTGACTTATCAATGTGAGTCTGACGCTTCATTTAAGGTCGCTTACCTTGGTAATGAAAAAGCGGTATTACGTTTGCCAGAGAATGAATATCGCCTAACTCAAATAGCGGCAGGTTCAGGAACGAAGTACATCTTAGATGATGGAACCTCTGAACTGATCAATAGCGTCACTTTACGCACTAAAGGTGACAACGCACGTCTAGAACTTGGTCGTGTCGTCTATAAAAATTGCCGAAAGTAAGTCATAGTTAACTTCTAGGATTTACAAACAGTTAAGTGAGGGGTTATGCCCTCGCTTTTTCCTCTCTTCCCTTTAACGTTAGACTTTTTATGAGCAAAAAACTCACTATTCTCGATATTGCTAAGCTGTCCGGTGTTGGTAAGTCAACTGTATCTCGCGTTCTGACCAATGATCCAAAAGTGAAACCTGAAACCCGTGAAAGGGTGGAAAGAGTAATTCAAGAATCTGGGTACTCGCCTTCAAAGTCTGCACAGTCTATGCGTGGTGGCAGTCAAAAAGTCATCGGCGTAATCATTTCTCGTCTGGACTCTCCTTCTGAAAACAAAGCGGTAAGTACGATGCTGGCCGAATTGTATCGAGCGGATTACGATGTGGTGATCATGGAAAGTCAGCTTGATAGAGAAAAAGCCAATGAGCATCTGCAGGTTCTCAAGCGTCGCAATGTAGACGGCATCATTGTATTCGGTTTTACTGACTGTGATATTCCTGCGATTGAAGCTTGGGAACACAAAGCGGTGGTGATTGCTCTGGATACCGAGAACGTGACGTCGATTAACTATGATAACCAACAGGTGATCAATAGTGCGTTAACGCATTTAGCAGATCAGGGGATCTCTGAGGTTGGCTTCATTGGCGTTGATCCTAGTGATAAATCAACCGGTGAACTGCGTCTTAAGGCTTATCTCGAGTGGTGTGAAAATACAGGTTCAATTGCGAACTATCGTACTGGTCAACTTCATCATGAAAGCGCTTATCAGTTGGTGGATGAGGTGCTTGCTCCTGCGACTCAAGCGATTGTCTGTGCAAGTGATACACTGGCTCTTGGCGTAATCAAACGTCTGCAAGAGTTACAACGTGAAGATGTGGTGGTGACTGGCGTTGGTGGCAATGATCTTCTCTCCTTCTTGTTCCCTCGAGTATTTAGCATTGATCCTGGATATCAATCTGCGGGGAAATTGGCCGCTAATCTATTGATCTCTCAGCTTTTAGGCAATGCAGAGATCTCTCATCACACTCAATCTCCTATTCTATAATCCACTCAATCAAGCGAAATTGAACCGCTTAGATTAAAATTAGAGTGTGATCTCTTTCAATTAATGGGACTGTTCCCATTTTAATTTATTATTCATGAAGGCATTATAATACCCGTGATTGGGAATGTTCCCATTAATCTAAATCGAGTGGTTATAGCTGCATGGTTTAGAAGAGTAATTGAATGAAACCAGGGTGGGGTAGTATGAGTAAGATAGCGAAGCAAGACGTTGCGCGCCTTATCGAGTTAGTCGGTGGCAAAGAGAATATTGCGAGTGTCAGCCATTGTCTAACTCGACTGCGTTTTGTATTGAACGATACGGAACAAGCGAACAAAGCAGAATTAGAGAAGCTTAAACTGGTAAAAGGCTGCTTTACGAACGCAGGTCAATTCCAAGTCGTGATTGGCACCGAGGTTGATGAGGTGTACGCACTTCTGATTGAGCAAACCGGTAAAGATGCATCATCAAAAGATGAGGCGAAGTTGGCTGCTCGTCAAAATATGAACTTCCTTGAGCGTGGTATCTCCCATTTAGCCGAAATTTTCGTACCACTGCTGCCTGCCATTATTACGGGTGGTTTGATTCTTGGTTTCCGTAATGTGATTGGCGACATTCGCATGTTCGACGGCAAAACCTTAGTTGAAATCAGCCAGTTCTGGGCAACCGTTCACTCTTTCTTATGGTTGATTGGCGAAGCTATTTTCTTCTTCTTACCGGTTGGTGTGTGTTGGGCAACGGTTAAGAAACTCGGCGGAACGCCAATTCTGGGTATCACACTCGGTGTGACCTTGGTTTCTCCACAGTTGATGAACGCTTACATGATAGGTAAATCGGTACCTGAGGTGTGGGACTTTGGTCTGTTCGTGATAGAGAAAGTCGGTTATCAGGCTCAGGTGATCCCTGCGATGTTAGCGGGTGTGGCTCTGGCCTTCATCGAGACCAACCTTAAGCGCATTGTTCCTTCTTATCTGTACCTGGTTGTCGTGCCATTTGTCTCGATCATCTTGTCTGTGATTCTAGCGCACGCCTTTATTGGCCCATTCGGTCGTATGTTAGGCGATGGTGTGGCATTCGCGGCTAAAGTGGCAATGACTGGTGACTTCGCGATTCTTGGTTCAGTGGTCTTTGGCTTCCTATACGCACCTTTGGTTATTACAGGTATTCACCACACAACCAACGCTGTGGATCTACAACTGATGCAAGACTTAGGTGGCACACCAATCTGGCCTTTGATTGCGCTATCAAACATTGCACAAGCTTCAGCGGTTGTCGGCATCATTATTTTGAGTAAGCGCGAAGGCGAACGAGACATCTCGGTACCAGCAGCAATCTCTGCTTACCTAGGTGTAACGGAACCTGCGATGTACGGCATCAACCTTAAATACAAATTCCCAATGCTGAGCGCAATGATCGGCAGTGCCGCAGCGGCTGCAATCTGTGGTAGTGCAGGTGTGATGGCGAATGGTATCGGTGTTGGTGGTTTGCCGGGTATCTTATCGATTCAACCTCAATATTGGTCGATTTACTTAGTCGCGATGTTGGTGGCGGTTGTACTGCCGATAACGCTGACATTGTTCTTCTATAAACGAGCACAGATGAAAGGCGAACTAGAAACCGCCAACGCGTAATGCATTTAGCAAGCGATGACTTCAAGTGAGTCATCGCTTTTTCTCTTATTTATAGCTTTTTCTTTTAGTTATAACGGCTATTCGACCATGTAAGCATGGTGATTTTTATTTTATATTTTCAGGTAAGTGAGTGTTAGAGATGGCGATGACTGAACATGATGAAAGCTGGTGGAAAACCGCAACCATCTATCAAATCTACCCAAAGAGCTTTTGTGACAGTAGCAGCAAAGGTACTGGCGATATCAAAGGGATCATTTCGAAACTGGATTACCTCAAACATTTGAGCGTGGATGCGATTTGGCTAACCCCAGTTTACGCGTCACCCATGATCGATAATGGTTACGATATCTCAGACTATTATGCGATTAACCCCCAATTCGGCACCATGGAAGACTTCGACCTACTGCTGTCTGAAGCGCATCAACGTGGCATTCGCATCGTGATGGATATCGTGGTAAACCATACCTCGACAGAGCATGCATGGTTTCAATCTGCTTTGGGCGATAAAAACAGCCCGTATCGCGATTACTATATCTGGAAAGATCCCGTAGATGGCCAAGCACCAACTAACTGGCAGTCTAAGTTCGGTGGTAATGCGTGGGAACTCGATGAGGCGACAGGGCAATACTTCCTACACTTATTCGCCAAAGAACAGGCCGACCTTAACTGGGAGAACCCGGTTGTACGCGAAGAAGTGAAAGACGTTATCAGCTTCTGGGCTGAGAAGGGCGTTGACGGTTTCCGCTTGGATGTGATCAACCTAATTTCGAAGCAACAAGATTTCCCTAACGATGATATCGGTGATGGTCGTCGTTTCTATACCGATGGTCCACGTGTGCACGAATATCTGAAAGAGATCAGTGAAGCGGTATTCCAGAAGTACGGCAGCGTGACAGTCGGCGAGATGTCTTCAACCACGTTGGAACATTGTCAGAAATACTCAAATATTGATAATAGCGAACTGTCGATGGTGTTTAACTTCCACCACCTTAAGGTTGATTACACCAATGGTGAGAAGTGGACCAATGCACCGTTTGATTTCTTACAGCTCAAGTCGATCTTCAATCACTGGCAAACCGGTTTGAACGGCAAAGGGTGGGGGGCGTTATTTTGGTGTAACCATGACCAACCAAGAGTCGTGAGCCGCTTGGGTAACGATCAACAATATCGTATTGAATCGGCCAAGATGCTGGCCGCGTCTGTACACATGATGCAAGGCACGCCTTATATCTATCAAGGTGAAGAGATTGGGATGACTAATCCAGGTTATACCGACATCAGCCAATATCGTGATGTAGAGAGCACCAATATGTACGACATCATGGTTAACCGTGATGGTGTAGCTCATCAAGATATGATGGCGATCTTGGCGCAGAAATCTCGTGATAACTCTCGTACACCAATGCAATGGAACAGTGAAACGTACGCTGGCTTTTCGCTATCACAGCCATGGCTAGATGTTGCGAATAACTACACTGAGATCAACGCTGAGCAAGCGCTCGAAGATAAAGACTCTGTTTTCTATTTCTACAAGAGCCTGATTGAGTTACGTAAAGAAGTGCCCGTGATTACTTATGGCAGCTATCAAGATTTATTGCCTGAGCACCCGTCGGTATTTGCGTACTCTCGTGAGAGTAAAAGCCAGACTTTGGTTTGTATTAATAACTACTATGGTGAAGCGTGTCAGGTTGAGTTACCTAATGAACTTGAGCTGGCTAAAGCGCAATTGCTATTGGGGAATTACCCTGATGATCAGTCGCCAGTTTCTGAATATACGATGACCTTACGACCATATGAAACAAGAATTCTCTTGATAGAGCAATAATACTCGTACCCCTATGCGAGTATAAGCTTTGAGCCTGAACTCTAGATGTTAGGCTCAAAGCTTTCTTCTAATTTAACATTGAAGTCTTATTCGATTGCTTAGCCTTTATTGACCGTAAATGAATCGAGAACCCACACTGTTTCGCTCAGTTGCGTGCCATTCTTTTCATCCCAGTCCATCATTTTCACAACGCCAAAGTTTGGGTTAAACCATGTCTCGGTATTGCTTTGAAATTCAGCTGAATCATACCCATCACAAACAACGTTGTAAGTGTTTTCAACTTTCAGGTACGCCGTTTCAATTTTCTTACCTCTAACCGTTACCGTTGAGCGCTGACCATTTTCAGAAACTTGTTGCTGCCAATGGAATTCACATTGTGTGTCTGACGGTCCTAAATCATCAATATCACCTTCATAAAAATCATCAAGCAAGGCTTCTAGTTGGCCAGTAGTAACCTCAAACGAAAGCCCGACTGAACTACTGCTGTGGCTAATATTTGGGCTTTTTTCTTTTACTGTACTGCCTGAGGATTTGAATACTGGGTTGGTCACTAAAAAGTCGACAGTCTCACCGTTGCTCAATTCTATATTGGCATCAACTGAGTTAACAAAGCCATCACTGCCTTTGTAAAACAGCTCACTGTCTGTCTCACTTTGCACCGTCACATCTGCAGCATAGAAGTCGTTGATACCGCTGTTTACCATGCTCTCTACCGTTGCCTTTAGCTTCTCTAGTTCAGCAACACCTTCAGTAGTGTTAGAGATAGCTAGCTTATCCAATTCCAACTGAATATTGGCCAACATCAGTTCAGAACTGATGTCTCGGTATGCAAGATCCAACACTGTGTTCTCTTCACCATCTTCTGATACTAGGTACGATAATAGTGTGATGTTCTTCGGTGCAAACTGAGAGTTGTTGATCGGGTAATCGAACTGAGTTGTACCAGTTGAGCCTGATGAAGAAGAGCCACCTCCACAGCCATATAAAGCAAAGAGAGAAGTCGCAAGCAGCGTCATAGATTTATTCATGTTGAGCATTCCTAATATAGTTGGCCTAGAGCGGCCTGTTGTTTTTAGGAATGCTATTGTTGAGAGGGTTAATAGGGCAAAAAACGAAGATACATAAGATCTTAATTTATGTTTAACTTATTGTTTTTAAGTGATTTATATTTATTCATTCGGGAAATTGATGGCCGACATTCGTGCAGTAGTTAAGCATTAGGTTTTCCCATTGCTTGATGATCAGTGGCTCATTGATGCTCAATTTTAGATTTTTCCAAGGCTGGAGACAGGTCGATTTCGACTCAGGTTTGGATAAGCGAGCAAACAACTCTTCTGAAGGAACCACTCGCAGTAACGCGACCAAGGATTCCATGTAGTTGAGGCGAAACTTATCCATATCCCCTTGCTTGTAAGCAATATGGGAAATCATCATATAGACCAGTGCGTTCTCGATGGTCGAGTTACCCGCCGTATTGGTAAGAAACTCTTTGGCAGTTTGCAGGTCTCTTAACTTGAAGTGGATAATTCCAAGCCAGAGTTTGAGCTCATCGGGAATCAACTTAAAGCGTGTTTGCACAAGGCTAGTGAAACTGATCAGTCGCTGGTGGTCAGTCTCAAAGAGCGCCATTTGTCGTGCAATCAATGTTGAAGTCATCACGTTGAGTGGCACGCTATCCAGCTTTAGCGTTTGTTCATTAAGTAAATGGTTTAGTTCTTTATCGCTGACAGACCATTCTGGTGATAGCGGAGCAGGTAGAGCAAAGTAGTTTGCCAGCTCTCTATTTATCTCCATCAAGTCTTCATTGAGGTTATCTAACTCTATTGAGTAGACCCCACGAAAGGCAAGCTTGCCCGAGCTTGGATAAATAAGGCTGACTTTAGCTGCAAGACGTGTATCGACCTCCTGATCCTTTAATTGAATATTGAGCAGGTAGTCACTGGTACGCATGTTTTTTGCGCCCGGAAAGAAAGGAGTGCTGTCTATTGGGTCAACGAAGTAACTCGGCGCATCTTGGTTGGCTAAATCGGTATAAGCGTATTCAATTTGCTGTTGGAGCAGTAGCGCTTTAACGGCTTTTCGGTGCGTTCTCGCATTATCACCAATGGCATCGATGCGGTTCAGTAATAGCTCGACCTTCGGAATCAGCCTCTGTGTGCGTTCTAGCTCGGAGGCTTGGTTTGACGAGTGCCAAAACATATAACCTAGAGTCGCGGTGCTTATCAGCAACACAACAGAGAATGACAGTAATAAGAGGTTAAGCGGCGACGTCTTTTGGCTGGCCTGGGGTGGCTCGGTTACTTCTGTAATTTCGATTGCTGTATTGGCCAGACTCACTGAGCTCGGATTGAGAAAGTATCCTTTGCGTGGATAGGTCACCAAGATCTTAGTAGCATCGCTTTCTGGTAGGTGCTTTTGCAATACAGAACGTAATGTACTGATTCTATTAGTGAGAACATTCTTTGAAATGAAGTTACTTTGCCAAACTGATTCGATGATCTGCTCAGCTGCGATAGGCTCACCCACGCTAGTAAGAAACAGTTCGAGTAATTCAATAGAACGAGGTTCTAAATCGATGACCTGCTCGTTGCTACTCAAGACACGTGTGACTGGGTTGAATTCTAAACCTTCAATAGAGATCGAGGTTTGAGTGTCTTTGGCGTTAGAGAGGTAATCTTGCATAAGAAAAGAGAGGGTAGCTTATAAAAGCTAAATACTAGCTGTTTTTGTTATGAAAAACAGCTAGTAATTCATTGATTGGATAACTGGTATTAAGACGCGTAATTCACCGAGTAACGAGTTGGCTTGTGGTTCATTGCTAATACGATGTTCAATACTGCGGTGCCCAATACCGAAACGGCAATTACCCAAGGCGATACGAAGAAGCAAGACGCAAACAGAATACAGGCATCAATGCCCATCTGAGTTTTACCTACAGAGATGCCATAGCGGTCTTGGATGAACAAACATAATACGTTGAAGCCACCCAAGCTTGAGCGGTGACGGAATAGGATTAACATACCTAAGCCCATTAATAAGCCACCGGCAACAGCACAGTAGATCTCGTTATGAACTTCTAGTGAGATAACGAGGTATAAATGATCGGCAAACACAGAAACTAACGCACCAGCAATTGCACTGCTAATGGCAAAGCTACGGCCAAATCGTTTCCACGCTAATAAATAGAATGGACAGTTGGCCACAAAGTACAAAATACCGAAGGTTACAGGTAAGAATTGACTCAAAAGCAGAGCCAAGCCAGTAGTACCACCGGTAAGCAGGTTCGCTGACTGTAAAAAGAAGACGCCTAACGCCACTAAAAACGTGCCAGTGAGAATAGCTACCCAATCTTCTTTACGTGAGTGTTTTTCCATCGTTTTAATAATTACCTAACCAATAAAGGCGTGCATAGTAGAGAAAAACCTTAGCTTTCGGTAGCTTGAGGGGTAAAATTAAGGTAAACCTATGTAATCTGCGTTTTACAGGGTGTAAAGCGTAAAATTGACAGTAAGCGTCATCTTTGGTTGGATAAGCTTAATAACCATGATGAATCTTATATGTGATTATGAAAAAACTGCATGATAAAATTGCAATTAGCTCTTTATGACCTAGATCAAATTATGTAGAATGCGTCACATCAAAACGGTGACGGAAACGTTTGCTTTCGGTCGTTGTGTGGTTTTTTTGAAACTTTCAGTACAATCTGAGTCAGGAGATACAGATGCTTAAGCGTGACATGAACATTGCTGATTACGATGCGGACCTATTCGCAGCTATCCAAGAAGAAACTCTTCGTCAGGAAGAGCACATCGAACTTATCGCTTCAGAAAACTACACAAGCCCACGTGTAATGGAAGCTCAAGGTTCTCAACTTACAAACAAATACGCTGAAGGCTACCCTGGTAAGCGTTACTACGGTGGTTGTGAGTTCGTAGATAAAGTTGAAACTCTAGCAATCGAACGTGCATGTGAACTGTTTGGCGCTCAATACGCGAACGTACAACCTCACTCAGGTTCTCAAGCAAACAACGCTGTATACATGGCACTACTGAATGCTGGCGATACTGTTCTAGGTATGAGCCTAGCCCACGGTGGTCACCTAACTCACGGTTCTCCGGTAAACTTCTCTGGTAAGCTTTACAACATAATCCCTTACGGTATCGATGAAGCAGGTCAAATCGATTACGAAGAGATGGAAGCGCTAGCTATCGAGCACAAACCTAAGATGATCATTGGTGGTTTCTCAGCTTACTCTCAAGTTTGTGATTGGGCGCGCATGCGTGAAATTGCTGACAAAGTAGGTGCTTACTTCTTCGTAGATATGGCTCACGTTGCCGGTCTAATCGCTGCAGGCGTTTACCCGAACCCAGTGCCACACGCTCACGTTGTAACAACTACAACGCACAAAACGCTTGCTGGTCCTCGTGGTGGTCTTATCCTTTCTAACGAAGGTGAAGATCTTTACAAAAAGCTAAACTCAGCAGTATTCCCTGGCGGCCAAGGCGGTCCTCTAATGCACGTTATCGCTGGTAAAGCAGTAGCGTTCAAAGAAGCTCTAGAGCCAGAATTCAAAGAATACCAAGCTCGCGTAGTTGCTAATGCAAAAGCAATGGTTGCTGAATTCCTAGCACGCGGTTACAACATCGTTTCAGGTTCTACAGAGAACCACCTGTTCCTAGTTGACCTAATCGACAAAGACATCACAGGTAAAGAAGCAGATGCAGCACTAGGTTCAGCTAACATCACAGTGAACAAGAACTCAGTACCAAACGATCCACGTAGCCCGTTCGTTACTTCAGGTATCCGTATCGGTTCTCCTTCTATCACTCGTCGTGGTTTCTCAGAATCTGACGCGAAAGAGCTAGCAGGTTGGATGTGTGACATCCTAGATAACATGGGTGATGAGTCTGTTATCGAAGCAACTAAAGCAAAAGTACTAGAGATCTGTAAGCGTCTACCGGTTTACGCTTAATTTTTCTTCGTAGTAATTTGAACTTCGTTGTCGAGCATGCTCACTTACATCCGTAAGCTCCGCGTGCTCTCCTAAAATTTCAAACGACTACTTTGAAAAGTACTTTTAAAGGGGCTCATTGAGTCCCTTTTTGTTTTAGGGAAAGGTGCTGAAAACTCCGCGCCTTTTCCTTGAACTAAATCTATTTGATTGAAACATACGATTTGAAGGGCTCCTGTATAGGGTAATGCCGATCAGTTAAGAAATTTGTGAGATCATTTGACCGATCCTCAAAAGGCTTCAAAATCCGATATTAGGAAACTAATATCGGATTTTTTATGTCTTTAGAAAGCCAACTTGCGAATACTTTTCGATCATGTAACACCTTTCATCACTTTGATAGATATTCTGACATTCTTAGCCCAGACCTTATTCAGCAAGGCTTCGAACAAGCGGGGGTCGCAACGGTGAGAAGAAGGCGTTTACCTTTAGAGGCTGTACTTTGGTCCGTTGTAGGAATGAGTCTTTTTCGACAACAATCTGTTTGGGATATAGCTAATCAACTCGATATTGTCCTGCCAGACAAACAACGTTTTGTTGCCCCAAGCGCTGTTGTTCAGGCGAGACAGAGATTGGGCGAAGAAGGTGTTAAGCAAGTCTTTAAGAAGATGGCAGCGCATAGCTATCAATCGTCTAACTTCGAAACTTGGTGTGGACTAAACCTTCTATCCGTCGATGGTGTCGTTTGGAGAACGACAGATACACCTGAAAATCATCAAGAGTTTAAAGCACAGCGCAATCAATCAGCTGAAAATATTTACCCTAAGGTACGTATGGTTTGTCTGATGGAGCTTACGAGTCATCAGATAATCGATAGTGCATTCTCTGACTATCGAACCAACGAAATGCGCCTTGCAGAAGAACTCATTGAACAAACCCCCGATCATTCTCTGACTATTTTTGACAAAGGATATTACTCTCTAGGGCTACTTAATCGCTGGAATAAAGTAGGCCAAGAAAGACATTGGATGCTCCCTGTGAGAAAGGACTTTCAGTATGAAGTCGTTCATAAATATAGCCAGAGTGACGCTATCGTTGCTATAAAAACGACACCTCAAGCAAGAAAGAAATTCAGTGACCTCCCTGAGATAATAGAAGCACGGTTAGTGTCGAAAATTATCAAAGGAAAGAAATATCAGGTGCTTACATCAATGCGTGATGGGTTGCACTTTCCTGGTGAAGACATTGTAGAGCTCTATCGCTACCGTTGGGAAATCGAATTAGGTTATAGGGAAATGAAGCAAACCTTGCTTGATAGTGAGTATACATTGCGAAGTAAGCGCCCAGATATGGTCAAACAGGAGCTCTGGGGGATTTTGTTAGCCTATAACCTTATAAGGCAGGTTATGACAAAGGCAGCGAGCAAGTTAGATAGCGTCTGGCCGAATCAATTAAGCTTTACGAGTAGTGCCATGGCTGTGACTCAATACTTTGCAGCTTTACCTTTAACGAGTCCTGGGAAACTACCCAAACACTATGAAGTACTACTACAGCAAATATCGATGTTTATCCTACCACCTCGAAGAGAAGATAGAAGTTATCCTCGTTGGGTGAAACTGAAACCTAAGAAATATGCAACGAATAGAAAAAATGCCAGTCAGCTTAACTGACTGGCATTACTCCTGTATAGGGGCCTTTTTTGTATTGGTCGGTATGAGCGTTGGGTTATCTGAGAATACAGAAAGGCAGGTACTAAAAAGGGCTGATGTTTGCACATCAACCCTTTGCTATTTGTTGGTATCGGTTTTACTTTTTGATGCTCAGTAAAGTACCTGACTTACATCTAAACGAGTAGTAGCTGCGGCTCTCGTTGAATTTGCCTAAGCCTTCACCATCGCAGTAGTCGATGTTGATATCACGCATTACTTCTAGTGTATCTTCGCTGTTCAAAGCGAATTTAGAACCATCAGAACAGACGATACGAATTCGCTCATCATGGCTTACTGAGTAGATATCGACTTCGGTATTACACAGCTCAAAAGAGGCTTCACGAAAGTTGTCTTGCTGTGTATTTGAAGCGCAACCTGCAGTCAGTGTTGCAGCGAAAACTGCCAAAAGTCCGAGTCTTTTCATTGTTAATCCTTCGCTATCATCAGATTGGGTGATGAGTTTTATATGCTATTTGAGGTAGCCTATACAACAATACGCTTCGGTTCAAGGAGCGTTCGTTGACTCTAAGATATAAAAGTATAGATGTAGACAGATAATTTATAACTGGTTAACTACATGTTTATCCAATACGTATCACCAATAAAAAAGACCAACACTGAGGCTTAATGCCGTTCGGATAAGCATTACTGCTTGAACCTAAACGGATATTTGGCTGGAACAAAGAGGACTGAACGTGGAAACGTTCGGTCCTTTCTTTTATCTGGAAGAATGAAGTGACTCAGACTTTCTCTCATCCTTTTAAGTTTGACTGGTAGGGTTCCGTCTGGACTTAAAGCTAACCAACGTAACTGAGCATCTATAAGGTTAATTGCAGCAGTAAAGCTTACCCTAGTCGCTCGAACCCCGGCTTCTGAAGCTATCTTAACCATCTCTAATCGCACTAAGTTATAGGCAAGTAATACGCCCCAAAGCTCTTGCTTCACACCGGCAGAAAAACGACTTCGTAAAGTGACGTGACTTTGCAGTTGAGTCTGTTTAATTTCACCATAACCCTCTTCAATCTCCCAGCGTTGCCAATAAACACGCAGCAGGCTTTCTAGCGAGTATTTGCTAGGGTCTGTAAGTGAAGTAATAAAACCTTTTATCTCACCTTTTGGCTCTTGATATAGGACTAATCTGGCTTCCCAACGTGCGGGTAAATTCGGATTCTGCCGTTGAGCTTGAGGAGAGATAGGCATTGAAATGAGCATGTCGTTTTCCGCATATTTCTCCAACACTTCATAGCGTAGTTTACGTTTTGCAGGCATTAACCAGTGAGTATTTTCCGCACTCTCTTGCCACGACAACAAAAGGTCTGCCGAGAAATAACAACGATCAAGTAAGGTCAATGAGTGTGCGGGGATATCATTGAATAGGCGCTTAGCTAAGGTCGTTTCACCGACATGACAACCATCAAAAGCCGCCCCCATAATCATTCGTGTTTCTGTTGACATCAAAGCGACTAAACGAAGTTGAGGGTAAGGTTTCAATTTTTTAGAGATGAACCCAAATTCTTCAGCGTTCTCTGTGGAATCTTGACATCTAAATGTTGTTCCATCCACAGCAAGTACATTAAGTTCTAAGTCTCTGTCTTGTTGAAGGATATCTCCGTGCCAAGCCTTCACCGTTGTGTTAAATAGAGCTGCTAATGGGCTCTCATCTAGACGTCGACGTGAATCAGTTAGGACACTAGGTGCGACACGAGACCAACTATCTTCAGGTTTAGGCTGAAGCGCAATGTCTAATGAACTGCATACCTCTTTGATAGACATGTTGCGTTGCAACCCCATCCAAATAACTAACCAGACAGCTTGCTGCGCGGGAAGTCGGCGTCGTCTTATGCTCGCTTTATTTGTTTCAAGAAGAGCTTGTTCTATCCACTCAATCTGAATAGCGTCGACGACAGATTCATAATTATCGGCATCTTCAATGGTCTCGTGTGCCATTGCTAATTCTTGTTCAAGCATAAAAAATCCCCATCAACATTGTTGATGAGGATTATCTTCTAACTGCAGGATCGTTCAAGTCTTCTTAAACGATCGGCATTAAACACTGAGGCTGGCCTTTCAAAATCAAGTTTGTTTTAAATGACTATCGAAACTGTTTGGCTTCTGGAAGAAACTCAAAACCAGCAGACGCAAGTTTTGCGATCAAGGCTGCTTTGTCGATTTCGTAGAAGTTGACTACTCGATCCAAATCACCGCCGAAGTCGTCACGGAGCTTCATGTTGACGATGCTCATCAACATCACAGAGTCCATCTTTTCAAAGTTAGCGAGGTTCATATTAGTCCTCGAAATCTGAGATCAGTAGGTTAGCTGCGGCAAATGCAGCACTATCTCTTGCTTCTTTAGGAAGAGACTCATCCGCAGCAAGGTCATTCAATGTTTTTACCGCGCAGGTGATCGCTTTAGGGATATAGCCTTGGTCGCCACTGCCAATTTGAGAATACAGTGCACGCACCAAATCACAACAATCGTATACTTTCATTTTTATACCTAACCAAATGATAACTGATCTCAATATACACATAGAGATAAGCAAAAACAAAGTGGATCTGATTAAGTTCAGAGTTAGTTTGTTCTTGCTCAATATCTCATTCTGTTAATGCTCAATGTATTACTTTGCTAGCTTGCCATTTGAGTCGTTCTTTACGAGTCGCTTAGTATCTAATGATTAGCCGGATATTTGTTGTTCAAGTTGATAAGTAACTTCATCAGCAAGGTTGAGTTGCTTAGCTAGTTCTTTGAGGTAAGCCTGCTCCATGAAGTTTTGCTCATCCGCTACAATCAAAGAGGCTAAATAAATCTCACTCGCTTGTTGAGGCGACGTTGCCAGTTGAGCGATTTCGCTTGGGTCGAGTGGCTTGTGAAGTTCTTCAGAGACCAATTTAGTCAGTTGATAGTCCGCACCCATATTTTCGACCGCTTGCTCGATCTTGGCCATTTCCTCCTCATCGACATGACCATCGGCTTTGGATGCAGCAATCATAGATCTTAGAATCAGCACACTATGGTTTGAGTCGTTCTCATCAAATTGAGCTTGTTCGACATTCGGTGTTTGGCCTTGTTTAGATTGATAGTCGTTATAGACCTTGTAAGCGAGTGCGCCAAGTGCCGCTGCACCACCAATACCAGCGGCTTTCTTACCCATTTTCTTGGTTTTCTTAGAGCCCATTAACGCACCTAACAGACCGCCGCCAACTGCGCCTGCACCGAAGGCGCCTAGTGTACTTTTACTGCTACTCTTGCCATTGCTGCCTTTAGAAAGGCCACTTAAACTTGAAGATCCTTGTGACAGTTTCTGAGTGCCTTGTTTAACGAGATCTGATTTAAGTGCTTGGTTCAGTAAGCTTTTGATATCCATCGATACCTCCAATGGTGAGCATGTCCAAAAAGTTGATGACACCAATATACGGATTTGAAGATGAACAGGGGATTAACTTACGTTATTTACTCTAGTGATAAATAGAAGGGAGTTTAAAGAGAAACGACAGGCACAAAAAAGGCCACCTAGTGGCAGCCTTTCAATATCTAACTAAATATTTATTAGCTAGCAAATAGGATTACTTAGCTAGTTGAGCCTTAAGGTGCTCGATAACCGTGTCCATAGCGATAGCTTCTTTATCACCAGTACGACGGTTTTTGTATTCGAAGTTACCTTCGTCCATGCTGCGATCGCCGATAACGATAGTGTGAGGGATGCCCACTAGCTCGATATCTTTAAACATTACACCTGGGCGCTCTTTACGGTCATCGAATAGTACTTCGATACCCATAGCTGTTAATTCAGCGTATAGCTTCTCAGCTGCTTCTTTAACGCGCTCAGATTTGTGCATGTTCATTGGTACGATAGCAACTTGGAACGGCGCTAGTGCGTCTGGCCAAGTGATACCGAATTTGTCGTGGTTTTGCTCGATAGCAGATGCAACAACACGTGAAACACCGATACCGTAACAACCCATTTCTAGGATTACGCTCTTACCATCAGGACCAAGCACGTTACAGTTCATTGCTTTAGAGTAAGTATTACCTAGTTGGAAGATGTGACCAACTTCGATACCGCGCTTAAGCTGGATAGTACCTTGACCACATGGGCTAAGGTCGCCTTCAACAACGTTACGTAGATCTTCAACTTGAGCAAGCTCAACGTCACGACCCCAGTTGATGCCGAAGTAGTGCTTACCGTCTACGTTTGCGCCAGCGCCGAAGTCACTCATTACTGCTACAGAGCGGTCAACGATGAATGGTAGCTCTAGACCAACAGGGCCAAGTGAACCAGGACCTGCACCAACAAGTGCGCGGATTTCTTCTTCAGAAGCCATCTCTAGCGGAGAAGCAACTTGTGGAAGGTTCTCTGCTTTCACTTCGTTCAGTTCGTGATCACCACGGATGATCAGTGCAATGATATTTGCTTCTACTTCATCAGATGCTTTAACGAATAGAGTCTTAACTGTCTTCTCGATTGCTAGACCGTGTTGTTCTACAAGCTCTGCGATGGTTTTTGCGTTTGGCGTATCAACAAGTTCCATCTCTTGAGTTGGCGCTGCCGCTTCAGTCGTTGGAGCTAGTGCTTCTGCTTTCTCGATGTTCGCTGCGTAATCAGACTCAGAAGAGAATGCGATTAGGTCTTCGCCGCTTTCAGCAAGAACGTGGAACTCTTGAGAGCCGCTGCCGCCGATTGCGCCAGAGTCTGCCAATACTGGACGGTACTCAAGGCCCATGCGGTCGAATGCTTTACAGTAAGCATCGTGCATCGCTTGGTAAGACTTTTCTAAGCCTTCTTTGTCGATATCAAAGCTGTACGCATCCATCATAGAGAATTCACGTGCACGCATTACGCCAAAACGAGGGCGGCGTTCATCGCGGAATTTAGTCTGGATTTGGTACAGATTTAGAGGAAGCTGTTTATAAGAGCTGATCTCGTTACGTACTAGGCTCGTTACCACTTCTTCTGCTGTTGGGCTAAGAACAAACGGACGAGAATGACGGTCTGTGAAACGAAGTAGCTCAGGACCCATCTTTTCAGAACGGCCAGTCTCTTCCCAAAGCTCAAACGGTTGAACTACGGGCATCAAGATTTCAACGGCACCTGCATTATCGATCTCTTGGCGAACGATATTTTCGACTTTACGCAATACACGTAGACCAGTAGGTAGCCAAGTATATAAACCTGAAGCTAGCTTACGGATCATACCTGCACGTAGCATCAGCTGGTGGCTGATAACTTCTGCGTCGTTTGGAGTCTCTTTCAGAGTAGAAAGAAGGTAGTTACTGGTACGCATTCTATGGTATCCGTTTCATCATTGATAAAAGAAAACTTGCTGCAGTTAGTGACGACAGCAAATCTGATATAGCCGTATATAATATCAGCCTATTTGGGATCTCAAAAGCGTTCAATGTCGGTAACATTGATGAAAAGCGTTTCGACAACGAATTTCACGTTAAGATCGAACAAATTTACCGCATATTCTTTACTGTCTGGCTTGTCTTTCTTATAGGCGGGTCGTGGATCTTGGCCTAACACTTCTTTGATCACCTGAATGATATGGCGCGCCTGTGGGTGACCAGACAGCTTACTTTGGGCTTGCTGCGAGAAGCTCACATCTAACACTTCAGGTTCATCGGCGGCAAACCCTCCTAGTGCATCGGGAATCGAATCCGAGTAGGGGATATAAGGCTTGATGTCGATGATAGGTGTGCTGTCAACGAGATCAACACTGCCTAAGTCCAACCAAGTTTGTCCCTTTTCTTGAGATACCCCTTTGAGTTCAACTGCAGACATGCCTATTCCATTCGGTCTGAATGTGGCACGAGACGCGAAGACACCAATACGTTCATTCCCGCCAAGGCGAGGTGGTCTCACTGTTGGTTTCCAGCCTGCTTCAAGGTTCTTATCGAACAAAAACAACAACCACACATGGCTAAATTGCTCAATATCTCGCACAGACTCAAGGCAGTTTGCTGCGTCAACCAACTTGACTCTTGAGGTGGATGTTGGCACCAATCTAGGCTGCCTGGGTACCGCGAACTTCTCTTTATAGGGAGACTCTATAAAGCCAATAGGTTCAATGGAGTACATGAGTGGACGTTCTCTAATTACGATCTATGGCGGAAAAATATCATAAAATCGCTTGTTTTTCTTTTGATAATAATTATCATTTGATATGTTATAACGTATCAATTTTAATATTTAGGGAAATACAATGAAACCGAATATCCACCCTGACTACCGCACAGTGGTGTTCCACGACACCAGTGTTGATGAGTACTTCTTGATTGGCTCAACGTTGAAAACAGAACGTACTATCGAATGGGAAGATGGCAATACTTACCCTTATTTCACGATTGAAGTGTCTGCAAAATCGCATCCTTTCTATACGGGTAAACAGAGAGTGCTACATAAAGAGGGACGTGTTGCTAACTTTACTCGTCGCTTTGGTCAATTAGGTAAGGGAGCGAAATAGAATGAAAGTTGTAAAATCACTTAAAAGTGCGAAAAGCCGTCATCCAGATTGCCAAATAGTAAAGCGCAGAGGCCGTCACTATGTCATCTGTAAATCCAACCCGAGATTCAAAGCGGTTCAAAAATAGTCAGTCAAATTGATGTGACACGAGTGTAAAAACGAGGGGAAAGTCAAACTTCATTCATTTGTCTGTTTTTCTTTTCCTTCGAGAGGAACCTTACAGAATATTGTGTGTTAAATTAGCGTATGCTGTGTTTTATTTTCAAATGAATCAATGAGTTATGTCGCCAGTTATTTTTTGTAGTGAATGTGTTTTTGTGAATTATAAATCTAGTTTTTGTATTTAATGTAGATTTATTTGCTAATTAATTGTTCTTATAGAGTTAAAAATAGTTATTTGTTACACATTTTGTAACATTTTGAATTTCTAATTGATAATTTTGTCGCGTACCCTTCGCTGGCAATTTGAACATTTTTGTCACAATTGCACAGGAATCACTACACAAGGAGGGAACAGATGAGTTCATCTGCTTCAATAAAAAACAACGCACCAAAGAAACCTATTTTCACTCGCTTTTTAGACAGCGTTGAATATTTGGGGAACCTTTTACCCCACCCAATCACTCTTTTTGCAATCTTCTGTGTCGCAATCCTAGTCTCTTCAGGAATTGCTGGTTACTTCGAAGTATCTGTAATGGATCCTCGCCCAGAAGGTGCTAGCGGTCGTGCTGCTGATGGCATGATCCACGTTGTAAGCCTGCTTAATGCTGAAGGCTTACAACTCATCGTAACGAATCTAGTTTCGAACTTTGTTGGCTTTGCGCCACTTGGTACTGTGCTTGTTGCAATGCTAGGTGTTGCGATAGCTGAACACTCAGGTCTATTATCTGCGGCAATGCGCGGCATGGTAATGGGCGCATCTCAGCGCATGGTTACTGTAACCGTGGTATTTGCCGGTATTATCTCTAACACGGCATCTGAGCTGGGTTACGTAGTTCTTATTCCTCTTGCAGCAATGCTTTTCCACTCATTGGGTCGTCACCCATTAGCAGGTCTAGCTGCAGCATTTGCTGGTGTATCTGGTGGTTATTCTGCAAACCTACTTATCGGTACGGTTGATCCACTGCTTTCTGGTATTACAGAAACAGCGGCACAAATGCTTGATCCTTCTTACTCTGTTGGCCCTGAATCAAACTGGTACTTCATGTTTGTTTCGACCTTCTTTATCTCGATTGCCGGTGCATTTGTAACAGAGAAGATTGTTGAACCTAAGCTGGGTAAATACAACGACGAAGACGCGTCTGAAGACCTTTCAAATGACTCAATGGGTAAGCTCAATGATACTGAGAAGAAAGGCCTTAAGTTTGCGGGTGTTGCAGTATTAATCGTCAGTGCGCTTTTAGCTTGGACTGTTGTTCCTGCTGATGGTGTTCTACGTTCAGAGGCGGGCACGATTTCAGGCTCTCCATTCCTGAAAAGTATCGTCGCGTTTATCTTTGTATTCTTTGCTATTCCTGGTTTTGTTTACGGTAAAGTTACCGGTTCAATGAAGAATGACCGTGATGTGATTAATGCAATGGCGACGTCTATGTCCTCAATGGGCATGTACATTGTTCTTGTCTTCTTTGCTGCACAGTTTGTTGCTTTCTTTAAGTGGACGAACTTTGGTCAAGTCGTTGCTGTAGGTGGCGCTAGCTTCTTACAAGATATTGGCTTAACGGGTCCAATGTTGTTCTTCGCATTTATCTTAATGTGTGGCTTCATTAACCTGATGATCGGTTCAGCGTCTGCACAGTGGGCAGTAACAGCACCAATCTTCGTTCCAATGCTAATGCTAGTAGGCTATGCACCAGAAACGATTCAAGCGGCTTACCGTATCGGTGATTCAACAACGAACATCATTACACCAATGATGAGCTATTTCGGTCTTATCCTTGCAGTAGCGACTCGTTACATGAAGAACCTAGGTATTGGTACACTGATTGCGACAATGCTACCTTACTCAATGGTATTCATGTTCGGTTGGAGTATCTTGTTCTACTTATGGGTATTCGTATTCGGTCTACCAGTAGGTCCAGGCGCTGCAACTTTCTACACGCCTTAGTTAACAGTGATGGGCGAACATTTCGATTCGCTTATTAACTGAATAAAAGATGGTATACCCAAGAGCCTGCATTGATGCAGGCTCTTTTTGTATGAGCCAGTAAACTTACAATCCTGCAAACCGATAGGTGACGCCAAACTCCAATGACCAGCCCAAATCTCGTTGGATTAAAGTACTGTCGCTATCATGATGAATAAGGTCTGCTCTCGCGATACCAATCCAAGTCGGCGTAAACTCGTAGAGTCCGATGAATCCGGCTTGATAGACAAGGGTTGACCCAGAATCAAACTGACTCAATCCTGAGGAAGAAGATTCGGCGCTGGAAATACTGTAAAGATGATTTGAGAGCTTTTTGTCTCGATAGTCGATTTCTATGTAAGGCGTAATAGTGAATGGTTGCGTCCAGGTTTCTAATGTTCTGCCTAAGTGAAGCTGAACTTCGTAGCCGTTATGTTCTGAAGTCACATCGTGTAAGTAGGTGAGGCGTGCCCCTACCGTTCCTAAAGTTATCCCCAGTTCTCCATTACCATCTCTGTCTTGAATGCCGTTAGGTAGGTCTACAAAAGTGTCTGACACCTCTGCAAAGCGCCAATTTCCAGATAACCCTACGTAAGGCAGCAGTTGCCAATTGGCTAAGCTACCATCGATAAAGCCTTTTGGACCTGAATAGAATAGGTTGGGTGTCGCGCCAAATTGAGGGGTACTTTTAGTCGAGAAAACACTTTCACCATAGGTGATGCTGCCTCCGATGATTCCGTATTCTTGATCAGCAAAGTGTTCATCGGCAAAGTCTTCATCAGCAAAAGAAAGTTGGGTGCTGCCAAAAACAATGGATAGCGAGAGGGCGATTCGACGAATCATAAGCAATACTCCGTTATTGTAATAAATATCAAGAACGGAGTATGTCGATTAAAATTTCATCTGGGCTACAACGATGTAAGAGACGACTTCTAAAGCTGTCGTCATTAGAAAGCTGTGGTTAGCGCTTTGCTAATAGGCGATCGAGGTGGTTTGCGAACTCACGACGGTCGGTTTGAGAAAGGGTGCTTGGTCCGCCAGTTTGAATACCACTTGAACGCATAGTATCCATAAAGTCACGAATGTTGAGACGCGCTTTAATAGTCTCTTTGGTGTAAAGCTCGCCGCGAGAGCTTAAAGCAAGCGCACCTTTGGTGATCACTTCGTCAGCCAGAGGAATGTCAGAGGTAATCACCAGATCGCCGGGTTCAGTGCGTTTTACGATTTCATCATCTGCAATATCAAATCCGCTTGGGACTTGAATTGAGTGAATGTTGTTACGCTTGGGAACGGGAACCAAATGGTTCGCGACAAAGGTACATTCGACCCCTGTGCGTTCAGCTGCGCGTACGATTGTTTCTCGGATAACCTTGGGACAAGCGTCCGCATCAACCCATATCTTCATAGTGTTCTATTTCTCTGTTAGCTTATTTATCGGTCAACTTATTGCTCAGTTGCCTTATTGACCAGTTAGCTTATTGTTCAGTTAACTTATTGTTTCGTTAACTTAGCTTCAAGCGTGGCAACGCGAGCGGTAAGTTCAAGGACTTGCTTTTCCAGTTGGCTAACACGATCAAGTGCCGGCTCTTCTTGTGTCGCGACTTCCACTTTAGGGACGCGATTCGCACTTTTCCAGCTCTTGATAGTTGTGATCAAAGCAGGCATCGGCACAGATGTGCTCATACGAGCTTTAACTAAAGCAACTGTCGGCTCTTTCCCTTGTGCTTGCAGTCCTTCAAGCACTGATTTCAACTCTTCAGACACATCTTTTGTCAGCATGTTGACCTCCATTTTTAGTCTTTGGTCATTTTACTCGCTCCGGTGAATGATAGCGAATCATAAAACCGCCCATAGCTTGTGAGAGATCTCTTACAAAGGCTGTGAGATAACACGAATACATCACTAGAGAGATTTAAGTGCATATGGTTAAACTGCTGAATTTTAATTGTTTTATATAATTAACAACTTTATTGAATTGAAAGTGTGATGCAAATCTATTGTCCAAAATCCTAAATCGCGTAAATTAAACCTTGTCGGAAGGATTCTGACACGGAACAGGAAAGCACCAAGGATTTGGTTATCTTCAGGATGAAGATTTGGTTACTTAGGATTGAGTAGTCAAGCATGGAGCGTAAGGACATTGTAGGGATACAGCCAGTTAACAGGAAGTTAGCTGCAACGGAATGACAATGGACACCTTTAGGATTTAAAGGGTTGGATTAGCATCAGGACGATGTAAAGGACACCGCTCACGGAACAAGTGATGTGCGCTAACTAGGATTGTTAGCTTTCAGGATGATTGGACACCGCTAGGACGGCGAAGTAAAGGAAAGAGCTGAAGGATTACAGCCACTATTATGGATGATGCATGGAGCATTTATTAGTAGCCGGACTGCTGCGAGTAAGACCCTAGCCCTGACACTTCGGTGTCGGGGCTTTTCTTTATCTGAGGCTTTTCTCTATCTAGGGCTCTTTTTAATTCAGGAGCTTTTATCTAAGAGCGCGACATCTGCTTTTCTGCTAATAGTCAACACAAGGAGTGTTTTATGACGATAGCAACCTCAAGAACGCTGTTGGTACCTTATACCGAACAGCTACAACACGACTTTATCAAGTTGAATTGCTGCCCCATTAATCGTGCTGAAATGAATGGGCCGCACTCTATTGCCTCTGCGAAGCTCTTATTTCAAGAGATACTGCAAGACAACGCCGGCTTCTGCCGCGCGATTATCCATAACCAAACCCGTGAATATCTTGGACATGTCTTTGTTTCATCAGAAGAGGGTCAGCATGAGCTTGGCTTTATTTTGGATAAAGAATTTTGGAATCAAGGTCTTGCTAGCGAAGTGCTAAAACCTTTCTTCAGTTTGGTGTGTTTTGAAGAGCACCTAACGAATGTTGTTGCGACAGTTAATGTCGGTCATAACCCATCGATTAAGTTACTCGAAAAGTTAGGCTTTGCATTTAAAGAGACCAAACAAGATCAGTTTGGCCCTTATCATGAATATCGTTATACCGAGTTTTGCGACGTTACATTCTATGAGGCTGTAGCTCAAACCGCATAGAGCGGAAGCCGACCATCGTCAGTTTTCCTTGGTACAGGTCATCACCCAATGCCGAAAACTCAAATTGGTACACAGTGTGCCAGCGCCAAATGGTGGTTAGCTCATGGCGCATCTTAAATTTATGACCACTGAAGGCAACGCTTAATAGTTGCAAGTCGAGCTCTTTACATTTTCTCGCAATGGCAGTTTTCGCAAGCTCTGATTGCCTGCGCTGCTGCCAAAAGAAAAAGCAAAAGAAGCACAGCATCAAAATAGCCAATAAGTTATCTATCATTTAATCCATACTTCCTTTTTATCTCTATTCCAATTGTCATTACAGCGTATTTCAACGAGCTATAGAGCAAACCAGTTCTTGGGTTAGTCGTCAGTCCGTTATTGAGACTTAGCCGCTTGTTGTAACTCAATCAATGCGTTGGCGAGCTCAGGTGATGGGTTCGAATTCAACAAGGGTAAAAATACCATTCTTAGTGTCGGAATCATCACTAAATCTGCAAATAACTGATTGAACAGGTTTTGATTGCCCGTTTGTGCGAGACGCAGCAAGAATTGCTCAGCAATAGCAGTGTCTTGTAGTGCGTGCCAACTGCGACCAGCTAAACCAATCAACACTTCTTGGTGGCTCAAGCGTGGACTAGCGAGAACTTGGTTAATGATGTTATTCGCGATCCCTTGTTCTGCACCGGAAAGGGCACGAACCAAAGCTGAAAGTAAGAACAAATCAGGCTCTTTACTAGCGATCTCATTCTCTGCAAGCTCTTGTAAGCGTTGCGCGAGTTTGTCATTGATTTGTGTGTGCTCAAGCGCACCTAACGTCGCGTATAGCGGTTCTGATGGCAGCTTATTGATGGCTTTGCGAATAGAGACACCGTTTTGTTGGCTGCCTAAACGCGCACACATATCAGTGATGCCTTGTAGTCCAACCGTTTTCCAGTTATCCCAACCAAGCTCACCCGTGAAGTAATGCTGAGCGTGCTCGTAATATTGGCTCGTCGCAAGGTCTAAACCTGCTCTTACTTGGCTATGAAATACAGCCATTTTGTCTTCAGAAGGCTTGAAGGTATAAGGGTTGTTTGACAGCTTTTGCTGTTGCTCTTCGCTGATATCGCCGTTCAAACGCGTGCCCATTGCTTCGATAACAAACTTAAGAAAATTACCCACATCACCTTGATGCAGTAGGCCTCTTTCGTCTAGTTTGAATTTTAGAAACCAGATCCAAGGTTGCTTGTGTTCGTTCCAGTAGCTAATCGCTAAGTGAGCTTGTTTCTGAAGTGGAAACGGGTATGGCTGTTTCCCCTGCTCAACATCAGAGAATAGGGTGTTGTCGATTTTCTGGATACGACGACCTAGGTCGTAGATGTCGTATTGGCAACCGCTATTCTTTAGCAACTGAGTGAGCGTGTGAATCGTTTCCATAGTAATAAAGCTCCTAACTTTCTTTCCTAAATAGATGGTACTCTATGCCCCAATTTCAAGGTCACTAGATAAATAACTTGGTGAAAAATGACAGCAGCCACAAAGTTACCTCTTTTACTTCAACAATTAGAACAACAAATGCGCCAATGTTCCCTATGGAGCGATGTTTCACCTTCGGATGAAGCTCTGGCGAGCGTTGAGCCTTTTGCGATTGACTCGCTACAGCCAGAAGAGTGGTTGCAGTGGATCTTTATCGTAAAGATCAACGCAATGATGGATGCCCAAATGAGCCTACCGAGAGGCTTTGCGATTCATCCTTATTTTGGTGAAGTATGGAAAAATGAGGCAGATAAAACCGAGCTGCTAGTGACGATTCTGAGCATTGATGAGGTATGTGCGTAATGTTAGAGATCATTTATCAAGATGAGTACTTTGTCGCGGTGAATAAGCCTGCGGGCATGCTGGTGCACCGCTCGTGGTTGGATAAACATGAGACACAATTTGTGATGCAAACACTGCGAGATCAAATTGGTCAGCACGTATTTCCACTGCACCGTTTAGATCGCCCAACATCCGGTGTATTGGTGTTTGCGCTTTCGAGTGAGGTAGCCTCTGAGGTGATGCCGATGTTCGCTAACCATGAGATGCAAAAAACCTATCATGCGATTGTTCGTGGTTGGATAGAAGATGGCGACACGCTCGATTATGCACTCAAGGTCGAGTTGGATAAGATCGCAGACAAGTTTGCAAAAGAAGATAAAGAACCACAAGAAGCTGTCACCGTTTACGAGCCGTTAGCGAAAGTCGAAGTGCCGTATTCAACAGGCCGTTTTCCTACCAGTCGTTATTGCTTAGTTGAGATGATGCCTAAGACAGGTCGTAAACATCAGCTGCGTCGTCACATGGCTCATCTAAGACATCCAATCGTTGGTGATACTTCACATGGTGATGGTAAGCACAACCGACTGTTCCGCGATGATTTAGATTCGCACCGTTTGTTGTTGCACGCTTCTGAGTTGCGTTTCATTCATCCTTTTACAAAGAAAGAATTAGTAATGAAGGCCAGCCTAGATGAAACGTGGTTAAGGTTGTTTGAAACCTTTGAGTGGGATACCAGCTTGGTGAATGCTGAAGCACGGTCGTCTAAGTAAAGACCAGGCGTCTAGTCAACATAGAAAATAGAATAAAAATAAAGGGCTGATAGTGATATCAGCCCTTGTTGTGTCTATGCAATCGTAGCGGTAAAACTAATGTTAGCTAGTCGCTCATCGCGGGATCATTTTAGCTTTTCTAGATCGGCTTCGATCTCTGCGATCTTACTTGATACAACCTTCTCTAAGTGGCGTAAGTCGGTAAGGATCTTCTGCTTCACATCGACCTCAGCGGTTGGCGTAGGTTTGGTGATCTTGTTGAGTTCATCAATCACAAGAGTGAGGTTGCGGTTAATCTCTGTCACTTCTTTGTATTGATTATTGCCGCCGCTAACAAGCACACTTTTTACTTGTCGTGGGTACTTAAACTTAACGCTTTTCGCGAACAGTTCACCTTTTTGCTTACGAAAGTAAATCTTCAGGATATCTTTATGAGCTTCTTGGCGAAGGGAGTAACGTTCAATCTGTTTAGGTTCGTGGATACCTAAGCCAGTGAGGTTTGGATACATAAGCGACCTCTAGGTTATGAATGTAATACTTTTATGTAATTGACTTGATCAATGTAGCAGCCTAACGACGAGCTAGATAGTTGATATCTGTGAATTGATTGTAAGTTGTGGGCAAGATCGCTCTCTATCTTTGCCCACACTTATTTGGCTATTAAAGCTGTTCCTAGAGCTAAACTTGTTTCCTAGTCATAACTTACTTCTAGCACTAAATTAGCTTTCTAAGGTGCGAGCTCTGAAACATGCTCAGTTAATCTTTCTCTTAGCGCTTGTTCCTGTTCTTCAGACAGTCTGCCTCCCGCGTCACTGGTCAGAATAAACAAATCTTCAGCTCTCTCACCTATGGTGGTGATTTTCGCACCGTGTAAGTTGATGTCTAATTCTGCAAAGGTTGCACCGACTTGAGCCAACAACCCCGGCGTATCAAGAGCTCTTAACTCCATCAAGGTGCGTTTCTTACTCTTGGTTGGTAGGAACTCAACTAAGGTTTTTACCTTGAAATGCTGTAAGTTACGTGGCGTACGACGAGTCTTAATCTTAGTTGGGCGGCCATCAGCCAGAACATGAGTTAGATGCTTAGCGACGGCTTTGTGTCTTGCTTCATCAATCGCTTCACCGTGCTGATCCAGTACGATAAAGGTATCCAAAACGTGGCCATCTTTACTGACCATGACTTGTGCGTCGTGAACGTTAAAGTTGCGTCTGTCGAGCTCGGCAACCACGGTCGCAAAAAGTGCAGCTTGGTCTTTACAGTAAACGAATACCTCTGTGCCGCCACGTGTCGCTTTTTGGCTGATAAGCACTAAAGGTTGACTCGGATCTTCTAAGCGAAGTAAGTGTTCACAGTGCCATGCGATTTGAGTGTGTGTATGACGCAAGAAATAGTCAGCTTTGAAACGCTGCCACAACACCTCAATCTCACGAGCCGTGAAGCCTTCTTTACGCAGCAGTGCAGATGCCATTTGCTGGTTATGACGAATACGGTCTCTGACATCGACCGGGTTTTCCAAGCCGCGGCGCAGTGCGCGCTGCGTAGAATGGAACAGTTCTGCGAGTAGGGTACGTTTCCAGCTGTTCCATAGTTCTGGGTTGGTTGCACAGATATCGGCTACTGTTAGGCACACCAGCAGTTCTAACGATTCTTCGTCGCGTACTTTCTTGGCGAACTCTGTGATTACGTCCGGATCGTAGATATCACGGCGTTGAGCGGTCACTGACATTAACAGGTGGTTTTGTACTAGCCACGCGACTTGTTTGGCTTCTGGCTTTGATAGCCCGTGTTCAATACAGAAAGAGTAAGCTTCAACAGCGCCAATTTCTGAGTGGTCTCCGCCGCGGCCTTTACCGATGTCGTGGAAGATAGCCGCCAGAATCAACAGCTCTTTCTTTTGAACTCGTGGATACACTTCACAACAGATAGGGTGCTTATCGTGGTTCTCGATTTGGCCAAAGCGGTTGATGTGTTTGAGTAGGCGAATACTGTGTTCATCCACGGTGTAAACATGAAACAGATCAAACTGCATTTGACCAACAATTTGGCTCCACTGTGGCAAATAGGCCGATAGCACGCCCAATTTGTGCATCAAACTAAAGGCTTTGTGCAGTGCATTTGGGTGGCGAACCAAATCCATGAACTTGTCACGAGCTTCAGGAATGGTATGTAAGAAGCGATTCAATCGGCGACGTGCGGTTCGCAGTTGGCGCAATGTTGGTGGGCTTACCCCTTCGATAGAAGAGTCATTCGCGATATGGATAAACATATCGAGAATCGTTTCTGGTCTTGCTTGGAATAGAGCCGGCTTACGCGCTTCGATTAATGAACCTCGACGTTGGAAGTCGTTGTCGAGAATCTCGGCTTCTTGTGTTTGACCGCCATTGATGATCGCTTGATCGAACAGCTTAAGCAGCATCTTATTGAGCTCGGCTACGCGACGAAGTGTTCGATAGAACTCTTTCATCATCATCTCTACGCCACGGTTGCCTTCACCACTGTAACCCAGGTGTTCCGCTACCTGAGCTTGATGGGCAAACGTGAGACGGTTGTCGTAACGGCGCAGTTCAATGTGCAGTGCAAAGCGAACACGCCATAAGAAATCTTGGCACTCGACCAACTCACGATATTCAGCATCGGTTAGAAAGCCGTATTTGCTCATCTCCAATAAAGACGTTGCACCAAAATGTCGACGCGCAACCCAGCTCAGGGTGTGGATGTCTCTGAGCCCTCCCGGAGTCGATTTGATGTCCGGTTCTAGATTATAGGTGGTGTCGTGGTAGCGAGCATGACGCTCTCTCTGTTCTTGAATCTTGGCTTTGTAGAAGGTCTCACTTGGCCAAAATGAATCAGAATGAATCTTTAGCTTAAGTTCTTGAAAGGTGTCTTCGCTGCCACACAGTAAGCGTGACTCTTGCAGGTTAGTGGCAACGGTTAAATCATCGGTGCCGATATCAAGACACTCTGCAATGGTACGCACCGCGTGGCCGACTTCGAGTTTCAAGTCCCAGAGTAGGGTAATGAATTGACTGACTTTTTCACCCAGTGCGGGTGGCAGTGTTTTTTGCGAGACAATGAGAATATCAATATCAGACAAAGGGTGTAGTTCACCACGGCCATAGCCTCCCACCGCAACAAGTGAAATATGAGGCAGTTTGTTGAATCCAAAATGCTCCCATAAACGATTGAGAAGCAAATCCATGTATTCGGAACGAAGCAGCACCAAATCGGTGACTGGATGATGATTCAGAAATTCATTTTTTTGATACTGCGTGAAGATTTCGAGCTGATTTTTTATTTCGCAGATTTCAATTTGTTCGTCATTGAACGTAAGGGGACATTGATAAGGCATAGTCTGCTATCCGTGCAAGCAAATGAGAATAGTAAACAATTTAACAGAAGCTGATGGAAAATCGAAATTGAGGGGATAAAAAAATATCCTCGACAGGCGAGGATATTTTTAAAAGTCTGAGGTATTCAGCTTGTTGAACTAAGCGTTCTTCATGATACGTGGGATCGTATCGTCGCTGCGTAGTGTTAGTACCTCACAACCAGTATCGGTCACAACTAGAGTGTGTTCCCACTGAGCGGAGTTCTTGCTGTCTGCTGTGTACACTGTCCAACTATCTTCGTCATCTAGACGACAGCCAAACTTACCCGCATTGATCATTGGCTCGATTGTGAAACACATGCCTGCTTTCAGTACGGTACGGTCACTGTTTTTGTAGTGAACGACTTGTGGATCTTCGTGGAACTCAGAACCAATACCGTGGCCACAGTAATCTTTTACAATAGAGAATTTAGCGCGTGGGTTGTTCTTGTTGTTTGTTTTGATGTACTTCTCAATAGCAGTACCGATTTGGCCAAGTTGAACACCTGGTTTAACCTGACGCATGCCTTCGTAAAGTGCTTCTTGAGCAACCATACACAGACGTTTGTTTGCTGGAGAAACTTCACCCACAAGGAACATCTTAGATGTGTCACCGTGGTAGCCTTGTGGACGAACACTTAGATCAGCATTTTCGTCATCAGGAACAATCACAGTGATATCAACGTTGAGAATGTCGCCATCTTTTAATACTGCAGGTTTGAATTGACCTGTGCTACCCGTCTCATCTTGTGATGCTGGAATACCGTGACACACGATGTGGTTGATAGACGTACAGATTGACTTAGGGAAACCGTGGTAATCAAGTGGTGCTGAGTATGCGCCTCTTTCTAGAGCGTACTCATGACAGATTTGGTTTAGCTCTTCTGTCGTTGTACCCACTTGGATGTGAGGTTCAATCATCTCTAGAATTTCTGAAGCCAGCTTGCCGGCAACGCGCATTTTTTCAATTTCTTCAGCAGTTTTAATTTTTACAGCCATTGCATATCTCTTAATTTGGTAGCACCTAAGTGTGCATATTGGGGCTATTCTATCAGTGCAGCATTTTAGCGCAACATTCCCATGTCCGCACAATGTTGGTGGATACTGCTCAGTCTGAGTAGATAATGTTCGGTTTAATGACGCAGACGCGATTTGAATAGGACACTATTTTATAGAGAAAATTCACCGCTAGGGATCAGTATAGCAGTCGCCATTTTTAGATTTTTTTCTAGCCATAGATAGACAAAATATGGTATAAAGCGCGCCGGACATCAGGACTGTTTTCTCCATTTGGCGAAACAAGCTTTGTGTCCACTAACTTATTTCTTTAAATCACACACATTCCGACACATGTTCCGGGGTGCCTCAACAACACAGATAACGGCTGAAAAGTGGTTAGTTGTTAGGGGTCGGATTCATGGGGAGTGTGGAGGCCTAACCCCATAGAGGATTTTAAAATGGCAACTGTATCAATGCGCGATATGCTTAAAGCTGGTGTTCACTTCGGTCACCAAACTCGTTACTGGAACCCAAAAATGAAGCCATTCATCTTTGGTGCTCGTAGCAAAGTTCATATCATCAACTTAGAAAAAACTGTACCAATGTTCAACGAAGCTCTAGCTGAAATTGCTAAAGTTGGCGAGAAGAAAGGTAAAGTTCTTTTTGTTGGTACTAAGCGTGCTGCATCTGAAGCTGTTAAAGAAGCTGCTATCAACAGCAACCAGTTCTACGTTAACAACCGCTGGTTAGGCGGTATGCTAACGAACTACAAAACTGTTCGTCAGTCTATCAAGCGTCTGAAAGAACTTGAAGCGCAAGCTCAAGACGGTACTTTCGACAAGCTTACTAAGAAAGAAGCTCTAATGCGTACTCGTGAAATGGAGAAGCTAGAGAAATCTCTTGGTGGTATCAAGAACATGGGCGGCCTTCCAGACGCTCTATTCGTTATCGATGCTGATCACGAACACATCGCAGTTAAAGAAGCAAACAACCTAGGTATCCCAGTTTACGCTGTAGTTGATACTAACTCTAACCCAGACGGTGTTGACTTCGTTATCCCTGGTAACGATGATGCAATCCGTGCAGTACAGCTTTACCTAAACGCTGCTGCAGACGCGGTTAAAGAAGGTCGTAACAAAGATGTTGCTGCTGTAGCTGCTGAAAAAGACGGTTTTGTAGAAGCTGAATAATAGCGGCTCTGAGCCATATTTAGTTCACATTAAGCGGTCATAATCGATGGCTTAAGAACTGAATACAGTCAATATCAGGGGCCAATTAATTAGGCCCCTGTTTTTTATCTTTTTTAGAATTTACTGAGGAATAGAGAATGGCAACTGTAACTGCAGCTCTAGTTAAAGAACTTCGTGAACGCACAGCTGCGGGCATGATGGAATGTAAAAAAGCGCTTGTTGCTGCTGAAGGCGACATCGAGCTAGCAATTGAAAACATGCGTAAGTCTGGCGCAGCGAAAGCAGCTAAAAAAGCTGGTAACGTTGCTGCTGAAGGCACAATCATCATTAAAGAAGACGCTGGCGTTGCTGCTCTTCTTGAAGTGAACTGCCAAACTGATTTCGTAGCTAAAGATGCAGGTTTCCTTGCATTCGCTAACGAAGTTGCTGAAGCTGCTCTAGCTGAACGTCTAGACATCGTTGCACTTCAAGCTAAATTTGAAGACGCACGTATCGCTCTAGTAACTAAGATCGGTGAGAACATCAGCATCCGTCGCGTTGAGCTTGTTGAAGGTGTTGCACTAGCTTCTTACCGTCACGGCGAGAAAATCGGTGTTGTTGTTGCTGGTGAAGGCGAAGCTGAAACGCTTAAGCACATCGCTATGCACGTTGCTGCTTCTAAGCCTGAGTACGTTAACCCATCTGACGTACCTGCAGACGTAGTAGAAAAAGAAAAAGCTGTTCAAGTTGAAATCGCTATGAACGAAGGCAAACCACAAGA
Organism: Vibrio sp. QJM3NY_27; assembly: GCF_057785955.1. NCBI lineage: Bacteria > Pseudomonadati > Pseudomonadota > Gammaproteobacteria > Vibrionales > Vibrionaceae > Vibrio > Vibrio sp. QJM3NY_27. Next base: position 2,716,492 of record NZ_CM173511.1, on the reverse strand, counting down.
GATCGCTGAGAAAATGGTTATCGGCCGTATGAAGAAATTCACGGGCGAAGTATCTCTTACTGGTCAAGCTTTCATCATGGAACCTAAGAAAACTGTTGCTGACATTCTTAAAGAGAAAGGCGCATCAGTTACTACCTTCGTTCGTTTAGAAGTTGGTGAAGGTATCGAGAAAGCGGCTGAAATGAGCTTCGCAGACGAAGTTGCAGCGGTACAACAAGGTTAATCCTTAGTGTATTGATTGAAAAAGACCGTGGCAAATGCTGCGGTCTTTTTATGAATAATGAATTATTTTTTGGCTGTTAGCTGTTATGAATGCAAACTGATCTCTTCAGTTTTTATCCATGACTGTTAATCATCAACTCTTTGGAAGGTAAACTCCATGACTACGAACCCTAAACCGGCGTATCAACGTATTCTGTTAAAACTTAGCGGCGAAGCACTACAAGGCGAAGAAGGTTTTGGTATTGACGCGACGGTCCTTGATCGTATGGCTCAAGAAGTAAAAGAATTGGTTGAACTAGGTGTTCAAGTAGGCGTTGTTATCGGTGGCGGTAACCTTTTCCGTGGTGCAGGCCTTGCTGAAGCAGGTATGAACCGCGTTGTTGGTGACCACATGGGTATGCTAGCAACGGTAATGAACGGCCTTGCAATGCGTGACGCTCTGCACCGTGCTTACGTAAATGCACGTGTAATGTCAGCTATCCCTCTTAAAGGTGTGTGTGACGACTACAACTGGGCAGATGCAATCAGCCAACTACGTCAAGGTCGTGTTGTGATCTTCTCAGCTGGTACTGGTAACCCATTCTTCACTACAGATTCTGCTGCGTGTCTACGTGGTATCGAAATTGAAGCTGACGTAGTTCTAAAAGCGACAAAGGTAGATGGCGTATTTACTGCTGACCCAGTAGCAAACCCAGACGCAGAGCTGTATGATACGTTGTCTTACAACACTATTCTTGAAAAAGAACTTAAAGTGATGGATTTGGCTGCATTTACGCTAGCACGTGATCACAAAATGCCAATCCGTGTATTTAACATGAATAAACCAGGCGCATTACGTCGCGTGGTTATGGGTGAAACTGAAGGTACATTAATCAGCGACGCTGACTAATTTTTCGGGCTTACTGAGGTGTTATGCTTTGGTAAGCTTATCCTTATCACTCCAAATAAAAAGCTTTCTTGAAGAAAGAACATAATCAAGGTGAAATTGTGATTAACGAAATCAAAAAAGACGCTCAAGAGCGTATGGATAAAAGTGTAGACGCACTTAAAAACAGCCTGCAAAAGATTCGTACAGGCCGTGCTCACCCAAGCCTACTGTCTGGTCTTACTGTAGAGTACTACGGTGCACCAACGCCTTTGGCTCAAGTTGCTAACGTTATTGCAGAAGATGCACGCACACTAGCAATTACAGTGTTTGATAAAACACTGACTCCTTTAGTTGAAAAAGCAATCCTGACATCTGACCTAGGTCTAAACCCTATGTCTGCTGGCACGGTTATTCGTGTACCACTTCCAGCGTTGACGGAAGAGCGTCGTAAAGACCTCGTTAAAATCGTTCGTGGTGAAGCTGAAGGTGGCCGTGTTGCTATCCGTAATATCCGTCGCGACGCGAATGGCGATCTAAAAGCACTTCTGAAAGACAAAGAAATCTCTGAAGATGAAGATCGTAGAGCACAAGACGAAATTCAAAAGCTAACTGATATTGCGGTTAAGAACGTAGATGAAGTTCTAGCAACTAAAGAAAAAGAGTTGATGGAAGTTTAATTTTCCATATTCTTTTCTTTCCGGAAAAACGCTGTACTCACGGTTCAGCGTTTTTTTATGCTACTCTGTTCGACTATTAGAATTTGATTCACTCTTTTATGCATAATTCTCAAGCGTTCACAGACTCTCTTCCTAAACACATTGCTATCATTATGGATGGTAATGGTCGCTGGGCAAAAGCTCAGGGCAAGCCTCGCGTCTTTGGTCATAAAAACGGTGTTCAAGCCGTTCGTAAAACCATCTCTTCATCTGCCAGACTTGGCATTAAGGCCGTTACACTTTTTGCGTTTAGTAGCGAGAACTGGCGTCGTCCTGAAGAAGAAGTCGGTATCTTGATGGAACTGTTTATTTCAGTGCTGTCGAGTGAAGTCAAAAAACTTCATAAAAATAATCTACAATTGCGTGTTATTGGTGATAAAAGTCGTTTCAATGATCGACTACAAAAGAAGATAGAAGAAGCAGAAGCTTTGACTAGCACCAATACGGGTATGGTTATTAATATTGCTGCTAACTATGGCGGCAAGTGGGATATCCAGCAGGCAATGACCTCAATTGCTCAACAGGTAAAGTCTGGCGATATTAATGTAGATGACATTGATGAAGCTATGATTACACAGCACCTGACTATGGCAGATATTCCTGAAGTTGACCTACTTATCCGCACCAGTGGCGAGTGCCGCATTAGTAACTTTATGCTTTGGCAATTGGCTTACGCCGAAATGTATTTCACTGAACAATTCTGGCCAGACTTTAATGAAGACAGCTTAGTAGAAGCTGTGACTTGGTTTGTAAACCGCGAGCGTCGTTTTGGATGCACTGGTGAGCAAATTAAAGCTCTGATGGACAGTTAATAAGGATTTTTTGGTTTGAAACAACGAATTATTACGGCGTTGATTTTAGCTCCCCTAGTTATTCTAGGTATTTTCGAGTTATCACTTCCCACGTTTATTCTTTCACTAGCAGTAATCTCGCTATTGGGCTTTTGGGAGTGGACTCAGTTTGTTGAAAGCAAATCGCGTTATTTAGCGCTGATTCCAACGGTTGTAGTCAGTGCTGCAAGTTTTGCTTTTATCCCTTTTGATGCATTTAGCCTTAATCATTTATCTAGCGCTCACTACACAATTCTAACGATTGGCTCTATTTGGTGGGTAATAGCAAGTGGTATGGCAGTGACTTATCCTAAGTCTATGCCCGCATGGAAAGATTCTTCTCTCCTTCGTCACGCATTTGGCGTGCTGACTCTGCTGCCATTTTTCTGGAGTGTGGTTATTCTGCGCGCTAACGGTATCGATGTTGATCCTTACCACGGTGCAAAATTGGTGATGTTTGTTTGTTTGCTCGTTTGGGCTGCTGACAGCGGTGCTTATTTTTCAGGAAAGAGTTTTGGTAAGCGTAAAATGGCACCGGCGGTAAGCCCTAATAAGACGATTGAAGGTCTTATTGGTGGCATTATTACAGCGGTGATCATAGCTTGGATTTTTGCTGACTTGTTTGATATCCAATTCACAAGTCCTTTTCACATGATTGTAATTACCCTTGTGACTGTCGTTATCTCTGTTCTTGGTGACCTTGTTGAAAGCATGTTTAAGCGTGTTTCCGGGGTGAAAGACAGCAGTAATCTGATTCCTGGTCATGGTGGTATACTTGATAGAATAGATAGCTTAACGGCTGCATTCCCTGTCTTTGCTCTGCTTTATTTAGCATTCTAATAATAAAGGGCAGTGATTCTGCCCTTTATTTCATTTCTACGGTCATATGTGATGCGAAATCTAACTATCCTTGGCGCTACCGGCTCAATTGGTGCAAGTACACTAAAAGTCGTTGAACAAAACCCAGATCTCTATTCGGTCGTGGCACTGGCTGCCGGGTCGAATGTCGAAAAGATGTTGGCGTTAGTTGAAAAGTGGCAACCAAGCTATATTGCTATGGCTTGCCCAGATGCTGCATCTCAGCTGACTGAAATGCTGTCCGCTAATTACCCTAACGTTACAGTACTTTCAGGCCCAGAAGGCATGTGTCAGGTTGCTTCTCTAGAGGAAGTGGACACGGTAATGGCTGCGATTGTGGGAGCAGCAGGCTTGCTTCCTACGATGGCTTCGGTTAAGGCTGGTAAGCGTATTTTGCTTGCTAATAAAGAAGCTTTAGTGATGTCAGGGCAGTTGTTTATAGACGCCGTGGAAAAGTACGGTGCTGAACTACTTCCTGTAGACAGTGAGCATAATGCTATCTTCCAATGCCTACCGCAAAATGTACAAACCCATCTAGGTCGTTGTAATCTGGAAGAGAACGGTATCAACCATATTCTCTTGACGGGTTCTGGTGGTCCTTTCCGCTATACGGATGTTGCTGAGTTAGAATCGGTAACACCGGCTCGCGCTATTGCACACCCTAACTGGTCTATGGGCCCTAAGATCTCTGTTGACTCTGCGACCATGATGAATAAAGGTCTTGAGTACATTGAAGCTAAGTGGCTATTTAATGCTTCTCAAGAACAGTTAAAAGTCATTATTCATCCTCAGTCTGTGATTCATTCAATGGTCCAGTACAAGGATGGCTCGGTACTTGCTCAAATGGGTGAACCCGATATGGCGACGCCAATCGCTTTGACGATGTCTTATCCTGAGCGTACAGAAGCTGGCGTTAAGCCTCTGGATTTCACCAAAGTGGGCGAGCTTACTTTTCTAGAACCCGATTTTAGCCGTTACCCATGTTTAAGATTAGCAATTGAAGCGTGTTACCTAGGGCAGCATGCAACAACAGCAATTAATGCTGCCAATGAAATTGCAGTCGATGCCTTTTTGAACAATCGGGTTAAGTTTACCGATATTGCTGTCATTAACGAGCATGTTATGAGCAAAGTATGTGAACAATATAGCTCTGAGGGCTTAGATAGCTTGGAAAGCCTTCTTGAGCTAGATACTATGTCTCGTCAAATAGCCATTCAATTTATTAAAGAGCAGCTAGCATGAGTGGAATTCTGTGGAACTTCGCATCTTTTATTGTAGCGCTTGGTATTCTGGTTGCTGTTCATGAGTTTGGACACTTCTGGGTTGCTCGTCGTTGTGGTGTGAAAGTAGAAAAATTCTCGATTGGTTTTGGTAAATCAATCTGGAGCAAGATCGGCCGTGATGGTACTGAATACAGCTTGTCAGTGATTCCGCTGGGCGGCTACGTTAAGATGCTCGATGGGCGTGTTGACGATCTTTCTGAAGAAGAGCAGCAATACGCTTTTGACAAGAAGCCATTGTGGAAACGCACGGCGATAGTCGGTGCAGGCCCAGCATTTAACTTTATCTTTGCGGTGTTTGCGTATTGGCTGGTATTTTTGATTGGCGTGCCTGCGGTTAAACCGGTGATCGGTGAGGTCACCCCGCAATCTATTGTTGCACAAGCCGGAATTGAAACTGGAATGGAACTTAAATCTATTTCAGGAATCAAAACCGCAGATTGGGAATCAGTCAATATGGGTTTGATATCACATATTGGTGACCAATCCATGACAGTAACGGTTTCTTCTCAAGACGATATTGGCTTTGAGCAACAGATGACATTGGATATTTCAGACTGGTCTTTCGACCCAGAAACTGAGTCTGCAATGACAACGCTTGGTTTTAGACCGTACTCTCCAGAGATATCAACAGTGCTTGCTCAAGTTATTGATGATGGCGCTGCATACTCTGCGGGGCTAGAAGCTGGTGACAAAATTGTTGAAATTAATGGGCAGCCAATTGAACAGTGGCAGTCGGTTGTTGAGTTGATTCGCTTGAACCCGATGAAATCCATGAACCTTATTGTACTGCGTAATGGTTTTGAACAGTCGTTGTCTATGACGCCAAAAAGTCGAGAGCTTTCTGATGGTTCAATAATCGGCTATGCGGGTATTGCTCCAGAAGTCGCAGAATGGCCAGAAGATTATCGCTTTGAGTTACAATTTGGTGTAATTGAGTCTGTAGGAAAAGCATTTGATAAAACAGGTCAAATCATTGGTTTGACGCTGACAATGCTCAAGAAGCTCATCGTTGGCGATGTCGGCTTAAACAACTTGAGTGGCCCGATTTCAATTGCTAAAGGCGCAGGTACAACCGCCGATTACGGTTTGGTTTACTTCTTAGGCTTTTTGGCTCTGATTAGTGTCAATTTGGGTATTATTAATTTGGTTCCGCTGCCTATGCTTGATGGCGGACATTTGCTCTTTTTCGCTATTGAGGCCATTACTCGTAAACCTGTCCCTGAAAAAATTCAGGAAATGGGATACAGAGTGGGAGGTGCAATCCTCTTCTCTTTGATGGCTCTGGCAATATTTAATGATTTTACTCGTCTGTGAATGGTTTCTCACAGGCATTGGTAGTAGCAAGGAATAATTAGAATAAGTATGGCGATTAAGCAAATTCTGTTCGCAAGTCTATTGGCCACTAGTGTGGCTGCGAACGGAGCACAAAACTTTGTAGTTCAAGATATCAAGATCGAAGGTTTACAGCGTGTTGCACTTGGTGCAGCTCTACTGAAAATGCCAGTGCGTATTGGCGATGAAGTGGATGAAGGCGATGTATCTGAGATCATTCGTGCACTGTATGCTTCAGGTAACTTTGAGGATGTTAAGGTCCTTCGCGATGAAGGTGTTTTAGTTGTTCAAGTAAAAGAACGACCGACCATCGCAAGCATTTCATTTTCAGGGAACAAAGCGATCAAAGAAGAGCAGCTTCAACAGAACCTAGATGCATCTGGTGTTCGTGAAGGTGAAGCCCTTGACCGCACAACGCTGAGTAACATCGAGAAAGGCCTTGAAGATTTTTACTACAGTGTTGGTAAATACAACGCGACAGTAAAAGCGGTTGTGACACCTTTGCCACGTAACCGTTCTGACCTTAAGTTTGTATTTACTGAAGGCGTATCCGCTAAGATTCAGCAAATCAACTTTATTGGTAATGAAGTCTTCTCTGATGCTGAGCTACTGAGCCGTTTCAACCTGAATGTTGATGTTGCATGGTGGAATTTCCTTGCGGATGAAAAATACCAGAAGCAAGTATTAGCGGGTGATATCGAAGCGTTGAAATCGTACTACCTTGACCGGGGTTACCTTAAATTTAAGGTGGATTCTACACAAGTAGCGATCTCTCCAGATAAGAAAGGCGTTTACATCACGCTTGGTATTGATGAAGGCGAAGCCTACACCGTTAAAGATGTCGCGTTTCGCGGTGAGCTGATTGGCCGTGAGGCTGATTTTGAAGCATTAGTACCATTTGAAGACGGCGATACGTACAACGGCTCTTCTGTTACATCACTAGAAGAGGGCGTAAAGCGTATTCTTGGTGAGTCTGGTTATGCGTACCCACAAGTACGTACTATTCCTGAATTTGACGATGAGACCAAAGAAGTGTCATTGGTTATTAATGTAGAAGCGGGCAGCCGTATCTACGTTCGTGATATTCGATTTACAGGTAATAACTCGACCAAAGATGAAGTACTACGTCGTGAAATGCGTCAAATGGAAGGCAGCTGGCTTAACTCTAAGTCAATTGACACCGGTAAGAGCCGCCTTAACCGTTTAGGTTTCTTTGAAACGGTTGATGTACAAACAGTGCGTGTTCCTGGCAGTGAAGACCAAGTTGACTTGGTTTACAACGTTAAGGAAGCGAACTCAGGCAGCATCAACTTTGGTGTTGGTTACGGTACCGAATCAGGTGTCAGCTTCCAAGTCGGTTTGCAACAAGATAACTTTGCGGGTTCAGGTAACCGTGTTGGCGTAAGTGCCATGATGAACGATTACCAAAAGAACGTGAGCTTAGACTACCGAGACCCATACTGGAACCTTGATGGTGTGAGCTTAGGCGGTAAGATCTTCTATAACGAATTCGAAGCCTCTGAAGCGGGTATTGTCGACTATACCAACCAAAGTTACGGCACCAGCCTGACATGGGGCTTCCCTATGGATGAACTGAACCGTATCGAATTTGGTGTTGGCTATACGCACAACAAGATCGGTAACGTTCCGACTTATATCCAAGTGGAACAGTTCGCGAGAAGTATTGACCAATATGGTGACGAAAACATCTTAACCGATGACTTCGATATCAATATCTCTTGGACTCGTAACAACCTTAACCGCGGTTTCTTCCCAACCGAGGGTAACCACCAACGTGCTTTCGCCAAAATGACTGTACCAGGCTCTGACGCTAAGTACTTCAAAGCTCAGTACGATGTAAAACATTACATCCCGCTGACCAAAAAGCATGAGTTCACACTTTTGATGCGTGGCCGATTAGGCTATGGTAATGGTTACGGTCAAACGGATGGTAATGATAACTTGTTCCCATTCTACGAGAACTACTACGCAGGTGGCTTTACAACGTTGCGTGGCTTTGGCTCTAACTCAGCGGGTCCAAAAGCCGTTTACGGGAGCAGTACGGGTAACAACCCTACGTACAGCTCTGCAACCGATGATTCGGTTGGTGGTAATGCGGTTGCCTTGGCAAGTTTAGAGTTAATTGTACCTACGCCGTTTGCTTCTGATGAAGCACGTAGCCAGATTCGAACCAGTGTATTCTTCGACATGGCAAGTGTATGGGATACCGAGTTCGTAGACCGTGGTGCACCTAACAGTGGCAGCCAGTATTACTACGATTACTCTGATCCAACAAATTACCGTTCATCTTATGGTGCAGCCCTTCAATGGATGTCGCCGATGGGCCCATTGGTTTTCTCTCTAGCGAAACCCGTTAAAATTTACGAAGGTGATGATGAGGAATTCTTCACATTTACCATTGGTAGAACTTTCTAATATTTAAAGGACAATATTTTGAAAAATATGATTAAAGCAGCAGGTTTAGGCCTTGTAGTTCTTAGCTCTTCTTTCTTTGCAACAGCTGCTGAAGCTGCGCAAAAAGTGGGTTATGTAAACACTGCACAAGTATTCCAGGCTCTACCTCAGCGCGAAGTTGTTCTTCAAAAAATGCAGGAAGAGTTCAAAGATAAAGCTGCTGAGCTGCAGAGCATTCAAGCAGAAGCAAAAACTAAGATTGAAAAGCTTAAGCGTGATGGTGAACTACTAGGTCCTGACGAAGTTGAGAAGCTTCGTATCGAAGTCGGTCAACTAGATAGTAAGTACAAAATCAAAGCTCAAGCACTAGAAAAAGCAAGCCAACGTCGTGAAGCACAAGAGAAGCAGAAGCTATTCAAAGTGATTCAAGATGCTGTAACTAAAGTTGCAGAGAAAGAAGGCTACGACATGATTGTTGATATTCAAGCTCTGCAGTACGGCAAGCCGGAATACAACATTTCTGAGCAAGTAATTAAATCACTGAAATAAGTTTATGAAGAACCTGACTTTAGCCGAATTGGCAACGATTACCGGGGGAGAGCTACACGGAGACGGTACGGTTACCGTTTCAGCAGTTGCTCCTATGGATAAAGCGCAAGAAGGAAACATTACGTTCCTTTCGAACGTGAAGTACAGCAAGCACCTTGGTGACTGTAAAGCATCCGCTATTATGGTTAAAGAGAGTGAGCGCGAACTGTGTAAGACCAACGTGATTGTGGTCAGCGACCCTTACGTTGCTTTTGCTAAAGTTGCTCAAGCGCTTGATACTACTCCTGCACCCGCAGCGGCTATCGCTGATTCTGCTTCAATTTCAAGCGATGCAACCATTGGACAAAATGTGTCTATCGGTGCGAACGCTGTGATTGAGTCTGGTGTGGTACTTGGTGATGATGTGATCATCGGAGCTGGTTGTTTTATCGGTAAAAATGCAAATATTGGCACAGGCACTAAGCTATGGGCTAATGTAAGTGTTTACCATGAAGTCGTGATTGGTGACGCGTGTTTGATTCAATCAAGCACTGTCATTGGCTCTGATGGCTTTGGTTATGCGAACGAGAAAGGTGAGTGGGTTAAGATTCCACAAGTCGGTTCAGTTCGCATTGGTAACCGTGTAGAAATTGGCGCGTGTACAACCATCGACCGTGGCGCATTAGATGACACAATCATTGAAGATAACGTTATCTTAGATAACCAGCTTCAAATTGCTCACAATGTTCACATCGGATATGGTTCTGCTATTGCCGGTGGTACTATTATCGCAGGCAGCACGACGATAGGTAAGTACTGTATTATTGGTGGCGGTTGTGTGATTAATGGTCATATTGAAATCGTTGGCGGCGTTACAATCACCGGTATGGGGATGGTAATGCGCAGTATCACTGAGAAAGGTATGTACTCTTCGGGTATTCCTTTACAGCCAAACAAAGATTGGCGTAAAACAGCAACGCGTGTACATCGTATTGATGAAATGAACAAGCGTTTGAAAACCGTTGAAAAACTTATCGAGAAGAGCGCGGAAGCATAATTCCAGCATTTCTAATAAAAGGCTCGCGTACAGCGAGTCTTTTTCGTTTATAATCCTTCTAATTAAATAAAGAATATACATAGGAATACGACTTTGACTACTGAACAGACAACGATGAACATTACTGAAATTCAGGAACTATTACCTCATCGCTACCCATTCTTAATGGTTGATCGTGTGACTAGCTTTGAAAAAGAAAAAACACTGACTGCGATTAAGAATGTCTCTGTTAACGAACCTCAGTTCACAGGCCACTTCCCTCAACTTCCTGTATTCCCAGGCGTGTTGATCTTAGAAGCAATGGCGCAAGCAACTGGTCTTCTAGCATTTAAATCATTTGGTGCCCCTTCTGGTAACGAGCTTTACTACTTTGCAAGTGTAGATAAAGCTAAATTCCGCAAGCCTGTAGTGCCAGGTGACCAACTGATTATCGAAGTTGAATTCTTAAAAGAGCGTCGTGGTATTGCATCGTTTAACGGCGTTGCTAAAGTTGACGGCGTAGTTGTATGTTCAGCTGAACTTAAATGTGCTCGTAGAGAGTTTTAATATGATTCATGAAACAGCGAAAATTCACCCGGCAGCAGTAATCGAAGGTGATGTAACTATCGGTGCTAACGTGACGGTTGGGCCTTTCACTTACATTGCTGGTAACGTGACAATTGGTGACGACACTGAAGTGATGTCGCATGTGGTGATCAAAGGTCACACAACCATTGGTAAAGAAAACCGCATCTTCCCACACGCTGTTATCGGTGAAGAGAACCAAGATAAGAAGTACGGTGGCGAAGAGACAACAGTTGTGATCGGTGATCGCAACGTGATTCGTGAGGCGGTTCAAATCCACCGTGGTACAACTCAAGACAAAGCAACCACAGTGATCGGTGATGACAACTTACTTTGTGTTAATGCTCACGTAGCACACGATGTTATTGTTGGTAACCATACTCACATTGGTAACAACGCTATTCTTGGCGGTCACGTAACAGTGGGTGACTACGCTGGTGTAATGGCGCTATCTGCGATTCACCCGTTCTGTTCAATAGGTGCTTACGCCTACATTGGCGGCTGTTCTGCTGTTGTTCAAGATGTACTGCCGTACGTGCTTGCACAGGGTAACCATGCGGCTCCATTTGGCCTTAACTTAGTGGGCCTGAAGCGTAACGGATTTGAGAAACCAGAAATTCGTGCACTACAGAAAGCGTACAAAGAGTTATACCGTTCAGGTAAAACACTTGAAGAAGCGAAAGCGGCTTTAGTTGAAATGGCAAAAGAGTTTACTTCGGTTACTCCTATGCTAGAAATGCTAGAGAACTCTGAGCGCGGTATTATTCGTTAATACTTGATATGATTGTTTACCAATCAGCTCAAGTACGACAATAATGACTTAATCAGATTGGTATAACAAAAAGATCGCTACTCATTGGGCGGTCTTTTTTGTTTTAGGCAAGAAGGGAATTGGAAAACTATGGCACAGCAAGAAGCAGCAACCAATAGCTCGGACTTTGTTTCGAATGAACCTCTACGCGTAGGTATCGTCGTCGGAGAACTCTCGGGTGACACGCTTGGCGAGGGTTTTATTAAAGCGGTCAAATCACAATATCCGAATGCTGAATTCGTCGGTATTGGCGGACCAAAAATGAAAGCGCTTGGTTGTGAGTCTCTTTTCGAAATGGAAGAGCTTGCCGTGATGGGCTTGGTTGAAGTACTGGGACGTTTGCCTCGCTTACTTAAAGTGAAAGCGGAACTGGTTAAGTATTTCACTCAAAACCCGCCAGATGTCTTCGTTGGTATTGATGCGCCAGACTTCAACCTAAGACTTGAATTGGATCTTAAGAACGCGGGTATTAAGACCGTTCATTACGTGAGCCCTTCAGTATGGGCATGGCGTCCAAAGCGTATCTTTAAAATCGACAAAGCAACCGACTTGGTACTGGCTTTCTTGCCGTTCGAAAAGGCATTCTACGATAAATATAATGTTGCTTGTGAATTTGTTGGCCATACATTGGCAGACACCATTCCACTAGAACCGAATAAAAAAGAAGCTCGCGAGCTTTTAGGTTTAGATCAAGATAAGCCTTGGTTAGCCGTATTACCGGGCAGTCGCGGTGGTGAGATGAGTTTGATTGCTCAACCCTTTATTGAAACTTGCCAGCGTATTAAGCAAAAATACCCTGATATCAATTTTGTTGTTGCGCTCGTTAATGAGCAGCGTAAAAAGCAGTTCACTGAAATTTGGCAATCGACGGCACCTGAACTTGAATTTACGTTGGTAGAAGATACCGCCACCAACGTGATTACCGCTGCTGATTCTGTTCTGTTAGCTTCGGGTACTGTTGCTCTCGAATGCATGTTGCTGAAACGCCCGATGGTCGTTGGCTACAAAGTCAACAAGCTCACTGGCTATATCGTTAAGAAATTGTCGATCACAGAATTTGTCTCGTTACCGAATATCCTAGCGGGTGAAGAAATCGTAAAAGAGCACATTCTTGAAGAGTGTCACCCAGACTTCTTGTTTCCGTCTGTCGATAAGATGCTATCCGCTGATAACAGCGCATTAATCGAACGCTTTACCGAGATGCATCATTGGATTCGTAAAGACGCGGATAAACAAGCCGCTAATGCGGTATTGAAATTGATAGATCGACCATGTGTTGAGTCATAAAGTGCTTGTTTACAGAACATTAAGAGAAGAATTATGGCAGTAAAAGAGAAAAAAGAGCTTCCTCCTTTTGAGTATCCTCAAGGCTACCAGTTATTTGCTGGTGTTGATGAAGTAGGGCGCGGGCCGTTAGTTGGCGATGTTGTTACTGCTGCGGTTATCCTCGATCCTAATAATCCAATCGAAGGTTTGAACGACTCAAAGAAACTGTCTGAGAAGAAGCGTCTGGCTCTATTTCCTGAAATCAAAGAGAAAGCCTTGGCTTGGTCTGTTGGCCATTGTTCCCCGCAAGAAATTGATGAGTGGAATATTCTGCAAGCGACCATGGTTGCTATGCAGCGAGCGGTCGCAGGGCTAAGCGTTCAACCTGATATGGCACTAATCGATGGAAACCGCGTTCCTGAACTGCCGATGGATGGTCTTGCGATTGTAAAAGGGGACTTGCGAGTTGCTGAAATCAGTGCGGCATCTATCATCGCTAAAGTCGTTCGTGACCAAGAGATGGAAGAACTTGATAAACTTCATCCAGAGTTTGGTTTTGCTAAACATAAAGGTTATCCGACCAAAGCGCATTTCGAAGCGATTGAAAAACACGGTGTAACCGAGCATTACCGCAAAAGCTTTAAGCCAGTAAAGCGCATTTTAGGTCTCGACTAAAACTCGTCGGCTAAGGCTGTATATTGATTAGGGCTTAGTATTGGTTAGAGCTTTATATTGATTAGAGCTTTATATTGCTTAGACTCATGTTGACCGGAGCAAGGCATCGAATAAAGTTGCTTATTTGCGGTAGAAAAAAATAGAATACACACAGTTGTAATCCTAGGCCTAAACCTAGAACTCAGGAAAAATAATGTCAGATCCAAAATTTGTTCACCTACGCGTACACAGTGATTTTTCGATGGTGGATGGCCTCTCTAAGGTGCCACCATTAGTTAAGAAAGTCGCTGAAATGGGTATGCCCGCTCTAGCATTGACCGACTTTACTAACCTATGTGGCTTGGTGAAATTTTACGGTACTGCCCATGGGTGTGGGGTTAAGCCAATTATTGGTGCTGACTTCTTGATGCAGTCTCCGGATTTTGGCGATGAATTAACCAAACTCACTGTTATTGCAACGAATAATAAAGGTTATAACAACCTAACATTATTGATTTCAAAAGCTTACCTTCGTGGTCATGTTCAACATCAGCCAGTTATTGATAAAGAGTGGCTGATTGAACATGCCGAAGGCCTGATTCTTCTATCGGGAGCAAAAGAGGGTGAGATTGGTAAGGCGCTGCTGAAAGGCAATCGAGAGTTGGTTGCAAGCAGCGTTGAGTTTTACAAAACACATTTCGCAGACCGTTTTTATCTGGAGCTCATTCGTACTGGGCGCCCGGACGAAGAGTCTTATCTGCACTTTGCACTAGAGCTTGCTGAACAAGAAGACCTGCCTGTTGTCGCGACCAACGAAGTGGTTTTCATATCTGAAGACTTGTTTGACGCCCATGAAATTCGTGTGGCGATTCACGACGGTTTTACAATGGTTGATCCACGTCGACCTAAAAACTACAGCTCACAACAATACTTGCGTAGTGAAGAAGAGATGTGTGAGTTGTTCTCAGACATCCCTGAAGCACTGGAAAACAGTGTCGAGATTGCTAAGCGTTGTAACGTAACTGTTCGACTGGGCGAATACTTCTTACCTAACTTCCCAACGGAAGGTTTGGCGATTGAAGACTTCTTGATTAAAAAATCAGAAGAAGGCCTTGAGCGTCGTTTAGCGTTTCTATTCCCTGATGAGAAAGTTCGAGCTGAACGCAGACCTGAATACGATGAGCGACTTAAGATTGAACTTGAAGTTGTCAACAATATGGGGTTCCCGGGTTACTTCTTGATCGTAATGGAGTTCATCCAGTGGTCAAAAGATAACGACGTACCAGTAGGCCCAGGTCGTGGTTCTGGTGCCGGTTCTTTGGTGGCTTACGCATTGGATATCACCGATCTTGATCCACTTGAATATGACTTGCTGTTCGAACGTTTCTTGAATCCAGAACGTGTATCTATGCCCGATTTCGATATCGACTTCTGCATGGACAAACGCGACCAAGTTATTGATCACGTAGCCGAGATGTACGGTCGTGATGCCGTTTCTCAGATCATCACCTTTGGTACTATGGCGGCAAAAGCGGTAATTCGTGACGTTGGTCGAGTATTGGGCCACCCGTTTGGTTTCGTTGACCGTATTTCTAAGCTGGTTCCGCCTGATCCGGGCATGACGCTAGAGAAGGCCTTCCTTGCTGAGCCTGCATTGCCAGAACTCTACGACGGTGATGAAGAAGTACGCGAACTGATTGATAAGTGTCGTATTCTTGAGGGGTGTACGCGAAATGCCGGTAAGCACGCGGGTGGTGTTGTTATCTCACCCACCACGATCACTGACTTTGCACCCATCTATGCCGATGCAGAAGGTAACTTCCCAGTAACGCAATTCGATAAGAATGACGTTGAAACCGCCGGTTTGGTTAAATTCGACTTCTTGGGTCTACGTACCCTGACTATCATCGATTGGGCGTTAGGCCTCGTAAACCCACGCTTGAAGAAAGAGGGTAAAGAGCCGGTTCGTATTGAATCTATTCCTCTAGATGACCAAGCGTCATTTAACCTGTTACAAAATTCTGAAACGACGGCGGTATTCCAACTGGAATCACGCGGTATGAAAGATCTGATCAAGCGTCTACAACCCGACTCTTTTGAAGATATCATCGCATTGGTAGCTTTGTTCCGTCCGGGCCCTCTGCAATCAGGCATGGTAGATAACTTTATCGACCGTAAACACGGCCGAGAAGCTGTATCTTACCCTGATGAAACGTGGCAACACGAATCACTTAAAGAGACACTTGAGCCTACGTACGGCATCATCCTGTATCAAGAACAGGTAATGCAAATCGCACAGATCCTTGCGGGCTATACGCTTGGCGGAGCGGATATGTTGCGTCGTGCAATGGGTAAGAAAAAGCCTGAAGAGATGGCAAAACAGCGCGGTACCTTTAAAGAAGGTGCTGAAGCCAATGGTGTTGATGGCGAACTGTCCATGAAGATCTTTGACTTGGTAGAGAAGTTTGCGGGCTACGGCTTTAACAAATCTCACTCGGCTGCATACGCACTGGTTTCTTATCAAACGCTATGGCTTAAAACGCATTACCCTGCAGAATTCATGGCGGCAGTAATGACCGCGGATATGGATAACACCGAGAAGGTTATTGGCCTTGTTGATGAATGTTTCCGTATGAAGCTCAAGCTTCTTCCACCCGATATTAATTCCGGTTTATACCGTTTTAATGTGGATGAAGATGGTGCGATTGTTTATGGCATCGGTGCGATTAAAGGGGTGGGTGAAGGCCCAATTGAAGCCATTATTGAAGCGCGTAACAAAGGAGGTTACTTTAAAGACTTGTTCGACTTCTGTGCACGACTTGATCTGAAAAAAGTGAACAAGCGTGTTATTGAAAAGTTGATTCTGTCGGGCGCCTTAGATAGATTAGGTCCTCACCGAGCGGCGATGATGGCATCATTGAAAGATGCGGTGAAGGCTGCGAGCCAACATCACCATGCCGAGTCGTTTGGTCAATCGGATATGTTCGGTGTGTTAACCGATGCTCCGGAAGAGGTTGAACACAAGTATACCCAAGTAGCTAAATGGCCTGAAAAAGTTTGGCTTGAAGGTGAACGTGAAACGCTGGGCTTGTATTTAACAGGTCACCCGGTTAATGCTTACATTAAAGAGTTAGCCAAATACACTAGCTGTCGTTTGAAAGACGCTACGCCAACTCGTCGTGATCAGTCTTTAACGATTGCAGGTTTGGTGATCGCAGCTAGGGTAATGACCACGAAGCGTGGAACTCGAATTGGTTTGATGACTCTCGACGATCGATCGGGACGAATGGAAGTGATGTTGTTCTCTGATGCGCTCGATCGCTACGCTGAATTGCTTGAAAAAGACAAAATTGTGGTCGTTTCTGGACAGGTCAGCTTTGATGATTTCAATGGTGGGCTTAAAATGTCCGCGCGCGAGGTCATGGACTTAGGAAGCGCCCGTGAGAAATATGCTCGTGGGGTGTCGATATCTATCGACCAATCCCAAATTAATGGTCAATTTTTTGAACGCTTTAGTCAAATCTTAGAACCTTATAGAGCCGGAACGGTCCCAGTCAATGTATACTACCAGCGTGCCGACGCTAGAGCGCGGTTAACATTGGGCACAGAATGGCGTGTGACGCCAAGTGATACATTACTAGACGAATTAAAACAGCTGCTTGGAAATAGCCAAGTAGAACTCGAATTTAACTAAAATTTAGCTCCATGAATGCGGAGCTGAATCAACAAGGATTCATAGATGAGCCTGAACTTTCTAGAATTTGAAAAGCCTATCGCTGAACTTGAAGCAAAAATCGAAGCGCTACGTGACGTTTCACGTCACGGTGGTGACACAGCGGTAGATCTAGACAAAGAAATTGAACAACTAGAGAAAAAAAGCTTAGAGCTTAAACAGAAAATCTTTAGTGACCTAGGTGCATGGCAAGTAGCTCAACTTGCTCGTCACCCGCAACGTCCGTACACCAAAGATTACCTGGAGCATGCCTTCACAGAATTTGAAGAGATGGCGGGCGATCGCGCTTTCGCTGACGACAAAGCAATTGTGGGTGGTATGGCTCGTCTAAATGGTCGTCCTGTTATGGTTATTGGTCACCAGAAAGGTCGTGAGACTAAAGAAAAAGTGATTCGTAACTTTGGTATGCCAAAGCCAGAAGGTTACCGTAAGGCACTTCGCCTAATGGAAACAGCTGAGCGTTTCAACATGCCAATCATTACTTTCATCGACACAGCGGGTGCATACCCAGGTGTTGGTGCTGAAGAACGTGGTCAATCTGAAGCTATCGCAAAGAACCTTAAAGTTATGGCTGGCCTATCTGTGCCAGTTATCTGTAACGTTGTTGGTGAAGGCGGTTCAGGTGGTGCACTGGCGATTGGTGTTGGTGACTACGTGAACATGCTTCAGTACTCTACGTACTCAGTAATCTCTCCAGAAGGTTGTGCTTCAATCTTGTGGCGTGATTCAGATAAAGCACCACAAGCTGCTGAAGCGATGGGCCTAGTTGCTCCTCGTCTGAAAGATCTTGAGCTTATCGACGAAATCATTCCTGAGCCTCTAGGTGGCGCGCACCGCGATCCAGTACAAACGGCTCAGAACATGAAAGACATGCTAGTTAAACAGCTAGAAGAGCTAGAGCAGTTTGATAACGAAGCACTACTTGAGCGTCGTTACCAACGCCTAATGAGCTACGGTTACTGCTGATAAGCGTGCCTTGAAATGAGGCAGCTTCAAGTAACAAGATGATGAAAGGGTTGGACTCAGTGCCAACCCTTTTTTATTATTAGAACATTCTCCCTTCAAACCTATTCTCATGGTTCACTCACTCATGACTCACATAATCGAAACCTTCACATCTGTACTTCATCAAAGCGCACTCAAGCCTAATCGGTTGATCGTGGCTTTCAGTGGCGGTGTTGATTCTCGAGTTTTGTTAGAGTTAGCAGCGCAGTACGCGCAAACGCATGGCATTGAGTGCTGCGCGGTGCACGTTCACCACGGTTTAAGCAAGAATGCTGATCACTGGGCTGAGCAGTGCCAAACATGGTGTGATGCTTTGTCAGTTTCGTTAGCTGTAGAGCGAGTCTCGCTGGATATCGACAGTGGTGAGAGCGTAGAAAAGCTGGCTCGAGATGCTCGCTATTATGCGTTTCAGAAGCACCTGAGTTTTGGCGATGTTCTCATTACAGGTCAACACATCGATGATCAACTTGAGACTTTCTTGTTGGCGTTGAAGCGTGGCAGTGGTCCGAAAGGGCTCTCTTCAATGGCGAAAATGATGCCGTTTGCTAATGCTCATATCGTTCGCCCACTGCTGTCGGTGACGAGAACTGATATAGAAGGGGCGGCGCGCGATATGGCTTTAACTTGGGTGGAAGATGAGAGTAATCAAGACGTTCGCTTTGACCGCAATTTTATTCGTCATCAAGTCACTCCGACACTGACCGAGCGTTGGCCTAGTTTCCGAGAATCGGTCAGTCGCAGCGCTCAGCTATGTGCAGAGCAAGAGTTACTGTTGGATGAGTTGCTTGAATCACACTTTCAGCAAGCTTTAGGGGATAGCCAAAACTTAAGCGTTGAGGCGTTATCTCAACACTCAGACTTGTTACGAGCACGCCTGCTAAGAATGTGGTTGAGTCATTGCAATCAACCGATGCCGAGTAAAAAGCAGCTCAAGCTTATTTGGGATGAAGTCGCATGCGCTCAGGCGGACGCCAACCCTAAGCTGGTGTTGAATGATGCCGAAGTTCGACGCTTTAATCATCAGCTCTATTTGGTGAGAGAGACCAAAGACTTGTCGAACTGGCAAAGCGATATCTCGATGGAAGGGAGCTTAGTTTTGCCTGACGGCTTAGGGGAGCTACGCTTAAATTCAGCACTGAGTGATGACGCATCGAACAACCGTGATGTGCAAAGCTTTAGTTTGTCGGATACAAACGCAACACTAAGAGTGATCTTTAGCCCTGAGGGATTGTCTGCACATCCTGTTGGGCGCGGGCATAGTAGAAAGCTCAAGAAGCTGTTTCAGGAATACCAAGTACCCAGTTGGTTAAGACGCAGAACGCCGATATTAATGGATGGCGATCGAGTGATCGCTGTTTTAGGCTTATTCGTAGATAAAAACTACGAAGGTCAAGATTGTGAAGCGCTTTGGAGCAAGTAGAAAAAGTTTGTGTCACAATTCACCGTCACTTTAATAAAAATAATTAATGGAATATGCAATGAAGAAAATTACACTAGGATTAGTTCTCGGACTTGGACTATTGAGTGGTAACGCTCTGGCGGGTGATGTTGCTGCGGGCCAAGCTAAAGCAGCAATCTGTGCGGCTTGTCATGGCGCCGATGGTATCGCTATGATCCCAGGTTACCCAAACCTGAAAGGACAAAACGAGCAGTACATCGTTTCATCGATCAACGCTTACAAAACAAAACAGCGTAATGGTGGCTTGGCCGCTGTGATGCAGGCTCAAGCTTCTATGCTGAGTGATGAAGATATCGCTAATCTAGCCGCTTACTACGCAAGCCTTAAGTAAAACCTTCTCAAAGCGCTGATTAAACAAGATGATAAATTTCGAGCCAGAGCTTTAAAGCTCTGGCTTTTTTCATTGAATGTTTACTATAGCTAACCGATAATGAGTTATTCGCACAGTTTAAGGGATGAACATGAAAAAGATTGAAGCCATTATCAAGCCATTCAAACTTGATGATGTACGTGAAGCACTTGCAGAAGTGGGTATTACGGGTATGACAGTATCTGAAGTTAAAGGCTTTGGACGCCAGAAAGGTCATACTGAGCTATATCGCGGCGCAGAGTACATGGTCGACTTTTTACCTAAAGTGAAATTGGAAATCGTTGTGACCGACGAAGTGGCTGACCAGTGTGTTGATACCATTATCGAAACGGCTCAAACCGGTAAAATCGGCGACGGTAAGATCTTCATTACTGACGTTGAACGTGTGGTACGTATTCGTACTGGCGAAGAAGACGAAGACGCCGTATAAAAAAACTATTACCCTAAAAGGAGCGTTTATCGCTCCTTTTTCATTTCTGGTAGGGTGCTGTATGTTTAAGAAAACCATCATTGTTATCGCCGTATTGATAACGCTTGCTGTCGTTAGTTTTCATTTTATCTTCGTGATCCCGAATAAACCCAACCTGATCACTTCCTCTCAAAGTACCAGTAACGACATCTACAGTTGCTACCAAAACTCCGCACCGAAAGCGATTGATGTGTCTGATGGACTAAGCATTACCGTGTGGAATATCTACAAGCAAAATCGCAGTAATTGGCAGAGTGAACTGAACAAATTGACGGCAGGAAGCGATCTTGTATTGCTGCAAGAAGCGAGTATGACAATAGAGCTTCGCCAATGGGTGACAAGCGGGCAGTGGGGAAGCACTCGTGTGAATGCGTTTGAAGCCTTTGAACAAAGTGCTGGTGTACTTAACTTAGCGACGCATTTACCGATCGAAGCTTGTGCGTATACTCATGAAGAACCTTGGCTTCAATTGCCTAAATCGGCGCTTTGGTCGCGTTACCAACTAAGCAATGGAGAAGAGTTGGCTGTGATTAATATCCATGCCGTGAACTTTACCTTTGGCACGGAAGATTACGAGGCTCAGCTCAAGAGCTTAACTGACAATCTGCAACAGTATCGTGGGCCTGTTATTTTTGCTGGGGACTTTAATAGCTGGAGTGAGGCTCGCTTTGCGGTATTGAAAGATGCGTTGGAACAGGTCGGTTTGACGGAGGTTGCCTTTGAACCGGATAACCGAACTCAGTTTATGACAGGATTGGTGCTCGACCATGTGTTCTATCGAGGGCTAGAGGTAGAAAATGCAAAAGCGCCCATTACGGACGCTTCTGATCATAACCCTATGCGAGTGACCTTTAAGGCTAAATAGTTATTAGCTATTGGAGCTTAACCATTCGCACGGTGGTTACGTTGGGTAATCTAACGGAGCAAATAGGCTAGAGAGTTTTCGCTAGCCTTATCTCTTCAACTTAAAATATTAAAATGTAGAGCGCCCAGATTAGGTAGTAGCCAACCCATGGCAAGCCAGAGATGACCAATGCTTGACCACGCTCAAACTCAGTCCACGTTAATACCGCGGCATAACCCAACACGATATACCATGGTAATAACAGTGGTAAAGAGCTGGCAAACTGCGACCAATCATTGGTTAGTGGTAACTTGATTAAGCCGTTTAAGCTGTTCAAGTCAGCAGCGTAGCTCATCACTTGTCCATGCTTGAGTATCAGGCTTGCGTAGCTTGCTACATCACCTAAAACAGCCGGGAATATCACAACCGATGCCGCTGCAAACCATCGCCAAAAGCTATGTTGATGCTGGCTTGGTTTGGTTGCTAGATTAAACCAGAATGCCAACAGAATAATGGTTAACGTACGGCCAAACACATCGCTGATGATTTCACTGGCGAGTAGGGTATTACTGTCAAGTAACGCCAATTGGTCAGGGTTCGTTTGAGCCAGTTGTTGTGACAATTCTGCACTTAACCATGCAAAATCTACATTCGAAAAATAAGCACCCCAGAATAAAAACGGGCTGAGCATTAATACGACGTAGGGTTGCCATCCCCAAGCACTTCGCTGATAAAGCGCTAAGAAACAAGCTGTTGGTGAACGGAATATATCCAACAGCATGACGAGTGGGTTACTTGACGGGTTCATACACTTACCTTAGTTACATCAACATACAGCTTCAGTTTTTGTCCTGGCTGTAGGTATTTCTTGTTCTGCAAAGCGTTCCATTTTACAACATCTGCGCTTTTTACTTTGAACTTTGATGCAATACCGCTGACTGTGTCACCTGATCTTACGTTATAAAAGACAGTTCGGATGATGGCACCGTCGGAACTATTCTTCCAAATGACCAGTTCTTGACCAATTCGAAGCGTGTCGCGTGGCCCCATACCATTCCACTTAGCCAGTGATTGGTGAGATACCTTATTTGCGCGTGCAATCGTCCATAGGCTGTCACCACTTTTTACGGTATGACTAAGCTTATATTGACCACGACTCTTCGACTGTGTGCTTGCTAGGCGATTTGAAGCGCTTAGTGCGTATGTCTTGTCGTCTTTGGTGGATGTTGGGATAAGTAAGTGCTGTCCAATACGAATATTGTTGTTGCTCAAACCGTTTGCAGAGCGGATCACTTTGCTGGTGGTGTTATATTTACTTGCTAGTACGCTAATGCTGTCACCAGGCTGAACCTTGTAACGCACCAACTTCATGCCTTTGCCTTTATTGGCCGCCACTTCTTTGTTGAACTTTTCAACAGAGCTTAGGGGAAGCAATAATTGCTGATGCTTTTCAGGTGCGGTCGCCCATTGGTTATAAGCGGGGTTGTAGCCTTGCAGTTCTTTGACTGGAATATCTGCGTAGCTTGCAGCAATCGCTAAATCAAGCTGTTCGTTTGGGTTAACCAGGGTCAGTACTGGCTTGTTTGGAATCGCAGGGATATCGATGCCATACTTTTCTTGGTTGGCAATCACATCAGCTAGCGCAAGGAGTTTAGGTACGTAGCTGCTGGTCTCTTTTGGCAAGTCCAAAGAGAAGAAGTCGATTGGCTTACCCAGCTTCTTGTTCTTGCGGATAGCACTGTTTACACGACCGCCGCCACTATTATAGGCAGCAATGGCATGGTTCCAATCGCCATCGAAACGTCGGTTAAGGTCTGAGAGGAAATCCAATGCGGCGTCAGTAGAGGCAGCGACATCACGACGACCGTCGTACCAGAAGTTCTGTTCAAGTCCGTAGTCTTTGCCTGTGCCAGAAATGAATTGCCATAGACCTGCTGCGCTGCCATGAGAGTAGGCAAATGCATCGAAAGAACTTTCTACAACGGGTAATAGTGCCAATTCTAGTGGTAAGCCTTTTTCTTCAATCTTAGTGGTGATCAGATAAAGGAAAGGTTCAGCACGTTGTGAGACGGTTTTTAGATGACTAGGGTGTTTTAAATACCAAGTTCGGTAGTAATCAACCTTCTTTTGGTCGGGTACTTCCATTTCTAGTTGCATCGCAATACGTTTCCAAACATCTTCTTGTGTTTGTGGAGTAACGACAGGTGCTTCAACTTTTTGATCTTCTTTGGCTGTTGCTTCTGATGAAACGTTCGCTTGAGAAACTTCTTTAGTAGGAGGTGTGTTGGTTTGCTCGGAAGCTTGGTCTGGATTCTCTGACTGAGTTAATTGGCAACCAGAAAGTAGTAATACCAAAGCCCAGCTGTACTTAACTCGCATGTTACAGCCTTTTTAATTAACGGCCGGTGATAATACTTGCCACCCCCTATGAGTGACAAGTCTGTATTTGTTAAAATTCGTTCTTCCACGCACGTAAAGCGGTAAATACCGATAAAGGATCGGTCTGCTCAGTACGATTAGATACTGATTTCACTACACTTGGCTCGGTATAGCGCAAGAAAGGGTTCACAAACTTCTCTTGTCTCAAATTTGTGGGGATGGTCGACTTATTCTGAGCTCGCAGTCGGTTTACTTGGTCGCGATATTGCTGCAAATGTTGGTTGTCAGGCTCAACCGCTAATGCGAAAGCGATGTTCGCGGCGGTGTATTCATGAGCACAGTAAACCTCGGTTTCTTGAGGAAGTGCTGTGATCTTGTTCAGTGCATCAAACATTTGCTGTGGCGTGCCTTCCATGATTCGACCGCAACCTGCTGAAAACAGCACATCGCCACAAAATAGTTTGGCATCGCCTACATAACCAATGTGACCAGCTGTGTGGCCACTGAGCCCGAGTACTAAAAAGACTTCACCAAACAATTCTAATTGATCACCATCATCAACGGGGTGAGTTAAGGTCGGGATTGGTTCATTCCTTGGACCCACAACATCGATGCTTGGAAACTGTCTGACTAGTTCTGGAACGCCACCAATGTGATCATGGTGGTGGTGTGTAATCAAGATTGCATCTAAAGTTAGCTCATGATGTGCTAAGTACTCTAATACTGGAGCCGCATCACCAGGGTCGACGACAGCACAACGGCGATCGCTATTTTGAATCAGCCAGATGTAATTGTCGTTAAATGCAGGTATGCTTTTGATATGTAACATTATTGATTCTCCAGTCACTTTTAGTGAGACAGAATAAGTGAGACAGGTTATTGATGAAGCCAGCACGTAGCAGAAAGAAGTTTGAGCGTCCTTACACTTGGGCACAATTGCACAATGGGGACTGGTTGAGAGAATCTATTCAAACTCGACTCGATGAGTGGTGCCCAAAGCTATTTGGTTACCATATGCTCAAGCTTGGCGGTCTCAGTAGTGAGATTTCTAGCTGCACATGCAACATTCAACATCAAGTAAACCTAGATATCCAGAACCCATTACATAATGTGATAGCGGATGTCTATAATTTACCCTTTTTGGAGAAAAGCTTTGATGTTGTGGTGCTGAGTCATCAGTTAGATTATAGCAATGACCCGCATCGATTATTGAGAGAAGTCGACCGAGTGATGATGGACGATGGTTATATCATCATTACTGGCTTCAATCCGTTTAGTATTACCGGACTCGCAAGTTTACTGCCTTGGCGAAAGAACAGCTTGCCTTGGAGTGGACGTATGTACACGCCAAACCGAATTAAAGACTGGTTAGGTGTATTGAACTACGAAGTGATTCACTGCGATACCTATGCACTATTTCCGATGAGTAAGTATCAGGCGATGTGGACGTGGTTAGAGAACAGCTTGGGCGGCTGTGCTTCCTTTGCTGGTAGCCAATACTTTATTGTTGCTCGTAAACGAACTTACCCACTTAAGCCTATCAAGCCACATTGGCACCTTAAGCGACGTTTTTCTCCGGTTGGAGCAAGCTTTAGAACCAATACGCGTCGTACCATGGATTCAACTAAAGCTTCATATCCGTTGAAAACAGAAAAAGCCGATTAGTTGTCGGCTTTTGATCTGCTAATTCGGTTGAGAAATTATAAATCGCTTTCTGAAATGTGCGTCTAATTTAAAAAGCGGTTAGCTTGGCTGATAGCCCGTATCTTCTTGAGTCGGATTTTCCGCTGCGTTTCTTGCTAAATCATCACACATTTCATTTTCTCGGTGCCCGGCGTGTCCTTTAACCCAGCGCCAATCAACACTATGACGAGCAGTTTCTTTATCGAGCCTTTGCCACAGGTCTGCGTTTTTAACCGGTTTCTTATCGGCGGTTTTCCAGTCACGCTTTTTCCAGTTGTGGATCCACTGTGTGATGCCTTGGCGAACGTATTGGCTATCCGTGGTCAGAATCACAGAGCAAGGTTCCTTGAGTGCTTGGAGAGCGATGACAGCTGCGAGCATTTCCATACGGTTGTTGGTCGTTAGTGTAAAGCCTTCGGCTAGTGTCTTTTCTACTTTTTTATAGCGAAGTACGATGCCATAGCCACCAGGACCTGGGTTGCCTAAACAAGAACCGTCAGTGAAAATTTCAACTTGTTTCGTCATGATTTGATACTATTACCTCAAGCACATTATCGGCATAGTCTGACACAGTTATCCTTATGAATACCAGTAGCACTCCAGAACAAAACACGAACGAAAAAAACAGTTCGGACGAAAATAAGCGCATCATTGTACTCGATACCGAAACCACCGGTATGAATACAGAAGGTGGCCCTCACTATATGGGGCATCGCATCGTTGAAATTGGTGCGGTAGAGATCATCAACCGTAGGCTGACCGGGCGTCACTTCCACGTCTATATAAAGCCCGATCGTGCGATTCAAGAAGAGGCGATTGGCGTTCACGGTATTACCGATGAATTCTTGATTGATAAGCCAGAATACCAAGACATACATAAAGAGTTTCTCGACTTTATCAAAGGTGCTGAGCTGGTAGCTCATAACGCGCCCTTCGATACGGGCTTTATGGA
This sequence comes from Vibrio sp. QJM3NY_27, assembly GCF_057785955.1. Lineage (NCBI taxonomy): Bacteria > Pseudomonadati > Pseudomonadota > Gammaproteobacteria > Vibrionales > Vibrionaceae > Vibrio > Vibrio sp. QJM3NY_27. The sequence continues at coordinate 2,690,194 of NZ_CM173511.1, read as the reverse complement.
CTATGAGTTTGAGAAGCTCAACCCAGCGATAGGTAAAACGGATGACTACTGTAAAGTTACCGATACCTTGGCCATGGCGAAGAAGATATTTCCAGGCAAAAGAAACAACCTAGATATCTTATGTGATCGTTACGGTATTGATAACTCGCACCGTACCCTCCACGGTGCATTGCTCGATGCGGAAATCCTAGCCGACGTCTATTTATTGATGACGGGTGGGCAAACTTCGCTGCAATTTAACGCAGGGCAAAAGGAAGGTGAAGGTGAAAGTATACGAAGAGCAGAAAGTGGTCGAAAATCCCTAAAGGTTTTACGAGCTACGGCCGATGAAGTAGAAGCGCATCAAAGTCGTTTAGATCTCGTCGAGAAAAGCGGAAGCTGCCTCTGGCGTCAGTAGGGAGAAACTATGTTAAGGGTATTGGCTACCGGTTACTTATTGCTGTTAAGCTTTAGCTTACATGCGGCAACAGAATCCGTAATGAGTTTATTGGACAACCGTTTTCGAGTTGATCCCAGTATTGAACAAGTCACCTTTGTGATTTATCGAGCCGATAACTCTAAACCTGTCGTTTTGGTTCGTCCGGATGGCAAGAAATACTACGCTTGGCGCAATGCTGATAATGTCCGTTGGTACGAAGAATCATCCATGGACATCATATCTATCGACAAACCGATGCCAGGACCTTGGCAAGCGGTTGGTAAAGTCTCACCTAAGAACAACATCAAGCTATTGTCTCACCTTGTTTTAGATGCCAATGACTTCCCAGACAAACTGTATCAAACCGAACACATTAAATTTACGGCTCGTTTGACCTCTGACGGCAAGCCTCTTGTGCTGCGTGATTTTTTAGATCGCGTGAAACTTAAGGTCACTTTTACTAAGTTCGTTGAAAATGAAGAGTCTTTAGTGAGAGAGGCGCGCCCAATTCCGGTTGTGATGGGCGAGTTTGCCGACGATGGCAGTGGTCTTGATGAACAAGCCGGAGATGGCGTTTTCACTGTGTCGTTGCCGATTGATATTGAGCCCGGTAAATACCGCGCGCGTATTACTTCTGGCAATGGTGTGTTCCTGCGAGCGCAAGAGCAAGAAGTTTTGGTGTACCCAACACCGATCACTACAACCTTCATTCAGTCTCGAAAAGAGGGGCAGCCTCATACGATTGTCGTTTCAGGGGAGCCGGGCATGATTGCGCCGAGTTCGTTAGCGGTTCATGTTGAACACAAGGCTCCGGATGAATACGAAATGTATAAGCAGGGCCAAGCTGAAGTCGATGCAATGAAAGTTGCTTTAGAGGTGCCTTATAATGGCGATTTGGGGATTTATAACTGGTCAGGGATGGTTTACGCCACTGATGCCTCAAGCCAACGTCCACTGATCTTTCCCATTACCGAGCACTCGTACAGCGTTGTTGAAGATATCGACTTAGCGGAGTCACGACGCCTGCAAGAACAAGCGCTTGCTGAGCAAAAGCGTATCGCAGCAGAGTTGATGATACTTCAGAAGCGTGAAGATGACAGACAGCGCAGTATGATCATTATTGCGGTGGGTAATGTGGTCGCGATTCTATTGGGCTTATTGATTTGGTTTGTGGTTCGTCGGGTAAAGGCGAAGAAAAAAGCTCAACCAGAGATGCAGCTTAAGGCACCAAAGTAACTTGTCTATATCATTAGAGTTGTCTTGAGATTGTTGTCTTGAGTGAGTAAACGTCGGGACAACAAACCTCGAGAGACTAAACTTAGATAGAGCAAGCTTCGAGAATGTCAGCATTAAAATTTGTGACAACGATGTCATGAACAAAAAAAACGGGACTCATAGGAGTCCCGTTTTTGTTTCTTTTTCTAACCTTAAGCGACGTTATCAATCGATTGGTCTGGGTACTGAGACTTTGCTGCAAGCTCCTCTGGAGAGAAGTCGTCAACGTTAATCGTGTACAGTCTATGTTCCTCGGCGCTAATCAGCAAATCTGCCTCTTCTTGCGTTAAGATGCCTTTCTCTAACCCTAATTGAGCAACAAGGTCTAGTCGTAAGAAAGCGCGCTTTTGGTGCGTCTCTTTGCAGACTTTGTTGAATAGAGGTTCTGCTTGAAGAATCACTTCTAGTGCTTTTTCAATCTTACCCACTGGGTTGTATTCAGTCGCTTCCAAATATTGGCCACGGCCGATACGAGAACGCGTTTCGCTTGGCGTTTGTAGAATGTGCGCGACTTGGCTGTCCAGTTTGTCGTTTGGTGCACGACGAATGCGACCGAATGGCATCAACACAACACGAAGTAAACGGCCAATCACAGGATTAGGGAAGTTCGCTAGGAACTCATCAATCGCAACTTCAGTCTGACGTAAACTATCTTGCATACCCCAATGTACTAACGGTAAGTCTTCAGCGTGGCTGCCTTCACTTTCGAAGCGCTTAAGTGTTGCTGAACCTAGGTACAGTTGGCTTAGGATATCGCCTAATCTTGCTGATAGGCGCTCTCTGCGTTTCAGTGAACCACCCAAAACGGCCATTGAAATGTCAGACAGTAGCGCTAAGTTGGCACTGTAGCGGTTCAATTTTTGGTAGTAGCGTTGAGTTTGTTTGTCCGCTTTATTAGATGGTGTTGGCGTGTCTGAGCCTCGACCATCAGTTAAACCAAACCACACACTGCGGACTAGGTTGCTCATCGTAAAGCTAACGTGTCCTGCTAACGCTGAATCAAACTTATCAAGTGCATCGCTGCTTTCAGAATAAGCGGCTTCCATTTCGTTTAGTACGTAAGGATGACAACGAATTGCACCTTGACCATAGATGATCATCGAACGAGTTAGGATGTTGGCACCTTCCACGGTAATCGCGATTGGCGCGCCTTGGTAGCTACGAGCTAAGAAGTTTGATGGACCTAAACAGATGCCTTTACCACCGACGATATCCATCGCATCGATGATGCTGCGTTGGCCACGGTGAGTACAGTGGTACTTCACGATTGCTGAGATAACCGAAGGCTTTTCGCCAAGATCGATACCTGCAACCGTTAGGTTACTCGCTGCATCCATTACGTAGGCATTACCTGCTAGGCGTGCAAGCGGCTCTTCAACTCCTTCCATACGACCAATAGGTTGTTTGAACTGGCGACGAATACGAGCGTAAGCACCGGTTGCAAGCGCGGCCGATTTAATGCCGCCCGTTGAGTTTGAAGGCAGTGTGATACCACGACCAACAGATAGACACTCAACCAGCATACGCCAGCCTTGGCCGGCCATTTTCTGGCCACCAATGATGAAATCGATAGGAACGAAGAGAGCATCACCTTGGGTTGGGCCATTTTGGAACGGTACGTTAAGTGGGGAGTGACGATTACCAATCTTCACGCCTTTTAAATCTGTAGGGATAAGCGCGCAAGTGATACCGAGCTCTTGCTTGTCACCAAGTAGGCCGTCTGGATCTCGTAATTTAAACGCAAGTCCCAATACTGTTGCGACAGGTGCAAGGGTAATGTAGCGCTTGTTCCAAGTGAGGCGCATACCTAGAACTTCTTCGCCTTGCCATTGACCTTTGCATACGATGCCATAATCGGGGATTGAGCCAGCATCTGAGCCTGCTTCTGGGCTAGTTAGGGCAAAACAAGGGATCTCTTTACCTTCCGCTAAGCGGGGTAGGTAGTGGTTTCTTTGTTCTTCTGTACCGTAGTGCTGCAATAGCTCACCGGGGCCTAACGAGTTAGGTACGCCAACGGTTGATGACAATACGCTAGAAACGCCCGTTAGCTTCTGTAGCACTAAAGACTGAGCGTAAGCCGAGAACTCTAAACCGCCATACTTTTTCTTGATGATCATTGCGAAGAATTTATGGTCTTTCAGGTATTGCCATACTTCTGGTGGCAAATCAGCCAGCTCATGCGTTACTTGGTAATCATTGACCATTTCACACACTGTATTTACTGGACCATCTAAAAATGCTTGCTCAGCTTCAGACAGCTTCGGGTCAGCGATGTTTTGAAGTTTCTTCCATTCAGGCTTGCCTTTGAACAGCTCTGCTTCCCACCACACAGTACCAGCTTCCAATGCTTCCTTTTCTGTCTGAGACATTGCAGGCAGTACTTTTTTAAACAAAGAAAGCGCTTTTTGACTGATGATGGTCTGACGAATTGCCGGTACAGCAAAAATCGCAATGGCTAAGAGATAGCAAAGCCAGCCAGTGACAGCTACGCCGCCAAACAGTGTTAATGCTACCATTGTGCCGGTTAATACGATTAATGCGCGTACTAGGCTAACTCTATGGTAAAGGCAGACGCTTAAGACTGCTGTCATGCCGAGTAGGGAGAGCAATATGTTCATGATCGATTTCCTTTTCAGAGATCACTTATTGTTATTAAGTTTAGGTAAGAGGTCTAACCAGTCAAGTGTAAACAAAATATTAAATATTTGTAAAACTCTAAAGTGGATAAAAAGTGATCTCAATAGAGTTAAAGTTCTAATTGTGAGAGGTTGGTGGCGAATATTTGGGCGGATCGGCAGCGACAGGCTAATAAAGGTGGCAATCTTTGGGCTTAAGTGTCGACACTATTTCATGTTTGTGGGTAAACTCAGGTAATAGAGGGAAAAACCCTCAGCTCTCATTTCACGTACTTTAAGTTGCGTAAAAAAATATAAGAGATAAGCCTTATGTACCAAGACCTAATCAAAAGTGAATTGAACGAAGCTGCTGACGTTCTTAACAAATTCTTGAGTGATGACCATAACATTGCTCAAATTGAAGCTGCTGCAAAGATGATTGCTGACTCATTCAAGCAAGAAGGCAAAGTGCTTTCTTGTGGTAATGGTGGCTCACACTGTGACGCGATGCACTTCGCGGAAGAGCTTACTGGCCGATACCGTGAAAATCGTCCAGGCTTCGCTGGTATTGCGATTTCAGACCCTAGCCATTTATCTTGTGTAAGTAACGACTTTGGCTACGACCACGTATTTTCTCGTTATGTAGAAGCCGTAGGCCGTAAGGGGGACGTGTTGTTTGGTTTATCGACTTCAGGTAACTCTGCCAACATTTTGAAAGCGATTGAAGCTGCTCAAGCTAAAGGCATGAAAACCATTGCGCTAACCGGTAAAGATGGCGGTAAAATGGCAGGTTGTGCCGATATCGAAATTCGAGTTCCACATTTTGGTTACGCTGACCGTATCCAAGAGATTCACATTAAGATCATCCACATTGTGATTCAGCTTGTTGAAAAAGAAATGGAATAATAGTTTTAAAGACATTTGGGGCCCAACTTAGGCTCCATTGGTTTTGATAGGGAGTAGATTAAACCATGTGTGAATTGCTCGGTATGAGCGCGAATGTGCCAACTGATATTTGTTTTAGCTTTACTGGTCTTATGCAGCGTGGAGGCAATACCGGCCCGCACCGCGATGGCTGGGGTATTACTTTCTATGAAGGAAAGGGTTTCCGTACGTTTAAAGATCCTAACCCTAGTTGTGAATCCAAGATCGCTGAGTTGGTTCAAAACTACCCAATTAAAAGTCAAGCTGTTGTCAGTCATATCCGTCAAGCTAATCGTGGTGGCGTTAATCTAGAAAATACTCACCCATTTACCCGTGAGCTTTGGGGACGATACTGGACCTTCGCCCATAATGGCCAATTAACGGATTACGACGATCTGGTTAGTGGTCGTTTCAGACCGGTCGGTGAGACGGACAGTGAACTTTCTTTCTGTTGGTTAGTGAAACAATTAGAAGATCGTTTTCCTGAACCACCACAGGACATGGAAGGTATGTTTCGCTTTGTCGCTGAGTGTTGTGATCAGCTAAGAGAGAAAGGCGTCTTCAACATGTTACTCAGTGATGGTGAGTACGTGATGACCTACTGTACGAATCATTTGTACTGGATAACAAGACGCGCGCCTTTTGGCAATGCGAGCCTGATTGATGAAGATGTTGAGATAAACTTCCAAGAAGAGACCACGCCGAATGATGTGGTCACGGTGGTAGCAACTCAGCCTCTAACATGCAATGAAGAGTGGTTTAGAATGAAGCCGGGCGAATACGCGTTGTTTCATTTTGGTGAGCTGATCGGCAATAACCATAAAGCCTTGGAAGATGTTGCTTATGCACCTAAAAAGGTTGCAAGCCAAGCACCAACTGAGCCATTGAGCTAAACGTTCCGAATAGTATCATTTTTGATCCGAACATAAGAAAGGCCGCTTACTGAACCAATAAGTCAATAAGCGGCCTTTTTATTTTCTGATTTTTAAGGGCTTGCTCTTTAGTGATTTACTTTGCGAGAACAGCTATACGAATTACTCTTCTGCGTAACCGTGTTTGCCTAATATTTTACCGTCTAAGACAGCTTGCCCGTTTACCATCGATAAACGATCTTCGGCAAACCATTTACAGACCATAGGGTAAATGCAGTGTTCTTGGGTAAGCACTCGGCTTGCTAATATGTCAGCATCATCATCTTTAAATACTGGCACCTTAGCCTGTAAGATCACTGGGCCACCATCGAGCTCTTCGGTAACAAAGTGAACGCTGGTGCCGTGTTCTTTGTCTTGCGCATCAATGGCACGTTGGTGGGTGTGTAGGCCTGGGTATTTAGGTAACAGGGAAGGATGGATGTTGACCATTTTACCCGCATAGTGACGAACAAACTCTGAACTCAGGATACGCATGTATCCCGCAAGTACGATTAAATCGGGTTGGTATGCATCAATCTGAATCATCAATTCATGATCGAACTCTTCACGTGAACCAAAGTCTTTTGGATTCACTGAATGTGCGTCAACACCTGCGGTTTTCGCTCGTTCTAATCCAAAAGCCTCTGCTTTGTTTGAGAAGACAGCCTTAACTGAAGCATCAATCATATTATTATCACAGGCATCCAAAATTGCCTGTAAGTTACTTCCGCTTCCTGAAACTAACACAACGATGTTTTTATTAGAGTGACTGGTTTTATTTGAGTGATTGTTTTTCATAGAGTGGGTCATACGATTGATTAACTGAACTGTTTACAATGTACCTACATAAACTAAGGTTTTCTGCGGGCTAAATAGCAAAATGAGGACCATTAGGTCCTCATTGATTAACTAAGTAAGTGAACGTATCACTTATTTGATTTCTACTTGCTCTTCGCCAGCTTCAGCGTTTGCGATCTCACCGATAACCCAAGCGTTTTCGCCTTCAGCTTTCAGTAGTTCAACAGCAGCGTCTGCTTGATCTTTAGGTAGAGCAACAACTAGGCCTACACCACAGTTGAAAGTGCGGTACATTTCAAATGTCTCCACGTTACCTTTCTCTTGTAGCCAGTTGAAGATAGCAGGCCATTCCCAGCTCTTGCCATCAATGACGGCTTTAGTACCTTCAGGAAGTACGCGTGGGATGTTTTCCCAGAAACCACCACCTGTGATGTGCGAGATAGCATGAATGTCATGCTCTGCAATCATCTTAAGTGCCGATTTGATGTAAATCTTAGTAGGTTCTAGTAGGTGCTCACCAATAGTGCGACCTTCTAGCTCTTCACTCTTATCAGCACCAGAAACTTCTAGAACTTTACGAATTAAAGAGTAACCGTTTGAGTGTGGACCACTTGAGCCAACAGCGATAAGTGCGTCACCTGCTGCTACTTTAGTACCGTCGATGATGTCAGCTTTCTCTACAACACCAACACAGAAGCCAGCTACGTCGTAGTCGTCGCCTTCGTACATGCCTGGCATTTCAGCCGTTTCACCGCCGATTAGTGCACAACCAGCTTGAACACAGCCTTCTGCAATACCAGAAACAACGTCTGCTGCTGTATCTACATCTAGCTTACCTGTTGCGTAGTAGTCTAGGAAGAATAGCGGCTCACCACCTTGAACGATTAGGTCGTTCACACACATTGCCACTAGATCGATACCAATGGTGTCGTGTTTTTTCAGATCCAAAGCAAGGCGAAGTTTAGTACCAACACCATCAGTACCTGAAACAAGTACTGGCTCTTTGTATTTCGTTGGAAGTTCACATAGGGCGCCAAAGCCACCAATACCGCCCATTACTTCAGGGCGACGAGTGCGTTTAACAGCACCTTTAATACGGTCTACTAGTGCATTACCTGCGTCGATATCAACACCAGCGTCTTTGTAGCTTAGAGAAGAAGTATTACCACTCACGGGATAGTCCTCGAACTTAAGTTGGATGTGAAAACGGCGCTATTCTAACAGGGCTTGATTACCAAGAGCAAACGTTTGCGCGGTTTTTTTTATTAGAATAAAGATTCTGAAATAACCACAAAGTTCGTGTATAATCTACAGGTTTGTTTAAATATTGCCGGAGTTGGAAATGAAAGTTGTTGAAGTGAAACACCCGCTAGTAAAACATAAAATTGGCCTGATGCGTGAAGGTGAGATTAGCACTAAGCGTTTTCGTGAGCTAGCGACAGAAGTGGGTAGCCTTCTAACATACGAAGCGACATCAGACTTTGAAACTGAGCGCGTAACGATTAACGGTTGGAACGGTCCAGTTGAAGTTGACCAAATTAAAGGTAAAAAAGTAACTGTAGTGCCAATCCTACGTGCTGGTCTAGGCATGATGGACGGCGTTCTTGAGCACATCCCAAGTGCACGTATCAGTGTTGTTGGTATCTACCGTGACGAAGAAACGCTTGAGCCAGTACCATACTTCAACAAGCTTGCATCTAACATCGACGAGCGTATTGCTCTAGTCGTAGATCCAATGCTTGCGACAGGTGGTTCTATGATCGCGACTATTGACCTGATGAAAGAGAAAGGTTGTAAGCACTTTAAGATTCTTGTGCTTGTTGCTGCTCCTGAAGGTATCGCTGCTCTAGAAAAAGCGCACCCAGATGTTGAGCTTTACACGGCCGCAATCGATGAGAAGCTAAACGACAAGGGTTACATTGTTCCTGGTCTTGGCGATGCTGGTGATAAGATCTTCGGTACTAAGTAATTCGGTTTCAGCTTAAGTGACTCTAAACCGTTTCTTAACTCGCTGAATTTAGCCGTATTAATAAAAAGGGAGAGCATTCGACGCTCTCCCTTTTTTGATCTGGCTAATTTGCGATGCTTTTTACTTAGTATCACAAGCCTCAATCAGTTAGTCGATTTGCGCTTTGTCTACCACAGTGTTGTCACCTAGCTCTTCTGGAAGTACTAGGTTAAGTAGAATCGCCACGATACCGCACAAGCTTACGCCCTGTAGGCTGAAATCACCGATACCAAAAGCCATGCCGCCAATACCAAAGACTAAAGTAATGCCGACAATCACAAGGTTGCGTGATTTGTGTAGGTCAACTTTGTTTTGAATTAGAGTATTCAAACCTACGGTTGCGATAGAGCCAAACAGTAGAATCATGATGCCGCCCATTACAGGAACCGGAATCGTTTGAAGTAGTGCACCTAGCTTACCGACCAATGCAAGAACGATAGCTGTTACAGCAGCCCAAGTCATGATCACTGGGTTGAATGCTTTGGTCAGCATTACTGCACCTGTTACTTCACTGTACGTAGTGTTTGGTGGCGCGCCCAGCATTGAAGCGGCAATGGTTGCCACGCCGTCGCCAGTAATAGTGCGGTGTAAACCTGGTTTCTTAAGGTAGTCTTTGCCTGTTACATTAGAAATAGCAAGCATGTCGCCTACGTGCTCAACAGCAGGTGCAATCGCGACAAACACCATAAAGAAGATAGCGTTGATGTTGAACTCTGGCGCTGTGAAGTTTGGTAGTGCTAACCAAGATGCTTGCGCTACTGGAGTGAAGTCTACCGCGCCGTATACCAAGCTGGTGATGTAACCCGCAACAATACCACCGAAGATTGGCAGTAGCTTAAGGAAGCCTTTTGAAAACACACTGATGACAATCGTCACTAACAGTGAAATCGAAGAGATCCACAGTGCAGCGTCTGCATCAACAAGCTGAACCGCACCATCGCCTGTCTTACCTAGCGCCATGTTAACTGCAACAGGTGCAAGACCTAAACCGATAACCATGATCACAGGGCCAACCACCACGGGTGGAAGCAGTTTATGGATGAAGGCTACGCCACGCACTTTAATCAACGCGCCCATTAAGATATACACAACACCTGCTGCCATTAGGCCGCCCATGGTTGCACCAACACCCCAAGTTTGAATACCAAACATGATAGGCGCGATGAATGCAAAAGAAGACGCTAAGAAGATTGGCACTGAACGGCGTGTAATAAGTTGGAACAAAAGGGTACCGATACCCGCGCCAAAGAGTGCAACGTTGGGATCAAGTCCTGTTAGTAGCGGCACGAGTACAAGCGCACCAAACGCTACAAACAGCATTTGCGCACCTTGCAGAGCATTTTTCATGTTATGTCCTTAAAAATGGTCGTTATATGAAAAGTGAAAAATAAAATTCGCGGGATTCTATCACTTAGCAATCGATTGCCACACCAAATAGATCAAATTTATTTATCTTAGTGATGTTTTATATCCATCTAAGCCCTAGAAATTCAGTTTATAAGTGAGCGATTTATCATGGCCAGGTGATATTTTGTGGTTATTAAACACAGTGGGCGCTATCGACCTTGCCCCTCAATCCATAGTTGCTTATCATCTAGGCACAAGATTTGAATATTAGGATCAGTATGCGCTACATAGCATTGTTGTTGATGGGACTATTAGCCTCTCCGAGTTATGCCTTAACTCAAGTAGATATTTTTAGTGCTGAAGTTGCGATTAACGCTGAAGACAAACAGCCAGAACAAGTGGCAAGAAATACAGGTATGGAGCAGGTATTGATACGTGCGACCGGCCAAACTGATGTCGCTTCGAATGAGACGATTCAAAAGGCGATGCGCAAGAGTTCGCAGTACATGTCTCAAATGAGTTTTGGTGAAAGCAATGACCAATCAACATTGCGTATGCGTTTTAACGGTGCTCAAATCCGTTCGCTATTGACTCAAGCACAGTTACCGTACTGGCCTGACACGCGTTCAAACATCCTTGTTTGGCTGGTAGAAGAGGACAACTACGACAAGAATATCGTATGGGAACACTCTAACTCGCAGTTAGCAGCGGGCTTGCAAGCAAACGCAAAAGAGCGCGGTTTGCCTCTAACGCTGCCTGTGGGTGACTTTGACGATATTACGGGTATTGCAACTTCTGATTTGTGGGGTAGCTTTGTTACGCCAATCAGTAAAGCGAGTCAGCGTTATCCTGTTGATGCTGTGTTGGTGATAAAGGCTCAATCTTCAGGCCTACGTTGGGCTCTATACGATCAAAAGCCAAGTCAATTGACGAGCGCACCAACATCGCCTGTAAGTGGTTCTTTATCAGGTAACAGCGCAACGACCTCTAAGAAGTTAGTCGACCAAATCAGTAACTACTACGCAGGTAAAAGTGCCGTGACGGTAGCGAGTGAGTCATCAGAATCGATTTTAACGCAGTTTATTAGCTTGAATAATGCTCAAGACTTCTTCCAGTTGGAGAACGCACTTAAGCGTCTAAACTCGGTGGCAAGCCTAGATATCCTGAAGATTCAGAACAACGAAGTTACTTTCCGAATTCACTTATTGTCGACTCAACAAGAGTTTGAGCAAGAAGTCGCAAGTATTCGTCAAGTTGCGAAGGTTGAAGAATCTTACATTGAGCCTGAAGTGAGTCCTGAATTTGAAACTCAAGACAACACAATGTCTGTCGGTGATGATTCAACAGACGCTGCTGAAGTCGTTGGTGACGAAACTGACTCAGGCGTACAAGTTATTAAGGGCAACGAGGTATCTGAGGATTCTGAGCTAACGCCTGACGCAACGTTAGAGGATTCTAGTACAGAAGATCTAACCATCACTGCGCCAGTACATGCTAAGCCAAGCTTGGTCTACGAGTGGGTTCGCTCATAATTGTCAGCTGACATGACTGATTGAAATGAAAACATGAAAAAAGCCCTGCAAGAGCAATCTCGCAGGGCTTTTTGTTTATAAGCGGTCAGTTTAAAAGCATGGGTTTAATATTACTGCTCGAACTTAGCTTTCTCTTTCTTTTCTACTTCAGAAAGGCGCTTAAGCTTAATACCTAATTCTTTGGCTCTAAAACGGGTAAACAAGATATTACCTGCGAAGCCTAGGCTAGTCAGGAGTAGCTCTACAGCTGCTAATAAACGTTCACCATCGTCTACATACATAATCGTTAACGCGTGTAGGAAGTAGAGCATTAAGACGAAATTCGCCCAAGCGTGCGTATAAGGCTTACCTGCTAGAATGCCCGGTAATGGCAGTAACAGCGGCACAGCCCAAGCGATCGCAAGTGTGATATTACTAAGATGCGGGTGCGGTGAAAGCGTCATCTGCCAAGCCACCACCCAGAATAAAAGTGACAAGTTGCCCGCTAAAGCAAGGTAGCGAAATAGCTTGGTTTTGGGAGACATAGCCTTCTCTGGCATATACATCATTGAGAAATTCCCTTCTGGTTTATTGCGATGCGCGCTAGGCGTTTGCCTAGGTTTTGCGCCAACTCAATTTCATCTTTGCTTAATGAAGCGCTCTCTCCGGTACTACTCGCACCATAGGGTGTGCCACCAGTTTGAGTGGTATGCAGCGCAGGTTCTGAGTAGGGGATGCCCACCACTAACATGCCATGGTGAAGCAGTGGCAACATCATACTTTGTTGTGTGGTCTCTTGCCCGCCATGTAATGATGAAGAAGAGGTAAACACGCAAGCTGGTTTATCGATCAGATCGCCATTTATCCACAGTGATGTTGTGCTGTCCCAAAAGTGCTTCATAGGTCCAGCCATGTTGCCAAACCAAACCGGACTGCCTAGTGCTAAACCATCGCAAGAACGGAGCTCTTGCAATGTCGCGATAGGATCGGTTGGCTGATAACGCGAATCAGGCTGCTCTTCTGCTGTGTATACGTCGTTCACGGTTCTTAACATGGCTTCGCAGTTAGGGATAGATTCAACCCCTCGTGCAATTTGCCTTGCTAGCCCTCGTGTGTTGCCGTGGCGGCTGTAGTAGAGAACAAGAATATTGATGCTCATATTGGCTTACAGAATCTCTAGCACTTGCTCTGGTGGACGACCAATCTTTGCTTTGTTGTTCGCAACAACAACAGGGCGTTCAAACAGTTTTGGATTTGTCGCCATTGCTGAGAATAGATCTTCATCGGTAACCGATGCATCGCCAAGATTAGCCTCTTTGTAATCCGCTTCTTTGGTGCGCATCATTTCGCGAACACTGTCAAAACCAAGCTGCGTGAAAAGCACTTTAAGTTGCTCGATAGTTAAAGGCGTATCTAGGTATTTGATAACTTCTGGCTGTACGCCGTTTGCTTCAAGCAGTTCGAGAGTTTGACGGCTCTTTGAGCAGCGTGGGTTATGATAAATCACGACGGACATGGTTCTTCCTCATTATTATTTTTGATTTAATTGTTCAGTTGAAGCCACTTGAGTGGCTTCTTTAACTATGTAACGTTGAGCTTTCTTTTTCTTCTGACAACTAACCGCTGCCAATAAATACACTTACTGTAACGACAAGAAGCGTTCACGCTGAATCATTAGTTGATCAATTCGGGCGTCGTAACGTGCTTGTTTTAGGCTGCCGAGCTCTGCGATTTGACTAGCCTGCGTATAGTACTGAATCGCTTTGTTCCAGTTGGCTTGCAGTGCCAAGATCTCTGCACGAGCAGCCAGTTCTTCGTCGCTATTACCCAGGCTTGTATTTACTTTTGAAAGTAGGTGCCAACCATTGGTGTCGTTCGGGTTATCGTGCGTGTAACGTTGCAACACGCGAACGGCTTTCTGTAGGTCTTCATTTTCAATCAGCGCATTGGCGTAGTTAATGGTTAGAACCGGGTTGTTTGGTTGGCGAACCAGCGCTGATTCGAGTTCTTTAATCGCAATCTCAGGCTTTTTCTGTTCAATGTGCAGGTCTGAGATCGCATCTAAATAGAATAGATTGGTTGGATCGCTGTTGATGAGCTTGGTCAGAATCGGCTCAGCTTTGTCTAATTTTTTAGAATCTAGGTAAACCAGTGCTTGGCCATACTCTAATGATGGAACCAAGGCTTTAGGTGCTTTCTTCAGCTTACGTTCAAACCAATCTAGAGCAGCATCATTATTAATGCCCGCATAGCGCGCGACAATGCGGGCTCTTGCTAGATGGTAATCCAGTGATGGAGCCAGTTTAAGTGGCGGATAGCTGCGAGCGCGAGCGCGAGAATCGGTGATTCGATCTTCTGGTAATGGGTGAGTCAGCAGCATTGGGGGGGGGGTGCTTGCATAGCGGTATTCATCAGCCAAACGACCGAAGAAACGCGGCATCGCATTCACATCGAACCCTGCTTTCGCCAGTGTGTTGATACCAAAGCGGTCAGCTTCTTTTTCATTACTACGGGTGTAGTTGATCTGGCTCTGCATGTTACCAGCGGTTGTGGCAGTTAGAGCTGCGATACCTGCTTCAGGTGCTGCAATGGCCAATAATACAGAGGCTGCTAGCGCTGCGATGGTTGCTGGAGAACGGCGAGCTTGATCTTCCATACTACGCGCTAAGTGACGTTGGGTAACGTGCGCGATTTCGTGCGCTAATACTGAAGCCAACTCACTTTCAGATTGTGCATGCAGGAACAGACCTGAGTGCAAAGCAACATAACCACCAAAGAATGCAAAGGCGTTGATGTTACGGTCACGGATCATAAAGAACTGAAAAGGGGTCTTTACATCATTCGCGTTCGCGACAAGGCGATGGCCGAGCGTATCGATATATTGGTTTAGAACAGGGTCGTTGACGATGGGCTGGCTGCTTCTGATGATGCGCATGTAGGCATCACCATAGATAAGTTCTTGGTCGATAGTGAGGGTGCCGCCAGCAGCGGTGCCGATATCCGGTAGCTCCAAACCATTGGTATTTGCCAAAGTTGGGGTGCTTAATGTGGCTGCGATGCATAAGCAAGCAATTGAACGAGCGCGTTTAAACATATTAGTCAGTAATACTCCGTTTCTTCTGACAGTAAGACAAGAGCAATGCAAATTGGTTCTTTATCTGATTTAACCTTTACTAAGTGCGTGCGCTATCATTAAGGAAGATGAATGAATGATGGCGCGTTTTCAAAAACAGATTACAATACGACCCTTATAATAAGCATCGAGCCCAAGAATGACACCTAATATTCTAGATTTACGCCAAGAGCGATGTCCAATGGCTTTATTATTAGCCAAGCGTCACAGTGTAAAGTTAGAAGTAGGACAGTCATTGTCAATTTATGTCTCTGATAACAGCTCGATGAAAGATATTGTTACTTTTTTGTCTAAGCAAGCCTATGACGTCATCGCTGAGGTTTGCTCTAATTACCATCATATCCTCGTCACTAAAAAGGAATTGCAGTCAGATGCTTGAAATGGTCAATCGTTGGTATAAACGACGTTTCTCTGATCCCCATGCTGTCAGTTTGGTTGCCATCATTCTATTCGGCTTTATTACGATCTACTTTTTTGGTCACCTTATTGCGCCACTCTTGGTTGCAATTGTGTTGGCTTACTTACTTGAGTGGCCGGTTACCCAACTTCAAAGACTCGGTGTTCCAAGAACCCCTTCAGTGATGTTGGTGATCTTAATGTTCTTTAGCGTGATGCTATTGGCGATATTTGGTTTGGTACCGACCATTTGGGAGCAAGTGGGTAATCTCATCAATGATATTCCAAGCATGTATGGCGGCTTACAGAAGTTCATCGCGACGATTCCTGAGCGCTATCCTGAGTTAGCAAACTTGCAGATCGTTGAATCGATTGTGTCTAACGCGAAAAATAAAGCATTGGGCTTTGGTGAAAGTGTTGTTAAAGGTTCTTTAGCTTCTCTTGTGAGCTTGGCTACGCTTGCGGTTTACTTGATTCTTGTGCCGCTGCTTATCTTCTTCTTACTAAAAGATAAAGAAGAGATGATCAGCATGGCGAGTGGCGTGCTACCGAAAAATCGTCGTCTAGCGACCAAGGTTTGGGTTGAGATGAACCAACAAATCTCGAACTACATTCGCGGCAAGGTGCTTGAGATCTTGATCGTCGGTGGTGTCAGCTATGTGACCTTTGCGATTCTAGATTTGCGTTATTCAGCTCTGTTGGCTGTCGCGGTCGGCTTCTCGGTACTGATTCCTTATATCGGTGCGGCAGCTGTGACCGTTCCAGTTGCGATTGTTGGCCTGTTCCAGTGGGGATTAGAGCCTCAATTTTACTGGCTGCTTCTTGCTTACGGTATTATCCAAGCACTAGATGGCAACGTGCTCGTTCCTGTTCTGTTCTCTGAAGCCGTGAACCTACACCCAGTAGCGATTATTGTAGCGGTATTGGTGTTTGGCGGATTGTGGGGATTCTGGGGCGTGTTCTTCGCTATCCCGCTTGCTACGCTGGTAAAAGCGGTTTGGAATGCTTTACCGAGTCATGCTCTCGACGATGACCCTGAGCATCAATCGTAATTGAAGAACAATACAGTTGAGTAAGTATTAAAAAGGCCGAATATCCATGATATTCGGCCTTTTTGTATTTGGCTTAGTCAATTGTTAACTTAGATCATCTAGGTATGAAATTAGGTCATTAATTCACTAGAAACAACATTAAGCTTCTGGATTGAAGTAGTCTAGAACCACTTCGTGGTGAGTTTTAGTCTTGAACTTGTTGAAGACGTGTTCAATCTGGCCTTCTTCATCAATTAGGAAGCTAATACGGTGCAGACCGTCGTACACTTTACCCATGAATTTCTTCTCGCCCCAAACGCCAAACTGTTCAGCAACGCTGTGGTCTTCATCAGATAGCAGTGTGAAGTTTAGAGATTTCTTCTCGACGAAATTTGGTAGGCGTTTTACTGGATCAACACTCACACCTAGAACAACCACATTTAGGTCATCAAGTTGTGCTTTGATATCACGCAGGCCTTCAGCTTGCACAATACAACCTGGAGTCATTGCTTTTGGGTAAAAATAGAACAGGACTTTTTTACCTTTGAAGTCACCAAGAGATACGATATTGCCATCTTGATCAGGAAGAGAAAAAGCAGGTGCTGGAACACCAGCCGTTAGCGTATTCATGATATTTCCTTTTTAAAAACTGTTTTTGATAAAGTTGAGCGAGCCTTGTACGGATAGGCTCTGACACAGCGCGTCAAATTCTTCTTGTAGCTGCATCAAATTACATTCTGATTGCACAGAAGCGGTAATAGAGATATGGAATTGGTCGTTATCGAGCTGAACTTTAGATTTATTGATGGTTCGCGCACTTAACGAATCGAGGCCGATGTTACGGTCTGCGAAGAACTGGGTAAACTGCTCGGTAAGGCCGATTTTATCGTCTGACTCAACGAACACCTCTACGGTGTAAGAGTTCTCAATAACATCATGAGTTGAGGTTCGCTTCATAATCGTAATCAAGTCGTGCTCTTGTCCAAGCAAGGGCAGGGTGGTTTCAACGCGGGTGATGTTGTTTGCCTTTCCAGACAGCAGCATGATAAGCGTAAATTCTTCGCCAAATAGAGCGATACGGCTATCAATAATGTTACAGCCTGATTGGGTGACTAAATGAACCACTTGGTTGCATACACCTGGGCGATCTGTGCCCACAGCTGTGATTACTAGATGTTGAGTCATAAAATCACGTCTCTTTATATTCCATTGATTCATGCATGTTAGCACAGTTAGCTTGTGGAATAAGCGTGCGTACGGGGCTTTTTATGAGGCACCTTGCTTCTAACATGCAACCAATGATAAGAATATTGAGAGCGTTAAAAATGAGATTGAGCGGTGAGAGCACAGCTTACTTGTTACTGACATCCAGTGCTGTGCTATCCGCTAGATTGAGCGCAGGTTACCCAAATTCTCGGTAGAACGCCGTTAGAAGTCGTTTTACCTCAAACATACGACAATATTTAATGCAGATGTTGCCGGTAAGCCACTTTAATGTCTTGTGTTTATTGATTGGCTTACAGTAACATGCAAAAAGAATAAATTAAGGGAGATAGACATGTTTTCAGGAAGTATCGTTGCGCTAGTTACGCCATTTAATACAGATGGTGAAGTGGATTTCGACAGCCTTAAAAAGTTAGTTGAGCACCATGTTGCTGCAGGTAGTGATGGTCTGGTTGCGGTTGGCACAACAGGTGAGTCTTCAACACTCACTATTGAAGAGCATGTCAAAGTCGTCAATAAGATCGTTGAATTTGCTGATGGTCGTATTCCCGTTATCGCTGGTACAGGTGCAAATGCAACTCACGAATCTGTTCTATTCAGCCGTTTGCTGAATGGTTCTGGTATTGCTGGTTGCCTGAGCGTAACGCCTTACTACAACAAACCGACTCAAGAAGGTTTGTACCAACACTACAAAGCGATTGCTGAAGTCAGTGACGTTCCACAAATCCTATACAATGTACCGGGTCGTACTGCTGTAGACTTGTTACCTGAAACGGTTGCTCGCCTTGCTGAGATCGAAAACATCGTTGCACTTAAAGATGCGACGGGTGATCTCGACAGAATTGCAATTCACCGTGAACTTTGTGGCGAAGACTTTATCTTACTAAGTGGTGATGACTTAACAGGTCTAGAATTTGTTAAGCGTGGTGGCGATGGCGTGATCTCTGTAACAAACAATGTTGCAGCCGCTGATATGGCAACCATGTTCAAGTTAGCGAAAGAAGGCAAGTTTGAAGAAGCAGAAGCGATCAATGAGCGTTTGATGCCTCTACATAAGAATTTGTTCGTTGAGTCCAACCCTATTCCCGTAAAATGGGCGGTTCATAAAATGGGTCTGATTGCTGAAGGTGGCTTACGTCTACCGTTGACTGAATTGTCAAAGCCAGCTCAACCCGTTGTTGCTCAAGCAATGACTGAAGCGTGCATTTACTAAAAACGTATGAAGTGATGCCGAAGCGAACCTTCGGCATTTAGGAGTATAAATGAAGTATTCTCACCAGCTAGTGATTGGATCACTGGCTGTTTTCGTTCTTACAGCATGTTCTGGCAGCCCGACTCAACGTCGCCAAGCCAAAGATGATTTCGAATACTTAGAAACACCTGAGTTTTCACAATGGCAGCTGCCTGAAGATGCTCAACCTCAGTTCTATCCAAATTTTGACATCCCAAGCGGTGAGTTCAGTGGTGGTACAGGCCGTGAAGTGGATATTCGTCCGCCGCAACAGGTTCTTGAGCTGATCCCTGGTGCTCGAGCTGAACGTCAGAATGGTGAAGTGACACTATGGCTTCTTCGTGCTGAAGAAGCAGACCGCGTGTGGCAAACGGCTGTAGATATGCTGGCACAACGTGGCATTGGTATTCGTGAACAGTCAGAAAACGATATTGAGACCGATTGGGTTACTTGGGTTTCTGAAGATGAAGAAGTAGAGATCGGCAGTCGCTACTCTATCTCTCGTTTCCAAGCGAACAACCGCCATGGCTTCAAGATTAACCTGATTGATTGGCGTGAAGGCTCTGAAGAGAAGCCGGTATCGGCAACCAATAAGGAGCGTTACAACGCGTTCTTAACGAACCTCGTGATGGCTAAGTACGATGAGAACCTTCGTGCTGAAGCGGCGTTGAAAGCACAAGAGTTGGTTAAACGCATTCCAATCTCAATGGGTGCTGACCGCAGTGGCTTCCCTGTGATCATTGCTCGTACTCCATACAATGTATTGTGGCAGCGTTTGCCTACCTTGCTACCGACGATGGGCTTTGAGCTTGAAGAGCGTAACCAGTCTCAAGGTACTGTAAAAGCTAAGTATGCTGCACCAGATGATGAATTCTGGGAAACAATTGGCCTACAACCCATTGATTTGGCTCCAGGCACTTACACCTTCTTGTTTGGTGATCTTGGTAACCGTACGTCAATTAACGTAACGGATGCATCAGGTAAACCAGTAGAAGAAGCGTTACTTAAGTCTATGGTACCGGTATTAGCACATGTTGCTGACCAAACCAAAGATGACAAAGAAGCTGATGCAGAGTAAGTAAACTGATGAGCATAGCTGAAAAACCACAGAGTTAGTCATATCAGCCCTGTGGTTAGCTAAAGCCAATAAAAAAGAGGACACATTGTGTCCTCTTTTTTGTATTCGTTGATTAGTCGTCAGCGGATTATTAGCAAATTAGATTGGCTCCTTAGAGCTACAAAATTAAGCGTCTTTGTTGTCCGTAGACTCATCTTTTTGAGCTTTCTCTTGGTTCTGTTTATCCAATTGATTGAGCTTGTCTAAGTCTTTCTCTGTTTTGTTACGACCAGTCAGATCCATATTGGCGGTCTGTTTGAGCGCAGCAATATTACCCACCACAACGCTAACCACGATGATGATGATAACCCAAGGGTTTGTAAGCCACTCCAACATAAGCGCTCCTAATGACTGATATTCGCCACGAAGCGCGCATAGATCTCGTCTAGCTGCTCCATAATAATCTCATACCCTAATATTGGCTTAGATTGGAGTTGCTTGCCAAGTAAAGAGGGAGATAACTGTGATAAACACAACTCCGATACTTTTCGATGGCTGATATGCCAAGGTTCTATCGCCACACCGCCGAGGTCTTGACTGTACGGAAAGAAGAACCCAAATTGAGATGCATTGGCATAAAGCCATTGGTAAAATGCTTGCTGGTGGCCAGTAAGGTATTCCCATGGTTCCAGTTGCAGCTGTGTGCCTTCAGGCAAGTGATTACGAGCAAAGACATCAAAGTCACAACCCCAATGGTGACGACTCGCCCCAGGCAGTGCAGACCACCTCAGTATCGCTGACAACTTTTGCTGTTCACTGAGTCTTGAAGCATCAAGTGGTTGGCTTTCTGAGTCTAATATTGGTGCTTCACCAGAAAACTTACGGTTCCAAATCAGAGATTGCCTTTCATAGTCGCGAAAGCCACTGGCAATCTCCATTTTAAAGCCAGCGAGTTGAGCAGCTTCAATCAAACTGTTTAGGTCATCTTTGACAGTACTGTGAACCAAGAATGTCTTGGTGCCAATCAGGTTAGGTTCCAGATGAGAATCTGATTGCCCGGTAAGCTGCTCTGGTGTCATAACGCGTCTCTCAATAATTAGAAGCTATCAATCGCTGATGAAAGAACTATTTAGCGAACAGGTTCACTAATGTTCTCTCATACATGTCGGTTAGCTTCTCTAAGTCAGCCACTTTCACGCATTCGTTAACCTTGTGAATGGTGGCATTAACCGGACCTAGCTCTACGACTTGCCCTTTCATGCGCGCAATAAAGCGCCCGTCAGATGTACCACCTGTAGTCAGTAGTGCTGGTTTTACGTCATTAACGTGGCCAACGGCATCAACAATAGCATCAAGCAGTGAGCCTGCGTCTGTTAAGAACGGGTCGCCATTGAATGTCCATTTCAAATCGTATTCGAAATCGTATTTGTCGAGTGTATTTGTGATTCTCTCAACGATGATGTCGTTGTTTAACTCTGTGCTAAAACGAAGGTTAAACTGAACATTAAACTCACCAGGAATCACGTTTGATGCGCCTGTGCCCGCACTTACATTTGGGATCTGGAAGCTTGTTGGTGGGAAGTAGTCATTACCTTTATCCCACTCGGTAGTAGCCAGTTCATTGATCGCAAGCAGAGAGCTGTGTACTGGGTTGTTCGCTAGGTGAGGGTACGCAACATGACCTTGTGTGCCTTTAACTGTTAGATCACCAGTGATAGAACCACGACGGCCGTTTTTCACGACATCACCAACGTACTCAGTACTTGATGGTTCACCAACGATACACATATCGATGTTCTCGCCACGAGCCATCAGTGCTTCAACAACACGTACCGTACCGTTGATGAAAGGACCTTCTTCATCTGACGTGATAAGGAAGCCGATTGAGCCGCTGTGGTCCGGGTGTTTAGCAATGAACTGCTCGACAGCAACAATCATTGAAGCCAAAGAACCTTTCATATCTGCCGCGCCGCGACCGTGCAGGAAACCGTCTACGATAGTCGGTTCGAATGGTTTAGTGTTCCACTGGTCAATTGGGCCTGCAGGTACAACATCAGTGTGGCCAGCAAAGGCAAACAGAGGCGCCTCTGTACCACGGCGAGCCCAAAAGTTTGTAGTATCTTCAAATACCATCACTTCGATTTCAAAGCCGAGTGCTTTTAAGCGTTCAATCATCAGGTCTTGGCAACCTGCATCTTCAGGGGTTACCGATTGACGGCTAATGAGGTCTTTTGCCAGAGCCAAAGTTGGGCTATCTGTCATCCTTGAATTCCTTGTTTAAATAAAACGTCTAGTCATTAATTTTTAGGACGCTGATTCCGAGAACAACGTCCAGTTGTCTGTCTATGTAAATAATACGCTCTAAGCAAAAATAGCGGCGTATTGGTCGGCTTTAAATCCGATATGAAGCTTGCCGTCTACTTTTAGTATCGGTCGCTTAATCATTGCTGGTTGCTTAACAAGCAGAGTCACGGCTTTGTCTTCCGTTAATGTATCTTTCTGTTCTTGTGAAAGTTGGCGATAAGTTGTACCACGTTTGTTCAATACAAGTTCCCAGCCAAGTTCTGAACAGAAGGTCGTAACCAACTCTTCAGTGATGCCTTGTTTGCGATAATCGTGAAATTCGAACTTGATCCCTTCAGCTTCGAGCCATTTCTTTGCTTTTTTAATGGTGTCGCAGTTCGGAATGCCAAACATAGTGATAGTCATTGTTCTTCCTTTGGGTGATTTTATTTCGTTGTTATGAGTTGAATCCTATCAGGAAGCTGCAATTCAGACAAAATAGAGTGAGGAATATTTCATAGAGTGAAAAAAAACAGTAAGAAAATGTCACTATTGGAGACTTATTGATCAACCTCAACATGTTGTCAGCGAAAAAAGAAATAATTGAGTTGCACATATATAGGAGGTGTCAATGGAGTTGAGTCCTGTTTTTGCAAGGCGGCTATATTTAGCATTGTTAGTGGAAAGCCTTGATAGGCCAAATGTGCCTAAACTCATCGAAAAAACGGGTTGGCCTCGTCGTACTATTCAAGATGTACTCAAGGCGTTACCGGGGATCGGTATCGAACTTATGTTTGTTCAAGATGGGCGACGTCATAATGATGGCTATTACCAGTTATCCGACTGGGGTCCATTTGACAGTCAATGGGTTATCCAACGTAAAGGCGATATAGCAACAAGCCTTGGATTTAGTGCATAAGCCAGCGAAAGCTGGCTTTCTTTTTTGCAGTAGAAGTAGAAGTAGAAATCGAAGTGGTAGCATCTTGCTCATTTGAGCACCGAGCTACCTAATTATGTTTCTCCCTAATTACACAGATAGGCAGTGCCCAACATAGTCACGGAAGTGGAAAAGTCTTGGGGGAGTGTAAATATCACGGTATCTGCACCTAGCTCAATCGTATTTGACTTGAGCTCATTCATGGCGCCCTGAATCAAGGTGTCGTTTGGGTAAAACAGGTAACTATACCAATGGCCCTCGCTGCCAGTGACTTCCCCTTTATACTCGCACTGCGCAATATTGATAAGGCCGTGGAAATCCATTTGCACGTTGTCAGCTTCGCTATGAGGCATTGATGTCGGTGTCGTGCAACCAAGTAGCACGCTACTCATAGCCAAAGCGATTAATTCCTTTTTCATACGCTTATCCTGTTATTTCATCAAATAAATCGCGAAGCCTATCCAGCTTGCGAACAATAACAACCACGGCAATTTACTGGCGTGATTTGATGTTGTTTCTTTGTTCGATTCGACATTCTGTTCTTGGTCTTGGTTCGCTTGCAGAGTCTGCTTCTCTTTCTGTACGCGTTTTTTAGCTTTATCGGCTTGACGGCCACGTTCTTTCTGCTGCTTTTTATAGAGTGCGATGCCTTTCTCGATACCTTGAGCAATCAACTTGGTTTGTTCTTTGGTTTGAGCTGGCTTTTGTGTCGCTTTGGCTATCTTCAGTGCTTCTTGTTGTGATTCAACAGATGGTGTATTAGTTTTCTTTTTCATACTGAGTTCGATAATTAAAACGGATTAACCAATAAGATAACGCAAACCTAGTTAAGTATGAATGATTTGCGTTAAAGTGTTGGTTTGAAAATAAGTGAAAGTGAGATTTGTGCGGTACTCCATAGAACAATACGACAAGCACGGCTTTTTAAAAGCCCCAATCCTATTATGGTTAGGTTGGCTATTTCTGGCGAAAGCTTTGGTCGTTTTCATTGTTGCAGGTGCAAGCCGAGAGTCGGGCACTGATATCCTCGAAATCATCTATCCAGATCATCAAATGTTTTATGTTGGGATTGCATTGAGTATTCCGATCTTGTTACTCATGTGGTTGTTTGGACTCAGAACACCAGAGAGAAAGCGCCTCAATAAAGTCGTATCTTGGGGGCGTTGGGTCACCATGGTGGCTATCTTGGCACAGGGGTCTCATACCATTTATTTAATCTATCTGGATAATGGATGGTTCCGTTGGTCAAATGGCATCACCCTGTTATTGCTCCTATGGTTAGCGCTTTTTCTAACCAATAGTCATGCCGCTAGGGATTGCTTTAAAGTGGTTGAGCTCGAAGACTGATTCTCATCAAAACATTTGTCCCATTCACAATTATACTTAGAAGCTAAAACTGGAAGGAATAATCTATGCTTAATGTCTCAAATGAGCAGCCTAACGTTCAAAGTGCTATCTTGCCAGAAGCAGGGCCTTTCGCTCTTTACGTTCAACTAAAAGTGAATGCTAACGCTGCTAACGTATTAGCGGAAATTCAAAAGATTCCTGCGCTAATCGAAGAGCTCAACCAAACTCAACCAGATGCGAACTTAACGGCGTCAGTTGCGTTCTCAAAGGCTTTTTGGGATAAGTTCGAGCAAGCTGCTCCGTCTGACCTCATTGATTTCCCTGCGCTTGGGAAAGGTGATGTCACTGCACCGAGCACATTGTCTGATGTTCTTATTCACTGTCATTCAAATCGACACGATCTGCACTTTTTCATCCTACGTAAATTGCTATCTGAAGTAGCTGCGGACGTTGAAGTAGTTGATGAAACCTACGGTTACCGCTTCCTAGATTCACGTGACATGACCGACTTCGTTGATGGCACTGAAAACCCGAAAGACGTACAGCGCGCTGAAGTAGCGATTGTGCCTGAAGGTGAATTTGCGGGTGGTAGCTATGTGATGGTGCAACGTTTTGTGCATAACCTGCCTGCTTGGAATCGATTGAATGTATCGGCACAAGAGAAAGTCGTTGGTCGTACTAAGCCCGATTCAATTGAGTTAGACGATGTTCCTGCGGCTTCTCACGTTGGTCGTGTGGATATTAAAGAAGAAGGCAAGGGCCTTAAAATTGTTCGTCACAGCCTACCTTACGGCACAGCGACAGGCGATCACGGCTTATTGTTCATTGCTTACTGTAATGTTCGTCATAACTTTGATGCGATGCTAGAGAGCATGTACGGCGTAACAGATGGTAAAACAGACCAACTGCTGCGTTTTACTAAAGCGGTGACAGGCGCTTACTACTTTTCACCGTCGACTGACATGTTGAGTGCATTAACGGTTAAGTAAATCGTCTCAAAATAGAATAAACAAAGGGAGCCTCAGGCTCCTTTTTTATTAAAGCTTTAGATGAATTGGTCGATACAAGAGCAATCGTGAGTTTTATTCATCTTTTTGTAAGTGAAGGTCTATGGCTATAACTGTTAATACAAATGTCTCAGCGCTGGTGGCTCAGAGGAATCTGTCGAATGCCAACAACATGCTGAACCAATCTTTGGAGCGCTTAGCTTCAGGGAGTCGTATTAATAGTGCAAAAGACGATGCGGCTGGCTTACAAATTTCGAATCGATTAGAAGCGCAGATGAGCGGCATTGATGTCGCGGTTCGAAACGCTAACGATGGCATCTCCATTATGCAGACTGCAGAAGGAGCGATGAATGAAACCACCAATATCATGCAACGCATGCGAGATTTGTCGCTGCAGGCGAGTAATGGTTCGAATAGCCAGTCTGAAAGGACAGCGATTCAAGAAGAAGTGACAGCTCTAAATGATGAGTTGAATCGAATTGCTGAAACGACTTCATTTGGCGGTAAAAAACTTCTTAACGGTAGTTTTGGTAGTTCGTCATTTCAAATCGGTGGCAGTTCTGGTGAAGCGGTGCAGATAGGTTTGAAAAACATGCGCACCGATGACATCAATATGGGTGGTTTTAGCTATGTCGCCAATGGCATGGCAAGTGACTCGTGGGCAGTCAAATCCAACCAGAATGATATGACGATGTCGTTTACCGACCGTTTTGGTCAGCCACAAGAGATCACCATCAAGGCGAAAGCGGGCGATGATATCGAAGAGTTGGCGACCTATATTAATGGTCAAACAGATCAGGTCTCGGCTTCAGTTAATGATGAAGGGCAGCTTCAGATCTACATGTCTGGCGAAGACACGGCTGGTACTGTTTCTTTTTCAGGTTCGTTAGCCAGTGAGCTTTCGATGTCGGCGGGTTATTACGAATCAGTCGATGACATCAATGTGACCGATGTGGGTGGCGCGCAGCGTGCTGTCTCTATTTTGGATACAGCGATGAAGTACGTGGATAGTCATCGCTCCGAACTCGGCGCAATGCAAAACCGCTTTGATCATGCGATTAATAATCTCGAAAATGTTCATGAGAACTTGGCGACATCCAACAGCCGAATCAAAGATACCGATTACGCCAAAGAGACCACTCAAATGCTCAAGCAGCAAATATTGCAGCAAGTGAGCACCACAATACTGGCTCAAGCAAAGCAAGCGCCGAATCTTTCTTTAACCTTGCTCGGTTAATAAATTACCTCAAATCTTATAAAGGTAGTTCAGCTTAACTAAAGCCCTTTGGTTAATAAAAATACAACTTCTCGCTCGACTGACATCTCGACAACTTTAGCGCTTTTCTCATCTTTTTTTGATAATTTTACGGCCAGTCACGCTTTCTTCTTCTTTATCGCTATTTCTTTAATTTTGTTGTTTTTTTCCTAAAGGTTTCAGCATTCACGCCGTTATTAATAGTAACTTAGAGATAACTACTTGGTTTTCCGAGACGTCGGAAACCGCTATACCGGAAAATCAATTGGAGAAGTCACCATGGCAGTGAATGTAAATACCAACGTTTCAGCGATGACAGCACAACGTTACCTAAACAACGCAAACAGCGCACAACAAACATCAATGGAGCGTCTAGCTTCAGGCTCTAAAATCAACAGCGCGAAAGATGACGCTGCGGGCCTACAAATCTCGAACCGTTTGAACGTTCAGAGTCGTGGTCTTGATGTTGCTGTTCGTAACGCGAACGACGGTATCTCTATTGCACAAACTGCTGAAGGTGCAATGAACGAGACAACAAACATCCTGCAACGTATGCGTGATTTGTCTCTACAATCTTCAAACGGCTCAAACTCAAAATCTGAGCGTGTAGCGATTCAAGAAGAAGTAACAGCTCTGAACGACGAACTGAACCGTATCGCGGAAACCACGTCTTTTGGTGGCAACAAGCTGCTTAACGGTACTCACGGTACTAAATCATTCCAAATCGGTGCGGATAACGGTGAAGCGGTAATGCTTCAACTGAAAGACATGCGCTCTGATAACGCTCAGATGGGTGGTAAAAGCTACCAAACTGAGAACGCGAAAGATAAAGACTGGAACGTTCAAGCTGGCGCAAACGACCTAAAAATGTCGTTCACTGATAACTTCGGCCAAGCACAAGAAATCGATGTGTCTGCGAAAGCGGGCGACGACATCGAAGAGCTAGCAACGTACATCAACGGTCAACAAGACTCTGTTAAAGCGTCTGTAACTGAAGACGGTAAGCTACAAATGTTTACTGGTAACAATAAAGTTGAAGGCGAAGTGGCATTCTCTGGCAGCCTTGCTGGCGAACTAGGTATGCAACCTAGCAAAGACGTAACGGTTGATACTATCGACGTAACATCAGTTGGCGGCGCACAAGAGTCTGTAGCAGTTATCGATGCGGCACTTAAGTATGTAGATAGCCACCGTGCTGAGCTAGGTGCTTTCCAAAACCGTTTCGACCATGCTATCAGCAACTTAGACAACATTAACGAAAACGTTAATGCATCTAAGAGCCGTATTAAAGATACCGATTTCGCGAAAGAAACGACTCAGATGACTAAGTCTCAGATCCTTTCTCAAGCTTCAAGCTCGATTCTTGCTCAAGCGAAGCAAGCGCCGAACTCGGCACTTAGCCTACTAGGTTAATCGATTGAAAGGCCACGTTGCCAAGTTGGTTATAAGCGCTGTTGATCATTAGTGCTGTTGATCATAAACGTTAACGTTAGGCTTCCACAAATTAGCTCGTGGTGAGAGATGAGCGCTAAACAGACCCAGCTTCGGCTGGGTTTTTTATTGCCTGTTATTTAGCTAAGATATATTTGGAAAAGTGCTGTGCGGATAAACAGAAGCAAAAGTGAGATTCCCTATCACGCTCGTTCCTCACTGTAGGGAGTGACGACTATAGGGCGGTATTGATCCATTGTTTACCTGAATCGAAGTCTTTAGTCGTATCTCAGAATCGAGTAGAACGAGATATCAGAGATCTCTGTTTGTTAAAATTCACAAGTGTAATTTGATGTATAGGCGAAATGCCTTGAATAGCGCTTAACAACGTTTAGTAAAAAACTAGGTCGGATAGCAGGAGATAAACGGTCAGTGTAGTTTTCATTGGTTGAGGGAGCTAGGAGAAGGGTTTCGGTGTGATAGTCAGTAATGCCTATCTGAGGTATTGAACAAATATAGCAGGCACAAAAAACGCCACCCTTAGGTAGCGTTTTAATTAAAGCAGATAAGTAATCGAAATTACTTAGTTACTTTAAGAACTGGAGTTTCGCCAACAGTTACAGAACCAGAAAGCTTGTTCAGCTCCTTGATTTCGTCCATGTTAGAGATAACAACTGGAGTAAGCGTAGATTTCGCTTTCTCTTCTAGAAGCGCTAGGTCGAAAGTGATGATAGTGTCACCAGCTTTAACAGATTGACCTTCTTCAGCTACACGAGTGAAGCCTTCGCCTTTAAGTTCAACAGTATCGATACCGAAGTGAACGAAAAGCTCAACACCGTCGTCAGACTCAATAGAGAATGCGTGGTTAGTTTCGAAGATCTTACCGATAGTACCGTTAACTGGAGCTACCATTTTATCGCCAGCTGGTTTGATAGCGATGCCGTCACCAACGATTTTTTCAGCGAAAACTACATCTGGCACGTCTTCGATGTTTACGATTTCACCAGAAAGAGGTGCGATGATTTCGATTGCACCAGCATCAGCGCTGTCATCAGATACAAGCTTTTTCAGTTTGTCAAACAGACCCATTGTGTCATGCTCCTAACGTTTAGTTTTATTCTGTAGAATATACTATACCAATCTAACAAATTAGACGACTATTTTTAGCCGTCTAACTTTATTAAGCTCTTGGTGATTACTGAGTTTTCTCAGCGATGAATTTTTCTACGCAAGCTTCAATTTCTGCAGCTGTAGGTAGAGATAGCGCTTCGTCAGCCATAGCTTTAACTTCTGCGAAGTTAGAGTTACGGATTACTTTCTTAACTTTAGGGATAGAGATACCGCTCATAGAGAACTCATCTAGACCCATACCAAGAAGAAGTAGAGTTGCACGCTCATCGCCTGCTAGCTCGCCACACATACCTGTCCACTTGCCTTCTTTATGAGAAGCATCGATTACTTGCTTGATTACAAGAAGAACCGCTGGAGATAGTGGGTTGTAAAGGTGAGAAATCATCTCGTTACCACGGTCAACTGCAAGAGTGTATTGCGTTAGATCGTTAGTACCGATAGAGAAGAAAGCCACTTCTTTAGCAAGGTGGTGTGCGATTGCAGCAGCTGCTGGAGTCTCAACCATTACGCCAATTTCGATGTCTTCATCGAAAGCATGACCTTCAGCGCGAAGTTCAACTTTGTACTCTTCGATTGCTTTCTTCAGTTCACGGATCTCTTCAATAGAAATGATCATTGGGAACATGATACGTAGCTTACCGTGTGCAGATGCACGAAGAATGCCGCGTAGTTGGTCACGTAAGATTTCACGACGATCCAAGCTGATACGCACTGCACGCCAGCCTAGGAACGGGTTCATCTCTTGTGGTAGATCCATGTATGGTAGATCTTTATCGCCACCGATATCCATAGTACGGATAATCACTGACTCACCGTGCATTGCTTCAGCTACTTCTTTGTAAGCAACGTATTGCTCTTCTTCAGTAGGAAGTGCAGTACGGTCCATGAATAGGAATTCAGTACGGTACAGACCAACACCTTCGCCACCGTTGCGCAGGATACCGTCACAGTCTTTAACTGTACCGATGTTGCCGCAAACTTCTACCTGATGGTTATCAAGCGTGATAGCTGGTAGGTCTTTAAGTTTTGCTAGCTCAGCCGCTTCTGCTTCAAAATCAGATTTGATTTTCTTAGCTTCTGCTAATTCAGCGTCAGAAGGGTTGATGATGATCTTATTGTTCATCGCGTCTAGCACAAGCATGTCGCCGTTCTTAACTTGCTTAGTGATATCGTTAGTACCAACGATAGCTGGAAGCTCAAGTGAACGTGCCATGATTGAAGTATGAGATGTACGACCGCCGATGTCACAAGCGAAACCAAGAACGTAGTCTAGGTTGATTTGTGCAGTTTCAGATGGCGTTAGGTCGTAAGCAACTAGGATAACTTGTTCATTGATATCTGCTAGAGACACAATGTTAATGCCTAGTGCATTTTTAACGAAGCGAGTGCCGATATCACGGATATCAGTCGCACGTTCTTTTAGGTACTCATCATCAAGTGACTCAAGTGCAACAGCTTGCTCTTCGATCACTGTGTAGATCGCGTTGTCTGCGTGCATTTTGTCTTTCTTGATGAGTGCTAAAATCTCTTCTTCTAGCTCTTCATCTTCAAGCAGCATGATATGGCCTTCAAAGATTGCTTCTTTTTCTTCGCCAAAAGTTTCAAGTGCTTTTTGCTTTACAACTTCAAGTTGTTGAGAAGATTTGTTACGAGCGTCAAAAAAACGCTGAACTTCTGCTTCAACTTGATCGTCTGAGATAGATTGAGTGTTTAGGACAATTTCATCTTCTTGAAGTAGTAGTGCTTTACCGAAAGCAATACCAGGAGATGCTAGGATGCCTGAAATCATAGCCTTACCTTAGTTGTTCAACTGTAAACGGGAGAATGTGTGACTTTAAGTCGTCGACTAAATGTCGCGCTTATCGCTATCTATTTCGAACAAAGCCACTTTGCTGTGCAAAATGGCTTTGAAAGAAGGAGACCGTATTAGTGTAGTTGATCCATAAGAGCAACTAGGTGGTCTACTGCTTGCTGAGCTTGAGGGCCTTCAGCAGAAATAGTAACGTTAGTACCTTTTACTAGGCCTAAAGTTTGTAGTTTGAACAGGCTTTTAGCGCTAGCGCTTTTGCCGTTAGAAGTCACTGTGATGTCAGCATCGAAAGATTTTGCTTCTTTAACGAACTGTGCAGCTGGACGTGTGTGAAGGCCGTTTTCTGCTGTGATTTCTACTTGCTTCTCGTACATTTGATATACCCCAATTAATTTATTTTTTGTAAGTTTGTAACCAGTTCAGCTTAACTGCTTTAACGTAAGTTCGCTAGAGGCTAGTACGCTATGTTCGTGTTAGAACTTAGACTGGTTATAAATTTTTATCCAGCCATGGTCGTCTTTTGTTGAGTACTCATGACTTTCAGAATTTGTTTATTGCTTCTTTTATTTTGAAGCGAAAAATAAAACAGACCCGATATTACCAAAGGTGGGGCAGGGATCAACAAAAAAGCCCCTAAACGGGGCTTTTTTGGACGAAAAATTGATTTGACCACATATTATTGTTGGTTCTCTTTCTCCGTAAAGATGCCTGCAAATAGGGCTGTACTTAGGTAACGTTCGCCAGAGCTTGGCAGTACGGTAACAATAGTTTTTCCTGCAAATTCAGGTAGTTCCGCGATTCTGTTCGCCGCTACTACTGCTGCGCCAGATGAGATGCCCGCTAGAATACCTTCCTCTTTCATCAGGCGTTGAGCCATCTCAATCGCTTCTTCAGAAGTTACTGGCTCTACACGGTCGATAAGGTCTAAATCTAGGTTTCCAGGGATAAAGCCTGCACCAATACCTTGGATTTTGTGCGGAGCTGGTTTGATTTCTTCGCCAGCAAGCGCTTGTGCAATCACTGGAGACTCTGCTGGTTCAACCGCTACAGAAGTGATCGCTTTACCTTTCTCGCCTTTAATGTAACGGCTTGTACCAGTAAGCGTACCACCGGTACCTACGCCAGCGACAAATACATCGATTTCGCCATCTGTTGCTTCCCAAATTTCAGGGCCAGTTGTCTTCTCGTGAATTTGTGGGTTCGCTGGGTTGTTGAATTGCTGAAGTAGCAAGTACTTTTCTGGGTCTGAAGCGACAATTTCTTCTGCTTTAGCTATCGCGCCGTTCATACCTTTTGGTGCTTCAGTCAGTACTAAGTTTGCACCTAGTGCTTTAAGCAACTTACGACGCTCTAGGCTCATTGACTCCGGCATAGTTAGCGTTAGCTTGTAACCGCGAGCGGCTGCTACGAATGCAAGAGCAACACCTGTATTACCACTGGTAGGTTCAACAAGTTCAATACCTGGTTTTAAAGTTCCTGCTTTCTCCGCTTCCCAGATCATGTTTGAACCGATACGACACTTAACGCTGAAGCTTGGGTTACGAGCTTCTATCTTAGCTAGAACATTGCCTTTGCTTACTTTGTTAAGGCGGACTAGCGGTGTGTTACCAATCGTTAGGGTGTTGTCTTCGTAGATCTTGCTCATGCGATATTCCTTCATTTAATGACAGAACTAAACGTAGTATATCAATCACTTTACCGTCTAGTGTCTTTCGATGTTTGTTCAGCTTGAATTTAGATTAAACAACTTGAAAAAAAGGTAAAAGGATTAAAAAGTTATATCATATAGATATGTAGGAGAGTTCACGCCTATCTTTACTGGTCATTGAATTTTCAAAAGATAGGCGCGGAAAGGTAAGTGGGGTCGTTTATCGACGAGAGTTTAATGCTTGTTCTTTGAATTCAACAACCCACATGGCTGTGGCACCACAAACCGCAACAGGCACTACGATCAGGTTTAAAATTGGAATTGTCGTAAACACAGAAACAAGCGCACCGAAGCTGTAGGTCTTACCTTGTTTTTGTTTCAAAATGTTTCTCATATCATCGAATTTGATTTTATGGTTATCAAATGGGTAATCAGCGTACTGGATAGCGAGCATCCATGCGGTGAAGATGAACCATAAAAACGGTGCAACGGTTTGTCCGAGTGCTGGAATTAACAAAAGTAGGAATAAACCGATCGCTTTTGGCAGAACGTAGACAAGTTTGCGCCATTCTCTCGCTAATATACGTGGCGTATCTTTGAGGACATCAAGTAAACCATCGTCATTGACTTTTTTGCCACTAAGCAGCTCTTCTACCTTTTCTGCGAGTAATCCATTGAACGGCGCAGCAATGAAGTTAGCGAGCGTGCTAAAGAAATACGAAAACGTGGCCAAGACGGTTATGACAAGTAGCGGCCATAAAATGTATGACAACCACGACAAGAAGCTTGGCAATGCACCAATCCATCCTTCAATCCAAGTGTTGAGATTGGAAAAGATATAAAACAAAGCACCACCAACGAGTAACACGTTAGCGATGAGTGGAAGTAAAACAAACTTACGAATGCTCGGCGACAAAGCGATTTTTATTCCGAAAATAAAATAGCCAAAGCCTGAGCGGGGAACAGATTCAATAGTCATATTAAAATTAGGTCACATGTGAATTTGGTTAAATAGCAAACATCCCTAGTGTACTAGACCGAAATTAAGAAAAAAAGCGTGGTGAAAATCACACCATGTAAGGAACTAATTGTATTAAGTTGTTCTAAAACAGTGGCTACTTTTGATAGAGTAGTGAGATTAGCCAAATTAACCCAACTTAGTGACAGCGTGTTTATAGCTAGTCGACTAAGAAAGCTGAGAGCGAAAAATGCAGGAATTGCGATTTGTACTCATTATTGTTGGCGCATTAGCTATCGCCGCATTATTGTTCCATGGTCTATGGACGAGTAAAAAAGAAGGGAAAGCAAAGTTTGGAGATAAGCCGCTTGGTAAGCTTGATAACGACAGCTTAGATGAAGCAGAAACGATCCCAAACCGTTCATTCGCCCCAGAAGATGATTTTGAGATAATCCGAAAAGAGCGTAAAGAGCCGGATTTTGCAGTCTCACCATCTGAGACTGATCCGCTGATTGACTCAGATCCACTTACTGCGCCACAAACGAAAGAAGTTATCGAAGACGACATCGAATTGAATGATCTTCCTTCCTTCAGTGTTAAAGAAGAACCAATTCAGATCGAGAGTGAACCTGAAGACATACAAGAGGCCACTGAACCAGAGGTTCCAAGCTTTGAATTGACTGACGAGCAAAAAGAAAGTCATGCTGGTTTTCAAGAGCAGTACGGTTCGTTTGAAGAAGCTTCTGATTCGGTTACCGAACCACTCGTTCCTAGTGGATCATTGACGCCAAGTGAACCGCTTGTTTCGAAAGAGGTCGTTGCTCCACAAAGCGCCGCGCCTGTTGAAGAAGCTAAGCCAGATGAAGAACTTGGCTTAGAAGTGATTGTTCTTAATGTTCACTGTGCTGGAGAAATCCCATTCGTAGGGACTGAACTTTTCCGTAGTATGGAGAATAACGGCCTAACTTATGGTGAGATGTCTATCTACCATTGTTTTGCACAATCTAGCGATGAGCCAAAAGTTATTTTCAGTGTTGCGAACATGATGCAGCCGGGAACTCTAGAACATGATGATCCTGCTGACTTTACAACGAAAGGTATTTCGTTCTTTATGACGCTGCCTTGTTACGGTCAAGCTGATCAGAACTTTAATGTAATGCTGAGTGCAGCTCAGAAAATTGCTGATGATATGGGCGGAAACGTTTTGGACGAGTCACGTAACTTAATGACGCCCAATCGTTTGTCAGACTACCGCAAGCAAATCAGAGACTTTATGACCGCTACGAATGCCTAGCCGTATTGTTTAGCCTTGTAAATAATCTATATTTATAGAAAAGGGCTCCTAAGGGAGCCCTTTTTGATATTTCAATCACGACAGAGAATGATATGAAAGAATCGATTCAAGTTACCTTAGAGCAGTTAAGAGAAACTCTGCACTATCATGCCGTTCGTTATTATGTAGAAGATAGCCCTGAGATCCCTGATGTCGAGTACGATCGATTGATGCAACAGTTGCTAAAGATCGAGGAAGAGAATCCAGAGCTTGTGACGGTGGATTCTCCGAGCCAACGTGTCGGTGGTCAGCCTCTCGATGGCTTCACTCAAGTGACTCATGAGATCCCGATGCTTTCTCTGGACAATGCATTCTCTGATGAAGATTTGGATGCGTTTAATAAGCGTATGTCTGATAGAGCGCCAATGGCCAATCTTAAGACTTTCTGTTGTGAGCCTAAGCTTGATGGCTTAGCGGTAAGCCTACTCTATGTAAATGGCACCTTAGTTCAAGCTGCAACGCGTGGTGATGGCGCTACTGGCGAAAACATCACAGAAAACGTACGAACGATCAGCTCGATTCCGCTTAAGTTGCAAGGCGAAGGTTGGCCAGAACGCATTGAGGTTCGTGGTGAAGTGTTTATGCCTAAAGCAGGCTTCGATAAACTGAATGAGATGGCTTTGAAGAAGGGCGACAAAGTTTTTGTTAACCCACGCAACGCCGCTGCAGGTAGCCTGCGTCAACTTGACTCTCGCATTACAGCGAAACGTCCACTGGCTTTCTACGCATACAGTGTCGGTGTTGTGCAAGGTGCTGAGCTGTCAAATAGTCACTACCAACGCTTCTTGCAGCTTAAAGGTTGGGGCTTACCTATGTGTCCCGAGACTAAGCAACTGAGCTCTCTTGAAGACGTGAAAGCCTATTACCAAGATATTATGACTCGTCGTGATGCGTTGGCTTACGAGATTGATGGGGTGGTGATTAAGGTTGATGACATTGCCGCACAAGTCACTCTAGGCTTTGTTGCACGAGCACCTCGTTGGGCTATTGCATACAAATTTCCCGCTCAAGAAGAGATTACATTACTTAACGATGTTGAGTTTCAGGTGGGACGTACAGGCGCAATTACGCCGGTGGCTAAATTAGAACCTATCTTTGTTGGTGGTGTGACGGTAAGTAATGCCACGTTGCACAACGCTGATGAGATTGCTCGTTTAGGTGTGAAGGTCGGAGATAGCGTAATCATTCGTCGTGCTGGTGATGTTATTCCACAGATTGTAGCTGTTGTGCAAGATCGCCGCCCTGATAGCGCTAGAGACATTGTATTCCCTGATGCTTGCCCAGTATGTAACTCTGCAGTAGAGCGCGTTGAGGGAGAGGCTGTAGCGCGTTGTACTGGTGGCTTAGTCTGTCAGGCACAGCGTAAAGAAGCGCTTAAGCACTTTGTGTCTAGAAAGGCGCTGGATGTTGATGGTCTTGGCGTAAAAGTGATCGAGCAGCTTGTAGACCGTGAAATGGTAGAAACTCCAGCCGATCTATTTAAGTTAAGCGCTGGCGTTATTACGGTTCTTGACCGTATGGGGCCTAAATCGGCACAGAATGTAGTGAGTGCGCTTAATAAAGCCAAAGACACGACATTAGCGCGTTTCCTTTATTCTCTAGGGATTCGCGAAGTGGGTGAAGCGACGGCTATGAACTTAGCTCAGCACTTTAAGACGTTGGAGTTGGTTCAAGCTGCCACTCATGAACAGTTGGTTGAAGTGTCAGATATTGGTGACATCGTAGCAAGTCACCTCACGAGCTTCTTCTCGCAGGAGAAAAACAGAGCCGTAGTCGAGCAGTTGCTAGAGCTTGGTGTTAACTGGCCTGCAATCGAAGCTGTTGCAGATGACCAAGAGCTACCGTTAGAAGGTAAAGTGGTTGTGTTGACGGGTTCATTGTCGCAATTAGGTCGTAGTGAAGCGAAAGCCGCTTTGCAGGCTTTAGGTGCAAAAGTGACAGGCAGTGTTTCTAAGAAAACCGACATATTATTCGCTGGTGAAGCCGCAGGTTCTAAACTGACTAAAGCACAAGATTTAGGTATCGAAATAAGAACAGAAGAAGATCTAATTGCACTTATTTCGTAAGTAAATACAGATAAAAAAAGCTCAAAGGCACTCCTTTCAAGGGAGTGCCTTTTTTGTTTCTGATATAAAAATGACTGCTTTTTAATCGTTGAGAATTTTGTTCCTATACGAACTCTAAAATCAGGACAGTGACGCTGGTCAACATTAATGAAATGCCGTTATAGTTGTATTGAAAATGCGAGTCACTTCTATTTTTTTAAGAGTGTATTCATTGTAAGTTATTGATATTAATTTATTTTATTGCTTTCGGTTATGATCTTTACAATTTATCGATCTGGATCACTAAGTACCTACTAAATTTGCACCAACTCATATTTTTTTAGATGAAAATTAAGTTCTCATTGATCTTTTTGAGGGCGAAGTTAGTCTTAATGCCATGGATGCACACGATGTGTATAACCAGAAAGGAAATAGAGAATTCGAGTTTAGGGTTCTCAAACAAGAAAAGGTATTTCTCTCTACGGCGGCCAACTTTAGGCGGGGAATATTCAAACAGCTATATCCATTTTTAGGAGTTTTATTCCATGGAAAACAAAATTTTCAAACGTACTCTACTAGGTGCAACGGTTGCACTTTTATCGACAGGCGTAATGGCGAAAGAAGTCGGTATCAACTCTGATTTCAACGTTGACGTATACGGTGTTGCAGCTATCTCTCTAGTTAACTACAACACGACTGATAACAATGACTCTAGCTCAGGTTACGCTGTAGAGAATGAATCTCGTATCGGCTTCCGTGCTCATAAAGAGATGTTTGATGACGTATTAATCACAATGCAGATTGAATCTGGTTACGTAGATAGCACAGATTGGTCTCATGGTGGTGTTTCAGGCGGTGTGCTTGGTTTCCGTGATACGTTCGTTGGCGCTTCGGGCTCTTGGGGTAACCTACGTGTGGGTCGTGTTCTTACGCCACTATACGAAATCGTTGATTGGCCATTCTCTAACCCTGGTCTAGGTTCTGTATTCGATTGGGGCGGCATCAATGGTCACTACGATCGTCAATCTAACCAAGTACGTTACGATTCAGCTAAATTTGGTGGTTTCTCTTTTGCAGCTTCTGTTGGTCGTGATGATAACGACAACGGTGGTGGTGCCGCGACTCGTGACGCAAACTTCGTTGGTGCAAGCGCTAAGTACAGCTTCGAAAAAGTGACATTCATGGGTGCTGTTGAATCGGGTACTCGTGTAGTCGCGGCTTCAGGTGGTGACTGGTCATTTGATGAAAATGGTAATGCAGAGCAAGCTCCGGAAGTTGCTGGCTACGATGATGATACGTTCGCATATATCGTTGGTTTCGAAGCAAGCTTACCTGCTGGCTTCGGTATCGCGGCAGCATTTAAAGGCGAAGAGCTAGACAACGGTATTCGCAAGCAAACACAAGATTCTTATTCTGTTATTGGTCAATACTGGAACGGTCCAATTGGTTTCAAACTGGGTTATGCAGCGAACCTAGAATCTGAACTTAACGGTAATAAAGAAGCTAACTCAGATAGCAACACTATCTCTGGTCAGCTAATGGCAGTTCACAACGGTTTCGTGCCTTACCTACGTGTAGCGGGTCGTACTGTTGGCGACGCTGATACAGATATCGTAACTCGCGTTGGTCTTGAGTACGGTTTCTAAGCTAAAGTTATCAGCTTAAAATAGTTAAAGAGAATCAAAACGCTGGTAAATTATTTTGCCAGCGTTTTTCCATAGTGAACATAAGGAATTAGTCATAATGAATAAAGTTAGTGTAGTTGTATTATCATTATTTTTGGGAGCTTGTAGTTCACTCGATTCAAAAAGTAATTTTTCAGATTCAGTTGCGGATGTACAGCCTAAAGGTGGTTATATTCAGGTAACTGGGCAATCTTACGTTGCGGAAAGTAAAGCGAATGTTGGAGCAGACATCTTGAAATCGTCACTCTACTTTACGTACAACAAAGAAGTAACACAGAATTCGGCTCCAGAATCTTCAATTATAATGGATGTGAGCTACTTCCAGAGCTATAAAGAATATGAAACTGTAAGCTTTTTCGGCAAGACGATAGAGCTAGAAGAGAGACAGGTTCCAAGAGAAAGTTGCAGCGAGCACTGTACAAAGACTCAATATATTAAATTTCCATTAAGCGACGCTGATATCCAGCAAGCAAGAGAAAAAAATTTAGAGTTTACGCTTGATGGACAAAACTCAACAATGAGTACAAACTTTATTGTGCCGAAAGCGTATATAGACACGATCTACAATGGTGCGAATAATCATACTGCGATCGCGGTTGCCCCAGTCGCGGTGCCTGTAGCAGCGGTTGTTGCTGAAGAACCAAAAGCTTCTCAAGCTCAAGAGATGGTTAACTACTGGTATAGCCAAGCAACAAAAGAGGAGCAGTCTGCAGTGACAGATTGGGCATTCAAAAATCGTAAAAACGCTTCTCCAGCATCAATTGAAGGCTCAAAAGAAATCGAGATGGTTTCATATTGGTTCAATAAGCTAGACAGCGAAGAAAAATCTCAAACTATGATTTGGCTGTTAGAGCAAGAGTAAGCCTTTAACGTAAGTCTCTAGCTATGTTTTTCAACCGCAGTATTGTATAACAGCAGTACTGCGGTTTTTCGTTTTAGGTCGCGCTCTTTGTTTTAGGTAACAATTTGAATTGTAGGTAATAGAGTGAATATTGGTGAAGTAGCAAAACGTGTTGGTACAACAGCTAAATCCATTCGTTTTTACGAAAGTAAAGGAATGATGAGCCCACCACACCGATCAGAAAATGGTTACAGGCAATACGGCGAGATTCATATCGAACAGTTAGAGTTCGTACTGAGAGCTAAAATGGTTGGATTCACTCTCGATGAGTGTAAGTCGCTTGTCGAGTTGGCAATGAACCCAAACAGACAAAGCTACGAAGTAAAAAAGAAGGCCACTCAGAAGTTAGATGAAATTGAATTGAAACTTGCTGAGTTAAATAAAATGAAGGCTCAGTTACAGTCTTGGGTGCATGATTGCCCGGGAGATGCTTCAAACGAATGCCCAATTTTGAACAATTTGTCAGGCCGAAAATAACATATTTTCTTTAAAGCTTGCCTAACAATCAAATAGTGTGTCAGGCAACAAAGAATATTACTTGCCTGACATTAGTTACCTATCAAAGTACCTTTCCGCCATAGTGTTTACAGATTAAAAGTGGCACATGAGTGACCGCGTTTCCATCTGAACACTTAACAATAGGCCCCATGTTTCCGTTACCTGGAGACTGACTGCTCGCCAGAGCGCTTCCGAATGTTAAGCTGAAAATAGCCGTTAGAATTATTAAAAAATGTCTCATACAAACTCCATTAGGTTTATCTCTAGTTGAGATAATTGAAAGTATGGACAAGGAAAAGAAAATTTCAAAAATTGGACGGGCTTAACATTTTTAATAATTATAATTAAGGGAGAGTAAGGTTAACTATTCATATATATTTTGGATAAGAAAACTGACTTTCTTATATCTTTTTAGCTCAATCAAACTTTTTAGCTTTACGAAATAAGAACTTATTTTTTTTTCAATTCAATCTATCACAATGATAATTCGAATGTTCTTTGCTCTCTAAAGTTATTAAAGCCTACATTTATCGATAATGTAGGCCTAATATGCTAATTAGCTATAAAGGCTGGATTATTAGAATTATTCCGTCTAATGCCACAATCTTAATTTCTGTGCCTGATGGAATATCTTGGCTAGCTCTTGCTGACCAAGAAGAGTCTCCTACCTTAATTCGGCAGTTGCCTCTTTTGACCTCTTCGGTAAGAAAAACAGTTTGCCCTACAAGTTGTTTTTCTCTTTGATTTAGCTCTCGTCCAGCGTCTGACTGCTTGTCATTAGATAGTTGTCTTCTCCACCACAACCAAGTGGTGATAAGTGAAAAACTCGCAAAGGACAACCATTGCATCTGCCAACCGATTGGTAGCGCGCCTAATAGCGCTCCGACCAACATGGCAGATATGCCTATCCACAAAAAGTAACCAGCAGTACCAACCAGCTCTAGGGCTAGCAGCGCTAGACCAAATGCTAACCAATGCCAGTGGTTTACTTGCTCTAGTAACTCGAACATAAGTTAGTCCTTACTACCCTTGTCGTTGCTTTGTGCAAACATCTCTGCGATACCTGCAACAGAACCCATTAGGCCAGTCGCTTCGAGTGGTAGCATGATTATCTTGCCGTTTTCAGCTTGGCCAATAGACTTCAGTGCGTCGGTGTAACCTTGTGCAATAAAGTAATTGACCGCTTGCATGTCACCTTGAGCGATGGCTGTCGATACCATTTCTGTCGCTTTAGCTTCTGCTTCTGCTGCACGCTCACGAGCTTCTGCTTGCAGGATTGCTGCTTGCTTTTGACCTTCCGCTTTTAAGATTTCTGATTGCTTATGACCTTCTGCTTTTAGGATCTCAGCTTGTCTTACACCTTCAGCCGACAAAATGTCGGCACGTTTGTTTCGCTCAGCTTTCATCTGGGCATTCATCGCGGCGGTTAGATCAGCTGGTGGCTGTACATCTTTGATTTCGATACGAGTAACTTTTACGCCCCATGGATTAGTTGCTTCATCCACGATATTTAGCAGCTTGGTATTGATCATGTCACGCTGGCTAAGCATTTCATCCAGTTCCATAGAGCCAAGTA
Source organism: Vibrio sp. QJM3NY_27 (assembly GCF_057785955.1). Classification (NCBI taxonomy): domain Bacteria; kingdom Pseudomonadati; phylum Pseudomonadota; class Gammaproteobacteria; order Vibrionales; family Vibrionaceae; genus Vibrio; species Vibrio sp. QJM3NY_27. The sequence continues at coordinate 2,648,470 of NZ_CM173511.1, read as the reverse complement.
CTGTACGGATATTGGTGAGGGTTAAATTACGGATCGCATGCTCAAGGTCATTTACTTCATAAGCCGCTTTCGGTGCATCGATAACTTGTACGAAGCAAACTGCATCAATCATGACATTAGCATTATCTTTGGAGATGACTTCTTGAGCTGGGATATCGAGAACTCGTTCCATCATACTGATGCGTTGTCCGACTTTATCGATAAATGGAATGATCAGGTTTAGGCCTGGTTTGAGTGTCTGTGTATAGCGGCCAAAGCGTTCTACGGTCCAGTTATTGCCTTGTGGAACGGTTTTGACACCAGCGAAAATGAACAGTAGTGCGACGACAGTAAAGACGCCAATAGTAATCAATGTATCAATAGCCATACAAAATCCTTTGTAAGTTTAAGTTTTTGATAGTTCACTATTGATACTGGCTCATATTTAAATTCTGAGCAAATTTATAAACGAGAAATGGGCCATAAAATATTGATTTTATGGCCCATTTTATATTGTTTCATTCGATAAACTAATTGATTAAATTGTCAGTTTTCGATGTTTAATCTAACGATTTTAGGGTTTTGTTAGTAAAGCAGAGAGTACAGTTGTCGACGGTACTTACTGGCAACTGGGTTTCCTTGCCCAAGCGCACTTAAGATGTCCATGAACTCTTTTTTCATATCGCCATCGCAAGTATTTAGATCTTTTGCTAGGAAAGACCACAACAGCTCCATCGCTTCTTCGTTGCGGTTCACTTGGTGATATTGCAATGCTAACTCAGAGGCAGTCTTAGCGTCATTCGGGTCTTGCTGCAGAGCGGTTTCTAATGCCTGTATTTCAGGGCTGTCTGCTGCTTGCTTGTGAAGTTCAAGTTTCGCGACTAGGCCTTTGTAGTAGTTGTCTTGGTACTCTAGAGGAATGGTGGCTAGCTGAGTTTCAGCAAGATCAAACTGTTGCGTTTCTAACAAACACTCTGCGATCGCCAGTTTTACTTCACCTTTATTCGTCAGCTCTGCTGGGAGTTGCTGCATGGCTGCTAGTGCTTGTGTGTGCTCACCAGCTTGCATTTGCTCTAGAGCTTGACGTAATGCAAGTTCATCTTGGCTAGGAAGGTGCTTGTTTAGCATTTCAACAATGGCTTCTAAGCTCTGAGGGCCACCAAGCCCATCGACAGGCTGACCGTTAACAAACAGTGCAATAGTCGGTAGTGCTTGAACCCCAAATTGGCTAGCAATGGCTTGCTCTTGCTCACAGTTCAATAGGGCTAGGGTGAAAGCGCCGTTGTATTGCTGAGTTAATGTTTGCAGTTCAGGAATGACTTGGGCGCTCTCCTGGCTCATTGGTGCCCAAAATTGGATGAGTACAGGGGTCTGCATCGAACCTTCTAATACTTGACGAAAGTTCTGCTCATTAAGTTCAACAATATGCGGAGATTGCATTTACGTTCCTTGAGGTGTGTTTTGTGGGTACGTTGCAAATATGGGGGGAGATGCTGGTAACTTCAAGATCTAACTTGGTTATCTCAAATAAAAAGAGCCAAAATAGAAAACGCTATGCTTCAATGTTGATAGGTGGTTATCTCAACAGGGAGGGCATAGCGTTATCATTGAGGTGGTCAGTGAGGTATTGCGTGAGATACTCAAAACAGAATAAACAACGTAATCGCCACACTCACACCTACCCAATTAAGGCGGTTTAAAGTCATGAAATATCCAGATTAGATTCACCAATTGGGAGTAATTGATGAGATAGGATAAATCATGACATCTTATTGTTACGGAAAAATTACATCGTTACATTAAAGTTTGCGACTGTGCATTCAAAGTTAGAAAATTATGCAGCTTTTCTCAAAATAGGGTCTAGCCAGCGACTCGGCAGAATCCTTTTCAATACCGCGAACACTGTAGTCGGGGTCGTAACTCGGTATCTTAGCTTGGGTTTATTGGCCGAAAGTGCGTGAAATACAGGTTCGATACAACTCTCAGGTGGCAGAACAAAAGCGTTGTTCGATGACTCCTTTTCGAGTCGGTCTTTTTGTTGTTGGTAAGCGTCTTGGTGAGCACTGCCAGAAATGTTGATCCATTTATTGAATGCTTTCAGGGCATTGGTTCTAAATTGAGTCTCAATTGGCCCAGGTTGCAGTAACGAGATGTGTATACCGCTGCCATGCAGCTCTAAACGCAAGGTATCCGTCCAGCCTTCAATCGCGAACTTTGACGCATTATAAGCGCCACGATATTTCATGGCGGCAAAACCTAATACGGAACTGTTTTGCACGATTCGGCCTTCACCACGTTCGCGCATGTGCGGGAGGATCTGACAAACAAGATGATGCCAACCAAAGAAGTTGGTTTCGAATTGCTCCCTGAGCCCCTGGGTCGGTAAGTCTTCTAGCGCGCCTGCTTGACCGTAAGCGCCGTTATTGAATAACCCATACAACCCGTTAGGTGCGAGTGCAATCGCAAGCTTGGCGCCATTCTCGATACTCTCTTGGTTGGAAAGATCTAATTGAATACAAGTGAGGCCTTCATCTTGAAGGCGTTGAACATCCTGTGGGTCACGGCAAGATGCAATGACATGAAAGCCACGTTTTTGAAGTGCATGAGCACATGTATAGCCAATGCCTGTTGAGCAACCAGTGATAAGAATCGACTTGTTCACACTTAATCCTTTATTAGAGTATCTATCGCTTTAGAGTAAAGAATTAGTCTTGATGTTGTAACAAGTTTTTTAGTGCCGGTTCGATTCTTGAGTAACTAAAGATAAATCCCATTTCAGTGAGCTTCTTTGGTTTGGAACGAATGCTGTCAAAGAGCAGACAAGAAGATTCACCCATGAGTAGCGACATTGCCCATTTAGGAGTGAATAAGAAATGAGGTCGACGTAGTTGCTTGGCGAGTGTGCTGCTGAACAGTTTGTTGGTGACAGGGTGTGGGGCACATAGATTAAATTCCCCTTGAGCGTGAGGCATCGACAATAAGTGGTTGATGGCTCTCACCATATCCAGCATGTGAATCCAAGGCATGTATTGCTCGCCTGAACCTAGCGGTCCACCAACTCCTAGTTTGTACGGCATAAGCATCTTTTTGAGCGCACCGCCATTTTCACCAAGTACAATACCTGTTCGCAGTAGTATCACGCGTGTTCTTTCTGATTGTGCTCTCTTGGCTATCTCTTCCCAATGAGCGCAAACTTTGTGAGGAAAGCTTTCATCTTCTACTTGTAGTGATTCGTCAAACGGATGTTGCTGTTGATCACCATAGTAACCCACGGCTGAGCCGCTAATAAAAGCCTTCGGCGGGTTGCTGCTGGCATGAATTAACTCGACCAGTTTTTCAGTAATGTGCCAGCGGCTGTTACAGATCTTCTCTTTTTGCTCCGCACTCCAACGCTTGTCAGCGATAGGTTCGCCAGCAAGATTGACCACTACATCGAAGTCATTGAGATCGCTCAGTCCATCAAGAGATTGAATGTAATGAAGGTTATTCTGGTTCAGATGATTTAGGTTTTGCTTCGCTTTTTCGGGGCTCCGCGTCAATAATGTTACGTCGTCAGTGTTCCAGCTTTTGACCAATTCAGAACCAATAAATCCCGTACCACCAGTTAACAATATCTTCATACCAATCTCCCTATTAAACATAATTATAGACATGGCTTGTTTTTGAACGCCAATCAATACGAAAAAATCACTATAACGATCAGTTGGTTTCAATCGTGTGATACCCAAATTACGCCGTATCAATTTACGAAAGAATGAAATTAAATTCATCAAGTTAGGATGTATACCGCTATCACACTTATGGACTTTACTCGGATATGTTACCAACTGCGTAATATTTGTCACATAAGGAATGATAAGGATTTGCCATGATTATTAGTAATTAATAACCAGACACAATTTCAATGACTAGGAGTTGCGATGACGGCAGTGCTTGCTTTGTTTCGAGCCATGTTAGGTAGTCTAAGGGATCTCTTGCCGATCGTGGCGGTGATTGCTTTCTTCCAGCTTGCTGTTTTGCAAGAGCCACTCCCTCATCTTTTGTCTATTCTAACTGGCTTAGTGCTGGTGGTTTTTGGACTGACTTTTTTTATCTTTGGCCTTGAAATGGGTCTGTTCCCAATTGGCGAATCGATGGCGCAAGCATTTGCTCGTAAGGGGAGCGTGTTTTGGTTATTGACGTTCGCTTTTTGTTTAGGCTTTGGTACCACCATTGCCGAACCGGCGTTAACCGCAGTGGCTGCTGAAGCAGCAGAAGTTGCAGCTGAAGGTGGTGTTATTCCCAACTCTTTAGATGAAAGGGAACAATATGCCGATGGCCTGCGCTTCACTGTGGCGTTATCGGTCGGTATTGCCATTCTATTAGGCGTACTTCGGATCTTAAAAGGTTGGCCAATTCAGTACATGATCATCGGTGGTTATATTGGAGTAGTGGTGCTCACGGCTTTTGCCCCGGAAAACATTATTGGGATTGCGTACGACTCTGGCGGCGTCACAACATCGACGATCACCGTTCCGTTAGTGACCGCATTAGGCGTAGGTTTAGCCTCGGCGATTAAAGGACGAAATCCTATGATTGATGGCTTTGGATTGATCGCGTTTGCTTCACTTCTGCCGATGATGTTTGTCATGGTGTACGGGATGGTGGTGACATGATCAGTGTGCAGCAATTTATCGACACCTTTCTAGGCACTGTGATGGATGTGATTCCGATTGCGGTGATCATCTTCGGTTTTCAGTTAGCGGTACTGCGTAAGCCTGTCAATAACCTTGCCAAAGTGCTCATCGGTTTCTTTTACGTCATTCTTGGCTTATCACTCTTTTTGATGGGGTTGGAGCTCGCATTATTCCCTCTAGGGGAGACGATGGCAATGCAACTCACCGAACCAAGCTTTTTGACTGAGTTTAAGATCAGCTCTGGTCTTTCATTGGCTTGGTTTGATTATTACTGGGTTTACCTGTTTGCGTTTTGTATTGGTTTTAGTACCACGATAGCCGAGCCTTCTTTGATTGCTGTAGCGATTAAGGCAAACCAAGTATCCGGTGGCAGTATCAGTGTTAACGGACTGAGAATCGCTGTGGCATTAGGCGTTGCCATCGGTATCTCATTGGGTAGCTACCGTATTGTTGCGGGCGATCCTATCCATTACTACATTATTTGTGGCTATGTAATTGTTGTGATTCAAACCTTTTACGCCCCCAAATTGATCATTCCATTGGCCTACGATTCAGGCGGGGTTACGACATCTACCGTGACTGTGCCTTTAGTGACGGCTCTTGGATTAGGGCTTGCTTCAACTGTACCGGGACGAAATCCAGTAATAGACGGTTTCGGCTTAATCGCCTTTGCGAGTTTGTTCCCCATCATTTCGGTGATGAGCTACGCCCAAATAACCCAATGGTTAAACCGTTTACACACCTCTAAGGAGAGCAAAGATGCGCTTTAAACTTATCCTAGCGTTTGTAGAAGAGAGCAAAACCGACACTGTGCTCGATGCCGCGCGTGATGCGGGCGCAACCGGAGCAACCGTGATTAATAATGCCAGAGGGCAGGGCTTAAACCAAAAGCGCACCTTCTTTGGATTAACATTAGAGGTGCAAAAAGATGTGCTGCTGTTTGTCGTTGAGGAGCATCTAGCAAGGCATATTCTCGAAAGAATTAGTGAAGTGGGGGAGTTTGACCAAGAATCGGGACAGGGTATTGCAGTACAGATAGATGTGGAAGATGCAGTAGGCGTTGCGCACCAAGTTGAGACGTTAACAAAGGTTGTGGAGGATGAGCTATGAGTACCAGTGAAAAGATCCGAGTAGGCGATGTCATGGCCAATACGTATGTGATTATCGATGGGCTAACTACGGTGTTAGAAGCGATAGAGATGGCGAAGAAGCACAAAGTGAAGGCAATCATTGTCGATAAACGCCACGAGGATGATGAGTACGGTATCGTGTTGATGAATGATATAGCAAAGAAAGTGTTGGCTAAGAATCGATCTCCCAAGCGAACCAATGTTTATGAAATCATGACCAAGCCAGCGCTAAGCGTGTCTGCTGAGATGAACGTAAAGTATTGCGCTCGCCTGTTTGAACGCTTTGGTATCAGTCGCGCGCCAGTAGTTCGTGATAACAAAATAGTCGGTATGGTTAGTTACAATAATATCGTGATCAACGGTATGGTGAGAGATGACGTGTAGCATTTAGATACGTACAATAGGCTCATAAATTTTATGGAGAAGTACGTGTGAAATTATTTTTTGCTTCAGACCTACACGGTTCGCTGCCAGCAACAGAAAAGGTATTAGAACTCTACCAAGCGTCTGGTGCGCAATATTTAGTGCTATTGGGTGACATTCTGAATCATGGTCCAAGAAACCCGATTCCCGAAGGATACAATCCACCGGCGGTTGCAGAGAAGTTGAATGCGTTTTCTCAAGAGATCATTGCCGTTCGTGGTAACTGTGACAGTGAAGTGGATCAGATGTTGTTGTCTTTTCCAATGATGATGGATTACTCATGGGTGTTATTGGAATCAGGTCAGCGTATCTTTCTAACCCATGGTCATTTGTATAACACCACTAAACGACCAGCACTAAAAGCGGGTGATATTATTGCCCATGGACATACCCATATTCCAGTTGCCGAATACCAAGATGATATCTTTATCTTTAACCCTAGTTCGGTGACATTCCCACGAGATGGTCACGCAGCGAGCCATGGCATCTATGAAAATAATACCTTTAAAGTCATTAGCCTTAAAGGTGACGTAATTGTGAGTGGCGAGCTTTAAATAAACTCAATCGGCGGCGTTAGAAAAGGCTCACTTTGAGTCTACGTGGCCGAGGTCCCTGTCTGGAGCAATGATGTTTCGCACTCTTTGCTTCAGAACTTTCGCTTCTGGAAAACCTTCATCTGCTTTTCTTTCCCAAATCTGCACACCATTACAAAAGATTTCGAACCTGCCTCCGGTGTCTGGATGCAAGCTCACTTGTTCAATTTCTTCGCTAAAGGTATGCAGCAGCTCTTGGGATAACCAACTTGAACGAAGCATCCAATTACACTGACGGCAATAGTGTATTGCGATTGTCGCTTTTGTTGCTGTCGCTTTTGTTGCTGTCGCTTTTGCTGGCGTCAGGTTTGGTTGATCCGTATTCATAGTTAATCCTTAAAATGCTACATCCGTAATTTGATGCCAACGGCTAACAAAAAAGGGGCATCATGCCCCTTTCTATTGATATACCGTTTAATGGTATTCAGCTATTGATATACATAAATAACTGCAGAGTTTTAGTTTGAGAACAAAACGGTAGAACCGTGATTTAAGCTAGTGAGCAGCAGTGCTTTCTGATTAATAATATCAATGCGTCGGCTTTGCTCTGCATCCATCTTAATCACTTGAGTGATAAGTTCGAGTTGCTCTTCCGAAAAGTCTTGGCGCTCAGCAGAAGTTACATCTTTAAACTCCGTTGGCGAAATCAGTAAATAGTTATCGTTAATATCCCACTGACCTGTTTCAGATATGTTGATCACATTCGCAGGTGCAGTTTGAGTGCTGTACAGCCTAACCACTGACATTCTCAGGTACGTACCATTTGGTAGGTATTTCGCATTCGATGACAATTCAACTTTACGAAGCGGCCCGATTGAGTCAGCTTGCTTGTTATCGCTAATCAGAGTCACCATTTTCGATTGCCATTCATGCTGAGTGAGCAAGCGCTCTACTTTTGCATCGCTGCCCCAATATAACCAACCACTTAAAAATGCAGATAGAACCAGTAAAATAATCGATACTTTTAATTTCATGTTACTGACCACCGTTACAAATGTCGTTTACATCCGACTGGTTTGCGTAAATTCTTAGGGTTACATTTTCGCTAGAGTAATCTTGCGGGTGAATGTAGTTGAGGGCAAGGTTGTTGGTTTGTCCACCAGTTGCAATCACCTCAGTCGGTTTCAGCATGCCAGTGTGATTGGTGTTGTAGCGCAATACACACTTCTCTATCGCAGGTAGCCAACTGCTGAGATCAGGATGATTGATTGGGGTTTGAATTTTTACACCATCCACTTCAGTCAATGTTCTGAACTCGGATTCTGCGGGGTTAGTAAACGTTAAAACCAGAATTGGCATGATGAAAGCCGCAAGCAATAACGAAAACGCTAACCACTTATTGGTGCTTTTAACCGGGGTCGCAGTTGGTGTTGTTGCTGGTTCCACTTCAACTTTGGTTTCTTGAAACTTTGTAATTGACTCGGGCTCAACAGCTTCAGTCATTGCTTCTTCGGTCATTGTAGGCGTTGCAAACGTTAAGATAGGTTCTACGTCATTTTCTGCAATTTCAGCCGCTGCTGGCTGATCATTTGATGAAAGTGGTGCAGAGCGTTCAACGGTTGCAATAAATTGGTAACCGCGTTTAGGTACCGTTTTTACGAATTCTGGAGATTTGGTCGAGTCCTTGAGCATCTTTCTCAGGGTCGAAACTGCTTGCGTTAAGCTTGAGTCATCAACCTCAAAGCCTTGATCTCGCCAAACATACTCGTGCAATTCATTACGAGTGATAACTTCATTGGGTCTTTCTGACAGCATCAGGAGAATGCGGCTTTCATTGCTGCCAAGGCGCACGACTTCGCCGTCGCTCATTTGATCAACAAGTGAATTGCTATTTGGGTCGAATACGAACCGCTGTGCGAGAATAAACTTTGTGCCGATATTGCTCATTGAATTCTTCTATTTTGGATAATTTTGAGTGCGAAATAGACAAATCTCAGGTGAAGTTCCGTTAATTCTTCACCAAATCATGGCTTCTTTTATGTTCTTTTATATTTATCAGACTCAAGGATAATAAAAACAGATCAAAAAAACAGTGTTTTTATGATTTTTGACCTTGAATTTACATTTGTCATCCTCATGTTAATGAACATAAGAGTGGCATCAAGTGTTACGCCCCTATGGTATTCAACATAAAGTATAGATGTTTTGGAGTAAAAATGAGCGAAACAGCAACGCAAAATAAAGAGACTCGTGGCTTTCAATCTGAAGTAAAACAACTACTTCACCTAATGATTCACTCACTGTATTCAAATAAAGAAATCTTCTTACGTGAGCTGATCTCTAATGCATCTGACGCGGCTGATAAGCTTCGTTTCCAAGCCTTGTCAAACGGTGACCTTTACCAAGGTGATGCAGACCTAGGCGTAAAATTATCTTTTAGCGCTGAAACCAATACTTTAACGATTTCAGATAACGGCATCGGCATGAGCCGCGACAACGTTATTGAGCATTTAGGTACGATTGCTAAATCGGGTACTGCAGACTTTTTCTCAAAGCTGTCTGAAGACCAAAGCAAAGACTCTCAATTGATTGGTCAATTTGGTGTTGGTTTCTATTCTGCATTCATCGTTGCAGACGCGGTAACGGTTCGCACACGTGCAGCAGGTCTAGCGAGTAATGAAGCTGTTCAGTGGCACTCTGCAGGGGAAGGTGATTACACCATCGAAGACATCACTAAAGAGTCTCGTGGTACTGATATCATTCTTCATATGCGCGAAGACGGTAAAGAATTCCTAAATGAATGGCGTCTGCGTGAAGTCATTGGTAAATACTCTGATCACATCGGTATCCCTGTTTCAATCTTAACTGCGGTTAAAGATGACGAAGGTAAGGACACCGAAGAGAAACATTGGGAACAGATTAACAAGGCTCAAGCGCTTTGGACTCGTAACAAGTCTGATATCGAGAAAGAAGAGTACCAGGAGTTTTACAAGCACGTATCTCACGACTTTGCTGATCCATTAACGTGGAGCCATAACAAAGTTGAAGGTAAGAACGACTACACAAGCCTACTTTACATCCCTGCTAAAGCACCTTGGGATATGATGAATCGTGACCATAAGAGCGGCCTTAAGCTTTATGTACAGCGAGTATTCATCATGGATGATGCAGAGCAGTTCATGCCATCTTACATGCGTTTCGTTCGCGGCTTGATTGACTCAAACGATCTACCACTGAACGTGTCTCGTGAAATCTTGCAAGATAATAAGGTAACTCAGTCTCTTCGTGGCGCATGTACCAAGCGTGTCCTGACTATGCTTGAGCGCATGGCGAAGAATGACAACGATAAGTACCTAGAGTTTTGGAAAGAGTTTGGCCTTGTACTGAAAGAAGGCCCAGCGGAAGACATGGCGAACAAAGAAAAAATCGCCGGTTTACTTCGCTTCTCATCAACGGAAGTTGACTCTGCTGACCAAGCTATCAGCCTAGTGTCTTACGTTGAACGTATGAAGGAAGGTCAAGACAAGATTTATTACCTAACAGCAGATAACTACGCTGCCGCTAAGAACAGCCCGCATTTGGAGCAGTTCAAAGCAAAAGGTATCGAAGTGGTTCTAATGTACGATCGTATTGATGAGTACGTAATGAACTACCTGACTGATTTTGATGGTAAGCAGTTCCAATCGATCACCAAAGCGGGCTTAGACCTAAGCAAGTTCGAAGGCGAAGAAGAGAAAGAGAAGCAAAAAGAGGCAGAAGAAGAGTTCAAATCTGTTGTTGAGCGCACTCAATCTTACCTAGGTGATCGTGTTAAAGAAGTTCGTACCACTTTCAAGCTAGCGACAACGCCAGCGGTTGTAGTCACTGACGACTTCGAAATGGGCACGCAAATGGCTAAGCTTCTTGAAGCTGCGGGTCAAGCTGCACCTGAAGTTAAGTACATCTTTGAGATTAACCCTGAGCACGTACTGGTGAAGCAGATGGCTGATGAAGCGGACGAACAAGCGTTTGGTCGCTGGGTTGAGCTATTACTTGGCCAGGCTATGCTGGCTGAAAAGGGCTCAATGGAAGATCCGTCACAATTCTTAGGTGCAATCAACGAGCTACTAACAAAACGTTAGTCTTTCGACTTTGGGCTAAGCCCATAATTATGAATAAAAGCTCGCCAATGCGGGCTTTTTTTATGAACGTCGCTTAACTTCATCGAAATGTTGCTAAAGTTGCTAACAAGACGAACGCAAACGCTGTCGATACATTCTTTAGTCTTAATTTCAGCCAAATTGAATATTAATGTGATAGAATGCTCGACCTAATCAGCTGGGACTATGAACCTATCATCTCCAGTTGTATGATTTTTAAACGTTATACCGAAACTTACCGTTTTGCTTCTGTTTACAGTTGTGCTTAGCCTCAGTTGTTACCTAACCTCTCTTGTTTGACCTAAATTAAACCAGAAAGGCGGGATAGTGAGCTTCGGTATAAATCATAATTTTTATAAGAGGATTAAACATGCGCATCATTCTTCTAGGTGCTCCTGGCGCGGGTAAAGGTACTCAAGCTAACTTCATCATGAACAAATTTGGTATCCCTCAAATTTCAACTGGTGACATGCTACGTGCTGCTATCAAAGCGGGTACTGAGCTTGGTAAGCAAGCAAAATCAGTAATCGACGCTGGTCAGCTAGTTTCTGATGAAATTATCCTTGGTCTAATCAAAGAGCGTATCGCTCAAGATGACTGTGAGAAAGGTTTCCTACTAGACGGTTTCCCACGCACAATCCCACAAGCGGATGGCCTAAAAGAAATGGGCATTGCTGTTGATTACGTTGTTGAATTCGACGTAGCTGACGATGTGATTGTTGAGCGTATGGCTGGTCGTCGTGCTCACCTTCCTTCTGGTCGTACATACCACAGTGTGTACAACCCACCTAAAGAAGAAGGTAAAGATGACATCACTGGCGAAGAGCTTGTTGTACGTGATGACGACAAAGAAGAAACAGTTCGTGCACGTCTAGGCGTATACCACGATCAAACGGCTCCGCTTATTTCTTACTACGGTAAGGAAGCAGAAGCAGGTAACACTAAGTACCTTAAATTTGATGGTACTAAGCAAGTTGCTGAAGTTAGTGCAGAACTTGAGAAAGCACTAGCATAATTGGCTAACAGCCAGTTTTAGAATTTGATATATTGGAAGCGACCGTTAAGGTCGCTTTTTTTGTTTCAATTTTTAGTCATATACCAATCTAGATAAAATCGATTGTGCATAATTTCCGCGCTGCGGCTTAGATTTACGCGGCTAACGATCAAGGTAATGTTGCGATAACTCAGGTTAAGAACGACTATTCTTAAATTTAGTTGCGTAACAATGATCTTAAACTTATGCAGATTAGTATATTACGTTCCAGAAAATCACACATTGGTCTCAGGTATCTATGGAAAATAATAAAAAGCAGGGCGTTTTACTGGTGAACTTAGGAACACCAGATTCGGCGACTCCAGCTGGCGTTCGTCGATTTTTGAGTGAATTCTTACACGATAAGCGAGTCGTAAACCTAACGCGTTGGCTTTGGTGTCCTATTTTACATGGGGTGATCTTACCGATTCGAGCTCCGAAAGTGGCTAAATTGTATCAGTCTGTCTGGATGGACGATGGATCACCGCTGCTTGTGTACTCACAAAGACAAGCTGAGAAACTGCAGAAGAAATTGCAAATGCCGGTTGCGCTGGGTATGACCTATGGCAACCCAAGTCTTAAGACGGGTGTCGAACAACTGATGGAGCAGGGTGTCGAAGACATCATCGTACTACCTCTGTATCCTCAGTACTCAGGAACAACGACAGCGGCCGTTTCTGATGGTTTAACTAAAGCCTTCAAAAAAATGCCTGTTATCCCGAGCTATCGCTTTATTCGAGATTATTATTCTCACCCTAGCTATGCGAAAGCACTGGCTGAAAGTGTTCGTAGCCATTGGGAAGAAAATGGTAGAGCCGATCATTTAGTGTGTTCTTTCCACGGTATTCCGAAGCGACTCGCTGATGAAGGTGACATCTACCCTCAGCATTGTGAAGCGACGACCAAATTACTTGCTGCTGAGTTAGGCTTATCAGCGGACGATATCACCATGACATACCAGTCTCGATTTGGTCGAGAAGAGTGGTTGAAGCCTTACACTGACGAGACACTTGAATCACTGCCGAGTAAGGGCATCAAGAAGATTGATATCATGGCTCCTGCGTTCTCGGTTGACTGTTTGGAAACGTTGGAAGAGATTTCTGACCAGTGTAAAGAGACGTTCATTGATGCTGGTGGCTCAGACTTTAGCTACATTATGTGTCTTAACGACAGAGACTCACACATCGATATGATGGCTGAGCTAGTGGCGCTTCATCGCTAACTAATATACCAATAGAATAAATAACAAAAGGGCTGCTCATTGAGCAGCCCTTTTTGATCCTGATGTTTCTTTTTGAAATAGATCTAGATATTAAGCAACAGAAGTTTCTGCTTTTGGCTCTGCTTCAAGCGTCATGTTAGTTTCTACACCATGCATCCATGATACAAGTTTACCTGCACAAAGAAGCAGTAAGACGCCACTTATTGTCGCTGTAATTGCGATACCACCGAAGATAGACATTGCGCCAAGCTCACCAACGTGAGAACCCACAAGGCCAGCGACGTAGTTTGCGACAGCATTAAAACCAAACCATGCGCCCATCATTAACGATGCCAGACGAAGCGGAGCTAACTTAGTGACCAACGACAGGCCAATAGGAGATAGACAAAGCTCGCCAAGGGTATGGAAGAAGAAAGCACCGACTAGCCATAGCATTGATGTTTTGACTGTTAGGTCGCCACCTTGCTCCATTACTGCGCCCATCATGCACACAAAGCCTAGTGCTAAGAAAAACAACGCCATCGCAAATTTCACTGGCGAGTTTGGTTCACGCTTACCAAGCTTGACCCAAAATGCAGCAATGATTGGTGCAAGTGTAATGATGAAAAATGGGTTCAGAGATTGGAACCAAGCTGCAGGAACTTCAAAGCCACCAATCATACGGTCAGTATATTGTTGAGTGTAGATGTTCATCAAACCGCCAGCTTGTTCAAAGCCAGCCCAGAAAACGATTACGAACAGACCCATAACTAGAATAACTTTTAGTCTGTCGAACTCTTCTTTGGTCAGTGGTGTTTTCTCTTTCGATTTGTTCAGCGCTTTCGCTCGTGCAGCTGCAGGTACTGAGCCAATGTTGCCTAACCATGACTGAGCCATCGTCAATTGCATAACTAAGCTAATAACCATACCGATACCAGCGGCTAGGAAGCCAGCTTTCCAGCCGAATGAATCGACTGCAGCACCTGAAATTAAGCCACCCAGTAGCGCGCCTAAGTTGATGCCCATGTAGAAAATGGTGAAAGCGCCGTCACGTCGGTTATCGCCTTCTTGGTATAGGTCGCCAACCATGGTTGAGATGTTTGGTTTAAACATACCGTTACCACTGATAAGCAGTGCTAAACCCAGATAAAGAGCATTTACTTGGTCTAAGCCAATAGCGCCGTTAGGAAGAGCGAGCGTAAATTGGCCTAAGGCCATTAATACACCGCCCACTAGGATCGATTTACGTTGTCCTAAGTAGTTATCGGCTAGCCAGCCGCCGATTAATGGCGTGATATAGACTAAACCAGTATAGATGCCATAAAGATCGAGGGCATCTTTCGTTGACCAACCAAGGCCACCATTGATAGTGGTATCGGTAAGAAATAAAACAAGGATGGCACGCATTGCATAGTAGGAGAAGCGTTCCCATAGCTCTGTGCTAAAAAGTAGAAATAGGCCTCTAGGGTGGCCAAAGATGTTGTGATTGCTTGGCATAAGTTTTACTAATTTTAGGTATTAAAAGATTTTATAGTCACTCATGTATACACAGTGGGATAAAAGTCTGCAATAGGTGTATTTTATGGTTACGATAACTGAATTTTGTTAAGTCATTGATATTAATGCTCTTTGCTTTTGATGTTGATTATTTCGAGTGTGCTGCAAACTAACTTTCCAGATTTGAGCTGGTTGATAAGTGAGCTTTTTTAAAGCAACATCGAATAAAAGTGTTTAGATATATTGGTCTGGCGTATTGGTTTGAGATTAAATAGAATGAAATCCCCATTAAAGGTGGGATACATATGCTTACAACAATGAGCCTTTTGATCTCTAAATGATCTCTGTACAATGCTTAACCACTTTTAGCTCCTATAACTTTTTGTTGATAAATTGGTCTGCTACGCAATATTTCTTGCTCACAATGATTCATTTTATTAATGGCGATTCAACCGTTTTAGGCATGTGGTAAAATATCTAAAAATATAAAATGGCTAGTTAAATGAAACGTTGGTATTTACTTTACTGTAAGCGTGGTGATCAAAAACGCGCTCAACAGCACCTAGAAAATCAGGGGGTAGAGTGCTTTTATCCTCAAATCGATGTCAAGAAGGTCGTGAGAGGGAAAGAGAAGCAGGTCAAAGAACCGCTGTTCCCGTCTTATATCTTTGTTCGCTTTGATTATGAGCAAGGCCCTAGTTTTACGACAGTTCGTTCGACTCGTGGCGTTGTCGACTTTATTAAGTTTGGAGCAAGGCCACATGAAGTCCAAGGCGACTTAGTGTATGAGCTGAAAGAGTTTGAGAAGTGTTGCGAAGATGAACCTGAAGAGTGCTGTTTTGAGTTTGAATCAGGGCAAGTGGTCAAGATCAATAGTGGTCAGTTTGCTGGGGTTGAAGCTATTTTCCATCAGAAAGATGGTGAAGCTCGATCTATTATGCTGGTAAAAATGATCAGCAAAGTGGTTCCGATCAGTATTGAGAACGAAGCACTACAAGCTCACGCATAAGTGCAGTAATACAAAGCAAAAAATAGGCTTAAAACAAAAAGGCGCATAATGCGCCTTTTTTAGTCTTTAGGGTTTGTTCAAAACGCGCTAAGCGTTGTAAGCATCGTTGTGAACGGCTTGTACTGCACGGCCTGATGGGTCGACACAGTTTTTGAATGACTCATCCCACTCAATCGCTTTCGCTGATGAACAAGCAACTGAAGGACCACCAGGTACACATTCTGCCGCTGATTCTAGAGGGAATAGCTCCTCAAAAATTTCACGGTAAGCATAACCTTCTTTGGTTGTTGGCGTGTTGTAAGGGAAACGGAACTTCGCAGCTTCCATTTGTTGATCCGTTACTTTTTCTTCAGCCGTTGCTTTTAATGTATCAATCCAATCGTAGCCAACACCATCAGAAAACTGCTCTTTTTGACGCCATGCAATTGAATCTGGTAGGTAGTCTTCAAAACACTCACGTAGAATGTGTTTCTCCATTTTACCGTTACCACACATCTTATCTTCAGGGTTCAAACGCATTGCTACATCGATGAACTCTTTGTCCAAGAATGGAACACGACCTTCGACGCCCCATGCCGCAAGAGATTTGTTGGCGCGAGCACAGTCAAACATGCTTAGAGCAAGAAGTTTACGCACGGTTTCTTCGTGGAACTCTTTTGCGTTTGGCGCTTTATGGAAGTACAGGTAGCCACCAAAGATCTCATCAGCACCTTCACCAGACAGTACCATTTTGATACCCATTGCCTTGATCTTACGAGCAAGCAAGTACATCGGCGTTGAAGCTCGAATCGTCGTTACATCGTAAGTTTCAATGTGGTAGATAACATCACGGATTGCATCTAAGCCTTCCTGAATGGTGTAAGTCATCTCGTGGTGTACGGTACCAATCTTATCAGCAACTTCACGAGCAGCGATAAGGTCAGGCGCGTTTTCTAGACCTACTGCAAATGAGTGTAGTTGTGGCCACCAAGCTTCTGATTGCTCATCGTCTTCGATACGCATTGCAGCAAAACGTTTAGCGACTGCTGAAGTGATTGAAGAATCAAGACCACCAGATAGAAGTACACCATAAGGTACATCTGTCATTAGTTGACGTTTTACTGCAGCTTCTAGCGCTTCAGTCAGTTCTTCTTTACTTGTGCTGTTACCTTGTACCGCAGCGTATTCATTCCAATCGCGGATGTAGTAGCGATGAGGCTCTGCATCTTTCGAAGAATAGAAGCTACCAGGAGGGAACTCACTGATCGTCTTGCATACTTCAACGAGTGCTTTCATCTCTGAAGCAACGTAGTAGTTGCCGTGCTCGTCGTAGCCTTGGTAAAGCGGGATGATACCAATATGGTCACGGCCGACTAGGTATTCGTCTTTCTCTTCGTCGTATAAAACGAATGCGAAAATACCGTTAAGTTCTTCTAAAAGGTCCGCGCCCATTTCTTGGTATAACGCTAGGATAACTTCACAGTCAGAGTCAGTCTGGAACTGGTACTTATCTTCATAGCGTGCACGAAGTTCTTTGTGGTTATAAATTTCGCCATTCACTGCAAGAATATGCTTTTTATCTTGGCTGTATAGTGGTTGTGCACCACTGTTAAGACCAACGATAGCCAAACGTTCGTGAGCAAGAATTGCTTTTTCACCAGCATAGATACCAGACCAGTCTGGGCCACGGTGACGAAGCTTTTTAGACATTTCTAAAGCAATAGGGCGAAGTGCTGCGGCATCACTTTTAATGTCGAGAATGCCAAATACTGAACACATAGAACTTCCTTTTAAATAATTTCTAAATCAACTGTATTCAATTTGCCATTCTGGCTAAAAAAAGCAACCGAATGTGAGCAAAAAAATAATATAAAGGGGTTTCTGTTAGAAATTATCTAATTTTAAGGTGGTTTTGGTGAGTGGCGTCTAATTGCGGTTGGTTTTTTAAACAAAAATCTCTCAAAAGTGCAAAAGAACAGCAATTTTGAGAGGTTAACTAGACAATGTTTAGGATTAGATCTTATTGATGTTAGGGTTTAATTGCTCACATACGTGTCGAGCAAAACCACTACCAGCTTCACTGTAGATGTTGAATGCTGCATCGACACCATTCTCTTTCAATGTTTCTAGCTGGTCGGAGTATTCAGCAATGGCTGCGATTTGACCTTTAAAATTACGTGATTTTAGCTGTTCTAAGGCTGTTTGATTACCTTGGTGATGAGGCATCGCCAAGATCACTAGCTTCACGTTTGCTGTGTCTAAGATACGCTCCCAGAAATCTGGGTCAGTTGCATCGCCAGAAATAACGTTTCTTCCAAGGCTTCTATGGTTGTGTGCGGCTTCTTCACGAACTTCGACACCTAAGCTAACCTTGCCATAGCGTGAACGCAATTCATCGTAGGCGCCGGTACCAATACGTCCCATACCAAGAATAAGCACTTGTGCGCGACCAGGATCAATTCGTTTATCACGTTGGTGAAGCTTTTCAGCAGCGTGCTCTTTGAGCCACTTACCTGACTGTTGATAAAGCTTATGACCCGCTTTGTTTAAAGGAGCAGCGATTAAGAACGATAACGAAACCGCAATCGCCACCGCCACTAATATATCGCCAGACATCCAACCCATCTTAAAGGCAAGACCACCGACGATAAGACCAAATTCACTGTAGTTAAACAATGATAGAGAGGCGAGTAGAGAGGTTCGAACACGGAATTTGAAGCGGTTGAGTACCAAGAAGTACAGCACGCCTTTCACTGGCAGCAACAGCAAGAATAAGATGGCGAGCATAAAGCCTTGAATGGTAGGTTGCTCGGATAATCCAATATTCAAGAAGAAGCAAACAAGGAAAAGCTCTTTGAGGTTAAACAGCGATTTCGACAGCTCTGAAGCTTTTGGGTGACCGGCTAGCAACATACCTAAGATAAGAGCACCTAGATCTGGTTTAACCCCTACAAACTGGAACAAACCTGCACCGACGACCAATGCGAAGAAAATGCCGAACAGCACCAACATTTCGCCGTGACCAACCCAGTCGAGGACTTTGTAGAACAACGGACGACAGAATGGCAAAGCGAACAGTGCGATGGCATACCATTCTGGAATTTTGCCTGTCGATGCCGTTAAGAAGACCACGGCAAAGATATCCTGCATGACCAGAATACCGATCGCTAATGTTCCATAGGTCGCATTCATTTCCCCTTTCTCTTGCAGAGACTTAACTGCGAATACGGTACTAGAGAATGAAAGGGCAAAGCCGAGTAGAACAATCTGTTCTATTGACATGGCTGCCAACGAGGAAATACCTAGGAATTTAAAACCAAACAGGGCGACCGCAAAAAACAGAGTGGATAAAAGGTTGTGGATTGTTGCGCCAGCCCAGATCTCTTTAGAGAGCAGGGTTTTGATATCGAGCTTTAAGCCAATCGTAAATAGAAGCAGGGTGACACCAAGGTCAGCCAAGGTAATGATGGTGTCATTGGTTTCAAAACCCAGAGCAAAGAGCCCAAAACCAGCGACCAAAAAGCCGACCAATGGGGGAAGGTGACACTTTAAAGCAATAAATCCTGCAATAAACGCAGTGGATATTAATATAAGTTCCATAACTTGTAGTAGTAGTTCCCTAGCTTAAAAAAACGGGCCGTGTTTATACAAACACGGCCCGCGGAAAATCAGAGTTGTTTTTCTTTAGTCTTCAAGAAGCTTTTGAAGTAACACACCGTTGAGCATGGCGCGCTTAATCATGGCAAAAGCTCCCATCGTAGGATGTTTATCGATCTGTGATGCTACAATAGGCAGGCCGCTATGGAAAGCCGTTAACGACTGATTCTCTACATTGCGCTTAATTGCAGGGAAAACAATCTCTTGTGCCTTTGTAATATCACCAGCAATGATAACTTTCTGAGGATTAAACAAGTTAATCGTCATTGCGATAGCTTTACCCAGTTGATTACCTACTCGAACCAAACTTTGCTTAGCCAGTTCGTCGCCATTGATAGCATGGTCACATACATCTTGAATGGTAATGTGTTCAATCTCTGTTAGCGAGGACTCATAACCTTGCTTAATTAGCTTTTGGACACGTTCAACAATGGCAGGGTTTGCCGCTACGGTTTCAAGACAACCGAAATTACCGCATTGGCATTGCTCGCCAAGTGGATCAATTTGGATATGACCAATTTCACCCACGTTGCGGTTATGGCCAAGGAAAACCTGACCATTAACAATAATACCAGCACCAGTACCACGGTGAACGCTAACCAAAATAGAATCTTGGCTGTCTTTGCTTGCACCGAAGTAGTGCTCAGCAAGCGCCATTCCTCGAACGTCATTACCAACAAAACAAGCAACATGGAATGTGTCGCGAATAATGTCGCTTAACGCAAGGTTATCGATGTCTGTATTTGGCATGTACTCAACGACACCTGTCGTTGGGTTAACCAAGCCTGGAAGAGTGACACCAATGGCAATCAGTTGGTCGATCTTTGGTTGGTGTTCAGCAATGAAAGCCTTCAAGTTATTGACCAAGCCTTGGGTGAGGTCTGATTGGTCTGAGTAATTCAGGTCTTGCTGTTGGAAAGCCAGCTCACGACCGCCAAGGTCATGCAGGCTTATTTGAATGTAATCTCGACCCAAGCGCACAGCGACAGAGTGAAAAGGCTCTACTTCTGTGGTTAGGGAGATAGCGCGTCTACCGCCAGTAGACGCTTGCTGCGCAACCTCTTTAATTAGGCCGCGCTCTAAAAGTTGGCGGGTAATTTTTGTAACACTTGCCGGTGCGAGTTGGCTTACATCAGCCACTTGTATACGACTGATAGGCCCTTGTTGGTCTATTAGTCGGTATACCGCCGCACTGTTTAGTTGTTTAACTAAGTCTACGTTACCTATTTGTCCGCCATTCATACTTAATTGTGCTCGTATTGTCCGTTAACAACAGTCGCTTTAACGTTAAAGTCTCGGTCAAATACAGCTAGGTTTGCAACCATGCCTTTTTTGATTCGACCTAGCTTGCTTTCTACACCGATAGCCGTAGCTGGGTATAGCGTAGCCATGCGAAGAGCTTCGTCTAAAGCGATACCGGCGTGCTCAACTGTATTCTGAACTGCTTCAATCATAGTCAGAGCTGAGCCGCCCAGTGTGCCGTTTTCATCAACACACTTACCATCACGGTAATATACTTTCTTACCGACAAAAATAAAGTATTCCATGTCAGCACCTGCAGGAGCTGTGGCATCCGTCACTAATACCAACTTTTCTCCCTTGATTTTATGCGCAATTCTGATGTTTGCGTAATCAACATGGAAGCCATCGGCAATAATGCCAGCATAAACCTCAGGCGTATCGTAAATCGCGCCAACAACGCCAGGCTCACGACCAACCATAGGAGTCATTGCATTGAATAGATGAGTGGCAAAAGTGATACCTGATTCGAAACCTTGACGAGCTTCTGCGTACGTTGCATTCGTGTGACCAATCGAAACAACCACACCAGCTTTGCGCAGACGCTCAATGTGTTCTGGGTCGTTGAGTTCTGGAGCCAATGTTACTTTTGCAACAAGGTCATTGTTCTCACAGATAAGCTCAATCATTTCGCTGTCTGATTTACGAATGTGATCGACGCTGTGAATGCCTTTTTTCGCGACGTTTAAATACGGACCTTCAAGGTGTAGGCCAAGAGATTGGTTTTGGTATTGGTTGTGATACTCACGAGCTGCGGTAATAACCGCGCGCATGTCTTCGTCAGAAGAAGTGATTAGCGTTGGCAGGAAGCTAGTACAGCCAGATTTAAGGTTTGCTTTGTGCATGATCTGCATTGTGTCTGCAGTGATCTCATCGTTAAGCATTACACCGCCACAACCATTCAATTGTAGGTCAATGAAGCCTGGGCTTAGGTTTGCTCCGTTTAGGTCGCGAACTTCGATTCCTTCTGGTAATTCAGAGATAGGACAGACTTTTTTGATCAGTTCGTTTTCGATTACAACAGCATGATCGGTTAGAACATCACTACCAGTGTAAATTTTACAGTTACTTAGCGCGTACATAGTCAGCTAATCCTTATTTCGTGAGATCTTTAAAATTTGTTCGTTACCTAAATGTGAACTTAGTTTGCGAGCATCATTTACGTAACGATTTATCTTTTATGGGCAAACGGCTTCAAAGCGGGAAGCAATTTAAGTTATTGAAAAATATATGAACAATTGATTGTTGATATACATTTAGGTTCACCTTTAATGATTGTTTATTGGACAGTGTAAACCCAGGGATACCATCATTTTGTCTAATGATTAGGTTTAGATTTTATCTATAAACGTTCATTTTTTTGAATGATAAAATAAGTTTTATGATCTCGCTAGCAAAAACCTCTGGATTTGGTAAAAACTGGTGATTACGATCACAAATGGTAAGGTTTTAATTTGCGGAGCAAAATTAATTGAATACACTGAATAGGACTAAATTGAGCGACTAAAATAAGTTTCTCAAACGAATTCTAAAAAATCCTATAGGGGGAAACAACTGGTGAATATTCTAGGATATGCACAGAAGCTTGGTAAGGCGTTAATGCTACCAATCGCAACGCTTCCGATTGCGGCGCTTCTTTTACGTTTAGGTCAAGGCGATTTACTTGATATTCCATTCATGGCAGAAGCTGGTGGTGCTATCTTCGGTAACCTACCATTGCTATTTGGTCTAGGTATCGCGATTGGTCTTTCTAAAGACGGTAACGGCGCAGCGGGTCTTGCTGGTGCAGTTGCTTACTTCGTACTAACAGCAACAGCAACCACAATTAACGCAGACGTTAACATGTCATTCTTCGGCGGTATCTTCGCAGGTATCATCGCAGGTCACTCTTACAACGCTTTCCATGCAACACGCCTTCCTGAGTGGCTGGCTTTCTTCGCGGGTAAACGTTTAGTACCTATCATGGCCGGTCTATTTGCACTTGTTGCAGGTGCTGTGTCTGGTGTGGTTTGGCCTGGTATTCAATCTGGTCTAGATGCACTAGCTCACGCGGTATCAACGTCTGGTGCTGTTGGCCAATTCGTTTACGGTACTCTTAACCGTGCACTAATCCCTGTAGGTCTACACCACGTATTGAACTCATACTTCTGGTTCGGTATGGGTACGTGTCAAGAAATCATCGTTGCTGGTCAAGGTGCATTCGCTAACATCACTCAACTTTGTGTTGACCCTGCACTGGCTAAAACTCTAGTTGTTGGTCAAGAACATACATTCACATTCGCTAACTCAGTAACTCCAGAGATTACTACTGTTGTTAAAGAAGTGACTGAAACAGTTAAATCTGGCGACCTACACCGTTTCTTCGGTGGCGATAAAGGCGCTGGCGTATTCATGAACGGTTTCTTCCCAGTAATGATGTTCGGTCTACCAGGTGCTGCACTTGCAATGTACCTAGCTGCTCCTGCTGAAAAACGTAGCCAAGTTGGTGGCGCATTGTTCTCAGTTGCATTCTGTTCATTCCTAACAGGTATCACAGAGCCGCTAGAATTCATGTTCGTATTCCTAGCTCCTGCTCTATACGCAATGCACGCGGTATTTACAGGTCTGTCTCTAGTAGTGGCAAACATGTTTGGTACTCTGCACGGTTTCGGTTTCTCTGCTGGTCTAATCGACTTCGTATTGAACTGGGGTCTAGCAACTAAACCATTCACTCTACTATTGATTGGCTTAGCATTCGGTGCTCTATACTTCTTCACTTTCTCTTTCGCAATCCGCGCTTTCAACTTGAAATCGCCAGGTCGTGAAGATGATGACGAAGCTGCAGTAGCTCCTGCTGGTGACGCGCCAAAAGGTGACGTAGCTCGTCAATACCTGAAAGCTCTAGGTGGTCACGAAAACCTGACTTCAATCGATGCTTGTATCACTCGTCTACGTCTAACTCTTAAAGACCGCTCTATCGCTGATGAAGTTGTTCTTAAGAAACTTGGCGCTAAAGGTGTGGTTAAACTAGGTGAGAACAACCTACAGGTTATCCTAGGCCCACTAGCTGAAATCGTCGCTGGCGAAATGAAAGCTATCGGTGCAGGTGAAGACCTATCTGATGTAAAACTTCCATAGTAAAGGAAGTACTTGTTAAGACGTAACAACGGCTCTTAACTAAGTTTCAAATTGAAAGCCTCCCACACGGGAGGCTTTTTTGTGCCTGTCATTTAAGGCCAGTGAACAAGGTTCGTTCTATTCTTCATCGAATAGCAGAAATAATCACAATTAACTGATGGTTCTTATTGTGCAAAGGCGAAGAATTGTGGATGATTAGCAACAATGATCTTTCTATCTTTGATAGGCAGCAAAAGCCGCCTTTGTCTCGGATATGAAAGATAACTTTCTCTGACAATACTAAATACATAGAGGTGCTATAGATGAGTGAAGCTGAGGCTCGTCCATCGAATTTCATTCGCCAAATTATCGATAAAGATTTAGCGGATGGTACACACAGTAGCGTGCATACTCGTTTCCCGCCGGAGCCAAATGGCTACCTGCACATTGGTCACGCTAAATCTATTTGCTTGAACTTTGGTATTGCTCAGGACTACCAGGGACAATGTAATCTTCGTTTCGATGATACAAACCCTGAAAAAGAAGACGTTGAATACGTTGAGTCAATTAAGAATGATGTAAGCTGGTTAGGCTTCGAATGGTCGGGTGATATTTGTTACTCATCAAACTACTTCGATACGCTTTACGCTTATGCTGTGGAATTAATTAATAAAGGCTTAGCGTATGTTGACGAGCTAAGTCCTGAGCAGATCCGTGAATACCGTGGCACGTTAAAAGAGCCTGGTAAAGCGAGCCCATATCGTGATCGCAGCCCTGAAGAAAACCTAGCGTTGTTTGAAAAAATGCGTGACGGTGGCTTCGAAGAAGGCAAAGCATGTCTACGTGCTAAGATCGACATGAGCTCTTCATTCATGGTTATGCGCGATCCAGTTATCTACCGTGTTCGTTTTGCTCACCACCATCAGACTGCTGACAAGTGGTGCATTTACCCAATGTACGACTTCACTCACTGTATCTCTGATGCGCTAGAGGGCATTACGCACTCTATCTGTACGCTTGAATTCCAAGATAACCGTCGTTTGTATGACTGGGTTCTAGACAACATCACGATTGATTGCCAACCTCGTCAGTACGAGTTTAGCCGTCTGAATCTTGAATACACGGTAATGTCGAAGCGCAAGCTGAACCAACTAGTGGTTGAAAACCTAGTTGAAGGCTGGGACGATCCACGTATGCCAACTATCTCTGGTCTACGTCGTCGCGGTTTCACTTCAAGTTCTATCCGTGAATTCTGTAAGCGTATTGGTGTGACTAAGCAAGAGAACATGATTGAGTTTGGTTCACTTGAATCTTGTATCCGTGATGATCTCAACGAAAATGCACCTCGTGCAATGGCTGTTCTTGATCCGATCAAGGTCGTGATTGAAAACTACGACGCTGATACAGTAGAAACATTGACAGTGGCAAACCACCCGAACAAGCCAGAAATGGGTACTCGTGAAGTTCCATTTACACGCGAAGTTTGGATTGAACGTGACGACTTCCGTGAAGAAGCAAACAAGAAGTACAAGCGTTTGGTTCTAGGTAAAGAAGTTCGCCTACGTGGTGCTTACGTGATCAAAGCTGAACGTATCGAAAAAGATGCAGAAGGCAACATTACGACTATCTTCTGTTCTTACGACAATGAAACACTCGGTAAGAACCCTGCAGATGGCCGTAAAGTAAAAGGCGTTATCCATTGGGTATCGGCTGATAAAGCACTGCCTGCTGAGATTCGTTTGTACGATCGTCTATTCACTGTGGCAAACCCAGCCGCTGCTGATGATTTCGCTGCAACGCTTAACCCTGAGTCACTTGTTACGCTAAACGGTTTTGTTGAACCTAGCCTAGCAGAAGGTGTGGCAGAGCAAGCGTATCAGTTTGAACGTACAGGTTACTTCTGCGTAGATTCGAAAGACTCGAAAGCAGACGCGCTAGTATTCAACCGTACTGTTGGCCTACGTGATACTTGGGGTAAAACTGAAGCTTAATGGCTTAGTTTTCTATAGCTCAGCTTTCTAAAGCTTAGAACCCTAAAGCTTAGCTTCTCAAGATATACTTAATAAAAAACCGGCCTAGAGCCGGTTTTTTTGTATCTGGATAAAATAACAAATTGTGGGTCAAGTTACTGTGATTCTTAATACGGTATCAACCCAAATAAAAAACGCCGGCCTAAGCCAGCGTTCTGTGTTACTTCTTCGCTTTATGTGCGTCTGGGTTGCCTTTGCAATCCCCAGTGATGCTTTTACCATACAGATATAAACTATGGTTAGTTAACTGTACGTTGTAGCGTTGAGCGATTTCTTTTTGTCTTTCTTCGATAAGATCATCAGAGAATTCGATAACTTCACCGCAGTCTAAACATACTAGGTGATCGTGGTGATGCTGTGTTGAAAGTTCAAATACAGACTTGCCGCCTTCGAAGTGGTGACGAGTTACAATGCCAGCATCATCGAATTGGTTCAGTACGCGATAAACGGTCGCAAGACCTATCTCTTCACCTAAGTCGATCAGCTTTTTATATAAATCTTCAGCACTAATATGTTGGCAGTCTGGTTGTTGTAATACTTCTAAAATTTTGAGCCGTGGGAGGGTCACTTTAAGACCAGCATCTTTTAGCGCTTGATTATTGTCTGACATATACTTTCCTGTTGATGATCTGCAGCAATTAACAGAATTCAATATTAATACCATTATAGTTTAGTCAGGCATAACAATAAACCACGAACTTCAAAGGGTTACTTACTGACATCACAATCTGTTTTGTAAATTGGAAGTATCTCACTTATAGTGGAGGTACGACCAGTCAAGCTGACGGTGTTTCTGATATGAACATGGAATGTTGTTATGAATAAGCAACTCGCAAAAATATATAAACCCAACATTGTAAAATTTGCTCTCAATATTTGGCCTCCTTTTTGGGGATCGGGAATTCGAATAGCTCACATTAGCCATGACTTTAGGGTTGTTAAGACGATACTAAAGCTGCGCTGGTGGAATAAGAACGCCAATCGTACTCAATATGGCGGCAGTATCTTTTCTCTTACCGATCCAGTTTACTCTTTGATGTTAATGGGTATTTTAGGTGAGCGATATTATGTTTGGGATAAAGAGGCGAGTATTAACTTTATCAAGCCGGGTCAATCCGACTTGTATGCAGATTTTGAGATAAGCCAAGGGCAACTGGATGATATCTACCGTCAGACACAGCTTGGTGAGAAGTGCTTCCCCGAATTTATTATCCACGTTAAAGATAAGCAGGGGAATGTGGTGTCAGAAATTCAGCGAACCCTGTATGTGAGAAAGAAGCCGCAGTTCAGAGAGGATGACGAAGCATTAGAAGCTGAGTGTTGATTGATGAACATTAAATAGCAAAAAACCTCCTATAAGGAGGTTTTTTTATATCTACATATCGGTCATTAATTGTAACAATTAACAATCGCTAGAGAATTAGTCTTCTAACTCTGCTAGGCACATTTCTTCGTGGATTTGTTTAACCCAGTTAGATACACGCTCATCAGTTAGCTCAGGTTGACGGTCTTCATCGATACATAGACCAACGAATTGGCTGTCATCGCCTTCAACTAAGCCTTTCGATGCTTCAAATTCGTAGCTTTCAGTTGATGTGTGACCTAGGATAGTACCGCCTTTCGCTTCAACGATGTCACGGATAGTACCCATAGCATCACAGAAGTATTCTGCGTAATCTTCTTGGTCGCCACAACCAAAGATAGCAACAAGCTTAGTTGAAAAATCAATAGCTTCTAGCTCAGGGAAAAAGTCGTCCCAATCACATTGTGCTTCGCCGTAGTACCACGTAGGGATACCAAGCAGCAGTAGATCGAAGTTATCGATATCTTCTTTGCTGCTTTTTGCAATGTCTTGAACTTGAACGAGCTGCTTGCCCAATTGCTTTTGAATCATCTTAGCAACAGCTTCAGTGTTACCTGTATCGCTACCAAAGAAGAGACCTACACTTGCCATAGAATCATTACCTTTCATTTTGTCTGTTGTCGGTGTAATAAAGTTCGGAGGAAATCGTTAGATTCCAGTTCCTTCCCAGCTTAGTTGGATTATCCCTTTTGCGATAAAACCTGCGCAGCCAAGGAAAAGTACTAACCATACGATGCGACGACCAAATGCAGGAACATTTCCTTCCTTTAGAACGTCTTTAATTGCCATTCCGATTAGAAAGAAAATCGCGGCAAACAGAAGATCTAAACCAATGGATTCAATGATGTTCATGTAGTCGTAAAGCATGGGAACCTTATATACCAAATTTGCTTGGGCGCACTATATCACTGTTGTGAGATAAAGTTAATCTGCTGTGATTACACAGCTCTCATTTATATCGACTAATCAACCTATCTAAGCGATGAATTTTCTTATTGCACGGAGTACTTCAGCTGGCTTTTCCGCGTGTAACCAGTGTCCCGTGTTAGCGATAACATGAGCCTTTGCGTTGGAAAACTGCTGTTGAACGGCGGTTTGATGCTCAGCTGTGAGGTAATCAGAATCCCCACCTTTTATTAGCAAGGTTTTGACCGAGGTTTTCTCGATCGGTTCCCAACCAATAATATGTGGATAGTTGCTCAATAACGAAGCAACGTTGAAGCGCCATTCCATGATGCCTTGTTCCGTTTTGAACAAAGATTTGGTCAAAAACTGGCGAACCCCATCAATTTCGATATGTTTTGCGAGGATCTTAAGCGCGTCTGAGCGTGATGTCGGTTTTTCTTCTATCACGGCTTGTAGGCCGGCGAATACGTTGTCGTGACGACTTTGGGTGTACGCGACTGGTGCCATATCCAAGACAATCAATTTATGCAGCGTAAGATGTTGTGTCAGCGCCATCGCTACCTTGCCACCCATGGAGTGACCAATCACAGTGACATCATTTAACTCAAGATCATTCAGTAGTTGAGCCACATCTTGTGCCATTGCTTTATAGTCGTGAGTGTCACTATGGAAGGATTGGCCGTGGTTGCGTAGATCGATACTAAGTACCTGGTGATCGGCTTTTAGATCCCTAGCGAGCAAGCCAAGGTTGTCCAGATTACCGAATAATCCATGGATCAAAACAATGGTGTGACCCGCACCTTCTAATTTATAGTTGAGCTGTACTGACATTTTTATCTTATTCATGGTGGGTTTGACGTAGAGTATCCGCGCGGATCTCGCTATAATCCCCCAGAGTTTAAACATTGAGATTGTGAAAAGCGAATGAAAACAATTGAGGTTGATGAGGACCTATACCGTTTTATTGCGGGTCAGACAGAACGTATTGGCGAAAGCGCTTCAGATATTCTGCGCCGCTTATTACAGGTTGATAGCCAAGGCATGGTTCCGATCGAAGAGATCGTTGAGCCAAAAGGTATCGTTGTTAGCAAAGAGGTAGGCTTTACTCCAGAGAAGTTCGATGGTGTTAAAGAAATGCGCTCACTACTAATATCAGATGAGTTTGCATCACTGAAGAAAGCCATTGATCGTTTCATGCTTGTGTTATCGACACTGCATAAAATCGACCCTTTAAGCTTTTCAGAAGCAACTCAAGTAAAAGGCCGCAAGCGTGTTTACTTTGCAGACAACGAAGAGACCTTGCTAGCAAACGGCAACACAACGAAGCCTAAAGCCATTCCACAAAGTCCTTTTTGGGTTATAACTAATAATAACACTAGCCGTAAAAGACAAATGGTTGAACAGCTTATGAGCCGCATGAGTTTCCAAGCAGAATTGATAGAAAAAGTAACAGGTTCAATTTAACGAAATCTGATTTAAACCTCATAATATCCATGGATAAGAAGATATTATGAGGTTTTTTTGTTTTTAAATTTTATATATAAGGATGTCGAAAAATGGCTATGCACCCTCGTGCTGGGCAGAAAGCTCAGCAGGAAGATCTTCATAATATTCCGGCTTTAGTTGCTAACTATTTCTTACAGCAACCGGATGCTACTAACCCAGATCACAAAGTACTGTTCGGTACTTCAGGTCACCGTGGTACAGCAGACAAATCAACATTTAATGAAAACCACATTCTCGCGATCGCACAAGCGGTGGCTGAAGTTCGTGCTGAGCAAGGTACAACAGGACCTCTTTTCCTAGGTAAAGATACTCACGCTCTCTCTGAGCCTGCGTTTTCTACTGTAATCGAAGTGCTTGTAGCCAACGATGTTGAAGTTATTATTCAAGAAAACAATGGCTTTACTCCAACACCAGGTATCTCGCACGCGATTCTTACGCATAACCTAGTGAATGACAAAAAAGCGGACGGCATTGTTATCACGCCTTCGCATAACCCACCACAAGACGGTGGTATTAAATACAATCCGACACACGGTGGCCCTGCTGAGGCTGAGCTAACTCAAGCGATTGAAGATCGTGCGAACGTCATCATTGCTGAGCAAATGCAAGGTGTAAAGCGTACTCCTATCGCACAGGCTAAACAGTCTGAGCTAGTGAAAGAAGTTGATCTCGTTGCTCCTTACATTGCTGATTTGGTTAACGTGGTTGATATGGAAGCGATCCAGAAAGCAAACATCAAGATTGGTGTTGATCCACTGGGTGGCAGCGGTATTGATTACTGGCGTCAAATTGGCAAAGCGTACAACCTAGATCTTACTCTGGTCAGTGAAGCGGTTGATCCTTCGTTCCAATTTATGTCTCTAGACAAAGATGGTGTGGTTCGTATGGATTGTTCTTCTCCGTACGCAATGGCAGGCTTACTGGCGCTTAAAGATGACTATCAACTAGCGTTTGGTAACGACCCTGATTACGATCGCCACGGCATTGTTACGCCAAAAGGCTTGATGAATCCAAACCACTTCCTAGCGGTTTGTATTGACTACCTATACCGTAACCGTGAAGGTTGGGGCAAAGACGTTGCAGTGGGTAAAACACTAGTATCAAGTGCACTAATCGACCGTGTTGTTGCCGACTTAGGTCGTGAACTTTGTGAAGTGCCGGTTGGTTTCAAATGGTTCGTTGATGGCTTATACAACGGTCAGTTTGGTTTCGGTGGTGAAGAGAGTGCTGGCGCATCTTTCTTACGTAAAGACGGAACGCCTTGGTCAACAGATAAAGATGGCCTAATTCTTTGCCTGCTTGCGGCTGAGATCACAGCAGTAACGGGTAAGAATCCACAAGAATACTACGAAGAGCTTGCTGCTAAACACGGCGAATCTAAGTATAACCGTATTCAAGCGGTAGCAAACGGTGCACAAAAAGACGTACTTAAGAAGCTGTCTCCAGAGATGGTTTCTGCTGAGACGCTGGCTGGTGACCCAATTACTGCACGCCTAACGCACGCTCCGGGTAATGGCGCTGCGATTGGTGGCCTAAAAGTGACGACTGAAAACGGTTGGTTTGCTGCTCGTCCATCAGGTACAGAAGACATCTACAAGATCTACTGTGAAAGCTTTAAAGGTGAAGAGCACCTGAAAGCAATCGAAGCAGAAGCTCAAGAGATTGTTAATCAAGTATTTGCAGCCGCTGGCCTATAATCGAATACCGATTAGTAGAGTCATCAAGTAAATAGTGAAAGGGTTGATGTGAAAGCATCAGCCCTTTTTTATATCAGCTCGTGGGTAAAGCGGCTAAAGCTAGGTGGTTGAATTACTGTACAACTGAGTAGGTTATACTATCCGTGTGGCCAACTTTGTGGCATCACAAACCAAAACTGCCCTGATTTAGTTTGCCCATGAACGAAGCGATCACCAAATTCGGTGATAGGTTCACAGGTGAAGTCATCAGTGCCAGCTGCCCATTGCTCTTTGGTGAGAGGGTAGAGTACATCAGTAATTAAATGGGCTTGGTTTTGATAACACCAAAAACCGTTTACTTGGCTTGAATTAATGTCGTAGCCCAAACATTCGGTAGGTACTTTTTGAGCTAAGAATGGGTTGGTATATAGACGACCCTGCATGAGGAGATGTTTTGAGTCGACATCGATCTCTGGATATTGCTCCACAAACGCCGCTGAAGAGGACATGCCAAGTTGATGGGTGAGCATCCTGTCTAACTTCTTATCCAATTGGTCATGAGAGTTAGGACCAAACCATGTCTGTTCATGGAGCAGGTAAAACTTGATCGCGACTTCCCAGTGTTGCAGCTTTTGGTTGTTCTCTTTTTCAAGAATAAAGTCGATAGCACCGAGTGTTCTTCCCTCAACATTAATTTGAATCTCATCGTACTTGACCGAATAATCAGGTGAGGCTTCAATGACTTGTTCACATAGATGCTGGTAAAGGAAACCTAACCTTGGGTTTCCGTTATAAGTGTGTGATGAGTCGATGGCATGGGTGCTTAAGAATGCACCAAGATCGGAAATCGGTGGCTTAATTTTCAGTAACGGCGGTGAGTCGATGACCCATTGGTAAAAACGTTGCAGTGCTGTCATCGGTTCCTCATAAACTCATCGTGGGGCTTTCGACATTCTACCCGTAAATTGATATAACGACGTTATTATAAAGTTAAGCTGGAAAGAAAAATGAATAACTTACAATTAGAAAAGCTACTTAACGAAAAACTTCAGCCACAGCAGATTAAAGATTACTGTCCTAATGGTCTTCAAGTGGAAGGTACTTCTCAAGTAAAGCGGATTGTTACTGGTGTGACAGCTTCTCAAGCATTAATTGATAAAGCGGTAGAACTGAACGCAGACGCTTTATTGGTCCATCACGGTTTCTTTTGGAAAGGTGAGTCAGAAGCCATTCGTGGTATGAAGGGTAAGCGCATTCGTACCTTGATTAAAAATGACATTAACCTTTTGGGTTACCACTTGCCTCTTGATATTCACCCTGAGTTAGGCAACAACGCCAAGCTTGCTGAGTTGCTTGATATCGAAGTTGAAGGCGGTTTAGAAGGGCACCCACAATCAGTTGCGATGTTTGGTAAGTTGAGTTCACCAATAACTGGTGCGGAGTTCGCAGAAAAGATTGGCCAAGCTTTGAACCGCAAGCCATTACATATCGCTCCAGAAAACCAAGATAAAATGATTACGACTGTCGGTTGGTGCACTGGTGGTGGTCAAGATTACATTGAGTTAGCTGCGTCTCAAGGTATTGATGCATTTATCTCTGGTGAAATTTCAGAGCGCACAACGTACTCTGCACGTGAGCAAGATATTCATTACTTTGCAGCAGGCCACCACGCAACAGAACGTTATGGTGTGAAGGCATTAGGTGAGTGGTTAGCGAAAGAGCATGACTTAGATGTAGAATTTATCGATATTGATAATCCAGTGTAACCACGTTTAGAGGTTATGACTTTCTGGATATTTGTACCTTCATTGAAGTGATACGAAATACTGGAAGACAAAAAAGGGTTGATGTTAATACATCAACCCTTTTTGATTTCAATCGATTAGAAAAGTTTAAACTTTACTATTCGCGCTCGTGTAGAGCTTGGAAATCACGCTGTTCTTCACCAGTATACAACTGACGAGGACGACCGATACGGTTCGTCGGATCGCTGTGCATTTCGTTCCAGTGTGCAATCCAACCGATAGTACGAGACATCGCGAAGATTACTGTGAACATTGATACAGGAATACCGATCGCTTTCAGAATGATACCTGAGTAGAAATCTACGTTCGGGTATAGCTTCTTAGAAACAAAGTACTCGTCAGAAAGAGCGATGCGCTCAAGTTCCATTGCTACGTCTAGTAGTGGATCTTGAATGTTTAGCTCTTTAAGTACTTCGTGACACGCTTCACGCATTACTGTTGCACGTGGATCGTAGTTTTTGTAAACACGGTGACCGAAGCCCATTAGGCGGAATGGGTCATCTTTGTCTTTTGCTTTTGCTACATATTCTTCAATGTTGTCTACGCTACCGATCTCTTCAAGCATCATTAGACAAGCTTCGTTAGCACCACCGTGAGCAGGACCCCACAAAGAAGCGATACCAGCAGCAATACAAGCAAATGGGTTTGCACCCGAAGAACCTGCTAAACGAACCGTTGACGTTGAAGCATTCTGTTCGTGATCAGCATGTAACGTAAAGATTTTGTCCATTGCGCGAGCGACAACAGGGTTTACTTCATATTCTTCACATGGGTTTGCATACATCATATGTAGGAAGTTTTCTGCGTAGCCTAGGTCATTGCGCGGGTAGATAAACGGTTGACCGATAGAATATTTGTAACACATTGCAGCCAGTGTCGGCATCTTAGAAATTAGGCGGTATGCCGCAATTTCACGGTGTGTGTCGTTATTAACATCTAATGAATCATGATAGAACGCAGCAAGCGCACCTACCACACCACACATAACAGCCATTGGGTGAGCGTCACGACGGAAGCCGTGGAAGAAACTAGCAATTTGCTCGTGAACCATGGTGTGACGTGTGACTGTCGTCTTGAACTCTTCGTATTGAGCTCGAGAAGGAGCTTCGCCGTATAAAAGAATGTAACAAACTTCTAAGTAATCAGCGTTATTGGCCAGTTGATCAATTGGATAACCACGGTGTAGAAGGATACCTTTTCCACCGTCAATATAAGTTATTTGCGATTCACAAGATGCAGTGGCAAGAAAACCAGGATCAAAAGTGAAAAAACCATTAGAACCCAGTGTACGAACGTCGATGACTGGAGTACCAAGTACACCTTCTGTAATCGGCAATTCGATCGGTGCTTGACCTTCAATATGAAGGGTAGCTTTCTTATCCGCCATAACAATCTCCTTTGTTATTATTAATCCGTCCAGGATGTTTATGTGCCATTTTTTTACTGGTCTTACGTGAGAAAGTCAATTTTTCTGCAGCTTTGTGTGCACTTGTTAGTGTTTTTTACATTAAATTCGTTAAAAATCTGTTCTGTGTAGCATTATTTGTTGCATCAATTGTATTAGAATGTTGCCAGCCGTATAGTGGCGCTGAAAAGTTTGGTTAAAACCTTATAAATGCAAGGCTAAGAAGAAATGTGAGGTGTCTTCAGAAACCTAGCTGTTAACAATTATTTTACAATTATCTAAGGCTCAACCTACGTTATTTGTTAAGTTAATGTTAAATTTTGAGGGTTTGCAATCAAATTTTGTCCATAACAATACATAAGGTTATTTAATGACCATCATGCTCAATGGAGCTGAGTGAGCGAGCCCGTGAAAGAAAGAAAGACAAGACCTGTTAATTTAGATTTACAGACCATCCACTTTCCTATCACAGCAATAGCTTCCATCCTACACCGTGTGTCTGGGGTGATTACTTTTGTTGCGATCGGAATTCTGCTTTGGTTACTATCCATTTCCCTCTCTTCCCCTGTAGGCTTTATGGAAGCTAGCGACATTGTCGACGGTTTCTTCGTGAAGTTTATTCTGTGGGGCATTTTAACCGCTTTGGCTTACCACATTGCTGGTGGTATTCGTCACCTTCTTATGGACCTTGGTCACTTTGAAGAGCTGGAATCTGGCGCTAAGAGCGCGAAGGTTGCATTCGCAGCAACAGCGGTATTGTCTCTACTAGCGGGGATCTTAGTATGGTAAACAACGTTTCTACTTTTGGTCGTAATGGTGTGCATGATTATCTATTGATTCGTGCAACAGCCATCATTATGACGCTTTACACTATCTACCTAGTGAGCTTCTGTGCTTTCTCAGGTGATATTTCTTACGCATCTTGGACGCAATTCTTTGGTGGTACCTTCACTAAAGTCTTCACCATGTTAGCACTTACTTCAATTTTGGTTCACGCGTGGATCGGCTTGTGGCAAGTACTAACTGACTACATCAAATGTGCAAAATTGCGCGTTGGTCTTCAAGTCGGTGTTGTTGCGGTTCTTCTAGGATATTTCTTCTCTGGTCTGTTTATTTTGTGGGGTGCGTAAGTGACTATTCCTGTTCGTGAGTTTGATGCTGTAGTAATTGGCGCTGGTGGTGCTGGTATGCGCGCCGCGCTACAAATTTCTGAGCAAGGCCTATCTTGTGCATTGCTTTCTAAAGTTTTCCCAACTCGTTCTCATACTGTATCTGCGCAAGGTGGTATCACCGTTGCTCTTGGTAATGCGCATGAAGATCACTGGGAACAACACATGTACGATACGGTTAAAGGTTCCGATTACATCGGTGACCAAGATGCTATCGAGTACATGTGTAAAAATGGCCCTGAGTCAGTTATCGAATTAGAAAAAATGGGTCTTCCATTTTCTCGCTTTGATAACGGCAGTATTTACCAACGTCCGTTTGGTGGCCAATCTAAGAATTTTGGTGGTGAGCAAGCGGCTCGTACTGCAGCGGCAGCTGACCGTACTGGTCACGCACTGCTTCATACGCTTTACCAACAAAACATTAAACACAAAACGACGGTTTTCTCTGAGTGGTATGCACTGGATCTTGTTAAAAACGAAGATGGTGCAATCTTAGGTACTACCGCGCTTTGTATGGAAACGGGCGAGGTTTGCTACTTCAAAGCGAAGGCAACAATCCTTGCTACTGGTGGTGCTGGTCGTATCTACGCATCAACAACGAATGCACACATTAACACTGGTGACGGTGTTGGTATGGCGATTCGTGCAGGCGTTCCAATGCAAGACATCGAAATGTGGCAGTTCCACCCAACGGGTATCGCTGGCGCAGGTGTTTTGGTAACAGAAGGTTGTCGTGGTGAAGGTGGTTACCTTCTCAATAAAGACGGCGAGCGCTTCATGGAACGTTATGCTCCGAATGCTAAAGATTTAGCAGGTCGTGATGTTGTAGCTCGTTCGATGATGGTTGAGATTCGTGAAGGTCGTGGTTGTGATGGTCCATGGGGTCCACACATCAAGCTGAAACTTGATCATCTAGGTAAAGAGACGCTTGAATCTCGTCTGCCGGGTGTATGTGAGCTTTCTCGTACCTTCGCTCACGTTGATCCAGTTAAAGAACCAATTCCTGTAATCCCAACGTGTCACTACATGATGGGTGGTGTTCCAACTCAGGTTTCTGGTCAAGCAATTAAACAAACTGAAGACGGTACAGACGTTGAAATTCAAGGTCTATTCGCTTGTGGCGAAATCGCTTCAGTATCTGTACATGGTGCAAACCGTCTAGGTGGCAACTCGCTACTTGATTTGGTTGTGTTCGGTCGTGCAACAGGTCTTCACCTTGGTGAGACTTTGAATAAGCAAGCTGAAGCAAAACCTGCAACTGAAGCCGACATTGAACGTTCACTAGAGCGCTACAATCGTTGGGAAAACAGTACTGACGGTGA
The DNA here is from genome assembly GCF_057785955.1 of Vibrio sp. QJM3NY_27. Lineage (NCBI taxonomy): Bacteria > Pseudomonadati > Pseudomonadota > Gammaproteobacteria > Vibrionales > Vibrionaceae > Vibrio > Vibrio sp. QJM3NY_27. The sequence goes on along the minus strand of NZ_CM173511.1, from coordinate 2,611,637 downwards.
AGACCCTGCGGTAATTCGTAAAGATCTTCAGCAATGTATGCAGAACAACTTCTCTGTATTCCGTGAAGGTAAAGCGATGGCTGATGGCTTAGAAGAGCTTAAAGTGATTCGTGAGCGTCTTAAGAATGCACACCTTTCAGATAAGTCGACAGAGTTCAACACGCAACGTATTGAGTGTTTAGAGCTTGAAAACTTGATGGAAACGGCATTCGCAACTGCGGTTGCAGCAAACTTCCGTACAGAGAGTCGTGGAGCGCATGCTCGTTTTGACTTCCCAGACCGTGATGATGAGCAATGGCTATGCCACTCACTTTACAACCCAGAATCAGAAAGTATGACTAAGCGTGGCGTGAACATGGAACCTATCCATCGTGAAGCATTCCCGCCGAAAGCACGTACGTACTAAGGAGATATGACCATGAAACTGAATTTCTCTTTATACCGTTACAACCCAGATGTGGACCAGAAGCCTTACATGAAAGAGTACACCCTAGAGGTGGAAGAAGGCTCTGACATGATGCTTTTGGATGCGCTTATTCTTTTGAAAGAGCAAGATCCAACGATTTCATTCCGTCGTTCATGCCGTGAAGGTGTATGTGGTTCTGATGGCTTGAACATGAATGGTAAAAATGGATTGGCGTGTATTACACCTCTGTCTGCTCTTACTGGCCAAGATAAAATCGTAATTCGCCCACTTCCAGGTTTGCCTGTGGTACGTGATTTAATCGTAGACATGACTCAGTTCTACGATAACTACGAAAAAGTTAAGCCGTTCTTAGTGTCTGATGGCAATGTGCCACCGGCTCGTGAAAACCTACAAAGCCCTGATGAGCGTGCTCATTTAGATGGTTTGTATGAATGTATCATGTGTGCATGTTGTACGACTTCGTGCCCATCATTCTGGTGGAATCCAGATAAGTTCATCGGACCAGCTGGCCTGCTTGCAGCATACCGTTGGCTAATAGATAGCCGAGATACGGCGACAGACGAACGTCTGTCCGATCTTGATGATGCATTTAGCGTTTTTCGTTGCCATGGCATCATGAATTGTGTAAGTGTTTGTCCTAAGGGATTAAATCCGACGAAAGCGATTGGTCACATCAAGACCATGCTTGTGAATCGTTCGGTTTAAGTTATATAAAAATTGCCGCCCTAGAAGTTTTGGGGCGGCCTTTTAATAGCTCGGCATAGACCGCAGCAAACGTGAAAACTACTGGTTAAGGGAAAATATGCACAACGGCGTGATGAAGGCATGGCTCGAGTCTTCACACTTGGCTGGCGCCAATGCAACGTACGTAGAAGAACTCTATGAACTGTATCTAAGTGACCCCGATTCGGTAAGTGACGAATGGAGAAGTGTTTTTGAAGAATTGCCTGTGCAGGCTTCAGAAGCAGTGGAACAACCACACTCTCGTGTTCGTGAATACTTCCGTCGACTCGCTCAAGAAACAAAGCATTACAGTGTCCAAGTTAGTGATCCAGATGTCGATGCGAAACAAGTAAAGGTTCTGCAACTTATTAATGCCTATCGATTCCGAGGGCATCAATCAGCAAATCTAGACCCTCTAGGTTTATGGGAAAGAGATACAGTCGCTGAACTGGATCCTTCTTTCCACACTCTTACCGAAGATGACCTCAATGAGACGTTTAACGTCGGCTCTTACGCCATTGGCCAAGAGACGATGGTGCTTCGAGATTTGTACAAATCTTTAAAGCAAACTTATTGTGGTTCGATTGGTGCTGAATACATGCACATGACTAACACAGAGCAAAAGCGTTGGATCCAACAACGTTTAGAGTCTGTTTCTGGTCAACCCTCTTTCGATAAAGAAGAAAAGCAAGCTTTCCTAGAAGAGCTAACTGCTGCTGAAGGTCTTGAGCGCTATCTTGGTGCTAAATTCCCAGGCGCAAAACGTTTCTCGTTGGAAGGTGGTGATGCGTTGATCCCAATGACGAAGGAAATTATTCGTCATGCAGGTGGACAAGGCATGCGTGAAGTTGTTGTTGGTATGGCTCACCGTGGTCGTCTAAACATGCTGGTCAATGTGCTTGGTAAAAAGCCACAAGACCTGTTTGACGAGTTTGCGGGCAAGCACAGCGATGACTCGTGGGGCACTGGTGATGTGAAATACCACCAAGGTTTCTCTGCGGATTTCGCAACACCAGGTGGCAACGTTCACTTAGCACTTGCATTTAACCCATCTCACTTAGAAATCGTAAACCCGGTAGTTATCGGTTCTGTACGTGCTCGCCAAGATCGCCTAGACGATAAAGATGGCAGCCGCGTACTTCCAATTACTATCCATGGTGATTCAGCTATCGCTGGCCAGGGTGTAGTACAAGAGACGTTCAACATGTCTCAAGCTCGTGGTTTCTGTGTTGGTGGTACGGTTCGTATCGTTGTAAATAACCAAGTTGGTTTTACAACGTCTAACCCTCGCGATACACGTTCTACGATGTACTGTACCGATATCGCGAAGATGGTTCAGGCTCCGATTTTCCACGTTAACTCTGATGATCCAGAAGCTGTCGCTTTCGTAGCACGTCTTGCATTAGATTACCGTAATACGTTTAAGCGTGATGTTGTTATTGATTTGGTTTGTTACCGTCGCCACGGTCACAATGAAGCCGATGAGCCGAATGCAACGCAGCCTTTGATGTACCAAAAAATCAAGAAGCATCCAACGCCACGTAAGCTTTATGCTGACGTGCTAATGGAACGCGGTGAGTTTGGTATTGATACGGCAACTCAACTCGTTAACGAATATCGTGATGCACTTGATCACGGTGAAGTTGTGGTTAAAGAGTGGCGCCCAATGGCACTTCACTCAGTGGACTGGTCACCTTACCTAGGTCACGACTGGAACATCGAATGGGACAACAAGATTGATATCGAGCGCCTGAAAGAGCTTGGTAGCAAACTTTGCCAATACCCAGACAGCCATAAGCTGCAAAGCCGAGTAAACAAACTGTACAACGATCGTACTGCCATGGTGAATGGTGAGAAACAAGTCGATTGGGGTATGGCCGAGACTCTGGCTTACGCAACACTTGTTGATGACGGTAAGCGTATTCGTATCTCAGGCCAAGATTCAGGTCGTGGTACGTTCTTCCACCGTCACTCAGTACTGCACAATCAATCAGATGCAAGCACGTATGTTCCTCTTGCGAACATTCATGATAAACAAGGGCCATTCCAAGTATTTGACTCTGTGTTATCTGAAGAAGCGGTACTCGCATTTGAGTATGGTTATGCAACGGCAGAACCAAGCGGTCTAACCCTTTGGGAAGCGCAATTTGGTGACTTCGCAAACGGTGCACAAGTTGTGATCGATCAATTCATTTCGTCAGGTGAGCAAAAGTGGGCACGTTTATGTGGTCTAACTATGCTGCTTCCTCACGGCTATGAAGGCCAAGGCCCAGAGCACTCATCTGCACGTCTTGAACGTTACCTTCAATTATGTGCTGAACAAAACATGCAGGTTGTTGTTCCTTCAACACCGGCACAGGTTTATCACATGATTCGCCGTCAGGTTGTCCGACCAATGCGTCGTCCACTGATCGTAATGTCACCTAAGTCATTGCTTCGTCACCCTCTATGTACGTCTTCTATGGAAGATTTAGCAGAAGGTACGTTCCAACCAGCTATCGCAGAAATTGATGATCTGGCTCCTGAGAACGTAAAACGCGTCGTGTTCTGTTCAGGTAAGGTTTACTTTGACCTGCTTGATCAAAGACGTAAGAACGAGCAAGACGATGTCGCTATTGTACGTATTGAGCAACTTTACCCGTTCCCTTACGAGGACGTGAGAGCTGCAATCGCACAGTACACAAATGTAGTCGATTACGTTTGGTGTCAAGAAGAGCCACAAAACCAAGGTGCTTGGTACAGCAGCCAACATAATTTCCGAGCTGCTATCCCAGTGGGTGCTGATATTCAATACGCAGGTCGTCCTGCATCAGCATCACCAGCTGTTGGCTATATGTCGGTACACTTGAAACAACAAAAAGCGTTAGTTGACGACGCTTTGACCCTACTTAAGAACTAGAAGTAAAAGGAAAATACGCACATGACAATTGAAATTCTGGTTCCAGATTTACCTGAATCTGTGGCTGATGCAACAGTGGCGACTTGGCACAAAAAACCAGGCGAAGCCGTTGCACGTGATGAAGTCATTGTAGACATCGAAACAGATAAAGTAGTTCTAGAAGTACCGGCTCCTGAAGCGGGTGTTCTGGAAGCTATCCTAGAAGAAGAGGGTGCTACGGTACTTTCTAAGCAGCTTCTTGCAAAGATCAAACCTGGTGCTGTCGCTGGTGAACCAACGAAAGATACCACTGAAGATACAGAAGCTTCTCCTGATAAGCGCCACAAAGCGGCACTGACAGAAGAAAGCAACGACGCACTAAGCCCTGCTGTTCGTCGTCTTCTTGCAGAACACAGCCTACAACCAGCTGACGTCAAAGGCACTGGTGTTGGTGGTCGTATTACTCGTGAAGACATCGACGCACACCTAGCAGCAGCGAAAGCGGCTCCGGCAGCAGCATCTGCACCTGCAGTTGAAGCGCCAGCAGCGGCTCGTAGCCAAAAACGCGTGCCAATGACTCGCCTACGTAAGACAGTTGCAAACCGTCTTCTAGAAGCGAAGAACAGCACAGCGATGCTGACTACTTTCAATGAAGTGAATATGAAGCCAATCATGGACCTTCGTAAGCAGTACAAAGACCAATTCGAGAAGCGTCACGATACGCGTCTTGGTTTCATGTCTTTCTATGTGAAAGCAGTAACAGAAGCGCTGAAGCGTTTCCCTGAAGTTAACGCTTCGATTGATGGTACAGATATCATTTACCACAACTACTTCGATATTAGCATGGCGGTATCTACGCCACGTGGTCTAGTGACTCCAGTACTGAAAGACTGTGACACACTAGGTTTTGCTGACATCGAAAAAGGCATCAAAGAGCTAGCAATCAAAGGCCGTGACGGCAAGCTAACAGTTGATGAGCTGATGGGCGGTAACTTCACTATCACAAACGGTGGTGTATTTGGTTCTCTAATGTCTACGCCAATCATCAACCCGCCTCAAGCGGCAATTTTGGGTATGCATAAAATCCAAGATCGTCCAATGGCTGTTGATGGCAAGGTAGAAATTCTACCAATGATGTACCTAGCGCTTTCTTACGATCACCGTCTAATCGATGGCCGTGAATCAGTTGGCTTCCTAGTGACAATCAAAGAGCTTCTAGAAGATCCTGCACGTCTGCTATTAGACGTTTAGTATCTCTAAAACGTCTAGTTAACCCCGTTAGCTAGACGTAAAAAGTTTCAAAGGCTAGGCTGCTCAACGTCTGGCCTTCACTTGAACTGTAAAGCCATTAGAAAATGGACAGCAGTTGATTTGAGAAGACCCTACAGACGTACCACAGGAAACTGTGTCGTTATGGAAATAATAATCCCTTAAGGGAAAATAAACGGAATATCAAAATGAATTTGCATGAATACCAAGCCAAACAGCTGTTTGCAGAATTCGGTTTGCCTGTACCTGAAGGTTTCGCGTGTGACACAGCACAAGAAGCTTTCGAAGCTGCAGGCCGTATTAGTACAGCCAAGAAAGTTGTTAAGTGTCAAGTACACGCTGGTGGTCGCGGTAAAGCGGGCGGCGTAGAGCTACATGACACTAAAGAAGGCGTTAAAGAGTTTGCACAAAAGTGGCTAGGTAAAAACCTAGTGACTTACCAAACAGACGCTAATGGTCAGCCTGTAACAAAGATCCTAGTTGAAGAAGCATCGAACATTGCTAACGAGCTTTACCTAGGTGCTGTTGTTGACCGTGCAACGCGCAAAATTGTATTCATGGCGTCAACTGAAGGCGGTGTGGACATTGAGAAAATCGCTGAAGAAACCCCAGAGTTGATTCACCAATCTGCGATTGATCCTCTCGTTGGCCCTCAAGCTTACCAAGGCCGTGAATTGGCGTTCAAACTTGGCCTAGCTGGCGATCAAATTAAACAGTTCGTTAAGATCTTTATGGGTCTTGGTGAAATGTTCGCTCAGTACGACCTAGCTTTACTAGAAATTAACCCGCTTGTTATTACAAATGAAGGTAACCTTCTTTGTCTAGACGGCAAGATCAACATTGACTCAAACGCAATGTACCGTCAGCCAAAGCTTCGTGAAATGCACGATCCTTCACAAGAAGACGAGCGCGAAGCGCACGCAGCTCAGTGGGAACTGAACTACGTAGCACTTGATGGCAACGTTGGCTGTATGGTTAACGGTGCAGGCCTTGCTATGGGTACGATGGATATCGTAAACCTACACGGCGGCAAGCCAGCAAACTTCCTTGATGTAGGCGGCGGCGCAACAAAAGAGCGTGTAGCTGAAGCATTCAAGATCATCCTTTCTGATGACAATGTTAAAGCAGTACTAGTAAACATCTTCGGTGGCATCGTTCGTTGTGACATGATCGCTGAAGGTATTATTGGTGCAGTTAAAGAAGTTGGCGTAACAGTTCCAGTCGTTGTTCGTCTAGAAGGTACAAACGCAGACTTAGGTCGTGAAGTACTTGCTAATTCTGATGTTGATATCATTGCTGCTGTATCTCTAACAGATGCTGCTCAGAAAGTTGTTGCTGCTGCGGAGGCTAAATAATGTCTGTATTAATTAACAAAGACACTAAAGTAATCTGTCAGGGTTTCACTGGCGGTCAAGGTACATTCCACTCAGACCAAGCTATCGCATACGGTACGCAAATGGTTGGTGGTGTTTCACCTGGTAAAGGTGGTCAAACTCACCTAGGCCTTCCAGTATTCAACACAGTACGTGAAGCAGTAGAAGTGACTGGCGCAACAGCAACAGTTATCTACGTACCAGCACCTTTCTGTAAAGATGCAATCCTAGAAGCGATTGATGCAGGTATCGAACTGATCGTAACGATCACTGAAGGTATCCCTACTACAGATATGATCGACGTTAAAGTGAAGCTAGAAGAAACTGGCGTTCGCATGATCGGTCCTAACTGTCCAGGTCTTATCACTCCAGACGAGTGTAAGATTGGTATCATGCCTGGCCATATCCACAAGAAGGGTAAAGTAGGTATCGTATCTCGCTCAGGTACTCTGACGTACGAAGCAGTTAAGCAAACAACAGATGAAGGCTTTGGTCAGTCTACATGTGTTGGTATCGGTGGTGACCCTATCCCAGGTTCAAACTTCATTGATATCCTAAAACTTTTCCAAGAAGACCCAGAGACTGAAGCAATCGTAATGATTGGTGAGATCGGTGGTACTGCGGAAGAAGAAGCTGCTGAGTTCATCAAAGCAAACGTAACTAAGCCAGTTGTATCTTACATCGCTGGTGTTACTGCTCCTCCGGGTAAACGTATGGGCCACGCTGGCGCAATCATCTCTGGCGGTAAAGGTACTGCTGAAGATAAATTCGCAGCACTAGAAGCAGCAGGCGTTAAGACTGTTAAGTCTCTTGCTGACATCGGTAAAGGCCTACGTGAAATCACGGGTTGGTAATCAGCTGGCTTTTATCTAACGAGATAGAAGCTAACTGAACGATATAAGAAAGGCTTGGTCATTGACCAAGCCTTTTTCTTTTGTGACCGATTTTTTTGTAAACGGTTCTTTTATAAACGACTGCCGCGTCAACTGTTGTGTTGTTAAAAGCCAGAATGAATCCCGACTTTTCACTTTAGGCGCGGGTTCTGTACATTTGAGACAGCATAAACATTGCCGCAGCACTGATAACAACAGAAGGGCCGGCTGGCGTGTCATAGAACCAAGACAAGCTCAACCCTCCGAACACAGCGATAGAACCAATTACAGAGGCGAGGAATGCCATTTGTTCGGGTGTATTAGCGAATTTCCTTGCCGTTGCTGCTGGGATTATCAGCAATGACGTCATGATCAATGCACCAACAAATTTCATACCGACCGCAATTACGATACCAACCAGCAACATCAGAATTAGGCGCATTAAGTCAATGTTGATGCCATCTACTGCTGCAAGATCTTCATTTACTGTCGTTGATAGCAGTGGTCGCCAAAATATCGCAAGCACTAAACCAATCACTGCAGCACCCGCGTAGATGAACACCAAATCTGTTGGAGACACCGCAAGCAAGTCACCAAATAGGTAACTCATTAGATCGACACGAACGTTGTCTAAGAAGCTGACAGCAACAAGGCCTAAAGAGAGTGCACTGTGCGCCAATATACCGAGTAGGGTATCGGTCGCGACTAGCTTTTGTTTTTGTAAAGTCACTAGCAACACGGCCAGCATCAAACAACAAATCAGCAGCGCGAAATACAAGTTAATGTTGAACAGAAAGCCAAGTGCTAAGCCCATCAAAGAAGCGTGAGCAAGCGTGTCACCAAAGTAAGCCATCTTGCGCCATACTACGAACGACCCTAATGGGCCTGCAATTAGCGCAATACCCAAACCCGCCAAAATAGAGGGAAGAAGAAACTCAAGCATTAGTGATGTCCGTGTTTATGGTTTGAACATTCATGCACGTCGCCTTCGACAGGCTGGCCTGCAAGATCATGATGGTGATGTTCGTGTTGGTGATGATAAAACGCCAGTGTTTCTTGGGTCGCGGTGCCAAAGAGCGCAATATACGAAGGGTGGTGTTTGATGTCTGCAGGTGCGCCTGAGCAACAGATATGGTGGTGCAAGCAGATAACATCGTCTGTTTTGGCCATCACTAAATGCAGGTCATGTGAAACCATAAATACGGCACAACCAAAACGGTGACGAATGGTGTCAATTAGGTCATACAAGTCAATTTGTCCTTGTACATCAACGCCTTGAGCAGGTTCATCAAGAACCAGTAGGTCTGGTCTTCTTAGCAGTGAACGAGCAATCAGCACACGTTGGTTTTCACCGCCAGATAGCTGGTGCATGTTACTCTTTTGCAGATGTTCAGCACCAACTAGCTTCAATGCTTCAAGGATCTCTTGCTGACTGAACTTGCCAGTGAGCTTTAGAAAACGTTCTACATTAAGCGGTAGTGAATCATTAAGCTTTAATTTTTGTGGTACATAGCCAATTTTCAGTTTTTTAGCTTTTGTTATTGTGCCTGAAAATTTGGTTTGTAAACCCAGTACCACTTTTACTAATGTCGACTTTCCTGCACCGTTTGGCCCAATGAGGGTGGTGATTCTGCCGCGCTCTATATTTAGAGAGATGTTGTCTAGAACTTTTCGACCGTCAAACTCGACGCTCACAGAATCTAGTTGGATTAAGTTATCCATGAATAGAACTCATTTGCAATTCGCTAATGTTATAATGTAACATTTACCTCAAGCCTAAGCTACTTTTCTATTATCGAGGGATTATGTCACGTTCATCTTTTATACTTGCTACTTTGCTTTTAGCGCCAAGTGTCGCAAGTGCCAATACTATTCTAACAAGCTTTAAACCGATTCAAATGATTGTGACAGAATTAACGCAAGGCGTTAGTGAGCCGGATGTGTTGATGAACAGCAATGCTTCGCCGCATGATTATGCGCTTAAGCCATCGGATGTCAAAAAAGTTCATAGTGCCGATATGGTTATCTGGTTCGGCCCTGACCTAGAAGCCTTTTTGACTAAGGTGATTGGTTCAAAAGAAAATGTTATCAAGATCAGTGAGATTCCTGGAATCAACTTGAGAGAGTTTGGGCATGAAGACCACGATGCTCATGAAGGACATCATCATGGTAGCCATGACCCGCATTTTTGGTTGGGCATCGACCAAGTTGAAGTCGCGGCAAAATATATCTCAGCTAAGTTGATTGAAGCTGACCCTGATAACGCAATGGCGTATCAAGAGAACCTAGACTCATTCTTGATTGCTTTGAAAGAGAAGAAGCAGTCAATTAATGAACAACTTGCGCCAGTGAAAGACAAAGGTTACTACGTATTCCATGATGCGTACGGCTACTTCGAACAGGAGTTTGAGTTAAATAACTTAGGTCACTTTACCGTGAGCCCAGAGCGCAAGCCGGGTGCAAAAAGCTTGATAGCTATCAAGAAAACCTTGGTGCGTGAAAATGTTCAATGTGTATTTGCAGAGCCTCAATTTACACCGGCTGTGATCGAATCGGTGACTCGTGGAAGCAATGCTAAGCAAGGGCAACTTGATCCTGTTGGTTCACAGGTCGAAGTGAAGAGTGGAAGTTATTTCGAATTTCTTCAGCAACTTACAGACAGCTATACCAGCTGCTTGAGTGCTAAATAATCAATAACCAATATTCCTAACGACACTTTGCTCTCGTTAATTTATGAATCATGCCGCTTTTTGCGGCATTTTCGTGACCGCTAAGATAAAACCTCTCAACAAATAGCAAACCTCCTTTCTCCTTTGTTAATTTCCGCTAAAATAGAAAGATAATAATAAGCACAAAAAAACTGGATTTTTGGTTAAGCAGCGAATAAGACGTTGTGGACACCATAATTTCATGTGTTATTGCTGTTCAGGATGAAAAGTTGTATCGAATTATCTTCAGAATGTTCATGTTAATGAGCATTTCATTTAGCGTTCTCGCGGTAAATACATCACCCTCCGTTTTCTATCCTTTGCCCGTTCAAGCGCAAGGGAATTTTCTTGCGGCTAAAAACTTGTACTTAGGTGCCGGTGGCGGGCTATGGGTTCATGATGTCCATGGAAAAGTACTCTTTTATGATGGCCGAACCCTATTCCCTAGAAAGGGTAGCCTTCTGCAATTTTCTTCAGAAAGAGTCGCGTTTCTTAACGATGAGTTTTGGACATTTTTTGATAATGAGGTGTACCGACATAATCCGGGGATTGGCAATGAACTTGCGTTTAGTTTAAGCCCGGGTGCTGAGATCACGAATATAGGCTCATCAGGTGATTATATTTGGGTCACAGATGGCAGTAATTTTTATACATACAACACTCAATCTTTAGAATTTACCACCTACTCACTACTCAAACTGTATCGATACAACAATAGCAGTGATATTGCGATTAACGATGCGGAGTGGGTGTTGTCAAAATGGGTACTCGCGACCAGTTCTGGTGCTTACCTTTCCGAGGCGCAAGAGTTTACTCACATCACTGCATCAGATAAGCACCATATTGAGACGGTTTATTTTTCTAATGCTAGACGAGAGTTAGTGATCGGCACTTTAAATGGGGCGGTGATTGTTGATCTCGCGAATCCAGATAAAGAGAACAAAATAAAAGGGTCGCACGTTCTCTCGCTTGCTGAAACTTCAGACCAATATTGGATTGGCACAGAGCATGGACTCATTAGTTACAACTTCATTACGGGTCAAATTACACGATTCGAACAAGCCGCTAACCAAGATTTCTCGTTACCGGGAGAGAAAATATATTCGTTAATCAACGACCATGCTGGTGGGATGTGGGTTGCGACAAATAACGGCATCCGATATTTCTCACTGTTCAGTAAGACATTCTCAAGAACGCCATTAACGGGTATGGGGATGCACTCAAGTAGTGTCGTGATAAACAAAGTACAGCCGGTTAGTGAACAATTATCTTGGGTTGCTTCCTCACTGGGCCTCTATTTGGTCGATGCTCAAAGCAAAGAGAATCCAATTCGTGTTTATTCCAACTCGGTACAGGACTTTGAGATCTTTGGTTCTTCCATTTGGTTGGCTACTGAAGAAGGTATTATTAGTTTTAATACCAATACGTTAGAGCCTGAAGAACTCGGTTTACCAAGGTCTATCAAGGGGGTACACGTTGAGAACTTTGCGCTTCAAGCTGATAACGTACTTTGGATAACATCGGGGCAAAACCTCTATTCGTTATCTATCGAAACCATGAAGCTGACGGGGTACGGTACTGACTGGTTAGTTGATAAGTTTTTGCCAGCAAAAATCACGGCTCTCAATATAGGGTTACAAGGTCGTATATATATAGGCACTGACCACGGCTTCTACTCTTTTATTGATAAACGGATTAGCTTTAGTCGCTCAAGCGAACGATTTGGCAAAGTGGTCGATATTGAAAAAGCGAAGGATGGGGCTCAATGGTTTGCGAGCAGTTATGGCGTGTATCGAATCCCTTATGACAGCTCTATTATTCAAGAGGTCATGCTTGTTGAAGACAATATTAGCCCAAATTGCTTAATAAGCGATGACAATGGTGTGTGGTTAGGTTCTTCGAAAGGTATCAGCTATTACGGACTGGATGGGCAACTGCATAAACATATCGGTTCACCATTTGGCTTGATCACCAATGAACTGGCAGCAGGGGCATGCGACTTGTTTGACAGCGAAGGCAGCCAATCTACGAGGCTTACTTTTGGATCAAAGTATGGCGTAGTCAGTGCGTTATCTGATGAGTTATTGGTATCAACAACACCCCATAGTCGAGCATTACTGAGTAAGATCAGTGTTGATCAGCAAACCGTATCACTAGGTGGTAAGACAGCTGATTTGGATGAGATCCCTTATGGTTCATCTATGAGTTTTAAGTTGGGTATTCTACCTGCGACGTTTGCCCCTGCGATGGAGTATCGCCTGAACGACGATGAACCTTGGAGTGAATTTGAAGGAGGTTTGTTAACGCTCGATCATCTTCTTCCTGGGGACTATACACTGGAAGTTAAACCCGTTAAGGACTCGCATTATCGCTTTGTGTCAACGAATCAAAGCTTCTCAATCGCTGAGCCTTGGTATCTGACCAATTGGGCTGCCGCAAGCTCTCTGGTGCTGTTGATTGGTGTCGTGACTATCTTGGTCTTTTGGCGTTCGCGTTATGTCACTTTTGCTAATAGACACCTAAAAGCGCAAGTTGCATTAAAAACCGATCAACTGAGGCACCAAAGTCGCATTCTGTTGACGACCAATCAACAGCTTAAAAAGCAGCTATCAGTTAAGAGTGCGCTTGTGTCGCACACAGCAAATGAACTCTCATCTGAAGTTAATCATATTGCAGCGATGCTCCCGAATTGGAATGAGAAAGGCAAGTCGCCAATCTTAACGCTGAAAAATGGCTTGGCTCAATTGAGCAATACACCTCAAGGAGAAGGGAAGGTCAGTTACGATATAATTTTGATCTTAGAAGCGGTACTCAAAGCTTGGCAAGATGATTTAGCCAAAGCGGGTATTGAACTGGATATTAGAGTTGATACCAAACAACGATACGTATCCTTACTGTATTTTAATCTCGATATTATTTTCAACAACTTGGTTGCGAGCATCATCAAGAGAAACTTTAAGTCACAAAGCATGGTGGTTCTGGTTGAAGAAGTGAAGGAGCATCTTGTCGTTACGATTCGAGATCATGGGATGCCTTTTCCTAAATTGGCATCAAGCATGAGTGACAACACCGGAAAATCGACTGATCTAAATATCGAAAAATTACCTCTATTGATGAATCAGAGTGGTGGTGAACTGAACGCGTTTGTTTCTGACTATCAAAATAAGGTTCAGCTTTCGTGGCCGATTGAATATCAAGTGCTGGATAATCTGGAAGCCAGCACAATTGAGCAGATAGAAACCATTAAGCTTGCCGCTTCAACGCCAGAGCAACAAAGGTTGAGTGCTGAACAAGAGTGGAAAAACAGAGTGTCGCAGCTTGTGAGCGAAAACTACGCCGATGCAGAGTTCAGTACTGCAACTGCTGCTAAGTACTTGTTCATGTCAGAGAGAAGCTTACAGAGACGCTTTAAATCGGCTTATAACAAGACCTTTAAAGAGCACTTGAATGAAGTGCGTTTAGAGCATGCGTGCGAGCGGTTACTTGCGGGAGAGAAGATCTCAGACGTCGCGTTTGATTCTGGTTTTAATGACCCTTCCTATTTCAGTCAGAGGTTTAAGCACCATTTTGGTATGTCGCCATCTAAGTTTGCTGAAAACAGCGAAGAGTAGTGAGCTGCGGATTTACTCTACTTCCACATAGATAAAGATACTCTAAGCCTCGACATTCGTGTTGGGGCTTTTTTATGCTTCTACGAGATACGAGATACGAGATACGAGATACGAGATACGAGATACGAGATACGAGATACGAGATACGAGATACGAGATACGAGATACGAGATAGAGAGCTGTGGGGCGTTTAAAAGGCTGTTGGGATAAAACAAAAGGAAGAAAAAAAATATCGTGGTATAGCCGGGGGGACTATACCACGGGTGCCAAGGACACCTTCGCTTGCTGCCGGAGTGATATGGCAAGCCACATCACCTCTGGAATAAAATTAAAGAGAAGTAGTTTCTCTTCGTTGGAGTAACTATACGTCTGCCCACTTATTTTACTTATAAAATTAACGACAGATGGCCATGAGAAAACCGACATTATTTTAAGTTATTGATAATTAATGATTTGTGTTGGTTTTTCTTGATTGGTACTAGTGAGGTAGTTCTCGTTGTTTGTTGAAAGTAACGTTTTTGACGTAAACGTTTTTAACGAAATTTACGAGTATGTATTTTCGAAAACATTGATTTCACACAATGGAATTGTGGTCATGTATGTGTATCATGGCGGTAATAACAATCTTTCTCATTATCAGTCACGAATTGGGCATTTATGAAACTCTCACAACTCGAGCAAGGAAAAGCGGCTTCTATTGTTGCACTAACAGGCTTAACACCGGACGTTAGAAAAAAACTTATGGTTATGGGCATGTTGCCAAAAACTGAGGTGACGCTAATCCGTCGTGCGCCGATGGGTGATCCACTTCAAGTGGAGGTGAGAGGTGTTTCTATCGCCATTCGTGAAAGCATTGCAGAACAAATCGAGGTTATCTAAATGGATTATCAAGTTCTTACCGTTGGTAACCCGAATAGTGGTAAAACAACATTATTTAACGCCTTAACTGGTGCTAAGCAGCACGTTGGTAACTGGGTTGGTGTAACCGTAGAAAAGAAGACGGGTTTGTATTCGCACGCTGGTGATCAGTTTCAGCTAACGGATTTACCGGGTATCTACGCACTAGACAGTGGTAATGATGCGAACAGTATCGATGAATCTATCGCGTCTCGTGCTGTGCTAACTCACCCTGCAGATGTGATCATCAATGTTGTAGATGCAAGCTGCTTAGAACGAAGCTTATACATGACATTACAATTACGAGAGTTGGGTCGCCCAATGATCGTTGTATTGAACAAGATGGATGTATTAAAGCGTGAGCGTCAGGTGATTAACCTTAAAGCGCTAGAGAAAGAGCTTGGCTGTCCAGTTTTAAGCTTGTCTGCAAACGACAAAGGCCAAGTTGCACGTTTTAAAGAGCGTCTGCATAAACTGCTTGTTCAAGGTGTGAGTCTTGATCCTATATCTATTGATTACGATGCCGCGTTAGAAGCTCTTATCCCTTCTGTTGAGTCACAATTTGATGATGCTGACGTATCTTACCGAGCTCTGGCTATTCGTGCTTTAGAAAATGATTACTTAGTATTGAACGGATTGGCTCCTCAAACTCGTACTCAAATTGACAGTGTTCGTCTTGGTGCCGATTTCGATATTGACCTTGCTGTTGCTGACGCTAAATACACTTTCTTACATGACCTTTGTAAACGTGTTCGTCGCAGTGAAGGAAAACTAAGCCGTAACTTTACTGAGAAAGCAGACCAATTCATTTTGAATAAATGGGTCGGTATTCCTTTCTTCTTCGTCATCATGTACCTAATGTTCATGTTCTCTATCAATATCGGTAGTGCGTTTATCGACTTCTTTGATATTGGTGTTGGCGCAATATTAGTTGATGGTGGACACCACTTATTAGATGGCCATCTACCGGTTTGGCTAGTCACCATTCTTGCCGATGGCATCGGCGGTGGTATTCAAACGGTTGCGACCTTTATTCCGGTTATTGCCGCGCTTTACTTGTTCTTAGCGGTATTAGAAAGCTCGGGTTACATGGCTCGTGCAGCATTTGTACTTGATAAAGTGATGCAGAAGATTGGTTTACCGGGCAAAGCGTTTGTTCCGTTAGTACTTGGTTTTGGTTGTAACGTACCTTCAATCATGGCAACTCGTACTCTTGACCAAGAGCGTGAACGTAAACTGGCAGCATCAATGGCTCCGTTTATGTCATGTGGTGCTCGTTTGCCAGTATACGCACTATTCGCAGCTGCGTTTTTCCCTGGTGCGGGACAAAATGTAGTATTCGCTCTGTACATCATGGGTATTGTTGCTTCTGTATTTACGGGCTTATTCCTTAAAAATACTATCTATCCTGGTAGCAGTGATAGCTTGGTTATGGAGATGCCGGATTACGAGTTGCCGACCGTGCAAAACGTGATGCTGAAAACTTGGCAGAAGCTGAAACGTTTCGTGCTTGGCGCAGGTAAAACCATCGTAATGGTTGTGGCTATTCTTAGCTTCCTGAACTCATTAGGTATGGACGGCAGTTTTGGTAACGAAGACAGCGAAAGCTCAGTGCTATCTAAAGCGGCTCAAGTTGTGACTCCAGTGTTCCAACCTATTGGTATTACTGAAGAGAACTGGCCTGCAACGGTTGGTATTATTACGGGTATTTTTGCGAAAGAAGCCGTTGTTGGTACATTAAACAGCTTGTACACGACGCCATCAGACGAAGAAGCGGCTGAATTCGATTTAGCAGCAAGCTTGCAAGAAGCCGTCATGACCATCCCTGAAAACCTAGCTGGTTTGAGCTATTCAGATCCATTAGGCATTGAAGTGGGCGACTTGTCTGACTCAATCTCTGTGGCTGCAGATCAAGAGGTTGATACTTCGATCTTTGGTAACTTGAAAGACAAGTTTGTATCAGGCCACGCTGCGTTTGCTTACTTGATTCTTATCCTGCTTTACACACCTTGTGTTGCTGCGATGGGCGCTTATGTTCGTGAGTTTGGTCAGACGTTTGCCCGCTTCATTGCGGTGTGGACAATGGCTCTTGGTTACTTCGGTGCAACCTTCTACTACCAAGCAGCAAATTTCGCAGTACACCCAGTGAGTAGTGCTGTGTGGATGGTGGCAATTGCTGGTGGCTTTGTGGTGACGTATCGCGTCTTCAAGAAAATTGGCAGTAAGCAAAAAGCGCTAGAGGTGCAAGTAGTATGATTTTAACTGAACTTCATCAATACATTGATAACGAAGGTGTTGCTGCTCGTAGTGAACTCGCGTCTAAGTTTGGAATGAGCGAAGACGGTGTCGATGCGATGCTGAGTGTGTGGGTCAAGAAAGGTAAGGTATCTCGCTTGGTCGATACCAACAAGCATGGACATACAACTCGTATTCGTTACACCATCAGCAAACAAGATGGTTTGTCACTGAATGTGATGATGTAGTTCAGATCTTCATACTCTCGTTGAAAACGGCGAGATTAGACAATAAAAAAGCCGCTCACCTATTTTAGATGAGCGGCTTTTTGTCATGTGTCTATTCTGAACAGCCTTGCTTTAAAGCGTAATGAGATGAAATCGAATTACGCTTTCTTGAAGATAGAGCTCAGCGATAAAACGTTTTGAATGCGAGTATGGATTGCGGCTTGTTCTTCTTCACTGCGCTGTTCTCCTTTGGTGTTGCCCCATACTGGACCTGGCCACGCGATGTCGTCTTTGAAACGTGCAATATGGTGAATGTGCAGTTGTGGCACCATGTTACCCAGCGCGCCTAGGTTTAACTTGTCTGGTTGGAACGTCGCTTCTAATGCTTGGCTTACCGCTTGAGACTCAAGCAAGAACTGCTGTTGTTCTTTCATTGGCAGATGGTGCAACTCTTTTAGGTTGGCACGTTTTGGTACCAAGATAACCCAAGGCACAGCACTGTCTTTGCTTAGTAGTGCCAAGCTTAGTGGAAATTCGCCGATAAGCGTGGTGTCTTTTGCTAACTGTGGGTGAAGTTCAAAGCTCATTATTATTGTCCATTTCGATTTCTTGAGGTCATACCGATCACAGTAAGTAAATGATCAGAAATAGCGCAGGAAAAAGGTTTGAGAACAAGGCAGATTTTTTTGATAAGTAGTTATTCTACAATCAAAAATTCTAACGCAGTTATCGAGCGTTTTAACCAGCTAGGATGATTAGTTATTTACTACGATTGGTATCAGTATACGTTAGATAAAACAAAAGGTTGATGCTCTCACATCAACCTTTGTATTTATTCATTGTAACCCGAAGGGAATTACATACGCTCTAGAGTTTCGATACCTAGAAGAGACAGACCTTGCTTGATAGTCTTAGCTGTCAGTGCAGCAAGCTTCAGGCGGCTCTGTTTAACTGTTTCATCTTCAGCCACAAGGATAGGGCACGCTTCGTAGAAGCTAGAGAATTGACCAGCAAGTTCGAACAGGTAGCTACACATGATGTGCGGTTGACCTTCACGAGCAACAGACTGTACCGCTTCTTCAAATTGTAGAAGTTTCGCGATAAGTGCTTTCTCTTTCTCTTCAGTGATTTTGATTTCACCTTCAAGAGAGTCCATAGAAATGCCTGCTTTAGCAAAGATTGAAGCTACACGAGTGTACGCGTACTGCATGTACGGTGCCGTGTTACCTTCAAATGCCAGCATGTTTTCCCAGTCGAACACGTAATCAGTGGTACGGTGCTTAGAAAGGTCTGCGTATTTAACCGCCGCCATTGCAACTGTGTTTGCGATGGTTTTCTTCTCGTCTTCTGCTAGCTCAGGGTTTTTAGACTCAATCAGCTGAGTTGCACGCACTTCTGCTTCGTCCAGAAGATCAGCAAGACGTACTGTACCGCCTGCACGAGTTTTAAATGGCTTACCATCTTTACCTAGCATCATGCCAAACGCGTGGTGCTCAAGAGATACAGATTCAGGAACATAACCCGCTTTACGAACGATAGTCCAAGCTTGCATTAGGTGTTGGTGCTGACGAGAGTCAATGAAGTAAAGTACGCGGTCTGCGCCCAGTTCTTCAAAACGGTATTTAGCACAGGCAATATCGGTGGTGGTGTATAGGAAGCCACCGTCACGTTTTTGCACGATAACGCCCATCGGGTCGCCATCTTTGTTTTTGTATTCGTCTAGGAATACAACTTGTGCGCCGTCAGACTCTTTTGCTAGACCTTGTGTTTGTAGGTCAGAAACGATGTTTGAAAGCATATGGTTGTACATACTTTCACCCATTACATCATCACGTGTCAGTGATACGTTCAGGCGATCGTAGTTACGTTGGTTTTGAACCATGGTTACGTCAACCAGCTTTTTCCACATTTCAGCGCAGTACTCGTCGCCGCTTTGCAGTTTCACTACGTAGCCACGAGCTTTCACTGCGAATTCTTCGTCTTCGTCGTAAAGCTTTTTAGATTCACGGTAGAACTGCTCAAGATCTGAAAGTTCCATTGAAACTTCGCCAGTTTCAGCTTGGATGCGCTCAAGGTTTGCGATAAGCATACCGAATTGAGTGCCCCAGTCACCAATGTGGTTAGCACGGATAACTTTGTGGCCTAAGAACTCTAGTGTACGAACAACAGCATCACCGATGATCGTTGAACGTAGGTGGCCAACGTGCATTTCTTTTGCAACGTTTGGTGCTGAGTAGTCAGCAACAATGGTTTGTGCTTCAGCCGCTGTAACACCAAGGCGAGAGTCAGCCAGTGCTGCGTCTGCTTGTTGTGCTAGGAATGCTTCATCTAGGAAGATGTTTAGGAAACCTGGACCTGCGATTTCAACTTTAGAAGCGATACCGTCTAGGTTTAGAACGTCCAATACTTTTTGAGCAAATTCTCGTGGGTTGGTGCCTAGTCGTTTAGCAACACCCATAACGCCGTTTGCTTGGTAGTCACCAAATTGTGGTTTTGCAGATTGGCGAACAGCCGCAGGAGAGCCTGCAGGTGCGCCAGCGGCTTCTAGAGCCTGAGATACTTTGTCATTAATCAGTGCTTGGATATTCACACGCGTTTCCTTCAATTCAAGGATGAATAAGAGTGGCCGTTATTTCGTGGGTATTAAATTTGGTTAATTATGCTTCGAGTTAACGATTTAATGCCGAAATGAACAACAGACTCTGTTTAAGTTCACAAAAATGGCGTTAATCATACCAATTTTGTGGGGTTTCTTATAGGTCGAATTGATAGAAAATTAACATTTCCTGAGGGGTTTTTGACAATCGACTTTGACCAAGCCAGGTTTGTCTATTTAGGAAAGTAAGACACCGTACTTTTTGAACGTTTTTTTGTAAAAGCAACGCTTGTTGCTGAAAGTAAAACTGATACCATGCAGCCATTATTTGGAGAACAAAGACAATGACGATGAGCCTGAAGCAAGCCGAACTAGAACCACAACAAATGATTGCGCGCCTTGATACGTTTATGGCGAAAATTGAGAACCTAGGAAATGCACTGGGTTTAGATTTAAGCTTTGCTCAAGCGGATCATATTGCATTAAGAATTAATGAAACTGAGCTTGCGAAATCAGCACATCTGGCTTGGTCTGAATATGGCTCTACAATTTCAGAAGCGATGATCAATGGCCGTCCAATTGTGGTGTTGGCTTTCGATGAGCCATTGCAAAGCCTTGGTTGGAAGATTGAGTGCTTAGAGTTGCCATATCCAGCAGAAGGTAAAATTTATCCAAGCCAAGATTGGGAACATGTCGAGTTTGTGATTCCTTCTCACGCGCAAACGGCTGATGAGTATCTGGCGGATCTTAAAGAGACTTACCCGCAGTTCGCTGCTAAGTTTGAAACTTTGGCAGAGCAAGGCATTAAGGTAAAACTCTCTAGCCCGAAAGGCGAGGGTGAACGTTTGAATAACCCAACGGTGGCTTTTAAACATCAAGGCATTTGTATTAAGCTGCATCCACACTCTTTGAAGAAGATTGTTGAGTCAGAACAGGCTTAATTTGAGCCGAGAATAGTTGGGAATCTCTAAAAGCTAGTCTAATCACCAGATACAAAAAACGCGCAATGGGTTAACCCTGTTGCGCGTTTTTTATTGGGTTCTAACTGGAAGTATTACTTAAATAAGCGACTTACAGAATCACAGTCTTGTTACCGTAAACAAACACGTGATCATTGATCACTTTGTTTAAAGCCTTACTCAACACGTTCTTCTCTACGTCACGACCGGCTTGAGCCATGTCTTTCGCACTGAAGTTGTGATCCACTGGAATCACGTCTTGCTTGATGATTGGCCCTTCATCGAGATCGTTTGTCACGAAGTGCGCTGTTGCGCCAATGATTTTTACGCCGCGCTCATAAGCTTGTTGGTATGGTTTAGCACCAATGAATGCTGGTAAGAAGCTGTGGTGAATGTTGATGATTTTGTGGTTGTACTTCTCAACAAACCCCGGAGTCAGCACTCGCATGTATTTAGCAAGCACCAGATAGTCCGCCTCGTACTGGTCAATCACTTCAAGCATCTTCTTCTCATGTTCTTCACGGTTTAATCCTTCGTGAGAAACATGATGATAAGGAATATCAAAACGCTCGGTTAAGCTTTGCAGAGTATCGTAGTTGCCAACCACCGCTGCGATTTCGACATCTAAGCTGCCATCAAAGTTTTTCATTAGAATATCGCCAAGGCAGTGAGCTTCTTTAGTCACGAGTATCACGACACGCTTACGAGAAGAGCCTATCAGCTTACGTTTCGCATTCTCTGGCAGCGCTTGGTCTAAATCGGCAAGCAAGGTTTCGTCATTGAAGTAACCCTCTAGCTCGGTACGCATAAAGAAGTGGCCGCTAGTGTTATCAACGAACTCATTGTTGTGAATAATATTGAGTTGGTGCTTGTAACAAATGTTGGTGATCTTTGAGATGAGGCCTGGGGCGTCAGTACAATGTGTTAATAAAGTTTTTCTTTCCATTTGCATCTTACTTCCATGAAATGTTGCACTTATTATATGAAATCGGGATTCTTCAAATTTAATGCAGGCCGTCGAACGGTGAACTGAGCCGCAATATTACCGTTATAATTAATCTATTATCAATTTGGTTTCAACAAAATCTACCGTTCATTTAGGGGATTAATAAATTGAGAAGCTTAATAAATTCAGGTAGAGGTTAGATTTCTGACGGTTTTAACCGATATTCTCGGTCAAGTTTCACTAGAGCGAGCCAACATTTCAGCCATGCATAGGTGATCATTTATGGATAAAGAGTTACTAGCGAAAAAGTTGTACTGTAAGCGTGTAAATTCATTAGTGGGTGATGTTCAGGTGGACGGCAACGTTCTTGATGAAATGTGGGAAAACAAGGCCTCTCCGACTGATGCTGTTAAAGCTATGCAACCAAGTGATTCCGGTTTTTCTGGTGCGCCTTGGTTATCTCGTTATTTGAATCGCAAGTAGTTAAACAACCCTTTCATTTGTTTTGGGCTAGGTTGGTAAGAAGGACTTAGCCTGGCATGTTCTATTCGATAGACACCTCCGGTGCGCAGTCATTTCTGATTCGCGCCGGCTCACTAAACCTGCCATAATTCGCCTTCTATTTTTCTAAACCACGTACTCTATGATATCTAAAACGTTTTCTGCTGATGGTGCTCTGGGTAAAGCGATCCCTGGGTTTCAACCACGACAAGCTCAGCTGGATATGGCTGAAGCGGTCTCACAAGCCATTGAGCAACAAAGCCAACTGGTTGTTGAGGCGGGGACAGGTACCGGCAAGACGTTTGCTTACCTCGTGCCAGCGCTGCTAAGTGGCAAGAAAACTATCATCAGTACGGGGTCTAAAAACCTTCAAGAGCAGTTGTTTCATCGTGACTTACCATTAATGGTTGATGCGCTTGGCTTTTATGGTCAGGTTGCCCTGCTGAAAGGTCGTTCAAACTATTTGTGTTTAGACCGCTTGAGCCGCCAAATGATCGAAAGTCATGGCACCCATACCGATCCAACATTGTTAGCGCAGTTGGTGAAAGTGCGCAGTTGGTCTTCGGCGACTCAAACTGGTGACTTAGGCGATTGTGATGACATTGCTGAAGATAGCCCAATTATCCCAACTATTACTTCAACTAACGACAACTGCTTAGGCAAAGAATGCCCAAGCTACACCGATTGCTTTGTGCTGAAAGCGCGTAAAAAAGCGATGGATTCGGATGTTGTCGTGGTAAACCACCACCTGTTTCTCGCAGATTTAGCGATCAAAGAAACCGGGTTTGGTGAGCTGATACCTGAAGCCGATGTGTTTATCTTCGATGAAGCGCACCAACTTCCCGATATCGCCAGTCAGTACTTCGGACAATCAGTATCAAGCCGACAAATCCAAGAACTAGCCAAAGACATTGAAATCGCTTACCGAACTGAAGCCAAAGACATGCGTCAGCTGCAAAAAGTAGGGGATAGGCTCGTTCAATCGTCAGCCGATCTACGTATTGTGCTCGGCGACACAGCATTTCGCGGTAACTGGCGTGAAGCGTTGAAGTCAGAGTCGATCGCGAGAGAGCTAGTGCGTTTACAAGATGCGTTGCAGCTTGCAGTCGATGTATTGAAATTAGCATTGGGTCGAAGCCAGTTATTAGACACGGCTTTTGAACGTGCCACTATGATCAAATCGCGCATTGAACGTGTATGTGACGTGTCGATTACCGGTTATTCTTATTGGTATGACACCACGCCACGACACTTTGCTTTGCACATCACGCCTCTTTCGGTTGCGGAAAAATTCCATGAGCAGATTGAGCTAAAACCGGGTGCTTGGGTGTTTACCTCTGCAACTTTGGCTGTGTCGGACGATTTCGACCATTTTACCTCTCGACTCGGGTTAAAACCGTCAGCACAGTTTTCACTGCCAAGCCCGTTTGACTATCCAAATCAGGCGCGTTTGTGTGTGCCTCGCTATCTTCCCGAACCAAATAGCCCCGGCTTAGCGGATAAGCTAGTAAGAATGTTGACCCCTGTGATTGAGCAAAACCAAGGTCGCTGTTTTTTCTTGTGCACCTCACACAGCATGATGAAAGAGTTGGGGGAACGATTCCGTGAAACGCTCTCGGTTCCAGTTCTGCTACAAGGTGAGACAAGTAAGCAAAAAACCTTAGCCGAATTCATGGAATTAGGTAACGCATTGCTGGTGGCCACTGGCGCCTTCTGGGAAGGTATAGATGTTAGGGGCGACGCATTAAGCTGTGTTATCATCGATAAATTACCCTTTACCGCCCCAGACGACCCGTTACTTAAGGCTCGAATCGAGGACTGTAAGCTAAAAGGGGGTGATCCTTTTGCACAAGTGCAGTTACCAGACGCAGTGATTACCTTGAAACAAGGTGTTGGCCGATTAATACGTGATAAGCGTGATAATGGCGCTTTGATTATTTGCGATAATCGCTTGGTAACCCGCGATTACGGTGGTGTGTTTTTGGCGAGTTTACCGCCTATCCCACGTACCCGTGACTTAGGGATTATTAAAGAATTCTTAGCTAAAGACCATTCAACCGCTGCTGAGTAATTGGCATTGTTGAGCTTAGCCATTATTTTTAGATTAGATAACGAATATTTGAGACACGAATGAGCGCGAAAATTCTTGCAGTAGATACCGCAACTGAAAACTGTTCAGTTGCACTAGTAATGGGTGACCAGGTGTTCGCACGTAGCGAAGAGGCTCCTCGAGACCATACGAAAAAAATTCTACCTATGGTTGATGAAGTACTGAAAGAAGCGAACATCGCTTTAACCGATATCGACGCAATCGCGTTTGGCCAAGGCCCAGGCAGTTTCACGGGTGTGCGTATTGGTATCGGTATTGCTCAAGGCTTGGCTTTTGGTGCTGATTTACCGATGATCGGTGTGTCTACACTGGCAGCGATGGCGCAAGGCAGCTACCGTAAATTTGGTGAAACTCACGTAGCAACAGCGATTGATGCTCGCATGAGTGAAGTATACTGGGCTCGTTACAGCCGTGAACAAGATGGTCGTTGGACTGCAGTTGATGCAGAGTGTGTTACACCACCAAGCGAATTGGCTGCGCAGCTTGAAGTGGATTCTGAGACATGGGCAAAAGTAGGCACCGGTTGGGAAGCGTATGCAGAGCATATGGACACACTAGCGATCAACACTAAAGCGTGTGAGGTTCTGTTCCCAGAAGCTCAAGATATGGCGTTCCTTGCTCAATTTGCTTATGCAGAAGGCAAAGCGGTTGCAGCTGAAGAGTCTGAGCCAGTTTACCTGCGTGACAAAGTGACGTGGAAGAAACTGCCAGGTCGCGAGTAAATACGTATTATTTTGGTTCTGCATTCACTTTGCAGAGCCAAAATTAAAACAGATACAAAATCATTAAAATTAGGTACAAAATTCCTTAAGCATGGTTTCAATAAACGGCTTACCTCCTTCTTCGATAGGCAACACATCCAAAACCAATCGAACCAATAAAAAGAACGAGGTAAAAAAAGGCGATGCAAAAACCTCAGTTGGTCAGCCAACTAAGGTCGCGAATGCTGTCTCGCATTCCATTCGCCAAGTCAAAGAATCTGAGATTCACAAAGCTCAGGTTCAATATGATCTTCCAGAAGGGCGTGGACGACGTGCGATGGAAGAGTATATGGATGTGATGAATCAAGCTAAAAAAGAGGAACTTGCGAAGCTTATTGGGGTCGATATTTATATCTAGCTTTGTGCTTTTATTTATCCTGTTCTAAGGACCAGCATTATGTTTTCTCTCATTTTTAAATCTCGCTTATTTTTCCTTGTCGCTTTCTCTTCGATGGTGATGGGCTGCTCCTCTTTGCCTGAAGAACTTAATGCAAACTCTGAACAAGTCGTGACGGACTACCAAGAGTGGGTAAACACAGTGCCAGACGCTGGTGATGTTCGTTTAGGTGGTGTGATTGCTAAGGTGACAAACTTACAAGATAAGACTCGTGTTGAAGTGGTTAACATGCCGATTTCAAGTAGCGGTAAGCCAGATATTGATGCCGAACCAAAAGGGCGCTTTGTCGCTTACATTGATGGTTATGTTGAGCCATTGAGTTTTGCTGAAGGTCGTTTAGTCACCTTGGTGGGCACATCGAATGGCACAGAAGATGGCACTATTGGTGATTATCCTTATACTTTTCCGGTAATGAATGTTTATAACCAACGCTTGTGGCAAATCACAGAAAGAGTGGTTGTGAACGATTTTGCTCCTACTTACTACTCATGTCGCAGCTTACATTGTCGTAGTTTTCAAACGATGCCAAGACAAGGGCGCGTAATTAAAGATGTCGAATAAATAGCATCGTTTAGGATTAATGGATACATCAAGACAGGAATAACAAACTATCAATGATTGAAAAGTCATATTCTCTTGCGAGCGGGACGCTTGCAACACAACAGATTGGTAACCCCGAAACGACCGCTACGACGGTCGTTTTTATTCATGGGTGGTTAGATAACTCAGCGAGTTTTTCTTCTGTTATATCGAATCTAGAAGTACTTTCACCAAATTCTCATCTGGTTGCTATTGATCTCTTTGGCCATGGATTTTCATCGCATAAGTCGGGCAGTTACTACCCGTTTCATGACTATATCGACGATTTGCATCAGTTGGTGACTAAATTATCGCCAAACAGACTGGTACTAGTAGGACATTCACTTGGTGCATTGATCGCAAGTTGCTATAGTGCCGCCTTTCCTGAAAAGGTGTCAGGATTAATCCAAATTGAAGGTCACGGACCTCTTTCTGAAGCTCCCCACGAAACAGTCTCTCGCTTGAGAGATGGGGTACTCAGTCGTCTTCGACAGCGAAGAAAGCCTTCACGTCCTCTGGCAAGTCTTGAGGATGCTATTAAGCTGAGAGCTCACGCCAATCAAATCAAAGCAGAACTCATTGCTCCTATTGTTGAACGAGGAATCGTTGAGCTAAGTACTGTTGATCGAGCTGTTGTTGCTAAAGTTGCTTTTGAGGAAGCGACAGTAGATCAAGCTGCTTTTGATCAAACGACTGTAGCTCAAGGTAGTGCCGAGTTTGATAACTCTTGGCAATGGCGATGCGACCCTAACCTAAAATGTGACTCGTTATATCGAATGTCACAAGCGCATGCTGAAGCGATCATGGCGGCTATTGAATGCCCTCAATTAATAGTTTTAGGGAATGATGGATTCCGACATTTGCAGCATAATCGCTACAAATCAGCCCATAGTTCTCTGAATATAGAGACTGTTCCTGGCGGACATCATTGCCATTTAGAGAGCCCAGAGCTAGTTTCAGAGCTAATTCTTGGTGTAGTTAACAAAATTTAAACAAGTGTTTGAGCCTTTTAGTGCTCATGCACTAAAGCTGTGCTGTAATACCGCAATGATAAAAAGCGGCGAAGCAGTCGTCAGCTGATAAACGAGGAGTAACATAGTGGACAAACCTTGGCTTTCACGTTATCCAAGTGACGTACCAGAGACGATCAACCCAGATCAGTACCCATCTCTTATTGAAATGTTCGAACAGTCGGTACAGAAGTACGCAGACCAACCAGCATTCGAGAACATGGGGTCTATCATGACATTCCGTAAGCTTGAAGAGCGCAGTCGTGCTTTTGCCGCTTACTTGCAGAATGATCTAAAACTGAAGAAAGGCGATCGTGTCGCGCTTATGATGCCAAACTTGCTGCAATACCCAATTGCACTCTTTGGTGTACTGCGTGCAGGTATGATTGCAGTGAACGTCAACCCACTGTACACGCCTCGTGAACTTGAACACCAATTGAATGACTCTGGCGCAAAGGCGATTGTTATCGTTTCTAACTTTGCGAGCACACTAGAGAAAGTCGTTGATAAAACTCCGGTTAAACACGTTGTGCTAACCAGCTTGGGGCAAATGCTGCCACGAGCGAAAGGTACGATTGTCGACTTCGTAGTGAAATACGTAAAAGGCATGGTGCCTAAGTACGATCTGCCGGGTGCTATCTCATTCAGAAAAGCGCTGCATAAAGGCCGTCGCCTACAGTATGTGAAGCCATTTATGGCTGGCGATGACATCGCATTCCTACAGTACACAGGTGGTACAACGGGCGTAGCGAAAGGCGCAATCCTAACGCACCGCAATATGATTGCGAACGTACTTCAAGCGAAAGGGGCATATAGCCCTGTTCTGCAAGAAGGCCGTGAATTAGTCGTAACGGCATTGCCGCTTTACCACGTGTTCGCACTGACTGTGAACTGCTTACTGTTTGTTGAGATGGGTGGTCGTAACCTTCTGATTACTAACCCTCGTGACATTCCTGGCTTTATTAAAGAGCTGCAAAAGGTTCCATTTACCGCGATTACTGGCGTAAACACCTTGTTCAATGCGCTAGTCAATAACGAAGATTTCCACGAGTTGGATTTCAGTAATATGCGTTTATCTGTTGGCGGTGGTATGGCGGTTCAACGCGCTGTTGCTGAGCAATGGAAGAAAGCGACAGGTGTCCACCTACTTGAAGGCTATGGTTTAACCGAATGTGCTCCTTTGGTCACGGGTAACCCATATGATCTGAAAGACTACACAGGTGCAATCGGCCTACCAGTACCTTCAACAGAAGTTCGTATTGTTGATGATGAAGGTAAAGTGGTTGGTAATGACCAAGTGGGTGAATTGCAGGTTCGTGGTCCTCAAGTGATGCAAGGCTACTGGCAACGTCCAGAAGCGACCAAAGAAGTGATCGACCAAGACGGTTGGTTATCGACTGGTGATATCGTTAAGTTTGATGACGAAGGCTTGTTGTACATCGTAGACCGTAAGAAAGACATGATTCTAGTGTCGGGCTTCAACGTTTACCCGAACGAGATTGAAGACGTAGTGGCTCTGCATGGCAAAGTGTTAGAAGTTGCGGCTATCGGCCAACCTCATGAGGTGTCTGGTGAGCTGGTTAAGATTTACGTGGTAAAACGTGACCCTAGCCTAACCAAAGAAGACATTATCGCGCACTGCCGTGAACACCTAACAGGTTACAAGATCCCTAAATTGATTGAGTTCCGTGAAGAACTACCAAAAACCAATGTAGGCAAAATCTTGCGCCGAGTGCTTCGTGAAGAAAACGACGCAGAGCTTGCCAAACGCGCAAGCGAGTAACGAGCTCATTTACGAGAAGATGATGCACCACAAGCCATAGCAGCGCTTAATCTAAGCGAGCGCTGAAAAATGGTGTTAGAATGCCGACAGTTAATGTCGGCATTTTTGTATCCGGCGATCAAAGTAAAATCAGTGAGAGTTTTTGTGGATTATCAAATCATTACCCAAGTTAAAGACCTTGAGCGAGTTTGCCAACAAGCACGTGAAGCCGATGTTGTTATGCTTGATACAGAGTTCGTTCGTACAAGAACCTATTACCCTCAATTAGGCTTAATTCAGTTATTTGATGGTGAAACGCTGTCACTGATTGATCCTATTGCTCTTGATGAAATGACCCCGTTTGTTGGGCTGTTGAAAGACACTTCAGTACTGAAAGTGTTACATGCGTGTGGCGAAGATCTAGAAGTATTCCAGAACGCATTTGGCTGTACGCCAACACCAATGGTTGATACGCAGATCATGGCAGCCTTCTTAGGTCACGGTCTTTCAACTGGCTTTGCGGCTCTAGTTTCTGAGTTTGTAGGTGTTGACCTAGATAAGAGTGAATCTCGTACTGACTGGCTAGCGCGTCCGCTTTCTCAAAAGCAACTCGACTATGCAGCGGCAGACGTTCACTACTTGATGCCAATGTACAACAAGCTTCTCGAAAAAGTGATGGAAGCAGGTTGGTGGGAAGCGGCGCAACAAGAGTCTGATTTACAAGTGGCTAAGCGCATCCGTAAAGCAAACCCAGACAACGCTTACCTTGATATTAAAGGCGCGTGGCAGCTAAAACCTCAACAGCTAGCGATTTTAAGACCTCTAGCAACTTGGCGTTTAAAAGAAGCGATTAAGCGTGATTTAGCGTTGAACTTTGTTTTTAAAGAACAAGACTTATGGGCCGTAGCTCGTTTCGCGATGAAAGATCCTAAGCATATGGAGCAGGAAGGGTTTGATTACCGCTCTGTACGTCGCCATGGTGCGAAGATCAGCTCAATCGTGAAATTGGCTGAGCATACGCCAGAAGAAGAGTACCCAGCGCCAGTAGAACGTCTAATGGACTACCCTGGTTACAAGCAACTTTTCAAAGTGTTGAAAGATGAAGTGAAAACAGCATCGCAACACAGTGGTTTAGCGACTGAGTTTTTGGCGTCGAAGAAGCAACTTAACCAAGTGTTAAGCTGGATTTGGAAGTACGATCGTAACCCAGAGAAGCTGCCTGATGTAATGCAAGGTTGGCGCCTAGATGTCGTTGGCGAGAAGCTAAATAAAGCAATCAAGTAACTTTAGTTTTGTAGTAAGCAACGAATGCTTTAGAGATAAAAGTTTCAGACACAAAAAAGAGAGCCTAGGCTCTCTTTTTTATTGAGTATTGATAAGCACAGCTCAGGCTCTACTTATCGATCTTCTTCTGGAAGCTTAACGTTCAGCTCTAATACTGAGATGTCGTCATCTTTATGTTCGAATGTCAGATCAACCATTGATGGATCGACTTCAACGTACTTCGCAATACACTTCAAGATGTCTTCTTTCAGTTGCGGCAAGTATGACGGTGCAGGGTCGTCATGGCTGCGTCGCTCGGCAACAATGATCTGCAAACGCTCTTTGGCTAGGTTTGCGGTTGTCTTTTTCTGTGGTCTAAAAAACTCTAATAATGACATTGCGTATTAGCCCCCGAACAGTCTTTTGAAGATGCCTTTCTTCTGTTCCGTTAAGAAACGGAAGTCCACTTGGCTACCCAGTAGTCGCTCTACAGTATCATTGTAAGCCATACCTGCGTCTGTTGCTTCGTCAAAGATAACTGGCACACCCTTGTTCGATGCGTTCAGTACTGCTTGGCTCTCTGGAATCACGCCCAGTAGAGAGATGTGCAGGATTTCTTCAACGTCTTCAACACTTAGCATCTCACCTTGAGTTACGCGTGCTGGATTGTAGCGAGTCAGTAGAAGGTGTGTTTTTACTGGCTCCAAGCCGTCTTCTGAACGACGAGATTTAGAGTCAAGAATACCTAGAATTCGGTCTGAATCGCGTACAGAAGAGACTTCAGGGTTAGTCGTTACAATCGCTTCATCAGCGAAATACAACGCCATCAGAGCGCCTTGCTCGATACCCGCAGGAGAATCACAGATGATGAAATCAAAGCCCATTTCATCCAATTCATCAAACACACGACGAACGCCATCTTTTGTTAGTGCGTCTTTGTCACGAGTTTGAGAAGCAGGAAGAATGAACAGGTTCTCTGTACGCTTGTCTTTGATCATCGCTTGGTTCAGCGTCGCTTCACCATTGATAACATTAACGAAGTCGTACACAACACGACGCTCACAACCCATGATTAAATCTAGGTTACGCAGACCGATATCAAAGTCGATGACTGCGGTTTTCTTCCCTTTTAAAGCCAGACCTGAGGCAATAGCTGCACTGGAGGTCGTTTTGCCTACCCCGCCTTTACCCGACGTTACAACGATAATGCGTGCCATTCTGTTTTCCTTTTATTTCTCTTATATTGCGAGGACATCAACGTGTAATACATCGTTTGCCATACTGAACATGGTTTTCTTCTGCCAGTACTCGCTTTCAATTTGATCGCTGAGCCAGTAATTTCCTGCAATGGAAACCAGCTCGGCTTGTAAATCATTACAAATTATTTTTGCTTCAGTTTGACCACTTGCACCTGCAATTGCACGACCGCGTAGCGTGCCATGAATATGGATGCTGCCATCGGCAATCACTTCCGCACCTGCACTTACGTGGCTAAGAATCAGCAAATCACCATCTTTCGCATACACCTGCTGACCAGAACGTATCGGGGTTCTCACCACCTTTATCGGGGCCATCTTCGCCGGAGCTTGAGAAGGAGATTTACTTGCTGTCATCACGGCAAAACCTGCATCTCTGGCTAGGTTTTGCATGCGTTTATCTGAACAGCCAGCCACACCAACCGGGATCATGCCCGCTTGAGATATACCATTTTTCAGTTGCACGAAATCTATATCGCCCGCGACTTTGCTAATGTTGATAACAACAGGCGCAGCTGCGAAAAAAGTGGGTGCCTGGTCTACCTTCTCTTGAAGAAAAGACACTGCATTTTCGACTTGATCATCGGATAAGTGCAAAACAGATAGCGTGAAACTGCTACCTTTTAGATCTGGGTTACTAGACATCGAAAAACTACAGGACCTCAATAGCGGATTGGTACAATTTCTTTATCAATAAAATAAAGGGCATTGCCTGAAACTAGGTTTATCATGTTATATTCCCAAACCAAGCACAGCAAGTAATCTTGTTGTCAAATGAACGTTTTGTTCCCAATATTTCCCTAACATAAACTATTGATCTCGCAAGTGAGAGTTTTGTAGTCATAAACATTTAAAAAAGGTTTGTCATGCTGTGTTCTATATATAAAAGTTCAAAGAAAGAAGGAACATACCTTTATATCCCTAAGAAGGATGATTTTTCACAAGTTCCTGACGCATTGATGCAAATGTTTGGTAAACCTAGTTTTGTAATGGTAATTAAAATGGACGGCCGTAAACTGGCTCAAGTGAACATCGATAAAGTGAGAGAATCACTGAACACCGATGGTTTCTTTTTGCAGGTTCCGCCGCCACCAGTTAACGAACTTGAGCTTCATAAAGAGCGTAAAGCTCAAAATAAAGGTCAAGACGAAGAGTGATAGCCACCTCAATTCAAGGAGGAGTGATCGTTGAGTAAATTTTCGAAAACCATATTGGCTGTGTCGGCATTACTATTGGGTAATAGCCTGACCATTGGCTCGGTTCAAGCTGAAGAGCTTAGCTTTGAGCAATATGTAGAAAAACTAAAGCAACAAGGTCGTGAAGAAGGTATTTCTGAAGCGATCATTGATGAAGCTTTTGATGGTGTGACGTTTAAGCCAAGAGCGGTAAAAGCTGACAAAAACCAACCTGAAAAGAAACTGACTCTGGATGAATACATTCCACGTGCGGTTCCTGACTGGAAAGTGAAGCAGGCGAGATCACTCTATAAGAAACACTACACAGCGTTAAAGCGTATTGGTGATGAATATGGTGTTCAACCAAGATTCATTGTCGCTCTATGGGGTGTGGAGAGTAATTTTGGTAAGTTCACGGGGAATTACAGTGTTATTGATGCTCTAACAACCATGGCTTATGAAGGTCGCAGAGAAGCCTTCTTCCGTAGCGAAGCGATGGCGGCATTGAAGATACTTGATCAAGGCCATATTGCACCAAAAGAGATGAAAGGCTCTTGGGCTGGCGCGATGGGGCAACCTCAGTTTATGCCTAGCTCATTCTTAGCTTACGCCGCTGATGGCAGTGGTGATGGCAAGAAAGATATTTGGGGTACCGAAGAAGACGTGTTCGCTTCGGCGGCGAATTATCTCAGCCAATCGGGTTGGGATGACAAATATACTTGGGGGCGTCAGGTTCACGTTCCATCAACCGTGTCTATTGAGATGCAAGGTCGAGACGAAGACAAAGCGAAATACCTAAAAGAGTGGTCTGAACTTGGTATTAAGCGTTATGACGATCGCCCACTGCCTACACTTGATGAAGACATCAAAGCTTGGTTGATAATGCCGGACGATGAAACGGGTCGTTCGTACCTCATTTACAACAACTACAATGTGTTAATGAAGTGGAATCGTTCTTACTACTTTGCTTTGGCTGTCAGTCACCTAGCCGATAGAATTAAGTTTGATTAATCGACTCAATCTGATTAATAGAACTAGGTCGCTTTGAATAGCATTTAGCCTACTATAGGCAGAACAGATTAAAGGACTCTTCGGAGTCCTTTTTATTTTATATTTCAGATATTTAAGAAGGTGGTTTTGTGCTAACAGATAGAGCCGCACAGATGGTGATATTCCATGCGTTAATCAAGCATGAAGGCTTTACCAGTGCAGCAAAAAGCTTGAATGTGTCGGTATCTCACATCAGTAAACAAATTGCTTTGCTCGAGGATTCGATAGGTATCAAGTTAGTGCAAAGAACCACACGCAGCCTTACGTTAACTGAAGCTGGAGAAGTGTTCTATCAGCATTGTGAGCAGCTGTTCAATACGGTGAAAGCGGCTCAAATGGACATGGATAGCCAGCGTGACGACATTTCTGGAATATTCCGTATAGGCTTGTCTCAGTCATTTGGCACACTGCATATCATTCCAGCGATTGACCAGCTTAGACAGCTTTACCCTCAGCTGAGAATTGAAGTGCATTTGTTCGATTACAAAGTG
The DNA here is from genome assembly GCF_057785955.1 of Vibrio sp. QJM3NY_27. Classification (NCBI taxonomy): domain Bacteria; kingdom Pseudomonadati; phylum Pseudomonadota; class Gammaproteobacteria; order Vibrionales; family Vibrionaceae; genus Vibrio; species Vibrio sp. QJM3NY_27. The sequence goes on along the minus strand of NZ_CM173511.1, from coordinate 2,577,561 downwards.
GACATGATTGAGGAGCGCTTGGATCTCTGGATCACTAACAATGAAGACTTGCCGGAAGGTTACATTGCGCAGCGTTTAGCAGATAGCCAGTTTGTGGTAGCCGCATCACCGGATTATCTGATTAAGGCAGGGACTCCACACGTGCCATCTGATCTGATTGACCATAACTGCCTAATCTACCGCAGCCGCGAACGTGATTACACGTCATGGGCATTTGATAACGGCCAAGAAAATCTCAGTGTTAAAGTGGCGGGCGATTACTCGGTGGATTTGGCTGAAGCGGTACGAGACGCGGCAGTATCAGGTTGGGGCGTTGCTTACCTAGCGACTTACTTAGTCAAAGAAGAGTTTAGAACGGGCAAGCTCATCCAAGTTTTACCGGAATGGCGAGCGAGTCAGCTGATGCCATTCTATGCCGTGTATCCGAGTAGAAAGAACATGCCGAAGAAGCTTTCAGCAGTGATTGAGTTCATCAAAGATCATATCGGATCGCCGACTTATTGGGACAAAAACCTCAAAACCTGCGTTGAACTGCACCGCTAACTGTTTCCCAATCTATAAATATAATTTCCATATGGAAAAAGTTTGTTTTTTAAGCAAGTTAAATCATTAAAATTCAATGATTTAATATAATCATAGGTGAGGCAGTGATAATCCCAACATCACATTAACAACCGCACCTTGCCGCAAACGATTTCCTCTATACAATGCGTCGCCTTTACTACCTACAACTTTTAGGTTGACGCATATGGCTTCCCTACTTGGAATTATCACTATTTTAGTAGCCGCTTGGTTACTATCTACGGACAGAAAAAATATCCCGCTAAGAACCGTCTCTTTGGCTTTCTTACTGCAAATCTCATTCGCGCTATTGGTTCTTTATGTGCCGATGGGTAAAGAAGTGTTGAATGCAGCTACTGGTGCAGTGTCTAGCTTGATCAACTACGGTCAAGAGGGGATTAACTTCCTATTTGGTGGCCTAACGAATAACGGATTTGTATTCGCTATTAACGTTCTCGGCATCATTATCTTTTTCTCTGCATTGATTTCAGGTTTGTATCACATCGGCTTTATGCCAAAGGTAATCAACCTAATCGGTGGGGCTTTGCAAAAGTTCTTAGGTACAGGTCGTGCGGAGTCACTGTCTGCAACTGCGAATATTTTTGTTGGCATGATCGAAGCGCCATTGGTGGTTAAACCTTACTTGAAGCACATGACGGATTCACAACTGTTTGCCGTCATGGTGTGTGGTTTGGCTTCTGTAGCTGGTGGTACGCTAGTCGGTTATGCATCGCTTGGTGTTGATTTGAACTACCTGATCGCTGCGGCATTCATGTCTGCTCCTGCTGGTCTATTGATGGCCAAGATTTTGGTACCAGGTAGCGCAGATGAGGCTCAAGAAAATATTGAGTCTGACGTTGAAATTCCACGAGCAACAAACGTAGTCGAGGCAATGGCAGATGGGGCTATGTCTGGACTTCGTATTGCCGTTGCAGTGGGTGCGACACTTTTGGCCTTTATCAGTGTGATAGCAATGCTGAATGGCTTGTTAGGTATTGTTGGTGGCTGGTTTGGCGTAAACCTAAGCTTCGAACTTATCCTAGGTTATGTGTTCGCGCCCGTTGCATGGCTGATCGGTGTGCCGTGGTCTGAGGCTGTGGTTGCAGGCTCGCTGATCGGTAACAAGATCGTTGTGAACGAATTTGTGGCTTTCATCCAGTTAATGGACGTAAAAGACGCACTGAGTGAGCACTCAAAAGCGATCGTTACTTTCGCGCTATGTGGTTTTGCCAACATCTCTACGATGGCCATTTTGATTGGCGGTTTGGGCAGCTTAGTTCCAGAGCGTCGTTCTTTCATCTCACAATACGGCTTTAAAGCAATTTGTGCGGGTGTGCTTGCCAACCTAATGAGCGCAGCGATTGCCGGCGTGGTGCTTTCTCTATAAGTAATCATTGGTGACTTATAAGCACTTTCTAACTGGGCCATAACCACCCAGTTAGCTAATCGTGGCTTTGCTCTCCCTATAGTAAAGTGACTGATTAACCACAATAATATTCGCTTAGTATGATAAAGAGAGCCTATAGTGTAAGAACGTAGGCTTTCTTATTTCAGTGAATAAGTTTGTACCACAGGGTGTGGTACAAATGTTTAGGGGCACAAATGGATTTGTCGATCACTTCTTCTTTGGCGTTAATTGGACTCTTGTCCTTGGCTTGCCAGCTACTTGGTTGGCGTTTGCGTCTTCCCGCTATTCTTCCTTTGCTTATCGTTGGCCTGCTATTAGGTCCCGGTCTCAACATCCTTAATCCTGATGCCATTTTTGGTGATGTACTGTTCCCGTTGATTTCATTAGGGGTCGCCATCATTTTGTTTGAAGGTGCATTGACTCTTAATTTCAAAGAAATCAGAGGCCATGGCCGCATGGTGACTCACTTAGTGAGTTTCGGCATGTTGATTACATGGGCGTGCATCGTGGTGGGGGCTTATTATTTTGTCGATTTCAGTTGGCCATTGGCGGCGTTGTTTGCTGCATTAGTCGTGGTGACCGGCCCAACGGTGATTGTTCCCATGCTGCGCAGCATTCAACCCAAATCTTCGCTAGGCAGTATCTTGCGCTGGGAAGGGATAGTGATTGACCCGATTGGCGCTCTGTTTGCCGTTCTCGTTTACGAATACATTGTCTCTTCAGCCGATCCTACAAGCCATGTTCTGTCGGCGTTGGGGCTGACTTTAGCCATTGGTTTGGGCTTAGGGATCATCGGTGGCTATTTGATTGCCAAGATGCTGCAAGGGCATTGGGTTCCGCACTATTTGCGTAACGTGGCGGTCCTGACATTAATGCTGGCGGCGTTCTCTTTTTCAAATGATCTGAGTGAAGAGTCCGGTTTATTAACCGTGACCATCATGGGTATCTGGCTCGCCAATGTGAAAGGCTTGGATCTCGAAGACATTATTGAATTCAAAGAAACCCTGACTGTGTTACTCATTTCTGCGTTGTTTATTCTGTTAGCGAGCAGGCTTGATTCAGGGACTTTCCTCTCGATAGGTTGGGGTGGTATTGGCTTATTAGCGGTCGTTATGCTGGTGGCTCGTCCTCTGAGTGTGTGGATCAGCGGGATCGGCACGGATCTTACTTCAGCCGATAAATGGTTTTTGAGCTGGATGGCGCCTCGCGGGATCGTAGCTGCCGCGGTTTCTTCTCTGTTTGCAATCAAGCTTCAAGAGAAGCAATTAATCGAAGGGGCGGATTTACTGGTGCCAATGGTGTTCTTGGTCATTATTGGTACGGTAGTGATTCAGAGCCTAACCGCGAGTTGGTGGGCTAGAAGGCTGGGTGTGACTCAAGAGAAGGCACAAGGGGTTATTTTCTTTGGTGCGACTCATTTTTCACGTCAGTTTGCCAAAGTGCTGGCGACACACAACATCAACAGTGTGCTTGCTGATACCAACTGGGAGAGCATTCGCTTAGCGCGCATGGACAACTTGAATGTCTATTTCGGTAATCCAGCTTCGAGCCATGCTGAAAATAACCTGGAATTGGATGGGATAGGGCGTGCCATGATTGTATCGCCTTATCGTCAAACCAACCCACTAGTCAGTATGCACTATCAAGATGAGTTTGGTGAGAATAAGGTGTTTGAACTTGAATCCTCAGAAAATAAACATGAAAGGCATCAGGTGAGCCGTGATGGCAATAGAAGCCTGTTTTCAGAAGGGGTTACCTATTCCAAACTTAACTCCTTGATGGCTCAAGGCAGCCAAATTAAGAGCACGGGTTTAACCGAGGCGTTTGACCTTAATGAGTTTAATGCCCTGTACCCTAAAGCGATTCCACTTGGCGTGATTAATGATGGTGATTTTCGCTTAGTGACACAAGGCTCTGAATTGGAAAAACTCATATCAACGGAGTGTCAGGTCATTAGTTTATTGCCGCCTTTGGGAGAGATTGAAGGTATTGATACTCCAGATAAGTAGTGAGTGCTCTGTATTTAAAGCGAGTCGCTTTGTATCAAAAATGAATAGCTCAGTATCAAAAAAGCCGCAACGTTTTCACGCTGCGGCTTTCTAATTTTGCTCTAGCTTATTTTACTCTAGGGCGAGGCAATTCATGCCACTGGTATTACTACCTAAGCTGTCATTGCCGACTATTTCGAGTGAAATTGCTCACAAGCGATCATTGTATTCTCGATTAGGCTCGCCACTGTCATTGGGCCTACACCACCCGGTACTGGTGTGATGAAGCTTGCGCTCTCTTTAGCCACATCGTATTCAACGTCGCCAACGAGCTTGCCAGATTCCAAACGGTTGATACCAACATCGACCACAACAGCACCTTTCTTAATCCAAGCACCAGGAATGAAGTTAGGCTTACCAACGGCAACCACAACAACGTCTGCTTGACGTACGTGACCTTCAAGGTCTTTGGTGAAGCGGTGGCATGTTGTTGTCGTACAACCTGCTAGAAGCAGTTCTAGAGTCATTGGGCGACCAACAATGTTTGATGCGCCTACAACAACCGCGTGCTTGCCGCGTAAATCGATGTTGTAACGGTCAAGCAGCGTGATGATGCCTTTAGGCGTACAAGAGCGTAGCTTAGGCATACGCTGAGCCAAACGGCCTACGTTGTATGGGTGGAAGCCATCAACGTCTTTTTCAGGTGTGATACGCTCAAGAACGTGAGTAGTATCGATACCAGCAGGCAAAGGCAGTTGAACTAGAATGCCATCAATCTCTGGGTCTTCGTTGAGTTGATCGACTAGCGTTAGCAATTCATGTTCGGTGGCAGTTGCTGGTAAATCAAAAGATTTCGAGACGAAACCAACTTCTTCACACGCTTTGCGTTTACTGCCAACGTAAACCTGAGATGCCGGGTCTTCACCCACTAAAACAACCGCTAGGCCCGGAGCACGCAATCCAGCTTGAGTACGAGCTTTTACACGTGCCGCTACTTCAGAGCGAACCGTTTGAGAAATTAGCTTTCCATCAATATTTTGAGCAGTCATGAATTTCCTTAGTATTGATATTCAAGTTAGTGGCTGATGTTTTGGCGCATTATTCCAGAAAATCTTTTTGATTACCATCAAGCAAACGTTTGCTTTGTTCTATTTTCCAACACTTATAATCTTATTGCCCTTTTTTTACTCACTTGGATCAGAATGTTAGATAAAGCCGTTGCTTTACTGATTCGAATTCGTATAATCCTTTCCTGTAGCGCGCCCTTAGCTCAGCTGGATAGAGCACCTCCCTTCTAAGGAGGTGGTCGAAGGTTCGAATCCTTCAGGGCGTACCACTATTTAAAGAAACCCGATAACTCTCTGAGTTGTCGGGTTTTTTGCATTTCAGAACGACTTAATCTTTCAATACCATGTTGTGTCTTTAGGTGTCTTTGTCTTTCAGTTTTTGCTAAACGGCAACGAGCTGTGGGGCATATCTAAGGCCTAGCATACTGCATCCATCTTCCAAGTAACGATCGGTCACTACGTCGAAGCCGAACTTACCATAATAGTCTTTAAGATGAGCTTGTGCCGAAATAAAAATTGAGCAATCAGGGTAAATCTTCCGAGTGGCATCAAAACTCACTTGCATGAGCTGGTTACCTATCTGTTTACCTCGGTATTCTTTCGCTACGATCACTCGCCCGATACAAACATCATCAGCATCAGAATCGAGCAAAGGGAGAACATCTACGGGGTATCCAAGCTTCTGAGCCATAATTCGGCTGTAAGCCACTAGGTGTCCGTTCTCATAACCCATGATGTGATAGGTCTCTGGATGGTTATCTTTGCCGTCTAGGTCACTATAGGGTGTGTTCATATCCACGATAAAAATATCGACTCTTTGCTGTAAGAAATCATAGAGCTCTTGAACAGACAGGTCCGCAAATTTTTTAACTTTCCACTCGATCATCACTTTTCTCCTAATTATTTTGGGCTACAACATAGAGAGTATTCAAACCGAGTTCATTAACCTTTGTTAACTGGACATGAAACTATTCAAAATCACCACTTTAAAGCGCCACTCATTTTCCCTCGTTATTCATTTCATTCGGCTTATGTAATAGAAAGTTAAAATTGTTCGTTTTTTGGGGTTTACATCATTTAGTAATAAAGCCACTATGAATTCACGAAGAATAGACAAGTAAAGCTATTAGCTGGTTGGTTTAGGAATCAAACCTTCTGATTGATGGCTGATTTAGAGGAAGTAATGGCAGGAAACAGTATCGGACAACATTTCCGCGTGACTACGTTCGGAGAAAGTCACGGTATCGCACTAGGATGTATCGTAGATGGGTGCCCACCAGGATTAGAAATTACCGAAGCAGACCTTCAAAGAGATTTGGATCGTCGTCGCCCAGGTACTTCTCGTTATACAACGGCTCGCCGTGAAGCGGATGAAGTGAAAATCTTATCAGGTGTATTTGAAGGCCAAACTACGGGTACTTCTATTGGTCTATTGATTGAAAATACAGACCAACGCTCTAAAGACTATTCCGAAATTAAAGACAAGTTCCGTCCTGGCCACGCTGATTATACCTATCATCAAAAGTACGGTGTGCGTGATTACCGAGGTGGCGGTCGCTCTTCTGCTCGTGAAACTGCAATGCGTGTTGCGGCAGGTGCAATTGCGAAGAAATACCTGAAACAAGAATTTGGTGTTGAAATCCAAGCTTACCTTTCTCAAATGGGCGATATCTCAATTGATAAAGTGGATTGGAATGAGATCGAAAACAACGCGTTCTTTTGTCCAGATGCCGACAAAGTTCCTGAGTTTGACCAACTGATTCGTGACCTGCTAAAAGAAGGCAACTCGATCGGTGCGAAGATTCAAGTGGTTGCGACTAAAGTGCCTGTAGGCCTTGGTGAGCCAATATTTGATCGTTTAGATGCTGACATTGCTCACGCTCTAATGAGCATTAATGCGGTGAAAGGTGTTGAGATTGGTGATGGCTTTGATGTCGTTAATCAACGCGGTAGTGAACACCGTGATCCATTAACTCCAGAAGGCTTCAGCAGCAACCATGCTGGCGGTATCTTGGGCGGTATTTCTACTGGCCAAGATATTGTGGCGAGCATTGCGCTTAAACCAACATCAAGCATTACTGTTCCTGGTGACACGATCACTAAAGACGGTGAAGCAACGCAGTTAATCACTAAAGGTCGTCACGATCCATGTGTGGGTATCCGTGCGGTGCCTATTGCTGAAGCGATGCTGGCTATCGTGCTGCTTGATCACTTGCTACGTCACCGTGGTCAAAACTTTGGTGTGACAACAGAAACGCCAAAAATCTAGTTCTGCTTCGTTTTATTCAAAACAGATTTGAAACTGATTTGATAGAAACCAAAAAGGGTTGCTTCGTAATGAAGCAACCCTTTTTATATTCTGCGTAATTGAGAATATCTAATGCACAGAGCTTTCCGGATCAAGCTGGAATGAAGGCAAGCGCCATTTGAATCTTACGGCCGCCATACGCAGCAAGTAACCAACCACAAGCGTAACAATCGTTGCGGTTACGTCGTTAACGCCAAGCTCAAGCAAACCTAGGTATAAACCTGAAGCGACAAGGGCGACAGATGCATACAGCTCTTCATGCAGAACCAATGGTGTTTGACGGCAGATAAGATCGCGCAACAGGCCACCGAACACGCCAGTTACCAAGGCAGACACCATACAGATCATTGGGTGCAGACCCATGGTCATCGCGACTTTAGTGCCAATGATACTGAACACGATAAGACCTAGAGCATCTAAACGAATGAACAAGCCTTTTAGCTTGATTACCCATTTAGCCAGTCCTGTTGTGATAACACCCGCGATACAGGTGATCGCCAGATATTGTGGGTTTTCAACCCAACCTAAAGGGTAATGGCCGAGTAAGATATCTCGTACTGTACCGCCGCCAATTGCCGTTGCACTTGCAACCAACATTACACCAAACCAATCCATTTTTTGTTTGCCAGCGCTGAGAGCGCCGGTCATGGCTTCTGCCGTGATGCCAATGATATACAAAACACTTAGTAGCATTGCTGTAGCTCTATAATTTAGGTCTATAAATTGGAGTCTTATAGGCCATAGGGATATAAAAATGAAGCGCGAGTGTAGTAGTAAAAACGCTGATTGACGAATGAATATTTGTACCGTGAATAGGCATTTCAGATTAGCTAAACTAATCATTCACCTCAAAATGGTGTAATCTGGGATCAGCAATCGATTGTCATCGTAAAGTATTATGATGAACCTAATGTCATTGCCAATGATAGGGCTTTACCGAGCGCTTAAAAAAACGCAAAATGCCCCAGTTCTTTTTATTTAAATTTGATCTTATGACACACCAATACCCAGATATCATCGACATTTTCAATCAAACCTTTTTCGAGAGCTTTAATACCAAGCTAGAACTGGGAGCGGACGAGCCTATTTACCTGCCAGCCGATGGGGAGGTTTCTCATCACCGTATCGTATTTGCTCGCGGTTTTTACGCGTCAGCACTTCACGAGATAGCACACTGGTGTGTGGCTGGTCCTGAGCGTCGTTTATTGGAAGATTTTGGTTACTGGTATGAGCCTGATGGCCGAACTGAGTCGGTTCAAGCTGAGTTTGAAAAAGTAGAAATTCGCCCACAAGCGTATGAATGGATCATTGCGACCAGTGCAGGCTTTCCTTTTAATGTCAGCTGTGACAATCTACACGGCGATTTTGAGCCAGATCGTTTGGCCTTTATGAATAAAGTACACAGCGAAGTCATGGGTATCTTTGAAGCTGGTCTTCCGCCTCGCGTGAAAATGCTCTCTGAAGCATTACGCAGTTTCTATGATGTTGCACCTTTATGTACTAGCCAATTTATTGTGAAATAAGAGAATATTATGATTATCGAATTTGAAGAAAAACTACTTGAAGTAATTGATGCTCGCATTGAAAACGCATCAGACGATGAACTGTTTGCTGGTGGTTACTTACGTGGTCATATTTCTCTTTCAGTGGCTTCATGTGAAGAAGACGGCATTGAAGACGTAGCAGAAGTTAAAGCACGCATCGAGAAGAGCCTAGATGACGCGCGTTCTGAATTGACGCCAGCCGATCGCACGATCGTTAATGACCTTTGGGTTGAGCTGCAAAGCCAAGCTTAATTTTATTCGTCTAGCGTTATTCGCTCATAACTCTCCCTCCTCATTTTTGAGCGAATCAATAATTTGAGACTCATTCGAATTTTTTGAATGAGTCCGTTCATTTCTTGTGATGGTTCCATTTTCTGACTACGTTATTCTAATCCCACTTAACAGAATCACAGAAAAGGTCACATCATGAAAGTTATCGCATTCGGCGCAAGCACCAGCTCTACCTCTATCAACAAAACTCTAGCAACTTACGCAGCTAACTTGATTGAAGGTGCTGAAGTTAAAGTCCTAGACATCAACGATTACAATGTTCCTATGTTCAGTGAAGACACTGAAAAAGAGATTGGCCAAGCGGAAGGTGCTCAAGCATTCTTGCGTGACTTAGCAGAAGCGGACGCATTTGTTATCTCTTTCGCAGAGCACAACGGTCATTATCCAGCAGCGTACAAAAACCTATTTGACTGGGCGACACGCATTGAGCGTTCAGTATTTGGTGAGAAACCTGCGGTTTACTTAGCGACATCTCCGGGCCCAGGTGGTGCACAGACGGTACTTGGCGCAGCAACAGGCTCAGCGCCATACTTTGGCGGTAACGTTAAAGCATCGCTTTCAGTACCTAGCTTCTACGATAACTTTGATTTTGAGTCAGGTTCAATCAGCAATGAAGAGATTGCCGCTCAAATTAAAGACGCGATTGCGAAGCTGTAAAAGCGGAAAGTAAAGCGAATAGCTGCTAAGTAGCCAGCTGATGTAAAGTTACGAGCCGCTGCAAAGTAACGTACTGCTCTAGAATAAGAAGCAGCGACGTAAACAAGATTGAAAAAACAAAGCCCGAGCATTGAGATATGCTCGGGCTTTTTGTTTGGGTTGTACTAACACTTATTTGAATATTTAGACCTAGTCTAGAATCGACTAGTCCGTACTGGCTTGTTTCGTTGAAACCCAACCTTCTGTTAACGCTTTGCCTTTGCGTAATCTTCTAATCCACATTCGACTTGGATGAATGGCTTCGAGCACATCAACCGGAAGAGGTAGAGGATCGCCACAAATTTGTGAGGCTAAGACTTCTGCTAAAAGAGGGGTCGAGCTCAAACCACGTGAGCCTAAACCAATAAAACAGAACAAGTTCGGATAGCTGGTAACAGGTTCGATACCGTCGATAGCATCACGCTGCGGATTAAAGTTGTGCAGATTCTGATATTGCTCTTTGATGGATTCAAAATCGCCAACATTACCGACGAATGGTAGGTGATCTCGACTCACGCTACGGATACCTTGGCGTGCTAAGTTACCACTAGTATCGACATCTTTGGTCCACGCTTGTTCTGGTAGCGACCCGTGTAAACGCTCGCCATTGTGCTGTTGCACTTCGCTATCAAACTCTTGATCGATATTGGTTTTATCGTAATTCGCGCCAATACAATGGTGCCCGTTATTTGGGTTTTGTGGCGTTAAGTAGCCATCAAAACACAACACTGTTTTTAGCTGGCTGAGATTTTCTGTAGTCGGGATATGACTCACTTGCCCTTTAACTGGCGTCAGAGGTACGGGACGAGTTTGTTCAAATTGAGTGAACTTGTGTCCATTCGCGACAACCACTTGGTCGTGCTTAGTTTGAATTTCACCTTGAGGTGTATCAATCGTTAGTAGCCATTGTTGCTCTGCTTCTAACCACTCAAGTTGTGTCACTTGGTGTTGATAGTGCGCGCTTACTTGGTTGATCTCTTCTAACTTACCAATCAAACCTTGAGTAAGCTGAAGAGGGCTTAACCAACCACCCAGTGGGAAGTAAACACTCTCTTTATCAACCGGTAAGCCAATCTTTTCGTTCGCTTGTTCGGGCGTTAAGCGCTGAATCAAGTCTGTGTGGAAATTGCCTTCCAACATGCGGTTGAGCTTTTTAGTTGAGCCCTCATCCCACATCAAAATATTCACGCCACACCAGCTGTGATCAAAGTTTACTGATTGTGCTGCTTGACTAATAAATTGGCGGGCAAACAATAAGCCCGGACCAAATATTCTTGAAACATTAGATGTCGCTTCGCTGAGTAGCGGATAAATGGCACCTTGATTGTTGCCAGAGGCATTTCCAGCGGCTTGTTGGTGTTCACAATAAAGGGTGATGTTTTTACCACGTCGGCTTAACGTTTTTGCAAGCGCAGCGCTGGCAACACCACCACCGATAATGGCGATATCTTGTGAATTACTGTGTTGAGCTAGGCCATACCAAGGTTTAATGTTGGTGTGAGCGTGCTTCTCATCAAGTCGGCCGGCAATCATTTCCCGCTTAGTACCAAAGCCTTTAACTTTTTTCATCGCAAAGCCAGCTTCGATTAAACCGCGGCGAACAAAACCGGCAGCGGTAAACGTTGCACAACCGCAATCTTGTTTTGCCAATTTGGCCATTCCGTTGAATAGGTTTTGATTCCACATTTCTGGGTTCTTACTCGGTGCAAAGCCATCTAAGAACCAAGCGTCAACCAAACCTTCCTGCGGGGTCGGCACGTTTGGCATACAATCTTTAATATCACCAAACCATAAATCGAGTGTGATCGCGCCATCGCCCAAAACAATACGGTGACACTCAGGCAGAGCAATCGGATAGTGTTCTTGGAGTTGCGTCGCGTACTGGGCTAATTCTGGCCAAGATTGGTGCGCTTTGATCAGATCATCTTTATTTAAAGGATATTTTTCAAAACTGATGAAATGTAACTCTTTGGTCATCGCTTGTGGGTTATCTTTAAGAAAAGCATCGAACCATTGCCAGACTGCGAGAAAGTTTAAACCTGTACCAAAACCGGTTTCAGCAATCACAAAACGGCGTTGTTGATGTTCAACCCAACGCTCTGGAAGGTGGTTTTGTTTTAAAAAGACGTAGCGAGTTTCTTCTAAACCGTTAACATTAGAGAAGTAAACGTCGTCAAATTGGTCTGAAACTGGCGTGCCAGACTCATTCCATTCCAGTTCTGCATTAGTAATTGAAGTCATAAAATCTATCATTTTGTGATTTGAAGCGATATGTTGGTAGGGATTGTACGAATTTCTAGGAAAGCTGACCACTTTTGTTAGGCTTCTTAGTTATCATCTAGCTGAATTTAGAATTATAGGAATGTCACATGAAACGAGTCGTAATCACCGGTATGGGTATTGTTTCAAGTATCGGTAACAACGTCGAAGAAGTTTTAGCATCACTGAAAGAGGGTAAATCAGGTATTACCGCTTCAGAGCAGTTCAAGGAAAATGGCTTGCGCTCTCAAGTTTGGGGTAACCTGAAAATGAACCCTGCTGACCATATCGATCGCAAAAAAATGCGCTTTATGGGTGATGCAGCGGCATTCGCTTATCTTTCAATGGAGCAAGCAATTGCTGACTCTGGCTTAACTGAAGATCAAGTATCTAATGACCGCACAGGTATCGTTGCGGGTTCAGGTGGTGCTTCATCTCTAAACCAAGTTAACGCTGTAGACATCATCCGTGAAAAAGGCGTTAAGCGCGTTGGTCCATACATGGTTCCTCGTACAATGGCTTCTACGGTTTCTGCTTGTCTAGCAACTCCTTTCAAAATCCGTGGTGTGAACTACTCTATGAGTTCTGCATGTGCAACATCGGCACACTGTATTGGTCACGCAATGGAGCTTATCCAACTGGGTAAACAAGACGTTGTATTCGCTGGTGGCGGTGAAGAACTGGATTGGTCTCTGACTATGATGTTCGACGCAATGGGCGCACTTTCTACTAAGTACAACGACACTCCAGAATTGGCTTCTCGTACCTACGATGCAGACCGTGACGGTTTCGTTATCTCTGGTGGCGGCGGCATGCTAGTTATCGAAGAACTTGAGCACGCTGTTGCTCGTGGCGCAAAAATCTACGGCGAGATCGTGGGTTACGGCGCAACTTCAGATGGTTACGACATGGTTGCTCCTTCTGGTGAAGGCGCGGTTCGTTGTATGAAGATGGCAATGCAAAACGTTGATGGCGTTGACTACGTAAACACTCACGGTACTTCAACTCCTGTTGGTGACGTTAAAGAACTTGGCGCAATCCAAGAAGTCTTTGGCGGTAACAGCCCTGCAATCTCAGCAACTAAAGCGATGACAGGTCACGCTCTAGGTGCGGCTGGTGTACACGAAGCAATTTACTCAACGCTAATGCTTGATAACGGCTTTATCGCACCAAGCATTAACGTTGCAAACCTAGACGAAGCTGGCGCAGGCCTAGACATCGTAACGGAGGCTCGTGAACAAGAGCTAACAACGGTTATGTCTAACAGCTTTGGTTTCGGCGGTACGAACGCAACGCTAGTAATCAAAAAATACCAAGGCTAATTGAAGCCAAGGTTAAATTAATAAAGGTTAATCGTTAATGGGTGACGTGAGTGCAGACTCAACACGCATAGGTTGCCCACTAACCATGACCAACAGAACAAAGCTTTTTAAATGTAGGTTTTATACGTGTTTTTTTGAACATGACTTTTTTAATCTGGGTTTAGAAATTAAAAGGTTTCCAGAGCTTGACCAGTAGTGACTTTGGTTAGTACTGGTTGAACAGACGCAAGACTCTGTCTCCTGGAGAGCGAGATAGGATCCTTTTGTTCTGGATGTTTGCCCGATTGTTTATTCAATCGGGCATTTTTCGTTTTAGTCTTCTGACTTTTGCTTTTTGATTTTAGGTATTGGTTCTTATTTCTGTTCTTGTTTGTGCAGACTAGGCGATTCAGCCCTTTATTTATAATGTATTCCAATTGCGACTCGACACCGTGTGTGGAATTTTGCACAATCATTTCAATTCACATTTAAGGTCGACAGACCCCAACGAAAGTACCTTCCCAATGAAAATCTTAATCGATGAAAATATGCCTTACGCTGAAGCGCTTTTTAGCCAACTAGGTGAAGTGACAATGAAGTCCGGTCGAACGCTAACCGCTGACGATCTTGTTGACGTAGATGCTCTGATGATTCGTTCGGTGACTAAGGTCAATGAAGCGCTGATCAGCAAAGCGAACAAGCTTAAGTTTGTTGGAACCGCAACGGCTGGTATGGATCACGTTGACCAAGCATTGATGAAAGAGCGTGGCATTTTCTTCACCGCAGCTCCTGGCTGTAACAAGGTGGGTGTTGCTGAGTACGCGTTCAGTGCGATGATGGTTCTTGCACAGCAGCAAGGTTTCTCTGTTTTCGATAAAACGGTCGGTATTATCGGTTGTGGTCAGGTAGGTAGCTACTTAGCGAAGTGCCTTGAAGGTATTGGTATCAAAGTTCTGCTGAACGATCCTCTAAAACAACAAGAGGGTGATACTCGTGAGTTTACTGAATTAGAGACACTGCTTGAGCAGTCAGACGTTATCACTCTACATACACCAATTACTAAAACGGGTGAGTTCCCAACGCATCACTTGATCAATAAGCAAGTGCTGAACAACTTACGTGCTGATCAAATTTTGATTAATGCAGCTCGTGGCCCAGTTGTTGATAACCAAGCGTTAAAAGCTCGCCTGCAAAAAGCCGATGGTTTTACTGCCGTTCTTGATGTGTTTGAGTTTGAACCTGAAGTCGATTTTGAGCTGCTTCCACTGCTTGCTTTTGCAACTCCTCACGTAGCGGGCTACGGTTTAGAGGGTAAAGCACGTGGTACCACGATGATCTTCAACAGTTATTGTGAGTTTTTAGGTACTGAACAGCGTGCTTATGCAAGCGATCTTCTGCCGACAGCCCCAGTACCTCAAATGAAATTAGATAGAGCTTGGGATGAAGCAACACTGCACAATTTGACTCAGTTGATCTATGATGTGCGCAAAGACGACGCCTTATTCCGTCGCAATATCTCTACGCCGGGTTCTTTTGACAAGATGCGTAAAGAATATTGGGACCGTAGAGAGTACAGTGCAGTCGAGTTAACGGGCGATGAATCTTGTAATTTAACGCCGTTATCTAAACTCGGTTTTATGGTAAAGCCAACTTTATAAAAGAGAGAAACAATGAGCCAAGAATTTAATATTGCTATTTTAGGTGCGACTGGTGCGGTTGGTGAAACCATTCTTGAAGTACTTAAAGAGCGTAAATTCCCTGTCGGTGAAATGCACTTACTAGCAAGTGAACGTAGTGAAGGCAAAACTTCCCGTTTTAACGGCAAAACAATACAAGTACAAAATGTAGAAGACTTCGATTGGTCTCAAGTACATATTGCGTTTTTCTCTGCAGGTAGCGAGCTTTCAGAGCGTTGGGCTCCAATCGCGGCTGACGAAGGTGTGGTGGTTATCGATAACACATCACGTTTCCGTTATGAATACGATGTTCCTCTGGTTGTGCCAGAAGTGAACCCTGAAGCGATTGCTGAGTTCCGTAACCGCAACATCATCGCGAACCCTAACTGTTCTACTATTCAGATGGTAGTAGCACTTAAACCTATTCACGATGAAGTAGGTCTTGAGCGTATTAACGTTTCTACTTACCAATCTGTGTCTGGTGCAGGTAAGCCGGGTATCGATGAGCTAGCAGGCCAAACTGCCAAGCTTCTTAACGGCATGCCAGCTGACAAGTCAGCATTCTCACAGCAGATCGCGTTCAACTGTATTCCTCAGATTGATGAATTTACAGAGAACGGCTACACACGTGAAGAAATGAAGATGGTTTGGGAAACTCAGAAAATCTTTGCTGATTCGTCAATCACGGTGAACCCGACTTGTGTTCGTGTTCCTGTGTTCTACGGTCACGCTGAATCTCTACACATTGAAACTCGCGCGCCAATCGGTGCAGAGCAGGTTATTCAGCTTCTAGAGAACACGGAAGGCGTTGAAGTATTCCAAGCTCTAGATTTCCCAACTCAAGTTCGTGATGCGGGTGGTAAGGACCACGTAATGGTTGGTCGTATTCGTAGCGACATCAGCCATCACAGCGGCGTGAATATGTGGGTAGTCGCTGATAACGTTCGTAAAGGCGCAGCGACAAACGCAGTTCAAATCGCTGAAGTTCTGATTCGCGATTACTTCTAAGCTTCATTGCTTTGATTATCAAGCCTCACTCTTTAGTGGGGCTTTTTTAATCGATTGAAAATATTGTTAGTCAAATTGTGTGAAATTGATGCGAATATTGTTGCTGCAACACATTTTTTGTTTTCATCTCTATAGTTTTACGTCATTTATCCGATATATTTAATAGATCATCACTTTTCCGAATTTAAGCACCTAGCTGAGCCTTTTATGTTTCAATTTTTCAAGCCGTGGTTAATGCCTTTTGCCTTTATCATTGCGACTCAGATTTCCGTTGTTCGTGCAGATTCCATTCGAGTTGTAGGGCCTAATGGCCAGATACAATCAGCGCCTACGTTTTCAGAACCTCTTCAAAGAGCGCAATTGAATAGCGCTGAGCCTTCACGTTTCTATGGCCCAACTCGTGGCTCAGAAACGCTATGGTCTATTGCTTCAAGGTTACGCCCTGATAACTCCGTTTCAGTCCAACAAACATTGTTGGCGATTTATCGCTTAAACCCACAAGCGTTTGAAAATCAGAATATCCATAGCCTGCTGCCTGCCAGTAATTTACGTGTGCCTTCTTTAGAGCAAGCACGTGCAAGTTCGACGCAGCAAGCTATCAACATCATGAACTCGCACCTTGCTAAGCTTGATGCTCCTGCGACAAAGCCTACCGTTTCAAAACCTAAAGTAGCGCAAGCGTCAAGTCGACCAGATGTAGCACCTAAAAATGCACAATCCAAAGCTAAGGTTAGCGAACCTAAAGTTGTCGATAAATCGATAATTGGTAATCAAGAGATAGTGAATAACAAGCCGCTAACCGGTGCCAAGGAAATGAACCACCTTGAGAAGCAGTTAGAGCTTTCAGAAACTGAGTTACTGTCACTCGAAGAAAAAAACCATCAACTTCGTTTGATGCTGTCGAATGTTCAATTGGAAGTGGATGAGCTAAAAACAGAGCTCAGTGATGAAGACCGCATTCGTAGCGAAGTGGAAAAGCTGCTTGATGAAGAGCGTAGAAAGAACGCCGAAATTGAAAAAATGGCACCAAGTGCCATGGATGAACTGTTATCTAATGGTTGGTTAGTTGCGGCTCTTGCGATTATTCCGGGTCTTCTACTTGGCTTGATCATCGTGATGCTGATAGGCCGTCGTTCTAAAAATGAAGAACAACAGCAAACCACTCAAGAACAAACGATTCAGCCTGAACCAAGCAGCGTCGCGCCTATTACACTGGGCGACGAGATGGACGACCTTAACGAGCTGTCTTTAGACGATGACTTGTTTGGCACTGAAGATGACGCCAATAAGTTGTTTGACGACCAAGCTCTTGCTGAAGAAGACGATGTATTTGCAGGATTGGATGAATCTGATCTCGATTTCAATCTCGACGGTGAAGATGATGACCCATTTGCGAGCATTGGCGAAAATGGTGATTTAGACACTAACTTTGATGATCTGGACTTGGACAGCAGCAACGGTATCAGTGTTAATGGTGAAGAGAAAGCGCTTGGTCTTGAAGAGATGGAGCGCGCGCTCGATAAAAGCGCAGAAAGCGCACTTGATACCGATGAAGTCGATTTTGATCTCTCAGATGATAACGCAATGTCTGCTGATGACATTGAAGCGCTGCTATCTAAAGAATCCGAGACTGAAGATTTAGGCTCTAACGAATTAGACCAGTCACTATTAGATGACCTGTTTTCTCTTGATGACGAAGATGATGATAGCTTCGACATCGATGCTTTGATTTCGGAAGAGCAAAATGATTCTACTTCTAGTGCCGACACATCAATAACCGATGATTTTGATATCGATGCGCTTATCTCAGAACAACAAAGCGATGCTACGCCTTCGGACATAAGCAATGACGACTTTGATATTGATGCTCTGATCTCTGAACAACAGACCACTCAATCTTCAGCTCCTAGTGTAGAGGATGATATTGATGACATCTTTGCTCAGGTTGCCGCTCAGAACGAGCAAGCGAATGATCCTTTCAACCTCGATAGCGACGATGAAATAGCGACGAACCTAAACAATGGTTTGGCGTCTGATGATGATATCGAAAACATCTTGTCTCAGTTTGATAAGCCAATCGTTGATGAAGAGGCTCAAGACAGCGTTGATCTACTTGATGAGCGGTTGGAAGGGGATGACGTTGACCTAAGCAACTCGACCGAACTCCTTGATGAAATGCTGGGCGATGAATCGGATGATGAGCCTGAAAGTGAGCCTTTAGGTTTCGATGCCTTATCTGAACTTGAAGAGCTTTCTGGTTTATCGACTGATGATGAGCTAAACATTGCAGAAGACAGCACGGAAACTCTGGATGAATTAATCGGAGATTCTGATGATGATTTCGAACTCGATGCGGAGAGCACCGACTTACTTGATGATTTCCTTGATAGTGAACTATCGGATGATGCGCTTTCAGCGGACCAAGCTGATTCACCAAAATCTGAATCTTTAGACCCGTTTGATGATTTACTGACAAGTGGTATTGAAGACGAGCTTGAATCAGAAGAGCAGACGTTTGATAAAGAGCTAGATGCTGCCTTTGGTTCTGATAAAGCTAGCGACGACCTTATCAAGGATTCAGACGTTGAACATACTCAATTAACGTCAGAGCCTTCTGAAGCCGAGTCTGAGCAAATAACGGACATTACTGAAACACCACAACCTGAACTTGTTGGTGATGCTTCATTAGATTTAGAACTGACTCAAGACGGTGCTGATGTTAAGCCAGAAAATGATGAAGCCTTTAATCGTGATGACTTTATCGATGACTTGTTTGGTGTAGCGCCTGCAACGGATGCGTTGCTTGATGACGCACTAGAAACAACAGATGAAGCATTGATTGATGAGTTGATGACTTCTGATGACAGCGATTCGTTGCAAGCTAATGAAGAGCCAGCTGAAGCATCAATCGAAAGTGCTTTGGAACCAGAACAAACGTCTCTTTCTGATAGTCATGAATTATCACCAGAAGAAGCGGTGTCGTCTGTTAAAGATGATGAACTGGATATTGACTCGTTGCTCTCTGAGAATTCTGACGTACAAGATCAGCGTGAAGACATCGCTGCGAGTACTGAAGATCAAGCTTCGCCGTCGTCTTTGAATGATATCTCTGAAGACGATGAAGAAACGGTAGAAGATTGGTTAGCCGAAGCCATTGATGATGTTGAACCTCCTGCGAATATAGACTCTGATTTTGACTTTGAACCGAAAATTCAAGGTAGCGATGAACTTGAAAATATCGTTGAATCCTTGCCAGAGCCAGAGCCAGAGCCAGAGCCAGAGCCAGAGCCAGCCCGTGCTGCACATATGCCAGAAATCATTCCAAATGAGTTCGGTGTACCAGAAGACGATGATTGGCTGATTGGAGACGATACAGCTAAAGAAGATGCGTTGGCGAAAGCGGACGCTGAAGCTGATGTTGAAGTAATACCAGACCCAGTTACTCCTGCTGTTGAACCTCAACTAGACGCTGAACCTCAAGCAGAAACGGCACCGAAAATTGAAGCTACGGAACAAGCTGAAGTTCTAGGACAAGACAGCGAAGAAGAGTTCTCGTTTGATGACTTCGAACTTCCAGAGTTTAATGAAGAAGACGCATTGGCAGAAGCCGATGTTGAAGCTGATGTTGAAGTAATACCAGAACCAGTTACTCCTGCTGTTGATTCTCAACTGGATGCTGAGCCTAAAGTAGAATCGGCACCGCAAGTTGACGCTACGGGACAAGCTGAAGTTCCAGGACAAGACAGCGAAGACGAGTTCTCGTTTGATGATTTCGAACTGCCTGAGTTTAATGAAGAAGACGCATTGGCAGAAGCCGATGCTGAAGCTGATGTTGAAGTAATACCAGAACCAGTTACTCCTGCTGTTGAAACTCAACTAGACGCTGAACCTCAATCAGTATTAGAACCACAATCAACATCTGAGCCGCAAGCAGACGTTGCGCCTCAAGCAGAAACGGCACCGCAAGTTGAAGCTACGGAACAAGCTGAAGTTCTAGGACAAGAAGACGAGTTCTCGTTTGATGACTTCGAACTGCCTGAGTTTGGTGAAGAAGATGCATTGGCGGAAGTCGTTAGTGAGCCTGATGAAGCTCAGTTAGAGCAAGATCTCGCTCCTGAGGCAGAAAAGTTTGAGTTCGATGATCTTGACCTTCCTGAATATGACGAAGAAAGCGCAAAAGCAGACTCTGTTTTAGACGATATTGAACAAAGCAGCGCAGAGCCAGTAGCGGAAGAAGAAGGCGTCGAGTTCGATGAGCTTGATTTGCCTGAATATGGTGAAGACGAAGCCATCTCAGATGCGTTTGCAGAGAAGCCGACACCACTGACTTCTTTTAGTCCTCAAGGTGAAGAGCAAGATGCGTTGCATGATTTGTTCTCAAACCCGCAAAGCTTTAGTCACGCTGACGATTTCTCGGATACAGAGGGTTTCTCGGGCGAAGCAGGGTTCTCAGATACAGAAGAATCTGAATTGACAGCGTTCGCACAACCAGATGATTCACCGAGTTCATCTTCAGGATTAAATTCAACGCCTTTAGAATCAAACTCAGCACTGACAGCGGTTCAAGACGAACCACTAGAAGGCTTTGACGATTTTGATGAAACAGCATTGGCTGAGTTGCTTTCAGAAGATGTACAAGACTCAGTCGACAATATGTTTGAGAAGCCATTAGATGCAACGTCGATTGACAGTGCAGGGCTCGATATCGATGCGATGCTTGAAGTTGGCGGTGAAGATTGGAAAGGCTTTAACTTAGCTCCAGAGCAGCAATCAAGCATGCACAATGGTGTACCTGACGATCAACAAGAGATTTGGGCATCGGCTGAAAAACAAGCTGAACCTAAAATTAAAGAAGAGAATTGGGGTCAACAAGATAATCTAACAGAGTCAGGTAACAGTCGTGATAAGCAATACATGACGATTGACGAACTGATGGCTCAAGTAGAGCAAGAAGGCGAAGAAGCCATTAATCCAGATGATGAAGAGTTGAAGCTGGATGTTGGTCTCAATGAATTCCCTGATGTTATCGGTGATATCGGCAACTATGATGTCGACAACAATGCAGAAGCTGCTGGCAAGCTCGATTTGGCTAAAATCTATATCGAGATGAGTGATTCGCAAGGTGCAATTAAGCTTCTAGAAGAGGCGATAGTTGACGGGAGCGATGATATTCGTCGAGAGGCAAAGAATCTTATCGATACCTTAAACGGTCGATAAATTTAAAAAAATCATAAAGGGTAGCGTTGGCTACCCTTTATGTTTGGGTGAGCCCAAGCGCCTTTGTTTTATTTGGCTTCTTAAAATCATCGTCTAGGGCGGTAGTGATTGTTTATTGCAGTTTTAGCCCCATCCTATTTGGGCTAGCACTCATTTCCGTATATACTTCTTGCCCATTTTCAAAGAGAACAAAAACATGAAAATTGCTTTAGGTATTGAATATAACGGTACCCACTACTTTGGTTGGCAGCGCCAACGAGACGTGAAAAGTGTCCAAGAAGAATTGGAAAAGGCTCTTTCAGTTGTCGCGAATCATCCTGTAGAGGTTATGTGCGCAGGTCGTACAGATGCCGGTGTTCACGGTACGGGACAAGTCGTTCACTTTGAAACTAATGTTGATCGTAAAATGGTTGCTTGGACAATGGGCGCGAATGCCAACATGCCAAAAGATATTGCGGTTCGTTGGGCGACAGAAGTGAATGAGGATTTCCACGCTCGTTTTTCTGCAACTGCACGCCGTTATCGCTACATTATCTTTAATCATGCACTACGTCCTGGCATTCTGAATTCAGGCGTGAGCCATTACCATGGTCACCTTGATGAGAAAAAAATGCATGAAGCGGGTCAGTACTTGTTAGGCGAGAACGACTTCACTTCATTCAGAGCGACACATTGTCAATCTCGTAGTCCATGGAGAAACATGATTCACTTAAACGTGACTCGTCATGGACACTACATAGTGATCGATATTAAAGCGAATGCGTTTGTTCACCACATGGTGAGGAATATTACGGGTAGCCTAATTGCAGTAGGTAAAGGTGAGCAAAAACCAGAGTGGATCCAGTGGCTTTTAGAGGCTAAAGATCGAAAAGTGGCTGGCGCAACCGCCAAAGCGGAAGGCTTGTATCTGGTAGATGTTGATTATCCTGAACATTTTGAGTTACCACGAGAGCCAATTGGACCTCTGTTTTTACCGGATAATTTGAACTAAATGTGAGACTTAGGTTCAAAAAACATTACGGTTTCGTGCGTAAAATAGTGCCAGAAAATAGGTACAACCAGTTTTTTATCTACAGTCGCTGTTTTATGTGCTTTAATTCCCACGCATAATTCCCAAATTTATTTCTTTCGCAATCAAGCGTAAGAATCGAAACAAAAAGGTCTTCCATGAGTTGGCTTGAAAAGATTTTAGAAAAAAGCAACATCGTAACATCTCGTAAGGCGTCTATCCCTGAGGGTGTTTGGACTAAATGTACTTCTTGTGAGCAGGTTCTTTACCATGCTGAACTAGAGCGTAACCTAGAAGTGTGTCCAAAATGTGACCATCACATGCGCATGAAGGCACGTCGCCGTCTGGATACATTCCTAGACAAAGGTGAGCGCGTTGAACTAGGTGCTGATCTTGAGCCACAAGACAAACTGAAGTTTAAAGATTCTAAGCGTTACAAAGAACGTATCTCTACTGCTCAAAAGAACAGTGGTGAAACTGACGCGTTGATCGCAATGAAAGGTGAACTACTAGGTTTACCAATCGTAGCGTGTGCTTTTGAATTCTCATTTATGGGTGGTTCAATGGGCTCCGTTGTTGGTGCTCGTTTTGTGAAAGCGGTAGATGCGGCTATTGAGAACAACTGTGGTTTAGTTTGTTTCTCTGCAAGTGGTGGTGCTCGTATGCAAGAGGCATTGATGTCTCTAATGCAAATGGCAAAAACCAGTGCTGCTCTAGAGCGTTTATCTGCGAAAGGCCTACCGTTTGTTTCAGTCATGACTGATCCAACAATGGGTGGTGTTTCTGCGAGTTTGGCAATGCTTGGCGATATCAACATCGGTGAGCCAAAAGCGCTTATCGGTTTTGCTGGACGTCGTGTAATCGAACAAACTGTACGTGAAGACCTTCCTGAAGGTTTCCAACGCAGTGAGTTCCTACTCGACCACGGCGCTATCGACATGATCGTTGACCGTCGTGAGATGCGTCAGCGCGTTGCAAGCCTTGTTGCTAAAATGACCAACCAGCCTTCACCATTAGTAGTTTCTGTGAACGATTCACCGAATGAAGCTACTTATGAAGTACCAGAAGCGCCAGAAAAAGGGTAAAGTACCTTCTAACAAACCTACTTAATCATGGTTATGAGTTAGATGAGTCAACAACCTATTCCTCAAGCCACATCCTCTTTGGAGATGTGGCTTGATTATTTATCAAACATCCACACAAGCGCTATTGATCTTGGATTAGACCGAGTTCAGGCCGTCGCCTCTAAGGCAAACCTCACCAAACCTGCTCAACACGTTATTACTGTTGCCGGAACTAATGGCAAAGGCTCAACGTGTGCACTAATGGAAGCTATTCTGTTGGATGCTGGTTACTCAGTTGGTGTCTACAGTTCTCCTCACTTAATTCGCTATAACGAACGTGTTCGTATTAACGGCCAAGATCTATCCGATGAAAAGATGGTTCAGTCTTTCAATTTCATTGAGAAAGAGCGCGGCGAGATCAGCCTTAGCTTTTTCGAATATGGGACTTTAGCGGCGTTACGTGCTTTTCAAATTGAAGCGGTTGATGTTGTGTTATTAGAAGTGGGTCTAGGTGGACGCCTAGATGCGACGAATATCGTTGAGCATGATGTTTCTGTGATTACCAGTTTGGCTGTCGATCATGTTGATTGGCTAGGTGATGACATCAATGTGATTGGTTTTGAGAAAGCCGGTATTTATCGTAGTGGTAAGCCGGCTATCTGTGGTCAACCTAAACCACCAGCTACGGTTGCTGCTCATGCTGATGACATTAAGGCTGAGTTCTATCAGGTGGGTATTCAATACACCTATGATGTAGACGGCGATACTTGGAACTGGCGCAGTGGGGCATTCCAACTAGAATCACTGCCTATTCCAAGCCTACCGCTACCTAACGCAGCAACAGCATTGATGGCATTAGGTACTTCAGAACTTAGCATTAGCGATGTGAACGTCGTTAATGGCATGAAGAACGCACAGCTTCCTGGGCGTATGCAGCAAATTAGCGAACAACCCGTGATTGTGCTTGATGTTGCGCACAACCCGCATTCGGCTGAATATTTTGCGCAGCAAGTAACGAAGAAGTATGCAGGTAAAAATTTACACGTTGTAGTCGCCATGCTTCATGACAAAGATATCCCTGCGACATTGGAAGTATTAGCACCAATCACAACACATTGGTACCCAGCTTCGCTGAACGGCCCACGAGCCGCAACAGCTGCTGAATTGTGTCAAAGCCTACCTCAAGGCGTAGAGCAGCATTCAAACCCTGTAGCAGCGTTTGAAGCGGCTTTAGCTTCTGTTAAAGGTGACGATGTTGTACTGGTGGTCGGTTCTTTCCATACTGTGGGTGAAGTATTGGAGCATTGGCAGAAAAAAGGAAACTAAATGGCAAGTAAATTCCAAAGCCGATTAGTCGGTACCATCATTTTAGTGGCCATTGGTGTGATTGTATTGCCCGATGTGCTGGATGGTAAGAAGCTCCACTATAAAGAAGAGTTTGCAAGCATTCCGATTAAGCCAGAGCTTGATAGTAATGTAGAAGTTTTTGAAGTACTCGACCCTGTTGAAGATCAGATTGCACTGCCGGACTCTCCGGTTGAGCGAGTGGTTGAAAGTGGTGTTGATAATTCAGATAAGCAAACTGCGTCGGCTTCCAGTAACAAAGAAGCGGATAAAGTGGCTGTGGTGGTTAAGCCCGTACCGGAAAAAAATGAATACCAAGACAGTGCTTGGATTATTCAATTGATGGCTTTGAAGAATGCTGACAACGCAAAAAACGTTGTTAAGGATTTGCAAAAGCGTGGTTACCAGGCTCACACCAAGCAAGAAAAAACGTTTACGCGAGTAATTATTGGCCCGGATGTCTCTAAATCCAAACTTGAGCGACAAATTAAGGAATTAGAAAAAATTACGGGTTCAAAAGGCCAATTGCTCAAATTTAAACCGTTAAATCCATAAGAAAACGTTTGCGTCAGCATTTTTTCTGTTAAAATGCGCGCCAACTTAAGATGAAGAATTCATGAATTGGTTAGATTTTGTCATTTTAGGCGTGATCGGCTTCTCTGCCGTGATCAGTTTAGTTCGCGGTTTCGCTAAAGAAGCGTTGTCACTTGTTATTTGGTTTGGAGCATTTTTTATTGCTAGCCAGTACTACGCTAAATTAGCCATGTACTTCACCAATATCGAAGATGAGATGTTTCGAAACGGAACTGCGATAGCAGCATTATTTGTTGCAACGTTAGTTGTCGGTGCCTTAGTTAACTATGTCATCGGTCAGCTAGTTCAGAAAACAGGCCTGTCGGGTACAGACAGAATCCTCGGTGTCGTTTTTGGCGGCTTACGTGGTGTTCTGATTGTCTCAGCAGTGTTGTTTTTCATGGATGCGTTTACTGCATTCCCAAGTTCTGAGTGGTGGGAGAATTCGCAGTTGGTTCCGGAGTTTAGCCGAATCATTGCGCCGTTCTTTGAGCATTTACAAGCAACATCTAGTTTCTTATCTGGCGCGCTTTAGCGCCAGTTAATGTCGAAAATCGAGGATTAGGACATGTGTGGTATTGTTGGAATCGTGGGTTCAACACCTGTAAACCAGTCTATTTATGACGCTTTAACGGTATTGCAGCATCGTGGCCAAGATGCCGCTGGTATTTGTACCATAGAAAGCAATCGTTTCCGTCTGCGTAAGGCGAACGGTTTAGTTAAAGATGTTTTTGAAGCAAAACACATGCAACGCCTCCAAGGTAACGTGGGTATTGGTCATGTTCGTTATCCTACAGCGGGAAGCTCGAGTGCTTCTGAAGCGCAGCCTTTCTACGTAAACTCTCCTTTTGGTATCACGTTGGCACACAACGGCAACCTAACGAATGCAAGTGAAGTTCGTGAGAAGTTGTTCGAAAAAGACCGTCGTCATGTCAACACAACCTCTGATTCTGAAGTTCTACTGAACGTATTGGCTCATGAAATCGATACTGTTAAAGGTAATGTGACTTCAGAAGATGTGTTCCGCGCCGTTGCAAACGTGCACCGTACTATTCGTGGTGCTTACGCAGTGACAGCGATGATCATCGGCCACGGTATGATCGCATTCCGTGACCCACATGGTATTCGTCCACTGTGTCTTGGTAAGCGTGAAATTAACGGTAAAACAGAGTACATGGTTGCGTCTGAATCGGTAGCGTTAGACGCTGTTGGTTTTGATTTTATGCGCGATGTTGCCCCTGGTGAAGCTATCTACGCAACATTCAATGGTGAGCTTTTCACTAAACAATGCGCAGATAACCCACAACTAAACCCATGTATTTTCGAGTTTGTTTATTTTGCTCGTCCTGATTCATTCATCGATAAAATTTCGGTTTACAGCGCACGCGTTGAGATGGGTGAGATGTTAGGCAAGCGTATTAAAGAAGAGTACGCAGACCTAGACATTGACGTGGTAATTCCAATCCCTGAAACATCGAATGATATTGCTCTACGAATTGCTCAAGCGATCAATAAGCCATACCGTCAAGGTTTCGTGAAAAACCGCTATGTTGGCCGCACGTTTATCATGCCTGGTCAACAACAGCGTAAGAAGTCGGTTCGCCGTAAGCTCAACGCAATTCGTTCTGAGTTTAAAGGTAAGAACGTTCTATTGGTTGATGATTCTATTGTTCGTGGCACGACATCAGAGCAGATCATTGAGATGGCTCGTGATTCTGGCGCAAGCAAAGTCTTCATGGTTTCTGCTGCTCCTGAGGTTCGTTTCCCGAACGTTTACGGCATCGATATGCCAAGCGCGACTGAGCTCATTGCTCATGGCCGTGATAACGAAACGATTTGTAAGCAGATCGGCGCAGACGCTTTGATTTTCCAAACGCTACCAGATTTAATCTCGGCGGTAGGTATGGGTAATCAAGACATCTCTCGTTTTGATACATCTGTATTCAACGGCGAGTATGTAACGGGCGATATCGACCAAGCGTACCTAGATTTCCTAGACTCTTTACGTAATGACGATTCAAAGGTTGAGCGTGAGATCCAACAAGATCTCGCGAACCTAGAGTTACATAACGAAGGCGCTTAGCGTACTCATAAAAAATGAGTAATAAAAAACCAGAGCATCGGCTCTGGTTTTTTTGTTTGCGGGGGAAGGGGATTGAATCTTAGTGAATGTGGTATGCGATCACAAAATCGATAAACAATCTAACCTTCTCTGGCAGGTGGTCTTTGTGGTTATAAAGCATGTAAATATCACGAGGGTTAGCACTCCAGTCTTCTAAGACTTGCACTAAGCTACCATCTTCAATGTATTCACGGATCATCACGTCAGGCATTAGGGTGATACCTAGGCCTTCTGAACAGGCTTGTCTTACGACATTAAGCGCATTCGCATTGAAACGACCTTTCTCGCTATTCACGACCGTCTCTTCATTCGAATTACTCAGCTGCCACTTAATCAGCGGATAGCCTTTAAGTAGCGAATGATTCGCGAGCTCTTCTGCATGACTCGGTGCCGGGTTCTTCGCTAAGTAGTCAGGACTCGCGATAAGAATATCCTTCACTTCACTGATCTTTCTTGCGATTAAGCTTGAATCACGTTGCGGGCCGACTCTGAAAATGACATCCCACTCGGTTGGATCAAGCTGATCAGCTTGGTTGTTCATCATCAGCTCAATATTGATATCAGGGTATTGAGTCATGAATTCACTGAACATCGGCATCATCATGCGCTTGGTCAGGTTTGAGGGGGCGGTAATGCGAATCTTCCCAGAAGCACCCTTACACACGTCAGTGAGTTCTTCTGCAGTAGAAGATAGACGTTGTAGTAACGGTGAGCATTCATTGAAAAAACGTTCGCCAGCCTCTGTCAAAGAGAGTTTACGCGCGTGTCTATTGAGAAGCCTTAGGTTCAAAGAGTCTTCTAGGGCTTGGATGCGTCGTGTAATGGTCGCAACCGGAATCATAGTCTTGCGCGATGTTGCGGTGTAGCTCCCATTTTCAACGACAAGTCGAAAGAGGTTTAAATCATCTAATTTCATAAATCCAGACACATTTGTTTACAATCTCATCTAATTTATACGTAATATTGAGATCAATGTTTGCGTTACGTCAACTCGTTGCACTATTTACCAGTATTCCAACCCTTGTCACGAATTACCAGTAAAGAGTGAACATTTGTGTATTTAGTATTTTATTACTAAGTTTTATATTAGTTCTTAGAACAGATAACAATAATAATTCGACTTAGTTTTGTGAGGTTAGAGATTATGTACAAAACTCACAGTCAGCCAGTTATGACCTCGGCTCAGGAAGTTCTCAATCAAAAATGCGTTATGTTGGTTGATGATGATCCTATTTTTCGCCGGATAACCAGCGCGTACTTAGACAAGATTGGTTATAAAGTGGTTGAGGCTGAAAATGGGCTGGACGCTCTGCAAAAGCTTAGAGACTCAGCGCCAGATTTAATTGTGTGTGACTTATCAATGCCGATACTGGATGGCATTGAGCTTGTAGAAGAGCTCAGTTTAGAGTATCCGTCACTGCCTATGATCGTTGTGTCTGGCACTGATGATATGTCTGATGTGGCGAAAGCATTACGATTTGGTATCAAAGACTTTTTAGCGAAACCTCTAGAGGATCACGGTCACTTAGGAAGTGCGATTGCGAATACATTGACAGATTCGTTCGATAACATTTCAGACCAACGAGATTTTTCAAGCCAATGGTTCTGCGTTGATGACGGTGGCGAGATCCCTGAAGACCAAGAGCTGCATTGGCATCTAAACTACCTGCAAGATAACCCGAGTGCTGCAAGAGACTTATTGCACGCGCTGCTTCCAGAGAAAGACACACGACAAGGCTCATGGCGTTGCAGCTACCGTTTACTGCAATCAACAGAAATGATGCCGCTTGTGTTTGATTATGCGTGGATGATGAACGGGCAGTTTGCTTTCTACCTTGTCGATTCGTCGTCTTCTGATAACGGCGGCTCAGCAGCTACATTGTTGGTGAGAGCGTTATTCCACGATTACATCAGAAATAGAAAAGATTTTAACGTTGACCTTAAAGATATTGCGGAAATTTTGGAGAAGGGGATTCGTTGCTCTAAATGTTCAACCCCTGTGAATGCTTTGTTTGGTGTTGCTGATCTTGCTGTGGGAACTATCTCTATTTTACCTGCGGGTTTAGATGGACAATGGTCAAATGGTGAATTGAATCAACATATTGCAGCAGGAGAGCGCTTGGGTGAGAACTGTAAGAAGAACTTTATTACAAGGGATCTTCCGATTGAACAAGGCTGCCAGTTATCATTGAGCCTGCTTGGATCGGCCAGTTTTAGTTTAGATATACACCAAGGGTCCACTGATTAACCCTATATTTCCTCGGTTTTTGTGAATAATTGATTAAGGTATAGTTGCGCAAATGGTGTGGCTATGCCTTTTTTGTTAAATGTCGATTTAGCAAAGCGGGTTTGGTTCGCCAGATACTTACCTTTACTAACAAAAACAAGAAGCAATCATGGCAGATAACAAAGACTTTCAAGACCCGTTTAATGTATTCTATTTTTTAGGATTTTTAGCCGCATTTTTAGCGATTCCATTACTACCAGCAACCCTTACGTTGATCCGAGTATTCAATGGTTACGCAACATTCTAGTTAAGTTATCATCGCCGATTGGTGATAGCTAACTCAAGGAGGCCACAATTAGCGTTCGAGTTTTAAGCCTCAATATTGCTGGTGGCCTTTGTATCATTCTTGCAGTTCTAGGGATCGTTTTACCCGTTCTGCCAACCACGCCTTTTCTCCTTCTTGCCAGTGCATGTTTCATGCGAAGCAACCCCAAAGTTCACAAATGGATGCATGAGCATAAAACGCTGGGTCCCTTGTTGAACAATTGGTATCAACACGGTGCCGTTACCAAGCAAGTTAAAACGCGTGGGGTGTTCTTTATCTTGTTGAGTTTTGCGTTATCGATCTACTTTGCCCCGCTCATTTGGGTCAAGGTTTTCCTAATTTGTGTACTTGTTATTCTTCTCACATGGTTTATGCGACTTCCAACCCATGAGTTGGTTGCTGACAGCAAAGAAAATCACTACCATTAAGCCAGTGTGCCTGCTTGTATAGCGGGCGTTTATTATTTCAGCAATCAGAGTTATGACTCTCGTTGCAATGAATACCAATCGTACCTTTCCTTAAT
Organism: Vibrio sp. QJM3NY_27; assembly: GCF_057785955.1. Classification (NCBI taxonomy): domain Bacteria; kingdom Pseudomonadati; phylum Pseudomonadota; class Gammaproteobacteria; order Vibrionales; family Vibrionaceae; genus Vibrio; species Vibrio sp. QJM3NY_27. The sequence goes on along the minus strand of NZ_CM173511.1, from coordinate 2,547,050 downwards.
TCCGAGCGTTGATGTTTGATTCGCTAACGAGAGTTTGGAAAGCGGCCTAATGAAGTGCATAAGATTATGAACACAGAAAAAATCTCTCTGATCAAAGCAAGCATCAAAAGCATTCCTGATTACCCTAAAGCGGGTATTTTGTTCCGTGACGTAACAAGCTTGATGGAAGATCCTGCCGCTTACAAAGCGACAATTGACCTGTTAGTGGACACATACAAGGGCATGGGCTTTACTAAGATCGTTGGTACTGAAGCTCGTGGTTTCCTATTTGGTGCGCCTCTTGCTCTTGAGCTAGGTGTCGGCTTTATCCCTGTTCGTAAACCGGGTAAGTTGCCTCGTCAAACTGTGGCACAATCTTATGAGCTTGAGTACGGCACTGATACGCTAGAAATCCATACCGATGCGATCGTTGAAGGCGATAAAGTGCTGATGGTTGATGACTTGCTAGCAACAGGCGGTACGATTGAAGCGACAACAAAGCTGATTCGTCAGCTTGGTGGTGTGGTAGAACACGCTGCATTTGTTATTAACCTTCCAGAAATCGGTGGTGACAAGCGCTTACAAGGCTTAGGTCTAGAAGTGTTTAGCATCTGCGAATTCGACGGTCACTAATCCTTTTCGGAATTATTCATGAGCTATCTTGCGTTAGCGCGAAAATGGCGACCAACCAAATTCAAAGAAGTGGTTGGTCAAGCCCATGTTTTAACAGCATTAGAGAATGCCCTTAGCCAAAATAGGTTGCACCACGCTTACCTATTCAGCGGTACACGAGGTGTCGGTAAAACGACCATCGGCCGTTTGTTTGCGAAGGGACTCAACTGTGAAACAGGCATTACTTCAACCCCTTGTGGTGAGTGTGCAACCTGTAAAGAGATCGATGAAGGTCGTTTTGTTGACCTGCTCGAGATCGATGCTGCCTCACGTACTAAGGTAGAAGATACCCGCGAGCTTCTGGACAATGTTCAGTACAAGCCTGCACGTGGTCGCTTCAAGGTTTACCTAATCGATGAAGTACACATGCTGTCTAGGCACAGTTTTAACGCGCTTCTAAAGACCTTAGAAGAGCCGCCTGAGTATGTGAAGTTCTTGCTCGCAACGACGGATCCGCAAAAGCTTCCTGTGACTATATTGTCGCGTTGTCTGCAATTCCATCTTAAGCCGATTAGCGTTGATAATATCCACGAGCAACTCGATCATATTCTTGAACAAGAAAATGTGACGTCTGAATCTCGTGCGCTTGGAATGATTGCTCATGCCGCTGATGGCAGTATGCGTGACGCGCTGAGCCTAACAGACCAAGCTATCGCATTAGGCAATGGCAACGTAGTGACAGACACTGTTGCTCACATGCTTGGAACGCTGGATACAGACCAAGCGATTCATCTACTTGAAGCGATTAGCAGTAAACAACCACAATTAGCGATGGCTTGCATTCAAGCTCTTGCTGAAAATGGCGTTGAGTGGGATGGATTGCTGAGTCAACTTGCGACTCAATTACACCGTTTGGCGATGTATCAAGCTCTGCCGTCTACTTTAGACAAGGCTCAGCCTGACGCTGAAAGGCTAGAACTGTTGAGCAAAGCGTTAAGCCCACAAGATATCCAACTCTACTACCAGATAGTGCTGAAAGGGCGTCAAGACTTGCCATTATCGCCAACCGCTCGTGTTGGTATTGAGATGGTGGTTCTGCGTATGTTGGCATTCAGACCTGCTGAACAAACTGTTGCTACGGCTATCTCGACTGAGTCGACTAGCCCAGCGCCTGCAGCTCAGAATCCGGTTCAGAGTGTTGCTCAGCCAGTGAGTCAAGCTGCGCCAATGGCCGCTCCGAGACAGTCAGCTCAGGCTCCAGTGGTTTCACAGCCTCAAGTGCCTCAACAAGCTCCTGTACAGCAGCAGCCTGTGCAACAGCAACCGCCGCAGAATCAGAACCAATATTCAGATTCGCAAGGTTACGCTGATCATTCAGGCAACCAAGGTTATCCAGAACAGGATTACCCGCACAGTCAGTATGACGCGCCACCTGCCTATGATGAGCGTCCAAGCTACGGTACAGAGCAGCCGATGAGTCCCATGACTCAGCAAGCTAATTATCAGAATCAAGAGCAGCCAAATGTTGCTCCCGTTGCTCCCGTTGCACCTTCTGTTCCTTCTGCTTCGCAAGAGCAACCAGCGCGTGCAACTTCGCCTGTGAGTGGTTTACGTCACCAATTGCGTTCTCAACGTAGAGGTGGTGCAGCAACAGAAAACAAAGGATCGGCGCCAAAAAAGGCTAAAGCGACACCAGCTAAAACTTCAGTTCTTGACCGAGTTGCTCAGCAACACGGTGGTTCTGAGCGGGTGTCGCCAGCTTCTTTATCAGCCTCTTCGACAGAAAATGTGACCAACGATAATGAACCTTATCGCTGGAAACCGTCTAAACCTGTAGTGAAAGAGGTGAGCAAAGAGCTTACACCTACTCAGATCAAGCGTGCGTTAGAGCATATTAAGACACCAGAAATGGTCGATAAACTGCTTCAAGAGTCAATTGTTCAAGATGAATGGTCCGCCACGATTCAAAAGCTAGAGACAGCCAAGCTTGTTGAACAGTTAGCATTGAACTCAGTATTTACTAAGATTGACACATCAATCACCTTAACGTTAAGAGCGAGCCAGGCTCACTTGAATACGGACCGTGCACGGAGTGAGCTATTACAGTCTCTCAATACTGTGCTTGGAGAAGAGTGTCATTTGAGTGTTGAAATTGGTGATGGTGGAGAAACGCCGCTAGAACTGCGAGAAAGATTGTATCAAAGCAAGTTGAAAGACGCGTTTACCAGTTTGGAAAACGATGCCAACGTACAGTTTATCGAAAGACGTTTTGCTGCCGAGTTGGATAGAGACAGCGTTCGTCCAATATAGTGTTCCTCCAATATCGATATGCCTTTCATTTAGTGATGAGCATATCATCCTTGGAAAGCAAATCAGAGAACTGAACTCGTGGGGTTGAATCACAGTGTTTTAACCCCCATTTAAGCCCTTAGTAGCTTAAATGATTTTAATAAACCAATTAGACCAGAGAGTAATAACATGTTTGGTAAAGGCGGTATGGGCAACATGATGAAGCAAGCCCAGCAAATGCAAGAACGCATGCAAAAGCTTCAAGAAGAAATCGCAAATATGGAAGTTACAGGTGAGTCAGGTGCTGGCCTTGTAAAAATTACGATTACTGGTAGTCACAGTGTTCGTCGCGTTGATATCGATGAAAGCCTAATGGAAGACGATAAAGAGATGCTTGAAGATCTTATCGCAGCCGCTTTCAACGATGCAGCTCGTCGTGTTGAAGAGACTCAAAAAGAGAAAATGGCTGGCGTAACTGGTGGGATGCAACTTCCACCAGGTATGAAAATGCCTTTCTAAGCGACTTATTTATAAGAGACTTGTCTCTTCCAACGGCTTGTTCTTGAATAAGCCGTTATTTAAAGTTAGAACGGTTAAATATGCGTACCAGTCATATGCTGGAGCATTTGATGGAGGCCTTACGTTGTCTACCTGGGGTTGGCCCCAAGTCGGCGCAGCGTATGGCCTTTCATTTGTTACAGCGCGATAGAAAAGGCGGCCTACAGTTGGCTGAAGCTCTTAGCCAAGCAATGACCGAAATTGGTCATTGTAATGAGTGCCGTACTTTTACTGAAGAAGATACTTGCCACATTTGTACCAATCCTAAACGTCAGGACAACGGTCAAATTTGTGTAGTAGAGAGCCCTGCAGATATTGCAGCCATTGAAGCAACTGGCCAATATTCAGGTCGTTACTTTGTGCTTATGGGGCATCTTTCACCACTTGATGGTATCGGTCCAAGTGATATCGGTCTCGATGTCTTGGATTACCGTTTACGTCGTGGTGATATCACTGAAGTAATTCTAGCGACTAACCCGACAGTAGAAGGGGAAGCAACAGCGCATTACATTGCTGAGCTATGTAATGCCCATGAAGTGAACGCTAGCCGTATCGCCCATGGTGTTCCCGTCGGTGGTGAGCTAGAGCTGGTGGATGGCACCACGCTTTCGCACTCCTTACTCGGTCGTCATAAGATCTAAAAAAGCCGCTTGGTGAATAATCACTAAGCGGCTTTTTCTTTATTAAGGCAGTCTGAATATCTTCCCTATATTCACTTTAGCTGAACATCACTATCCAATTAGAAGCGGTAGTCGACAGAAACGGTAAATTCACTGTTGTTTGGAATCGATAGCTTCACACCTTCCGCTGATTCAGAATACGATTCAAACATATGACGGTATTGGAAATCTGCAGAAACGTTTTTCATGATCTTGTATTGGATACCTGCTTGTAAACCGTACACAAAGTCGGTTTCTTTAGATTTAGCTGAGCCATTCTCTGAAGAGTCAATTAGATCAATATACTCCCCTTTAAAAGTGTTCTGTGTCATGCCGACAGTCGCGCCACCAAATACGGAGAATTGAGAGTTAATGGCATGAACGTAGTCATAAGAAACAAGGAACTCGGTTTGTGCAAGGTCTAGGTTAATTTCATCATCGTAGTCAGTAACTCCGCTGTGCCATAGTTCGTTGTCACCAGTAAAGTTAATCGTACCGGTAATACGATGGTTTTCTTGAATGTAAGCACCGCCACGAATATGGAAAGCAGCGCCTTTGGCTGTTTTACTTTCTTTAAAGCCAGGCTCTGATATTTGAGCTTTAGCTGAGTGGTAGCCTAAACCGCCACCAACAAAAAACTCGGTTTTAATTGGTTCTGGCATTAATTCAGGGGTTGGTGCTGATTCACTAGCGATAGCTGTTGTTGCTGTGAAAGAAGAGATAGCTAGTACAAGAAATGTTTTGTTCATTGTTGTGTCCATAGGTATAGGGAATTGCGTGCATTATGCTGAGGCTGATAATGGATCGCTAATGAACCGATGGAATATCCGTGTTAACCGGAGGTTATCACGTGGAGGAGCTAGGGGGCTTGCAACAAAATAAAAGCCGCTCAGTTTGAAGTGACCCCGTAAAGTTGGACATTTCTGTTAAGCGGCTTTGTTAGTTCGCTGTGTGAAAGTTATAGTTAATCTTTACCTCGAACAGCGTTATAGATGATTGCGCCAATCACGGCACCAATAATCGGTGCAATCCAGAATAGCCATAATTGCGAAACAGCCCAATCGTCGACAAACACAGCTACGCCAGTACTTCGAGCAGGGTTCACAGAGGTGTTGGTTACAGGAATGCTGATAAGGTGGATCAAGGTTAAACAAAGACCAATCGCGATAGGTGCAAATCCAGCCGGTGCTTTCGAATCGGTTGCCCCCATGATCACAAATAGGAACACCATGGTCATGACTACTTCACACACGAGTGCTGCGGTTAGTGAATAGCCACCCGGTGAGTGCTCACCGTAACCATTCGAAGCAAAGCCTGATGAGACAACGTCAAAACCTGCTTGACCAGAAGCAATCACAAATAGCACGCCGCCCGCGATAATACCGCCAATCACCTGAGCGATAATATAAGGCGCAACATCTTTGCCATCAAAGCGACCACCACTCCATAGACCGATGGTGACAGCAGGGTTGAGGTGGCAACCGGATATATGACCAATAGCAAAAGCCATGGTGAGTACGGTTAAACCAAAGGCAAGGGAAACTCCGAGTAGACCAATTCCCACATCAGGGAAAGCCGCGGCTAAGACGGCACTACCACAACCACCTAACACCAACCAAAACGTACCGAACATTTCTGCGATATACTTATTCATAACTATCCTTATTAATCTTTACCAGTATCAATAAGATAGTTTAGATCTATCAAAGTTGTGAAATCTTGGGCATATATAAGAAGAAAAGTATTGTTAGGTTATTGCTTCGAGCTCAATAAGGTTATCAAGCGCTTCTTGGTCTGTTTTACCACAGATGATAGGGCAGGCTTTGAACTGGTGACATACCTTCGGGCGTGAAGGTTGACCAAATAATTTGCATAGATCTTGCTCATTTAATTGAATGCAGCGTACGCCAGCAGGCTTACCATTAGGCATTCCAGGAATAGCAGATGTAATACTTGGAGCGATACAACAAGCTCCACAACCTAGGCGACATTCCATCAAATTAAACTCACTAAATAACAGGGTGCGCGATAGTAGCAAAAAATGATGAGAGTGACAGCTGTTGATTGAATCAAAGAATGAACAATTATTATCCTTGAACTTTTTATGGGCTAGCGGTATAACACGCACCCCAGTAAAAGAGTAAGAAGTAATCCTATGACGAATCCATTTTGGCAAGAAAAGACACTAGAGCAAATGACCGAGAACGAGTGGGAATCACTGTGTGACGGTTGTGGTAAGTGTTGCCTGCATAAACTAATGGATGAAGATAGCGATGAAGTTTACTACACCAACGTGGCGTGCAGCTGGTTAAACGACAAAACATGTTCTTGTAAAGACTACCCGAACCGCTTCACTTCAGGTGAAGAGTGTTTGAAGCTGACTCGTAACAAGATTCATGAATTCCATTGGCTACCAGACACTTGTGCTTACCGCCTTCTATCAGAATCCAAGCCGATTCCTGAGTGGCACCCATTGATTACGGGTTCTAAAGCCGAGATGCACGCTGCAGGTGAAAGCGTTCGTAACAAAGTGGTATACGAAATCGATGTGGTGGATTGGGAAGACCACATTTTGAATCATCCGAATCGCTAATTATTCTAAAACAGTCGCTCTTGAGCGGCTGTTTTGTTATTTGGCGTCGCCTAAGTTTAAAACTTACTTGCTTACTTACTTGCTTAACTTAAAGACTAAAAGATTTAAAAACTTAAAACAAAAAACGCCCCGAAGGGCGCTAAGTGAAACGAGTAAAAAAGATTCAGGCTAGTTTACTTGTTGTTTTATGTACTCACCCAGTTCTGAGTGGTGCATGATTTTCGAAACTGGCAGTATCTTTTCAGCAGGACCCCAAGCAAACACGTTCACTGGTGTATGAGTGTGTGTGCCTGTGCCCCAAACGATGTTTTGGCCTGTTGCTTGTTCACGAGCAAGTAGGTTGCCACGGTCGTTATATGGGAAGAAAGCATCGAAATCGTTGATAGCAGGCACTTCTTCTGCCGACAAGTATTTGTGCTGAGCCAATCGGTATGGGTTCGGCTTACTGGCTAATACGTTTCTCGCTTGTTCCGCTGTGATAGGGAACTCACTGTTTTTGTTGACGATCTCAGCCAGCTTCTCAGGTGTTTGCAGTGCTTTATCCAGCTTCTGAAATTCGCTGATCATGCCGTAGTAGCTTTGCTTTTGATTGTATAGACCATCAAGAATATCGAATGCGCCAAAGTTAAAGTTGGGTGCATAGTCGCGATCGGCGAAGGCTTCGCCAGAACGTTTCTGTGGTTTTGGTAGGTCGTTAGAAGAGTAGCTGAAACCGAAAGAGCCTGTTTCGTGGTCTGCGGTCACAATCACGATCGTGTCTTCACGATTTTTTGCCCATTCATACACCGTTTGGATCGCTTCATCAAACTTGAGCAGTTCATGCAGCATAGTACCTGCATCGTTACTGTGTCCCGCCCAGTCGATTTGGCCACCTTCGACCATTAGGAAAAAGCCATCTTCATTTTTGGATAGGATGTTGAGCGCTTTTTGTGTCATCTCTTTCAGGCTTGGCTGAGTTCGTTCGCCACTCTTTTTCTTGTTGCTGTAAGCGATGCCATCATCCATGCCTGAGTAGGCGAATAGGCCAAGTAGTTTATCGCCCTTAGCGTCGTCTAGCATGTTGCGATTAAACGCCAGTTGGTAGCCGTCTTTCTCTGCTTCAGTCAGCAGGTTACGGTCGTCTTTACGCTTCGATTTGAGATAAACATCACCTTGAGTCAGTTGCTCAAGTTGCTTATAGGTTTCACCTTTGTCGTTGGTCGATTTAGGAATCCAATGACGTAGCCCTCCAGATAGCATCACATCAGCGCCAGTTGCAAGCATATCGGATGCGATTTGATTCTCTAAAGAACGGTGAGGTTGGTGAGCGGCGAAAGAAGCAGGGGTCGCGTGAGTTAAGCGTGTGTCGGACACTAGGCCGGTCGCTTTGCCTGCTTTTTTCGCTTTCTCAAGTACGGTCTCAACATGGTTACCCTGTGAATCGATACCGATCACTTCTGAACCGCTGTAGATACCCGTTGCAAGCATGGTCGCAGAGCAAGCTGAATCCACTACGATTGCGTCTTCCGGATGCGTTAGGGATGAACCAATAACCCCTTCTTGAGCAAGTTGATAAATGGCCGTTTTGTTCCCTTTATAGATGGAATTTGGCGCTTGGTTTGCGTAGGTTTCCAATAAGCCAACTTGCTGAGGTCCCATGCCGTCGCCGATCATCAGAATGACATTTTTGATTTCTGCTGAAAGTACGTTGAATGAGAGTGTAGAGGTTACCACTGCGGTAACAATTGGTTTCATAAAGTGCTTCATTAGTTATCCCTTTTTATATAAGCGGGATGATTAGAACACCGATTTGTGTCAAAGTCGTTTCATATTTGTTTCATCAATATGAAATTGAGCAATAACTCAAGTTTTTTGAAAAGCATAAAAAAAGGCTCACATTTCTGCGAGCCTTTGTCGTATTTAGGAGAGTCCAAATAAATGGACTGTGTCATGGCTAATGTCAAGCAAGTGGCAGTTCTGCAACCACCTGATTGAACGCGACTCGAGCTTTCTGAGCTTGCTCTGATAACTCAACTTTTTTCGCTTGAGCTGTGCTTAGGTTGTTTTCAGCCTGCTCAAGTGCTTGTTGTAGGTTTTCAGGAAGCTCATGTGTTTCCATTTGTGCACCCTGTTCAAGAACATAAGCGCGGATTTCTTTCTTCACATCAGCAAGGGCTTTATAAGCTTCACGTTCAAGTTCTGCGGCTTCTTGTGCTGCGTCTTTCTCTTTCTCGAACTGTGCCAATGCCATACCTTCTGCCGACCATGGGTCCATGTCTGGCAGCTCTTCGATGTTAATCGTTGGCTCGATGTAATTCTCTTGGTGACGCAAATCGAGGCTCGTCGCACGAACGGCTGAGATCATCAACATCACAGAGATAGCCAGTAGCGGTAAGCCACCAACAATCGCAGCCGTTTGAAGCGTGCTTAGACCGCCCAAGAACATCAGAATCGTTGGTAAGAACGACAGTGTGAATGCCCAGAACATACGGTTCCAACGCATTGGCTCTTCGGTCACGTTGTTCTGAACCACAGAAGCCAGAATGTAAGAAATCGAGTCAAAGGTTGTCGCAGTGAAAATAATACACAGCAGTGTAAATACTGCGATCACTAACGTGCTCATTGGCAGTTGTGCCAGCATTGAGAAAATTGCTTTGGTTGCGCCTTCTTCGTTTAGGATTGCAACGACATCTAGCTCACCAGATAACTGTAGGGATAAACCGTAGTTACCTAAGATCATGAAGAATAAGAAGCAGCCTAATGAACCAAAGAAGATAGAGCCTGACACCATTTGTTTAATGGTTCTGCCGCGAGAGATGCGCGCAACAAACAGGCCCATGCTTGGTGCAAAAACTAGCCACCATGCCCAGTAGAAAATGGTCCAATCTTGTGGGAAATGCGTATTTTCGAACGTACCGTAGCCGCCGAATGGTTCTGCCCACGTTGCCATCACAAAGAAGTTAGACAATAGGCGACCAATCGAGTCTAGACCCGTCTCAAGCATGAAAATCGTTGGGCCAGCGATTAGGACGAATATCAATAGTCCCATTGCGCCCCAGAAGTTGATGTTACTGAGGATCTTGATGCCTTTTTCCAAACCCGCATACGATGAGTATGCGAATATAGCAGTACAAACCAAAAGCACCATAACTTGAGTTAGGTTATTTTTTGGTAGGCCGAATAAGTGGTTAAGACCTTCAGTAATAAGAGGTGCTGCTAAACCTAACGTTGTTGCTGCGCCACCTAATAGACCAAAGATGAATAGGATATCTACAACTTTACCTGCAACGCCGCGGCTATGGTGTTCACCCAATACTGGCATCAATGCACTAGAAATTTTTAGTACAGGTTGTTTACGTACATAGAAAAAGTAGGCAATTGGAATAGCAGGGATTAGGTAAATAGACCAAGCAATTGGACCCCAGTGGAATAAACCATAGGTCGCAGCCCAACGAACGGCTTCTTCACTGCCGGGTTCTAGTTGAAAAGGAGGTGATTGGTAGTAGTAAGCCCACTCGATACAGCCCCAGTACAAGATACTTGCCCCGATACCACCACAGAAAAGCATTGCTGCCCATGAAGCGGTTTTAAATTCAGGTTCTTCATCGGCTTCACCCAGTTTAATTTGTCCCATATCACTGAACACAACGTAAACCATGAAGGCACAAGCTGCGAGTCCAAGCGCTAGGTACAAGAAACCAAGTTGGTCTGTCATAAAGGTTTTAGCGACCGCGATCCAGTCTGCTCCTTGCGTCGGGAACATAATCAGCGGGAAGATGATCGTGAGTAGGAGTGCTATCGCACCAAAAAAGGTTGGCTTATCAATAAGCGCAAAAGAGTTTTTCACGAGTATTATTCCATTAAAATGAGAGCGGAATTATGTCGTGAACTCGTTTTTTAGGACAAATCAGGTCTGTTGTCGTGACGACAAATCGATTTTTTGTAATGAAAGAGGCTCAGAGCAATAGGGTCAATGTGAGCAGTGCTGTGCAAACAATGCACGTGGTGCAGTGAAAGGAATGCCGTAAAGGAAAGTTATATAAGAGCGAGAAGAATGCCACCAACCGTTGCCGCTGCGGATAAGTATTGCCCTGCTGAATAAGAACCATCGTCCTCTTCTTCAATCTTATCTGGGTGATCCATACCTAATGCGCCGTGAGCAAATGACTCAACCTTATCAGTAACGGTCGCGTTTTCAGCTTCGACTTTCTTGGCTTCTTTATCGATTTCTTTAAGGGCAGATAATAGGGCTTTGCCCTCATCGGAAAGCTTAACGGTATTTTGCTCAACCTTAAGAGGTGCAGGCTTGTCAGCTTCAATGCTTTTAGCTTGTGCGTTCATTTGCGAAGGTGAATACAGCTGAGTGTTACTCGTTCCTACTGGCGTCATATTGCTCTCCTTACCTATTCTTAAATATAGTATCGGCAGAGGTGTGAAAAACTTGTGCATTTAATCACCGTGGTGATGTTTTTTTATTCGCACAATATATCTTCGTCTGCTTAATCAAAACTGCTTGGTAATTAAGCAATTCCTATGCCGATATCAATATTTATCTTAGGGCGCGATTGAACAAGCTTTTAGTTTGCCAGACTTATAGCTATCCAGACCTAAACTTGAATAAGATTAAGTCTGGATAGCGAGTTTAGTCGCACTTGAGATCGGATCCGCGCTTAGATAGGTGCTTGTATGCCTTCATTCGGTTCTCTTTCTTAACAAAGCGAACCGGTGGCGAGAGAACTTCAAGCTGATAGTCACTGCTATCCGATGAGATCTCTTCAACTGGGCTGATGATGGCAATTTTCAAATCAGGGTTACGACGTAGAATCGATGCTGCAGTGCCTAAACCACCTTCGGTGTGGAACTTACCGGCCACATGAATCACTTGTTGGTCTGGGTTTGATGCGAGGTAATCAACAATCGACTCTGCCATGGTTTCGTCCCATGTTACTTGAGCCGCAAACTGTTTTTCTGTTTGCTCTGGTGTTCCGTGATGCATCGAAGCCATGAACTTTTCTTTGTAAAGGCTATCGCCAGTATCCACTTCTGAAGCAATCCATTGACGTTGTTCCGTCGTTAGCTTATCTAGATAGGATAATCCTTTACGGCCGATACATTGTACAAAGGATTTTGGTGCGTTTGCCGCAATGATATTGACGTCGTTGGTTTTAGCGAACTCCACTAACGCGCGGTAATCACTTTCGTAATTTGGCCAAGCAGCGGCTTGAGACATAAGAACTTGTTCGCCAATCTCATCATTTAGATATTGGTTTAATGTGTCTTGATGCTCTCGAGTGAATTGTTCCATTGAAAGCGCGATGTTTGATGTGGCGTTGCGGCGCACTTTTAAAAAATCGGTTTGGAAGCGATGGATTGCCGAGTGAGTGTGCCATTCGCCAATAAGAACCACATCAGCGTCAATCAGCTGTTTAGGTAATGCATTGAGAGAAAGCGCTTCGCCTTGTGGAGACGCGAATTGGTAGTCGTAGAATGTGGAAACGGCTTGCGTTTGCGTGTTAGCCACTTGTTGAGAAGTGTTGTTTGAAGGTTGATTAGCACAAGCTGTAAGCAGGGTAGCTAATCCGATAAGAATAATACGTTGCATGAAATGCCTCCTTGAAGAACACGCATACTAAAGGAGGCAAGATGAGATTTCAATGCAAACGATAATCAATATCAATTAAGTTGTTTGCGGTACACTCGTAGCATAAAGTCAGCTTCACAGTTGAATTGCCCTGAATCGGTGAGTTGTTGTTTAAATTCTTCACTCGCTTTCCAAGCAAACGGCGTCATCTGTAGCAGGTCGAATGCGTCTGACCCCGATAGTTCCATCATATAGTTTAGTTGCTCTTGGTGCTCAAGAGTAAAACCTTCGATCATCTCTGGATCTTCATCGTGCAAACGAACGCCATCATAAATCGCATCACGCAGCTGATAAAGGTGTCGGCTAGCAGGTGTCACGGTGACCACCACACCATTGTCTTTGATGGTGCGTTGCAGCTCTTCTGCCTTGCAAGGCGCGTAAATGCGTAGAATGCCGTCTAAGCTATTTTCCGCAAAGGGTAGGCGATGGCTAGAAGCGACTGAGAAGTCGACCGCTGGGTAGCGTTTAGCGGCGTATTTGATAGCAATCTTAGAGATATCTAGACCAAAAGTAGCGCCATTCTTTTCTTGAAGGTTTACCGCAATTTCATTGGTGTAATAACCTTCACCACAACCTATATCTAATAGGCTAGGGGCTGTTTCTGGCAGATAGCTAGCGCATAAACCAACAACGGCTTGGCGCATTGGATTGTAGTGGTTGCCTTCAAGGAAGCGGCGACGAGCCTGCATCATCTCTTTGTTGTCACCTGGATCTTTTGAGCGTTTGTGGTGTGCTGGCATCAAATTGACATAGCCTTCTTTCGCTAGGTCGAACTGATGGTTCTTTTCACACTTAAACGTACGATCGTTTTGAGATAAAGGTTGGTGACACAAAGGGCATTGGTAAGTCATTGCAAACTCGAGGTAGAAATTTCAAGTCCAAAATTTTAACAGGAAGCATAGTGGGGCGCTAGAATAAACGCAGCTGTCTTGGCTAACGGCAATCTGTGAATAGGTAGAGCCTGTTAGTGAAGAGATAGAGCCAACGTATGGTTGGCTCTATTGGTAATGAGCAAGTCACTGATAGAAAAAGTGAACTCGGCTTCTAGCTAAAAAAGTTAACTTGGTTCTTTAACGACTCAGCTTGTTTTTGAAGTTCATCAGCACTTTGAGAGGTCTTGGCGCTAGTTTCACGGCTTTGTTGGTTCAAATCGCTGATCGCATGCGCGTTCGCTGCTATTTCTTGAGAAACCTGAGCTTGCTCTTCTGATGTCGCAGCGATGGTTTCAGCTTGAGAAGCAATAGACTCAACTTGAGAGGCTATCGACTCTAGAGCCGTGCCTGCTTCTTGCGCTTTATCGAGTACTTGGTTGGCATTCGATTGGCTTTGTGTCATCAGGTTCACGGCATTGTTAGTGGAAGATTTCAACTTCTCGATGATGCTCACTACGTCTTGCACTGACGTTTGTGTACGATGAGCCAATGTTCTTACTTCGTCAGCGACAACGGCAAAACCACGACCCTGATCACCCGCACGCGCAGCCTCTATCGCAGCGTTCAACGCAAGTAAGTTGGTTTGTTCTGCGATGTCATCAATCATCTTGGTGACGGTTTGAATGCTTTCGCTATCAGAACTCACTTGCTCGATGGCCGATGCTGACTTGTCTAATTGATCATTCAGTTGGGCAACATCAATACACACACCTTCAACGACTTCTAAACCTTTCTGGCTGTCTTCATTGGCAAGGCGAACATTTTCAGCAATGCTGTTCACTTGCTGCGCTACAGATTCTGCAGAGGTGGCCATCTCTTCAATGGCGGTAACGACTTGCTCAACCTGTGCTTGCTGGCGGTCAGATTGGCTTAAGTTGTGGCTGGCATCTTGTGACACACTGCTCGAGCTATTCTGAACTTGATCACTGGTCGTACGTATCTCGCCCACGAGTGTATTCAATTGAGCAGCCATGTTCGCAACGCCGGTATTTAGGTTGCTGATCTCGTTTTTTGTTTGCTTGCCATTGTTTGGGATATGCAGGCTTACTTCGCCTTTTCCTAAACGCAGCATGTACTCGTTTAACGTCGTTAGTGGCGTCAGTGTACGGTTTAACACGAAGGTTAACGCGACGATGGTAGCGGCAGCAATCAAGGTAGCAATAATAGCGATGAGCTCGAGTAATTCATCACTGCCCTTGGTCACTTCCTTGATAAAAGTACCGCCAAGTAGTTTCCAATCCCAACCAGGAACTTCAGTGTAGACGAGATACTTTTCGCCTACCGTTCCTTGGTACTCAAAAGGGTAGAGAATCAAACCGGATTGCTGTTCAAAGATCTGATAGAAAGGTTTGTTGCCGTCGTAGTCAGCAACATCAACAATCGATTTACCACCGCCAACGTTAGTAGGGTGCAGTAAGTACTGGCCTTGATGCTCTTTCTCGTTATCAACAATGATGGTGTATCCCGTATCCCCCCAAGAAACAGAGCGTAGAGATTCAAACAGGCTTTGAGTCGCCTCTTCTACTGGCAGACCAATGAAAGAGACACCGTTTACTTTGCCTTGAGCATTGGTCAAAGGCGCATAGTAGGTGATGTAACGTTGACCGAAGAGCTTAACTTGAGAGTAATAAGGCTGGCCATTTTTGAGTTTGCTATAGCCTGGATGATTTTTCCCTAGCGTGGTCGCAACGACTCGTTCGCCTGAAGGTTTTTTAAGAGAAGTAGAGACACGAATAAAGTCGTCGCCAAATGGGGCAAATAGGGTTGCTACGGCGCCGGTGTCGCGGGTAAAGCTATCAACGAGTTTAGTGTCATTTATTAGGCTCTCACCATATTGAGTCATGTTGGGAATTGAATGACCGTTGAACTCAACGTCATAACTTTCAACATAAACACCTGCTAGGTAACCGTTACGAAAAGTGGATTCTAAAACTTTAGCGGTATGCAGGTAAGCATCAAACTGACCAGAGATGGTTTTGGCCATCGCTTCTACTTTGGATTGGTGTTCTTTTAACGTGTTGTCTAATAATACCTGTGAGGCATTGCGGTACACGAGTGTTGCAATGGAGCCAAAGGCAATAAGCAAGCACAGCAAAATGACCAACTTAAGTTGGAAGCCAACACTTTGATTTTTGTATTTCTCGAACATGAATTCACTATCCTGTCTTCATTGAGGTGTTGTTAAGTGGTTTTAAGGAAGTTTGTTATTGAGCTTTCTATCATAGGTACTTATTTATCGGCAGTAATTGATAATAATTAATGAATTGATAGTTATATTTATAAACTAGAGTGATGAGAACCATGTGGCGTGGGTTTAAACGGAGAGGCGATGGACTACTGGCTTGTGTTAAGACGTTGATTACTGGACGGTACGTGTGAGGTTCGGGGCAATAAAAAATGCAGCGTTATGAGCTGCATTTTTTTAATTCGATTAGCTAGAAGCTTAGTTCGAAGAGATAACCGTAATAAGCTGGTGGCTCTCGCCAGGCTGTAGCGTTTTACCAGCTTCTAGGCTTGGTGCGTGTAGTGTTGATTCTATACACATCATGGTTAGGTAACCGTCGTCTTGCATATCGCCCATACCTGCAGCGCCTTCCGCCCACGGGTTCCACAATACTGCAGAGTTATGACCGTGGTTCTCAACCGTTAGTGTGCGATCCAGATTTTTGTCAGCAACAAAGATTTGCGCTTCTGGTTGCGTGTAAACGCGGTCAATCGTATCGGTCAGTACCAGTTCAGAACCACCTTGGCAGATTTTACCACCTTGCAGACTATCAATGTACTCAGCACCCATGCCAGTTGTGGTTGTGTTGTGAATATCACCTACATTTAGGTAAGTGTGCAGTGCGCCAGAGAAAGTCCATGGTTGTGAATCTGTATTCTTCACGTCCAACGTTACTTTTAGTTGGTCACCAATTTCAACATTCAGTCGAGCATCGAACTGATGCGGCCACACTGCCAGAGTCGCTTCGCTAGGCTTTAGGCCTAGGCTTACAATAACGCCTGCTTCGCTTTCACGGTGCTCAATTAATTGCCATTCGCTTGAACGTGCAAAGCCATGTGCCGGTGCTGCAATGCGACCAAACCAAGGCCAACATACTGGAATACCACCACGTAAGGCTGTTTTTCCATCGAATTTAGCTTGTTGGCTCATCCAAATAAGGTTTTGTTGACCTTGTGGTTGGAATGACACCACATGGCCTCCAAACAATGAAATGGCTGCGTTTGCTTTATCGTGGATAACGCGAACCAATTTTACACCTTCGTGTTCAACGATAGTCACGTTGTCAGAAAGTACTGTCAGTGTAGGTAGAATAGATAAATCCATTACATGATCCTTCTAAGGAAATTGAATTCAAATGCTGGCTAGAACAGTGCTTGTGATTTTATGAGTGACAAGCAGAGCCAGTATTGGAATTAAATTTTGCGTTTTGATTTAAGTTTTTAGTTTTAGTTTTAGTTTAAGTGTTTGACTAGCCAAGGCATTTTGGTGGTCGGGGTCGAAGCCGCTTAAAAGATAGCAGGTATTAAAAAGGCGACACTAAGGTCGCCTTTTTCAAAGTCTGCTCAAAACAGTCTTCGCTAATGCTTATCTAAAGCTATTTCTAAAAAGAAATTACTTAGAGATGTGAGCGATTAGGTCTAGAACTTTGTTTGAGTAACCGATTTCGTTGTCGTACCAAGATACAACTTTAACGAATTTGTCAGTTAGAGCAACACCAGCTTTAGCATCGAATACTGAAGTTTGAACTTCACCGATGAAATCTTGTGATACTACTTGGTCTTCAGTGTAACCAAGAACGCCAGCCATTTCGCCTTCAGAAGCTTCTTTCATTGCAGCACAAATTTCTTCGTAAGATGCAGATGCTTTAAGGTTAACAGTTAGGTCAACTACAGATACGTTAGCAGTTGGTACGCGGAAAGCCATACCAGTTAGAAGGCCGTTTAGTTCTGGAAGAACAACGCCTACAGCTTTAGCAGCACCAGTTGAAGATGGGATGATGTTTTGAGAAGCACCACGGCCACCGCGCCAGTCTTTAGCAGAAGGGCCATCTACAGTTTTTTGAGTTGCTGTAGTAGCGTGAACTGTAGTCATAAGACCAGACTCAATGCCCCACTTATCGTTAAGTACTTTAGCGATAGGTGCAAGACAGTTAGTAGTACAAGAAGCGTTAGAAACGATGTCTTGACCAGCGTAAGATGCTTGGTTAACGCCCATTACGAACATTGGAGTTGCATCTTTAGAAGGACCAGTAAGAACTACTTTCTTAGCGCCAGCAGTGATGTGCTTACGTGCAGTCTCGTCAGTTAGGAAAAGACCAGTTGCTTCAGCAACTACGTCTACTTCGATAGCATCCCACTTAAGATCTTCTGGGTTACGCTCAGCTGTAACACGTACAGTTTTACCGTTAACGATTAGGTTACCGCCTTCAACTTCAACAGTACCGTTGAAACGGCCGTGAGTTGAGTCGTACTTAAGCATGTATGCCATGTACTCTACGTCGATTAGATCGTTAATACCTACTACTTCGATGTCTGCACGCTCTTGAGCTGCGCGGAATACGAAACGGCCGATACGGCCAAAACCGTTAATACCTACTTTGATAGTCATTGTAGTTGCTCCACAACTTAATTTCTGATTAAAGATAACTGGTAGTAAAATTACAGAATCCAGTATACATCTGCAATAGATAATCCGACTTAACTTGTTTAATGTCAAAAAAAAGCGACGCTTTTCTTAACAATTGGGCGTAAGTGGTTGAAAATTGACCATTGCAAGTGGCTCTGTACCCTTCCAGTTGGGTAAAATACCCCTAAATGATGATTCACTTATGAGTGTATATGTACAATGTTTCCTGGTGAGAAAGTATGTGCTACAAAACGACTGATATGCAAGCCTTTATAGAAAAAAGTAAATATAATAACTGAGAATGTGGAGAGATATTAACGTGGTTCAAAAGGGAGGAAATATGATAAAGCCTGATGAATACTGGCGTGAGCGCCTAACGGACGACGAATTTGCTGTGTGCCGTGAACGTGGTACTGAAGCCCCATATAGCGGTAAGTTACTGCACAACCATAACACTGGTGTCTATAGCTGCACATGCTGTGAAAGCCCTTTGTTTCTGTCGGATAACAAATATGACTCTGGGTGCGGTTGGCCAAGCTTTGATGCCCCAGTAAGTGATGAAGCGGTACGCTATATAGAGGATCTAAGTCACGGAATGAAGCGTGTGGAGATCCGTTGTACGGCATGTGATAGCCATTTAGGTCACGTTTTTCCTGATGGCCCGCAGACAACAGGTGAGCGATTCTGTGTTAATTCTGTGTCGTTAATTTTCAACAAAAATGACAAAAGTACGAAATAACTTGTCACTATTGTTTAATCCTTACAGGTCGTACTTGTCGATTAAGGACTACTGAACAGCCCAAGATTTCAGAATTAACTCTAGTACAAATAAAAACAGCTACCATGACGGTAGCTGTTTTTTTATGCATTAAGAAATCAAAACTAATAGTTCGGCACTATAGACGCGGTGTAAACGCCGTCTTCAATGGCTTCGACAATCTTTTCAGCATCATCATTGAATTGTTTGTATTGAGGTTTGTCGAAACGATACAGCACAGTGAGTTCAGCTTCAGAAGCAATGGGTACATCAAAGTCTTTGGCAACCATTGCCCACACGTACGCTTTTTCCATATGACCAAGGCTGTGGTTGATACTGGCCATCGACTTGAAGATTTCAGTGTTGACGACCGAACCGTTTGAAAGCGTTAACGCATTATTGAGTAGCTTAAGCGTTTTTGCATGATCACGGGTGGTATAGAAGGTTGCTAAGGCATATTGCATTTCTGCCGTATTTAACGCTTCTTTCCCTTCTAGCTGTAGGAAACTGCGTCTGGCGTTGGTGTCCCCGGTTTGTGACCACAAGAAGTAAAGCGTTTCCGGTGTATTGGATTGCGATAGTTCATCTACAATACGCTCAGACTCTTCGATGCTGTGCATTAAAGAGGTAAAGCGACGCTCTTGCAGCTTAGATTGGTCAATCGTCTCGATCTGCGCCGCAAGCTCTAGGCACTTTTTGTACGCCGTGACTAACTTGAACTCTTTAATCTTATTGGCTTCGGAGGGTTGCTTCTGAACTTCAAATCGATGCCAGATGAGGTCGGTACGTGCGACGCGACATTGCCCATCGTTCATGTTCAATTCCTCACACTGCAGCCCCGGATTACTTTGACAGAGTTGATCGGTATTTTTATTTCCTTCAAGACACCCAACCAGAGTGAAAGGTAATAGGCTAATCGCCAACCGTTTCATCATTTTCATATTCCTTCACTTGTGATCGAATGCACTTATTATCGGTCAGGTTCTTGACTCAATTCTGTTACGGGTTATTTTCTGGTGAAAATTGTTAAAACTAAGGCTTTATCATGGATGCAGAACAACTTCTTAGCGCAATGACACCCGAGGTCTACGAACGTTTAACTTATGCCGTTGAGACGGGTAAATGGCCAGAAGGTACGGCGCTCTCTAAAGAACAGCGCGACTCGTGTATGCAAGCAGTTATGTTATATCAATCTAAACATAACTCCGAAGCTCAACATATGACAATTGCAGCTGGTGGTGATATTAGCTTTAAATCTAAGTCTGAGCTTAAGAAGCAATTTAAGTCAGACCAAGAAGATATTGTTAGGGTTAACCCGAATCATTAGGCTTAAATTACACAAAGGGGTGACACTGTGCCACCCCTTTAACTGTTAAGCCGTTTATTTATAAGCAATAAAACGATTTAGTTCACGTTAAACGCCTGCGATTCCCATAAAACGACTGGGTTAATGCGAAGGTTTTGGTTAAACGTATAGCTAAACCTCTGAACCTATAGCTCTAAACCTCTAAACCTATAGCTGAACAAGCTTATAAACTCATCTCACCGCGCAACACTTGTTGCATTTGATCCTTCACTTGTTCGTAGCTTAAGTTTTGGCTCAACAGGTAATGTAACTTCGCCAGTGCCGCTTCTGGTGTCATATCGTAACCACTGACAACTCCAGATTCTGCTAGTGCGCAACCCGTCGCGTAACCACCCATATTGACTTTACCCGCCAAACACTGAGTTAGGTTCACTACAATCACACCTCGTTCTGATGCGTCTTTTAAGTGCTGAAGTAGCTCTTGATTTTGTGGTGCGTTACCAACACCAAAAGTAAGCAAAATCATTGCGTTAACAGGTTGTAGTAGCGTGTTGCGAATCACCTCATGTGAGATACCTGGGTACATAGTGATTACACCGATGGGTTGCGGAGTAATGTTATGAACCTTGAAAGCACCTTCAGGTTGCTCGTTTACCTTAACGTTATTGCTGATCTGGATATTGATACCCGCTTCTAGCAATGGGGTTAGGTTTGGAGAGGTAAACGCATTGAAGCCATCTGCGTGTGATTTTGTGCTGCGGTTACCGCGCATCAACTTGTTGTTGAAAAACAGTGTCACTTCGTTGATCGGGTAGTTCGCTGCAATGTGCAGAGCGTTCAGCAGGTTGGCTTGTCCGTCTGAACGTAACTCTGCCAATGGGATCTGAGAGCCCGTAACAATCACAGGTTTGCCGAGGTTTTCCAGCATGAAAGACAGAGCAGAGGCGGTGTAAGCCATTGTGTCTGTACCGTGTAGGATAACGAAACCATCGTACTTATCGTAGTTCGCGCGAATATCATCAGCGATAGTCTGCCAATCAAGTGGCGTCATATCTGAAGAGTCCATTAATGGAGAGTATTCATGAATGGTGTACTCAGGCATTTCTGGGCGATGGAATTCAGGCATGCCAGCTAGCTGCTTATCCATAAAACCTGCGACTGGGACATAGCCGTGGTCCAAAGACTTCTGCATGCCAATTGTGCCGCCGGTATACGCGATATAGATGTGTTTTCTTTCCATGGCGATTAATACTTAGTGTGATATAGGGAACAGGGGGGCGATTATAGCGAATTATCATGCAATAAAAAGAGGCGCCTCACACAGAGGCGCCTCTTGATAACAAAGCGTTGAGCTTATCTTATTGAACTTGGCAGTTTAAGCAAAAAGCGTATCGGCCTTGTGGGTCGTTAAAGTTGCCTAACAGCTGGCTATCTTGAGCTAACTGCTGAGTAACAGGTTGTAAACTGCTTGGAATCATTGATTGAAGATCAAAGCCTATCGACATCTGAACTTGATTCATAAATTCTTGAATAAATTGTTCAGTCGTTGAAAGTGGTTCTTCTACCCAGTAGATGTTGTAGGTTTCAAGCTCCGCAAGTGAAGCCGCTGCTGCAATCGCATCATCAAAATCACCAATTTCATCGACTAGACCTTTCTGGATTGCATCTTGGCCAGTCCATACTCGGCCTTGAGCGATCTTGTCGACAGCATCGACTTCTATGCCGCGATTCTCTCCAACTAGGCTAATGAATCGGCGGTAACCGTTTTCAATGCCCATTTGGAACGCATCTTTCGCGCCGTCGCTAAGCCCAGTCGTAATACCAAGACCAGAGAAAGGTGACGTACCAACGCCATCAGTGTAAATACCAATATCGTTCAACCCTTTTTCGAAAGTTGTGATAACACTAAAGATACCAATCGAACCAGTTAAGGTCGTTGGTTGAGCCAGGATCTTGTCCGCTCCCATCGAGATCCAGTAACCACCCGAAGCGGCAAGGCTAGACATAGATACAACAACCGGCTTGCCCGCTTGCTTGATCGCTTCAATTTCATTGCGAATCACTTCTGAAGCAAATGCGCTACCACCTGGGCTGTCTACACGAAGTACAACAGCTTTTACTTTGTCGTCGTTGCGCGCTTGGCGAAGTAGTGCTGCTGTCGTATCACCACCAACGGTGCCACGTGGCTGCTTACCATCCATAATTGCACCGCTAGCAACAATCACAGCAACATCGTGCGATTCACTTGTTAGGTCTGGAAGCATGGTTGTACGGTACTCGTAGTACCCAAACGCGTTATAGCTGTCTTGACCATCACTGCCGAAGACGTCAGCAAGCTCTAGTCGTACTTGCTGGCGAGTTGCCAGTTCGTCAACCAAACCAAGCTTCTCTGCCAGTTTTGCGATATCGCCATCAACCGACTCAAGGTCTTTTAAGAAAGAGTCCATGCTTGGGTTCAAGGTCTTAGCATCGATCTGACGGTTGTTGCTTACGTCATCAACGTATGCTCCCCATAATTGGCCTAACCAGCGAGAAGCAGATTCTTTCGCTGCATCTGACATGTCGTCACGAATGAAAGGCTCGATAGCTGACTTATAGGTACCAACACGGAAAACGTGCGTGTTGACATCTAGCTTCTCTAATAACGTTTTGTAGTAAAGCGAATAAGCGCTGTAGCCTTTAAGAAGAACCCCACCATCTGGTGATAGGAAGATTTTAGTTGCGTAGCTGGCTAGGTAGTATTGGCTTTGGTTGTAAAAGTCACCCACCGCATAAATTGGTTTGCCAGTTGCTTTGAACTCGTTGAGTGCTTTGGCAATGTAGCGAAGCTTGGTCAGATTGGTTTCTGGCAGTTCTTTGAGTGCTAAAACGATACCCGTAACGTTGTCATCGTCTTTGGCGTAGCGAATCGTCTCAACAATATCAAACAGGACGTTCTCTTTTGGAAGGTCTTTGCCAAGCAGTGAACCCGTGACCGAATCCATCGGGTTGATATAGCGACTTTGCTCCACGATAGGACCAGACAGGTTAAGTACTAAAGCCGATTCCTGTGGAACGGTGGGCTGAGCTGTGTCTGAGTGGAAGTATACAAAGTAGATGATGGCGATACTGAGTAAAAAGAAGAGGTTAACGAGCGCAAGACGCACAAACGTGATGAGCTTCCAAATCCCTTTAAAGATCATACCTATAAATTTGAATATCTTTTTCATTATGTCTCCGCAGTGAGATCACGTGGCTTTAACAAGCAACAGTACTATTAATCTCAATAATATGAACTGCTTAGTATCCTACGATAATTCCCTAGCTCAAACTACACCAAGAATTGTTAATCGATATATATTCTCATTAAGTGTAGACAAATTAAGGGTTTCTGAACGATTAATACCTTCAGCATTATGATCGGTGTTACAAAAATGTAAACGGTTGTTTGAACTTTTGGTGATTGAGTTATATTGTGGTCAGACCACAAGGATATAATAATAGAAGTGATGTCTGCCATGTACCCACATTTACTCGAACCACTCGATCTTGGATTTACTCAGTTACGTAACCGTGTATTGATGGGATCAATGCACACGGGTTTAGAAGAAAATAAAGAAGGCCTCCACAAGCTTGCCGCGTTTTATGAAGAGCGAGCAAAAGGAGGCGTTGGCCTTATTGTTACCGGTGGTTTCTCTCCTAATTTACGTGGCAGATTGACCCCATTTAGTGCTGAGTTCAGTAAAGTTAAGCACGCAAAAGCTCACCAAGTTGTTACCGAGGCCGTGCATAAGCATGGCGGTAAAATTGCCCTTCAGTTGCTGCATGCTGGCCGCTATGCAATGCACCCATTCGCGCAAAGTGCTTCGGGCATCAAAGCGCCAATCGCTAAGTTTGCACCGAGTGAGATGAGCCCTCGTCAAATTAAAAAAACCATCGGTGCCTTTGCCAACAGTGCAGAACTAGCTCAGGTTGCTGGCTATGACGGCATTGAGATCATGGGCTCTGAAGGCTACTTGATTAACCAATTTATCTGTAAACGTACCAACATGCGTTATGACGAATGGGGCGGTTCTTATGAGAAGCGCATGCGTTTCCCATTAGAGATCGTTAAATCGATTCGCGAAGCGGTGGGTAAAGATTTCATCATTATTTTCCGCTTATCGATGCTGGATTTGGTTGAGCAAGGTAGCACGTTCGAAGATGTTGTACTTCTGGCTCAGAAGCTAGAAGAAGCGGGCGTGACCATTATCAATACTGGTATTGGTTGGCATGAAGCTCGTGTTCCTACGATTGCGACTCAAGTACCAAGAGGGGCATTCTCTTGGGTGACGGAAAAAGTTAAACCATACGTGTCTATCCCAGTGGTGACATGTAACCGTATCAACACGCCAGAAGAGGCCGAACGTATCCTCAGCTCAGGACAGGCCGACATGGTATCAATGGCTCGTCCATTTTTGGCTGACCCTGATTTCGTAAATAAAGCGGCTCAAGACCAAGCTCAGTTCATTAACACCTGTATCGGTTGTAACCAAGCTTGTCTTGATAACGTATTCAAAGGCAAAAGAGCGAGCTGTTTGGTGAACCCTCGAGCTTGTTACGAAACTGAAATTGTTGTGCAACCTGCCGAAGCGACCAAAACTATTGCTGTTGTTGGCGCTGGGCCTGCTGGTTTAGCCTGTGCGACGACGTTGGCACAGCGTGGTCATAATGTTGATCTGATTGAGAAAAATGACCGTATCGGTGGACAATTTAGATTGGCAATGCAGATTCCGGGGAAAGAAGAGTTCAGAGAAACCATTCGTTACTTTGCTAACCAAATAGATGCATCAGGCGTGAACTTAAAACTGGATACTGAAGCGACGTTTGAGATGTTGTTGAAGTACGATGAAGTCGTAATGGCGGCCGGTGTTGAACCTCGAAAGCTTGATATTGAAGGGATAGATCAAGAAAACGTAGTCGACTATCAAACCTTGATTCGCGAAAAGACACCAGTAGGCGAAAAAGTCGCGATTGTTGGTGCCGGTGGTATTGGTATTGATGTGGCAACTATGCTGACAGAGCCGACCTCTCACAGCTTGGACGACTGGCTGCATGAATGGGGCATTGATAAGAATATGGAACACCCAGGGGGACTTTATCCTTATCCTGATTCGTTCAGTGATAAAACGGTTTGGGTGATGCAGCGTAAAGTCGGGCGTGTCGGTAAAGGCCCAGGTAAAACTACAGGTTGGATTCATAAACGCACATTAGAAAAACGTGGTGTGAACTTACTTGGTGGCGTGAGCTACAACAAGATTGACGACCAAGGTCTGCACATCAGCGTTGGTAAGAAAGATCAGGTACTCGATGCCGATTCCGTTATCGTGTGTGCGGGTCAGGTTTCAGTTCGTCCATTCGAAGACATGTGGCAAGAGTTTGGTGGCAAGCTTCACGTGATCGGCGGTGCTGATTATGCCGGTGAGTTGGATGCGGTACGAGCTATCCGTCAAGGTGTTGAGCTAGCTATTAAGCTGTAGAGCGGGTTATCAAGCCTTAGAACATCGTTAAATTTTCTCGCTAAACTAGCTTGAAGTGGAAAAATAAATAAGGCTCCTAAGTCATAGATTTAGGAGCCTTTATTGTTTCTACTGTCGTTTCAAATATGGCTTCAAATGGACAGCTGTTGAGATTTATTATCGTTTGTGTTTTGTGCTACAGTTCAACTATACAAACAATAAAAATTAGTAAGGACTTCAAATGGATGCTTTGGATCTATTGCTCAACAGACGCTCAATCGCAAAACTCTCTGATCCAGCACCTGAAGGTGTAGCATTAGAAAACATCATCAAAGCGGGCTTACGAGCTCCAGACCACGGAGCTCTAACACCATGGCGCTTTGTTATCGCGCAAGGTTCTGGTCTACAAAAGCTTTCAGACATCTTGGTGCGCGCCGCACAAGCCGATGAAAGCGAAGAAGCGGTTATCGAGAAAGTTAAAAAAGCGCCGTTTCGAGCTCCAATGGTGATTACCGTGATTGCAAAAGTGACCGAGCACGAGAAAGTGCCTGCATTCGAACAACACCTATCTGCGGGTTGCGCTGCACAGGCGATGCAAATGGCGGCCGTCGCTCAAGGTTTCCAAGGTTTTTGGCGTTCAGGTAAGTGGATGTTCCACCCTGAAGTACACCAAGCATTTGGCCTAGAAGGCGACGATGAAATTGTTGGCTTCCTGTATTTAGGTACTCCGGGCTGTACGCCAATGAAAGCGCCAGAACGTGACTTCTCAAAGTTCGTCGAGTTCTTGTAAAGAAAGCTGAAGTTTGAATAGTGGAATGCTAACTGTATAAACAACCAGTTTTCCTTGATTTCTAGGGGCCACATTAGATAATGTGGCCCTAATTGTTTGTAGCATCTGGAAAAACATGTCTCGTCTTATCATTGCTGAAAAACCAAGCCTAGGCCGCGCTATTGCCGCCGCACTACCGAATCCACAGAAGAAAGACCAAGGGTTTATTAAGTGTGGCAATGGGGATGTGGTGACTTGGTGTATTGGACACTTATTGGAGCAGGTTGAGCCAGACGCTTATGACGACCGTTATAAGAAGTGGAACTTAGCCGATCTTCCTATCGTGCCGGAGCAATGGCAGCTGAGACCACGCAAGACTTCCAGCAAACAGCTCACGGTGATCCGAAAGCTATTGAAGGACGCGACACAAATTGTCCATGCGGGTGACCCGGATAGAGAAGGGCAGTTGCTGGTTGACGAAGTGATTGATTACTGCAAGGTGTCCAAGGCCAAGAAAGAGTCGATGGACAGGCTGCTGATCAGCGATTTGAACTTACCAGCAGTGAAGCGTGCGCTCTCTCAAATGCGCAGTAACCGAGATTTTATTCCATTGTCTGTTTCTGCTTTAGCACGCTCTAGAGCCGATTGGTTATATGGCATGAACATGACCCGAGCTTACACCTTGCTTGGTCAAAAGGCGGGTTACCAAGGCGTGTTGTCGGTAGGGCGAGTGCAAACGCCAGTACTTGGTTTGGTTGTAAGACGTGATGAAGAAATCGAAAACTTCATTCCGAAAGATTACTTCACTCTGCACGCTTTGATCCCTTATCAAAACAACGGCCAGAGCTTTGATATTCGAGCGCGTTGGAAACCAAGCGAAGCATGTAAACCATGGCAAGATGAAGAAGGTCGCGTGCTCAATCGAAAGCTGGTTGAGAACGTGGCTAACCGAATTACGAATCAACCCGCGACGGTGACGGAATCAGAGCAAAAGCAAAGTAAACAAGCTGCGCCATTGCCTTATTCGTTGTCAGCCTTGCAAATTGATGCGTCTAAGCGTTTTGGTATGAGTGCTCAACAGGTACTCGACACTTGTCAGTCGTTGTACGAGAAGCACAAACTCATCACTTACCCACGTTCTGACAGCCGCTATCTACCTAAAGATCACTACTCACAAAGAGAGTCGGTCGTGGATGCTATCGCTAACAATGCGAAAGATCTGCAAAGTGGTGCTCAAGGTGCGGACCTTTCTCTTAAATCAAAAGCATGGAACGACAGCAAGGTTGATGCTCACCACGCGATAATCCCAACACCGAAGAAATCATCGGTGAATGGTCTGTCTGCCAATGAGATGAAAATCTATCAGCAAATCGCTCGTCAGTATCTAATGCAATTCTACCCACCTGCGGTTTTTGCTGATGCTAAGCTGGTTTTTGATATCGCTGGTGGCGTGTTCATCGCTAAAGGACGTCAGCTTATCAACACGGGCTGGAAAGTGTTGATGGGTAAAACGGACACTGAAGAAAAAGGTGATGGCACAGATACGGTTCCTCCGCTGGATAAAGGAACTGTGTTGACGTGTCGTGAAGGCATTATTGGTGATAAGAAAACTGAGCCACCAAAGCACTTCACGGAAGCGACCTTGCTACAAGCGATGACTGGTATCGCGCGCTTTGTCGCAAACAAAGACCTTAAAGCCATTTTGAAAGAGACCGATGGTCTTGGCACAGAAGCAACCCGAGCGGGTATTCTAGATACTTTATTCAAGAGACAACTGTTAACGCGACAAGGTAAAAGCATCCATAGTAGTCCGGCGGGAAGAGGCTTGATTAATGCTTTACCTGAGGACTCGACCTTTCCCGACATGACGGCTCACTGGGAGCATCAGTTGCAAGGCATGGCTGAACGAAATCAAGCGTATCAACCTTTCATGCAAGAGTTAGAAAGCAAGATCGACGGCTTGATGGGCAAGGTAAAAACGGGTGAAGTTCCTGAATCCCTACGTCATCTTCCTAAAGTGGAAAGACCGGCCTTTAAGCGCCGTAAAAGTGGTGGGACAAGGAAGAAGACTTACGCTAAGAAAGGTACTAAAAGCTAAGAATTAATTGTTAGGGACTGAGATCAACAACTGTCCATTATTTGATATTTGAAGCCGGGATTAACGACCGACTTTGCGCCCGCAGCGCTTAAACAGCTGCTGCCAATAATCAACGTGGCGGCGAGTGGATGATCGAAAGGCTTGATGCGCATCTTTGATGGGAAAGTAATAACTGTGTAGCTCAGGCTGTGCGTCAAACATAGCAAGTTGCGGGGCTAGCTGCTGATAGTAGCCATCCAGTTGCGCCATGTAAGGTTGAACCTGACCAATATATTGTTGCTCGAACACATTGTTAAGGTAGCGAAATTTCGTTGTGTCTCGCTGTTTTCCGCAGATGATGTTCGCATCAAAAGTAGTGAGTTGCTTGGTGATGGTATCAAGTTCAACTGACGCACGAGCGAGCGAATAGTATAAATCCCCGAGCGTAGAGCTCTTCTCTAATATTTCTTGAACCTCAATAGTCTTGCCGGAAACGAGCGGCGCGTTTAACGCTTGGTTGAGATGTTCTAAGGCGCCACTGGTTTGTCGTACCTGATCGCCGATATCAGCACGTAACCACTGACTACCACGCATTTGCGACTGCATGGCATCGCTGGCATAGATTAGATTCCACTGGTGCAGCGGAAACTGTGTGAGTTTCTGCTGCTCGATTTCTTTCAGTAGCTCTACGACCTCAGGGTCTAATTCGCTAGCGGATAAACATTTGCCAACACCTGCAAGTAGGGCGACTTGATAATCGTAATTACGAAACTCATCCGCGACTTTCCCAAGAACCGAATTTCTTTCTGCAATCAGATTGAACAATCCACACTGACGAAGCTGGTAACTGTCGATGAGACCGATAGAAAGCGATGGCACGTCAATCAACAGTTCTCTTTTTCTCGGTAGGTTTTCAAATTCCCATTCCTCTTTTATCTGGTCAACATCTTGTACTCTAGCTATCTTGGTTTGGTAGTCGTCGAATAAGTCTCCGGGGCCATCACGGAAACAGCCAGCTAGCATCACCGTCAGACAAAACAGTGTTGAGTGCTTAACTAGGTTTGAGAGAGGGCCATCATTCATCTGCGGGTTACCAGTCTATTTCACTGCCATCGAAATTGAAGAAGTGACCACTTACTTCAGTATTCGCGGACTCGATGACTTTGATAAGACCTGAAGCCGAAGTGTCGGTGTCGATGAGAGCGTTTGGCCCACCCATTTCGGTCTGTACCCAACCTGGATGCAGAGCTAACACGGTAACGCCATTATCGGTTAAGTCGTTACTTAGGCTTTTTACAACGGAGTTTAGAGCGGCTTTGGAGGAGCGATAGATGTAGCCGCCTCCCGAGGTGTTCTCAGTCATGCTACCGACTCTAGAGGACAGGCAAGCGACCTTTTTGATATCGCTGTCTTCTAGTAGAGGTAATAGCGCTTCGACAAGCTTCAGTGGGGCAATAGTGTTGACTTCGAATACGCGGCGCCACTCTTCGACATCGGTATTACCCAGACCATAGCCTTTAGGACCATAGTAGCCAGCGTTGTTGATCAAGATATCAATCGGCTCCATTTGCGAAGGGAGTTGGCCTACTGCTTGGTAATCGGTTATCTCTAATTGAATGCAGGTCAAGTTGGTGTTGTTTTTCGCCAATGACAGAAGTGCTTCTGCGGAGGAGGCATCACGATAAGTCGCGTACACCTTGTGGTTACCTTTTAAGTACTGCTGAGTCAGGCTTAAGCCAATGCCGCGGTTCGCTCCAGTAATAAAAATTACGCTCATGGTGATTCCTTTTCAGTTCAATTAGTTAAGTTTGATGGCTTAACACGAGAAAATCAACGCTCCACCAACTGGCCATTAGCATACCTATAAAAATCATTACTGCTGCCATTGAGCCGCAGATCACCCCAAAGATGAGTATTAGGTTTTTCATAGCTGTCTCTTTTTGAAAGTTTAGATAATGATAACTATTATCATTAATTAAGGTTGTCGCCTAGGCTGAGACTGTTATGATTTTGAGAAAGATACGCAATTAACCTGATTATGATTCCTTTAATTTACCACCCAATCTATTCGCAGTTACCTTTACCAGAAGGTCATCGTTACCCAATCAACAAATATCAGTTGTTACACAGTGCTGTTGAAGCGTTAATGGATAGCGATCCTCTATGGAAGAGCCAGTTTGAAATCTTCCAACCAACGCCGGTTTCGGTTGAACAGGTAAAACAGGTTCACGATAGTGAGTATGTGGATTTGCTTGTTTCTGGTAATTTGCCCGCGGCGAAAATGAGACGCATCGGGTTCCCGTGGAGTAAACAACTTATTGAGAGAACACTCTACTCAAGTGGTGGAACCTGCTTGGCCGCTGAAATGGCAATAGAGAGTGGTTTAGCGATTCATTTGAGTGGTGGTTATCATCACGCACACTATGATTTTGGTAGTGGCTTTTGTTTGTTGAACGATCTGGTGTTAGCGGCAAAACATGCGCTGACCTTTGAACATATCGATAAAGTGCTTATCGTCGACAGCGATGTTCATCATGGCGATGGCACAGCAACTCTTTGCCAAGAGAATGACGACATCATTACTTTGTCGTTCCACTGCGACAAAAACTTCCCTGCACGAAAACCGCTATCTGATTTAGATGTGCCGTTAAGTCGTGAAACAGAAGATAAAGAGTTTCTGCGTTGTTTTGAACAAGTCACTAAGTTAGCGATTGCTCACCATCAACCTGATCTGATTATTTATGATGCTGGGATCGATATCCATCAAGACGATGAATTGGGTTACTTGAATGTTTCGACAAAAGGGATATTTGAACGCGACTGTTTCATGGTTGAATTAGCGAAATCAGAGTCTATTCCGATGGCATGCGTAGTCGGTGGCGGATATCGAACTCAGCACCAAGATCTGGTTCCAATTCACATGCAGTTATTGAAGGCCGCATTTGCTGTTAGCAGTTGAGCGGTGAGCTTGTGTGATCTCCAGATACAAAAAAGCCGCTGATTTCTCAGCGGCTTTTTTTAATGTGGTGGAGGGATAGGGATTTGAACCCTAGAACCGCTATTAACGGTTGCCGGTTTTCAAGACCGGTGCTTTCGACCACTCAGCCATCCCTCCAATGGCGCGTATAATATAAGGCTGGCTTTGGCTTGTAAATACCCTTATCAACTGACTGCTTTTTTTATGAACAAGTTTGTGCATTTTTATATGGTTAGAGTGAAAATACATCGAAAAATCTTCCTGATCGTTTCGACTTCGGGGGGTAGGTATCATTTGAGGAAGGAAAATGGAGAAAGGATCGAATACAACTGATGTGAGGAACGTAATTAGGACCGAAGCCTTGGCTTTTGGTGTGTAGCCACCATTCCTCATTAGGGTTAACTTGCCTTTGCTGTCTATAAGATTCATAATGAATGCATCTTATAGAGTGAAATATCCCACCATGCATATCACACGTTACACTGATTATTCCCTACGAGTTCTGATCTATTTAGCGATCAACAACCAATCTCTTAGCACCATCGGCGACATTGCTAACAGTTATGGTATTTCTAAAAACCATTTAATGAAGATCGTTCAGCAACTCAACCTCAAAGGACATCTGATCGCCACAAGAGGAAAAAATGGTGGTTTGAAACTCAGTTGTCATCCAAGTCAGATCAACATAGGTACGTTAGTTCGAGAGTTAGAAGACAAACGTAACTTGGTTGAATGTTTTGGCGAGGATAATAGCTGTGTCATTACACCAAATTGCCAATTGAAAACTATCTTTGCTGAAGCTCAAGAGTGTTTTTACAAAAGCTTAGACGCTTATAGCTTGCAAGATCTCCTCGGCGAAGGGCACAGCTACAAGCTAGGGCAACTATTGGCGGTTGAAGTTATTTAAAAGTAAGCAAGTTTTGTTTACTCACTAGGTTTACGATGATGAAAGATTTAAATCAAAACCCCAACAATGGCGTTTCAATGGCGGCATTTTTCGAACTCGCGTTTCGACCATTTTTTTTGTTTGCATCACTTTTTAGTATTGCTGCATTAGTTGGTTGGGCTGCTTTTTGGAATGGCAGTACAACCTTAAATGTTTATGGCGGTGCAATGTGGTGGCATATTCATGAAATGTTGTTTGGCTTTGCAGCCACTGTCGTGGTTGGTTTTTTACTGACGGCCGTACAAAATTGGACGGGTGTCCGCAGTATTAACGGACGCGGGTTAATGATACTTCTGGCTCTATGGTTGTGTGCGAGAATAGCCATGTTCCTACCTGAGGTTCTAAGCCCTTGGTTGGTGGCTGGACTCGATTTACTGTTTTTACCGATCGCTGTAATTTATCTTGCCCACAATATTGTCAGTGTGAAGCTTTGGCGAAATCTGTTGTTCATTCCTATTCTGCTGCTTATGACCTTTGCCAATGCTGCGATGCACTATGGTGTTCTATTTCAGCAGCCACTCTTAATTTCACAAGCTAGCACAAGTATGGTGCTGTTGGTGACTCTAGTCATGTGCATTATGGGTGGACGAGTTTTTCCTATGTTTACCGCTAATGGCACACAGACACCACGAACCCCTGCATTACCATGGCTTGAAAAGCTGAGCATCGTGAGCACGATTTTCGCCGTTGTGTTGAGCTTTCAGATACTTCCAGTTCCACAAAGTCTCGTTGCTTTCGTGTTTATTGCCAGTGGCTTGGCAAATGCGATTAGGGCAGTAAGGTGGAAAATATGGGTTGCTTTTAAGACTCCTCTCGTGTGGTCTTTACACTTAAGCTACTGGGCCATTTCGTTAGGATTGGTCTTGTATGGCGTTTCGATCATTTCACCATTGGTCACGCAATCACAAGCGATTCATGCCTTAACCGTTGGTGGAATGGGAGTGATGATCTTATCAATGATCTCACGTGTCTCTCTAGGACATACCGGTCGAACTATCGCGATTGGTAAAATAATGACTGCGGCGTTAATCGCCATTGTTTTTGCCTTTTTTGTACGAGTGTTTGGCGGGTACTTTACCCATAATATTGTTTATATCATTACCTTATCCAGTGCTCTGTGGGTTGTCGCGTACAGTTGTTTCGTTGTGTTGTACTTACCAATTTTAATAAAACCAAAAGCTTAAATTACTACAAGTTGCGAATGTTCAATATTGATGACTTTAAAGTTGCATTTAAAATACATCTTTAATATTATGTCTGCAGTGAATGACTTAAACACAATCAAAGAGAGTATGATTATGAGCTGTTGTGGCGGATGTGGTGGTTCAAACCACGAAGAAAAAGCAAATGAAGCTGAACAAAAGAAACAAGCAGAGCAGCAAGAGACTAAGCAAGAAAACGCTTAATTAAAGTAGCGCTCAAGCCAAATTTAGAAATCCAGAGACTTAGATGAAGCCTCTGGATTTTTTTTATTTTTATGGATTTATGATGAGTGCCTGAAACAAGCCTAAACACTATTCGAGCCTGCAGTGAATTCTGACTCTCTAGCGAGTAACTGTACCCGATTGGCATGCACCACCGTCTAGTCATATTGAATGAACGCGCTGTGCAGATAAGTTTGGTCTAAGGTATGTATCGATGACTGGAGTGCGGAGAGAATATAAATTGAGCTAGCCAGTGATATTCAAACAGCTATAGAGTCGTAACAGGGCTTTAAACTGTTCAGAATGAACCAAACAATCTGTCTTTGGGGAATAGTTGAATATTAAACTTTAGATTCGATTCACTTTACGCTAGACGCAAAAAAGCCGCTAATTTCTTAGCGGCTTTCTTTAATATGG
Source organism: Vibrio sp. QJM3NY_27 (assembly GCF_057785955.1). Classification (NCBI taxonomy): domain Bacteria; kingdom Pseudomonadati; phylum Pseudomonadota; class Gammaproteobacteria; order Vibrionales; family Vibrionaceae; genus Vibrio; species Vibrio sp. QJM3NY_27. Next base: position 2,513,028 of record NZ_CM173511.1, on the reverse strand, counting down.
TGGAGGGATAGGGATTTGAACCCTAGAACCGCTATTAACGGTTGCCGGTTTTCAAGACCGGTGCTTTCGACCACTCAGCCATCCCTCCATTGGCGTGCATAATATAAGGGGGAGAGTGCCTTGTAAACCCTTAATTATCATAATCTTGTTTGGTTGCTTGTTTTCTAGTCATTAGCGGCAATAAAAAAGGGAAGCAGCATGCTTCCCTTTTTTATATGGTGACTAGTTAATCATTTTTTGTGTAGAAACGCTGCAGCTCTGTTAAGCCTTGCATTAATACTGGTAAGCGAGGGCTTACATCTTTTAGGCGTTTGTAGTTTTGGTCATACAACTTGTAGTTACCAAATTTATCTAACACAGTGGTTTGCTGGTCGGTAACAAGGGCAAGTTCACGTGAGTCACCCGCGAGAATCCACTTTCTGTTACGCTCATTAAACAGGCTGCGACCGCTACTGAAATCTGTTGGGTTTGAAGATACGCCCAATAGCTCTTGCATCAACGTTACGGACACGTCTAAATGACTAGAACGGTGAGTATATTCAGAAGCAGACTTACCAGGCCAGCTGATAAATAGTGGCACTTGTAACTGATAACGACTGTAGTTGGAGTTTGCGCCCCAGCTGTTGGTCTTAGTTTCGTTAAACTCGCTACCGTGATTAGAGGTAATGATAACCACCGTGTTGTCGGTTAGCTCTAAGCGTTCCAGTTCAGCGTAGATTGTTGCTAGCTGAGCATCGGCTGCTTGAGCAGACTTTTGATAGTCTGCGGCAAAACGTTCTGCAGTCGTTAACGTTGAGTCTGACTCTGAACTTGAATCGTAGCTAGAGAAGTTATCCAGCGTGGTCAGCTCAATGAAGTTAAACCAAGGACGTTTAGCTTGTGGTGATTGAATCCAGTTAGACCAAGCTTGTATCGCGCTTTTGTCATCATAAGTTGCTTGCTCTGGCATAACATCACGGCCTCGGAAGATGATTTCCGAGTAAAGTGCATCGTCAAAGTTGTCGCCACTGAAAGCCGCAAACTTATAATTGTGATTATCTAAAACGTCCAACAGTACTGCACTTGAACCCTGAGCTTCGATGCTGCTTGCGTAGCTGCTTGGAAGGCCATAGAACAAACCGAAGATACCAAACATGTCGTTACTTGAACTGTAGTGATTGGTGAAGTTGATCGATTGTTGTGCGTAGGCATAGCTGTTTGGCATCGCTGTGGCATTAAGTGCATCAGAGCGAAGGTTGTTTACACTCACCATCAGGATATTAAGATCATCACTGCGGCGGTTGTATTGAATTTTTTCGAGCGGGTAGCTAACTAAGTTTGCGTTCTCTTTGTTGGCTTCTAAACGCTGTAAATATTCTTCACGGTCTAATAGGCCATGTTTTTCCATAAAGCTTTTCGCTGTCATTGGGTATGACAGTGGGAAGTTCGCTTTCTGGCTAGTAATTGGGTTGTAGAAATACGCATCAGCCCACATGTAAGTCAAGTGGCTGCTGATGAAACACAAGAAGAAGACGGCAGTAATCGGACGGCCAATGTGTTTATGAGACAGTTTACGTTGCTTACGCCAAACCCACTCAGACAGACCTAGCTGTAATAAGAAGATAAGTGGCATAACAATGAAGAGGTGTTGCAAATCAGATGTGAATGCAGACTCCTCTCCACTGAATAAAACCTCCCACACGACAGGTGTCAGGTGGAGGTTTATATTTTGATACGTTTGGGTATCAATCAGTAGGACAGTTAAACCTATGGTTGCAAAGCAAACGGCAACCAAACGTAATAACTTCCTCGACGGAAGAATAAAAGTGAGCGGAAACAGCACTAATAGATAAAGCGCGAATACTAAAAACCCGAAATGACCAACCCAAGATGCAGCCAAATAAAATTGACCCAATAGGGTTTCTGGCCAAGCAGATTGAGTAATATAACGAGTACCAATCAACATCGCAGCAATGATGTTGAAAAATGCAAACCAGTGACCCCAACCAACAAGTCGAGATACGCGATCGCTATATGAGTTTGCGCTGTCTACCATTTATAATTCTTTTATCCGTCAATCAAATTTAGTGAGACTTTTTATCTTCAAGAGAAGAGATTAAAGCTTCGGCAAATTTTTCAGCAATTCCTTTGCGTTGTGAAGCAGCAACATTCTGATTTAAGACATTGGTTGCGATATTTCCAGCGATCATCAGTGAAAGTTCTGGTGAAGCTTTGTGCTTAGTGAGTACAGCACCTACTTCAGCTAGGATTTTTTCAACTTGATCATCTGTGTATTTAGATATAATCGGCATAAGGACTCTAATAATGATAGTAAAAGCGGCTTATGATAACCTACTATGCACGACAACTGAAACCTGAACGGTAATATTTTCACTATGAGCCTTCACCTTTCCAACGTAATTTTACACCAGCTGAGCAAGAACGATCAGGATGAACTGATTGTTAACTATCGTGCTGAATCTCTAGAGAACGATGCTTCATCTGAAAGCCTAGTTGCTGAACTTCACCGTGTTTTTAATTCAAAAGCAGGTAAAGGGTTTGGTTCTTTCAAATCCGACAGCGAATTCCAGCAGTCGTTGCATGAATTTCGAGCGGGAGAGCAAAGTTTCTATGATTTCTCTCAAAAAAGTGCGCTACGTCTAAAAGATGAGTTATCGAAATACCCATTTGCTGACGAAGGCACTTTGGTACTCGCTGAATACCAATCACTGGCGACAGACTACCTTTTCATCGGTTTACTGCCTTCGAACCAAAGTTTGAAAGTGACTGAAGGGTTAGACATCAGTGCGACTGATTACCTTGATATCTCAAAGATGGATATTGTGGCGCGCCTTGACCTTTCAACATACGACACAGACAAAGAGTCAAACCGTTACTTAACTTACATTAAAGGACGTGTTGGCCGTAAAGTCGCGGATTTCTTCTTAGATTTCTTACAAGCTGAAGTCGGTTTGGATGCGAAACAGCAAAACCAAGTACTGATGCAAGCGGTAGAAGATTTCGTTTCAGACTCTAAGTTAGAAAAAGAAGAAGCGATCAGCTATAAAAAGCAGGTTGCGGATTACTGTAACGAACAGCTAAAAGCGGGCGATGAAGTTCAAGTTCGTGAACTTTCTGGAGAACTGCCAGCAAGCACTGATGGTACAAGCTTCTTTGACTATACTAGTGAGCAAGGCTACGAGTTAGAAGACAGTTTCCCCGCTGATCGCGCAACTATGCGTAAACTAACAAAATTTGTTGGTGCTGGTGGCGGTTTGAATGTTAGTTTTGATAGTCTGCTTCTAGGCGAACGTATCTTTTACGATCCGGAGACAGACACGCTAACGATTAAAGGCACTCCACCGAACTTACGTGACCAACTGACTCGCAATAAGTCATAGTCCGAAGTTAATGAGTAAAAGCGGCAGCAAGATGTTGTCGCTTGTTTTGTGCTTAGTCTTTTAGCAAGTGTCATGGCTTCAAGTTAACACGCACAAGGAATATAGATGGAACAATCAGTAGCAAAGCCCAAACGCTTTAAAAAACCGGCCACTTTCTTGGTTGTGCTCTTGGCTCTGTGGCTACTTCCTTCATTGGCTCTCCTTAATCTAAGCCGTTCCTACACCAATTCTCTTGCTCAAATTGAAGAACTCGGTATTCGCGTCAATGAATTGAGGCAATCGCTTTATTTCTCTGAGCCGCTGCGAGTCTCTCGTATCAATGAGTTAGCACTTGATGCTCAGTTGGTTTATTCGATCCGACTGCAGATTGAATCTGATTTTCAACACGCCTTGTTTCGTCCTGATGCGAATCAACTGCTTTACGTAGCCGATCAGTTCCTAGAAAAGTTTGATGAGTTCATCCCGATAGAAAGCCAGGTTCAAGACATCGTTGACAATATTAAGATACTGCGCGCTGATAAAGAGCTTTCCCCTAAACTAAAACCGCTACTCAATGAATTCGGCGTTGTTGTTTTTGAAGCGATGTATTCTGACAATCAAAGCTCGTCAGCGACTTATCGTGCGTTTGATTCCATTCTAGAAAAATCATATTCATTAAAAACTGAAGAGCAAGACGCACTGCAACAGTTATTGGCTGATGCCTCAGCGTTGTTGAGTGATTACGCTCAGCTCAATTATTTAGTCGATAAAATCAAGAAAAACTCGGTGAACGAACAGATCATTAAACTTGAAGCTGAGTTCCATGACCGTCAGTTTAACCTATTGCTAGTGATGCTAGGTTTAAGCTTGGTAACGATGATCACACTAGTGTTGTGGGACGTTAGATCGAGAAAATTGATTCAACAAACAGACAAAGAACTGAGTCCTGAACCATTAGCCGATTCAAGTAAGGAAAATGCTCTCTCTGCGGTGAGACAACCAACTAATGACCCTTCCGTATTGAAGATTACGCCAACGAGCAAACATTCCGACCTTCAAGCTCAAGAGGGCATTAACGTAGCAAGCCAGGAAATTGTTCAGCAGAACACAGAGGAAGCTCCAGTGGCAGAGAAACACATTGCAAGTGTCACTGATTCAAAGCCTGCGATTGATATTGAAGACATGCTAGAAACGCTTGATGGTGATGCTGAGTCTGTCGAATTGCTACTTGGCGTCTTTGTACAAGATCACGCTGATGATTACACGAAGTTCAAATCTCTTCTCACTAAAGATGAAACCTCTGCTGCTCGTATTGTACATAGCTTAAAAGGTGTGGCAGGCAGTATCAAAGCGTCTCGATTAGCGATCATTGCAGCAACTATTGAAATGACAATGAAACAGTCGAGAGCGATCAGTGAACACGATTTAGAAGAACTAGAGGCGGCAATAAAAGCCTCTATAGATGCTGCGTTTGAATATTTAGATAAGCAGCGTTAACTTTTGTAGGAATTTTGACAATACTCTGACGAAGTGCTCATACAATCCGCGCCCTTAGTCTTTGTCAGAGGTTTACATGTTAAGATTTTCGAGTCGACGTTGGATGGTGTTGGTGCTTAGTATTGCGCTAAGTGGTTGTTCTCTATTAGAAGTTAAGTTAGATACTCAGACGACGCCTCTCACTCAACAAGAGCTGAATGCTCGAATCATGACGCGTGAATACGCCAAGATGTTTTTTATGCGAGTAGAAGACTCTGCCGATCTCATTGCTCAATCTTACCCTGCTGATGACACCTTACATCAATCTTATGTCTTGCTTTGGAAGATCCATGCGGAGCAGGGCTTACAGCAAGCGGCTTATCAAACTTCACCGATGTCTGCCTTAATCGACTCGTGGGTGTTCACTGCCCAAATGAATCAGTTTTATCGCCAAGGCGATGGTGCGGATCTGTTCGCGACGGATCATGCGGTAGAGACTGCTCGTTTTCTTGATCAAGAAGCAGAAAAACTGGCAAAGGGTGTATTGAGCTCGAGTGATTTCAAGAACAGCAAAGTGTTCGTTGCGCAGTTTGCTGCTAGCCACCCATTTAAAGACCTCACATTCAGAATCACCCCCGCTTACCGTGAATGGCTGAACTATCTAGGTAAAGACGAGTCGCAAATTGTCCAGAGCTTAGGCACCATGCCAGAAGCAATGAGTGACGCATCCGATCGTTTAAGTTTGATGGCTGACCAGACGCCTAAACTAATGTCTTGGAAAGCGGAGCTGGTTGCGTTAAACAGTTCGCTAACGGGTGAAGACCTGTCTATGACATTAGAAAGTCTTCGTCAAACGTCAGCAAGCATGCAAGACTTCATCGAGAACAACCCTGAGTACATGCAAACACTGGCTTCTATTATGTCGACAGAAATGCAGCCTCTACTCAACGACCTTAGCGACAAGACAGACCAGAAATTAGCGATGCTCACTGAAGAGCGTGTAGCGTTAGAAAAAATGGTGACACGTGAAAGAGAAGCTCTGGTAGAGATGATTGCGAAAGAGCGCATTGAGATTGCAGGTATCGTGACTTCAGAGAGGGAGTTGTTTACGCAAGACCTTGACCGCGTATCTCAAGAGGTGGTGGTACTTGCTATTGATAAACTGATGGAGTTAATCAAAGGTGTGATTATCTACTTCATCCTGTTTATCTTAGTGGTGTTCTTTGCACCGTTAGGCATCGGTTACTGGCTGGGTAAGCGAACCATAAATAGATGAACCAGTAGATTAAAAAAGAGCGCTCTAGGGCGCTCTTTTTGCATTTATATCATTAACGTTTTTGTGCTTACTTTCTAAAGCTCTGAGGCATTAACTTATGCTTGCTGCTTAGTAAGCTCTGCCGCTTCTTCAGTTTCAACGGCTGGTGCTGTTGGTTCACACTTATCAACGAACCAACCCATGTAAGAGGTAACGATAGTCACGATGATACAGATGAAGCTTAGCCACATGAACGGTGCGTAAGATAGCGTTGCAACGCCTAGAATACTCGCCATATAGATACCGTTATCACTCCAAGGAACCATACCTGACGTTAACGTGCCACCAAACTCAGCATTACGAGATAGGTTCTTACGTTTGTAGCCCAAGCGGTCGTAGTTCTTCGCACAGATTTTTGGCGTAAGGATTAACGATACGTACATCGCAGAACCGAACACGTTACCCATGAAAGCCGTACCAATTGTGCTCGTTGCTAGAGAACCTGCGCTGTTTACACGGCGCTCGAACACTTTAGCAATTGTCTCTAGTACGCCCACTTTATCCAGTAAGCCACCAAAACCTAGACCAAATACGATAACCGCGACCGAACCAAGCATTGAAGACATGCCACCACGGTTAAGAATTGAATCAATGAATTCTACGCCAGATGAGATAGAGAACGGTGCCCAAGCAGTGTTGAATGCCGTTAGGAAATCGATCTCTTGGATCATGACTGCCCAGATAATACCAAGCAGAGAACCAAAGCTGATTACTGGGAATGAAGGCATACGGAAAGCCAACAGGCCAAGCACGATCAGTACTGGAACGAATGAGTAAGGCGTGATGTAGAACTGAACTTCCATTGCTTTGATGACAGAATCTACTTGGCTCATGTCAACATTACCTGCGTAGTGGAAACCAAACGCAGTAAACATGATGCCAGTAATAATGTAGCTGATTAGCGCAACAGGCAGCATGCCTTTGATGTGTTCAACCACTTCGACACCAGACATTGAAGAAGCCAGAATCACTGAATCAGAAAGTGGAGACATCTTGTCACCGAAGTAACAACCTGATAGCACCGCACCCGCTGTAATTGGTGCTGGAACACCTAAGCCTTGGCCAATACCCATCATCGCGATGCCTGCAGTACCCGCAGCACCCCAAGACGTACCGGTCGCCAATGCGGTTAGAGAACAGATGATCATGGTCGCTAAAAGGAAGATAGAAGGGTGGATAGCTTTCAGACCATAGTAAATGATAGTAGGTACGATCCCGCCTGAGATCCAAGTACCAACAAGAGCGCCAACGGCTAAAAGTATTAAAACCGCGCCTAAGCCATTGGATATTCCTTTGAGTGCTGCTTTTTCTAAGTCTTTGTATTCGTGGCCAAGACGAATACCAAGAACCATGATAATGAACCAACCAATATACAAGGCAAGTTGAATTGGAAGGTCAAGCTTTGCTGTAAAGGAAAAAGCAAGGGATAGAAATAGTCCTAACGCGATGAATACCTGTAATAGGTTCGGTAGGCGAGTTTTACTCTGCTTCATAAAAGCCTCTTGTTAATTCGAGCATTTATAGTGCTTCGTTATAGTGTGTGGTGCAAAACGGACACTACAGTAATTAGTTTATTATATCGAAAAAATACGCCCAAGTTGTGATATTTGACTGTTAACTCAATCAATTGTGGTTTCATAATCTGAAATTTTGTTAAATTCATGATTGTTACATGTTGAAGTTTGTCGCACGTTGTTTTCGTTTTGTAAAATATAATTCTGATTAACCTTGGATTAAAAGAGGGATTTACTGTTTGTGATGGGTGTCGATTCAAGCAGTTTTGGTGATGTAAATATTTGAATTTGACGATAATGGGTGCTTTAACAATGGTGTAGACATTGAATGTCGATACAGAGATAACTGCACGATTCATTACGTTCACTTAAAAGAAACGAAAAAGTTACACTTTTTGACAAAAAGCGCTTGAGTTCTGTTTCTGAAAAACTTATAGATGGGGGAGAGCAATTTTTAATTTATACATGGAGAGTGAGCGATGAGAGTAGGTCTAGTTGGTTGGCGCGGTATGGTTGGTTCTGTACTAATGCAACGTATGGTTGAAGAGAAAGACTTCGACTTGATTGAGCCTGTTTATTACAGCACATCTCAGATTGGTATTCCTGCCCCTGTTCTAGGTGGTAAAGATGCGGGTCTACTTCAAGACGCTTTTGATATTGATAGCCTAAAACAGCTTGATGCTGTGATTACCTGTCAAGGCGGCGATTACACATCAAAAGTATACCCAGCACTGCGTCAAGCAGGTTGGAAAGGCTACTGGATTGATGCGGCTTCTACCTTACGTATGGACGCTGATTCAATCATCACTCTTGATCCTGTTAACTTGGCTCAAATTCAGCAAGGCATTCACGGCGGTACTAACACTTTCGTTGGTGGTAACTGTACTGTGAGCTTAATGCTTATGGCTTTGGGTGGCCTTTACGAGAAAGGCATGGTCGAGTGGATGAGTGCCATGACTTACCAAGCGGCTTCTGGTGCCGGTGCTAAGAACATGCGTGAACTGATCTCACAAATGGGTGTGATCAACGATAGCGTAAGTTCAGAGCTAGCAAACCCTTCAAGTTCCATACTTGATATTGATAAAAAAGTCGCTGATACCATTCGTTCATCTTCATTCCCAACAGACCAATTTGGTGCTCCGCTTGCGGGCTCACTAATCCCTTGGATCGATGTGAAGCGTGAAAATGGTCAAAGCAAAGAAGAATGGAAAGCAGGCGTTGAAGCGAACAAGATTCTTGGCCTAGATGGTCAGCCAATCCCGATTGATGGTACTTGTGTACGAATCGGTGCAATGCGTTGTCATGCTCAAGCACTAACAATCAAGCTTAAGCAAGACGTGCCAATGGACGAGATCGAAGAGATCATCGCGACGCACAATGATTGGGTTAAAGTGGTTCCTAATGACCGTGACATCACGGCACAGGAGCTAACACCAGCGAAAGTAACAGGTACTATGTCTGTACCAGTAGGTCGTCTGCGTAAGATGTCTATGGGTAACGAGTTCCTGAACGCGTTCACTGTCGGTGACCAATTACTTTGGGGTGCTGCAGAACCACTACGTCGTACTTTGCGCATTATCCTTGCTGAGAAAGCGTAATAGGCAAGATTGCTTAAATTCTATTAGCTGATAAACCGAAAGGGTTGACGATAAACGTCAACCCTTTTTAGTTTATTGATATCTCGTTATTCGGCCCTCGAAACTGTCCTTAAATCTCTTCGCATCTCGCTATTCGAATCTCGTGTCTGCTTTTATTTCTCGTCGGTGACGACACGCTTGTCTGGGTCTGCCAATTCACTCGCACAGTGTTTGCAATACATGGCATCCGAATCATGGCCAGCGCGGTTGCAGTTCGGGCACTTAACCAACTCTTTGTGTGAGTTCATTTCATTACTGAGTTCTGCGGTAATGATACCCGTTGGGACGGCTAGGATAGAGTAACCCAATAGCATGGTAAGTGAAGCGATCGCTTTACCTAACGCGGTTTGGGGGATCATGTCACCGTAGCCAACCGTGGTGATGGTTACGATTGCCCAATAAATACTGTGGGGAATACTGGTGAAGCCATTTTCTGGTCCTTCAATAACAAAGATCAGAGCGCCGAAGATAACGACCAAGATACCCACTGTACTGAAGAAGATCAGTATCTTTCGTCGTGCCATCAACAGTGAGCGCAACAAGATATTGGAATCTTGCAGGTAGCGAACTAGTTTTAGAATTCGGAAGATACGCATGACACGCAGCAGTCTCACTACACCCATAAATGAAGCGCCTGGGAAGATGATTGCTAGGTAGGTTGGAAGAATCGCCAATAGGTCAACGACACCATAAAAGCTGGTGGCATAAGATTTTGGTTTCGGAGAGCAATAGAGCCTTAATAAATACTCAAGAGTGAAGAGGGCTGTAAAGGTGTATTCGATATAACGCAGCTGCTGTGACCATTCGGTCATCACATTAGGGATGGACTCTAAGATCAGAACCAACAGCGAAGCCAAGATTGCAACGATCAGAGAGATATCAAATGCACGTCCAGCTGGCGTGTGAGTACCAAAGATAATGACGTACAAATGATGCTTGAGTGGCTTGCGTGACATAAGGAAAGATTCATCTTCTGTTAAATGCATTAACAATCATTATACAAGCTTCATAATAACGAGGCGAGTGAAAGCCCAATTGCTTTACTCGCCTCATCTATCGTTCAGTAGTGGTTGCCCTTTTTAGAGCAACTGAAATACCGTTAAATGTTATGCCAAACCTGGGAACAGGTTACGTAGACCATTAGCGATGAACTCGATGCCCAATGCACCAAGAATCAAGCCCATGATACGAGTGATAACGTTGATACCGGTTTGACCTAAAAAGCGAACGATAACCGGCGCTGAACGGAACAGAAGCCAAGAGCACGTTGCAAACGCGATGATACTAATGCCGATTCCTACGGTATCAATGGCTGCAGGATAGCGAGAACCATAAACAATGGTCGAGCTGATTGCACCCGGCCCCGCCATTAGCGGCATGGCCAGTGGAACAACTCCGATTTGCTCTTTGCTGATGTATTCAGATTTCTCTTGTTTGTTCTGTTTATCTTCACCGAGCTTACCGCTCATCATCGAAAATGCGATGCTCAGCAATAGCAAACCACCTGCAACACGAAATGAATCTAGCGAGATGCTAAACATATCAAGCAGCATTTGCCCCGCAACAAGCGACACAATCAGGATAACAGCAACAGCAATGTTTGCTTGTAAGGCTGTCCTGTTCCTCTCTTCTGGCGGCATATGAGCCGTAAGAGAAACAAAAACAGGCATGATGCCGATAGGGTTTACGGCAGCAACAAGCCCAAGGAAGAATTGCATAAAAATTGCGAGTTCTAAGCCTTGCATGAGAGCGGTCTCCAGTTAGCGTACTTAAAGTTGAAGTGTTGATCTGTGAATAGTCAGAGCGCGTAATGTAAGGGACAAACTCAATTTGCACGAATGAAAAAAACTAACCTGAAATAGGGGATTTTTTTTAGAAAAACTAATTGAATCTCACTTTTGTATTCGCCTTGTTGAAAGCTAGTTGTTAGTGTTTCATTTTGTAACTTGTTATTGAGTAACTGTTAACCATCGCACGAATTTAATAAAAATTATGTCAGAATCTAGCCGCTGCAACGGTATGGATATACTCTCAGTAGCACGAATATAGCTGTATACATGTAATTTAACGGACTAAAAATGAAACTTTTTTACAGTTTATGACGCTATGTAGAAAAAAGTTGTCTGTTTGCTTGTTTTTTGCGCTAACGGAAAGTGTGATTTTAATCTATGTAAATCATGCTCTTAAGTTAATTTTTGCGATTGCCTTACTACTTTCTGGTTAATTCTTTTTGGGTAACTGATCTGGGTCAATTTTTTTCACACAGTGAAATAATATACTCAGTCCTGAAAGCAATTTACTAAGAACGCTGATGTTTAAGGTTAAAGGCAAGCAGCGAATTTAATAAAAAGTTTTTAATATTTATTATTTTAGGAGATCCACCATGCCTGTAACTAACTTAGCGGAACTTGATGCTCTAGTAGCTCGCGTTAAAGCAGCACAAGAAGAGTTTGCAACATTCTCTCAAGAGAAAGTAGACGCAATCTTCCGTGCAGCTTCTCTTGCTGCTAACCACGCTCGTATCCCACTTGCACAACAAGCAGTTGCTGAATCTGGAATGGGTATTGTTGAAGATAAGGTTATCAAAAACCACTTTGCATCTGAATTTATCTACAACAAATACAAAGACGAAAAAACATGTGGCATCTTAGAAGAAGATGACAGCCTAGGCACAATGACTATCGCTGAGCCTGTAGGTATCATCTGTGGTATCGTTCCAACAACGAACCCAACTTCTACAGCAATCTTCAAATCTCTAATCTCACTTAAGACACGTAACGGCATCATCTTCTCGCCACACCCACGTGCAAAGAACTCTACTAACGACGCTGCTAAACTTGTTTTAGATGCGGCTGTTAAAGCGGGCGCACCAAAAGACATCATCGGTTGGATCGACCAACCGTCTGTAGAGCTTTCTAACGCGCTTATGAAGCACGACGGTATCGCGCTTATCCTAGCTACTGGTGGTCCAGGCATGGTTAAAGCAGCATACTCTTCTGGTAAGCCTGCTATCGGTGTTGGCGCTGGTAACGTTCCTGTTGTTATCGATGAAACAGCTGACATCAAACGTGCTGTAGCATCTATTCTTATGTCTAAAACATTCGATAACGGCGTAGTATGTGCTTCTGAGCAAGCTGCAATCGTAGTTAGCGAAGTATATGACGAAGTTAAAGAGCGTTTTGCTTCTCACAAAGCTCACGTTCTATCTAAAACTGACGCAGATAAAGTACGTAAAGTTCTTCTTATCGACGGTAACCTAAACGCTAAGATCGTAGGTCAACCTGCTCCAGCAATCGCTGAAATGGCGGGTGTTAAAGTTCCTGCTGATACTAAAGTTCTTGTAGGTGAAGGTCTTGGTAAAGTTTCTTACGATGACGAATTCGCTCACGAGAAACTGTCTCCAACTCTAGGTCTATTCCGCGCAGACGATTTCGAAGACGCTGTTGCTCAAGCGGTAACGATGGTTGAAATCGGTGGTATCGGTCACACGTCTGGTCTTTACACTAACCAAGACGTAAACGCAGATCGTATTCGTTACTTCGGTGACAAGATGAAGACGGCTCGTATCCTAATCAACATCCCTACTACTCACGGTGGTATCGGTGACCTGTACAACTTCAACGTTGCACCTTCTCTAACTCTTGGTTGTGGTTCATGGGGTGGTAACTCTATCTCTGAGAACGTAGGTCCTAAGCACCTTATCAACAAGAAAACTGTAGCGAAGCGAGCTGAAAATATGTTGTGGCACAAACTACCTAAGTCTATCTACTTCCGTCGTGGCAGCCTTCCAATCGCAATGAGCGACCTAGAAGGTAAGAAACGCGCATTCCTAGTAACTGACCGTTTCTTGTTCAACAACGGTTACGCAGACGACGTAGTACAAATCCTGAAAGCACAGGGTATTGAAGTTCAAGTATTCTTCGATGTAGAAGCGGATCCAACATTGTCTGTTGTTGAGAAAGGCGCTGAAGCAATGAAGAGCTTCCAACCTGACGTAATCCTTGCTCTAGGTGGCGGTTCTCCAATGGATGCTGCTAAGATCATGTGGGTTATGTACGAGCACCCAGAAACTCATTTCGAAGAACTTGCAATGCGCTTTATGGATATCCGTAAACGTATCTACAAGTTCCCTAAAATGGGTAAAAAAGCTGAGCTTGTATGTATCACTACAACTTCAGGTACGGGTTCAGAAGTTACGCCTTTCGCCGTTGTTACTGACGACAAGACTGGTGCTAAATACCCACTAGCGGATTACGAAATCACGCCAAACATGGCTGTTGTTGATGCTAACCTAGTAATGAACATGCCTAAGTCTCTAACAGCGTTCGGTGGTTACGATGCCGTAACTCACGCTCTTGAAGCTTACGTATCAGTTCTTGCGAACGAATACTCTGATGGTCAAGCTCTACAAGCTCTTAAGATGCTTAAAGAATACCTACCATCAAGCTACAAAAACGGTTCAGCAGACCCAATCGCTCGTGAGAAAGTACACAACGCTGCAACGATTGCTGGTATTGCCTTTGCGAACGCATTCCTAGGTGTGTGTCACTCAATGGCTCACAAAATTGGTGCTGAGTTCCACCTACCACACGGTCTTGCTAACGCACTACTTATCTCAAACGTTGTACGTTACAACGCGAACGATAACCCAACGAAGCAAACTGCATTCTCTCAGTACGACCGCCCTCAAGCACGTCGTCGTTACGCTGAAGTTGCTGACCACCTAGGCCTAAGCCAAGCTGGTGACCGTACTGCTCAGAAGATTGAACGCCTACTAACTTGGTTAGAAGAGCTTAAGAACGACCTAGACATCCCACTATCAATCCAAGCTGCTGGTGTTAACGAGTCTGACTTTATCGCTAAACTAGACGAGCTAGCTGTTGAAGCGTTCGATGACCAGTGTACAGGTGCTAACCCACGTTACCCACTAATCACTGAGCTAAAAGAAGTACTAACAACGTCTTACTTCGGTACTCCTTACGTTGAAGGTGAAACTTTCGAAGGCACTACAGTGATTCTTAAGAAAGCTGACCAAAAGCCAGCTGACGCGAAAGCGGCAAAAGCTAAAAAAGAAAAAGCTAACGCATAATAAGTAAGCATTAGTTTTGAGATAAGTTTTCGCTAGCACGAACCTTATCTATCGGGAAAAGATCAAAGCCCTAGTCGAGAGACTGGGGCTTTTTTTATGTTTACTGCCTGCTCTACGCGGCTTGAAAGGCTAGAGTAACGTCACTCGATTAGAAATGAATGGCTCAAATGTGCTTGGCATCGGGGAAGAACTAAACCTCAGCAGCGACCACTCGCCCACTAAAGTAATCATTAGAGACGATGTATTCCGTTGTTCTGGTCAGTTCATCTTGCAGCTGAGCCCAGTGGCATCGGTTGAGTTTGCCGTCGGAGTTATGAACCGCGGGGACAACGCCCCCGACTCGTATACCAAATGGAGTCAGTTCTTTGGCCCAGCTATGGGTAAAGCCGGTTATCATTGAGTTTGCGCTCTCTAGGCCGGATACATCATGAAAGTCATCATGAGATATCACATTCACAATCACGCCTTCTTTCTCCTCCTCTCGCAAGCGCTCAGCACTGATTTGACCAAAAGCGAATAGAGTAGAAGCCATAGAAGATAAGTCATTAATAAAACGACTCACCGGCTGATCACCAATAAGGCTAGGCATAGGTGAGCTTATCCAGTTATTAACTAACACATCTGGAGTGGTGTTGAACGTGTTTTGAATAAAATCGAATACGTTAAGGATCGCTTGGTTATCATTGTTTTTAAGCGTGTAGCTGTAAACAGAATCAGAAAAGCGAGCGCATTGTACATAGGTAGCCTGAAGTGCTTCAGGATCGTTGTCGCACAGGATGACGGTTGCTCCAAGGTTTACAAAGTGGTTCGCAATCGTCCCTCCCAGTCGCGAGCCGGCAGATGTTACCAATATGATTGAGCTTTTTATTTCCATCCCAGTACCTAAACAAATCGTCCGTGTCCGATAAGGATGGGTCAAATTTCATACAATGGGTGTGAATTGGTTCAAACTAAGGTACGCCAATTAATAAGTTTCTATGAACTTAGTGGCACGTCACATTTTGTAGTAACTTCAAGCGTTAACCGACATTTGGTGTTTTTAGGTTGCCTAAGACTAGTGGTTCATATCACTCGTATGAATGGTTTGAAGTGTGCGAGTTAATCGAAGAATCGCTGTGAATGGAAAGCGAAAAAGAGGAAAGGTAGGTACCGCTATACTTGAGCTTGAATTTGATACTGACGTTGCGCGGTTGTTAGCTCATTATAGAGCGTGGCATGTGGCAAATCAGGTAAATGCTTGTTTGCGAGTTTGCGACGGTCATGACCAGAAAGGTTTTGGTAAACCTCTTCGGGTAAGTCGGCCGTATCTTCAGGCATGAAAGCAAGGGCTTCCGGTTTCAAGTAATGGCTGAGTTTTGTGCTGGCAAGGCTAGCTTGATGAAAATGATTAGATTGCTGAGCTGAAATCTCATACGAAGATTGGTTCGAACGCAGCTGTTGCGGTTCTGCAACGCCGAAGTGTTTACGCAGGCGATCTTCAGTTGTCTCTGTGACTTCAATGGTGTCAATCGGCGTGCAATCACGAACGTCATTAGAAAACATAGACAACAGCAACGCGAAATCTGCACGGCGACCTTGCTCAACCGCTTGGCTGATCCCGATGCCGAACTTCAGTTCGTTGATGATTCCTGCTTTGTCTAAAGTATGTATTTGCATGCTGCCTCTCATTGGATACACCTTTAACGGCATGGAGTCGGCAAACTTTAGTGTTTAATTACAGGCAAATAGAGAATTTATGCAGGGCGGGGAAGAGTGCTAGGAATTGGTCGAGAAGTAAGCTCTCTTGGCTAACTGGCTAACTGGCTAACTGGCTAACTGGCTAACTGGCTAACTGGTTAATTGGTTAAGAAAGGTCAAGATTTTGTGGAATACGACAGATACAAAAAAGCTCACGCCGAGGCATGAGCTTTCAATAGATAACTCGCTATAAATAGCGCAGCGTAAGTAATAATTACTTAGCTAGGTTCTCTTCTACGAAAGACCAGTTTACTAGGTTCCAGAATGCAGCCATGTAGTCAGGGCGAACATTGCGGAAATCGATGTAGTAAGCGTGTTCCCATAGGTCAACAGTTAGAAGTGGAGTAACACCTTCTTCTGTTAGAGGAGTAGCAGCGTTAGAAGTGTTAACGATGTCTAGAGAACCGTCAGCTTTCTTAACTAACCAAGTCCAAGAAGAACCGAAGTTGTTGATTGCTGAATCAGTGAATTTCGCTTTGAATTCTTCGAAAGAACCGAACGCAGCGTTGATAGCTTCTGCAACAGCGCCAGTTGGTTCGCCGCCTGCTTTAGGAGCAAGACAGTGCCAGTAGAACGTGTGGTTCCAGATTTGAGCAGCGTTATTGAAAACACCACCAGTAGAAGTCTTAACGATCTCTTCTAGTGTTTTGCCTTCAAACTCAGTACCTGGGATAAGACCGTTTAGCTTAACAACGTAAGTGTTGTGGTGCTTACCGTGGTGGAAATCTAGCGTTTCTGCTGAGATGTGTGGTTCTAGCGCGTCTTTCGCGTAAGGAAGAGCCGGTAGTTCAAATGCCATTGCTCAATTCTCCATTGATATGAAAGAGTTAACTCTTTCGATTGCTTCCAGTGATATTATTATTCATGGTTCGCTTTACAGCCAACCATGGTCAATTTGCTGACTTGCGATATAGTTTAGCAAGTTTTTACTTTATTAAAAGCTTAATTCATCACTTTTGTGTGAATTGTTAGCTTAGCTCGTAAACCGCTTTTTTTATATGGTTTTTATTCTTTTGGTTTGGGGTAGAATAAAGGCAATAAAAGCCGTAATCCATTAACGAGGAAGCAATGGAAACTATCGATAAAATCAAACAGCAAATTGAAGAAAACACCATTCTACTTTACATGAAAGGTTCTCCTAAGCTGCCAAGCTGTGGTTTTTCTTCTCAAGCATCTCAAGCTCTAATGGCATGTGGTGAAAAATTTGCTTACGTAGATATCCTACAAAACCCTGACATCCGTGCAGAGCTTCCAGCTTACGCACAATGGCCAACGTTCCCACAACTTTGGGTTGACGGTGAGCTGATCGGTGGTTGTGACATCATTCTTGAGATGTTCCAAAAAGGCGAACTTCAGCCAATCGTTAAAGAAGCGGCTGCTAAAGTAGCTGGCGACGACGCTGAGTAAGCTTTAAGCCTTTGCGCTTAAATATTGAATGGAAGGGGCCCTTAATGAGGCTCCTTTTTTGTTTGAATGGTTTGAAAGACTCGATAAGGAATGAACAATGGACGTAAAACTTCATTATGTGCATGACCCAATGTGCAGTTGGTGCTGGGGTTATAAGCCAACATTAGAACTCTTGAAACAGCAGCTACCTGCGAGTATTGAGTTTAACTACGTAGTCGGTGGTTTGGCCCCTGATTCTGAAGATCCAATGTCAGAAGAGATGAAAGGTAAGCTGCAAGCTATCTGGAAGCAGATTGAAGCTAAGTTGGGTACTGAGTTCAACCATGAATTTTGGACTGAATGCCAACCAGTTCGCAGCACTTACCCGGCTTGTCGTGCCGTGATCGCTGCTGGTTTTCAAGACCATTACGAAGCGATGCTTGAAGCAATTCAACACGCTTACTATCTTCGTGTGATGTTGCCACACAGCCAAGAAACGCATTTGCAGTTAGCTGAAGAGCTAGGGATGAATGTACAACAGTTTGAAAATGATCTTTCTAGTAAGTTATTGGAAAGTGAATTAGATGACCAGTTAGGCTTTAAAGAAGCGATGGGCGTACATTCTTACCCGACGTTAATGCTTGAAGTGAACGGTATCTTTAGTGAAGTTGAGTTAGATTACCAATCGACTGAAGCGACGCTTAAGTCGATTCGTGAAGTGCTTGTGAACAACGCTCCCGCGGCATAATTCTGCGAGAGTTGTCTGTATTAATGCAAATTATTTCCAAGGCTTACTCATCAGAGTAAGCCTTTTTTGTTTGGCGTCGCCGGTTCATTGAGAGGAAGGAAGAGTGGAATGAATCCCAGGAACAAAAAAGACCGCACGAGGCGGTCTTTATAATGTCTTTCTTTAGCTTATAGCTTACTACTTACGGTTTATTGCGTATCGATTCTTAGCTAAAGAACCTAATTACAGAACCATAGCCGCAACCCAACCGAATACGATCAGTGGGATGTTGTAGTGTAAGAATGTCGGTACAACGGTTTCCCAAACGTGCTCGTGTTGACCATCAGCATTTAGACCAGACGTTGGACCTAATGTTGAGTCAGAAGCCGGAGAGCCCGCATCACCTAGCGCTGCAGCTGTACCTACTAAAGCGATCGTTGCCATTGGTGAGAAACCAAATGCAGCCGCTAGTGGAACGTAGATAGTCGCAAGGATTGGAATCGTAGAGAACGAAGAGCCGATACCCATTGTTACCAACAGGCCAACGACTAGCATAAGCAGTGCCGCTAGAGGTTTGTTGTCACCAATGCTTGTTGAAAGTGCTTCAACCAGAGACTCAACGCCACCCGTTTGCTTCATAACCGCCGCAAAACCTGCCGCTGCAATCATGATGAAACCGATCATTGCCATCATGTGAACGCCCTTAGTGAAGACATCGTGTGTCTCTTTCCAAGCGATTACGCCACCGAAGGTGAATACCATGAAACCAGCCAAAGCACCGATGATCATAGAGCCCGTCGATAGCTGAACCGTTAGCGCAGCAACAATACCAGCAGCAGCCACTAGAATGTGCTTCTTGTTGATCTCTTTCACTTCGGTTGAAACAACAGTATGAGACGTTTCTTTATATTGACGAGGCTTACGGTAAGTAAAGAATACAGCCGTAAGAAGGCCAAAGATCATGCCTGCAGCCGGTAACAACATCGCCATTGGTACTTGGCTTGCTACTACGTTTTCAAGACCGTTGTCGTGAAGGTTTTTTAGCAGGATGTTGTTTAGGAAGATGCCACCAAAACCAATCGGTAACACCATGTAAGGTGTAATCAGACCAAAAGTAAGTACACACGCAACTAGACGACGGTCTAGGTTCATTTTTGCGAATACGCCTAATAGAGGTGGGATTAAGATTGGGATAAAGGCGATATGTACAGGGATTACGTTTTGCGAAGACATGGTCACTAGGATCAAAGACGCTAGGATGCCATATTTTAGACCATTAGATGCTGCACTGTTCTCTTTACCGTGAATACGCTTAATGACGCTTTGAGCAAGCAGGTCTGTGATACCAGAACGTGAGATAGCAACAGCGAATGTACCAAGCATAGCGTAGCTAAGTGCGATAGTTGCACCGCCACCTAATCCACTTTCGAAAGCCGCGACTGCGTCGTTCAAGCCCATACCAGAGGCTACGCCACCGATAATTGCGCTGAACGTGAGAGCAACGACTACGTTTACGCGCATCAAAGCTAAAACAAGCATGATGCAAACTGAAATTACAACAGGATTCATATTATTCTCGGGATGTTGTGTTTTTTATGAAGGCAATACGAGTGAACGTTTACCGACTCTATTTTTTTATTCTTCGTCAACAAGAGGCCAACCACCAAGGGCTTTCCATTTGTTTACAATGCCGCAAAATAACTCTGTGGTTTTTTGCGTATCATACAAAGCAGAGTGTGCTTCTTTGTTGTCAAATTCCATCCCTGCAGTGCGGCAAGCTTTAGCCAAAACGGTTTGACCGTAGGCAAGACCACTAAGAGCTGCAGTGTCAAAAGTAGCAAATGGATGGAAAGGGACGCGTTTAAGCTTACAGCGCTCACTTGCTGCATTAACGAAGTTCAAATCGAATGTAGCGTTGTGAGCAACCATGATTGCACGACTGCAATCTGAAGCTTTTTGTTCTTTTCTCACTAGCTTGTAGATTTCTTTAAGGGCTTCTTGTTCCGACACAGCACCACGTAATGGGCTAAATGGGTCTTTAATTCCGTTAAAGTCTAATGCTGCCTGCTCTATATTTGCGCCTTCAAAAGGCTCAATGTGAAAATGAAGCGTTGATGCAGGGTGCAGATCTCCGTTCTCATCCATTTTTAACGTAATGGCACAGATTTCTAATAATGCATCGGTTTCAGCGTTAAACCCTGCGGTTTCCACGTCGATGACCACTGGAAAATAGCCACGAAAGCGTTTTTTTAGGGTCAGAGCTTCGTTTTCTACAGTCATGTTAGCCCAAATAAGTGTGATTAAGGCTGCATTATTGCAGATAATAGCAGTGATAAAAACTAGGGAAGGGCAATAAATCATAAATTACCTAATCCATTGCGGCTTGATAATTGCATATTTAAACGTGAGAGAAAAATGCGGCAATTGGCTGCATTGTTAAACGAATTGCTTAAGAGATACTCCACTTTATGAAGAAACAACTCATAACAGGTTCAATGCTATTTTCGCTACTTATGTCGTCACCAGTAATGGCACAAGAAAAGCGTTACGGAGCATCTCCTCAACAGTCAACGTGGGAGATGGTGGCCAACACGCCACTCGAATGCCGCTTGGTTCACCCTATCCCAAATTTTGGTGATGCTGAGTTCTCATCTCGCGCGAGTAAAAAAATCATTTTGGACTTTGAGCTTAAAATGCGTCGCCCGATGGGGGCTACACGTAATGTTAGCTTAATCTCTATGCCGCCACCTTGGCGTCCGGGCGAAAGTGCTGATCGCATGACAACCATTAAGTTCTTCCAACAATTTGATGGCTACGTTGGCGGTCAAACAGCTTGGGGGATTTTGAGTGAGTTGGAGAAAGGGCGCTACCCGACATTCAGTTACCAAGAGTGGCAGAGCCGTGACCAGCGAATCGAAGTGTCGCTGTCGTCGGTGTTATTCCAAGAAAAATACAATGTGTTCAGTGACTGTGTTGCTAACCTGCTGCCTTACAGCTTTGAAGATATCTCTTTCACTATTTTGCACTATGACCGTAACAGTGATCAGCTGAACAAGTCGTCGCGCAAAAGGCTGAGCCAGATCGCCGATTACGTTCGCTATAACCAAGACATCGATCTTGTGCTGGTGGCAACGTACACCGATTCTGTCGACAGCAAAGGAATTAGCCAAAACCTTTCAGAGCGCAGAGCGGAATCGTTAAGAGAGTACTTCAAATCTTTAGGCTTGCCAGAAGATCGTATCCAAGTTCAGGGCTATGGTAAACGTCGCCCGATTGCAGACAACAATTCGCCAATTGGTAAAGACAAGAACCGACGCGTTGTTATCTCTTTAGGTCGTACGCAGGTTTAAGCAGAATAATTGCTTGTTTTGAAATCAGATAGCCCGTCGTAATGACGGGCTTTTTTGTCTTTAAAATTTGGAGCCATTGTCTAAACGTAACTCGTTTAGTTCAAGCGGAAACGAGCGATCATTTCACAGTTGGTCGCGGTATCGATCTTTTCTACCATAGAAGCAATTTTAGGGTTGGGATGGCGTTTCATAAAATCGATCAGTGCTTTCTTACAGCAACCAATAGAATCGATAAAGCTGGAACATTGAGTGTTAGGGCACTGCGGGATCAGTGTCAGCACTTTTTCTGAAGCCAATTGAAGATACTTGAGCTCGTATTCGGTATCACCAGCCCATCGCCAGAATTGCGCGAGATTGTGGCAAGAGATCACTGAGATCAGTAGGCGTTCGTCAGCCTGAATATCAGTGCGTTCAGTAATTTCTTCGCTTAAGTTTAATGCTTGCTGATAGTGAAGAATACTTCGTACAGGATCGTCGAGCTGCAATGCAGTATCGGCAAGTAACGTGTGTTTTTCCCATTCGCTAATCATTGTATTACCTCACTAATCAATAGGTGGTTAATTTAAATGATAATCATTATCATGTAAAGTTTCATTGGTGAGATTGTTAATAATAATTAGTGAAGGGTATTGTTCATGCGTGGAAACATAAAAAAGAAGCGAGCATAGGGCTCGCTTCTTTTGGTATTGGTTTAGGCTTTTATTTTCAAAGCCAAACTTTATAGCGGTTTGTTAGGAATTAACCTTCTAGACCAGCACTTGCTTGTTTGTTCTGAATAAGTTCAATCATGTAGCCATCAGGATCTTTAACGAATGCGATGTGTGTAGAGCCGCCTTTAACCGGACCAGCTTCACGCGTTACGTTACCGCCTGCTGCTTTAATTGCATCACACGTTGTGTAGATGTCATCAACACCGATAGCAACGTGACCGAAAGCTGAGCCAAGGTCGTATTCAGTCGTGCCCCAGTTGTGAGTCAGCTCAATCACAGCTCCTTGAGATTCATCACCAAAGCCAACGAAAGCCAGCGTGTATTCGTACTCTTTGTTTTCGTTCTTACGTAATAGCTGCATGCCCATTACATTGGTGTAGAACTCGATAGACTTGTCTAGATCACCCACGCGTAGCATGGTGTGTAAAATACGACCGTTTGACATGATTTGCTCCTAGCTTTAATTATGTATACGTTTTTGTAATTCTGTTTTATGCCGCTAGAAAAATGCGGCATTGTTTAGCTTCTTAGCTTCTTAGCTTCTTAGCTTCTTAGCTTCTTAGCTTCTTTCGCTTAGGGATAACAGCTTATGAGCCTAAACGTCTGTTTTCTCTTTGAACTCACACAAGTCTTCAATGATACAGCTGCCACAGCGTGGTTTACGCGCGACACAGGTGTAACGTCCATGAAGAATGAGCCAATGGTGGACATCTAATTTGAATTCTTTGGGAATGACTTTGAGCAGCTTAGCTTCAACATCGTCGACCGTTTTACCCATTGCTAACTTAGTGCGGTTTGATACACGATAGATGTGAGTATCAACGGCAATAGTCGGCCAACCGAAAGCGGTGTTCAATACTACGTTGGCAGTCTTACGGCCAACGCCAGGAAGGGCTTCTAATGCCGCACGATCTTCTGGTACTTCACCATTATGTAGGTCAAGCAGCATACGACACGTTTTGATAGTGTTTTCTGCTTTCGAATTAAACAGACCGATGGTCTTGATGTACTCTTTTAGGCCGTCGACACCTAGCTCGAAAATAGCCTGTGGCGTATTAGCAACTGGATAAAGCTTATCAGTGGCTTTGTTGACGCTGACATCGGTTGCCTGCGCAGATAAGAGCACTGCGATCAGCAACTCGAAAGGGCTGTTCCAGTTAAGCTCGGTTTCTGGCTTTGGATTGTTTTCTCTTAAACGCTCAAGTATTTCTACTCGTTTTACATTGTTCATAGCGACATTACTTTCAAATAGTTAGGGCTTGAGTTCCGGCGAAGTTCTTTCAAACTTACTCGTTTTAAAATAACAAGTTCCGCAATGGTTCAGGCTTTATCATCGGTTACGCGCTCTTATGAGCGTCATTATTATGTGTGCTTGGTCAATCTATTTACCTGCTGAGCGGTTGAGCTACTCAGCAGGATTTAAGCTACTGTAACTTATCAGGCATTGGTAACGCGAGCGCGTTCAATAGCTGGTTTTTCTTGTTTTGGCTGTCTAGATTTAGCTTGGTTGTCGATGATGTTTTTCAAAGCAATCAAGAAACCAACACCAATGAAGGCACCGGGTGGTAGCAGGGCTAACAAAAAGCTGTTATCAAATTGGAATATCTGGATTCGTAACACCGAAGCCCAATCACCAAGGAGTAGGTCTGCGCCATCAAATAGCGTTCCGTTGCCAATAACCTCGCGCATCGCACCCAATACAACCAGTACCGATGTCATGCCAAGGCCCATCCAGAAACCATCTTGAGCTGCAGGAAGTACTTCGTTTTTAGAAGCGAAGGCTTCAGCTCGGCCAATGATGATACAGTTGGTTACGATCAGTGGGATAAAGATACCCAAAGAGAGGTAAAGGCCATACGCGTATGCGTTCATCAGAAGTTGAACACAGGTTACCAGTGACGCAATGATCATCACGAATACTGGAATACGCACTTCTTTTGGCACATGGTTTCGAACCAAAGATACAGACACGTTCGAGCCAACTAGTACAAGCAAGGTAGCGATACCTAATCCAAGAGCGTTAGTCACAGTTGAAGATACAGCCAACAGAGGACATAAGCCAAGAAGTTGTACTAGGGCTGGGTTGTTAGCCCACATGCCATTTTTGATTAGTGTTTTATGGTCACTCATTATTCACCACCACAATTTAGAGGTTGAGCAAGCAATGCTTGGTTGTTTTGGTTAACGTACTGCACCGCCTGTTTGACGGACTTAACGACAGCTCTTGGTGTGATGGTCGCGCCAGTAAACTGGTCAAAGTCACCACCATCTTTGCGAACTTTCCAGCGATCAAGATTCGACTCGGTTACTTGTTTACCTGCAAAAGAGAGTATCCAATCACTCACTCGAAGGTCTATCTTATCGCCTAACCCCGGAGTTTCCCTGTGGGAAAGCACACGTGTACCCAAAATGGTACCGTCAATTTTCATCCCAACAATTACTTTTATTGCACCATTGTAGCCATCAGGTGCAATGGCTTCGATCGCAATCGCGCTAGGTTCACCGTTGAGTGTAGCAATATAAGCCGGCATTGCTTGTTCTGTTCCAAGCTCCTCAGCTTCAACCAAAGTACAAGCTGAAAACAGCTCGTTGTCATGAAGGTTGTGCGGGATCACTTGGTTAAGCACAGACAGTAACTGAGCCTGTTCTTGCTGTTTGATCTGATCTTTGGTCAGGTAGTGAGTAACGGCCACCAAACCTGTCGAAGCACAGGCAAAAATCGCAAGTACAAGACCGTTTTTCTTTATTGCATTTAGCATGGTATCCGCTCCCTTAGTGGCCGTATGTACGAGGTTTGGTGTAGTAGTCAATCAGTGGAACACACATGTTGGCTAACAATACAGCAAACGCTACGCCATCAGGGAAGCCACCCCAGCTGCGGATGATAAATACTAGACCACCGATCAGCGCACCAAATACCAAGCGACCTTTCACTGTCGTTGATGCTGAAACTGGGTCGGTTGCAATGAAGAATGCGCCAAGCATAGTCGCGCCAGACAATAGGTGAATGGTTGGAGACGCGGTTTCACCTGGAGTTAAGATTAAGAATACCAGGCTAAACAGCGCAAGGCTGCCGATGAAAGCCACAGGAATATGCCATTGAATCACGCGTTGCTTGATGAGCACTAATCCGCCGACTAGGTAGGCAAGGTTAACCCATTCCCAGCCCACGCCTGCTAACCAGCTGAATTGTGGTTGAGACAGAGCTTCAGAAGCGGTGTTGCCTGCTGTCAATGCGGTTTTGAAGGCATCAAGTGGTGTTGCCATGGTGGTACCATCAATACCAAGGCGTGCTTGTTGAAGAGATAAACCTTCATTATTGAAACCAGTAAAGATCATCAAGAAGGAGTCAACAAAACTCGTTGCCTCAGCGGTTAAGCTGGTCGGCGCATTCCAGCTGGTCATCTGAACTGGAAATGAGATCAGCAAAACAACGTAAGCTACCATCGCTGGATTAAATGGATTTTGTCCAAGGCCGCCATATAGGTGCTTAGCGATGACAATAGCGAAGAACATACCTATCACTAGAATCCACCAAGGAGAATGTGGCGGAATCGCGACACTTAACAGCCAAGCGGTCACAACCGCACTGTAATCACGCAATGCCATCACTGGCGGGCGCTTTCTTAGCAGCATTACAGCGGCTTCAAAGGTAACGGCAAGTGCAATAGCAAATACTAACTGGATGAGCGTACCCCATCCGAAGAAGTAGGTTTGAGCTAGTAGACCTGGCAATGCACAAATAGCGACCCATTTCATGAGATCTGGGGTGCTTCTACGATTGTGTGCGTGCGGTGAGCTGGCGATAAAGAAGGCCACTACTCTTTCTCCTCATTATTCTTTTTGTCTTGCTCTTGCTGCGCCTTTCTTGCTTTAGCACGAGCAATTGCGGCAGCAACAGCTGCTTTTTTAGGATCGACTGGTTCTGATCGAATCTCAGCTTCCACTTCAATTTCAACTACAGCTTCAGGAGCGGTTGCTTCTGCTTCGACCTGCTTAGCTTGCTGTGCTTTCTTCGCTTTAGCGCGAGCTATTGCAGCGGCAACGGCCGCTTTTTTAGGATCGACGGGCTCTGATTGAATTTCAGCTTCAACTTCAATCACTGGCTCAGGAGTTTCTGCTGTTTGGTCTTGCTTAGCTTGCTGTGCTCTCTTGGCTTTAGCGCGAGCAATGGCCGCAGCGACGGCATCTTTCTTAGCATCGCCAGAGCTTTTAGCTGGAGCTTCACTTTCGGTTTGAGCAGCTGATTCCGCTTGTTGAGCTTTCTTGGCTTTAGCACGAGCAATGGCCGCAGCGACTGCGTCTTTCTTGGCATCGCCAGAGCTTTTAGCTGGAGCTTCACTTTCGGTTTGAGCAGCTGATTCTGCTTGTTGTGCTTTCTTCGCTTTAGCACGAGCAATGGCCGCAGCGACTGCGTCTTTCTTAGCGCCGCCAGAACTTTTAACCGGCGCTTCACTTTCGGTTTGAGCAGCTGATTCTGCTTGTTGAGCTTTCTTGGCTTTAGCACGAGCGATAGCTGCAGCAACAGCATCTTTCTTAGCGTCGCCAGAACTTTCAGCTGAAGCTTCAGACGCTGACTCCGCTTGTTGAGCTTTCTTGGCTTTAGCGTGAGCAATAGCCGCAGCGACAGCATCTTTCTTAGTATCGCCAGAGTTCTCTGCTGGATTATCCGTTGCAGCTTGTTGTGCTTTACGTTCTCTAGCTTGTCTCTTACGCTCTTCTCGTAACTTAGACATTTCAGAGTTATCAGGTCCGGCGTCGTTTGCTTTTTGAGCTGCAGCTTGTTTCGCTTTTGCCTTCGCAATCGCAGCGGCTACCGCAGGTTTCACTGCTGGTTCTGCATTAGCTGTTTGGTCTGCCGCAGCTTTTTGCGCTTTAACGCGAGCAATCGCAGCTGCAATCGCATCATCACCATCCGCAGACTTCATATCTTTACGACGGTTGTCAGCAGCTTTCTTGAAGCGATTTTCACGCTCGGCTTTATCACGCTCCATACGAGCGTTTTTCTCTTCGAAACGAATCTTGGCGCGCTCTGCAGCTGTCGCTTCGTCTTTTCTTGTTTTGATTTCGGCTTTCGCTTGGCGATAGTACTGAACAAGAGGGATTTCACTTGGGCAGACAAACGCACAAGCACCACATTCAATACAGTCTTTAATATTCAGCTCTTCACACTTATCCAACTCGTTGGCTTTCGCATGCCATTGCAGTTGTTGAGGAAGTAGAGACGCAGGACAAGCTTCAGCACACGCGCTGCAACGAATACATTCCATCTCGTAAGTGCTTGGTGAGATCTCACGACGCGTTGGCGCTAAAATACAGTTCGACGTTTTGGTGATTGGCACATTGGCATGCGGCAAGGTAAAGCCCATCATCGGGCCGCCCAAAATTAAACGCGGCAGTTTTTTATCTGCTTTGTAGCCAAACTCTTCAAGTAACTCATGTACTGGTGTGCCTAATAGCGCCCAAACGTTACGAGGTTGCTTAAAGGTTTTACCGGTTAATGTCACAACGCGGTTAACCACAGGTTCGCCGTCAATTACCGCTCGCTTAATCGAGTAAAGAGAGCCGACGTTCTGAACCAAAACACCAATATCTGCAGGAATACCGCCAGCTGGAACCTCTTTGTTGGTGAGGATCTTGATAAGTTGCTTCTCACCACCAGAAGGGTATTTAGTTGGGATAACACGAATGACGATATCTTTGTCTTTCGCTGCAATCTCAAGTGCTTTTATCGCATCTGGTTTGTTGTCTTCAATGCCGATAACCGTCAGCTTTGGTTGAAGGATGTGTTCAACCACTTCGATGCCTTTCAATACTTCTTCGGCATGCTCTTGCAGCAACTTGTCATCTGAGGTGATGTAAGGTTCACACTCAGCAGCGTTGACGATTAAAATGTCGGTACGACCTAAGCCTGATTGAAGCTTTTTAGCGGTGGGGAAGCCTGCGCCACCCATGCCTGAGATACCAGCTTGGCGAATTACATCAAGCAGTTCATCGGATGTCTTTGTAGAAAAATCTTCAACCGGGTGTTTTGCAACCCAAGCGTCGAGGCCATCAGGTTTAATAACCACGCACACGTCGCTCAAGCCTGAAGGGTGAGCGGTGGTTCGTGGTTCGATAGCGGTAATCACACCCGATGTTGGTGCATGTACTGGCAAAGTAAAACCAGTCTCTAAGGCCGTCAGTTGTTGACCTTTGAGTACGGCATCACCGACAGCAACCAACAAGTTACCAGGCTTACCGATATGCTGTTTCACTGGAAGAACGATTTCTTCTGGGAGCCTTGCATGCACGATATCAGTAGTATTCGACTGTTTCTTGTTTTCAGCAGGGTGCACACCGCCCGGGAAGTTCCAAATTGAGCCCGTGCGAATTTGTTCAATTAAAGAGATCATACTAACCCTATGCCTTAGGCTCTGACGCGGTCGCATCAGTCGCTTGGTTAGTGATATCAGTAACAGGAATGATGTTCATCTGCCATTTCCAATTTTCAGTCGTTGTTGCCACTGGAATCATTTCGATACAGTCAGTAGGGCACGGTGCGACACATAGATCACAACCTGTACATTCATCTTTGATTACTGTGTGAAGTGCCTTGGTGCCACCAACAATGGCATCAACAGGGCAGGCTTGAATGCATTTGGTACAGCCAATACACATATCTTCATGAATGAAGGCAACGGTTTTTACTTTGTTATCTAAGTCATGAGCGGAGTCTTCAACTTCTACGCCCATTAAATCTGCAAGCTTCTCAATGGTTGCTTGGCCGCCTGGAGGACATTTGTTGATCTTATCTCCGTTAGCGATCGCCTCTGCGTATGGGCGGCAACCGGGGTAGCCACACTGGCCACATTGAGTTTGCGGTAAAATTGTGTCGATTTGATCAACGATCGGATCGGCTTCTACTTTAAAGCGGATAGAAGCAAAGCCTAAGATAGCGCCAAAAACGGCGGCTAAAACGGCGAGTGCAATGATTGCAATTAAGATGGTGCTCATGCTTATTTCACCAACCCAGTAAAGCCCATAAATGCCAGAGACATTAGGCCTGCTGTGATCATCGCAATCGATGCGCCTTTGAAGGGCATTGGAACATCAGCAACCGCAATACGCTCACGCATTGCAGCAAATAGGATCAATACAAGCGAGAAACCAACCGCAGCACCGAAACCATAGATGATTGACTGAATGAAGTTGTGGTTTTCATTGATGTTCAGAAGTGCCACACCTAATACCGCACAGTTGGTGGTGATAAGCGGCAGAAAGATCCCCAATAGGCGATATAGTGTTGGGCTGGTTTTGTGAACGACCATTTCCGTAAATTGAACAACCACCGCGATAACCAAGATAAAGCTCATGGTACGCAGGTATTCAATACCCAGAGGGGTAAGGATGTAGGTTTCTACTAGGTATGCAGAGACCGACGCTAACGTCAGAACGAAAGTCGTCGCGAGGCCCATGCCAATCGCAGTCTCCAGTTTCTTGGAGACTCCCATGAAAGGACATAGCCCTAAAAACTTCACTAGCACAAAGTTATTGACCAGCACTGTGCCAACCAACAACAAAAGGTATTCGGTCATAATGGATTAATTCTTGAGATTCCGATCCCGATATTATCCTGCTTTGCTTACCTAATAACAACCAAGGATCACTAGGGATTTAGACACTTGGTGAAAAAAACATCAGGTAATCGATTGATTATTAAAGTTACCGTAAGTATAGACGGCCAATTTTTACTTCGTGAGACAAGTTTGTAGGAGTAGTTGAATTGGATCTTTCATAAGATCACTCTTGAATTGAACTCGATTTGCTTCCTACGAATAGGGTCATATTTGTGGATTTTGGTGCTCAGAACTATCAAAAAGAGAAGGAAGTTGCGAGTCGAATACGCTCCCAAACCGCTAAAACGCAAAAAGCCGCATCGAGTAATGCGGCTTCTTTAAATTTGGCCCCCTTGTCGAGACTTGAACGCGGGCGGCTAGGTTTGTGACATTAACTTGGAACAAGTTAGTCGCAGTTACATACGAAAAAAGCCCAATCTTTCGATTGAGCTTTTTTCTGAATTTGGCTCCCCTTGCAAGACTTGAACTTGCGACATACGGATTAACAGTCCGCCGTTCTACCAACTGAACTAAAGGGGAATTGCTTGTTAGCGACGCGGATTTTAATAATAGTCCGAATTTCTGTCAATAAAAAATAGCAGAAAAAAATAATATAAATAACTTTACTTTCTTGGACGCCTTACCGGATTTAGCCTTTCTTTAGTTATCCACCAAAATTGTGGATAAGTGTGTGTGTGAAACTTTAACAACAATAATTGGGATAAATCTGAGAATATAAAAATCTGAGGTAAGGTAATGTATTTAAAAGATTTGTATCAAAATATCACTATTGTATAACTTTTGACGATTATAAAATATACAGTAAAACAAGTGCTATTTTTAGATTTTTTGGGGAAAAGTAGTGGATGAAAAGTTAAGTGATTTAACTGAAGAGATCTTGCAAGGGCACGGATAATACCAAGTTCTAAAAGTAAAAGCTATCACTGATATCTAATCTTAAGATGCATTTCTCTAGATAATAGTTGCAACTACACTCCTCCTAGAGTGACAATGACCTGATTATAAAAACAGTATGGAAATGGCGACCTATGAGTAAACTCTTTGACTTGGTATCGGACTATAGCCCATCCGGAGATCAGCCGACTGCGATAACCAAATTATTAGATGGATTAGATTCCGGTTTGGCACATCAAACTCTATTAGGGGTTACGGGCTCTGGTAAAACCTTTACGTTAGCCAACGTCATTTCTCAATCTCAAAGACCTGCAATTTTGTTAGCCCCTAACAAAACGTTGGCAGCTCAACTTTATGGCGAGATGAAATCTTTCTTTCCGAATAACTCCGTTGAGTACTTTGTTTCTTACTACGATTATTACCAACCGGAAGCCTACGTTCCAACCACGGATACCTTTATCGAGAAAGATGCGTCGATAAATGCTCATATTGAGCAAATGAGACTTTCAGCTACCAAAGCTTTGTTAGAAAGAAAAGATGCCATTATTGTTGCATCTGTATCGGCTATCTACGGTCTTGGTGATCCTAAGTCTTATTTGAAGATGATGCTTCATTTGAGTCGTGGTGAGGTGATGGATCAGCGAGACATCCTACGCCGCTTGGCTGAGCTGCAATATTCAAGAAACGATGTCGCGTTTGAGCGTGGGCAGTTCCGTGTTCGTGGTGAAGTTATTGATATCTTTCCCGCTGAATCTGACCAAGATGCGGTTCGAATTGAAATGTTCGATGACGAAGTGGACTGCATTAGTATTTTTGATCCTCTGACTGGTGCGGTGAAACAAAGAGACTTACCGCGTTTTACCGTTTATCCAAAAACTCACTATGTAACCCCAAGAGAGAAGATCCTTGAGGCGATTGAGAAAATTAAGGATGAGTTGCGCGATAGGGCTCAATACCTAAAAGACAACAACAAACTGTTAGAAGAACAGCGTATTTCTCAAAGAACTCAGTTTGATATCGAGATGATGACGGAGTTGGGTTTCTGTTCCGGTATCGAAAACTATTCACGATACTTGAGCGGCCGTGCGGAAGGGGAAGCGCCTCCAACGTTATTTGATTACCTGCCTGATGATGGTTTGCTGATCATCGATGAGTCACATGTAACTGTGCCGCAAATTGGCGCCATGTATAAAGGTGACCGCTCTCGTAAAGAAACTTTAGTTGAGTTTGGCTTTAGGTTGCCTTCTGCGTTGGATAACCGTCCGATGAAATTTGAAGAGTTCGAATCGATCGCGCCACAAACCATTTTTGTGTCGGCCACGCCGGGTAATTATGAGATTGATAAATCAGATGGTGAAATTGCTGATCAAGTGGTGCGTCCTACTGGTCTGTTAGACCCAATCATCGAAGTAAGACCTGTCGCGACTCAGGTGGATGACTTGTTATCTGAAATCAGAATCCGTTCAGTTAAAGAAGAGCGCGTATTGGTCACTACGTTGACTAAACGAATGGCAGAAGACTTAACCGAATACCTTAGTGAGCATGGTGTTAAGGTTCGTTATTTGCACTCGGATATCGATACCGTTGAGCGTGTAGAGATTATTCGAGACCTACGTTTGGGCGAGTTCGACGTGTTAGTGGGTATTAACTTACTTCGTGAAGGTTTGGATATGCCTGAAGTGTCGCTGGTGGCGATTCTTGATGCAGACAAAGAGGGCTTCTTGCGTTCTGAGCGTTCTCTGATCCAAACCATTGGTCGTGCTGCGCGTAACTTGGAAGGTAGAGCGATCCTTTATGGTGATTCGATTACTAAGTCGATGAGAAAAGCGATTGATGAAACCGATCGTCGTAGAGAGAAACAGCAGGCTTACAACGAAGAGCAAGGCATCACGCCGCAAGCGTTGAAACGCAATATCAAAGACATTATGGAACTGGGTGATCTAACCAAGTCGAAGCAGCAGCGCCAATCGAAACAAGTTCCACTATCTAAGGTGGCAGAGCCTTCTGAAAGTTATGCAGTACTTACGCCGCAACAGCTTGATAAAGAGATCAGCAAGCTAGAAGCTGCGATGTATCAGCATGCTCAGAATCTGGAATTTGAATTGGCCGCACAGAAGCGTGATGAAATTGAGCAGTTAAGAAAGCAGTTTATTACCAACAGTTAATCTCACTTTTCACTCGAGAAGTATTCCCCTCAACACAAGAATTGAGAGTGTTTCAGACAAAAAAACAGCCAGTAGTAAATGTTCTACTGGCTTACGTTTGTGAACACTCGGTCCACTAACAACGTCAGTTGGCTAGGTGACCCGAAGGTCATTTATATCGTTGCATCGTTCGTGCCTGATAGATAAAACATTGATTGTTTGAAGTAAGTAAAAAAACACACTACAAATGTTGTGGCTAATTTGCATAATGCAAAGCGGAATGCGACTATAATAAGAAATGCAAATTATAAATGGCTAGGATATGCAATCAAAAACGCTAGATAACAAATCGAAGTATTTGTTGATGGTAGAGGATACCGCTTCGGTAGCAGCTTTATATCGCTCGTATCTTACACCGCTCGAAATTGATATCAACATTGTCGGCACTGGCCGCGATGCAATCGAGAGTTTGAATCATCGAATCCCAGACCTTATTTTATTAGATCTACGTCTGCCTGATATGACGGGTATGGACGTGCTATTTGCTGTAAAACAAAAGTACCCTGAAGTTCCGGTTATCTTCATGACGGCTCACGGCTCTATCGATACCGCCGTAGAAGCGATGCGTCATGGTTCTCAAGATTTCCTTATCAAACCGTGTGAAGCCGACCGACTCCGTATTACGGTGAACAACGCGATCCGCAAAGCCACCAAGCTTAAAAACAGCTCGGAACACCCGGGAAACCAAAATTACCAAGGCTTTATCGGCAGCAGCCAAACCATGCAGCAGGTTTACCGAACTATCGACTCTGCCGCATCGAGCAAAGCCAGTATTTTCATCACGGGTGAGAGTGGTACGGGTAAAGAGGTATGTGCAGAAGCTATTCATGCGGCGAGTAAACGTGGCGATAAGCCTTTCATCGCAATCAACTGTGCGGCTATCCCTAAAGATCTGATTGAAAGTGAGCTGTTTGGTCACGTTAAAGGCGCCTTTACCGGTGCCGCAACTGATCGTCAAGGTGCCGCTGAACTCGCTGATGGCGGAACACTATTCCTTGATGAATTGTGCGAGATGGACTTAGAGCTGCAAACTAAGCTGCTGCGCTTTATCCAAACCGGTACTTTTCAAAAAGTTGGCTCTTCGAAGATGAAGAGTGTCGATGTTCGTTTCGTATGTGCAACCAACCGTGCCCCTTGGAAAGAAGTACAAGAAGGTCGCTTTAGAGAAGATTTATACTATCGTTTATACGTGATTCCATTGCACCTGCCGCCATTGCGCGAGCGCGGTGAAGATGTCATCGAGATTGCGTACTCGTTACTAGGCTACATGTCGGTTGAGGAAGGTAAGGCGTTTGTGCGTTTTGCTCAGGAAGTGCTTGATCGCTTTAATCAATATGAGTGGCCGGGTAACGTTCGTCAGTTACAAAACGTATTACGGAACGTGGTGGTATTGAATAACGGCAAAGAGATTACTCTCAACATGCTTCCACCACCATTGAACCAACCGATTGAAAACAGCCTGCGCTTGAAAGAGAAGCAGAACGAAGACATCACGGTAAAAGATATTTTCCCATTGTGGATCACTGAGAAGACGGCTATCGAACAGGCCATAAAAGCGTGTGACGGCAACATTCCCCGCGCGGCCGGTTTCTTAGATGTCAGTCCATCTACGATATACCGTAAGTTGCAAACGTGGAATGCGAAGCAGTAATCACCAAACAATAAGAAAATCATAATGACGAAAGTATTAAATCAGCAAAAAGTTGATGAACTTGCCGGTGAAATCGGGCAAGAAAATGTACCAGTTTTGCTGGAAATCTTCTTAGGTGAGTTGAAAGGCTACTACGAACATCTAGAGATAAATAAAGCATCGGATACATCTAAGTACTTGGCTGATATAAGCCATGCACTTAAGAGTAGCGCTGCGAGCTTTGGCGCAGATTCTTTGTGTAGTTTTGCGATTAGCTTAGACGCAAAAGTGAAGCAAGCATTGCCTGTAACCGAGATTGATTTCCAAGATATGCAAGAGCTACTGTTATCAACGTACACTGAATATCAGCAGTTGATGACGGATCTCTAAAGCGGCTAGTTA
This sequence comes from Vibrio sp. QJM3NY_27, assembly GCF_057785955.1. NCBI lineage: Bacteria > Pseudomonadati > Pseudomonadota > Gammaproteobacteria > Vibrionales > Vibrionaceae > Vibrio > Vibrio sp. QJM3NY_27. Next base: position 2,477,979 of record NZ_CM173511.1, on the reverse strand, counting down.
TTAAAGAGACTAAAAAAGGAGCATGATGCTCCTTTTTTGTTTTTACTGGTCTCTGTCGTCTAGCCTAAGCTACAAGCATTAAGCTAGTTGATCCCTAATCGCTTGTTGGAGTTTTAAACGGTCGTGTCGCCAATCTCGGTTAGGAGAGGCAAGATCAGTGGTCACACAATTCCATTGCCCTTCTAATTCAGGGTGTGGTTCATTGCCTAGTACAATGTCTATCTTTCTTGCCTTACAGGTACGTTCACACCACTCCAATTGTTCTTGAAGCGTCATTTTTCCTGCAGGGCCGTGTTCTGGCGAAAGGTTTTCAACAAAGATAACTTTTGCCTTGGTATTTTCCGCGATTGCTTTGCCAATTTCTGGCAGTAGCAGCGGGGGCATCACACTGGTTAAAAAGCTTCCTGGTCCAAGGACAATGCAGTCTGCTTGCTCAACGGCAGCAACAGCTTCTTTGGTTGCCGGTACTTCTGGAGATAAGTCCATCATGCGCAGCTTTTCTGTCATGTCGTCAACGTTAGTTTCGCCAGTTACCCAACGACCGTCCATTGATAGAGCCGTTAGATCAGAAGGGTGCTCGGTCATTGGGACGATATTGACATCGACCTTGAGCATATTTCGAATTAGGTTAATTGCTTCCAATGGGCGAACGGAAAGGTTGTCTAACGCCGTTAGCATTAGGTTACCTAAGTTGTGACCATCGAGTTCACCTTGACCGCGAAAGCGATATTCAAACATCATCGAACTGATCGAAGGTTCTGTGATTAATTGGTTGATACAGTTACGAGTATCTCCCCAAGCAATACCACCTTGGCAGTCTCGAATTCTTCCGGTGGAACCACCATTATCTGTCGTCGCAACAATGCCAGTTGCGTTGTTACCAAAGTCTTTTAATGCAGCTAGCATGCGACCTAAGCCATGGCCCCCACCGATTGCTACGACTTTCTTTGAAGAGTAAATATTCATTTTTTGTTCTTGTTAGATTATTACCAACTATAATTTAGGTTAAATGCTTCTCGTCAGATACTCAACAAGAGTTATTTTGAGGGTTTGATACGTTTTTTTTGCCGATGTGACCCGTTTTTTGTCATCAGAGCTAGATTCACGTACAAATATTAAGTATTTTATTACTCAGCTACTGCGCGTGTGAATATAACGTGCAGTTGCCATAACTCCGAGCTCTCGCATGCTAAGTCGCACAGTGGTATTTGCTGTACCGATACGCATCAAGAGCCAGTGACATGTTGTCACAAGGGCTTAATTGGAAATGATTATGCCTCCCGTGTTTGGAAAGGTGTTCCGTGGCGCAACAATTCGAAGATAGATTCCATCGCAAGTTTTATTACTTGCGCTTGTCGGTTACAGACGTCTGTAACTTTAAATGTACTTACTGCTTGCCAGATGGTTATAAACCGTCAGGGCAAAAAAACTCGTCTTTTTTAAGTGTTCCCGAGATCAAACGTATTGTTAAAGCGTTTGCAGATTGTGGTACCTCTAAGATCCGCATTACTGGCGGAGAGCCGAGCCTGCGTAAAGACTTTCCTGAAATCATACATACTGTTGCTTCTACTCTAGGCATCGAAAAAGTAGCCACGACAACGAATGGCTACCGCATGGAGAAACAAGTAGGGCAATGGCGCGATGCTGGTTTAACCCATATAAACGTGAGCGTGGATAGCTTAGATTCGCGCATGTTCCATCAGATCACTGGTGAGAATAAGTTTACAGAGGTTATGCGAGGCATTGATAAAGCGTTTGAGGTTGGCTTTGAACAAGTCAAAGTCAACGTCGTATTGATGAAAGACCTCAACAGTCAGGAATTACCAGCCTTCCTTAATTGGATCAAAGACAAACCTATTCAATTACGTTTTATCGAGCTGATGAAAACCGGCGAGATGGACGAGTTGTTCGATAAACATCATGTATCTGGCGTTGCGATTCGCAATCAGCTTATTGCTAACGGTTGGCTGTTAAAAGTCAAAGCTGTTAACGATGGCCCAGCACAAGTGTTTGTCCACCCAGACTACAAGGGTGAAATTGGTTTGATCATGCCTTACGAGAAAGACTTCTGTGAGAGTTGTAACCGACTGCGTGTTTCTGCGACCGGTAAACTTCACCTATGTCTGTTTGGCGACCACGGTGTTGAACTGAGAGATCTGATTCAAGAAGATCAACAAGAGCAAGAGCTCATTGATCGAATTCAGGCTCAGCTTCAAACCAAGTCCGTTAGCCACTTCTTGCATGATGGCAACAGCGGCATGACTCCAAACTTGGCGTCAATCGGCGGTTAACTCGCCATATACTCTAAAGCATTTTATCGCTCAGCTTCTTTAAGCTGGGCGAATAAGTCTAGGGCGTGTTGCTCTTTCGAGCTGATTTTTGCAGCGAGTTGCTGGGTATTTCTACAAGGCAGAGGCTTTGATGTGTAGCTAGCCTACATGAGAAGCCGATAACGTAGTAGAAATGACCAGCAAACGCTGCCCGAAGGGTTCGGCTAAAAGCGTTTTACTCTTTGTTGAGGGAGATTTGCTTAGAATGACTAGGCTACTTCCCCCTCGCCGCGATTAAAACGCTTTTATCTCGAACAAAATTTAATCACGAAAGGTCAACACGCCCTAATAATTGAAAAATTTTAAATAGGTGAACAAATGGGTCACGCAGAAAGCAAATTTCAAGCAGCAAACATTGCAGTACTAACCGTTTCAGATACTCGTACAGAAGAAAACGATACGTCAGGTGGTTACCTAGCGGAGCATGCTAAAGAAGCTGGCCACAATGTGGTTGATAAGCAAATCGTTATCGATGACATGTATAAGATCCGCGCTATCGTATCTCAGTGGATTGCTGATGACAGCGTACAAGCGATCATGATCACTGGCGGTACAGGCTTTACATCTCGTGACAGTACACCTGAAGCACTTAAGCCACTCTTCGACAAAGAAGTTGAAGGCTTTGGTGAGCTTTTCCGCCAAGTGTCTTACGAAGAGATTGGTACATCGACGATTCAATCTCGTGCGATTGCGGGTTTTGCTAACCACACGGTTATCTTTGCGATGCCTGGCTCTACAGGCGCATGCCGCACCGGTTGGACTAAGATCATCAAGCAACAGATGGATGCTAGCCACCGTCCTTGTAACTTCATGCCACATCTTTCTGTATAAGGTGGTTTGAGTATGAGCCAATTTACACACATTAACGCGTCTGGCGAAGCGAACATGGTCGATGTATCGGCTAAAGCTGAGACAGTACGTGAGGCGAGAGCAGAAGCTTTTGTTCAAATGTCAGCAGAGACGCTAGAGCTGATTGTTTCTGGCAGCCACCATAAAGGTGATGTTTTCGCAACGGCACGTATTGCTGGTATCCAAGCGGCGAAGAAGACGTGGGACTTGATTCCACTGTGTCACCCTTTACTACTGACTAAAGTAGAAGTACAACTTGAAGCCATTGAGTCTGAAAACAAGGTTCGTATCGAATCGGTATGTAAGCTTGCAGGTAAGACAGGTGTAGAAATGGAAGCGCTAACGGCCGCTTCTGTTGCCGCGCTAACGATTTACGATATGTGTAAAGCTGTTCAGAAAGACATTGTTATCGAGAACGTACGCCTGTTAGAGAAGACGGGTGGTAAATCAGGTCACTTCAAGGTGGAATCATGATTACGGTACTTTTCTTTGCACAAACTCGTGAACTTGTCGGTGTTGATAGCCTAGAGATCGATGTGCAATACAATACTATTGAAGCGATTCGCAGCCACCTTGTAACAAAAGAAGGCAAATGGGATATCGCATTGGAAGAGGGCAAGCTGCTGGCAGCACTCAACCAATCAATCGTACCTTTGACGACTGAAGTGAAAGACGGCGACGAAGTGGCTTTCTTCCCACCAGTTACTGGAGGTTAACCATGAATGACTCTCGAGTTATTGATCCAAGAGTATTGGTTACTGCTGAAGACTTTTCTGTGGGTGGCGAATACGATTATCTAGCTCAAGGTACGGCTGCGGGAGCGGTTGTGACGTTTGTTGGTAAAGTTCGCGACATGAACCTTGGTGACAATGTGATAGGTTTGTCTCTAGAGCATTATCCGGGTATGACAGAGAAGTCTCTGAGTGAGATCTGTGATCAAGCTGAAGCGCGCTGGCCTATCCAGAAGATGCGAGTGATTCACCGCGTTGGTGACCTAGATATCGGTGACCAGATTGTTTACGTTGGTGTATCCAGTGCACATCGTGGCGCTGCCTTCGAAGCGTGTGAGTTTGTTATGGACTTTCTGAAAACCAAAGCGCCGTTTTGGAAAAAAGAACGTACTACTGAGGCGGCTCGTTGGGTTGACTCTCGAGACTCCGACGCGAAAGCAGCGGAGCGTTGGAAGAAGTAATCCACTCCATAGCGTGTTTCGATCTTAACGTGAAAGCGTATTTCAGATTGGGACGTAGATAGTAAGAAAGCCGACGTTTGACGTCGGTTTTTTTGTGCGTGCTACAAAGTGATTTATAAATAAAAGGTTCTTTAATAAATGGTTAATCAGTCAAGTTGCATATGAATTCAACGCGTGATTTAGTCTGTCTTGGTGCATTTCCAAATCTGTTTTGGTGCAGTGCTTTATGCTGTTTTGTATAAAGTGATAATCCTCACAAATAGTGCAGTCTATTTAGGGGATATGTGATGTGCAATTAGATTTCATGTGGCATTAATGTTAATTTGCCGACAGTGTTCTAGCATAAGATGCTAAATAAAAGTATCAATTCAGATACATCAACACTAAAGGCTGTTTTTTAATTAATTCCTATGTGTAATTAACTATTCATTAGGTTTTTATTAGAGATTTACACTGTGACCTTGAGTAATTCGGAGAATTATCCGATTTTTTGCGACTTGTTTATGGCAAATTACTTCAATGGTTGATAGTGTGTGCCTCAATCTTTGTAAGGTTTTAGATTTTTATGCTTAAATTTTGAGCTAAATAAATCTAAATCACTGCCGTTCAGTGAACTTAGCAAAGAAGTCATGGATGCAATACGTAAAACTTGGAGTTTATTAAATGTACAAGAATAAAATCACTCAGGCCCTTCTTCTAGGTGCTGGTTTGGCAGTGGCTGCCACTTCTACTCTTTCTATCGCTGCTGAAGTTCCAGCAGGCACAGAACTAGCAAAAGTTCAGGAACTTGTTCGCGGTAACGGTACTGAAGTTGCGACTATCGACCCACACAAATCTCAAGGTGTACCAGAATCTCACGTAATTCGTGATCTTCTAGAAGGTCTAGTGAACCAAGATGGCGAAGGTAATACAATCCCAGGTGTAGCCGAAAGCTGGGAAACGACGGACAACAAAACATTCACTTTCCACCTACGTAAAGATGCAAAATGGTCTAACGGCGATCCTGTAACAGCTGAAGATTTCGTTTACAGCTGGCAACGTGCAGTCGATCCTGCCACTGCTTCTCCATATGCTTGGTACATGGAATATACCAAGATGGTGAATGCGAAAGACATCGTAGCGGGTAAGAAAGACAAGAGTGAGCTAGGTGTTAAAGCTGTAGATGCAAACACGCTTGTTGTTGAACTAGATACAGCGGTACCATATTTCGTAATGATGATGGGCCACACAACAATGAAGCCAGTACATCAGGCGACTGTTGAAAAATTCGGTGACCAATGGACTAAGCCTGACCACTTCGTTGGTAACGGTGCATTCTCTGTTGATAAATGGGTTGTGAACGAGCGTTTAGTTCTAAAGCGTAACGACCAATACTGGAATAACGATAAGACGGTTCTTAATAAAGTAACGTTCCTACCAATCGAAAACCAAGTTGCGGAAATGAACCGTTTCCTATCTGGTGAAATCGACTTTACAAATGAACTTCCAACTGAGCACTTCAAGCGCCTTAAGAAAGAGTATGCGGAAGATGTATCTGTAGCGGGTAACCTATGTACTTACTACTACATCTTTAACACTAAGAAAGCACCATTTGATGATGTTCGTGTACGTAAGGCTATCTCTTACGCAATTGACCGTAATATCGTAAGTGACGCAATCCTAGCACAAGGTCAAAAACCAGCTTACTTCCTAACGCCTGAAATCACAGCTGGCTTTAACCCTGAACTTCCTGCTTACGGCAAGATGTCTCAAAAAGAACGTAATGAAGAAGCTGCTCGTCTTCTTGAAGAAGCGGGTTACGGTAAAGACAATCCACTTAACTTCAACCTACTTTACAACACTTCTGAAAACCATAAGAAGATTGCTGTAGCGCTGGGTTCTATGTGGAAGAAAACTCTAGGTCTTAAAGTAACGCTTGAAAACCAAGAGTGGAAAACTTACCTATCTTCTAAAGATTCAGGTGATTTCGAAGTAGCACGTGCTGGTTGGTGTGGTGACTACAACGAAGCGTCGTCATTCCTAACGCTAATGAAGAGTAACAACACTACCGGTGGTGTTCACTACGATAGTGCTGAGTACGACCAAATCATTGATAAAGCACTTAACTCTACATCAGCAGAAGAGCGTGAAGCACTTTACCTAGAAGCTGAGGCGTTAATGGCTAAAGACATGCCTATCGCACCTATCTACCAATACGTGAAATCACGTCTACTAAATCCGCACGTTGGTGGTTTCCCTATCAACAACGCGGAAGATAAGATCTTCTCGAAAGACTTATACATCAAAGCTCAATAATAAGCTTCGATTCTAAAAAGTTAATATAACTATAACGATACAGACACTACATGCGCAGAGCGCGCATGTAGCGTCTTTCTAATTTTAATTGTCACAGACTGAAAGAGTGAGTTTATGCTTAAATTCATTATGAAAAGGATATTTGAAGCGATTCCAACCATGTTGGTGTTGATCACTATATCTTTCTTTCTCATGCGTTTCGCTCCGGGTAACCCGTTTTCAAGCGAACGTCCATTACCGCCAGAAGTTATGGCTAACATCGAAGCTAAATACGGCTTAGATAAACCTGTATTTGAACAGTACACCACGTACTTGACCAACATCCTTCAGGGTGACTTTGGTCCATCTTTTAAATACCAAGATTACACAGTAAATGAGCTGATCGCGGTTGCGCTTCCAGTATCTGCGAAGGTAGGTTTTGTTGCCTTTATCTTCACATTATTGATGGGGGTAACAGTCGGAACCATTGCCGCCTTGAAGCACAACACCTGGATCGACTACACCATAATGTCGACCGCCATGCTCGGGGTGGTGATGCCATCCTTCGTGTTGGCTCCAGCGCTTATCTACCTATTCTCTCTACACTGGCATATATTTCCAGCAGGTGGTTGGCACGGTGGTACGTACATGTACATCGTCCTACCCGTTATCGCGATGTCTCTTTTATACGTAGCAACCTTTGCTCGTATCACTCGCGGTAGCATGATTGAAACCCTAAACAGTAACTTTATCCGTACAGCTCGAGCTAAAGGTCTAAGTTACCGTTATATCGTTCTTAAACATGCGCTTAAGCCAGCAATGCTACCTGTTGTTTCATACATGGGGCCTGCGTTTGTAGGTATCATTACAGGTTCAGTTGTTGTTGAAACCATCTTCGGCCTACCGGGTATTGGTAAGCTGTTTGTTAATGCCGCGTTTAACCGTGATTATTCGTTAGTAATGGGTGTAACCATTTTGATTGGTTTCCTATTCATCTTGTTCAACGCAATCGTTGATATTTTACTAGCGCTTATTGACCCGAAAATTCGCTACTAGCAGGGACGCATGGTTATGTTGAAGAAAAAAGAAAACTTAGAAGCGATCGAAAAATTCTCTGAGAGTTTGGAAATTGAAGGTCGTAGCTTGTGGCAGGATGCGCGTATTCGTTTTATGCGCAACAAAGCCGCAATGATCAGTCTGTTCATTCTAATTGTTATGGTGCTATCGGTAATCTTCTTACCTATGTTGGCACAGCATGCTTACGATGATACTGACTGGTACGCAATGCACGTAGGCCCAAGTGCTGATCACTGGTTTGGTACCGACAGTTTAGGTCGTGACCTATATGTTCGTACGATGATTGGTGGCCGTATTTCTCTTATGGTTGGTGTGATGGGCGCATTCGTAGCCGTACTGATAGGTACGCTTTACGGTGCGGCTTCAGGTTTCATTGGCGGTCGTACTGACCGAGTGATGATGCGTATCCTTGAGATCTTATACGCGGTTCCTTTCATGTTCCTCGTGATCGTACTGGTGACATTCTTTGGTCGTAATATCGTACTTATCTTCGTTGCTATCGGTGCGATTGCTTGGCTCGATATGGCGCGTATTGTACGTGGCCAAACGTTGAGTTTACGTAGTAAAGAGTTCATTGAGGCTGCTCACGTATGTGGTGTCAGTAAATGGAAGATCATTACACGTCATATCGTACCGAACGTATTGGGTATTGTTGCGGTTTACTCAACGCTACTTATTCCAAGCATGATCCTTACTGAATCATTCTTATCTTTCCTTGGTCTTGGTGTTCAAGAGCCTATGACAAGTTGGGGCGCGCTGTTACAAGAAGGCTCGCAAACAATGGAAGTTGCTATTTGGCAACTGGCATTCCCAGCGGCATTCATGGTAGTTACGCTGTTCTGCTTTAACTACGTAGGTGATGGTCTGCGCGACGCGCTTGATCCAAAAGACAGATAAAGAAATAGCAATTAAAAGCTATAAAAGATTAAGGAAGCAATAATGAGCTTATTAGATGTCAAAGATCTGCGCGTCGAATTTACCACGCAAGATGGTACGGTAACCGCAGTAAACGACCTGAACTTCTCACTCAACCAAGGCGAAACGCTGGGTATTGTTGGTGAGTCGGGTTCGGGTAAATCTCAAACGGTATTTGCACTGATGGGACTGCTGGCTAAGAACGGTATCATCTCAGGTAGTGCAAAGTTTGAAGGTAATGAGATTCTCAATCTACCTGAGAAAGCACTGAACAAAGTTCGCGCTGAACAGATCGCGATGATCTTCCAAGATCCAATGACGTCACTGAATCCTTACATGAAAGTATGTGATCAGTTGATGGAAGTGCTTATGCTGCATAAAGGCATGGGCAAAGCGGAAGCGTTCGAAGAATCAGTACGTATGCTGGAAGCGGTGAAAATCCCTGAGGCACGTAAACGTATTACCATGTATCCACACGAATTTTCTGGCGGTATGCGTCAACGTGTGATGATTGCAATGGCTTTGCTATGTCGTCCAAAACTACTGATTGCTGATGAACCAACAACGGCGTTGGATGTAACCATTCAAGCGCAAATCATGGAATTACTGAACGAGCTTAAAGATGAGTTCAATACAGCAATCATCATGATCACCCATGATTTGGGTGTAGTTGCCGGTTCTTGTGACAAAGTTCTAGTGATGTACGCTGGCCGTACCATGGAATACGGCACAGTAGATGAAATCTTCTATGAGCCTAGCCACCCTTATGCGGAAGGCCTGCTTAAAGCAATTCCTCGTTTGGATACCGAAGGTGAAATTCTGCCGACGATTCCAGGTAACCCACCTAACTTACTTCGCCTGCCAACAGGCTGTCCTTACCAAGATCGTTGTCACCGTGTAATGGACCGTTGTAAGCAAGAAGCACCGATTTTGCAGCCATTTGCGAAAGATCGCCAGCGTGCTTGTTTTTCTGATTGGGAGACTTGGACAAAATGAGTAAAGAATTACTATTAGATATTAAAAACCTTAAGGTTCACTTTAGCATTGCGGCTAAGTCTGCTTGGCCTTGGGCGAAACCATCAAACCTTAAAGCGGTTGATGGTGTTGATGTTCACCTTTACGAAGGTGAGACTCTGGGTGTAGTAGGTGAGTCGGGCTGTGGTAAATCAACATTTGCCCGCGCAATTATTGGTTTAGTTGAGGCAACTGAAGGCGAGGTTATGTGGTTAGGTCAAGACCTGACTAAGATGCAGGAAGTGAAGCGTCGTGAGACTCGTAAAGAGATTCAGATGATCTTCCAAGACCCGCTAGCATCGCTTAACCCGCGTATGTCAGTTGGAGACATCATTGCTGAGCCTCTACAAACTTTCTATCCAGAGCTTTCTAAACAGGAAGTGAAGGACAGAGTTAAAGAGATGATGGCAAAGGTTGGTCTACTACCCAACGTAATCAACCGTTACCCACATGAATTTTCTGGTGGCCAGTGTCAACGTATCGGTATCGCACGTGCACTTATCTTGAAGCCTAAGATGATCATCTGTGATGAGCCGGTTTCTGCTCTGGATGTATCTATCCAAGCTCAAGTAGTAAACCTTCTTATGGAACTACAGAAAGAGTTAGGTTTGTCTTTGGTATTCATCGCGCACGACTTGTCGGTTGTGAAACACATTTCTGACCGTGTATTGGTGATGTACTTAGGTAATGCTGTTGAGCTAGGTGAATCAGATGCCTTGTTCTCAGATCCTAAACACCCATATACCAAAGCATTGATGTCTGCAGTTCCGATTCCAGACCCACGCTTAGAGCGCAGTAAAACCATTCAGATGCTGGAGGGTGATCTCCCATCACCAATTAATCCACCATCAGGTTGTGTGTTCCGTACTCGTTGCCCTGAAGCAACCGAGGCCTGCGCGCAAACCAAGCCAACTATTCAAGGCGATGACGTACACGCAGTATCTTGCTTGCACGTACAAGTCTAGAACCCGTTTGATACGGTTCAGCCTGTGACAGGCTTAAGCGCAACTTTTTTATGAGTTGCGCTTTTTTTGTGCCCCAAATTTCTCATGAATAACCTTCTTCAAATAATTCGAACAACTAAGCCAACTTCTTCTAGTTTTGAAAAATTAGGTTTTTCTTATACTAGAGAAAAGTTTGGATGATAGAGGTTTGGATATGGGCAAGTTAGTTGAAGGTGTTTGGCACGATGTGTGGTACGACACCAAAGAAAGCGGTGGTAAGTTCGTTCGTGAAGATGCGGGCTTTCGTAGTTGGATCGAAAACAAAGCCGGAGCGCAGTTTGAACCAGAAAGTGGTCGTTACCATCTATACGTATCGTTAGCTTGTCCTTGGGCGCACCGAACTCTTATCTTCCGAGAGCTGAAAGATTTAACCGATCATATTGACGTGACAGTGGTCTGCCCCGATATGATGAGCGAAGGTTGGCAAATGGGTTTACCTGAACCTCTGTTTGGTCATACTCGTATGCACCAAATCTATACTCAAGCCAAACCTGACTACTCAGGCCGAGTAACAGTTCCAGTGCTTTGGGATAAGAAAACCAACACCATCGTGAGTAACGAGTCCTCTGAAATTATCCGCATGTTCAACTCAGAATTTAATGAGTTAACAGGCAATACGGATGACTACTATCCGTGGGAATTGTCGAAGAAGATTGATGAGTGGAATGACTACATCTATCCAAGCATCAATAACGGTGTTTATCGCACTGGCTTTGCAACCACTCAAGAAGCTTACGAAGAAGCGTATGATGCGTTATTTGAGGCGTTAGACAAAGTGGATGCACATCTTAGTGAACATCGTTATCTCGCGGGTAATGACATCACAGAAGCAGACTGGAGGTTGTTTACCACTCTGGTTCGATTCGATGCGGTGTATGTTGGTCACTTTAAGTGTAACAAGCAGAGAATTTCAGACTACGTCCATATTCATGGCTACTTAAAAGAGCTCTACCAGATCGAAGGCATCAAAGAGACGACCGATTTTTATCACATCAAGCGCCACTACTATTATAGCCACACAGGTATCAACCCAACTCAAGTTGTGCCGAAAGGACCTGCGCTAGATTTAGAATCGGCTCATGGGCGAGGCTAGCTTAATCTTAAGAGCATCAAATAACCTTAAGCATCAGACATAAAAAAACCCTAGATAAGAATCTAGGGTTTTTGCTTTCTACAAAAGAAAAATTAGTTAATTACTTTTTCTTCAGCTTGAGCTGCTTGGTCTGCTTGGATAGCCGTTAGAGCTACTGTGTAAACGATATCGTCTACTAGAGCGCCACGAGACAAGTCATTTACTGGCTTGCGCATACCTTGAAGCATTGGACCGATAGACACTAGGTCTGCTGAACGCTGTACAGCTTTGTAAGTCGTGTTACCCGTGTTTAGGTCTGGGAATACGAATACTGTCGCTTTACCTGCAACTGGAGAGTTAGGCGCTTTAGAAGCGGCTACGTTTTCCATTATTGCTGCGTCGTACTGAAGAGGACCGTCGATCACTAGATCAGGACGTTTCGCTTGAGCAAGCTTGGTTGCTTCACGTACTTTATCTACGTCTGCACCTTTACCAGATTCACCAGTAGAGTAAGAGATCATAGCAACGCGTGGGTCGATACCGAATGCCGCAGCAGAATCTGCAGATTGGATAGCGATTTCAGCAAGCTGTTCAGCTGTTGGATCTGGGTTGATCGCACAGTCACCGTATACAAGAACTTGATCAGGCAGAAGCATGAAGAAGATTGAAGACACGATAGAAGCATCAGGTGCTGTCTTGATGATCTGGAACGGAGGAACGATTGTGTTCGCCGTTGTGTGAACAGCACCAGAAACTAGGCCGTCAACTTCACCCGCTTCAAGCATCATAGTGCCTAGGAATACTGAATCTTCTAGCTTCTCACGAGCGACAACTTCAGTCATACCTTTAGCGCCACGAAGTTCTACTAGGCGAGCTACGTAGTTTTCGCGAACGGATGCAGAATCGATGATCTCAACGCCAGCGCCTAGCTCAACACCTTGCTGTGCAGCAACGCGACGAATTTCTTCAGGGTTACCAAGAAGTACACAAGTTGCGATGCCGCGCTCAGCACAGATAGATGCTGCTTTAACGGTACGTGGCTCATCACCTTCAGGAAGAACGATGCGCTTAGCCGCTTTACGAGCAAATTCAGTTAACTGGTAACGGAATGCTGGTGGGCTTAGACGACGAATACCTTGAGTACCTTCAGATAGAGAATCAATCCAAGGGCCATCGATATGGCTAGCAACGTGATCGTTAACGAACTCGATACGCTCTTTATCATCAGCAGGTACTTCTAGGTTGAAGCTCTGTAGGTTAAGAGACGTCTGCCAAGTGTTACCTTGAGCCTTGAAGATCGGTAGACCTGAAGCGAATGCTGGAGCACAAAGGTTAGCAATGCTTTCTGGAATGTCGTAACCGCCAGTCAGTAGGATTGCGCCAATTTCAACACCATTTTTCGCAGCAAGAGCTGCAGCAACGATAACGTCAGGACGGTCTGCTGAAGTAACCAGTAGTGAACCTGGTTTGAAGTGCTCAATCATGTGAGGTAGAGAGCGTGCACAGAAAGTGATGCTCTTAATACGACGAGTTGAGATTTCACCTTCATTAACGATTTCAGCGTTAAGGTGTTTAGCCATATCAACCGCACGAGTTGCGATTAAGTCGATGCTCCATGGCACACAGCCAAGAACACGGATAGGGCTAGAGTTGAAGATTTGCATTACTTCAACGTTCGCTTGCTGAGCGCTATCTGCATCGTCAAAGATTTCAGATAGATCAGGACGAGTACGGCCAGCTTCATCAACAGGAGCATTAAGCTTGTTAATGATCACGCCTTTGATGTTCTTGTTTTTAGTGCCGCCGAAGTTAGAACATGCTACTTCGATGTGCTCTTTAAGCTGAATAGGGTTGTATGTACCAGGGGTCGCAACGAATACGATCTCCGCACCAAGTGTTTTCGCGATTTCCGCGTTTACTTGGTTTGCAAATGGGTGCTTACGAGTAGGAACTAAGCCTTCGATAAGCGTTACTTCTGCGTCTTTATTGATTTTGTTGTATTGCTCAACAACTGACTCAAGAAGTTCGTCCATTTTTTCGCTACCGATCAAAGCTTCAGCTTTAGTCATTGCGATTGGCTCACCAATCTTAATGTCGCTGTTTGTGCTAATGATAGTAGACGTTAAATCTGGTTGGTTACCACCGCTACGAGGTTGAGCGATTGGCTTGTAGAAAGAAACACTTACGCCCTTACGCTCCATAGCGCGAAGAACACCCATGCTAACACTAGTAAGACCAACACCAGCGCTTGTAGGGATAAGCATAATAGTACGGGACATTGACGGACACCTTTAACTATTGGAAATAAAAAAAGCTCAACTGCTATTCCCACCGATATTTAAATTGGGGTAGGAATAGAAGTTGAGCCCCATTTTCTTGATATGAAAAACTGACTAGCTTCGAGTGAAGCTAGTCAGGAAAATCAATTAAAGACCTGCTAGTTTCGCAGTGTCTTCAGCAATTACTAGCTCTTCATTAGTAGAGATAACCATTGCAGGGATACGGCTGTTAGCTGTAGTGATAGTACCTTCACCGCCGAAACGTGCTTTAAGGTTAGCTTCGCTGTCAACTTCGATGCCGAAGATGCCTAGGCGGTTAAGAACCATTTCACGGATTGGGCCAGAGTTCTCGCCGATGCCGCCAGTGAAAGTGATTGCGTCTAGGCGACCTTCTAGAGTTGCAGTGTAACCAGCAACGTACTTAGCTAGACGGTGACAGAACACGTCCATTGCACGAGTTGCTTCTTCTTTCTCACCGTAGTTGTCTTCAACGAAACGACAGTCAGAAGTCACTTCAGTTAGACCAGCTAGGCCAGACTCTTTAGTTAGCATGTTGTTGATTTCTTCAACAGAGTAACCAAGAGCGTCGTGCAGGTGGAAGATGATCGCAGGATCAAGGTCACCACAACGAGTACCCATTACTAGACCTTCAAGAGGAGTAAGACCCATAGAAGTATCTACAGATTGACCGTTCTTGATAGCACATACAGATGCGCCGTTACCTAGGTGACAGTTGATGATGTTAACTTCTTCAACTGGCTTGTTTAGTAGGCCTGCAACTTCACGTGTGATGAATAGGTGAGAAGTACCGTGCATGCCGTAACGACGGATGCCGTGCTCTTTGTACAGGTTGTACGGTAGAGCGTATAGGTAAGACTCAGAAGGCATTGTTTGGTGGAACGCAGTGTCAAATACAGCAACGTTTTGTAGACCAGGGAAGTTCTGTTGAGCCGCTTCGATACCGATAAGGTGAGCTGGGTTATGAAGAGGTGCGAAAGTCGCAGCGTCTTGAATACCCTTAAGAACTTCATCAGTGATAAGTGCAGAAGAAGTGAACTGCTCGCCACCGTGTACGATACGGTGACCGATAGCGCCAAGGTTAGCTTTAAGCTCAGGCTTAGAAGCAAGAATAGTTTCTACCATGAAAGATAGTGCTTCTACGTGAGCTGCGCCCGCGCCTAGTTGTGCTTCATGCTTGCCGTCAAGTTTCCACTTCATACGAGCTTCTGGAAGACCAAGACACTCAGCAAGACCAGTTAGGTGCTCAGCACCTGTTTCTGCATCAACAACAGCAAATTTAAGAGAAGAACTACCACAGTTTAAAACTAAAACTAGCTTAGACATTAATGACTACCTGTTTATTTTTCTGATCGAAATCAGTTAAGGATGAAAATTAATCTCAAGAATAGTCGAAGCACATAGGCTTGCGTACTAACCTTGGTCAAAAAAACGTTAATTTCCGTATTAAAGTGAAAGCGCACTTTTTCAGAAAAAGAGGCTTTTGCATTCCTTGCAGAAGTCGTCCCAAAGTTGCTTAAATTGTAAATAAGGGCAACAATGAGATTGAGGTCTGCAAATAATAGCGATATTGTGCAAATATAACAAAAAAATTTGAAAGAATATTATTTTTCGTCAAATTTTTGTGTTTTTAGTTGATGATTTCAACTTTTTTTTAATGGGAGACTCATATGAGTAATAGAGTTGGTTTAGCGAGCAGTTTAAAAGATGGCCAAAAGTACATGGATCTCTGGCCTGTTCGAAAAGAGTTAAACGCTATCTTCCCTGAACAGCGCATCATTAAAGCCACGCGTTTTGGTGTGAAAGTGATGCCAGCGATAGCTGCTATTAGTATTCTTACACAAATGGTCTTCAACAATTATCATGCGATGCCGCAAGCTGTGGTTATGGCGTTGTTTGCGATCAGCTTACCGCTTCAAGGCATGTGGTGGTTAGGTAACCGTTCGAACACTCAATTACCGCCAGCATTGGTTTCTTGGTATCGAGAGTTGCACGAAAAGATCAGCGAAACAGGTTTTGCATTGGAACCAATGAAACCACGCCCTCGTTACAAAGAGTTGGCGATCATTTTGAATCGCGCATTTCGTCAACTAGACAAATCTTCAATGGAACGTTGGTTCTAAAAGGTCGTCTTATCTCTCCCTCTAGTCTGAGAACAGCCATACATTATCGATAGCTCGTTCTCAGATTTGCTCCTCTCTTCTAATCGCTTCACTTGCCCTTTACTCACTTAGTCTTTATTCATTTAGCTTTGCCTTTATTTGCCGTGCTTATCTTGTATTCATTGAGTTTCTTACCTTTTAAATCAAACAAGCCCGCTTATCCCCGCATAATTCGAACCTTGTTGTATTTTTGTTAAATATCACTTCAAGTTATCAATAGTTACTGGTAATAATGTCAATAGTGATTTTTGATGTTGTTCTCTTCGATCGAGTAATAACGAGTAGAGCTTGATTTGGGGAGCGATAATGAGTTCTGTAAGAAAGGTATTGGCAGCGGTTTTAAGCTGTTTGCTGTTGCTATGGACTGGCAATGTAGTGGCGAACGTCGCCAAAGTGTCGGTTTCACAAGTTGTCGACCATCCAGATTTGAATGCGACACGCTTAGGACTCATCGAAGGGTTAAGAGTTAAAGGCTATGAAGCGGGTAAAAATTTAGAGTTCTCTTATGAAATGGCTAATGGCAGTCCGGCGCAAGCCGCAAAAATTGCCAGAGAGTTAGTCAGCGAAAACCCCCACGTATTAGTGGGTATCGCGACACCTACTTCGCAAGCTTTGGTTTCTGCAACGCGATCTATTCCTATTGTGTTTACCGCGGTTACTGACCCTATCGGTGCAAGGCTTGTTAAACAATTGGATAAACCTGGACGAAATGTCACGGGCCTTTCTGACTTATCACCTATTTCCCAGCACGTATCTCTTATTAAAGAGCTTCTCCCTAATGCAGATTCAATCGGGGTGGTTTATAACCCCGCCGAGGCAAATGCCGTCGCGTTAGTTGGGCTATTAAAGAAGTCTGCACGAGACTTTGGTTTTACTCTGCACACTGAAAAAGCGCTAACCATCGATGATGTAGAATCAAAAACCGAATCCATTGCCAAGAAGTCTGATGTTATTTACGCACTGACAGATAACACTGTTGCAAGTGGTATCGAAGGGCTTATAGAAGCTGCGAACCGGGCTGGAACGCCAGTAGTTGCGGGAGCGACGTCTTACGTGGGTAAGGGAGCGATAGCTGGCTTAGGTCTAGATTACTATGACGTTGGGGTGCAAACCGCCGATTATGTGGCTGCTATTCTGAACGGACAAAAACCGGGGAAGCTGAGTGTCAAAACTGCACAGAGTTCGCAACTGGTTGTGAATTTGGATGCTGCTCGTGAGCTTGGTGTCACATTGCCTCAGTCTGTGATTGAGCGTGCGATAGTTAGCCGTTGAACAAGATTAGGTTTCAATTGACGGACTATCTATAAGTTACTTTGTTAACAGTGCTTTAATATATTTAATGAACAAAAAAATTTAATCTAAATGCTATTTTCTCTCTACTTTCTTAATTTTTAAGCAGTTATCTAACCATTACTCATACCGTTAATATCAATTTACATTGTTTTACATCGAGAGGACTGTTGATTAATGTCATAATATTAATGGTATAAATGAAAACAGCTGATCGCTAAGAGCACATTATATGAAAGTAAACAGGCACTTTAGCCTTACCTTTGTCTTCGGGTTTCCCGCAGTGATCGCCGCGATGCTACTTGGCCTAATAGGAAAGAACCACTTTGACGCGGTAGAAAAAGACATCAGCAGCGAATTCAACCGTATTGACGACGTGTTCAAAGGAACCACTAAAGTTGTCACCGCCTTAGACTACAGTTTCTCAAATTACTACAAATCCGGTAATCCTCTTTTCCTCGACCACAACAAGCAAGTGGTTGATGGTCTTTGCCGTATTTGGCCTATCGATAGCCTGCTTCTTGCCGATGGCAAAACTACCGACATTCCTTCAGTTGATATTGATTATATGCTGGTCGGTGAAGAATCTTTGTGTACAGAAACCAGCGGTACCTATGAAAGTGCTTCCGAGAAAATAGCTCTAGCACCTATTCTTTCATTTCTCTCTCAACTTGATGAATTCCATAATGGTGTGCATTTTATTGATAAACGCGGATACGTTATTTCGTCACCGGAAGATTTTGCTAAAGGGTTAGGAAAGGAATTACTTTCGACCATCAAAAGCCGTCCATATTGGCAAAGAACCGCTAACAACCCAGATCTATTGACTTTATCTGGCCCTGCATATCGGTTTGACTCCCTTGACCGAATTATTAGTATGACGATTCCCGTGTTCCATCAAGGAGTGCACCAAGGGATGCTCTCAGTAGATATTGATGCTGACAGGTTACTCGCGAGCTCTAATGAGCACCTAGCGGGTCGGATCGATATTATTGATACGACTTTAGCTAACCCGATTGATACGGCCACGTTCTATCACGAGATTAAGCTAGAAGGGGTCGCGTCTCATCATGCGATGTACTACGAGTTGGATCTTGCTAAGGAAGTGGAGCACTTTTTCGTTTATGAAAAAGACAGCCTAATCGTCGCTATTATCGTGTACCTGTTCTCGGTTACGATTTTCTTTTATGTTAACTCCAATATTGAACGTGGTTACTTCAAAGAACTGGCAGCTAAAGACCCAATGACAGGGTTATTGAATCGACGAGGCTTAGAAGCGTTTTGGCGCAGCGTAGAGCACGATCAACTGTTTGCCTTAACGGTATTTGATATCGACAATTTTAAGTCAATTAATGATACTCATGGCCACGATAAAGGTGATGATGTGATTCGTTATATGTCACGTCAAATTAGTAACAGTGTTCGAAGTAGTGATGTGGCAGCACGGTTTGGCGGAGAAGAGTTTGTCGTTTATATGAAAGGCGATGATCGTGAGACGCTGATAAGGACATTAGAACGTGTAAAAAATGCGGTCTGCGCTAACTCGGCCGACATTGTTCCTAATGGATTTACGGTATCTGGCGGTGTTTGTATTGTTGAAACAGAGCAAAACAAGCTTAACTTTGAAGAGATATTTAAATACGCCGATGAAAAACTGTACGTGGCTAAGACGACGGGTAAAGACCGGATCGTATTTTAGCCACGCTATGAGGTTCAATATCGCGATAGGGGGGAACTAACTCAAACGGGTTGGTGGTATTCTTCTTGATAACGTTGAAGGCGCTCTACAATGGGTGGCGCTTTTTTGAAAGTACGAATTTCTTTAAATAGTTCGTTCGCTTCAGGGTAGCCTTTACTTAAATAGACAAACCATTGTTTCACTCTATTGGGGTAGTACATGCCTTTATCCCCTTTAATTTGAAACTCGGAATAGCGCAATAAAAGTGCGATTACTTTATCCCATGGCATTTTCTGGTGGTTGTGCTTAACGACATTACCAAGGTTTGGAATATTAAAAGCGCCGCGGCAGACCATCAATGAATCAACACCTGTGGTTTCTATGCAATCTTGACCATCTTGGTAGTTCCAGATTTCCCCATTAGCAATCAACGGCAGAGAGGTTTTCTCTCTTATTTGATTGATGTAATCCCATTTGATTTCACTGGCTTTATAGCCGCCAACTTTGGTTCTTGCATGCACAGTGAGTTCGTCAGCTTTTGCTTGCTCGATAGCGTCGACAATTTCAAAGCACTCTTCCGGGTGCTCCCAACCCAATCGGATTTTTGCGGACACGGGAATGTGCGCAGGGACTGCTTCTCGACAGGCGTTCACTACTTGATAGATGAGCTCTGGCTCTTTTAGCAGTGAAGCC
Organism: Vibrio sp. QJM3NY_27; assembly: GCF_057785955.1. Taxonomy (NCBI): domain Bacteria; kingdom Pseudomonadati; phylum Pseudomonadota; class Gammaproteobacteria; order Vibrionales; family Vibrionaceae; genus Vibrio; species Vibrio sp. QJM3NY_27. Next base: position 2,458,132 of record NZ_CM173511.1, on the reverse strand, counting down.
CCACCATTACTTTTGTTTACCGCTTTTGCTGGGCACCCAAAATTAAGATCAATGCCTTTAGCGCCTAAGTTTGCCGCTTGAAAAGCATTTTCGGCCATCCAGTTCGGGTGTTGCCCTAGAAGTTGCAGATGGATTGGCACACCAGCCATGGTTTGAGAGCCTTGATGCAGCTCTGGGCAAATACGGTGGAACACATGCGGAGGAAGAAGTTGATCAACGACGCGCACAAACTCTGTCACACAGAGATCGTAATCATTGATCTCTGTAAGAATCTCACGCATTAGGTGGTCTAGTACGCCCTCCATAGGGCCAAGTATTACTCGCATGCTGCTTTACCGAAATTGAGTGGACCGAAAAATTCGAGGCGTGATTGTACGGTTTGCTTACAGGATTGTCACTATGAGTATGGTTTACCTGTCTTGAGTGTACGCTACCCGGCTTGATGATGGTTTATCGCTTAATAGCGACATCTTGGGGAGTATGGCGTTATAATATCGAAAATGCCCCAATATTCAGAGCTTTCATGACATATCAATTATTAAGCCTACCGGAATCAATCACTGACATTACTCCACAGTTCATTGAAGGTTCAATCCTTGCTTCCAACTTAGCGACCAAACCACTCGATCCAGAAGAATGGTTAGCTATCGTTGCACCTGAAACAGGTAAAGAGCTTGTAACAATAGTGACGGAACAGATTAATCGCCAGCACAACCTGATTCAGCGTAGTGAATACTTACTGACAGACGTACTTGTTGATGGTGACTTTAACGAGCAATTCGCGGATTTCGCTGAAGGCTTTATGATGGTTTGGCCAACCGTGGAAGAGCAGTGGCAAAGCGTGACAGTCGCGGATGGTACTCTGCGTATGCTGCAAGCACTCCTAACAACCTTGATGCTTGGGATTGATGAAGAGCAAACTCAGCAACAAATGGTTGCGGCCGGGCTCGAGAATCCACCAGCGCTTGCCGATTTAATCGATCAAATAGATCTGATGATTTCAGAGGTTGCAATGGCGGCTGATGAGGCGATGCTGGGTAATAAGTCACAGAGTGTGAACCCATTTAAAGATATCGGTCGAAACGACCCTTGCCCATGTGAAAGCGGCAAAAAGTTTAAACAATGCTGTGGCAAAAACAGCTAATCACGGCTTGTTGAGTAACTCAGCTTGAGTAACAGACTTTCTTTAAGTGATAAAAATCTTTAGCGATAAAAAAGTCGACCTTGTGGTCGACTTTTTTGTTGTTCTAATTTAGATGATCTAGTGTTAATCGTTTTTCGATTTTACAAATTGAGATATAACCACAAAACCGAAAGCAACCAAGTTACCCGCAAAGACAATCACTAGCCATTGAGGCATTGAAAGCTCTAAGAACTGCCATACCACCTTGCTACAGTCACCGTAAGCTTCAAACATCCACGGAGCCCATTGGTTTAAAGGTGCCCAGCTAGGGAAAGTAACGAATAAATCACAGGTTGCGAAAGGAGACGGATTAAACTGGTAATCGACGTGCTCTAAAGCCAACGTCAAACCTTTGTAGGCGCCAAATCCCCAACCAGCAAGGCCTAACCAACGTGATATCGGGTTATTCGGAGCAATAGCACCAATCATTGCAGCGACACCGATAGCAAGCATAGCAACGCGCTCATAGATGCACATCACACAAGGGCCAAGCATCATCACGTGTTGAAAGAAGAGAGCGCATGCCTCAAAAAAGACAATAAAAGCCAGCAGTAAAAGCCAAGATAAACGTCCCTTAGAGAAGTCTTTGAGCATTGCAAAAAAGTTCACGAATTTAATCCCGTCTATAAAATAAAAAAGCTCTGAATACTCAGAGCTTTTTATCTTGGATAAGTTTCCTAATCAACTAATATTTTTGATTAGTTAGTTATACTTGTTGTGGTTTGTGACACAGTGTTTAGCTTAGTGACCACCAGAGATAACTGGAGCGACAACCTCACCAGTACGCTGAATGATCCAACCTGCATCATAGAACCATGCTGTCATCGGCTCGACGAGGAACATGATACCTGCAAGACCAACAAGCGCTAATACGATGGTGTATGGCAGGGCCATGATAACCATGCGGCCATAAGATAGTCGAATTAGCGGAGCAAGTGCTGATGTTAATAGGAATAGGAATGCAGCTTGGCCGTTTGGCGTAGCAACTGAAGGTAGGTTCGTACCTGTGTTGATCGCAACAGCAAGTAGGTCGAACTGATCACGAGTAATGATGCCTTCAACCAGTGCTGTTTTCACTTCGTTGATGTATACCGTACCTACGAACACGTTATCTGACACCATCGATAAGATACCGTTGGCCACATAGAACAATGCAAGCTGTGCGCCTTTATCTTCAACGTGAAGTACTGCATCGATCACTGGCTTAAAAAGTGATTGGTCGATGATTACAGCAACAACAGCGAAAAAGACGGCAAGAAGTGCAGTAAATGGCAGTGCTTCTTCAAAGGCTTTACCCATTGAGTGTTCTTCGATAACGCCAGTAAACGCCGTTGCTAGGATGATAACTGAAAGACCAATCAAACCAACTTCAGCGACGTGAAGTGCAAGGCCGACAATAAGCCAAACTGCGATTGCACTTTGAACCCATAGTTTTGCTACGTCTTGTTTTGTACGGTTTGCGCGTTCTTTGTTGTCAAATTCAACTAAGATTTGGCGAACATTATTTGGTAACTCCGCACCGTAGCCAAATACTTTGAATTTCTCTACAAGTGCACAAGTTAGAATGCCACAGAAGAAAACAGGCAGTGTTACAGGTAGCATACGGATGATAAATTCACCGAATTCCCAGCCTGCTTGTTTAGCAATCACTAAGTTTTGTGGCTCGCCTACCATGGTCATTACACCACCGAGTGCAGTACCCACACCAGCGTGCATAAGTAGTGAACGTAGGAAAGCACGGTAGTTTTCTAAATCATCACGTGTAAGCTCAGAGATCTCTTCATCATGTGTATGATCGTGCGCTGACGTTGTGCCCTTACCTGATGCAACCTTGTGATAGATAGAGTAGAAGCCAACCGCAACGCTAATAACAACGGCGATTACTGTTAGAGCATCTAAGAATGCTGACAAGAAAGCAGCTGCGATACAGAAAGCGACAGAGAGTAGGATTTTGGATTGAATGCCAAGCAGGATCTTCGTGAAAATGAACAAAAGAAGTTCTTTCATGAAATAGATGCCAGCAACCATGAATACTAATAAGAGTAAAACTGGAAGGTTTGCTTGTAGCTCATGATAAACCATTTCGGGTTTGGTCATGCCAATGGCGACCGCTTGAATTGCCAATAAACCACCCGGTTGAAGAGGGTAGCATTTTAGAGCCATAGCTAGAGTGAAAATAAACTCAACCACTAATAGCCAGCCCGCAACAAATGGGTCAACTAGGAAGAAAACAAACGGGTTGATGATTAAAAAGGAAATGATGGCAAGTTTATACCAATCAGGAGCCTTACCAAGGAAGTTCTTGATAAAAGCGTTTCCGAGAGACATCGGCATGTTAATACTCTTTTATGTTGATTATGAATAGATAAGCAATACAACATTTGAGAATCGAGCTATAGAGGTTGTTAAAAACTATAACTAACAGTGACTTAGAAAAACTACATTCCATGTAATGTTCTGTGGTCTTGCCAAGTCACTCCCTTAGAAACTCAAGCACTGCTAATTTTTGAGCGCAACTCTACTCTTAGATAACATTTAGTCAACAGGAAAACCCCTGTAGCCCTAAAAATACCTCTTTTTTGTTGAGAAACGCGATCAAAGTAGCGCAAGCATACCACTTAAAATGTGATAAAAACCGACTAGAATCAATATTTCAGCGAAATGATTGAAATTAACAGAATAACGACGGTTTATATATGATTATTACAACTTAATATTGCAAATTAATAACTTTGAAATTATGACTAATCTCATTGATTTTAAAGAAAATTTGTTGTGTTAATGGTTTGTTGAAATGGTGGTTTATCGTTGCTTGCTTTTCAAACCTAGGGTGCAAACGTGTGCTGAACTTTAGAGTTTTAACTCTACTGGTGTTTTGGGGGAGTAAAATTTTTGAGGGTGTTTCCGCTGGGTGTGAACTAGTGGTATGATGAGTAAATTAGAACAGAATAATTAAATTGGATTGAAGTGTAGATGGTCATTAAGGCTAAAAGCCCGGCAGGATTTGCAGAAAAGTATATCATTGAAAGTATTTGGAATGGCCGTTTCGCTCCAGGTTCTATCTTGCCCGCAGAGCGTGAGCTTTCTGAGCTGATTGGTGTTACACGTACTACGCTTCGTGAAGTACTTCAGCGTCTTGCTCGTGATGGTTGGTTGACAATCCAACACGGTAAGCCAACTAAAGTTAATCAGTTTATGGAAACGTCAGGTCTTCATATTCTTGATACATTAATGACGTTGGATGTTGATAACGCAAGCAAAATGGTAGAAGACCTACTTGCTGCACGCACCAATATCAGCCCTATTTTTATGCGTTATGCATTTAAAGCAAATAAAGAAGCTTCTGAGCGTACGATTACTAATGTGATCGAATCCTGTGAAGCTTTACTTGCGGCACCGACATGGGATGAATTCCTAGAGTCTTCCCCGTACGCTGACAAGATCAAACAATCAGTGAAAGAAGACGCAGAAAAAGATGAAACGAAGCGTCAAACGATCTTAGTTGCTAAAACGTTTAACTTCTACGATTACATGCTTTTCCAACGTTTAGCATTCCATTCAGGTAACCAAATTTATGGTCTGATCTTCAACGGTGTTCGTAAATTGTACGACCGTGTTGGCAGCTACTACTTCTCTAACCCAGAAGCTCGTCGCTTAGCCATGGAGTTCTACAAAGACTTGTTTGTTATTTGTGAAAGTGGTGAGCGTGAAAACTTGCCACTTGTGATTCGTAACTACGGTATCGCAAGCGCACAGATTTGGAACGAGATGAAAACAACGTTACCAACAAACTTTACTGAAGACGACAGCTAAGTCTTTTCATTAAAGTACTGTTAGGTTGGTTTACTTATTAAGTAAACGACGTAAAGAAAACGAAAAAGCGGCGAGATAATCAAATTATCTCGCCGCTTTTTATTTATCGATAGTTGGTGAAAACTTATCAATAGGCAGTAACTTACCAGTGGCCAGCAACTATCTATAAGTAGTCATTTATCTATCTATGATGAGTAACTTACCCTGCAAACTCTTCTGAGTCTGGACGGTTAGTAAATTGCACGCCATTTAGAAAATCGCAAAGTAGTTGGTCTTCACATACTTTGTAGTTCTTGTTCTCTGGCTTACGGAAGTAAGCACCAATCTCGTACTTACTTAGGCTGATGCCTACCACTTCTAATATATCTAATACATCTTCTGCTTTCATGTTCAACGCAATACGCAGCTTCATGAAAATCATGTTGTTAGTCAGAGCAACTTCAGGTTTAGGCTGAACACCCTCTTTTTTGCCACGCTTAAGGTTGATAAAACCATTTAGAAATACCGCTAACTCTTTATCTTTCATCGTAGAGCATGACTTGTCGTTGTCTTCTTTTAGCCAGTTGATCACTTGGTCATGAGCAACGGTCACATCAGCTTGCTCGATAGCTTTAATGATCTGTGCATTTTTAAGGTTTAGCGCGTGTTGAATACGACGCAAGATTTCGTTGTTAGTCACTGGGAATTCCTAAAAAGGGTTTGGAGAGTAAAGAGGTGTTGGTTAGCCCGTTATCGTCGACAAACCAATTTCTACTCTACATAGCATAGTTGACGGCGACTCTAACAGAGAACGCTTATTTTCGGTAGATATAAAAAATCCCCAATGCTTATTAACTCATTCAAGTTAAAAGTGCATTAGGGATTTCGTTATGAGTGCTTGTTATCTGACTGAAGCCAGAATTACATTACACGCATACCAGGTTGAGCACCTTCGTGTGGCTCAAGGATCCACAGGTCGCTGCCACCAGGGCCCGCGGCTAGGATCATGCCTTCAGACATACCAAACTTCATCTTGCGAGGTTTTAGGTTTGCAACCATTACGGTTAGCTTGCCTTCTAGCTCTTCAGGTTTGTATGCTGACTTGATGCCAGAGAATACTTGGCGAGTTTCACCACCGATGTCCAGTTGGAACTTCAGTAGTTTGTTCGCTTTTGGTACTTCTTCACATGAGATAATACGAGCAATACGCATATCGACTGCTGCAAAGGCATCGAACTCAATCTCGTCTGCGATTGGCTCTTTGTCTAGCTCAGTTTGGCTTGCTTGCTCTTTTTCAGCTTCTGCTTTTTCTTTCGCAGCTGCTTCTGCGGCTGAATCTTCTTTAGAAGACTCGATCATTGCTTCCACTTTCTTCGGATCAATACGGCTAAACAGCGCTTTGAACTTAGTGATTTCGTGATCAGTTAGCGGTGTAGCAATAGCTTCCCACGTTAGTTCTTCGTTTAGGAAAGCCTCAGTGCGAGCCGCAAGCTCTGGCATAACTGGTTTCAGGTAAGCCATTAGCACGCGGAATAGGTTAATACCGACAGAAGAAACTTCTTGAAGCTCTTTCTCTTTACCTTCTTCTTTCGCAAGAACCCAAGGTGCTTTTTCGTCAATGTACTGGTTAGCTTTATCTGCTAGTGCAGTAATTTCACGGATAGCGCGGCTGAACTCACGAGTTTCGTATAGCTGACCGATACGCTCTGCAGCAGCAACGAATTCGTTGTATAGCTCAGGTTCTGCAAATTCAGCAGCAAGTTTGCCTTCAAAACGTTTCGTGATGAAGCCAGCGTTACGAGACGCTAGGTTAACAATCTTGTTTACGACGTCAGCGTTTACACGTTGAGTGAAGTCTTCAAGGTTAAGGTCAAGGTCATCGATACGGCTGTTTAGTTTCGCAGCGTAGTAGTAGCGCAGACACTCAGGGTCTAGGTGATTTAAGTACGTGCTTGCTTTGATGAATGTGCCTTTCGACTTAGACATCTTCGCACCGTTCACCGTTACGTAGCCGTGTACGAATACGTTGTTTGGCTTACGGAAACCAGCGCCTTCTAGCATTGCAGGCCAGAATAGGCTGTGGAAGTAAACGATGTCTTTACCGATGAAGTGGTAAAGCTCAGTTGTGCTGTCTTTCTTCCAGTATTCGTCAAAGTTTAGATCGTCACGCTTGTCACATAGGTTCTTGAAAGAAGCCATGTAGCCAACAGGAGCGTCTAGCCATACGTAGAAGAATTTGTTTTTCTCGCCTGGGATTTCGAAGCCGAAGTAAGGTGCATCACGTGAGATATCCCACTGTTGCAGACCAGACTCGAACCATTCCTGCATTTTGTTTGCAGTTTCATTCTGTAGAGAGCCAGAACGAGTCCACTCTTTAAGCATGCTTTCGAACTGAGGTAGGTCGAAGAAGAAGTGCTCAGAATCTTTCATTACTGGAGTTGCGCCAGAAACCGCTGATTTAGGGTTAATTAGCTCAGTTGGGCTGTATGTCTCACCACAGTTATCACAGTTATCACCATACTGGTCTTCTGACTTACACTTAGGGCAAGTACCTTTTACGAAGCGGTCTGGTAAGAACATCTCTTTCTCAGGATCGAAAAGCTGAGAAATAGTACGGCTAGAAATGAAGCCGTTCTTTTTAAGTTCTAGATAGATGTGAGAAGCCAGTTCACGGTTCTCTTCGCTATGTGTGCTGTGGTAGTTATCAAAACTGATATCAAAGCCAGCGAAGTCTTTTTGGTGCTCTTCACTAACAGCAGCGATCATCTCTTCTGGCGTGATACCCATCTGTTGAGCTTTAAGCATAATTGGCGTGCCGTGAGCATCGTCAGCACAGATGAAGTTTACAGTGTTGCCACGTAGACGCTGGTATCGAACCCAGATATCAGCTTGGATATGCTCAAGCATATGGCCAAGGTGAATAGAGCCGTTAGCGTACGGAAGCGCACAAGTTACCAAAAGTTGTCTTGGATCAGTTGCCATACTTAATAATTCGCTTTTTTGATAGGTATAAATTTTGAGAGGTAATACTACTTTATAACGTGTGATACGCCAAGGTATCAGACAAAGGATTCCCCTAGTTTTTTAGGGGTTCAGTCTTCATCTCGTGGGTGATAGCATAAATAAAAAAAGGAGCCCCAATGCGTAACTTTACTTCTAAGCAAGATTTCTGTTCATGGTTGAATGAGTTCGAGTCACCAATCCTCATCCCAGAGTGGGCGCTACACCAAAATATTGTATCGGTTGATCCTCGTGGGTCATTTGTCATTACCTTGCCTTTTGCCGCTAATCAGCTCGCGGTTGAATTGGAACAGTGGATCAACTCCCAGATTGAACAACAGCTTGTCAGCACTTTTCAGTTTGAAGTAAAAGTGAAGCCGTCTGCGCTAGAAACTACAGTCGCAACACCATTGAAAGGCGTTAAGAACATTATCGCCGTGACGTCGGCAAAGGGTGGGGTGGGTAAATCGACAACTTCGGTAAACCTCGCGCTTGCGTTATCTAAGTCAGGTTCAAAGGTGGGCTTGTTGGATGCGGATATCTATGGTCCATCTGTGCCTATGATGCTCGGTCAACTGGATGCAAAGCCAGAAGTACAGAACAACAAATGGATGATGCCAATCGAGGCGCATGGCATTTTCACTCATTCTATTGGCTATCTTGTGTCGAAAGATGATGCTGCAATCTGGCGTGGCCCAATGGCAGCGAAGGCTTTAGGTCAGCTTGTTAACGAAACCGTATGGCCTGATTTAGATTACCTTGTTATCGACATGCCACCGGGCACAGGTGATATTCAGCTCACACTTTCACAGCAAATCCCAGTAACGGGCGCGGTAGTCGTGACGACACCTCAAGACTTGGCTTTAGCCGATGCACGTAAAGGTGTGGCGATGTTCGATAAAGTGAGCGTGCCAGTTGCAGGCCTAGTGGAAAACATGAGCTACCATATTTGTAGTCACTGTGGCGAAAAAGAGCATATCTTCGGTGCTGGTGGTGCAGAAGCCATGTCTGAAGAGTTCTTTCTTGATATTTTGGCGCAAATTCCACTGCATATTGATGTACGAGAAGACATTGACGCGGGTTGCCCTACGGTTATACGTCGCCCGGACAGCGAACACACTCGTCATTACTTAGAATTGGCTGAAAATGTGGCTGCGAAAATGTTTTGGACGGGAAAAGCGAGACCGGAAGCGATCAACTTTTCTATGGTTGATTAGAGTAGATAAGTTTTAAGGCCATATAAATAATGTTTGGGTGAGATAAATAGCTTTTGTATTTGGCTAAAGAGCCGTTGGGTTTGTGCAAATAGTTGTACGCCAGTTATTCGAAAGCAAACGATTGTATTCATTTAATGTATAGATAACATCAATTTGACTGCAATTAGCTAGAATGGCGACTAGAATCTATGTTGTTTAGCCCCTATAATCAGGCGGTTTATCTCTTCCCACCACCAAACCATATCGGGTGCAAAATTAATGTCTGATAATAATCAATGTGTCATCGTAGGTATCGCTGGCGCTTCAGCATCAGGAAAAAGTCTGATTGCTAGTACAATTTATAATGAGTTGCGCGAGAAAGTAGGCGACCATCAAATTGGTGTTATCACGGAAGATTGCTACTACAGCGACCAAAGCCACTTGAGTATGGAAGAGCGTGTTAAAACTAACTACGATCACCCAAATGCACTGGATCATGATCTATTATGTGAACACCTACAGCAGCTAATGAGTGGCAATGCGGTAGAAGTTCCTGAATACAGCTACACAGAACACACACGTACTTCTGAAACGACTACACTTACACCTAAGAAAGTGATCATTTTAGAAGGTATTCTGCTTCTAACAGACCCGCGTCTTCGTAAACTAATGCACGCAAGCGTGTTTATGGATACACCGTTAGACATCTGTCTACTACGCCGTGTTAAGCGTGATGTAGAAGAGCGTGGTCGTACAATGGACACGGTACTTAAGCAATATCAAGAAACAGTACGTCCAATGTTCATGCAGTTTATCGAGCCTTCAAAACAACATGCAGACATCATCGTTCCTCGTGGTGGTAAAAACCGTATTGCGATTGACGTGCTAAAAGCGCACATTGCGAAGTTGTTGAAGTCTTAATCGAATAAAATTTTGCCTAAGTGACTCACTTAGCTTTATTTTTTACCGAATCAGTGGCACTTTTATAGTGCCACTTTCTTTTGGAATCTAAGCAAGGAATATGCGGATGAAGAAACTACTCATTTTCATAGCTGTACCAGTGTTTGTTGTCGTTGCAGCAATTCTGGCACTAGTGCTGTTAGTGAACCCTAACCAATTTAAGCCATTAATTGTCGAACAAGCCCAAAAACACACAGGCCTAGAGCTCGTGATCGAGGGCGATATCAGCTGGCAATTCTTCCCATCTATTGGCTTCGAACTTGGTCAAACTGAATTACGTAACCCTGAAGGATTCACCCAACCAAATCTGTTTAAGGTTGATACCGTTGGCGTTGATGTTTCGGTTACCCCGCTATTTAGCAACCAACTAGAGATCGGCAACATTACTCTAGATGGTGCAGAATTCTATTTAGAAACGCTTAAAGATGGTCGTAAGAATATCGACGCGCTAACGCAAGCATCAGCTCCTCAAGAGTCTGAGCCTGCAGCTGACGCAAGTTCTGAATCAACACCTGCGCCCCAAGAACAAAGTGCGACAGACGCATCTGGTTGGACAATCAACCTTGCCGGCGTCACTGTTTCAAATGCGTTGTTTGAGATGGACGACAAGCAAGCAGGTTCATTCACTAAGCTATACGATGTGTCTTTGAATCTTTCTGAGTTTGCTGTTGATACATGGACAACTGCGACATTTGCCGCTTCTGGTGAAAACAATCAACAGAAGTTCTCTGCAAACGGTAGTGCAGAATTCAAATTAGCGGAAGGCTTCGCAAGTTACGCACTGCGTAATATTGACTTAAACGCTAAGTTCAATGATCCAACGACGTCGATTGAGTCAGCAAAGATTGGTTTGAATACGTTTGAGTTCGATAAGGTAAACCAACTGACTTACGCTGTAATCGGTAATGCGGCTGGCCTTGACCTTGATCTTAAAGGTGGCGGCGAACTTACCGTCGATAGCGCGATTTCAAAAGTAACGCTGAACAAATTAACGTTAGACTCAACATTCAAAGGCGACACGCTTCCTCAGTCTCCAATGAAAGTCGACATGCTGTCTGATTTAAGCTTCGATATTAATAAGAGCCACCTGAGCTTTGTGTTAGAGAAGCTACAAGCTAACGCTATTGCTTTAGACGGTAAAGCAGACGTAACCCTATCTGAAATACCAAAGGTTCGTTTCTCTCTTCATAGCCCGAATATTGATTTAGATGAGTTCTTAGGCTTAGGCAATACAACAGAAACAGCGAGCACAGCTCCTTCTGGTTCTGCTGGTGGCTCAACGTCAAACTCTGGTAGTTCAGCTCCTGCTAAAGAAGTCGAACCTGATCTTTCTGCATTGAAAACGCTCGACGTGAAAGGTGACATCACGATTGATAAGTTCAAGGCGAGCAATGCGAAGATGCAGAATGTTAAAACGGCATTTTCGGTTAACCGTGGTATCGCAGAGCTAACCTCATTCACATCGAATCTTTACCAAGGTTCTATTTCTGCGACCGCTAAGCTAGACGCTCGTAAAACACCAGCGACCTACACTGCTAAGAAGAAAATTAGAGGTGTGAAGGTTCAACCGTTACTGGTTGATGTAGCGAACAACGACATGCTGGAAGGGACGGGTAATATCGATGTTAACGTTAAAGGTAAGAGCCTGACGCCAACAGGAATCAAGAAGAACCTAGTCGGCACGATCGTGATTAACTTTGAAGATGGTGCGGTGAATGGCATCAACGTTGCTCAATTGATTCGAGAAAATTACGCTAAGATCAAAGGCGAAAAAGTTGAAAGCACAAATGAAGCTCAAAAAACGGACTTCAGTGCAATGAAAGCGACACTGAAGGTCGACAAAGGTTGGGTTTCAACGAACGACTTATCGGCACAGTCACCACTGCTACGCGTGACAGGTCAAGGTAAAGCAAACTTCATCAATGAAACGGTCGACTTCCTTGTTCGTACATCGATTGTTGGTTCGCTTGAAGGTCAGGGCGGTAAGAACATTGATGACCTGAAAGATGTGACCATCCCAATTAAGGTAACAGGCCAATGGGCTGACCCGAAATTTGCGCTTGTTTTTGATGATGTGTTGAAGCAAAAAGCACAAAAAGAGATCGACCGTGGCGTGAATAAGCTAACGGATAAGATCAAAGACGAGAAGACCAAAGAAGCGGTTGACGGTTTGTTGAAAGGTTTCTTTAACTAACCTTTGCCTAACTCGCATATAAAAGAAGCGCCATTCCTACTGTAGGAATAGCGCTTTTTTTTGGATGCTGATTATTATCCGGGCTTAGTAAGCAAAGAGATTCCCTATGAGACTCGTTCCTCGTTCTAGGGAATGACGATCGGTGCTCGTCCTTTATTAAGGGGAGTAACACTGAGGGGTCGTCATCCTCGAGAGGGAAGAATGACCGAGTCGGGGATCTCTAGTTGAATGCGATTACCAGTCGACACCTTGTAGTGCTTTAACACCGGATTCGAAAGCGTGCTTCACGTTACGAACTTCAGATACTGTGTCCGCCATGTCTGTCAGAGTGCGGTGCGCACCACGACCGGTAATGATCACAGATTGCATTTTCGGACGGTTGTTGAGAGCCTCCACCACTTCATCCAGTTCGATATAGCCATAGCTCACCATGTAAGTCAGCTCATCAAACAGAATTACATCAATCGACTCATCGGCCAGCATGCGCTGACACTCTTTCCACACGCGCTGTGCGGCTTCGATATCTTGAGCCTTGTTTTGGGTTTCCCAAGTGAAGCCGGTTCCCATAACTTGGAATTCCACATCCAGTTTTTGAAGAACGTTCTTTTCGCCGTTATCCCAAGTCCCTTTGACAAATTGTGCAACGGAACATTTCTTACCATGACCAACTGCACGTGTAATGGTACCAAAACCGGATGTTGATTTTCCTTTACCGTTACCAGTAATAACCAGCAATAAGCCTTTCACTTCTTGTGCTGCAGCCACTCGTGCATCAACTTGTTCTTTTACTTTCTGTTGTCTTGCTTTATGGCGTTGTTCTTTGTTGTCTTCGGTCGACATAACAAATCCTTTTAAGTTGTGATTGCGCCTATCATAGCTTAACTTAACGATAGCAAAAACCATCGGAAGAACAGGTGATTACGGATGAAAAAGATACTCGTTGTTTGCATGGGGAATATTTGTCGTTCGCCAACAGGTGAAGCGGTGCTTCGAAAGAAAGCTCAGCAGATAGGGATTGATGTTGTGGTCGACTCTGCGGGGACGATTGGCTTTCATCAAGGTAATCCACCAGATTCACGTTCTAAGTCAGCCGGTGAAAAGCGTGGCTACAGCTTTAAAGGTATTACGTCTCGCAAGGTAGTGATGAATGATTTTGATGAGTTTGATTTAATACTAGCCGCAGATAAGGCGAATTTAGATGATCTAACGAATCAGTGTCCAGCCCACCTTCAATACAAACTTGCGCTATTCTTGAGCTTTGGAGAGTCACAATATCAAGAGATACCGGATCCTTATTATGGTGAGGGAAATGGCTTTGAGTTGGTGTTGGATTTAATCGAAGAGTCTAGCGAAGCGATACTGCGTTCAATTTAGTGTAGAGGCTGTGTTCTTGGTTGGGCGATAAAGTATCAAGGTTCATCGATATAAAAAAGGCCGACATCGAATGTCGGCCTTTCTAAATCTAGCTTTAAGCCATGACTAAGCTTACTTAGACATTACTTTGTAGATTGGGTCTTCTGCAACGTTCGCTTCAACTAAGCTACCGGCTTTGTGCAGCATAGCAACACAGTCTTGGCTTAGGTGGCGAAGGTGAAGTGTTTTACCTAGTGCAGCGTAACGGTCAGCAATCGTGTCGATCGCTTCAATTGCAGAGTGGTCTGTTACGCGTGAGTTGGCGAAATCAACGATAACATCTTGTGGATCGTTGTATGCGTCAAACAACTCAAGGAAGTTAGCGGTTGAACCAAAGAAGATTGGGCCGTTAACTTTGTACTCTTTAGAGCCTTCAGCGTTAACTGATTTGTCTGCGTAGATGTGTTTAGCATGTTGCCATGCGAACATTAGTGCCGAAGCAACAACACCCACACCAACAGCGACCGCAAGGTCCGTTAGTACTGTTACCACGGTAACCAGAACGATAACGAAGAAATCTTGCTTAGGAACGCGACGCGCAAGCTTGAAGGTTGCCCATTCAAACGTACCGATAACAACCATGAACATTACGCCCACAAGTGCTGCTAGAGGAATCATTTCAATCAGTGCAGAACCAAACAGGATGAACATCAGTAGTGCAACTGCCGCTACGATACCTGAAAGACGACCACGACCGCCTGAGTTTACGTTGATCATCGATTGACCGATCATCGCACACCCACCCATCGCTCCGAATACAGAACACGTTACGTTAGCCATACCTTGACCAACACATTCACGGTTAGATTGGCCACGAGTGTTTGTCATCTCGTCTAGTACCGTTAGTGTCAGTAGAGACTCGATCAGGCCGATAGCTGCAAGGATAATTGCGTATGGCAGGATGATCTGAAGTGTCTCGAAAGAAAACGGAACTGCAGGAATAGAGAACGTTGGTAGAGAGCCCGCTAGCGTAGCGGCTTCGTCACCAGACATAGTACGTAGGAAGTCAACAACAGTACGAGTTTCAAGATCAAGGCCTACAACCAAAGCCGTTACCGTTACAATAGCAACCAATGAAGATGGTACTGCTGTTGTTAGCTTAGGTAGGAAGTGGATGATACCCATAGTGAGTGCGACTAGGCCTAACATCAGTGTCATTTGGCCGCTTGGTAACCAAGTTAATGCACCCGTTACGTCTGGCGCTTTAAATTGACCAAGCTGAGCTAGGAAGATCACAATTGCCAAACCGTTCACGAAACCAATCATTACTGGGTGTGGAACGATACGGATAAATTTACCTAACTTGAATACACCCGCTGCAATTTGCAGAAGGCCAGCCAGCATAACGGCTGCGAATAGGTATTGAACGCCATGGGTTGCCACTAGGCTCACCATTACAACGGCCATTGCGCCAGTTGCACCAGAAATCATACCTGGACGACCACCGAAAACGGAAGTGATTAAACCTACGATGAATGCTGCGTAAAGACCAACCATTGGGTCAACGCCAGCAACAAAGGCGAATGCTACGGCTTCAGGTACCAGAGCTAGGGCTACTGTAAGACCTGAAAGCACGTCATTCTTTACAGAGTGCTTTGAAAATTGTGGGAATTCGAACATGTTTGCTCAGCTATGCTAAAAATGGATTTACCGACACGAGTGTATTGCGTAGCCAAACAGTGATGGAAAAGAGCGGCAATAGCGAAGTGTCGAAAAGATAAGTGCGCGAATGCTACCCAAAAATGTGACTAAGTTCAAGGTTGAACCTAACTTTGAGTAATATATCTGTTAATTTTTATTCGATTAGTAGATATGAAAAAGGCTGCTTTAATAAGCAGCCTTTGATTCTATTTACTTGTGATTATCTATCAGTAATCGCTAGTAGTTTGGCTTAGTCATACCTGCGCCAGCTTGGTTCGACGCTGCCTGACTACCTGCACCTTTCGGTACAAAACGCTCAGCGCGGAACGGAGCTGCAACAACTTCAATCTCTTTGATCTCTTGTGGACCAGGAGCTTTAGTCATTGGTGAGCCTGCTTGCTTCTTAGCAACCGTTGCTTTTGGTGCAGCTTGAGGAGCTTCTGCTTTTACAACAGGCGCTTCTTCAACTTTTGCACTTTCAGCTTTAGGTGCTTCAGCTTCAACAACTGGTGTTGTCTCTTCTACTGCAACAGCCGCTTCGACTTTCGTCGCTTCTACAATCACTGGAGCTTCAACTTTCTCAGTTTCAACGACTACAGGAGCTTCAGTTACCTGAGCTTCAGAGCGAGTTTCTTCAGCAACAACTGCGTCTTCACGAGAGATGATTACTTTACCCATAGCTAATTCAGGACAAGCAAAACCGCCAGCCATCACTACGTTGCTTTGAGGTGCATTCTCTTGAGCTGTATTTTGCTCTTGAGCTTGAACAGCAACTTGAGTTTCAGTAGCAACTTGAGCTTCAACAGCAACGTTCATTTCCGCCACTTCAGGTTTTGTCTGATTGTGGTGAGGTTTTGGAATGAAGCGAGGCATCACTTTACCCATAGCCATCTCAGGAGAAGCTACACCACCTTTACGTAGGCGGAATGGGTTAGGGCGACGATCACGACCGCGACGACGACGTTGACCACTTGCACGTAGGTGACGTGGAGAACGACGGTTACGACGTTGCTTCGGCTCTTCCTGTTCTGTTTGCTCAGCATTTACTTGAGTTGCTTCTACTTGTTCCGCAACTTTTTGCTCTTGAGCTACAGCTTGTTCGTGATTTGCTGTTTGTGCCTTTTGCTCTTTTGAAGCGTTATCGGCATTGTTGTCAGCTTCTGCTTGAGCTTGTTGGTCTTTAACTCGAACTAGTTTGTTCAGTTTACGACGTTGACGACGCTCTTTAATTTTCACAGCTTTTGCTTCAGGCTTCGCCTTTGGCGCTTCTGGTTTATCAGCTTGAGCTTCTGCCGCTAGCTGTAGACCTTCTTCTGCTAATTTAGATGGTACTTGCTCTTCTTGTTGCTTCTGCTCATCACGTGGCTTATTGCGACGATCTTGCTTAGGCTTACGAGGCTGACGAGTTTGCTGTGGAGCTGCTTCTTTTTGCTCTTCAGGTTTCTCATCACGTACAGGTTTACGACGGCGTTTGTTGTCACGGTTTTCGTTGCGATTGTCACCACGTTCATTACGTTGTTCGCTACGGTCACCACGCTCGTTACGTTGTTCGCCACGGTCACCACGTTGGTTACGACGGCGGTTGTCGTTACGATCACGGCGTTGACGGTTACCGTTGTTGCGATTGTTCTTAGGTTTTTCTTCTTTCTTCTCTTCTTCTTTCTTCTCTTCTTGAGTTGAAGAGCCAAATAAGAAGCTACCGATAGCTTTGAAGAAACGACCAATTAGGCTAGGTTCTTGCGTTGCAGCTGGTTCAACTTTCTTCTCTTCAACAGCTTTAGGTGCTGGAGCAGGAGTAGGTGCTGATTGAGCTGGAGCCGCGAAACCTTTCAGAGCAGGCTCTTCGATCTTCTTAGGACGAATAGTCTGTTCTACTGGTTCTTTGCTTTCTGCTTCTTTTAAAGCTTCTAGCTTGGTAGGCAGCAAGTAAGAGAGTAGATCGAACTCTTCACCTTCACGAACACGGATAACCTCAAAGTGTGGTGTTTCCATGTCAGAGTTAGGAACAATAGTGATCTTAACTTCTTGGTTCTTCTCGATGTGGTTTACTGAGCGACGTTTTTCGTTCAGAAGGTAAGAGGCGATTGGAACAGGCACAACAGCAAGTACTTGTGCTGTGTTGTCTTTCAGAGCTTCTTCTTCAATCAAACGTAGAACAGAAAGTGCTAGAGATTCGTTATCACGAACAACACCAGTACCTGTACAACGAGGACAAATGTGGTGGCTTGCTTCTGCTAGTGATGGGCTCAAACGTTGACGAGACATCTCTAGAAGACCAAAGCGAGAAATACGACCAATCTGAACACGTGCACGATCTAAACGAACGGCATCACGTAGACGGCTTTCAACTTCGCGTTGGTGGCGAACCGGAGTCATATCGATGAAGTCGATAACAACAAGACCACCTAGGTCACGTAGACGTAATTGACGTGCAATTTCATCGGCTGCTTCTAGGTTAGTGTTTAGCGCTGTTTCTTCAATATCGCTGCCCTTTGTTGCACGAGCAGAGTTGATATCGATAGAAGTTAGAGCTTCTGTTGGGTCGATCACGATAGAACCACCAGACGGAAGACGAACTTCACGTTGGAAAGCTGATTCGATCTGGCTTTCAATCTGGTAATGGCTAAATAGTGGCACTTCACCATCGTATTTCTTAACGCGATTCATGAAATCTGGGCGTATTAATTGAATGTGCGCTTGTGCACGTTCAAAAATAGTATTGCTGTCGATTAGAATCTCGCCAATATCACGACGTAGATAGTCACGAATCGCACGAACGATAACGTTACTTTCTTGGTGAATAAGGAAAGGAGCTGCATTTGAATCAGAAGCTTGCTTAATAGCGCCCCAGTGATTCAATAGAACGTTCAAGTCCCACTCTAGCTCTTCTGCACTTTTGCCAACACCTGCTGTACGCACGATTAAGCCCATGCCTTGAGGAAGCTCAAGAGTGCTTAATGCTGCTTTCAGTTGAGTGCGTTCATCACCTTCGATACGACGAGAAATACCGCCAGCACGAGGGTTATTAGGCATAAGAACTAAGTAACTACCCGCCAAAGAGATGAAAGTTGTCAGTGCAGCGCCTTTGCTACCACGTTCTTCTTTCTCAACTTGTACGATTACTTCTTGTCCTTCTCTTAGCACTTCTTTAATGCTAGGACGGCCTTGGTATGTATAACCTTCAGGGAAGTATTCGCGGGCAATTTCTTTAAGAGGGAGGAAACCGTGACGTTCTGCGCCGTAATCAACAAATGCCGCTTCTAGGCTTGGTTCAATACGGGTAATACGTCCTTTGTAGATATTCGCTTTCTTTGACTCGTGACCTGGACTTTCGATATCTAGATCGAACAGTCGCTGGCCATCAACCAAAGCGACACGCAACTCTTCTTTTTGAGTTGCGTTAATTAACATTCTTTTCATTTAGAAATTCTCATTGTCTTTTCTTATTTTCATCATTGGTCTTATCGCTTTATTCGTTTCTCATGGTGCCAGATCCCATGGCTTTATCGGTGCAGCCTCCCGGCTGGAGTAGGGATGCTCTGGGGCACGTCAGTCATCATAGGGAGTTAGCCTATGATCCGCGATGTGGCGGTGAATACTCAACATGAGTGTACGTGAGTAGAGCGATAAGGAACTCAGTTGACCGTGTCTTACGCCGATTGCAGCACTGTCTAATCTGAGTCATCTACTCATTTACTTGCTTATGAATGGTTAGCTGTTTAAATATTAGTCAATCCATTGATAGCAGCTGTGAACTATAGCAGTGGTCGGTAAACACAGCAATCTGCTTTGTCGTAATGCGGTAAAAAAAACAGTTTTTGTTTGGGTTTTGATAGCTCTAACTCACTGTCTATAAATAATTTATCAATTGATATTTTAATTTGCAGGAAGCTTGGTGCTTTTTTGTTCGAAGAATCAAAGAAATATAGAACTTCAATGACCTTTTAGGGATAGATCGGCAGGGATTATAGATAAATAAGTTCAGAATAGGGTTAAGAAAATCTCAATTATCAAAAGTGACAGTGATACAATGGCCCAATGAGCGAAATTAGAACCCAAGTCCAATTTGTCGACATTGACGAAGATATGGCTGGTCAGCGTATTGATAACTTCTTACGCAACCAATTAAAAAACATCCCGAAAAGCATGATTTACCGAATCGTGCGTAAAGGCGAAGTCCGCGTAAACAAAAAACGCATCAAGGCTGAATACAAACTAAAAGCAGGTGATTTAGTTCGTATCCCGCCAGTCACTATTGAAGAGAAAACAGAAGAGAACGTGCCAAGCACGAAACTCAATAAGGTTTCTGAATTAGAACAGTGCATCATTTATGAAGATGATCACATGCTGATTCTGAATAAACCATCAGGAACTGCGGTTCATGGTGGTAGCGGGCTAAAGTTTGGCGCGATTGAAGCATTGCGTGCACTTCGTCCTGATGCTCGTTTTCTTGAATTAGTGCACCGTATTGATAGAGATACGTCTGGCATTTTGCTTGTTGCCAAGAAGCGCTCGGCGCTAAGACACCTTCAAGCACAGTTCCGTGAAAAAACGGTTCAAAAATACTACTTCGCTTTAGTGATGGGCGAATGGAAGAACAGCTGTAAAGTGGTTAATGCTCCTTTATTGAAAAATGAAGTAAACAGCATTGTTCGCGTTAACCCGAATGGTAAGGCTTCTGAAACTCGTTTTAAGGTTTTGGAAAAATTCCAAGATGCGACGTTAGTTCAAGCAAGCCCAATTACCGGCCGTACGCACCAAATTCGAGTACACGCTCAGTATACTGGCCACCCAATTGCTTGGGATGACCGTTACGGTGATCGTCGTTTTGATGCTTACACGGGTAAAGTAGGATTGAATCGTTTGTTCTTACATGCCGCCAACATTAAGTTTACCCACCCAGGTAGCGAAGAGAAGATGGATATCTCGGCTCCAATGGAAAAAAGGCTAGAGAGAGCACTCACTGGTCTACGTAAGCTTTAAGAAGATACGAAAGGGTTAGCTGTTTCTAGCCTTACCTATCTACTAACAAAAAAGGTTGACGAAATCCGTCAACCTTTTTTGTTTTCATCTGTTGTAGAAAATCCCCAACTCGCTCGTTCCTCGCTCATGAGGATGACGACTTTTTAAAGACAGGTTCTACATCATGAGCTGATGGATGATGTAGCTATCTTCGTCATTCCCTAGACTGACAAAGGAAGGAGTAGGGAATCTCTAACAAAGAGAGAGTCTCCGTTATAGTACGCTCATTCCTTGCGCTTCTAACATATCAACCAGATCGATCAGAGGTAAACCGATCAAGGTATTCGGGTCTTTACCTTCCATCTGTTTAAATAGCGCGATACCTAACCCTTCACACATAAAGCTGCCCGCGCAGTAATAAGGCTGTTCTTTCTCAACATAAGAAATGATCTGCTGTTGTGTTAAATCACGGAAATGCACGATGAAGGTATCTAAGCGAGTGTCGGCTTTATTGGTTACACTGTTCCATACGGTTATCCCAGTATAAAAAGTGATGCTTTTACCGCTTTGGCGAGATAGCTGCTCAATCGCTTTTTCACGAGTGTGTGGTTTACCAATGATCTCTCCATCAATCACACACACTTGATCGGAACCAATCACTAGGCTTGGTTGTTCGACAGTACAAGACTTGGCTTTTGTCTCGGCAAGACGCATCACTAACTGTTGAGGTGTCTCTTCTGGAAGTGGTGTTTCATTGCAGTCAGGCTTCGCTGTGACAAAGTCTAACTGTAGTTTTTTGAGGATCTCTTGCCTAAATGGAGATGTAGAAGCTAAAACTAGTTGGTAATTTCTCATTTTAATTTACAATTCGTGTAAGCATTTAGTTCAGGATAACGTAACTTATTCTGCTATTCATAATGCTCTGAACAGGAAAGGTAGGAAAGTACATTTTTTTTGCCATTTCCTTTGACTAAACACGATTTGGAAGATAAGATTCGCGCCCTATGCAAAAGGAAAAAATACCGCGTACAGTTGATCCGGCAAGAACGGCTCAAAAACGACTCGATATGGATGGTATCATTCAAGTCAGTCTTTTAAAGCGTTTAACCGAAACAACTGAAGGCGTAAAACGTGACGCGCAAGTCTCAATGTCATTTGGGCTTGATGAACAACGATTAGTCGTTATCTCTGGTAAAGCTAACGTCGAAGTCGATTTAGAGTGTCAACGTTGTAATGAGGTTTTCGCACATGAGTGCGATGTCCAATTTACTTATACTCCTGTTTACAGCGAGAAAAGTGAAGAGGAAGCACCGGAAGAGTACGATTTGGTAGATCTGAACGAGTACGGTGAGTTAGACCTGATTCAATTAGTTGAAGACGAGTTCATCCTTGGATTGCCACAAATAGCAATGCACGACGATGCGAAATGTAGCGTTAACTCAAATAACTTGGTGTTTGGTGAACTTCCTGAAGAAATTGAGGAAGATAAAAAGCCGAATCCATTTGATGTTTTAAAAAACTTAAAGAAGTAACTTATTAATAAGTATCTTTAAGAATTTACATAGGAGTAGGGTCAATGGCCGTACAAAAGAGCAAGAAATCACGTTCAATGCGTGGCATGCGTCGTTCACACGATGCGCTAACTACAGCTGCACTTTCTGTAGACGCAACTTCAGGTGAAACTCACCTACGTCACAACGTGACTGCCGAAGGTTTCTACCGCGGCAAAAAGGTTATCAACAAGTAAGGTTGACCTTTGCAAAATCTAACCGTTGCGCTTGATGCAATGGGCGGGGACTTCGGTCCTCGTGTAACAGTGCCTGCCGCCGTGCAGGCACTGTCGTATTTCCCAGAGCTAAAAGTCATTCTCATAGGTGATCGAAATGCGATCACATCTCAATTATCTTCATTAGGTCGAATGCCTGATTCTCGTTTGAGTATCCAGCATTGTGATCGAGTCATTTCCAATTCTGAAAAACCTTCCCTAGCCTTACGTAATAGTCAGGGTAGTTCTATGCGTGCTGCTATCGATCTGGTTGCCGAATCACAGGCTGATGCTTGTGTGAGTGGTGGTAACACTGGCGCACTGATGGCGTTATCTCGTTTCAGACTTAAACTCCTTCCCGGTATTGATAGGCCTGCATTGGTTTCAGCTTTGCCTACTGCTTCTGGCAACCGTACATGGATGCTTGATTTAGGAGCGAACGTTTCTAGTGACGCAGATTCACTGTTTCAGTTTGCTGTAATGGGCAGTGCATTAGCGGAACAACATTTAGGTCGCGCTCCACGTGTCGCTATCTTGAATATCGGTGCAGAAGAAATCAAAGGCAATGACCTTGTGAAACGATGCGCGGAAATGTTGTCTAATACTCAGTCTGTGAACTTCATAGGCTATATTGAAGGTAATCAATTACTTCAAGATGCCGCTGATGTCGTCGTATGTGATGGTTTTGTGGGCAATGTCTGCTTAAAAACGTGCGAAGGTACAGCTCAGCTCTTTATTGATAAGCTAAAAACGCGCATGATGGCTTCAACAATAAAGGGTTGGATCGCCAGAATGTTGTTTTCTGAGCTATTTACTGAATTAAAAACCTTGAACCCCGACCAGTATAACGGCGCAAGTTTGTTAGGATTGCGCGGCATTGTCATTAAAAGTCATGGAAGTGCTGATGTGTCTGCAGTCGTCAACGCGATTGGTGAAGCAGTACACGAGGTCAAACGACAAGTCCCCAGCCGCATTAGCGATCGTTTGGAAGCGGTTTTACTCGAGAGGCATTATTAGTCTTCATGTATAGCAAAATTTTAGGTACTGGCAGCTACTTGCCATCTCAGGTGCGTACTAACGCAGACTTAGAGAAAATGGTAGAGACTAGCGATGAGTGGATCGTCGCTAGAACAGGTATTAAAGAGCGTCGTATTTCAGCGGAAAACGAAACCGTTGCGGATATGGCGTTTTACGCTGCTGAGAATGCCATTGAGATGGCAGGTATCGACAAAGAAGATATTGATTTAATCATCGTTGCGACAACCAGCAGTAGCCATACATTCCCGTCTTCGGCATGTCAGGTACAAGGTAAGCTTGGTATCAAAGGCTGCCCTGCGTTTGATTTAGCTGCGGCGTGTTCTGGCTTTGTCTATGCACTGTCTGTTGCTGATCAACATATCAAGACTGGTATGTGTAAAAACGTTTTGGTAATCGGTGCGGATGCACTGTCAAAAACCTGTGATCCGACTGACCGCTCTACTATCATCTTATTTGGTGATGCTGCAGGCGCGGTGGTTGTAGGCGCAAGCGAAGAGCCAGGTATTTTGTCTACTCACATTTACTCTGATGGTAAATATGGTGAGCTTCTAAGCTTAGAAGTTCCAGAGCGTGGCGGTGATGCAGACAAATGGCTGCACATGGCGGGCAACGAAGTATTTAAAGTGGCGGTAACTCAGCTTTCTAAGCTAGTTAAAGACACATTAGCGGCGAACAATATGGATAAGTCAGAGCTTGATTGGTTAGTTCCACACCAAGCGAATTACCGTATTATCTCGGCAACCGCTAAAAAGCTGACGATGTCGCTTGATCAAGTTGTGATTACTCTTGATAAGCACGGCAATACGTCGGCAGCTACCGTACCAACGGCCCTTGATGAGGCTGTTCGCGACGGGCGAATTAAACGTGGTCAAACGCTTCTACTCGAAGCATTTGGCGGCGGCTTCACTTGGGGTTCTGCGTTAGTTAAATTCTAACCCCAAGCGATAATCAACAAACAAGGCACATAACTTATGTGCCTTATTCAATTTTTTGCTTTGCTTAAAGGAAAATTACAATGAGCAAATTTGCTATCGTATTCCCAGGCCAAGGCTCTCAAGCTATCGGTATGCTTGCTGACCTAGGCGAACAGTATGATGTTGTTAAAAAGACATTTGCTGAAGCTTCAGAAGCACTTGGTTACGATCTATGGGCATTGGTTCAAGATGGTCCAGTAGAAAATCTAAATGAAACTTTCCGTACTCAACCGGCTCTACTCACTGCGTCTGTTGCAATCTGGCGCGTATGGCAAGAGCTTGGTCTAGAGCAACCTGCAAACCTAGCAGGCCACAGCCTAGGCGAATACTCTGCACTCGTGTGTGCGGGTGTTATCGACTTTAAAGAAGCGATCAAGCTGGTTGAGCTACGTGGTCAACTGATGCAAGAAGCGGTTCCTGCGGGTGTTGGTGCAATGTACGCAATCATCGGTCTAGATGATGAAGCGATTGCTAAAGCGTGTGAAGAAGCGGCACAAGACGAAGTTGTGTCTCCAGTTAACTTCAATTCACCAGGCCAAGTTGTTATCGCGGGTAACAAAGCAGCAGTAGAGCGTGCTGGTGCACTATGTAAAGAAGCAGGCGCTAAACGTGCTCTTCCTTTACCTGTATCTGTGCCGTCTCACTGTGCCCTTATGAAGCCTGCAGCAGACAAGCTAGCGGTTGCTCTAGAAGCTCTAGAGTTCAACACACCGGCACTGCCTGTTATCAATAACGTCGATGTTATTGCTGAAACAGACCCTGCAAAAATCAAAAGCGCACTTGTTCGTCAGCTATACAGCCCAGTTCGTTGGACTGAAGGTGTACAAGCGATGAATGAGCAAGGCGTTGAAAAGCTACTAGAATTAGGCCCAGGTAAGGTTCTTACTGGTCTAACAAAACGTATTGTTAAAACTATGACAGCTGCTGCAGTTAATGACACTGCATCACTAGACGCTGCTAAGTAAATAACCAATTAATAGAGAAGTTATGATGAATTTAGAAGGCAAAGTTGCACTAGTTACAGGCGCAAGCCGTGGCATCGGTCGTGCAATCGCTGAGCTTTTAGTTGAGCGTGGTGCTAAAGTTATCGGTACTGCTACGTCTGAAGGCGGCGCTGCTGCAATCAGCGAGTACCTTGGTGAGAACGGTAAAGGTCTTGCTCTTAATGTCACTGATGTTGACTCAATTGCTGCTACACTGAAAACCATCAACGATGAATTCGGTGCGATTGACATTCTGGTTAACAACGCAGGTATCACTCGTGATAACCTTCTCATGCGTATGAAAGACGATGAATGGAATGACATCATTGATACTAACCTAACGCCTATCTTCCGCATGTCTAAAGCTGTATTGCGTGGCATGATGAAGAAGCGTCAAGGCCGTATCGTAAACGTTGGTTCTGTAGTAGGTACTATGGGTAACGCTGGTCAAGCTAACTACGCAGCAGCAAAAGCTGGTGTGATTGGTTTCACTAAATCAATGGCTCGCGAAGTTGCGTCTCGTGGTATTACAGTGAACACTGTAGCGCCAGGTTTCATCGAAACAGACATGACTAAAGCGCTAAATGATGACCAACGTGCAGCAACTTTGGCGAATGTACCAGCAGGTCGACTAGGTGACCCTCGCGAAATCGCTGAAGCTGTGGTATTTTTGGCGTCACCTGCGGCAGCTTATATCACAGGTGAAACACTTCACGTCAATGGCGGTATGTACATGGTGTAAATTATGTGCAACATTTGTGCATGATTTAAGTCAAGATCATACGTAATTTCGGTTAAAATCGTGAAAATTGTGGTTTGACCAGAAAAGTTGACCTTGCAACTTTCAATAGATTGAATAAACTACGGAAAACATCGCATAAAGCGAACTCTGTAAAGGAAAAGAAAAAATGAGCAACCTCGAAGAACGCGTAAAGAAAATCATTGTTGAACAGCTAGGTGTAGACGAAGCTGAAGTTAAAAACGAAGCTTCTTTCGTTGATGACCTAGGTGCAGATTCTCTAGACACAGTTGAGCTAGTAATGGCTCTAGAAGAAGAATTCGACACTGAAATCCCAGATGACGAAGCTGAGAAAATTACTACTGTTCAAGCTGCTATCGATTACGTAACTAGCGCTCAGTAATAATCTCTCCCAGGCGGTCACCTTGACCGCCTGTGTTTTATCTAACTCATCTATCCTCATCTTAAATCACCTCAATCCCCGGAGTGTAATATCGTGTCCAAGCGTCGTGTAGTTGTCACTGGCATGGGTATGTTGTCGCCGGTAGGCAACACTGTAGAATCTTCTTGGAAAGCCCTGCTAGCTGGTCAAAGTGGTATCGTTAATATCGATCATTTTGATGCAACCAATTTCTCAACTCGTTTTGCAGGTCTAGTTAAAGACTTTAACTGCGAAGAGTATATGACTAAAAAAGATGCTCGTAAGATGGACTTGTTCATCCAGTACGGCGTCGCAGCAGGTATTCAAGCTTTAGATGATTCAGCCCTAACTATTACTGAAGAAAACGCTCCTCGTGTAGGCGTTGCTATCGGTTCTGGTATTGGTGGTCTTGGTTTGATCGAAGCCGGTCACAAGGCTCTAACTGAAAAAGGCCCTCGTAAAATCAGCCCGTTCTTCGTACCGTCGACGATCGTGAATATGATTGCGGGTCACATGTCTATCATGCGTGGCCTACGCGGTCCAAATATCGCGATCTCTACAGCATGTACGACTGGCCTACATAACATTGGCCACGCGGCTCGTATGATTGCATACGGCGATGCTGACGCAATGCTAGCGGGTGGTGCTGAAAAAGCATCTACACCACTAGGTATGGGCGGTTTTGGTGCGGCTAAAGCACTGTCTACTCGTAACGATGAGCCTCAAAAAGCTTCTCGTCCATGGGACAAAGGCCGTGACGGCTTCGTTCTTGGTGACGGTGCAGGCATGATGGTTCTTGAAGAGTATGAACATGCTAAAGCTCGTGGCGCTAAGATTTACTGTGAGCTAGTTGGCTTCGGTATGTCGGGTGACGCTTACCACATGACATCTCCAAGTGAAGATGGCTCTGGTGGTGCACTAGCAATGGAAGCGGCTATGCGTGATGCTGGCATTACTGGTGAACAAATCGGTTATGTTAATGCACACGGTACTTCGACTCCTGCAGGTGACGTAGCGGAAGTTAAGGGCATCAAGCGTGCTCTTGGCGAAGCAGGCAGCAAGCAAGTCTTGGTTTCTTCTACGAAATCAATGACAGGCCACCTTCTAGGTGCTGCAGGTTCTGCTGAAGCGATCATCACAGCGATGTCTCTAATTGATCAAATTGTTCCACCAACAATCAATTTGGATGATCCTGAAGAAGGCTTAGATATTGACTTAGTACCCCACACTGCGCGTAAAGTTAGCGGTATGGAATATGCTGCATGTAACTCATTCGGTTTCGGTGGTACAAACGGCTGTTTGATCTTCAAAAAGATTTAATCATCTTATTAAAGATGTAAACATTCGTAGATAGTCATAATTAGACTTGTTTTTAAACGGCTTGATGCTTTAGCATTGAGCCGTTTCTTTTTATGGGGAAAAACATGTTTTGGGTTGATGGAGAAAGCCAGCAAACTGTCGATATCTTGGATCGTTCGTTTCAATACGGAGACGGCTGTTTCACGACAATGCTCGTGAGTGATGGTGAGATACAACATTTTCACGATCATCAGCACCGTGTCGACGAATGCCTTAAAGCGCTACGCATTTCTGCTCTTGATTGGGATGTGGTTCGCCTTTGGATCGACAATGCACTTCAACATATCCAAGATAACGATCTTCATGGAACAAAGAGCCTTTATGGTTCAAAGATCCTCCATGATACAAACAAGCCTCATAATCAAAAAGCTGGGATAAAGCTACACGTTAGCCGTGGGGCAGGCGGTCGCGGCTACAGTACTAAGAATATCGCCAAGCCAACGATAACCATCAGTACATTTGATTTCCCTAGTCATTATTCAGCATGGCAAGACTCTGGTGTAGAACTCGGTATCTGCCAACAAGCACTAGGTTTGAGCCCACTGCTCGCAGGCCATAAGCACAATAATCGCCTTGAGCAGATCTTGATGAAAGATGAAATGGATCAGGCCGATGAAGCTGATGGTGTAGTTCTTGATATCTCGGGCAATGTGATTGAAACCACCATGGCCAATCTGTTTTGGCGAAAAGGTCAGATGATATATACACCTCAACTCACGCAAAGTGGTGTGGCGGGGGTTATGCGTAAGCAAGTGTTAACCGCGCTGAATCAAGCTGAATTTTCCGTTACAATTAGTGACTACTGCTTATCTCAACTCATGCAAGCTGATGAGATTTTCATGACCAACTCCATCTTAGGGGTTGCCCCAGTTACCCGTATTAGTGATATCCAATTCAACATTGGAACCGTTACTCGTAGCCTTCAAGGACAACTAAACTCGTGATCAAAAAGTTATTTATTTTTATTACCTTGTGCTTAATCGCAGCCGCTGCTGCTGGTTTTTATGTTTACAACCAAGCGCAAGATAACCTGAAACAAGTTATTCAATTAGAAAAACCGCAGGTGGTTACCGTTGCTTCAGGTAGCAGCTTTAACCGTGTTCTAGCACAGTTGATTAACGAGGGGCTTTTTGAGGCTTCTCCTTACGAGAAATTAATTCGTAAGTTACATCCTGAGCTTGTAGACGTAAAAGCGGGTACATTCCTGCTTGAACCCGGTTTAACCCTAGAGCAGGCGCTACAAGTGCTTGTAGAAGGGAAGGAGCACCAATTTACCATTACCTTCGTAGAAGGCAGTCGTTTTGACGAGTGGCTTGTTCAGCTAAAAGACAACGAATTCATTCAGCAGACGTTGAATGATGTCTCTGAAAAAGAGATCGCACAAAAGCTTGGTATCGAAAATGAAAAGCTAGAAGGTCTTTTCTTAGCGGAAACATACCACTACACCTATGGCACAACGGATTTAGATTTGTTGAAACGTGCCCACCGAGATCTGATGAACGTGGTCAATGATGAGTGGGAAAATAGAGCCGATAAACTGCCTCTTAAATCGCCATATGAAGCGCTAATTCTTGCGTCTATCATTGAGAAAGAGACTGCAGTAGCGTCAGAGCGTGAACGTGTGTCTTCTGTGTTCGTTAATCGCTTGAACAAGCGTATGCGTCTGCAAACTGACCCAACGGTTATCTACGGCATGGGCGACAGTTACAAAGGCAATATACGTAAGAAAGACTTACGTACTCCAACGCCATACAACACTTATACAATGAGTGGTTTACCACCGACGCCTATTGCAATGGCGGGCAAAGCGTCTATCAATGCTGCGCTGAATCCAGAGAAGAGCAACTACCTGTATTTCGTTGCGAGTGGAACCGGCGGTCACGTATTTTCAAAGAGTTTGACTGAGCATAACCGTGCAGTACGAGCTTATTTAAAGCAATTAAGAAAAAACAAACAAATAAAGAAATAATTATGAATCAGTCGAAATTTATCGTAGTTGAAGGCCTTGAAGGTGCCGGCAAAAGTACAGCAATCAATGCCATCGTTGAGACATTAAAAGCATCGGGTGTTGAAGATATCGTCAATACTCGTGAGCCGGGTGGCACTGTCTTAGCTGAAAAGATGCGTTCATTGGTTAAAGAAGAGCACGAAGGTGAGAAGCTTCAAGATATGACGGAACTATTGCTGATGTACGCGGCACGTGTTCAATTAGTAGAAAACGTCATCAAGCCCGCATTAGACAGCGGTAAATGGGTGTTGGGTGATCGTCATGATATGTCATCTCAAGCTTATCAAGGTGGTGGTCGTCAGATCGCACGCACTACGATGGAATCACTGAAAGAAACCACGCTAGGCGGTTTTAAGCCAGATCTAACCCTATACTTGGATCTTGATCCTAGAGTAGGGCTTGAACGCGCTAGAGGCCGTGGTGAGCTCGATAGAATCGAAAAGATGGATATCTCATTCTTCGATCGTACACGTGAACGTTACCTTGAGATTGCAGAACAAGACGAAACGGTTCTTGTGGTTAATGCACAGCAAGAAATTGAGCAAGTAGCCGCTGATATTAAAGTCGCGCTCAGTGCTTGGCTCAATAAACAGTAGGTAGTCATGGCTGAAGTGTATTCTTGGCTCACACCGGTATGGAGTGAGTGGAAAAAAAGTCTCGATGCAGAGCGTTTTCCTAACTCTGTGATTGTTAATGCCCCGGAAGGGCTCGGCGTTGATGCGTTGATTAGCCAACTTACCGATGCATTGATGTGTACTAATTACGAAAGCGAGTCGTGTGGATTTTGCCATAGTTGTGAATTGATGAAGTCGGGGAGTCATCCGGATTTCCATGTGATTGAACCTGAGAAAGAAGGTAAATCGATTACCGTTGACCAAGTACGTGCGAGTAACCGCTGGGCTCAACAATCATCCCAGTTAGGTGGTTTGCGCGTTATCTTGCTTAACCCTGCAGAGGCGATGAACGAATCGGCTTCCAATGCATTGCTGAAAACTCTAGAAGAGCCATCAAGTAAGTGTATCTTCATTCTTTCTACTCGTAACAGTAATCGCTTAATGCCGACTATTATTAGCCGCTGTCAGCAATTCAATGTGGTTAGCCCACAGTTGGATACTGGATCGACTTGGCTAGACGGGGAGGTAGGTAAAGCGGTTCCGCAGTATATTCTAGCGCTCAATGACAACGCGCCTTTGAAAGCGAAAGCCATGTTTGAGCAAGGCGGTGTTGAAGCCTCAACAAAAGTGCTCGATGGCTTTGTCAATGTAATCAAAGGCATTCAACCTGACATGCTGAAGTTTTCCACAGAGCTTAGTAAAGATCCTTTGGTTCAACTAGGCTGGCTATGGCACTTACTGTCTGACGTGCAAAAGCTGCATTTTGGTTTGGCGAATCAGGCGATGACTCCGAGTGCGAAAGCTTTGGTTGAGGTGATGTCTTATCAAAGTGCTTACGCAGCATCGAATAAACTGTTGATATTGATTGAGCAGTTAAAGCAACACCCCGGGCTCAATACGGAGCTACTCATAATGAACTGGCTGATTGCCACTTGCGAGGAAACATGTTCGTAGATTCCCACTGTCATTTAGACAAACTGGATTACCAAGATTTACACACCAGTGTAGAAGACGTGGTTAATAAGGCGAAGGCAGCAAACGTAGACCAACTGCTTTCTGTCGGTGTGACATTAGACTCGTTTGAAAACATGCTTGAGATGATCTCGCCGTTTGATAATGTTAAAGCTTCTTGTGGCGTTCACCCTCTCGATGTAGAGAGCGATTTCTGTCTGGAAAGAATGCGTGAGTATGCGAGTAATCCAAAGGTTGTGGCGATAGGTGAGACAGGCTTAGATTATCACTACCAGCCAGAGACGGCAGAACTGCAACAGCTTAGGTTCAAGCAGCACGTTGAGTTGGCTGTTGAGCTTAATAAACCTTTGATCATCCACACGCGTAACGCGCGTGAAGATACGTTAGCTATTTTACGCGATGGTGGAGCAGAGAAGTGCGGTGGTGTGATTCATTGCTTTACTGAAGATCAAGCGTTCGCTGAAGCGGCAATGGAATTAGGTTTTTATATCTCGATCTCAGGTATTGTGACCTTTAAACAAGCCACAGAACTTAAAGACGTTGTGAAAAACTTACCGCTAGATAGGTTGCTGATCGAGACGGATTCGCCATACTTGGCTCCGATTCCATATCGAGGTAAACAGAATCAGCCTGCATATGTGGTCGAAGTGGCGGCTTATATCGCGCAGTTGAAAGGGCTGTCAATGAAAGAGGTTGCTGAACAAACAACCAAAAATTACCGAAAACTTTTTTTGCGATAAAAAACTAACTAAACAAATAAAAGGGAGCGAAAGCTCCCTTTTTGTGTTTTTGATCACCAAAAGTACGTTTTTTTTTAATGTTTACTAATTATGTTGAACTTGAGAGCACTATTTACATCATTTGTAATTTTGTTACTAAAAATAACATTAGCTCCTATTTTATTTACCCAGTAAAATAATACACCCATCAAAAAATTCATTTATATTTCAATGGTTTAATTGCTTGTAAAGCATTGCATTTCTAGATTTGACATGTGATCCAAGACGTGTTTTGAAACTAAATTTCGTAAGTGACTAGAAAGTTAGTTCCGCATCAATATATATTTAGCGGCAGAAAATATAATGCAATACATGGTTACATTTTCACTGGGTGCTAACATATAGGCTACGGGGGTGTGCCGTTAGAACCCATATAATTATTTTATCTTTATCAGGAGCATAAACATGTTTAAGAACCTTTTTGCTAACCTGCAGAAAGTTGGTAAGTCTCTGATGCTACCAGTATCAGTTTTACCAGTTGCGGGTATTTTGCTAGGTGTCGGTGCAGCAGACCTTCCTTTCATTCCAGAAATTGTTTCAAACTTAATGGAACAAGCGGGTGGTTCAGTATTCGGTCAAATGGCACTACTGTTCGCAGTAGGTGTAGCACTTGGCTTTACTAATAACGACGGTGTAGCTGGTCTAGCTGCTATCGTTGGTTACGGCATCATGACTGCTACACTTGGCGTAATGGCTGGTGTAATGGGCGTTGATAAAATCGATACTGGTGTACTAGGTGGTATCCTAGTCGGTGGTGTTGCTGCTTGGGCATTCAACCGTTTCTTCCGTATTCAACTACCAGAGTACCTAGGCTTCTTCGCTGGTAAGCGTGCCGTGCCAATCATCACAGGTTTCTCTGCGATTGGTCTAGCAATCCTACTATCTGTAGTATGGCCACCAGTTGGCGGCGCTATCTCTGCGTTCTCTGATTGGGCTGCTCACCAAAACCCACAAGTGGCGTTTGGTATCTACGGTATCGTTGAGCGTTCTCTAATTCCATTTGGTCTTCACCACGTTTGGAACGTACCTTTCTTCTTTGAAGCTGGTACTTGTGTAAACGCTGCTGGCGAAACTCAAAACGGTGTTCTTACTTGTTACCTAGTTGCTGATGACGCATCTCGTGCAGCGGGCAATGGCTTCGGTCAGCTAGCTGGTGGTTACATGTTCAAGATGTTCGGTCTACCTGCTGCTGCAATCGCAATTGCACACTCAGCTAAGCCTGAAAACCGCGCTAAAGTAATGGGCATCATGGCTTCTGCTGCGTTGACTTCATTCCTAACGGGTATCACTGAACCAATCGAATTCTCATTCCTATTCGTTGCTCCAGTACTGTACGCAATCCACGCTCTACTAGCTGGTTCTGCATACGTTCTTGCGAACACTCTAGGTTTTGTACACGGTACATCTTTCTCACACGGTCTAATCGACTTCCTAGTTCTATCTGGCAACGCGTCTAAGATGGGCCTAATGGTTGTATGTGGTATTGGTTACGCTGCAATTTACTACATTGTATTCCGCACTGTGATTAAAGCACTTGACCTTAAAACTCCAGGTCGCGAAGACGAGTCAGAAGACGACATCGTTGCAACTGGTACTGAGCTTGCTGGTGAGTTAGTTGCTGCATTCGGTGGCAAAGCGAACATCACTGGTCTTGACGCTTGTATTACTCGTCTACGTGTTGCAGTAGCTGATACAGAAGCTGTTGACCAAGACAAACTGAAGAAACTAGGTGCTGCAGGTGTTGTTGTAGTTGCTGGTGGCGTACAAGCTATCTTCGGTACTAAGTCTGACAACCTTAAGACAGACATGGATGAGTGGATCCGTAACAACGGTTAATTCACTGATTCAATAAATTGAAAGGAGGCCGAGAGGCCTCCTTTTTTGTTTTCTGCTCTATGAAAGACCTTTCTGCGTTTAATCCCCATCAACTCAGAGAGTTACCGCTTAACTCGATCAATTGATGGTCGTTCCCAAATTTTTCGTGTCTTTTATCTTTTACCTAGCGATGACACCTTTCGCTGAGATTCTAGTAAACTCCCTTTTTTAAACACAGTCTGAGAATATTATGAAACATCGTTACTTGATCGGCCTTATGTGCTGCAGCGGAGCCTCGTTTGCTCAAGCTTCTGAAGCTCCAGCTTTGGAAGTTGGACTCGCCATCGACCAAGACCTGAGTGTCGTTGTGGAATTTGATCAGAAATACCGTGCTACGATTGGCAATGATGGCGCTGCATTTGACTATATTTTTAAGCGTGGTCAGTTTGAAACTGAAGCGCCTTTAAGTTGGTATGTTGGTGCAGGTGCTTGGGCTGAATGGAATGATGATTTTGGTTTGCGTGTGCCGTTAGGCGTGAAAGTGAATTTCTACGAAGGTTGGAATGCTTACGCACAAGTTCACCCTGAGCTCGACATGTACAAAGGTGTTGAGTTACAAGTAGGCGGCGCACTAGGTGTGACCTACAAGTTCTAAGTTGAACTGAAAACCGTTTTTATAATGAAAAAGCCAGCATCAAGCTGGTTTTTTCATTTCGTTAGAATACTTCTAATCTAAAGATTTATTGATCCAATATGGGGACTCAACCTAGAAGGTAAAACTCAATCCAACATTGGCTTGGAATTGGTTCATCCAGTCAGTATCAAAGCGGATGATGCAGTCTTGGCCATTGCTCGGTACGTTACAAACACCGGAGGTGTCGTTGTCGACCACAGTACCTAGCCAACGTACTTGTGTATTTAACGCTAAGCGGTCACTAAATTTGTACTCTAAACCACCAAAGATAGAAGTTGAGAATCCATACTTATCCTTTGCCCAGTCTACATCAACGTAAGAAGCCCCAAGACCGAGCCCTAGATAGCCAGACAACACAGAGGAAGCAGGGTAGTAGATGCTGCTTTGAAAGTGAAGGTATTGGATGGAAGAGCTTAGGTTGAGCGTTTCTAATTCAGAGCTTTGATTAGAATAGAAAAATCCGATGCGTCCTTTTTCAAGTGGCGTTTCAATCGCAAAGGTATAGTTTTCCGAACCTTTCATATCATACGTTTTACCATCCTGGTCTTCGACACCACCGCCTCCGGTATAACCCACCATCGGGGTAATGATGATCTCCGGCGAAGCACACACGCTCGAAACGGAGAAAAGTGCAATCAGTGCCATCATATTTGCTTTGTTATTCATGAGTATATCCTTATCCATACACTTACTAATTGTGATGGTTACATCAATATTGTGCGACTAATTTCGACGATTCTTGAAGATACTTCACACACCTGATAGAACTTATATAGAGACTAGACAAATTAATAATAAGCCAGAGGTGTCTATGGACCATAATCTGAAAAATGCTCTACAAATAACAGCGATCATCTATACCATCATTCTTTCATTTGGTTTTATTGCGATTGGTAGCTAATACCATCTATTGCGAGGCTGAGTTTTTATACTCAGGGAATCATGAATAGTGGGATTATAACCAATATTGATGCAGCAATAGACTTGGATTACTACGCTAAGTTTATTGCTGGAAAAACAGCCCTGGTCGCTCAAGGTGGCGGACAGAGAAGTATTTTTACTTCTGGAGTGCTGGATGCCTTTCTTCTTTCTAATTTTGACCCCTTCGATGAATTTTTTGGTACTTCAGCGGGCGCTCTCAACTTATGCGCTTATCTGTGCCGCGATAAAGGCCTTGGCCGCTCTTTCGTTCTCGACCTCACGACTTCACCAGAGTTCTTTAATCTCTTTTCTTATATACGACACAGAAAGAACCTAGGATTAGAATGGGCGTTAGAACAAATCATGGCGTACCCATATAAGCTTGATCTTGACCTCGGTAGGCAAACGCTGGGTGACAGACATTTTTTTGCAGCGGTCACCGCTTCGAAAGATCTTCGAGATCATTATTTCCCTTTGCTTGGTGAAGACTGGTACAAGGTGATGATTGCCACTTGCGCCATTCCACGTTTGTATAGCGATGAAATATTCATTGGCGATAACGCTTATGTTGATGGTGGTGTATCCGCTTGTATCCCGGTTCAAGAAGCGTGGCGTAGACAAGCCCGTTCCATTGTAGTGATCAGAACTGAGCCACCTTTAGAGGAAGAGGTTCGAGTTAACAGTACGGGATTAAAAACACCCAAACCAATATCAGCTGAAGAGTTGGAATGGTTCCGGGAATCTTTTGACAGTGTTCAAGGTCATTGGCAGCAAAAAGTGGAACAGTGGAAAACCGATTGGAGCTCGTTCTTTCAACAACAAATCCTCAGTTCAAAAGAACAGAAGCGCGACAGATCACATTTGGATTTACTTAATGGTGGTCGATGGCTATTTGGGGCGGATGACATCTATAGATTAAGTCATTTAATTGGTGATAAGTTTGATTCCGGTTTGGCTGATATGCTAATGGTACATTACCAAACTTACTCATTGACTCAGGATTTTTTGAACTCCCCACCAGACGATGCGTTTGTCGTGCAAATTGCCCCAAGTAAGCCGCTGAAATCAAGTTCATTAATGAGTAATAAAGAAGATTTACTGCACGATTACGACATGGGTTTAGAAGCGGGTTACCGATTTGTAGAAACTTATACCTCTACGGAAAATGCCCGCAGTTCACACATGCCACAGTTGGCAACCATTGCTGCTGAGAAGTAATGCTTGAAGTTGATAAGTTAACATACTGTTAGCTCATCATGCTGTTTTAACCCGATCGTTAGTGAGTCGTGTTCTGATATGAAAAAGGGTTATTGAACTTGGTTCGATAACCCTTTTTTGATCTTGGCAGGGTCGTTCATCAACGAACTGACCTAATCAAACACTAACTGATTAAGTAACAGGCAAGATTCTCATGCAGTTGGTTGAGCCCGCCACATCCATAATGTCGCCTTGAGTGACGATCACGAGATCGCCAAACTTAAGATGCTCTTTCTCTTTTAGGCAAGTGAGCGTAGATAGGGCAATGTCAAAGCTATCTTCGGCTTCTGTCTCGAAGTAGATAGGTGTTACACCGCGGTACAAGGTACAGCGATTAAGCGTTCCTTCGTTACGAGATAGTGCATAGATAGGCATATCAGCACTTAGACGAGACATCATCAATGCAGTACGGCCTGACTCGGTGAGAGTGACTACGCCCTTAATGCCTTCCATATGGTTTGCAGAATAGATGGTTGCCATCGACACGGTTTCTTCGGCGGTGACAAAAGTACGGTCAATACGGTAATTAGATTGGTTATTAATTCCTGCCATTTTCTCTGCGCCAATACAGACTTCGGCCATTGATTTCACTGTTTCAACCGGGTAATCACCGGCGGCGGTTTCACCTGAAAGCATCACTGCATCGGTGCCGTCCAGTACGGCGTTGGCAACGTCCATCACTTCGGCACGGGTTGGCATTGGTGCTGAGATCATTGATTCCATCATTTGAGTTGCGGTGATTACGGTTCTGTTAAGCGCTCTAGCACGGCGTATAAGCTGTTTTTGTACTCCGACCAACTCAGGATCGCCAATCTCTACTCCGAGGTCACCACGAGCCACCATGACCACATCTGAGGCCATTATGATGTCATCCATGTTCTCAACAGTGGCTACCGTCTCTGCTCGCTCTACTTTTGCTACAAGGTGAGCTTCTAATCCCGCTTCTCGTGCAAGCTGACGAGCGTAGTGCATGTCTGCGCCGTTGCGTGGGAAAGACACTGCGAGGTAATCCACTTTGATTTGGGCTGCGGTGACGATGTCGCGCTTATCTTTTTCTGTCAGCGCTTCTGCGGAAAGACCACCGCCTTTTTTATTGATGCCTTTGTTATTTGACAGTGGGCCGCCAATGATGACTTCTGTATGAACGCGACAGCCTTCCACTTCGGTCACTTTCAGCTGAACACGACCATCGTCGAGTAACAGGATGTCGTTAGCTGAAACGTCGTTAGGTAATTCTTTATAATCAAGACCGACTGCTTGTTGGTTGCCTACACCTAAACCTAGGCTACTGTCGAGAGTGAATTTGTCACCCACAGCAAGTTGGATTTTGCCATCTTTGAATGTCGATACTCGAATCTTGGGGCCTTGTAAGTCACCGAGAATAGCGATTTGAGTGCCAAGTCTTTTTGCAATTGCTCTGACGTTTTCTGCGCGTTGTATATGGTCGTCGCTGGTGCCGTGAGAGAAGTTCATACGGACGACATTGGCACCGGCTTTGATGATCTCTTCAAGCACGTTACCTTTATCAGTAGAAGGGCCTAGCGTTGTGACGATTTTCGTTTTTCTTAATTCGGCTGTCATGAATACTCCTAGAGTGAGGCCAAGTAATCTTTTAAAAGACTGAATTAAGTATATGCATTAATTGATTATTTATTGGGAGCTAGGGAGATATTTCATTATTTGTCTCTAATTATTGAATTCAGGGCTCAATAACGATGTTTTATTCTGAAAATTAAGTCTCAATTTATCGATTTTGGTGTTAATTTTCCTCGAACTATTTGACTCGATACACAAAGATTCATGTATATACGTGATACTGGTCACGGCGATATACCAAGTGACTTCACAATTACTTCGCAAAGTAAAAAAATTAACTCGTTGATGATTTCTGGAGCGTAAAATGTACATGGCTCAACCGGGCCATATTGATCATATCAAACAGGTCAATGCTGGTCGTGTATATAAACTAATTGACCTTAAAGGTCCTATTTCTCGTATCGATCTGTCCAAGCAAAGTGAGTTGGCTCCGGCGAGTATTACTAAAATTACCCGTGAACTCATTGAAGCTCACCTTATTCACGAAACGACGGTTCAAGAAGCCACGACTCGTGGGCGTCCTGCTGTCGGTCTGCAAACCAATAACGAAGGTTGGCAGTTTCTGTCGATGCGTCTTGGTCGCGGATACTTGACGATCGCGCTCCATGAATTGGGTGGCGACGTGCTTATCGATACCAAGATTGATATTCATGAACGTGACCAAGATGATGTGCTTGCGCGTCTTCTACATGAAATTGATGAATTTTTCCAAACTTATGCTGAGCAACTCGATAGGGTAACAAGCATTGCGGTTACGCTACCGGGCCTTGTGAATTCTGAGCAAGGTATTGTGTTGCAGATGCCGCACTACAACGTTAAAAATTTAGCGTTGGGTCCTGAGATTTACAAAGAAACAGGTCTGCCTGTCTTTATTGCCAATGATACCCGAGCTTGGGCATTAGCAGAGAAGCTGTTTGGTCACTCACAAGACAACGATAATTCTGTTCTTATCTCGATTCACCATGGTGTAGGTGCTGGGATCATTCTCGACGGCCGAGTGCTACAAGGTCGCCACGGTAATATCGGTGAACTTGGGCATATCCAGATCGATAAGCAGGGCAAACTTTGTCATTGTGGCAACCGAGGCTGCTTAGAAACAGTCGCGAGTTCTCAGGCGATCCGTGATCAAGTGAAAGAGCGACTGGCTAATGGTGAAGCATCATCATTAACTGTGTTTGAAGACGTCACTATCGAACAGATCTGTGCAGCCGCTGCTGATGGCGATCCATTGGCTGTTGAAGTTATTGAACAGTTAGGTCGTTACTTAGGTGCCGCGATAGCGATTGTGATTAACCTTTTCAACCCTGAGAAAATCTTGGTGGGTGGTGTTATCAATCAGGCTAAAAGCGTGTTGTACCCTGCGATTCAAAAGTGTATCGAAGAGCAGAGTTTATCGGTTTACCATCAAGATTTAGAGCTGGTGGAATCTCGATTCTATAAACAAGCAACCATGCCTGGTGCTGCGCTTGTTAAACAAGCCTTATATGATGGCCAACTGTTAATGAAAGTTGTTGAAGGTTAACTCCTTATACTCGTCTTTTAGCCTCACCCGAAACCTTTCCATGTACTTAAGCTTTGTATAACATCATTTGTTGTACTTAGTTTAAGCATTCTGTGCATTGGCGCTTTGCTTTAACCTATTGAAGTAGGCTATTGTAGCCACAGTTATTATTTGTCACTAAGGTGTTGTATGTCTGGCGTTTTAAATTCGGTTGATCAGAGAACCAAACTGGTCGGTGAAAACCGTCTGGAGCTCTTGTTATTCAGCTTAAACAGTCGTCAACTATTTGCGATTAACGTATTTAAAGTGAAAGAAGTCCTAAAGGTGCCAGTACTCACTCGCTTGCCGGGCTCTCACCATCATATTACGGGTGTTGCGTCTCTACGTGGTGAGTCGGTGCCTGTTATCGATTTGCGCAGCGCGATTGGCTTCCCACCGTCACGAGATGAGACTCAAGAAAATAACTTGATCATCACGGAATACAACCGAACTGTACAAGGTTTCTTGGTTGGGCAAGTGCGTAATATCGTGAATACGACGTGGACTGAAATTCAGCCGCCTCCAAAGACAACGGGTCGTGCCAATTACCTGACGGCTATCACGCATATTCAAGAAGAAGAGCAGCACAAAATCGTTGAGATTATTGATGTTGAAAAGGTACTCGCTGAAATCATCGATTATGATGTTTCGATTTCTGACGGTGTTTTAGATGAGCAACTTGCCAATGAAATGGTTGGACGTAATGTACTTATCGTTGATGACTCTTCAACCGCGCGTAACCAGATTAAAGGTACCTTATCGCAGCTGGGTTTGAACATTATTGAATGTTGTGATGGTTTAGAAGCTCTGACCTTACTTAAGGGCTGGTGTGATGAAGGTAAAGACATCAATCAAGAAATATTGTTGATGATCACCGATGCTGAAATGCCTGAAATGGACGGCTATAAACTGACGCATGAAGTGCGTACGGA
Organism: Vibrio sp. QJM3NY_27; assembly: GCF_057785955.1. Lineage (NCBI taxonomy): Bacteria > Pseudomonadati > Pseudomonadota > Gammaproteobacteria > Vibrionales > Vibrionaceae > Vibrio > Vibrio sp. QJM3NY_27. The sequence goes on along the minus strand of NZ_CM173511.1, from coordinate 2,417,384 downwards.
TCCAAGAATGCATGACCTGTTCATCACGCTAAACACTTCATTAAGTGGAAGTTTTAATGAAGCTATGGTTGAGAAAGTAGGGTGTAATCGCTTTATTTCTAAGTTCCAACCGGACCTTCTGGTTGAAGTGACTCAAGAGCGAATGCGTCAGATTTTATAATTAAGACTGCTGTACGGTTATTTTGAGTGACCTTATGGAAAGTGTTTGCTAATATTCATGCAGCATATTTTTCTTAACGAAATATGCTCAACTACTAGCGTAACTTTTCACACACAATCTAAGGTAGTTCCTCTTAATGATATGGTTGACTTCTAAAGTCGTAATGACTTTGAGCTTATTACTGTATAGGGAATTTAAGAAAAGACGTACGGAAGCTGAAGTTGAGTCATAACTCAACAAATTGAATTGAAGGGAAGCTGATGCTTCCCTTTTTCGTTTCTTTCCTTTTTCGTTTCTCCGTCTATCGTTTCTTAGTCAATGAACGATCGAAAAACAGTTGGTACATCGCTAATGAAAATCCCGAGACTTGGTGTTCAAGCCAACAATCTCCTCGGTAATATCGATGAGCTTACCCGCGATAACATGCACGACCTCCCCTTCTTTTTCTAATATCCCTTGTACCTTTAAAGCCTTGGCTGTGAGATAAGCTTGTTGTTGGGCGCGCGCGGTGGCTCCCCAGACCACAACATTAATATTGCCTGTGTTATCTTCCAATGTGACAAAGGTGACCCCAGCTGCGGTGCCAGGTGATTGCTTACCCGTGACTAACCCGACAACCGTAACCATGGATTTGTGTCTTTGCTGTTTTAAGTCTTTCATGTGTGTGAATCGACCTAATCGTCCCGCTTCTTCTAGCAAAGTGATTGGGTGCTTGTTCAATGAAATTCCGACACTGGTGAAGTCTTCGAGTAGATCTTGCATCTCATTGGGTTGATGCAATGAGAGCTCGCCATTATCATCTTCTGCATAGTTATCGACTTGGTTAAACAAAGGCAGATCAGAGGCTGAGTCCATCATTGCCCAACGCGTCTGGAAGCGGTCTCCCGAGACGTTATGTAGCGCATTGGCCGATGCCAGTAGCTCGATATCTTTCTTATTCATCGACAACTGTTTCACCTGGCTAGGGTGGCGATAACCGGATTGCGGGCGATTGGCGAGCACACTTTGAATTCCATGTTCGCTGAATCCTTTGATTTGTCGCAACCCTAAGCGAATCGCTAAACCATTCTGATGTTCAACGACTATGTGGTTGTCTTGTGACGCGTTTACACATACCGGAAGAACCACCACACTATGTCGTTGTGCGTCTTGTACCAACTGTGAGGGACTATAAAAACCCATAGGCTGGCTATTCAGCAAAGAAGCGTAGAAACATTCTGGGTAGTAATATTTCAACCAAGCTGAGCAATACGCTAATACTGCAAACGAAGCCGAGTGGCTTTCAGGAAAACCGTACTCGCCAAAGCCGCATATCTGTTTAAAGATCTGTTCAGCAAACTCTGTCTCATAGCCTCGCTTTTGCATCCCTTCGATGAGCTTGTTTTTAAACTTAAAGACGTTGCCATTTTTTTTCCAAGCGGCCATCGCGCGTCTGAGCTGATCGGCTTCACCACCGGTGAACCCTGCAGCGACCATCGCGAGCTTAATCACTTGTTCTTGGAATATCGGCACGCCTAAAGTGCGTGACAGTACCGATTCCACATCTTTAGATGGATAGCTGATGGGCTCAATACCATCTCGACGTTTTAGAAACGGATGCACCATATCACCTTGAATAGGCCCTGGGCGTACGATAGCGATTTGAATCACCAAGTCGTAATAAGTCCTCGGTTTAAGCCTTGGCAGCATACTCATTTGAGCGCGTGACTCAATTTGGAATATCCCGACAGTGTCTGCCCGTTGAATCATGCCGTAAACCTGAGGATCGTCTTTGAGGCGAGTGATCTCTGCGATCGTTAGTAAGCGACCATGAATGCGTTTGATTAGGTCGAAACATTTACGAATCGCAGAGAGCATACCCAGTGCAAGCACATCGACTTTAAGCAGTCCCAAGGTTTCTAGATCGTCCTTATCCCATTGAATTATGGTTCGTTCGTGCATCGCGGCATTCTCGACAGGAACCAGTTCATACAAAGGCCCAGAAGAGATCACAAAGCCACCGACGTGCTGAGATAAATGGCGTGGAAAGCCGATGATCTCATTCACCAAGTGGATAAACTGTTGCCCCTTCAACGAATCAGGTTGTAGTCCTAATTGAGTTAATTGTGCCTGCCAACCTAAGCTTTTGTCCCTGCGGTTGGTGTTCTTTATGAAGTAATCAAGTTGGGTTTCCTGTAGTCCTAACGCTTTACCGACATCTCTTACTGCACTTTTGAAGCGATATGAAATGACCGTTGCGGCAAGCGCGGCTCTTTCTCTACCGTATTTTTGGTAGATGTATTGGATGACTTCTTCACGGCGTTCGTGTTCAAAATCGACATCAATATCAGGCGGCTCATCGCGCTCTTTACTGATGAAACGCTCAAACAGCACCGAGATCTGCCTTGGGTCGACTGAGGTGATTTCTAAGCAATAACAGACCACGGAATTGGCCGCTGAACCTCGACCTTGGTAAAGAATGCCTTGGCTTTTGGCAAACATCACGATGTCGTGAATGGTGAGAAAGAAGAAAGGGTAGTCAAGCTCGCCAATTAACCCCAATTCTTTCTCTATGATCTGTTGGATGTCGTTAGGTACACCTTGTGGGAAGCGAGCCCGTTTTCCCTTTTCGACCAACATGCGCAGATAACTCATGGGTGTTTCACCTTGAGGAATCAGTTCACTGGGATATTCGTAGCGCAAACTGTTTAACTCAAATTCGCACAGTTCTGAGATTCGGTTGCTCTCTTCTAGCCATTCCGCTTTGAAAATACGTGAGAGCTTATTGATGCTTCGTAAACAGCGCTCGGCATTGGCCAGTAAGTGACTGCCCACTTCAGTAATGGGCTTTTGGTACTTGATCGCAGTGAGTGAGTGCTGCAAGGGTAAGCGGCTAGCATTGTGCATCAATACACCGCCGCAAGCCGTTATCGGCAGGTGATGATGTTGTGACAGCTCGACACAGTAATCGATGTACTGCTGGTCGGTTTGTTTTAGGTGTCGTTGTAAGCCGATCCACAACCGACCTAGATGATGCTGGGAGAGCCATTGCCCCCAGTGTGCGTCTTCATTTTTCTGTTGAGGGAGCCAAAGAATAAAACAATGCTTAGCCGACATGATATCCCACTCAGAGAGCTGATAATGTCCCTTGCTGCTACGACGTCTCGCGTTGGTAATAATACGGCACAGCTCGGCATAGGCCGTTCTATTCGGACATAACAACACTACTTGGCACTCTTCATTTAACCAAAACATACTCCCGACAATTTGCTTGAGCGACAGTTTATGTTGCTTGATTGCAGAGTGAACCTTAACGACGCCCGCCACTGAGCACTCATCAGTGACAGCGAGTGCTTTGTAACGTAAGAAGTCGGCCTGTAAAACAAGCTCTTCTGCGTGTGAGGCTCCCTCAAGGAAGGAGTAATTACTTTGGCAAAATAGCTCTGAGTATTGCTGAGACATAACGTAATCTCACTTAACCATTGCGAGTGAACATGATTGAAAAGGGATGTTGAAATTGAGTAAGTGGAACGGACGAGCTAACGAAGTTTCTCACTGACTTTCTTACAGACGAGCTTTCTTACTGACTTACTTTCCTACAAGCTAGCTAAATAAGCCGTGCAAAAACCACTGTTTATCTGGCGTTCTAAAGATCCATAGCCACCGACCGTTTTCGCTGTGAGCAATAAAGTAGTCACGAATGATTTTCTCGCCATCCCACCAGCCAGAAACAATGCGCTCAGGACCTTGAGACAGGGTGACGCTTTCGGTTAAGGCTTCGGGCTCTGGCAGCAAAATACTGGGCCTGAGTCGCTGTTGGCTGATGTTGGGAGTTGCTATTTTCTGTTCGAACTCTGTGGGTGTTTGCCTCTTTGCCACAGACTTACTCAGTGTTGGGAGCGAGTACTGATTGGCCTTTTCTGGCCTTGGGTCGTGCTGTATTTTCGGTGTTTGAATACAGGGTTGCCCAAGCTTTGCTTGCAGTAGTGAGAGCAAATCTAACGCGGCAAGTGTTCCTGTATTGCCATCAAAAAGATCACGGTAGGCCATTTGCGGTTCTCCATGACGAATCAAAGAGAGAGTCAGCCCCTGAACCGGTGCCGTGATCTTCAGTGATTCTAAGGTTAGATGAGTCAGGTTCGCCCACTTTGCAGCAAGGTAATCGCCTTGTGCTGAATAGAAAGAGACAGGGTGGTCGTCTTTATCTCTCAGATGCAAAGTCAGCGTTAACTCGAAAGCCACTCGGTCGCGTAGTTTCAAAAAACACTCGAGTTGATTTAATAATTTCAGTAACGGCTTTTCGATAAACAGGATGTTTTCAATATCAAACAATAGCTCGAGATATTGCTGAAAATTCTCCGGTGGATGATAGAAATCAATCGGGTGCTTGAACTGTCCGTTAAGGCGACCAACATAATTCACTAAATCGATATCAAAGCGACGTGCGACATCTTGCAAAGGCAGTTTCAATAGGTCATCCACTAAGTTAATGCCGACGCGGTTCAGGCGCTCCACTTGCTTAGTTGGCAACTCACTAGAACTCAATGCTTGTTGATTGACCCATGCTTTCATTTGCTCAACATTATTAGTGACTTGGTTGATGGATTGCTTGCCCAAAAGGATCGCAGAAAGTGGTGAGTAACCCGTCGCGAAGCTGAACTGGATATTGAGCGTTTCTAAGTGGCTTTTGAGCTCATGCCAGTAGTTATCTAACCCATCGTAAAGTGACAGCATATTAGAAGCTTTAATCAACAAACCATTCGGTGGTAGTAAAGCCATGTCAGAAGTGACCAAATACGCCCATTGAGCGATCTCTTTGAGCTTGCTTTTTTCTAGCTCAATACTGTAAGGGTGGACGTGTAAGTTATGGCAAAGCGCCGCCGCAGACCCTAGCCCCATACCAAGTGAAATTCCCGATTGCAGAGCAGCTTGGTTAGCTTGCAGCACACGGTGATCTTTTTCATCCACGATGATAATAGGTTGCTCGTGTGACTCTTCATTAGAGTGAACTTTCTCGGAGTTAGATAGCTCAGAATTAAACAAAGTATCCAACTGCAGAGATGGAAAGTGCAGATAAAGCCACAACATACGCTAGCCTTGTTTCGCAATAGGAAAAGCCAGCACGGTGTTATTTGATAAAGCACTATGTGAACTGTCTTGAAGGGTGATTTTTTCAGTGAGTAACGGCCAATTTTGGCTCATGTCTAGAATAAAGAAGCCATATGACCAACTGCCTTTCCTTTTTGTGACCTCAACCTTTAACCCTTGGGCGTGAGAAGACAGCTTCATACTTAGAGAAACGGGTAGGGATAACTGATTATGGCTGCTGGCCTTAAAGTGAAATTGCAGACACTTACCGGTTTCGCTTGCTGCTTGCAGGCGCTTGGTTTGGTGTATTTCTAGATCGGCTCCCCATAGCAATACCGAGTGACAGGCGCCGCTTTTAAGGCACTGCTCTGCTGCCCACAATGCATCGAGATCGCGCTGAGGTTGGATAACGAGGATGTTCTCTAGTTCAATACCTTGGCTGCTAAAAAACTCAGCACAGATCTTCCCCGGTGGGTTAATGAAGATGGCCAATTTTTGTAAGTTTTGTTGAGCTAAATAGGGTGTAAGCAGGCGAAGTTCGCCGATCCCTTGTTGCGATTCAACCTCAATAACACCATGCGTCGGAAAGCCACCATCAAGCTGTTTATCCAATTGAGAATAGCCTGTTGAAGTAGTGCTTCCTTGCGCTGTTGATTGTAACCCTGTCCAGATTAGCTGGCGGTCTTGTAAGTTTTTTATTAGTTCATGCATAATTAAATACCTGTATATTTATACAGTATATTTGACAATGAAAAAGATGCAAAGAAAAATGACGAAAATCAGATGAACTAAATATTAGATGATTGATTTAGATGCAAAAAAAGCCGCTATGGAAGCGGCTTCTTACTGTTGGTTAATGATATCAGTTACTTAGGTTGAGCATCGATACATTGGCCATTAATGTCTGTCACACTTGGGTTCATTAAGTGTAGGTACAGCGGGATGATGTCGAGTGGCGTTTTCAGCTTGTTCGCATCTTCACCTGGGTACGCTTTTGCACGCATGCGTGTTTGAGTGCCGCCAGGATTGATCGCGTTTACACGGATGTTGGTGTCTTCAAGTTCGTCCGCTAGGATTTGCATCATGCCTTCGGTAGCAAACTTAGAAATCGCGTAAGTGCCCCAGAACGCACGGCCAGAGTGACCAACCGTTGAAGAGGTAAAGACAATACGACCCGCTTCAGCTTTCTTAATGACAGGCAGTAATGCTTGAGTCATTAGAAATTCAGCTTTAACGTTGATTTGCATAACGCCATCAAACGTTTCTTCATCGATTTGATCAAATGGACTTAACGTGCCAAGCACACCTGCGTTATGCAGTAGGCCGTCTAAACGACCGAACTGTGATTCAATGGTTTCAGCCATATCAATGTAGTTCTGCTTTGTTGCTCCTTTGAGGTCTAGCGGGATGATCGCAGCCTGAGGGTAACCAGCACTTTCGATTTCATCGTAAATGAATTCAAGGTTTTTAACATTGCGGCCTAACAGAATGACAGTTGCACCATGTTGAGCGAAGCTTAGTGCGGCTTGGCGACCAATGCCAGCACCGGCACCTGTAACCAAAATTACTTTATCTTTGAGGGCATCTGTAGAGATTGGGTAATCCACTGTGCTTATCCTTCTTTCTTTTATTATGTTCGTCATTCCATTGATGTTTAATCACACAGATAACCGCAGGAATGATGAGAAATTCTTGGTAATCGTGACAAGATGGTTACAATACACTAATTCATACAATAGGGGATATGACATTGGAATTTTTGTTGGACTACGGCTTGTTTTTAGCCAAGATTGCGACCGTTGTAATCGCCATCATTGCAATTTTAGTGATTGCTAAATCGGTGGGTGGAAAATCAAGCGCGATTAAAGGTGAGCTGGAAATCACGAACCTATCTGAACACCACAAACAAACGATTGAACAACTAGAGCACCATTTGCATGATGATGCTTTCATCAAAGCTCGTGATAAAGCAGAAAAGAAAGCGGAAAAAGAAAAAGTAAAATCACGTGGCAAAGAAGTGAAGAAAGCAGCGAAAGAGGGTGAGCTTGATAGCAAGCGTGAACCACACCTATTCGTTCTCGACTTTAATGGCAGCATTGATGCGAAAGAAGTGGCTTCATTACGTGAAGAGGTAACAGCGGTTCTAGCTGTGGCTCGTGAAGGCGATGAAGTATTGCTTAAACTTGAGTCTGGCGGTGGCATGGTTCACGGCTATGGTTTGGCGTCTTCTCAACTCGACCGTATCAAAGCAGCAGGCCTGCCTCTGACTATCTCGGTAGACAAAGTAGCCGCGAGTGGTGGTTACATGATGGCATGTATTGCGGACAAAATTGTATCTGCACCTTTTGCTATTGTTGGCTCTATTGGTGTTATTGCTCAACTGCCAAACTTCAATAAATTGCTTAAAAAGCATGACATTGAGTTCGAACAGCTAACGGCGGGTGAGTACAAACGCACGCTTACTATGTTTGGTGAGAACAGCGATAAAGCACGCGAGAAGTTTAAAGAAGAGCTCGAAGAGACACATGGCCTATTCAAAGACTTCATCCGCGACCACCGCCCGGCGTTAGATCTTGAAAAAGTAGCAACCGGTGAACACTGGTTTGGTACACAAGCACATGAGCTTGGGCTGGTGGATGAGATCAGCACTTCTGATGATTTAGTCGTAGCGGCATGTAAGGACAAAACGGTTCTAGCGATTCACTACGTACAGAAGAAAAAGCTGTCAGACAAACTAGCGGGCGTGGCAGGTAAATCTGCAGACAGCGTGCTGATGAAGCTGATTGAACGCGGCCAAAAGCCGATTGTTTAAGCTTATTTAGTTTTAGCTCTAGTATCTAGGTTTAGTGCCTTGCGTCTATTGAAGACGTTTAAGCCTTAAAAAGAAAGCGCATAAGTCATCAGACTTATGCGCTTTTTTATTGCTCCACTTCCGAGCGGGTTTAACCACTATGTTGTAGGGGGAGCGGAGTCTTATACCAACCACTTACTTCCTGTGGCTGGTATTAAATCTTTGCTCCATAATCATTGCGCTTTGGACAAGTGGTCAGAATTTCTCTATGACCAGTATCTTTGACCTCCTCCAAAATTACATCAAAGCCCCATAAACGATAGAGATGTTTCATCACTTCGTCATAGCCTTTATCAAGCGGGATACGGCCGTGAGGCACATACTGCAGTGTCATCGAGCGATCACCACGAACATCGACGTTAAACACCTGAATATTCGGTTCAAGGTTACTTAGATTGTATTGAGCCGCAAGCTTTTCACGAATCAAGCGATAGCCTGGGTCATCGTGAATAGCACTTATCTCAATGGTGTTTTTACGGTCGTCGTCGAGCACAGAGAACAGTTTAAAGTCTCGAATGATCTTTGGTGAAAGATATTGGCTGATAAAGCTTTCATCTTTGAAATTGTGCATGGCAAAGTGCACCGCTTCTAGCCAATCACTTCCGGCTAACTCAGGGAACCACTCTTTGTCTTCATCGGTTGGTTCTTCACAGATACGTCGGATGTCTCTAAACATCGCAAAGCCAAGCGCATAAGGGTTTATCCCGCTGAAATAAGGGCTGTTGTAGGCGGGCTGTGCGACCACGCTGGTGTGGCTGTGTAGGAATTCTAATATGAACTTGTCACTCACCAAGCCTTCGTCGTAAAGGTGGTTAAGAATGGTGTAGTGCCAGAAGGTTGCCCAGCCTTCGTTCATTACTTGAGTTTGCTTTTGAGGGTAGAAGTATTGGCTCACCTTGCGAACAATGCGAACACACTCACGCTGCCAAGGTTCAAGTAGTGGTGCGTTCTTCTCGATAAAGTAGAGAATGTTTTCTTGAGGTTCACTAGGAAAGCGAATTTTGGTCTCTTTTTCCTTGTCTTGATTTTTAGGCACAGTTCTCCACAGCTCATTGACTTGAGATTGCAGATACGCTTCACGTTCTTCTTGCCTTGCTGTCTCTTCAGCTATGGAAATCTTCTCAGGGCGTTTGTATCTGTCTACGCCGTAATTCATGAGGGCATGACAAGAGTCGAGAAGTTGTTCGACTTCGGCAACACCGTATTTTTCCTCACAATCGGTAATGTATTTTTTAGCGAATAATAGGTAGTCGATGATGGAACTGGCATCGGTCCAGGTTTGGAATAGGTAGTTGCCCTTAAAGAAAGAGTTATGGCCGTAACAAGCATGAGCCATTACGAGCGCCTGCATCGTGACCGTGTTCTCTTCCATCAGATATGCGATACAAGGATCTGAATTGATCACGATTTCGTACGCTAATCCCATCTGACCATGCTTGTAGTTTTGCTCGGTTTGAATGAATTTTTTGCCAAATGACCAGTGATTGTAATTGATCGGCATACCGATGCTCGAGTATGCATCCATCATCTGCTCAGAAGTAATCACTTCAATTTGGTTCTGGTAAGTATCTAAACGGTAATGCTGAGCCACACGCTTAATTTCTACGTGATATTGTTCCAAGAGGTTGAATGTCCAATCTGGACCATCAGGCAGCATCTTGTCGTTTCTCTTCTGTGTCGCTTTGTCTTTTTCTGCAACGTTTGATTTCGCTGACATGGCAAGCCCCCTTACGCTGTCTCTTTCTGGAACAATTCTCTAAACACAGGAAAAATATCATCCACCGTTTTAATATTTTTCATGGCGAAGTTGTCAAAGCTACTCTCGAGTTTTTCGTATTCGTGCCAAAGCGTTTGATGAGAGCGGCGTGTTATTTCGATGTAAGAGTAATATTGGCAAGTTGGCAGAAGTGTATTGACTAATAGCTCTTTACAACGAGGAGAGTCATCAGCCCAGTTATCTCCATCAGAAGCTTGTGCTGCATAGATGTTCCACTCATTTGCAGGATAGCGGTCTGCGACAATTTCCTTCATCAGTTTCAGTGCACTGGAAACGATGGTGCCACCGGTTTCTTGTGAATAGAAAAACTCGTGTTCGTCGACTTCTTTAGCCTGAGTATGGTGACGAATAAACACAACATCGACGTTTTCGTAGGTGCGGTTTAGGAACAGATACAGAAGGACATAAAAGCGCTTCGCAATGTCTTTCGTGGCTTGATCCATTGAGCCAGATACATCCATTAGGCAGAACATAACGGCTTGGCTAGATGGAATAGGGCGCTTCTCGTAGTTTTTAAAACGCAGGTCGAAGGTGTCAATGAATGGCACGCTTTCAATTCTTTTACGTAACTCGGCAATCTCTTCTTTTAAACGACTTTCTTCAAAGGGTTGTGCTGGTTCCGTCATTTTAACTTGGTCAAGCTGCTCCATCAGTAGGTTAAGCTCGCGCTTTTTACCTGCTGTCATCGCGGTTCTACGAGCCAGAGATTGCTGCAGTGAACGAACGATAGCAATGTTGGAAGGAATTCCCGCGCTTTGATAACCAGAGCGATGTGTCTTCCATTCGGTGATTTTGTTGACCTGATTCTTCTCTAGATTAGGAAGAGCTAAATCTTCAAAGAGAATATCAAGATATTCATCTTTTGAAATTTGGAATGTAAATTCATCTTGGCCTTCGCCATCAGGGCTTGCGTCACCCTGGCCTGCGCCACCACCTTGACCGCCACCTTTAGGACGTTCAATTTTATCGCCCGTGATGAACTGGTCATTACCTGGGTGAACGCGTTCTCTTACGCCGCCTTGACCTTGGTGAAAGCTTGGCTCTTTGATGTCTTTATGGGGAATAGTGACGTCTTCACCGGTTTCAGTATTGGTGATTGAGCGTCGGTTGACTGCATCGGCCACAGATTCTTTGATTTGCTCTTTATGGCGTCGTAAGAAACGCTGTCTATTCACAGCACTCTTATTTTTGCCATTGAGCCTCCGATCGATAAATTGTGCCATAAGAACTCCCTCTCAGCTGATGTCGCGATCCTACTTTTTATTATGTACGAGCTGCTCACTTGAACAGCTCAGTACAGTTTGGTTATGAGGATTTACGAACTCTTAGGTACCACTCGGATAGCAGTCTAACTTGTTTCTCGGTGTAGCCTTTTTCCATCATACGAGCAACGAAGTCGTCGTGTTTTTTCTGATCATCCGTTGAGGTCTTAGCATTGAACGAAATAACAGGAAGTAGCTCTTCTGTGTTGGAGAACATTTTCTTCTCAATCACAGTACGCAGTTTCTCGTAGCTGGTCCAAACTGGGTTTTGACCGTTATTGTTGGCCTTGGCACGAAGCACAAAGTTCACAATCTCATTTCGGAAGTCTTTAGGATTACTGATACCGGCTGTTTTCTCGATCTTCTCTAGTTCACCATTCAGAGAAGCACGGTCAAATAGTTGGCCTGTTTCTGGATCGCGGTACTCTTGGTCTTGAATCCAGAAGTCAGCGTAGGTGACATAGCGGTCGAAGATATTCTGTCCGTACTCAGAGTAAGACTCTAGGTAAGCGGTCTGAATTTCTTTACCAATGAACTCTACGTAACGTGGTACTAAGTATCCTTTCAAGAACTCAAGGTACTTCTCAGCGGTTTCTTGAGGGAACTGCTCACGTTCGATTTGCTGTTCAATTACGTAGAACAAGTGAACCGGGTTTGCCGCCACTTCGGCTTGGTCGAAGTTGAACACTCGAGACAGAATCTTAAAGGCGAAACGCGTTGATAGCCCAGACATTCCTTCGTCAACGCCAGCATAATCTCGGTACTCTTGGTAACTCTTCGCTTTTGGATCGGTGTCTTTTAGAGTTTCACCATCGTAAACACGCATTTTTGAGAACAGAGAAGAGTTTTCAGGCTCTTTCAGTCTCGATAGGATGCTGAATTGCGATAGCAGATCGAGTGTGCTTGGTGAACAAGGGGCTTTCGACAGCTCACTGTGCTCAAGCAGTTTTTGGTAGATCTTAACTTCTTCAGAGACGCGCAGACAGTAAGGGACTTTTACAATGTACACACGGTCGAGGAAGGCTTCGTTGTTTTTGTTGTTACGGAAGGTCTGCCACTCGGATTCGTTTGAGTGAGCTAGAATCATACCGTCAAATGGCAGTGCAGAAAGTCCTTCAGTACCGTTGAAGTTACCTTCTTGCGTTGCCGTTAGAAGTGGGTGCAAGACTTTGATTGGCGCCTTGAACATCTCCACGAATTCCATCACACCTTGGTTGGCTTTACACAGCGCACCAGAGTAGCTGTAGGCATCGGGATCATCTTGAGAGAAGTGCTCAAGTTTACGAATATCGACTTTACCAACCAGAGAAGAAATATCTTGGTTGTTTTCATCACCAGGCTCTGTCTTCGCGATCGCAACTTGGTCGAGAATCGAAGGGCGTAGTTTGATGACTTTGAATCTAGAGATATCACCACCGAAATCATGGAGGCGTTTCGCTGCCCAAGGAGACATGATAGAGCGTATGTAACGTTTCTCTATTCCGTACTCTTGTTTCAAAAGGTCGCCATCTTCGTTTACGTCGAATAGACAGAAGGGGTGATCATTCACAGGGCTTCGTTCACCATCTGCAGACAGCACATAGATTGGTAGCTTTTGCATCAGTGCTTTGAGTTTTTCAGCAAGGGAAGATTTACCACCGCCCACAGGGCCAAGCAGGTAAAGGATTTGCTTCCGTTCTTCTAAGCCTTGTGCAGCGTGTTTTAGGTAAGAAACAATCTGTTCAATCGCATCTTCCATGCCGTAGAAATCTTTAAATTCGCTGTAGCGTGAGATGACACGGTTCGAGAAAATACGACTTAGATGGGGGTCTTGAGCGGTGTCTATAACCTCCGGTTCGCCGATGGCCAGTAGTAAGCGCTCAGCAGCGTTAGCGTAAGCACTTTTATCGTCTTTACACAGCCCTAAGAACTCTTGCAATGTGAGCTCTTCTTCCTTGGCTGCTTCATAACGTGATTGATAGTGGTCAAAAATACTCATAGTCACATTCCCCTTGTTAACCAGTCAAAACTGATGAGCGATTGAAAAATAGGCTCTCCCTACATTTTAAGGTTAGACCCGCTTGCACAATTTTGCTTAACAATTATGTATTTATTTACAATTTTGCGTGTGAAAAACCTATCGAGCGCAATAGGCAACTTGAGGCGTGTAGAATCCAATTATTTTACATTCGAGGGGATCTAGCCGTTTGTTTTGTGATTTTAGGTCGCTTAATAATACTCACACTGGATTTATGTGTATTAGATGTATAACTGAGCTCTATTGATTTACTGGAATGAAGTACCATATAATGCGCAGCGTTATCAAAAATTGCTCAATAAATAGGTAGATGTAGTGAAGAATTATGGGTTAAAAATAGTGGCTATCAGTGTTGCGTTACTGGCTTCGACAGCAACACATGCAAAAATATCACAGTGGTCACTGGGCGTTGCCGCTTCTTATTCTCCTGCTGTCTATAAAGATACACCGTCAAACCGCGCTGTGATTCCTATGATTGGCTATGAAGGTGAGCACTTTTTCATGCGTGGATTCAGTGCAGGTTATCGCTTACTTCCTGCGGGCTCACCACAGAATATTGTGTTTCGAGCGGTTTATGATTCTAGAACATTAAAGCCGGGTGATTCTGATAACGTTGATATTCAAAAGTTAGATGAACGTAAAGCATCAGTATTAGGTGGCATTAGCTACCAAGTGATCACCTTGGTCGGGATGTTTGAAGCGACATCAGGCTCTGACTTAGGGTTTAGGCATAATGGTATCTATGCGGAAGCTGCATGGCGTTTACCGATTCGTCGCAATGGGTGGGCGATTACACCCTCTATTGGTTATGCTTATAACAGTGAGCGCTTGAATAACCACTTATACGGGGTGAGTTCAGCAGAAGCGTCGAGAACTAATTTGAATGAGTTCGATGCAGACTGGGATGGTCAGTACTTTATTAGTTTAGGTGGTTACTTGCATGTGACGCCAAATATCCGGGTCACTGGTGGCGTTCGTTATACCAACCTTGAAGGTGATATTGAGAACAGCCCAATACTTGAAAGTGGCATCAACATGGCCGCAAACGTCGGTGTTGCTTACGTCTTCTAGTTGCTTTGGTTTCCCTCTCTAAATGCGGACATTAAAAAAGGGTTACTCATGATGAGTAACCCTTTTTATTTATGCGAAGTACCGACCGATTATTACAGTAATCGAATCGAATCAAGGAAAGACATGGCTAGATTTAGCTCCCACCAGTGACTTTTCTACAAATCAATTTACTACCAAACTTTTCACCCAGTGGTTTAAAAACTTGAGGCAGCGGTTAACGCTAAGATACCAAGAATAGCAATAACGATGATCAGCTCAATTAGTGTAAAACCTTTCTACTTCATACCTTAGAAAGTGAAACCGGCCTGTAGACCTAGAGTGCCGTCACTGCCTAGATTTAGACCACCTGAGCTGAAGTCGTACCAATCAAAACCAACACGTGCCATAAACTTCGAGTTACCAAACATTGGTTGCACTGACTTAAATTCAGCACCGATGCCGTAAGTTGCCCCCCATTCACTATTTGAATGCTTGTTATTCACTGAGCCATCTTTATCAGTGATCGTTGATTTAGAATTAAAGTTTGAGTAAGCAAGACCAACTTTACCGTAGATAGCAAAAGATTCATCGAAACTATATTTATACATTGGCGCTAGAGACATTTTGAAGTGTTGGTAATCGCCCTTGTGCTTAGTTAGGTCGCCGTTTACGTCTGAAGTAACATCGCTGATATCTGAATCGATGTAATTCATGGTTGATTCTAAATAAAAGTTTGTATCAAGAACTTGTGAACCAACAGTGAATTGTGCGCCTGTGTCGTCTTCGTTAATGCCAACGCCGCCAAGTACGTACATTTCGTTAGCTGCGAAAGCTGAAGTAGACATGATAGCTAGTGATGCAAGGATGAATTTTCTCATTTTGTTTATCGCTCTGGTTAATAAATTTCGGGGAGCATTCTAGCTATCTTATTTAAAATAAAAAACACCGTTCAAAATCGATCGATGGTTTTTAATTTGTATTAAATTTTTCGAAGTGGAATTAATAAAGATGAATGACTTAATTGGTTATAAATACTAGGTTTGTGTTCGTTGGTTAAAGGGCGATATCAGAGAAATTAATTGGAAATGGTTCCACATTTAATATCTTATCTTTATGATTCATTTGCGTTTTCTGTATCTGAAGTACACTTTTTATCCACATCGCTTCATAAGTCCCGTTTTCTGTTTGTGAATATTCATTATCTGCAGACTTACACAACATCGTTACTTGCGCTTTGATATAAAAAAGCCCACTTCTGAAAGTGGACTATCTACATACATGTGACGTCAAATGTTCGAATAACCGACGGTGTTCGTTATACCAACCTTGAAGGTGATATTGAGAACAGCCCAATACTTGAAAGTGGCATTAACATGGCTGCAAACGTCGGTGTTGCTTACGTCTTCTAGTTGCTTTGGTTTCTCTCTCTAAATGCGGACATTAAAAAAGGGTTACTCATGATGAGTAACCCTTTTTTGAAACTTTTTAAAAGTTAGAGCTGATCAATAAATGTATTAAGCGCTAAAGATTTGAGATAGCTCTGTCGCACATAGGTGGTACTGACGAGGGCAGTTGCGCCATGTTGTTAGCATGCGGCGGTATTTCTCTAGCATTGGCATTTGGCTATTGAAGTGGTGATCTGCTTTGTCGAATTGAGGGTAAAGACCTTCAGAATCAACAAGGAAACGTACGTAATGTACGCTCTGAGCTTCAGAAGCGATATCAAAACCTAGGAACTGTAGGCGACGTTGGTCTACTTCAGCACGTTCTTGTTCTGCTAGCATTTTGTTCGACTCTTGCATGGCATGGTACATCTCCATGATGTCGATAACTTCGCGACACTCGGCTTCAGTCAAACAGCCAAATTCTTTATTAAGTTCACGCATTTGAAGTTCGTAACCACGCTCTACAACCGTTTGTAGACGTTGGTATTTAGCTGAGTTCTCAGGATCCATTTGAGACATTAGGTAGTATTGATTTGATAGAATTAGACGCTGAGCATTGGTCATTTCCATGGGAGAAGCCTCACTAAAAAACTAAATGTTATATTCTTTTGTTGCAGTAAGAGTAACAGCATTCCTACGAGTGGAAACATGATCTCAACACGGATTTAATATGATTTTTTGAATTGATAAACAAAAGTTGTAAAGAAAAGTGAAAGGATTATTTTAATACCAATCACAGTAAATAAGTGATCATAAATAGCGCAGGAAAAAGGCTTGAGAACAAGGCAGAAAGTTTCGATAAGTGGTTATTCTACAATCAAAATTTCTAACGCAGTTATTGAGCGTTTTAACCAGCTAGGATGACCAACTATTTACTACGATTGGTATAATCATAAAAGAAAACGCCCCAATCGAAATTGAGGCGTTTAAAAACACTATGAACGTAAGTCTAGATTAGTACTTTACGTTTGAATGGTACTGGCTTAGAACAGCAACAATCTCGTCCATTTTCTCTTTGCTTGGCGGATTTGTACCTTCAAGAGGGTAGTCATAACCAAGCGCTTCCCATTTATGAGCACCAAGCTTGTGGTATGGAAGCAGTTCTATTTTCTCGATGTTATCCATGTCTTTAATGAATTCACCAAGAAGATGAGCATCTTCAGGCGTATCCGTGTAGCCAGGAACTATCACGTAACGAATCCACGTCTTCTTACCGATTTTATGCAGGTAGCGTGCAAAATCCAGAGTACGTCTGTTTGATACGCCAATGAAATCGTGGTGTATCTCATCTCGCATATGTTTAAGATCCAACATCACTAGATCAGAGGCTTCTAGTACTTCATCGACCACTTCAGTGTGCTTACGAATGTAGCCATTAGTATCAAGACAAGTGTGAATGCCTTCAGCTTGCGCCGCTTGGAAAAAGTCACGAACAAACTCAGGTTGTAGCATCGCTTCACCACCAGAACAGGTGATACCACCGCCCGATGCTTTCATGAAATGACGGTATGATTTTGCTTCGTTGATGATCTCTTCGACCGTTACTTCCTTTCCGTCATGAAGATCCCATGTATCGCGGTTATGGCAGTACATACAACGCATTAAGCAGCCTTGAAGAAACACAATGAAGCGGATACCAGGGCCATCGACAGTACCACAAGATTCGAATGAGTGAATGCGACCAGTTGTAGACATGAGCTATTCTCGTAGAGGAATTTATACCGTGTATTTTATTACAAAAACGGTACATAAAATAGGGTCAAATGGTAACGAGGTCTTTAAAAAGAAAGGCGATCACCTGTGAAGGTGATCGCCTTTATTAAACCCGGAAAAATAAAGGACAAGAGCCCTTGCTGGTGGTTAGAAGAAAGCAAACATAGTTATGCCACCAGTGGTATAAATCGATTCTTTCGCTTCTTTGTAATCAGGCGTTTTGGCCGTTAGCGCAAAAGAGGCACCAACGTATTGGTTATACCAAGCAACACCCAGTACGGCTGTCGCTTGGATGTTCTCTAATGTCACATCGTAGATCGCAGGGTTTTCGTTGTTTTTATTTGCGTATTCGTCAACACCAGAGCGATCACCTTCGATAGTGAGGTCGTTAAATCGGTAACGCCCTTCGAGGCCAGCATAGGTAAACCAACCCGTATTGGATGCGCCAATCATGCCAGCTTTAAATGGGTTTTCAGTGCTGATGTTAGCCGCGCCAAAGTTACCACCTAAGTCGGTACCCCAACGGAACATGAAGCCCGTTTGGATATCACTTCTAAAGTTGCCTACATTGATCTCTGAAACGTTAGAGATCTCGTAGTCTGTATTTGCTAGCGCTTGATTACGCATTATGTTGAAATGGCTTAAGTAACCAACGCTCCCCGCCCACTCATCGTCAACCTGATATTCCCAACCCATAGGCTCATCTGATTTTGTGATCGAGTGAACCAACTTTTGAGCATCTTCAGACAGTGCACGTTCGCCTGTTGTACCGAAGGTAATGTTAAAACGTTGGGCTTGTTGTGGGTTCAAACTGATATAGTTGAAATCTGTATGTAGGTAACCTGCGTATGGGCGGTCATTAGCCGATGGCGTTTCTAACTCAATATCAGAAGGCGTATACATCTTGTGGCCAATGGTGATTTCCCATTTATCTAGAGAGCTTGCGCCCCAGTAAGAGAGACTCAATGGTTTCACCCAATTGTATGGCGTAATACTTGACGATGTGTAACCCAGAAATAAGCCGTTGGTATAGTCTTGGTCGACACCAAAAATACCATCATTATCTAAAGCGAAAGTTAGCGTAGAACGCTCAGATGCTAAAGATGAAAAAGAGAGAAGGAGCAGGGGTAAACAACGCAGGTATTTCATGGAGCAGTTACTCTTAAATTATGAACCAAGATAGTACCGTAATTAGAGTTTAGGTGTGAAAAAAAAGTGAATAGATGACGGGTTTTTTGCTCAATCTGACGTTTCGTATAGTGAAGACGAAATAATAAATTTCTGGATGATATAAAAAAGCCCCGCACATTGGCGGGGCTAATATCATTTTACTTATCTATTTAGCGTGAGCTTATAGAGACTCAGTAAATGTACGTGCGATTACGTCAGCTTGCTGCTCTGTAGTTAGAGAGTTGAAGCGTACAGCGTAACCAGAAACACGAATCGTTAGCTGAGGGTATTTCTCAGGGTGCTTAACTGCGTCTTCAAGAGTTTCGCGGTTAAGAACGTTAACGTTAAGGTGTTGACCACCTTCAATGCCAGCTTCGTGGTGGAAGTAACCATCCATTAGGCCTGCAAGGTTAGCACGTTGGCTGTCTTGTTCTTTACCTAGCGCGTTTGGCACGATAGAGAAAGTGTAAGAGATACCATCTTGAGCATCAGCAAACGGTAGTTTACCTACAGACGTTAGTGAAGCTACAGCGCCTTTCTCATCACGACCGTGCATTGGGTTAGCACCCGGAGCGAAAGGAGCGCCAGCACGACGACCGTCTGGAGTGTTACCTGTCTTCTTACCGTATACCACGTTAGACGTGATAGTAAGAACTGACTGTGTAGGGATTGAATCACGGTAAGTCTTAAGCTTACGGATCTTGTTCATGAACGTAGAAACTAGTTCACAAGCAATGTCATCTACACGAGAGTCGTTGTTACCGTATTTAGGGTAATCGCCTTCGATTTCGAAGTCAGTTGCAATGCCATCTTCGTCGCGGATTGGTTTAACCGTCGCGAATTTGATTGCAGACAGTGAGTCAGCAGCAACAGACAGACCAGCAATACCACAAGCCATAGTACGACGAACGTCACGGTCATGAAGAGCCATTAGAGACGCTTCGTAGCTGTACTTGTCGTGCATGAAGTGAATGCTGTTTAGAGCTGTCACGTATTGCTTAGCTAACCAATCCATGAATGTGTCTAGGCGACCCATTACGTCATCGTAGTTAAGTACTTCGTCAGTGATCTTGTCGCCAACTGGGCCAACTTGCATTTTAAGCTTCTCATCAACGCCGCCGTTGATTGCGTAAAGCATCGTTTTTGCAAGGTTAGCACGAGCGCCGAAGAACTGCATTTGCTTACCAACGATCATTGGTGATACACAACAAGCGATTGCGTAATCATCAGAATCAAGGTCAGGACGCATTAGGTCATCATTTTCGTACTGGATAGAAGAAGTATCGATAGATACCTTCGCACAGAAACGCTTGAAGCCGTCAGGTAGTTGCTCAGACCAAAGAACAGTGATGTTTGGCTCTGGAGATGGACCCATTGTGTATAGAGAGTTTAGGAAACGGAAGTTCGAACGCGTTACTAGCGTACGACCGTCGATACCCATACCACCCATAGACTCTGTTGCCCAGATTGGGTCGCCAGAGAATAGCTCATCGTATTCAGGAGTACGTAGGAAACGAACCATACGTAGCTTCATTACGAAATGATCAATCATTTCTTGAGCTTGGTCTTCAGTGATTTTACCAGCAGCGATATCACGCTCAAGGTAGATGTCTAGGAAAGTCGAAGTACGACCTAGAGACATTGCAGCACCGTTTTGAGACTTAACAGCAGCTAGGTAGCCGAAGTAAGTCCACTGGATAGCTTCTTGAGCAGTTTGAGCTGGTTCAGAGATATCGAAACCGTATTTCTCAGCCATTTGCTTGATTTGACCTAGAGCACGATGTTGCTCAGAGATCTCTTCACGCAATTGCATTGTTGCAGAAAGATCTTCGCCGTTCTCGAAACGCTCTTGTAGAGATGCGAATTGAGCCGCTTTGTCTTTCATTAGGAAGTTGATACCGTATAGTGCAACACGACGGTAGTCACCAATGATACGACCACGGCCGTAAGCATCAGGAAGACCAGTCAGAACACCAGACTTACGACATTTTAGGATATCAGGAGTGTAGATATCGAAAACGCCAGCATTGTGTGTTTTGCGGTATTCTGAGTAGATTTTTGAAACCATTGGGTCAAGAGTTTCACCGTATGCTTTACAAGAACCTTCAACCATACGTACACCACCGTTAGGGATGATTGCACGTTTTAGTGGCTTCTCAGTTTGTAGACCAACGATAGTCTCAAGATCTTTCTCAATGTAACCTGCATCGTGAGCAGTAATGGTAGAGATAACAGAAGTATCGAAATCTACAGGTGCTTTAGTTGCGTTTTCCTGTTTGATACCTTCCATTACCGAAGACCAAAGCTTGTTAGTTGCTTCAGTACCCTCAGAAACTAGGAAAGACTCGTCGCCTTCATACGGCGTGTAGTTCTTTTGAATGAAATCACGAACGTTTACTTCGCTTTGCCACTCACCTGCAGCAAAATCTTCCCAAGCTTTAGCAAATTGCTCTGCCATGACATACCTACCTTTTTAGTAGAAAAAATACGTACATTAACACTGTTGAGCCAGCGCCCCTCGTAAGGGTAGTACACTCTTATTAATAACAATATATATGAGCATATTCGCATCATATGGTTATATATATTGTCACTACCTTTTATATGTTGTCTTTACTCTATGTATTCAAGACTACGCTAAAAAATTTCTGTAAACCTTAAACTAAATCAATAAATGCCAAAAAAAGTTGAAAAAAAATGGGTGGCAGGGGTTGCCACCCAAACTTTTTTTTAATACCAATACTACTTTTGTGTAGTTAGAACCATTATAGCCAAGCTTTTAGGCCATATTGACTTTCTAGCATACCAACTGCAAGCATTGCTACTAAACAGATAACCAAAACGCCAACTGGGATAACAATCTTGTCTACAAATGATAGACGCTTCGCACGCTCTTTATCACCAATTAGACCGTTATTATCTAGAAGCATAGTCAGTGCCCATGCTAATACTGGGTTAACAACCGCAGAACCGAAGATACAGATACCCGCTGCTTGAGAATCTTTTGAATCCTTAACCATTTGCATACCCGCTTCAAGTAGAGGCAGAGATACACCTACAAGCAGCGCAACACGCATCACTGGTGGCCATACAGCTACGTCCATTGGGAAACCAAGAATCGCAACAATAATACATAAAGAACCAAGCAAGATTGCGCCGCCAGGAATTGGACGTTTCGCGATTGCTGCTGGGATCATGTAAGTACCCCAAGAAGAAGTGATGTTACCACCACCAACTGCAGTGCCCACCATTTGACGAACTGAACACATAGTCATTGTGTCATCAACATCCATAAGTACTTTTTCAGAACGTTTAGGGTAGTTCAGTTCTTGGAAGATACGGTGACCTAGGAAATCTGGCGACCACATTGCTACAGCAAGAATTGCGAATGGTAAAGAAGCAATGAAGTGTTCAACGTTTGGCAAGCCAAGCATCCAACCTTCAGAAGTAGAACCCCACCAGTAAACTGGGTTTAGGTTTGGAATACCCATTTCAGTTTCGAATACGATATCGAAACCAGCACCTAGTGCTAATGCAATAGCAAGGCCTGTGAATGCACAAACTGGGATAGCCAACCAACGCTTGTTCACTTTTGCTAAGAAAGCGTAGATAGCAATCGTAATAGCAAGAACGATTAAACCAACGTAACCCATGCTGCCTGCTTCAACAGTAGAAGATTGAAGACCAACCGCCCATGCTTGAATCGAGTTAATTTGGCTCATGGTGCCTGTTAGGCCTAAGAAAATGAGTAAGCCGCCAGCGGTACCTTCCGAAGTCAGGTTAACCAGCTTGGAGCCGCCTTTTAGGAAACTTAGGATTAGACCGAAGACACCGATAAGGATTGCCAATGCAAGAGGGTGAGCACCAGCGAGAGCGATGGTACCAATAAGAGGGATCATTGGGCCGTGGTTGCCGGCAAGGTTTGCTTTAGGGTTGAAGAAACCAGAAGCAAGAATACAGAACAGCAGTGCAGGAATAAGCATTTCTACACGAGCGACTTCAATTGCGAAGTCTTTACCTAGGTTTACGTGATCCCAAGCTTGGGTTAGGCCATCAGCCCAAGACATCATTACTGCTGAGTACATCGCGATGATACCTATGGTACCAGCAAGTGCAGGAACAAGGTCTTCAAGTTCAAAACGGAAATCACGGCCTGGAAGGTTTAAACCGAAGCGGCGAGGCTTCATGATTTGAAGTTCGTGATCTAGATAATCTGAGCGGCTCTCAAATTCCGAAGAAGGGCGGTGTAGCTCTTTATAGCTTTTCTCTTCTACTTCAGAGTTCGCATTATTCACAACGTCTGACATAGATTCCTCATATTTTTATGTTAGTAATTCTAAAATTGAATTAAATAAGTTCGCGTAATTGCGTTATTTCTTAGTTATAACTTATTAACACTATGTTGCACGGTTTTGATGTGCTTTATGCAGCTAAGTTAAAAGAAATGTTTGGCATTTTTAATGCCTTATTTTGTATTGAGGAGTCTAACAAGCTTACCCTTTAGGGTGATTGATCTTGATCACTTTATGAGTGTATGTGAAAGAAAGCTACAAAACGCAGCGATTCATTAACGTACCGTTGATAAAAAGTGTAATTTGTTTTCACAAACTGACGTTTTCCAATCTTCTTTGAACCTCTCCCGCTATGGTATTAGCTGAATGCTTAACGCGTACTGAGTTATTTCACTATTATTCGATTGTCATCCATTCCTTTTGACATACTTACAATGTAATGACTTCAAACAGAACTGTGATTGATGGAGGGGGTGCGCTGAATGCTCTGGTTGCATGTTTTCGGCAGCGATGTTTCTAAGTTCACAAAACGTGTTTTTCTTGTGAGCTATCAGGCTACGAGAATCTCATTTTGATTAACTTTATTTAAACAATGTAAGAGTGGTAATTACGACTTATTGATAGAACTCATTCATTAAATTGAGGTGAAAACGCTACCTTTTGCATAATAAGTCAGAGTGAATCGCTATTTATTCCAAATTATTAGGTTAATAATTTGTTGCATGTTATTCCGTGTGGTGCTAGTTTGTATCGCATGAAAAGGTCGGAGTACCTTGCATTTTCACAAACTTGGGAGAGAAAGCGCATGAAAGATGTACCAGCGCTGGACATAAAGGATCTACACAAAACGTTTGGTCAAAATGAAGTTTTAAAGGGAATTTCACTTTCTGCGCATAAAGGCGATGTAGTCTCGATTATCGGATCTTCTGGGTCTGGTAAAAGTACTTTCCTTAGATGTATCAACCTTTTAGAGACACCTACCGCCGGCGAAATTTGGGTTAATGGCGAATTAATTCAAATGAAAAACAACCGCCAAGGTGTTTCAGTTCCTGCCAATGAAAAACAAGTACAGCGAATCCGTTCTCGCCTAGCGATGGTTTTTCAGGGTTTCAATCTGTGGTCTCACCTGACCGTTCTCGAAAATGTTATCGAAGCGCCTGTTCACGTCTTAGGTGTACCTAAAGCGCAAGCGATTGAAAATGCAGAGTTACTACTGAAGAAAGTTGGTCTGTATGAGCGTAAAGATTACTACCCGGGTCACTTGTCTGGCGGACAACAACAGCGTGCTGCTATTGCGCGAGCGCTAGCGGTTGATCCGGAGGTTATGCTGTTTGATGAACCAACATCTGCACTTGACCCTGAGTTAGTAGGCGAAGTGCTTGGTGTAATGCGCGATCTAGCAGAAGAGGGCAGAACCATGCTTGTGGTAACACATGAAATGGCTTTCGCTCGTGACGTATCGAACCATGTGATGTTCTTACATCAAGGTCTAGTGGAAGAACAGGGCGATCCAGCTAAACTGTTTACAGAACCTGAATCTGAGCGATTACAACAGTTTATCTCTTCTATCTATTAATGTTCTAAACGTTAGATGGGCTTCTACTAGCAGTAGAGCGCAGTAGAGAAGTAGAAAATAGATGGCTTCTTAAAAACAAAGCAAAGCGTTCAGACGAATCAAGATTGAAATACCGCCGCTAAGGAAAATGGCGACGGTATGAACAATAAAACACAACAAGTAAGTTAATAAGTAACAACAAACACAATATTAAAATTAGCAAAACATAAAAACCTAAATCACAGGAGTAGGGATATGAAAAAGTGGTTATTAGTCGCGGCACTTGCTGCAACTGCTGCAACTGCTGCAACGGGCGTAGCTCAAGCAAAAGAATGGAAAACAGTACGTTTCGGTATTGAAGGTGCTTACCCTCCATTTAGCTGGACGGAAGCTGATGGTTCACTAAAAGGCTTCGATGTTGACATGGCTAACGCGCTTTGTACCGAAATGCAGGTGCAGTGTAAGATCGTTGCACAAGATTGGGATGGCATTATTCCTTCTCTACTTGCTCGTAAATATGATGCGATCATCGCGGCAATGTCTATCACGGAAGAGCGTAAGAAAAAGATCGATTTCACTGGTAAATACGCACTTATCCCAAACAAGTTCATCGCTAAAAAAGGTGCAGGCCTTAACTTTGATGATCTAAGTGGTCAAAAAATTGCCGTTCAACGTGCAACAACTCACGATAAGTACCTAACAGACAACTACGGCGACACAGTAGAGATCGTTCGTTACGGTTCATTCGATGAAGCTTACCTTGATCTAGCTAACGGTCGTGTTGCTGCTGTACTGGGTGATGCATCGGCTCTAGAAGAAGGCGTACTAAACAAAGCGGGTGGTGAAGACTACGAGTTTGTTGGCCCATCACTAACAGATCCTAAATGGTTCGGCGATGGTTTTGGTATTGCTCTACGTAAGCAAGACAAAGATCTGACTAAGCAATTAGATGCGGCAATCCTTTCACTACGTGAAAAAGGCATCTACCAAGATATCGCAGCTAAATACTTCAACTACGACGTATACGGTCAGTAATATCTAGCGTCAATTCTTAAGGGAGAGGTTCTCCTCTCCCTGTCTTACCAACTTTTTCGCAGTTCTGTTGGAATTCATTATGTTTGATTTACAAGGATATGAAGCTTCGATCCTGAAAGGGGCGGTGCTTACAATCGAAGTTGCCTTGCTGTCGCTAATTTTAGCTATGGTTCTTGGTATGCTAGGTGCCTTAGCAAAACTTGCGCCTTATCGCTGGGCTCGTGCAATTGCAACCCTCTACACAACCGTTATTCGAGGCATTCCTGATCTCGTATTGATGATGTTGATTTTCTTTGGTGGACAAATCCTTTTAAACAACAGTTTGTATTCCATCAATGAGTGGCTCAATGAGTGGTTCACATCAAGTGATCCTAACCATGAATGGACCGCTTACTTACCTGATTATATCGATGTCAGCCCATTCATTGCTGGTGTCTTAACCATTGGCTTTATCTTTGGTGCTTACATGGCTGAAACTTTCCGTGGTGCAATCATGGCTGTCGACAGCGGTGAGATGGAAGCGGCAAAGGCCTACGGCATGGGACCCGTCTTAGCGTTCCGCCGTATTCTGTTACCTCAAATGATTCGTCACGCACTGCCGGGTTTTGGTAACAACTGGTTGGTTCTACTTAAGACCACCGCGTTGGTTTCGATTATCGGCCTAGAGGACATGGTACGTGTTAGTGCATTGGCTGCTGGTTCAACCAAAATGCCATTTACCTTTTATATGACAGTGGCTCTTATTTTCCTATTCTTCACCAGTGTTTCGACGGGCTTGCTTAAGTTGGTTGAACGTAAATTCAGTATCCACGCGAGGTAGTTATGGACTTTTCATTGATAATTGAAAGCCTGCCGATTTACCTTAGTGGTTTATGGACAACGGCTTGGATGGTTTGCGTCGCTTTGATCATTGGCTTATGTGTAGCAATACCATTAGCTATTGCTCGTAACAGTCCCAATATGCTGATTAACGCTCCAGCTTGGTCGTTCATCTATTTCTTCCGTGGTACGCCATTATTGGTGCAGTTGTACCTAATTTACTACGGAATGGATCAGTTCTTCCCAGTAAAAGATACCCTATGGGAAAATGCATGGTTTTGTGCTTTGGTGGCATTCATTCTTAACACATCGGCATACACAGCAGAAATCATTCGTGGCGCTATCAACGGCTTGCCTAAAGGTGAGGTTGAAGCAGCAAAAGCTTATGGTATGAGCACACCCAAGACATACCGCCGCATCATTCTGCCAAGCGCTTTACGTCGAGCATTACCAGCTTACAGTAATGAAGTTATCTTTATGCTTCATGGTTCGGCGGTAGCAGGTATCGTAACCATTATGGATCTAACTGGTGCTGCCCGTTTGGTTAACTCACGTTACTACGCACCATTTGAATCGTTCTTAACAGCAGGCCTATTCTACATGGGGCTAACGTTTATCATTATTGCGATTTTCAAATTCGCAGAGAAGCGTTTCCTTGCTTACCTAAGACCACTTAGCTAATTGCACTTTGTACAAATCATAGTTAAAAAAACGGCGCTTCTATAGCGCCGTTTTTTATAGCATTAAACAAGTCGTGTGATTTTGAATTCTACGAGCTTTCGAGAAGTTACGTCCCAACGAAATAGTTACCTTGCTTCAAATTAAACTAGCGTATTCATGAGATTGATTGCTTTAGGTTTGGCGATAGATAGACTCAGCAAAATTTTGTTGTTGTATGGAATAATGATGAAAAAGAGTAAGTTACTATCCAATTGGGTTCTTTGTGCTATTGCTTTATCACTTTTTGGATGTGGAGGTGGCAGCGGCGGTGAAAGTGCTCAAACTGGTTCTGGTGGTTCTGGTGGTTCTGGTGGTTCTGGTGGTTCTGGTGGTTCTGGTGGTTCCGGAGGAGAAGGAAACGAAGGCGACGGAAGTGGTGAGCCTGGTATCACTCCGGTTCCACAAACTGCTGTTCAAAAGGCGTTGGCCACAGGTGATGCTTCTTATGTTAAGGATTCCAAAGAGTTCATTGATGCCAGCCGAGCATTAGTTGCTCAATACAACTCGAACTTCAATCATATTAAGCAAGCATTATCCCAAAACTCTGAAGGAGAGCCTTTACGCAATCTTCATTGGGATCCAACACACGACACGGCAATTATCTTACCAACTTATGGCTTTAACGATGTCATCTTACAAACCAATAAAGCGATGCAAGATGGGTATTCCGACCAAGAGCTTGCCATTGGTATTGCGGGTTATACGTCAGATAACAGTCGCTATGCAGCATTGGCAAGTAACCCGTTTCGAACTAAGCAGCGCTTTCCAGATTCTGTTAACGAAGAGATGGATATTTGGCTAGAAAACTTGGTTAAGTGGGCTTCTGATAATGATTCGCCACAAAATGTCGTATTAGCTCAGCTCGATCAATCTCATTATTTTCCTGACGACCAAGCAACACGAGATTGGTTGACTAGTAATATCAATCCTTCAATGGTTATTAATGCCGACAATGCTTGTGATGGCGATAAGTTGAGTCAATGCGTTGAAAGCAATAACCCTGATTTACTGGTTTTGTCCCAAAAGCTGAATGATGGTGATGACATTGAAGATGTGATTACGGGTTTACGCTTGGCGTTCAATAAAAATATACCAGTGTTATACCTACATCTTGATGGCGGTATGACGGACTTAGGTAACGCGCTATTTTCAGAAATGCACATGACTTACGTTGGCGACAACTATTGGCGTAAGCTCGGTTTATCGAACTGGGATTCTACACAGCTGATAGATCGAATGCCGGATAATATTGTTCAACAACAAGCGCTTTTACAGCGTCTGAAAGACAACAGTTTCACCGTCGATCTGAATTCGTGTGATGACAAATCTTGTCCTGACGATTCCAACATGAATGAAGAGTTCTATGTCGCTGCGAACAGTATTCGTTTACACCTAACGACTCTTGATAGTAAAAAAATTGATCTGTTTGCAACCGATGATTACGAATATGAAAAGTTGTTGCTGTTACTCGCTGATCGTTATCGCCAAGATGTTCAATACCCGATGGGTAAAGGCGTAACTGAGAGAATCGAGTTTCTTCGTTCTTACTATAGTGATTACGCCACATACAACAGCCGTTTGTATAATGCAGCGCAACCAAGCTTAGGTAATTTCAGTTCTAAGAGTTTTGATAATGTACCGTTGGTCACCAAGCTTATTTCCTTAGAGTCTAAGAGAAACTTTCGTGCGGCTGGTGTCTATGCTTTGCCGGGTAAGACAATCAAAGTGACTCGTTTGGACAACAATGAGGTAGCGACATCGATAGCATTTAATACCCTACGTAGTGGCGCGACTCACGAATTTTCGGGTGATGACGGCTATGCTAGGCCGAAGTTTTTGACGTCAGTAACCTATCCAGTGAAAACAGGAGAGACGATTTCTCTGACTTCTGCCTATGGCGGAACATTACAGGTTCATTTTGATACCAATGATATTAATGTTGAGCTACGTTTTGAAAATGTTGCTCAACACCCTGTTTGGCGAAGTGAAGCCGACAACGACAGTTTTGTCGCGCAGCTGGAAGAAGGAAAGTTTGATTGGGCCGAGTTGGTTACACCTGGGTTCGAAGTCCATTCTAAACTAGACAAGATGAAAGAGTCTATCGGTGCCTCAGATTGGGCGCAGCCGCATGATATGGCACTCGCCACTGAGCGTTATGTACATAACTTTCCTCATGCGCTTGCAGGTTTTAGAGGTCCTGGGATTGATGAGATTACTGAAGTTCATCAATACGGTGAGGCAAAGGGCTGGGAAATTGCGAATATTGATATCGTCAAGCACATGAATGCCGATCAAGCGAATTGTGGTTACGGCTGTTCAGGAAACCCTTACGATGCTTACTGGTCTTTTCACCCGTTAGGGCATGGTGATCTTCATGAGTTAGGGCATGGCTTAGAGAGAGGTCGTTTCAGATTTTCTGGATGGGATGGTCATTCAACAACCAACTACTATTCGTATTTTAGTAAATCAAAATACTACAAAGACACCGGAAAGATATCTTCTTGCCAAGGCTTAGATTTTAAAGGGCAGTATCAGCTTTTACAGCAGAGCCGGACTCAACCTGATCCAAGTGCTTTTATGGCGGCTCAAAATCAAACTGGTTGGAGTTGGGGAGCTCGTATCTACATTCAAATGATGATGCTTGCAGAGCAGCAGGGTGTATTGCATTCGGGTTGGCATTTATTAGGGCGCTTGCACTTGATTGAGAGAGAGTTTAATCGCTTGAAAGGCGGTGATGAACTTTGGAACGATCGAAAAGGCTCGATTGGTTTTTCAGATTATACGAGACAAGAAGCGGTAGATATTACAAACAATGATTGGTTGCTTATCGCATTGAGTTACGTTGCAGAACGGAATATGACGCAATACTTAGATATGTGGGGATTCAGTTTCAGTGACAAAGCGAAGCAACAAGTCACAGCTCTTAGTCTAAGTAACATGCCTTTGACATATTTTGCATCGTCTAATCAAGGATATTGTTTAGATGAGTTTGCTAAGACGCCGTTAGACGTTGACGGCACGACCATTTGGCCGCTTAACTAGGTATATGACAGATAGAGTCACGAATAAAAAGAGAGGAGATATTATCTCCTCTCTTTCGTTATTAGCTTCTGATCAGCGTTGTGAGTACTATTTGCTTGCTACTTGATCTGGCTAAGTTTTGTTACCTAAAGATGACTATTTAAACGTCGACCAAATCGGAGCGTGGTCTGATGGTTTTTCAATGCCGCGTAGCTCGTAGTCGATGCCCGCTTCAGTACACTTATCAGCAAGCTTCTGAGTCGCAAGTACCACATCAATGCGTAGGCCGCGGTTGTCCACGAAGCCTTTTGAGCGGTAATCAAACCACGAGTATTGATCGTTCACTTCAGGGTGTAGTAAACGGAAGCTGTCCACAAAACCCCAATCCATCAGTGTTTTCAACCATTCGCGCTCTTCTGGTTGGAAAGAACACTTACCTGTTTTCAACCAACGTTTCGCATTAGGTTCACCAATACCGATATCAATATCGGTAGGGCTGATATTAATGTCGCCCATCACGATCACTTGTTCATCTTTGTTGTGGTAATCGTTCAGGTACGTCATTAAGTCTTTGTAGAACTCACGCTTATACGGGTATTTGGTTTCATGCTTAATGTTATCCCCTTGAGGGAAGTAGCCATTAAGCACGGTAACTTTTTCACCGTTTTCGTCTTCAAACGTCGCCATGATCATGCGCTTTTGATGGTCTTCATTGTCAGTAGGAAAACCCTTCTGCACAGAGATAGGCTCTTGTTTACACAGCATAGCTACACCGTAGTGCGCTTTTTGGCCATGGAAGTAAACCTTGTAACCCATCGCTTCAACATCAGTGAGCGGGAAGGCTTCATCGTGCACTTTAATCTCTTGAAGACCAATCACGTCGGGTTGGTGTTTGTCGATAATCGCTTGCAGTTGATGAAGACGGGCTCTAAGGCCATTTATGTTGAAGCTAATGACTTTCATTTGTTTTTATACCTCTCGTAAACCCTTGTGCTTGCTTGTTTATCAAGGGTTTGTTGATTTGGTGGATTTCATGGTTAATGGTATTTAACCATGCTTAATAATTTCTGTCGCCACTTTATAAAGACTAAATGGCTACGTTAAATTGTGTGAATACCTACAGTTACGCTGAGTCTACTGAGTTTTTAGTAAGTCTAAAAAGAACGCGTATTCAAGTGCGTCTTCTTTCAATCTTTTGAAGCGACCAGAAGCCCCGCCGTGACCAGCTTCCATATCGGTTTTGAACAGCAGCACGTTGTTGTCTGTTTTCATCTCACGCAGCTTCGCCACCCACTTCATGGGTTCAAAGTACTGTACTTGTGAGTCATGCAGGCCTGTTGTTACTAACATGTTCGGGTAGCTTTGAACTTTCACATTGTCATATGGCGAGTAACCTAGCATGTAATCGTAGTAGGTTTTATCGTTAGGGTTGCCCCATTCGTCATACTCGTTTGTGGTGAGAGGAATCGATTCATCAAGCATTGTCGTCACCACGTCTACAAACGGAACATGTGCACCAATACCACGGTACAGTTCTGGTGCTTGGTTGATGATTGCGCCCATCAATAGACCGCCAGCCGAGCCGCCTACCGCAAATACTTTATCCTTAGCGCCGTAACCTTCTTCAACAAGCCCTTTGGTTACATCAATAAAGTCGTTGAACGTGTTTTGTTTGGTCAGTTTCTTGCCATTTTCATACCAAGGGCGACCAAGCATTTCTGAACCACGAATATGTGCGATAGCATAAACGAATCCGCGATCAAGTAAGCTGAGGCGAGCCGATCCAAAGGTTGGTTCGATTGTGTGGCCGTAAGAGCCATAGCCGTATTGATAGATAGGGTTAGTGCCGTCTTTCTTGAATAAATCTTTACGATAAACCAAAGAGACAGGAACTTGCTTACCATCGCGAGCCGTTACCATGATTCGCTCTGATTGGTAGTTATCCGCTTCGAAATCACCTAATACGGGTGTCTGCTTCATTAGCTCAGGTTCACCTGTACTTAGATCGAAATCATAGTAAGTACCTGGCGTAGTTAAGCTGCTGTAATAGACACGAACTTTTGAGTTATCTAATTCATAGTTACTCGTTAGGTAAGCGGCAAATGCGGTATCGTTAAATTCAAGTGGGAACTCGTTGCCTGTTGAGAGTTGGCGAACTTTCACTGTAGACAAGCCATTCGCACGTTGCTCGTAAACAAGATGGTCATCAAACAGTTCGAAATCTACAAGTTGAGTGTCGTCGTCTGCTGGGATGACGTCGACCCATTTTGAACGGTCATGCATGTCTGCTGTGTTTACTTTCATTAAACGGAAGTTGATGGCTTGGTAGTTGGTGTCGATGTAATACCAATCATCTAGCTTAGCGATGCTGTACTCGATGCCAGTCTCTCGTGGGTAGAAAGGTTTTGCTTTCGCGTTTGGGTTGTTGGCATCAATGATCGAAACACCACTGGTTTCAGTGCTCGAGTGCCAAATATAGACCTGTTCACCGTCTTTGCTTTTACTCAAAGAGGTGTAATAAGCGCTGTCGGTTTCTTCGTAGATTAGCTCATCGCTTGTCTGAGATGTGCCCAATACATGTCGTAAAACTTGGTAACCCAGCAATGTTTGTGGATCTTTCTTGATGTAGTAGAAGGCTTGGTTGTCGTTTTGCCATGCAATTGCACTCGAGGCACCTTCAATTTCATCTTTCAGATATTCACCTGTCGTGAGGTCTTTAATCTTGATGGTGTAGATTCGGCGGCTAAGCGTATCTTCGCCATAGGCCAACAAGTTTTCGTTTGGACTGATCGTCAAGCCACCAACACTGAAGAATTCATGTTCTTTTGCCAGTGCGTTAACGTCTAAAATGATTTGCTTGTCTGCGCCTGCAAAGTCTTTTGCACGTAAGTGAACGGGGTATTCGTTGTGACCTGTGACTTCATTCGAATAGAAGTAGCTGCCTTTGCGAACCGGTACTGAATTGTCGTCTTTTGCGATTCGCTCTTTGATCTCTTCAAATAACTGTTCTTGTGATGCTTCAGTGTGTTTCAGCACGGCCTCTGCGTACTGGTTCTCTTGCTCAAGATGCTGCAAGATCTCTGGGTCTTGGCGTTCATCATCACGCATCCAGTAATAATCATCGATTCGGGTATCACTATGAATCGTCATTGCATGAGGGACTTTCTTAGCTACGGGGGCTTGGGTTTGATGTGCGATGAGTTGCGATGGAGAGTTGTGGTCCATGGTTGTTATTCCTTGATTGCTGCATCCGGCGACAAGCGCGACCGATACGGCTAATGTGGTTAAAGCGAAACGCATCTGTATATCCTTAGTGTGCACCTTACTCGTTTTAATGCCAGCATCCTTTGTAATCTGAACTTGGGTTCTTCCAGTGATGTTATTTATAATTGGATTCTGGATAGGCACTTTCAGCGTAAGTGTCTGTTATTGTTTTCAAAAAATCAAAGTAATGTTAAATGAAATTGCTGATACGCAAGAGTGGAAGGAATAAATGCGAAACAAAAAAGGACACACTTTTCAGTATGTCCCTCTTCGTTGTTTGGGCTGGGTTCGAGTTTTACTTTAGATAGCTAATGGCATTTCGTTTGAGTGGTCAGGTTTACGATTAACCCAACGTAAACCAAGCATGGCGATGAATGACATTGCAATCATCAAGCAACCGAGTGGCAGTTGGTCTTGAGCAGGGAAGAACGATGCCAATAGTGTTGCGATGCCAGCACCTAGATTTTGCATACCACCGAGGATCGCGCCCCCTGTACCTGCGTGGAATGGGAATGGCGAAAGCGCTCCCGTTGTTGCTGCTGGAAATAAGATACCAGCGCCTAAGAAGTAAATCGTTGCACCGCCAATCAAAGTTAATGCTGTTGTTTGACCGAATAGACCCGGTATCAATACCACTGTTGAGCCTACCAAGATAGCAACTAGACCAACATTCAGTACACGGCGCTCACTGCGACGTTGTGCGATGTAACTAGATAGGCCTGCACCGATTAAGTAACCCGGAATGGGTAAGACAAACAACAAGCTTACTGTGGTTGCTGGTAAGCCAAGTACGCCGCCAAGCAGCACGCCTGCCGCTGCTTCGAATACCGCTACGCCAGCAAAGGTTGCGACTAATACCAATAAGAAACCTTGGAAACGTTTGTCAGACAGAACGAATTTGTAGCTGTTGGCAACTGATTCATGCTTGCGTCGTTCTTTCGGTAGTGTTTCCATCATGCTCGTCATCATGGTGATCACAACAGCAATACCAAACAGTGCAAGGAATAAGTAGCTAGAACGCCAGCCGAAAGCTTCTGTTAGGTAACCGCCCAATACAGGAGCCATCAATGGTGAGAAAATCACACACATGCTAATCAAGCTGTTTGCACGGTGTAGTTCTGCGCCTTCAAAACAGTCGCGAGTCAATGTACGAGACATCGCACCGCCACAACCGATACCCAAACCTTGGATAAAGCTACCCGCTAAGAACCATTCATATTCATGAGCGAATAATGCGACCAAAGTACCGATGATGTAGATAATCAAACCAATCACGATGATCGGTTTACGACCTAGGCGATCAGAAAGTGGGCCGTAAATAAATTGCGACAGACCATAAGGGATCAAGTAACACGCCATCACTGCTTGCAGTGAAGATGCCGAAACTAAGAACTCACCCGACATATGACCGATAGAAGGCACGTACATCGTTTGAGTCATTTGACCTACAGCAGTCAGAATAGCGATTAAAAAGGTAAGTTTCGCTAATGGAAACGAGGCAGACATTTGCGTTTCTCTCCAAAAATTAAAGACGTAAAAAGCCTTAGCGCTCCTTTGAGGAGAGCCAAATGAATAAAGTGTTCAGGGAATCTAGGCGCGAGATATTAGAGGTTGAGTGCCGAGTTAGCAATCAAAAAGTGTGAAGTTGATCAAGATAAAAATCTATAGTTTGGATTATTAAAACTAATCTGAAATAGTTGTATTCTCAACGATCAAAAGGGGGAATGTTTTTCCTAGAAGTATCGATGCTATGGTTATGCCTAAAGTGTTAGTTCAACAGTTACATGGCCCATGATGGCGTGAATACATTTAGTTGAAATCACAGAAAAAAGGCAAAAGACACGCCCTATTAACATTTATGTAAACTTTCGTTTTATATGTAAGCAATTTGTGCTGTAATTATCCGCTAAGCTATTCGTCAAACTTATTTACATTGTGCTCTTCAATTCATCTCAATGTGGTAGTTACGGTTATGGAAGTCTTTTGGCTTAAATAAGGATATTAAATGCGCTCACTATCGGTACAGTGGAAAATCACCCTGCTTGCAGGCTGCTGTCTAATCATTACTTCACTGTCTCTTATTGGTTTTTCAATCTATAACGCGACCAGTAACCAACAAGTCATCAAATCTCAAAGCTCAGAATCAGTTATCAATAAAACTCAGCAGTTGCTGGCGTCTGTTTCTCAGCTTAATGCTCAAGAAACCCAACGCTATGTAGACGAAGCGGTTTACCGCGCAGAAATGTTAGCAGCCAGTGCTCAGTTTCTAAAGAACAATGCGGATGAAAACTTTACCCCAAGTGAAGAGCTTCGTACTGCGTTAGATGAAATGGTTCGTCGCTCAGTTTTGAACTTTGATTCTATTCAAGGTGCATATTTAGTTTTCCAACCTGATTTACTTGATGGTGAAGATGCGAATTATGTAGATGCGGACTATGTTGGATCTAATGAAAAAGGTCGTTTTGCTCCTTATTGGAAGGTGGCGGATAACGGCGAAAATGTTCTAGCGAACGTTCTGTCAGAACCTATCTTGAGCGATGATAGTAATAGCGAACGCTTTTATTGTCCTCTGTCTTCAGGGCAAACGTGTATTAGTACTCCACGAGTCGTGAACAGCGGTGGTACTGCATTACTTACCTCTTCAATTTCAGTACCTATCTTAGTTGATGATGTTGCTATTGGCTTCTTGGGTATTGACCTAAGGCTAGATGGCTTGACCAGTGTGGTCACGCAATCAGATCAAAGCTTATTTGATGGCGCTGGTGCCGCTTATGTTGTCAGCCTAGACGGTTCGGTTATTGCTTCAGATGACTCAAGTATTGCAGTCGGCTCGGTCTTTCAAAGTGACAATACCAACAGTGATTTAATGACCGACTTTATCTTCGGTGGCGAAGTCACGACTCAATGGAGTGAGAATGGTGAGTGGTTACTCGCATTTGCTCCTGTTACCGCGGCGAACCAAACTTGGGGCGTGTTGTTTGAGATCCCGCGTGAGAGCGTGGTTGCCGATGCTAACCGATTGGATTCAATCATTAGTACTAAAGTAAGCGAAGGCATCCAAACGGAAGTGATTGCAGGCGTCATCTTTATTCTTTTTGGTTTAGCTATTATCGCGTTTTCTTCATTGTCTATTGTTAAGCCTATCCGACAGGTAGTCGAAAGGCTCAATGATATCGCTTCTGGTGAAGGTGATTTGACTCAGCGCTTGGAAGTGAAATCTCAAGACGAAATTGGTCAGTTATCACAAGGGTTTAACCTGTTCTTAGACAAGCTTCAGCACACGATTAAAGAAGTGATTCAAACCACTGAGCAAGTGGCGAGCACGACAAGCCAAGCTAAGGCATCAGCATCAAGTACACGTGAAAGCAGTGAATCTCAATTTAAAGAAGTCGATCTAGTGGCAACAGCCGCAGAAGAGATGACTCAGACTGCTGGCTTAGTGGTACAAAATGCAGAAGTTGCAGTTGATGCTGCTTGTGAGGCAAACCGTTCTGCTCGACAAGGGCAACAAGTCATCGAACTCTCAGCTGGAGAAATGAGAAAGCTGGTGGAGCGTATGTCGAGTGCTGTTCCTATTGTTGAAGAGTTAGCTAAAAATAACGGTAACATCACCGAAATCTTAAGTGTTATTGAAGGGATCTCTGAGCAAACCAACTTACTAGCATTGAATGCAGCGATTGAAGCGGCGAGGGCGGGTGAGCAAGGGCGAGGTTTTGCTGTTGTAGCTGATGAGGTAAGAAACCTAGCAAGTCGTACGCAATCATCGGTTGGTGAAATCAGAGCGGTGATCGACAAGGTTCATGCTGGAACTCAAGATGTTGTCGAAGCGATACAAGAAGGTAATATCTTAGCCAACGATACTGCGTTACATGTTCAAAATGCAGTTGAAGATCTTGGTTCGATTTTCACTTCAATTGAAGAGATCAGCGATATGAATAGCCAGATCGTGAGAGCAGCAGAAGAGCAGCAATCGGTTTCCGGCGAAGTGAATCAAAGTGTGGTTAACATTCGCGACTTAAGTGCGAAAATTTTGGAACAAGCTGCAGCTTCTGAGCAAGTGGGCAGCGAAATCGAGCAACTATCTCAACAGCAACAGAAATTGGTGAACCAATTCAAGGTCTAGTAGTTTAAGGTTTAGCGGTTTAAGACTTAGCAGTATAAGGCTAGCTAACGGTTGAATCGAAAAAGGGACAAATGAAGATTTCATTTGTCCCTTTTCTGTTTTTCTGAGGCTATTAGGTTCTAGGGCTCGGTGATATTCATCGAAACCGATTAACCAAGTTAGTCTTCGATAAACCAGTAACCTTTGTTTACTAATTCAGTCACGACAGTTACACCTGAAGGAGTCAAAGTGGTTGCTGAGTTAATCACCGAGTCATCACACAGTACATTTAGTAGCGATGAATCCGCTTCTTCAACCTTGACCACTTCACCATTGATGTAAGCCGTGTTGCTTTCATTCTCATGGTAGAGCGCTTTTAAGCCCGATACTCGACAGATCTCACCTTCTGACTCTAAGTGCTGAGCGATCTCTTCTTCTGTCCATAATGGCTCAGGAGCGACGATATCAAGCTGGTGGCGTGATTGGCTTAGCAAACATCCCATGAATTCGCTGATGGTTTCAGGTTGCTCTAATGCAGATTTCAACATATCAGTTAGATTGCTTAAATCCGATGAACGAATCTTGCCGTAACCATCTTGCGTTTTGAATTCTGGATCGTGAAGATGAACGTCACCCATGTCATGAGCAAGTACAAAATCGGCGAAGTTGCTGATTAGCTCTTGTTCTTTAGGGGAGCGATAGCCAATAGAGTAGCTCATTGACGGCTCTAACGTGTTCCCTTCATGCGGGAAACCCGGTGGGATATAAAGGATATCGCCCGGCTCTAAAGTTTCATCAATGATCGGTTCAAAACCTTCGATTTGACGAAGTGCAGAAGCTAGAACGGTCTCTTTGTATTGGCCCACATCTTTTGCGCCGACTTTCCACTGGCGTTTACCTTGACCTTGAATGATGAATACATCGTATTGATCAATATGGGGGCCAACGCCACCTTCTGGTGCTGAGTAGCAGATCATTAGGTCGTCGAATAACCAGTTTGGTAAAGCTTGGAACGCTGCTGTCAGCTGATTTGCACCTTGGTGCCAGTGGTTCGCTGCTTGAACGATCAATTGCCAATGTGTTTCAGTTAGCTCGCCAAATTTTTCTTCGGAGAATGGACCATGTTCTGCAGTCCATTGGTTATCGAGATTAGAAACAAAGCGAGAATCCACTTCTTCTTCCATCGATAAACCAGCAAGTTCTTCCGGCGAAATTGGGTCGACGAAGTTTTGGAAGCCACCTTTTAAGATGGTTGGTTTTTTATGCCAGTAGTTTTCAAGAAATTCGGGCATAGAAAAGCTAAGTTGGTACATGTGAATCCTGTATGTTTTTATGCTAGATGCTAGATGCTAGATGCTAGATGCTAGATGCTAGATGCTAGATGCTAGATGCTAGATGCTAGATGCTAGATGCTAGTTTGGCTTGTAAATCTTGTTGGACAATCTTAATTGCTTCTAACGCCACTTTTGGGTCGATTTCGTTGCTTTCGAGCAGATAGATCAGGTCGACAGCTAACTTAACTTCTTCTGGCGCATTATCCAGTGGTGATGATGTGTTATCAGTGTTCATTTCGCTTAGGGTTCTCTAAGTTGATCAGTCTCTCAATATTTTTCATTGAGTCTTCACAGCGTTCTAATCGTTCTTTTGCTAATTGCCAAGCCTCGTCCGCTTTTTTCTTACTGTGGCGAGGCGCAGAATCAAACGCTAACTTTCGTACTCGTACTAAATCGACCAGTCGTTTTTGCCAATCTTGGTGCTGAGCGAGTTCGTTGTATAGGTCGTTGAGATTCTTGCCTGACTTACTTTTTCGGTCTAAGCGTAAATCATGGTTAGCGAGCTCCCTTTGGATTGCAGCTATCTGGTTAGTCAGCTTTTCCGTCAGGTAGTTGGCCCGAGATGCGGTCAGTTGATTTGTCGCTTGTTCACGAATAATGGTGTTGTACGTTGTTTGAGTTTCAAGTGCGTAGGGCAGTAAAATAGAAGAGCTGCACTTAAATAAGGTTCGGTCAAACAAGGCTTGATGATAAGCACCACGGGCTTTGTCGACCTGAGAACTGTGCCCAATTAGGGTATCCAGTATACTTTTAAGATTTGAAAAATGGTTCATTTCGCTTCCCATTGGCTGGTGGCTATAAGTTTACAAACCACGCTTCGTAAGCCAGTTTAATCGCAAGGACACTCACAACAGTCACAAAGACAGGTCGTATAAATGTAGCACCAAAGCGAATAGCAGAATGTGCTCCAACAAATGCACCAGCCATCAAACAAAGCCCCATGGTTAAACCTAGAACCCAATCAATATGACCGAGAATCGCAAAGGTCACCAAAGAGGTGAAGTTGCTAGTGAAGTTCATCGCTTTAGACAAACCAGAAGCCAGTAAGATATTTAAGCGATAAAGCGCCATAGAACTCACCGTCCAAAACGCGCCAGTACCTGGGCCTGCAACACCATCATAAAAGCCAAGAATGAATCCTTGGTACTTTTGTTTTCTTTTAAGTACCGGACACGGTTTAGGAGATACATTATGGCTCACATCCGGAGTCTTATGAAAAATGGTATAGACAGCAGCGGCAAGAATAACTAATGGCAATACCTTCTCTAACCATTCTGTACTGATGGCATCAACAGTTAGGGTGCCGATTGTTGCACCTATTAATGTCGATATGAATGCATTGGTCCAACATTCAGGTTTGAACAGTTTCTTACGATAGTAAGTAAAAGCGGCAGTTGATGAGGCAAACGTTGCGGCCAGCTTATTAGTTCCGAGTGCAATATGTGGCGGTAAACCAAGCGATAGCAAAGCTGGGACCGTTAACATCCCTCCGCCACCGGCGACAGCATCGATAAAGCCTGCTGCAAATGCAACCAAGGCAAGTATGACCAACATGGTTGGCTCAATCATTTCCATAAATAGCTAGTGTTCTCGTTATCGGCTGTTAGGGCAGCCACATGAATAATCAATGGATTAGTCATGTTGGGTTGTGAATGCAAGGGCCTAGCGATGACAGGCCCATAACTACCTGAGGGCAGTAAAATTAGTATTTTATTGTTCTTTTAAAAGGCGGTAGCGAATCGAGTAGGGATTTCCCGTATCGCTTCGTAACTATGCGCCTATCAAGGATCGTGACTCTACCAGAATCTCGTTCTTTACGCAGCAATCTACCCACAGATTGAATAAGCTTTTTACTCGCTTCTGGAACAGTAATCTGCATAAAAGGATTACCGCCGCGTGATTCAATATATTCTGAATGTGCTCGCTCTACAGGAGAGGTAGGAACACCAAAAGGAATCTTGGTAATAACGAGGTTTTCAAGTAGCTCACCAGGTAGATCAAGACCTTCAGAAAAGCTACCCGTTCCAAAAAGGACGCTGGTTTTACCTTGATCTATCAGCTTTTTATGTTTTTTTAGGATTTCGGTTCGTGAAGTATCACCTTGAACCTGCAATGCCCACGACTTTTTAACGAAATCTGTTGCCAAAGCTTCTGCAACTTTATTCATTTGCCAATAAGAAGAGAATAAAACGAGATTGGCTTTGTTGTCTTCTATTACCTTAGGCAATATTTCAATAAGATATTCATTAAACTGAGGTGCTTGCGGTTCGTACTTCATTGCAGGAACAACCAGTTCAGCTTGGTTCTGATAATCAAACGGCGATGCCAAAGCAAGAAATTGTACACCGTCTTCAGCTTTTTGACTGATACCAGCTTGATGGCAGAAAAAGTTGAAGGAGTTGAGTGCTCTCATTGTCGCAGAGACGAGTACTGCACCAACACAACGACTCCAGATCTGTTGGTCCAGTTGCCAACCAACCTCTAGTGGCGAAACATTCACAACGAAATCGCCTTCACTTTCTTTATTCAGTTCAAGCCAACGCGCTAAAGGCGCACCTTTTTCGCGTTTAGGTTCAGCCATTAAACGCCAAACTTGGGCAAGGTTCTCTGTCCTTTGTATATAGAAGCCAATTTCTGCAAGCGCAGGCTCCGCCAGTTTTGCTGAAAGCTCTCCGTCTTTAACTCGTTCTGCAATCAGGTCTGCAATCTTCGCAACGGCTTGGCTCGCCTTTTGTGTGAGTTGCTTGAGATCTTTAGATTCATTCTCTAGCCAATCAGGTAAGTCGCCATGCTCGAAGCGATACAAGCCGTCTTCAAAGTGGCTAGCATCAAACTGTTTGCTCATTTGAGTAAGAGTAGGAATCAGCTGTTGTACAGAATCCTGCAATTCATTTCTGAATCGACCCACGCGCTTTTCATCCGCCAAGCCCGAAAGCTTGGTGATTGATTGATTCAAACGCTCTAACCATGAAGCGGCACCCTTTAAGCTCGCGGCTGCAGAAGAGTGATCTCTCGCTACGTGTGGTAAGTGGTGAGCCTCGTCAAATATATAGATGCTATTTTCTGGTTCGGGCAGTATCACGCCGCCACCAAGGTCGGCATCAGCCATCACTAAACTGTGATTGGCGATAATCACGTCTGCTTTATCCAGCTCCGAGCGTGCTTTTTGGAAAGGGCAGTCTCGATGAGTCGGCATACTGTTGTTACAGCTGTGCTTATCACTGACGATCATTTGCCAAATTATAT
Organism: Vibrio sp. QJM3NY_27; assembly: GCF_057785955.1. Lineage (NCBI taxonomy): Bacteria > Pseudomonadati > Pseudomonadota > Gammaproteobacteria > Vibrionales > Vibrionaceae > Vibrio > Vibrio sp. QJM3NY_27. Next base: position 2,375,484 of record NZ_CM173511.1, on the reverse strand, counting down.
TGTCGATTGGTTTAGGCCATGAGTCACGATCCCCGTCCCATTTACCTTGAGCCAAACTACGATACATAGTTTGAAGCTGCTCGATGTCTTTCTTCTTTGGCTTAGATTCGAACATCGCCATTTGTCCACCATCAACCCCACAAGCAGCGGCTAACTTCTCGGAGCAACAATAACGCTGTCTTCCTTTCGCTAATATAAAAGAAAACTCTCTATCAGTAAGTCTTCTATATAAAGGGAGATCTTTATTGACGAGTTGTTCTTGTAAGGCAACCGTAGCTGTCGAAATGATGATTTTTCGATTATTTAGCACAGCGACAGGAATCGTTGCCATGAGATAGGCGAGTGATTTCCCGATTCCTGTTCCCGCCTCGGCAACAATCATACGATTACTTTTGTGGTATTGACCACAAAGTGTCTTAGCTATTTCTGCAACTAGGTAATTTTGAGCACGTCGAGGTACAAAGTTGTCCAACTGATCTTGGAGGTTTTGATAACTGGTGCGAATGGATTTTTGAATTTTAGTAGTTAGCATACTGTGACCTACATAACGGAGCGAGGATAGTAGCACATATCACTAGTCGGTACATTTGCGGCGAAATAGCTTGCTTTTGAATCAAAGGTAGATCTTGTTCACAAAAAAAAACTGAACCATCAGGAACTTAACGATTTTATTTATGTTGTGAAATATAAATATTAAAAAAGACTGGCTTGTAGGTGTTAAATTCTAATTTGTTGTTTGTTTGTTGGTTTATCTAGCTTAAAGTTCTGTTATGTTCTTTTTTTATATTATTATATTTCCTGATAAAACTAAGGATAAGTTACTCGTAAAACAATGAAAAAAAATGTAAGTCTTTGATTGTTATTGGTTTGTGTTTTTTTTAGATATGTTTTTAGTTTATTTGACACGCAGGATAATCTTTTGCAATCTAGACCTCGAAATTTAGTGACGGTGATTAACCAACAAAGAGTGGTAATGACCAGTCGCAAAAAATAAAAAAAGGGAACCGGGCAAGGATCTCCCATTCTTAGAAAAGGCAGTGGATTTATTATGAAAAAGACTCTATTAGCGCTAACAATCGCAGCAGCTTCAACTTCAGCTTTCGCGAACGTAGGCCTAGGCAACGCAAAACCAACATTTGAATTTGACCCAATGCACAAAGAACAGTTCTCTGTTTCTGGTTCACTTGGTCTTGGTGGTTACTACGATACTAAAACTAACGCTATGTATGATGACTGGGCAACAGCTCTTACTCTAGCAGTTAGCTACAAAAACAACCGCCTAGTTGGTTACTTCGAAACTGATTTCGAACTTAACTGGACAACTGACGAAAACGACAACGGCTTCGGCGTTAAAAACGAATTCGGTACTGACGTTGATAAAGCATGGTTAGGTTTTGACACTGGTGTTGGTGTTGCATCTTTCGGTTGGGAAAACGATACTGCTCTTGATAAAGTTGATGGCGCTGGCGACATGACTTACGAGTTCGGTTCTTCTGCTGGTGATGCTTCTGATGCATTCAACGTAGTTAAGTTCCAAGGCGCTACTTCAGGTTTCGCTTACGGTATCTCTTACTTCGAAACTGATGACGACCACTCTGCTGCTGATAAAGGCGTGAACGGTTACGTTGGTTTTGAAAGCGAAGTAGTAAATGTTTACGGTGGTTACGAAACTCGTGACGAAGCTGATTACCAAGTTTACTCTGTATCTGGTAACTCTAAAGTTGGTGAGCTAGACCTAGGTGTTAACTTCTGGATTAACGATGGTTCAGACGACAAAACAGCTACTAAGAACACTACTAATCTAGAAACAGTTGGCTACTACCTATCTGCCGGTTACCCAGTAACTGAGCAACTAACTCTTGCCGCTGGTTACAACGCTAACTCTACTACTGAAGATGGCAAAGCTGACAAAGACATCTCTCGCGTAAACGTTGCTGCAATGTACACACTTAACGACCGCGTAGATATGGGTATCGATATCCTACAAGACATCGATGCTGGTAAAGGCAACGACGAAGAAACTTACATTTTCGCAGCTGCATTCTACAGCTTCTAATAGTTACTTAATCAGTAATTGTTAAATGTTGATAAAAGCCAGTCTTGTGACTGGCTTTTTTGTGTCTAAAATTTATCAATGCATATAAAAAGACCGTTACGTGAGCGGCCAGTCATTTGATTAAAGTGGTGCATTTTAAATCTCTTTCCACTCACCAGGCTGAAGTTGCCCCACGTTCATGTTGCCCATTGAATAGCGAATAAGGCGCAGGGTAGGGAAGCCGATATTTGCTGTCATTCGTCTTACCTGACGGTTACGCCCTTCAATGATAGTAATCGCTAACCATGTTGTCGGTATTGCGGCTCTGAAACGCACTGGAGGGGTTCTTTCCCACACAATAGGTTCAGACATCACCTCAACCTGAGCAGGCAGTGTCATGCCGTCTTTTAGCTCCACGCCTTTTCTCAATTTATCTAAATCTTCCTCAGAAGGTGCGCCTTCAACCTGCACCCAGTAAGTCTTTGGTGATTTTGAGTTTGGTTGAGTTAACTTAGCTTGGAAGATGCCATCATTGGTCAAGACCATTAACCCTTCGCTGTCGCGATCAAGTCGACCTGCCGCGTAAACATCTTTAACCGGAATAAAGTCGGCTAGTGTTTTCCTGCCTTCGCCATCAGTGAACTGGCTGAGAGTATCGAAAGGCTTGTTGAACAAAATGACTTTGCGATCTTCGATTGCCACCTTAGGTTTCACGTTGGTAGGTTTGCTTTTATATCGGTGCTTACTCGAGTGCGATTTTTTATGCGAACTACCCGTGTTATTTTTATCACTGCTTCGGTTTTGTCTATTACCGCTTTGTTTTAATGTTGCACCAGCACGAGCTGGTTTGTCTGAACGAGATACGCTGTGTGAGCGAGTAGACATGTTAACTACCTTGCAAAAATGTAAACGAAGTGTGCTGAAAAGTTTTCACTGAAACGGAATTGAGCTATCATTTGCGCGCCTAAAAGACACAAAATAGAACAAGTTGATGGACTCTTAAGCCTGATTTGTTTAATTATACCTTCGTGTTTTATTATAACAACGCACTCACGGATTTGGTTCATGCTGTCATCAAGATTGCATGAAAAATAAGATAGAGTACGACTATCGAGTAAGCAGTTTTCACTCTTTGAGTGGCTTACTGGTCAATTTATAACATGCTCAATACTTTAAATGAGCTTGTAAGAACTATAGGGAAATTTCATGCCTACTGAAAAACCAACGATCATCTATACCATTACAGACGAAGCTCCGGCGCTAGCAACTTACTCTCTGCTGCCAATTATTCAATCTTTTACAGCTTCTTCTGGTATTAACGTTGATACTCGCGACATTTCACTTGCAGGGCGTATTATTGCCAACTTCCCTGACTATTTGAACGAAGAGCAACGTATTGGTGATGCATTAGCAGAACTAGGTGAATTGGCTAAGACACCAGAAGCGAACATTATCAAGCTTCCAAACATCTCTGCATCTGTACCTCAGCTTCAAGTAACGATCAAAGAGCTACAGTCAAAAGGTTACGCACTTCCTAATTACCCAGAAGAAGCAAACACTGACGAAGAGAAAGCCGTTAAAGCGACTTACGATAAAATCAAAGGTAGTGCAGTAAACCCTGTACTACGTGAAGGTAACTCGGATCGCCGTGCTCCACTTTCTGTTAAGAACTATGCGAAGAAGAACCCACACTCAATGGGCGCATGGTCTGCAGATTCTAAGTCGCACGTTTCAAGTATGGACGACAAAGACTTCTTCGGTAGCGAAAAGTCAGTAACGATTGAAGGTGCTACAGAAGTGAGCATCGAATTTGTTGGCAAAGATGGCGCGAAGAAAACACTGAAGCCAGCTTTTGCACTGCAAGATAAAGAGATCATTGATGCGTCAGTGATGAACAAAGCTGCTTTGGTTGCGTTCTTTGAGAAAGAAATCGCATCGGCTAAAGAGCAAGGTGTACTGCTTTCTCTTCACATGAAAGCGACGATGATGAAAGTGTCTGACCCAGTGATTTTTGGTCATGCGGTTAAGGTTTACTACAAAGACGTGTTCGCTAAGCACGGTCAACTGTTCAATGAGTTAGGTGTTGACGTAAATAACGGCATCGGCGATGTATACGCAAAAATCGCTGTACTTCCTCAAGATCAGAAACAGGCAATCGAAGCTGACCTACAAGCAGTATACGAAACTCAGCCTCCACTAGCGATGGTTGACTCAGACCGTGGCATTACTAACCTACATGTTCCAAGTGACATCATTGTTGATGCATCGATGCCTGCAATGTTACGTTCTTCAGGTCAAATGTGGGATCCAGAAGGTAAGCAAAAAGACACGAAAGCAATGATTCCAGATCGTAGCTACGCGAGCATCTACCAAGCGGTTATTGATTTCTGTAAAGAGAACGGTGCTTTCGACCCTACAACGATGGGCAGTGTACCAAACGTTGGCCTAATGGCTCAAAAAGCGGAAGAGTACGGTTCTCACGATAAGACTTTCATCCTTGAAGCTGCTGGTCAGGTTCAAGTTGTAGACGCTTCAGGTTCAGTGCTTCTTGAGCAAGACGTAGAGGAAGGTGATATCTTCCGTATGTGTCAGGTTAAAGATGCACCAATTCAAGATTGGGTTAAGCTAGCGGTTACTCGTGCTCGTGCATCGGGTGTTCCTGCGATATTTTGGCTAGACGCGTCTCGCGCACATGACGCTCAGCTTATTGAGAAAGTAGAAGCTTACCTTCCTGAATACGATACTAATGGTCTTGAAATTAAGATCCTTGCTCCACTTGAAGCAACTCAATATTCATTGGTTCGTATCAAAGAAGGTCTAGATACTATTTCTGTTACAGGTAACGTATTACGTGACTACCTAACGGATTTATTCCCAATTCTAGAGCTTGGTACGTCAGCTAAAATGCTATCGATTGTTCCACTAATGAACGGTGGCGGTCTGTTTGAAACCGGTGCTGGCGGTTCTGCTCCTAAACACGTGCAACAAGTAGAGAAAGAGAACCACCTGCGTTGGGATTCTTTAGGTGAATTCTTGGCATTAGCGGCATCTCTAGAGCACCTAAGCGTAGTCACTGGCAATGCTAAGGCACAAGTTCTAGCTGACGCGCTTGATAAAGCAACGGGCGAGTTCCTAGAAAAAAACAAATCTCCTTCACGTCGAGTAGGTGAGCTTGATAACCGTGGTAGCCATTACTACCTAGCAGCATACTGGGCTAAAGCGCTTGCTGAGCAAACGGTTGACGCTGACCTTGCTGCTGAGTTTGCAGGTGTGGCAAGTCAATTGGCTGAAAGTGAAGAAGCTATCGTTGCTGAGCTAAACAACGCTCAAGGTCCAGCAGGCGATTTAGGTGGTTATTACCTACTTGATGATGCATTGGTTTCATCACTAATGCGTCCAAGTTCAACACTGAACGCATTCATTGACGCATAGTGATTAGACTCACCGTTAGCAAATTATGGTCATGATTTACTAACGAGTTGCTTGGTCTGACAGTTAGATCGTAGACCAATACAAAACGAAAGACGCTTTAACGATAACGTTAAAGCGTCTTTTTTTATTCATAATGCTTTCCTAGACCTAGACCTAGACCTAGACCTAGACCTAGACCTAGACCTAGACCCAGAAGTACCTTGGGGGCAAACACCCTCGAGCGAATTGTACTGTGAGCAACGTTATAGCTTCTAGATCGAAAAACCGCTCATTTAATCCTGTATTAGGGGTATCAAATGAGCGGTTTCAATATTCTGCTTACCTGTCAGCCGTAATTACGACTGATGGAGGTCAACATGATTTGGCCATCGCCTATTTAGCGGCGCTGCCTTCTACAGGAACAACAGAGCTAGCGTGCGAGCCTTTAGGTCCACTTTCTACTTCATAGTCGACCTGCTGACCTGCCTTTAAGGTTCGATAACCTTCCATCTGTATTGTGGAGTAGTGCGCGAAAATATCGCCGTCTTCACCTTCTGGACAAATAAAGCCAAACCCTTTGGCATTGTTAAACCATTTTACTGTACCTGTAGCCATGCTATACATCCCTCATGCATTTTGTTACTAACGTTGTTATATCAATTGTTGTAAGTGCGATTGATATCATTCCTACCAACTAAAGAATTTCAGCTGATAGCTTGAATCTCATACATTGCTTACGGAAATTAACGCTACCCTGCGTAATTATTCCTTATTGTTCATTCTTAACGCGTATTACTCGATTTTGAATCTTGTTATAAAGTTGTATCAGAAAAACCTTTTAGCTCCAATGTAGCTAATGATTGAGCGCAGTCAATAGTAAATTGGTATAAAAGTGATCAATTTTAATAACAAATCACATTCGAGATTAACTGCAAACTATTAACTAAATAGTAACTTAGCGGTAATCTTATCGTTAGCATCAATAGTTATGGTGTCTTTTTAATCAATCACATATGTTAATCCTGTTAATAGAGATCTTTTATTTGCAGCGATGGAAATGGTGGATTAGGCTCAGTATAGAGGAATATTTTTTGGTACTGTTTCTCGGTGCAGTTTCTTAGTACACCGTAATGCGTGAATGTGGTAAATTTGAATGACGTAACACTCACGACTTCCGAAAAATAACTCTTAGCAAAGCGATATGAGCAGAAACTTTGAATGGGCATCTCCAGGCTCAGATTTACTGGAGAAAGAAGAGACAAAAGTAAAGCCACCGGCGATGTATAACGTTGTATTGAATAACGATGACTACACGCCTATGGACTTTGTAATCGAGATCCTAGAGCGATTCTTCTCACTAGATATCGAACAAGCAACGGAAGTGATGCTCAAGGTTCATTATGAAGGTAAAGCTATATGCGGCACATACAGTGCTGAAATAGCGGAAACAAAGGTAGCGCAAGTAAAGATGTACTCAAAGGAAAATGAGCATCCGCTACTATGTACAATGGAGCAAGTATAAATTGCTCGAACAACACTGTTGTTCCCTTAGGAGGTACTTATGCTAAATAAAGAATTAGAGACGAGTTTAAATGGTGCATTTGCTCGTGCGCGAGACAAGCGACATGAATTCATGACTGTCGAACACCTCCTACTAGCATTATTAGAAAATGATGCGGCCAAGGAAGCGCTCCAAGCTTGTCAGGCTGATCTCGATGCTCTTCGCAATGAGCTCGATATTTTTATCGATCAAACAACCCCACTTATCCCAGAAAGTGACGAGACTCGTGAGACTCAGCCTACACTGAGCTTCCAACGAGTACTTCAACGCGCTGTTTTTCATGTTCAGTCTTCAGGTCGTAGCGAAGTTACAGGTGCAAATGTACTTGTGGCTATTTTCAGTGAGCAAGAATCTCACGCGGCATATTTACTCAAGAAAAACGATATTAGCCGCTTAGATATCGTTAACTTTATTTCTCATGGCATTACCAAAGCCAGTAACGAAGGTGATAGTTCATCACCGTCTGATTCATTTGGTGGCGCAGAGAATGCAGAAGAAGCTAACTCTGAAGATCGTCTAGAAAATTTTGCAACTAACCTTAACGAAGTGGCGAAACAAGGTAATATCGACCCGCTTATCGGGCGTGATAAAGAGCTTGAGCGTACGGTTCAAGTTCTATGTCGTCGTCGTAAAAACAACCCTTTGTTAGTGGGTGAAGCGGGTGTGGGTAAGACCGCAATCGCAGAAGGTCTTGCATGGCGTATTGTTGAAGGTCAAGTACCTGAAATCATTCAGAGTAGTGTGATTTATTCTTTAGATATTGGTTCACTTCTAGCTGGGACCAAATACCGTGGTGACTTTGAGAAACGTTTTAAAGCGATTCTTAAGCAACTAGAGAAAGAAGAAGACGCAATCCTATTCATTGATGAGATCCACACCATTATTGGTGCAGGTGCAGCATCGGGTGGTCAGGTTGATGCGGCAAACTTAATTAAGCCACTACTAAGCAGCGGTAAATTACGTTGCATCGGCTCAACGACATACCAAGAGTACAGCAGCATTTTTGAGAAGGAGCGTGCTTTAGCTCGTCGCTTCCAGAAAATTGATATTATTGAACCATCGTTAGATGACACAACTAAGATTCTGATCGGTTTGAAGCCAAAATACGAAGCTCACCACGAAGTGCGTTACACCAACAAAGCGTTGCGTGCCGCTGTGGAGCTGTCAGCTAAATACATTAATGAACGTCACCTTCCAGATAAGGCTATTGACGTGATTGATGAAGCCGGCGCTCGTAGTCGTTTGGCACCAGCAAGCCGTCGTAAGAAAACGGTAAGCGTGGCTGATATTGAGTCAATGGTCGCGAAAATGGCTCGTATTCCTGAGAAGTCAGTATCATCTTCAGACAAAGATACGTTACAGAAACTGGATGACCGCATGAAAATGTTGGTATTCGGACAAGACCCAGCGATCGATGTATTGAGTGAAGCGATTAAGCTGACTCGTGCAGGATTGGGTGCAGACAATAAACCTGTTGGTTCATTCCTATTCGCTGGTCCTACTGGTGTAGGTAAAACAGAGGTGACTGTACAGCTGTCTAAGTTGATGGGTATTGAACTGTTGCGCTTTGACATGTCTGAGTACGGTGAGCGTCACTCTGTGAGCCGTTTGATCGGTGCTCCTCCTGGTTATGTTGGTTATGACCAAGGTGGTCTACTCACTGATGCTGTAATCAAGAATCCACACTCTGTTGTGTTACTTGATGAGATAGAGAAGGCTCACCCAGATATCTTTAACTTGCTACTACAGGTGATGGACAACGGTACGCTAACTGACAACAATGGTCGTAAAGCGGATTTCCGTAACGTGATCCTTGTGATGACGACCAATGCTGGTGTTGCTGAAACTGAGAAGAAATCGATCGGTTTGATCCAACAAGATCATGCGCCAGACGCGATGGGTGAAATCAAAAAGGTATTTACACCAGAGTTCCGTAACCGTCTTGATAATGTCATTTGGTTCAACAGCCTTGATCCAAGTGTGATTAACCAAGTTGTCGACAAGTTCATTGTTGAGCTTCAGGTTCAACTGGACGCTCGAGGCGTGTCTTTAGAAGTTTCTGAGGATGCTCGTCATTGGTTAGCTGAAAGAGGTTATGACAAGACTATGGGTGCGCGTCCTATGGGACGAGTGATTCAAGAGAAGCTTAAAAAACCTCTTGCTAATGAGTTGCTGTTTGGTAGTTTGGTTGACGGCGGTACGGTTAAAGTATCCCTGATTAAGGACGATCTAGATTTCATCTATGTTGGTGCTAAAGAAGAGGTTATGCATTAAGCCTATTTCTTAACTGCTTAAGCTGTTGCTGACGGCTTATTGAGAGCTCGGTACAGCTAATCACGATAATAAACGCATGACTTCGGTTGTGCGTTTTTTTTAGTTATAGAGTAGCTGAAACAAAGAGAAAGCTGTGGATTGGGTTGTGGCACTGTTTGACTATAAACCGTTTATGCTGGCTAACCTACGCATATACAAACAGCGATTGGTGACACTGTTATTGGTGATACAGTTATTAGGAAGTGTATTGCAGGGGAATGTTACGAGATACTGAAGGTATTGTTGGGGCTCTTGGAGAGCTAACCAGGTGTTTCTTTAGTATTTGTTTGGTCGATAAAAAACGGAGCATCAAGCTCCGCTTCTTATCGTATTCGGTAATTAAAAATTAACGAGCACGGAAGACGATGCGGCCTTTAGAAAGGTCGTATGGAGTCATCTCAACAGTTACTTTATCACCAGTAAGAATACGGATGTAGTTTTTACGCATTTTACCAGAGATGTGTGCTGTCACTACGTGACCGTTTTCAAGCTCAACACGGAACATCGTGTTTGGTAGAGTATCAAGGACAGTGCCTTGCATCTCGATTACGTCTTCTTTAGCCATCTAATCCTCTTTCGAAATTTGGCGGTTTTCAACGGCTTGATTGTGCCGTTAAAATCAAAATATGTAAAGTTGTCGCGTATTCTACCCTTGCCACCGCTGATTTACTAGCCTTTGATGACGTTGAAATCGTACTTTATAGTTCATCGCAGGACATTCATCGATTTGATAACCCAAATATAACCACTGTTTCTGTTCTTTCTGGGCGTGCTGGATTTGAAACAGAACACCTAGTGTTCCCATAGAGATGTCGATATCAGGATCGAAGAAGGTATAAAATGCGCTTGTGCAGTGAGACATCACATCAGTGACGGCGATGCCGACTAACTGGCTATCATCATAGATGTGCATGAACTTTGTGGCAAGCCATTCATTTTTAGAGAATTGTAGAAACTCTTCTTTTTTTGGGGGATACATGGTTCCGGAACGGTGACGAGCGGTTATATAGCGACTATATAAGTCAAACCAGTTGTCATCCATCTCGTCTTTCAATTCCCAACGTAGTGATTTGGCTTTGTTGAGGATTCGTCGTTGGCTTTTGGAAAACTTGACTTCGGGAATCGAGAGGCGAATAGCTTGGCACGCAGAGCAATTATCGCAATGTGGCTTATAAATGGTCGCTCCACTGCGGCGAAATCCGTTGGCGAGCAGGACTTCATAATTATCTGAAGTATGCATGTGCTCATCAAGCGTGACCGCCACTCTTTCTTGAAGATGTGGCAGGTAGCTGCAAGCATGGTTATCGGTCAATCCAATTCTGATTTGTTGTAAATCTGAACTCATGAAGGCGTTCCCTCTAGCCATTGTGATTTAAAACATCCATCGCTAAGTTGATTTTCTTTAAGTATTTTCAAAGCACTAAGGAACTCATCTCTTTCTACTTCGATAGCGCCCAAGGATTCCAAATGAGGGTTCATGACTTGGCAATCGATGAGCTTTCCTCCGAATCGTGTAAAGTGTTCACAAAAGTACCAAAGTGCAATTTTAGACGCATTGGTCTTCAGACTAAACATCGATTCACCACAAAAGACTTGGCCTCTTTGTAAACCGTAAAGTCCGCCGATAAGCTCGTCTCCTTGCCAAACCTCAACGGAGTGGCAGAAGCCTAATGAAGAAAGTTCGCGGTACGCTGACTGCATGTCACCGTTTAGCCAAGTTTCTTCTTCGGGTCTTAGCGAGGAGCAGTAGCCAATCACTTTGTCTGTCGCTTGGTTGATGCTGACACGGTAATTATGCTTTCTTTGAAACTTTTTAAGACTTTTTGACGGTTCGAATGTCTTAGGATTAAATACCGCTCGTGGTGCTGGGCTCCACCAAAGTATAGGCTCCCCTGGGCCGTACCATGGAAATATACCTTGGCTATAAGCGTTTAAAATTCGCATGGGTGACAAATCACCACCGAAGGCGAGCAGACCGTTAGGTTCATCAAGCGCGTCGAAAGGCGAAGGAAACTCTATACTAGTAGTATCAAGTTCGGTTAAGTATATAGTCATAAGTACCGCGTTACAGATTAATCACTGACCAAGAGGTCTTTAGGAGTTTTACCATGAAAAAGTTGCTTTGGATTTTACTTGTTTTGCCCATGTTGGCAAATGCAGCTTACAACAGAAACCAAGCTCGACCAGTCAATGAGGTCGTTTATGGTGAGATTGACACAGTCAGATACATTACCCAACAAGAGATCGTAGAGTCGAAAGCGAATGGTTGGGAAACCTTGTTAGGTGCGGCTATTGGTGGCTTGATTGGTAATCAATTTGGTGGCGGTACCGGCAAAGAGGTAGCAACGGCCGTCGGTGCTGTGGCGGGCGCCGGGATTGCTCGTAATCGAGGTAACACACAATACAAAGTGGAATATAAGCTCGTCGAATTATTGGTTAAAACTAAAGATGACAAGTTGGTTAACATCATTCAAGACGTCGATAACTCGATGTTGTTTAACCGAGGTGATGATGTGCGAATTCTCTATTTTTCAGACGGTGTCCGAGTTGATCTCGTGTACTAGTATGTAAATGTGTTTGGTTGGCTAATTAATCGCCTTTATCGAGGGGATTAGCTCTGGAGTTCATTGGAAAAGTTCGTTAGTCTGCAAGTACGAAGAATTATTCATCACCCGAAAATAAATACGCGCCAGTGACTTCGGGTGGTACAAGGACTATAAGATTTAATGGAAAGCCTTACGTTACAACCAATTCAAAAAGTGAGCGGGGAAGTTAACCTACCTGGCTCAAAAAGTGTTTCCAACCGTGCGCTTCTTTTGGCTGCACTTTCAACTGGAACCACGCGCCTAACAAACTTACTAGACAGTGATGATATTCGCCATATGCTGAATGCTTTGACGCAACTAGGTGTTGATTATCAGCTGTCTGCAGATAAAACCGTCTGTGAAGTGACGGGTGTGGGTGGTGCATTCTCAAGTGACAAAGCCCTAGAGCTTTTCTTAGGCAATGCGGGTACGGCGATGCGCCCGCTGGCTGCTGCACTTTGTTTGGGGCGTGGTGAATATGTTCTGACTGGCGAGCCTCGCATGAAAGAGCGACCAATCGGTCACTTAGTGACTGCACTGCAAGAAGCCGGCGCCGACGTTGAATACCTAGAAAACGAAAATTACCCACCATTGAAGATCACGGGTACTGGCCTTAAAAGCGGTACGGTTTCAATCGATGGTTCTATCTCTAGCCAATTTTTGACGGCATTTTTGATGGCTGCGCCTTTAGCTGAAGGTGAGGTAACAATCGAAATTGAGGGTGAATTGGTTTCTAAACCTTACATCGATATCACGCTACACATTATGAAACAATTTGGTGTGGATGTGATCAACAACGATTACCAAGAGTTCGTAATTCCGACTGGGCAATCTTACTCAGCACCGGGGGATTTCTTGGTTGAGGGTGATGCATCATCTGCGTCATACTTCCTTGCTGCCGCAGCGATTAAAGGCGGTGAGATTAAAGTAACGGGTATTGGTAAAAATAGTATCCAAGGTGATATCCAATTTGCTGATGCGCTTGAGAAAATGGGTGCAGAAATCGAATGGGGTGACGACTACGTGATCTCTCGTTGTGGTGAGCTGAAAGGCATCGATATGGACTATAACCATATCCCAGATGCAGCGATGACTATCGCAACGACAGCTTTGTTTGCTAAAGGAACAACGGCAATCCGTAATGTTTACAACTGGCGTGTGAAAGAGACCGATCGCTTAGCGGCTATGGCCACAGAGCTTCGTAAAGTTGGCGCAGAGGTCGAAGAAGGTGAAGATTACATCATCGTTAACCCTGTTGCTCAACTGACACATGCGGCGATCGATACCTATGATGATCACCGTATGGCGATGTGTTTCTCGCTGGTTGCCTTGAGCGATACTCCTGTGACAATTAATGATCCAGGTTGTACTTCAAAGACTTTCCCTGACTACTTCGACAAGCTGAAAATGCTGAGTCAATAAAAATGCTAAGCATGTAAAGGTCCAGGAAGTAAAAAAGCTTGCCTAAATGGCAAGCTTTTTCGTTATTGTTGAAGCGTAAATTCTTTTGAAAGATGGTGCGCTAAGTATTTAAACATGTTAAATACTGCGGTTGTATTCTCTGTCGGCATTCCATTGCTGTCTAAGAAGTATTCACCTTTGAAGATGAGGACATCGTCTTTTTCTACTACGCTGTTTGCGCGCATGCCTTCAATGTAGTCATCATGTGATTGGATAATTTGGTTTGCGATAAGCAGTAAATCAAATTCTGCTATTACTTTCTTTGTCATGAGTTTATCTCTGATAACTGAATATAACGTTGAGTTTATGGTGTCGAACTAGAAATTCAATGATTTCACAACCGATTAAGAGAGTCTTTTCAAACATCCACAATTTATTTTGTGATTTACGGCAAAAATAATTGAATGGGGCTCGCGTTAGATTCGCGGACAAGCTTAGTATGAGCCCGTTTAGACGTAATGCCTGATGAATAGGCTCTTGCAAGTATTCTTAGTGAGTACTTTATAGCTTCTTTATATTGTGCCCCTTTTCTCTATGAGTCGTCGAATTGTCGAGCGATCAGATCCAATTTTGAAAAAAGCGGTTGATCTTCTAGTAATCTCGCACAATAGTAAAAAAAGAAGCAATGAATTTAGAATATCATGCGTAAAAGCCCACAAGCTAAATTGTTGGTGCTGAAGCATCGTGATTAAGGACGTTAGAGTCAATATGGGTAAATCGCTCGTTATAGTGGAGTCGCCAGCCAAGGCTAAAACTATCAATAAATATCTTGGCAAAGACTTTGTCGTTAAGTCGAGTGTAGGTCACGTACGTGATTTACCAACGGCGGGTCAAAGTACTGGTCAAAAGGCTGCTGCAGTTTCAACCAAGGGTATGAGCCCAGAAGATAAAGCTCGTATCAAGAAAGAAAAAGATCGCAAAGCTCTCATTAAAAAGATGGGTATCAACCCATATCAAGAGTGGGAAGCGAACTACCAAATTTTACCTGGCAAAGAAAAAGTCGTTGCTGAATTGCAAAAACTGGCTGAGAACGCAGACCATGTTTATCTCGCAACCGATTTGGACCGCGAAGGAGAAGCTATCGCATGGCACCTTCGTGAGATCATCGGTGGTGATGAAACGCGATACAAGCGAGTGGTTTTTAACGAAATCACTAAAAATGCTATTCAACAAGCTTTTGAAACTCCAGGTGAGCTAAACATTGATGGCGTAAACGCACAACAAGCACGACGTTTTATGGACCGTGTTGTTGGCTTTATGGTGTCACCACTGCTTTGGAAGAAAGTAGCACGAGGCCTATCCGCTGGCCGTGTTCAATCAGTCGCTGTAAAACTACTGGTTGAGCGCGAGCGCGAGATCAACGCTTTTATCCCCGAAGAGTTCTGGGATGTGCATGCTGATACCAAAACAGCAGAGAAAACAGATTTCAGACTGCAAGTCGCTCAGAAAGACGGTGTTGCGTTTAAACCTGATAATGAAGCGCAAACACAAGCTGCAGTTAGCGTTTTAGAAAAAGCGCAATACGAAGTATGTAAACGTGAAGACCGCCCTACTAAGAGTAAGCCGTCTGCACCTTACATCACGTCTACGTTGCAACAAGCGGCGAGTACGCGTCTTGGTTACGGCGTGAAGAAAACCATGATGTTGGCTCAACGTTTGTATGAAGCGGGTTACATCACTTATATGCGTACTGACTCAACCAACTTGAGTTCAGAAGCTGTAGAAGCCGCTCGTGAATACATTGGTTCTGAGTACGGCGCGCAATATCTTCCACCTAAAGCACTTGTATACGGTAGCAAAGAGGGCGCTCAAGAGGCCCACGAAGCGATTCGTCCTTCAAGTGTAGATGTTAAGTCGGAAGACCTAAACGGCGTAGACGCAGACGCACACAAGCTTTACTCGCTGATTTGGAATCAATTTGTTGCATGTCAAATGACACCTGCGCAATACGATTCAACGACGGTAAGCGTTAAAGCTGATGAGTACACGTTAAAAGCGAAAGGCCGTATTCTTAAGTTTGATGGTTGGACTCGCGTTCAACGTCCAATGGGCAAAAATGAAGATACTATTCTTCCTGCTGTACAGGTTGGTGAAAAGCTAGACTTAATCGCACTCGACCCTAAACAGCACTTCACTAAGCCACCAGCACGTTTCACTGAAGCTGCGCTAGTTAAAGAGCTTGAGAAGCGCGGTATTGGTCGTCCTTCAACTTACGCATCAATCATCTCGACGATTCAAGATCGCGGTTATGTAAAAGTTGAACAGCGCCGTTTCTATGCTGAGAAAATGGGTGAAATTGTTACTGACCGTCTAGATGGCAGTTTCAATGATCTAATGAACTATGACTTTACTGCTCGTATGGAGCAGAAGTTAGACCAAATTGCAGAAGGCGAAGCAAGCTGGAAAGGCGTGCTAGATAACTTCTTCGAAGACTTTACTGGCGATTTGGAAAAAGCGGATTTAGACGAAGACGCTGGTGGCATGAAGCCAAATCATATCGTAGAAACCGATATTGAGTGTCCAACTTGTAGCCGTAAAATGGGTATTCGTACGGCTTCGACAGGCGTATTCCTAGGTTGTTCTGGTTATGCACTTCCACCAAAAGAGCGTTGTAAGACAACAATCAACCTTGGTGATGAAGAAGGTATTATCAACGTTCTTGAAGAAGACGTTGAAACAGCAGCACTTCGAGCGAAAAAGCGTTGTCCTATTTGTGAAACGGCAATGGATGCTTATCTGATTGATGATAAGCGTAAGATGCACGTGTGTGGTAACAACCCTAACTGTGAAGGTTATGTGGTTGAACATGGCGAATTCAAAGTCAAAGGCTACGATGGTCCACTTGTTGAGTGTGACAAATGTGGTTCTGACATGGTTCTGAAGAACGGTCGTTTCGGTAAATACATGGACTGTACGAGTGAAGATTGTAAGAACACTCGTAAGATTCTGAGAAATGGCGAAGTGGCGCCACCTAAAGAAGACCCAGTGCATTTCCCTGAACTTCCATGTGAAAACTCAGATGCGTACTTCGTACTTCGTGACGGTGCTTCTGGTCTATTTATGGCAGCGAGCAACTTTCCTAAATCACGTGAAACACGTGCGCCATTAGTGGAAGAGCTGGTGCGTTTTAAAGACCGTATTTCACCTAAATTCCAATACCTGACATCAGCACCAGTTGCTGATCCTGATGGCAAGCCGACAGTCGTTCGTTTTAGTCGTAAGACAAAAGAGAACTACGTTCGTACTGAAGCGGATGGCAAACCATCTGGTTGGACTGCGTTGTACATCGATGGTAAGTGGGAAATTACGGATAAACGTAAAAAGCCTAAAGAGAAGTAACTGAACGTTATTTGAAAAAAAGCAGCCATTAGGCTGTTTTTTTTTGACCAAATACGACTAATTATGCAACTGGTTGATTTGCTGTGTCGATTGCGATAATTTATTAAATTCACAGGGTAAAATAAATGGAGATGATTAATTATATCTTCTTATGCAACTTTAACGAGAATGTAACTTAATTCAAATATTGTAACTCAAAGATCAGTGTTTAGTTGTATACCTGATGTGTGACGGGTGTTAATGTAATGTTTCGCCCGCACGGTGTAGTGTGAGCTGCTTTAAGTCTTAGGAAAGCAATCAGCTTACATAGCACAGAATGGCGTATTAAAAATTGAAATCGACCGAAAAGTCGATAACGTATATAAAACCAAGTGCAAAGAATAGTGCACGCATAACAACGTTTGGCTTAGGATATTGTCACTGTATGTGAATGAATATTCGTTAAGTACCGAAATAAGTGTTAGTGCTCATCCCCCAGAGGAAGACACCTCTACGAGTACTGACATCGACAAGCTATAGATATATGGAGAATAAAATGGCTGGTGTATTGGGAATGATTCTTGCTGGTGGTGAAGGCTCTCGCTTAAGACCTTTGACTGAATCTCGCAGCAAACCCTCGGTTCCTTTCGGTGGTAGTTACCGCTTAATTGATTTCGCTTTGAACAACTTCGTTAATGCTGATCTTATGAAGATCTACGTATTAACACAATTTAAGTCACAATCTCTGTTCCACCACATGAAAAAAGGTTGGAATATCAGTGGCATCACAGATCGTTTTATCGACCCAATTCCTGCGCAAATGCGTAAAGGAAAGCGTTGGTATGAAGGCACAGCAGATGCTATCTACCAAAATATGGGCTTTATGGAGCTGGAAGAACCTGATCAAGTCTGTATTTTTGGTTCTGACCATATCTATAAAATGGACATCAAACAAATGCTTGATTTCCATAAAGAAAAGAAAGCAGCGTTAACCGTTTCTGCACTGCGTATGCCGCTTGCTGAAGCATCAGAATTCGGTGTTATCGAGGTGGATGCTGAAGGCCGTATGATTGGCTTTGAAGAGAAGCCTGCAAATCCGAAGTCGATTCCAGGAGACCCAGAGTCTGCGCTCGTTTCAATGGGCAACTACGTGTTTGAAGCGAAAGAACTTTTTGCTGAACTAACGGAAGATGCAGATAAACCTGAATCTTCACATGACTTCGGGAAAGACATTATTCCAAACATGTTCCCACGCGGTGATGTGTTTGTTTATGATTTCAGCACCAACCGTATTACTGGTGAGAAAGAAGAAGTTTACTGGCGCGATGTAGGTACGATTGATGCGTACTGGCAAGCACATATGGACCTTCTTAAGAAAGATGCACCATTCTCGCTATACAACCGTAAATGGCCTCTACACACTTACTATCCGCCACTACCACCAGCGACGTTTACTGACTCGGCTAATGGTCGAATTCAGATCATTGATAGTCTTGTGTGTAGCGGTAGTTACGTACGTGGTTCGCGTATTGAAAAGAGTGTTTTAGGCTTCCGCAGCAATATCGCATCAGCGTGTGATATTAGTGAGAGTATTTTATTAGGTGATGTGAAGGTGGGCGAGGGTTGTATACTTCGTCGCGTTATCATTGATAAAGATGCAGACATCGCACCAGGCACTCAAATTGGTGTAAACCTGACAGAAGACAAAAAGCATTACCACGTATCTGACGATGGTGTAGTTGTTATTTCTAAAGGAGCGCGAGTTGGTTACTAAAACTCTCTCGGTACTTTTTGTAGCGTCTGAAGTTGAAGGCTTGATTAAAAGTGGTGGCTTGGCTGATGTAGCCAAGGCACTGCCGAAAGCGTTACAAACACTCGAACAGGACGTTCGAGTGACTATTCCCGCGTATAGAAACATTCCAAACATTGATGCAGCCGAAGTCATTTTATCGACCGAGCTCGATCATTGGCCTCATACCGCTTACCAAGTCAAAAAACTGAGTGTAGAAGGTGTTCAAGTTTTTGGTATCGAATGTGCCAAATATTTCGACCGTCCAGAAATGTACGCAGAAAATAATCAAGCTTACGCAGATAACGGAGAGCGTTTCTCGTTCTTCAGTGCAGCTTGCCTTGATATGCTTCCTAAGCTTGGCTTCCAACCTGATATCATTCATGCAAATGACTGGCATACAGGCTTTGTTCCTTTTTTGCTTAAATCACGTTATCAACAACATGATTTCTTTGAAAATACGCGCAGTGTTATCTCAATTCACAACGCAGTTTTCAAAGGTGTGTTCGCATACGATGAACTGCAATTTCTACCAGAAATGCATAGCTACAATGTGCCTGAAGCTTCAGTGAGTGACACGCATGTCACAATGCTGAGAGCCGGCGTGATGTGTGCTGATAAGGTGAACGCAGTAAGTCCAACGTATGCCGAGGAGTTGAAAACGGAATTAGGCAGTCACGGTATGGCAGTAGAATTCCAGTACAGATCCGCGGATCTTTTTGGCATTTTGAATGGTTGTGATTACGGAGCTTGGAACCCGGAAACGGACGCTTTCCTCCCTCGTAAATTCAAAGCGACAAAGCACAGCATGGTTCGTGGGAAGTCAGCTTGTAAGCAAAAACTGCAACAAGATGTTGGCCTCCCCGTCACCGATTGTGCGGTTTATGGCATGGTTTGTCGTTTGACTAATCAGAAAGGTGTTCATTACTTACTGCCTATCATCGAACAGTTTTTGAAAAACGATCTTCAGATCGTGATTGTCGGTACTGGTGATCCAGTTTTAGCGAGTCAGCTGAAAGAGCTGTCGGCACTTCACTCAGATAAGTTCTCGTTTGTAGAAGCGTATAATAATGAGCTTGCGCACTTAGTTGAAGCGGGTTCTGATTTCTTCTTGATGCCTTCGGAGTTCGAACCTTGTGGCTTAAACCAAATCTACAGCATGGCTTACGGTACGTTACCGATTGTTCGCTCTGTGGGCGGTTTAAAAGACAGTGTGAATGATTACGATCAGGATCCCGAGATAGCGACCGGCTTTGCTTTTGAAGAGCCAACACCGCAAGCGTTACTGGCAGTATTGCATCGTTCATTACTACTTTATGCACAAAACCCCGCTGAAATTAAGCGTGTTCAACTTTACGCGATGCAACAAGATTTTAGTTGGGAAGATGCGGCAAAAGAATACCTTACGATGTACCATTCTGCATTTTAACGTGCTGAATTAGCTGTAAAATAAGCTGATGTATAACAACTGAACTTAATAGTAGAAGGCGCTCTGATAGTAGAGTGCCTTTTTGTTTTCTGGTCAGATCACATCACGTTTAGGAAGACAAAACTTGCAAACTCATTTTAGTCAGGTAGAAAAGGTGGGGTAGGTATTCACATGACTAATGTTAGGTTTGACACTATTATCACTTAAATTTCTTGATTGCGTGATATCCTTAGCCATCGCCTTGTGATGAGGCAGAGCTCCATTCCAATAATTAAAGCGATAGGTATGTCTGAGAGTTTACTATTTCATAAAACATTTACTCACCCTACGAGCGATGAGTGGGTTGTATTTGTGCATGGCGCAGGAGGCAGTTCCTCCATTTGGTTTAAGCAGATCAAAGCGTATAAACAGCACTTCAACTTGCTTCTCATTGATTTGAGAGGGCATGGTAAATCAGACAACATCCTCAAAGAGCTGATTTCGAATCGTTATACGTTCAAAGCGGTAACGCTCGATATTCTTAAGGTGTTAGACCATCTGAAAATCCGTTCTGCACACTTTGTAGGCATGTCTTTGGGCACGATTATTGTCCGTAATGTCGCAGAGCTAGCGGCTGGCCGAGTACGTTCAATGGTGCTAGGTGGTGCCGTGACCAAACTCAACACTCGCTCTCAAGTCTTAATCAAGTTGGGTAACTTGAGTAAGCACATCATTCCTTATATGTGGTTATACAGCCTTTTTGCTTACGTTGTGATGCCACAAAAAAGCCAAAAAGAATCACGTCACCTGTTTATCCGCGAAGCCAAAAAGCTGTGCCAAAAAGAGTTTAAACGCTGGTTTATCCTTACGGCTGATGTGAACCCATTGATGAAGTACTTCAAAGACCGAGAATTGCCGATTCCAACTTTGTATTTGATGGGCGAGCGCGACTACATGTTCATCAAGCCAGTAAAAGAAATGGTAGAAGCGCATAAGTCGAGTGAGTTGGTAGAAATTGCCAATTGTGGGCATGTGTGTAACGTAGAAAACCCTGAAGAATTCAATCAACGATCTATCGCTTTTATACAAAAGCAAATTCAGTGATTCTTTAGCAGAACAGATGCTCGAATAGAATTGAAACAAAAACGGGAAGCTAATTTTAGCTTCCCGTTTTTATTTGGAGGAGGTATCTGACCGAGTTGTTATATAAGGCCGTTGGAGCCACTTTACCTTTCAAAATCTGCTATTCAGGTGAAGCAGCACCGCACTGCCAACAAGAACCGAATTGTGCTTCGTTGACTTCATGACATTCTCCGCAACGCCACTCTTCATAAATGATCGAATCTTGCTGTTTCTGGTAGTCATTAACAACTGCCCGGGCTTTGCTCGCCAATTCTGGCTCATATAACCATACGTAAGGGTCAGTTTCTTCGGTAAATGGAATTTCCCCTTTCAAACCGAATAACCCTTCACCACGAACTTCACACGCAATATTCACACTTTCTAGCAATCCACAGATGATGTGGGCTTCTGTCGGATTCGATGCACTGAAGATTTTCATTGAGATAGAACCTTATCTGGCTATATGCGTTATTTAGCTATTATAAGTATACGTTATTCAGTGATAGACGTTATTCAGCCACAGGTGCTGAGCGAAATTTATTCATCAACCATTTTGCAATGATTGGGAATACACCCAGTAAGGCAAATGACAAAAGTACTGAAGGGGACACGATACCCGAAAGTGAATCAATTTCCGCGAGTTGAGTACCAGCATTCAAGAAAACAGCGGTACCCGGTAACATCCCTATTTGACTCGTAATGTAGTAACGACTCACGGACATCGGTGTTAGACCCATCAACAGATTGATAAGAAAAAATGGGAATACAGGAATCAGACGCAGAGAAAACAAGTAAAATGCTCCGTCTTTTTCAACGCCCTTGTTAATCGTTGCTAATTTGTCACCAAATTTGGTTTGGATCCAGTCACGTAAAAGGTAGCGGCTACTTAGAAATGCGAGGGTTGCACCAATGGCACTGGCGAAAGAGACCAGCAGCAAACTATTCCAGAAACCAAATAGCGCAGCCCCTAACAGGGTCACAACAGCAGCACCAGGAATTGAGAAAGCAGTAATCATTAAATACGCGACAAAATAGATAGCAGCGGCAGCAATGAAGTTGCTATCAATGTAGTCAGTTAAAACGGCTTGTTGGGCCTTGGCATTTTCAAGCGTTAGGTATTGGCCGAAATTGACGCCTAACAAGACGATGGTTACGACCAACACAATACCCAATATCATTTTCTTACTCATTGATACTTCCTCTAAATTTTCAATGTATACCATTAGTATAGATAGACAGGCAAAGCATAGATTAACTTTCAGCAGATATAAAAAAAGCCGCAGTAAATGCGGCTTAGTTATGTATATAGTTTTTCACTTACAATGTTAATTGACGCGATTGATAAGCTCTTCACGACGCTGCTGCGGTATAACAGACCAATGTGTGCCATTGATCGCGCCTTCTAGCGCCCAAAGTAGTTCAATACTGACAGAAGACGCATGTGATTCTTTGATGGCGTTAAATGCGTTTACAGAGCCAGATTCATATAAACGTTCTACGGAATCGATCCCTGCTTTTTTCAACATACGCTCAGTGGCGAGTCGAAGGTTGGGCAGATCTTTGAGTCGAGTAGGCTTAGCTGAAGATTGCTCAGCTTTTTCTTCTTTAGCAAAACCCAGAGACGTCGTTGCAAGCTGCAAGATTTTCTCTTGGTCTTGCCACAGGCCTTCGGGTAAAGCGAAATATTTAGTAACGACAGGGAAACCACGTTTTTTGTAGACGTACGGTTGAAACCCTTGTTGTTCGAACTGTTTCGTTGTGCATTTGTCTGCTCGTATGTGCAGCTGGTCATTTACAACCAGAGCAAACATAGTGTCATCAGCAAAAAGACCGAAGCCACCAAACATCGAGCGTGATTTTATTTTTCCTAGGGATTCAAATAATTTCATTGAATCCTTTAGTATCGGTTTATCCATGTTATTTATCTCGGTGTATTTGAACTACGCCACCAAATAAGCAGGTCCGAGAGATTAGCAAAATGTTGCAATTAAATTGTCAATTAGCCGTAAATTACTAAATTATTAGTAGTTACTGCATTTTGCCATCGGTAACCCCGCTACCATACCAACGAGTGGTTTAGGCCGGAAGCTTTGCGTCTCACTCTTTCAAGTGATTTGCCCTGTGCGTGACTGATTGAATAGAATAAAGTTTTTGTTGAATGAGGCTCACACTTGTTATTTCAAAATGTGATATTGCTTCAATTAATGATCTTTCCAGTATGATACCAGGTTCATTCATGTTGTTGATAAAAAAAGCGCACCTAAAGGTGCGCTTGATTAAACTAAACTGAATTTATCAATTAATTTAACGTTTTAACTGTGCTTCGCTCAACAATTTCAGGGTGCATTTCGAACACACGCTTTTCATGGTCTTTATCTTTAATGCGTTCTAACAAAATTTCGAAAGCGTTCTTACCAACACGACGTTTGGGTTGGTGAACCGTTGTTAACGGCGGAGAGAAGTATTCAGCCAACTCGATGTTGTCATAGCCGATCACTGAAATATCTTCAGGGATACGAATTCCTTTCTCTTGCAATCTGCTCATTAGGCCGAGTGCCATGGTGTCGTTAAAACAGAATACGGCCGTTGGGCGATCTACCATCTTAATGATTTTCTCTGCAGCAAGAACCGCAGTATCACACTCGAAGTTACCTTCAATGATCATGTTATCATCGGTAGCAATCTTAGCTTCGTTGAGTGCGCGTTTGTAACCCGCGATGCGTTCAACACATGCCGCTTTGTCTAAGTGGCCACTTAAACAAGCAATCTTGGAGTGACCGTGCTCAATGAGGTATTTGGTCGCTAGGTAACCACCTTCCTCAGAGTTGTCGATGATCTTATCTGCTTGAGAACTCTCAGGGCCCCAATCCATAATCACTTTAGGAATGTCAGCGTGACGGTCTAACATGCCTCTTAGCTCTTCAGTTAGGTCAGAACACATAACTAAGATGCCATCTACACGTTTCTCTGCAAGCATTCGAATGTAGTCACGTTGCTTCTCATAGATACCGCCCGTATTACACAGAATCAAAGTGTAACCTTGACGGTAGCAGTAGCTTTCAACACCATCGATAACTTCAGAGAAGAATAGGTTAGTTGATTGAGTAACTAGCATGCCGATAGTGCGGGTTGTATTGCACTTCAAACTACGAGCAACGGCACTTGGTGCATAGTTCAGTTCGTCTACGGCTTTATTTACTTTTTCTTGCGTCGCTTCTGCAACAAAGCGAGTTTTGTTGATTACGTGAGAAACGGTTGTTGTTGATACGCCTGCTAAGCGAGCGACATCTTTTATAGTGGCCATGGTTTTATCCTATTAGAAGCTACTTTCCCAAAGTACGGAATGAAGTAGCCGTTAAGCTACCTAACTAAGAGCTTAAATTTGTAGGGCTCTTTGGGTACTAAAGTGCTAAAAAACAAAAAACCGCTATTGAGCGGCTTGTCTTAACACCGAAATGCTCAAAACTATAATAAGCATAGCATTTCGTGAATGTTTCATATTTTATCGTTTGCGGTCACAATTTTAGACTGACTAGAAATTACTCGCAATAAAATTCACCCGGAAATCCGGGTGAATTGTCACATTCTTCTGAATTTATTTAACGAGTCATCCAATAAGCTTATTCACCAGCGAGGTATTGGGTGTCCAATGTACAGAATGCAAGTAGCAGAGATGAGACTGATGCGTAGAAACCGAATTCGTCAACGTCATGACATTTAACGTTGAACTTTGGTACCCAAGTAAGAAGTTGTTGCTCTATAAATTGCTGTTGAACAATGAACGATTTTTCTAGCTCTTCTTCAAGTTCCGTTTCATTAGAACGGATGATCAAGTTGCCAAGGAAGTCGAGTGCGATAGCGATGTGGTCAGCTGGTTCTTTTAGGTCTTGGTTCACCACTAAGTTGTGCTTGGCCATGATCTCTTCCATATCTTTTGCTGGCTTATCATTCAAAAGGCCAGTCTCACCGATATACATAGAAGCGTAAGGAAGTGCGCCATGCTTATCTGTTTTTAAGAATAAGTCACAGAAGTCAGCAGACAATTCTAGTTGAGCATCCTCACGCGTTTGTAGGCGGTTTAGCGCATCCACTAGGCTATCGATCGCCGGCTTTAGTGTTTCATTTTCGCCTAAACCAGTTAGGAAAGAACGAATTTCAACAGAGTGGTAGTGATCGAGTTCTTCTTGAGTGAGCTCTTTAGCGAATAAGCTTGATAGCAACCAGTATATTTCTGCTCTTTGCTCGTTGAACGCTTTCGTATCTTTCATTTCTTAGATCCTGATTTAGTCTTGTGGTGTTACTTATATGCATCTTGAAATTACTTGTGCAAAGCACACCAAGGCTGAATAACAAGGTTATTTGCGAAACGCAAAGTTACTCGTTAGTAGTAATGCCTATATTGAATTGCGATGGACGATAAATAGCAAGGTTTAAGATTGTCTTGTATCAAAAAAGATCCATGTTTCTGGCTTTTATCTTGTGTACCACTAGAATTGTTACGAGTTATGAATAGAATAGTCACTGAAACTATTAAATAAGAAAAGTGGTGTAGATGAGCTATCACGTATTAGTCGTAGAAGATGATGTGGTAACCCGCAGTAAACTGGTCGGATACTTCCAGAACGAAGGTTACACAGTAAGCGAAGCAGAAAGCGGCGCTCAAATGAGAAACGTGTTAGAAGATAATAACGTTGACCTCATTATGCTGGACATCAACTTACCAGGCGAAGATGGATTGATGCTAACTCGCGAATTACGCAGTCAATCAGACATTGGAATTATTTTAGTTACTGGACGCACGGATAGCATCGACAAAATCGTTGGCCTTGAAATGGGCGCTGACGATTACGTTACTAAACCCTTCGAACTTCGCGAGTTATTGGTTCGAGTTAAAAACCTACTTTGGCGCATTTCTGCCGCTCGTAAAACAGCAGCAGGTAAGGTTGAAGAGACTGAAGACGAATCTGTGGTTCGTTTTGGTGAGTGGACGTTTGATATCCCTCGTCGTGCGCTAAGCAAAAACGGCGAACCGGTAAAACTGACTAAAGCTGAATATGAACTGTTGGTTGCGCTCTCTTCTTATCCTAACCAGGTATTAAGTCGTGAACGCATTCTGAATATGATCAGTCACCGAGTGGATGCTCCAAACGATCGAACTATCGATGTGTTAATCCGTCGTATGCGTGCGAAGATGGAGTTTGACCCTAAGAATCCACAAATTTTTGTAACGGTTCACGGTGAAGGTTACATGTTCGCTGGTGATTGATTTCCTGCGAGAGTGATTAATCAACAACGATATTTAAACGTAAAAAGCCGAGACATCATTGATGTCTCGGCTTTTTTATTGCTTAGCTTTTACTGTTTACGAACTGGAAACCTGCAAATTACTTGGTTAATCAGTCTTGCCTATCTGGCCGAATCTAAAGATAAGACTATGTCTACAGGTAAGATTATGTCTACTGATAAGATCCAGTTTACTTATTCGGTTGAGTTTATTGAGGCTGCGCCGCAGAAATACCACCGTCATCTTCAACTAAGCGAGATGTTTCAGGAACAACAATGGGTTCTTCAACGGTGTCATTACTTGTATCAAGCCAATCACGCAGGCTTTGCCACATCAACCCCATTGTTTCGTGCCAGTAACGCTCAGTTTGCTCAAGGTAAAGAGCTTTGGGCATGTACTTATTCCAAGGTTCAACAATCCCTTCTTGTGCAAGGTAGTTGGTTGGTGCTGGTAATGGCCTCATGCCGGCAGCATGGAATTCATTCAATGCGCGAGTCATATGGCTAGCGGAAGTTACCAGTACCATTCTTTTATTTTTAACGAACGCAGCGGCTTGGCGGGCTTCTTCCCAAGTGTCTTTTGCTGTTTCAAGCAGAATGATATCGGGCTTTGAGACACCTAGTGCCAACGCAACTTTGGCCATCATTCTAGCATTGCTCACTTCAGTGCCTGCACCATAGCCAGACAAAATGAGTTTTGCACCAGGGTAAAGGCGTAGAATACGAATCCCTTCACTTAAACGCATTAGACCGGTGCGACTAAGCTCTGATGTTGGTGGGATTTGGTCGTCTACGACGTGACCACTTCCGAGAACCATCACGTAATCGACGGTTTCATCGACAGGTAAAAAAGCGGTGTGTTGCCTTTCCATTGGCATTAAAAGTTGACTAGAAACTGGCTGGAAAGCGATTAGGAAAATACCACATAGGGCTGAAAGGGTGATTAGGCAACCCGTCTTCCTTTTGGTAGTAAACATCACTAGGGCTAAACCCAGAAAAGCGAGAATTAACATTGCTGGCAGTGGCATCAGTAACGAAGACACTACTTTTTTCAGCTCAAACATATCCGAATAGTCCGAAAAAACATCACTTAGTAGTAAAAAGAGACATCGCCTCTTTATTCCTGAAATTCCTGTGACAGAATAGCAGGCACGATAGGACATAATAACTCAAGTAGCCGTGACTGAAGACCGTAATTTCGACGATATTGCCCACAAATTTGCAAAAAATATTTACGGCTCTGACAAAGGAGAGATCCGTCAGATCATCGTATGGGAAGATTTAGAACAAGCTTTGAGCAAATTTGAGCAATCAGCTTCGCCGCTGCATGTGCTTGATGCTGGAGGCGGCCTTGCGCAGATGTCGCAAAAAATTGCGTCGCTTGGGCATAACGTTTCTCTTTGTGACCTCTCTTCTGAAATGCTGAAGCTAGCAGAAGAAAGTATCAGTGAAGCGGGTTTGCTAGAGCAGTATCGGTTTATTCATTCTCCGGTCCAAAAAGTAGCAGAGCACCTTGAAGGCCAAGTTGATTTTGTGATGTTTCATGCCGTAATGGAATGGCTCGCAGATCCTAAAGAGGCGCTTGATTTATTACTGGAACAAGTAAAACCCGGTGGTGTTGCCTCGATAATGTTTTACAACCACCACGGATTAGTCCTGAAAAATGTGATTTGTGGCAACATTCCTCATGTATTGAATGGGATGCCACATCGAAAACGGTTTAAGCTGCAACCACAAAAAGGCTTGAAGCCAGAAGAGGTTTATCAATGGATAGAAGACGCCGGTCTAGAAATCTGTGGTAAATCAGGCATTCGTTCCTTCAGTGACTACATAGGTAATATGGAGTACATGGGCGATTACCAATTTGAAGATGTATTGGAACTAGAAAAACAGCTATGTCGCCAAGAGCCATATCTGTCGCTAGGCCGTTATATTCACGTTTGGGCTCAAAAACCTGCGCAATAACAGCGGTGAATGTGGTAAAAGAAGCCACAACATGCGCTATGCAATCGTAATAAGCCCGCGTCATAAAGAAATAGGCGTCATATCTAATACGTTCCATATGACGAAGAACAGTAACAGGAACCACAATGAGTGAAATGACTCAAACTGCCGAAGAGCAGCCAATTGATGAGTTGGTGGGCTGGGTCAAGCAGCATGATTTTTCATTAAACTTGCCACCAGAGCGCTTAGCATTTTTGATTGCTATCGCAGTACTAAGCAATGAAAGGTTCGATGAAGAGTTGGGCGAAGGTGAACTGCACGATGCATTTACCATTGTCACTCGACTGTTTGAAGATACTGGCGAAGCGTCTGCGTTTCGTGCCAACAATGCCATCAATGAGCTAGTTAAACAGAAGTTGATCAGCCGCTTTACCAGTGAAATCACCGATGGTGCGAGCATCTACCGCTTATCACCGTTGGCCGTTGGTATCTCTGATTATTACTTACGTCACCGTCAGTTCTCTAAATTAAAACTGTCGATTCAGCTTTCTATGGTTGCCGATGAGATGGCAAAAGCCATTGAAGCTGCGCAGAAGGGCGGAACTCCGGGGCATTGGAAAAAGAACGTTTACGGCGTGCTCAAATATTCAGTTGGTGAAATTTTCGATCAGATTGATCTTAACCAACGTGTTATGGATGAGCAGCAACAAACCGTTAAGCAGCAAATTGCCGACCTTTTAAATAAGGACTGGCGAGAAGCGATTAATAACTGTGAAGCTTTGCTATCAGAAACTTCTGCAACGCTAAAAGAATTGCAAGATACCTTGCAAGCGGCGGGTGATGAACTGCAAACACAGATCCTCGATATTCAAGAAATTGTTTACGGTGACGATGAACTCGAGTTCGTTGGCGAAACCCTGTTCGGTTTGCAAATGAAGCTTGACCGAATCACCAGTTGGGGTCAGCAAGCAATCGACTTGTGGATCGGCTACGACCGCCACGTTCACAAATTTATCCGTACCGCTATCGATATGGATAAAAACCGTGCCTTTAGCCAGCGGTTGCGTCAGTCAGTCACAGACTACTTTGATGCGCCTTGGTTATTGACCTACGCCGATGCTGAGAAGCTGACCGATCTTCGTGATGAAGCGCTAGTGCTTCGTGATGATGAAGTGATGGGACAATCGCCAATCGACGTTGAGTACGAAGAATTTGAGCAAGTGAATGATCTGCTTTCAGAACGAATTGCAGAGATGTTAAAAGCTCACAAACAGCAAGGCGCGCCAATTGACCTTGGCCTTGTGCTACGCGATTACCTCGCAGCACACCCTCGCACACACCATTTTGATTTAGCCAGAATTGTTGTCGACCAAGCCGTGCGCTTAGGTTACTCAGAGTCTGACTATCAGGCTATTCAGCCGGATTGGCAGGCAATCAATGATTTTGGTGCAAAGGTACAAGCAAATGTCATTAACAAGTACTGATGATTACATGCCAGAGAAACTGGTAAAAGCGATAGCGAACCCGTTGTTCCCTGCGCTAGATAGCATGCTGCGTTCAGGTAAGCATGTTTCAACCGAAGACCTAGACAACCACGCGTTGCTTTCTGATTTTGAAGTGGAACTTCAGCATTTTTACCAACGCTACAATACGGAACTGGTAAAAGCGCCGGAGGGTTTCTTCTACCTGCGTCCGCGTTCTACGTCTCTGATTGGCCGTAGTGTGTTGTCTGAGCTAGACATGCTGGTTGGTAAGGTGTTGTGTTTCTTATACCTAAGCCCAGAACGCCTTGCTCATGAAGGTATCTTCACCAATCAAGAACTGTTTGATGAATTGATGTCGTTAGCGGATGAGAAAAAGCTCATGAAGCTAGCAACGAACCGCGCATCTGGTTCTGACTTAGACAAAGAAAAGCTCTTTGAAAAAGTACGTACTTCTTTGCGTCGTTTACGCCGTATCGGCATGCTGATTGCGATTGGTGAAACCGGCAAGTTCCGTATCAGCGAAGCGGTATTCCGCTTTGGCGCTGACGTTCGTGTTGGCGACGATATGAAAGAAGCGCAATTACGTCTTATCCGTGATGGTGAAGCTGTGGTTCATACCCAAGAACCTAACCAAGGCAGCTTGTTGAATGAAGAACAAGCAGAAGCGGTATCAGAACTAGAAGCAGATGTAGACGAAAACGGTCAACAAGACATTTTTAACGATCAAGCTGACTTTGACTTAGAGTCGAACGATGGCGAACAAACAAAAGTAGAAGGTGAAGCATGATTGAAAGAGGCAAGTATCAATCATTAACCATGATCAATTGGAACGGCTTCTTTGCTCGCACTTTTGATATTGATGGATTGGTTACAACGCTTTCTGGCGGTAACGGTGCAGGTAAGTCGACCACAATGGCGGCATTCATCACAGCATTAATCCCTGACCAAAGCCTTCTGCATTTCCGTAACACAACGGAAGCGGGCAGTTCACAGTCATCTCGTGATAAAGGCCTTTACGGTAAGCTTCAGCCGGGCGCATGTTATGCGGCGCTAGATGTGGTGAACTCTCGTAACCAACGCCTATTGTTTGCAGTAAAACTGCAGCAAGTAGCGGGTCGTGATAAGAAAGTAGACATCAAACCGTTCGTAATCCAAGGCCTTCCAAGCCATGTAAAACCAACGGATGTGTTGATTCAGAACGTTTCAGACAGCCATGCTCGCGTATGTCAGTTAAACGACGTAAAAGCGGCGGTTGCACAATACGAAGGCGCGCACTTTAAAGCGTTTTCTTCGATTGTTGATTACCACTCACAGATGTTTGAATACGGTGTAGTACCGAAGAAATTGCGTAACAGCAGCGACCGTTCTAAGTTCTACCGCTTAATTGAAGCATCACTTTACGGTGGTATTTCTAGTGCGATTACGCGTTCTCTGCGTGATTACCTTCTACCGCAAAATGGTGGCGTGAAGAAAGCATTCCAAGACATGGAATCAGCACTACGCGAAAACCGCATGACGCTAGAAGCGATCAAAACGACTCAGTCGGATCGTGACTTGTTCAAGCACTTGATCACGGAATCTACGAACTACGTGGCAGCAGATTACATGCGCCATGCCAACGATCGTCGCAACAAGTTAGATCAAACCATGAAGTTCCGTGGTGAACTGTTTGGTTCTCGCGAAACCTTGCTTAATCAAAACAACTTGTTGAACCGCGTTCAAGAAGAGCTTGAGCTGTTGGTCGATCAAGAATCGGCACTAGAGCAAGATTATCAAGCGGCTTCGGATCATCTTCAATTGGTTCAAACTGCACTGCGTCAGCAAGAGAAAATTGCTCGCTACAGCGAAGATTTAGAAGAGCTTAA
The DNA here is from genome assembly GCF_057785955.1 of Vibrio sp. QJM3NY_27. Classification (NCBI taxonomy): domain Bacteria; kingdom Pseudomonadati; phylum Pseudomonadota; class Gammaproteobacteria; order Vibrionales; family Vibrionaceae; genus Vibrio; species Vibrio sp. QJM3NY_27. The sequence continues at coordinate 2,343,905 of NZ_CM173511.1, read as the reverse complement.
TGAGCGTCTCGAAGAGCAGATTATGGTAGTTGAAGAAGCTCAAGAACGAGTACTTCTTGCTGAAGAACAGGCAACCATTACTGAAGAAGAAGTGGATAGCCTGAAAACTCAGCTTGCTGACTACCAACAAGCGTTGGATGTTCAGCAGACTCGTGCGCTTCAATACCAGCAAGCGGTTCAAGCCTTAGAGAAAACTAAGCAGTTACTTGGTGATGAATCTATTACTGCAGAAAGCGCATTAACTCTGGTTTCTGAGCTAAAAGCACAAGAAGAATCAAGCACTCAAACGTTACTGTCGACTAAGCATAAACTAGACATGTCTTCTGCTGCGTCTGCACAGTTCGACAAAGCGCTCGCTCTTGTTAAAAGCATCGTTGGTGAAGTTGAGCGTAAAGAAGCGTCTAACAGTGCTAAGCAAGCTTTAGAAAAAGGCCGTAACGCAAAACACGTTGTTGAAAACGAACAACAGTGGCGTGCTCAGCACCGTGACATGGCTCGTGATGTGGCGCAGCAGCGTCAAGCAAAAGAGCTTGCGACTGAATATCAAAAGCAACACAACATCTCACTGACTGACGAAGCGGTTTTCGATGAAGAACGTGAACGCCATGCAATGCAGATCGAGTCTCTTGAGTACGCACAAGAAGAGCTGCGTGAAGCGAAGAGTGAGCAACGTCGTGTGCAACAAAACCACGACCAAGAGATTCAAAAACTTGAGTCTATTGCTCCAGCGTGGATCACGGCGAACGACGCACTTGAAGCCCTAAGAGATCAAACAGACGCTGAGCTAGAAGATAGCCAAGCAGTAATGACTCACATGCAGCAAGTGCTTGAAGACGAGAAATCTCAAGCGGTAGCGAAAGATCAATTGGCGACGCGCCGAGCTGAACTTGAGCAAGAGATTGAACGCTTAGCTTCTCCGGGTGGCTCTAACGATCCTCGTTTGAAAGGTTTAGCGGATACGCTTGGTGGCGTTCTGCTTTCTGAAATATATGACGACATTACCATTGGTGATGCACCGTATTTCAGTGCGATGTACGGTCCTGCTCGTCATGCGATTGTGGTCTCTGATCTTGATGGTATTAAAGAGAAGCTGGTGGATCTTGATGATTGTCCAGATGACCTTTACATCCTTGAAGGCGATGTTGATGCGTTTGATGACAGCTCATTCAATGCTGATGAGTTAGAGGGCGCGGTGTGTGTTCAGCTGAACGATCGCCAAATGCGTTACTCTCGTTTCCCTGAGATCCCTCTGTTTGGCCGTGCGGCTCGTGAACAACGATTAGAGAAATTGCGTGAAGAGCGTGATGTTGTTGTGGAAAACCACGCGAAAGCGGCGTTTGATGCACAAAAGCTGAATCGCCTATACCAAGCATTCAATAGCTTTGTTGCTAAGCACCTACACGTTGCATTTAACGCTGACCCTGAACAGGCACTAGTGTCTATTCGTGACAAGCGTAACCATATTGTACGCTCTTTGGCTGAATTAAATTCTAAAGAGCAACAGCAACGTAGTCAGCTACAACAGAGTAAACAAGCGTTGGGTGCGCTAGACAAATTAGCACCAATGGTTCGTATTTTAGAAGACGAAACATTGGCTGAACGCCTAGCTGAATTAGAAGCGCAACTAGAGCGCTTGAGCGAAGCTAAGTCGTACTTGAACAACCATGGCAAGGCACTGGCGTCTTTAGAGCAGATCGTTTCTGCACTAGACGCAGACCCTGAACAGTTCGAGACACTAGAAGCACAATACCAACAAGCTGACCAAGCTCTACAAAGCCTGAAAGGTAAAGTGTTTGCTCTGTCTGACTTGATTGAACGTCGTCACTACTTTGCCTATGCGGATTCTGTTGATCTTCTAAACAAGAGCAGCGAACTGAGCGAGCAATTAAAAGCGAAATTGGTTCAAGCAGAACAAGCTCGAACTAAAGGTCGTGATGGCTTCAAGCAAGCTCGCGAACAGATGAACCAATACAACCAAGTATTGGCAGCACTGAAGAGCTCACATCAAGCGAAGCAAGAAACGGTTCAAGAGTTCAAGCAAGAGCTACAAGAGTTCGGTGTCAATGCTGATGAAGGCGCTGAAGAGCGTGCTGTACGTCGTCGTGATGAGCTTCAAGAGCGTTTGCACACATCTCGCAGCCGTAAGAGCGAATACGAGCGTACGATTACATCAACTGAACTTGAGATGAAAGCACTGGCCAAGCGTCTTAAGAAAGTTCAGAAAGAGTACACAGAGCTTCGTACCTTCGTAGTTGCAGCAAAAGCAGGCTGGTGTTCAGTACTTCGTTTAGCTCGTGAGAATGACGTTGAACGTCGTTTACACAAGCGTGAACTGGCTTACCTAACGGCGGGCGAACTTCGCTCAATGTCAGACAAGTCATTGGGTGCGCTACGTCTGGCTGTCGCTGACAATGACGACCTACGCGATTCGCTGCGTCTCTCTGAAGACAACGCGCATCCAGAACGTAAGGTTTTGTTCTACATTGCGGTTTACCAACACCTTCGCGAGCGTATTCGCCAGGATATTATTCGTACGGATGATCCGGTTGAAGCTATCGAAGAGATGGAAGTTGAGCTAGCTCGACTAACAGAAGAATTGACGCAGCGTGAAAATCGCCTGGCAATCAGCTCTGAGTCCGTAGCAAGTATCATCAAGAAAACGATTCAGCGCGAGCAGAACCGTATTCGAATGCTGAACCAAGGTTTGTCTAACATTTACTTTGGTCAGGTTAAAGGCGTACGTTTGAACGTTAAGATCCGTGAAAGCCACGAGATCTTGCTATCAGGGCTAGCGACTCAACAAGAGCAACACAAAGACTTGTTTGAATCAACGCGCTTTACCTTCTCAGAAGCGATGGCGAAGTTGTTCCAACGAGTGAATCCGCATATCGATATGGGTCAACGTTCTCCGCAAGTTCTGGGTGAAGAGCTACTGGATTACCGTAACTACCTAGAGCTAAGTGTTGAAGTTAACCGTGGTTCAGACGGTTGGTTACAAGCGGAATCGGGCGCACTGTCTACGGGTGAGGCGATCGGTACGGGTCAGTCAATTCTATTGATGGTTATTCAGAGCTGGGAAGAGGAATCTCGTCGACTTCGCAGTAAAGACATCGTTCCATGTCGTTTGTTGTTCCTTGATGAAGCAGCACGTCTGGATTCTAAGTCGATCTCTACGCTGTTTGAACTGTGTGACCGCTTGGGTATGCAACTTCTGATTGCAGCACCTGAAAACATTAGCCCAGAGAAAGGTACAACCTACAAACTGGTTCGTAAGGTCTTCAAAGACCACGAACACGTTCACGTAGTTGGCTTGCGTGGTTTTGCTCAAAACAAACCAGCATCTCCAGTTCAAGAGCTTATCGAAGAAACTGAGCAATAACTTTGATAGCCGAGTTATAACCTTGATAGCGCACCTATAAGCTCGAAAGTGACTCAATGATATTTGTTCAAAGCCCCTAATCATTAGGGGCTTTTTTGTACCTTGAATCTAATTTCTACAACTGAACACCTTCCGCCTAATCCTCTCGTCGATACTGATAAGACCACTCATACCTTATGGTTATTATCAATGGAACTTGTTTGAGGTCACACGCACAAAACCACAAATAATGTATGGTAATGACATAGGTTTAATAATATTAATAATATTGTATTACTTAAATTTTAATTGTTGATAACTCGCGTGTGCGAAAGGTAAAGGTAGGACTTAGGTATGATTCAAATCGTTATTGATGGGAAATATCGAATCGTCGAGCAAGGACAAACCGTTCTTGAAGCGGCAAAAACATGTGGTTTAGAGATCCCATCTTTATGTGGTTTGAACAAAACAGCGGATAAAGTACCGTGTGATTTGTGTGTTGTTGAAGTTGATGGCGTTGGTGTCACTCGTTCTTGTGAGCTTGAAGTGTCTAATGGGCTGAATATTACCACCCGGTCAAAGCAGTTAACGATTCATCGGCAAGACGCGTTGAACCGCATCATGACCGATCATTACGCCGATTGTGAAGCGCCATGCCAAACAGCGTGTCCTGCTGGGGTCGATATCCAATCTTACCTGCATCATATTGCGAGAAATGATCACATCAAAGCGATAGAGGTGATCAAAAAGACACTACCAATGCCGCTTTCGATTGGTCGAGTATGTCCTGCTTTCTGTGAAACGGAATGTCGTCGCAACTTGGTCGATGAATCCATCGCGATTCGCCAACTCAAACGACACGCTGCCGACGCAGATTTAGCCGCTCAAGAGAGCTACATACCAACTAAGAAGCCAAACAAAGGCAAGCACGTAGCAATCGTCGGTAGTGGCCCCGGTGGTCTTACTGCGGGTTATTATCTATCTAACGAAGGCTATGATGTCAGTGTTTATGAGTCGATGCCCAAAGCGGGGGGTTGGCTGCGTTACGGTATCCCTGAATATCGTTTACCTAAGTCGATTCTAGATAAAGAAATCGAACTGATGTGTCGTAATGGGATGTCGGTAGAGTGTGATAAAAAGCTCGGTGTTGATTTTACACTGTCTGATTTGAGTAACGATTTTGATGCGGTTTGTTTAGCCGTTGGCGCATCGAAAGCGGTTGAAATGAATTATCCGGGCAGCGAGCTTGGCGGTTGTTACCTAGGCGTCGATTACCTGAAAGATTACGTGACCGATCAGCAGTATGTAACTGGTAAAAAGGTTGCAGTGATCGGTGGTGGTAATACCGCGATTGACTGTGCTCGAACTGCTGTTCGTGATGGCGCTGATACCACGCTGATCTACCGTCGTACTCGAGATGAGATGCCTGCAGAAGATTACGAAATCGAAGAAGCTGAGCATGAAGGCGTGAAATTCCACTTCTTAACCAACCCGGCAGAAAACATAGCCGATGAAAATGGTCATGTATCAGAAATACGATTAGAGCGTATGGCTTTGGGACCAGCAGATGCCTCTGGTCGTCGTAGCCCTAAACCAACTGGCGAGTTCTTTGTTGAAGCGTTTGATACGGTCATCGCTGCCGTGTCGCAAAAGCCGGATCTGAGCTTTATGGATAACGAAGCTATTGATATCCCGCTTACGCGTTGGAATACCGCTGATGCCGATCCGCAAACCATGCATACAGGTACCGGCAATATCTTTAGTATCGGTGATTTCCGACGCGGCCCTGCAACCGCAGTGGAAGCGGTGGGGGATGGGCGCATTGCTGCACAGGCGATTGATCGGTTCTTTCATGGCGACATGGATAACATTCCGGCCAAACCGTTTAATTCAAGAAAGCACAAGCAGCTCAAAGCAGTGGATCCTGAGCAATACAAATCCATACAGCGTATGGCGCGTAAGATCATGCCAGAGCTAACACCCGAGCAGCGTGAACAAAGCTTCGACGAAGTAGAAACAGGATTTGATAATGCCGATGCAATTGCGGAAGCAGCAAGATGCCTAGAATGTGGCTGCCAAGCCAATACCGATTGCGACCTACGAGACTACTCGACCGAATACAAAGCAACGCAAACACATCCAGAGTACAAAATCGATGTGGCTTCGAATGAGAACTGGCAGGCGATACGCGCAGAAGAAGCGAAGGTCGGTTTAACAAGACAAAAATTTGCAGTTGATGACAGTTCAGAATTTATTATCTTTGATGCCAACCGCTGTATCAGTTGCGGCCAGTGTATCCAAGCGTGTCGCGAACAGAATGTTCATGGCGTTTTAAGCTTCATGAATCAATCTGATGGCAAGCCTGCATCAAGACCTGAATGTCGTCCTAATTTTGGGGCAGACAAGACCTTAATGGGTGACTCAAACTGCGTTCAATGTGGATCTTGTATTCAGGCGTGTCCAACCGGTGCAATGGTGGATGCTCGTGATAGAAAGCAGGGAGACACAGACCTACTCAAGAAAGTCGATACCATCTGCACCTATTGTGGTGTGGGCTGTAAGCTAACCATGCATATCGATGAGCAGAAAAACAAAATCCGTTATATCGAAGGCGGTGACTCTCCGGTTAATGAAGGCATGTTGTGTGTTAAGGGGCGATTCGGCTTCGATTTTGTGGGCAGTGATGCGCGTTTAACCACACCATTAATTCGTAAAGATGGCTGGTTGCAACCTGCAAGTTGGGAAGAAGCGATTAAGCTCATTGCTGATAAATTTACCGCGATTAAACAGGGCTTTGGTAGCAATGCTTTGGCGGGCTTCTCATCGGCGAAAACCACCAATGAAGACAACTATGCCTTCCAAAAATTCATACGCCGTGAATTAGGCACTAATAACGTCGATCACTGTGCACGTCTTTGTCATGCTTCTACTGTTACCGGTTTAGAGGCTTCGCTGGGTAGCGGGGCGATGACCAATGATATTCCAAGTATCAAGCATTCAGATGTGATCTTTATTATCGGTTCAGATACTACTTCAGCACACCCAATTATTGGCTCGCACATCAAGCAAGCGGTGAGGCATGGTGGCGCACGATTGATCGTTGCTGATCCAAAACGAATCGATATTGCTGACCATGCTGAGCTTTACTTAGCGCACCGACCGGGCACCGATGTGATGCTGATTAATGGTGTGATGCAGCAGATCATCAAACACGGTTGGTACGATCAAGATTATATTGATGATCGTGTTGACGGCTTTGATACCTTATTGCAGGAAGTCATGTCACCAAGCTACTCACTTGATAAAGTTGAATTAGTGACTGGCGTGAAAGCGGAAGATATCTTCGCGATGGCTCGTTTGATTGGTACTGCAGAACGCACCGCAGTGTATTATTCGATGGGTATTACGCAACACACTACTGGTCACGACAACGTACGTTCAATCGCTAATCTACAACTCTTGTGTGGCAACATTGGTATCGAAGGCGGTGGTATAAACCCATTACGTGGTCAATCCAATGTTCAGGGCGCGTGTGATATGGGGGCATTGCCGAACAACCTTCCAGGTTATCAGAAAGTGTATAACCCGATAGTTCGTCAAAAATTCGCGATGGAGTGGGGAGTTTCTGACTTACCAGCGGAAGCGGGGTTAACGCTCACCGAAATTATTGATGGAGCGTGCCATCGAGATGTTCGCGGTCTGTATGTCATGGGTGAGAACCCAGTGTTGAGTGACCCAAATCAAGCGCATGTGATTGAAGGCCTTGAAGCGTTAGATTTCCTAGTGGTTCAAGATATTTTCTTAACCGAAACCGCTCAGTATGCCGATGTGGTTCTGCCGTCTTGTTCGTTTGCTGAAAAGTCTGGCCACTTCACTAATACAGAGCGCCGAGTCCAACGTATTAATCCTGCTGTTAATCCGCCCGGTGACGCGAAAGAAGATTGGGTGATTATTCAAATGCTAGCCAATGCAATGGACGGCGGTTGGGACTATAAAACCGTTGCTGATATCACCAATGAGATAGCACGTGTAACGCCGCAGTATGGTGGTTTACGTTGGGAGAATATTACGGTGAACGGCGTCCAATGGCCAAGTAATAAGAATAACCCTGACGGTACACGCATCATGCACCAGACTCAATTCACTCGCGGGCGTGGTCAAATGGAAGCGATTCCGTTTAGATACGCAGCAGAACTTCCTGATGCGGAATACCCGCTAGTATTAACGACAGGTCGCATCCTAGAACAGTTCCACACCGGGACCATGACACGTAAAACCAAAGGGCTTGATAACTTGGCAGGACCACGTGCGATGGTGAGTGTTCATGATGCCGAAGCGTTAGGGATCTCGAATGGCCAGATGCTCAAAGTATCAACCCGTCGTGGAGAAATTGAAATCGCGGCATTTGTCACTAAGCGAATGCAAAAGGGGGTGGTATTTATTCCATTCCATTTTGTCGAATCTCCAGTTAACCGCTTAACTACGACTGCAACCGATCCGCACGCTAAGATCCCAGAGTTTAAGGTGGCGGCAGTCCGCATTGACCCAATTCGTGAGCCTGAAGCCGAAACAACAGAAGCTTAGTTCCGAGCGTTAAGCTAATTAACGATAGGCATTAAAAAGCCGCGTAACTCTCAGAGTTATGCGGCTTTATTTATTGAGCTAGATTCGGTGTCAAATGACCGAGTTAGTCGCTTAGTTTGAAGCGAGTTCGTTACCGTGAACACCAAATTGCTTTGCGGCGTATGCCACGCGCTCGGCAGGTTTTGGATATTCAGCTGGCGTGCCTAGGTTTTCAATATGATGTAAGCGAGGCAATAAACCCGCGCCGTTTGCAATCTGTATTGCTAATCCTGGACGAGCGTTTAGCTCTAGTACCATTGGCCCTTCTTCTTGGTCTAAAACCATGTCAGTGCCCATGTAACCAAGGCCTGTCATTTCCCACGCGCTTGATGCTAGCGTAAGCAGTTTTTCCCAATGCGGTACTTGAAGTTGTGCCAACTCTTTATCCGTGTCCGGGTGGTGAGTCACAGGGTGGTCAAATTGAACCGCACGAACGGCTTTGCCTGTAGCAATACAGATGCCCACACCCACAGCGCCTTGGTGCAAGTTTGCCTTGCCGTCAGAAGCTGAAGTAGAAAGACGCATCATCGCCATCACAGGGTAGCCTTTGAATACGATAATTCGTACATCTGGCACACCTTCATAACTGAAGCCATCAAAACACTCGTCAAACTTGATGAGGTTTTCAACCACGGCTACGTCGTTCTTACCACCCAGTGAGAAAAGACCCGCGAGAGCGTTACTGATGTGACGCTCTACGTCTTCTTCATTGATAGTCGAACCTGATGGCTTGGTATAAACACCATCCTTGTGAGAAATAACAACAAGGATACCTTTACCACCACTACCTTGAGCGGGCTTGATTACAAACCCCGGCCACTCTTTAACCATCTTGTGGATTGTTTTTACTTCAGCTTGGTGACCAATAACGCCAATCAGTGTTGGTACGGTTGCACCAGCTTGTTCAGCAATAATCTTAGTCTTAAGCTTGTCATCAACGAGTGGATACTTGGAACGATCATTGTAGCGACCAATATAGCTATGGTTACGCTTGTTCATTCCCATTATGCCTTTGTCTTTCAACTTAAACGGTGAAGTAAATTGATCAAACATAACTTAGTCCTCCGCTAGCGGTTTAAAGCGACGAAGCTCGGTTAGACGGTAGCCTGTGTAGTTACCTAGTAGCAAGATGGTCGCTAGAATAACAAGCTGTAAACCAATAAAGTTAAACGTTAAATGCTGGATGAACGGGTTAGTCATGCCTAAGTAAACAAGAACAGCGGTAAATAGAGAGCCACCACCTTGTAGCACTACCTCTTTCGCCCCTTCTTCTTCCCATAGGATAGACATACGTTCGATAGTCCAAGATAGGATAATCATTGGGAAGAACGTAATCGATAGACCTTCAGTCAGACCGACTTTAAACGCCACTACAGTAAACACAGAGATAATCATGATTACCGTAATGATTACGGCGGATATCCGGGCGACCAGTAGCAAGTTGAGCTTGGATAAGTAACTTCGAATAATAAGACCTGTACCTACAATCAGTAGGAAGCCGACAATACCCGTTACCAATTGTGTTTGTACAAAGGCTACCGCAATCAGTACAGGCATGAACGTACCAGACGTCTTCAGACCGATGATGACTCGTAGGAACACAACAATCAGAGCACCGATAGGAATCAGCATGATGGTTTTAAACATCGCTTGCTCTTCTAACGGTAGACTGTGAATGGAAAGGTTTAACAGTTGATCCGCAGAGACTTTACTGTTGGTTGCTTCAGTGGGAGTCACCTCCTGAGCAATCATAGAGAAGTGTACTTTACTGTTCTGACCGCCAACCACGTCTAAGAGAGATACATTTGATTCATCCCAAATTAGCAGGTTTGGCTGAACTTGCTGTTCGCTTGATTCAGGAGAGAATAAAACCCATTGGTCGTTATCCCAGATCTGGTTCATTTGCTGGATAGATTGACGACGACGGCCATCTTCTAGCTCGATAACGCCAACCACTTTATTGTGGATATTTGCTGCTGAAAGTAGCTTGTGTGTTGCTTCAACTTTGCTCATGTTATTCAGAATCAGCGCAGAGTTTTGGCTGTCTGGATCATTAAGTGTTTTGATAAGTTCACGAGTGAAGGTGATGTTGTCTGCTGAGCGCTTAGTTGCTCGGTCAATCAGTGCCAACGCTGCTGCTTCTTCTGGGCCATCAAAGCTTGGTTGCGTGATTTCACCTTCTGGTGGGATAGCATCAACTTTCGCTTGGTTATCGACAAGGAATTGAGTCTTGTAGTAGATAGTTTGCGGGCCATCAGCGTGGCGAATAGACCATTCAGCACGACGACCTGACTCGGTGTTCAAGTAAGAGATGCCGTAACCTGGTGACGAAGCTGACTCACCAATAAGTGTGTAATTAGACTGAGTGTGAGGAGCTGCTAATGAAACTTTTGCTTCTTTGCCTACTGCGTTGAACTCAATACGAGCTTCAACGTCCCAAACCTGTCTGGTTTCCCCTGGAGTCCAAGGTACACCGTAGGTGGTATGTCTGAACATACTCAGTGTTATACCTGCCACGATAAGCAGGAATATAGAGATATAAAATGGAATTCTTGACGTCATAGCTTACCCTACTATTGTTATTTAACTTCCGTTTGTACGTACTTTTTACTTACATCTACTAGCGCTATGTCTTTGATAAATTCGCGCCCTAGTAATACAGGGTGACTCATTTGAGAGCGATCCGCCAATGTAAATTGCGCTTTTTCATGGATTTTTCCAACTTTTACCCATAATTCGATCACAGCTCGACGTTCTGTCTGGTCATTGGTTGACTGACGGATTTTCACATACCGCACAACGGGCGCTTCAATCCATTTTTGGTCTTCTACAGCTTGTGCTTTATCAGCCAAATGGAATCTCACCCAGTCTTTACCGTTACGTTCGAATTCTTTGATATCGACAGCATTTAAAGAAGAAGTGGTTGCGCCAGTATCAACGCGCGCATCAAAGCTTTGTTTGATCGAGTCGATAGACACTTTCTCGATTCCGCCAAGGATGGTCGGTTGTAACGTAGTAGTGATAGGAGTAGCTGCTACGACGACGGGTTCTTCTTCCTCTAGCTCTTCAATAACCTTATGTTCCATGCTGGTCAGATGAACATCTAATTGACTAGAAAGAGTGGTGATTTCGTCTTCTAAGCTTTCAATATAATCACTTTGATTACTTAGTTGTAGTTCAAGATTTTGAACCTTATTTGCGATGTTTGTCTCTGAGCGGGCAATAGCGTCGAGAGTTTCTTGGTGGTAGGTAGCACCGTTCGTGAGGGTACAACCAGAGAGCAAACCAACCGCCACGATAGGCGATAATCGCTTAAACATATAAAAAACCTTTGAGAATTAGAGAATAGTTCAGACTATTTAGTAGTTTATCCCACAAAAAAGGACGCGTGAAGCATCCTATTGTAAGAGTCTGGTCATATTGAATCGCTATGTGAGCGCTACGAAATTTATTGTGATCTGAGTTCGTTCATTTGTTAAGCATGAGCACGGATTTTATACAATTCATGCTCTTGCTAATCAAAACTTACACATATAAATAACTAAGACTTAGTGACCACAGAGTTCATGGCTTTGGTCTTATCGAAATTACGGTTTCGTCGCAACAAGAACGGCACGTCTTGGTGCCGGGTGACCTTCAACTGTTTTACTTGGATCATTCGGGTCTAAGTAATCTGGCAAAGAGTTATGTGTCATCCATTCTGTTGTGCGTTGTTCGCCAACCGTCGTAACATTTTCATCAACGATTCGAACGTCTTCAAAGCCAACTTGTTCTAGCCAGCGTTTCAGTGCGCGAGCAGATGGGAAGAAGTAAACATTTCTCATCTGCGCGTAGCGGTCAACAGGCACAAGAACAGCGTTTTCGTCACCTTCAATCACTAACGTTTCAAGTACCAGTTCGCCACCAGATACCAATTGGTCTTTTAGTTGAATTAAATGATCAAGCGGTGAACGGCGGTGGTAAAGCACACCCATGCTGAATACAGTGTCGTAAGCTTCCAGTTTTGGCAGCTGTTCAATGCCTAAAGGTAAAAGGTGAGCGCGTTGATCATCGCCCATTAGCTTACGGATAGCTTCAAACTGAACAAGGAAAAGGTGAGACGGGTCGATACCGACGGTCAAACGAGCACCTTCACCTAACATACGCCACATGTGGTAGCCATTACCGCAACCTACATCGAGTACAGAACGGTTTTTAAGCGGAGATATATGAGGAAGTACACGATCCCATTTCCAGTCACTGCGCCATTCTGTATCGATATGAATGTCGTGAACTGTGTAAGGGCCTTTACGCCAAGGGTGGAAAGTCTTCAGTAAGCTTTCTAGCTTTTTAAGTTCACCCGTTTGAAATGGTGTGCTGCTGCCGATAGTCACAGAGTTCTTTAAATCAACTTGATCAGGCACGCCTTGCGGGATCTTATTCAGTGCACGTAACCAACGGTCAAAGTCACCGTGCTCTGCATTTTGCCAATCCGTCAGCTGTTGAGGAAGAACATTGAGCCACGGCTGTAGGCGAGTGTCTTGGGCAATGAGTTGATAAAAATTGGCAAAATTAAACATAGTTTTTCACTGAGTTAATAGGGTTAATAAACCCTAAAATAAAAATTAAATTTGTCATTCCCTACAGTGAGGGACGAACATGATAGGGAATCTCGGTTTATCGTACTTGATAGAGATCCCCAACTCGCTCGTTCCTCGCTCTTGAGGATGACGTTTTAGTACGAGCTGACTGGGTATGTGCGCTATTTAATCGCGAACATTGAACCGAAGTTGAAGCATTGGAACCACACTTCGCTACTTGAGAAGCCAATCTTATCAAAGCGTTCCTTGTGGACAGGGATCGAGTCTGGACGCATCACGTTTTCGATTGCACTACGTTTTTGGCTTACTTCAAGCTCGCTGTATCCGTTGGCACGTTTGAAATCATGGTGCAGATCGATAAGCAGTTCATTTGAACTTTCATCTTCGAATACGTATTTTTCTGACAGAATTAAGATCCCGCCCGGGCGCAAGCCTGCATAAATTCTCTCAAGCAGAGCGTATCGGTCGTCGGGAGACAGAAATTGCAGCGTAAAGTTAAGAACAACAACAGAGGCGTCTTTAATTTCTACTTCACGGATGTCGGCTTCAATGACTTCTACTGGCGTGTCACTGCGGTAAGCATTAACGTGCAACTTACAGCGTTCAACCATCGCTTGTGAATTATCAACAGCGAAAATGGTGCAGCCTTCTTGCTGAATATGGCGACGCATAGAAAGTGTCGCCGCGCCAAGAGAGCAGCCTAGGTCATAAATGTTTGAGTGTGGTTTTACGAAGCGTTCAGCTAACATGCCAATAGCAGAGATGATATTGCTATAACCAGGCACCGAGCGTTGAATCATATCCGGAAATACTTCAGCAACCCTTGCATCAAAGGTGAAATCACCAATTTTATCAATAGGAGCGGAAAAGATATTGTCTGTGTTGCTCATGGCATTTTCTCTCGACAGTCAGCGTAATTGGCACAAAATTCATACCAAATAAAAGGGGACGTATTTTACGTAAAAAAAGCGCGGCTGTCACGAAAACTGAGATTTAGCTCAAGGTTCGAAGTTACGGATAGGTGAGGGGTTAAAACATCGAGATTTGGTGATTGCCTTTCTGTGCTGGAAATTGAGCGAGATCAGGCAAGATAAGTGATGTATTTTCAGATACTTGCTTTTGCAGCTGCTTATAGATAGCAATCGCCAACTCAGGGGCGTGATTGTTGTCTGGTGTGTGAATCATTAAATAAGGCTGCTTACCTTCATTTAACCAAGTCGGTAATTTCGCGAACCAAGGTTTAAAGAAAGCCAGATTGGGTTCCTGATCTGGATGACCAATAAAACGAACCATCGGATTGTTTGCCGTCGCAATCGCATGTACTGGAACGCGCGGCTTTTTCTGATGAGCATCGATCACCGCTTCTGTGGTTGGTGGTGCGGAGAAAACGGGACGGCTATCCATAATAATGCGATTGATCCCTTCTTCTATTAACCAATGATTGAAGCGCTTTTCCGCATCACCCTTATCAAAAAAACCAAGGTGACGAACTTCTACACCGAGCTGCATATTTTTGGGGAACAAGGTACAAAACTTTTGCAGGGCAGGGAGCATGCTAGGTTCAAAACTGTGTGGTAGCTGAATCGTCCATTGGCCAATACGGTCGTGGAGTGGCGACATGGTCATTAAAAACTCTTTGAGCTCGGCTTGGCAGTGCCTAAGTTGTTGCTGGTGGGTGATGAACTTTGGCAGCTTGAAGGTAAACCTAAAATCACCGTGACTGGCGGCTTTCCAGTTGTGAACGGTCGACATACTCGGTGTGGCGTAGAAGGTCGTGTTGCCTTCAACCGTATGAAAAACTTGTGTGTACTTCTCTAAGCGTTCAGCAGGTTTTGTTCCCTTACCATAGAACTGACTTTGCCACTCGGAATGAGACCACATGGTCAATCCAAGTCTTAGAGGTAAAGTTTCTGTTATTACACGATCATCCATCTATTACACCGTTATTCATCACGCTATCAGTCATTACAAAAAGTTTTTGGTTTGAAATTAGGGCGTGTTGATCTTTCGAGCTGGTTTTTGCAGCGAGTTGCTGGGTATTTATACAAGGCAGAGGCTTTGATGTGTAGCTAGCCTACATGAGAAGCCGATAACGTAGTAGAAATACCCAGCAAACGCTGCCCGAAGGGTTCGGCTAAAAGCGTTTTACTCTTTGTTGAGGGAGATTTGCTTAGAATGACTAGGCTACTTTTCCCTCGCCGCGATTAAAATGCTTTTATCTCGAACAAAATTTAACCACGAAAGGTCAACGCGCCCTAAAATCTACTGTACGAGAGTTTTGCTGATTAAGGTACTTTCGAGATATAATTAGCGCAATTTTTTCGGTTTTGATGAATCTTTGCGCACTTGATGGGCTAAAAAGCAGCAAAGCCAGATAAAACACAATAAATTCGAATGTGGAAGGTCGATTTTAAACGAGTTTCCGCGTATAAATGTTCCTTTGCTCTGTTGTGTGGAATGACCACTGACAGCTTGGAAACTAGTAAATAATTAAGAGATTGGGAAATTCATTATGCGTACCCATTACTGTGGTAACCTGAACAAGTCCCTGGCGGGACAAACTGTAGAATTGTGCGGCTGGGTAAACCGTCGCCGTGATTTAGGCGGTCTTATCTTTATCGATATGCGAGATCGTGAAGGCGTCGTTCAGGTTGTTGTCGATCCAGATATGAAAGATATCTTTCCGATCGCTAACCAACTGCGTAATGAATTCTGTATCAAATTTACTGGTGAAGTACGTGTTCGTCCTGACAGCCAAGTAAATAAAGATATGGCGACGGGTGAAGTTGAGCTTTACGCGACTGGCCTTGAGATCATCAACCGTTCAGAAGCGCTTCCACTGGATTTCAACCAAACGAACTCTGAAGAACAGCGTCTAAAGTACCGTTACATCGATCTTCGTCGTCCAGAAATGAGCGATCGTATCAAGCTTCGTGCACGTGCTTCTAGCTTCGTTCGTCGTTTCCTAGACGAGAACCTATTCCTAGACATCGAAACACCAGTACTAACGAAAGCGACACCTGAAGGCGCTCGTGATTACCTAGTACCAAGCCGTGTTCACAAAGGTAGCTTCTACGCACTTCCTCAATCTCCTCAGCTGTTCAAACAATTGCTGATGATGTCTGGTTTTGACCGTTACTACCAAATCGTTAAATGTTTCCGTGATGAAGATTTACGTGCTGACCGTCAGCCTGAATTTACTCAAATCGATATCGAAACATCGTTCATGTCTTCTCAAGAAGTGCGTAACATCACTGAGAAGCTAGTTCACGATATGTGGAAAGAGCTTCTAGATGTTGAACTGGGCCAATTCCCAGTAATGCCTTTCTCTGAAGCGATTCGTCGTTTCGGTTCTGATAAGCCAGACCTACGTAACCCACTAGAATTAGTAGACGTTGCTGACTTGGTTAAAGACGTTGAGTTCAAAGTATTCTCTGGCCCTGCGAACGACGAAAAAGGTCGCGTAGCGGTTATCCGTGTACCAGGTGGCGCTAAGTTAACTCGTAAGCAAATCGACGGTTACGCAGAGCATGTAGGTATCTACGGCGCGAAAGGTCTAGCTTGGATGAAGGTTAACGACCGTGCTGCTGGCATGGAAGGTATCCAATCTCCAGTTGCTAAGTTCCTAAACGAAGACGTGATCAACGGTCTTCTTGAGCGCACTCAAGCTGAATCTGGCGATATCATCCTATTTGGTGCAGATAAAGCGAACATCGTTGCTGAAGCAATGGGCGCACTTCGTATCAAGCTAGGAGATGACCTAGAGCTAACAGATAAGAAAGCGTGGGCTCCTCTTTGGGTTATTGATTTCCCAATGTTCGAAGAAGATGGCGAAGGCAATCTTCACGCTATGCACCACCCATTCACATCACCACTTGGTGTGAATGCGGAAGAGCTAAAATCGAACCCAGCAGCAGCTAACTCTGATGCCTACGATATGGTAATCAACGGCTACGAAGTAGGCGGCGGTTCTGTACGTATTCACAGCGCAGAAATGCAAACGGCTGTATTCGGTATCCTAGGTATCGAAGCTAAAGAACAGCAAGAGAAGTTCGGCTTCCTACTTGAAGCTCTTAAGTACGGTACGCCACCACACGCAGGTCTAGCATTCGGTCTTGACCGTTTAGCAATGCTTCTTTGTGGTACAGAGAACATCCGTGACGTTATCGCATTCCCGAAAACAACAGCTGCAGCATGTCTATTAACAGACGCGCCAAGCCTAGCAAACCCAGCATCACTGGAAGAGCTAGCAATCGCTGTTAACTTAGCGAAGAAAGAAGACTAATCAAACGATTAAGATCAACTTTCTCATCAAGCAGTGAGTTTTCGATAGAGCTTAAGTCTTAGATAGCACTTAAGCTTTCAACAAAACTTAGTTTTTGATAGAACTTTTTCTTTCGCAGAACAACGAAATGCCCGTTAATTTGACGGGCATTTTTTTTTGCGTTCGATATACTAAGCTCATAAAGCATGTATAAATAATCAGTATTGAAGTTATGTCTATTATCTTAGGGATTGACCCTGGTTCTCGTATTACCGGCTATGGCGTGATTCGTCAAAATGGTCGTCATCTATATTACTTAGGTAGTGGTTGTATTCGTACTTCCGAAAAAGAACTGCCAGGTCGCTTAAAGCAAATCTATGCGGGCGTGAGTGAGATCATTACTCAGTTTCAGCCTGACGTATTCGCGATCGAACAAGTGTTCATGGCGAAGAATGCCGATTCAGCACTTAAACTTGGCCAAGCTCGTGGCAGTGCGATTGTAGCAGCAGTGAATGCTGATTTGCCTGTACATGAGTATGCGGCTCGTTTGATCAAACAAGCGGTGACAGGTAACGGTGGCGCTGATAAGTCGATGGTTCAGAATATGGTGATGAGTATGCTCAAACTACCCGCTAAGCCACAAGCCGATGCAGCCGATGCTCTAGGCGTAGCGATCACTCACGCTAACACCAATAAAACCTTGGTCGCACTCGCAGGTAAAGCAACAGGAGCAAGAAAAGGGCGTTACCGTTAAATCTCATTCTATTGTTAGTTCCTAATATTCTGCCTTTTAAACTTATTCTATTGATGAGCCTTACAGCCGGTTTGGCTCATATCAACACAATACGCCGCTAAATCCTTGATGAAATGAGATCTTTCGAACATAACCCAGATAATAACATTGCGTATCATTTAACATGTTATTAACATTGGTCGGAGGTCTTACAAGTTAATCAAGGATGATCACTGATGAACCCAATCAAGCTGTGGCGCGCGCTGTTTCTACCCAAAAGCAATGGGTGGAGTAACAACGAAGTCAGACAAGCCGATATCTTATTACTCTTCACTTTTATCGCATTCTTCGTTGGCGTCTATAGCTTAATCAAGTGGACTAAGCACGAAGAGCAACTTCTGATCGCTACATCTGTATTTCTTATCGTATTCGAACTGATCTCTGCACTGCTACTTCGTGTGACGAGTAAGCCGAGCCTTGCACTTAACTTTGGTTTTGTCGGCATGGCTGTCCACGCGTTGAACATCATTTACCAAAGCGGTGGGGTTGTGGCTTCCACTCAAGCTTATTGGGTGCCTTTGTTAGTGGTCGCTTTCTTCTTATCTGGAACACGAATTGTGGCTTTGGTGTGGAGTGGACTGGTTATCGGTGTTTCATTAGTGATGACCTCAGCACATCTCAATGGATTTGCATTTCCCCAGCTTGAGCTAACCCCTGATGCGGTAGTGTTAGAAACTTGGTCTGGTGTGATTATGCCGCTGGTGGTGATCTGCATTGCCCAAGCATTTACTGCGAAACAGAAAGAGGTGGCGATCGAAATGGCAGAGGATGCGATTTCAGAAAGCCAACACGTTGCCAATCAAGCGACGCAAAGTGAAGGTCGGCTCTCTATCGTGCTCGACCAAGCCAATTCGAATTCAGAGAGTCTACAAGGTGTTTCGGTTCATTTAGATCAGCAGTCGCAAGACTTGCATGCTCAAGTTGAGGTGTTGAACATCAATTGCGAATCTCAGGCGAGTGCAGCAGAAGAGATGAGCCAACAGCTGCATCAAATGACTCAAGGTATCGAAGAATCCAATTCATTTGTGGGTGAACTGAAAGAGCGCAGTGAAGCGGTTGGAACCAAAGCGCAAAAGAGCTCTGAGTCACTAGAAGCCTCAACCAGTGCAATCAGCCAGATCATTCAAAGTAATCAAGAGATCATGAAAGTCGCCGATTTGATTACTTCCGTAGCCGAACAAACTAACCTTTTAGCACTCAACGCAGCAATAGAAGCCGCTCGAGCCGGTGAACAAGGACGAGGTTTTGCTGTGGTGGCCGATCAAGTGAGAGAGCTATCGGCGAAAAGCAGTCATTCTGCGATAGAGATTCGAACTTTGTTAGACCGCAGCAAAGTAGAAGTTGAACACGGCAGAGCTATCATCGAAACCACGGCGAGCGAGATGAACGGCATCATCTCAGAGGTGCAAACCATCTCAACAGATGTTAATCAGCTCACCAATATCATGGCCATGCAGATGAGCTCTCTGAAAGAACTCGATCTCGCGAGTTCAGAGGTGGCGCAGAGTGTGGCAGAAACTAAATCTGTATCGGGTTTAGTGGCCAATTATGGTTCTGAATTAACAGGCCATGTTGCTTCGGTAAAAGAACTGGTTGAAAGCCTGAATAGTGTGGTTTCCAAAGCTAAGCAAGCTTAAATAAATCACCTTAATAAACACAAAGAACTGGATAAGCATCCAGTTCTTTTATATTCTGTCCCTCAAATAATATTCCATCAAGAGAGTGAATTGTGATCGGACGCCTACGCGGTACATTAATAGAAAAACAGCCACCAGAGTTGCTAATCGAAGTCAGTGGTGTTGGTTATGAAGTACAAATGCCAATGAGCTGTTTTTATGAATTACCAAACGTTGGCGAAGAGGCAATTATCTACACTCACTTTGTCGTACGTGAAGATGCGCAGCTACTTTATGGTTTCAATACGGTAAAAGAGCGTGCTCTGTTCCGTGAAGTCATCAAAGCAAATGGTGTAGGTCCTAAGCTAGGTCTTGGCATACTTTCAGGCATGACCGCTAGCCAGTTTGTTCAGAGTGTTGAACGTGAAGATATCTCTACGCTGGTTAAACTGCCGGGTGTGGGTAAGAAAACCGCAGAGCGTCTTGTCGTTGAAATGAAAGACCGCCTGAAAGGGTGGGGCGCAGGTGATCTGTTTACGCCTGCAACGGATGCTGCGCCAATGGACTCGATGCCAGCGGTTCACGATGCTGAAGAAGAAGCGGTAAGCGCACTACTTGCGTTGGGTTATAAACCGACTCAAGCCTCTAAAGTTGTTGCTCAAGTGGCTAAAGATGGCATGACCAGCGAACAATTGATTCGAGAAGCACTGAAGTCGATGGTTTAATACCTCATATACTTGTTCTACAAAATAGACTCATTCACTTTGCCTGTGCGCAGAGTTAGGAATAACAGAATTTATGATTGAAGCCGATCGCCTGATTGCACCGGATAATCCGGTCTTTAAAGATGAAGATGTTATCGACCGTGCAATACGTCCAAAGGCGCTAGCCGACTATCAAGGTCAGGACCACGTTCGTAACCAGATGGAGATTTTCATTCAAGCCGCTCAAATGCGAAATGAAGCTCTGGATCATCTGTTGATTTTTGGCCCTCCCGGTTTAGGTAAAACCACGTTGGCAAACATTGTTGCCAATGAAATGGATGTGAGCATCCGTACCACTTCAGGCCCTGTTCTAGAGAAAGCCGGTGACCTTGCTGCGCTACTGACTAACCTTGAAGAAAATGATGTGCTGTTCATTGATGAGATCCACCGTCTGAGCCCAGTGGTTGAAGAGGTGTTGTATCCCGCAATGGAAGATTACCAATTGGATATCATGATTGGTGAAGGCCCTGCGGCACGTTCTATCAAGATTGATCTTCCTCCTTTCACTTTGATTGGCGCAACCACTCGCGCTGGCTCACTGACGTCTCCGTTACGTGACCGTTTCGGCATTACCCAGCGTCTTGAGTACTACAAAGTAGAAGATCTTCAAAATATCGTTCAACGCAGCGCGGATTGCCTTGGCCTATCTCTGGAGTCTGAAGGTGCATTAGAAATTGCTCGCCGTGCGCGTGGTACACCACGTATTGCTAACCGTTTACTACGTCGTGTTCGTGACTATGCGGAAGTGAAAGGCGATGGACATATTTGCCCAGACGTTGCAGATAAAGCACTCAACATGCTGGACGTTGACGCCAAAGGCTTTGACTACATGGATAGAAAGCTTCTGCTTGCAATCATGGAGAAGTTTGGCGGTGGTCCGGTTGGTATCGACAACATGGCAGCTGCGATTGGTGAAGAGAGAGACACCATTGAAGATGTGTTGGAGCCTTACTTGATTCAGCAAGGTTACTTACAAAGAACGCCAAGAGGTCGAATCGCGACCGATAGAGCGTATTTACACTTTGGAATAGATAAACCGTCTAATCGTTAAATTATTCATTTCTAAAGATCCCAGTTGCATAAGCGCTGGGATTTTTTGGTTTTTATTGAATAACAACTCTTTGAGCAAATCGATAAAAAGGCGAATTATCGAAATTCAAAAATGGAAACTTTGATTCCAAGTTTGATTTGGATAACAAAAAATGAAATAAACTGTCATATCTTTTGTTAATACTTTATAGGTAGTTGTAATTGGTATGTTGAGGTGGTGCTGAGCTTTTGTCACAGATATCATGCGCGGTTATTAACAAGGCTAAAATTGGTGTGATTTTAATCATGATTGTTTAAAAATAACTCTAATTTGCTTGAATAAAATTGATACAAATCAACGCAGACTTCTCCTATAAACCTTTTGAAACATACTGATTTTACCAGTAATATTAGCGCCAGCTATATTAGCTCATGCTTAACAATAATCTAACTATAACGGTACGTTTTTGCTACAAATTTCAATTTGTAATAACAATTACATAAATTGTTTTAACATGGATTTTTGCGGTGAATAATCACACAAGTGTCATTCAGCCGACACAAAGGAGTTACCATGATTGATGTTGTTGATCTGTCGCGATTGCAGTTTGCATTTACAGCGATGTATCACTTCCTATTTGTTCCACTGACCTTAGGTATGGCATTTCTTCTTGCCATTATGGAGTCAGTATATGTAATGACGGGCAAACAAATTTACAAGGACATGACCAAGTTCTGGGGTAAATTGTTTGGTATTAACTTTGCTCTTGGTGTAGCGACAGGCTTAACCATGGAGTTTCAGTTTGGTACAAACTGGTCTTACTATTCTCACTACGTTGGAGACATCTTCGGTGCTCCGCTAGCTATTGAAGCGCTTGTTGCATTCTTCCTAGAGTCTACTTTTGTTGGTCTTTTCTTCTTCGGTTGGGACAGATTGTCAAAGCGTCAGCACTTAGCGGTAACGTGGTTAGTAGCACTTGGCTCTAACTTCTCAGCGCTATGGATCTTGGTAGCAAACGGCTGGATGCAAAACCCAGTGGGTGCGGAATTTAACTTTGAAACCATGCGTATGGAAATGGTGAGCTTCGCTGAAGTTGTCCTAAACCCAGTAGCGCAGGTTAAATTCGTACACACAGTAGCGTCTGGTTACACTACGGGTGCAATGTTCATCCTTGGTATCAGTTCATACTACATTCTTAAAGGTCGTGACCTTGCCTTTGCTCGTCGCTCTTTTGCGATTGCAGCATCTTTCGGTATGGCGGCGATCCTGTCAGTAATCGTACTAGGTGATGAATCTGGCTACGAGCTTGGTGAAGTTCAAAAAGTGAAGCTCGCTGCGGTAGAAGCCGAGTGGCACACTGAAGAAGCACCAGCCGCATTTACTGTTTTTGGTATTCCAAACCAAGAAACAATGAATACTGACTACGCAATTAAAATCCCATACGTAATGGGCATCATCGCAACGCGTTCGCTTGATACTGAAGTAACGGGCCTACGTGACTTACGTGATGATCACGTTGATCGTATCCGCACTGGTATGTACGCATACGAGTTGCTTGAAAAGCTACGTTCAGGCGATAAGTCTGAAGAAAACATCGCAGCGTTCGACGAAGTGAAAGGTGACCTAGGTTACGGTCTGCTTCTTAAGCGCTACACAGACGACGTTGTTGATGCAACAGAAGACCAAATCCAAATGGCTGCGGATGATTCTATCCCAACTGTTTGGCCTCTATTCTGGTCATTCCGTCTGATGGTTGCTTGTGGCTTCATCATGCTGTTTGTATTCGGTGCGGCGTTTGTTCAAACGTGTCGTCAGAAGATCGAACAGAAACCATGGGTACTTAAAGCGGCGCTATTCTCAATCCCACTACCTTGGATTGCGATTGAAGCAGGTTGGTTCGTTGCTGAGTTTGGTCGTCAGCCATGGGCGGTTGGTGAAATCCTACCGGTTAATGTGGCTGCATCAGCACTGACTATTGAACAGCTTTGGACTTCTCTATTCGCGATTCTGGCACTGTACACAGTGTTCTTGATTGCTGAAGTTTACCTAATGCTGAAATTCGCACGTAAAGGTCCAAGTAGCTTAAAGACAGGCCGTTACCACTTCGAACAAAACGATAACTCTGTTGAAGACAAAGTTAGCCGTTCAGTCGAAGTATAAGTGAGGGAATATTATGTTTGATTACGAAAGCTTACGACTTATTTGGTGGGTATTGATCGGTGTTCTACTGGTTGGTTTCGCCGTAACTGATGGCTTCGATATGGGTGTTGCAGCCCTTTCTCCTGTTATCGGTAAGAGCGACACTGAACGTCGTATTATGCTAAACACGATTGCCCCTCACTGGGATGGCAACCAAGTTTGGCTTATCACTGCGGGTGGTGCATTGTTTGCTGCATGGCCACTGGTTTACGCGACGTCTTTCTCTGGTTTCTACTTCGCAATGTACGCGACGTTAGCAGCGCTTTGGTTACGTCCACTTGCTCTTGATTACCGCTCTAAGATTGAAGATCCAAAATGGCGTAAAACTTGGGACTACGCACTTTGCTTTAGTGGCACAGTACCACCAATCATTTTCGGTGTGGCATTTGGTAACCTACTACAAGGTGTACCATTTGATCTGAACGAATTTATGATGTCTAAGTACCATGGTACGTTCTTTGCTCTGCTTAACCCATTTGCATTGCTTTGTGGTGTGTTGGCTCTGATGTTGTTCGTGATGCAAGGTGCAACATGGCTTCAAATGAAGACAACAGAAGAACTGCACAGCCGCGCTCGTAACGTTGCTCAGATCACTGGCCTAATTGCTATTGCTCTGTTCGTTATCGGTGGCTTCTGGGTTCAGTCTATTGAAGGCTACGTAATCACTAGCACGATGGACACGTTTGCTGATTCAAACCCACTAAACAAAGAAGTATCACTTCAAGTTGGTGCTTGGATGACAAACTTCGAAACGTATCCAGCAATGTGGGCTGCGCCGATCCTTGGCGTAGCAATGCCACTGCTTGCTGTGATTGCATCTCGCTTTGAGCGTGGTGGTTTCGCATTCTTGTTCTCAAGCCTATCTAACGCTGGTGTTATTTTAACGGCTGGTTTTGCAATGTTCCCATTCGTAATGCCATCAAGCCTGAACCCTAGCCATAGTTTGACTATGTGGGATTCAACAGCGAGTGAGTTAACGCTTGGTCTTATGACCGGAGTTGCGGCGGTAATGGTTCCTGTGATTCTTGGCTACACAACTTGGACATACTACAAAATGTTCGGTCGTCTAGATAAGAAACACATCGAAGATAACGACGTTTCAGCTTACTAAGCTAGAAGTTAAATAACTTAGGAGAAATTTTATGTGGTATTTCGCATGGATTTTGGGTGTACTTCTAGCATGTGCATTCGGCATCATCAATGCTCTATGGTTAGAGCATTCAGAAATGATGGATAAAGACAGTGAGTAATCTCGCGGAGCAAATCGCTAAACTGCATCAACCAATGGATAAGACTCTGTTAAGAGCTTTATCCCTCGTATTGGGTTTCATGCATGTTGGTTTAGTGATGTGGGATCCTGAAGCGTATGCGACAAGCATCGGTGGCTTTAACGCGATCATCGGGCCAATGTTCATTTGGGCAGTGTGCTCAAGCATGGTTTACGGTATCGGATTTAAGCCTAGAGCTTGGATGTGGCAGCTACTGTTTAGCCCATACGTTTCACTCACAATTTTGCTCTACCTAACGGTGTTGCGCCTTTTATAAAAGGCAGAAGATTTAGGTTCATAACGACGTGAACCTTTATACTTGTTGGGTTTTTAGCCAAAAAGAGGTCATCTTATACAGATGGCCTTTTTTTTCGTCTATTAAATCAAAAAATTCACAGCGATATACTATTAATGATAAGGAGTTAGGTTATAGTGAGATCTTTATCGTTTTGGATTGTGGTATCAAATTGCAGGGAATATCTAAGCCATTTACGTGGCCAGTGACAGTGTATTACGAAGACACCGATGCAGGTGGTGTTGTATACCATTCAAACTATCTTAAGTTTTTCGAACGCGCTCGAACTGAGATGTTGCGCTCAATTGGCGTCTCTCAGCAAGTCTTGTTAGAACAAAATATCGGTTTTGTAGTCCGACATATGGACATTGATTTTATTCAAGGTGCGCGACTTGATGATTCTTTACAAGTCATTACAAATATTTACGAGTTGAAGCGAGCTACCTTGGTCTTCTGTCAAGAGATCGTAAATCCTGATGGCAAGGCATTGTGTAAAGCAATGGTTAAGGTAGCATGTATCGATAATCAAAAAATGAAACCCAAAGCAATGCCAACATTTATTCTCACGGAGCTAACGAATAGTGACTGCTGAAATCTCAATCTTAGGCCTAATATTAGAAGCTAGCTTACTAGTTAAGATGGTCATGCTGATTCTTATGGGCATGTCTGTTGTTTCTTGGGCAATGATCATAAAAAGAAGTAAAGTATTATCTCAAGCTTCTAAACAAACTGACGTATTTGAAGATAAGTTCTGGTCAGGCGTTGATCTCGCAAAACTGTACCAAGAGAGCAATAAGCGCAAAGACGAGCTTTCTGGTACTGAAGAAATTTTCTACGCAGGCTTTACTGAGTTTGCTCGCCTTCGTAAATCGAATGCAACATCTCCTGACTTCATTATGGAAGGTACTGGCCGTGCAATGCGCGTAGCGGTTGCCCGTGAAGTAGACGAGCTAGAAACCAACTTACCTTTCCTAGCAACGGTCGGTTCTATCAGTCCATACATCGGCCTATTTGGTACGGTTTGGGGCATCATGCACTCATTCATCGCATTAGGTGAAGTGAAGCAAGCGACATTAGCAATGGTTGCTCCTGGCATTGCAGAAGCACTGATCGCGACAGCAATGGGCCTATTTGCAGCAATTCCTGCTGTTATGGCTTACAACCGCTTTAGCAGTCGAGTCGGTAAGCTAGAGCACAACTATGCGACTTTCTCTGAAGAGTTCCACAGTATTCTTCACCGTCAAGCGATGGCTGGCAGGGAATAATAGATGGCCGGATACCAACCTAAAAAACGCAAAATGACAGCAGAGATTAACGTTGTACCTTACATCGACGTTATGCTTGTTTTGCTGATTATTTTTATGGTGACTTCGCCATTCGTTACTCAAGGCGTAGACGTTGAATTGCCTAAGGCTTCAACGGCTCAGTCTGCACAAGATCTATTGGGTGACGACAATGCGAGCTTTATTATCGTTGAAGTGAACAAAGACGGTGAGCTTGGTTTGAGTGTGAATAACGAAGAAGTACAGCGTGGCTTATCAATGGAAGACATTATCGTCCGAGTGAAAGCCGAGCTGTCTCTTAAGCCAAACTCTCCAGTGGCGGTTGGTGGTGATGCCGCAACGCCTTACGCTGAAGTGGTTTTATTACTTGATGAATTAAGCCGTGCAGGTGTGCCAAAGGTTGGCCTATTAACGGATATAAGGGAATAGCTCCGTAGCATTCATGAAAGCGAATAATAAGAAATCCAATAATTTTAGATCACCGCTTCTTATCTCTCTTGGGCTGCACGTCATCTTATTCGTTGCGCTTATTTGGGGGGCGGATTTCACGATGTCGGAACCAAAGCCTACTGGGCAGATGGTTCAAGCTGTGGTGATTGATCCTCAGTTGGTTCGCCAACAAGCTCAACAGATTCGTCAACAAAGAGAAGCAGCGAGTAAGAAAGAACAAGAGCGTCTAGACAAACTAAGACGTGAAAGCGAACGACTTGAAAAAAATCGTAAAGCTGAAGAAGAGAACATTCGAAAGCTGAAAGAAAAGCAAGCTAAAGAAGCGAAAGCCGCTCGCGAAGCGGAAAAGCGTCGAGTTGAAAATGAAAAACAACGTAAAGTTGAAGAGGCTCGTTTAAAGCAAGAACAAAAGAAAGCCGCTAAAGCAGAAGCTGATCGTAAATTGAAAGAAGCAGCGGTTGTGAAAGCGGAAAAAGAGCGCAAAGCCAAAGAAGTGGCGATAGCTAAAGCTGAACAAGAACGCGTGGCAAAAGAAAAGGCCGCGAAAGAAGCTGCAGATAAAGCTCGTAAAGAAAAAGAAGCCGCTGAACGTGCTGAAAAGCAACGTATAGCGAAAGAGAAAGAAGCGGCAGCCGCAGCGGAGAAAGCGCGTAAAGCAAAAGAAGCTGCAGCAAGAGCTGAAAAAGAACGTAAACAGCAAGAAGCAGCATTGAACGACATCTTTGCTGGACTGGAGACTGAACAAAGCAATAACAACACTGCTTTGAACCAGCATTTAGAAGATGAAAAGGCTCGATATATATCAATTTATCAACAAACAGTACAACGAAACCTTTTGATGGAAGACTCCTTCCGTGGTCAAGAGTGTGTTCTTAACATTCAGTTGACACCAACTGGTGGTAATAAAGCTGTAGTGAGAAGGGTTTCGGTAGTTAGCGGAAATCGCCAG
Source organism: Vibrio sp. QJM3NY_27 (assembly GCF_057785955.1). Classification (NCBI taxonomy): domain Bacteria; kingdom Pseudomonadati; phylum Pseudomonadota; class Gammaproteobacteria; order Vibrionales; family Vibrionaceae; genus Vibrio; species Vibrio sp. QJM3NY_27. The sequence continues at coordinate 2,316,433 of NZ_CM173511.1, read as the reverse complement.
CTTTGCTCAGCAGCACAGGCTGCTACAGTTAAAGCGAGAGAGTTCGATTTTCCACAAGACTCATCATTACAACAAATATTCCGAGATTTTGACTTTCGGTTCATCCCATAATGAGAAATGGATAACTTATGCTTAAAGGTAACTTTTTCAAGAGCCTGTTTGTTATGGCATGTATTTTTTCTAGCTCTGCTTTTGCAAAATTAGAAATTGTTATTACAGACGGTATTAACTCCGCAAGACCTATCGCTATTGTCCCTTTCCGTTGGGAAGGTGCAGAACAATTGCCACACGATGTATCAGCAGTTATTGCTTCTGATTTACAACGCAGTGGTAAATTCAGCCCAGTTGCAACAAGCAAGATGCCACAGACGCCTTACAGCGAAAGTGAGGTGGATTTTGATGCTTGGACTAACTTAGGCGTTGATTCATTGCTAACAGGTAGCATCACTAAAAATGCCGAAGGGCAATATGTAGTCAACTACCAGTTGATTGACATTGTTCGTGGTCAACTGACCAAAGGACAAAGCCGTGCGTTAAGTGATGAGGGCCAACTGGTACTTTCTAAAGACCACGTGTTGTTCAATAAGAAAGCGACAGTTCCTGGTAAACGCTTGAGAGAGTATGCACACCGTATTTCTGATTTAGTTTATGAAGAACTGACTGGCGAGAAAGGTGCGTTCTTAACTCGTATTTCTTATGTGGTAGTGAACGACAAAGATAAATACCCATACCAACTTCGTGTTGCTGACTACGATGGGTTTAACGAGCGCTTGGTGCTTCGTTCTAAGCAACCACTAATGTCACCGGCATGGTCACCAGACGGTAAAAAGCTTGCTTATGTGAGTTTCCAAAATGGCCAAGCTGAAATATTCATCATGAATATTTACACGGGTGAGCGTGAGAAAGTAACGTCATACCCTCGTCATAATGGTGCGCCAAGATTCTCGCCAGATGGTAAAACATTGGCATTGGTATTGTCTAAAACAGGCAGCCTTCAGGTGTACACACTTGACCTTGCTAGCCGTAAGCTGACTCAAATTACTCGTGGCCGTTCTAATAACACGGAACCATTCTGGCACCCAGATGGCAAGTCTCTTATTTTCACATCGGATCGTGGTGGTAAACCACAGATTTATAATGTAAATTTGTCCAATAATTCGACTTCTCGTATTACTTGGCAAGGTAGCCAAAACTTAGGTGGCCAGATCACCCCTGATGGTCGATTCCTAATCATGGTCAATCGCAGTAATTCAGGCTTCAACTTGGCTAAGCAAGATTTGGAAACCGGTGCGGTTCAGGTGCTAACAAAGACATTGTTAGATGAATCTCCAAGTATTGCACCAAATGGGGGTATGGTTATCTATAGCTCTATTTACAACAAAACAAACGTACTATCGATGGTTTCTATCGATGGCCGTTTCAAAGCTAGATTACCGGCAACCAACGGACGTGTAAGAGCGCCTGCATGGTCACCGTTCCTCTAGTTAAAGTGATACATTCTTTTAGCTATTGATAGTGTTAACTATTGTGGCAATTAACTATCTATAGCACTTAGTCGCTGTAGAAACTAAGTTTGATAACGTAAGGAAAAAAAGATGCAACTTAACAAAGTTCTTAAAGGCTTGATGATTGCACTACCAGTGATGGCAGTAACGGCATGTAGCTCAACTGATGAAGCAACATCTGCAACTTCAGGTACTGAAAGCAACCAAACAACTTCAGGTTCAGAAGGCAACGTAGACACAACTGTTGTAACGCCAATTGATGCTAACGCTCAACTGTCTGAGCAAGAGCTTAAAGAGCAAGCGCTACGCGAAACTCAAACAATCTACTTTGCATTCGATAACTCTACTATCGCTGGCGACTACGAAGAAATTCTAGCAGCTCACGCAGCTTACCTAAGCAACAACGTTGACATGAACGTTACTATCGAAGGTCACGCTGACGAACGCGGTACTCCTGAGTACAACATCGCACTTGGCGAGCGTCGTGCACAAGCTGTAGCGAAATACCTACAAGCTCTAGGTGTTCAAGCAGACCAAATCTCTATCGTAAGCTACGGTGAAGAGAAGCCACTTCTTCTAGGTCAATCTGAAGATGTGTACGCTAAAAACCGTCGCGCAGTACTAGTTTACTAATTTTAGTAGACTATATAATTGAGGAATTGCCTCATGTTCAGTAACACAAAGCGAGTCATTTTGCTTTCGTTACTGGCAAGTGTAGCGAACACTACGTTCGCTGCACCAGCTCCAGTATCCGATCTCAATAGCACCGCAACCAATTCATCATCTTCCTCTCGAGCAGCGTCTGCATCTAACGAATCAGATATTGAGCGTTTAGAGCGCCTGCTTCAAAATCGCAATCTCGTTCAGCTTCAAATGCAACAGCAAATCGACGACATGGCACTGGAGATCAGTGAACTTCGTGGTGAGCTGGAACGAAACAGCTACGATATGAAGCAAATGCTAGAGCGCCAACGCGAACTGTTCATTGAACTGGATCGTGTGAGAGGCGAGGTGAAAGCAGCAGGAACGGCAACGGTAGCAGTAGCGGCGAGCGAAGGCTCTAAAGACGCTTCTGGTACGTTCAGTACTGATGTCGATGAGCAAACCGCTTATCAAAATGCTGTAGATATGATTCTAAAGCAACGAGACTACACGGGCGCTATCGCAGCATTCCAAAAGTTTCAAAAAGACTTCCCAGATTCAACCTTCACACCTAACTCACATTACTGGTTAGGTCAGCTTTATTTCGCTAAGAAGCAAGATAAAGAAGCCGTGAAGAGCTTTGCCGCTGTTGTGTCGTACAAAGACTCCAACAAGCGAGCAGATGCGCTGGTTAAGCTTGGTGACATAGCTGCGCGCAACAATAACGCGACGCAAGCTAAGAAATATTACCAACAAGTCGTTACCGAGTACCCAAACAGTGCTTCGGCTAAAGTGGCTAAAACCCACTTGTAAAACAAAATAGGGGTGCTCAGGTACCTCTTTTTTATACCTGAGCACTCCCGTTTAGTGTCTACTTATCTTCTTTATGCTGCCAACACATCGCCTTGTTTATGCGTTTTAAGTATTAGCTAGTCACTACTTGCAACCAATCCTTTTTGATCCTCATCGCTGTCCTGTGTAGAATACTCTAATCCTCGGAAGAAGTTGCGTAGAGCAAGAGCAATGAGTCATATACTAGATAAAATCGATACAGTTTACCCGTTTCCGCCTAAGCCAGTTCCATTGAGCGACGCTCAGAAACAGGCCCACATCGCAAACATCAAAAAACTACTTCAAGAAAAAGATGCAGTTCTAATTGCACACTACTACACCGATCCTGAAATTCAGGCTCTGGCAGAAGAAACTGGTGGTTTCGTTGGCGATTCATTAGAAATGGCTAAGTTTGGTAACCGTCATTCAGCAAGCACTTTGATTATCGCTGGTGTTCGTTTTATGGGTGAATCTGCAAAGATCCTTACCCCTGAAAAACGCATTTTAATGCCAACGCTTGAAGCTGAATGTTCACTTGATCTGGGTTGTCCTGCTGACAAATTTGCAGAATTTTGTGATGCTCACCCCGACCATACCGTGGTTGTATACGCGAACACCTCTGCAGCGGTTAAAGCTCGTGCAGACTGGGTGGTTACGTCGAGCATCGCTTTAGAAATCGTTGAAAGCCTGGACGCTGAAGGCAAACCCATTATTTGGGGGCCAGACCGCCACCTAGGTTCTTACATTGCAAATCAAACTGGCGCTGACATGTTGCTTTGGCAAGGTGAGTGTATCGTTCATGATGAATTCTCAGCTGATGCTTTGAAGAAAATGAAATCGGTCTACCCAGAAGCGGCTATTTTGGTTCACCCAGAATCACCAGCAAGCGTGGTTGAACTGGCTGATGCTGTAGGCTCAACAAGCCAACTGATCAAGAAGGCGAAAGAGCTTCCTCATCCACAGATGATTGTCGCGACAGACAAAGGTATCTTCTTTAAGATGCAGCAATTGGTTCCTGAAAAAGAGCTGATTGAAGCGCCGACTGCGGGTGCTGGTGCAACTTGTCGCAGCTGTGCACACTGTCCTTGGATGGCTATGAATGGCCTTGAAGCGATTGAAAACGCACTTGAGCATGGTGGTAAGCAACACGAAATTTTCGTTTCTGACGAACTACGTGTGAAGTCTCTTATCCCATTGAACCGCATGCTAGATTTTGCCGAACAGCTTAACCTACAGGTTAAAGGCAACGCTTAATTTCGTTGCCGTGATGATATATAGCAGTCCAGCTTAATCACTGTTTTGCTTTACCATCAAGAGAAAAACCAGCCGAGTGCTGGTTTTTTTGTATCTGAATATTGGCTATCGATATCAATGTTGTTCTTATGTATCTTTTTCTGATGATATATCTTGTTGATATCGCGTATTTTTTCTAGCATGTAAGTAAGAGATTAAGATTGGGGCTCGAATGATAATCTGGTTACAACTCAAACGCTGGATCAAAGCAAACATCTTTGTTTTGAATGGCAAAAACTTACTGTTCACTTTTCTTGGCTACATAGCTCTATCGTGGTTGATGTTGTATTTGGCGGGTGAAACAGATTTAACCAGTTCGGTTACCGTATTTGCTTACTACTTGGTGGTGACGGCTTCTACAGTAGGTTATGGTGATTTGTCACCGACCACGGCTGCGGGGCAGTGGATAGTCATTCTATTTGTGATTCCGGGTGGACTCAGCCTTTTTGCCGCATTACTCGGTAAAGTGGCAACAGAAGGTGTTGAATATTGGCGAGCGGGCTTGCTAGGGAAAAGGAGAGTTAGAGTGGACAACCACATTTTGATGCTGGGATGGAATGAACAAAGAACTATTCACCTCATCCGCATGCTGCAACACGAAGAAACGGGTAAGCGACCAATCGTATTATGTACTCGTTCAGATATCGAAAACCCGTTACCCGGCGAAATCAATTTCGTCAAAGTAAACAGCTACACAGATGGCAAAGAGATGGAGAAAACGGGTATTGAGTCTGCGAGTTGCATCCTGATTGATAACCCGGAAGACGACATTACCCTGTCTGCGGCACTTTACTGTGCTAACCGAAATCCGAAAGCTCACTTACTGGTTTATTTTAAAGATGAAGCGTTGAGCGACCTGCTACACAAACATTGTCCAAACTCTGAATGTATTCCGGCTGTGGGTGCAGAGATGCTAGCAAAGGCTGCGGTAGACCCAGGTTCAAGTGCGCTTCATCAAGAGCTATTGAGCTCAACAAGAGGTATGACACAATATTCAACGTATTTCCCTGAAGATGCTGAGCCTGTCACCGTCGCGCCTATTTTCTCTGTGTTTAAAGAGAAGTACAAAGCAACGCTGATTGCGATTGATACTGGGAGTGGTATTGAACTTAACCCAGAACTAGACCAAGTTGTCAGCAGCGGCACTAAACTATTTTATATCGCCGACGAGCGAATTGATGACTTCGATTGGAAAGGCTTCTAGAGCTACTATTTTAATCTCGTCCAAAAACGAAAAAAGGCCTCATTGTGAGGCCTTTTGGATCAGTATAAAGCTAACTTTTATTGAGCTTCAGCCAGTGCAATACCACGCTGCGTTAATCCGCAAAGCATTACAGGAACAGCGTTAAAGATCTCTTCAAATTGCTCTAGGCCTTCGATGCCTTGCTCTGCAAGTGTTGCAATTGACGTTTCTGGATCGTAAAGCATGCTCAGTGAAAGTAACACGCCGCCCACGAGTGCGTTGTCTTCGCTCTCTTCAGGCATCAATGTTTCCCAGTCATCACGGGCGATCTGCCATCCTTGAAGCAAGCCTTCACAGAAATCGCGAGCAGCGGTATTCACCACTTCTGCATCATCCAATTGGCAAGCTTCAGGCCACCCCCACGTTCCTTCAATTAGCTCAGGACGTGTTTTATTCCAAAGCGTGATGATAACTTCAATGTAGCTCTCTAGTTGCTCACCATCCGTAAAAGGTGCGACTTCTTCACCACCCCATAAGAACGGCAGCCACTCATGAGGGGTTAACACATTAGGTGCCGCTGCCATTGCAGTGACAAAGCCCATTGTTTTGTGTTCTGTGATTAGCTTTCCTTCCAACTCTGGAAGCGCAAGAATATCTTGTAAAGTCAAAGTGAGGTACCGTAAAAGGGAACATATTTGCGCTTATAGTACCAATGAACTTGTGCCAATCAAGCTTCAATCTAAAAAGGCTTGATGTCATGGATGATAAACACTAGGTTTAACAGAAAAGAAAACAATAAAAGAATTATGCAGATACGGTCGTCTTTAAAGAAAAAAAGTATGGTAGCGCTTGGGTTATACCTTGCGATGTTTATTGCCATTGTCGGTAGTGTGACGTATTACGTCGTAGAATCCCCTGTGCGCGCCAAATTACAACAAAACCTCGACTTGCGTACACAACTTTTATCCGCATTGATTACAGAGCCACTCAGCAGCTCTCAAGGCTTTGTAGATAGTCTAGTTGGCTTTGCTCAAGCACATCACAACACTGATGATGTTATTCCGCTCTTTAAGTCGATGTTGGCGGCGAGTGACGATACGATCGTCAGTGCCGGAATTTGGCCTGAACCTTATGCGCTTGACTCTAAAAAGCGTCTTAACAGCCACTTTTTCAATAAAGCCGACGATGGAAAAATTGATCAGCTGTTTTCTTACAACAATCCTAAAAATGTTCCTTATCAAGAAGAGTATTGGTACACCTCTGTAGTCAACAAAAAACAAGGAACCATCTCTTGGAGCGATGTGTATATCGACCCATACACACACGTTCGAATGATTACTGCTTCATCGCCTTATTATTACGACGGCATTTTTGCTGGCGTTGCGACGGTGGATCTCTCGCTTGAAGAGTTGCTAGGCTTTATCAAGAACCACGCCGAAGAATACAATCTTGGCATTATGCTCAGAGATAAACTCAATCAAGTGTTGGTTTCGCATAACTTCAATCTCGTTGAAGGGATCTACATCAGTAGCAATCAATTTGGTGATTTCGGTTGGCAAGTGGATGTGGTTAATTCTAAGTCACGTGTAGCAGACGAAGTATTTCGTCAGGTGATGAGTATTGAGGGCGGTATTGTTCCGCTATTACTACTTTGTGTGATGGCGGGTTACTACTTATTGAACCGCTATTTGATTAGCCCAATTACAACGATTGCCGCACAGGTAGATAGTTCGAAAGCAGGCGAAATCATCGATGTTGACTACTCAAGTGATGACGAAATCGGTCATTTGATTAAAACCTTCAACGAAAAGACCATTTATCTTGAAGCGGAAAAGGTTAAAGCTCAGGCATCCACTAATGCTAAAACTGCTTTTCTTGCGACCCTGTCACATGAAATTCGCACCCCTATGAATGGGGTATTAGGTACTGCTCAGATCCTGCTTAAAACGCCTCTAAATTCTGAACAAGAGAAGCATCTTAAGAGTTTGTATGAGTCCGGTGATCACATGATGACCTTACTCAACGAGATCTTAGACTTTTCGAAGATCGAGCAGGGAAGGCTGGATCTTGATGAGACTCGCTTCCCACTCGATTCGATCATCGGCAGTATCAACAGTGTCTACTACACACTCTCTTCCGAGAAAGGGCTGCAATTCAAAGTGTACTCTGAGGTGCCTTCTGGTCGTTGGTACTTCTCAGATAAAGCACGTCTACGACAAATCTTGTTTAATCTATTGAACAACGCGGTGAAGTTTACTTCCAGAGGATTTGTCGAGGTGTACCTGAAAGAAGTCGTAGAGGGGAGTGACACCTATCTTAGTATTCGAGTTCGCGACACCGGAATTGGTATCTCTAAAGAAGCTCAAAAGCGTATTTTTAAACCATTTGAACAAGCGGAGTCTTCGACCACAAGACGTTTTGGCGGTACAGGCCTTGGCTTAGCGATAGTGAAGAAAATTGCCCAATTGATGGATGGCAGTATTACCGTTACCAGTGAAGAAGGGATAGGCACGAGCTTTGATGTTCGATTGAAGATTCAACCATGTCAGCCTGGTGAGATAGAGAGTTTGCCACATAAGAAGTTGGACTACTCAGGCTTAAAAGTATTGATTGTCGAGGATAACCGAACGAATACGGTGATCATTGAAACCTTCATGAGCAGCAAAGGTTTCACTTGTAAGAGCGTCGAAAATGGTGAACTTGCAATACAAGCAGTGGTTGCCGAGCGCTTTGATTTGGTACTCATGGATAACCATATGCCTGTGATGGATGGCGTTGAATCAACCACTGCGATTCGTGCTTTGATAGGTGATGTGTCATCGGTACTGGTATTTGGTTGTACGGCTGATGTCTTTAAAGAGACTCGCGAACGTATGCTGGGGGCGGGTGTGGACTACATTATCGCTAAGCCGATTGATGAGCGTGAACTGGATGACGCGTTGTTCCGCTATTCAAATAAGCTTTACCAATACCATGAAGTAAAAGCGGATGCTCTCGAAAGCCAGGATGTAAAAAAACACAACTCGAAAAGTAAAAGTGAGTCACTGCCTAAACCTGATCTGCGAAATAAAGATAACACCGAAGAGCTGTTAGTGACGCTGTATGTGGCGCTAGAAGACAACAACCTAGAACTGATTCAATTTGCACTAGAGAGCCTACGTGTCCACGTTGAACCTATGAACAACGCTGAACTTACTGAACAAGTCGATAAAGCGCTAGAGCAGGTTTCTTTAGGAGTACCACCTACACAAGATGTCATCAATATCATTACTGTAAATTTACCTATGGCCTAGATGTTGTTTAATTACAGAAAGTAAATAACGAATTGTCTATTATTTGACCTTGGTGTGATTTTTTGGTGAAAGTGACTGCTTTTTAAGTGGTTTTTGGTTGTTAATTTACAACTTGATTTCTAATTTGAAATGTATGACTGCTAATATTATGGTTTAATAGCGATATTATCTGGTAGGGTGTAAATACACCTTGTTTATATGTTGCTAATTCACTCAATAGGCAGTGATATATTTTAGGTTTAACGTCAATGAAGTCTCGTGGTCCATTTTGTATTCGAAACGCAGCTGCGGATACATTTGCTATGGTCGTTTTCTGTTTTATTTCAGGCATGATCGTAGAAGTGTTTATTTCTGGTATGACATTTGAGCAGTCTCTCGCTTCTCGAACGTTATCTATCCCAGTAAACATTGCTATCGCTTGGCCTTATGGTGTTTTTCGTGATTGGTTCTTGCGTAATGGTGCAAAGCTTTCACAAAGTTCGTTGATGAAGAATATTTCTGACCTTTTAGCTTACGTGTTGTTCCAGTCACCTGTGTATGCTGGTATTTTATTGGCGGTTGGTGCTTCAAGCGACCAGATCGTTACGGCTGTAACCAGTAACGCTGTGATCTCATGCGGTATGGGCGTGCTGTACGGTTACTTTTTAGATATGTGCCGTAAATGGTTTCGAGTTCCGGGCTACTATCAACAAGCTTAAGAAAAGCAACAAGCGTAAGTGCAGCGAAAGAATGAAATTTGGTTTGTTTTTGATCTAATGAGTTAATTTGTAATCGAACAAACTGAAAAAGGCACTTTTTTTGACAATGCCCCTTGACCAAAGCAAGCAGAATCAATAAAGTAGCGCCTCGTTGAGTGACAAGCTCAACACACAATTTGTGGAAGGATGGCTGAGTGGCTTAAGGCGCTCGCCTGGAAAGCGAGTATACGTTTATAGCGTATCTGGGGTTCAAATCCCCATCCTTCCACCACTATTCAAAACCCTAGCAGAAATGCTGGGGTTTTCTCGTTTTAGAGCCCCTATATTTCACTTCATCTACATCCATCCCTAGTATCAGTTCCTTTAATCACTCCTTTATAGTTATTTCCTCTATTAATACCGTCGCAGATTGAACCATATTTGGTGTTTTTATCATCGATAAACGCTTGATCTTTTGGCATGAATCTAGATTATTAATAGTACGAAATATTATTAATAATCTAACTATTAGGAATTCATTCCCCCATGACAGAAACCCTAGTTTCTCCAATGCTCTCTTTTACTATCGCGATTTCATTACTGTTTATCGGTAAAGGTCTGATTGAACGATCTGAAGTGTTAAGAAAGTATTCACTACCAGAGCCTGTTATTGGTGGTTTTGTTTGTGCTGCGACCGTAGCGGCGCTTTACTATATTTTTGAAATCCAAATCACCTTTAGCCTAGATGTCAGAGACTTTTTGCTTCTCTACTTTTTTGCTGGTATCGGACTCCAAGCGGATATTAAGACACTGATTAAGGGTGGGCGACCGTTGTTCATTCTATTGTTTCTTGCTGCCGTCTTTATCGTTCTGCAAAACGTGGTCGGGATGGCTGTAGCTTCTGGCTTTGGAATGGATCCTAAAGCTGGTTTGTTATCGGGCTCTGTTAGCTTAATCGGTGGCGTAGGTACAACGTTAGCGTGGGCGCCAATGTTTGTGGAAGAGTTCGGTATTGCTAACGCGCTAGAGCTAGGTGTGGCGTCAAATACGGTTGGTTTGATAGCGGCGTGTGTGATTGGTGGTCCAATTGCCAACTACCTACTAAACAAGCACAAAGTGAGTCCATCCAATGAAGAAGAAGTGACAGTTGGTGCATACCAAGAAAGTGAAACTCGCACTGAATTGAGCCATTACGGTGTCTTATGGGCGTGGTTGATTCTCAACTTAACACTGATGCTCGGTTACAGCCTGAGCGAAGTTATCGACTCGATGGGCCTAAAACTGCCGTTATTCGTAAGTTGTTTAATTGCCGGTATCCTCATAGGAAACATTGGTCGAGCATTGTTCAAGAAGCGTCGTACACAAGAGAAAATTGCTCAAGGCCGTAAAGGCTTAGCGATGATCTCTGATATCTGCTTAGGTATGTTCTTGACCATGGCCTTGATGGGGCTGCGTATCTGGGATCTCGATGGACTGTTTGGCTATATCTCTGTTGTCATGAGTATCCAGATCCTGCTTTCACTGCTGTTTACGATATTCGTCGTTTATTACCTAATGGGGCGAAACTATGATTCTGTGGTGATATGTTCAGGCTTCGGTGGTATCACTCTTGGCTCGACAGCAACTGCAATTGTTAACATGACCGCGGTAACTCACCGCTATGGCGCAAGCCCACAAGCATTCATTGTGGTGCCATTAGTGTGTGGTTTCTTTGTTGATTTGATCAACGCGCTAGTGATCAGTTTCTTTGTTGGTATGTAGTGACTTCCTAGTACTTTCTTGTCATTGACGACAGACAACTCTCAGTAGCTTACTCGATTGAGTGAGCTACTTATTGTCTTGTTATAACCCCTCCTCGTACATGACCATACCTTTAACTAATTCATCCCCCTTTCTTGATTTTATAATATTGTAGATATATCACTTGGTTATATTTCATGTCACCGTGGGCTGGGTGTTTTTATAATTTATTTGGGAGTTACTTATTCTTCCAAAATCGTTTGTTTTGATATTAGTGTTGTTCGATTTTTAATTATACAAATAATCGTTGCAATCAAAATTTAATAATAATTTTTTGTCGCACTTACTAAACCTATCTCTTAATTTTTCATCTTGAATAAAAACTAAGTTAGTCTATTTATTGAGCATTTTTTGGTTTGTTTTTTATTCTCTACCCATTTTAAAGATAATAAATAAAATTAATTTTTACGGTTTTTCTGTGTTTTTGTTTTAAATGTAAATTCTTTTATATCAGATGTTTATGTTGTTGATTGTGTCATTTATCTTGCCTGACGGCTAATGGTCGATTCATGATTACTTAAATAATGTACATTTTGTGGTTGAAAATAAGCCACTCTCTCAGTAGGGCGATTTGAATGTTATTTAGTGACGCTATAACATGCCGGAAAATTTATTAGACCTTAGTGCCATATGTTTTCAAATATAAAAAAACTTCTAGTATTCTCCGTGGTTGTCGGACTTTTATTTACTACTGGTTGCCAATCAACTAAACCAGCTTGGTATTTAAAACCTCAAGTAGACACTAATGAGTATATTTATGCAGTGGCACAGGCAAGGACCTTGTCTCACGCAAAAAAGATTGCGGTCAATAACATCAATGAAAAGCTTTGGACTCAAGTTGAATCTTCTTTTTACATGCGAGAAACCGCGCGTGAAACGAATGGTGCTGGGTTTTCAAATAGCCTAGTAGATAACAAAGTAAATACAAAAACCGAATCACTAACCCTCAATGGTATTGAATATCTGCAAATGGAAGAGAGTGAACTTGGTGCTTTTGTCGAGGTTAGGGTTAAAAAAAACTTAGTAACGCAGCAATTGATTCGTGAAATAAAAGAGATGAACCGCAGCTCTGAAGCAAAACTTGTCGCGCTTGAGCATCAAGATAAATTGTTATGGTGGCTAGACAACCGAAGTGCCTCCCAGTTGCAGCATAAGGTTTCGGTAAGAACAGCAATGCTTACGCCTTTAGAACCAGGATATCAAGTCGATGCTCGTTCTATCGATCAACTTATAGCGACACATAAAAATATAAGCAGCCAGATTAATATTCGTCTTTCTTATGACAGAAACTCACAGAAAGCGACTCAGTTATTAGGTGAGCAATTATCGGAATTTAATATTGCTACCTCAACTTCCAAGAGAAGAAATCAAACTCACGTACTGCACGTTGATTCAGAACGCCGACGAAATAAAGTGGGAGATGCATTTATTTCAACACTGATTTCAGACGTTAAAGTGATCAATATGAAAGCAAAAACAATCTCTCGTAGTGAAATTATATCGACGGGTAATTCAGTAATAAGCTTTAAGTACGCGGATGAAGGCGCTGCTCGCCATTTAAATGAGCAAGTAAAAGAAAAAGGGATTTGGACGGCATTAGGCTTAATCAAATAATAAGTTCGGTTCCCTACCTGAAAATTTAATTAACTGATGATATTCGGAGAAATAATGTTAAGAAAAACGTTGATGGCTACTGCTGTAATAACGAGTTTGGCTGGCTGTGCTGGTCATGAGGTTTTGGTTTGTACTCCTGACACTCGTGTAGATATTGAAACCGCAGATGTTCAGCTGCCGTCTTCAGACAATACGAAAGTCGTTGTCCTTCCAGTAGAGCTTGAGTTTAAAAACTCTGCTGCAAAAAACATGCAGTCGGCAATGCGTAACTCTTTGGAAACACAAATCGATGAAACCGGCGCAGACCTTGTTGATCGTAAAATTGCTAATAAAGTAAAAGGCGAAATCAAATTAGCTGAGCAGAGTGGTCGTTTAAGCAGCAAAGGAGTGCCTATCGCAGACTACGCAATCATTACAGAAATTACTCAAGCAGACTTAAGTAAGTCATTCAGTGAGCGTCGTACGTATGAAAATGATGAGGGTGAAACTAAAGTTGTTCCGGCGTCTTGTAGTTATGATTTCGATGTCCAAGCTGTAGCAAAAGTAGTTGCGCTACCAAGTATGGATGTTGTTAAACGCATTAAGCTTGAAGGCGACGAATATTCTTCAACGGAAACAAGTAATTCAAGTTGCCCAATAAGTAATTCGACCTATACGTCGATGGCAGCTAAAGCGGCTGCAGAGGCCGTAACTTACTCGACTGAAATCCAAAAAATGTTAGCAGCAAGTGGCCCAGTTCTAGAGATGCGCCACTGTGAGGTCGGTACTCAAGTGCGCTTAGCAATTGGCAAAAAACAGAAGGTTCAACCTGGCGCTGATATCTTATTCGCAAATGCATTCAAGTCGCCTGAAGGCGAAACTGAAATTCACCCAATCGGTGAGGGTTATGTTGTAGATAATGAGATCAATGCCGTAACCGACAAGTACTCTTGGGTTGTAATTGACGAAGAAACGTCACTGAAGGTTAAGAAGGGCACTATGGGCAAAGTTGATGCATCAGGTATCAAATGCCCACTTTTAGATTTTGAATGTGAAATAGAAAAATTTACGGCCGATCTGTAAGTTATGAAAAAACTAATTATTGCAACATCACTAGTGACCGTTCTTGCTGGTTGTCAAAGTAACAACAGCACGGTTGAACAGGCTCAAAATTTTGCCCCCTGTACTTTCCCTGATGCACCAACCGTATCGGCACCGGGTTGGATCTGTGACGTGATTCCTACAGATATCGCTACAGCTGCTAAGGGATACGCGAAGAAAAGCGCTGCGGGTATGAGCGTTATGCGCAAGATCGCCGTGAATGATGCGCGTGTGAACCTTGCAGCTGAATTCGAAACTGACGTAAGTAACTTATTCCAGGCTGCGACAGAGGGCGTAACATCAACCTCTTCTGCTGAAGGTTTAACGTTAGTAACAGAAGAAGTTAAAGAGACGTTTGAAAATATCACTAAGTCCGTAGTGAACAAAACGCTCACAAACAGCCGTGTCATTGTAAGTCAAGCTAGCCCTACTGGTGGCTTGTACGTTCTAGTTGGCATGGACCAAGCGGCTTATGATGCGAACATGAATAAGGTTATCGACGAAGTCGGTGGTGAAGATTCTGCACTTTGGGATCAATTCAACAACGAGAAAGCAGCTACAGATCTTGCAGCGGCATTCGATGCTTTGAAAAAATAATCGTGGTATGACGATTAGTTAAAGTGACAAGGCCGCCGATTGAGTGGCCTTTTGTTTCTATGTATTTTAGGACGAGACAATGCAATCTCGGAGTTAGTTATGTATAAAACGATCACCAAAACAGGGTTAGCGATAGCAATCTCTATGGCAATTAGTTTCCCTACGCTTGCGGTGTCAGATAACCAGAAACAGCAGTTAAACAATGCAGTGGTTAATGCCAGTCAATCCCAAGAAGAAAGGCTCAAAGAGTTCCATGCTTATGTAAATGCGTATTTGGATGAGTATGAACAATGGCGCGACGAATACACCAATCAGCTTGATGAACGTCGTACAGACCTTATTAAAACGTGGGGTGAAGGGGAGGTTTCTTCTCAAACCACACAAGTTGAATACTCCCAAGGTGATCAAGTTAAAACCGCTGTGGATTATGAAAATAATACGGCGACCGTTTCTGTTTTAGTTGATAAAGACAGCAGTGCAGAAGAGATTGATGATCTTGTAAAGGGAATCCCGGTGGAAGTTGCAGGGCAAGTGGTAGAGCTATCAGACTTGAAAGCTCAAGACCACGAGGCTTTGTACTCTTGGGAAAAAGAGCAACAAGAAAAGGACTTTGTAATCGAACAGACGCGAAGTCAAATGAATGAGCTTGATGTTCAAGCTGAGCGTCTTATTCAATCAAACACGGGCATTCCGGATTCATTCATTTATCAGCGTGCTCACAACAAAAAACTGGCACTCCTGAGCAAAGCGCAACAGCGTATTGCAGCACAGACTAAGCTGTACGATGAAATGCGTGCTAAACACGGAATTGAAGTAACACGACTAGAACCTCAGGTTGAAATCGTTGAACTGGTTGAAAAAGTAGAATCCCCTAAGGAAGTCGTGAAATCAGAGCCAGTTGCAGAACCAAAGCAACCTTCGAAAGTGGTTCAAATGACCGTAGAGGGCGCAGCTGAAAAAGCACCTGAAACTCACGCTGTGAAACCTCAGCCTGGAGTGGAAGTGGCTGCTACGCCAGTGAAACCTAAAAAGGTGGTCACCTACAAAGTTAAACTTCCTGAAAACAGCTTAAAAGCGCGCGCAAGCAAATACAGTGCTTTAGCTGAGAAAGAAAGTAAAAACTGGGAAATAGATGCAGCACTGATTATGGCAATTATGCATTCTGAATCCGCTTTTCGCCCTGATGCTAAATCACACGTACCAGCGTTTGGTTTGATGCAAGTGGTACCAACCAGTGCGGGGCATGACGTGAACAAACAAGTTCGCAATATCGATGCGCCAATGAAGGTTTCGGACTTGTATCAGCCTGTCATCAATGTTGAAACCGGTACCGCTTATTTGGATATCCTAAATAGTAAGTATCTGCGTAAGATTGAGAATGATGAAAGTCGTTTGTACTGTGTGATTGCGGCTTATAACACTGGCGCTGGTAACGTTGCCCGGGCATTCAACAAAGATCGCTCAACGAGTATCGGCAAAGCATCCAAAGTGATCAACAAAATGACTCCAGAAGAGGTGTACAACCACCTAGTTGCGAAGTTGCCATACGATGAAACCAAAAACTATTTGAAGAAAGTGAACAGTCGTATCGCATTATATAAGTAAAACTTTTGAAGAGGTGAGACTAAATATGTTTAAGATTTTTGCTTTATTTTTCATCGCTATTGGTATTTACCTAGGCCTTAATTACAGCGACGAAATTGAAGATATCATGGACACCGATGCTTTTGATCGAGTGCAGGAACGTGCTGAAGATGGCAAAGATGCATTGATGGATACAATTGATGAGATTAAAGGTTAAAAATGTCTGAAGAACAGAGTGCTGATATTTCTAAAGATATTCAAGACGAATTACAAGAACTGCAAGAGACACAAGAGTCTCTGTTAGAAGAGCAAAAGAAAGGCGGTCTAGCTCGTACCATTGGTTTGGTATCGGTTATTTCTATTGCTTTGGGTGGCTTTAATGACAGCTTTGATGCATTGGAAAAGATGTTCGACTTTGGTCTTTCTCAAATGACAGATATTCCATCTCATAGAAAGCTAGAGAGAATATATATTCGTTCATCCGCTGAAGCTTTAGATCAAACTTTTGGTGCGCCTGTCTATATCAAACGCGCTTCAACGAATGACGTCATTAAGTATTACCAAGACGATAACTTCATTCTTTCTGCAATTACCCGAGATAACGCTATTGTCGCTTACCTCGTCTTTCCTGATCAAGGTTTTGTACCTGAAACACGAGAACATGCAGGTGGTGTAGAGTTTTTCAATCAGCCTTTTAATACCATTGAAAGTGTTAATGAAATTCGAGCGTCGTTCGCTAGAACTGGTAATTATTACATTGAAGAAAATAACGGTGGGGAATTCGGCTATCTCTATTCTTCAATTAGTGGCGTTAGTGAATTTATTGCGCCAATGACCAAAGGTAATAGAAATTTGCTTGCCGCCGTCGTTGACTCATTAACGATGGATGAAGATGTAGTAACGAGCGTACAGTCTTTGCGATTGAGCGCCAAACCAAACTTTTATGGTTACAGTACGTTAGGTGTCGATGCGCTTGAAGAAGCGATTTTATCGAGTGCAGAGTACCGTTTGATTCATAAGAGTTAACCATTAACACATTAGCTCTGGCTTCTTACAAAGCTAGAGCTTTATCAGCAGTTGGATTATGGCAAATTCAAAATTCGATACGTTTCTAGAAAGACTCAAAGGCAATAAACGAATCATTGTCCAAGCTCATGACTTCCCTGACCATGATGCATTGTCTTCGGCGTACGCTCTAGCTTACCTATTAAAAAAGGAAGGATTTCAAACATTTATTACCTTCCATGGCTACATCGATAGAGTGTCCCTTAGGAACCTAATTGATTGGTTGGAGATTCCAATCTATGAACCAAAAGACTTGAAGCTACAGCCTGACGACAAGATCATTGTTGTTGATGGCTGTATTGGTGAAAAGAACGTTACCGATGTTCCAGGTTTAGAAGTCGCAGTGATTGATCATCACCAAGTCAAAGTACCTGATTTTGTATGGTACTCAGATGTGCGAGCAAATTATGGCGCAACAGCAACCATGATGGTTGAGTATTACCGCTATTTTTCTTTGCCGATGCCACAAAAAATTGCAACAGCACTATTGGTCGGTTTGAGCTTTGATACCGCTAACTTTACTCGGGCTGTAGGAGCGGCTGATCTGAAAGCACTGCTGTACCTTCAAGAGAGGGCAGACAATGCCATGGTCAACAAGATTTGTCGTAATCAGGTCGAGTTCCACGAATTGCAACTTTTCAATTCAATGTTGACTAACTTACGCCGTGAAAAAAATGCAGCATTTGCGGTGCTTCCTGAAGGTTGTCCTAAAAATATGCTCGGTGTATTAGGAGATTTTCTATTAAGTGTTGATGAGCTTGATATCGTCGTCCTCACTGCTAGGAGTCATGAGAAAACCTTTATTTCTCTTCGTTCAGAGTGCTCCAATAACAATGTCGCCAATATAGTTAAAAGAGCACTGAACGATAAAGGGATTGGCTTTGGAGGTGGGCATTCTCACATGGCTGGTGGCATCATCAACAGCAAGTTTCAGAAAAGTAATGAACTAGATTACATCTATGATTTGATTCGACCGAGTCTAGTACTCAGCGTTTAAACGGTTTGCTGACAATACCGGGTACCTTGAAATCAGTTTGATAGAATTAGTGTTGTGTCTAGAACAAACGGTACAACGTGTATCAACGGTTGATGTGCAGGCTTGAAGTGACTCGGTGCACAAGTTAGTAAGTGCAAACGCGATCTTGATAAATTGGGATACATGTTCGTAGCAACTTTATGAGACGCTTGAATCAGTGTCAGTTGAATCACAAGGAAGTTGAATGCACCACTTTAATATCCGCGCGCTGGAATACCTTAATGCTTTATCGAAATACGGGTCGTTACGTAAGGCATCTAAGATGATGAACGTTGACCCTGCCGCGATGAGTAGAATGCTGACACAGTTAGAAGCGCAAGCGGAAATGAAAGTATGGGAGCGCAATAACCGCCAATCACTGTTAACCGAAGCGGGTAATGAACTGCTGAATTACTACCGTTCCATTGTTCGTGGAGAGGCCGCAGTACTTGCTCGACTAACCAAGCTTAAAAACCTCAAAGGAGGCAATGTCAGCATTGCCATCGGTGAAGGGTTCATTACCAACTTGGTGTCAAAGCCGATGCAAACCTTCATGACTCGTTATCCTGATATCAACCTTTCTATTGAGATTGCTGGGGCATTGGACGCGGTCAAGATGTTGGAAGATCAACAGATAGATTTTGCGATAACCTATGCTTCTGCTCCACATCCTAAACTGCACTCCCACGTTGAACGTAGCCATCCGCTGGAATTGATTGCTCCGAAAGGACACTTCCTTACGATGAAAGAATCGCCTGTGGTAATGCAAGATATTCAAGACGCCTCTCTCGCCTTGATTGATAATTCGACCGGCATGGGGAGGCTGGTAAAGCAGGCCGAACAAATTTCCCATCTTACCTTGCAGCCAAAGCTTCAAACTAACTCGGTGACCGCACTGACTAACTTTGTTTCAGCAGGTTTGGGTGTAACCTTTATGCCCAAACTCACCGTGATCGATGAGATAAAGTCCGGACAGATTGAAGTGGTTGCGACCGAGTTGGATATCTTATCGAAGGCAACCGTTAAGGTTCAATCTTTGAAAGGCCGCGCACTCACGCTACAGGCCGAAACCTTGTTAGATTTCTTACTTGAAAACGCCACTTTCTTGAGTCATGACGCTTACAATATCTAGGCATAGTAGATTTATGTAACGATCCCTCCCAAGCTCCCAAATACCGCAAATGTCACAGTTCCAAACTGCCGAATTCGTTTTTAAGTAGAATTGAGTTTTTGTCAACGCTATCTCTATTGTTAAGTCAACATATGCGGAATAAGTTACAAAGCATTAACGAAACGAGTTTTAGACTGACAGCTGTGTTCGACAGGTTTAGCTTTGTCAGGTATTAGGGGAAGAGAATGGAAGTTATTGTAATTGGCAGCGGTGTTATTGGGTTGACTAGTGCTTGGTACCTGGCGAAAGAAGGTCACTCGGTGACGGTTATCGATCGTCAAGATAGCAGTGGTAAGGAAACCAGTTTTGCGAATGCTGGCCAAATCTCTTACGGCTACTCCTCCCCATGGGCCGCCCCCGGTATCCCTTTAAAAGCGATGAAGTGGCTCACCCAAGAACATGCGCCATTAAAAGTGAAACCGTCACTTTCTCCTGAATTGGTTTCTTGGGCGTCTAAGATGCTCGCCAACTGCAATGAAGCCAAATACGCACAGAATAAATCGCGCATGCTGAGAATCGCAAATTACAGTCGTGATTGTCTGACTCACCTGAGAACCAGTGAAGAACTGGCTTATGAGGGCAGACAGAAAGGGACGTTGCAAGTGTTTCGAAGCGAGAAGCAATTGGATTTCATTCAGCAAGATATGAAGCTGCTTAAAGAAAGTGGAATTGAGCACTCGTTGTTTGATGTTGAGCAGTGCCTATCCATCGAACCTGGTTTATCAGACGTGAAAGATAAGCTCGTAGGTGGCCTGTATTTACCACATGATGAAACCGGTGATTGCCATCAATTCTGTTTAACCTTAACTGAGAAAGCCAAGCAACTCGGTGTTAGGTTCGTGTTTGATACTGAAGTGGTCAAGCTCAATCATCAGAATCAAACCATTGAAAGTATTACCACGACTCAAGGTGACTTCAAAGCGGACGCTTACGTAGTCGCGTCTGGTAGCTATTCTCGTGATCTGTTGAAGCAAGTCGACCTGTCTATTCCTGTCTATCCAGTCAAAGGGTATTCGCTGACATTGCCTATCGTGAATGCTGATAAATCGCCGACCTCTACCGTGATGGATGAAACCTACAAAGTGGCGATGACTCGTTTTGATGACCGCATTCGCATTGCGGGTACGGCAGAGCTTGCTGGTTTTGATTATCTCATTCCTGAAAAACGTAAAGCCACGATTGATATGGTGATCAAAGACCTCTTTCCTCAAGCCGGGGATTTTTCTAAGGCAGAGTATTGGACAGGACTAAGACCAATGACGCCAGATGGCACGCCTATTATCGGCAAGACTCCGATTAAGAACTTATTTACCAATACGGGCCATGGAACATTAGGTTGGACGATGGCGTGTGGTTCAGGAAAGATCTTGGCAAGCGTAGTCAGTGGTTCTTCAAGTGATATCAAAACAGATGACTTGAGTATTCATCGTTATCTATAAATGTACGTAGTTAATAATGTAGCCTCTACTCTGGCTCAATGACCCTAGATTAAGATCGTTTCGAGGGTCATTGTGTTGTTTTCGTAACTTTTCGATAGATTTAGGGCAAGTTAGGGCTCTATTGTCATTACCATTTATGTTTATGAGGCGAATTGAGATTGAAATGCTCCAAACTCGTCAGGCAACTCTGGATTGGTGAGGTTAATGATCTTACGGCTTTCTAGTCTAGTTGAGCTCACCACATTTCCAAAATGCTGGTTAAACAGTGAATCAAACTCACCACTGAATATGAAATCTTGAAGCTTATCATCCAATAATTGCGCAAATTGCACTTTGTCTGGGTGTACATAAAAGACCAAAGGAAGAGGGTAATAAAGCAAGGTGCTTTCTTCTATCATTAGCCCTTCCAGCAAGCTTGCGTGTTCTTGGTATATACTTTCTACTTCATTGGCGCCGAGTGACACATAATCACATTTTTTATTTGAGAGAAGTTTAAGAACCTCTGGTAACGTTCCTTGCTCTAGTACTCGATATCCATTTGCTCTAAACAGCTCAGCGTCAGCCCATGTCGCCGGAACTCCAGCTGTCAGTGATTTCAATTGATCACTATGGATATGATGGAATGTAGGTTGATCTTGTTCCCGAACGACTAAAATACGGTGCCCAAGTAATCCTTTGCAAATTGGAGAGTTGAGCTTGATTAAAGGTTTGTTTGCAAATTTTTTGTTCCCTGCGACTGTAACGAGTACGTCATAATCCTTGTTGAATATATTCCCCTCATCCTCTGCTCTCGGAAAATCGGTCTTGTCGTCGTGAACGACAACAGATTCATTTGAATTCCAATTCAATAAGCTGCGGATCAATTCGAATTCGTAGTGCTGTCTTTTATTTGATTTATTGCCATTCCAAAAGTTAAACATATCTGTCCTAAGGGCTAACTCATATTTTAATCTTGATATGCTGTCATAGGTTTGAAATTCAAGAAAGCGCTTTCTTGAGTTTTTGAGAGGAGCATAGATAGTTGGAGATTATGAAAATGGAGAACGGTGATGAAAAGACTATTTGAGAAAGCGTACAAGCTGATAAATGACAAAGAAAATAGATGATCATTATTCATGATGAGGTCACTTTGGTGCTTTATTTAATTTACTGTTTTATAAAGCTTTTATTGTTATATTGGTAATTAATGTGATGAATGGCACTGTTATATATATCCGCTCTCTGTCTGTTTTAAATTTGTGATCTATGGTTCGTTTCATTCAATTGTAAGTTGAAGAATCATAGAATCAGCTTATTATCCACCCAAAGAAAGCGGTTTCTTGAAATGAGTAACCGATAGTAAATACTAAAGCACCCCCTTTTTTTAAAGTTAAAAGAAAGCGCTTTCTTTCTGGTTATTATCATTAAAAAGGACAACGTGATGCACAAAAAGACATTGATTGCTTCGCTCGCTATTGGAGCTTTATTTGGAGCATCTGTACAAGCAGATGAAGTAAAGCAGGGCGGTACGCTAACGGTGCCAATTATCAATACTGGCTTTGTTGAAAACTTCAACCCGTACACAACTAAAGACCTACTTCACGGTGTGATGTTTGAACCTCTAGTTGTATTTAACAATATGACGGGTGATGTTGATTACCGATTAGCTGAATCAGTTGAATTTTCAGAAGATCTTAAGACACTAACTCTTAAGCTTCGTGAAAACCTGAAGTGGTCTGATGGTACTAAACTAACAGCAGAAGACGTTGTGTTTAGCTTTATGCTAACTAAAGACGCTCCAGCATTTGACCAAAAAGGTATTTGGTCAGCGGGTAACCTGCAAGAAGTTACTGCTTCTGATGAGAGAACCGTTGTCTTCTCACTGGCGGAAGCTGATTCTACTTTCGCTTGGAACCTAGAGCGCTACCACGTTGTACCGAAGCATATTTGGTCGAAAGTTGAAGAGCTGACAACGTTCACCAACTTGAACCCAGTAGGCAGTGGCCCAATGACCACAGTTAAATACATCAAGCCGCAACAGATGGAGCTATGCCGAAACCCTAATTACTACCTAGAGAACCGCCCGTACCTAGATTGTGTGAACTTCCGTTCTTACAATGATAACTCTCAAATCCAACCGGCCTTAATTAAAGGTGAAATTGATTGGGGTTCAAACTTTATCGCTGACGTTGAGTCAACGTTTGTTGGTGTTGATAAAGAAAACCATCATTTCTGGTACCCCGCTAACGATGCGATTCATCTTTACGTAAATACTAAAGAAGCGCCTTTTGATGATCTTCGCGTTCGCCAAGCATTATCTATGGCACTTGACCGTGAAACTATCGTCGATATTGCAGCTTACGGCTACCCAACGCCTAACTACAATGCTGGTGGTATTGCTGAGCTTTACGAAACGCATATCGACAAAGCTGTATCTGCTAAATACGCGGATCTGACACAATACGACGCTGAAAAGGCGAAAGCTTTACTTGACGAAGTTGGTCTAGTCGATAAAGACGGGGATGGATTCCGTGAAAAGAAAAATGGCGAAGCATTTGAGTTCGACATTGAAGTCGTTGCGGGTTGGACTGACTGGATTCAAGTTGTTCAGATGGTATCTGAGTACTACGAAGAGGTTGGTGTAAAAGCGAATATCAAAACGGTTGACTGGTCTGTCTATGATAGCAACTTGAAAGACAGTAAATACACAATGTCTATCAACTGGTCAATGGTTGCGACTAACCCAATCTTGGCTTATCAAGAGTACTTCTCGACATCACGTATCGGAAAAACTTGGCATGCTGGTCATGGCGTTAATTCACCAGAGATCGATGCATTGATCGATAGCTTCGGCAAAATTGGTGACGCTGAACAGCAAGAAGAAGTGTTGAGCGAGCTTCAAGAATTTACGGCTAAAAATCTTCCGTTTATTCCTCTGTTCTCTAACCCGACTTGGTTCCAGTACAGCACTAAGAACATTGTCGGTTGGCCTAGCGCTGAAAACCCATACGTACAACCAGTATGGTACGACGGTGGTAAGCGAGTAATCATTCTCAACAACCTACACCTTAAGTAAGTTATTTCTAATTTGGCCGTAACGTAAGTTGCGGCTCTTAGGTTAAAAGATATTTATGTCATTTCTGTTTCGTCGATTCGGTTTTTATTTCACAGCCTTTCTGATTGCTATCTCGTTTAACTTTATGTTGCCTCGCTTAATGCCTGGTGACCCAGTAGATGCTCTGTTTGCTGCTGCTCAAGGTCGTATGGATCCAGCTCAGATGGATGCGGTTCGTGAGATGTATGGTTTTGTTGATGGTAATGTTTTCGAACAATACTTTGCATATATGAAGAGTGTATTTACGCTTGATTTGGGGCCGTCTATTTTGATGTTTCCTATTAGTGTTTCTGATGTGCTTGCTATGGCACTGCCGTGGACTATGTTTCTGGCGCTTGGTTCGCTCATTGTCGCTCTCATCATCGGTGTCAGCATTGGAACTTATGCGTCATATCGACGTGAAGGGCTGTTTGGGCAAATTGTTCCTCCAGTCTTGGCTTTTATTAGCAACTTTCCGTATATCGTAACCGCGTTACTGTTGTTCTATTTCTTCGGTCTAAAGTTAGATTTACTACCTTTGGCTTACACTTACGACCCGTCACTTGAGCCCGGTTTTACGTGGGAATTTGTTTCTAGTGTGGCTAAACACGCGGTGCTTCCAATGGGCTCTATGGTCTTGGTTGGAATCGCAACATGGGTCTTCAATATGCGTAATGCGATGATCAATGTCTTGGGAGAGGATTACGTGACAATGGCTGAGGCCAAAGGCTTGAGCAGCTATCGTGTGATGTCTCGATACGCTGGTCGAAATGCCATTCTTCCTGTCGCGACCGCTATTGCTATGGCAATCGGCTTCTCATTCGCTGGCTCAATCATGACTGAAGTGGTCTTTAACTACCAAGGTTTGGGCAACATTCTTCTTAAGGGAATTGTGGCGCGAGATTATCCTTTGATTCAAGCCATTCTTCTTATTTTAGTGACCGCAGTGCTTGTTGCTAACTTTATCGCCGACTTACTGTATGTCTGGCTTGATCCACGAATTTCGAATTGAGGCACATCATGGATAACTTAATTGACACTCAAAAAATTTCGAAGCGAACAAATATACCGGCACGTGAGCCGAAATGGTCGTGGAAAAATGTAAAGAAAACATTAGGTAAAGCCTATGCTTTTTTCTACGGTAACCCACCAGCAATCATCGGTACTTTTTTACTTACGATAGTTTTAGCTGGTGCACTATTTGCCCCTGTTTTATCAACGCACAATCCCGAAAAGCGTGTTGCGCGCCCGCATGAAGCACCAAGTGCTGAACATATTATGGGCACAACTCGTAGTGGACGAGACGTGTATAGCCAAGTTCTTTTTGGGGCGAGAAAGTCACTGACTGTCGCGATCTCTGCGGGTGTAATTGCAATGACTATCGCAGTTTTAGTCGGCGTTTCTTCTGGCTACTTTGGCGGAAAAATTGATGAGCGCTTGAACTTTATTACTAACGTATTTCTCGTGTTTCCGCAGCTACCCTTGCTGATTGTTCTCGCTGCATTCTTAGGGCAAGTCGGTTCGTTGGTTATCACTATGTTGTTAGGAATAACCTCTTGGCCTTGGGGGGCGAGGGTAATTCGTGCACAGACCATGGCAATTAGAAGCAAAGAATTTATCATTTCTGCAGAGGTTATGGGTGAATCAAAAATTCGTATTATTTTAGTCGAGATTTTACCTAACTTAGTTTCGATTGTTTTTGGTGGCTTCCTTGGCACGGTTATCTACGCAATGGGGTCTGAAGCTGGTCTTGGTATTTTAGGTTTAGGTGATGCAACGGAAGTGAGTTGGGGGTCAATGTTGTATTGGGCACAGACATCTTCGTCGCTATATACCGGAGCATGGTGGGAAATGATGGTTCCTGCATTAGCGTTAGCGATTACTGGTGGTGGATTAGCACTGATTAACATGTCCATTGACCAAGTGAGCAACCCTAAATTACGTACGGGCCCACACATCAAATTGTGGCACAAACTTAAAAAAGAAGCAGACAAACGCCGAGGTTTATAATGAGCAAGCTACTAGAAATTAATAATCTGTGTGTTGATTACGTTTCTCCTAATGGTGTAGCGAGAGCCGTAAACGACGTAAGTATTTCCATTGCGCCCGGAGAAACGCTCGGTATTGCTGGTGAGTCTGGTTGCGGTAAAAGTACATTGGCTTTTGCAATATCAAGGCTCCATAAAGCACCGGCTCTTATCTCTGAAGGCGAGATACTTTACAAAGGGCAAGATGTTTTAAAAATGAATAACAAGCAGTTACGTGACTTCCGCTGGAATGACGTTTCTATTGTTTTTCAAAGCGCAATGAACTCACTTAACCCTGTCATTACTATTGGTGAGCAGTTAACGGACGTTATTCTCGCGCATAAAAAGACACCTTATAAGCAAGCTCATGAGCGTGCGGTTGATTTATTAGAAACGGTCGGGATGCACGGCGATAGAATGTCGAGCTTTCCCCATCAACTGAGTGGGGGAATGCGCCAGCGTGTTGTTATCGCAATTGCATTGGCGTTGGAGCCTAAACTGATCATCATGGACGAGCCAACGACGGCACTCGATGTGGTTGTTGAACGTGAAATATTGAATGAACTGTATGAGCTTAAGAGTAAGTTTGGTTTCTCCATTCTATTTATTAGCCATGACTTAAGTTTGATGGGTGAGATTGCTGATCGAATTGGCGTGATGTATGCGGGTAACCTTATTGAGTTAGGTGATGCTAAAACGGTATTTAGTGACCCCAAGCATCCTTATACCAAAGGGCTTATCTCTTCATTCCCGACTATTCACGGACCAAAAGAACGCTTGTATGGGATCCCTGGAAATCCCGTCAACCTACTCGACACTCCTCAGGGGTGTAACTTCCAAGAGCGATGTGGCGAATGCATTTCAATGTGCATCAAAAGTGAACCTCGTTTAGGCACAGTTGCGACTGGGCATCACGTATCTTGTCATCTAGTTTGAGCGAAAGATTATGAATACTTTAAATAACGTTGATAAAAGCGAAGTTATCTTATCAGTTAAGAACTTGGTAAAAGATTTTCCACTTGGCCAGTCAGTGAAAAGCAACATGATGCGAGCGGTTAATGATGTTTCATTTGATCTTCGAAAAGGAGAAGCATTAGCGATTGTTGGCGAATCTGGTTCTGGAAAAAGTACAGGTGCTCGAATTCTTACTCGCATTTACGATAAAACTGCTGGGGATATTGAATTTAAGGGCGAACCATTATCTGACTATATTGAAAAACATGGTGAGCTTGAATATGCACGCCAAGTGCAAATGATTTTTCAAGACCCGTTTGGCTCGTTGAATCCTGTACACACGATTTACCACCATATTGCGCGGCCATTACTTATTCATAAGCGAGCAGAAAAAGATGCGGTTCCTAGCCTTGTTTATGAACTCCTTGAAATGGTTGGGTTGACGCCAGTAAAAGAGACAGCAGAGAAGTACCCCCATGAATTGAGTGGTGGACAACGACAACGTGTGGCTATCGCACGTGCAATTGCAGTGAGTCCTGAAGTTATATTGGCGGACGAGCCTATCTCAATGCTTGATGTGTCCGTTCGATTAGGCATCTTAAACCTAATGGCTGACTTGAAAGATAAGCATGGTATTTCGTTTATGTACATTACTCATGACATCGCGACGGCGCGTTATTTTGCTGAGAAAACGGCAGTTATGTACGTTGGACATATGGTGGAGTGGGGCAATAGCGACAATGTAACGCAGAATCCACAACACCCATATTCTCAGCTGTTGCTTTCAGCGGTACCTGAAGTCGGTAAATCAGGTAAGCGCGATATGAATGTGAAAAAGGGCGATATCCCTTCTTGGAAGCCAAGTAGTGTCGGTTGCCCGTTCGCAAGCCGTTGTATGAAAGCCGATAAGCTTTGCACGCAATCGATCCCAGAACCGACTCAAATTGCAGAAGAGCATTTTGCTCGCTGTCATCACCTATAAACCTATAAACCTTTAATCCTTTTTTGAAACGCAAAAAGAAAGCGCTTTCAAAAATTTAAAAGTAAGAATCTTTTTGGAATTTTGATATGAAAAAAGACAATAATTTCACATCTGAAGTCGATGGCAAGTTCGTTGATTTAGATGGTGAGCGTTACTACCAAATCTCTAATGTTGACCAAATGACGCCGTTTTTTATTAGCGTTGTATCGTCGAGCGATCACTGGTTATTTATTTCATCGACAGGCAGCCTTTCAGCAGGACGCATTCGTCCGGAAAATGCGCTTTTCCCTTATAAGTCTGTCGACCATATTCATGAAAACGCTGAAAATACCGGGTCGAAATCCATTTTTCGCATTGAACACGGTGACAAGGTTGTACTTTGGGAACCGTTCAACACGTTTCATGATGGGATTTTCCAGGTTGAACGTAACCTTTACAAAAATACGATTGGAGACAAGATCGTATTTGAAGAAACAAACCATACTTTGCAACTGAAATTCCAATACAGCTGGAATACGAGCGAGAAATACGGCTTTATTCGTCGTTCAAAGCTGACCAATTTAGCGAGCTTCGAGCGTAAAGTTGAAGCGCTAGATGGCTTACAAAATATACTACCTTCAGGCGCTCCACTATCAGCACTCCAAACAAGAAGCGCATTAGTTGATGCGTACAAGTGGAATGAGCAAGTTGATGGTAGTTCATTAGCACTATTCAGCATGTATGCCAAATTGAGCGATAGAGCGGACCCTGCTGAATCTTTGCTGGCGACGACAGTCTTTAGTTTAGAAACAGAAACTAGCCAAATTTTACTGACTAGCACTCAGGTGAATGCATTTAGAAAAGGGCGACCGATTGAAAGTGAGCCTTTGACTAAAGGGATTAGAGGAAGCTATTTAGTTCATAAGTCTCTGACACTGCGAGCACATCAAACCAAAGTTTGGTCGATTGTCGCTGATATAGACAAGACTCATTCCGATATCTGTCAGCTTCAATCTGAGCTCTCTGTTCCTGCTAACCTAGTATTAGCTTTAGAAAAGAGCATTGCAGATAATCAAAATGAATTGATCACATTGATGTCTGGCGCGGATGCGTGGCAAATAACAGCTGAAGAAAATACAAGCGTTCACCATTATGCCAATGTGTTGTTCAATAACATGCGTGGTGGCGTGTTTGAAAACGGCTATATGTTAGAAAAGGCTGACGTAGTTAAAACTATGGAAAAGGCCAACTCTCAGGTAGTTGGCCGCCATCAAGACTTTTTTGAACAGTTAGGGGAGGTTTTCAGCCATTCCGAATTAGTTTCGCGCGCTAAAGCGACAGGAGATTCTCAATTAGTTCGATTGAGCTATGAGTATCTACCGCTTACTTTTGGACGTCGTCATGGTGACCCTAGTCGCCCTTGGAACCACTATGAGATTAAGCTCAAAGATGAAAATGGCGAACGCTTACTTTCTTATCAAGGCAACTGGCGTGATATTTTCCAAAACTGGGAAGCGATGGCTCTTAGTTATCCTGGGTTCATCAAATCATTCATCTCTAAGTTTGTTAATGCTTCAACGGTGGACGGCTACAATCCGTATCGAATCACTAAAGATGGTGTAGATTGGGAGCTGTTAGAGGCGGATGATCCTTGGAGTAACATTGGTTACTGGGGCGATCATCAAATCATCTATCTATTAAAATTCCTTGAGCTGGCAGACAAATTTGAGCAAAGCGATCTTATCGAATTACTAGAAAGTGACATTTTTAGTTATGCCAATGTGCCTTACGAGCTTTGTGGAGTGCAAGGTCTCTTTGATAACCCTAAAGATACCGTAGAGTTCAACCAAGACCTGCAGGAACTGACAGAGCAACGTGTCAAGAGTTTAGGCAGTGACGGTCGCTTGTTGATGACGGGTGACCAAGAAGTTTATATGGTCAACTTAATGGAGAAGATACTCGTACCTTTGTTGGCGAAATTGAGTAACTTAGTGCTTGATGGTGGTATTTGGCTCAATACACAACGTCCAGAATGGAATGATGCAAACAACGCTATCGTTGGCAACGGTCTGTCAATGGTAACCTTGTACTACATGCGTCGCTATGTTGCCTTTATGCAGCGCCTGTTAGAGAAGTCACCATCTTCATACAGTATTTCCAAAGAAGTGTTTGAGTGGATGTCTTCTGTTACACAGATTGTTTCAGAGGCAAATACAGAGATTCGTCAAGATACGGTAACTCGTCAAACTCGCAAAGCAATGCTGACTAAGCTGGCTAAATCTGCTGCTAACTATCGTGAGCGTGTTTACCGAGTAAATGGATTTTCAGGGAAAACGAAAGTTGAGAAAGAAGCGATTGTTCAATTGATGGGCGCGAGCTTAAAAATCCTGGATTCTACGATTACAAACAACTTGCGTGAAGACGGTTTGTATAATGCGTATAACATCTTGAGTTGTTCTGGTGAGAGCTTAATGGTTGAAGAGCTTTACCCGATGCTAGAAGGACAGGTTGCAGTATTAAGTTCGGGTCTATTATCACCTAAACAAGCGGTTGATTTGT
Source organism: Vibrio sp. QJM3NY_27 (assembly GCF_057785955.1). Classification (NCBI taxonomy): domain Bacteria; kingdom Pseudomonadati; phylum Pseudomonadota; class Gammaproteobacteria; order Vibrionales; family Vibrionaceae; genus Vibrio; species Vibrio sp. QJM3NY_27. Next base: position 2,286,070 of record NZ_CM173511.1, on the reverse strand, counting down.
TGGATAAATTGTTTGCCAGTGATATGTATCGTGCTGATCAAAATAGCTTCATGCTTTACCCTGACCGCGAGCTGGCTTCTTTTATGGACAAAAACTGTTTAGACGCTAAAGACATTGATCAGAGCAAATTGTTAAGCATGATGGTTGTTGCCAAAGATAACAGATTAGTAAACCAAGACAGCAAAGGTTCTTACCATTTCAATTCAAGTTTTGAAAACAAAGGTTTCCTTCAGACTGCGATTGATGAAATTAAAGCCGATTACCCGTCAATTAGTGATGATGAATTTTGTCATGTATCTAGTTTGTATGAGCGTGTATTCAACCATAAAGCCTTTACTGGGCGTTCGGGCACCATGTTTGGTTATGAAGGTTTAGGTTGTATCTATTGGCATATGGTTTCTAAGTTGCTGCTAGCTGTGCAAGAAAATTATCAGCATGCTTGGAGTATGGATTCTAATAGTAAGGAAACTCTTAAATTAGCGGATTACTATTACAAAGTGAGAGCTGGTATTGGCTTCAACAAAACACCGGAAAACTACGGTGCGTTTCCGACGGATCCGTATTCTCATACGCCAAAGCACTCTGGAGCACAGCAGCCAGGGATGACAGGGCAAGTTAAGGAGGAAGTGATTACCCGTTTTGGAGAGCTAGGTCTAGAGGTCGTTGATGGCACTATTGTAATTAACCCATCACTTCTTAATCCTAAAGAGTTCTTGCAAAAAGCGGCGACTTTTGACTGCCAAAATATTGAAGGACAAATGCAGAGCTTTATTGTTCAGGCTGGGCAACTGGCGTTTACTTACTGTCAGGTACCATTTATTTACCAACTCAATGATGAGCCAACACAGGGTATTGAAGTTCAGTTTAAAGACGGAACAAGTGAGGCATTTGCATCGTTAACGCTAAATCATGAAATGGCTTCACAGCTCTTTTCTCGTAGTGGTCTCATTGAGAAAGTTGTTGTCGTATTGTCAAAGCACCAGTTACTCTAATTCTAGTTTAAAGTGAAATAAAAAGGCTCTAAGTGAATACTTAGAGCCTTTCTTATAAGTGTAAAAATAGGGTGTTTGATTTACGAAAATCAAAGCTTGGCCACGGACTCTCTTACAATCAATGTCGGGGTTAATTTGTGCTTCAATGGGTAGTCGCGTTTATTAATTAACGATAAAACACCTTTTGCAGCTTCTTCTCCCATTTCATGGACAGGAAAGTCGACCGTCGATAAGCGAGGACGAATATGCTGGCTATGAGTATCGTTATCGAAGCCTACGACCGAAAGGTCTCGCCCAATAATGAGGTTTCGCTCTGCTGCTACGTCATATACCGCAAGTGCAATGTTATCGTTTTGACAGAAAATTGCGGTGATCTCCGGGTCTCGATCTAACAAGCGTCGCGCAGCGTCGTGGTTGCCTTGATGATCAAAGCGCCCCTCTACAAACAGCCCTGCGTTGTATTCGATACCGAACTCTAACAAGGCATTTCGATACCCTTGAAAGCGATCTCTACTATCAACTTTACTCAACTGGCCTGTTATACAAGCGACTTTTTTATGCCCGTTTTCAAGTAAGAGCTTCGTTGCAAGGTAGCCACCAAGCTCATTATCAATGTAAATACAGCGATCAGAAATCTCAGGAATAAAACGGTTGAGAACAATCATTGTTTCACTGCCTTTCGCTATTTTGATCAGTTCGTCATCACTGAGCTTGTCTGAGTGAACAATGAGGCCATCCACAAGTTTAGATTGCAAAAACTGGATGGAGTCTAGCTCTTTGGTGCGTGATTCTTGGCCACTGGTAACGATCAAGTGGATATTGCTCTGGCGAACAGTATCTTCAGCCGTGTGCATTAATGGGCCATAGAAAGGGCCATCAAGTGAGCCGACTAACATGCCGATACTATTTGAACGGCTAGATGCTAGAGCTTGGGCAAATGCATTCGGTTTGTAACCTAACTGCTCAATCGCTTTGAATACTTTTTCGCGATTGGCCTCTTTTACCGTAGGGTGACCATTCAATGCTCTTGAGACGGTTGATTGAGAAACTTGAGCAAGTTCAGATACTTCTTTAATGGTGATCAATGGTAGTGGCCTTATCTCTATTAGGAGTTAACTAAGCTATATTACCTTTGTGGTTTGCACGAGCCTAGTAATCCAATGATTAATATTTGAAAACTCTGAACTGCTTAACGCTTAATTTAATTCTTAAGCATACAAAGTAAGATAACGGATATTTTCATAGACACCATAAAATATCAAGAAAGCGTTTTCTTTGGTGCTGTTATCAAAGAAAACGTACTTTTTGAGTATTGAACAGATATTTTTTAAAAAGACACCAGTAAATATAGGCCTCTTAGGAAATTAATTCATCGATCCGCAATGAAATTTAATTGGGGTTCTGCTCGAATTACAATCAATTTTAACAAAATGTGAAATCAAACAAGAAAGCGCTTTCTTTGGGTGATCATGGTCTCTTTTTAACGCTAGGCACTTTTATATACTCATTTTCATAAAGGCGAGCATGGTATCTCCGTGTCATGTTCGTAAGTCACTCATTAATCGATTTTATCTTTATGGGGCACCCATATTACGTGTCGCCTGTTTGGAAGGTCGTGATACAAGGAGCTGTAATGCAACATCTCAACACTCAGGTAAAAATATTAGCGTCTTTGACTACCGCGGCATTGATGTCCGGTTGTACGACGGTAGAACTACCGGCTTCTGGCAGTGCCGACTTAGCTCAAACCGAAAAGCCGATTGTGCTATCCCATTTACCGGTTGTTTCAAGCTCTGATTGGCAATTGGTGTGGGAAGACCAGTTTAACGGTGAGCAAATAAATAAACGCAATTGGTCATTAGAAGCGAACTGCTGGGGAGGAGGGAACAATGAACAACAGTGCTATACGGATGATCCGAATAACGCGTTTGTTAAAGATGGCCTTTTACACATTGTCGCGCTGAAGAAAAGTCATACTGGGCCTGATAATGCTGAAGGCTCGCTTGGTGGAGCAACGAAGACTCTTCCTTATACCTCTGCGAGATTGAGCAGCAAAGGCAAGCGTGACAACAAATATGGCCGTTATGAAATCAGAGCAAAGTTACCTGGTGGACAAGGTTCATGGCCCGCAATCTGGATGCTGCCAACCGATAATAAATATGGCTCATGGGCAGCTTCTGGCGAAATCGATATTATGGAAGCGGTTAACCTAAACACACTTTCAGATGCGGCGGGAGCGAAAAATGATGATCTAGAGAGCCGAGTCTATGGGACGTTACATTACGGACGAAATTGGCCAGACAATGTTTATAAAGGGCAGGCCGCGATATTGCCAAATGGTGTGAACCCTACTGATGGCTTCCATACATACGCGATTGAGTGGGAAGAAGGTGAAATTCGTTGGTATGTAGACAATATTCATTACGCGACTCAAACTCAAGAGGGTTGGTACAGCCAATATGAAGCGGAAGAAGGGAAACTCATTAATGCGAGTGGAGCAGCTCCGTTTGATGAAAAGTTTCATTTGTTATTGAACTTGGCTGTCGGTGGGGCGTGGTCAGCAAACGCAAATGATAAAGGAATCGACGAAGGTTTGTTTCCGAAAACAATGCTAGTTGATTCAGTAAAGGTTTACCGTTGTAAGGTTGATCGTTGGAAAGGAAAAGGGTGTGCAAGTCGTTCTGAACACGCAATACAAGTAATCGGGCACGAAGCTCCAGAGATCTTAGCAACCGATGATAGTTATGCCGATGGACCAACGTTGGAGATTTTTACCGAAACTCTTAACGCAAGCTTGGCTTATGCAAGTTATGACCCATTGGATATTGTTGACTATCAAGAACTGACCGAACCAGATCGTGGAACAGTGCTACAAGTGAATAAGAGTCAAGGAGCAGGAAATATCTATTTTCGTTCTCCTGTAACGGATGTGACACATTGGCAAGAAACGGGTGAACTGGTCTTTGATTTGAAAGTTGAGAGTATGGCTGATGGGGTTGAACTACTGGTTAAGATGGACAGTGGCTGGCCGAAAACAAGTGACTATACCGTGCCGCTATCAGTAATGAATGAATGGAAGACGGTACGTATTCCAATAGCTGACATTTTAAAGAGAGACAACCGTTTTGCTGGTGGGAATCAAGCTGATCCTACAGTGATCACTAATCTTTTAGTGTTTGAGCCTCAAGGAGAAATGAGTTTTAAATTAGACAATATTCGATTTGAAAAGTAAGCCTTTTAACTAGTTACTTTTAATCAAAGCTTGAATAGAAAGGGAGCATACTATGTATGTTCCCTTTTTTTTGCGATGATTTTTGCGGGAGGAAATCGTTTATGTGCTCGAGGAAAATTCTGCGTGATTGAACGGACCGATACGTTCTTATTATGTGGTCAGTGATATTTTACTTAGTTCCATAATTGTTCAAACAAAATACTTAACATCTTGGGTTTTTGTGACTCACGCATAAGAAAGCGCTTTCTTTGTTGGGTTTGATCACGGTTTATATTCACAGGATCGATTTATACTCTTTCCATACCAACTGAGCGGTTAAAGCCAATAAGATTAAGAGTGCATAGTAAATGTGGGCTTAGATTTGATCTTCTTTAAATCTGTTCGATTGGTTTTTTTAAGAAAAATAAAGAAAGCGCTTTCTTTGTGAAAGTATAATTTAGAACATGGAGTTATTATGAAACTTTCTAAGCTTACCCTTGCTTGTTTAGTCGCTACAGCTGGCTTGTCTACTGCACCTGCTGTACATGCCGAAAAATCGGATGGATTTGAATTTCACGGTTATTTCCGTGCTGGTGTTCTATTCAGTGAAAATGATGATTTTAAACGTGCAAAGTTCCCTGCATCTAAAGAGCGTTTAGGTCGATTGGGTGTTGAGTCGGATAGTCACTTTGAAGTTGCACTGCAGAAAAATTTTGAGAATGACGGTGGTCAGAAAATTCGAATCAAAACACGAGCTGCAGCCAACAATGCGGAATATGCAACCAACCAGCTTGGTGCCAATGCCGATGCAACCAACAGCGAAATTGGTATGGCAGAAACTTTTGTCGAGTTTGAAGGTGTATCTGAAACCGGTGTTGTATGGGGGGGTAAGCGCTTTTATGGTAAAGATAATTACATCTTTATGACCGACTTTTTCTACACGGATATGTCGGGTACTGGTGTTGGTATTGAAGGTGTTGAGCTAGGTGGTAATAAGTGGGACTTTGCTTACATTGCAAGCGATGATTCTGGCGATACAAGTTTCTGGGGTGACAGCAACAATATCATGCATGCACTTCATGCTGGCGTGAACTTTGGCAATGTTGAACTTCACGCTATGGCTAAGTATATGCCAGACAATATGGTCGATTTAGGTTTTGGTAATGGTCCAGAAGCATTCGCTGAGAATGGCTATGAAATGACGGCAATTGTTCACACTGAGTCTGTCTTTGGGTTGTCAGATAAAGGCTTTACAAAATACATCGCGCAGGCTGGTAAAGGCTTAGGTTCGGGTAACCTTTTAGGTGGTACTCTTACAACTTACAACACGTACAAGCCTGGTAGCGACTATCAAAGTTGGTTAACGACAGGCACGGGCTGTGGGACGTCTTGTTTGAAGGCTGTTGATGAAAACGATGTATCACTACGTGCTTTAGCATGGGGTGGGTACTTTTTTGACAATGGTGTGAATATTTTCCACTCTCTTCAAACCCAGTACAACGATTTTGACAATGGCGACACAGACGGCTGGGTATCAGCAATGGTGCGACCAACGTTCCCAATTTCAGAAAACTTCTTTATCGCTACCGAAGCTGGTTACATGTACAACTACGAAGACCGTAATGGTGAGTCAAAGAATTCTTATGATTACAAGCTAACAGTAGCACCGACTCTAGTTGTGCACTCTGGCTTCGGTCCATCTCCAGAAATTCGCTTTATGGCATCTTACCTTGATGGTGAAATGCAAGACGGCACGGGTAAAGAGGGCGACTTTGTTGTAGGTATTCAAGCTGACATGTGGTGGTAGAATTTTTTACCTTCGGGTCTTAAGTGATATCGAGCATACCGGGGGAGTGGTATGACGGCCTTGCCTTTAGGGCGGGTAAGGTTCTCGATATCCCTATTTATTGCAATAGTTGATCTCTTTCCTAGCAGCACAAAGAGTTTCATTTTTATTGCTATGAGTCTTCCATATTTGAATTTCTTTTCAAATGTGTTCTTGCCAAAGATACTCATTGACCGCTTCGAAAGAAGCGGTTTTTTTATGTGTGACATATCTAATCTTTTAATCTTTTAATCTTTTAATCTTTTAATCTTTTAATCTTTTAAGGTTTAAGGGGCAAAGGATTATGAGTTATGGGAAGAATGTTGCTTTCTAAATTCTCGAGGGCTGCATCCATTTTGGGTCTTAAAACACTTGGAGAAATAATTGCTGTCAGAAAAGCCGCAAGACTCAGCAATGTGTTGGATGCTTTTGTTGTCGTTTAACAATAAGGTTGCCGAGTGTCTAATTTGAAGGCCTTTGATGTATTGGTTCGGGGATGTATTTAAAAACTGCCTGAATAACCTTTCTAGTTGCCTTTTGCTGATATACGCCGCTTGTGCAATGGCTTCTGTATCTAATCCTACTTCTTTGTAATGACGGTCAATATGTGCGAGAGCACGGCTCAATGCTAGGGTTGTTTTTGGTAAGCTATGGGTCTGTTCTTGATATCGCCGAGCAAGTTCTATCGCAAGTTGCTGCATTGTGCTCGTCAATATGATTTCAAACCCCTGTTCTGCATTGTCGTATTCCGATTTGATTTGTTGTAGAAGTTCATTGATTCGTTTCAACTGAGAAACTGATAACGTAAGCTTTGCTTGATATTCCGACGCTTGTCGAGCAATCGGTTCTACCTTGAAAAGTGCTTGATAGCCCGGCATTTGACGCATTGAAGGAACCTCAAAAAAAGGCAATGCCGTATCAAACATCAAGTTTACAATCTTCAGTTTATTTACTTCACAAAATCCATGTTCAATATCCCCATTAATAACAAATACATCTCCTGTACTTAAAGGGTAAGTGTGGCTAGCTACCGTATGCTTCCCGCTACCACTCACAACTAAGAAAAGTTCAGAAAAGTCATGGCTATGTACGTCAAAGTCGAAATTGTGATGACCATCGACATAGGCAAATTTTATCTGGGGATATCTCTGATGACTTTGGAGTCTAAATTTGGTTTTCATGTCGCTATTTTACCCATAACTGTCGCTTATTTGGTAGTTACACGCCGTAGTTAAGATTACTATTTTTTGAACAAAGACAATATTAACTTTTAGAGCGAGAGGTCAAATTTTTGCTCTAAGTAAAAAAATGGTAGGACTCAAAATGGATACTGTGGAAATTCTCGAAGCACAGAAGCAGCTTGCACCAATAAGTCGACAAGCGGCTACTGAGGGCATTGTGCTACTAAAAAATAGTGATTCAATATTGCCATTGCAGACTAGTGATACGGTGTCTCTTTTTGGTCGATGTCAGATTGATACCTACCGAAGTGGCACTGGATCGGGTGGAGCGGTGAATGTGCCTTATTCCGTAAATGCATTACATGGCTTGCATGAAAATCCAAACATCAATCTTAATCTCAGTTTGGTGGAGGTATACCAACGTTGGGTCAAGGACAACCCGTTCAATGACGGCGGTGGTGGTTGGGCAGTAGAACCTTGGTTTCAAGATGAAATGCCTCTTTCAACTTCAGCTGTGATGGATGCTGCCGCCAAATCTAACAAAGCCATTATCTTTATCGGTCGAACGGCGGGTGAGGATCAAGACAATGCACAGCAGCAAGGCAGTTACAATTTAACCGCGCTCGAAATGCAAATGTTGGAGAAAGTGACGGGACATTTTGATGATGTCATTGTGATACTGAACGTGACCAACATTATTGATATGTCATGGGTAAGCTCACTCAAAGATGCAAGGTCGATCAAGGCGATTTTGTATAGCTGGGCTGCAGGGATGGAAGGTGGGCATGCATTAGCTGATGTTTTATCAGGTGATGTTAGCCCGAGTGGACGTTTGACCGACACTATTGCGCACTCTTTATCTGATTACCCTTCCAGCGCTAGCTTCGGAAATAAAGAGCGTAATCTGTACCAAGAAGATATCTATGTTGGGTACCGATACTTTGAAACCTTTAACCCAAAATCCGTTCAATTTGAATTTGGTTTCGGGCTTTCCTACACCAAATTTTCAAATAAATTAAATGCATTAACGATTCTTGGATCCGGCTCTGAACAAGAGTTGGTCTTCGATATTGAAGTTAAAAACATAGGCGAGAAATACAGTGGTAAGGATGTTGTTCAACTGTATGTTGAATCGCCTCAAGGCCTGCTGGGGAAGCCATCTAGAGCACTTACAGGATTTGCAAAAACACCTACTTTGGATCCAAACGAAACAGCACGTGTGAAGGTTTCATTTCTTCTATCTTCGTTAGCGTCATTTGATGATAGTGGTAAGACGGGCCACCCTAATAGCTATGTACTTGAAGCAGGGGAATATCAGTTCTATTTGGGAGGCAGCGTTCGACAAGCAAGGCTGGTTGACGAAAGCATAAAAGTTGATGAACTAATAGTTGTTGAGCAACTAACGGAAGCTCTGGCACCCGTCACCGCTTTTAAAAGGCTCGTTCCAAAAGAGATAGGGCAAAATGGGGTTTACAGTTGCGACTATGAATCTGTGCCACTACGAAGTGTAGATTTGAGCAAACGTATCCTAACTGAACTCCCAACTTCGATTCCTTTTAGTGAAGATAAGGGAATCAAGTTGCTTGATGTGAAGCAGGGACAGGCGAATATTGAGGCGTTTGTATCGCAAATGACGGTACAACAGCTGGCGACAATTGTTCGTGGTGAAGGCATGTGCAGCCCCAAGGTAACCCCTGGCACGGCTGCGGCTTTTGGTGGTGTATCACCAAGCTTGTTTGATTTAGGTATCCCTATTGTTGCGGCTGCTGATGGCCCATCGGGTATCCGAATGGATAGTGGACACAAAGCATCACAAGTCCCGATTGGCACGCTATTGGGCTGCACATGGAATACAGAACTGAATGAACAACTGTTTTATTTAGTAGGGAAAGAGATGCAAGCCAATCATATTGATACATTGCTTGGGCCTGGGATTAACATTCATCGTCATCCTTTGAACGGGCGAAACTTCGAGTATTTTTCTGAGGATCCTCTTTTGACCGGAGCTATGGCGGCGTCTCAGGTTTCTGGGCTTAGATCTGCAGGTGTGTCCGGTACTATCAAACATTTGGTTGCGAACGACCAAGAAACTGGACGATTTGATGTTGATAGTGTGGTTTCTCAGCGAGCGCTCCGTGAGATTCATCTAAGGCCTTTTGAAATAGCGGTAAGGCAAGGGCGAGCTTCAAGCATTATGACCGCTTACAACCCCATCAATGGTCACTGGGCTGCATCTAATTACGACCTCAATACTACTATTCTTCGAAAGGAGTGGGGCTATAAAGGGATAGTGATGACGGATTGGTGGGCAAAAATGAATGACCCAATCAAAGGAGGTTCTGAAAGCCGAAGTTACACATCCTTTATGCTTCGCTCTCAAAATGATCTGTATATGGTCGTTGAGCACGATGGCGCTGAAAGTAACGCATCAAACGACGATACATTACAGGCGCTTGAAAATGGGATGTTGAGTTTGGGAGAGTTGCAACGAAGCGCGATAAATATCTGTCGTTTTATTATGGAATCCCCTGCGATGGGTCGCCCATTGGTCGCTTTTGATCCAGTTAAGGGCTTTGAGGCGACGAAAAACTCAGACAGTTATCAGGACAAGATTGATGGTGATTTTTGTCAGCTTACTACCGAGCAACGTGTAACAGTACTACCACTTAATACCCAAGAAAACCGGAGCATTGTCTTGTACGTTAAGCATGCAGGCGTGTATCGATGTACGGGTATTGTTCATTACGATAGCGGTACCTTGGCTCAATCTGCGTGTAGTTTAAGTTTCAATAAGGTGTATGCGATGTCTCTATCAGTGAATGGTACTAATGGCGAGACAGTTTCAGTTGAGGGGCTTCCTGTTAAGCTGGATAAAGGCTTTTATTCGTTGGATATTGAATTCATCAAATTAGGCTTAGAATTAGAGCAATTAGAATTCTCGTTTATGCCTGAATAGGGCTGAGGGATAACAGTCGTTTATTTAACTCTCGTTTGCTCAAAAAAGAGGTAAAGTGAGAGAAAATAAACGACTACTTTGAGGCTGAGTTATTGTGCTTTTTGATATTGTTTCATCGCGTCAACAAAGGTGTTTCGCATCCCCTCAATACCTAGTCGTTCAGATTCTTCAACGTAAGTCAGTGCTGCGCTGAAGTCTCCCGATGAAACTGAGTTTTCAATAAGAGTGCTATAAACCTCTTTCTGGTTTAAGGGATTCTCCGTTAACAGATCAGACTTTATTGCGCTTGCTTCAGGAATGATTTGTTGAACTCGCTTTTGACGATTTTGTTCTTCAACAACAGTCGTTACTGCTGTGAATTCAAAATCAAAGGAGACTTTTCCGATCGCAGAGTGGGGGATTTCGTAGTCCGTATTGTGAGCAATGTTTGCTTGGATATCACCAGAACGCATTGCCATATCACTTGGTTTTTCGACGGGAGTTGTTTCTGAGAGTGCTTCGCTGGTTGTGAATACGACCAAGTAAGCAGGAGCCTCGCCGTTTAAGTAACGTTCCTGAAGTTCTACTTGTGCGCCATATTGTGCACCATCAAGCAGGCTAAGTGGTTGGTACTTAATGCTTTCATTGCCAATAACATCTAACGGCTGGTAGTTTTGGTCCAAAACTAAAAGTGATGGGACGAACGTAGAATAACCCGCATTTGAAGTCACTGAGAAACGAATAGCATCTAGCGTGGTCGGAAGCTTAATCCCCTCAGCAAAAGAGCGGCCAGATTTAAACTCCACTTTTGGGCTTGCTGTAGTGATTGAAACGAATGTTTCTTCTGGATTCGCGATGTTTTGATATTGAATGTTACTCAGGGTTTCGCAGCAGTTTTCGTTGTTTTGTAGTGATTCCAGCCCCGGAGACGTTTTGTGGTAGATAACCGGTGACTCTGTCACTGTTGAGCAGGCGCTGAGTGCGAATACCGCTGGTAGTATTGCTAAATATTTCATAATTTCTCACAGTTAAAAAAGCATATCTGATTCAGAGTGCTTAATTGATAATAGTGATACACTACAAGAAAGCGCTTTCTTTTTGAGTGACGGACACCAAAGTTAGAGAAATACTCGCTAATAATTAATACGAATTAGGTAATAGGTTGTCGTTGAACAGTTACCAAGATTGAAAGTTAACGAGATACCGAACTTAACAACTGAGTAAAGCGTTCCCATGATTTTTGGTCGGCTTCATTTTGGTAATTATTGGAGCCGAACACGGTAAACGCATGTGGTGCTCCACTATAAGTGATCATTTCATGTGGAACCTTGGTCGTTTCAAGTTCAGCGGCGAGGTTGCCAAAATCTTGCATTGAAATCATCGAATCTGCTGTGCCATGGAATACGACGACAGGCGCTTTAGTCTGAGAGTAATCTTGGCCTTTCGGTGTTGATAAACCACCATGGAAAGTGACATAAGCTTTCGATGGGATGCCCGCACGCGCGGCTTCTAAAACAGCAGCTCCGCCAAAACAATATCCCATCATCACGTTGTTATCTAAGTTGCCGCCAAGTCTTTTCGCTTCCATTGCTCCCGCATTAAGTAGTGCGCGCATTTTTTCTCTGTCTTTATATAGTTCGCCCGTGTGTTGCTTTTTGTCTTTGACTTCGGTTGGGCGGATGCCTTTACCAAATAGGTCGATGGCGAACACGTTGTAACCGAGTTCGTTGAGCATTTCAGAACGTTTTTTTTCGTAATCAGTTAAGCCGTCCCAATCATGTATTAGCAGCACTAAAGGCGCTTGGTCGCTGGCTTCACTCCAATAACCTTCGTAATCCATACCGTCGACTTGATAAGTGACGTTTTCTCCCGAAATTGCAGAGAAGGGCAGCAAAACTGAAAACAAGCCTAGCGTAGTGAGTGTTCGCATGCGTTATTCCTTTCGATGACAGAGACGTTCCAATCGAAAGTATAGATAACGCGATGATTCTCGCCAGATTTCTGTTTCTAACTTGAAATGTATGGCAGGGAGAGCAGGTGGCTATTGCTGATGAATAGCCATCGAGAGGGAGTGTTATGGCTGTTTTGTGATGTTTTCAGCTTACCAAAACTTGAATAGCTAAACTGGGGAATAAAGGAAAACAACTACCAAGATGCGTTGGTTTTGCTAATGCTCATCTCCGGATATTTTCGCTGATAGCGCGGCAACATCGACTCATTGCCCAAGATGCCACCTTGATGGATATAGATAATGGTTTTGGTTGGGTTGTTATCTTGCCATCGTTCTAAACATTGCCACATTAATGGGTCATACAGCAGATCGAATTCAATATCCGTTTGTTCTTGTAGATCCAACCAGGTTTGATAGTCCTGTTGATACAGCTTACCAAAGTGGTGCTTGGTTTTGAGCGGCAGTATTTGTGGATGATCGGACTCACCAAGCTCATTAAATTGTTGTGTAAGGTAGTCACTGCCGCCAACACAAGCGCAGGTGATTACCGGGATGTTGTGCACTTTTAAATGCTTATGTAGATACAGAGCCGTACTGCCGGTGCCTGCTGGTAGTGCAACCACGAAATCGTGTTTGTTTTCGAAACGCGTCCAGCTAAGTATTTCCATCGCCAGTTGCTTCACGCCGTATTCAGAAAGCTGAGAGCGTCCACCTTCAGGCAATACAATGCACTGAGAATCTGGCTGTCTTATTTGCTCAATATACTCCTGTGGATGAAGCTCAGAGCCTGTCTCTTTGACTGAAATTACCTTCGCACCAAGGTCTACTGCACCACGGTAATTACCTATTGGGCGTTCTAGTAGCCACTGGGGAATGTGGTCGACGTAGAACTCAAGCGTCCAACCTTTGATCTTTGCCAGTGCCGCGAGTGAGAACAGAGAGTTAGCCTGCGCAGAACCATAGCTGATCAATGTTGTAGTTTCTGGGTGATCGTCTTCCAGCAGCTTCATGAATTTGCGGGCTTTATTGCCGCAAAAGTGGGAGTGCAGCTGATCGTCACGCTTTAAGAAAAAAGTGTGATCGTTAAATTGATGTTGAGTTACAGGGCTATTATTTAGTTTCATCGCACTTAGTAAAAATGCTGACTAAAAAGCCAGCATTTTAAAATCAAATTGGACTAACGAGTATCTAGTAGCCTGCAAGTGCTGTAAACCAACTAAATCAAGTTTTCGTTGGATATTGAACTTAGTACTACGAGTTTATTTGCTCTGGTATGGGCGAGGGTGAATCTGTCTGAAAGGCGATTCTGGCAGTGCACCCTCCAGAGTTACGATTGACCAAATCAAAGTCCCAATGGAAGCGTTGGCACAAGTCGTCGACAATCAATAAACCTAATCCATGACCATTCGGATTGTATTGTTCCTGAAGGCCTTCACCTTGGTCTTCAATCACAATACTCTGCTCGGACAGGGTAACAGTGACAGTACCACTATTGGTCGCTGCAATGGCATTTCTCAATAAGTTGCCGACCAACATATTCATGATCGCGCTGGTGGCTTGAATGGTAGGCTCTGATTGAATGTGTAGGGATATCTCGACTAGCTTTTCATCCGCCTGTAATGAATTCTTGGAAACGATAGCTTCTAACTCTTGCTGACTAAACAAGCGCAGTGGTGCATCGTCACTGTTTCTTTCATAACGAACTAAACCGAGTAGGGCATCGACCATTTCTGACATCTGGATAATGGCTTCATCAATGCGCTCAACCTGACGAGATTGAAATTCCGTTGTTTCGCTTCTTAATAGCAATTTATTCGCACCACGAGCGACCGTTAGTGGGGTTCTTAACTCATGACTTGAATAACGAGCAAAGGCTTGTTCTCGTTTGAGTAATGAATTAATTTCACGACGATATTGATTAAGCTGATCAGTTAATTGGCGAAACTCAACGGCGGCGTCATCACTTACACCGAACTCTTCACTTAGGTTTAATTTATTTGTCTCAAGTTGCTCTGAAAGTAAGTTGAAAGGTTCTATCAGTCGTTTCGATAATCGATAGAGCAAAGCGCCAAAGCTAAAAATTAAAATGGAAAGTAATGTTAAAACGAATGTTGTTGCGTACACCAATTCGTCATGACTAAACTCGACGCGGTCAACTTCAGATAAAAGGATGATTGGATAGGTTTTCCCTTTGTCAGAATACTCACCGACATACACCATTCGTGAATCAGGCTCTTCTCCTACCTCACCAACAAAGCTCTCTTTACCTTCAATGTATTTCCGGTATTCGATAGGGATGAATGAAGGGTCATTGTATGCCATGGTAAGACCATCGATGCGAATTTTACCACTCTCCCCTGACTGAAATTGCTCGACCGCATAGTTTCGGTCAATCAAGATACGTCTTTCGCCCACCCGATCTTCTGATAGATAAAGTGCAGACATAAACACTATGTAGGTAAAGACCGAGACAATGACCGCCATTGCCCCAAAGAAAACCGCTAGGCGGCCAGTTAGAGTTTTAGTGCTAGTGAGAACGTTCAAAATCAATTTGAAGACTCCAAACGGAATCCTACTTTAGGGACAGTAATCAACATTTGGGTGTCAAAAGGCTTGTCGAGTTGATTACGCAGCTGATAGATATGGCTACGTAACACATCGTTGTTGGGTTCGTCTTCCTGCCATAGCTTGTAGGAAATATCTTCACGAGTCACTACTTCAGGTGCTTTTTGGCACAGCATCTCAAGGATGGTGTAAGTGGTTGGGTTAAGTGCGAGCAGTTTGTCTTTACGGTAGGCTTTACGGGTTTTTTGATCAATGGTGAGTTCATCAAACTGAAGCTTAGAAGAAGCTACTTTTCCTCGGTAACGACGAACAAGCGCTTTCATTCGGGCTTCCAAAATATCCAAATCAAAAGGTTTGGTTAGATAGTCATCGGCACCATGCTCAAACCCTTTCAACATGTCATCTCGGCTATCTAACGCGGTAAGCATTAGAATAGGCGTTGCGTTGCCTTGGTCTCGCAGTTTATTACAAACCGTGAGGCCGTCCATTCTTGGCAACATCAGATCCAATATGATGATATCAAATGAGTTTTCCAACGCGAGTTGCAGGCCGAGTTCGCCGTTGTCCGCATAATCGAGTTCCATGCCAATACACTCAAAATAATCAAACAAGACACCTGCGATTTCACGGTTATCTTCGACTAATAGAACTCGTTTCATTTTGATTCTCATACAGAAATAGACGGTAACATTATCCTGAGTGAGCGTGAAAAATATGTCAATAACATAACTTTCACTTATGGGAGGGTAGATTGGATTCAGATTAAAAAATAGAAGAACGTATTATGTCTGAACTTCATATAAGCCGCCCTAAGATATCTACATCGCAGATCAACCCTGCGGTTTCTCTGTCTATCATTGTGCCTTTTTACGATGAACAAGAGGTATTGGAAGAGTTCCACTCTCGCCTTACCAAGGTGCTTGATAGCTTACCCATCAAGAGTGAAATCGTTTATGTCGACGACGGTAGCAAAGACAGCAGCTTGGAGTTGGTGAGCTCATTCACTTCAATCAATAGCTCAATTTCTGTTATCGGTTTAAGCCGTAATTTCGGCAAAGAATCAGCGATGAGCGCAGGCCTTGAGCACTGTCGGGGACAAGCGGTGATTTTGCTAGACGCTGACTTACAAGATCCACCTGAGCTTATCCCGCAAATGATTGCTAAGTGGCGCGAAGGTTATGACGTCGTCAATATGCAGCGTAGCCAGCGCGACGGTGAAACATGGTTTAAGAAGTTTTCAGCAGCGAGCTTTTACAAAGTAATGAACGTGGCTGCGAAGATTGATGTGCCTGAGAACGTGGGTGACTTTCGACTGTTAAGCCGAGAGGTTGTCGACCATATCAATCAGCTTCCAGAACGTAACCGCTACATGAAAGGCATTTTTTCATGGCCGGGTTTCCGACAAGCGACGCTCCAATTTAAGCGTGATGCTCGCTTCTGTGGTGAGACCAAGTGGAACTATCTCAAGCTCATCGGATTGGCGATGGATGGCATTACCTCATTCTCTATCAGACCACTGCGCATTGCGACGGCCGTTGGTGGTTTAGTGGCACTTACTGCTTTTGTGTATGGCGTCTTCATCGTATTCAAAACCATTATGTTTGGTGAGCCCATCACGGGCTATCCGTCAATGATGGTCGTGCAACTTGCCCTTGGCGGTATTCAACTCCTGAGTATTGGTTTAATGGGAGAGTACATAGGTCGTATTTTCATTGAAACCAAGAATCGTCCTTTGTATCTGATCCAATCGGTGGTCGATACACCTGCATTAAAAACACATTTCAAATTAGAGGAGTCAGCATGAGCCTGAACAGAACGCACCTATGGTATTTGTTGGCTTTTGCACTGGTTTTAAGACTCCTATCTTTGGCGACTTATCCGTTAATGGATACTACGGAGGCGCGCTACGGAGAAATGGCTCGCTTGATGGTAGAAACCGGTAATTGGTTAACACCTCAGTTTGATTACGGCATTCCTTTTTGGGGCAAGCCACCGTTGTTCACATGGATGAGTGCTGCTGGTATTGAGCTGTTTGGTTTGAGTGAGTTTGCTGTTCGTGCACCTCACTGGTTAGCGGGAGTAGCGACGATTTTGTTAACCGCTTACATGGCGAAGCGAACTGGGCAAAGTGCGTTGGTTGCCGCGGTAGTGTTGGCGACATGCGGTATTTTCTCTATTGCCGCGGGCGCTGTGATGACAGACATCGCGTTAACCTTAGCGATGACCATTGCCATGTTAGGCTTCTACTTGTGTTGGCTAGGAGGAGAGGGTTGGAAAGGCGAAGGCAGTGCGAAGACTAATCGATCTTGGGGTTATGTCGGTTTCATTGGTTTAGCGTTAGGCTTGCTTGCAAAAGGGCCAGTAGCGATTGTCATTATGGGCATCGCAGTTTTCCCTTGGTTAGTATTACAACATGGCTTCTTTGGCGCTTTCAAAGTGCTTTGGCAACGCTTTCCATTGTTGTCTGGCTTGGGTGTGATGCTAGCAATAGCTTTGCCTTGGTACATCATGGCTGAAATGGCAACACCGGGCTTTATTGATTACTTTATTGTTGGCGAGCACTTTAAGCGTTTTGTTGTGAGTGGCTGGGAGGGCGATCTGTACGGCTCTGCCCATGACCAAGCAAGAGGTATGATCTGGCTGTTTTGGCTTCAAGCGGCTGCGCCGTGGTCGATTGTATTACCTATATTGGCATTTGCTCGACGTAAGAAAATTGCAGAAATTAATACTGAAAATCGCGGTTTGTTTTCATTTCTTGTCTGTTGGTTGATTTCACCTCTGATTCTTTTCACTATGGCGGGCAATATTCTCCCAGCGTACGTCCTGCCAGGTATTCCGGCCCTTGGCTTGTTGATTGCTATACTCGTAGTGGAAAAAGATAAGAAGTGGTTCTCGAGCGTGGCTTTGGTTCTACCTGTGTTGCTAATGATTGCGATGGTCTACCTGAATCTCGGCAAGGCGAACGAGAAAAGTGACCGCATTATCTTCGAACAGATTACGGATTCTGCGCCAAGCTTTTACGTGGGTAAACGACCATTCTCTGGGCAATTTTACAGTCATGGTCAAGCGAAAAGACTTCTCGATATCGAGCAGCTAGATGGCATTGATAAGTTCTATCTGATTGGTAAAAGATCTGAAGTGGAAACCAAGATTAAAGAGAACGCATTAACGTGTATTCTAGAGCCAACGGTGAAAATAAAGCGTGCTTTATTCAGCTGTCATAGCTCAAGCATCAAGCCAAATCTATCGTTGAGTCATATTCAAAGTGGCAGCGATGTTTAGCGTTAACTCGGGGTTACGAATGTTCAACAACAAGCTTCAAACGCACAGTCAGAGGTTACAGTCTCACCACAAGGTGGTTCGATTTGCTGTGGTTGGTGTTGGCGGATTTGTTGTTGATTGCTTAGTTTTTGCATTACTGCATTATGCCGTTGGGCTGCCTTTGATGAGTGCACGGATAGGATCTTTCATTGCAGCCGCCACGACAACATGGTTTGGTAATCGAGTGCTAACTTTTGACTTCAAAGGGCAGGATAGTTGGTCAGAGAAGTTGATTCAGTGGCAAAAGTTCATGTTTTCCGCATCGATATCGGCGATACCTAATTTGCTGTGCTTTAAGCTGATGACTGAATTGCTTCCTGCATTTACTGGGGCTGTATTTATCGCGATGGCCGTAGGTATCTTGGTGGGCATGGTCACTAACTATTTGTTTAGCCAGTATTGGGTCTTCACCCGTTAGAATCCCTTGTAATCACATAACCAAGTGAAACCTTCGGGTCGTTCATTAGTAACAGACACAAAAAAGCGCAGCTAAATAGATGCGCTTTGTATTTTTATGATAACCAAGTAAATGGGGTCGCTATATTAACGCTGTGTTGCGCGCTGGCGATTCTTTCCGTTACTTGTTGGTTTACCACCTTGACCATTGCCTGCTTTGCTGCGGTTTGGCTTGCCATTTCCGCCGCCGTTGCCTTGTGATTGCTGGCTAGCAGGGGCTTTTTTGATGAAACCAGTCGCTGGTTTATTCGCGTTACCATTACCGTTCTGCTTCCCGTTGCCCTGATTGCCGTTACCTTGGCTACCTGTTGGCTTCTTACCACCCGGTTTAGGCTTATTGCCACCTGGCTTAGAATGGTTACGTGGGCTTTCTCCGCCAAGACCCGGTTGAGCTTTACTGTGCTTAGTTGCAAAACGTTGTGAACCATGACGACCAGACTTACGACGCTGTGCCGGTGTTTGAGCTTCAAAGTCTTCTTCTGGTACTAAGCAGTTCGCTTTGTCACCAATCAGGTGCTTTTTGCCCATGCTGATCAGTGCTTCACGGATGATCTTCCAGTTTTCTGGATCGTGATAACGAAGCAATGCTTTATGCAGACGACGTTGACGATCGCCTTTAGGCACTGGAACATCTTCACGTTTTTTGTATTTCACGCGCTTCAGAGGGTTGGTCTCTGAGTAGTACATCGACGTCGCATTACACATTGGCGATGGGTAGAAGTTCTGTACTTGGTCACACTCGTAGTTGTGCTTTTTCAGCCACAACGCAAGGTTGAGCATGTCTTCATCTTCCGTACCCGGGTGAGCAGAGATGAAGTAAGGAATTAGGTACTGTTTCTTACCGGCTTCAGCGCTGTACTTCTCGAACATCTCTTTGAAACGATCGTAAGTGCCCATGCCCGGTTTCATCATCAGATCCAGAGGGCCTTTTTCAGTATGCTCTGGAGCAATCTTCAAGTAACCACCAACGTGGTGAGTCACAAGCTCACGTACGTATTCTGGAGACTCAATCGCAAGGTCATAACGAACGCCTGATGCGATCATCACTTTCTTGATGCCCGGAACCTTTCTCGCTGAGCGGTAAAGGTCAATGGTGTGCTGGTGGTCTGTGTTCAGTTTTTCACAGATTTTAGGGAACACACATGATGGGCGACGACAGTTAATTTCAGCTTTAGGATCAGAACAACCTAGACGATACATGTTCGCCGTTGGTCCACCCAAGTCAGAAATCGTACCGGTAAAGCCAGGTACTTTATCTTTAATGTCTTCGATTTCATCCAAGATCGATTCTTTCGAACGGTTCTGAATGATACGACCTTCGTGCTCTGTGATTGAACAGAAAGAACAACCACCAAAACAACCACGCATGATGTTAACCGAAGTTTTAATCATGTCGTATGCAGGGATCTTTGCTTTGCCATACATAGGGTGCGGAACACGCTTGTACGCAAGGCCAAACACGTAATCCATCTCTTCAGTTGCAAGAGGAATTGGCGCTTGGTTTACCCATAGTTCGCGGTCACCGTGACGTTGAATAAGAGCACGACCTGAATACGGGTTGGTCTCTAGGTGCAGAATACGGCTAGCGTGAGCGTAAAGAATACGGTCGTTATTGAGCTTTTCGAAACCAGGGATACGAACCGCGGTTGTTTTTGCATCGTGACGAGAAGGACGAATCGTAATTGGCTGCGCTTTTACTTCTTCTTTTTCATCTTTCTTGGTATCACATTGCGTTTCTACTTCGTACGGGTTAACCGGAACGTAGGCTTTGTTCGGTTTTTCGATACGAGAAGAATCAATAATTTTGTAACCTTCAGGCGCTGCAGGCAAGTTGATAGCAGTACCACGAATGTTTGTCAGCGTAGACATGTCTTCGCCATCGGCAATGCGGTGTGCCACTTCAACCAGTGCACGCTCAGCGTTACCGAAAAGAAGAATGTCTGCTTTTGCATCAAACAATACAGAGCGACGAACTTTATCAGACCAGTAGTCGTAGTGCGCAACTCGACGTAAGCTGGCTTCAATACCACCAAGAACGATTGGCGTGCCTTTGTAGGCTTCACGACAACGTTGAGAATAAATCAGAGTTGCACGGTCAGGACGCTTACCACCTTCATTGTTTGGTGTGTAGGCATCGTCGTGACGAAGTTTGCGATCAGAGGTGTAGCGGTTGATCATGGAATCCATGTTACCCGCTGTGATGCCGAAGAATAGGTTAGGTCTACCCAGTTCCATAAAGGCATCTTTACTGTCCCACTTTGGTTGGGCAATGATGCCCACGCGGAAGCCTTGAGCTTCAAGCAAACGGCCAATGATAGCCATACCAAAGCTCGGGTGATCGACATAAGCGTCACCAGTTACAATAATAATGTCACAGCTATCCCATCCAAGAGCATCCATCTCCTTTCTACTGGTAGGCAAAAAGGGTGCTGTTCCGTAGCACTCGGCCCAGTATTTTTTGTGTTCGTGAATAGGAGTGATATCGCTGTACATATTTCAACCTCTGATTTTTGAGGCGGGAATTATAGCGGCATGAGCCTAGACTAGCCAGTAGAACATGCCCCTGTTAGTTCTGATGTCTTTCGCCATTTTGCAGATAATGCTGACAAAAGAACCATACAACAGCATAGTTGAAGCCTTGAATAACGTCGCTAATTTGTGATTTTGATTAGTGTTCGCAGCAGTTTTTGATATTATTCGCGAAAATAAGTCTGAATAAGTAGATCCACAATGGTCGAATCATTATTAGTACAATTTGCTCCCATGCTATTAGGAGCCCAACTGATCTTAACTTTAATCTTAGTGAAGGGTGACATTTGCCCTGGTCAACGTGGCCGTATTCACAAGATGTTACCTGCGATTGGCGTGCTTTGGCTTGCTGTTGCTTCATTAAGAATTGAAGCGTTTCTGATCGTATTCGCTATCTTCTATTTCTATTCTCAAGTTCAAACTAAGAAGACACGTGACTCAGGCCCTATCTGGGTGATGTACCTTGCGTGTGGTTTGGCGCTTTCATACGTTGCTATTCAAGCGACTGAGCAAGCAACTACCGTCGGTATTATTACTACTTTACTGCTGGTGGCACTGTTGGGGTCTGCGTTTGGTCATTTACTGCTGACGATTGCAAGAACGCGCTTACAAGCATTTCACCGTGTTCTGCCTGTTGTGGGCGTATTAAGTGGCATGTTGGTGGTGTTGGCGACCGTGATTAACGTTTATTCACTGTCTGAAGCGCAACTAGAACCTGTTATTTCAACTTTGTTGTTTAGCTTTGCTTTGCTTATCTCTTCTATCGTGGTTTGGTGTTGGCATTTGCTGTTTGTCAAAACCCCTGAAAAGCTTCAGCTGACTCTTTCATTGTTGATGTTATTGGCGGCGGCTGTTGGTTTAACGCCAGTTTGGGCGATGTAGAAGGTTACTGATCTCACAAGCCTTTCAGTGTTGAATCGAAAAAGTGTGATCTGTTTTTTAGCGTGGTGTTGGTAAGCGTTCTAAACTTAAATCTGGTCGGTGTGTTCGTTAGGAGTACGGGATGGATTTAAGCAACGTCAAAGGTTTCGATAGCATTATTTTGCTGGGAATCGTGAATGAAAAACTTCGCTTAGAATGCGATAGCTTTGAAGAGCTGATCAGTATGTATGAAATGGATATAGAAAGTGTTGTAGGTAAGCTTGATATGCTTGGCTATCAATACGATCCATTAACTAACCAGTTTAAGTCTTATCCAAGATAAGCAGCAAACTGGCGCATGTTCTATTGATAGCGAGTTAGTTATCGATTGTGAGCCAGTTATCGAGAATGAACTAGTTATCGAGAGTGAGCTAGTATCGTGAATGAACAAGTACCGCCATTGTCGGTACTAAAGCTAAAAGAAAAAAGTCACAGATAATCTGTGACTTTTTTGTTTCTGGCGCATGCCTATCAGGTTCAACGCAGGCATAAACTAACCCAACAACGAGTCTCTTAAACGACCTCAATGCCATCTAGGTGACTCTTACTTTGCTGTCTTGCCGTGCTAAAGAAAGCTTGCAGGTAACGTTTGTCTTTTTCTGAGTTTCTTACCGCTGCGAACAACCTTCTTGAAAGCCCTTTGCCTAATGGTTTGCTGGCAATGAGTCCTTGTCTTGAAAATTCACTAATTGCCCAGTTAGGCAAAGCTGCAACTCCGAGCCCTGCCGACACCATTTGAACCAGCATTAGTGTGTTGTCTGCCTGTTTCCATTTTTTAGGTTCAACACCCGCTGGCTGCAAAAAGTGCTTCACGACATCTAAACGCTGTTTTTGAACCGGGTAGGTGAGCATAGTGATATCGCTAAGATCTTGCGGATCAATGCTCGATTTTTCGGCCAAAGGTGAATTGATTGCTGTAATCAAACGCATCTCGAAATCAAAAAGCGGTTCGTAATGGACTTCCGAACGCGGTTGAATATCAGAGGTGATCACCAAATCTAACTCACCTGCCATTAATGCGGGCAGCGGCTCAAAACCAAAGCCTGACGAGAAATCGAGCGTCACGCTTGGCCAAGCAACTTGGTACTCTTTCAAAGCGGGCATTAGCCATTGGAAGCATGAGTGACACTCAATCGCCATGTGCAAGCGACCATTCACATCCTCTTTCAGGCTTGCGAGTTCGTTCTCTGCTTTAGCTATTCTTGGCTGTATTTCATCGGCAAGCTTAAGCAAGATCTCACCCTCAGAGGTGAATTTTACTGGCCTAGTTTTTCGTAGGAAAAGCTGACCGCCAATACGCGCTTCAAGATCTTTTAATTGATGAGAAAGCGCCGACTGAGTCAGGTGAAGAGAGGTCGCAGTGGCTGTTAACGATCCGCTGTCTCTCAAGGTGGTCAATGTTCGAAGGTGTTTAAGCTCTATCATGAGTATTCCTCATATTCCCTAAGCCAATTCAATATTTCTTAATAATCACCCTACGGTGTTTTTGATCTTTTGTAAACGTCTAGATGTCCAGACGGATTTAAATTGTTCATCTTTGAATGATTAAAGATGAATATTATTAATAAACAAGATGAATATTTGGACGTTGTCCATAGATCGGATTAAGGAGATAGTTTAGCCATCCAGACGCCTTTGTGGAAAATTAAAACATCAAAGGCAGTCTGACCGGAAATTAAAATTATCGAATAAGGAACAGACTCATGACGACAACAACGCATATTCTTGGCTACCCACGCATTGGTGAAAAACGCGAACTTAAATTCACGCTCGAGAAATACTGGCGCGGTGAAATCGATCAATCTGAGCTCAAGCAACTCGGCAGCGAATTAAGAAATCGTAACTGGAATGTACAAGCTGACGCGAATCTAAGCTTTGCAACTGCGGGTGACTTCGCATGGTACGACCATGTTCTGACAACGACTCTACTTCTAGGCCACGTTCCAAAGCGTCATGCTGGTGGTTCTGAAGATGAAAAAGCCTTCCCAGATCTGGATACCTTGTTTCGTGTTGGCCGTGGTCAGTCTCAAGTTCAGTCTACCTGTTGCGGTGGTACGCATACGTCTAATGATGGCACTAAAGACAGTTCGGCGGCTTCTGACATGACTAAGTGGTTCAACACCAATTACCACTACATTGTTCCTGAGTTCAGCAAAGACGATTCGTTTGAGGTGAGTTGGCCACAATTGTTTGACGAAGTGAGTGAAGCGATTAAAGCCGGGCATAAGGTGAAGCCAGTCCTTCTCGGCCCGCTGTCTTACTTATATCTAGGCAAAGAAGTGGAAGAGGGCTTTGACCGCTTAACCTTGCTTCCACGTTTGCTTACTGCTTACCAAGCGATTTTGGCAAAACTCGCCAAGTTGGGCGTTGAGTGGGTGCAAATCGATGAACCTATCCTTTCTCTGGAACTTGAAAAGCAGTGGGCTGATTCATTCAAACTGGCTTATCAAGTGATTCAAGGCGATGTGAAACTATTGCTGACCACTTACTTTGATTCTGTGACTGATACGTTAGGCAAGATCGTGGAATTGCCCGTCAACGGCTTACACATCGACTTGGCTGCCGCACCGCAGCAACTTGATGAAGTGGTGAATAAGTTACCGGAAGATTGGGTACTTTCTGCGGGTGCAATCAATGGACGCAATGTTTGGCGAGCAGACTTAGCTTCTCAGCTTGAGTTACTGCAACCTGTGAAAGAGAAGCTGGGAGACAAGCTGTGGGTGGCAAGTTCATGTTCGCTGCTGTATAGCCCAGTAGATTTGGAGTTAGAAGAGACGCTTAGCGAAGAAGTGAAGAGTTGGTTTGCCTTTGCAAAACAGAAAGTGACCGAGGTGAGCTTATTGGGTGCGGCGTTAGACGGCGATCAAAATGCCATTTTGGCGTGTGAGACTTACAGCCAACCTATCGTTGCACGTAAGAGCGCGACTCATGTGAATAAGCCGCAAGTTCAAGCTCGACTCAATACCATTACTAAAGCACTAGCAGAGCGCAGTGCTCCATACGCAGAACGCGCAGCGCATCAGTCTGAGGTGTTGGGTTTACCGCTATTACCAACCACAACCATTGGTTCGTTCCCACAAACAGGGGAAATTCGTCTTCAACGCAGTGCTTACCGCACTGGAAAACTGAATGAGTCGGAATACAACACTGCACTGAAAGGTCACATCGCAGATGCTGTTAAGCGTCAAGAAGCACTGGATTTGGATGTGCTTGTTCATGGCGAAGCTGAACGTAATGACATGGTGGAGTACTTTGCGGAAAATCTAGCAGGCTTTCAAACCACCAAGTTTGGTTGGGTACAAAGCTATGGCTCTCGCTGCGTGAAGCCAGCGATTGTGGTCGCGGATATAGAACGTGAGAAACCGATGACGGTAGAATGGTCGACCTATGCTCAATCTCTGACTTCAAAGCAGATGAAAGGCATGCTGACAGGACCCGTCACTATTCTATGTTGGACATTCCCACGTGAAGACATCTCACGCAAAGAGATCACTAACCAACTGGCGTTTGCTCTGCGTGATGAGGTGTCTGATTTGCAAGATGCAGGTATCAACATTATTCAAATCGATGAACCTGCTATTCGTGAAGGTTTACCACTGAAAAAGCGCGACCACGCAGAATACCTAGAGTGGGCGGTCGATGCCTTTAAGATCTCAGCGGCGAGTGCTAAACCAGAAACTCAGATCCATACCCATATGTGTTACAGCGAGTTCAACGAGATCATTGATTCAGTAGCCGCGCTAGATGCCGATGTGATTACCATTGAGACTTCTCGCTCGAACATGGAGCTACTGAAAGCGTTTGAAGAGTTCAACTACCCGAATGCGATTGGACCGGGTGTTTACGATATTCACTCGCCAAACATTCCGTCAGAAGAGTGGATTGTTGATTTACTTAAGAAAGCGGCAGAGAAAATTCCAGCAGAACGTTTGTGGGCAAACCCTGATTGCGGATTAAAGACTCGTAACTGGGCAGAGACAGAAGCGGCACTCACTAACTTAGTTTCGGCGACGAAGACACTGCGTAAAGAGTGGGAATCAGCTGAGGTATAATTCAGTCTAAGATTTTGATTGATCCGTTAATCCACGATGAACCACAACAAAGGCCTCGCATTTGCGAGGCCTTCTGGTTTTATACTTGTTCGAATTTCGAGCTAGAAACTAGCTGCTACTTTGACACGTCTCTTTACTGATCAGCTTCTCAACGATCAGTTGTCCGCGAGTGTTGCGAATCTTGATGTTGTAAGCCAAGCCCATGTCGAGATTTGCTCTTACTTCAGAGTTGGTGCAGTAGCTATTCACACTCATGTCTACAACTTGGTTTAAAGGTTTAGCACCTTTTGCATCTTGGTTGTAGATCATCATGATTTCGATAACCGTGTTTTTTGCCAGTACGCGCATGACCGACAGCGGGCCATACTCAATCGGCAAGCCTGCGGATAAAACGCCAGCGCGATGTTGCGCCATCATTTCTAGCTGTCTTTGTTTGTCTTGTTCACTTGATGAGCTACAGCCTGCAAGCAGAACAGCAGCCAGTGAACCGATAATCCATTTTTTCACGTTAAAATACTTTCTTGAATGGTTTAACAATCACATTTTGGTACACACCAGCAGCAATGTACGGGTCTGCGTCTGCCCATGCCTGTGCATCGTCTAAAGAATTAAATTCAGCAATCACAGTAGAGCCTGTGAAGCCCGCTTCACCAGGGTTATCTGAATCAATCGCTGGCATTGGACCTGCTGTCAAAAGGCGGCCTTCATCGTGAAGTGTTTGTAGGCGTTCTAGATGTTGTGGGCGAACACTTAGGCGTTTTTCTAATGAATTTTCGACGTCTTGAGAAAAAATCACGTACCACATATTGAGATATCCTTATTTTACTTCACTAAATTGAGGGCGTTTAAATTCGCTATCTTGCTAATTTACGCGAACTAATTGGTATTGGAAGAGCTAATGATAAGAAATTGTGAAATGGTGCGGCAGAGTGAGAAGG
This sequence comes from Vibrio sp. QJM3NY_27, assembly GCF_057785955.1. NCBI lineage: Bacteria > Pseudomonadati > Pseudomonadota > Gammaproteobacteria > Vibrionales > Vibrionaceae > Vibrio > Vibrio sp. QJM3NY_27. Next base: position 2,259,193 of record NZ_CM173511.1, on the reverse strand, counting down.
TCTTTAGCATTTTTAATCGAAACGACTAAAGACCTTAAAGTGCGATAGGGTCGTCGAAGGACTATTTGTTGATTGGGCGAGGTTTACCGCTTTCATCTACAGCAACGTAGTTGAATGTCGCGCCACATACCTTGTAACGATCGCCGATGCCGTGATCAAGTACCGGCTTAACCCATACTTCTAAGTCGATATTCATCGAGCTACGACCAATCTTGGTGCAGTCACCATAAACACATACCACATCACCCACTGAAACTGGTTGTTTGAACTCGATACTCGATACTGAAACCGTGACTATCTTGCCGTTAGAGATCTCTTTCGCCAGTATCCCGCCAGCAAGGTCGAGCTGAGACATTATCCAACCACCGAAAATCTGGCCTGCTGCATTGGTATCAGAAGGCATCGCCAAAGTGCGAAGAAGTAAAGAACCAATCGGGTTCAAAGTTGATTGAATAGTCATTGTTGTACTCTTAATGGTATTGATTGTTTTAAATTTAAATAGATGTGTTTGCGGGGCTCGTATTTTTAACGTATTCACAGAACACAAACAATCAGTGGCCAATGATCACGAGTATCATTGGCCACTGTTAAATAGCATATTGATAATAATTGTATCAAAAAGGGGATGAGGACTCATCCCTTAGGGTTACTTCTCGTCGGTATTTTTATCCGTTAACTCGTTCTGCTGGTCTTTTTGTAGATGCTGGTCTTTTGGCAAATGCTGATCTTTTGGTAGATGCTTGTAGATGTAAACACCCGTTAGCAAGGTAAATGCAAAAGTAGCGATCAGTAAGCCAAACACTTTGAAGTTTACCCAAACATCCAAGGGTAGGCTGAAAGCAACGTAAACGTTGAGAACGGCACATAGAGTAAAGAATAAAGTCCAAGCCCAGTTGATCTTGCTCCATACCGCTTCAGGAAGTGTGATCTCTTTACCCAGCATGCCTTTAATCGCTGACTTACCCATTAGGTGACTGACGGTCAGGCCGATAGCGAACAATGCATAAACGATGGTTACTTTCCATTTAATGAAGTTGTCATCGTGCAAGAAAATGGTCATGCCACCAAATACGGCAACCATCAGAAATGTGATGATCTGCATTTTCTCTACTTTCTTGTAGATGACGTATGTCAAAACGATTTGTACTGCGGAAGCAACAATCAATGCACCTGTAGCCGTGTAGATGTCATACATCTTATACAGCGCAAAGAAAATAATGAGAGGAATGAAATCAAGGATTTGCTTCATGTGGCACTGACTGTCCAGTTAGTTGAGTTGCAGACAGTCTAACGAAAACTGTCTCGATGCTAAATAGCCCGAGACAATTGGGTGCTAATTAATTCCATCTAATTGCTTTATCGAGTCGGATCTTTTCATCATCGAGTTGGATAACGTTATCGCATTGATGTGGTTTGGTAGCGAGGTATTAGCTTCTTGATGTCTTCAAGGTAACCTTCACTCTTTAAGCTGTCTAAGGTGTTTTCGAGCTCTTGCTCACTCATGGCAAAACACGTCGATTTGCCTGTCGTTAGGTCGAGATATTCGTGATATTCACGCTCTGTGAAGTGGCCAATTCTGTCCATTAATAAGGTTTTAATTCCATGGTGAATCAAGCCGTAATACGTATGTCTTTGTAAGGTCATAGCCTATCCTCCGTGACAAGCTGCAGTGAAACTGTTGCAACCTGCTGTATATTGGTTGGGTTATCTATGACAAAGCAATTCGAATGCCATTTTCTCTAATTGAACGGAACATTTTCCCTACTAGATAGAATTGAACTTCTTTTCAAATAGTTAAGGCGAGGTACGTTCTATTCTCTGACAACCAATACGTAACAGACATAAAATAGTTTCATTTTGAGAACGATGAAATTCTCATTATGACGCTCTACTGCCGTTTATAGTGTGGTTCTATCTACGGTGATGGCCGCTAATCGACAAGCCAATCAACAAGCGTAGATAAAGATGTATTTTGTCGATTCTTAGGCTGCAGCAAGAAGTAACCATTTCCAGAAAAGATACTGCCTTCACTCACTTTCACCAACCTGCCCAAATCGATATCTTGCTTGGCCAGCGTGATGTCGCCTATGGCAATGCCAAATCCTTGAATAGCTGCATTCATCGCTTGATCAAGTGTCGCGAATTGTTGGTTGTTCTTGCTTGAAAGGTCGTGGCTGCCTATGTGATCTAACCATAGTCGCCAATCACTTTGCTCATTGTTGGCGTGTAACCAAGTGTATTGAGCGAGCTTGTGTGGCTTGATGATAGTAGAAGCGCTACTTACAAGATGGCTCTGAGTAATGCTTTGCGCCTGGCAGACCGGAGCCAGCTGTTCGTTGAACAATAACTGGCTCACAATCGATTGTTGGTTTGGCTTCTTACCATAGGTGATTACGGCGTCAAACGGGTCAAAGCTTGGTTCAAAAACGTGCTTGATGGTCGACGTGAGCTCGACATCAATTTCAGGGTAGGCTTGCTGAAAAGACATCAACTTGGGTAGCAGCCAAGAGGTAATACAGCTGGGGGCGTTGAGTTTGATCTTAGAGGGAGAACTTGCGACTTGATTGAGAGCCGATTGCAGTTGATGAATCGTTCCTTGTATCAGAGGAACCAGCTCTTCTCCTTTCGGTGTTAAAGACAATCCTCGAGCATGGCGATAGAAGAGATCACAGCCAAGGCTTTCTTCAAACGACAATATCTGACGACTTACTGCACCTTGCGTCACATTGAGCTCATGTGCCGCTCGCGTAAAGTTGAGATGCCTTGCCGTCGACAAGAACGCGAGCAAGGTTTTAGTTGAAGGAAGTGTGCGATTCATATCTTTACCTATGACTTTTTATCATGGCTATTATGTGATTATTTCGATTCATTTATCAATAGTGTTCTGTTTGAATGTAAATACTTAATCATCATTTGTGATTCAATATGTGTATAAGTCACATTTTTTGAATATGAAGGCAGTGGTGAAGACATTGTGATTTTGTGAAAGGGATAGCTTCTTGACATCTTTTATCGATAGTTTAGTACCTCAGGCTGTAAAAAAATTAATACCTTATCAATCAGCAAGAAGAATTGGCGGTGATGGACGTGTCTGGCTAAACGCCAATGAATTGGAAAGCTCGCTGTTTCAAGGAGAAGTAAGTCACAACCGATACCCAGACTTCTTACCACAAGATATTGCTAAGGCTTACCAAGATTACTGTGGCACTGATGCTGCGACTGTTGCCGTTCGTGGCGCCGATGAAGCGATTGATTTGCTGATCAGAACATTCTGTAAACCGGCAAGCGACAACATACTTATCTGTTCACCCACGTATGCGATGTATGAGTTTTGCGCTGATGCATTGGCGATTAATACCTTGGACTCTCCATTGCAGCAAGATTTCAGCCTGAACGTCGCTGATATCGTGAACAAAGCGAAGTTGACTAATATCGTGTTTCTTTGCTCACCAAACAACCCAACGGGTAATGTGATTCCTAAATCGGATTTGATTCAGGTACTGGAAGGCACGATTGGAAAGTCTCTAGTGGTAGTCGATGAAGCGTATATCGAGTTTGAACCACAAACGTCAGCGGTGGGCCTTATTGAGCGTTATCCGCATTTGGTAGTGATTCGCACCTTGTCTAAGGCGTTTGGACTGGCTGCGGTTCGATGTGGCTTTATCTTAGCGAGTCAAAATGTGATGCAGTATGTTGCGAAGCTGATTCCACCTTATCCGATGCCGGATTGCTCATCGCAAATCGTGTTAGACGCTTTGTCTGATGAACGAGTCTCAGTGATGCAAGACGCCACACAAAAGCTGGTCGAACTACGTAACTGGTTTGCTTGTGAGTTAACGCAGTTTGATTTCATCGAGTCTGTTTACCCTTCATCGACGAACTTTATTTTGCTGCGTCAAAAACCTGGGCATCAAGTGTTCAGTGTGTTGGCGAAGGATGGCATTGTGACAAGGAATCAAAACCACGAACCTGCTTTGCGTAACTGTGTACGAATCAGTATTGGTAGCCAAGAGAGCATGCTAGAAGTGATAACGTCACTTACACGTTACCAAACCGAATTAGAAAAGAATCAACAAAGCAAACAAGTTCAACAATCTCAACATAAAGAAACTCAATCTCAACTCGATAAAAATCATATCTAGGATGGCAATGATGAAAAAGATAATACTAGGACTCACTTGTGCGGCCGCTTTACTTGGTACAACGGTACAGGCGAAAGAAATCCGTTTGGCGTCAGACTTTACCTATCCGCCATTCAACTACAAAAACAGTGATGGTGTGCCTGTCGGGTTTGACATTGAGATAGCTGATGCCTTGTGTGAGCAAGCCAAACTCGATTGTACTTGGGTTTCACAAAGTTGGGACTCGCTAATTCCAAGTTTGCTGGCAAGAAAGTCAGATGTGATCATGGCTTCAATGCGTATTACCGAAGAGCGTAAGCGCAAGATTTTGTTCACCGATAAGTATTACCAAACACCAGCCGTATTTGTTGCTGCCAAAAGTGTAAAGTTTGATATTGATAAGCAAGGTCTCGATGGTAAAACTATTGGAGTACAGCAAGGAACGATTCACGATCGCTACGTAACAGACAAGTTTGGGGATGTCGCAAACATTAAGCGTTATACCGGCCAAGATGAGGTGTATCTGGATCTGCAAAACGGTCGTCTAGATCTAACCTTCGGCAACTCAGATCAGCTGTCATTGGCTTTCTTAGACAAGAAAGAAGGTGAGGGTTTTGAATTCAAAGGCAAAGCAGTGACCGACAAAGCCTACATTGGCGAAGGCACGGCACTAGCGTTAAGAAAGCAGGATTCAAAACTGGCGAAACAATTTAATGCCGCGATTGAAGAGATCAGAGCGAACGGTACTTACGACAAGATCGCTGCTAAGTACTTCACGTTTGATATTTATGGCGCTGATTTGTAATTCGTCTAAAGCCTAAAAACTAGACCACCAAAAAAATCCGAGGGCTGTGAGGCTCTCGGATTTTTGTTACAAACAATTCGTCCTAGTAAGATTCCCACCGTTGTCTTTATCCCTGCTTATCCACTCTTGTTCCATACGCTCAGCCTAAAACCTCACCTCTACCACCTCAGAAATCGCAGTTCACGACTCGCTTTTCAATCGATAAGACCTTCTTTGCTCGTGCTCTACAAATGGCTCCAAGGTTTTAAAATAACACAAATATGCAAGTATATTTTTTGCCAACAGATTGTTCTAAAAGCAGTTGGAAGTGATCGAAATCCCCCAAAACCCGAAGTTAGACTACTTAATGGTCCAATTGATGCGAAATATGATTGGTATCACAATCAATTCGGTTCACAAGCCAATAGATAAACCTTAGCTCACAAAATATACACATATTATTGTAATACAAAATTCACAAGGTAAGAATATTGTAATGAAACGTTACTGTTATGAGCGGTATGCAATTGAACGTTAGATTTCAAACTCAGCTGTAGCGTTGCATATAAAAACTGTACCTCTTACAAAATGGATTCTGGAGAAGAACATGAAAAAACACCTACTGACGATTGCAGCGGCTTCAATTCTTATGGCATTTGGCGCTCAAGCAAAAACTTTGACCTTAGGGCATGCAATGTCATTAGAAAGCGCAGCTCACCAAGGCATGGTGATCATGGCTGATAAAGTGAAAGAAAAATCGAATGGTGACCTTACGATTAAGATCTTTCCAAACGGTCAATTAGGCTCTGAACGTGATCAAGCTGAGCAAGTTGTTACCGGCGCGATTGATATGGCTAAAATCAACGGTGGGCTAGCCGAATCTTTTGAACCCACGTTTAAAGTTAATGCACTGCCTTTCTTATTTCGTGACGTTCCACATATGAGAACGTTCATGCGAAGTGAAGCAGCACAAGAGATGTTGCTTTCAAGTGAAGGTAAAGGCTTCATCGGTCTTACGTTCTATGACTCAGGCACACGTAGCTTCTACGCTAAAAAAGCCATTAACTCACCGGCTGATCTCGCTGGTATGAAAGTTCGAGTTCCGGGTTCTCCAACCATGATGGAAATGGTTAACCTATTAGGTGGTAAAGCAACGCCTGTACCTTTCAATGAGGTATACACGGCGCTGCAACAAGGCGTAATTGACGGTGCTGAAAATAATATTTCTAGCTTAGTTGAAATGAAACACAGTGAAGTTGCCAAATTTTACTCTATGGATCAGCACATGATGACACCTGACGTGATCATCATTTCAGAATACAAATGGGGTTCATTAACGGCAGAAGAGCAAAAAATCTTAAAAGAAGCTGCTGCTGAGTCTCTTGAAGAGCAGATCAAAATCTGGGACGCAACAGATGACATGAACAAAGAGAAAGGAATGAAAGAAGGCGTAACGTTTGTTGAAGTTGATAAAGCCCCTTTCCGTGCAGCTGTTAAACCTATGATTGATGAGGCGAAAAAAGCTCCAAAACTAGCTCCATTCATTGAAAAAATTGAAGCTCTTTAATCAGTCTTAGTGAAAATATAATTTTGCCTTGGCTTTGCTGAGGCAAAATTTTTTGAGGTATCACACCATGTTAGCAACTTTCAGAAACCTACTTGATAGGCTGATTCTTTTTGTCTCTTCTTTTGCACTAATGTTACTTGTCGTTACTGTCACTTGGCAGGTCTTTAGTCGTTATGTTTTGAATGATCCAAGTAACTGGACTGATGAACTTGCTCGTTATGCGATGGTATGGCTTGGCTTATTAGGAGCAAGCTACTTATTCGGTATCAAAGGACACTTAGCAATAACGTTATTGGATGGTTATCTTAAGGGTAAAGCACATATCGCATTACATGTACTCATCAATATCATTTCTGGCGCATTTGTATTTCTAGCAATGCTTCAAGGTGGCATCGCCCTAATGGGAAGAACTACACAACAACTCTCTCCAGCACTGCAATTACCGATGTCGACGGTTTATTCAATATTGCCGATTTCAGCCGTTATTATCCTCATCTATTTGGTCATGAATACGTTTGATCTTTTTTGTGAACCCAACAAAAAGTAAGTTTTAAAAGGACTCTATATTATGGATTTGTCCATTGGTGTTTGGCTGCTAGGCCTATTCTTATTCATGATCGCGATTAGTATGCCCATTGCGATTGCAATTGCCATGTCATCTTTAACGATCATGTATTTCATCTTACCGTTTGAAGTCGCCAGTATTACTGCGGGTCAAAAAATTATTACCGGTATTGATAGTTTCAGTTTATTAGCCATCCCTTTCTTTATCCTTGCTGGGAATATAATGAATGTGGGTGGCATCGCGAGTCGGCTTATCAACCTTGCAAAGCTCTTGGTTGGTTGGATCCCGGGCTCACTTTTTCACGTCAACATCTTCGCCAATATGATGTTTGGCGCCGTTTCAGGATCAGCCGTTGCAGCAGCAGCAGCGGTTGGTAAAACCTTAGGCCCTGAATTAGAAAAAGATGGTTATGATAAAAACTTAGCAACAGCAGTAAACGTTGCATCTTGCCCGGCAGGCTTACTAATACCGCCGAGTAATTCATTGATCGTATTTTCAGTGGTATCGGGTGGAACATCCGTAGCGGCGCTGTTTATCGCAGGTTATGTCCCAGGTATTTTAATGGGTTTAAGTTGTATGGTCGTCGCCTATTTTATCGCTAAAAAGAAGGGCTACAAAACAAGTGCGAATGACGGCTTCACAGCAAAAGATGTGCTGAATATTGTTTGGCAAGCAACGCCAAGCTTAGGGCTTATTGTTGTTGTTATTGGCGGTATTATTGGTGGTATATTCACTGCAACAGAAGGAGCATGTATAGCGGTTCTTTACTCTTTTATATTGTCACTCTGTTACCGAACCCTCAAATGGGCGCACTTCCCGATAATTTGTAGAGAAACCGTTCAGGTCACTGGCATTATGCTGTTCTTGATTGGTGCTTCAACCATCATGTCATGGGCAATGGCTTTTACTGGTCTACCAACAATGATCAGCGATTGGATGCTCTCTATTTCAGATAATCCGATTATCATCTTTATTCTGATGAATCTGATTCTACTGATCGTGGGTATGTTTATGGACCTTACGCGAGCCGTATTGATCTTTACCCCTATCTTTATGCCGATTGCTGAGCATTTAGGCATGCATCCAATTCACTTTGCGATGATGATTATTTTCAACTTATGTATTGGCATTGCAACGCCACCCGTTGGTACGGCGCTATTTGTCGGTTGTAGTGTCAGTGGCTCCAAGATTGAGAATGTTATAAGAAGTATCATGCCGTTTTGTGCCGTATTGATCGTCACACTGTTGGCTATTACTTTTATTCCTGAAATTAGCTTGGCTCTACCTCGTGCGTTTGGATTAATCAATTAGCATTACAAGGGGCAGATTTACCGACTCAATATCGATCACCACCTAATAAAAAACCGCCTGTATGAAGGCGGTTTTTTTATCAATCAAAACTGAAGCTTAATATTACGCTTGCTGTTTTTGTAGCTCAGTTTCTTTCGCTTCGTCTTCAATTAGAGAATCAACGATTACTGCACATGCTGCATCACCAGTGATGTTCAGGGCAGTACGGATCATGTCGAAGATACGGTCTAGAGCGAACAACAGAGGTAGACCTTCGATAGGGATACCAGCTGCTAGAAGAACCGCAACCACTAGGAAAGAAGGACCTGGAACACCTGCTTGACCAACTGCGCCTAGAGTCGACGTTACGATGATAGCAACGTAAGCGCCCATAGACAGGTCGATGTTGAACAGCTGTGCGAAGAAGATAGCAACTAGGCCATAGTAAATTGCATTACCAGACATGTTGATCGTCGCACCAAGTGGCAGAACGAATGAAGCCGTAGAGTTGCGAACACCAAGTTCTTTCTCTACCGTTTCCATTGTTACTGGCAGTGTCGCCATTGAAGAGGCTGTTGATAGTGCAACCGCTTGAGGTTTCTTCATTGCCACTAGGAACTTCTTAGCTGAAGTCTTAGTGAAAATTTGAATCATCAGTGGGTAAGCCACAAAGCCGAAGATAAGAATCGCAGCAATGTAGACAATGAACAGCTTGAACACGACCATAAGTGCGCCAAAACCGAATGTACCGACTGCTTCTGCCATTAGGCCGAATACGCCAAGTGGTGCAATGATCATAACCTTGTTGATCATCCAAACCATAGAGTCAACAATCGCGTTTACGCCATTGATGATTGGGTCACGTTTTTCTTTCGCTTGTTTAGAAATCGCAATACCGAAGAATAAGCAGAAAACGAGAATTTGCAGAATGTTAGCTTCGTTCAGTGACTGGAAAACGTTGGTAGGGATCATGCCCGTGATGGTTGCCCAGAACGTTGGAAGTTCGCCTTTCGCAGCGTATTCAGAAGAGAACATACCTTCAACGCCAGAAACATCGATACCACGACCCGGTTCGAATACTTCACCCATTACAAGCGCTAGTGCTACAGCAAGTGCAGACGTTAGTGCAAAGTAACCCAGTGTAACCACACCAACTTTACCTGCTGATGAGCTATTACCTAGACCTGCAGCACCTGAAATTAGGGCAACTGCGACTAGAGGAATAACCAGCATCTTGATTAAATTGATGAAGATTGCGCCCAGTGGAGCGAACATTGTTGCGCTGTCACCCATCATTGCACCGACAGCGGTACCGATGATCATTGCAATAACGACTTGAACGCCGATGTTGCTTAGTAAACTCTTCTCTTTTAACACTTCCATAACCTCTGTGCTACTAAATATAAAAATCCCAGAACTACTCACCAATGTACGATGTACCATTGGATTAATATTTCGCGACGAGTTTTACACGTATCCTTTACATTTATCAATATGAGCAGAGGTGAAAGTCTCTGAAAAACTGGTGGTCTAATGTCATTTGTTGATTTTGCACAACAATGCAATCGTTTGCCTTGGTTTTTTATTGCGATGTTATTTGTTGAATTTATAAAAGACTTTTCGCTGGAGATTTTGTGAATGATTTACAAGCGCTGGTATTGAAAATATCTTGTTAACATTTTGATTTCATTTGCGAGTGTTTTTTGAACACCTATGTTGGGGTGAATCCACAGCTACGTATTGTGTGAAATTTAGCCTGAACTATGCTTAAGGTATCTATTTATTACCAAGATGTTACCTCTGCGCTTTAAATAAAACGTCTATCTAGCATCTCAGTTGTAAGGAGAGGGGCTATGACTTTTATATTAAAGTACTTGTTTGTGTTTCTTCTGTTGTTCAGCTCTGTGTTCGCTCAGGCCGATGATGTCTGGGTGATTGAGGTGAACGGAGGGATAGGTCCGGCGACCAGTGATTACCTCACTAGAGAAATAGAACAAGCTCACGATGAGCAAGCAAAGCTCATCATTTTGAAAATGAACACGCCTGGCGGGTTAGATTCGTCGATGCGTGACATTATTCGATCCATCACCACATCACCGATTCCGATAGCAACTTGGGTTGGGCCTGCGGGTTCACGAGCAGCGAGCGCCGGAACCTATATTTTACTTGCCAGCCACGTTGCTTCCATGGCGCCCGGAACTAATCTAGGTGCAGCAACTCCTGTGTCGCTCGGTGGTGGCAAAGCGCCTGCTAATCCGTTATCTCCTCAAGACGATGCTAATAAAGATGACAACACGTCAGCGAGTGAGCAAGACGAAACGAAACAGGAGAATTCAGATCAAGTAAAAGCCACCACTGCGATGGAGAAGAAAGTCATCAATGATGCTGCAGCCTACATTGTCAGTTTGGCTAAGTTACACAATCGCAATGAAGAATGGGCAGAAAAAGCGGTGCGAGAGGCAGCGAGTTTGGATTCTGAGAATGCGCTGACTCTTAACGTGATTGATTTTATTGCCAGTGACCTTCAGCAATTGGTTGAACTGAGTAACGGACGCACCGTCATAATCAACGGTGTCAGTCAGGAAGTCCAACTTAGTGATGTTGCTTTTGTCGAGCGAGAACAAGACTGGCGCTTTAGTTTGCTGTCAGTGATCACGAACCCGAACGTTGCATATATTTTGATGCTGATTGGTATCTACGGTTTGTTACTCGAATTCTATAATCCTGGAGTCGGCTTACCGGGTGTATTGGGCGGTATCTGTCTGTTATTGGCGATGTACTCCTTACAAATGCTGCCAGTGAGTTACGCGGGCCTTGCTTTAATCCTATTGGGAATTGCTTTGATGGTCGCAGAGGCCTTTAGCCCTAGCTTTGGTATTTTCGGTTTGGGTGGGGTTGCTGCGTTTACGTTGGGTTCAATCATGCTGATGGACACCGAAGTGCCTGGTTATCAAATCGCATTGCCGCTAATTATCGGGATCAGTTTGTTCTCTGTTGCCTTTATCGTCGTAACAATATCAATGCTAGTCCGAGTGAGAAACAAACCAGTGACTACGGGGATGGAAGCGGTAGTCGGTGACTCGGGCAAAGTTGTAAGCGGCTTCCCCGGTGCGGGGCGTGTGCTAGTCGAAGGTGAGATCTGGCAAGCCAAATGTGCGAGTGAATTGCAAGTGGGGCAGATCATCAGAGTGACCAAGCTGACGGGGCTATCTTTGGATGTTGAGGCGCTGACCGATGATACATCATCGAAACCTAGCTAGCGCGACATGCTAGTACAAACGTTATTGAATTATTAATTGCTTATCCATCGTTACCATTAGGGGGCGGTTATGTTTATACACACTATCGGTATTGTTATTGTGCTCGTTATCTTGTTGATAGCCAGCATGTTCAGAGTACTGCGCGAATATGAACGTGCAGTCGTGTTTTTCCTTGGGCGCTTTTACGGTGTTAAAGGGCCGGGGTTAATTATCATCATTCCTTTCATCCAACAAATTGTGCGAGTGGATCTACGAACTATCGTGTTGGATGTTCCAACACAAGATTTGATCACTCGGGACAATGTGTCGGTGAAGGTGAATGCCGTGGTCTATTTTCGAGTGCTCGATCCGAAGATGGCGATCAATAATGTAGAGAATTACCTCGAAGCGACCAGTCAACTGTCACAAACAACGCTGCGTTCAGTATTAGGACAGCATGAGTTGGATGAATTGCTGTCTGAACGAGAAGAGTTAAATAGAGACTTACAAGCGATACTGGATCAACACACGGATAACTGGGGGATCAAGATTGCCAATGTCGAGATCAAGCATGTTGATCTGGATGACAGTATGGTGCGAGCCCTTGCTAAACAAGCGGAAGCCGAACGTTCACGTCGAGCTAAGGTGATCCATGCAACAGGGGAACTAGAAGCATCAACCAAGCTGAAAGAGGCTGCAGAGGTTCTTAATCAAGCGCCCAATGCGATTCAGCTGCGTTACATGCAAACACTAACAGAAGTAGCGAATGAGCGAACTTCTACAATCATATTCCCAATGCCCATCGATCTGGTCGAGAAGATAACCGATCCGATCAAAGCGACACTCAATGAGGCTGCAATCAAGAAAGCGATGAAAGCCGATGACTAATTCGCTTAAATGAAGAGCAATAAAAAAGGCTCCACAACTGTGGAGCCTTTTACTATTTGAATCATCGGTCCTATTTCATGACCATTGATTACGAGTGTCTATTTAATGACCGTCGATTATTTCTGCGTAGCCGCTTTCATTGGCGTAACAAACTCCGCAAGTGCTTTAAGCATTGCTTCTGGTTGTTCAACGTTGTTTTCAATGATTTTCACAACGGCTGAGCCTGAGATCGCACCGGCAGCGCCAGCTACAATCGCTTCTTTCACTTGTTCAGGAGCTGAGATACCGAAACCAAGCAGTGCTGGTGGCGCGTCGAACTTGTTCAAGCGATCAAGCAGTGCCGTTACTGGCATGTTTGCTTTTGTTTCAGCACCTGTTACGCCTGAGCGAGAAAGTAGGTAAGTGTAGCCACCACCTAGCTCAGAAACTGATTGAAGCGTTTCATCGCTTGCAGTTGGTGGAGCAATAAAGATTGGGTGAACGCCAAACTTTTCAGCTGCAGCAACAAATTCACCGCTTTCATTGGTTGGTACATCAGCAATCAATACTGAATCGATACCTGCTTTTGCGCAGCGTTCGTAAAAATTTTCTATACCACGTGCGTAAACCAGGTTTGCGTACATCAGTAGGCCGATTGGTAGCTCTGGGTATTTAGCACGGATTTGACCAATAAGATCGAAGCACACATCTGGCGTTACTTTAGAATCTAAAGCACGAATGTTTGCGCCTTGGATAGTTGGACCATCAGCCAGTGGGTCAGAGAATGGAATACCAAGTTCAAGTGCGTCAGCACCGGCTTCCACTAGTGTTTCCATGATCTTCAATGATTGCTCTGGGTTAGGATCGCCAACCGTTACAAATGGTACAAATGCGCCTTGATTCTTTTCAGCTAAGCGAGTGAAGAGTGATTGATAGCGATCCATTATAATGCTCCTTTCTCTTTAAGAATGTCGTGTACAGAGAAAATGTCTTTGTCACCACGACCAGATAAGTTAACCACTAATAGCTGTTCTTTCTCTGGGTCGTCGTGAGCCATTTTTACAGCGTGAGCCACAGCATGAGATGACTCTAGTGCTGCGATAATACCTTCTTTACGTGCAATCAATTGGAACGCTTCAAGCGCTTCATCATCGGTCACGTTGTCGTATTCAGCACGGCCAATAGCATTTAGGTGCGCGTGTTGAGGACCAACTGATGGGAAATCTAGACCAGCAGAAACAGAGTAAGACTCTTCTACTTGGCCGTTCTCATCTTGCATCAATGGTGCTTTCATACCGAAGAAGATACCGGTTTTACCGTGCTTAAGCGGTGCGCCGTGTTGGTCGGTATCAATACCCTTACCAGCAGGCTCTACACCGATCAGGCGAACAGACTCTTCTTCAATGAAATCAGCGAACATACCGATAGCGTTTGAACCACCGCCAACACAAGCGATAACGGCATCAGGAAGGCGACCTTCACGAGCTAGAATTTGGTTTTTCGTTTCTTCACCAATCATGCGTTGGAAATCACGAACAATCGTTGGGAATGGGTGAGGACCCGCTGCAGTACCCAATAGGTAGTGCGCGTCTTCATAAGTTGCAGACCAGTCACGTAGTGCTTCATTACATGCGTCTTTTAGTGTTGAAGAGCCAGAATGAACAGGGATAACCTCTGCGCCCATTAGCTTCATGCGGAATACGTTCGGGCTTTGACGTTCAACGTCTTTTGCACCCATGTATACACGACACTTAAGACCTAGTAGAGCACACGCTAGAGCCGTTGCCACACCGTGTTGGCCTGCACCAGTTTCAGCGATGATTTCTTGCTTACCCATACGTTTTGCTAGCAGCGCTTGACCAAGTACTTGGTTTGTCTTGTGAGCACCGCCGTGAAGTAGATCTTCACGCTTTAGGTACAGTTTGGTTTTTGTACCTTTAGTCAGGTTGCGAGTAAGTGTTAGTGCCGTTGGACGACCCGCGTACTCTTGAAGAAGCGTCATGAATTCACTGCGGAACTCAGGATCTGCTTGTGCATCGATAAATGCTTGTTCCAGTTGGTCTAGTGCTGGCACTAGGATCTGCGGTACGTATTGACCACCGTATTCACCAAAGTAGGCATCGAGTTTAGCCATTGTGTTATTCCTTCAATTCTATCGATGTGTATTCACACCAAGTCATTTAATCTTGTTTAAGCTTCGCGAAGGCAAAGCTTACTAATTAGTTTTGAGATTCTGCTTTCTAGTTTCTAAGCTCTGGGCTCTAGATTTCAAGTTCTAGGTTTTAAATTCTAGAAACCGGACTAGTAATTACGAATCGCTGCAAAAGCACGTTGCAGTTTGTCTGCGTCTTTTTTACCTGGAGCCGATTCAACGCCAGAGTTTAGGTCTAGCCCTAAACAACCCAACTTAGCCGCTTGGTTAGCATTTTCTGGGTTTAGACCACCCGCTAACATGATTGCGTTTTGGTTGTTGATTAGGCTCCAATCGAACACTTGGCCTGTACCGCCAGTTTGAGAACCCACTTTAGTATCTAGCAGGTGACGAGTCACATTGCTTTGAAGTAATTCTGGTAGCACACTTTCAGCGCCGTTTTCAGTACTGCAAGCAACACCGTAAGCTTTCCAAATTTCAACATTTTCAGGTAGAGATTGTTTTAACTCATCGACAAACGCTTGAGATTCATCACCGTGCAGTTGCACCGCAAACAGACCGAGTTCAGAAACTGTGTTAGCAACGTCAGCAACACTATGATTTTGGAACACACCCACGTAGTTCAAAGGTGCGCCGCTCATGGTTAAACGAGCCGCTTCGATACCCACATGACGCTTAGATGCTTCAACGAAAATCAGACCACCGAATACTGCACCAGCTTGATACGCTTTCGCTGCATCATCAGAGTGAGTTAAACCACAGACCTTGTTTTCACCGAGCGTTACTTTGCGCACTGCGAGTTCAAGGTTCTTCTCTGCCATTAAAGAGCTGCCGATTAGGAAGCCGTCTGCAAATGTTGAAAGGTCACGAACTTGTTGATGCGTGTAGATGCCAGACTCTGAAATCACGACTGCTTCTGGAGCCAGTTCGCGAACCAGCGGAGCTAACTCTTTGGTACGGTTCAAATCAGTCGAAAGGTCACGTAGGTTACGGTTATTAATACCGATCACTTTTGCTTTTAAAGCGACAGCGCGATGAAGTTCTTCTTCGTTGCTGACTTCGGTTAGTACACCCATGTTGAGTGAGTGAGCGACTTCAGCAAGCGCTTTGTATTCTTCATCATCTAATACCGACAGCATCAGCAAGATTGCATCAGCTGAATAGTGACGAGCTAAGTAAACTTGGTAGCTATCGACCATGAAGTCTTTACACAAAATAGGTTGCTTAGCAATGCTACGAACCTTCGGCAAAAACTCAAAATCACCTTGGAAGTACTTCTCGTCTGTTAGTACTGAAATCGCATTTGCGTGGTTGTTGTACACCGATGCGATGTAGTCCAAATCAAACTCGTCGCGAATCAAACCTTTTGACGGAGATGCCTTCTTACATTCCGTGATGAAAACGGTTTGCTCGCCGCTTAGTGCATCATAGAAGCTACGATTTGTTGCGGTTAAGGCCGCTTTAAACTCGTCCAATGGCTGAGTCTGCTTACGCGTTTCAACCCACTGGTATTTGTCACGAACGATTTTCGCTAATACTTCTGCCATTTCTGCTTCTTTCATCGAAACGTGGGTCGACAGTTTATCGGTAGTCTGTGTCATGTTCTTTATCTCTACTCGTCGTTCGTTAGGCGTGTGCAGCAAGTTTTTGTACAAGCTCGTACGCTTTGCCAGAGTTCATCGCGTCAATAGCTTGTTGTGCGTTAGCTTTTAGATCTTCATGGCCAAATAGACGCATCAGCAGAGCAACGTTGACTGCCACAGCGCCAACTTGAGCATCTGTGCCTTTACCCGTCAGGATATCGGTTGTGATGGCTTTGTTCTCTTCTGGCTCGCCGCCCTTGATTGCTTCAAGAGGGTGAGTGTTCAGGCCAAAGTCTGACGGTGTCACTGTGTACTCGTGAATTTTGCCATCTTTAATTTCAGCAACGATTGTCTCGCCATGAATAGCCACTTCATCAAGGCCACTACCATGCACAACGGCAGCACGCTTCATGCCCATTTGCAGCATCGTCTCCGCGATAGGGCGGACGAGCTCTTTGCTGTAAACACCCATTAACTCGATGTTAGGGCGAGCAGGGTTAATCAGTGGGCCAAGGATGTTGAAGATAGTGCGTGTTTTCATTGTTTGACGAACAGGCATCGCGTGACGTACACCGACGTGATACTGCGGAGCAAATAGGAATGCAACGCCAAGCTCGTCGACTGCAGTACGAGTGTCTTCTGCTGTCATCGCTAGGTTAATACCGAACGAATCCAGTAAGTCAGAAGAGCCTGATTTGCTCGATACGCTGCGGTTGCCGTGCTTAGCTATTTTTAAACCACACGCTGCTGCTACAAATGCAGAAGTTGTAGAAATGTTGATGGTGTCATGACCGTCGCCACCTGTACCTACGATGTCTGCAAAATCGTAATCAGGACGTGGGAACGGGTTTGCATTGGCAAGCAGTGCTTTCGCTGCGCCAGCGATTTCATCCGGCGTTTCGCCTTTGATTTTCAGTGCAGTAAGCGCAGAAGCCATCAAAATTGGGTCTAGTTCGCCCTTGATGATCACATCAAACAGTTGTTGGCTTTCTTCTTGAGTAAGAGACTGTTGTTCGTAAAGTTTATTAATCTGTTCCATGATCGTTTCCTAGTTAGTCTTTTTATCAAGAGTAGAGCTTTTCTCTAGATTAAGAGGTTTCTCAAGAGCCCATTCGATAGCGTTCGCTAGAAGCGTTGCACCGTAGGTCGTCATAATCGATTCAGGGTGGAATTGGAATCCACAAACCTTGTCTTGTTCTTGAACTACAGACATCACCAAATCATCGACTTCAGCGGTCACCGTTAGGCTATCGGATACATGCGTTGCCACTAAAGAGTGGTAGCGAGCGATAGCCAGTGGCGAAGGTAAGCCTTGATAAGTCGCATGGTTTTGGTGTTCCATCATCGACACTTTACCATGAATGATTTCGCCAGCGCCTGCAACGGTGCCGCCGTAGGCTTCAACAATCGCTTGGTGGCCTAAGCAAATACCAATCATTGGCACTTTGCCTTTTAGCAGCTGAATCAGCTCAGGCATGCAGCCCGCATCCGCTGGAGCGCCAGGACCTGGTGAAAGCAGTGCAACAGGGTTGTCTAGTTCATTGATCGCCGCTTCAACCACCTTTGCAGGAATGTTGTTACGGTAAATTTTCACACTGTGACCTAATGAACGAAATTGGTCTACAAGGTTGTAAGTGAACGAGTCGAAGTTATCGATGAATACAATATCAGCCATGATTACGACTCCTTCTTATTTGTTAGGTTTTTAGTATGAGCTGCTTGAATCGCTGAGATGACCGCTTGAGCTTTGCCGCGAGTTTCATCTGCTTCTGCTTGTGGGTCTGAGTCGAACACCACGCCAGCACCCGCTTGTACTTGTGCTACGCCATCTTCAACGTAAGCAGAGCGAATCACGATACAAGTATCTAATGTGCCTTCACCGGTTAAGTAGCCCACTGCGCCACCGTAGCTACCACGACGTGTTTTTTCTACGTCACGGATAAGTTGCATTGCGCGGATTTTTGGCGCGCCCGTTAGCGTACCCATGTTCATACAAGCTTGGTAAGCGTGTAGGGCATCTAAGTCTTCACGTAGCTGACCAACAACACGAGAAACCAAGTGCATTACATGGCTGTAGCGGTCAACTTTCAACAAGTCTGCCACGTGGCGAGTACCTGCTTCGGCAATACGAGCCACATCGTTACGCGCTAGGTCGACCAGCATCATGTGCTCAGCGTTTTCTTTCTTGTCGGTACGCAGTTCAAGTTCGATACGGCTGTCTAGGTCGAAATCGATTTGGCCATTTGGGCGCTTACCACGACGACGAGTACCAGCAATTGGGTAAATTTCGATTTGGTTGGTTTTGGTTTCGTACTTCAGCGCGCTTTCTGGAGAAGCACCAAACAGAGTAAACAGCTCATCTTGCATGTAGAACATGTAAGGGCTTGGGTTACTTTGCTTGAGTTCTTTGTAAGCCGCCAGTGGAGCAGGGCAAGGCAGTGTGAAGCGGCGTGAAGGTACCACTTGGAATACATCGCCTTTTACTACGTATTCTTTTAAGTCACGAACCGTTTGGCAGAAGTCTTCATCTGAAACGCTTGGTACAGCTTCAACGTTGTCGAGCGGCGTTACTTCTGTGATGGCTTTCAATGACTGACATTGTGTTTGAATGTCAGCTAGACGTTCAGTTAACTGTGTTCTGATGTTTTCATCTTGAGTGAATAAGCTGGCGTGAAGCAGACCTTCGTTCTCTTGGTGATCGAAACGCAATAGTGTTTCAGCAACGTAGAAAACAAAGTCAGGGCAGTTGTTGGTCGCTTCTGCATCGCCTAGCGGTTCAAAGTTCGCCACGATGTCGTAAGCGAATAGGCCAGCCATGAATAACGCGTGCTTGTTATCAGCGTCTTGCTCAAAGCTGTGTTGAACCAAACGCAGTGCATCGAATGAAGAAGCTTCTCTTAAACGTGAGTCTTCATCTAATTCGTTGCTTGGCTCGACAAAAGTCAGCGTCAAAACGTTAGCGGTAAGGTCAGATTTGATCTCTGTTTTAACGTTTTGAGCTAGGTGTTCGATTAGCGCTTGACCATTTTGAGTCAACGCTTGAAAGGTTACTTCATGTCCGCGACATACGATGCGAACAGCAGAGTCGATAAGGAGTAGGCTTGTCAGGTTCTGTTTAGATTCAATCTCAGCAGATTCCAACAACAGACTGTCTGTTTTGTTTTCACACAGAGTATGAAAAACACTGGTTGGATCTTGCGAGTAAGGAACGGAAGAGTTGATGACCTCAATGGTTCCCAGCTTTTTGATTTCAATGGCCTTGTTCACAAGACCTCCTTTATGATTCTTTAAATTTCCTGCCGTACATAGTCGCATAAAGATACCTTTCACCCAATCTAGAATATGGTCAATTCGTTGATTTGTTAGTCAGTTGAATGTGAGATGTTCGACAAATTAAAAAGCCCGCTATGAAAGCGGGCTTAGTGATAACTTTTTTATAAACAAACTGTTTAATTAGAAGTACACGTTGGCCCACCAAGAACTTGTCCAAGTGCGCCACCAATTAAGCTCTGAACTTGCTTCTACTGAAGAAAGTTCTAAAACTTTATCTTTATGGTTTTGGTTAAATTCTTGTAACATAGTGAACCTATCAAATGTGATACTTCGTATTTGCGTACTAGTTAACTAGTTTTGCGCTTGCAGGTCAAGTGCGTTGACACAAATATAACGATAAAAATTGAAAACAATGAAAAAGAATATATGAGAATTGATCTACATAGTCATACAACAGCCTCAGATGGCCGACTTACTCCACCTGAACTGATTGACCGAGCGTTAGGCTTTAACATCGAAGCGTTAGCGATTACAGATCATGACACGACTGATGGGCTTGCTGAAGCTCGCAGCTATATTGCTGATAACAATCTTCCTATTCAGTTGATTAACGGCATCGAGATCTCAACCGTTTGGCAAAACAAAGATATCCATATTGTTGGGTTAAACGTCGATCCTGAATCACCAGAATTGAAAGCGTTAATAGAACAACAAAAGCTTCATCGTATTGGGCGTGCTGAGATGATTGCTCAACGACTCGAGAAAGCGACCCGTGAAGGCGTTTTGGAAGAAGTTAAGTTGATTGCTGGTGATGCACCAATTACTCGAGCGCACTTTGCGAAGTGGTTAGTCGACAACGGCTACGCGAAAACCATGCAGCAGGTGTTTAAAAAGTTTCTTACGCGCAACAATCCAGGCTATGTGCCGCCAACATGGTGCTCAATGAGTGATGCTGTAACGGCTATTCATGCGGCTGGTGGTCAAGCGGTATTGGCTCACCCTGCGCGATATGGACTTACAGCTAAGTGGGTTAAACGTCTGCTCGCTGCATTTGTTGAAGCAAATGGTGACGCTATGGAAGTGGCTCAACCTCAGCAAGCACAACAAGAAAGACGCACACTTGCGGATTATGCTATACAATACAAACTATTAGCCTCCCAAGGCAGTGACTTCCATTATCCATCTCCGTGGATGGAACTTGGACGTAATCTCTGGCTACCTTCTGGGGTCGAAGAAGTATGGAAAGATTGGGAGTTTCAAACGGTTTCACCAACTGATACTGATGACAGTATTTAGGTGAACCTGCTCCTTCTGATGATAGAGTCGAGAGATTCGATAACGAGGATCAACAATGAGCCAGTTTTTTTATGTACACCCAGATAACCCACAAGCGCGCTTAATTACTCAAGCTGTTGCGATTATTCGTAGTGGTGGTGTGGTGGTTTATCCAACAGATTCCGGTTATGCGCTGGGCTGTCAGCTTGAAAATAAACAAGCACTTGAACGCATCTGTAAAATTCGTCGAATCGATGATAAGCACAATTTCACCTTGTTATGCCGTGATCTTTCTGAGTTGTCACTGTATGCACGAGTTGATAACGTTGCTTTCCGTTTACTTAAGGCGCACACGCCCGGTGCTTACACGTTTATCTTTAAAGCAACCAAAGAAGTGCCGAAGCGTTTGATGAACGCGAAACGTAAAACGATTGGTATTCGTGTACCAGACAACAAGATTGCACTTGACCTGTTGGAAGCAATGGGCGAGCCATTGATGTCGACGTCTCTAATTCTTCCGGGTAACGAGACAACTGAATCGGATCCAGAAGAAATTCGCGACAGCCTAGAGCATGCGGTTGATGTCATTTTGAATGGCGGCTATCTAGGTGAGCAACCGACTACGGTTATTGACTTCAGTGACGATGATGCCGTTGTTTTACGTCGTGGTGCCGGCGATCCAGCGCCGTTTGAATAATAGCGTTACTGATTAACAGTCTGTAACGAAACAGCAAACCTGCCAGAGTAAATAACAAGTGCTTTTTGGCAGGTTATTTGCGATAATACGCGACCGCGATTTGGTCGCGAAAAATTCATTCGACGTCTGTGAAGACGACAATTAGGTAGAAAAGAGTAAATGAGCGAAAAATTACAGAAGGTTTTAGCGCGAGCTGGTCACGGTTCTCGTCGTGAACTAGAAGGTTTAATCAAATCTGGTCGTGTAAGTGTTAACGGTCAAGTTGCGAAATTGGGTGAGCGTCTTGAAGACGAGAACTCAGTGATCCGTATCGATGGCCACACAATTACAGGCAAGGCCTCTGAAGAAGTGGTTTGTCGTGTACTTGCTTACTACAAACCTGAAGGTGAGCTTTGTACTCGTCACGATCCTGAAGGTCGCCGTACTGTTTTCGATCGTCTACCTAAGATCCGTGGTTCTCGTTGGATTTCAGTTGGCCGTCTTGATGCAAACACATCGGGTCTTTTGCTTTTCACTACTGATGGTGAACTTGCAAACCGCCTAATGCACCCAAGCCGTCAGGTTGAGCGTGAGTACCTAGTACGTGTGTTTGGTGAAGTGACTGAGCAAAAAGTTAAAAACGTGACTCGTGGCGTTCAACTTGAAGATGGTATGGCTCGTTTCGAAGACGTGGTTTACGCTGGCGGTGAAGGTATGAACCATACTTTCTACGTAGCGATTAACGAAGGTCGTAACCGTGAGGTTCGTCGTCTTTGGGAATCACAAGAAACAACAGTAAGCCGCTTGAAGCGTGTACGTTACGGTGATATCTACCTTGATAAGAAACTGCCTCGTGGCGGTTGGAAAGAGCTAGATCTTCAAGAAGTAAACTACTTGCGTGAGCTTGTTGAACTTCAGCCAGAAAAAGAGACACTGTTGGATCTTGATCCTGCAAACACTTCTCGTAAGCGTGAGCGTTCTCGTAGCCAGAAAATTCGTCGTGCTGTTAAGCGTCACGAAGAGCGTGCAAATGCTCCTAAAGGCCGTAGTAACCAGACTAAGCGTAAGAAGCCTGCTACTCGCGGTACTACAACACCTGATTCAGGTCGTAGTGCTCCAGCGACCAATGGCAAACCTCAGGCTACCAAAAAGCCTAAATTGAACAACGGACGCCCGGCTAAACCGGCTAAGCCAAGATCACGTAAGTAATTACACCAGTAGTTGCTACAGTTCTTAAGCTTAAAGCTTAATCCAACGTTTCGAATACTAAAAAACCTGCTAACTTAGCAGGTTTTTTTTCGTCTTGAATATGGCGCAGTTCAAATCATGTGGAAGTGCTTACCAAGCAGAAACGATTAACTAGGTAGAAGTGCTTCACTAGCTAGGGTGACTAGCTATGGACTACGATTGGTATTAGGTCACTTTCAAATGATTAGAAAAATTATCACCCTTCGCCATGCGGTCATACAAAATAACATTGACCGCGGCAGCAAGGTTCATGCAGCCATTGGTCGGAACGTAGATGGTTTCACGACAGAAATCCGTGATCTCTTTTTTCAGAGTCCCATCTTCAGGGCCGAAGATATAAAAAGCACGAGGTGGGTGCTTATAATCAGGCAGAGGCTTAGCGCCTTCTATCAAATCAACCGCGATTGGTACGCAGCCAACGGGAATAATGTCTTTCAGGTCTTCAACACCAATTAATGGTAGCTCAAGGTGCTTTTCTTTGGTGTCGGTATGAAACTGTCGAGCGTGGTCATAACGGGTGCCCGTATAAAATACAGAGTTTGCTCCGTAGCAACCAGCTGCTCGCATTACTGAGCCAACATTTTCAGGTGTTTTGGGGTTTACTAATCCAACACAGGCATAGCCTTTGGATAGGGTATCTGTCTTTGCTTTGGTCATAATTTTGTAGAGTTGCAGTTTGGTAAAGTGATGAGGCTATGAAGTCGTAAGAAAATCAGCTCAGTACTCTGAGCTGATTTAAGAAGAGCCTAGTCGCGTTTCCACAAGATGTGACAGAACTTGTGTTCAGGGTCACGGCTGATCAGCAGACGAGCGAATACGTCATCTAAGACATCATCAGCTTCATTTACAAGACCAATGCGTACTTCAGCGTAGATCTCTTTGTCGACTTCAAAGCCAACATGTTCAACCCAATCGTCACCAGTTTCAACGAGCTCTGCAGCGCCACGATCTTCAAACTGAGCCGTGAATAGGATCACGTCTGCTGGTTCAAGGTTATCAGGAGCCATCTCTAGAAAGATGTCGTATGCAGTGTCAATTGCGTCGTCGTAAGACATTAGGTCGTTAGCTTCGGTCATAATAAATATCTTAGCTTGCGCGGTTCATGTATTTACGTTCAGCTGTGTTCACAACAACTTTGTCGCCAGTTGCAATGTACTCAGGAACTTGAACAGTAAGGCCTGTAGACAGACGAGCTGGCTTAGTACGAGCTGAAGCAGATGCACCTTTGATTGAAGGGTCTGTTTCTTCGATCACTAGCTCAACTGAAGTTGGTAGCTCAAGCGTTGCTGCAGTACCGTCGATAAGAATCGCGTACATGCCTTGAGTTTCTTCGTTGATGAACAGCAGTTCGTCTTCGATCATTTCACCGTTGAAGATGAACTGTGAGTAATCTTCGTTATCCATGAAGATGTACTCGTTGCCGTCAACGTAAGAGAACATCACTGCACGCTTAGTTACGTCGATAGTTTCAACGATTTCGTCAGCCTTGTGGCGAACTTCTGTTTTAACGCCAGTTGCTACATCGTGACCACGGAAGCGGTAAATCTTTTGACCGCCACGGCCACCTGGTGTTGTCACTTCGATATCTTTTACTAGTACTGTTTTGCCATCAACGTTGATCGCAAAACCTTTTTTAATCTCACTTGCTCTAGGCATTTTGTGTTTGTCCTTATTGGGTCTATCCGGTGATTATATCTCGTAGACGCTATAAATAGGAATAGCTTGAATCATAAAGTCACCTAAGCGATCATAGAGAGACAGTTAAATCATTATTTTATTTACCGAAACGACCTATGCAGCTACCTGTTATTGACCCAACACAGCCATTTCAACCTGAATTCCAACCTGTGGTTAACGATCTGATTACCTTTTTAAAAGGTGGGTTAGGATCCAATCTACACAGTGTCTATGTTTATGGCAGTGTGGCACGTAAGCAAGCCGTTGTCGGTCGCTCGAATCTAGATGTGGTCGTGGTTACTCATCGTCATTTCCCAGATCAACGAACTACGCTGCTGAATACCATCAAGTGGCGCTTCCAAAAGAGCTTCCCTCAGGTCACTCAAGTGGCAATCAAAACCACCTTGGTGAGCGAGATCGTTGATTTCGACAACATATTTACTTGGGGCTTTATGCTCAAGCATTTAGCTGTGTGTGTGCATGGTGAAGATCTATCGGACTGCTATGGTGATTTCGAAACGAGTTGGGAAATTGCTAAGCATTGGAATATGGATGCGGAAAACTGGTTAGCGGTTTATCGTAATAAGATTGCCCGAGCAACAACGCCAGAACAACAAGTTGCAGCACAGGTGATTATTGCTAAAAAGCTACTGCGAGCGAGTTATTCTTTGGTGATGTATCGTGACAAATATTGGTTCGATGACCCAATAGAGTGTGGTCAACAGTTCTTGAAATATCATCCAGAGAAAGAAGTCGAAATCCAAAGGTTAGGCATTTTACTTTCTGGTAGACCGATTCCTAAACGTTCGGTGATAGGGATTCTTGATGGCTTTGGTGAGTGGCTGGTTAAGCAGTATCAGAAAACTGAGTTTCGAATCGGGTAGGGGTTCGTAAGCTATCAAGCTATCCATTGATATGAAAAGCAGAGCAAGCTGAAGAGCACGTCTCTGCTTTTTCATTTTAAGCTTATCTCGATTTTTAATGCCTATTTCGAGTTTTAATACACATCTCGAGTTTGAAGGCCGTTTCGAAAATAGAATAGGTCTAGAACAGGCCTAGCTGCTGCCCGCTGACTCGTTCAAAATCTAAACCGATGAAGGGCAAGATAGCTTCTGCGACCGGTTTGATTTGTTTGTCGATGTAATGCTGATAATCGATGCCACTCTTCAAATACTCCTTTGGCTCAGGGCCACTCAGCGTAATCAAATATTCAATACGCCCTTTGTTTTGGTATTGAAGCGGGCGACCAAGTTTGGCATTTATCTCATCGGCCATACGAGCTGCGCGAACCTGTGGCGGAATGTTTTTTTGATACTCGTGTAGTTTGCGGCGCAAACGCTTTTGGTACACCAGTAAATCATCGTGTTTACCGGCAGCGGTTTCATCGACAAACTGTCTGACATAGTCCGTTGGATCTTGGTCGTGAAACACCATCTCATACAGGGTTTGTTGGAATTGCTGCGCGAGAGGTGTCCAATCGGTTCGCGCACTTTCAAGCCCTTTAAAGATGATCTTCTCTTGGTCGCCTTGATTGATCAAGCCTGCATAGCGTTTCTTCGAGCCGGTTTCTGAACCTCTAATAGTTGGCATTAGAAACTTGCGATAGTGAGTTTCGTATTCCAATTCAAGTATTGAGGTTAGGTTGTAGGTTTCTTTTAAGTGATTCGTCCACCAGTCGTTGATGTAAGCGACTAATGTGTTTCCGATCTCATCTGCTTTTTTCTGATCATAACTGCCGTTTAGCGATACGAAGGTTGAATCGGTATCTCCGTAAATTACTTGATAACCTTTATCCTCGATTAGAACCTTGGTTTGCTTCATGATCTCATGCCCACGCATAGTGATCGATGAGGCCAAACGGGTATCGAAGAAGCGACAGCCAGAAGAGCCAAGCACACCATAGAAGGAGTTCATGATGATCTTAATCGCTTGAGAGAACGCTTTTTCGTTGTTCTTCTTTGCAACGTCACGTGCTGCCCACAGGTTTTCGATCATCTCTGGTAGAAAGTGTTTAGAGCGATGGAACTGACCGCCACGAAACCCAGCCACCGCTTGGTCTTCTTCAGAGCCTAACTCTAACTTTAGTCCTTCTATCAGCCCCATTGGATCAATCAAGAAAGAACGAATGATCGATGGGTATAGGCTCTTAAAATCGAGTACCAAAACCGAGTCGTATAAATTGGGAATGGAGTCCATCACGTAGCCACCGGGGCTAGCAATCCAGTTCTCGGGCTCTAAATTAGGCGCGACGTAACCTGCTCGGTGTATTTGAGGCATGTATAAATTAGTAAAGGCCGCAACAGAACCACCAACACGATCCAGCTCGACACCGGTTAATCGAGAGCGCTCAATCGCGAAGTCGAGTAGGTGAGTGTGCTCGAAGATGCGGTTTACTAGCACGCAGTCTTGCAGGTTGTACTTGGCGAGCGAAGGCTTATCGAACTTAAACATCCGGTTTATCTCATCCATGCGGTCGTGAACGTTATGGATGTCTTTACCTTCGCCGAGTAGCTCTTGAGATACCGATTCAAGAGACCAAGAGCGGAAGTGGTAGGTCGCTGTCTTGAGCATGTCGATGCCATCCAACACAACGCGGCCTGGGATAGTGATAAAGCCTTGCTGGTTTTGTGCAGAACTACGGAAAAAGCTTGGTTGATTGTCTCTACCAATATTGAGCTTCACTTCGTTCCATTCTGAACGTTTGTGCAGCAGCCTAAAATCGAAATCAATGACATTCCATCCGATGATGATGTCGGGGTCAAATTCAGAAAACCATCTAATCATCGCCTCGAGTAGAGCTTTCTCATTAGGGACCCATTGGACGTTTGTGTCAGCCTCTTGTGGTTCGCCGACCATGATGACTCGGCTGTCCATCGGGCTGTCTAAGCCAATGGAATAAAGCACGCCTTTTTCTGAGCATTCAATATCAAGTGAAACCACAGATAAACTGGGTAAGTAATCGCCCGCTCTGCATTTTGCATTGGAGACTCTAAGATGCTGACTTTTTTGCACGGCAGTCCCAGTGAACTCAATGCTGCCTTTGATAAAGCGTTCCATTAGATATCGATCGGCGAGTCGAATATCGCTTTCAAAGGTCTGAATCTCTTCGCTGTGAAAGGCTTGTGCTAAACCAAAGCTACTTCTCGACAGTGAGGTGTAACATGCGGCGAGAGGAGTTTGATCGAATGTGGCTAGTTCTAGAGACTTGAATTGGCAATCGATCGACTCTTTCGCTGCGATTGCCTGACATTCTTCAACGTCAGATTGAGCGACGAAAAATACAGGTTTTTCATTTTGAATCGTCAACAGAGTTGGGCCTTGAGGGGAGCTTAACCACAAGTCAATTTGGGTACGCCCTGAAAAGTCTCTCGCTTGTCTTGTGAGTACAAAGCCTTGCTGAATATCCAATGTAGTAACCTATTGAAATTGGGAATCGAATACTACCATCTAGCGGCTCTCTGCGCACAATAGGCAACCAAAATACTAACTAAATTCTAGTTAACAGAGGCAAATAACGGGACTCAATAAGCAAATAAGTGAAATTATCGCGAATGGCTATTCAATGGTATTGAAAATATCTTTATCTTGTGTAATTTTATTGGGTGTTGTTTTAACTGGTTGATTTTTAGAAAAAGCTTGTTGTTTTAGTTAGCTTATTTGTTAATAAGTACTTGCTAAAGTTCGTGTTTCAGCACATATTCAACAGAGCTTTTTTTTAGTAATTAAGTTAAGATGTACTCAATGCTGCGATCCACTGTTCCTTTGTTCAATTGTTTCAAACAGATGAAATGACACAGTGGTTGCAGAGCCAATTAATAGTGTGGAGATACAAGTTTGATAAATGTTTTCCTTGTAGATGATCACGAGCTGGTTCGCACAGGGATACGACGTATTATTGAAGACGTCCGTGGAATGAACGTAGCAGGGGAAGCTGAAAGCGGTG
This sequence comes from Vibrio sp. QJM3NY_27, assembly GCF_057785955.1. NCBI lineage: Bacteria > Pseudomonadati > Pseudomonadota > Gammaproteobacteria > Vibrionales > Vibrionaceae > Vibrio > Vibrio sp. QJM3NY_27. The sequence continues at coordinate 2,230,933 of NZ_CM173511.1, read as the reverse complement.
AAGATGCTGCAAAATGGTGTCGTACTAATAATACTGACGTTATTTTGATGGATATGAATATGCCTGGTATTGGTGGCTTAGAAGCAACCAAGAAAATCTTGCGTTTCAACCCTGATGTTAAAATCATCGTTTTAACTGTTCATACGGAAAATCCGTTTCCAACTAAAGTGATGCAAGCTGGAGCTGCTGGTTACCTTACTAAAGGGGCGGGTCCGGATGAAATGGTAAATGCAATTCGAGTGGTTAATAGTGGCCAACGATACATTTCACCAGAAATTGCGCAGCAGATGGCTTTGAGCCAATTCTCGCCTGCGTCTGAAAATCCATTCGCAGACTTATCTGAGCGTGAACTTCAAATCATGATGATGATTACCAAAGGTCAGAAAGTGACGGATATTTCAGAACAACTCAATCTAAGTCCTAAAACAGTCAACAGTTACCGCTACCGTTTGTTCAGCAAATTGGATATCAGTGGCGATGTAGAGCTGACGCATTTAGCGATTAGACATGGAATGTTAGACACTGAGACCCTTTAACACTGAGATCGTATAGTGACCAACTTGTTTGACTCAGTGTCATTTCTCAAGACAGTAACAGAACAGCCCGGCGTTTATCGTATGTATAACGCCGAGGCTGTTGTTATTTACGTCGGTAAAGCTAAGAACCTCAAAAAACGCCTTTCCAGTTATTTCCGTAAAAAAGTCGACAGTGAAAAAACGCGCGCTTTAGTTAGCAATATCGACAAAATCGATGTCACTGTAACGCATACAGAAACAGAAGCTCTTATCCTTGAGCACAACTACATCAAGCAGTATCTACCGAAATACAACGTACTTCTGCGTGATGATAAGTCGTATCCCTATATTTTTATTAGTGGTCACAAACATCCTCGTTTGTCGATGCATCGTGGTGCTAAGAAGAAAAAGGGAGAGTACTTTGGTCCTTATCCTGATTCCGGCGCTGTGCGTGAGACGTTGCACCTAATACAGAAAATCTTTCCTGCTCGTCAGTGTGAAGATACGGTTTATGCCAACAGAACGCGCCCGTGTTTGATGTATCAGATTGGTCGTTGCGCTGCGCCATGTGTCAGCTCAATCATCTCTGATGAAGAGTACAGTGAACTTATTGACTACGTTCGTTTATTCCTACAGGGGAAAGACAAGCTAGTTCTTGAGACGCTCATCGATAAAATGGACAAGGCAAGCCAAGAGCTTCGCTTTGAGCAAGCTGCTGCTTTCCGCGACCAGATCCAAGCGATTCGACGCGTGCAAGAGCAACAGTACGTATCTGACGACTCAATGGAAGATATGGACGTGTTAGGTTTTGCTCAAGAAAATGGCGTGGCTTGTATTCACATCTTGATGATTCGCCAAGGAAAGGTTTTAGGCAGTAGAAGCCATTTCCCGAAAATTCCAAACAATACGGTGCGAGAGGAAGTCTTTTCGAGCTTTTTAAGCCAATACTATCTTGCACATAATGAAGCGAGAACCATCCCAACTCGTCTCATCCTTAATGCTGATTTGATGGAAGATGTCACTCCGATTCAAGAAGCCTTGTGTGAAGTTGCGGGTCGTAAGATCCACTTCAATACTAATCCTTCTGGAACTCGTGGTCGCTACCTTAAACTGTCTAACACCAATGCATTAACAGCCATTACCACCAAGATTAATCACAAGATGACGATCAATCAGCGCTTTAAGGAGCTTCAAGAAGTGCTGTCGATGGACGTTATCAAACGCATGGAATGTTTCGATATCAGTCACACCATGGGTGAAAGTACGATTGCATCTTGCGTAGTCTTCAATCAAGAAGGGCCAGTTAAACCGGAATACCGTCGTTACAACATCACAGGTATTACCGGTGGTGATGACTACGCTGCAATGGCTCAGGCGCTTGAGAGACGCTATTCAAAACAACTCGATGTCGACAAGATCCCAGACATCATTTTTATCGATGGCGGTAAAGGTCAGTTGAATCGTGCCCATGAGATCATTTCCAAATATTGGGATGATTGGCCGTTTCGACCAAGAATGATGGGTATTGCGAAAGGGGTAACACGTAAACCGGGTTTGGAAACCTTGGTGACCCTTGAAGGTGAAGAGTTTAATTTACCAAGTGATGCGCCAGCACTGCACCTTATCCAACATATACGTGATGAAAGCCATAATCATGCGATTGCAGGGCATAGAGCAAAACGTGGTAAAACGCGTAGAACCAGTGCACTTGAAGGAATTGAAGGGGTAGGGCCTAAGCGCCGTCAATCTTTGCTGAAATATATGGGTGGCTTACAAGAACTTAAGCGTGCAACTGTCGAAGAAATAGCCAAAGTGCCGGGCATTAGTCATTCTTTGGCAGAAAACATTTATCAAGCATTGAAACAATAGTAAAAATCCCGCACCATTAAAGCGCAATTAATAAGAGCCTAATAATATGCGTTTGAATATACCTAACATTTTGTCCTTACTGAGACTATTTTTGATCCCAGTATTCGTTGTTGTTTTTTACCTACCTTACCAATGGGCTCCTTTTGCTGCTGCAATGGTGTTTTGGATAGCGGGTTTTACCGACTGGCTAGATGGCATGCTGGCTCGTAAACTCGGGCAAACGTCTCGCTTCGGTGCCTTTATTGACCCTGTGGCGGATAAAGTGCTGGTTGCTACGGCTCTTATCTTGATGACTGAGCATTACCATTCGATTTGGATAACGATTCCAGCGGTTACCATGATCGCTCGTGAAATTATTATTTCGGCGCTTCGTGAATGGATGGCTGAAATCGGTAAACGTGCAAGCGTTGCGGTATCTTGGGTTGGTAAAGTCAAAACCGTTTCTCAGATGTTCGCTCTTTGGGTACTGATCTGGCGATACGACGACTGGATGGTGTGGGTAGGTTACATTGCGCTCTATGTTGCAACCGTTCTTACATACTGGTCAATGGCGCAATACTTGATGGCTGCCAAAGACGATTTGTTAGACGAAAAACATCATTGATGAAGAAGCGAGCTGAGGCTCGCTTTTTTGATCTTTAACCTAAGGTTAAGTTATCAATAGTGGATATCTAATGTGATATAGATCGCCTTTGAATGGCCTGTCCACAAAGTCCTTTGCACACAAAGTCAGCTATTTAGCCTGTTTCGTATGAAATCTATTCAAACGAATTAAAAATACAAAAATAATATTGACTCAATCCTCTGAATCCGTAAAATGCATCCCGTACCCAAGAGGATGGCAATAAGCGATTCGATTGGAGCTACTAAGGCGCCTTGGCAGAGTGGCTATGCAGCGGATTGCAAATCCGTGGACCTCGGTTCGACTCCGGGAGGCGCCTCCATTATCTCTTTCGTTTAGAAGAGTAATGAAAATGCGATACTAGCTCAGTTGGTAGAGCGCAACCTTGCCAAGGTTGAGGTCATCGGTTCGAACCCGATGTATCGCTCCAAAATTTGTAATGTTGATTGGCGTCAGCATTAAGATGGTGTTTTACTTTTCAGTAATCGGCATCGCAATAAAGAATTGCGTGCCCTGGTGGTGGAATTGGTAGACACAAGGGATTTAAAATCCCTCGGCGTTCGCGCTGTGCCGGTTCAAGTCCGGCCCGGGGCACCATCTATTAAAGTCTACGTCTTAACGGATGTAGCAAATGCGATACTAGCTCAGTTGGTAGAGCGCAACCTTGCCAAGGTTGAGGTCATCGGTTCGAACCCGATGTATCGCTCCAAATTAAAAAGCCCGAACAGAAATGTTCGGGCTTTTTGGTTTCTGCTGTTCAACATTTTATTACCCCACATTTTTCCTGTTTGACTCCCGTGGTTAGACGGTCGATAAAATACTCAAACTCTCATACCTTTAACTTCGTTTTAAAAGCGAGATTCCCTATGAACTCGTTCCTCGGGCATGAGGGACGAATGAACCGGGGTCGCCTTACCTAAAGATTAAGTTGACGATATTTGCAGCAATTTGTCAGTCACCGCTCCTATTTATCCAGCTATTATTAAAAACTATTGATCGTTCATTTCACTTTATGTTACTTTCCCGCGCAATCTCGGAATGATCAATGTTCAAAAAGAGCAGCGATAGCTTCTGGGGGATACGCGTAGTGACCATTCTTGCTGATTGGGACATTACGTAGGGTAGGTATCGGCTAATCCTTTAGCTGATAGACGGGATACTTATGGCGCAATTCGCCATGCTAATGGGAAACCCAACATTGAACACACTAATAACAACATTGCTAATCAGCTCTGCATTTCCAAAAGGGCCAGTTCTTCATAGCTGTCCGATACTGCACAAATGTCCAATTCTTCAAAACAGTAGCATTACTGAACCTTGAGCTCACGTTAACTAATTTTTGCTGTCCTAAGACGGCCTAATTTCGTATTCGTCATTTGACTTATGCGAGCGTACAGCTATATCTCATTATCTCATTTCTAGACAATACGCGTGTTTCACTATGAATTCTCTCTAAATCAATAGAGGGACGGTGTGCAATTGCGTCTGATGGAGGTGAGTATGAACACATTCAAGGGGATTTTTATGACTACCGCCTTTGAAGTCGATATTAATACTATCGCAAATTCATTTTCAACTATGGTTCCTATCGTTGAGGGAACTTACGACCTAACACCTGACGCTATTTTGCTTGAACAAGAGCAACATGAATCGGATGTTCGTTCATACCCAAGACGCCTACCTATTGCTATTAAACGAGCATGTGGTGTTTTAGTTGAAGATACTCGTGGCCAACTCTTTCTCGATTGCTTAGCTGGTGCCGGTACACTTTCTTTGGGTTACAACCACCCTGAAATCAACCAAGCACTTAAAGACCAACTCGATTCAGGTTTGCCATACCAAACACTTGATATTACGACTCAAGCAAAAGAGACGTTTATCAAGCGAGTTAAAGCTTTTCTCCCTCAAGATTTTTCAACTAACTCGGTTCTTCAATTTTGTGGCCCGTCTGGCGCTGATGCTGTGGAAGCGGCTATCAAGCTAGCCAAGCAAACAACAGGTCGTAACACCATGTTTGCTTTCCGTGGTGCTTACCATGGCATGACGAACGGCACCATGGGCATGATGGGTAACCTTGGCACTAAAGAGCGTCGTAGCGGCTTAATGTCTGACGTACATTTCATGCCTTTCCCATACAATCTTCGCTGCCCGTTTGGCATTGGTGGTGAAGCAGGTGCCAACGCAAGCATTCGTTACATCGAGCGTATGTTGAATGACGACGAATCTGGCATCATGAAACCTGCAGCAATGATCGTTGAGCCTGTACAAGGTGAGGGCGGCGTGATTCCAGCCCCGGCATCTTGGCTACAAGGCTTGCGTCGCATCTGTGATGAACACGGCATCCTACTTATCTTTGATGAAATTCAGTGTGGTGTAGGTAAAACTGGTCATCGCTTTGCGTTTGAAGAATCAGGCGTTAACCCTGATATTTTGTGCTTGTCTAAAGCGATTGGCGGCGGACTGCCTATGTCGCTGCTTGTGTTCGATAAGAGCATTGATACTTGGAAAGCGGGTGAGCACACCGGTACATTCCGTGGTAACCAATTAGCAATGGTATCTGGCGCTAAAGCATTAGAAATCATCGAGCGAGATGGTTTGGTTGAGCACGCGAACATCGCAGGCCAATACTTACGTCATGGGCTTGAGAGAATTCAATCGCGTGTGAACTGTATTGCTGAAGTTCGTGGCAAAGGCTTGATGCTTGGCGCTGAGATCAAGCAACCAAACGGCGAACTCAACAAATTTGGCGAGCCGCAATCAGACGGCGAGCTGACGTTAGCGATTCAACGAGCAGCATTAGAGCGCGGATTAATGGTCGAGAAGGGCGGTCGTGATGGTTCGGTAATTCGTTTCCTTCCACCTATGATTATCTCTTTTGAGCAGATCGACTTTGCATTGCGCGTCATGGAAGAAGCGATCATCGCAGCGGGTGGTGGTTTACGACAAGACCAAACACAAAGCGAAGAATCAAATCAGGAATGGAACAAGCATTTCATCCAGACGGGTTTAGGCGGTAGCGACGAATTTGCTAGCGTGATGAACCAAACTACTCAAGCGATGAAAGCGGTTTTTGAACAGGTTGAAACCCCTTATTCGGGTTTAGATCCAAAAATGCTAGAAGCAGCTATCAACGCTGTCGATCTCGATAACAACCAACACGCTTTGGTTGATGTTGTGGATAGCACGGCTGACTTAGTCGCAGCGAACTCTATCTTTGTGCAGCACCCAGACTGTATTGCACACCTTCACACGCCTCCTCTTATGGCTTCTGTTGCTGCGGAATCGATTATCGCGGCGTTGAATCAATCGATGGATTCATGGGACCAAGCATCTGCTGCGACTTATGTTGAGCAGCGTGTGGTGGATTGGATGTGTGACAAATATCAACTTGGCGCACAAGCTGACGGTGTTTTCACCAGCGGCGGCACGCAAAGTAACCTAATGGGTTTATTGCTTGCGAGAGATTGGGTTGCCGATAAGCACAATGGCCATTCTATCCAAAAGCTTGGCTTGCCAGAATACGCAAGCAAGCTGCGTATCTTATGTTCAAAGAAATCTCACTTCACGGTTCAAAAGTCGGCCTCTTTAATGGGTTTAGGTGAAGCGGCAGTGTGTTGTGTTGACACCAATGCAAACGGCACTATCAAGCCGGACTTGCTAGACGCAGAAGTGAAAGCACTTAAAGCTCAAGGGTTGATTCCTTTTGCTGTTGTCGGTACCGCGGGTACAACCGATCACGGTGCTATTGATGACCTGGAAGCGATAGCTGACATCGCCAACCAACAAGATCTTTGGTTCCATGTCGACAGTGCTTACGGTGGTGCGCTTATCTTAAGTAGCCATAAAGCTCGCCTGAAAGGCATCGAAAAAGCGGACTCAGTGAGCGTTGATTTCCACAAGTTGTTCTTCCAAACAATCAGCTGTGGTGCTGTGCTTCTCAAAGACAAAGCGAACTTTAAGTACCTACTGCATCACGCAGATTACTTGAATCGTGAGCACGATGAGCTGCCAAATCTAGTCGATAAGTCTATCGCTACCACCAAGCGTTTCGATGCACTGAAAGTCTTCATGACTATGCAAAGCGTTGGGCCAAAGCAACTGGGTGATATGTACGATCACCTTCTAGAGCAGACGCTTGAGGTTGCCGATCTGATTCAGATGCATGATGATTTTGAACTGCTTGCTGAGCCGTCTCTTTCGACTGTGCTGTTCCGTTCGGTTCCTAGTAATGGACAGTCAGCAAACGGTGTTCTTGATTTAGACAAACTGAATCAGACGTTAAGACTGGAGGCGTTGACTCGTGGCGCTGCCGTGCTTGGCGAAACGGTCGTTGATGGTAAAAGTGCGCTGAAATTCACTATCTTGAACCCGTGCTTAAAGACATCAGATTTCAAATCTCTAATTAACAAAATTCAAACTCTAGCCACTGAGCTAGCAGAACAACAAGGGTAATTAATACTATGGCTATTCTACAAATTGGTGCAGGCGGCGTTGGTTGGGTTGTTGCACATAAAGCAGCACAAAATAACGAAGTACTGGGTGATATCACAATCGCTTCGCGCACAATCGCGAAATGTGAAAAAATCATCGAATCGATCAAAGGTAAAAACAACCTTAAAGATTCAACTAAGAAACTAGAAGCACGTTCAGTAGACGCTGACGATGTTGATGCGCTTGTTGCTTTGATTAAAGAAGTTAAGCCTGATCTTGTGATCAACGCTGGTCCTCCTTGGGTAAACATGGCGATCATGGAAGCGTGTTACCAATCTAAAGTCTCTTACCTAGATACATCGGTAGCGGTTGACCTATGTTCTGAAGGTCAACAAGTACCACAAGCTTACGATTGGCAGTGGGGCTACCGTGAGAAGTTCGCTGAAGCGGGCATCACAGGTATTCTTGGCGCGGGTTTCGATCCAGGTGTGGTATCAATCTTTGCAGCGTACGCGGTTAAGCACTTGTTCGATGAGATTGACTCAATTGACGTGATGGACGTGAATGCTGGCGATCACGGCAAGAAGTTTGCGACAAACTTTGACCCAGAAACCAACATGCTTGAGATCCAAGGCGATTCTTTCTACTGGGAAAATGAAGAGTGGAAACAAGTACCTTGTCACTCTCGTATGCTTGAGTTTGAATTCCCTAACTGTGGCTCTCACAAGGTGTACTCAATGGCGCACGATGAAGTGCGTTCAATGAAAGAGTTCATCCCAGCTAAGCGTATCGAATTTTGGATGGGCTTTGGTGATGCATACCTGAACTACTTCAACTGCATGCGTGACATCGGTCTTCTTAGCCCTGATCCGCTAACGCTACATGACGGCACTGTGGTTCAGCCCTTACATGTTCTTAAAGCGCTGCTACCAGATCCAACATCTCTAGCTCCGGGTTACACAGGTTTAACGTGTATCGGTACTTGGGTTCAAGGTAAGAAAGACGGTAAAGAGCGTAGCGTATTCATCTACAATAACGCAGACCACGAAGTGGCTTACGAAGACGTTGAGCACCAAGCAATCTCTTACACAACCGGTGTTCCTGCAATTACGGCTGCACTTCAGTTCTTCCGTGGTGAATGGGCTGACAAAGGCGTGTTCAACATGGAACAGCTAAACCCAGACCCGTTCCTTGCAACGATGCCTGAAATCGGTCTAGATTGGCATGTTCAAGAGCTAGAGCCTAAACAAGGTCTACCTCTGATCCACACTTTGAAGTAATTTCTGGTTCTTTGCCCTCGTCGCGTTGTCCATCGTGCTCATTTACGTTCGTAAACTCCGCGCGATGTCCTAGCGACAAGGTCAAAGCTCTGCGAATTCCATTCAAAGTCATATGATTGACGAGAACGTATAATTACAAGCCGATGCTGTTGCGTCGGCTTTGTTCGATTATCATGTGCCTTCGTGAACTCGAGGGCCGCAAGGTATTAACATGCAAAACAACGAACTAAAAACGCCTTATTTCATGATCAACGAAGATAAGTTGATTGCGAATTTAGAGATAGCTAAGCAGCTGAAAGAGATTTCAGGTGTGAAGTTGGTATTGGCACTCAAGTGTTTCTCAACATGGGGTGTGTTTGAAATCATCAAACCTTACCTCGATGGCACGACAAGCTCTGGTCCATACGAAGTAAAACTTGGCCACGAAACCTTTGGTGGTGAAACGCACGCTTACAGTGTCGGTTACAGCGAAGATGACGTTAGAGAAGTTGCCGATATCTGCGACAAGATGATCTTCAACTCACAAAGCCAGTTCGCAGCGTACCGTCATATCGTTGAAGGTAAGGCTTCGCTGGGTTTACGTTTAAATCCGGGCGTGAGCTATGCAGGGCAAGACTTAGCAAACCCTGCGCGTCAATTTTCTCGTTTGGGCGTACAAGCTGATCACATCAAACCTGAGATCTTTGATGAGATTAATGGCGTGATGTTCCACATGAACTGTGAGAACAAAGACGTTGATGCGTTTATCGGCCTACTTGATTCAATCTCAGAACAGTTTGGTGAGCATTTAGATAAATTGGACTGGGTGAGCATGGGCGGTGGTGTGTTCTTCACATGGCCGGGCTATGACATTGAAAAGCTTGGTCTTGCGCTAAAAGCCTTCTCTGAAAAGCACGGCGTGCAGATGTACCTTGAGCCGGGCGAAGCCATCATCACTAAAACAACTGACTTGGTTGTGACAGTAGTTGATATTGTTGAGAACGTGAAGAAAACGGCGATTGTCGATTCAGCAACCGAAGCACACCGTCTTGATACGCTTATCTACAATGAACCAGCATCGGTATTGGAAGCCTCAGAAACAGGCAGTCACGACTATGTGATTGGTTCATGTTCATGCCTTGCGGGCGACCAATTCTGCGAAGCGAGCTTTGATGAGCCTCTGAAAATTGGTCAAAAGCTGCATCTGTTGGACAGTGCTGGTTACACCATGGTGAAACTGAATTGGTTCAATGGTTTGAAAATGCCGTCTATCTATTGTGAGCGCAGCAATGGCGAAATTCAAAAATTGAATGAGTTTGGCTATGACGACTTCAAACGTTCTCTGTCGCAGTGGTCAGTAAAGTAACTGAGTCATAGCTTCAGAACAATAAAAAGAGCAGCCAATGAGCTGCTCTTTTTGATTTTGGACTCTTACTTGATGAAAGAGTGTTTTACTCGTTCAATTCTTTTACTAAGCGGATAAGGGTCATCCCACTTGAATTTGTGGTTACTTCTTGTGCTTCTGTGAAGTCAATTATCAATCCGTCGTGATTAGTATTGATACCATTATTGTCCGGAGTATTTGTCCAATAAGGTGCATTTATTGTTGTTGGGAAGTAACTTAGATTAATAGCTGGCTGGGTACAGCGGTAATCAACAATGGAACCAAGCTCTTTGATATTTGGTAGTCTAAAACTATTTTGAGATCCAATTGTTGTTAATGTTGTATCAGCCGCCGCGGCCAAAGCATCTTGAAAAGAGATGTAGTTCGTAGGGAACCCGCTACAAAGATTACTTTCTGTATCATAGGTTTCCCCGAGACTGCATTTGGCCCATAACAGGTTGGTGTGTATATCTAAGATCGTTCCATCTTGGCGGTCGATGAATTGACCATCAGTTTGGGAAGCGGGTTGATTTTCAACACAGGTTTGAGCGGAGCCTAAACTCGGAGCAAATAGGGCTGCTATAACATAATATTTAAGTTTCATTATTCGACTACTCCACTTACTGCGATAACACCTTGATAAGTCCCTTTGTTACAAAGTTTCATTTGCCCGCTTGATGTATCCATACACCATGCACTGCTGCTGGCTCCAACAGAAGTGGACTGCGTAAAAATAGTACCAACAGAGCTCACATTCTTGATGTATGGGAAGTAATCAACAGTCGTTGGGTCAATAGTGCCCACATTATAGTTAATAAATGAACGAGCTTCTGCCGGAGAAGGCAAACGCCAGTTATTGACGCCACATGCACCAAAGCTATTTAGGTTGGCTAAGTAACCTTCGGCATCACAACGTCTATTACCTGAAGAATTGGTCGAGTAAGCACACGCAGAAGAAATTGGTCCGTCAGCCAGAAGCTCATCATTTTTATGACCGGCAGAACCGCCATTCGTTGTGGAAACTGAATCATACCATGTGTATTGGTAGGCAGCGCTGCGCCAGTAGGCCGATTTTGTCGAATATGGGTACGGGTTTGCATCAGGGGCATTGGCGTAATCTTCTAACCATTGATCGATTGCGCTTTGATTTGGTAAGTCGATTGGTTGCTGTTTGGCTTCAATATACATACCTGTTCGTTCATCTCGAACGCAAGACCAATCCGTGGCGCTATTTGGAAGAATGTTGCCACTGTAATCTAATTTAGTGAATTTAAAGCCGTATTGACCGTCTGAGTGGTCTGTACCGTTAGTACTATCTAAACCATAGTTGGCATCTTGCCCGGGGTAATTGGCTGGCGCAGATATTAAATCGTGGGTTGCACCATCAGAGTAGGTAGCAAAACCCGTATCGTTAATCCCTCTATCGCCGGGTATATAAAATGACAGCGAGTTGTGATCGCTATCGATCGAGGTATTTCCGCTACTGGACATGGTGAATATAACCGATTCCCCCCCTTCACTTAGCCTATCTTGTTTGGCTGTTACTTTTATTGCGTGCGTTAAACTTTCGGCGGGAATCGTAATAGTCATGCTACTAAGATTACTGGTGTAATCATCATTTGAAGCTATCCCACTTTTTTCTAGCGTAACGGTAATATCTTGGTAGGAATAGTGGCTTAACTCAATGTTACTGCTGTCACTATCCCCTTCTAAGACCACTTTGCTGGTGTCGCTATAGCGAATACTTGGTTCAGAATCACTATCGGATAACGTCACATTTGTTTGAGCATTGTCGATCTTATATAGATCGCTACCATCTGCGCTTATAGAATAATGAAGAGTTTTGCTTCCTTCATACAGATTATTGTGCACAAGGTTTAATGGCAGATCTGCGTTTGTTGCTCCTGCCGCAATTTTGACGTTTTGGCTAGAGATAACATCGTAGTTCTTGAACGCACCACTGGAACGTGTCGTTACGTCACTGGTTGAGATCGTCAAGGTTAGATCTTGGCTTAAGGCTTCGGAAAGAGAAACGGTGATCGACTCTGTTTTTGACCCTGATTGTGGTTCAGAAAATGAAACACTATTAGGGAGGCTAACAGTAACCGGGGAAGAGGATGAACCAGTACTGGTTCCTGTCGTTGTTGTTCCACTGTCATTATTTTCATGGCCGCTTTTACAGCCGCTAAATAGTGTTGTGAGAAGGATTACTGAGATGGCATTGAGTTGCCAACTCGACCTTTTTCTTTCCATGTATCAACCTAAGCTACTAAATTATATAAGATATCTATGATAACAATAAATTCATATAAATGCTTGGTTTCATATGTCTAGGTTATGTTTTTCTATCCTTTTTATTCGTATTTTTGTAAGTTATGTAAGTGAAGTGTATTTCTCATTAGTTAGCCTCCCAACAACGAATCCATTGTCGGGAGGGTAGGTAACTTAACTCTCAATCATCACACGAGTATCTTCACTGAGCGTTTCTAACTCGTTGACGACATCATCAATCAGAACTTCAATTGGCAGCTTAACGGCAATCTTGGAAGTAAATAGGCTTGAGCTAACGCCACCGCCGCCAGCGATAAAGACACGGTGGCAGTCCATATCGAGAATGCTGATCCCTTGTCTGTCTAATACATGTGTCACTTCGTTGACGATACCGGCTCTGTCGTTAGAGTCGAGCCTTAAGTGATGGATTGTATCTTGTGCGTTGTGAGTGTGGTCTGAATCAACAAACTGCACGATCAAGTCAGTATTGGCGCTGAAAGCCTCTTTCACAATCGATTCGTTGATGGCTGGAAGTTGAACCTTAAGTACGCCTGCGACCTGGTCTTCAATAAAATTAACTTTACTGATGAGCCATTTGCCGTCGTTTTCGTGAGTAACAGCAGCAAGTTGTTTGATTGTTGCTGGTGATGCTTTTCCGATAAAGTTTACGATAAATGTACTGTTCATATCAGCCCCCAAAGTTTCAATGATTCGTTTCTAATTAAATGTTTGATATCACGCGATAAAGTTCTTTAATTTCAGTGTAGAAGTTTACATCGAACAATGTTTGACCTACGTCAATTTTTGAAACTAAGCTGTGAAGTAAAAAAAGAGAATGAAGAGTAGGGCACAAAAAAAGCGGCTAGAGAGCCGCTTTTTAGAAGAGTTGTCGCTTTTATTAGGAATGCAGTAACTTGAAATTCATAGACTGAAAGACGATTTAGAACGTTACTTTAAAGTTCATACCAACAAATTGAGAATCGTATCGTGCGCCAGCATCGTAGGCGAATCGCGCAGCGTCTTGGTTGTCCCACCAAGGGTTAGTATTCAGGTTAACTTCTGCATCACCACCCCAAGCGTCACTTACCCAGTAGTGGATGTGGCCAACAGGGTTTAGGAAGAATAGAGACACATCACCCATGGTTTGAGAGCCCATCACTTCACCACCTGAAGCAACGATATCTTGTTCTGCTTCTAGCATCATTTCACCGACAACCGCACCAAAGAATGGTGTGATAAACAGATCTTGCCATGATGGTACTTCAGCAAACGCTTCTACGCCGTATTCCCAGAAGAATGTCGACATGGTCCAAGAGTATAAGAAAGACTCAAACTCATCGTAACCTGCGTGTCGAGCTGCGGTGTAGTAAACACCACCGAAATACGGGTGCATCACGTAGTTTAGGAAGTGTTCGTCACGATCCCATACTGGGCCTTCGGAAACGTTATCTTTCCATTTTTTACCCAGTGCGCTGATATCACGTTGGTCATCATCCCACTTAGTGATACTTTCAGGTAAAAGAGTCATTAGACCAACGGTTGCGACACTTAGGCCAAGAATGGTGTAGGTTTGACCCATTAAGTAATCCCAATCTTTGCCATCGCTGACAGTAAGGTAGATTGGTTGCTTATCGATCGTTAGATCGTACTGATCACTTGATTCGCTTAGTGCATAGTTCTTGCTAGGCTTGTAGGTGTACAAGCTTTCATTAACACAGTAATCTTGAGCACATTCATCCGAGTAAGAAAGGTTGATTGGTTGGTCGAAGTCGTATTGGCTTGCAACCGAGTTAACTGACATTAGCATTGAAAATGCAGCAGTAACCTTCGTTAGTAACGGTGATTTGGCCACAAGGGTCTCCATGAGAAGTTAAGAATTGATCAGAGTCACAATTATCTATTAAATGCCTGATTTAGGGAACTAATAATTTATTGCTTTTCCTAAGAAAACCTTAGATTTAACATTATTAATATTTGTGAAAAGGTGAAATGTCTCAAACTCAACCATAGACCAGTTTGTAAATAATGCAGTGTCTTTTTATGACTACAAAGGATAGAAATATGACGAAAATCGCAATGTTAAGCACTGGTGAAGAAGTTCTTCATGGGGACATTGTAGACACAAACGCAGCTTGGATGTCTGCTGAGTTTTATCAGCACGGTTTTGCCCTAGCGAAACGTTCGACTGTGGGTGACCAAATGAATGCTCTAGTTGAAGAACTGCTGATGCTGAGTTTTAACTATGATGTGGTTATCGTTAATGGTGGTTTAGGACCGACAACTGATGACATGAGTGCGGCGGCGGCGGCGGCGGCTTCAGAGCAGAAACTCGTCATGTTCCCTGAATGGCTAACTCGTATGGAAGAGATGTTTTCTGGACGTGGTATGCCGATGCCGGATAGCAACCTTAAACAAGCTTTGTTACCAGCGAGTTCAGAGATTGTCGATAACCCTGTGGGCACGGCTTGCGGCTTCAAACTGAAAATCAACGATGCGACTTTCTATTTCACTCCGGGTGTACCGAGTGAATTCAAACGCATGGTCACGTTTGAGATTCTTCCTGATTTGTCGCGTACTTACCCTCAAGTGGTTGCCTCTGAATGCAGTCGACTGTTTACGTTTGGGTTGTCTGAGTCGGGTATCTCGGATGTGTTAGATCAGCTTAAGCTTCCTGCCGGCTATGAACTTGGCTACCGTTCTTATCTGCCGTTCATTGAGGTCAAACTGTTTGGTCCTAAGGCAGACTTAGAAACTCGCGTTAAGTTTCTGCAAATGGTTTACAAGCTACTAGAAAGTAATGTCGTCAGTGTTGATGAGCCTATGATTGATCATATTGGACACATCATGGCGGAGAAAAAGAAGACGTTATCTGTGTCTGAAGTGTCGACCAAAGGCGCATTGTCAGCGTGGCTGCAATTGAATGAGCAGGTAGAAGATTGCTTCGGGCATTCGTGGTTGATGGCTGAGCCAAAAGAGAGTGAACTTGAGAAGAGCGATCCATTAGCTGCAACCTTTGCTCTGGCTGGCGCAACAAGAGAGAAGTGCGGTACTGAGCTCGCTTTGGTGACTGGCAAGTTAGAGGGCAACACATTCAGCGTTGCATTGTCGACCGAAGCAGGCGAGTGGGGCCAGGTGCTTGAATTTTATCGTCAGTACTCACGCGAAGACCAACGTAACGTGATTAAGACCGTTGCCGCCGATATGCTGAGAAGGCATTTAGACAACAAACCGATGTTTGGTACTTACTCTTCGGTTAAGCGATTGAAAGACATGTTTATTCCAGCGGCTATTATTAAGTAAGTATTTAGGCGAGCTAACCAAGTCTGTACTAAAAACGCGAGAAAAAACGAAATAAAAAGGCCCAACATCTAAATAGGTGTTGGGCCTTTAGTTTATCTAGCCTTCTAGATAACCAAACAAGCAGCTATGTTTACACGTAACTCATGTCTGTAGGAACTTGATTACAAACCGCTTGTCATATGTAGACTATAGAACAAACCACGGCCGATTAACTCTGAAGCCAAGAACAATACTAGTGCTAAGCCAAGGTTTACTGGGTTCACTTTTGCTTTGTTCAGCATAGGTAGAATCCAAATCAACAAGCTTGCCATTAGCAGTGCCACTTGAAGAATTACATAGCTACCTAAACCATCGACTAACTCAGACGCTTTTGCCGCTGAAGTTTGGATGTCACCGATTAGGTTCAGTTTTCCTACTGTCACGAGCAAGCTGATAGCAACTGCGATAACAGCTAGCATGGTGATGTTACGGTCAACCGTAAAGCGGCTGTCGTTTGCGAGTACAATCACGAACTGAGATAGCAGCAATCCACCCACAACCATGGTCATGATGAAGCTCAGTGGCGTGTAGATGTTGTCCCACGTTGGTACTGTGTTGATCATGTATACGTTGATCATCGCGTACATAAAGATAACACCCAACACCATCGCGCCAACCATCAGTGCTTTCTGGATAGCTACGCCACCTTTCTTAAGCACAGACAATAGCCATTGCAGACCACCGACAGCAAAGAATGCTGCACCGAAGAACACTTCGTTAGACAACCAAGCTGAGCCTAGTTGGTTAAAAGCGTTAAACGCGCGCAGTGGAGAGCCAAGGTGCGTTGTCGAGAACATGAAGCCAAGACCCATCAGTGCCCATAGAATGAACATTGGAACCTTGTAGCTGTTCAGCTTCTCTTCGTCATGACTAAGTACCAGTGCACGTGCGCCAATCAGTAAGTAACCACCAACCGCCGTTTGCGCTAGCACCGTAAAGAAGATTAAAGACCACTCATGAAAAATCATCTTACACCTCCTTCGGGTTTGCTAGGTGACCACTGGTATCGCCAGTCGGCTTCGCGTTTTTGTTCAGCTTAATCACGATGTTTGGTAGCGTTTCTGTTGAAGATGGCAGTGGAGCCACATCCGCACCAGAGCCGTACTTCTCGCGAAGTGTATTGATTTCGCCAAACTCCAATGCACGAAGTGGGCAAGACTCAACACAGATAGGCTGTTTGCCTTCAGAAACACGTTGGTAACAACCATCGCATTTAGTCATGTGACCTTTCTTAGCATTGTATTGTGGTGCGCCGTAAGGACACGCATTGCTACAGTGCTGGCAACCAATACATACGCTCTCATCAACCACGACCAAACCGTCTTCATCACGTTTGTGCATCGCGCCCGAAGGACACACTTTCACACACGCTGGGTTAGTACAGTGGTTACAAGCGATAGAAAGGTAGTAAGAAAAGACATCTTTCTGAACCCAGGTATCACCATCTTGAGTGAAGCCACCACCTGCGTATTCGTATACGCGACGGTAGTTCGTTTTGATGTCTAGATCGTTATAATCTTTACAAGCAAGCTGACAGGTTTTACAACCCGTGCATTTACTTGAATCAATGTAAAAGCCGTATTGTTTCATTCCAACCTACCTTATGCTTTGTTTAGCGCTTTGATTTGAACTAGGTTTGTATGCTGAGGGTTACCCTTAGCAAGTGGGCTCGGGCGCTGAGTGGTCAGCACGTTAATAGAGCCTGCATGGTCGATCTTCTGACCATCTGGTGCGTACCATGCACCTTCGCCTAGTGCGACAACTCGAGGAAGAATCCTAGGTGTCACTTTCGCTGGAATGTGTACTTCGCCACGGTCGTTGAAAATACTCACCATGTCGCCATTTTTAATACCGCGCTCTTGAGCATCAATCGGGTTGATCCACAACTCTTGCGGTGCTGCTGCTTTGATTTCAGCAACGTTGCCGTAAGTCGAGTGAGTACGAGCCTTATAGTGGAAACCGGTTAGCTGAAGTGGGTACTTCTCTGCTAGTGGATCGTTATGACCTTCAAAAGAGTCCGCGTAAATCGGAAGTGGATGAATTACTTCGTCTTCTTTCAGTTTCCAAGTCTTCGCGATATCAGCCAGTTGCTCTGAGTAGATCTCGATCTTGCCGCTTGGTGTTGTCAGTGGGTTCGCTTCAGGATCTTTGCGGAAATCTTCGTAAGCGATGTAGTGGTGGTCATAGCTACGTTTGTAGATACCCAGCTCTTTCATCTCTTCGAAAGTTGGCAGTGTTGGATCGTTCTTACGAGTTTCAGCGTAAAGATGCTCAATCCATTGCTCTTGTGTACGACCTTCAGTGAACTCTTTTTCGACGCCCATGCGCTTCGCTAATTGAGAACACATTTCATAGATAGATTTCGCTTCGAACTGAGGCTCGATCGCTTTCTGCGCGTAGATGAAGTAAGGCATATTCGCTGCTTTACCATCCATACACCAGTCGTCTTGCTCAGACGTTGTTAAGTCTGGCAGGATGATATCGGCGTATTTCGCTGAAGAAGTCATATGGTTATCAACCACAACAATCATTTCACACGCACTTTCATCTTGAAGAATCGCGTGAGTCTTGTTGATGTCTGAGTGTTGGTTAATGATGCAGTTACCTGCGTAGTTCCAGATCATTTTGATTGGGTTCTTAAGGCGCTCTGCACCGCGAACACCGTCAGTGATGTCGGTCATTTCATGGTGACGGTAAATCGCGTCTGTCCACATGAACATTGAAATTGAAGTTTCAACTGGGTTTGGCACAGTAGGGAAGCGAACAAACGGAATGTTGATGTCACTTTCACGAGCGCCTGTTGAACCGCCAGATACACCCACAGAACCGGTGAGTAATGACAGCATTGCGATTGCACGACACGCTAGCTCACCGTTCGCAGTGCGTTGTAAGCCCCAGCCTTGGTGAATCGCACATGGTTTCGCTGTGCCCATCTCGCGACCAAGCTTGACGATAGTATCAACGGGAATACCGGTGATCTTAGAAGCCCATTCTGGTGTCTTCTCTACGCCATCTTCACCTAAACCTAGGATGTAAGATTTGTAGTCGCTGTTTTTAGGCGCCGATGCAGGCAGAGTTTTCTCGTCGTAACCGACACAGTATTTGTCTAGGAACGGTTTATCGACAAGGTCTTCAGTGATCATTACGTGTGCAAGACCCGCTACCAATGCAGCATCTGTAGAAGGACGAATTGGGATCCATTGATCTTCACGGCCACCGGCAGTATCGGTGTAGCGAGGGTCGATGATAATCGTTCTTGCGTTCGATTTGTTTTTGCTTTCTACATAGTGGTGGATCAGACCGCCGCCAGACATGCGTGTCTCGGCAGGGTTGTTACCAAACTGGATGTTAAGCTTAGTGTTCTCTAGGTCAGAGAAAGAGTTGTTGTTTGCCCAACCACCGTAGGTGTAGCTCAAGCCTTTCGCGATTTGCGCTGTTGAGTAGTCACCGTAATGGTTTAGATAACCACCACTTAGGTTCATTAGACGAGCAATCAGCGTTTGTGCTGGTGGCCAAGACTTAGTTACTGTACCGCCAAGTGTACCTGTCCCGTAGTTTAGGTAGATGGTGTCGTTACCGTAGTCTTTGATAAGGCGTTGCATGGTGCCAGCAACTTCATCGTAAGCTTCTTCCCAGCTAATACGTTTGAATTTACCTTCACCACGTTTACCCACACGTTTCATCGGGTATTTCAGGCGATCTGGGTTGTAAACACGGCGGCGCATAGAGCGACCACGTAGACAAGCACGAACTTGGTGATGACCGTATTCGTCAGTACCAGTGTTGTCGGTTTCTACGTATTTGATTTCACCGTTTTGCACATGCATACGTAATGGGCAGCGAGAGCCACAGTTTACAGTACATGCACTCCATACGATTTTCTCATCCACACTCTCAGCAACCGCAGCCGCTACTGGTTTGGATTTGAAAGGTAAAGCGATACCGCCCGCGAGTGCGGCTGCGCTACCTACCGCAGAAGAAGCTTTCATGAAGCCTCTTCGAGTAAGATTCATTACCCCAGATTCTTTCTTATTCGTCATTCTAAGATGCCTATTGTTATTGATGACTAGCACTTTATAGGTAGTTTAGTCTCTATGTTTTTATTTCTAATTATTGATTGATTGGCATCAAATAAGATCGGAATTAAAATATTATGAATCGAATGTATAAAATAGATCAAAGAATCCAATCGTATTATTTATATAATTGTCGTTAAACCAATTACGGTATAAATAAGAATGATTATTGATACGCATAAATTGCTCGGTTCATTATTTTATCAAGCAACTAATAAAGAACAGTTAATAGATATTGTTCAGGCCTTAGTAGAGAGCCAAGTTTTATCAGAAGATTGTTTACTGGCACTCCAAAACGAACAGGAAGATGCGCTCGCTGCAGAGTTTAGTCGACTGTTTGAAGGCGTTGGCGACATGCCAGCACCGCCTTGGGGCTCTGTTTATCTCGATAAAGACCGTATTGTGTTTGGCGCATCGACTGTGGAATATCGACAGTTTTTAGAATTGAATCATATTGAGTTAGATACAGGCTTAAGAGAGCCAGAAGACCAATTTGGTTTAATGCTACTCGCACATGCGTATTTGTTAGAAAATAATAATATTGATTCATCTCGTGAATTATTAGAGTCTCATTTATTAACTTGGTCATCAGTTTATTTAGAGAGATTTAATTCAGCATCAGAGTTATCTTTTTATAAGAAGCTATCAAGTGATGTAATATATTGGCTTGAGCAATTAACATTTGAATATAATTTAAACGTTGCTACTAAAAAGTTATATATCGATTAATGCCTGAACAAATAAATTCAAATAGGCGTGGTTTCTTAACTCGACTTTCTAAACCGGTTAAAGCCGCCGCGAATTATGAAGAGAAGTCACAACGCTCGTATGCAAGGCCGCCAAAAGCGGTCGATGAGGTGCTGTTTGAACGTCTTTGCGACGGTTGTGGGCTGTGTGAGCATACGTGTCCGAATAGTGTCATAGAGATGCTAGAGGGCAGTGCGCTGCTGAATTTGGATTACAACAGTTGTTCTATGTGTAACAAGTGCAGTGAAGTGTGTCCGACTGGCGCGCTTCATCCAACGGTCACGCCTTATATTGACTTGAAGCCTAGCTTTGCTGATAGCTGTAACAATTACATGCAAATGGATTGTAATGCGTGCCAAACCGCTTGTTCAGCAAGTGCGATTCAAATCGAAGCAGGGGAGTTGCCTACGGTGGACAAAGATAAGTGTAACGGCTGCGGAGAGTGCCGAAGCGCTTGTTACATTGGCTCAGTGACTTTGAACCTTATTCAGTAGTAAACGTCTGGTTTGGCTTTGTGGCAGCGAGCTAGCAGAAAGGCTTTGGTTGAGTGAGAGGCGAGTCGTCTCAGATTCCTAAAGACATAAATAGAAAAGGGTCCGCATTCCTAGAGGAAGCGGACCCTTTTTAGTTCTTATATTCTTTAAATAAAAAGAACTTAAAGAAAAAATGCGTTAAAGAAAAACAGTCTATGCACGTTTCTGTTTACTTCGATGAAGAACGTTACTCAGCGATAACTCAGTTTTTGCTTTGCAGATGCATGGCAAAATTTCATTGGCTTGTGTGTAAGCCATAGCAAAACCAACGTACTCGACTTCACCAGAATCCAACGTACAGCGGCAAGCGCCACAGTGGCCATCTCGGCAGTTGTATTCTGGCTCTAACCCTGCTTGTTCCATTGTTTCCAATAGAGTATTTGAAGGGTTAGATTCAATCGAAGTCAGCTTGTTGATTTTGATTGTTGGCATTACAGCTCAAACCCTTCAAAGTCGTCAGCTTTTACTTCGTTGTCGATTTGGCCAACTAGGTAAGAACTGATTTCAGCTTCTTGTGGAGCAACTTGAACGTTATCTGAAGACAACCAAGCGTTGATCCATGGAATTGGGTTCGACGTTGCTTCTGGGTAAGCAGTACCTAGACCAACAGCCTGCATACGGATGTTAGTGATGTACTCAACGTATTGGCAAAGAATATCTTTGTTTAGACCAATCATAGAACCATCTTTGAATAGGTATTCTGCCCACTCTTTCTCTTGCTCAGCCGCTTCTTTGAATAGGTCGAAACACTCTTGCTTACACTCTTCAGCGATCTGCATGAATTCGAAGTCATCTTGGCCATTACGCAGCAAGTTGATCATGTGCTGTGTACCAGTAAGGTGAAGTGCTTCATCACGAGCGATTAGCTTGATGATCTTCGCGTTACCTTCCATTAGCTCACGCTCAGCGAATGCAAATGAACATGCGAAACTTACATAGAAACGAATCGCTTCCAGTGCGTTTACAGACATTAGACATACGTAAAGCTTCTTCTTCAGGTCATGAAGTGAAATCTTAACGTCTTCGCCGTTGATGTTGTGGTTTCCTTCACCGTAGCGGTGGTAGTCAGCCGTCAGCTTGATCAAGTCGTCGTAGTAAAACGCGATGTCTTTCGCACGTTTCAGGATCTCTTCGTTTTCAACGATATCGTCGAATACTACGCCTGGATCATTCACGATGTTTCGGATGATGTGCGTGTATGAACGAGAGTGAATCGTTTCAGAGAATGACCAAGTCTCAATCCAAGTTTCAACTTCTGGCAGTGATACCAAAGGAAGTAGGGCAACGTTAGGGCTGCGGCCTTGGATAGAATCTAGAAGCGTTTGGTACTTCAGGTTAGAGATGAAGATGTGCTTTTCATGCTCAGGAAGCTTGTTGTAGTCGATACGGTCGCTAGACACGTCTACTTCTTCTGGACGCCAGAAGAAAGAAAGCTGCTTTTCGATCAACTTTTCGAAGATTTCGAATTTCTGTTGGTCGTAACGTGCAACGTTTACCGACTGACCCAAGAACATTGGTTCTTTTAGTTGGTCATTTTTTTGTTGAGAAAAAGTACTGTAAGCCATAAATGCCTCAAATCCTTTAAAGACCCGCAATAAAACGGACCCTGTTAATGCTTTAAACCCAGAGAAGATAACTTCTCTGGGGTCTTAATGTTTATTGCGGTTTAGATCTTACAACCGCCGCCTTCACAATCTTCTTCCGGCACTTGAACTGCATCGCCTTGGTCGTCTTTAGCACCATCACGAGTGTTATGGTAGTAAAGCGTCTTAACACCGTACTTGTACGCTGTTAGCAAGTCTTTAAGCAGCTGCTTCATTGGTACCTTACCGCTGTCGTAAACACTTGGATCATAGTTAGTGTTTGCAGAGATAGCTTGGTCAACGAATTTTTGCATGATACCCACTAAGTGCAGGTAACCATCGTTAGTACCAATGTTCCAAAGTAGCTCGTAGTTCTCTTTAAGATTTAGGAAATCTGGAACAACTTGCTTCAGGATGCCGTCTTTCGACGCTTTAACTGATACATAGCCACGTGGTGGCTCGATACCGTTAGTCGCGTTCGAGATTTGAGACGAAGTCTCAGAAGGCATAAGCGCTGTCAGTGTAGAGTTACGTAGGCCGTGCTCCATGATCTCTTCACGTAGCGTGTCCCAATCGTAGTGCAGTGGCTCTTCACATACTAAGTCGATATCTTTTTTGTAAGTATCGATTGGTAGTAGGCCTTTCGCGTAGTTGGTCTCGTGGAAAGATGGGCAACGGCCTTGCTCTTTCGCTAGTTCAACAGACGCTTTTAGCAAGTGGTATTGAATTGCTTCAAAAGTACGGTGAGTCAGGCCATTTGCGCTGCCATCAGAGTACTTAACACCATTCTTCGCAAGGTAGTATGCGTAGTTGATTACACCCACACCTAGAGTACGACGGTTCATTGTCGACTTACGTGCTGCTGGAAGCGGGTAGTCTTGGTAATCAAGTAGCGCATCTAGAGCACGAACAACCAGTTCAGAAAGTTCAGCCAGATCGTCTAGCTCGTTGATTGCGCCTAGGTTAAACGCCGAAAGCGTACATAGTGCAATCTCACCTTCGTCATCTTCTACGTTAGAAAGCGGCTTAGTTGGTAGCGCGATTTCTAAACATAGGTTCGATTGACGAACAGGGGCTACTTCAGAATCAAACGGGCTGTGTGTATTACAGTGGTCAACGTTCTGAATGTAGATACGACCAGTAGAAGCACGCTCTTGCATTAGCAGAGAGAATAGCTCAACGGCTTTAACCGTTTCACGCTTCACTGAAGGATCGTTTTCGTACTTCACGTAAAGTGCTTCAAAACGCTCTTGGTTTTCGAAGAACGCGTCGTAAAGGCCAGGTACGTCTGAAGGAGAGAACAGGCTGATGTTGCCACCTTGAACTAGGCGAGAGTACATTAGCTTGTTCAGCTGTACGCCGTAATCCATGTGACGAACACGGTTCTCTTCAACGCCGCGGTTGTTTTTCAGTACTAATAGAGACTGAACTTCACCGTGCCATAGTGGGTAGAACACTGTTGCTGCGCCGCCACGAACACCACCTTGAGAACAACATTTTACTGCTGTTTGGAAGTATTTGTAGAAAGGGATACAGCCAGTGTGGAACGCTTCACCATTACGGATTTCAGAACCAAGCGCACGGATACGACCTGCGTTGATACCAATACCAGCACGTTGAGATACGTAACGAACAATAGAGCTTGCTGTTGCGTTGATAGAATCAAGGCTGTCACCACACTCAATCAGTACACATGAACTGAATTGACGAGTAGGCGTACGTACACCAGACATAATTGGTGTAGGTAGAGAAATCTTAAACGTAGACGATGCGTCGTAAAAACGTTTGATGTAGTCAAGACGAGTCGATTTCGGGTATTTACCGAATAAACACGCAGCAACTAAAATGTAAAGGAACTGAGCACTCTCGTAGATTTCTTTTGTTACACGGTTCTGCACGAAGTATTTACCTTCAAGCTGCTTAACCGCCGCGTAAGAAAAGTTTAAGTCACGCTTGTGGTCGATGTACGCGTCAAGCTCTTCGAATTCAGCTTTCGTGTAGTCTTCCATTAGGTGGCTATCGTATTTACCCATATCAACCAGTTTTGCAACGTGGTCATAAAGAGCAGGCGGCTCGTATTCACCGTACGCTTTTTTACGTAGATGGAACACTGACAGACGTGCTGCTAGATATTGGTAATCAGGAGTCTCTTCAGAGATTAAATCCGCTGCTGACTTGATGATTGTCTCATGAATGTCAGTCGTGGTAATGCCATCGTAAAACTGAATGTGAGCTTTCAATTCTACTTGTGATACAGAAACATTGTGCAAGCCTTCAGCTGCCCATGTGATCACTCGATGGATTTTCTCTAAATCGATCGTTTCTTTGCGCCCGTTACGCTTGGTAACAGTAAGTTGTTGGTTCATTCTGCTTAATTTCCCTAACAAAACTGAACAAGGCCGTGTTTTTGTGTATTTCTGTGTAATTTTTGTAAATTACGTTTCGGCTTTGTGATCTTGGTCTACCCATATATTGTAGTTCAAACACAACATATAGGGGTCATTTGTTTGTTGGGTTACAAGATAGTGCTACAACTGATATTTTTCAAGGTAAAGAAATGGGGTTGCTTGTGGATAAGTGGTGGATTGAAAAAAAACTGTAAGTGACCACTAACTGATGACGTTAGACGTGACTTGATTGTACAAAAGTCGCCTTTTAAGGATGCTTTATTTTTGCACGCCCATAAAAAAAAATCCCTTGATCTTTGGGTAAAATAGGCAATGGATTTTGGACGATTAAATTTAAATCGAGGTGGTCAAAATGGAAGCTAGCGCACGAAATTTAGACTGAAAAAAGTCGCAAACTTATGGTAATTGCAACTCTTTTCATTCGTCTTTTTTACAAAATATTTTACGGTAGGGCTACCGATATTTTTTAGCCCAAGTTTTGAGTGTGAACGATGTAGTTCACATCGACTTTTTGGCCTAAACGGTAGGTGTTCGTTAACGGGTTATAGTGCAGCCCTGTAATCCCTAGTTCTTGAAGCGGAGTGTTATCAACCATTTTGATAAGCTCAGCAGGGCGAATGAACTTTTCGTGGTCGTGAGTACCTTCAGGCACTATCTTAAGTAACTTCTCTGCACCAACAATAGCGAACAGGTAAGACTTAAAGTTACGGTTCAATGTTGAGAAGAACACATGGCCGCCCGGTTTCACTAATTTTGAACAAGCCGAGATAACTGATTGTGGGTCAGGAACATGCTCTAGCATTTCCATGCACGTCACCACATCGTAAGTTTGTGGGTTTTGCTCTGCATGGTCTTCAATGGTGCTTTGGATGTAATCGAGCTTGGTGCCGGTTTCTAATGCGTGCAGACGAGCGACTTCGAGCGGTTCTTTACCCATATCTAGTCCGGTGACTACCGCACCCTCTACAGCCATGCTTTCAGCCAGAATACCGCCGCCGCAGCCAACATCGAGAACTTTCTTACCAAAAAGGCCTTCGGTTTTCTCTAGCACGTAATTTAAGCGCAACGGATTGATTTGATGTAGTGGCTTAAACTCGCCTTCTAGATCCCACCAGCGCGACGCCATGTCTTCGAATTTTTTGATTTCTGCTGGGTCTACGTTCTGTGATTTAGTCATAATCGGCATTTCCAAGTTAAATAATGCATCCATGAAATTGCAGGCATTATAACTTGCCTTTTCCTGCTGACCAGAAGATCTACAATTTTGCTAGTTTATTGGGTGTAAAGTGACCATGTTTCAGCAAGATATGACGCTGAGGTGCAATTTCTCATCAATAGATTGGCTACAAGGGTCACAAGATGGTAAAAGGAGAGGGAAAGTGATGCCTCCGTAGGTAAATTTGTGTTATATTTTTCGGTCTTATACGTATTCAAAAATACGATCTGACTATAGAGGGAAAATGGCTCTATGAGCGATCTAGCGAAAGAGATCACGCCCGTAAATATTGAAGATGAGCTTAGAGGTTCATACCTAGACTACGCGATGTCCGTCATCGTTGGTCGTGCCCTTCCAGATGTGCGTGATGGCCTAAAACCAGTACACCGCCGCGTTTTGTTCGCGATGAATGTACTAGGTAATGATTGGAACAAAGCATATAAAAAGTCTGCTCGTGTAGTAGGCGATGTAATCGGTAAATATCACCCACACGGTGATAGTGCGGTATACGAGTCAATTGTTCGTATGGCTCAGCCGTTTTCACTACGCTATATGTTAGTCGATGGCCAAGGTAACTTTGGTTCGGTTGACGGCGATTCAGCTGCGGCAATGCGTTATACCGAAGTTCGTATGTCAAAAATAGCTGGTGAGCTATTAACGGATCTTGATAAAGATACGGTTGACTTCGTTCCTAACTATGATGGAACCGAGCAAATACCAGCAGTTTTACCAACAAAAATACCAAACCTATTGGTTAACGGTGCTTCTGGTATCGCAGTAGGTATGGCTACCAACATCCCGCCACATAACCTTGGCGAAGTTGTTGATGGCTGTTTAGCATTTATCAATAATGAAGACATCACTATTGATGAGCTAATGGACTACATCCCGGGTCCAGACTTCCCGACAGCAGCATTAATCAGTGGCCGTAAGGGCATTGTTGATGCATATAAGACTGGTCGTGGCAAAGTTTACATGCGCTCGCGCGCGAACATTGAAATGGAAAAGAACGGTAAAGAAACAATTATCGTTACTGAAATTCCATATCAAGTGAACAAAGCTCGTCTGATCGAGAAGATTGCAGAACTTGTAAAAGACAAGAAAGTTGAAGGCATCAGTGCACTACGTGACGAATCTGATAAAGATGGTATGCGTATTGTTATTGAATGTAAGCGTGATGCTGTCGGTGAAGTTGTACTAAACAACCTTTACTCACAAACTCAACTGCAAACTACTTTCGGCATCAACATGGTTGCCCTAAACAACGGCCAACCACAACTTTTCAACATTAAAGATATGTTGAAGTGTTTTGTTGATCACCGTCGTGAAGTTGTGACACGTCGTACTATCTTCGAATTGAAGAAAGCGCGCGACCGTGCACATATCTTGGAAGCTCTATCTTTAGCGCTTGCAAACATTGATGAAATCATTGAACTGATCAAGAACGCACCAACACCAGCAGAAGCTAAAGTTGGTCTAGTATCTCGTGGTTGGGATCTTGGTAACGTTGCATCAATGCTTGAACGTGCTGGTACTGATGCAGCTCGTCCAGATTGGCTTGAAGACCAATACGGTATCCGTGATGGTCAATACTTCCTAACGGAAACTCAAGCGCAAGCTATTCTAGAACTTCGTCTTCACCGCCTAACTGGCCTTGAGCACGAGAAGATTCTAGACGAATACAAAGCACTTCTAGAAGAGATCGCTGAGCTAATGCATATCCTTGCAAGCACTGAGCGTTTGATGGAAGTGATCCGTGAAGAACTTGAAGCGGTACGTGATATCTATGGCGACGAACGTCGTACAGAAATCACAGCAGCGGTTCATGACATCGACATGGAAGAGCTAATTGCTCAAGAAGACGTTGTAGTAACGCTTTCTAACGCAGGTTACGTTAAGTACCAAATCCTAAGCGACTACGAAGCTCAGCGTCGTGGTGGTAAAGGTAAGAGTGCAACTAAGATGAAAGATGAGGATTACATTGAGCGTCTGCTTGTTGCTAATACTCACGATAACATCTTATGTTTCTCTACTCGTGGTAAAACGTACCGCCTGAAAGTTTACCAACTGCCTCAAGCAAGCCGCACCGCTCGTGGTAAGCCTATCGTTAACATTCTTCCTCTAGAAGAAGGTGAGCGTATTACGGCTATCCTGCCTGTTTCTGAGTTCTCTAACGAGAAATTCATCTTCATGGCAACAGGCGACGGTACAGTTAAGAAGACATCACTGGATCAATTTGCAAACGTACGTGCTAACGGCTTAATCGCAGTTAACCTACGTGACGATGATTCACTGATTGGCGTTGATATTACTGATGGTAATAGCGACATCATGCTGTTCTCGAAGTCGGGCAAAGTTGTTCGCTTCAACGAGGACAAAGTGCGCCCAATGGGTCGTACTGCCTCTGGTGTTCGTGGTATGAAGCTTCCAGAAGACGATCAAGTGGTTTCACTGATTGTTCCTTCAAACGAAGGCGATATCCTAACTGTGACTCAAAACGGTTACGGTAAGCGTACTGAGCTGGCTGAATACCCAACGAAAGGCCGTGCAACGCAAGGTGTAGTATCTATCAAAGTCTCTGATCGTAATGGCCCAGTTGTTGGTGCTGTTCAGGTTGAAGAAGGCGATGAAATGATGATGATCACCGACGCAGGTACATTAGTACGTACTCGCGTAGCGGAAGTGAGCCAAGTTGGTCGTAACACTCAAGGTGTAACACTGATTCGTACTGCTGAAGACGAGAATGTTGTAGGTCTACAACGTATCGACGAAGTAGAAGAAGCTGAGATTGTTGAAGGCGAAGAAACTGAAGAAGCAAATGCTGACGCAGTAAACGCAGAAACAGTTAATGCAGAAGGAACGGTCGTTTCTGAATCAAGTGAAGAGCAAGCATCAGATGCTTCTGACTCTGAAAGTGATAGCGAGCAAGACACTGAGTAATCTCGATTACGTTAAGTAATTTAGCTTACCAATGAAAAAACCGAGCCTAAGTGCTCGGTTTTTTATTGCCTGCTATGTGTGGATCTTGCTCTGACTTTATCGTTGAACTGTGATCGTCAAAATATCGATAGCTAAACCTTGATCAATATAGCGAGGAGATGAAAACGATAGAGTAGAGGGGAATAAAAAAGGAGTGTGAAATGGATATCTGGTTGTTGGTTGCGTTGGTACTAATGAGCCTGTTTTTGATTGTGATCGTTATTGCCGCGAACAACAATGGCAGTCATCTAAAAGGCAATGTGGTGATTTCTCTTACTGCAGTGGCTTTGAGCGTGCTGGTCTGGTCTCAACTGAAACAAGAGTTACCTCAACTTCCTTTGGATGATAGCAATAACTACACGGCGACAGATTTCGAAGATGAGCTTCAACAAAGCCTCAAACAAGACCCGAATCAATCCGACTTGTGGTTTAAGCTTGGTGGTGTGTACATGCAGAGAGGGGAGTTCGATGCGGCATTCACTTGCTACGACTATGCGATTCGCTTAGATCCTCAAGCACCTTCTGGCCTCTATGCTGCCAAAGCAACCGCACTTTATTATCTTAGCTCTCAAGCGATGAGTGATGATGTTAATGCGTTGTTGGAGCTCTCAATGCAGCTTGATCCCAATGATCGTACGGCATTGATGCTGATTGCGACCGATCACTTCATCAGCATGCGCTATCAACAAGCGATCGATGCGTGGACTCAAATTCTCGATTCCAATCAAAAGGGCATTGATCGCGTTTCAATTATTCATTCGATCAATCAAGCCAAACAGATGATCCGCTAGGCTTGGTCAATAGGCTGTTCTTCCTGATTAGCCTCTAAAGCCATTAATCTCTCAAGCTATTGGCTTTCTTGCATTTCGATTAATCCACCTGCGTTATGGATTTGAGTAAACCCTTGAGCACGCAAGAACTGATAAGCTTGCCCTGAACGATTGCCACTGCGGCAATACAGAACGATCAGTTGGTCTTTCTCTATATTGGCGAAGTGAGTAGCTACTTCAGAAAGAGGGTAGTTGATGGCGTTATCTAGATGCCCTTGTTCGAACTCTGCAGGTGTTCTGACATCAACCACTAATGCACCTTTCTCTATTAATTCCCACCCTGTCTCAGCACGCTCAGAGGCGTGAACGCCTGAACTGAGTAGTGCAATACATAATGCCGCAAGCGAAAGTAAGGTTTTCATTGTTTATTCCTTGAATTGGCGAGTGGATTAGGGGTATCGATATTGATGTGTATTCCCCCCAAAACCTAAAAAAACCAGCCACACAACAATAGTGTGACTGGTTTTTACGTAATGGTCTAATTGAAGAAACTAGTATTCGTAGTTGGCTTCACGCTTTTCAGCTTGCTCTTCCCATTTAGGAACAACCGTGTCTAAGAAGTGTTGTTTCTCAGCATTCATCTTATCCATGTCCATTCCAAGCGCTTTTTGAGCCGCTTCTTTTGTCGAGATATCTGGAATCTCGATTGGATCGGTGATGCCTTTCTTCGCCAGTAGACGAACAATCTTAGTACGAGCATCGGCTGCGCGGTCAACGGCAGTACCTAGCACTTCTAGAGCGATTTCAGGTGCGTGCATATGAATACCGTGAGACGCGATAGCGTAGTCCCAACGCCATTGAGCGTGACGGATATCGAGTAAGATCGGTTCCATCTCTTGCTCTGTCGCACCCGCTTCCCATGCTGCGCCTGCTTCAAAGTGAGCAGCAACGATTTGTTTCTCGGCTGTCAGCTTCATGTTCAGCACTTGCGCTTTACGGCTTGAAACGATGTTACGCATGGTTTCTTTCGATTGAGTGTGACAGTTTGCACAGGTATCTTCGAAGCGGTCGAATGGGTTACCCACTTTATGGTCGGTATAAACGGTGCCATCTTCTTTAGTCACTTTCGGCATATGACAGTCAGCACAAACGACTTTGTTCTTACCGTGGATGCCTTCGCGCCATGTTTCGAAACCTGGGTGCTGTGCTTTCAGCATGGGTGCTTTCGATACTTTATGCGTCCAATCTTTAAAGTTGATTGCATCATAGTAACGTTCCATGTCGCCAACGGTTGTACCTTGGTCCCAAGGGAATTTCACACCTTTGGTTGGCCCTGTGAAGTAGTATTCCACGTGGCACTGAGCACAAACAGAAGCTTGTTGGTCTAAGCGGCTTTGTTCATCAAACTTTTTACCAATCGTTTCAAATGCTCGTTCAACGTAAGGACGAGTCACCTTCAGTGCTGGCTCACCATTCTTAAAGCCTTCGCTTTGGGTATCGTGACAGTCTGAACAGCCAATAGGGTTAATGATCTCGTTGCCAAGACGCGCCCATTTACCTTCGAAATAACCATCTTCGCCACGTTCTTCAATAACACGTGCTACGTCTGGGCTCTTACAGCTCCAACATGCCATTGGCATTGGGCCTGAGCTTTCGTCTGTTGGGCCGCCAGTACGAAGCGTTTGTCGTACATCGTCAATCGCATAAAAGTGACCACGTGCCTTGTTGTAATCTTTTGCGAAGCCGTAGCCAGCCCACATGATAACCATGTTGGGATCTTCTTTTAGTGCATCTTCAATAACTTCGCTTTCTGAAGTCTGTCTCCATGAATGATATTGATCTGGGTGGTTTTGCTCGAACTGGTCGTTACGAGGATCGCCAATTTCTTTTTGTTCAGACGCAGCAAAACTGGTCGCGCTTGCTAGTGATGCGCTAACCATTAATAGTGCTGTGACCGAATTACGTATCCAATGCTTTTTCACAGTGATATCTCCAATATACTGATTCTTATACCAAGCGTTGTGAGTTTGCTATTCAAATTAAGAACTGGAGAATTCCTGTTTATATTAATTCATAAACAAACACATTTTGTTACGTGTTGGATATAGCTTGTCTTAGATCAATTAATGGTAGTGACTTCAATCACGTTGAAGTTTATATACCCCTAAAGGGGTATTGGTGGGCAGTGTTATTAAAATTTAATTGAGAATTATTATCATATATAACAATCAATTACCGAAATTGACCATGGTATAAATAGGGTGATTGCGTTCACAGATTAACCCATCCAAATTTCGTATTACCCAATTAGAGGTATATTCTAACTATAGAAAGCGTTGTGGCTTATCCAAAATAAGAATTGATATCATTTAAGCGGTAATAATATCGTTTAAGGGTACTTTTGTTTAACCGGAATATTATTTAGTTGAGAGTTAAATAATGCCGGTATAAGGAAAGGATAAAATGGGCAATATTAAATTGGCCATAGTCATAATGCTTAAATCCCTTCTAGCATTCTGCCTCTATGGTTATTCCATTCATGCTGTTGCTGAGCCTGCTGTTACGCCAGTAGGAGAATCAACAAGACATGAAGTCGAATTAATCCGCGACAAAGACTACAAGTGTGTTCAATGCCATAAAGATTCAAAAGAAACGGTATTGGGTTCACATGGTGAAAGTGCACACGCTTTGCTTGGCCGCGAAGTAAATTGTACCGACTGTCATAGTTCTATTAGCCCCGATCACCGTGAAGGTGCACCTAAAGTGGTGAAGTATCGTGAGGCTCAATCACAACCTGGAACCGAGAAGGTTTTCTTAGACCCTAAATTAATCCTAGATGCCAATAGCCAATGTATCGATTGTCACCAACCTGATGATCTCCGCGAAGCGAGTTGGACTCACGATGTTCACGCGCAAAACTTAACGTGTTCAAACTGCCATGATGTTCATGCGACTGAAGCAAAGGTGTTGGGCTTAGATAAGAAGCAAACCATCAAGCTGTGTGTGGATTGCCATTCAGACTTCAACCAGAAGAAAGAAGAGGAGTAATCTATGAGCTGCTCAAGAAGAAACTTTTTAGCAGGCGCTGGTGCCGTTATTTTTACCACAGGTGTAGCGGGAACTGCGGCAGTAACAAGTCGCAAGACGCTAGCCAATGTTCAAGAAGATGGCACTAAACGTTATGGAATGATTCATGACGAAACCGCTTGTATTGGTTGTACCGCCTGTACTGAAGCATGTCGTGAAGTAAACAAAGTACCTGAAGGTGTATCGCGCTTAGAAATTATTAAGAGTGAGCCCCAAGGCGAATATCCCAATGTTGATTACCGTTTTACTCGTAACTCTTGCCAACATTGTGATAACGCACCTTGTGTGATGGTTTGCCCAACAGGCGCGGCCTACAAAGATGAAAAAACCGGCATTGTCGACGTTCATCAAGAGAAGTGTGTCGGTTGTGGTTATTGTCTATTGGCTTGCCCATATCAAGTGCGCTTTTTCCATCCAGAGAACAAGTCCGCAGATAAATGTAACTTCTGTCGTGATACCAATCTAGCACAAGGGAAGTTGCCTGCTTGTGTCGAATCTTGCCCGACCAATGCGCTGGTCTTTGGCGATCTAAATGACCCTAAGAGTGAGATAAACCAGGTGCTTCAATCTGAGGTGGTTTACAGAGATAAAGCTTATCTAGGTACTCAACCAAAGCTCTATAAAGTGCCACACCAAAAAGGGGAGATTTGATTATGAGTGCATGGGACGCAGCTTTTCAGTCTGGTACGGTGGTATGGGACTGGATTATAGCAATCTATCTATTTCTCGCGGGGATGTCGGCCGGTGCCGTAATGATCTCCATTTATCTAAAACGTAAGGTCATTGAAGGCGACCCTGCTCATAATGGTGTGTTAAAGGCCACGGCTTTTCTTGCGCCATTTGGGATCATTTCAGGTCTGCTTATCTTGGTTTTCCACCTGACAAAACCGTTATCCTTTTGGAAGATCATGATCTTCTATAATCCAACGTCTGTGATGTCGATGGGGGTGATCTTATTCCAAGTATATATGGTGATCTTATTCCTTTGGATCGGCATTATATTTAGGGATCAAATAGTCGTGTTCTTGAATGATCAAGCATGGTTAAAAGGGCGACTTGATTTTGTCGGTAATTGGATTGGCAAATTAGAAGTGTTTGAGAATGCTCTGGAAATATTCTTAGCTGTTCTTGCTCTGATGCTTGCCGCTTATACCGGATTCTTGCTTTCAGCTTTAAATACCTTCCCACTATTGAATAACCCAGTGCTGCCGATTTTGTTCTTATTCTCGAGCTTATCTTCGGGAGCGGCGGCGTGTATTTTATTTGGTGTGCTGGTCTTTAAAGAATCATCTCATAGCCCGACTATTTCATGGATCCACGGATTCGAACGTCCAGTCGTGATGTTTGAATTGTTTGTTCTTATTACTTTCTTTACTGGGCTTATCTTCGCTGGTGGTCAAAGTGAGCAAGCAGTATGGAACGCAATAGGCAGTGGTTTCTGGGCGAGTTGGTTCTGGTATGGCGTCATCGGCGTTGGCATGGTTTTACCGTTGTTGCTGAATGCCGTTACACCAACTTCAATTCGCCATAGCTCGGTGTATATTTTCTCCGTGACTTCGCTAAGTCTGATGGGTGTATTAATGCTGCGAACTTTTGTCCTTTATGCAGGGCAGTTAACGATAGCTTAATTTTGCTCAAGTTAATGAGTAAGTAGATGTTGGATACTGGGCATCTGCTTACTTGGTTTCTGTTTATTGGAACAGTATAAGCGAACAATTGTTTAACTTGGCTCTGCTCAAGCGGAGCCTTATTGAGGTGATATGGTCGGTTCTTTGGGGCTGTTTAGTTTAGTGTTGGTTGCTGTACTCAGTAGCATTATTGGTGTGCATTCGTTTTATCAAATGCTAAACAAACGGACGCAAAATATAGGTTTAATCCGCAGTTTCTCTCTTTCAAGTGCATTGTTTTCTCTCACTTCTGTCGCATTGCTTGGCTACGCCTTTGTCAGTGATGACTTCTCTATTCTCTATGTCGCTGAACATTCAAATACTCAATTACCCTCATTTTTTAAGCTAGCAGCCGTATGGGCAGGCCATGAAGGTTCCTTGTTATTTTGGGTACTGACGATCAGCGTCTGGTCTGGCGTGATTGCCTTACAAAAACACTATTCGAATGAATACCAAAGCCGTGTGTTGTGGGTAATGAATCTACTGCTCGCGATATTTGCTTGGTTCACCTTATTCGCATCAAACCCATTTGAAATGAATTCGATCTTGCCGCTAGAAGGGCGTGACCTTAACCCAATGTTGCAAGATGTCGGCCTGATCTTTCACCCTCCATTACTTTACCTTGGCTATGTCGGCTTTTCTGTGGTGCTGGCATTTGCCGTTGCCGCTTTGCTGGTTGATCCTATTGAGTTTGATTGGGTAGCCCATTGTCGCAGTTGGTGTCTAGTCGCTTGGATCTTTTTAACCGCAGGGATCATTCTTGGCTCTTGGTGGGCGTATTACGAATTAGGCTGGGGCGGCTGGTGGTTCTGGGACCCTGTTGAAAATGCCAGTTTGTTACCGTGGCTCACTTCGACAGCCTTGCTGCATTGTTTAGGTGTTGCCAAGGGCAAACAACAGCTTCTGAAGTGGTCTCTCAGCCTTGCTTTCATTACATTTTGTTTGAGTATCTTAGGCACCTTTATTGTTCGTTCTGGTGTACTAACGTCGGTGCATGCTTTTGCCGTTGACCCAACTAAAGGCATCGCGCTGTTATTAATACTCGTGGCTGTATTGTTGAGCTCTTTCTCGTTGCTAATTGTGAGAGGCGAGTCTTTCGAGTCGAGCCCGATTACCAGCTTCGCGAGTAAGAGCTTTTTGAGTTTAGTGGCGGTGCTCATTTTTGTACTGGCGACCGCTGTTGTGGTGTTTGGTACGTTTTATCCAATGGTCTTTGAACTGCTTGGGTTGGGTAACATATCGGTAGGTGCGCCTTACTTTAATCTATTGATTGCACCTTTGGCTTTGCTTGCGTTGGCCGTCGTCGGCTTAGCCCCTTTACTGAGTATTAAACCTCAAGCGACTAAAGGTGTTATTTCATCGCTAGCTGTGGCGTCATTGGTACTTGGTTATGCTTGTTATTCTTGGCAAGTAGAACAGGCGCAAGCACAAGTGATGGCTCTGATGACATGGTCACTCGCGTTTTGGGTTTTACTCACTCATGTTTATGGCTTAGTGGTGACGCGCAGCTCCAAGTTCCAACGCAAAGTCTGGGTGATGACCTTTGCTCATGTCGGGGTTGCAGTACTCGCTGTAGGTGCTGCAATGAATAGCTATCACTCGTTTGAGCGCAGCTATAAACTAAGCCCAGGCACACAAGTAGAGTTCATGGATTGGACGCTTTCTCATCGTGATACTGAGCTTTATGTCGCCTCAAATTTTACCGCAGAGAAGGCGATACTCAACCTAGATGCCGGTGATAAAAGCTTTACCATCGCGCCAGAAAGAAGACACTACCAAGTTCGAGTCATGAACATGAGTGAGCCTGCAATGAAGTGGTTCTGGCATGGCGATGTTTATATCACCATGGGCGAGAAAGTAGATTCCACCGCTTATGCGTTTCGAGTGCAATACAAGGCGTATGCGCGCTGGATCTGGTTTGGTGGGTTGTTTTCCATTCTTGGCGCTTTACTCTCATTGACTCATCGTAAAAAGAAAACCGTTAAGGCGTCACAGTATGCATACCAGCGTTCGTAACAAGCTCATCACGTTAATTATCTTGGCATTAATGGTGGTGTTGGGTTTTGCCTTTGCGCTCAATAATAAACAGCAATCGACGATTGTGTCGGAGCAAAAAAGGGCATTTCCAGAATTCATATCTACTGCGTTAGCGAATAGTGAAGGCATCAGTAGTAAACAGGAAATTACGTTGGCTGATGTCACTCAACATCCTTACCAACTGGTCAATGTATGGGCTTCATGGTGCGGAATATGTAAAACCGAGCACGCTTTTTTACTCGAACTACAAAAGGAAGGTATTCCAATTGTTGGTCTCAATTATCGAGATAACCCCGGTGCTGCGCTTAATGTATTGTCCAACGACGGCAACCCGTACTCAACTGTGATCAGCGATCCTCAAGGGAAGTTGGCGTTAGAACTCGGTGTAATCGGTACTCCTGAGACGTATTTAGTCGATGCTGAAGGCCAAATAGTTAAGAAGTTACTGGGCGTGATTAATGAATCGGTTTGGCGCAAAGAACTTGCGATGTATTTTGATGGTGCGAATGGATGATGAAGCCTTTAATACAAGCACTCGTTATGCTGTCTACGCTTATGGTTATTAGTTTTCCGACTTTGGCAGAAGATCTGTTTACAGCCAGTAATAAGGACACGAGTATTCAAGTTGAACTGTTTGAGTTTGAAAACCCAGAACAGCAGCAGCGCGCTATTACATTGGCAAAAACCCTACGTTGCCCGCAATGCCAGAATCAAAACCTGATTGAGTCGAACTCTCCAATTGCAAAAGACTTACGCCTCGTTGTATTCAATATGGTGAAAGCAGGGAAGAGTAATAATGAAATTACTCAATATATGACGGAAAGGTTCGGTGAATTTGTGCTCTATAAACCAGCAATGAGTGTTTCAAACTTATTACTTTGGCTACTTCCGAGCGTATTATTTCTCTTATTTATATATCTATCAGTAAAAAGTGTTAGAAAGAGCTCATAAAAATTATGTATTACTGTTTACCAATTGACCTGTATTTTGTAACATTAAAGGATTATAAAGGCTAAGCACTGTTATATAAGGATGTATCTGTGGATAACGTAATCTCAAATTTAAAGAAAGAGTTCCATACTCATGTCCGATCTGACAAATGGGCAGAAAAATACAGTGCAAAGTCGAGCATTTCTACGCTTACTCAAGAAGAGTTAACCGAATTAGAGAACGCTTGGGTTCAGCTTGTCATCTGGAAGCAAACTCAAGTAAGTTGATCGTTCTGTAAAAAATCGTAGTCTTAGCCGCAACTGATTAATTTATAACCCCATGTTGGTCATTCCAATGTGGGGTTTTTTGTTACCTGAAAAATTATTGTTATAATATAACAATTAGTGCATGGTCGACCTTGAAAAAAATTGTTAACAGCCTCATAGTGTCTATCATTAGATAGTTAGCTACAAAATATTGCCTAGACATATAATGTAGTGTTGTTAAATACATCGAATTTTCAAGTGAGTATAGCTATGGCGGAAGTGCGTGCCAGAATAGATTTCAAAGTAGGGGTAACAAGCAGTATTGATGCTGAACTTCTGTCTTTTCATGGATTGAAAACAGATAAAGAGCATGTTGCTGTGATATTTAAATCAGCAGACAAGACACAAGACATACCTCTTGTTCGTATGCACTCTGAGTGCCTGACTGGTGATGTTTTCCATTCCTCTCGCTGTGACTGTGGCGAGCAGCTAGACGAAACCATTAGAATTATGGGTGAGACGGGTGGAGTGATTCTTTACTTACGCCAAGAAGGTCGTGGTATTGGTTTATACAATAAAATCGATGCATACCGCCTGCAAAGTGAAGGTATGAACACTTACGAAGCCAATAACCATCTAGGTTTCGGTGATGATTTGCGTGATTTTACTGAAGCGGCAGAAATGCTTCGTGCTTTAGGAACCACAAAAATTCGCCTAGTCACTAACAACCCCAAGAAAATTAATGAGCTGAAATCTTTTGGTATTGAGATTGAAGAAGTGGTGAACACCTCTGCTCATGTTAAGTCGGGTAATGAAAGCTACCTGAAGGCAAAAGTCTCACACGGTAAGCATAATCTGGATATCTGATTAGCCTCTTTGTTGCGCTTAACATAAAAATGTTTAAAGACCTCACACATGTGAGGTTTTTTTGTATTTATCTTGCAATAAAATTGTAAGTTTGTATTATTCCAATCCGTAGTGCAAATGATAATGGTTTGCACTATTACTACGAATAATAATTTAAAGCTCAACAAGGATGCTTCATGACCATTAAATCTTTAGTGACCAAAGCCGTAACTTCGTCACTCATTTTTGCCTCTGCTTCTTCTTTCGCAGCAGTAACTCAAGATCAAGTTGTAGAACATTACGCAGATATTGCTCATGCAGTGTTTGCAGATTCAGTAATTACAGCAAAAGCGTTGAACTCTTCTATTGATACCTTCTTAGCTTCTCCTTCTGCTGGCAACTTCGAACAAGTAAAACAAGCTTGGCTTGAGTCTCGTGTACCTTACCAACAGTCTGAAGTATTCCGCTTTGGTAACGTTGTTGTTGATGATTGGGAAGGCCAATTAAACGCATGGCCACTAGATGAAGGCCTAATCGATTACGTTTCTTCTGATTACCAATATGAGCTTGGTAACGAAGGCGCAAGCGCAAACATCGTTGCGAACAAAACGTTCCAAATTGGTCAAACTACAGTAGACGCAACCAACATTACTCCTGAGCTAATCGCAGACCTTAACGAGATCGGCGGTTCTGAAGCAAACGTAGCATCTGGTTACCATGCGATTGAATTCCTACTTTGGGGCCAAGATTTAAACGGCACAAACAGCGGTGCAGGTGAGCGTGCTTACACTGATTTCGTTGTTGGCGCTGAGTGTACTAACGGCAACTGTGACCGTCGTGGCGCATACCTAAAAGCATCAGCTGAACTACTTATCCAAGATCTGGAGTGGATGGAAAAACAGTGGGCTGAAGGCGAGAAAGGCAACTACCGTCAAGAGCTTCTTTCTGAATCTAGCGACAACGGCCTACGTAAAATGTTGTTCGGCATGGGTTCACTGTCTCTAGGTGAATTGGCGGGTGAGCGTATGAAAGTGGCTTTAGAAGCTAACTCTACTGAAGATGAGCACGACTGTTTCTCTGATAACACGCACAACTCTCACTACTACAACGAGCAAGGTATCTACAACGTATACACTGGCTTGTACAAACGTGAAGATGGTTCTCTACTTTCAGGCCCTAGCCTGTTTGACCTAGTTGAGCAAAAAGACGAGCAAGCTGCGAAAGAGATTCAAAAGCAGTTTGATCTAGCACGTGCACAAGTTGGTCAGCTTGTTGTTTCTGCAGAGAAAAACAACCAGCACTTCGATCAGCTAATTGCTGCCGACAACGCTGCGGGTAATGCACTAGTAAACAAAACAATTGTTGCGCTAGTGTCTCAAACAGCTGCAATCGAGCGTGCTGCAGGTGTTATTGGCATTGATAGCCTAAACCCTGACACGGCTGATCACGAGTTCTAAGAACCCGAAGCGAAAATCAATAAAGGGCTCTCATTGAGCCCTTAATTGTTTGCTACTCAAGAAAGTTACTCCCAAATAAAAACTAAAATCAAAAACACAGCAAGGCAATGTATGAAGTCGTATCTCTCAGCCTCACTATTAACCACACTGTTTTTCTTATCGCCATTACACGCTCATGAAACCTACTCTGGTGGCAAAACTACCGTGAAGAAAGAGGGAGCGAATGCTTTTTCTCTTCCTGCTGCCAATTTACCAATGAGCAAACGCTTGGATTTCAGTGTCGGTAACAGCTTCTTTAGAAATCCTTGGGTACCCGCACCATCATCAACCGATGCGCGTGATGGGTTAGGCCCACTATTCAATACTAACGGTTGTCAAAACTGTCACATCAAAGATGGTCGTGGCCACGCGCCAGAAAAAGGCGATGAAAACGCGGTATCCATGTTGGTTCGCTTGAGTATTCCTGCTGAAACACCTGAGCAGAGACAAGCCTTTATACGCGATGGTGGCATTCCAGAACCGACTTACGGTGGACAGCTACAAGATTTCGCGCTTCAAGGTGTTAAACCAGAGGGTAAAGTGAACATCAGTTACACCGATGTTCCTGTTGAATTCAAAGACGGCACCGTCGTGACTCTGCGTAAACCAACGCTAAAGATTACTGATCTTGCTTTTGGCGAGATGCACCCTAAAACAGAGTTTTCTGCGCGCGTTGCGCCGCCAATGATTGGCCTTGGTCTGCTGGAGAGCATTTCAAAAGAAACGATTCTTAGATTTGCTGAGCAGCAGTTGGCTGACAAGCAAGGCGTATCAGGCAAAGCCAACTACGTTCTTGATGTTCAAACTAATGACATGACGTTAGGCCGTTTCGGTTGGAAAGCCGGCCAGCCAAATTTAATGCAGCAAAATGCGGCGGCGTTTAACGGTGATTTGGGCTTAACGAGTCGTTTATTCCCGAATGAAAACTGCACATCAGCGCAATCCACTTGTGATGATTTTCCAAATGGTGGCAAACCAGAAGTCAGCGACAACATCTTAGA
The DNA here is from genome assembly GCF_057785955.1 of Vibrio sp. QJM3NY_27. Classification (NCBI taxonomy): domain Bacteria; kingdom Pseudomonadati; phylum Pseudomonadota; class Gammaproteobacteria; order Vibrionales; family Vibrionaceae; genus Vibrio; species Vibrio sp. QJM3NY_27. The sequence continues at coordinate 2,189,601 of NZ_CM173511.1, read as the reverse complement.
TTTTGTTGAGTTCTATTCGCAGCATCTAGCGGTACCTATTCGTCGTAATGTCGACAATCCAGTCGTTGTTCAGGGTAAAAAGCTGTTTAAAGACGCGGGTTGTCAAAGTTGTCACCAAGCTGAATTCCGCACGGCAGAGCGTGAAGGTTTACCGGCACTGTCTAAGCAGTTAATTAGCCCATATACCGATATGTTGCTGCACGATATGGGTGAAGGCTTAGCGGATAACCGTCCTGAGTATCTTGCGAATGGCCAAGAATGGCGTACAACACCTTTATGGGGATTAGGCTATACCAAAGAAGTGAATGGCCACACCTTCTTACTTCATGATGGTCGTGCGAGAAATGTTATGGAAGCTGTGCTTTGGCATGGCGGTGAAGCAGAAATGGCGAAACAAAACGTTTTAGCTCTTAGTAGCAGCGAGCGTGAAGCGTTATTGGCGTTCTTAAACTCGTTATAGGCTGAGTTGAATTCAGTTTAGTTAACGGCTAATGACTTAAGAAAGCCGCTATCAAACCACTTAGCACCGCTGAACTTGTAGGAATACGAGGCCAGCGGTCGTATCGTATTTAATGAACTCATATAATTAAAAGAAAAATTAGGAAGTAAGGTAACAGCATGACACATAAATTATTGTTAATGCCTTTGTCGGTATTAATCATGGCAGGCTGCCAATCATCGGGTGAGCAAGTCGCTTCATCTGAGGTTAACGGTGTGTCTTATCAAGCAGACACGACCGATCACATCAGTCGCAGTGTCTATCAACAAGAGTTTGATTCGGCCGTCCTATTTGCCAAGCAAGCCAATGAGCTAGAAGTCTTGATGCAGGGTTACTGCCAAACCAATGATGTTGAGTTAGATGCATTGAAAAATCAGTGGCAGCTCACCATGAACAGCTGGATGGCGCTACAAGGCCAAGAAAGAGGCCCAACAGCGGCACTAGAAGAGAGCTGGAATGTTCAATTCTGGCCAGACAAAAAGAACACCACAGGCCTAAAAATGCGCCAGCTGACTCAGCAAGATAAAGTTTGGTCCCAGCACGAAATTGCTCAGCAGAGTGTGACCGTTCAAGGGCTAGGTGCGTTGGAATGGTCGCTTTATGACGAGCAATCGCCACTGCTTCAAGACAAAGCGCTAGGTTGCCAATCATCACAAGCGATTACTGAAAACTTAGCGATTAAGTCGTCTTCGATTGCACTGGCATGGCAGGTTAACCCTTGGTTAGCGCTAGACGATACTCGCTGGGAGTCTGAATACATCGCTTTATTGACCAACCAACTTGATTACAGCATGAAAAAGCTGAGTCGCCCGATGGCGAAAATTGGTCATCCGCGTCCTTACTTCTCAGAATCATGGCGTGCACAAACCTCGATGACTCAACTAAAAGCCAATGTAGCAGCACTGCAGAATTTGTACCTTGCCGATGGCAATGGCCTAGACGGCTTGTTGAGAGAGAAGGGCTTAAACGACCTTGCTGACCGTGTTGCTGACCAGTTCACATTGACGCTAGATACTTGGCCTACAGACTCAAGCTTGTTTGAGTTATTGCAGAGTAAAGAGGGCTATCGAGATGTGCTGACTCAATACAACAAACTAGAACGTTTGAAGTACCTCATTCATGAAGAAGTGGCGATAGAGCTTGGCGTGGTAATAGGATTTAATGCTACCGATGGTGACTGATACTACGCGAAGAACGCTACTCAAGGCTGCACTGGGTTGTGCAGCTGTACCAGTACTTCCATTTGGGTGTGCTAGTCGCTCTGGTGCTATGAGCTCATCTCATGAGCCTCAATTAATCGGTTGTGCGCTGAATGGGCGAGGTCAATATTCAGCGGTTGTGGCTGACGAATATGGAATGCCATTGAGTCAACTGCCGATCCCAGATCGTGGCCATGGCGTCGCGATTTGCCCAACCTCATCGCATGCAGTGGTGTTTGCTCGTCGTCCTGGTGACTATTTTATGGTGTTTGACTATAAAAGCGGTGAGCAAATCAAGTTAGTAGTGAAAGTGAACAACCGTCACTTTTATGGTCATGGCGTTTACTCATTAGATGGTAAATTACTGTATGCCACTGAAGGGAAAACGGACAGCAGCCAAGGGGTGATTGGCGTTTACGATGTCGCACAAGGTTATCGTAAGGTCGAGGAGTTCATGGGTTTTGGTATTGGCCCTCATGAAGTGATCATCATGCCGGATGGAAATCTCGCGATTGGCGTTGGTGGCGTTCATACTGACGGAAGAACCCCCAAAAACCTCCATTCAATGCAACCGAGCTTGAGCTATGTTTCACCTCAAGGTGCGTTGCTTGATCAGGTTGAATTGCTAGACAAGAAGCTAAGCATTCGACATTTAGCCCATGATGGTGCTGAAACCGTACTTTGTGGTCAGCAATATCGTGGCGAGCCTGACGAGTATCCTTCGTTGTTGGCCATGCATACCAAAGGCGGGCAGTTTGAATCACTGAACGCAGAGCCTGAGCAATGGGCAAGATTCAATCACTATATCGCCAGTATTGCGGCGTCAGACGATTGGATTATTGCGACTTCGCCAAGAGGCAATTGCTACGGTATCTGGTCTAAAGAGACCAAAGAGTTAGTTGAACTGTCTGCGTTATCTGATGCTTCTGGTGCTGTGTTGCTTGATGGTGAGTTTCGACTCAGCTCTGGGGCGGGCAGTGTGGTGAGCCAACGCAAGCCTTATGAGAAATCCAGCCAGCAATCATCGGTCCAGTGGGATAACCATTGGAGTTCAATCTGATTTATAAAGCCTCTTAAAAATAACATGCTTACTCCCATTTCTTTGCCATACTTATGAGATGGTTGGTGATGGAGTTAAGCATGTTCGCGAAATACTTCTGTGGATTATTAGTTCTAGTTTCTGTGCACGCATGGAGCTATACGAGTTCTGACGAGAGCCGATTTATTCCGGCTGATTCAGAGCTCTCTTTTATGCTGATTTATCCAGAGCTTACTCAGAGTATTTATCAAGACTCATCTCTGCCTATTCTTTGGGATTCACCTGAACTTGTTAAGGCGTTTGAATTTCAATTGTCGCTTCTCGAACAAGCTCAAATGGCACCACTCTTCGAGCGACAACTCAAGCAAATCCGTCACTATCAATCCCATGCTCAATGGCAAGAGTTGGACATATTACTCACCGATACCTTTATCTACTACTTGAGCTACGTTGAAAATGCGCCGCTTGCCGGTAAAGAGTGGTACTTCTCGGGCAAGCTGCATTCCAAATTACCCGCGCCTTCTCCGCATATTCTGATGAGATTAAAAAGCAGCGTTGCCAATGATTACTTATTGGAGATGGTGTTGTCTTACGCGCCGCCTGTTGGAGATTTTGACCAATTCAAAGCAACCTATTCGGTGTTAGAAACCGCCTCTGAACTCAATATTGAACGATATAGACAGAAAGGTTTGAAGCGCTTGGGTGACGAGCTTTCAGACAAAACGGTTCTTGTTGAGCGCATTGCTTTGGTTGGTGTTGATACCTCGATGATCGCAGTCGATTTTCCCGAGTTCGATCGAGATCTGCAAACGGCGATTAAATCATTTCAGCGTATGCACGGCCTTACAGATGATGGGATCGTCGGGCCAGATACGATCAAATGGATCAACATGAGCTTTGATGATCGATTGACTTCATTGGCTTTGAATGCCGAACGTGTTCGTTTGTGGCCAAGAGACAGAGACTCTCTCATCGTCGTCAATGTCCCTAGTTTTGATATGAAGTATTGGGAAGATGGCGAAGAGGTCTTTGAGTCCAAAGTCGTCGTGGGCAGAAAGTCGCGAAAAACACCGCTTTTAGAGATAAACCTAGATTCGGTCATCCTAAATCCGACTTGGAACGTGCCATGGAAAATCATGGTCAAAGACATTTTGCCTAAGGTGAAAGCGGACGAAAGCTATCTAGATACACACAACTTCCAAGTGATTGATGGTTGGCGCACTATGGAGACGGTCGACACCACAGATATCGATTGGCAGACCATCAATTTCAATTCTTTCCCATATCGAATGCGCCAGCAGGCAGGCTCGCGCAATGCATTAGGTTTGTATAAGTTCAACACACCTAACAAGCGAGCGATCTATCTGCACGATACGCCAAGTAAAGGTCTGTTTAATGACGACTTCCGTGCTTATAGCTCCGGCTGCATACGTGTTGAACATGCAGAGGAGCTGGCTGAGTTGTTGTTTGCTACCAAGGTAAGGAAAGTACCGAACCAGAATGATGATCTTGCTCCGAATACTAAGGTGCGACTCAAGAAGCGAATCCCCGTACATATCATTTATCAAACCGTATTGTTTGAAGAAGGGGGCATTCAGTATCGTGGTGACATCTATCAATATGATAAAGAGGGTGGTTAATTATCAGTGAAGCCAATAAGGGTGATCTTGACCAAAAAATGACAACCAAGCTTCTATTGATAAAATTATAATGTGGATCAATAACTAACCGTGCAAAGGTTACAAATACTAACCTTTTGGGCGGTTTTTGTACGTTGACGCAGCAATTACCATTATGTATCGTGCATTTTTCGTTCGATCTAATTGGTTTTTTTGCTGTATGTCTCAAAGTTTATTTTCACGCCGTCAGTTTCTGACTTACGCTGGTGGTACCGCTGTTGTCGCCTCAATTACTCCTTCTATCGCTTTTGCTTCATACCCTGATCAACCAAGAACGATTAGCATGAACAATCTTCACACTGGTGAACGATTAGAGACCTGTTATTTCGATGGCACTAACTATGTTGGTGATGAGATGGCACGCCTCAGCAAACTATGTCGCGATTTCCGCCGTAATGAAATTCACCCAATGGATAAGAACCTGTTTGATCAGATTACTCAGATTCAAAATGTCTTAGGTATTCATAAAGAAGTTCAGATCATCTCTGGCTACCGCTCTCCAGCTACCAATGAGGCATTGCGTTCTAAGTCGAGTGGCGTAGCCAAGAAGAGCTACCACATGTTGGGTAAAGCGATTGATTTCCGTATTGATGGCGTCAACCTAAAAGAATTAAGAGACGTAGCCAAAAGCCTGAATGCGGGTGGTGTAGGTTATTATGCACGTAGCAACTTTATCCATATCGATACTGGCCCAGTTCGTAGCTGGTAGCGCTAAGCTTAGATTGCGAGCGAAACGGTAGGGACTTGTCAAAGTAGACATCCAATGTCATAGTTTGCCCAAATTTCAGTTTGCCCTTTAAGGTTTGTATATGTCTCTCAAGTATCAAGTTGTCCCTGTTACCTCTTTCTCTCAAAACTGCTCAATTGTGTGGTGTGATGAGACAATGGAAGGCATCGTTGTCGATCCGGGCGGTGATGTTCAACAGCTGGCTGCGATCATTGAAGAGCTCGGTGTTAAAGTGGTGAACTTGGTCCTGACGCACGGTCACTTAGATCATGTTGGCGGCACTGTACCGCTTGCTGAGATCTTGAACGTGAACATTGTTGGCCCGCATAAAGCCGATAACTTTTGGCTTCAAGGCCTAGAGAATCAAAGTCAGATGTTTGGTTTCCCATTGTGTAAAGCTTTTGAACCAAACACATGGTTGGAAGAGGGCGACAAAGTTACTTTTGGTAACCAAGTGATTGATGTGATTCATACTCCGGGTCATACGCCAGGTCACGTTGTACTGTTCAGTGAGCAAGCGCGCATGGCGTTTGTTGGTGATGTTTTATTTAACGGTGCTATTGGTCGTACGGATTTCCCACAAGGCGACTTCAACACGCTGATTGCTTCAATCAAGACTAAGCTTTGGCCACTAGGCAGCGACGTAACATTCGTTCCGGGTCATGGCCCTGAATCGACATTTGGTCGTGAACGCGCATCAAACCCGTTTGTCGCGGATGAAATGCCTCTGTACTAGGTCTCTGATTTAATAGAAGAACGATTGAAAATGAAGCTTAGCTTTTCCTATGAAAGCTAAGCTTTTTTAATTTTACGTGTATGCGAGCGTGTTTGTTTTAATCTCAACGTTTAGTTTCTTTTGCTCACAAGTTTCAATTTCCAACGTGTTCACTTAATCAGAAAGACGTTCGGCTGCTGCTAAGTAGCGTCGAGCAAGTCCAATAAACTCCTCTCCACTCATATTCAAATCTTGAGTTGAGATGAAAATATCGTAACCGTGGAAACCTCTCTGATATTTCATCCTGTTCGCAAGCATCGCCTGTAACCCGGAATAGTCTTTAATCACTGCGTTTTGCACATTCGATTTATGGGATTTCGATTCATGGGATGAACCTGGGCTAGTCTGTGTTTGGCTATCGTTGAAGATAACCTCGTCAGTATTTTGTGACTCTTTATATCTGTTTAGTTCCACACAACCGCTCTCAGTGCATCGCGCATGGTAATGCGATGAGTCGAGAACCATATCTTCAAAGTTTGACTCTTTACCCGCTTGCTTGGCGCCCAGATACAAAAGTGCTCGCTGGCTCAGCAATAACTCGCAAGTGATTTTAGGGCAAATTGAATCCAGGTAGGGCGAGTAATCTTTAACCTTGATACCAACCCAAGGAAGAGGTTGATGCCACCCCTCTTGCTCGTAGGTACACATGCCAATCTTTTCAATATTGCTCCACTTTAAAACCCACCCACCTTTATAAAAATGCTGCTGAAAATGAGTCGGTGTGAGAGTGAACATCACTCTGCTGCGCAACATTAAATAATAGCCAGTTCCGAGTAGGGCAATAATGCAAAATGCACCCACGATCAGTAACTTTGGATTGTCACTGTACAGAGCAACGATCAAGCAAACGAAGCCTAAAACAACGGCCAGAATACGGTACGAACGTGTGAACGAAGGCAAAGAGAAATTTGTAAGGTGACGAGTGTCCATAGGCAACACCAAGTTTTCATATTTTTGTCTGGATGGATAACCAGTGTATATGACCCTGAATTGATAAGTCGATGTTTAAATAATAGACGTTAGTAGACAATATCGGTATTTTTCGTCGACTTTCGGCGCTTCACTCTACAAATAGCTCCTGTTTTTTGGTATAAATCGCGCTTCAAATTTTCACCACTGCGAAAAGAGCAGTGAACTGGAGAAATATTCAATGAGACTTGCTCATAAGCGTAAGGTGCAGGCTAAACTGCAGAAACGCACTAAAGCGGCTGTAGTTAAAGCAGTGGCAACGCCGAAAAAAGCGAAGCCTGTCGCAGAGAAAGTTGTAGCAGAAAAAACTGTAGCAGCAAAACCAGCGGTAGAGAAAGCAGTAGCAGCAACTAAAGAAGTTGCAGTAGCACTGACTCCTAAGCAACAACAAGTTCTAGACATCGTTGTTAGCAATGCTGAAGGCATTAACCCTAAAGGTATCGGCCTAGCAGCTGGTCAAGAAGACGCGAAAGCAGCTTCATGGGCAACAGGCGCATTGAAAAAACTTCTTGAAGAAAACCTAGTAGCGAAAGAGCAACTTGCAGGTAACAAGGTTATCTACAAAGCTATCTAATCCTGTGGGATTACATTCGCTTCGTTAAGTTTTTAAGCCTCGATTTTCGAGGCTTTTTTGTATCTGACGGATCATGTTAATCCCAAACCCAAACCCAAACCCAAACCCCTAAATCCCTAAATCCCTAAACTCATATTCATATTCAAACCTAGCATTCGAACCTAGCCCCAGAAGCCTCATTTCCAATCGGCTGACCCCTTCCGTTATTCATCTGTCTTTGCCGTGTCCGATGTTTCGAATCAGTAAGCACCAAAGTAGGGCGTCTGATTCTATGAAACCTTGATTTTCATGGATTGAATGCATTCAGGTGCGTATTTGATCTGTGGTGTGAATAGAGCCTCATCACGAAATGGCAATCAATTGTTAACGGTATTTAATTATTAATACTTAGGTACTTATCAATAAGCATTCCCCTGATGAATAGAGTAAGTCCTTTAAAACCGACATAACTCAATTATCTCCTACGTAGTTCTACGTAATCCTTTGGTCTAATACGCAGTTTGTGTGGGCCTGTCGTGCGTGCTCTCCCTGATATCTAGTTGCCTCATCAAGGTGCACTCTTATGTTGAACCATAAAAAATACTCACAGAAAGAGTGTTAATCCAACAAAAGGACGTGAACATGAGTCTCATTTCTAACTCCCTCACACGAGTTTTTAAAAACGTTGCGGTTACTGCAGCGGCTTGTTTAGCTTTGGTCGCAACTGGCGCCACAGCTGCTGATAAGGTTTATCGCTTGAAGCTTGCTGAAACATGGGGACCAAACTTCCCTGTTTTCGGTGATGCAACCAAAAACATGGCTGCGATGGCTGAGAAGATGTCGAATGGTCGACTGCAAATCAGAATCGATTCAGCAAACAAACACAAAGCACCGCTTGGCGTTTTTGACATGGTTAAGTCTGGTCAATACGACATGGGTCACTCAGGCTCTTACTACTGGAAAGGTAAAGTTCCAAACACTCTTTACTTCACTTCTATGCCTTTCGGTATGACGCCAGCTGAACAATATGCGTGGTTCTATCACGGTGGCGGTATGGAGTTGATGGAGCAGGTTTACTCTCCACACAACCTAATGTCGTTCCCAGGTGGTAACACGGATATCCAGATGGGCGGTTGGTTTCAAAAAGAGATCAACAGCGTTGAAGATCTACAAGGTCTGAAAATGCGAATCCCAGGCTTTGCTGGTGAGATCCTTGCGGAGCTAGGTGCTAAGCCGACTAACATTGCCCCTGGTGAGCTTTACACGTCTTTAGAGCGTCGCACAATCGATGCGCTAGAGTGGGTGGGTCCATCACTTGATTTGCGTATGGGTTTCCACAAAATCGCGCCGTACTACTACACAGGTTGGCATGAGCCGGGTTCAGAGCTTCAATTCCTTGTGAACAAGCGTACATGGAACAAGCTTCCTGAAGACCTACAAGAAATCTTGCGTGTTGCAATGCGTACTGCTGCTTACGACATGTACACACAAGCAACGCACGAAAGTGGCAAGAACTGGGTTTCAATGAAAACAGAATATCCAGATGTACAAGTGAAAGATTTCCCGCCAGAGGTTATGTCTGCACTAAAAGAAGCGAACGATCGTCTACTTGCTAAGCACGCTGAGAAAGATGCATTGGCAAAAGAGATTCAAGCTTCACAAGCAAGCTACCTAGAGCAAGTGCGCTCATGGACGGATATTTCACACAGAGCTTATTTAAATAGCCAAGCGAAATAATCGACAGTTGTTGAACTGAAGCTAAATGAACCCAAAGCTGTTCTTGTTAGGTAACTAAGAGTGACTAAGCGGCGGGTTCATTTTAAACATAATAATTAAGCAGGATAAATCCTGTAATACGCCAAGAACCCTTTCTACGTCGTGCATCTTGTTAGCGCTACTTGTTTTAGTTGCCCTAACTCTAATACGCGATGTCTTTTCAAATTCCATGGAGTCGGGAATGCGAAGTCTAATTTATATTGAACGCCTATTTAATCGTATCGGTGATGCACTGGGATGGCTTTCCAGTATGTTGTTTATTTTACTTATCGCGAACGTCGTGTATGACGTTGTCATGAGGTATGCCTTTAACGATGTGTCTATCGCCTTCCAAGAAATGGAATGGCATCTATTCTCAGCTGTTTTCCTATTAGGTGTTCCTTATGCCATCAAAGCGGGTGGCCACGTGCGAGTGGATGTTTTTTACGAACAACTCAGCTTCAAGGCACAAGCGATTATTGACCTAATAGGCACCGCTGTCTTCCTGCTTCCTTTTTGTTTGCTGGTGGCTTGGTTTGGTATCGATGTTGCCAAAGATAGCTATAACTTGGGTGAAACGTCGGGCGATCCAGGTGGCTTGCCGTATCGTTGGATCATTAAAGCGATGATCCCATTGTCGTTTTTCTTGATGGCAGTCAGTGGTGTTGGTTTGATTCTGCATTCGCTGAACAAGATTTTTAATCCGCACCTTATCCATGCAAATAACACGCATGCAAACAATACTCACACAAAGAATAAGTAGAGGCTGAACATGATTGGAATAGTAATGTTTTTCGTAGCCTTGTTTGCACTTTTACTTGGCTTCCCGGTCGCGTTCACCTTTGGTGGTATCGCGTTAATCTTTGGTGTTTGGGCTGAAGGCATCGAAATGTTCGCCTTCATGCCATATCGAATTCAATCGATCATGGAAAATACGGTACTGATGGCCGTTCCATTGTTCGTTTTCATGGGGCTTGTTCTACAAAAGACCAAGCTTGCTGAGCAGTTGCTAGAGTCAATGGGACGACTGTTTGGTGGTGTTCGTGGTGGTATTGCTATCTCGACGGTACTTGTGGGTTCACTGCTTGCGGCTTCAACGGGCGTAGTAGGTGCTTCTGTGGTTGCCATGGGTCTTATCTCGTTGCCAGTTATGCTCAAGTACAACTACGACAAAGGCTTAGCCTGCGGCACTATTTGTGCGTCTGGCACGTTAGGGCAAATCATTCCGCCTTCTATCGTACTGATCTTATTAGGTGATGTACTCGGTGTGCCAGTAGGGGACTTGTTCCAAGCGGCGATTTGGCCGGGCGTAATGTTGGTGGGCGCGTATATCGTTTATATCTTGATATACGCAAAGCTTAACCCAGAAGCGGCTCAACCAATTGAACGTGATGACTCAATTAGTCGTAAACAAGAAGTCATCAATGCACTGAAAGCTATCGTACCGCCACTCGCGCTGATCATTGTCGTATTGGGCTCTATCTTCGCGGGTGTTGCCACGCCGACAGAGTCAGCTGCATTAGGTGGTGCGGGTGCTATGGTACTTGCTTTGTTGTACGGTCAATTCAGTTGGTCGATGGTGTATGAAGCGTCCAAAGAGACGGTGAAAGTCACGGCAATGGTCTTTGCTATCTTGCTTGGTGCGACGGCATTCTCGATGGCGTTTACTTATACTGGCGGTGATTATCTGGTTGAAGAGTGGATGCTGCAGTTGCCGGGTGAAAAATGGGGCTTCTTGATCATTACCATGTTGGTGATTTTGATTCTTGGTTTCTTCATCGACTTCGTAGAAATCTGTTTCATTATCGTGCCGATCATTGCGCCTGTTGCTGAACTGATGGGCATCAACATGACTTGGTTCGCTATCCTTATCGCGATGAACCTACAAACCTCCTTCTTAACGCCGCCATTTGGTTTTAGTTTGTTCTATTTGAAAGGGGTTGCACCGAAAGGCGTCACCACAAAAGACATCTACCGAGGCGTGATGCCGTTCATTCTTATTCAAATCCTCGTACTTGGATCACTTCTCGCTTTCCCTTCTTTCTATGGAATGTGAGTGAAGCCAAGAATGTGAATGATATGTTTCAACGACTATCTATAAATTGCTAAAGTAAAACGGCTTATTGATGTTCAGTAAGCCGTTTTTTGTGAGGGAAAGGAATGCCTCTAAAAGCTAAGCTGATTTTGCTGACGCTACTCCCGTTGCTACTGGTCACGGCGAGCATAAGTTGGATCTCGTTACACCAAACTAAGACGTTGGGTGCGAAAGAGGTCGAGATCTTCAGAGACAGCTTAATCAAGTCGCGTGAAAATGCCCTCAAAGACACCGTCGACCTCGCATTCGACGCCATTGAACACATCTACAACGACCCCGATATCAAAGAAGCGCAAGCCAAAAAAGAAGTTCGAACCATATTGTCTAAACTTAGGTATGGCTCTGATGGTTATTTCTTCGCATATGATCGCCACGGAACCAATTTGGTTCATCCAATACAGCCGGAATTGATTGGAAAAAATCTGCTTCAATTACAAGATGAAGACGGCGACTTTCTGATAGAAGCGCTATTAAGAGAGGCGCAAACCGGAGGAGGGTTTCACCAATACCTGTGGCAAAAGCCCTCGACTGGGGAAGTGGTCTCTAAGCTGAGCTATGCGGCTTGGTTAGAACGTTGGGATTGGATGATTGGCACGGGTTTGTATATTGAAGATGTGCACCAAGAAGTGGCTTCGATGCAGGCCGCGATCAACAAGAATATTGAAACCACGTTCTTCTCCATTGTGGTGATTCTTAGCGTGACGGTGGCGGTTATTATCGTGCTGACGTTGGCCATTAACATGCATGAACATCGGATTGCAGATAATAACCTGAAGGAACTGGCGCATAAGACGGTGATGTTTCAAGAGGACGAGAAGAAGCATTTAGCGCGTGAGTTACATGACGGTATTAACCAATTATTAGTATCGAGTCGTTGCCACTTAGAACTGCTTGGTAATAAGTTACAAAATGAAGACCTCAAAGCGCATTTGAATAAGTCGCAGCATTCATTGATGCGAGCGATCGAAGAGGTGAGGCACATCTCGCATCAACTTCGACCAAGTTCACTGGATGATATCGGCTTAGAAGCGGCGTTGTCTTCGTTGTTGTTGGATTTTCAGGCGCACTCGGGTATTGAGGTTGAAACCTTGTTTAGCACTCAACCCGGAAAGTTGAAATCAGAAGCGGCGACGACCTTGTATCGAGTGGTGCAAGAGTCCCTAAATAACATAGAGAAACACGCACAAGCGACCAAAGTAACGGTTATCGCACAGCAAATTGGCAACGTGTTACAGCTTCTAATCCAAGACAACGGTGTCGGTTTCAACACCTATAAAGCGATGGAAAAACGAGGGATCGGTCTGCGTAACATGAGAGAGCGAGTGGAATTCATCGGTGGTGATTTTGAATTGATGAGTGAGATTGGCCTTGGAACGGAAATTACAGTGTTACTGACACTAGAGGGATTAATGAATGAGTGAAGTTATTCGAGTTGTGATCGCTGACGATCACCAAGTGGTATTGGATGGCTTTATGGCGAGATTGGAACTCGAGCCAGATATTTGTGTGATAGGCACCGCCAGTAATGGTTTAGAAGCGGTAGAGGTTGTTAAGTCTTTACGTCCCGATGTGGTGTTGATGGATATCAGCATGCCTATCATGAACGGCATTGATGCGACCCATCTGATTAAAGAAGAAGACCCAGAAGCGAAGGTGTTAATGCTGACTATGCATAACAACCGTGAATACATCATGAAGGTGATGCAATCGGGCGCAGTCGGCTATATGTTGAAAGAGATTTCGGCTGAAAAAATGGTGCAAGCGATCAAAACGGTCAATCAAGGCTCGACCTATTTTTGTGAAAAAGTGACGCAGAATTTGTTTACTCAGCCGATTACTCCCACGCAATCTGTGAAGAATCCATTGAGCAGGCGTGAAGAAGCGGTATTGAAATTAGTTGCAAAAGGGGAGAGCAGTAAAGAGGTCGCAAAGGCGCTGAATATCAGTTACCGAACCGTCGAAACTCATAGACAAAACATTAAGCATAAGCTGGATATTCACTCTACGGCAGAGCTAGCTAAATATGCTGTTAATTCTGGGCTTGTAGAGTGATCTTACGCTAAATTACATTAAATGTGTAATTTAATTACTAAAGTTGTAATTTATGCCTGATTTTTGGCGGTTTTTTTAGTATTTTTGCGACAGGTTGATATCCTTCTTTTCGAAATTTAAGCGCCGAATGCAATGTTGCAAACTGTGCGCTACAAATTAGAGAGGAAACATGGAGCCTGTAAAAGATAGGTATAGTATTGAAAATACCGATTATACAGTAGGACAAGATAACGTTCAGAAATGGGGTTTTGACGTCCATAACCCAGTATTTGGAATCAGTGCAGGAGCGATTATCATCTTCCTGGTTGCACTTTTGATCGCTGATCCTGAAACCGCAAAAGCGGCACTGGATGGAATAAAATGGAAAGTCATCGGTAACTTCGATGGTTTCTTCATGTGGGCAGCCAACATCTTTGTTATCTTCTGTTTTGCCCTCATTGTCTCCCCGTATGGCAAGATACGTATTGGTGGCAATGATGCCAAAGCAGAGCACTCCAACCTATCTTGGATGTCGATGTTATTCGCCGCGGGAATGGGTATTGGTTTGATGTTCTGGGGTGTTGCAGAGCCAGTAGCTTACTTCACGGGTTGGTATGAAACGCCACTCGGTGTTGAAGCTTATTCTCCTGAAGCAGCTAAGTTGGCGCTTGGCGCAACTATTTATAACTGGGGTTTACACGGTTGGTCTATTTACGCCGTTGTTGCTCTAGCCCTCGCTTTTTTCACTTTCAATAAAGGCTTACCGCTTTCTATTCGATCAATCTTTTACCCGCTACTCGGTGACAGAACTTGGGGTTGGTTTGGACATATCGTTGATATCGTCGCGGTACTGGCTACGCTATTTGGCCTTGCAACATCGCTTGGCCTAGGCGCACAGCAAGCAACCAGTGGTATTAACCATGTATTTGGTACCGATGGTGGTATTGGCATGCAGCTGATTGTTATTGGAGTGGTCACTTTCTTAGCAACAATGTCAGTGGTTCGCGGTATTAACGGTGGCGTGAAGGTTTTAAGTAACATCAACATGTTGGTTGCTTTGGGCTTGCTTATCTTCGTAACGATCGCTGGTGGTATGGCGGGTATTAAAGCAATCCCAACCGCGCTAATGGGCTACATTGAAAACTTTATTCCTCTAAGTAATCCTCATGGTCGTGATGATGAAACTTGGATGCAGGGTTGGACGGTATTCTACTGGGCTTGGTGGATGTCTTGGTCACCATTCGTAGGCATGTTCATCGCGCGTATCTCTAAAGGTCGTACTATTCGTGAATTCATCGTCGCTGTATTGTTCATCCCAACGACAGTAATCATCATCTGGATGGCTATTTTCGGTGGTATCGCGATTGATCAAGTGGCGAACAAGGTGGGTGAGATAGGCGTGAATGGTTTGCAAGATATTACGCTTTCTCTATTCCACACTTATGATGCGCTGCCAATGAGTTCTGTGCTTTCTGTAGTATCGATTGGTTTGATTATGGTGTTCTTCATCACCTCGTCAGATTCAGGCTCATTAGTTATCGACAGCATTACTTCTGGCGGTAAAGTGGATGCGCCAGTTCCACAACGTGTATTTTGGGCGTTGATGGGCGGTGCGATTGCAGCTGTTCTATTGTGGGTTGGCGGTACGGAATCCATTCAAGCACTGCAAGCTGGAACGGTATCAATGGCGCTACCATTTGCGTTCATATTATTGCTTATGTGCCTAAGCTTATTGCTAGGTTTGCGTACCGAAAATCAATTGGTTAAGCAGCAAAATGCTTTGAGTTAAAAGTATTATTCAAATAACGGCCGACTTGTTCGGCCTTTTTTTCGTCAGTAATTTGAGTAATTACGTGAATATTGGATGAAAACCCATCGAACCGATTCTGGTTTACTGAAAACAATAAGTTAACCTGCTAAACTTCAGACATCCAAGTATTTGAATTATTGTGACAACAGCTTGTATTACTTGGATCGTGTGTTCGAGTTTGTGATTCAGTCACAAGTAAGTAAGGGATAGTAAGGTCAACAGACCCTATCAATATTCCGTAGAGAGGGATAATGACTAAAGGTATAGATAAATACAGTATCGACAGTACGGATTACACTGTCGGTCAAGATAACGTCCAAAAATGGGGTTTTGATGTTCATAACCCAGTATTTGGTATCAGTGCAGGACTTATTGCTTTGTTCCTGATCGGCATTCTGATTACAGATACCGCTTCAGCAAAGGCAGCACTAGATGGCGTTAAAGGCCAGATCATCAATTCGTTTGATTGGCTTTTCATCTGGTCGGGTAATGTTTTCGTTGTTTTCTGCTTAGGCTTAATTGTTTCTCCGTATGGTAAAATCCGCCTTGGTGGTGTTGATGCGACGGCAGATTACTCATTCATGTCTTGGCTATCGATGTTGTTTGCCGCAGGTATGGGTATCGGCCTAATGTTCTGGAGTGTGGCGGAACCCGCTGCTTACTTCACGGGTTGGTTTGAAACCCCGTTAGGTGTTGAACCAAACACACCAGAAGCTGCTAAGTTGGCGCTAGGTGCAACCATGTATCACTGGGGTCTACACCCTTGGGCGATTTATGGCGTAGTAGCACTGTCACTTGCGTTTTTCTCTTACAACAAGGGATTGCCTCTTTCTATTCGTTCTATTTTCTACCCAATCTTGGGTGATAGAGCGTGGGGTTGGGCTGGTCACATTGTTGATATTCTGGCGGTTCTTGCAACGCTGTTTGGTTTGGCGACGTCGCTGGGCTTAGGTGCACAACAAGCAGCAAGTGGTATTCAACATGTCTTCGGAATCGAGGCTGGCTTAGGGTTACAAGTTGTTGTTATTACCGTAGTAACGTTATTAGCGGTCGTGTCAGTGCTTCGCGGTATTGATGGCGGCGTTAAAGTTATCAGTAACATCAACATGTTGGTTGCTTTCCTGCTGCTTATCTTAGTGGCTCTAATCGGCTATGCGGTGAGTTTAGGTTCTATCCCAACAACCTTTATGGCATACGTTGAAAACATCATTCCTTTGAGTAATCCTCATGGTCGTGAAGATGAAGCGTGGATGCACGGCTGGACTGTATTCTACTGGGCTTGGTGGATTTCATGGTCACCATTCGTAGGTATGTTTATCGCGCGTGTTTCTAAAGGTCGTACGGTTCGTGAGTTCATCACAGCGGTTCTGATTGTTCCAACGACTGTTACTATCATTTGGATGTCAGTATTTGGTGGCATGGCAATTGACCAAATCGTGAATAACGTTGGTATCCTTGGTCAAGATGGTTTGACTGATGTATCACTAGCGATGTTCCAAATGTTTGATGCTCTACCGTTCGGTACGCTGCTATCAATCATTGCGGTTATCTTAGTTCTAGTATTCTTCATTACGTCGTCTGACTCAGGCTCTCTAGTTATCGACAGCATCACCGCAGGTGGTAAAGTTGATACGCCAGTGCCTCAGCGTGTGTTCTGGGCGTTCCTTGAAGGTGCAATTGCAGTAGCTCTATTGTGGGTTGGTGGTACTGAAGCAGTACAGGCTCTACAAGCGGGTGCAATCTCTACGGCATTGCCATTCACCATCATCCTATTACTGATGTGTGTTAGCTTGCTAATGGGTATGCGCACCGAGAAGCGATAGACTGATCGTTAATCGACTTTCCATTTGGTTGAAGTCGAATATAAAGTAAAAAGAAAGGCAGAAGAGGAAACTCTCCTGCCTTTTTTGTATCTATTTTACAGTCTAGAGAACAGTATATTTCGATGAAACTACCTTCAAAATAACGTCTTAAATTTGGCGATTAGCCAAGTAATTGACATTCGATAAGCCAATGGTTTGCTTAAAATTATATTACGTTATTAAATTATAAAATCGCTCGAATTTAATACTGATATTGGGTAGTATGCGCGAGATTTCCCACTACTCGTGAAACTTTGACATGAAACTAACACTTAAGCAGAAGTTAATAGGTGCTAGCCTATCTGCTGTTGTCGTTATGGCAACAGCGTTAACTTGGTTATCAGCAAACCAATTATTTGAACAGACTCGTAACGGCGTATACCTGCGAGCTGAAAGCGTATCAGAAGCAGCATCTGAAGGTATTAAAAACTGGATTGATATCCGCACCGATATCGCATCAGCATTTAATGACTTTTCACGAGAGGATGATGTTGTTCCTTTCCTTAAGCAAGCTCGTGTAGCGGGTGGCTTTGACGATATCTTTTTAGGTACTCCAGAAGGCGGAATGTACCGTTCACACCCTGAACGTAATCGCGCTGGTTACGATCCTCGTCAACGTCCTTGGTACCAAGAAGCAAACGCTGCAGGTAAGCAAATCATTACCACTGCTTACCAAGATGCAATCACTAAAGCATTGCTAGTAACAATTGCAGAGCCGGTGCGTCATAACGGCAAACTTGTTGGTGTAGTGGGTGCAGACGTACTTATCGACCAATTGGTTAACGATGTAATCAGCCTTGATGTTGGTGACAACGCTTACGCAATGCTAATTGATGCCTCTGACGGCACATTCCTCGCACACCCAGATTCAGCACTGAGCCTTAAGCCGGTAAGCCAGCTTTCAAACGACATCTCTATGCCTATCATCGAAAACGCAGTGCGTACGGGTAGCATCGAGATCATCAAAGAGCGCGGCGCAGAGAAGCTGCTTTACTTCACGAAGGTGCCTAACACTAACTGGATCTTCGCTGTTCAGATGGACAAAGCAACAGAAGAAGCGAACCACTCAACACTACTTACTCAGTTGATCACAACGGCGGTCATTATTACGTTAATCGTAATCGTATTAGTGTCTTGGTTAGTGAGCTTCCTATTCCGCGATTTAAACCGTGTTTCAGCGGCACTGGAAGAAATTGCTTCAGGTGAGGGTGACCTTACTCAACGTCTTGAGCCTAAGAGCGATGACGAGATTGGTAAGCTTGCTGAAAACTTCAACCGTTTTGTAGGCAACATGCACACCATGGTGATCAAGCTAAGCGAAGTATCTGCTGCGCTAGGCAACCAAGCACGTCAAACAGCTTCTCAAGCTGAAGAACGTAGTGCTCGTATCCAAATGCAACAAGACGAGATCAACATGGTAGCAACAGCCGTTAACGAAATGGCTGCAGCAACACAAGAGATCGCGGGTAACGCTGACCACACTGCACAGAACTCATCTGAAGCAGTTGGCGCGTGTGAGCACGGTACTGGTCAAGTGACACAGACTCAAAGCTCTATCCAAAACCTTGCTCAAGAAGTTCAAATCGCAACTAACGTGATCCTAGAACTTGAAGAGCACGGCAACAGCATCAACGCTATCTTGTCTAACATTCAAGGTATTGCAGAACAAACGAACCTACTTGCACTTAACGCGGCTATTGAAGCAGCACGTGCCGGTGAACAAGGTCGTGGTTTCGCAGTAGTAGCGGATGAAGTTCGAGTTCTGAGCCAACGTACACACGGCTCAACGCAAGAAATTCAACAAACGATTGAGTTGCTACAAGGTACAACAGGCAAAGCGGTTAATATCATGAACGATAGCCGTACACTTGCTGAAACCAGTGTTGATGACGCAAACTCAGCCGCAGCGAGCCTAACGCAAATCCATGCAGCTGTTGAACGCATTAGCGACATGGCGACACAAATTGCTTCCGCTGCAGAAGAGCAAGCATCAGTAACGTCTGAGATTACTCGTAACACTGAAGGAATCCGTGACGTATCTAATGAGCTAGCAGACGAAGCGCACCAAGCTGCGGAACAAGCTGCTCAGTTATCTGAACTGTCTCACGAGCTAGAAAGCGAAATTAGCCGCTTCAAGCTTTAAGCACTAAGTTCTGAGCGAATAGCGATAACTTGATAGCTAAAACGACTAGCGAATAATTCGCGATAACGTTATCAAAAAGCCGAATGTGATTATCACATTCGGCTTTTTTGTGCGAGCTAGTTAGAGTTATGAACCCAAATTAGTTGTTCGGGTAACCTGGGAACTTAGCTTTAAGGGCTGCGCGAGTAGGGAAGTACTGCTCCATAAATTTAACCATCGCAGGGTCGTTCGCTTGTCGTTTCTAAGCTGTTTGGGTATTTGCATCAAGGTCAGTACTTATTGTAAGTGACAGGCCAAGTTTGATTGGAGAAGGGTGTAGTTCAGGAGAATCACAGACACAAAAAAGCCCGAGTATAAACTCGGGCTTTGAATGGTTTTCTTTATAACTTATGAGGAGCTAGATTGCCTGACGAAGTTGGAAGTAACGTCCTGCTTCGATTAACAGTTTCTCATGAGAGCCGTTTTCAACAATCTCGCCTTGTTCAATCAGAACGATGGAGTCCATCGATTCCAGACCAATCAAACGGTGCGTAATGAAGATAACTGTCTTGCCTTCAAAGTGCTTCTCGAACAGCGTCATGATGCTGTGTTCTGTTTGCTTATCTAAGCCTTCTGTTGGCTCATCTAGAAGCAGGATAGGAGCATCATGAAGAATCGCGCGTGCGATACCAATACGGCGCTTCTCACCACCAGATAGTTGACGACCACCGTCACCTAACCAGCTATCAAGTGCGTTATTCTCAAGCAGCTTTTCTAGGCCAACATCTCTTAGGATATTTGCTAAGTGATCATCGGTTGCTTCTGGTCTTGCAATCAACAAGTTGTCACGCAAAGTACCATTTAGAATGTCGACACGCTGGCTTACCACACTGATTGATTCACGAAGCTGTGATTCATTCCACTGCGTCAGTTCAATGCCCGCGATTGAGATGTAGCCCTTTTTAGGATCCCAGTAGCGAGTCAGAAGCTGAATCAGAGTCGATTTGCCCGAACCCGTTTGGCCAACAATCGCAACCTTGTGCGTGGCAGGGATCGTTAGGTCAACAGAGTTCAGAACACTGCGCTCAGAATCAGGGTAGTTGAACGTCACGTTTGAGAACGTAATATCCAGCGGCTTGTTGATGTCGAGCTTCTCTTCAGCAAACTGAACTTCAGGTTCTGACAGAATAACTTCGTTCAAGCGACGTGCTGAAGACAGAGTCTGACCTAAATGCTGGAACGCGCCTGCAATTGGCATTAATAGCTCGAAGCTTGCCATAGTTGCGAATGCCATTAGCGCGATGAACGGGTCTGGTGCATTACCACCTACGCCGTCTGCTGCAAGCCAAAGCATAAGAACAAGTGTTAGACCGTTGAACAACATCAGAGCTGCTGACGCCATACCGGTTAGGTTAGCATTCACAAACTGATTCGCCATCAGCTTCTGTTGCGTTTCTAGAATCGCATTGCGGTAACGCTCTTCAGCACCGAACAAAGTCAGTTCGCTGTAGCCTTCAATCCAATCTAGCGTCGTTACACGAAGATCCGCTTTGTTCTGTGTAAGCTCGCCACCGTTACGTTTGCCCAATTTGTAGAACAAGATTGGCCAAACCAACAGCATGATCAGAAGGATAGAACCCAAGATTAAACCTA
Organism: Vibrio sp. QJM3NY_27; assembly: GCF_057785955.1. Classification (NCBI taxonomy): domain Bacteria; kingdom Pseudomonadati; phylum Pseudomonadota; class Gammaproteobacteria; order Vibrionales; family Vibrionaceae; genus Vibrio; species Vibrio sp. QJM3NY_27. The sequence goes on along the minus strand of NZ_CM173511.1, from coordinate 2,168,833 downwards.
GTGAGCTATCGAACCACATTAAGAACAGAGTCAGGAAGAAAATCCCGAACACACCCACCGTCACAGGGCTTACTAAGCGCAAGTACACGTGATCCATCGCGTCTACATCAGCAACCAAACGGTTGAGAAGGTCAGCATCACGAAGGTTTGAAATACGACCTGGGATCAGCGGAGCCAGCTTCTTGAAGAAGAAGATACGCAAATCAGTTAACAGTTTGAATGTTGCATTGTGGCTAACAACACGTTCACCCCAACGACCCGCAGTACGGCTCATTGCCAAACCACGTACACCGCCGCCCGGCAGCATGTAGTTGAAGGTTTCACGTGCAATCGTAAGGCCTGCAACCGCAGAAGCTGAAATGAACCAGCCTGATAGCGTTAACAAGCCAATAGAAGCCGAAAGAGTAGCAAAAGCCAATAGCATGCCTAGCGATAGGCCAAACCAATGCTTTTTATAGAGTTTCAGGTAAGGCAGTAAATCACGCATCTAAATTACCCTTATTATCTTGTTGAGCTAAGTTCGCGTTCAGCATCTCTTCAAACAAACCACCCGCAATCGAAAGCTGAGAGTAATGACCTTGTTCAACCAGACCACCATCGCGCATAACCAGAATATTATCGACTGATTTAAGAGGAGCGAGTTGGTGCGTCACAAGCAGGGCAGTGCGGCTTTCAATATTGCTATTGATGCCTTTCATTACTAACTGTTCGCTACGAGTATCTAGGCTGGCTGTTGGTTCATCGAGCAACCAGAATTGACCGTCTTGAATCATTGCACGAGCCAGAGCCAAACGTTGAGATTGACCAACAGAAAGGCCGCCAGAGCGATCAGAGATCATGTAATCCAAGCCGTGCTCGTTTACAAATTCGCTAGCAAATGATTGCTCAAGAGCATTTTCGACAACTTGGTCAGCGATATCATGCTTACCTAGAGTGACGTTGTCACGAATGCTGCCGTGCAGTAGCAACGGGTTTTGACCAACCCAGCTAATCGTTTTACGCCAAGAGGCTAAGTCGAGGTCACGCAATTCAATACCATTGATTTGCAAGCTTCCTTCATAAGGCATGAAACCAAGGATGGCATTGATCAAACTTGTCTTACCCGCACCACTTGGACCAACTAACGCAGTCGATTGGCGAGTGTTAAGTGCGAACGAGATAGGACCAACTAATTGAACACCTTCAGGGCTTAACACTTTTAGGTCGGTAGCTTCAATATTGATGCCTTGAGCTGAATCGAGTTGAGTGTTGCCTGATTTAACCTTAGTGATGTCGGTTTCTAGGAACTCGACAATACTTTCGGCTGCGCCAACCGCTTGTTGCTTCGCGTGGTAGAAAGTACCTAAGTCACGTAGAGGTTGGTAAAACTCTGGCGCTAAGATAAGGATAAACAAACCAGCGAATAGCGTAATACCTGCACCGTAGTGGCCGAAGTTCAGCTCACCAATGTAGGTGAAACCAAAGTAAACCGCGGTCATCGCGATAGAGATCGACGTGAAGAACTCAAGGACAGCAGAAGACAAGAAAGCGATTTTCAACACATCCATGGTACGCGTTCTGAACACTTCAGATGCACCTTTCAATACTTCTGTTTCAGCGTTGGTGCGGTCAAATAGACGAATGGTTGTCATTGACTGCAAACGGTCGTAAAAGTGACCAGAAAGACGCTGCAACGCTTTGAAGTTTTTACGGTTTGCATCGGCCGCTTTCATACCAACAAGTGCCATGAACATCGGCACCAGTGGAGCAGTAATCAAGAAGATCAGTCCTGCTGCCCAGTTAACTGGGAACACCACAACTAAAATAATGAATGGAATCATTACCGATAAAGACATCTGAGGTAAGTAACGAGAGAAGAAGTCTTGCATGTCTTCTACTTGTTCTAGCAACAGCGTTGCCCACGTACCGGCAGGTTTGCCTTTAATGTAAGCAGGGCCTAACTCACGTAACTTATCAAGGATGAGTTGCCTTATATAGACCCGGATCTGTTCACCACAGCGATAACCTGCGATTTCACGTCCCCATGTACAGCCAGCACGGCCAACGACCGATAATGCCAAGCCTGCGAAATGACCAACCAGTTCAGATTTATCGACATTCTCGATGATCAGCTGGTGAAGAATAGAGGCGAGAAGAGCTGCTTGAGCAATTAAGAACACGCTTGAAAGTACGCCAAGGCTAATCGCAATCATAAGCCAGCGTTTCGCTAACTTACTCTGTTGCTTAAGCCACTTGTTCAAGCTGCGTTGTTTTTTCTTATCCATTATGAAGGCTTAATGATAATTATTATTTGTTGAGGGCGGCTAGTATACAAAAGAAAGCCCAGTGGATATACCACTGGGCTCTAGGGATTTACAACAAAATGTGATGACGCCCTGCATCTACTGAGGCGAGAGCACCGATAATCAAATCTGCAATCTCAGATTTACTTATCGTTAAGGCCATCTAGGAAGCGTTCAGCATCCAGTGCAGCCATACAACCTGTACCAGCAGAAGTGATTGCTTGGCGGTAGTTGTGGTCCATTACATCACCTGCAGCGAACACGCCTGGGATGCTGGTTTGTGTAGCGTTACCTTCAAGACCTGACTGAACGATGATGTAGTCATCTTTCATATCCACTTGGCCCTTGAAGATTTCAGTGTTTGGTTGGTGACCGATAGCAATGAATGCGCCCATTACTTCGATGTCTTCCGTTTTGTCAGACTGAGTATCTTTAATACGAACACCCGTTACGCCCATGTCGTCGCCTAGAACTTCGTCTAGCGTGCGGTCAGTGTGAAGAACAATGTTGCCGTTCTCTACTTTGTCCATTAAACGTTTCACTAGGATCTTTTCAGCGCGGAACGTGTCACGGCGGTGAACTAGGTGAACTTCAGATGCGATGTTAGATAGGTAAAGTGCTTCTTCAACAGCCGTGTTACCACCACCAACTACCGCCACTTTCTGGTTGCGGTAGAAGAAACCATCACACGTCGCACAAGCAGAAACGCCACGGCCTTTGAATGCTTCTTCAGAATCTAAACCTAGGTACTTAGCCGATGCACCCGTTGAGATGATCAATGCATCACACGTGTACTCGCCAGAATCGCCTTTAAGACGGAAAGGGCGGTTTGATAGGTCGACTTCGTTAATGTGGTCGAACAGGATCTCTGTTTCAAAGCGCTCTGCGTGCTCTTTCATGCGATCCATTAGAGCTGGACCCGTTAAACCTTCAGCATCACCCGGCCAGTTTTCCACTTCTGTCGTGGTTGTAAGCTGACCACCTTGCTGCATACCTGTAACAAGTACTGGGTTTAGGTTTGCACGAGCAGCGTAAACTGCAGCTGTATAGCCAGCAGGGCCAGAACCAAGAATCAATAAATTACAGTGCTTTACGTCGCTCATGAGGACTCCGAAATTGAAATTGTTTTTATTTATAATCGCTTAGGATTGTATGGAAAATATGGAGGCAATAAAAGGTTAAACAAGGGCAGAAGTGTAATTAATCGTTATAGGTTAGAACTTAATGTAGACAAACGTTTTCGTGGCTGGATGAATCAGTGAGAACATCCCAAGGTTTAAGGTGTAGTGGGGAGGTCAGCAGCACTATCGCTTGTTAGGGTGCTTCAAAAACTAGTGGACGAGTAGGCATGTTCTAGTGCTCAGAGAGTATGTAGGCTTTGAAGTTTATAATTAATAGTACAAAAAATACTTAAATTCGAGAATTCGGGCAACTTTTGGGGTTGGAAAGTCGCTTACAGGAGCGTCTAGCTCTACTGATTTAGGGCAGTTAAGCAAAAGTGCTTTAAATACACAAGGCGTAGATAAAGGCCACCCATAAACCAAACCTATCAGAACTTTAATTTCGAGTGATAACTTGCAGCCAAAAAAGCCGAACTAACTAAGTAGAACGACTCTTTGATATTGACTCTTGTCTATCAAAATCACATGTTGGTTTGATTGTGACCTACCGCTAATTCCGTGGTGATCTTGTCCATCATGTCATAAACTGGACCTTGGATACCCATTGAATCAGCTTCGAGGGATGACTTTAAAACTGTTTCGCCGGTATTGCTATCAATAAGGTGCAATCTCATATACGACAGATGGTTACCTAGGTCCCAATAATATCTATAAGTAAACTTGGCGATATAAGTTCGCTTCTGCTTTGTTGAATTGCCATTCCAAATTAATGCTGTACTACTGAGAAGCGCCTGAACGCTATCTATTGTTTCTTGTGGTGTCTCAACACCATTTTGCAACAAAAACCCTGCGGCAACGTTCGGAGATACAGCGAAGTTTAAGCCTTGAGGTAGCGAACCGATTCTATTGGCCATCGCGACTGTATTTGCCGTGCTTACGACTACACCTACAGCTTCAAAGTCGGTATTTGTTACAGGTCCTCCTGAGTTCCCTGGAGAGATTGGGGCCGTAATTTGTATGTTGCTAGTGTTACCATCAAACCCATACAAACTGCTTATATTACCCGTTGTCAGTCTTGCATAATCGCCCAGCATAGAAGAGAGCGGGTAACCCGATACGTAAATACTATTTCCAACTTCAGCTGGAGCGAATTTTATTGATTTCAAATCACCGCTGTCTGCCTCTAGGAGGGCTAGATCATTATGTTCATCAGTAGCAATAACGGTAGCCGGAATGTTCTTCCCTGCATAACTGATAGTAATATCATCTAAATCCTTTATTACATGGTAATTGGTGAGCCATTTGTTTTCAGCCACCAAGAAACCGCTGCCAGTGCCTGATTGCGCAAAATGTTTGCCGCCATGACCAAGTTCTGATGAGATTTGTTTATCTTCTAAATACTTCAAGATAACCGGACCAACACCAATTTGATCCTCAACCGCGTCACTTTCAATCACAACATGAATGTTATTGTTACCTATAGCAGTGTTATCCACAATGGCTACTTGTGATGACACACACCCCATTAAAGACAAAGACACCATACATAACAAAAGTAACTTTTTCACGAACATCTCCAAAACAAAAAAGGGGCAGAATTCTACCATTAACCTCATGGTTATTTGATTGATAATTCGTTTCAAAATGCTACGAAAAAGCTCGAAGTAGCTAGATAGTGTATTAGAAAAGTAACGGATAGGAATTAGCACATCAGTGCTGGAATCTACGTTTTTAAAGCACTTTATTATCAAGCTCTCCAGATTAACTCAAATACGAGCCTTAGCTGATATTAGGAGAACACACCACAAACTGAGTTGGCATTGAGAAAGGCGTAACCTTAAAAGAAAGTAATTGTTATTTGAGGGCGGCCGAGTTCCCCCCGAACTCGACCTGTTCCAGACGCGCAAGCAAAGGCGTTTGGTTTCTGGCTTACTCATAAATTAACCAATTTCAGTTTGTTGTGTAAATAATCAATAGCTTGGCAACTGATAGGTAGGTCGTATTTCATTGTGCAAAAACATAGAAATGAATGATGGTGAACGTGATGCCTGAACTCAGGCAAGGAGGCTGGCGTATTGAAGCGAAAGGGCTGACACAATATGAAACATAGCTTGCTAGTTTATAATATCGTTAAATTTAAATTTTCAGGGATTTATAACTAGCTAGTGGAGTGTGCTAGTTTTAAGAGTTGGTCATCTTTTATTCTGGTGTTATACACTGCTTTTGAATTTCAAGTTGGATTTAGTGTCTGAATTATTAAATCTGACGGGATAAATGATTGTTTAATGTTGATTTGACAAGATCTTCAAGTATCCTTTATGTAAACAAAACGTTAAATATCGAAAGTAAATTAACAATCATTAAGGAGTCGATGATGTTACATGCTCACGAAAATACCCTACATATTACCCACCTCAGTAACCACGCAGTTAAGGAGTTGTCACCATCATTCTCTAAGCTACCAAGCACAGAGCATGCGGATGGACAGTTTCGATTGAGAAGGTACTCAGTGGTTCAATTCAGTAATGGACAAGTCGTTGAGCAAGACAAACATAATTTTGTTCAGTCTGAAGATGTTAATCACTTTCAAGGTGATGTGGTTCGTCAATTCGAAGCTGTTGAACAAAATATTCTAAACGGTCAAGGCATGCAGGAAATGTGTGAGCTGTTTATTGAAACCAACGGGCTTGAAGACGGACAAGAAATCGAAATCCATCAAATCCGTATCGCTGCTATTTACGAAGAAACTCAAGTAGCACCTGAAGGTGTTCACCAAGACGGTTTTGACCACATTGCGATTATTGGTGTTACTCGCCACAACATTGTTGGTGGTGAAGTGATGCTTTATCAAGACAGTAATGAAGCGCCGTTCTTTAGAAAAGTGTTAGGCGATGGCGAAGTTGCGATGCTGGCAGACAGTAAGCTTTGGCACAATGCACAACCGATTCGCACCATAGACCACGATGAGATGGGCTATATGGATGTGTTTGTTCTAACGGCTAAGGATGCGCGCAATGTCCTTCACTCTTAATGATGTACGCCAACAATTTAGTGCTTTAGGCCAATATCATAACGGCAAACCTGTGACCTTTTTTGATGGGCCAGGCGGATCTCAGGTGCCTGAGAATGTTTTAGCTTCAATGACCGAATACCTAGGGCATTTCAATTCAAACCTAGGTGGCCACTATTTTTCTAGCCAAAAGACCACGAGCTTAATGCAGCAAGCAAGAGAAGCGGCGCAAGCACTGCTTAATGCGGAGTCTTCTGGTAACGTTGTGTTCGGTGCGAACATGACATCTCTGACCTTCCAACTTAGCCGAGCGATCAGCCGCGATTGGAAAGAGGGCGATGAAGTTATCGTCACGGCGTTAGACCATTACTCAAATGTATCGAGCTGGCAGCAAGCGGCAGACGACAAAGGCGCGATTGTTCGCCAAGTTCGTGTAGACGAGTCGGATTGTAGTTTGGATATGGCGCATTTTGAATCGCTGCTTAACGAGAAAACCAAGCTTGTCGCAGTCACGTTTGCTTCGAATACGACAGGCTCTATTGTCGACATGGCGAAAGTTATCGAGCTTGCACATCAGCATGGTGCGCAGGTTTATGTCGATGCCGTGCATTACGCGCCACACCACTTGATTGATGTTCAGCAACTGAATTGTGATTTCTTAGCGTGTTCAGCGTATAAATTCTTCGGCCCGCATGTTGGCATTGCTTATGTTGCGCCTCAATGGCTGCATACTCTAAAACCTTACAAGGTTGAGCCTGCAACCAATATCGGCCCTGGTCGATTTGAAACAGGAACACAGAGCTTTGAAGGCCTTGCTGGTGTGATTGCGGCGGTGGATTACTTGGCACAGTTAGGTGATCCAGCCGATTCATTGCGTTCTCGTTTAGAGCAAAGCTACGCGTTGTATAATAAGCACGAAAGCCAGCTCAGTGAATACTTCCTTAAGCGCTTGTCCGATCTTGAAGGGGCAAAGCTTTATGGGAAAACCGAGTTTGATTCGAACCTAAGAACCCCAACTTTTGCGATTACCTTTGATGACCACTCTCCAGAGTTCATCGCTAAGAAGTTGGGTGAACATAATATCTGTGTGTGGAACGGACATTTCTACGCATTAGGTTTGGTGAAACAGTTGGGTATTGAAGAGCAGGGCGTGGTGCGTATTGGTTGTATGCATTACAACTCGATTGAAGAGATTGACTTGTTGTTTAATGTGCTTGAAGGGATCTTGCGAAGCCACTAGCACTTAATAGCTACAGAATTAGAAAAGAGCATACTTCTCTCAATAATATTGAGTAGGAAGTGTGCTCTTTTTGTTTGATTGATCTTATTTGATCAACGCCAGTTATTCAAATAAAACCTTGATTTAACTAAGAAAGGTGCTTGACCAGAGCTGCGCCTACTGCGTGCGCACTGGTTGGGTTCTGACCGGTAATCACTCGCTCATCAACAATCACAAGCTCATGCCAAGGTTGAACCTTATTGAAACGCGCTGCGCTGCGAGCAAGAGATTCTTCCAATAAGAACGGAATGTCATTGATGGTGCCAAAGTCGATCTCTTCTTCGCGTGTAAAGCCAGTCACCGATTTAGAGCTTAATAGCTTCTCGCCGTTGCTTAAAACAATCGGAAGCAGTGCCGCTGGGCCGTGACATACTGATGCGATCACACCGCCATCTTCATAGTGCTTAGCTGCAATCGTTGCGAATTGCTCGTCGGTTGCTAAGTCAGAAAGCAAACCGAAACCACCTGGGTAGAAGATAGCATCGTAGCTTTCTACGTTAATTTGGCTTACAGGAATCGTGTTGTTAATACGGTTTTGGAAGTCATCGTCAGCCAAGATCTCGGCGTTTACTGAATCCCCTTCAATATCGGTTCCATACAATGGGCCTTTACCACCTTTGATAGAAGCGATGTCGTACTCAAAACCCGCAGCCATGATCTCTTTCAGTGCATGAGTCAGTTCAGGCGCGTAAGTTCCGTTCGCTTGGTCTGTATCGCCTAGTGTTGCGTGGTTAGTTACAGGTATTAGTATTTTTTTCATGATTCGTCCCTTTGAGCACGTTTGTTTGGTTTCAGCGTCGTTGTTTGCTATAGGCATCGTGGTTTTTATTTAGAAAACCAAAGTTTTCAATCTAGATACCGCTGTTTCGTTACCTGTAATACTAGTAGTAAACCATTTGAGTGATAATATGCCGAATAGGCAAAACATTATTGCTATATAGCAATAGTAGGGTGAGAATTAGTCGGATGTGAATTCGTTATATGTAAACAGGTGAAGTATGGATAGCTTTGAAGGGATTAATGAGTTTGTTGCGGTAGCCGAGTGTCACGGCTTTTCTGCAGCAGCAAAACAACTGGGTTGCAGTACCAGTCATGTAAGTCGCCAAGTTTCAAGGTTAGAAGAGAGAGTGGGTGTGGCATTGCTTGCACGCTCTACACGAATGGTGAGCCTGACCGAATCGGGTCACACCTATTATCAGCAGTGTAGAGATTTGGTCATTGGGCTTCAGCAAGCGAACGAGCAAGTGACTTCTCAGCAGACTCAGCTTAGCGGTACTTTGCGTGTGAGTGCTGCTGGCGCGTTTGCAGAAAATCATGTCGCGGCGGCGCTGATGGAATTTGCTAAAGATCATCCTGAGCTCACCATAGAAATGAACTTCAATACTAAGATGGTTAACTTCATCGAAGATGGCATCGATTTCGCGATTCGTTATGGCCGATTGGACGATTCAGGATTGGTGGCAAGAAAGCTCGTCGATCGCCCGATGGCGGCAGCAGCCAGTAAAGGTTATATAGATCAATTTGGTGCGCCAACTCACCCAGAGCAGTTAAAGTTACACAGCTGTATTATCGCCAACAGTGATCAGTGGCTATTTGAGAAAGAGGGCAAACCGTTAAATGCAGTGCGAGTGCATGGGCGCTGGCGCAGTAATAATTCGAGTGCAGTACTTAAAGCATGTGAAGAGGGGCTTGGTGTTGTCTATCTGCCCAAAAGCAGCTTCAATGGTGGCCTTAGTAATGGAAAACTGGTCCCGGTGCTTGAAGAATATTGGGGAGCAGGAACCAGCAGTTGGGTCGTATATCAAAACCGTCGTTTTTTACCCCAGAGAGCACGGTTAGCGATCGACTTCTTAGTCGCTTACTTTTCGGATTGGAATGAATAACCGACAAGGTTTCAAGCTAACAGCCAACAAGATAGAAAAGGAATAATAAAAGGATTTGAAAAGAGTCGTGATTAGATCTAGCTACCGACTTTAAAGCGGAAAACAGAAAAGCTAATGCTTACATAGATATACGTTATCTTTTTTTTGTTTTTTGACGCGAGTAATAGGATTGAGATACTTGTCTACTTTTAGTGACTCGTGTTAGCGATAGAATTGTAGAGAAGCCTGTAGCAGTACGATATACTAGATACCATATTAATGCCCCTAACGCGTGAAAGATTGTGTGGAAGCGTTGGCAGGATGTGTTGTTATGCTCCAGTTTTTGGGGTGTAGCGAGAGTGCGGAGTTGGCAATGTCTTCAATAAATTTCGAATCCACGTACGGTGTAATAACTATTCAAGATATGAATGTAGTTAGTGTTGACGCTAATTATGCTCGCATCTATGGATACCAATCACCCGAAGAACTACTTACTAATATAGATAGCTTCCTAGATCTAATCTCAGAAGAATACCATGTTTTAGCCTATCAAAATTACCTTGAAACGATCAGTGGTCAACGCGATCCGCAGGTCCACACCTATGTTAATGTTGATCGCAATGGTCGAGAGTTCACTGTGTTCTCTATTGACCATGTTACAGAGTGGAAAGGTCGGCCAGCACTGCAAGTCACGGTGATCGATCTTTCCCCTGCGATTCAGCTGCAAAATGCGGTGCGTAAACAAGATAAGATGTATCACGATATGATCATGCAATCAGGGCAGGGCATCTTGGTTCACCGAGAGTTCAAACCGCTGATGGTCAATCAATCGTGGGTTAAAATGCAGGGTGGTTCTTCCATTGAGCAAGTTTTAAAGCTGGACTCTATCCTTACATTGGTGCCAAAACAGAATACGGATGGCATCAGTAAGCACTATCAAGCGATCGTGTCGGGTGAGTTGTCGGGAACCAGCACTGTGGTTGAAAACATTGGGTTCGATGGCATTCATCGATTCTTCAATATTTACGATAATGCGATTACTTGGCGAGGTCAGCCGGCTGTTCAGGTTGTGCTCGAAGATGTGACTCAAAAAGTGATGTTGGAAAAGCAATTGGTTCATCAAGCGAATTACGATGAAATGACTGACTTACTCAATCGCAGAGCGATTTATGAGTGGTTAAGGGAACATATTGCCTCTGATACTCATGTCGTCAGTATGCTGCTTGATATCGATGACTTCAAATCGATCAATGATGCTTACGGCCATATGGTGGGCGATGAGGTTATTTGCGCATTGGCTAACATTACTAAACGTAATGTTGAGAGAGTGGGTGGTGTGGCAGGCCGCTGGGGTGGAGAAGAGTTTATTCTCTTTATTCCCAATGCGTCACCTAACGTTTCGCGAGAAGTTTCTGATCAGATCCGACAGCAATTTAATCAGGTCGAGTTCAAAGTGGGCGAACAGATTCGTTTTAATGTGAGTGTGAGTATCGGAGTGAGTGATAGTCGATCTTGCGAAGGAAAAGTGTCCATCGATGCACTCGTCAACCTCACAGACCAATCTTTGTATCGAGCCAAAGCGAATGGAAAGAACTGCGTGTGCGGAGAAGTGTTTTCCAGCGATATAAGCCAAGCATTACCGCACTAAACGACTTCAATCTATTGAGTAAACTCGATCAATTTAGCACCCCCAATCAATTTAGAAGCATAAGCTATTAATCTAGAAGCTTAAGCCATAAATCTAGAAGCATAAAAATAAAGCTAACTAGGGTGTCACCTCGTTATAATGTTTGGTCATGATACAAAAATGCCCTCAAGCAATTGCTGAGGGCATTTTAGTTTTAGTTCATCAAAGCCGTTTAGCTTTCACCGATCAAAGCCGTTTAGCTTTGGTTTATCAAAACAGCGATCATCTCAAAACCGTTGGCTGACTAAGCAGAAACTTCTACTTCGTAAGAGCCAAATTTACGGATGTTAATCACACCAGTATCCAAGATAAGGTATTGGCCTTTGATACCTTGAAGTACACCTGTCACTTCAGGGTTCTTATCAAAGTTATGAGAAACAATCTTCACTGGGTGCTGCTCAACTGGGTAGCTCAGTGAAGTGATGTTCTCACTAAGAATCTCGATGGCATCGTCGCCAAACTTCGCTCTGATCTCTTGGATTTTATCCTCAACCAATGGCAAGAGTTCTTTGGCTTTTTCTACCAACTCCATATCGTCACCGTCGCCTTTTAGCAACGTGCGCCAGTTGGTTTTGTCGGCAATGTGTTTGGCTAACTCAACTTCAATCAGGCCAGAAATCTGACGTGTTTTTACCTTCAAGATCGGTAGGCCTTGAGTGGCTCCTTGGTCAATCCAGCGAGTAGGAATTTGAGTGTGACGAGTGATACCCACTTTTAGGCTTGATGTGTTCGATAGGTAAACGAAGTGATCAACCATGCAGTTCGCTTCGCCCCATTCAGGCTCACGACACGTGCCTTCATCGTAATGGCAAGTTTCAGGCTTCATGATGCACATGTCGCAGCTTGCTAGCTTTCTCATGCACACAAAGCAGTGGCCTTGAGAGTAGCTTTTCTTGGTTTTCTTGCCACACGAGCAGCAAAAAATATTACCGGTGTGAGTGAGGTTGATGGTTTTACCAATCAGAGGGTTTAGCTCTACAAACTCTTCACCGACAGGTAAACGGTAGGTAACCGCACCATCGAGCGAAGCACTCATTTTCTTGAGTGTTCCTTTTGCTAATAAAGACATGACATTACTCGTTGTATTTTGATTATTATTTCGTCGACTCGGACGCTCTGTAAGCAGGCGCTACGGTTAACGATGATTATGCGATGAGTATAACAAATAGAGTCCGTTTTAATACGCAATATTACTTGATTATTGCGATGGATAATTGATGAGTAAACGCTCGCTTAAAATTATGGTATGACATTTTGTTCAGGCGTGATATAACGTTTTTTAGTAAATTATTGGCATTAAGATCACTAATTTATCTAACTTATTTTTTATCGTGAAATCCCAATTATAGGGACCTTAAGCCGGAAGCTTAGACGTGAAGTGGATCCATAAAATAGTCATCTTTTTAGTTATCACGACACTGGCGATTGTCCAGTATTACCGTGTGAGCGGAAATCGTGTGATAACGGCAATTATGCCGGATAAATATGAGTTTATCGCGACCAGCGATCAAGTGGATAGGGGTGTCAGTACGTCCCAATTATCTTATCAAAATGGCCAGTATATTCTCGACTGTGAGCTTAAAGAATCTGAGTATCCGTGGCCTTATTGCGGCCTATCGATTCGTATCAACCCAGACATTACCACTGGCCTTGACCTTTCGCAGTACCACACCTTTAGAGTCAATATTGATTACCATGCGGAGGCCGATTCTAGCGGTCGTTTGCGAACTTACCTGCGTAATTATAATCCTGCTTATTCGGTTCCTGATGACGAGTACACGCATAAGTACAACGGGATGGAGTTTTCTCCTGGCGTGGATGGTGGTGTGATTGAGATTCCGATCAAAAACCTGCAAGTAATGACATGGTGGTTAGCGGATAACGAGATTGCGCTAGAGCATTCAGCGCCTGAGTATTCGAATGTGAATATGGTTGAGTTTGCTACCGCGTCTGGTGCGAAACTGGGTCACCACAGAATAGTCATCCGCAGTATTGAGTTCGAGGGATCTTATATTTCAGGCGAAAGCTTGTTCCTTATCTTACTGTTTGTTTGGGTTGGTACAGGCACCGTATTCTTATTGTCTGAGTTAAACCGTTCAAGAAAACGTATGGTGCTTGCAGAGAAAAGGCATCATCACTTAAAGAACGTCAATCGAGCACTGAGAGAGCAAAACTTTGAGTTTTCAGAAAAGGCTCATCGTGATGAACTGACTGGGATTCTCAACCGACACGCGATTCGTGATTGGCTAAAAATGCAGTCTCAGCAGGTAAAGCAGGGGCATGGAAAGCTGAGTATGTTGTATCTCGACATTGACTACTTTAAGAGCGTCAACGATAAATACGGACACCAAATGGGTGATCATATTTTACGAGAATTCAGCATGGTGGTCGGCAGTTCGATCAGCGCTTCCGACAAATTGGTGAGATGGGGTGGTGAAGAGTTCATTGTTTTTTGCCCGGAGACTGATCTTGGCGAAGCACAAAGAAAGGCCGAGAAAATCCGACTTTTAGTCAGCCAGCACCTTTGGGTTCATGGCGATCCACTCACTTGCAGTATCGGTATTGCTGAGATGAAACAAGAGCGTGTGACAGAGACCATTGCTCGCGCTGATGAAGCCTTGTATCAAGCGAAGCATTCAGGGCGAAATCAGGTGATTTTGAGTCACTAATCTGAAAATTGTTTTGGTTAGTTTATAAGCCACACGTGCATATGTGATGTGTGGCATTTTTATGGGCGCTATATGAGTTTACCCTCTAGAGCCTTTGTTGATTTGCTTGGATAACGTATAAAAAATGATCTCACTGTTCTTTAAATGCTTGCTCGGTGCCGCGGCTGTTTTGTTGATTGCGCTACTGTCGAAAAGTAAGAGCTTTTACATCGCAGGCTTAGTGCCGTTGTTTCCAACCTTTGCTCTGATTGCTCACTACATTGTTGGCACGGAACAAACCATGGTGGAGTTACGTACCACGGCACTCTTTGGTTTGTTCTCGCTTGTGCCATACGCGGCTTATCTTGGCGCGGTTTATGTGTTCAGTTATCGCTACAATTTGGTATCGACGCTTTCTTTAGCCACTGTCGTTTGGGTTATGTGTGCTTCTATGCTGCTGTTAGGTTGGACGCGTTTGGTGCCAAGTGTGGCGTGAGAGCCAGATCTTAGAACGGTAATGAGTGCTTGGTGGCAAGTTGATCCAAAAAAGGTGACAAGTTGACACAAAAAAGGTGGCGCGGGGCCACCAAAAGGGAAAAGCGTTTCTTGTTTTTAGATGCCCGTTTAGCTGATTTAGTTAGTTAAACTGGTCTTGCTAGTTAAATTGATCTTGTTAGCTGAACGGGCATTTTTGTACTGGTTGAGCCGGGGGAAGCTGCAACCAGATTTTTTAGGGGGGCATTCCTGTAAACATTTATCTATAAGCATTTACCTATAAATATGTGTTTCTAAGCACTTGCCTATAAAGCTTTCTCTATAAGCGTTTGCTGCTTACCAAAAGATCCACGCGAACAGTGTTAGCACTAGGATACAAACTAAGTTCAACACCATACCGACTCGCATCATTTCTTTTTGTTTGATATGACCAGAGCCAAATACAATCGCATTAGGTGGTGTCGCGACTGGTAGCATGAAGGCACAAGATGCGGCAATCGCAATTAGTGCAGATAAGATAACAGGTGACATACCCAGCGCTTCAGCAATGGTTGCGAATACAGGGACAAGCAATGCCGCACTCGCTGTGTTACTCGCAAATTCCGTTAGGAATACCACGAACGCTACCACGGCTAGAATCGTAAGAAGCACGCCTGCTGTTTCTAAAAATCCGCTTAGTGAGTGTGCTAGGAATACGCTGGTTCCAGTCGCTTTAAGAATGTTACTTAAACAGATACCGCCACCGAACAGGATAAGCACACCCCAATCCGTTGTCTTCTCGACATCTTTCCATTCAACCGCTCTAGAAGCGCCAAGCAGTACAATGGCACCAATCGCGACCAAGCTATCAAACTTAGAGAATCCGCCAATCATTGCATTAATTGGTTTTCCGAATATCCAAAGCGTTACGGTTAAAAGGAAGATAGACAGTGTGATTTTTTTGCTGTTCGTCCACTCTACAGGAGCGTGGTCTAGCTCGAATTTATGGTCGAGCTTGGGCTTAGTCATCACGTATAAAACAATCATCGTGATTGGCAATAAGATCATTGAGATAGGTAGGCCAAGTGCCATCCACTCTGTGAAGCTCAAGCCGACTTCTGCCGCAGCAATTGCGTTTGGTGGGCTACCCACTAAGGTTGCGATGCCACCAATCGATGCACAGTAAGCGATGCCTAGTAGCACAAATACGTAGGTGTTACGGTCTTCACTTTGGTCAACTTTGTTCATGATGCCTAGAACAAGAGGAAGCATCATTGCTGTGGTTGCGGTGTTTGAGATCCACATGGATAAGCCTGCACTCACACCGAACAGCATGAACACGGCGACCGACATTCTGCCTTTTGCAATCAACAGTACTTTGTCAGCAATTGCTTTATCTAACTCTTGCTTGTTCAGCGCGGCTGCCAATGCGAAGCCACCCATGAACAAGAAGATGATTGGGTTCGAAAAGTTAGCCAGCGCAGCGGGCGTGTTGAATACACCAAACAAGACAGCCAATAGGGGAACGAGCAAAGCGGTGATGCTGACGTGAATAGCTTCTGTTAACCATAAAATGGCAACGAACACGAGAATACTTAAACCTGTATTCACTTGTGTTTCGAAAGGAAGATTATTGAGCAAAAGTGCAAATAACGTGAAATTACCAATTAAGATCATGCTGTTGCGGGTAAACAACCAGTGTTTCAGTGTAGTAACAAGTGCCGTCATAAGACGCTCCTTTTGTTATCCTCGTTTTATTGGTGCACGACTTCATTGAGTCGTGCTTATTATTTTCGAGGTATATAGCTTGATGTAGGGTCAGACTTTGTTGGAAGAATGTTACTCAAGTTAATAAAGGAGTGTTGGTGTGTTTTTGCTTAACAATGGGGAAGTGTGAGGCAACAAATTCAAAATGTGTAGTTTTCTACACATCGGTCTCTGCTGGTTCTAAAATAGGGCTTGTTGTAGGGTCTACAACAGGGTTTACAGTGGGGTCAGTAATAGGGTTTGGAATCGGAAATGATTCCGGTTTTGGACTGGGTTGAATCGGCTCTTTAGGTCCAAGGAACTTTGGCGTTGTCCCCATAATATACAGATCAAGGAATGCTTTGGTGCGCGCAAACACTTCACGTAAACGTATTGAGGTTCCCGAATGGTGAGTTGGTCCTGAAACCGCCAAACACTGCGCATGAATATCGTAAGAATTGGCGATGAAGAGCGCTCTTTCACAGTGGAATTTCTGAGTGATGATCAGAAAATTATCAGTATCGAATATCTTTTTAGCGCGAACAATCGAGTCCAAGGTTCTAAAACCGGCGTAATCTAGATTGATGCGTTCATCGGGGACACCCGCTTTCAACAAGTCGCGTTTCATCGTCCACGGCTCATTGTAAGAGCGATGAGCGTTATCGCCACTCAGTAGAAATTGGTCAACTTTTTCACGATCGAATAGCTCAATCGCGGCTTCGATTCGGTGTTTATAATAGTCGTTGAGTGTTCTACCCAAATATTTGCTTGTGCCAAGCACAACCGCGACCTCAAGCTCGGGCACGTCATCAATATCGTAGATGATGCGATCTTCCGCTTGCCATGAAACCCAATAATCGATCGCAATAACCGCAGCGCTGCCAACTAAGAACACGAGGAAAGCGCCAAACAGAAAACCTTGCAGTTTTTTGTAAGCTTTTAATAAGTAGCTACGGAAAATGTGAGAATCAAATTTCACTCTCGGTATGGTCCTTTGACTGAGCATTATTTTTTTGAGTGCTCGATAATACCAAATAAAAATGAGAAAAATCAGTTAAAAAGACAAGACAGTGTAAAGAAAAAAGCCCCTGCAATTGCAGAGGCTCATATAAGAGTCGTTAACGCTCTTTATTCAAAGCGCAGTACGCTTTATTGAGAGCGCAGCACGCTTTATTAGAATGCAGTACGCTTGTAGCGACGGTAAACCGGCTGCCAGAAATGCTGGTCAATCGCTTGTTGAAGAGCTTCTTCAGTGATCTCTAGTGCAACACCCTGCTCAATCGCTTTTTTACCAACGGCAAGAGCAATCTTCTTAGATACGGTGTGAATCTCTTCCAATGGTGGAAGTAGCGCACCTGAACCGTTGATAGCAAGTGGAGAGCACGTAGCAAGCGCACGGCTTGATTCCATCAGCATTTCATCAGTGATACGTGCAGCATTCACAGCCAATACACCAAGGCCAATACCTGGGAAGATGTAGCTGTTGTTACACTGAGCGATTGGGTAAGTGGTGCCGTTATGAGTTACTGGCTCAAATGGGCTACCTGTCGCAACCAGTGCTTGACCATCAGTCCAACGAATAATGTCGTTTGGAGTTGCTTCAACACGGCTTGTTGGGTTAGACAGTGGGAACACGATAGGGCGTTCACAGTGTAGGTTCATCTCTTTGATGACTTCTTTGCTGAACAGACCTGGAGCACCAGAGACACCAACCAATACTGTTGGTTTCGCGTGGCGAACAACGTCTAGTAGAGAGAAACCAGTGCCGTCGCTTTCCCAGTCTTTGGTGTTTTCGTTGGTTTGAACGAGACGCTGTTGGAAATCAAGCAGGTTTTGCATGCCTTCCTGTAGCAGACCCCAACGGTCAACCATGTAAACTTGAGAGCGTGCTTGTGCATCGCTGATACCTTCAGACACCATTTGAGCAATGATAGCTTCAGCAATACCACAACCTGCAGAACCCGCACCTAAGAAGGTGATGCGTTGATCTGAAAGTTTGCTGTTTGCTGCTTTACATGCTGCAAGTAGAGAACCAACCGTTACGGCTGCTGTGCCTTGGATGTCATCGTTGAAACAACAGAGGCGATCTTTGTAACGCTCAAGCAGTGGCATTGCGTTCTTTTGTGCGAAATCTTCGAACTGAACTAATGCATCAGGCCAGCGGCGTTGAACCGCTTGGATGAACTCTTCAACGAATGCATCGTAGTCAGCACCTGTGATACGAGGGTGACGCCAGCCCATGTACATTGGGTCAGCAAGACGTTGAGGGTTGTTTGTACCCACATCGAGCACGATTGGTAGCATGTAAGCTGGGCTGATACCGCCACAAGCTGTGTACAGTGCTAGCTTACCAATTGGAATACCCATGCCACCGATACCTTGGTCTCCCAAACCAAGAATACGCTCACCATCCGTAACCACGATAACTTTAACGTTGTGGTTTGTCGCATTGTTCAGTAGGTCATCGATACGATCGCGGTTCGGGTATGAGATAAACAGACCACGGCCACGACGGTAAATATTTGAGAAGTTCTCACATGCTGCGCCAACCGTTGGCGTGTAAATGATAGGCATCATTTCAGAAATGTGGTTTTGAACTAAACGATAAAAAAGCGTTTCATTAGTGTCTTGGATGTTACGAAGGTAGATATGCTTATCCATATCACTTTCGAAGTTACAATATTGCTTGTATGCACGTCCTACTTGCTCTTGGATTGTTTCGGTCGTTTCCGGTAACAAGCCTTCAAGGTTGAAAGAACTGCGCTCTTCAGCAGAGAATGCGCTGCCTTTGTTTAGAAGAGGGGTACTTAGTAGAGCAGGACCAGCATAAGGGATATATAGAGGGCGTTTATCGTTGTTCATTGGATGCCTAATATGGGAGAAAGGGTAACCGAAAAATGATAACGGTTTAGTTATTCAATTGTAAATAGTTTCCCTCCGATCTTTGCAAACAAAATGATATTCTTACCCATGTCCCACACTTATCGAATTCTAGCGCCATAATTCGTTATACTTCGCTCACACTTTTTCGCGACTCCTCCTTTTTATGTCATTACTTCCTATCGATTCTTATCAAAACGTATTCCACGAGCAAATCGCCAATTCTCACCTTGTAGTCGAAGCTGAAACCGGATCGGGTAAATCAACGCGTTTGCCACTTTGGGCTTCTCAGCATGGACGAGTGCTGGTGGTGGAACCAAGACGTATCGCGTGTACGTCATTGGCTAAATATCTGGCACAGCAATCGGGTGAGAAGATTGGTGACAAGGTTGGCTATGCGATTAAGCTTGAGTCGGAGTACAACGAGCAAACTAACGTTGTGTTTGTGACTCCCGGTATCGCGCTGCGTTGGTTATCAGAAGATGGATTAGCCAGTTTTGATGTGATTGTGGTGGATGAGTTTCACGAGAGGCGCTGGGACATTGATCTGCTGGTGGCGATTCTCAAACAAAAAGAAAGCCATCGCTTGGTGATCACGTCAGCAACCATTGAAGGGGAGCGTCTTGCTCATTACTTGGATGCGAATCGAATTAGCTGTGAAGGCCGAACTTATCAAGTTGCTATTGAACACAGGGCTAATGAGTCAAGAGCACTGCCCGATATTCGACATCTAGAGCAACGCATTGCTGAAGAAGTGAATCATCAACTGATCGCTTCACATGGCGATATCTTGGTTTTCCTGCCGGGTAAAAAAGAGATCGTGCAATGTGAACAAGCCTTGGCAAAAAATCCAGATATCCAAGTGGTGAAGTTGCATGCGTCGGTCAGTGAAAAAGAACGAGATTTAGCGTTATCGGGTCGTAATATTAATACTGAAGGTAATGACCTGAGAAAAGTCATTCTTGCTACTAATGTTGCTGAAACCTCCCTCACCATACCTGATATTGGTGTGGTGATAGATTCAGGATTAGAAAGACGCACCGTTCAACGAAACGGAAGAACCACACTGATGCTTAAATCGATATCACGAGCGAGTGCCAAACAACGAGCTGGCCGCGCGGGTAGAGTGATGGATGGTGTCTGTGTTCGTCTATATGGCGAACATGCGGCGTTAGAGTTAGTCACGCCACCTGAATTGCAGCGTGAAGAGTTGACCGAACCTATGCTTGCGGCGGCATGTTGTGGTGCTCCGTTTGAGACCTTGTCCTTCCTTGATCCTATTCCTGAGAAGTCATTAAACAGCGCGACTCAAACCTTGCTGACGATGGAGGCGATTAATAGCGACCATCAAATTACCGAGCATGGCAAAAAGCTGTATCCGTTGCCGATTGATGCTTTGTATGCCGATATTGTTACTCGAATCAAAACCAAAGCATTAAAAGAAGCGATGGTCGATCTCACGGCTGCGTTGTCCGTTCCTGCTCGCTTGTACCAATTACCAAACAATGCAGAACATTTGGAAGCGCTCGTGCAACAAGAGAAAGAAGGGTGTGATTTAAGCCTGTTGATTCAGATTGTTCGTGGTCGCGATTATCCGCATTTAGAAATCGACCAACAGGCACTGAATGAAGCACAAGGGCTGGCAAAGCAAATGCGTGAGGTGTTTGAACTTCCTCAGTTAGAAGTCGCGTCACGTTTCCAACGTATTGAACTGCTTAAGACTATTGTGAATTTGCATCCTGAGCTGGTGTTTGTGCGCCGACTGAAGAGGAAAGAAGCCTTTGCCAATGGAGTGTTAGAGGTAGTACTCGGCCGTCAGAATCGTTTCCCGGACAATGCACAAGCGATGTTGGTACTTGATACCCATAGTTTGCCGGGAAGAGGTGTTAAGCAAACACTGACCTTAGCGACGGTCACGGCACCTATTCCTCTTGAGCTTATCATTGAAGCTGAACTCGGAGAGTGGGAGCAAGGTGAAACAAGAGTAAATGATGATGGTGTCTTTACCGAGATGGCTTTGGTGTACGCAGGCCGTACAATTACGACTAAGCTCGTCGCGGCTGAAGGGCAACTATCATTAAAGCCTATTGTCGATTTTGTGTTAAAAGGCGTCCAACTGCCCGGTTTTGCAAAGGTTCGTACTCAAGAAATCAGACACTGGCAGTTGTATGTAAAACTTGGGCTCGATGAACAAACAAAATATACTCCTGAGATCGAGCAACTTAGCTTTGAACTATGGTTTATACAACAGCTTGAGGTGTTAGGGGTTACCGATGTCAGCGAGCTAGAAATGTTTGAACATTCAGACATTCCATTTGATGGTATCCCAGAATGGCTCTATTCAGAGTTCTCTGAAAAATACCCGTTTGCACTGAGCCTTGCCGACTTACAACTCGATGTAGAATACTTGCCCGCGCGAAAGCTGATTTACGTGCACTATCAATCGGGTAGCCGAAAGTTATCACCAAAACGCTGGGAGCTGCCAACATGGTCTGGCTGGCGTATTCAATACAAAAAAGCGAGCCGGATAATTGATATAAAATAGATAGATAAGTTTTATCTCTAAAATATTAATCAAATAGGTGCATATATGATTATTCAGTGCTTATTTTGTTACAAAATTGATTCTTATATGCCTTTTTAACCAATCAAAAGGTCATAAAAGACTATTCTTCTATATCCTATTGCTATAAAGAAAGAGTTGATAGATATTGAGTATATTGTGTTGTCAAAGTGTCGGGGGACATCATGGATAAACAGATAGAGACGCGTGTAGAGTTCGATTACACAACCTTTCTTGGCGCCTCATGCAGTAAAAAATGGACTTTTCTGGAAGCACTAACCACAATTGCGCCAGTATTCAGTACCGTCTGGCGAGATAGCATTAAAGAGCTAGCAAGCCCTGAAGATCGTTTATGGCAGATGGCATTAAAATCAATGTCGACGCGTAAAAGTGATGAGTCAAACATTGTTACCTTACTTAAGCTAGCTAGGCTGGAAGGGATCAATGAGCTCAAAGTTGTTATGCCATATTCTCTTGAAGAAGAGCAGATAGAGTACATCGAGACGCGCAGTCATTTGGTGATCGCCGAGAATACTGGAGAAGAGTTTACTATCAAGCTGTAATCTCTCAGTATTGCTTAGAGCTTAGAGCTTAGAGCTTAGAGCTTAGAGCTTAGAGCTTAGAGCTTAGAGCATGCAGCTTAGAAACTAGCTTAAAGAATATTAAAACCGCACATGTAAAAAGGGCCTCAATAATGATGAGGCCCTTTTAGTATCTGGAACTTGTGTTTACGAGCTTACTCGCTTTCTAGAATGCAATCAGTCAACTAGACCATAGTCAGCACGCAGTACATCGATAATTTCTTGCTTAGGATTTTCGCTCAGTACGATCTCTGCACCTGTGATTTTCGCTGCGATATCAAGATAAGTACGAGACAGAGACATCAGTGAATCAAGAGGCAACTCATTGTCACGAGCTAATGCTTCACGTTCTGGCATGCGTTCTTTGTTCAAAAGGATGTCTGCATCAGGGAAGTAGTTAAGCAAGAACTGACGGAACCCCTCTTTAGAGTTTTCAACGATGTTGCCTTTGTTGTATTCCTGAGTATCCCAAATGCGAGATGAATCTGGAGTACCCACTTCGTCCATGTAGATCAGCTTTTCTTTACCTTGAGCATCGTTGACGTAACCAAATTCAAACTTTGTATCCACAAAGGTTTGGTCGACTTTCGCGAGTGCTTGGCTAATTACGTTGAAGCCTTCTTTTAGAAGTTTTTCGTAATGCGCAATGTCACTTGCTTGAGTAAAGTTGAACGCTGCGAAGTTATCTTCGATGTTGTTACGCGAGATGTTCACATCGTCAGCTTCTGGAACACCAGGGATACCTTTCAAAATCCCTTTTGTTGAAGGCGTGATCAGTAGCTCAGGTAGCTTCTTGTCTTTCTCGAGACCTTCAGGCATTTCGATACCACAGAATTCACGTTCGCCGCTTACGTATGCACGCCACATTGAACCTGTGATGTATTGACGACAAATCGCTTCAATCATGACGGGGCGAGCTTTTTGTACAATCCATACGAACGGGTGAGGGATATCAAGAATATGACTGTCAGCAAGCCCGTTGTCTTTAAACAATTTGAACCAGTGGTTAGAGATAGCATTCAGAGCCGCTCCCTTACCTGGAACACCTTTAAGATTACCTTCACCACGCCAGATACAATCAAATGCAGAGATTCGGTCACTGATCACCATGATTGCTAAAGGTGCATCTGGTGCTACATCGTAGCCTTTCTCTTTGATTAGTCGTTGACTATCTTCTTCAGTTAACCAGTAGACTGAGCGAACTTTGCCACTGTGGACAGGTTTGTCAGTACGGATTGGTAGGTCATCATTTACGGCAAGAACTTGATCAGCAAGGCTCATTTAGACATTCCTATCTTTTATCAAACGTCATACAGAGAAGTGCGGTGTGCACATGATTAGACGGGCATTATACTCAATCTACTATTTCCTTCCAGATAAAAAGCAAACGATTGCTAAATCTATTGTTTAAATAAAAACCCCCGCCTAACAATTCGCCAAAAAATAGGCGAATCGTAGGGCAGGGGAAGGCAGTATATTTGGACTGTGTTTTGGAGCTATGCGGTTAGTTTACTTAAGTTTGTTAGCTAA
Source organism: Vibrio sp. QJM3NY_27 (assembly GCF_057785955.1). Taxonomy (NCBI): domain Bacteria; kingdom Pseudomonadati; phylum Pseudomonadota; class Gammaproteobacteria; order Vibrionales; family Vibrionaceae; genus Vibrio; species Vibrio sp. QJM3NY_27. Next base: position 2,145,170 of record NZ_CM173511.1, on the reverse strand, counting down.
ACGATTAAGCTATGTTTGTGGGCCATGTTTTTGAGCCAAAATGTTATTAAGTAAGGTGGCTTAGTGAATGCGCTCTGAATTCGCATCCATAAAGAACACTTCACACTGAAAGCGCATTCCTAATGTTCTTAGGTATTGCTGACTGAATTGATCAATCGATGCACTTGCCACAATCGCACTCGCATTCTTAGAGCGAATGGCTTTCTCGACGGTTTCTACCTCAGTCATTTGATGAGAGGCTTTCATATGAATAACTCGGTCGCAGCAAACATTATGTTGCTTCAGCAGCTTAGCGGATGGTCTCGGTGTTTGAGCCGTAAACAGTAGCCACTGATGTTGGTTGGACAGCAACGCCATTCTTGCAAATAACGCTTCCTCGTTTGAATTTTTGCTTTTACGAGAAACTGATGTAAATGCGCAGTGAACTAGCGGGCTAGAGTGTTGGGCTTTAACGTGTGCTTGAATCATTTTGCTGTCCTTATATACATGCTGTATGTGTATACAGTAGTTTTAGTTGCTTATAAGATCAAGCGTTTTTTGCGGGATTATTGGACGATTTTGTCTGAAGTTATAGGTGTTATGTTGTTAAGCCATTGAAATTATTTGACAAATTAAATTAGAATGAATTTGCCACTTTGTCTCATAAGTTCAAAAAATGTGAGCTTTATACAGGTGTATACAGTGGTTTTGACAGAAAAGTACTGTATACGCCTGTATAGAAGAGAGAAGAGAGAAGAGAGAAGAGAGAAGAGAGAAGAGAGAAGAGAGAAAATCTAAAACCACAGACACAAAAAAAGCGCCTTAGGCGCTTTCTTATATTTCAACGGTGTTGCTTATCTCAATGTCGCTTGGGAGAGTTTTGCTCTCATTTCCATTTCACCAATATTGAACTGGCGAACATCAATGGTTGCAATATCATTGCATTCATTACATGCATGATGACACTTACCATCTAGATAGTCGTGCTTTTTAACTAGGCTTGGCTTTTTGCACCAATCACAAACGCCTTCTATTGTGAACATATTCTCTCCTCACCTGTTTAAGTCAGGTGTATTTTCGGCGCAAATTATGACACAAGTAAGACCCATTAGTTAATAGTTTGTTACCCGTTTTTGAGAGGGGGATCGATTGCAACACTAATAAAATCGATATCTTTGCGACCTTGAAAATTTAATATGTGTAGTTGTTTACGGTTTTGTAACATTTTGTAAAATGGTTTTTAGCGCATTGTTCAAACGTTTCATTTCTTCGTCACATCCGTGACCATCTGGATGGTAGATCTTTGATAATTGTTTGTATCGTATCTTGATGCTTTTCTGGTCCGGAATTGAGCTAGGCGTGTAGCCAAATAGCGCACAGGCTACCTGAAAATTGTTCAAACTCTTGTTGTTTTTCTGCTTCTTCAGTTCGTTATAGATAGTCTGAAGTTGGCGCTTTTGCTGTTTGATGGTGAAGTCTTTGGCGCTAAGCTGCGCTTCAAGTGTCTGCTGTTGCTGATTTAACTCACCAGACTTAAGGATCTGTCGCTTTCGCGATACAACCAGAGTCGCGCTGATACTCACTATTGCAATTAAAACGGCCAGTGCTGCGCCACTTATATAGTCAGAGCTTGTTAGGTTAGAACGTGTTGCTTGGTCTCTAGAAGTTAGTGCCGAAGGGAAGGTGCTTGGTTGATTCGTATTGGCTTCTGCACTGACGTTGTCATTGAGCTGCTCAATCGAAGATATCTGCTTGGCGCGTTGTTGGTTAAATTGTGCTTCCAGAACGTGATTGTAACCATCTTCTGCATCAGGGTTGTCTTTTAGGGCCGCTTCATACCATAGCTGTGCTGCATCTAATGGTTGGAGTAGATCTTTCTCAAGCGAGGACTCATAGATCTTTGCGACCTCAACTGAGGCGCGTTTGTTACCTTGCAATGCTGATTTGATAAACCATTCTAAAGCTAGCTTGTTGCTTTGCTCTACACCTGTCCCTGATAAATACAATTCAGCCAGCCTAAATTGCGCATTTGCATTGCCGTTATCCGCTGATTGCGAGTACCAATAAAATGCATCGCTGGTGCTCAAAGGGACGTCGACACCCGATTCATAAGCTTGAGCTAATTGGTATTGAGAAACTGGATCTTGAGGTTGTGACTCTTGAGGTTGTGACTTTATTGAAAATTCATCACTGCTTTTCGCGTGAACGAAATGTGGAATGGACAACTGTATCGTGGAAAAGATGAGGGCTACAAATAGAGGCCTAAGAAATGACGATGACCAGAAGTTGGATAGGATAAGCAAAAGATAAGTCTCGTAAAAAAAGCCCAGTCCCGATGTATCAGGATGAATACGCTATGTGCCTGAGTGTTAAGTCGTAACGCTTAAAATAAGCGATACGAATGACAAGCAACTATATAGTGGTTAATTCAATAGATAAAGGTAACTGGGCTTTAATCGTGCTACTTAAGCGGCAAGATTTGAATTTCTACGCGACGGTTACAAGCACGACCTTGAGAGGTGTTGTTGTCACATAGAGGGTAACGTTCACCGTTACCACGAGCAATGGCACGACCTGCAGCAACGTCTTGAGAGATCAAGAATGCACGAACAGATTCAGCACGACGCTCAGAAAGGATTTGGTTAGACGACTCGCTGCCAGTGCTGTCAGTGTGACCGTCGATCACTAGGCTAGTGTCTGGGTATTCAACTAAGATACGAGCAACACCACGTAGTGTGTTGTGAATACTAGACTCTAAAGCGTAAGAGCCAGAACTAAAACCAATGCCGTTTTCTAGGCGAAGTAGAAGCTGGTTCTCACCAACGCGTTCAACTTGAACACCAGAGTTCATGAGTTCTTCACGAAGTGCAGCTTCTTGTTGGTCGAAGTAGTAACCGATACCACCACCAACGGCGGCGCCACCAGCAGCACCGATGAGTGCACGTTTACGGCGATCTTTAGAATCGTCACCAGTAGCAGCACCAGCAACGGCACCAGCGATTGCACCAATTAGAGCGCCTTGAGTTGCAGAGTTCGTCTCAGATTCGCCTGTTGTAGCATTTTGGCGTTGAGTTGCCTGACAACCCGTTAGAGCGACAGTAAGCGCTAGGGCTAGTGTGATTTTTTTCAACGTATTTCTCCATCATGTACTTCTGTCAAACGCATGGATTGCGAATGACAAACATATAGTCCTATAAGTATTACTGATGGTTTTAACAATGTGCTGAGGAAATGTAAAGAGCAAGCATTATGATTTAGCTAAATGGCATGCTCTACGATTTGGTGATTTTTTTAGCTGCTTGAGTTCCGCCAACAGGGCGGTTTACCGAAAGCTTACGGCCTTTCTTCAAGCCAACTTCATAGTCAGCGGTGAGGTTTTTCATCGCTTCTCTGAGTTGTTGTTTGAAGGTTTCACGGTCAATATTTTCAAATTCTTTATCAATGTAGTTATTGATTTTGTTGTTTGACTCGTCGTCCGGGGTAATGATTGGCAACTTTTCAAGCGCACCTTCTACCCAACCAGAGACGTAAGAGTTCACACGACGAGTGACTTCGAGAGTTCCGGTACCAGATCCTGCAAAGCTGTTTCTGAATTGACCCGTATGCTCGTTCAATTCGCGATAAATAATATCGAAAGCAAAGGCAGCAAAGATTGCTCGATCAGCTTCACCAATGAACTCCACACGCTTAAGGCCTTTGTGGTTCAGTAATACGGCTTCTACGCCAAACTTGGTGTTAATACCACGAATAACACGCAGCAGTGTAGAGCTGATATTTGCAGGTAACAGATGACTGGACTGAGTTTTCCCCATCTTGATAAATTCAATATCGTCTTTCTCGAGACCATATTTCAGCATCAAGTTATGCGCCATTTTTATCGCATTGGCCGCTTCATTGACGTTCGCAGAATTTCCAAGCTCAAGGCACTTGGCAATTTTCTTTAGGGCTTTTTTCTTATCCATCGACTACTTAATCATTACCGCAAATTTTGAAAAGTCCGACATTTTACATGTTTTGGCAGGTAACAGCAAAGTCAAAAGTCATTTGTTATTACGCGGTGAGCCATTATGAAGGATGGAAGAGGCGGCTTCTGGGTCATACAAAAACGCCATCAAGCGTATTGATGGCGTTAGTGACACGATTTTCCGGATTAACTAGAGCATTAGCAAACTAGATACCAAGTTCATCGAGTAGATCGGCTGCCGAATCATTACCTGAACTTTGAGCGGGCTTATTCGCTTCCTGCATTTTTTTCTGAGTAGCCTCAAGAATACTGTCTGGACATTCGTCTTCAGCGATCTCAAATTCTTCCAATTGGATGAATTCTGTCTTATCCATTGCAAGCTCTAGATAGAAGATGTTGTTGTTTGCAGTCGAGAAGGTCACACGACGGGCTTGTGGACGATCTAGGTTAGTATCAACAGAAAGGTTTACTTGCTTGTTCAATGCCAGCATTTTCGGTTGGTTCTGTGTGATGTTGGTTTGCAGTTCTTTACGGATCTTATTGGTGAAATCACCAACTAACTGGTTCATCAACTCACCTAAAACATCGCCCACTTCGTCTGAAGTGTGCAGTACCGCCAGCTCATCTTCTGGCATGCCCATGTTACGCATGTAATTGGTATAGATCTCTAGCGCGGCTTTAGACGTAAAATTGATGACAACAAGACCAGAAAAGCCACCGTCAAATAAGACGAAACAACCAAAGTCTGGCTTCAGACTTGTCTTGTTGATCTTTTGAACCATAGCTGAATAGGACACCTGAGAAGCCGTCGCTGAAGTGAGTACGCTTGAGACTGATTGGCATAGCTTAAGAAGAATATCTTCAGTTGTGACTGTTTTGTTTTTTTTCATTGTGATGTGCTCATGGAGATGTCTTAAACAAAATGTTATTCAGTATATTGGACTGAATTAAGACGAAAGTGACTATTTCTCCATTCTTGCACTGAGATTCTGATTTGATCACCTTTTTATATGATCTTAATAGTAGTAAAGTGACGAAATTCAAAGAAAATTATTAAAAATCTCAGATAACCCAATGCTGATAGGATCAGCGAAGTAGGGGCAGGAAGCAAATGTTACCAAGACTTCAACTTAATGCTGATGTCGATCCAGTAGTCGTACGCTTTTTAGATGAACTAAAAACAGCGGGCTTTACTGGCGACATTGAATCTCAATATTCTAGCCGTTTGGCTGTGGCGACTGATAACAGTGTCTATCAGCAATTGCCGCAGGCGGTCATCCTTCCTAAAACAACTCAAGACGTTGTGTTGCTCGGTCAGTTGGGTGCTAAATCCGCTTACGAACGCGTGACCTTTTCCCCTCGTGGCGGCGGTACCGGAACCAACGGACAATCTTTAACAAAAGGTGTCGTGGTTGACCTTTCACGACACATGAATAAAGTTCTTGAGATTAACGAGAAAGAGGGCTGGGTAAGAGTTCAGTCTGGCGTCGTTAAAGACCAATTGAATGATGCGGTACGTCCCTACGGTTACTTTTTCTCTCCAGACCTTTCTACCAGTAACCGAGCAACCTTAGGTGGCATGATCAATACCGATGCTTCGGGCCAAGGGTCGTTGAAGTACGGAAAAACGTCAGATCATGTATTGTCATTGCAAGCGGTGTTTGCGGATGGTTCGTGTCTAGAGTCTGATTTATCACACGGCTTGCCAGTTGAGGGTGAGTTTGCTCACCATGCCCTTGCGGTTACTGAAGCCGTTTGTCGAGACAAGCGCGCTCAAATTCTTAATAAATTCCCACCGCTGAACCGCTTCTTAACAGGTTACGACCTAAAGAACGCAATCAACGAACAAGATGACACCTTTGATCTGACTCGCGTCCTATGTGGTGCCGAGGGCTCATTAGCCTTCATTACGGAAGCTAAGCTCAACCTAACGCCGATTCCCAAAGCGCGAACGCTGGTCAACGTGAAATACAACACGTTCGATTCTGCGCTGCGTAATGCGCCGTTCATGGTAGAAGCGAAAGCGCTGTCTGTTGAGACGGTTGATTCAAGAGTATTGAACCTAGCGAAGCAAGACATCGTTTGGCACACTGTGAGCGACCTGCTTATGGATGTTCCCAATAAAGAGATGCTTGGCATCAACATGGTTGAGTTTGCAGGCCAAGATGAAGCGGAAGTTGAACAACAAGTTCAAGCACTGACGGCACAACTTGAAAGCATGCTTGAAACCGAAGAAGCTGGTGTGATTGGCTTCCAAGTATGCAGTGACTTAGCGAGCATTGGCCGAATCTACAACATGCGTAAGAAAGCGGTAGGTTTATTGGGTGCGGCGAAAGGCCGAGCTAAGCCAGTCGCTTTTGCTGAAGATACCTGTGTACCACCGGAAAACTTGGCCGACTTCATCTCTGAATTTAGAGTCTTACTCGATTCAAAAGAGTTGAACTACGGCATGTTTGGTCACGTGGATGCGGGCGTACTACATGTTCGTCCAGCACTTGATCTGTGTGATCCGATGCAAGAAGCCTTGATGCACGAAGTCTCTGATGAAGTGGTTAAGCTGGTGGCTAAATACGGTGGCTTGATGTGGGGTGAGCACGGAAAAGGCTTCCGCTCTGAGTATGGCCCTGACTTCTTTGGGGAGGAACTGTTTACCGAATTAAGACGTGTTAAAGCAGCGTTCGACCCGCACAACAAGATGAACCCAGGCAAGATCTGTACGCCATTAGAAAGCGATGCTGAGTTGGTGAAAGTCACCGATACCAAGCGTGGCTTCTATGACCGTCAGATCGACGTACAAGTTCGTGATAGCTTCAAACAAGCCATGGAATGTAATGGTAACGGCTTGTGCTTCAACTACGATACTAGCTCGCCAATGTGTCCTTCGATGAAAGTCACTGCAGACCGTCGTCATTCGCCAAAAGGCCGCGCAGGTTTGGTAAGAGAGTGGTTGCGTCAGTTAACGGAACAAGGCGTCGATATTCTCGATTTAGAGCAAGAAGCGCTGAAGGACAATACTCCGGTTAAAACCATGGTTGAGCGTGTTCGTAACACGATGAACAAACGCCATGAATACGATTTCTCGCATGAAGTTCACGAAGCGATGAACGGTTGTCTTGCATGTAAAGCGTGTGCGAGCCAGTGTCCTATTAAAGTCGATGTGCCGAGCTTCCGTTCCCGATTCTTGAACATCTATTACTCGCGTTATCAGCGCCCAGCAAAAGACTATTTAGTTGCCAACATTGAAACCATGCTGCCGCTGATGGCGAAAGCGCCGAAAGTCGTGAACGCAGCATTGGGTCAAAAGTGGATACAAACCGCAACGGCTAAAACGGTCGGTTATGTTGATGCACCACTGATGTCGGTGCCTACGCTAAAAAATCGTCTGGCGAGCAAAGAGCTGCAACTCTTCGATTTACAGTACCTAGAAGGGCTCTCTTCTGAGCAGAAGAAACAGCATGTACTTATCGTTCAAGACCCGTTTACTAGCTTTTATGATGCAGAGGTAGTTGAAGACTTCGTTACTCTGGCTCAAAAGCTGGGCAAAACACCGGTACTGCTGCCGTTTAAGCCAAATGGAAAAGCGCTGCACATTAAAGGCTTCTTAAGTCGCTTTGCGCGTGAAGCGAAATCCACATCGGATTTTTTGTCGATGGTGGCGGATATCGGCATTCCTTTGGTGGGTGTTGATCCTGCACTGGTACTTTGTTATCGCGATGAATACGTCGAGATCTTAGGTGACAAGCGTGGCGACTTTGATGTGCTCACCGTGCATGAATGGTTAATGCCATCGTTAGGTGAGTTCGAAGCGCGCTCAGCAAGTGAAGATATGTGGTACTTGTTCGCTCACTGTACTGAGAAAACCAAAATGCCGAACGCTGAAAAAGAGTGGGGCGCTATCTTTAAACATTTTGGCGCTGCGTTAACCAGCGTTCCTGTCGGCTGTTGTGGTATGGCGGGTACTTTCGGTCACGAGGTCGATAAGCTGCAAATGTCGAAAGACATATACGGTTTAAGCTGGAAGCCTCGAATGCAGGACTTACCAAAAGATCGTTGTTTGGTGACAGGTTATTCTTGCCGTAGCCAAGTGAAGCGTTTTGAAGGTGAGAAGCTTGCTCACCCATTACAGGCGCTAGCAAAAATTCTTTAATACATTTAGCCCAGCAATTGCTGGGCTTTTTTCTAAACTAACAAAGGAATGTTAATAAGGAAAAGTATGAAATTTCTAGAATTAAAAGTACCACCCGTTGCACTGTTCATTATTGTATTCGTAGCATCATACTCCTGCGCTCAGCAGTTGAGCCTAGGGACACTTGCACTGCCTTATGGAACGGTTGTGTTAGGTATCGGGATTATATTGAGTGGTGTGATTGGAATTTCAGGCATATGGGAGTTTCGCAAACAGAAAACCACCGTTAACCCGATCAAAGTCGAAACTGCTTCTGCAGTGGTGGACAGTGGAATCTTTGGCTATACGCGAAACCCAATGTATTTAGGTCTATTCATCCTACTGTTTTGCTTCGGTTACTTCTTCCAAAACCTATTCAGTGTTTTACTTAGCTTTGTATTCGTGATTTACATGACTCAGTTCCAAATTAAGCCAGAAGAACACGCTCTAGAGCAATTATTCGGTGCGGAATATGTTGATTATAAACAGAAGGTTAGACGCTGGATTTAGTATTGACTTGAGTGTCTTCGTGTAGTCAGGGATCGTACTAAAAAAGCCCAGTTTGAGGATATCAAGCTGGGCTTTATTGATCTTGTTCTAGAGCTTATTTACATCGAGATGTGTAAATAAGGATGCTGATTAAGCGGCAGCTGCAAACTGAGCTAGAAACATCTCTTTACGCTCGTTGAAGCGGTTTACTAGGTCGTCTACAGAAGCTTGGTCGTATGGCTTAAGGCCACTTGCTACCATGCGTTTCACGCCTTTACCGACAACTTCGCCGTCTTCTTTGAAATCGAAGTTCAGTGTCACGATGCCACGCTTGCCTTCAACATCAAAAGTCGCACCTGAGAATTCAACTTCTGGGTGAGATAGGTCTAGGCGAGTAAATTCAACTTCCATGCTCTCGTAAATCACAAGAGGGCGTTGGCAGTTGATCATCATCTGTTGTTCTTCCATAAGAGGAACCATGATGTGTGGGAAGTTCATGCCAGAGAACTTAACGTAGTTTGTTACTACGTGTTCGATGAATGCTTGATCGTGGCTCTTTTCACCTTCACAAGACATGTGTAGGTATTCTTTGCCTTTCTCGTCAACCAGTGAGCTTTCTTTCTCACACTTGTTGTCAACGCTTAGCGCAATACCGTTACCCACCATACCTGAAAAATCAAAACGCATTTTTTGGCTGATGCCTTCTTTTTGCAGAAGTACTGCAAACAAAAGATCGCCAGGCACGCAGAAGCGCTTGTTGTCTTCATCGTGAATGGGGTTGAAGTCAGCGGCTACTTTTTTAGCAAAGTGGCTAGCCTGTTCACGAGTGAATTGAAATTGATTGTCTTCAGTAGAAAAGTAAGGTGTCAGAAACATAGTATCGCTATTAGTCATCAAATCTGGCGTGGATTATAGCTAACTAACTTCGATCTAATGGTCTATCCAGTTAACTTTGTATATATATCAGCCAATTAGATAAATACGTTGGATGGTATGTGACGATTTTTAAGAGGGTATGGTCTTTGACTCAATGCAACAAGGGCTAATCAATAGCCCTTGTTTATACAACACTTTAAGAGGTGTTGTTTAGAGTGTTTTTGCTTTAAAAACTACACAGAGTGCCTTCTGGCATTAGATGGTTATGAACGGACAACTTAAGTAACAGGTTCGCTTGTTCAATATCAGGTGAGAAGTAGCGATCTTTGTCGTAGAAGCTGACCTTCTCACGCAGAATTTGTTTCGCCTCTTCTACGCGAGGAGACGAAAGGTTTGGCGTTCGGAAGTCTAACCCTTGTGCTGCAGCTAAATATTCTACGGCCAAAATCCCTCGTGTATTTTCGGCCATGTATCTAAGCCTGCGTGCAGCGAAGGTTGCCATCGATACGTGGTCTTCTTGGTTTGCAGAAGTTGGTAGGCTATCTATTGACGCTGGATGAGCCAGTGTTTTGTTCTCACTCGCCAATGCTGCAGACGTTACCTGAGCAATCATAAATCCTGAGTTCACGCCGCCGTTATCTACCAAGAAAGGTGGAAGTTTGCTTAGCGCGCTATCGATTAACAGTGCCATTCTTCGTTCTGACAAGCTACCTATCTCGGCGATTGCCAATGCAAGGTTATCGGCTGCCATTGCGACGGGTTCGGCGTGGAAGTTACCACCTGAAATGATGTCACCGTCTTCAGCAAAAACAAGTGGGTTGTCGGATACGGCATTTGCTTCAATGTTTAAGGTTTCTGCTGAATTACGAATCTGCTGTAAACACGCCCCCATCACTTGAGGCTGGCAACGCAGCGAATAAGGGTCTTGAACCTTTTCACAACAAGTGTGTGATTCACCAATCTCACTCTTTTGATCAAGCATATGGCGGTAAGCAAGGGCTGCATCCATTTGCCCACGGTGACCACGAACGCGATGAATACGCGGATCAAACGGACGACGGCTACCCAGCGCGGCTTCAACAGACATTGCACCACACACGGTTGCAGACGCAAACAAGTCTTCAGCTGCGAACAGACCTTCTAATGCAAATGCTGTCGATGCTTGTGTGCCGTTTAACAGCGCCAAACCTTCTTTTGGCGCAAGTGTGATTGGTTCCAAGCCAGCGATCTGCATTGCTTCTAGGCCAGTGATGATCTTGCCGTTGTGACGTGCTTGGCCTTCACCTAGCAGTACCGTACTCATGTGGGCGAGGGGAGCAAGATCTCCTGAAGCACCCACAGATCCTTTTTGTGGAACACATGGGTAAACCTGTGCGTTCACAAGATCGATAAGGGCATTAATCACTTTGAGGCGGATACCCGAGTAGCCACGAGACAAGCTGTTAATCTTTAGCACCATCATCAAGCGTACAGTTTCATCAGACATGAATTTACCAATGCCCGCCGCGTGAGAAAGTACGATACTTTTCTGTAGTACTTCTAAATCTTCAGGGGCTATTTTGGTATTCGCTAATAAGCCAAAACCTGTATTGATACCATACACGGTGCGATCTTCAGCAATCACTTGCTCGACAACGTGCATGCTCGCTTCAATATCTGGAATCGCTGCAGGATCAAGTGATAAGTTCACAGGGCTACGGCTAATCTTACGCAGTTCAGGTAGGCCTAGATGTCCTGGTTTAAGTAATAAATTCAACATGTTTTCTCCAGACATTAAAGGCGACGAAGTTCTTCGTTTAGCATAGGTAAATCAAGCTTCTGCTCTTTAGCACACTGCTTGGCAATATCGTAACCCGCATCAGCATGACGCATAACGCCAGTGGCCGGATCATTGTGAAGTACACGAGCAATACGCTGTGATGCATCTTCACTGCCGTCACAACAAATCACCATTCCTGAGTGTTGTGAGAAGCCCATGCCAACGCCGCCACCGTGGTGCAGGGAAACCCATGTCGCGCCGCCTGCAGTATTTAGAAGGGCGTTCAATAGAGGCCAATCTGATACGGCATCTGATCCATCCATCATGCCTTCTGTTTCACGGTTCGGGCTTGCTACTGAGCCTGAATCTAGGTGGTCACGGCCGATAACAACCGGCGCTTTCAGTTCGCCATTTTTAACCATTTCATTGAATGCTTGGCCTAAACGTTCACGATCTTTCAAACCGACCCAACAGATACGCGCTGGTAAGCCTTGGAACTGAATACGTTCACGTGCCATATCTAGCCAGTTGTGTAGATGCGGGTTATCTGGAATCAGCTCTTTTACTTTTTGGTCTGTTTTGTAGATGTCTTCTAGGTCGCCAGAAAGGGCAGCCCAACGGAACGGACCGATGCCTTCACAGAATAAAGGACGAATATAAGCAGGAACGAAACCTGGGAAATCAAATGCGTTTTCCACACCTTCTTCCAGTGCCATTTGGCGAATGTTGTTGCCGTAATCTACGGTTGCAGCACCACGGTATTGTAGGTCTAGCATCGCTTGAACTTGAATCGCCATTGATTGCTTAGCGGCTTTCACTACTTTCGCTTCATCAACTAAACGTTCTTGCGCTGCTTTCTCCATCGTCCAACCTTGCGGCAAGTAGCCGTTCAGCGGATCGTGGGCAGAGGTTTGGTCGGTCACTACGTCAGGGGTGATATTGCGTTCGACAAGCTCTGGGAATACGTCTGCAGCGTTACCTAATAAGCCAACAGAGATTGGCGTGTCTGATTCTTTAATCATTGCCATCGCTTCATCTATGCTGGTGGCTTTTTTGTCTACATAGCCAGTACGTAAGCGGTAGTCGATCCGTGATTCATCGCATTCAACCGCGATCATCGAGAAGCCTGCCATAGTCGCTGCGAGAGGTTGAGCACCACCCATGCCGCCAAGACCACCCGTTAGAACCCACTTGCCGTTCGCTTCGCCTTGGAAGTGCTTTTTCGCGATAGCAACAAACGTTTCATAAGTACCTTGAACGATGCCTTGTGAGCCAATGTAAATCCAGCTGCCTGCTGTCATTTGGCCGTACATCATCAAGCCTTCTTTATCGAGCTCGTTGAAGTGCTCCCAGTTTGCCCAGTGTGGAACAAGGTTAGAGTTCGCGATCAGTACGCGAGGCGCGTTTTTATGAGTCGGGAACACGCCCACAGGTTTACCTGATTGAACAAGTAACGTTTGGTCGTCTTCTAAACGCTCCAATACTTCAACAATCTTGTCATAACATTTCCAATCACGCGCCGCGCGACCGATACCGCCATACACAACCAGTGCATGTGGATGTTCTGCCACATCAGGGTCTAGGTTATTCATCAGCATACGCAGTGGTGCTTCTGTTAACCAAGATTTAGCGCGCAAAGTGGTGCCATGAGGTGCGCGAATTTCGCGAGTCGTGTCGAGACGAGGGTCACTGTTGTGGTGTTCCGTCATTTTGGAATTCCTTCTGTTTCACGTTATATCGTTGTAGTTGTAGTTGTAGTTGTAGTTGTAGTTATCGGTATAGCTGGATTAGTCGCTGGCCATTGCAGAGGCAATATCCCAACACAAACGTGCCGCCAATCGAGCCGTTTGGCCATCGATGTCGTAGTCTGGGTTGTATTCCGCAATGTCCGCGATAATGAGTTTTTCACTGTGTTGGAAAATCTGTTCTAGAAAAGGAGCGAGTGCTTCATAGCTCACGCCTCTTGCCGCTGGCGCACTTACGCCCGGCGCTGTCGCTGCTGGGAATACGTCTAGATCGATAGTGAGATAGAGGTAATCACACTCAGCGATGAATTTTTGTAACTTAACCAGTTGAGCGACTTGGTTTATTTGGGTCATGTTGCGGTCGTGTTCATACCAAACGCCCAGTTGGTCGGCTTTATTGAACAGCGCTTTGGTATTGCTGGCCGCGCTCACACCAAGACAAGCGTAATGAAACGGCCACTGATGTTTGTGGCAGTAATCGCTTATCTGATTAAAAGGCGTACCTGAACTGGGTTTAACATCGGCGATTTCGCTTTCAAATTCACGAAGATCAAAGTGAGCATCAAAGTTAACGATGCCGATCTTAGGTTTGCGTTCTGACTGATCTTTATGAAGGTGTTTAGTTTTATGTCGGTGTTCCGTTTGGTGTAAATGCTCAGCAAGTCCTTGGAAAGACGCCCAAGCAACCTCGTGACCACCGCCAAGGGTAATCACTTTGTTGGTTGATAAAGCATTAGTAATTACAGAAGCACACTGTTTTTGGCTGACTTCGAGCTGGCCATCATTACATTCGATATCACCAAGATCCGCGATGTGCGCGTCACTGTGCCAAGCCATATTAGCCAACGCTTGGCGAATCAGGTTAGGTGCTTGTTTCGCGCCTACGCGTCCTTTGTTTCTTGCAACTCCAGCATCGCTGGCAAAGCCAACTAAGGCGATAGCGCCATCAGTAAGCTCGTTACTTAACTCACTACTGTGAACTTGTTTGGTAATGTGATGAACGCGAGTACCGAGTGCGCCATCTTCAAGATCATTACGCCCAGTCCATACAAAGTTATGTGTGGTTGCTGCATTATCTCGGATGCCGTTAGACTTAGATTGAGTCATGACACACCTCGCCGTTAACAATGCGTTTATACAGATGAGGAACACCAACTTGATAGCTTAAGTCGGCAGGGTGCTCGATATTCCAGATAGCCAAATCAGCGGCATAACCAATTTCAATTTTGCCTTTGGTTTGTGAGTCGCCAATGGCAGAAGCAGCGTTACAAGTTACACCGCGCAGCGCTTCTTCAGGCGTTGTACCAAACAGGGTGCAGCTCATGTTCATCATTAGAGTTAAATCAGCAAAGGGAGAAGTGCCGGGGTTTAAGTCGGTTGCTATTGCCATTGGAATGTTGTGTTCACGAAGTAAAGCAATAGGAGGCTGTTGAGTCTCTTTCAGGAAGTAGAAAGCACCGGGTAGCAAGGTGGCAACTGTGCCTGATTCTGCCAGTGCTTTTACTCCGGTTTCATCAAGGTATTCAACATGGTCAACAGAGAGTGCGCCGTATTTAGCTGCAAGCGCGCTGCCACCCATATTCGAAAGTTGTTCAGTGTGGCCTTTAATCGCTAGCCCATGCGCTTTGGCTGCTGCAAAGACACGTTCGGTTTGTTCTAGGTTGAAGCCGATAGATTCGCAGAACACGTCAACTGCATCGGCGAGCCCTTGCTCTGCAGCTTTAGGAATGATCTCTTGGCAAACCAGATCGATATAGCTGTCCGGTTTCTCTTTATATTCTGGTGGAATAGCATGGGCAGCAAGGAGAGTGGTGGTGATCTTAATACGGCGATGATTCTCTAACGCTTTGGCTGCACGTAACATCTTGAGCTCATCTTCAAGTGTTAAACCATAACCAGATTTTACTTCGATACTGGTTACGCCACTTCTTAGCAGACCATCGAGTCTCGGTAACGCCATTTCAACCAGTTCAGACTCTTGTGCTGCGCGTGTTGCAGTGACTGTCGCTAGAATGCCACCGCCTTGCTTGGCGATGTCGGTGTAAGACACACCATTCAAACGTTGCTCAAACTCGTTGGCACGATTACCCGCAAATACGAGATGAGTGTGACAATCAATCAGCCCAGGAGTGACGAGCTTGTTTTTGCAGTCATAGGTGATGTAATCCGCAGAGCTATCAGTGCTCGGTTGTTCTACCTCAGAAGCATGTCCCTCGTGGTTTGAACAAGAGATGGACACGATCTTACCGTTTCCGATAACGATATCTTGAGGGGAAGAGGGCTGATAACCATCGGCTCCCGAACTCATGGAGACCACTCGTGCGTTTTTGAGGATCAAATTCATAATCACCTAGATCTTTGCTAAACATTAAATGTATATACAAATAAATAGGCTAAACGCTGACCCGAATCAAGTTGATGTTGCAAAAATGTGATCGGCGATCAGGATGATGTTCTTTAATCTAGAAGTATCTTGGAGCTTAATTTGTACTTAGAGCCAGGATGGTAGAGCAATGCAAAGCTGATGAGGCGCTCTTTACTCCATGTTCTTCTATTCAAAAGAAGGCAAGGCTCTGATTCAGATAGCTTTAGTGACGCTCTGATTTGAGTGTCTGGAATAATGGCTTCAACCGTATGCTCGATAGCACTCAACGGGCAGCTTTTTGAAAGGTATTCGTTGGGTGTAGAAGTTGAAAAGTCTTGCTCTAGGTATTTTGGAGCGGCTTGAGAGTTCACCCAGCGCGCTTCCAATTGAATCGGTGCGTTGTCGGAAAAGTGTATGATTTCACTATAGAATACTTCGGTATTGATCATCACACCTAACCGTGTGGCGGTGCTTTCATCAGCCTTGATGCTCTTGTGCTTGATAACTTGGCTAGCATACGTTTGGCCTCGGTCTTTGATCTCTTGCGCGATATTGTTGATATCAAGCAGGGGAGATTGTGCTTTTTCGTCTGGTTCACAAACAAAAGTACCCAGCCTTGGTTTCCTGATTAGCTTACCTTCAGACACCAGATCTCGAATGGCCTTATTCACTGTCATTCGACTCACTTTGAACTGTTCAGTGAGTTCTAGCTCTGTGGTTATCTGGTAACCCACTGGCCAGAGACCACTGGTGATATTGTCGTCTATGAACTGTTTTATCTGAAGGTAGAGCGGCGCTTTCGACATAATGAAACCTTATTTGACTATACAAATAGAGTAACGGAATTTTTCACGATTTCAACATTTCCTCGGGCAATGTGACCTTATTCAACATAGATGGGGCAAATTGCTTGATTCTGTGAGGTAAGTGTCGCAAATTGTCACGCAATAACTATTCGTAAATCAGATAATTAGAAAGGGAAATAATATGTTTAAGAAATTAAAGGCCTCGTTGGGCATCGGTGCAGCAAAGGTTGATACTGTCTTAGATAATATTGAAGTTTTCCAAGGTGGAGAGTTGTCTGGCAATGTTCACATTGTTGGCGGCGACGTTGAGCAACAAATTGACTTGATCAACTTAGTTCTCAACACAGAAGTGAAAGTAGAAACGGAAGACAGCACTAACTACGAAACTTTTTCTCTGGGTCGTATTCAAGCCGTAGAGCCTTTCGTTATCCAACCGGGCGAAACCAAACTGGTTCCATTCCGCCTTAAGTTAAATGATGAAACGCCAGTCACCGCGTTGAACGCACAAATGAACCAATGCCATGTTTGGGTAGAAACCAACCTAGATATTGGCTTCGCGATTGACCCTAAAGACCGTGACTTTATCTCCGTACACCCACTGCCAACAGTTGCTAAAATCATCCAAGGCGTGGAAGCATCGGGTATGGCAATGGTGAAAGCAGACGTAGAGAAGGGCTTCTTAAAAGGCAACAGCTTTGCTTCTCGTTCGGGCTGTTACCAAGAGATTGAATTTCGCAGCGGCGGCTTCATGAATAATAAAGAGATCGAGCTGTCATTCATAGTTGAAGGCTCAATAGTTCACTGCCTAGCAGAAATTGATCGTTCAATGAGCTTCCGTGGCGACCAATACATCTCATTCAGCTTACCTGCTAATGCCGCCGATTCAGATATTCGCAACGCAGTCTCAAGAATCATGAGTGCATAGTTCCCTTTCTGTTAGTAGTCGCTTTTTCTATTAATAGAGACAAGACAGTACGATTTCTATAGCCGAACTTAACCGTTCGGCTTTTTTGTTTGTAAATAAAGACAAAGAACCAATCATTGAACGTTAGCTTAGGGTGTTAGAAGGTCCTATATAGAAGATACATTTAAGTTATGTAGTTTTTGTGGCGCTGTGGGACTAACATTGTCATTTCATATAATTTCGTTACAATGTTCGGCTACTCACAAATGGGGCATCTGTATTTGCTTTTATGTGGGTATCTTTATTATGCATATATCTCCGATCAACATACTTGTTGGTTGAAAAACATATATTAAACATTTTCATGTGTTGCTTGGTGTGCAACACCACTGTAAAGGACAAATAATGCCAATTATTACTCTTCCTGACGGTAGTCAGCGTCAATTTGACAACCCTGTATCAACTCTAGATGTTGCCCTATCAATCGGTCCTGGTCTTGCGAAAGCAACCATTGCTGGTCGTGTAGACGGCGAGCGTGTTGATGCTTGTGATCTTATCGAAAACGATGCAAGTCTAGAAATCATCACAGCTAAAGATGAAGTTGATGGTCTTGAGATCGTTCGTCACTCTTGTGCTCACCTTTTAGGTCACGCGATTAAGCAGCTTTTTCCAGAAGCGAAAATGGCGATCGGTCCTACCATCGATAACGGTTTCTACTACGATATCGACCTTGAGCACTCTCTAACGCAAGAAGATCTAGAAAAGATTGAAAAGCGTATGAAAGAGCTAGCGAAGACCAAGTATCAGGTTGTTAAGAAGAAAGTTAGCTGGCAGGAAGCGCGTGACGCATTCGAAGCTCGCGGCGAGACTTACAAAATCGAAATCTTGGATGAGAACGTTTCTAAAGACGATCGTCCAGGCCTGTACCATCATGAAGAATACATCGATATGTGTCGTGGTCCACACGTTCCACATATGGGTTTCTGCCAACACTTCACACTACTTAACGTAGCGGGTGCTTACTGGCGTGGTAACAGTGACAACAAGATGCTTCAACGTATCTACGGCACTGCATTCCACGACAAGAAAGCACTTAAGGCTCACCTAGTGCGCCTAGAAGAAGCGGCTAAGCGTGATCACCGTAAAATCGGTAAGCACTTAGATCTATTCCACATGCAGCAAGAAGCACCAGGCATGGTGTTCTGGCATCACAACGGTTGGACTATCTTCCGTGAGCTAGAAGTATTTATTCGTCAGAAGCTGACTGAGTACGATTACCAAGAAGTAAAAGGCCCATTAATGATGGACCGTGTTCTTTGGGAACGCTCTGGTCACTGGGATAAGTACGCTGAAGCGATGTTCACTACTTCTTCAGAGAACCGTGAATACGCGATCAAGCCAATGAACTGTCCTGGTCACGTTCAAATCTTTAACCAAGGTTTGAAATCTTACCGTGATCTTCCGCTACGTATGGCTGAGTTCGGCTCATGTCACCGTAACGAGCCGTCTGGCGCACTTCACGGCATTATGCGTGTTCGTGGCTTCACTCAAGATGATGCTCACGTATTCTGTACTGAAGACCAAGTTCAACAAGAAGTGAAAGCTTGTATTGAAATGGTTTACGATACTTACACAACTTTCGGCTTCGATAGCATTGTTGTTAAGCTATCTACTCGTCCAGAACAACGTGTAGGTTCAGACGAAATGTGGGACCGTGCAGAGGCTGACCTTAAGCAAGCGCTAGAGGCAATGAACATTGCATACGAGATTCAAGAAGGCGAGGGTGCGTTCTACGGACCTAAGATTGAATTTACTTTGCATGATTGTTTGGACCGCGCATGGCAATGTGGTACAGTGCAGCTCGATTTTGCATTACCAGAACGTTTAGGTGCAACTTACGTAGGTGAAGATAACGAGCGTCACACGCCAGTTATGATCCACCGCGCGATTTTAGGTTCACTAGAACGCTTCATCGGTATTCTTATTGAAGAATACGCTGGCTTCTTCCCAACGTGGTTGGCGCCAGAACAAGCAATTGTTATGGGCATTACGGACAAACAGTCTGAATATGTACAAGAAATTGCGAAAAAACTGCAAAAAAGTGGATTTAGAGTCAAAGCAGACTTGAGAAATGAGAAGATTGGCTTTAAAATCCGCGAACATACTTTGAAACGTGTACCGTTCATGCTTGTGTGTGGTGACCAAGAAATGGAAGCCGGCGAAATAGCAGTACGTACACGTAAAGGTAAGGACCTTGGTAAATTTAAAGTGGATGACTTTATTTCATACATCCAAGCCGAGGTTTCAAACCGTAAGCTCAATCTGGAGGAATAGCTATTAAAGGCGGAAGACGTGGCCAACAACCGGCCAAACAAAACCAGCACCGTTTAAACGGTGACATTCGTGGCGTTCGTGAAGTGCGTCTAACTGGCGCAGACGGCGAAGCTGTTGGTGTAGTAACAATCGCTGAAGCGATGGAAGCTGCAAATGAAGCTGGTATGGATCTCGTAGAGATCAGCCCTAACGCCGAGCCGCCAGTTTGTCGTGTGATGGACTACGGTAAGTTCCTCTTCGAGAAGAGCAAAGCTGCGAAAGAGCAGAAGAAAAAGCAAAAGCAGGTTCAGATCAAGGAAATTAAATTCCGACCTGGAACTGATATTGGAGACTATCAGGTAAAACTACGCAACCTGACTGGTTTCCTTGAAGACGGCAACAAAGTGAAGGTAACAATTCGCTTCCGTGGCCGCGAAATGGCTCACCAAGAAATCGGTGTTGACGTTCTTAATCGTTTGAAAATCGATACTGAAGAATTTGCAGTTGTCGAATCTTTCCCAACGAGAATTGAAGGTCGCCAGATGATCATGGTGTTGGCCCCTAAAAAGAAGTAATTAACGGCTTTACAAGTAATTAAACCTTGCAGCCATAGGCTGTAGGGTTTTATTCGCCCTAATTACTATGTTATTAACAACTCAACAATGCGGAGTTATTCATCATGCCTAAGATGAAAACCAACAAAGGTGCTGCTAAGCGTTTCCAGAAAACTGCTGGTGGTATTAAGTTTAAGCACGCTGGTAAACGTCACATCCTGACTAAGCGTACTACTAAGAACAAGCGTCAGCTTCGTCCGAACTCAATCCTTCCAAAATGTGAAGTGGCTGCAGTTCTACGTATGATGCCATACGCTTAATTCTTTTTAGTTTATAAATTCGTTTAGTTTAGGAGAAGCATAATGCCTCGCGTAAAACGTGGTGTACAAGCTCGTGCACGTCATAAGAAAGTTCTAAAACAAGCTAAAGGTTACTACGGAGCACGTTCACGTGTTTACCGCGTAGCTTTCCAAGCAGTTACCAAAGCTGGTCAATACGCTTACCGTGACCGTCGCAACAAGAAACGTCAATTCCGTCAACTTTGGATTGCACGTATCAATGCGGCATCTCGTCAAAATGGTCTATCTTACAGCCGTTTCATCAATGGCCTTAAGAAAGCATCTATCGAGATCGACCGTAAGATTCTTGCTGACATCGCAGTATTCGACAAAGCAGCATTTGCTGTTCTAGTTGAAAAAGCGAAAGCATCTCTATAATTTAGAGTTAGCTTAAAGGTTTAAGAAAAGGAGAACTTCGGTTCTCCTTTTTTATTGCCTGTAATTTGTCTTTGCCATATTCTCTCGCATCTCGCATCTCGCATCTCGCATCTCGCATCTCGCATCTCGCATCTCGCATCTAATTTTTATTCGCTTGAACAGGCATTCTGGTATATAAACATCTACCTAACCTTTAAATGTTAAGCGACCGAGATAAATGACCGCACCTACCACTATGACGTTCTTCGAACGTTTCGAAACTGACATCCTTTCTGGCAAAAAGACCATTACTATTCGCGATGAATCTGAACGCGACTACCAGCCAGGCAGTGTTGTGGAAGTATCAACGCTAGAGCAAGGCCGTGTGTTCTGTAACCTTAAGATCATCAGTGTTGAACCAATCCTGTTTGATGACTTAGGTGAATTCCATGCTCAGCAAGAGAACATGACGCTGCAAGTACTCAAAGACGTGATTCAAGATATCTATCCTGGGATCTCTGAGCTGTATGTGGTTTCTTACGAGCTTGTGTAACCCGCTTTAAATGAAATTTGTTGATCACTACAGTGTTTAACTGCTGAGCAATAAGAAAGGGAAGTCACAATGAGTGAATTACTGAACGGAACAGTTCAGCAAATTTTGCTTCAACTTTATTGTCGTGAGCAAACTGAGCTGCCGTTAATTTCTCGAATTGATCTCGACATTGGTCTTTATGATAGTGAAGGCTTTCTTGCGTGGCGTGATACAAAGCGTGACTTTACTGTCAGTGATATCGAGAGTCGAGTGTGGGTGAAGAGTTGCCCCGGCGGCTATATCACTGAAGTGCACTTTAATGCTGACGGTTCTCTAGCTGAATACCGTTTGTTCGATCGATTTGAAACAACAGGGCAGTGGCAACTAAAAGACGGTTTGTTACACGTCGAGATTCTGAAGGGTGACAACCGCTACCAGTTTGCTGTTGTGGCTCGTGCTGATCTTAATATTCATTCTGCGGTGGAATATAAAAATGGTGAACTGCATTCGTATCTGAAATTGGTGCAGGCTGAACGTTAATCCTTTTTAGTCGACCTTGCTTGCCCATTAAAATGAGTGATGTTCCAAGAATAAAAAAGCCAACAGTGATGTTGGCTTTGTTGTTTTCAATTCGACGAGTATTTCTAATCAACGCGCTATTAAGTTAAGCCATTAAGCTTCGAAGTTCGCCAATCGAGTATAAAGCTCGCTGTCTTGGTCTTGCTTTGCGCATACGGTCAGTAGGTCTTCAATAAAGTACTTTAATGCACGTGCTTCAATTCGACGAATGCCTTGTTGCTGCTCTTCAGTCAGGTAACCGTAGATAGTTGCAGCTCCGAAGTCACCAAAGATCATCTGACCTTGTTCATTGACCAAGGTGTTGTGCGCGTACAAATCACCGTGACAAACTTTGTTTTGATGAAGGTGTTCAAACACATCAATCATCTGCTCGGTAATGCTATTGATCTGAGCAATTGAAATCTCAAAGCCTTCGTTGAACGTATCGCGAGTACAGCTTTCAAGAGTAGGGGGCAAACCTAGGTTGTAATAGCTGCTTGGGATAAGCTCCATGACCAAAGCTAAATAGTCATCTTCATCAACTTGGGCAATAGATTTCACTAAATTGCCATGGTAGCCAGTCTGCAAACAAGCTTCTAGCTCATCGTGTGGGTAGCCATCACTGGTGACTTCGCCTTTGAATACTTTAACGGCCACTTCTTGTGGGAAATCAAAGTCACTGTTTAACCAGTTAGCATGAGAAATCACGCCAGATGCACCTTGGCCCAGCACTTGATTGAGTGAGTAGCATCGCGAGCTCACGGCTGGCACGCTATCTAAGCTGCTTGGGTGTTTGCAAAACGGGTTACCCGCAAAGGCTAACCAAGCCAGTTTTGGTAGCTTAATAAGGAACTCTGGGAATTCAGTCAGTTGGTTTGCAGATAGGCGAACTAGCTCAAGGCTTGATAGGTTTTCCATGCTTTCTGGTAAAACGCGAATCTTGTTACCCGCTAATGCGAGTTTTTGCAGGCGTGGTCTTTCACCTAAAGAGTGAGGGAGAACCTCGATCACATTGTCTGTCAGGATTAACCAACGTAACTGAGCTGGCAGAGATTGCTCGCTAACGGTTTTGATTTGGTTGGTTTTGAAGCCAACCATTTCGAGCTTAGGAAGAGTACCTAGAACATCAGGCAGGTGCGTAAACAGGTTATTCGACGCGAAGATGATACGCAGGTTAGTCAGCTGCGATAACTCTTTTGGTAAATCTGACAGTTGATTGCCTGAAAGGTCTAGAATCTCAAGAGAATCAGCGAGTTCTAAGATCTCTAATGGAAATTCAGTGAGACCTTCTGACAGTTGTAAGCGCGTAATACCGTTTAGTTGTCCTGATTTTAATTGTTCTAGAGTATGCAAACCTTAGCCTTATGAATAGATGTTCGAGGCGCGTAGTTTACTTGTCTCAATCAAGAAAGGCGAGCACCGGAACGATGCTCGCTTAACTAAACTAAGTGAACGATTTTACAAAGGTTAAAGTCGTATATGGTTTTGGCTGACACCGACCTCCTCAACAAAGTCGTTGTCATGACTCACCAAGATAAATGCGCCTTGGTATTCACGTAAAGCGGACGCCAATATTTGCTTTGAGTCGATGTCTAGGTGGTTGTCCGGTTCATCGAGCAATAGAAGCGGGGTGTCTTGCTTATGGCTAACGATCAACATCGCCAGTTTCATTTTTTCACCACCACTTAAATGTGCCACTTTTCGGTATACGGAGTCTCGCCTGAACCCTATTCCAGCCAACAAGGTTCGTGCGTCACTTTCTGTTAACCCAAAGCTGTGTGTCATCAGGCTATCGAACATAGTATCGTTGGCGTCTAACAGGCCAAAGTGTTGATCCAAGTATACCGTCGCCCCTAAACGCTTAATGGAACCAGTATAGTTCGAGTGTTGGCCATGAATGGCTTTTAACAGTGTCGATTTTCCACACCCGTTAGCCCCGGTTAGATAGCATCGTTCCCCTTGTGATAGAGAGAAGCTAATAGGAGCACCAGAACCAAAATTTAGGCTACACTCTTCAACGGTTAATAGTGAGTGTTTTTTAGTAGCATTCGCTTGTTGTAGGTATAACGCTTGTGGTTTCAGCCGTTCCTTCAGTTCTTTAAGCGACTGAAGTTTATGTTGGTTTTGGTCAATGAGATTCTTTTGGCTTGTCGCAGACGCGGCTTGGCTTTGTCCTGCTTTATCTTTCATCGCATCCAATAAGATCTTGGGTTGGCTACCTGACTTTCTGAGTCGGTTTCCCTGAGATTCTCGCTGCTGCGCCTTTTCCTTGTTGGCTTGAGCTTGACGCTCGAGTCGTTTCTTTTCGGACTGATGATGCGCGATCTGTTTGTTGAGCGCTTCGCTTTGGCTAGACACTTGTTTGAAGTAATCATCATAATTTCCTTTATAGAAACGTACGCCCAAGCTGTTGAGATGGTAGATCCCGTCCATTTGTCTCAATAAGCTTCGATCATGGCTGACGACAAGTATTTTGCCTTCAAACATCTGGCATTGTTCGAGTAGCCAATTGCGTCCATCGTTATCTAAATGGTTTGTAGGTTCGTCGAGAATCAGTATGTTGTGGTTTGATGTGAATATCCGATGAAGCTGTAAAAGGGCGAGTTGCCCACCGCTCAATGTATGGCACGGCGTGGTTAACCCACTGGTTATTTTCAATGTGGCTAAAAGTTGCTTTGTGTTCGCTTGTAAATCCCAATCCTCGCCAACGATATTGAAGTGCTGAAGTTCGCAACTCCCTTGCTCTATCGCTTTTAATGCATCTAACTTTTCGGTGAGCCCTAAGAAGTCAGCGATGGTGGTGGCGAAATCCAGTAGCGTTGATGGCAACTGAGAGTAAAAGCCGATCGAACCTTGGCGCGAAATACTGCCTGTTGTGGGTTGTTTTTGCCCGATCAGTAACGAAAGAAGTAGTGACTTTCCAGCCCCATTTCTTCCGACTAGGCCGGTGAGGCGAGTGCTCAAATTAAAGGTGATGTCTTTGAATAACCACTCACCAGTATCGAGTTGGAATGAGAGATTGTTGGCTAATATAGTAGGCATAAAAATACCTCCCTTTACGTGTAAACGAGTAAAAGGGGTGAGGCGCTTTTTCTATATAGAACCCTACACAGAATTCTATGTATAGATCGCCAAAGACGTTACTTAGGTAGCGTACCAATCAAAGATAGGAAATAGAGTGCTGATCTGATTTCTGTCTTTAAGGCGCTGATCTTAAAGATGTAGCTTGTCAAAAAACAGATCTTTAAGAGCTTGATTTGTCGCGAAAATAGATGACGAAGTAACGCCCACTAACCCCGAGTGTCCAAATGATTTTTATAAAAATAAATCGGATGTCAGGATGTTAGTACTTCATTATGGCGTTATTCTCTTTTGAAATGATGGTGGGATGGTACTGAAAGAACGTACTCTGAGTCAATATACTGAGGTGATTAAATTGTGTTCAAATGATTAAAGCGCCTGTGTGGCGCTTTAGTGATCATTATTGGAAATAAGTTGAGTCTAGAACTTATATTTTGGAGCTTAGAGCTAAAGCTACTTGGTTTGTCCACCAACGGCTCGCCAACACATATCAAAGCTATCATTGATGTACTTCGATGTTTGCTCTGGTGGAGATTCGTTTTGCTCAATAAGCCAGTTTGCACAAATCAGAAAGTGACTGTGGATGAAGTGCCTTACAAGGTTAATGTCTAATGCCATCAATTCACCGTCCTCTTGTCCTTTCAAAATGATCTCGTCTAGCGACGCGAACATCTGCGAGACGATGACTTCTCGAGTTTGGGTCGTTGGGTCGAAATGAACATTGGTGAAGAACTTCATCGCAACCGGATTTTCTAGTGCCCATTCAATCCCAGTGATCCACATGAACTTAAAGGCTTGATAGAGATCCTGCTCAGCAATATCAGTGTGTTGTTGAAGGGTAGAGAATAGCTCCAACTTCAGCTCGCGAAACAGCTCGTCAATCAATAGAGATTTATTCTCGAAGTGGTGAAACAGCGTCGCTTTCGCCACACCAGCTGTTTTCGCTATTTGTCCAGTAGATGTGCCCTCTAGCCCCTGTTGAGAGAAGAGCAAGAGTGCAGCATCTAGGATTTTTTGTCTTTTAGTGATCATCTATTGAGTACTTTGAACATCAGTTTTTTGATTGGGTTGTTGTAAGGAGGATGCATTAACTTGGTGAAGTTGATTTTTCCTCTACTTAGAACGGTTTTGGCATGACTAAAGGTCTTGAAGCCTTCAATGCCATGATAGTGTCCCATGCCTGAAGGGCCGATGCCACCGAACGGCGCGTCTTCTGCTGCCACATGCACCAAAGAGTCGTTAATACAAACACCGCCAGAATGCGTGCTCGATAAGAATAGATCTTGAGTCTGCTTATCATGACTCATCAGGTACAAAGCAAGCGGACGTTCTCTTGTTGTGATGTAGCTGATCGCTTCTTCAACAGAATCATAAGGAACGATAGGCAGTACGGGGCCAAACAGCTCTTCTTGCATTGCGACCATGTCGTCGTTCACTTCGGTGAGAAGGTGCGGCGTCATTCTGTGGTTTACATCGTCTTGCGCTTGTTCGGTGACGGTGTGAACGACTGCGCCTTTAGATTGAGCATCTGTAATCACCCCCTTCAAACGATTGTATTGACGCATATCGATCACTGAAGTTAAGTCTTTGCTCTCAATGCCTGCTTTATACAGCTTTTTGAAGTATTGCTTATAAGCTGTGATGAACGCATCGACTTTTTCTCGTGGCAATAAGATGTAATCGGGCGCCACACAAATCTGGCCAGCGTTTAAGCTTTTTGCAAACAGGATGCGTTCAACGGCGTCAGCCACATCAAAGTCGGGAGCAATAATCGTTGGAGACTTGCCGCCTAACTCCAAAGTTACTGGCGTTAAGTTGTCGGCTGCTGCTCTCATTACTTGCTTACCTACAGAGGTCGACCCTGTGAATAGAATATGATCAAACGGGAGTTGGCTAAATTTCGCGGAAACGTCAGCTTCACCTTCTATAATCGCGACTTGATCTTCACTAAAGCCTTCGGCCAGCATGGCTTTTAAAACTCGGTTGGTCGCAGGAGTAAACTCGGACATCTTGAGCATTGCAGTGTTGCCCGCCGCTAACGCAGTGATGAGAGGGCCTAAAGAGAGCATTATAGGAAAGTTCCAAGGAACAATGATGCCTACAACACCTACCGGTTGATAGTGAACAGTGATCTTCGCTGGTGTCAGCATCAAGCCTGCTTTTCTACGAGATGGCTTCAACCACTTCTTAAGGTTCTTATCACTGTAATTAATTTGGTGAAGAGAAGGGGTGATATCAGCAATCAAGCTGTCGTGTTTTGCGCGATGACCATAATCTTCAGACACCGCATCAATCAATTGCCCTTGGTAGCGCATTAGCAACGCTTTTAATTCCGAGAGGTCTTTTCTTCTCTGCCCAAACGTTGGATTAACATTACTGCGGTAGTGATCTTTTTGTCGGTTGAATATTTTATCCATGTCGTTGGTGTTCGACGTGGTTGGTTCAAGGTCTAGATTATGGCTCATAGTATCCCCTAAATTCGAAAGCTGACCGATTGGTTGGTCAGTTGAAGCTACAAGAAGATCGAACCGAATACAAGATATGCGTGAGAAAAGTTTATTTTTTGTTCAGTTGTACGTTGTTTTTTCGAAGGGAAATTGAGGAAAAGTGAGTTAGACGTTGGGTGATAATAACTATCGTAAGAAGATAAGAAGATAAGAAGATAAGAAGATAAGAAGATAAGAAGATAAGAAGATAAGAAGATAACGAGTGCCTTTGACGGAATCAAAGGCACCAAGATAAGCGTTTAATGATTACGCAGGGGCTTTTTCACAACGGAGAAAGATAAAGTTAACGTTCTTTGACAGTCGCTCGTATGTCGCTTCAGAAATTTCTTTGGCTTTTTCATCGATAGTGCCCTCCGTGATTTTTGAAATCAGCAAGCCTGATTGAGTAACCGCTTGGCAAAGTTCGGTTAAAGAACGGCGGTAGAAGCTCACTTGAACGGGTGTACCTACCGTGTTCCACTCTTCTTGAATGAATTCACGTTCGTAGTAATTGCCAGAAATCGTACATTCAAAGTCAGCAAAAGGGTGGTGTGTTGAAAAGACAATGTAACCACCTGGCTTAAGGACCCGATGAATATCATCAAAGACGGGTTTTAGATCTTCAATGTAATGCAAGACTAGCGGACACACGATGACATCGGCACTGTTGTCTTTTTCATTCGGCAGACCAAGGGCAGCATCTTGAGCATAAGCGGAAACATTTTTGATTTGTTTTCCGTTCACTAAGTCGACCATATCCTGAGAGAGATCGGTACACGTCACTTTATTTGCGCCTTGGTCAATAAACCATTGCGCGTAAATGCCAGAGCCACAACCTAGGTCGACAATATCCATGCCTTTTACATCATCGAGCAAAGCTATCGTTGATGGACGCTCAAGTAAGGCATTGTAAATATTATCGCGGGCAGCCGAGTCGTATTGCTTAGCGTAGGTGGTGTACATTTCAGACATGATTTAGCACTCATCAATAGGCATGGAATAACAGGATACAAGCTATGTCGGTGATAGCGAGAGTTGTGGTAGAGAAGTGGTTATATTTGGCACAACCCTGACTTAACTTGACCAGAATAGCCAAGGATTTTATGTGTCTTTGGTATTTTATTCACCTGCTTTTTTGTTAGAAAGTGCTTTAAATCTCATGCGCTTCAGCCTGTTTTTTGGCCTAAAACCTTGTAATTCCTTACCTGTCACTTTAAGTCGGATCGTCGATAAAAAAGCGTAATCGTAACCACAAATATCAATGGTTGGACTCACTCTTAATAATATCGGTTAATGCAGCCAACAAATCGTTTTTGAACGTTTTTTGTTGGGTTATACCTCGCTATTCCAATGAGGTATCTTCTGTCGATGGCCCTATAGTGTGAGGTCTCTAGAATTGGAAAATTCGGTTAATTTGGAACGCATCCGTGCTGAGTATAATGTAAAGCACTGGAGCCAAGGTTTTTATGGAATTGATGATAACGGCGAGGTGTATGTTTCACCGAGCGAAACCGATCATCAAGTTCCGCTTAGTCAGATCGTAAAACAGTTAGAGCAGCGAAATATTGGTTTGCCTGCTCTTGTGCGTTTTCCTCAAATAGTGCATCAACGTGTGCACAATATCTGTAACGCATTTAACCAAGCGATCGACGAATATCAGTACGACAACCGTTACCTACTTGTTTACCCGATTAAAGTTAACCAACAGAAAGAAGTGGTTGACGAGATCTTAGCGAGCCAAGCTCAATTAGAGCAGAAGCAGCTTGGTCTAGAGGCGGGCAGTAAGCCGGAACTATTAGCGGTATTAGCGCTGGCTCAAAAAGCGAGCTCAGTGATCGTGTGTAACGGTTACAAAGACAGAGAATACATCCGTCTTGCGCTTATTGGCGAAAAGCTGGGTCATAAAGTATTTATCGTTCTAGAGAAGTTATCAGAGCTTGATCTTGTTCTTTCTGAAGCGAAAGCGCTTGGCGTGAAACCTCGTTTAGGTTTGCGTATTCGTCTTGCTTCTCAAGGCGCTGGTAAATGGCAAGCAAGTGGTGGTGAGAAGTCTAAGTTCGGTTTGTCTGCATCACAAGTTCTGACTGTCATTGAACGCTTGAAAGCAGAAGACCAACTCGACGTTCTAGAGTTAGTGCATTTCCATCTTGGTTCACAAATGGCCAATATTCGTGATGTACGAAATGGCGTGAGCGAAGCGGCTCGTTTCTACTGTGAACTGCGCGATATTGGTGCTCAATTGAAGTACCTAGATGTGGGTGGCGGCTTGGCGGTTGATTACGACGGCACACGTAGCCAGTCTTCAAACTCAATGAATTACGGTTTGCTTGAGTACGCTCGCAATATTGTGATGACAGTAGGGGACATTTGTAAGCTCTACAATCAACCACAACCTGTGATCATTTCTGAGTCTGGTCGTTCGTTGACTGCGCATCATGCTGTACTTGTGACCAATGTGATTGGTACAGAAAGCTATTCTCCGGAAAACATGGCGGCTCCAGAAGCTGACGCACCAATGTTGCTAAACAACATGTGGAAGAACTTCTTAGAGCTAGATGCGGGCAATGATGACCGAGCGTTGATTGAGATCTATAACGACACGCAGAGCGATATCGCAGAAGCGCATAATCAATTTGCCACAGGCATGCTGAATCTTCAGCACCGTGCTTGGGCAGAGCAGATGTCTTTGCGTATTAACTACGAACTTAGCTCTCGTATGAACACTAAGAACCGTTACCACCGTCCTATTTTGGATGAGTTGAGTGAGCGTTTAGCCGACAAGTTCTTCGTAAACTTCTCGCTGTTCCAATCTTTACCAGATGCTTGGGGTATCGATCAGGTATTCCCTGTGTTGCCTCTGAGTGGTTTGGATAATGCGGACGAGCGGCGCGCTGTAGTACTGGATATCACATGTGACTCGGACGGCACGATTGATCAGTATGTTGACGGTCAAGGTATTGAAACGACTCTGCCAGTTCCTGCATGGAATCCAGATGAACCTTACCTGATGGGCTTTTTCCTAGTAGGCGCATACCAAGAGATCTTGGGTGATATGCATAACCTTTTTGGTGATACGCACAGTGTAGTGGTCAACGTTGACGAAAGCGGTGAAGCGAACATC
The DNA here is from genome assembly GCF_057785955.1 of Vibrio sp. QJM3NY_27. NCBI lineage: Bacteria > Pseudomonadati > Pseudomonadota > Gammaproteobacteria > Vibrionales > Vibrionaceae > Vibrio > Vibrio sp. QJM3NY_27. The sequence goes on along the minus strand of NZ_CM173511.1, from coordinate 2,114,778 downwards.
GATTACATCAATGAAGGCGATACGGTTGAAGACATGATGCGTTATGTTCACATCGATACGGATCTGATCCGTCAGAACTACAAAGAATTGGTCACGGCGAAAGTACCAGCTCAAGAGCAGCAAAGCGTACTTGAAGAGTTAGAACAAGGCTTGATGGGTTATACCTATCTTGAGGATTTTTAATGGACGATTTATTTACCAAACCCGATTACTCGCTGTACTCCAATGCGATGACGTTTATGCGTCGTCCATTGGTACAAAACCCAATTGATAACGACGCTGATGTGGTTGTGTTGGGTGCGCCGTTAGATATGGCGACGTCTGGTCGTCCGGGTGCTCGTATGGGACCTGATGCGATTCGTCGTGCGTCAGTCAACTTGGCGTGGGAAGGCAAAAAATTCCCTTGGGACTTCAATGTATTTGAACACACCTCGGTGATTGATGCTGGCGACCTCGTGTTTGATTGTGGTGATGCAGAAGATCTAACTCAACGTTTAGAAGCGGCTGCTGATGCGATTCTAAGCAGTGGTAAAACACTGTTAGGTTTAGGTGGCGATCACTTCATTACATTGCCTTTGCTAAGAGCATACGGCAAAAAGTATGGCGAGATGGCGTTGATTCACTTCGATGCACATACTGATACGTACAGTCAGGGAAGTCGTTATGACCACGGTACGATGTTCTACCATGCACCTAATGAAGGTCTAATATCGCCTGAGCATTCAGTGCAAATTGGGATTCGTACTGAGTATAAGCAAGAAGGTCACGGCTTCAACGTCATCAATGCGATGCAAGCGAATGACATGAGCGTGGATGAAATCATTGCTCAAGTAAAAGGCACTGTTGGCGACAAACCTGTCTATGTAACGTTTGATATTGACTGTTTGGACCCTGCGTTTGCACCGGGTACGGGTACGCCAGTGTGTGGTGGTTTGAACTCAGATAAAGTGTTGAAAATCATCCGTGGCTTGCAGGGTATTAACATGGTTGGTATGGACGTTGTAGAAGTTTCCCCTGCGTATGACCAAAGCGAGATTACGGCATTGGCTGGTGCGACGATTGCTCTCGAGCTGCTTTACGTTTGGACGGCGAACCGCCTCGCTAAATAATAGTGTGTCATTGCTAACAGCATAACGCTATATACTGATTTTAAAGCCCACTAAGGTTCAACTTAGTGGGCTTTTTTTGGGATACCTCGAAATATCCATTTGCAACTTCTACTCATTGCCCCTGCATACCCATTCAATACTCCAATAGTTGTATATGTAATTGACGCCCTATACGGTGTTTGAACAGTTTCTCATCAGCTTTGTGCTGAACCTTGTCTCAAATATGGGATTTGGTTCTTCTTTGGGGTTTAGGTATATCTCGACCTTATTAATTGCCTATAAATCCTAATGATTTATCAACTTTATTACTGTATATATTTATAAAAATTTGAGGTGTAATTAACTTGTGCATTTTATTGCATATAAATCAGCGCCCTATAAACTTTTGCTTAGTCCATGAACAAACTAAAGTGAATGCCTAGCTTTGTGAAAAGAAGTCACTTCGCACACACATGACATTTCGGATAAGAAAGACTAGGCTTAAGGTTAAGTAAACTATAAAAAAAACAGGCGAAACGGAACTGACTCATCACATACATCAGTCTACGTAATTGATTGTTAATGAAGAGAATAAGTTCTGAATATAATTTAAGCCTGAAACCGTTATTACTATCATTTTCACGATGTTGGGCAATACAGCATTTTGTGACCTCGGGGGATATATGGGTATTGAAGTTTCGCGCCAAGCTGCAGTTGTAGAGGTAGTGAGTGGAGAAGTCATTGCGGTTAAGTCTGACGGAAGCGCACGAAAAATTTCAGCTGGAGATATTATTCGTGAAAACGAGATTGTTATCACTGCCAACCAAGCAGAGCTTGTATTAGGTACCCCAAACGGTGTCACTGAGGTGGCAAGCAATTGTGTTGGCTGTGTTGATCAAGATTTAGCGTGGGCTGATGCTCCGATCGCTGGAGAAGTTAATTTTGACTTACAGCAAGCCGGTGCTGGAGATTTTGATGATGATGAATTTGCTGCAATCCAAGAAGCTATTTTAGGTGGTGCCGATCCGACTCAAATCTTAGAGGCAACAGCGGCTGGTGGCGGACTAGGCTCTGCGAATGCCGGCTTTGTGACGATTGATTATAACTATACAGAAACTCATCCATCGACATTCTTTGAGACCGCTGGTTTAGCAGAACAAACCGTTGATGAAGACAGAGAAGAATTCAGGTCGCTCACTCGTTCCTCGGGTGGTCAATCAATCAGTGAAACACTGACTGAAGGCTCCATATCTGGCAATACTTATCCCCAATCTATAACAACCACAGAAACGATTATTGCTGGCAGCTTAGCGCTCGCTCCTGACTCTTTCGTACCAGAAACGCTATCCCTAGCTTCACTGCTTAGTGAATTAAACACCGACATTACTTCAAGTGGTCAGCCCGTCACCTTCACGTATGACGCGGCGACTAATTCTATCGTTGGTGTTCAAGGTACCGACGAAGTATTACGTATCGATATTGATGCCGTCAGTGTTGGTAATAACATTGAGCTTTCTCTAACCACAACGATTTCTCAGCCGATTGATCATGTACCGTCTGTTGGCGGTGGTCAGGTTTCTTACACTGGCGATCAAATAGATATTGCCTTTGATATTCAAGGTGTAGACACCGCTGGAAATCCGCTAGCAACATTCGTTAACGCACAGGTTTCAGTGTTTGACGGGATAGATCCGTCTGTTGAAAGTGTCAATATCACTAACGTTGAAACTAGTAGCTCGACAATCGAAGGGACGTTCTCAAATATTGGTAGTGATATCCTTCAATCAGCCGTATTTGATGCAAGCGCACTCGACCAGTTTGATGGGTTGCTCAGCGACAATCAAAACACACTTGCGAGACTTTCTGACGATGGAACAACGATTACTCTGTCCATCCAAGGTCGAGGTGAGGTTGTTCTCACTATTTCTCTAGATACCGATGGCACCTATAAATTCGAGCAGTCTAATCCGATAGAACAAGTGGGTACCGATTCACTGACGTTCGTTTTGCCAATCACGATTACTGATTTTGACCAAGATGTTGTAACCAATACCATCAACATTGCCATTACTGATGGCGATAGTCCTGTTATCACTAATGTTGACAGTATTGATGTTGATGAAGCGGGCATTGTTGGCGGCTCACAAGAGGGCACGGCGCCAGTGTCTGGTAGCGGCAGTATTATCGCGGATATTTTTGAAAGTGACATCATTGACCATTATGAACTTGAGCCGGCAGAATTTAATACTGGTGGCAGCTTGGTTTCAAATGGCGAGGCTGTGCTACTTGAGTTGATTGATGAAACCAACGGTGTAAGAACCTACGAAGGTTATGTTGAGGTCAATGGTTCGAGAATTACGGTCTTTGACGTTAAAATTGACAGCCCTTCATTAGGGAGCTACGAATTTAATCTGTATGAAGACCTTTCACATCAAGGCGCTGAAGATGCGCTGCTGACCTTTGCATTGCCAATTTATGCCGTTGATGCGGATGGTGACCGTTCTGCACTGTCTGGAGGTTCAAACACACCAGAAGCTGCTGAGATCCTCGTTAATGTTAAAGACGATGTCGTTGAGTTAGTTGATAAGGTTGAATCAGTCACCGAGCCGACCTTAGCGGGCGATACTCTTGTTTCGTATAACCTGTTCAATTTTGAAGGCGCAGATGGTTCTACAATTCAATCGTTTAACTACGACGGTGTTGACTATTCGTTAGATCAAAGTTTATTACCTGATGCTGATCAAACCTTCAGTTTTACGGAGGGTGTGGTCACTATCTCATTGAATGGTGATTTTAGCTTTGAAGTGGCTCGTGATATTGACCATACAAGCAGTGAAACCATCGTCAAACAGTTCTCTTTCTTAGCCGAAGATAGTGATGGCGATACTGATACATCAACGCTTAAGTTAAGTATTACAGATGGTCAGAACCCAACTATAGATCTGATTCCACCTGTCACTTTATCCGAAACCAACCTTAGTGACGGCTCAGCGCCAAGTGGCACTGCAGTCAGTCAGACTGAGACGATTACTTTCACCAATCAAAGTGATGATGTAGCTAAATTCCGAATTGAACCAACCGAGTTCAATGTCGGTGGAGCACTGAAATCGAATGGATTTGCGGTTGAGATAAAAGAAGACTCTGCTAACCCAGGTAGTTATATCGGTTTTATTACTGATGGTTCGGGCGCGGAAGTTCCAGTGTTCACGATTGCCTTCTCTACGAGTACGTTGGGTGAATACACCTTTACTCTGCTTGAAGCGTTAGACCATGCAGATGGCCAAACGAATAACGATCTGAGCTTCGATCTGCCTGTTTATGCGGTTGATACGGACGGCGACGATTCACTGGTATCCCAGCTTAATGTGACCATCGGTGATGATGTTCAGATCATGCAAGACGGAACGTTAGATATCACCGAGCCAAATCTGGCTGATGGAACAATCACAACCAATACCATTGATGTGATGCCAAATCAGAGTGCCGATGGCGCGACGATCACTCAGTTTACTTATGACGGCGTCGTAAACACACTCGATCAAAGTATTTCAGATGAACAACAGTTTAGCTTCACGGAAGGTGAATTGTTTATCACCCTTGAAGGTGAAGTGCGCTTTGAACCTAATCGCGATCTAGACCATTCCGTTAGCGAAGACATCGTGAAGTCGATTGTCGTTACCTCAAGCGATTTCGATAACGATTCTCTGACTTCAACCGTTACGTTAACCATTACTGATGGTGATATTCCGATTATTGATGTGGTACCGAGCGTTTTACTTGAAGAAGCGGACTTAACTGACGGCTCATCGCCAAGTGGCAGCGCAGTCAGTCAAACGGAAACCATCACTTTCACTAATCAAAGTGATGACGTTGAGAAATTCCGTTTAGAGCCAAGTGAATTTAATACCAACAACGCGCTCAAGTCCGATGGCTTAATCATTGAGATTCGAGAAGAACCAACAGGTTCAGGCAATTATATTGGTTTCACGACCGATATTTCGAATGTCGAAACCACTGTGTTTACACTCGATTTCAGCAGTACCACTTTGGGTGAGTATACCTTCACGCTTCTGGAAGCGATTGACCACACGTCTGTTCAAGGCAATAACGACCTAACATTCAACTTGCCAGTATACGCTGTCGATAGCGACGGCGATGATTCGCTAATGTCGCCACTGGCTGTGACTATCACTGATGATATTCAAGTGATGGTTAATGACTCTCTCACTATTGAAGAGCCAACGGTTGCAGATTTGGCAGCAGGTACTCCGACGACAGCTACCGTTAATGTACTTGATGAAGAAGGTGCTGATGGCACGACCATTACTCAGTTCACTTATGATGGTGGGGCGGTATTAACGCTTGACCAAAATGATACGGGTGAGCAAAAGTTCGTGGTTGCTGATGGGGCATTATATATCACTCTGCAAGGCGATATTCGTTTCGAACCAAGTCGTAACCTTGACCATACTGGTGGCGATATCGTGAAGTCGATAGTCGTAACTTCAAGTGATTCCGATAACGATCTTGTGTCTTCAACGGTAACGCTAACCATTACCGATGGCGATATCCCAATCATTGACACAGTGCCAAGCGTTACGCTGTCAGAAACGAATCTGAGTGATGGCTCTGCTCCAAGTGGCAGTGCGGTTAGTTCAACTCAAACCATTACCTTTACCAATCAAAGTGATGATGTGACAAGTTTCCGTATTGAACCAACAGAGTTCAATATTGGTGGTGCTCTCACATCAAACGGATTAGCGGTTGAGCTAAAAGCCGACCCAACCACTCCGGGTGGCTACATCGGTTATGTTACAGATGGCTCAAACGTTGAAACCAACGTATTTACGATTAGCTTCTCGGATACCAATTTAGGTCAATACACCTTCACCTTACTTGAAGCGTTGGATCATGTAGATGGCTTAGCGAAGAATGATCTGACTTTTGATCTTCCTGTTTATGCCGTTGATAGCGATGGTGATGATTCACTGGTGTCTCAACTGAATGTGACCATTGGTGATGATGTACAGGTCATGCAAAACCAAGCGCTTAATATTATTGAGCCAACGGTTGCAGATTTGGCAGCAGGTACTCCGACGACAGCTACCGTTAATGTACTTGATGAAGAAGGTGCTGATGGCACGACCATTACTCAGTTCACTTATGATGGTGGGGCGGTATTAACGCTTGACCAAAATGATACGGGTGAGCAAAAGTTCGTGGTTGCTGATGGGGCATTATATATCACTCTGCAAGGCGATATTCGTTTCGAACCAAGTCGTAACCTTGACCATACTGGTGGCGATATCGTGAAGTCGATAGTCGTAACTTCAAGTGATTCCGATAACGATCTTGTGTCTTCAACGGTAACGCTAACCATTACCGATGGCGATATCCCAATCATTGACACAGTGCCAAGCGTTACGCTTTCAGAAACCAATCTTACGGATGGATCAGACCCAAGCAGTAGTGCAGTAAGCCAAACTGAGACGATTACTTTCACGAACCAAAGTGATGATGTGACTAGCTTCCGTATTGAATCAACTGAGTTTAATGTCGGTGGTGCACTGAAATCGAATGGGTTTGCGGTTGAGATAAAAGAAGACTCTGCGAATCCGGGCACTTACATAGGTTTTATTACCAATGGTTCGAACGCTGAAGTTCCAGTGTTTACCATTAGTTTCTCGGCAACCACGCTAGGTGAGTACACCTTTACCTTACTGGAAGCGTTAGACCATGTAGATGGCCTTGCGAATAACAGCTTAAGCTTTGACCTGCCTGTTTACGCTGTCGACAGTGATGGCGATGATTCACTGGTGTCTCAACTCAATGTGACCATTGGTGATGATGTCCAAATCATGCAAGACGGTACGTTAGATATCACTGAGCCAAATCTTGCAGACGGAACAATCACAACCAACACCATTGATGTGATGCCAAATCAGAGTGCCGATGGTGCGACAATCACTGAATTCTCATTTGGCGGTATTGTCAAAACACTCGATCAAAGCATCGTAGGCGAGCAGCAGTTTAGTTTTACCGAAGGTGAGTTATTCATCACTATTCAAGGCCAAGTGCGCTTTGAACCTACTCGTGACCTTGACCACACGACCAACGAAGATATCGTGAAGTCGATAGTGGTAACTTCAAGTGATTTTGATAACGATCCGGTGACCTCAACCGTTACGCTAACCATTACCGATGGTGACATTCCAACCATTGGTGCTGTGCCAAGCGTTACTCTCTCAGAAACAAACTTAGCGGATGGTTCGGTTCCAAGCGCCGGCGCGGTCAGCTCAACACAGACGATTACTTTCACCAACCAAAGTGACGATGTGGTTCGTTTCCGCCTAGAACCAACCGAGTTCAATACCAACGATGCACTTAAATCGAATGGCTTAGCGGTCGAACTGCGTGAAGATCCTCAAGGCTCTGGTCAGTACATCGGTTTTACTACCAGTTCGTCTAATGTAGAGACGACAGTATTTACACTGGACTTCAACTCTGGAACCTTAGGCGAATACACATTTACTTTAATCGAAGCTCTCGATCATCAAGATGCGCGCGGCAACAACGATTTAAGCTTTAATCTACCTGTGTATGCGGTTGATAGTGATGGCGATGATTCGTTAGTTTCTCAGCTTGGCGTGACCATTGGCGACGATGTGCAGTTGATGCAAGGCGGCACAATCACCAGTCGTGAGCCTGCAGCAAGTGTCGAAACATCAAATACCTTTGATGTGATGCCAAACCAAAGTGCTGATGGAGCCAAAGTCACTTCATTTGTTTTTGACGGTAACACTGCAGAAAGCCTTGATTTAAATGTGAATGGTGAACAAGAGTTTGTCTTCACGGAAGGCTCGGTATTCATTACGACGGAAGGTGAGATACGTTTCGAACCTGTACGTAATCAAAATCATGCTGGTGGTGATATTACCAAGTCGATTGAGGTGACGTCTGTTGACCTCGATGGCGATATTGTTACATCGACCGTGACGCTGAAGATTGTTGATGGTGACCTTCCTACTATTGACCTTGTTCCCGGAATTACGTTATCTGAAGTGGATCTGGCTGATGGCTCTGCGCCAACCGGTAATCCAGTGACAATGACACAAACCATTACTTACACAGCGGGTAGTGACGACGTAAGCCATTTCAGAATTGACCCTACGCAGTTTAATACTTTAGGGGCTTTGAAATCGAACGGTCTAGATGTCGAGATAAAAGAGCAGCCAGCTAATTCTGGTAATTACATTGGCTTCGTTAAAGACGGTTCTAACGTAGAAACCAACGTCTTCACGATCAGCTTCTCGACGAGCAATTTAGGGCAATACACGTTCACACTGCTTGAAGCGTTAGATCATGTCGATGGATTACAAAACAATATACTAAGCTTCGATGTCCCTGTGTTAGCGGTTGATGCGGATGGTGATGATTCTGCAATGTCGCCAATGACGGTTGCGATCACCGATGACGTACAAGGTGTTCAAGATGGTACCTTGAGTATCACTGAGCCTTCATTAGCTGATTTGGCTGCGGGTACGCCACCTACGACGGCAATCATTGATGTTATGCCAACGCAGAGTGCTGATGGCGCGAAAGTGACACAGTTTACTTACGATGGTGGCACAGCTGTAACGTTAGACCCAAGCATCTCTACAGAACAAGTCTTTACCGTAACCGATGGCTTACTGTACATCACCATTGAAGGGGAGGTTCGTTTTGAGCCGAACCGAGATCTCGACCATTCATCCGGCGACATTGTAAGAACGATTGTCGTCACCACCAGTGATTTTGATAACGATACAGATACCGCGGATGTCACCTTAACGATCAAAGACGGTATCGATCCCGTTATTGACGTGGTTCCAGATGTTAACTTATCGGAAGTCAACCTAGCGGATGGCTCTACGCCAACTGGTTCTCCGGTAAGTTCGACTCATACAATCACTTACACCGAAGGAAGTGATGATTTTAGTCACTTTAGAATTGCGACCAACGAATTCAATCCTGGCGATCTGTTGAAATCAAGTGGTCTTGTTGTTCAACTAAAAGAAGATCCTTCTTCTGCTGGTGACTACATTGGTTATACCGATGATGGTATGGGTAACGTTACCGATGTATTTACCATTAGCTTTGATAGTGCAAACAAAGCTCAGTTTACACTTGCCTTGATTGAGGCGCTTGATCACCTTGATGGCGTGCTCAACAACGACCTTACTTTCCGCTTACCTATCTATGCTGTTGATACCGATGATTCTGAGTCAACAAAGCGCGATGTGGTGGTTACGATAGAAGATGACATCCAGCAAATGCAAGATGGCTTCTTAACCATTACCGAGCCAAATTCTGGTACTCCAACAACAACTACCGTTGATGTGATGCCAATACCAAGTGCAGACGGCGCGAACATTACGCAGTTCACGTATGACGGCGGTTCTCCAATTACTCTGAATCAGAACATCAGTGGCGAACAAGAGTTTGTTTTCACTGAAGGTTCACTGTTTGTGACATTAGATGGTGACGTAAGGTTTGAGCCTAATCGAAACCTTGATCACTCTGCAGGGAACATTGTTAAATCGATTGTGTTCACGTCTTCAGACTTTGATAAAGACACCTTTTCATCAACGGTCACGTTAACGATTGTTGATGGTGATGGACCAACTATAAACGTTGTGCCAAGCGTCAGCTTGTCTGAGAGCTTACTTGCTGACGGTTCGACGCCTAGCGGAACGCCTGTCAGTGTGACTCAGACTATCACCTCGCTAGCGAGCAGTGATGACATCGGAAAAATAGTCGTTGAAGTTGGGCTGTTTAATACCAACGGCGTGTTGAAGTCTGATGGCCTTGAATTGAGTTTACGTGAGGAGCCTGCGGGTTCTGGCGACTACATTGCGTTTACGACGGATGGTTCGGGTGGTGAGAAAATCATATTCACCCTAGATTTTGATGATACTAATCCTAGCCAGTATACCTTTACGCTGCTTGAGCGTTTGGATCACGTTGATGGCTTAGGAAACAACGATCTCAGCTTTGACTTGTCGGTGTATGCACAAGACACCGATGGCGATATTTCAGCGTCTAAACCGCTTTCTGTGACCATCAGTGATGACGTTCAATTGATGCAATCTGGTGCTCTTAGCATCACAGAGCCAAGCTCGGGCACGCCGACCACAACAACGTTTGATGTGATGCCTGCGCAAAGTGCAGATGGCGCGACAGTCACTAAATTTGTGTATGACAATCAAGTTGAAACAGCCTTGGTACAAACGAACACTGGTGAGCAAGAATTTGTATTTGCAGAAGGTTCTTTGTTTATCACACTCGAAGGTGATGTACGTTTTGAACCTAACCGCAATCTAGACCACTCAGGTGGCGATATCGTCAAGACCATTACGGTGACATCTGAAGATAAAGATGGCGATATCGTGACGTCTACAGTGACGTTAACTATTGCCGATGGCGCGCCACCAACTATCGACACCGTACCGACTGTCGCGTTGGCTGAAGCAAATCTGATTGATGGTTCTTCACCGGGTTTACCTGTTAGCCAAACTGAAACCATTACTTTCACAGCAGGAAGTGATGATGTGAGCCACTTCCGTATTGATCCGGCTCAATTCAACACATCAGGCGATCTGAAAGCGGATGGTTTGGTGGTTCAGTTAAAAGAAGATCCTCTAAACAGCGATCATTATATTGGTTACGTTGAAAGCGGCGGTGTCCAAACGGATATCTTCACCATCACCTTTAGCAGCGTGGTTCTAGGAGAGTACACATTCACCTTGTTGGAAGAGTTAGATCACCTGCCTGTACAAGGTAACAATGATCAAATCTTCACCTTGCCAGTGCTCGCAGTCGACAAAGACAACACTGATTCAGTGATGAAACCCCTTACGGTGACCATTACCGATGATGTTCCAACCATTACTGATACCACTGTCGCGAGTACGTTTGTGGTTGATGAAGATGACTTGGGCGCTCTGGCACAAGCGACAGGTTCGTTTGTAACCACAGAAGGTGCAGACCAAGTCGAGGTTTACGAACTACGTAATATATCAACGTTGGAAGCCACGCTATCGTCGGGCAGTGAAGGTATTAAGATCGCTGAGATCACAGGTGCTGCTAACACGACCACCTACCAAGGCGCAACTAACCCAGGCGGAACGCCAATCTTCACATTAGTGCTGACTGATGATGGTGCTTACACGTTTACCTTGCTTGGCCCTCTAGATCATGAGCCTAGCTCAGAGGCGAGAAATAAGCTGTCTATCTCCTTTGATGTAGTGGCTGTTGACAGTGATGGCGATGATTCCAACCAGTATAAATTACCCATCGAAGTTATTGATGATGTACCGGTAATGACGGCGCCGACTGGTGAAACAGTTGTTGATGAAGACGATCTTACTGGCATTGGTTCCGATCAATCTGAAGATACCATTATCAATGGACTGTTCACCGTTGATGAAGGTGCCGATGGCGTTGTTAAATATGAACTGGTTGATGAAGATTTGGTTCTGACGGGCTTAACCTCCGATGGAGAAAGCTTAGAATGGTTACCTGTTTCTGTATCTGGCAGTACGTTTACTTACGTTGCTCAGACTGCCACAGGTCAAGTGCCTGTTTTCGAGATTATTTTTGATACGTCAGATAACAGCTATCAATTTGAATTGTTTAAACCGCTTGAACATCCTGATGGTGCCGATGAAAACAACATCGAACTTGATTTCTCGGTCGTGGCTGAAGATTTTGATCAAGACCAATCAAACGCGATCGATTTAAAAATCACGGTTACTGATGATGTTCCGTTGGTGACCACTCAATCGATTACTCGTCTTGAAGGGCAGGGTTACAACAACTCTAAAGTCGACATGTTTGCTAATGCGACGGATGTGGGGGCTGATAGTGCGGTACTGAGTCGAATTGAGGGTATCTCAAATAATGGTGCAGATATTGTTTTCCAAAGAGGTAATGCGACTGATTATAGTGACGCATTGAATCTTCAAAGTGGAAGTCGAATTATCCGCGTTTATGAGCAAACCGATGATGGCAATGGTGGTACTCAGGAAAGGCAGCTTGGTACTTTACGCATCAACTCAAATGGTGAGGTCGAATTCAAAGCTAACGGCTATCTCGATCATGACGGCCTAGACACTATCGACTTCTCGATTAACGTGATTGCGACGGATGGCGATTTAGACACCTCTGAAACACCGTTAGATATTACGATTACTGATAGGGATTCTACAAGAATTGCGCTGAAAGTGACGACCTTCGAGAATGCGGGTAGAGACTCAACCATACCTTACGCAACAGGCGATGAGCCGACTCTTGAGAATGTTCAAGATAACCAAAATGGCTTGCCTAATGCACCAGCTCAAGTTGCGCTGCAAGTTAGTCTGTATGACCAAGATAACGCTGAATCTATTGGCCAGTTGACGATTAAAAGCCCGAATGGAGGTGATAGTCACCAAGGTACTTTTTATTACTTTGATGGTGCTGACTACATTGAATTAGTGCCTGACTCAAATGGGAACATTATATTTGGCTCTCCTGAACTCGTACAAAGCTTCGCTCCAAACCCGAGTGAACCAAGACAAACTATCGCGACGATAGATAACCTGTTCTTTGTTCCGGACCAACACGCTAGTTCGGATGAAACTGGTGGGCGAGTTCGTTATGAGCTTGAAATTGAGAAAAATGGCAGTACGGATCACACTGTTAATTCAAACTTCAGAATTGAGATTGAAGCGGTAGCTGATATTGCGACTTGGGATGACACCAGTAGCACGTATCAGTATCAAGTGAACGAAGATGAAGACAATGTCACTCTGCAGTTGAATGCACAGTCGCAAGATAGCAGTAATACTGAGACGATTACCTATGAACTTGAAGCTGTCCAAGGCGACGGGAAGTTTGAGCTGCTTGACCAAAATGGCACAGTGCTGACGCCAGTTAATGGTGTTTATATCATCGCATCTGCTGATATCAATAGCACCGTAGTTAACCCTATTGATAACTTCTCAGGGCAGATTGAGTTCAAAGCGACGGCAATTACGGAAGAGACGCTTAACCCATACGATGACTCAGCCAACGGTGGAGCAAACGATAAGACGACCGCTCGTTCTGTAGAGCAAAACATTATTATTGATGTCACCGCTGACGCCGATCCGGGCAAATTCAGTGTGAGTCGTATCAAGATCAACGAAGATAACATCGATGACCCTGATTACATTGGTCCTTTGGACAACAAAGACGCGCTCACGCTAGACGAAGTCATCACCATGACAGGTTCGGTCGATTCTGACAGCTCTGAAGAACTGTTTGTGCGCATCAGTAATGTTACGGAAGGCGCGGTACTTTACTTCTTAGGCACCACGACAGTCGTTCCGACCATCACGATCAATGGCGTTGATTACCAAGAAATTGCGTATTCCGATTTGGCTAACGTGGAAGTTGTTCCAACCAAACACAGCAATGTGGATTTTACTTTCGATGTCACCGGTGTGGTTAAAGACACCGCGAACCTTTCTTCAGGTGCGCAAGTCGATGAAGAAATACTGGGTACTAAGACAGTCAACGTCGAGGTCAAAGGTGTTGCCGACACGCCTTATGGTGGGACGAATGGTACAGATTGGACGACGTTTAACGAAGGTGGCATAACCGGCGTTCAAACCACGATTCAAGAAAGTCAAAACGGTGATAACTTTGCTCTGCTTGACTTCACTGTGTTATCTGGAGAGAGAAGACCAGATACTGGCACTACACCATTAGCTGATGATGGGTCAGAATCAATAACCGTTATTCTATCTGGTATACCCGATGGTGTTGTTCTAGAAGACGGCGACGGAACAGTGATTGATCTTAACTTTGTCGGTTACGAAACTGGACCGGGCGGTAGTCCTGATCTATCGAAACCTATCTACGAAGCGAACATTACTGAGGCAGGTAAAACCTCAGGCATTCGCATTCGACCTGTCGACTCATCGACAGAGAATATCCACATCCAAGGTAAAGTGATTGTGACCGAGAATGATGGTCACACGCTTACGTTTGATCAAGAAATTCGAGTGCTTGTTATACCTCAAATCGATACATCAGCAACTTATGTCAACACGACTAACGGTGATGAAGATACGGCTATCAACATTGATTGGCACCCCGAAGGTGCAGACTATATTGATTCTGATGAGCATTTCACTTCGATTACGATTTCCGGTATTCCATCGGGTGTCACACCTACCGTAAATGGTGATGTTACTGTTGTAAACGATGGTGCAGGTACGTTAACGATTACTCCTAAAGACGCTAGTCAGACACCGGAGCAATTCACTCAGATTGCTTTGGCGAATAACTTCATTCAAATGACGCCTCCGGCTGATTCTAGTGCAGATTTTACGTTGACCACCGAGCTTAAAATGGAAGAGCGAGATCATGAGTATACGTCTAGCGGCCTAGAGGATGAAGATGGTGGTTATGTCGAAGCCGATCCAGATATAACCGGAATCATTAACGTTCAAGTACGACCTGTGGTTGAACCAGGAGATGCCGACAACAAGATTGTTGTTTCAAGCGAAGATGGCTTTGGAGACCTGACTACGATTACGGCTGACGCTAATGGCGTAATTAAATTTACAACCAACAGTGATAACCAAACGACTGATATTAACGGAGACGAAATTTGGGACGGTGAATACGTCATCCGATACCAAGAAACGGATTTAAGCACAGTAGAAGAGCAAGTTGACGAAGTGATTGTTCAGCTGACTAACACTGACGGAAGCGCTTTGTCGGATGATATTTTAGGGCAACTTTTAGTAACGGGTGCCTCTTACGAAGGCGGTGGCCGATGGGTTGTGACCAATGAAGATGCCTTTAGCGTCAGTGCGCCAAATGGCTTAGATTTCACCCCTGCCAATGATACAGATGACGTGGCAGGGGACTTTAATAATATCAAGATGACGATTCATACCTTAGTGTCAGATCCTGGAGATGCCAACAATGAAACGTCCGTCCAAGAGCAACGCACCGGTGAGGTAACGCTTTCTTATCCTGAAGTACTTGTTGCTACGGATAAAGTTGCAGCTGGGATCTCCATTGTGGAAGACAGCGTTATCGATGCGGTTGAAGATACTCAACTTGATCTCGGCGCGGCACTCAATGGCATTTTGAGCTTTACGGGCCGTGATGATTCTCCTGACCAAGTGACGGTGATCATTGATGGTATCCTGGTCATTGATGCTACTACATCATTCCCGATTAGCCTTTCGGGAAGAAGTGATGTTGACTTTGTGAACGGGAAATATGTTTACGAGACAACGGTTGAACAGGGTACAACCGTCGATTCTTCAGGTTTGTTGTTGAACCTGCCACCAAACTACTCTGGTGACTTTAGGTTGCCAATGACCATTGTGACCAAAGATTTACAATCTGGCGATGAGAAGACCTTAGTGACCGAAGTCGTCATCAAAGTCGCACCGGATGCGGAGACGGATCCAACGATTGAGGTGAATGTCGTGGGTTCTCTTGATGACGCCTTTAATCCTGTCGATAACGATGGCCAAGCCGGACAAGATCCGGTGGGTTACGAAGACACTTATATTCAACTCGACTTCAATTCGACTATTTCGGATCAAGTATCAGGCGTCGAAGGCGGTCAAGAAGAGTTTACTTCGATTACCTTGACGTTGGACGATCCTTCTATAGGCGCATTTTATGACAATATGGGTACTTCATTAGGTACGTCAGTGACGTTTAATCAGGCTGAAATTGCGGCAGGTGCACTCGATAATGTGCTCTTTAGGGCAATCGAAAATTACCCAACGGGCAATGATATTAACCAAGTGCAGGTTAATGTCAGCGGCACCGTTACCGATACAGCAACCTATAATGATCCTGCTTCTCCTGTGGGTACGGCAACAGACTCCGATACCTTCTCTACAAGTGTCAGCTTTGAAGTCGTTCCTGTGGTGGATGACGTGTCTGCCACAGGGCCGGGTAGTGATCCGGATGTCATCGAGATTACTGGTAACGAAGATCAGCTTATTTCCTTGTCCGGTACGGGGCCAGTATCGATCGCATTGACTGACCTTGATGGCTCAGAGCAGTTCGTTTCGATTAAGTTTACGGGTGTACCAGATGGCTTCTTAATGAGTGCAGATGCTGCCTCAACTTACACAGTGAAGAACAACGGTGGTGGTGAATGGAGTGTTCAACTGCCCCAAGCATCAGGACTGTCATTCGACCTGAGTGAGCTGTCGATTTTACCACCGAAAAACTTCAGTGGTACGGCCGAGTTTGGCGTTGAAGTCTTCACTCAAGAATCTTTGTTGGGTGTGCCTACTGCGGCGGCAAACTTGCCAAGCTTCAAACTGCATGTGGTACCTGTTGGTGATGATGTCGATACTAACCCTACCGACTCTGTGACAGGCAATGAAGGCCAAAACATTGATATCGAAATCAATGCGACTATTTTGGACAAAGAATTGTCTGCAACAGGAAGCGGGACGTATACCGAGAATGCGCCCGAAACGCTTCGAGTTGAAGTGGCGGGTGTTCCTCAAGATGCTTCTATTTTCTATCCAGATGGCACGACATTGGCTAGCTACGATCCGGCGACGCAGCTTTGGACACTTGATGTTCCTGCACAGTCGCTCGATAAGATCGTATTTAACTCTGGCGAACATAATAGTGATGCGGGTAATGCTCTAGGTATTGATGGTCCACTGCAGATTACCGTTCGTTCTGTGGATACAGATGCTGATAACACAGAGTATTTAGGCACACCAACCAGCTTCGATGTCGATCTGGTGATTGATCCTATTAACGATCAACCGATCTTTGTGAATGTGACCAACATTGAAACATCGGAAGACATCAGTGTTGCCATCGACAACTTTAGTATCTACGACGTCGACGCAAACTTTGATAATCCAGATGCTCCGTATGAACTGACGCTTAAAGTCGACCAAACACTGCCGGGTGCACAGGGTGTGTTTGAGTTTACCAGCTCTCCTGACGTGACGTTTGTATTGCAACCTGACGGCTCATTGGTGGTTACAGGTAAAGAGGCCGACATCAATACCGCGTTGACCAATGGAGCGGTGACTTTCAAACCAGACCCAGACCAGAACCACCTCAACCAGAGTGGTTTAGTCACAATCAATGCAACGCTCGATGATGGTGGTAATAACGGCTTGATTGACGCGGGTGATCCAAATACCGCTCAAACCAATCAAGCTACCTTCACTATTAAGGTGACGGAAGTGAATGACGCTCCGGTGGCGACTGATGTGGATTTAGGCTCGATTGCGGAAGACGGTCAAATCGTGATTGTTGAAAGTGACTTGATTGCAGCCAGTTCTGATCTAGAAAACCACAATCTCACAGTAACCGGTGTGACTCGTACTCAAGGGCAAGGTCAGCTTACACGCTATGAAAATGCTGGTGGTGCTGATGACGCTGGGATAACTGGACCATTCTGGATATTCATTGCAGCCAGTGATTTCAATGGCGATGTGAAGTTCAATTACGACATCATTGATGACGGTACCACCAACGGTGTGGATGATTTCTTAACTGATAATGCTGAAATTAGCCTCGTAGTTACTGAAGTCAATGACCAGCCAGTGGCATCGGATATTGATTTGGGCACCATGCTTGAAGAAGGTCAGTTGATCATCAAAGAGGAAGACCTGATTTCAGCAACCACTGATCCGGAAAACGACACGATTACTGTGCACAGTTTGGTGCTCGATCAAGGTCAGGGCCAATTACAACGCTTTGAGAACGTGGGCGGTGCTGATGATGCGACGATCACTGGCCCATACTGGGTATTTACCGCAGCCAACGAGTACAGCGGTGATGTTAAGTTCACTTATACCGTTGAGGACGATGGTACAACCAACGGCGTTAATGATTTCTTAACAGACACTGGCGAAATCAGCGTTGTGGTAACGGAAGTGAATGATCAGCCGGTGGCAACGGACATTGACTTAGGAAACATCCTTGAAGAAGGTCAGTTGATCATCAAAGAGGGCGATTTAATTGCTGCGACGAGCGATCCGGAAAACGACACGATTACCGTGACCAATCTGGTGCTCGACGAAGGCCAAGGCCAGTTACAGCGCTTTGAGAACGTAGGTGGTGCTGATGACGCTATGATTACTGGCCCGTACTGGATATTTACGGCTGCTGATGAATACAGCGGTAACGTTAAGTTCACCTACACCGTCGAAGATGATGGTACTACCAACGGTGCCAATGATTTCCTAACCGATACTGCGGAGATCACCGCGATTGTCGATGGAGTGAACGATACACCTGTCGTTAATGGTGACAGTGTCACTACGGTTGTTGATGAGGACGTTGGTCAACTATTGAGTGGTATCAATGTCAGTGACCCTGATTATGTTGATACATTTTCCGATGATCTCATGACCGTCACGCTGACAGTGGATTACGGTACATTGAACGTTTCACTTCCGGCAGTGACGACAGTGATGGTCAACGGCAACAACACTGGTTCGGTTATCTTAGTCGGTACTTTGAGTGACCTAAATGCATTGATTGATACACCAACCAGTCCAAGCGGTGTGTTCCTTGATGCGAGTCTGTCTCCAACCAATAGTATTGGCTTAGAAGTTATCGCCAAAGACAGCGGAAACCCTTCTGGTATCGCGATAGAGACGACGCCTGTTGTTTACAACATCGCGGTAACGCCAGTGGCGAATGCGCCAACCTTGTCGATTGATACTGCGTCTAATTACGTGAGAAACATTACTGCGAGCCAGTCAGTCAGTGCGAGTGGCATTCCTTTGGTTGGAATTATCGCTGCCTTAACGGACATTACAGAGGAGCTAACGCTGCATATCAGTGATGTGCCTGCTGGCGCTCAAATCACCAGTGATGTCGGTTCTGTGACCGATCTCGGTGGCGGTGTTTGGGTAGCAACGGCAGATGCGATCGATAGCTTGCAGGCAGTAGGGCTTTCTCAAACTCCGAGTAGTTACACGCTTAAAGTTGAGGCGGTTTCTGAAGAGACTGACAACAACGACACGGCGACCTCGGCTTCAATCGACCTTAACCTGAACATTGTGTCTGACGCGGCCGACATTAACCTGGCTTCGGAAACCGACGATATTCAGCTATTGGCTGGCGCGAATGCGACTGACCTAACTGCGGGTTCTGGAAATGACCGACTGGAAGGTGGCGCGGGTGACGATACGTTGGTTGGCGGTGACGGTAACGACACACTGATTGGCGGCGGCGGTTCAGATATCCTAACTGGTGGCAATGGAATGGATTCGTTTGTGTGGCTCAATATTGAAGATGGTGTCGCAGACACGATTACCGATTTCAATCTATCTGAAGGCGATCAGATTGACCTACGAGAGGTGTTGCCGGAACTGAAAGATGCCACTGTGAACATGACGACGCTGTTACAACATATCGATGCAAAAGTGGATGGAAATGATGTAGAGCTAACCATCAACCCTGATGGTTTGGGCACCACAGAGCAAGTGATTGTGGTTGAAGACCTTGCTCCTCAGCTAACCTTAAGTGGCACCATGCCTTCGGATATTTTGGATGCGTTAGTGCAACAAAATGTCATCACTCACGGTTAACGCGCCCTAGGTATTAGAATCTAACGATTAAACTAAAGGCGAACTACAAAACCAAGCGAAATAGGCCAGCAATGCTGGCCTATTTTTTTGCTCTGTATAAACCACAACAAGATTATTTTAGCGAGTTGTGGATCAGGAACTCTTCTTCAACGCCTTTCAATTTCATCTCATCCATAATGAAATTCACTGTGTTCAACAAACGTTGTTCGCCTTTAGGAATTAGGTAACCGAATTGGCTATTGGTGAACGGAGTTTCACAACGGGCTGCTTCAAGGCGTTCGTCCGTTACTTGATAGAACAGACCTTCAGGGGTTTCTGTCACCATCACATCAACTTTGCCTTCCGCAACGGCTTGCGGCACATCTAAGTTGTTCTCGTAACGTGTGAAGCTTGCGCTCTGCAGGTTGGCGTCTGCAAACATCTCGTTAGTGCCGCCAATATTCACGCCTACACGAACCGAAGATAGATTTACTTTTTCAATGCTGTCGTACTGTTCTGCTTTGCCTTTCGCGACTAAGAAACACTTACCAAAGGTCATGTATCCCTGAGTTTGCTCTGCGTTTAATTGGCGTTGCATTTTACGCGTAATACCACCCATCGCGATGTCGTATTTATCGTTGTCGAGGTCGGTCAGTAGATCTTTCCATGTGGTACGAACAATCTGTAATTCGACGCCTAGCTGCTCTGCAACATGCTTAGCCACGTCAATGTCATAACCAGAGTAGGTTTTGCCGTCGAAGTAAGAAAAAGGTTTGTAGTCGCCTGTGGTGCCGACGCGAAGTGTGCCTGATTTTTGAATGTCTTCTAACTGGTCAGCTTGCGCTGCGCCGGAAAGTACCAGAGTAATGGAAGCAAGTAATAGTGATGTTTTTTTCATTGTAATTATCTGTTGTGTTTGTCTAGTTGTTAAAAGTAACAGAAAGAAAAGCAGAAAGAGATCAAACCATTGGAAAGTTTAAAAGAAAGTGCGATTACAAAAAATAGAGGTAAGAAAACTCTGTCTGAAAGAAGGGTGTAACGGGTGTAATTGAAAGGTTTAGGGAAGGGGAGAAGACACATTAAAGTGCTATTCAGATTTAAAAGTATCAGAAATTTTGAGTGGTAAACAAAAAGCCCATGTTATCGAATAACATGGGCTTCATATTGGTTTAACGTGTTAGATGCTTTCTTTAGCGATTGGGCTATTTAGCAACTGACTCGTTGGTCATCTTAGCTGTAGCTCTTGATGCGTTGATTAATAGTATACCTACTGTCAAGACGATTGTGCCACACAGCACGAACATTGAGCGACCAAACATGTCGTTTGGAATCAATGCCATCAATAGAACACCAAGGCCTGCAACTGAAATCAATTTACCAAGCATACTGCGTTGTTTCATATCTAACTGTTGCTGCTCTGCACCTTCTGAGATAACAGGTGTATTCCAGTTTTCAAACAGCTTTTCAACTTCCGCTTCGCGCTCTGGCGTACGGCCTTTATAGAGCAGCATTGTTAGCAAGAAGAAACCACCTGTAAAGATAACATGGGCAGCAAGACTGAGACCTACTTTTAAGTCACCCCACTCACGTGCTGTTAATGCTTGATCTAGGTTAAACCAGTTTTCAATATCTTCTGCTTGTAATGAAATACCAAAGATATAAGAAACAACACCACCAACAACTAATGTTGCCCAGCCAGACCAGTCTGGAGTCTTGCGAATCCACATACCCAGCAAGATTGGAATTAGCATTGGGAAACCAATTAATGCGCCGATATTAAGTACAATATCAAACAGACTTAGGTGACGCAGTGAGTTGATGTATAAGCCAAGGCCTATAATGACCAAGCCCATAAAAATTGTCATTGCCTTACTTACTATAACCAACTCTTTCTGCGAAGCATTTGGGCGAACAAACGGGTTATAGAAGTTAACAACAAAAATACCTGCATTACGGTTAAGGCCAGAGTCCATTGAAGACATCGTCGCAGCGAACATTGCAGACATCAATAGCCCAACCATACCAGCTGGCATCACATTTTCCACAAACGCAAGGTAAGCAGCATCTGCGCCAACACTGTAGTCACTTACAAAATCTGGCATAAATGCAGAAACGTACCAAGAAGGAAGGAACCAAATTAGCGGGCCAACAATTGCTAGAACTGTTGCTAAGCCTGCAGCTTTACGTGCGTTTTCGCTGTCTTTAGCACACAGGTAACGGTAAGCATTAATACCATTGTTCATTACACCGAACTGTTTAATAAGAATGAAAACAATCCATAGAATGAAGATACTCATGTAGTTGAGATTGTTACCAACCCAAAAGTCACCAGTAAAGTTTGTAACAATGTTCGAGACACCACCACCGTGGAAGTATGCTGCCACAGCACAGGTAATGGTTACTGCCATTATAACTAACATCTGCATAAAGTCGGACGCAACAACCGCCCATGAACCACCAGTTACCGACATGATCACTAGTACAACACCAGTGAAGACAATCGTCACCTCCATCGGAATGTTGAATACGGCAGATACAAAAATTGCGATACCGTTTAAGGCAACACCCGCAGAGATCAAGCTATCTGGCATACCAGCCCAAGTGTAGAACTGTTCTGAACTTCTACCAAAACGCTGACGAATAGCTTCGATTGCTGTAACAACACGAAGCTGCCTAAACTTAGGCGCGAAGTAAACGTAGTTTAAGAAATAACCAAATGCATTGGCCAAGAATAGGATTACAACGACGAAACCGTCGGTGAATGCGCGTCCTGCGGCACCTGTAAACGTCCATGCTGAAAATTGTGTCATGAAGGCAGTTGCACCAACCATCCACCACAACATTTTGCCGCCACCTCTGAAGTAATCACTAGTAGAGGTGGTGAACTTACGGAACATCCAACCAATAGCGATCAAAAAGAAGAAGTAGGCGAGAACAACAAAAGTATCAATAGTCATCTTTTCAGCCTTTTAAATATCATAATTAACTGGGCTTAGATTAACGCGTCCAAAGGTTTATTTGTACTACAATATGCCTTTAGTATGATCTAGGTCGCATTGATTTTTACTTGCTTGCGTTGCTATTGTTTAAGTTGCTGTTTTAAATAACTAAATTGTTCACCCAATTTGTTTTAGATTCAAAATAAATTGGAGTGCAAATGTTTATATGTATTACAATATAGGCAGCAAGCTTTCAGTTTGCCTTATTTATAAGATTTTAATTATAACCGTAACAAATACGCTACAACTGGACGTGATTTTACGATGGAATTCACGTTAAATTTCAATACTCAATCGCTAAGTCATGTTTCCGGCTTTTAAGTGTAGCTTATTGTTTTTAAGCCTTTATTTCTGTTTCGCGTTTCCCATTTCTTTTTGATTTGACCACGGCTTTAGCGTTTGGACTCTTAGCTTGTCGAATGGGCGGAAATAAGAGTGAGAAACCGCGCTATCTATAACAATAGCTTCAGGTTTAGGCGTTGTGTCTCTCGATGATGCTGGATTCCATTGAGATGAAATTTTTGAGTATAGCTTTCCAAGCAAAGCAAGCGCTCTGTGAAGCGTTAAGATAGCATGCTACGTAATATCATCGAGTGTGAAGCTGGTGGGTAGTTTGATTAATAGGAAGGTATTGGAGAGGTCTTTATTGGGCGTATACGTCTGGTGGAGCAGGGATACCCTAAGTTGCTAAGTTGCTAAGTTGCTAAGTTGCTAAGTTGCTAAGTTCTCCAAACTTCCGGATACCGATAACGGCAAATACTGAATTCGCAGAGCCCGAGAAAACAAAAAGCCCCACCGAAGTGAGGCTTTATCACCAAATCTAAAATAGATTAAGCGTTAACGTGATCAACTGCGTCACGAACAAGCTTGCCTAGTTCGTCCCACTTACCTTCGTCGATAAGGTTAGTTGGAACCATCCAAGTACCGCCACACGCAAGAACAGAAGGGATCGATAGGTATTCATCAACATTCTTCAAGCTTACGCCACCAGTAGGCATGAATTTAACAGGGTAAACTGCTGTTAGTGCTTTAAGCATACCAGTACCGCCTGAAGGCTCAGCAGGGAAGAACTTCAACGTGCGAAGGCCCATTTCCATTGCTTGCTCAACTAGGCTTGGGTTGTTAACACCCGGTACGATTGCAACACCTTTGTCGATACAGTATTGAACAGTACGTGGGTTAAAACCTGGGCTTACGATGAAATCAACGCCAGCTTCGATAGATGCGTCAACTTGCTCGTTAGTCAGTACAGTGCCTGAACCGATTAGCATGTCTGGGAATTCTTTACGCATGATGCGAATCGCTTCGATTGCACATTCTGTACGCAGTGTGATTTCTGCACATGGCATACCGTTTTCAACCAACGCTTTACCTAGAGGGATAGCGTCTTCAGCACGGTTGATAGCGATTACAGGGATTACTTTTAGGTTTGCTAGTTGTTCATTTAATGTCGTCATGAATTATTTCTCACGTCAAATGTGGGCCTGCTTTCAACTAAGCAAACCCTTGATTAATAGTTAAAGTGCGTAATTATAGAGACAGATCGGGCGTCGCTTCTAGAGGAATGATAGCACCTGGATGCTGAATCACGGTTCCTGCAACAATATGACCTGCAAATGCAGCATCACGAGCACTACCGCCGCTCAAGCGCTTGGCCAAGAAGCCTGCACTGAACGAGTCGCCAGCTGCGGTAGTATCAACGATTTTGTCTACAGGGTTGGGTGCAACGTACTGAGCGCTTTGGCTTTCAACCACTAAGCAGTCTTTCGCGCCACGTTTAATGACGATCTCTTTCACACCAGACTCAGACGTACGTGTAATACATTGTTCAATGCTTTCGTCGCCGTATAGCTCTTGCTCATCATCAAACGTCAGCAGAGCCGTATCTGTGTACTTAAGCATTTTCAAGTACCAAGAAATCGCTTCTTGTTGGCTTTCCCAAAGTTTAGGACGGTAGTTATTGTCGAAGAATACTTGGCCGCCTTGAGCTTTGAATTTGTCTAAGAAGTTGAATAGCTGCGTGCGACCATTTTCTGTCAAGATTGCCAGCGTAATACCACTTAAGTAAACCGCGTCAAAAGAGAACAGCTTATCAAGAAGAGCAGGCGTGTCTTCCTGATCAAACATGAACTTCGCTGCAGCATCACTACGCCAGTAATGGAAGCTGCGTTCACCAGTTTCATCGGTCTCGATGTAATAAAGCCCTGGTTGTTTGTGATCGAGCTGAGCCACTAAGCTTGTATCGATACCTTCAGCTTGCCAATTTTTCAACATGTTGACGCTGAATGGGTCAGTGCCTAGTGCGGTTACATAGCTTGTTTGGATATCTTGCTCTTTTGTTAAGCGTGACAAGTAAAGTGCAGTATTCAGCGTATCGCCACCAAA
This sequence comes from Vibrio sp. QJM3NY_27, assembly GCF_057785955.1. Taxonomy (NCBI): domain Bacteria; kingdom Pseudomonadati; phylum Pseudomonadota; class Gammaproteobacteria; order Vibrionales; family Vibrionaceae; genus Vibrio; species Vibrio sp. QJM3NY_27. The sequence continues at coordinate 2,089,701 of NZ_CM173511.1, read as the reverse complement.
ACTTTGTTTAAGCCCGTCTTGTTTCTTTTGTAGCTCAACCATGCACTCGCCAATGACCGCGATGTTTAATGATTTCATATGCTTACCTTAGCAACTGAGGTTGCGCTAGTTATTATTTTAGGAAATCTTCACGCGCAGGGTTGAAGATATCAAGAAGGATGCTGTCTTGTTCTAGTGCAACCGCACCGTGCATCATGTGTTTACGAGCGAAGTAAGCATCGCCTTCTTTAAGCACTTTCTTCTCGCCGTCGATTTCAGCTTCGAAGCTACCACGGACAACATAACCGATTTGGTCGTGAATTTCGTGAGTATGAGGGTGACCAATCGCGCCCTTATCAAAACATAGGTGTACAGCCATAAGATCGTCAGTGTAAGCGACGATTTTACGCTTAATGCCGCCACCAAGTTCTTCCCATGGGTTTTCATCTAGGATAAAGAAAGAGTTCATTGTGTATCTCCTAATCTGTTTAAATCTTTTAAGTGTTACTTAACTTGCATCCATCATAAGGGAATGAGCTCAATTGTAATACAATATATCTAAATTTGTGTGATATTGATCAAGCGATACTTTATATAGCGTAAATAAATCAATAACTTAATAAATGACCGATATTTATCATTAGTCATTTACATCAATGACTTACGGTTGATTATGTGACTCTAATCATCATTTGGTAACGAATAGGTATAATTAAAGCTCTTATTGTATTACTTTATATGGAGTTTGAGAATTTAATCAAAGTTTAAGCAGATAAACTCTTTATTGAGGGTGACAAAGAATATGACGACTAAACCAGTATTGTTGACTGAAGCTGAAATCGAACAGCTTCATCTTGAAGTGGGCCGTTCTAGTTTAATGGGCAAAACCATTGCAGCGAACGCGAAAGACCTAGAAGCATTCATGCGTTTACCTATTGATGTTCCAGGTCACGGTGAAGCAGGGGGTTACGAACATAACCGCCATAAGCAAAATTACACGTACATGAATCTAGCTGGTCGCATGTTCTTGATCACTAAAGAGAAAAAGTACGCTGACTTTGTTACAGAATTACTAGAAGAGTACGCAGACAAATACCTAACGTTTGATTACCACGTACAGAAAAACACCAACCCTACCGGCCGTTTGTTCCACCAAATTCTGAACGAACACTGCTGGTTAATGTTCTCAAGCTTAGCTTACTCTTGTGTTGCTTCAACACTGACACAAGAACAACGTGACAACATTGAGTCTCGCATTTTCGAACCAATGCTAGAAATGTTTACCGTTAAATACGCACACGACTTCGACCGCATTCACAACCACGGTATTTGGGCAGTAGCCGCTGTGGGTATCTGTGGTCTTGCTTTAGGCAAGCGTGAGTACCTTGAAATGTCAGTGTACGGCATCGACCGTAACGACACTGGCGGTTTCTTAGCGCAAGTTTCTCAACTGTTTGCACCTTCTGGTTACTACATGGAAGGCCCTTACTACCACCGTTATGCGATTCGCCCAACGTGTGTGTTCGCTGAAGTGATTCACCGCCACATGCCTGAAGTTGATATCTACAACTACAAAGGCGGCGTGATTGGCAACACAGTACAAGCGATGCTTGCGACGGCTTACCCGAACGGTGAGTTCCCGGCTCTGAATGATGCTTCTCGTACTATGGGTATCACAGACATGGGTGTTCAAGTTGCCGTCAGTGTTTACAGCAAGCATTACTCTTCTGAAAACGGCGTAGACCAAAACATTCTCGGTATGGCGAAGATTCAAGACGCAGTATGGATGCATCCATGTGGTCTTGAGTTATCTAAAGCCTACGAAGCCGCTTCTGCTGAGAAAGAAATCGGCATGCCTTTCTGGCCAAGTGTTGAGTTGAACGAAGGCCCTCAAGGTCACAACGGCGCACAAGGTTTTATCCGTATGCAGGATAAGAAAGGCGACGTTTCTCAGCTAGTGATGAACTACGGTCAACACGGCATGGGTCACGGCAACTTCGATACGCTGGGCATTTCTTTCTTCAACCGCGGTCAAGAAGTGCTGCGTGAATACGGCTTCTGTCGTTGGGTGAACGTTGAGCCTAAATTCGGCGGCCGTTACCTAGACGAAAACAAATCTTACGCTCGTCAAACGATTGCTCACAACGCAGTAACGATTGATGAAAAATGTCAGAACAACTTTGATGTTGAACGTGCAGACTCAGTACACGGTTTACCTCACTTCTTTAAAGTAGAAGACGAGCAAATCAACGGTATGAGTGCATTTGCTAACGATCACTACCAAGGCTTTGACATGCAACGCAGCGTGTTCATGCTAAACCTTGAAGAGCTAGAATCTCCGCTACTATTAGACCTTTACCGTTTAGATTCTGAGAAAGGCGGCGAAGGCGAACATCAATACGACTACTCACACCAATATCAAGGTCAGATTGTTCGTACTAACTTCGAATACCAAGCAAACAAAGAGCTGAACACTCTAGGTGACGATTTCGGTTACCAACACTTATGGAACGTGGCAAGCGGTGAAGTGAAGGGCACAGCACTTGTAAGCTGGCTACAAAACAACACTTACTACACGTGGCTAGGTGCAACGTCTAACGACAATGCTGAAGTGATTTTTACTCGAACAGGCGCTAACGATCCAAGCTTCAACCTACGTTCAGAGCCTGCGTTCATTCTACGTAACAAAGGAGAAACAACACTGTTTGCTTCTGTTGTTGAAACGCACGGTTACTTCAACGAAGAGTTCGAGCAATCAGTTAATGCACGTGGTGTTGTGAAAGACATCAAGGTAGTGGCTCACACGAATATCGGTTCGGTAGTTGAGATCACCACAGAGAAATCAAACGTGACAGTGATGATCAGCAACCAACTCGGCGCGACTGACAGCACTGAACACAAAGTAGAGCTGAACGGCAAAGTATACAGCTGGACAGGCTTCTACTCAGTAGAAACAACTTTAAACCCAGAATTAGCAGAGCAAGGGAAATAATAATGAGCTATCAACCACTTTTACTTAACTTTGATGAAGCAGCAGAGCTTCGTAAAGAACTTGGCAAGGATAGCCTTTTAGGTAACGCACTGACTCGCGACATTAAACAAACTGACGCTTACATGGCTGAAGTTGGCATTGAAGTACCAGGTCACGGTGAAGGCGGCGGTTACGAGCACAACCGTCATAAGCAAAACTACATCCATATGGATCTAGCAGGTCGTTTATTCCTTATTACTGAGGAAACAAAGTACCGTGATTACATCGTTGATATGTTAACAGCGTACGCGACGGTATACCCAACATTGGAAAGCAACGTAAGCCGTGACACTAACCCTCCGGGTAAGCTGTTCCACCAAACGTTGAACGAGAACATGTGGATGCTTTACGCTTCTTGTGCGTACAGCTGCATTTACCACACTATCTCTGAAGAGCAGAAGCGCCTTATCGAAGACGATCTTCTTAAGCAAATGATCGAAATGTTCGTTGTTACTTACGCACACGACTTCGATATCGTACACAACCACGGCCTATGGGCAGTGGCTGCGGTAGGTATCTGTGGCTACGCGATCAACGATCAAGAATCTGTAGATAAAGCACTTTACGGCCTGAAACTGGACAAAGTAAGCGGCGGTTTCCTAGCGCAACTTGACCAACTGTTCTCGCCAGACGGCTACTACATGGAAGGTCCTTACTACCACCGTTTCTCTCTACGTCCAATCTACCTGTTCGCAGAAGCGATTGAACGTCGTCAGCCAGAAATTGGTATTTACGAATTTAACGATTCAGTGATCAAGACAACGTCTTACTCTGTATTCAAAACTGCATTCCCAGACGGCACATTACCTGCTCTGAACGATTCATCGAAGACGATCTCTATCAACGATGAAGGCGTGATCATGGCGACGTCTGTGTGTTTCCACCGTTACGAGCAGACTGAAACTCTGCTTGGTATGGCTGATCACCAAAAAAATGTTTGGGTTCATGCTTCTGGTAAAACACTGTCTGATGCGGTTGGTGCAGCAGACGACATCAAACCATTCAACTGGGGTAGCCTGTTTGTAACAGACGGCCCTGAAGGCGAAAAAGGCGGCGTAAGCATCCTGCGTCACCGTGACGAGCAAGACGACGACACAATGGCGTTGATCTGGTTTGGTCAGCACGGCAGCGACCACCAGTACCACTCTGCACTAGACCACGGTCACTACGACGGCCTGCACATAAGCGTATTCAACCGTGGCCACGAAATACTGCACGATTACGGCTTTGGTCGTTGGGTAAACGTTGAGCCTAAGTTTGGCGGTCGTTACATCCCAGAGAACAAGTCTTACTGTAAGCAGACGGTTGCTCACAACACAGTAACGGTTGATCAGAAAACGCAGAATAACTTCAACACAGCATTGGCTGAGTCTAAGTTTGGTCAGAAGCACTTCTTCGTAGCAGACGACCAGTCTCTACAAGGTATGAGCGGCACGATTTCTGAGTACTACACTGGCGTAGACATGCAGCGCAGTGTGATTCTTGCTGATCTTCCTGAGTTCGAAAAGCCTTTAGTAATTGATGTTTACCGCATCGAAGCTGACGCTGAGCACCAGTACGACCTACCCGTTCACCACTCTGGTCAAATCATTCGTACTGACTTCGATTACAACATGGAAACAACGCTTAAGCCGTTAGGTGAAGACAACGGTTACCAACATCTGTGGAACGTTGCTTCAGGCAAAGTGAACGAAGAAGGTTCTCTAGTAAGCTGGCTACATGACAGCAGCTACTACAGCCTAGTAACCAGCGCTAATGCGGGCAGCGAAGTTATCTTTGCTCGCACTGGTGCTAACGATCCAGACTTCAACCTTAAGAGTGAGCCTGCGTTCATCTTACGTCAGTCTGGTCAAAACCATGTGTTTGCTTCTGTATTGGAAACACACGGTTACTTTAACGAGTCTATCGAAGCCTCTGTAGGCGCTCGTGGTCTGGTTAAATCAGTGTCTGTTGTTGGCCATAACAGTGTCGGGACTGTTGTGCGCATTCAAACGACATCTGGCAACACTTACCACTACGGTATTTCAAACCAAGCTGAAGACACGCAGCAAGCAACTCACACTGTTGAGTTCGCGGGTGAGACATACTCGTGGGAAGGATCATTCGCTCAACTGTAAATGATTAACATATATGCCGTTTAACGATGGCATGTATTGATGTGGTGCTTTGCGGGAACGAAGCATCACATTGAATTCAGTCGTGATTGAAAAATCGTTCGTTGATACCAACAACGACTGAAACATCGGGAATAAGTCAAATCGAGTAACTCACTGCGAGTTGCTCGGTTTTTTTATGTGTGCTGCTTTTATAAGGGGAAGAGAGAGGGCTACAGAGCTTCCCTTTTCCTTCGAATCCGACAGAGTGGGCTAAAGTATAATTTAGGATTTAAAATTGAAGGGATTCAAGGATGAAGTGGTTATTGGCAATAGTTACGATGTCTGGCGTCGCATTGGCGGCAGAAAATAACAATGTTGAGGTGAGCAGTGAGCATTTCGTCCGTTATCAATACCAAGACAAAGTCAGTTACGGAAAGCTAGACAATGACGCTGTGTTACCGGTCATCGGCGATATCTTTGGAGAATATTCGGTAGCAAAAAAATCGATCTCGTTAGAGTCGGTTGAGGTGTTACTGCCGACAAAACCAGAGAAAGTCTTCGCCGTCGGGATGAACTTCGCCAGTCACCTAGCATCATCTGCCGATGCACCACCGCCGATGTTTCTTAAACTTCCTTCTTCTTTGATTCTTACAGGTGAAGTGATTCAAGTGCCACCAAAAGCAAGAAATGTTCATTTTTAGGGCGAGCTGGTGGTTGTGATTGGGAAAGAGCTCAGTCAAGCTAGTGAAGAAGAAGCCGAGCAAGCGATCTTTGGTGTCACGGTGGGTAACTATATTACAGAGAGGAGCTGGCAAGGCACGGATTTACAATGGTTACGAGCGAAAGCTTCAGATGGCTTTGGCCCCATTGGTAATACGATTGTTCGTGGTATCGATTATAACAACGTGCAATTAACCACGCGTGTAAATGGCAAGGTTGTTCAACAAGAGAATACTTCGTTTATGATTCACAAACCTACAAAAGTCATCAGCTACTTGAGCCACTATTTTACCCTCAAACCGGGCGATCTTATTTTCATGGGAACGCCGGGAAGAACCTATGCTTTGTCCGACAAGGACCAAGTGAGTGTCACGATTGAAGGGATAGGGACTGTGGTCAACGAAGTGCGGTTCTGATGGAATTGAATTAGCGTTGGGAGCTACAGAGCTTATGTCTGAATCTGCAGTACGTAGACGACTTGAACCTATTCATTTGAACTAGGTTAACTTGTGTAGTGAATAAACTAACCGTTTTTCGGTTCCATTATTTTAGCCCAATTGAGTGATGTTTTTGGAAGCGATCAGAGAAAACGAGAATGACGGACCTACATGCTCGGCGAGGGTTTTGTTAGTGGTGTAACACAGTGTTTCTAGCTAAGAGAAATTAGATGCTTTCTAAGTGTTTGATTCATTGAGTAAATTAATAGAGAGCGACTCGTTGCTATTTTACTCAATTGGCGCTAGGTTGAAATCCTGTTATAGTGATCCTTAAATAATACATAAACATAACATATAAAATAAGTGAACTTATGGTTAGCACTTTTAATTCAATCTCGGGCTCGAAGCGCAGCCTGCACGTGCAAGTAGCGCGTGAAATCGCTCGTGGAATCTTGTCTGGTGAACTGCCACAAGGTTCTATTATTCCTGGTGAAATGGCGCTGTGTGAACAGTTTGGTATCAGCCGTACGGCACTTCGTGAAGCCGTTAAACTACTGACTTCTAAAGGTCTGTTAGAGTCCCGCCCGAAAATCGGTACTCGTGTAGTAGACCGCGCATACTGGAACTTCCTTGATCCTCAACTGATTGAATGGATGGACGGCCTAACCGACGTAGACCAATTCTGTTCACAGTTCTTAGGCCTTCGCCGTGCGATTGAACCTGAAGCGTGTGCATTGGCGGCAAAATTTGCGACGGCTGAACAACGTATCGAGCTTTCAGAGATCTTCCAAAAGATGGTAGAAGTAGATGAAGTTGAAGTGTTTGACCAAGAACGTTGGACAGACATTGATACTCGTTTCCATAGCTTGATCTTCAATGCGACAGGTAACGACTTCTATCTACCGTTCGGCAATATTCTGACTACGATGTTTGTTAACTTCATCGTGCATTCTTCTGAAGAGGGAAGCACATGTATTAATGAACACCGCAGAATCTATGAAGCTATCATGGCCGGTGATTGTGACAAGGCTAGAATTGCTTCTGCCGTTCACTTGCAAGATGCCAACCACCGTTTGGCTACAGCGTAATAGAAATGATTTAAAGCGCACCTAAGCCATCTCACATCGAGATGAACAGGCACACGCTCAGATAAATGATTTAAAAAGGTATGCCAAGTGCATGCCTTTTTTGTTTTTAGAAAGCGTGTTGCACCATGTGTAGCACTATTTTGGGTCAGCCTTTTCGCTACGTCAGTTAAGCTATTCTTCCTCGTTACAACCCGCCTTATTTTTAACGTCTGGGTAACAATCCCCAAGTATCGTTCTAAACACACATTTTTAGACTGTCCGTATCAGACAAATAGTTATGCGACAGCCGGGATTTTTTACTTCTAAGTATTCTAAATCTGGGATAACACAAACAGGGTTCGTGGATTTAATATTTAGATATTTAAATTGAATTCTAATGATATTACCCGCTCGATTTCGATAAAAACACTGGTTTATTGTGTGATTAATGGGCTGGGTTGTCCTTTGGCTTGGCTTTGATTATTTTTGAGGGCTTTATATTTATATGTATTTGGTTGCATTTTTAATTTAGTGCGTAAAGTCTTACTTGTTTGTGTAAGTTTCTGATTTAAATTATTATTTTGTTTTATTTTTTGATTGGTCAAATTTTTATCTAAAATATCAGTAATTGCCTTGATGGATTGGCCATATTCCATCCTATGTCATATATATAATTAACTTAATCAATTAAAATAAGATCACCATCACTTATTTGGATTATTGTACTACAAATAAAGAGTCGAATTTCCTATAGTCCTCGTAACAAATTATAACGGACAAAGGATACACGATGGAACTCAACACGATTATTGTCGGCATTTATTTCCTATTCTTGATTGCGATAGGTTGGATGTTTAGAACATTTACAAGCACTACTAGTGACTACTTCCGCGGGGGCGGTAACATGTTGTGGTGGATGGTTGGTGCAACCGCCTTTATGACCCAGTTTAGTGCATGGACATTCACCGGTGCAGCAGGTAAAGCGTATAACGATGGTTTCGCTGTAGCGGTCATCTTCGTAGCCAACGCATTTGGTTACTTCATGAACTACGCGTACTTCGCGCCGAAATTCCGTCAACTTCGCGTTGTTACGGTAATTGAAGCGATTCGTATGCGTTTTGGTGCGACCAACGAACAAGTATTCACTTGGTCTTCAATGCCGAACTCAGTGGTATCTGCGGGTGTGTGGTTAAACGCATTGGCAATCATCGCTTCGGGTATCTTCGGTTTCGACATGAACATGACTATCTGGGTGACTGGCCTAGTGGTGTTGGCGATGTCGGTAACAGGTGGTTCATGGGCGGTAATCGCATCTGACTTCATGCAGATGGTTATCATCATGGCGGTAACGGTAACTTGCGCGGTTGTAGCGGTTGTTCAAGGTGGTGGTGTTGGTGAGATTGTTAACAACTTCCCAGTGCAAGATGGTGGTTCGTTCCTTTGGGGCAACAACATCAACTACCTAAGCATCTTTACGATTTGGGCATTCTTCATCTTCGTCAAGCAATTCTCTATTACTAACAACATGCTTAACTCTTACCGTTACCTAGCTGCTAAAGACTCAAAGAATGCAAAGAAAGCCGCACTGCTTGCTTGTGTGTTGATGTTGTGTGGTGTGTTTATTTGGTTCATGCCTTCTTGGTTCATTGCAGGTCAAGGTGTCGATTTATCAGCGGCTTACCCGAATGCAGGTAAAAAAGCGGGTGATTTTGCTTACCTATACTTTGTACAAGAGTACATGCCAGCAGGTATGGTTGGTCTATTAGTTGCCGCGATGTTTGCAGCGACAATGTCTTCAATGGACTCAGGTCTAAACCGTAACTCAGGTATCTTTGTTAAGAACTTCTACGAAACAATCGTTCGTAAAGGTCAAGCATCAGAGAAAGAGTTAGTAACCGTATCTAAAATTACTTCAGCGGTATTTGGTTTCGCTATTATCCTAATCGCACAGTTCATCAACTCATTAAAAGGTTTGAGCCTGTTTGATACGATGATGTACGTGGGTGCGTTAATCGGCTTCCCTATGACGATTCCTGCATTCCTTGGTTTCTTCATCAAGAAGACTCCGGACTGGGCTGGTTGGGGCACGCTAGTTGTTGGTGGTATCGTATCTTATGTGGTTGGTTTTGTTATCGACGCAGAGATGGTAGCAGCGGCGTTTGGTCTTGATACTCTAACAGGACGTGAATGGTCTGATGTTAAAGTTGCGATTGGTCTGATTGCTCACATCACGCTAACTGGTGGCTTCTTCGTACTATCTACGATGTTCTACAAGCCTCTATCAAAAGAACGTCAAGCGGATGTTGATAAGTTCTTTGGCAACTTAGATACACCATTAGTAGCTGAATCGGCAGAGCAAAAAGTGTTGGATAACAAACAACGTCAAATGCTTGGTAAACTGATTGCGGTAGCGGGTGTTGGTATCATGTTGATGGCTCTTCTGACTAACCCAATGTGGGGACGCCTAGTCTTCATCTTATGTGGTGTGATAGTTGGTGGTGTCGGTGTTCTACTTGTGAAAGCGGTCGATGACGGCGGCAAGCAAGCGAAAGCAGTAACCGAAAGCTAATACATAGAAACGTTTATAATAGAATGCGACGACTCGAAAGGGCGTCGCATTTTTTATTCTGCGGAACCGGAAAACCGTCAGGTGAAAGATATCTGACCTAAATCACGAAAACTGTACAAAGTGGTTCAATCGAATCGAAATACATTCAATTGTCCTACAATAAGACGTATATTATTGCTAATTCCTTTCAATCAACTTGAAAAATAAGTGAGTTAGAATGAGCGACCAAAAATCTCTTGATGCAATCAGGAAGATGAAGCTGGAAAACGATACTTCAGCAGGTAATCTTGTAGACCTACTCCCTATCGAAGTTCAAACACGTGACTTTGACCTATCATTCCTAGACACCTTGAGCGAAGCACGTCCGCGTCTTCTTGTTCAAGCTGATCAGTTAGAAGAATTCAAAGCGAAAGTGAAAGCTGATGAAGCTCACTGCATGTTTGATGACTTCTACAACAACTCGACAGTTAAGTTCCTTGAGACTGCTCCTTTTGAAGAGCCTCAAGCGTACCCAGCTGAGACGGTAGGTAAAGCTTCTCTATGGCGTCCTTATTGGCGTCAAATGTACGTTGATTGCCAAATGGCACTGAACGCGACACGTAACCTAGCGATTGCTGGTGTTGTGAAAGAAGATGAAGCGCTCATTGCGAAAGCAAAAGCTTGGACTCTAAAACTGTCTACGTACGATCCAGAAGGCGTGACTTCTCGTGGCTATAACGATGAAGCGGCTTTTCGTGTTATCGCTGCTATGGCTTGGGGTTACGACTGGCTACACGGCTACTTCACAGATGAAGAACGTCAGCAAGTTCAAGATGCTTTGATTGAGCGTCTAGACGAAATCATGCACCACCTGAAAGTGACGGTTGATCTATTAAATAACCCGCTAAACAGCCACGGTGTTCGTTCTATCTCTTCTGCTATCATCCCAACGTGTATCGCGCTTTACCATGATCACCCGAAAGCAGGCGAGTACATCGCTTACGCTCTAGAATACTACGCAGTACACTACCCACCATGGGGTGGTGTAGACGGCGGTTGGGCTGAAGGTCCAGACTACTGGAACACACAAACGGCATTCCTAGGCGAAGCATTCGACCTATTGAAAGCATACTGTGGCGTAGACATGTTTAACAAAACATTCTATGAAAACACCGGTGACTTCCCGCTTTATTGTATGCCTGTTCACTCTAAGCGCGCGAGCTTCTGTGACCAGTCTTCAATCGGCGATTTCCCAGGTCTAAAACTGGCTTACAACATCAAGCACTACGCAGGTGTTAACCAGAAGCCTGAGTACGTTTGGTACTACAACCAACTGAAAGGCCGTGATACTGAAGCACACACTAAATTCTACAACTTTGGTTGGTGGGACTTCGGTTACGACGATCTTCGTTTTAACTTCCTTTGGGATGCACCTGAAGAGAAAGCACCATCGAACGATCCACTGTTGAAAGTATTCCCAATCACGGGTTGGGCTGCATTCCACAATAAGATGACTGAGCGTGATAACCATATTCACATGGTATTCAAATGTTCTCCGTTTGGCTCAATCAGCCACTCTCACGGTGACCAAAACGCATTTACGCTTCATGCATTTGGTGAAACGCTAGCGTCAGTAACAGGTTACTACGGTGGATTCGGTGTAGACATGCACACTAAGTGGCGTCGTCAAACGTTCTCTAAAAACCTTCCACTGTTTGGCGGTAAAGGTCAGTACGGCGAGAACAAGAACACAGGCTACGAAAACCACCAAGATCGCTTCTGTATCGAAGCGGGCGGCACTATCTCTGACTTCGACACAGAATCTGATGTGAAGATGGTTGAAGGTGATGCAACGGAATCTTACAAGTACTTCGTTCCTGAAATCGAATCTTACAAGCGTAAAGTCTGGTTCGTTCAAGGTAAAGTATTCGTAATGCAAGACAAGGCAACGCTTTCTGAAGAGAAAGACATGACTTGGCTAATGCACACAACTTTCGCAAACGAAGTGGCAGACAAGTCTTTCACTATCCGCGGCGAAGTTGCACACCTAGACGTAAACTTCATCAACGAGTCTGCTGATAACATCACTTCAGTTAAGAACGTTGAAGGCTTCGGCGAAGTTGACCCATACGAGTTCAAAGATCTTGAAATCCACCGTCACGTTGAAGTGGAATTCAAGCCATCGAAAGAGCACAACATCCTGACGCTTCTCGTTCCTAATAAGAACGAAGGCGAGCAAGTTGAAGTGTCTCATAAGCTTGAAGGCAACACGCTACTACTCAATGTTGACGGTGAAACGGTTTCAATCGAACTGTAATCCGCTGAAGTAACAGAAGCTAGATATTAAAAACTCCGAGTGAAAGCTCGGAGTTTTTTTGTTTGGCTAGCCAGTTAAATTGGATAAGTCAGTTAAGTTGTATTAGCTGGCAACGTCGGGAACCCCATCAGGTTGAAAGAAAACTAAATGGCCAAGAGATCAATCGCTTCTCGATGCCAAGTCAGTCGCTCGAGGGTTAAACCTGGAAGCTGATACACACAAAGACTGGGTATGTACTTAGCCACTATGCTCAATGAAATGTGCAGGAGTCGTATACGAGACCCGCATGTCTCGCTTTGTTAGAAGAATAGGGCGCCAACCCCTTTTTCGTAAATACTGATATGACTTACTTCTGCGTGAACAGTTTAATCACTGGCTGAGTAAGGGAGTAGTGAACTATACATAGGTAAAGGCGTAGCTTGTTCTTACTAATCGTATGACATTTAACGAATGTTATTTCATCAATAGACGGTTTTTAAAGTGGCAAATAGTTCCTGTAAGTACAAAGCGTGACCCATATTTTCTCGTAAAGTGAATCCCCGTCACAACTTGCATCGAACCATCGAATCAATGCCCTAAAACTATTGCGTAACGGAAAAGACGTCGTTATTATAATGACCATATAATCATACAATACTATATTTGGAGTTTGAACATGACTAAACCTGTAATCGGTTTCATTGGCCTAGGTCTTATGGGCGGCAACATGGTTGAAAACCTACAAAAGCGCGGCTACCACGTAAACGTAATGGATCTAAGCGCTGAAGCTGTTGCTCGCGTTACAGATCGCGGCAATGCGACTGCATTCACTTCTGCTAAAGAACTAGCTGCTGCAAGTGACATCGTTCAGTTTTGTCTTACAACTTCAGCTGTTGTTGAAAAAATCGTTTACGGCGAAGACGGCGTTCTAGCGGGCATCAAAGAAGGCGCAGTACTAGTAGACTTCGGTACTTCTATCCCTGCTTCTACTAAGAAAATCGGCGCAGCTCTTGCTGAAAAAGGCGCGGGCATGATCGACGCACCTCTAGGTCGTACTCCTGCACACGCTAAAGATGGTCTTCTGAACATCATGGCTGCTGGCGACATGGAAACTTTCAACAAAGTTAAACCTGTTCTTGAAGAGCAAGGCGAAAACGTATTCCACCTAGGCGCTCTAGGTTCAGGTCACGTGACTAAGCTTGTAAACAACTTCATGGGTATGACAACTGTTGCGACTATGTCTCAAGCTTTCGCTGTTGCTCAACGCGCTGGTGTTGATGGCCAACAACTGTTTGACATCATGTCTGCAGGTCCATCTAACTCTCCGTTCATGCAATTCTGTAAGTTCTACGCGGTAGACGGCGAAGAGAAGCTAGGTTTCTCTGTTGCTAACGCAAACAAAGACCTTGGTTACTTCCTTGCTCTTTGTGAAGAGTTAGGTACTGAGTCTCTAATCGCTCAAGGTACTGCAACAAGCCTACAAGCTGCTGTTGATGCTGGCATGGGTAACAACGACGTACCAGTAATCTTCGACTACTTCGCTAAACTAGAGAAGTAATCGACGTGCGACCTCGCTAGGGTATTGCCTGTCTTTTTAGGCAGCGATACCTCAGCGAGGTTCGTTTTTATCTGCCATACCCAAACCTTTGTTCTCTCGTTAAAATCTTCTACTTCTACTTCTACTTCTACTTCTACTTCTATGATGCAAATAGAAGCGGTAAGACCGATTGGTATTGGGCAATCATAAAAAATAATGCGGTTAACTGCAGCTCCAAGAGCGGCAATAAAGGCTCAGCGGAATGTAAGAAAGCTTATATAAAGTTACCGCTTGGCCCGATAGCTGAAAAAGGCTCGGACAAATTTGATATTTACGTAGGTAACCAAAGATTAATCATCAACCATAACGACAGCACTGTAGTTAATCACGACATTAGCTATTGGAAAGATATGGTGAGTTATTATAAGGCTGGCGTTTATAACCAATTTAAAAATGGTGAAAGCGAAGCCCATTTCTACAAGTTAGCTTATTCAATAAAAAATAAACCTGTTATTACAGATTAGGGTAGTACTGCCTAATTTAATATTGATGGGTCTACAAATACTCGTTTGTTATTAAGGATAATTTGGATGTTCAAAAAAAATATGCTTGCTGTAGCTTTGCTATCAGCAGTACCTATTGTGTCGTTCGCAAATAACGGTGTTTCTTACCCCGTACCTGCCGATAAATTCGATATGCATAATTGGAAAATAACCATACCTTCAGATATTAATGAAGATGGTCGCGTTGATGAAATAGAAGGGGTCGCTATGATGAGCTACTCACATAGTGATTTCTTCCATCTTGATAAAGACGGCAACCTTGTATTTGAAGTGCAGAACCAAGCGATTACGACGAAAAACTCGAAGAATGCGCGTTCTGAATTACGACAAATGCCAAGAGGCGCAGATTTCTCTATCGATACGGCTGATAAAGGAAACCAGTGGGCACTGTCGAGTCACCCAGCGGCTAGTGAATATAGTGCTGTGGGCGGAACATTAGAAGCGACATTAAAAGTGAATCACGTCTCAGTTAACGCTAAGTTCCCAGAAAAATACCCAGCGCATTCTGTTGTGGTTGGTCAGATTCATGCTAAAAAACACAACGAGCTAATCAAAGCTGGAACCGGTTACGGTCACGGCAATGAACCACTAAAGATCTTCTATAAGAAGTTTCCTGATCAAGAAATGGGTTCAGTATTCTGGAACTATGAACGTAACCTAGAGAAAAAAGATCCTAACCGTGCCGATATCGCTTATCCAGTGTGGGGTAACACTTGGGAAAACCCAGCGGAACCGGGTGAAGCGGGCATTGCTCTTGGTGAAGAGTTTAGCTACAAAGTGGAAGTGAAAGGCACCATGATGTACCTAACGTTTGAAACAGAGCGTCACGATACGGTTAAGTATGAAATCGACCTGAGCAAGGGTATTGATGAGCTTGACTCACCAACGGGTTATGCTGAAGATGATTTCTATTACAAAGCGGGCGCATACGGCCAATGTAGCGTGAGCGATTCTCACCCTGTATGGGGGCCTGGTTGTGGCGGTACTGGCGATTTCGCTGTCGATAAAAAGAATGGCGATTACAACAGTGTGACTTTCTCAGCACTTAAGTTGAATGGTAAATAGTACATAACATAACCAATAAGCTAACTAGACGCAGTCCTTAAGGAATATTATCGAAGACCACTTAACCGATTGTTGAGTGGTCTTTTTGTTTTATATGAGCTTTAAGATGACCTTGGTATTAATGTGACCTTGGTATCACCGAGGGTGTGCTGAAGCCTACCAATGAAAAGTACAGCTAAAACAAAACAACCTTGTCAAAAGACAAGGTTGTTTTAGAAAGTTAGAGTAAAGCTCTGGTGGCAATTAGATACGGAGTTTAGTCATACATCAACTCTTTGGCTTTGTCGGCATCAAACTCTTTAAGAGACTTACGAGCCAAGTGACGGAATGGGAAAGCTTTAACTATCTCTTCGAATGGTTGGATAGCAAACGCCCAAAAGATAGAACCGTCTAATCCAAAGATGATCAATGCACACAATGGAATTGAAATTACCCATTGACCAGTAAAGTTGATTTTGAAGACTGCGGTCGTTTTTCCTAGTGCTCTTAATACATTCCCATGAACCGTGTTGTAGCCACGGACAATCGGCAAGAAGATGTAGAGTGGGGCGATAACGGCCAATGCTTGATAGGTAGACTCATCCAAGTTCGGGTAAATGTCACCAATGACCAGACTTAATCCTGCGAACAAGATTGCACACACAAAAGAAATGACTACTGCGATATCGATACTGGTATCGACGTTTTTGACTAGGTCATCCATCTTTTTAGAGCCAATCGCTTGGCTGATAGTAATCGCGGAAGAGTGAGCCCAAGCAGTAATAAATTGAGAGACAGCCCTGATCCAAGGCATCACTAAAGTAATCGCAACATACGCGTTGATGTTAAGTTGCGAATACAGTAACTGATAAATCGTTGCGCCAATCAATAGCATGGTTACATTTGCTGCGACAGGGAATATCTCGATAAAGTGACGACGAACGTTTGTCATGAACTCAGATTGCTGGGCGTCTAATTTGAGTGAAATTGCTGAGCTCAAATACACGCAAAGAACCAGATACACAAGGCGAAGGGTGATAGCAATAACACTGCCTAGCGCGGCGCCTTGAACACCAATACCTTCGAAATTCGAAAAGCCGTGAATGAGTCCATAAGAAAGTACAGCGTTGATCGGCAATTCAATCAAATACCCTTTAAATGGTATTTTGGTTCTTCCTAATGCATTAAATAGGGCGATAATCACTTGCGTTAATGCTGTGAAAATGACGAGATACTTTGAGATATCAAGGTAGTGGCTAATTTCTAGGTAAAGGGCTTTATCGTCGGTTAAGGCTTGAATTAAAGGCTGTTCTAAAAAGGTGAGCAGAAACCAAAATATTGTCGCGATACCTAAGTTGATGAACAGACCTGCCCAAAACGCTTTGGATAATGAAGCGGTGATGCCAGAACCCACGGCGCGGCTCAATACTAGCTGAGTGCCGTTTGCCAGCGCCATTTGAATACCGAGTACAAAGGCAACCATAGTCGTCGCAATTCCCATGGCAGCCAAAGGTATTTCACCAAGAGAAGAAACCAGCAGTGTATCGATCATCAACATCGACTGCATCAATATACCGTTTAGGGCTAGGGGCCAGGCGAGAGAGAAATTTTTCCTTACATACGATTGTGTAGACACAAACAACACCTTATGTGTGTAACCGTAAGTTTTCTCTGAGAGGACCCGAGTTCAACATTTAAAGATGAAACACTACGGTAATGGATGGTTAAAAATGGGCGCTAAAACATGACTGACTCGTGTATTGGGATACACGAGTCAGTCTGGTCAATCTTGGTTATGCGATGGCTAATTCAACCCTAGACAGCTTTTGATTTTCATCATCAAGTAAAGCTTGAGAGGCTACTCGAGCCTGATTCGCATTGCCTGACATAATCGCGTCGTATATCGCTTTGTGCTCTTCTAAACAGAAACGACCGCCTTCGGCAGAGTGGTCGATAAATTGTTTGAAAATCGTCGACAGAATGTTCGCGAACGGAATGTAAAACTGGTTACCCGTCGATAAGAAAATCGTTTGGTGAAACAGATGATCGTTGGTTGTCCACTCTTGATAATCAAAGCCGTTTGCCGCGATGGTCATCTTTTGGAAAAGAATCGAAAGCTCTTTGCGTTGCTCTACCGTAGCGTTGGATGCCGCAAGCGCACACGCTTCTGGGTCAATCGCTTTTCTTAAGCCTAAGAATTGAGATAAGAAGGGTTTAGTGTCTTCTAAGTCTTGGATCCAATACAGCAATTGCGGATCTAAAAAGTGCCATTGCGTTCTTGGTTTGATACGAGTGCCCACTTTAGGCTTTGATTCAATCAACCCTTTTGCTGAAAGCAGCTTAGTGGATTCTCGAAGGGCAGTTCTGCTGACTCCGAAGATCTCGCACAGATCCATTTCGCTAGGTAACTTCTGATTTTCTTTCAACTCGCCAGACAAGATTTTGCGAGCAATTTGTCTCGCGACTTGAACATGAATTCGGCGGCTTGAATCTTCCACCAATGTAAATATTGACATTTAAACCACCTGAAATTGAAACTTTGAAAACAAAAAAAGCCAGACGAATCTGGCGCTTAGTGTCAGTGTATACGTCTAATATAGTGTGAGGTTTTCCCTCATCTACTTGGGTCTGATGACCTTATTTAGTGTGACGATCTTAACGACTTTATATAACTTAATGAGTTTATATAAGTCAGCTAGCTAGGGCGTTATCTGTCCGCCGTTAACATCTAGGATTTGCCCTGTGATGTACCCGCTGCAAGCGTGCGATGCAAAGAAAGCAAATGAAGGGGCAACTTCATCAATATTGCCAAAGCGTCCCATTGGAATATTGTTAGCAATGGTCGCTTTCAGATCGTCGCTCTTGCCATCGTGAAATGCGGTGTCGATCGTGCCCGGTGAAACAATGTTGAAACGGATATTGTCTTGCGCGAACTCTTTCACCCAATTGCGGTGAATGTCGTGTAACCACGCTTTAGATGCGGCATAGATACCAGCACCCACACCACCGCCTTCGCGAGCGGCAATAGAGCCCGTGCTAATCACACACGATGTTTGCCCCGATAGAGCAGCAGATGCACGCAAGTGTGGTATAGAGAACTTAGTTGTCATCAGCGCGGACCGAACATTTAGATTCATCACTCGCTCATAAAACTCGTCATCGATATTTTCTAGACTTGCACGCCCACCAAGGCCACCTGCGTTGTTAATCAACACATCCATGCCGCCAAAATGGTCAGTGAACTCTTTGACTAACCTTTCGCACTCTAATGTGTCCATTAGGTTTGCAGGAAAAAACGCAACATCGCCACCCAATGCGGTGAGTTCGGTAAGAACGTCATCGACTTTTGGGCTGAAAGCACGACTATTGATGCCAATCTTTGCGCCGTACTTTGCAAAAATGCGTGCAGTAGCTAAGCCCATACCAGCAGTAGAGCCAGTAATTAAAATGCGTTTGCCTTTTAAATCGTTAAACATCAGAGTCGCCTATATTGTAGATTATTTGCGTTAATAAATCATACAATAACACTTGCTATATTCAAGAGTGTTCATCTAAAAACTGATCATTACCGACATAAATAGTGAGAGTAAGAGTGGTTTTGTGAGTTCGCGCATACAAAAATGTGTAAATGAGAACTATTTGTATGAATAAATGGATTTGTTTTGTTTGATGATCTTAATACTTATAAGATTATCAAAATAATGCTCAAGCCTATATTGGTCGTGACCTCACGTTATTCTGATGCTGAGTTGGTAGAGATATTAATCGGTGTTATAGTACGAATTAAATAATACATATCTAATAAGTAAGTAGACACATGGCTGGTCATTTCAATTCTATTTCAGGCTCTAAGCGAAGCCTTCATGTGCAAGTTGCACGTGAAATCGCCCGTGGTATTTTGTCGGGCAATTTGCCTCAAGGTTCTATTATCCCTGGTGAAATGGCTCTGTGTGAGCAATTTGGCATCAGTAGAACAGCATTAAGAGAAGCGGTTAAGCTTCTTACTTCAAAAGGCCTATTAGAATCTCGCCCTAAGATTGGTACTCGTGTTGTTGACCGCGCGTTCTGGAACTTCTTAGATCCACAATTGATCGAATGGATGGACGGTTTAGCTGACACCGACCAATTCTGCCATCAGTTTTTAGGCTTGCGCCGTGCCATCGAACCTGAAGCTTGTGCGTTGGCCGCAAAATTTGCAACTGCGGAACAACGAATTGAACTATCAGAAATCTTCCAAAAAATGGTGGAGATATCTAGCGAAGAGATTCTTGATAAAGAGCGTTGGCTAGATATTGATATGAAGTTCCATAGCCTAATCTTCAACGCGACAGGGAACGACTTTTACTTACCATTCGGCAATATCTTGACGACTATGTTTGTTAACTTTATTTCTCACTCTTCTGAAGAAGGAAGTACCTGCATTGAAGAACACCGCCAAATTTATGAAGCAATCATGGCGGGGAACAGTGATAAAGCGCGTCAAGCGTCAGCGAGTCACTTGCTAGAAACGAACCACAGGTTACCAATCGCTAGTTAATGGTTTTAAAAAGATTTTTACTTTGAATCTTTGTTGGAACTAATTCATTGGAACTAAAAGGCACACCAGGAAAGCACGTTTAATACGTGCTTTTTTTGTATCTAAATTTGATGGAAACCTGACTGATGTCCAATATTTGACCTATTCTTTGCTGTTTTGTTAAAACCACTAGCAACCAGTCTTGTTAGTTATATAATAATACTAATCAAATTATTGCGAGTGTGATTATGCCTCAGTCTTTATTACCAAATATTCTTCAGTTTATCGGTCAGATAGACCCTTTCGATAAGATCCCTAAAGAAGCGCTGCGTGAACTTGCCTCTAATGTTCAGATAACTTACCTCGGCAAAGGGGATGTGGTTGATCTGTGTGAATCGGGCAAGGAAAAGTCGCTCTATATCATTCGAACTGGCTCTATGGAGCAACGAAAATCGGACGGTGTGCTTCGTGCACGTCTAGGTAGCGAAGACTTGTTCGGTTTTACATTCTTAGATTCTGAAGTTAACGATGAGAAAGGCTACAGAGCCATCGCAATTGAGAACACCTTACTTTATGTGATTCCACACTCGGCACTTCAAACGCTTTTCAAAGCCTTTCCAAGTTGCGCAGAACACTTCGCTTCACAGGCGCAGGTTCGCTTAAAGTCAGCATTGGATGTGGTGTGGTCAAATAAAGAGAAAGGCCTATTCATTCGTAAAGTCGAGGAAGTAGCAAGCGGGCAGGTGGCCATTGTTAAGTCTGAGCAAACTATCCAGTCGGTTGCGGTTGAAATGCTTCATCAACGCTCACCGTGTGCGGTGATCTATGAAGGTGACACCATTGTTGGTTTGATCACCGACCGAGACATGACTAAGCGAGTGATCGCCCACGGTGTCAGCACTGATAGCCTGATCTCAGAGGTAATGACACACTCTCCACTCACAGTGAAGCCGGATGATTTAGTGCTGCATGCTGCATCTATAATGATGCAATTCAATATCCGTAACTTGCCCGTCGTGAAAGAGAATAAGGTCGTTGGTCTCCTCACCACGTCTCACTTAGTTCAAAACCACCGTGTCCAAGCGATCTTCTTAATCGAGAAAATCAAATACGCGGGCAGTGTGAAAACCATGTCTTCGTTTACCCCAGAGCGACAAGCTATTTTTGAAGCGCTGGTGGAAGGCAAGGTTGCACCGGAAACCGTCGGTAAGGTAATGACCATGATCATGGATGCCTACACCCGCCGATTGATTCAGATCGCGATTGATAAGTTAGGCCCACCACCGTGTGATTTCTCTTGGATCGTAGCCGGATCGCACGCGCGTAATGAAGTGCACATGTTGTCGGATCAAGACAGCGCGATTGTACTGGCTGATGATGCGACAGACAGTGACCGTATTTACTTTAAACACTTAGCGATGATGGTGACCAACGGGTTGGCAAGCTGCGATTACCCATTATGCCCAGGTAAATTCATGGCAGCGACGCCAAAATGGTGTCAGCCACTCAATGTTTGGAAGCACTACTATAAAAAATGGGTCGCAAACCCTGAGTACGAACGCCTACTCAACATCAGTGTGTTCCTAGAGATCCGTACTATTTATGGCAACAGTGAGTTCGAAGGCATTCTTCGTGATGAGCTGCATACGAATATTCGCGGCAACCGTGAGTTCCTAAGTACGCTCGTGAAAGATGCGGTCAATACCAATCCACCTTTGGGTATCTTCAACAGCTTGGTGTTAGAGAAATCGGGTGAGAACAAGAAAACCTTGAACGTGAAGAAATACGCCATCAACTTGATTATTGATTTAGCGCGTATTTATGGCCTTGCTGTAGAGTGCGACTTGTCAGCCACTGATGAACGTTTCGCTGCTGCCAATGAAAAAGGCATGCTGAGCGATGACGCATTTAAGAATATTCTGGGTGCTTACCAGTTCATTCTCTCTTTCCGATTTGGTCATCAACTTGAAGCGCTGAAGAACGGGGATGTGCCTGACAACCACATCAACCCAGACAGTTTTGGTAGCTTTGAACGTAAGCACTTGAAAGATGCCTTTAGGATCATAGCTGATCTCCAAGAGGCGGCGAAGATTCGTTTCGGAGCGCGCTAATGAGAGCATTGTTAAATTATTTTCATCCGCTTGAGCGAGTCAAGCGCAAGCGAAAACAATACCTAAACACGGTTAAACTGCCTGAAGCACTACACGATCTTGTTGAACAGCCGTGTCCAGAGATGGCGGACTTGGCCAAAGACAGTGACTATATCGTGTTGGATCTTGAGACCACGGGTCTAGACAGCGAACAAGATCTGATTCTGTCCATGGGTTGGGTCGATGTGGTCAAGGGGCGAATAGACTTAGCGTCCGCCAAGCATATTTACCTGGATAACGATTCGCAGATCAACGCCGAAACCGCCGTGATCAACCATATTACGCCGCAAATGTTGGAAGAGGGCGCTTCTATTCATGATGCGATGCTGACGTTCTTCGAAGCAGCGAAAGGCAAGATTATTGTCGCGCACGCGTGCATGGTTGAAGAGAGGTTCATTAGCCAATATCTTCTTCGCTGCTACGGTTTACGAGCGATTCCTCTGCTTTGGCTAGACACATTGTGTATCGAAAAGAGTATGGAGAAAGCGATCAGCAACCATCAAGAAGTGGATTTGACTCTAGCAGGCACTCGCCAAAGATACGGGCTTCCTGAATACAATAATCATAATGCGCTTGCTGATGCAGTATCAACTGCAGAATTGTTTTTAGCTCAACAAAAGAGAGTTGTGCCTAACGATGACGTGACCGTTGCATTTCTCTATCGGATCAGCCACTAGGGTGAGGAGCGTTAAGTACTCGGCTCTTATTTGATTGAATTGATTTGAAAGAAGAAAAGCCAGCGATTAAGCTGGCTTTTGTTTAGGTCTTAGAAAATTAGGACAGTAATTATCTTAGATTCTTCATATTGGGTGCAGTTTAGAAGCTGTAAGTAAGACCTACACGGCTACGTAATTCACGAGTTGCTTTTGTTGAAGAAGTGCTCACATCACCAAATTCTACATACGGTGCCCATTGACCCATCATGTGGCGAATACTTGCGTTCAACTCGTAGTTGGTATCATCGTTATCGTAGATGTCGTAATCGTCAGCTTTGTAGTAGTTACCTTCAAAACCGAAACGCCAGTTTTCTATTGAGTAGTTAACGTTTGCCGTTAGACGATGACGACGCTGATTAGAAACGTTTTTATCAACCGTGATTGGTACACCGTCACTATCAACGATAACGTCGCCATTACTATCGAACTGGTACTCTGAGCTGCTCGTGTTCTGTCTCATATCGTAACGGTAACGAGCACTTAGGCTTAAACCGTCAATGCTATCCACTTTGTATGTTGCACGAACTTGAGGTTTATACGTAACGCCAGATTCGCGACCTTCAATCGGCATACCGTAAGTCATCGTCCAATTGTCGTTAAGTACGTGACGGTAGTTTAGACCAAGCTCCCAGCCATTATTCTTCAAGTCTTCCATGAATTTACCGTCTTCTCCCTTGAATTTTGCTTCGATATCTACAAGGAAGTTGCCAATGCTATCGCCAAGTTTTACACGAGTAGCGTGTTGAACTGTGTGACTTTTGTATTCGTGTCTCATATCGAAAGACGCCGCAGATACAGAGCCAGCAGCGAGTACAGATGCCACAGCAATCACGATTTTAGTTTTATTCATGGTATTAATTCCATATTTATAGGTTGAGTATTGGCCATAATTACAAGCCAAATAGAGTAGTTCTTGTCTTCAATGCATTTTTTTGTTGAAACGATTTCTTAGCCATTTCAAGTTTATTTTGCATTTAAATAATACAAATATGCTAACGATTTGAAGGTGCATGATCTGTGAATTGGATCGTGTTGTGGAGACAAAACCACTATTTACAAAGGGTTACAAAGTCGGCTTGTCTAGGTAAGTTTATGATTTTTAGTGTTTTATTTGTCTGTTGATAATGGTTTTTAAGGGTTTTGTTCATCAATTAATGTGCGCTACAGCAAAAAATTGAATCTTTAGATGTCATTTTTATTTGTAATACATTATTATTTACTAACTTTCAGCGGCGATACATATGTTTGACATGTTGAATGTATGCGCATGTAGAGCGTGGATAGGTGAACTGATGGTTCATCTCTGAATTTCCAAGAGTGGATTACAAGTTAAAACGCTTTAAAAGCGAACATGGTTTAAAGGCTCTAAGCGGTTGAAAGGTTATAAAGGTTATAAAGGGTATGAAAGGTGCAAAGCTAAACGTGGTTTAAAAGCTGTAGTGATTTAAAACCTACGGCATTTTGAAACTTAAAGTAGCTTAAAAGCATTCGGCATTTGCTTGAGGTGATTGAAAGCCTCAAACAGAGAAGGATTGAAGTGTAGTAGGCAAGTCAGTGACATAGCCTGCTATATAGGTCTGACTTTGGTGCGATTGGGAACAGTCGCTCTAAACTGATGACAAAAGAAGAAATCGTTGAAATGCTCGTAAGAGCATTTTGATTATTGCTCCCAACTATTCTAATTATAACTTCTGCTTTCCTTTAGAGAGGTAGGAGATGACAGTGAAGATCTGTCTTTGCGCTCATGTTGATACAGGCAACATGGGCGTTTTTTTTGCTTTGAATTCATGGGTTAGTAGGTGGTAGGACTGAGGCGGGATGTTCTTTTAAATTTCCAGAATCATTGGAGTTGATATCGTTGTATTAATATCGATGATTTTGTGTGCTTATTTCACTCTATTAAACTCTATTGAACTCTATTGAACTCTATTAAACTCTATTAAACTCTATTGAACTAACCGACAAGAAGCACTCATGCGTGATGACATGAATGCGTCTTGGAGTAGGTTTAGTCTATAAAAGGTTAACTTTGCGTCGGCATCCATACTTGTTTGGACGTAATTTTGTGGCCTTTAAAGGTCAGCTCCTCAATCTTATCTCCGTTCTGATTCCAACGAGTTAATGTACCATTAGCAATTTCACCGTCATCAAACTTGGTCTCACTGGCCTTGTGACCGTTCGGGTAATAATCCGTTACCAACCCATCTTTTTGCCCTTTGCTGTATTGAGCAGTAAGGCTCTGTTCGCCGTTTGGATACCATCGAGAGGCAACGCCTGACAATTCATTATCTTCATAATTGAGCTGTGCTTTTTTCTGACCATTGGGATACCAGGCTTCGGCTTTGCCCTGCAATTCACCTTTTTCGTAATTCACTTTAGAAGCGATCTGACCGTTCGGATACCAGTTGGTTTCTAGTCCAAGCTGCAGGCCGTCAGCGAATTGCGCTTGAGTTGCTATTTGGCCGTTATCGAATGCCTCTTCAAATTGACCAGTAAATGGTTTTGAGTGGTTGACTTGATAAGCGACACCTTTTCGCATCTGTAGATAATCAACAGCGTCTTCACGCGGTGTAGCTGCGTAACTCATAGAAGACATCGTACTAAGAGCAATCAATATTGGGATGTATTTCTTCATAATGACACCTTTTCATTGGACGGGGGAAAGTGTAGTCGGTGTGTTAAAAGCATTTCACTTCCGAGAATAACTGTCAGCACCTATTACTGGTTTTCAAGTTTTCATTATTAACGGTCTAATAAAGGGAACTTTTTAAAGCGAAATTGGGCGTTAAGATTGTCACATTTGTAATACAAATGAGTTGGATTGAATCATCTTTATAAATTATATGAAATGCTTGTTATGATGTCTGGTCGTGGATTTTCTAGTTACGATTAAAATTTTCTAATGATGATTTAGTCTTTTTTTGAGATTTAATTCACATTTAGAGGGCTTTCCCCCTCAATATAAAGACTTTGGTTGCCAGAGACTGCACTGGCTTGATGAATTATGCTCTCGAACGGTGCAACTTTGAACTCGATCACTTGTATGATTATTAGTGTGTAATAGTCTAAGATCGTCGTCACGCATTTAAGTTATTGTAGTACAAATATACTTGTCATCTATCTATAGTGAACCTAACAAAAAAACATAAATAAAAGGTCTCAAGATGGAACTCAATACCCTGATAGTTGGCATCTACTTCCTATTCTTAATTGCAATAGGGTGGATGTTCAGAACGTTTACAAGTACGACGAGTGATTACTTCCGTGGGGGAGGTAATATGCTGTGGTGGATGGTAGGTGCAACCGCATTTATGACCCAGTTCAGTGCGTGGACATTTACAGGTGCAGCAGGTAAAGCCTTTACTGATGGCTTTGCAGTAGCGATTATCTTCATCGCTAACGCATTTGGTTACTTGATGAACTACCTATACTTCGCTCCGAAGTTCCGCCAACTGCGCGTTGTGACGGTTATTGAAGCGATTCGTATGCGTTTTGGTAAGGTTAATGAGCAAGTGTTTACTTGGTCGGGCATGCCAAACAGTGTTATCTCTGCGGGTATCTGGCTGAACGGCCTTGCGATCATCGCATCGGGTATCTTCGGCTTTGACATGACGACAACGATTATCCTAACGGGTTTGGTTGTATTGGTAATGTCAGTAACAGGCGGCTCATGGGCAGTAATCGCATCTGACTTTATGCAGATGGTTATCATTATGGCAGTGACCGTAACGTGTGCTGTAGTCGCGGTCTACCACGGTGGCGGCGTTACACAAATCATCAATGACTTCCCAACCGATTCATTCATTACGGGTGATAACCTTAATTACCTAAGCATCTTCAGCATCTGGGCAGTGTTCATCTTCTTAAAGCAGTTCAGCATCACGAACAACATGCTGAACTCTTACCGTTATCTTGCAGCGAAAGACTCAAACAACGCACGTAAAGCAGCTTTACTTGCCTGTATCCTGATGACGCTTGGTCCAATCATTTGGTTCATGCCTTCTTGGTTCATGGCAGGTCAAGGTGTTGATTTAGCAGCCGCTTACCCTGAAGCTGGCAGCAAAGCCGCTGATTTCGCATACCTTTACTTCGTTCAAGAGTACATGCCTGCAGGTATGGTTGGCCTTCTGATTGCCGCGATGTTCGCTGCAACCATGTCTTCAATGGATTCAGGTCTAAACCGTAACTCAGGTATTTTTGTTAAGAACTTCTACGAGCCGATTCTTCGCCCTAAAGCGACAGAGAAAGAGCTAATGGTCGTTTCTAAACTCACGTCTACTTTCTTCGGCATCGCGATCATCTTGGTTGCACTGTTCATCAACTCGCTTAAAGGATTGAGCCTTTTCGATACGATGATGTACGTGGGCGCGTTGATCGGCTTCCCAATGACAATTCCAGCATTCTGTGGCTTCTTTATCCGTAAAACACCGGATTGGGCAGGCTGGGGCACGCTAGTTGTCGGTGGTGTGGTTTCTTACTTCGTTGGTTTCGTTATCACTGCTGACATGATCCAAAACTGGTTCGGTCTGAATGAACTGACAGGCCGTGAATGGTCTGACCTAAAAGTGGCTATCGGCCTTATCGGTCACATCATATTTACTGCTGGCTTCTTTGTTCTTTCAACGCTGTTCTACAAGCCATTACCGGCGCACCGTGAGAAAGACGTAGACAAGTTCTTCAACAACCTAGCGACACCATTAGTTGCTGAAAGTAATGAACAGAAGAAACTGGATAACAAGCAACGTCGTATGTTGGGTTCACTTATCGCGGTAGCGGGTGTGGGCGTAATGACTATGTTTGTACTGCCAAACCCAATGTGGGGACGCATGGTATTCGTTCTGTGTGGCTTGATTGTGTTCTCTGTTGGTCTGTTACTTGTTAAAGCAGTCGATGACAAAGTCGAGCAACAAGACGACGAAGTTACCCCTGCTGAAGGTTAAACCATAAAAATCCAAAAAATAAATATGCTCCAAGAAGCAAATATTTAGTACAACGGTCACCAATTTGGGTGGCCGTTAATTTGATAATCCAAGATTTAATGTGAGATGTACGATGAAGAAGAAATTAATTTCAGTAAGCATTATTAGCGCGTTTACGTTAGCGTTCGCAACGGGCTGCACTAGCCAAGAAACAGCGGCACCGGTGATCAGCGTGGTTGAACAAGCTGTTCCTGCTATTGGTGAAATCGATCGCAGTTACTTATTGAGTAGTGAGCGCTTAACTGAGGTGGATGGCAATACAATAAACGTTGCATCAGAAGAGCAAGTAGCCGCGCTTAAAGCACAATTTGAAAACCTAAAAGATGGCGACGAAGTTGTTATTCCTAACGGTAAATACGCGAACTTAGGTCAAATAACTATTACCGCGAATGACATTACCGTTAAAGCAGAGCAAGCCGGTTCTGTATGGTTAACTGGCCTAGTTCAGTTTGAACTTAAAGGTGATGACATCACGCTAGATGGCTTAGTCTTTACCGAAGGTGGTCCGAACGAAAGATTTGGCGGCGTTCGAATGATGGGCGACAACAACACTTTACAGAATTCAACCTTTTACTACTTTAACCACGCTTATGAATATCAACCCGATGAGCGTCGTTCTGAATACCCGAGATACCTGTGGGTTTCTCTGTGGGGTAAAGACGGCAAAGTGATCAACAACCGCTTTGAAGGCAAACAAAAGCGCGGTACGTTGATTGGTGTACAGAAAGATGATTCTGCAGACAATCACTTGATTGCTAATAACATCTTCATGGATCAGAAACCGAATCAGTTTAATGAATTCGACATCAAAGAAGCGATTCGTTACAACGGCAACAGCTGGGAAGCACTTCGTATTGGTGATTCAAAATCCTCTCAGTGGGATTCCAATTCAAAATTCGTGAATAACTTGATGATCGACATGGATGGCGAGCGCGAGCTTGTCTCAGTTAAGTCGGGTGGCAACACAATTTCTGGTAATACAATTTTTGAAAGTTCTGCTTTGATTTCTTTGCGTCATGGTAAAGGAAGTAGTGTTGAAAATAACATTATTCTAGGTAATAAAAAGAACTTAACTGGTGGCATTCGAATCTACGACGAAGACCATGTTATCCGTAATAACTACATTGCGAATACACGTGGACGTGACGGTGTGATTGAAGGCAATGCTGACCTACGTGGTGGTATCGTGATTAATACGGGTATCATTGATGTGGCAAACGGCGAAGAGCTAGATCAGTCGGTTAAAGGTAAAGAGCTTAACAAACAGTGGACGCCTAAAAACATCACCATCGAGAACAACTCATTGGTTGATACACAGTGGGGCATTATCTATGGCAATCAAACTCACCGTGTGAGCCTGTTCAATAATGCCGAAGTTGAAAAGATTTATGCCGGTGTTGATATCGCGTTTAATAATAACGTTGTCGATAATTCAGAGTCTCCAGAGTTTGTCAGTGTTCGCGCAACGGAAGATTACCCGTTAGTGAACGCAACGTATGAAAATGAAACATATGTTGGCCAAGTGACAGCATCTGAGCTGATTTCGAGCTACTCCGTTGAGTTACCAGCAATGACCGTCACTAATGGCATGAACGCTTATCAAGGTGAAGGTGCAGACGTGTCTAAACTTGCGGTTGTGACGGCTGAAACAGCGGGTCCAGATTACGTGCTTGAGAATACAACTAAGTAACTTATTTATTAACGCTAAACGCTAAACGCTTAATGGTTTGAGCTATCAAACAAATTTACGATAGCTGTCTGGGTCATTAAAACTTAAAAAGCCTCAACGGGTAATGCCTGTTGAGGCTTTATCGATCTTACGTCGTGACCATCTCAATCTTACATCGTGACTACTGTTATTTATACTTATGCAGCAGATCCCAAGGAATATTGCACAAGTGATGGTCTTCAGGGAACTGGCTAAGGTGATGCTGGTGGATATCATCACTGGCGGCATAACAGGTCAATGGCAAGATTTCGAGAGCAATGCGGTCTGCATCATCGCGAGAGGTAATATAGCGCTCAGCTTCAGTTAAGTGCAGGGCGTTAGTGCTGTAAACACCAGTGCGATATTTCTCACCCACATCGACGCCCTGTTTATTGACGCTGTATGGGTCGATGATCTCAAACAGATGTTCCATCAGAATGGTTACTGAAGTGATGCTTGGGTCAAACTCTATCTGGACACACTCCGCGTAGCCATCATAGTCACTATTATTTGATGTACCGTTTTCTGTTGTATTACTTTTTACGGCATCGATTTGTGTCTGTGCGGAGTTTCCATTCGCACGGCCTGCTTCTGTGCTGATGACACCCGGAACGTATTTGATAAATTCTTGTACACCCCACAAGCAACCGCCCGCCAAATAGATTTGTTCCATACTTACCTTTTACTTCTCTGTGTTTGTTGTTCGTTCGATGCGTGAATCAATATAGTGATATGCACATATAAAAAAGCGTGTATACAAAATAAGTGTGCACATAAAAACAAGTGTTTAGGTATTGTAAACCTGTGCGACTGAACAAACATAAGTCTAATAGGATTTGTGATTATATAAGCTAGTATTGCGTTGTCACCACCCCAAATTTCAAGATTAAGTGAGCGTTAGCCAACCATGTTTGATCAAATAAAAGATTTCATCAATCCGAGTAAGAATCCAGACCTCACACAGGCTCAGGAATACCAACGTCAGCATCTGCCGACACTGTGGCTGTTGGGCAAAACGGGGGCGGGCAAGTCGTCGTTTATTCAAGCGGTCACTGGTGATTCCTCTATTGAAGTGGGGAATGGCTTTGCTCCATGCACTATGACGGCAATGTCGTATGAGTTTCCTCAAATTAAGCCGGTAATGCGATTCCTCGATACCAGAGGGTTGGGTGAGGCGGATTATGATCCTAAAGAGGATCTAGAAGAGATCGGCCAAGCGGGTAATGCGTTAGTCGTGGTGATGAAAGCTGATGAGCCTGAACAGTCTGCCGTACTTACAGCTCTGAAACAGATTAAGAAACAAAAGAAAATTAAACACTTGTTGCTTGTTCATACTGCAGTTTTGTCTTCCAATGAAACAGACCGCGCAAGACAAATTCAATTCAACATCAACCAAGTAGAAACGGTTTGGGGTAAGGGATTGGAATCGGTTGCGGTGGATTTCGAAACGGATGACTTGAGCAATAACAGTGGCTCAGTTTACAACTATGACGTTTTGTTAGAAAAGCTGACCAACATCCTTCCTGTTATTGGAATGATGGTGGTAGACAAAGAGCATTCCACTCAAGAAGAAGCCAACTTTGACCAAGTCGAAAACGAAGTGCTTTGGTACGCGGGAAGCGCAGCGGCGAGCGACCTGATTCCGGGTGTTGGCTTAGTGTCTGTACCTGCGATTCAAGCGAAAATGCTTCACAGTTTGGCAAACCAATATGGGGTCGAATGGAACAAGAGAGTCTTCAGTGAGTTGATAGGCACTCTGGGAAGCAGCTTTGCTTTGCAATACGGAATGAAGCTGGGCACTCGACAGCTGATAAAGTTGATTCCGGTTTATGGTCAAACGGTCGGAGCGGTTGCAGCCGCAGCCATGAGTTTCGGTACCAGCTATGGTTTAGGTCGCGCGGCTTGTTTTTACTTCTATCATAAGAACAAAGGCGAAGAAGTCTCTGAAAAAGAGATGCAAAAGATTTACAAAGAATCCCTGAAAAAAGGTAAGGCGGCGTCGGGCTATGAAGAAAATTAGAAACCTATTTCGATTATTGGCCGTTCTGTCTAGTGGACGTTGGGGCATTGCTCTGATTTCGGCCATCTTCCCGAGCATCATCATGATGGCCTTTGGTCTTTTCTTGGCGATCAAATATGGCTACCTATTGGAAATGTCGATTGCCATTGCGGTGAGTACCTTGGTGTTCACCATTCCTTTATTCATTTCTAGCCGCTTTTCGCGTAAACCAACTTATAGTGACTCTTCTTCACATGATGAAAGTGACGTTCAACCTGAAGCCGGAGCATCGCCCAAGAATTCAGACATCAATGATGCGCTGGTTAAAGCGTCTGATGAATGGTCTCAAGCAGAGCTATCAATCTGGAACGCCTCGAAACACCATGTACGACAACAGTTAATGGTCGACATCGAGTGGGGTAATCTCGACCAAACCGGTTTAGAGGTACTTGAGTTCGTCGCCAAAAAGTTTGATAAGAAATCACTCGATTTTTCAATCCCTGAAGGACTTAAGCTGTTTGAAGAAGTGAGCCGACGATATAAGTTAGTGGTACGGGAACATATACCGGGCATTGAATATCTAAAGGTTTCCTATATCAAAGCGGGCTACGAAGCCTATGACAAGTACGGTGAACTAGGGCAGAAGATCGTTAAAGCCGCTATCTGGGGCAATCACCTTAAGAACCTGTATTTGAATCCATTGAAAGTGATTTCTGATTTAGGTCGAGAGCAAGCGACATCATCTATGACCAAAGGCGTGGTGGATGACATGCAATACGCCGCGAAACAAGCCTTACTCGATGAGGTGGCCGCGGTAGCGATTGATCTCTATAGCGGTCGATTCAGCATTGAAGATGAAGCATTAAGAGCGTCTGATGTTTCTGAAATAGATGAACAGCGCTTTGCACCAGAATTAGAGCCAGTAAGAATTGTGCTGGTGGGGCAAACAAGCTCTGGGAAATCCTCACTGATTAATGCGCTCAAGCAAGAGCTCGTTGCCGAGGTGGATGTATTGCCATCAACCGACACTTCAACCGTATACAACGCGTTTGTCGATGACAATGATGTTCGAGTGGTTGATCTTCAAGGGCTGGATGGCAATGCCAAAACCGAAGCTCTAATGCTTAAAGAGATGACCCAAGCCGATGTTGTACTTTGGGTTCTTAAAGCCAATCAATCGGCTCGTGAACTGGATAAGCAATTGAAGGGCAAGTTTGATGCTTTTTATGACGATCCTAAAAACATCTCACGCAAGAAGCCAATCGTTGTTTCGGTTGTGAATCAGGTCGATCGATTAAAGCCTGTTGATGAGTGGCAACCTCCGTATGACTTAGAGAACCCAACATCGGCCAAAGCAAAGATCATTGCTCAAGCTCTCGAATACAACCATATATTGCTGCAGTCTGATATCGTGTTGCCGCTCGCTATTGCGCCAGAAAAGACGATTTTTGGTTTAGAAGCACTCAAGCAGATGCTAATCGAAGGCATAGCTGATGCTAATAATGTGCAAAGAAACCGCCAACGTTTGGAGGCAATTAAACGGGGAACATCGGTTAAAGGCCAACTGAACAAAGTAGTGAAGGCCGGTAAGAAGGTCGCACCAAGTGCATTGAAGGCAGCGACACCAAAACTGGCTGAAATGGCCATCAAGCAAGTTGTGAAGAAAAAGTAAGTCATTCACTGCGAATACGGTTCTGGTGGGGTTTGAGCCTCATCAGAGCTTATCTTTTTAGCTCACTAGATTCTTAGAAGATAGCTTTTCAGAAAACAGCCATCTTCGCCCCTTATTAGAGATGTATTGAGTTTAAAAGAGATTCGATATTATTAAGTAACTCGCTGAACTAGTTTAATAGTATATAAACGACTGTGATTCACATTTTATATAACATGCTATCGTATTTAATTATCATTCTAAATGTTGATCACATTTATACTTTTCAAAGCTTTATTTATAAAACAATTGCACTATATTTAAATTTCGGATCATCTTGATTTCAACGTAGGGATATATTGTGAACATGTATCTGAAATGGCAATCAACAACATGGCTAACCTTGTTAGCTTGGTAT
This sequence comes from Vibrio sp. QJM3NY_27, assembly GCF_057785955.1. Taxonomy (NCBI): domain Bacteria; kingdom Pseudomonadati; phylum Pseudomonadota; class Gammaproteobacteria; order Vibrionales; family Vibrionaceae; genus Vibrio; species Vibrio sp. QJM3NY_27. The sequence goes on along the minus strand of NZ_CM173511.1, from coordinate 2,056,246 downwards.
ACCTTAGATCACCAGCTCTCGTTCCGCCTTTCTTCAGAGTAGTACCCTCTAGGCGTCACGCGCCAGCAAAGCCCTTGAGTTTTGCCAATCCTGTTAATTTTGTCTTTAAGAAGCTTCGTAACCCATGCGGCCGCTATTTGTGTTGTTGTGCATGAGGTTCTTATCTCTTAGTTATTATTAATTGGATCCTAATCAATACGTTATTGATTAATAAATTATTTCTAGCTATTAATTTTTCATCGTAATTATCACGAGAGTGATCGTGCGTGAAATTAAATTAATGGTGATGACTCGTGACATTTAAAAATAATTAATTTGGCTTTTCCCGTTTAGGCTGAATTTGTTGAAAGGTACTATTATGGAAAACTTCAAGCATCTACCAGAACCGTTTCGTATTCGCGTTGTAGAACCAGTAAAAAGAACAACCTCTGCATATCGTGAGCAAGCCATTGTTGACGCGGGCATGAACCCATTTTTACTGGATAGTGATGATGTGTTTATCGACTTACTGACTGACAGTGGTACAGGTTCTATTACTCAGCGTATGCAAGCAGCGATGTTAATGGGTGACGAAGCTTACAGTGGTAGCCGAAGTTACTATGCGCTGTCCAATGCAGTGAAAGATATTTTTGGTTACCAACTGACGATTCCAACACACCAAGGACGCGGCGCCGAGCAGATCTACATTCCTGTTCTTATCAAGAAGCGTGAAATGGAGAAAGGACTCGATCGCAGCAAAATGGTCGCCCTGTCTAACTACTTCTTCGATACAACACAAGGTCACACTCAAGTGAACTGTTGTGTAGCGAAAAACGTCTACACCAAAGAAGCGTTCGATACTTCAGTGAATGCCGACTTTAAAGGCAACTTCGACGTTGTGAAACTGGAAGAAGCGATCTTAGAAGCGGGCGCTGCCAACGTTCCTTACATCGTGAGTACCATTACCTGTAACTCGGCTGGTGGACAGCCAGTATCAATCGCGAACTTGAAAGCTGTGTATGACGTGGCTCAGAAGTACGATATTCCAGTGATTATGGATTCTGCTCGCTACGCTGAAAATGCCTTCTTCATTCAACAGCGCGAAGCGGGTTATCAAGATTGGACAATCGAGCAAATCACGCGTGAGTCTTACAAATACGCGGATGGCTTAGCTATGTCTGCTAAGAAAGATGCGATGGTGCAAATGGGTGGCTTGTTGTGCTTCAAAGACGATTCTTTCATGGATGTGTACACAGAGTGTCGAACACTGTGTGTAGTTCAAGAGGGCTTCCCAACCTATGGTGGCTTAGAAGGTGGCGCGATGGAGCGTTTAGCCGTTGGTCTATACGACGGCATGCGTCAAGATTGGTTGGAGTACCGCATTGGCCAGGTTCAATATCTCGTTGATGGATTAGAAGCAATGGGTATCGTGTGTCAGCAAGCCGGCGGTCATGCTGCGTTTGTAGATGCGGGTAAACTGCTTCCTCATATTCCGGCTGGTCAGTTCCCAGCACATGCTTTGGCGTGCGAACTCTATAAAGTAGCAGGTATCAGAGCGGTTGAGATTGGCTCATTGCTGCAAGGCCGCGACCCAGCAACAGGTGAACAGCATTCATGCCCTGCGGAGCTATTGCGCTTAACCATTCCACGCGCGACGTACACACAAACCCACATGGATTTCATTATCGAAGCATTCGAAAAAGTGAAAGAGAACGCTGGGAAAGTAAAAGGGCTCGACTTTACCTATGAACCGCCTGTGTTAAGACACTTTACAGCGCGCTTGAAAGAGGTTGAAACCGTTGAAAAACAAACCGAAAAAAAGAACGAACAAACGCTCGAAGAAGCATTTTAAAATAAAAAAATAAGCGAATAGTCATCAGAACCCTAATCAAAGGCTCCCACAGGAGCCTTTTCTTTTTTGAATGGTAGGGGAGTTAGGTAGTTTAGCTTTTAACCCGTTAAATGCTGAACTACGCTTGTTTGTTTTTTAGGGTGGATTTCAACATTTGGAATAACCATTGATTCAATGGAGCATCTTTTTGAGAGCGACGGCAGCTCATTACATAGCTGACATCGATAGTCAGCTTTTCCGGCAAATCAATACTTCGACATCCATCTGGTACGCTGCCATTGAGAGTGATACCAAAATAGTCAGATTTAAGTACGACATCATGAATCATTGCAGGGTGGTCAACTTCTACTTTAGGGTTTATCTGAAAACCTATGTTTCTAAGTCGCTCAAGGATCGGATATTTGTTGTCATTCCATCCAGGGGTTTTAAACAGAATGATTGGATAGTTGGCGAGTGACTCAAAATCTTTTGCAGGATGGCCTTCTCTGACGAAGAACACGACTTTTCCTTTTCCAAATTCTGTCTGAGAAATTGACTGTGGCAGGGTTTCATCAAAGTAGTGCACCGCTATTGCTTCTTCGCCGTCGATGAGCCTATTTTTAACATTGCTTCCCCATCTAACGAACGAGTAGTGAGCATGCGGGGCTTCTTTACTCAAAGAAAAGTAGAGTTTCGAACCAAAGCGCTCCCAGAAAAGCGTATTCGCGTAGATTTTGATATCGCCTTGGTAAGTTTCAGGGGAAAACTCTTGATGCTTTATCGCTTCTACACTACTCAGAATCTGCTCAAAATTAGCGATATTGGCTTCTACGAATGAAGTAGGTTCGAAACCTTGTTTGGTTTGAATGAACAAGGGATCGTCGAGTTGAACCTTTAACTTAGACAAGTTTTTACTGATTGCCCCCGCCGTTTTGCCCAACGACTCTGCGACCAAACCAACATGACGAAGTTCGTACATACGTTTGATGACCAAGATATTTTGGATATCTAAATTGAAGTCCACAAGCACTCCGAATTGAGTTGATAAGGATGAGCTCTCGCGTTAGTTACACGAAAGAAAAACATCTGACCTTAGTATCATAGTCTTGAGAGTCTCTAGTTAAGACAGAACAGCGTCAAAATGTGACTATTACATTGATTTAAAACTGTATTGATTGTGAGCGATTTCTATTTTGTAAATCTTGGTTTTCCTCGAGTGCACAACATCGGGTTGTTAAAGTTACCTCAACAAAGCAACACACTAACCAAACAACAAGAATTAAAACAATAAGAGGTGACGTATGAAAAAACTAATCGCATTAGGCTTAATGGCGCTTTCAATGAATACTGCATTTGCTGCCGATGGTACGTATACAGGTACTATCGACATGACAAGAAGCGAAGGTAATCAAGTAAAGGCTGAGCGTGTTGAATCTGACTTAACACTGGAAGGAAGAAATGAAGCGTCTAACGGCGGAATCCAATTCCAAAAGAACGTAGATCAAGATCAAGCGATCCAGCTTACAGGTCGTCGTGATTAACGTTAAAGATGTGCTTACCATTGTCATGAGAAATGCTGCGCCCTTGGGTGCAGCATTTTTCGTTTTGGGATTTGGAGTGTTTTATAAAACCTAGTGATCTAGCCTTGGCATGTTGTGTAACGTGTGGCATTTTGTTCTCTAACTCTAACTCTAACTCTAACTCTAACTCTAACTCGCAATAAGGTGTTGGTTAAGCATTACAAGCCAGTAAGCGAACGATTCGAAAAGGACAAGGAATGACTCAAAAAGAAACGGGAATGATTCGTCATATTCTACTGATTAAGTTTAAAGAAAACGCAGAGGCTTCAGAGGTTCAAAAACTAAAGATGCTGTTTGAAGTGATGCCAAACAAGGTTGACGGGGTAACTTCAGTAGAGTGGGGGTTAAATGACAGCCCAGAGAATAAGAACCAAGGTTATACCCATTCAGTTTTAATGACGTTTACGGATGAAAAGGGGCGTCAGAACTATCTTCCACATCCAGAGCATGATGCGCTGAAAGATGTATTTCGTCCCTTGCTAGACGACATCATCGTGTTTGATTACTCCCTATAATTAGTCCTCTCTGTATGCTCTCTAAAGCCTAAAGCCTAAAGCCTAAAGCCTAAAGCCTAAAGCCAAAGCCAAAAGCCCAAAGCGATAAAAGCGTATATACCTAAAGTTTATTTACACAAGGTATATACGCTGAGTCATCTCGAATAACGAAGCGTTAGGGCTTGTGTTGCAGAGCCCTAAACGAGAAAGCCCTAATCAAAAAAAGCATCAACTACTCTGTAGGAGAGATAGTCACCGGGGCGAACGAAGCTACTGCATTTCCGCCGGCACCTGGGTGATCAACATAAGAAGTGTTTTGCATTAAGGTGTAGTACACGTCCACAAAGTCATCATCATTCACTAATACACCATCAGGAATCACATCGATAATCTTGCCTGTGATCTGAGGGATGATCGCATAACCCTGAACTTCCGGATCAGGAATCATCTTCAGTATCTCTTCTGCGGCTTGAACCAAGAGTTTTGCTAGCGCTTTATAATCTGTTCCATCATCGTGTTCCATTAAGATCATGTCTGCAGCGCCCCAGCGGTAGCGAGGCCAGAAAATGACCGTTTGATTTGGGTAGTACGTCTGTTTGTCGTAGTCCAGATAAGGCATTTCTACTAGATCTATTTGTGGCTCTAAGCGGCTTGAATCTACACCTGTCACAATGGCGTAGATTTCAGCTTTGCCAGAGATCCACGGTTCTTGGTCTACAGCCAAACGGATCTTTTTCAACTGAGTGGTATTCAACGGCTCAGGTTCTGACATAGCCATGGAGCGCGTAGCCTTACCAATAAATGTTTGTGTCTGAGTGCTACGGCTTTCATTGTTGCTGCTTGTGTTTTTGGAGCCTGAATTAATTTGCGTTGTAGTACCCAGCTTTTGCATCTCTGCCTGCATTGCCATTAAGCCTGCTTTGAGCTCTTCAGCACCGTTACTATCAACCACAAACACTGGGACGTCTGGCATTTGGTACACATCGAGTTCATGAACTTGTCCGTACACGTCATACGCTTCAATATATTGCCAATTCGAATCATCGCCTGATGGTTCAAATGCGAATAATGGGCTTTCGCCGTTCTTCCAGGCTTCAATCATCGCTTCATCAGCCATGCGAACCTCTAACACAGAGTCGCTGAAGTCGTTGATCCCTTTCATCTTGCGATAACCAAGATCCGCTTTCTGCATCCGGCTTGAAAATGTAGAGTAGGGCTGAGTAGAGCTCAATTTATCTACAGGCGCGGATAAGTTCTTTTCTGAGATCTGAGCCTTCAATGAATGCTCAAGAACGGAATAACGCTCGCTGATTTGTAACGCCAAAGATTGTTTTTGTGCTGAGGCGTTCTCCGAAAGAGAGCGCGAGTTTACTGTGTCGATATTGTTTGCATAGGACTGGAAGCCAACCACTGTCGTTGCAAGCACCATACTGATAGAAAAAGATGGTCTCATAAATAATCCTTATTTTAATTTTTATCATTAATAGAGCATTTGCCCTATAAGGATTAACCTATCAGTAACGTGAATGTGTTCAAAAGTTAGTCAGTTATTTTTGTTTCGTTGTGCAGCACAGGATCTCAATTTAAACTGTTTTTATAAAACAATGCCTAAGTAACCTTGATATTTATAAATTAATAAACGTATCAGTAAATAACTTACAATATTATTAACTACTAGGGTGTGTCATAAAAAAAACCTACTCAAAGTGAGTAGGTTTTTATTTCGCGGTTAACCGCTAGTTCTCGATTTACAACTTGTTTGAGAGGTTCGCTCTAACTCAATCTAAACGTAATGTTAGCCCTGAGTAGTTCGAGTATCCGCGCAGTAACACATGATAGGTCACGCCCGGCTGAGCGCTCACACTGCACTGCTCGTTGTTTCCAGCGCGATAAGGGCGACAATCGTAACTCGATGTCGTTGGCTTGCTGCCCGATTTCACGTAAAGGTCGGCATCGCCTGAACCGCCCGACATTGAAACCGTCACGCTGGATGCAGAATCCACAGTGAACGTGTAGAAATTCTCTGAGGATTGATTCCCGCTCAAGTTCGCAATCGGTGTGCCTTTCGTTAATACATTGCCAGTTGGAGGCATTACACCACAACTCGCATTCACGCCTACCGTATTAAAAGCATCTTCAACATCAGCAACCACATAGCCCATGTCTGCTGCGGCTTTCGCAACACCACAAGCACCAGCGTCAAAGGTACTGTTTGCCGTCCAATACAGTTGGTTTGCGACTGTGAATATTTCAAAGCCCTTACGTACATTCCAACCCGATTTGTTCGCTAAAAGGTAAAAGGCGCGGTTGTAAACACCGCTAGATAAGTGAACGTTCAAACCGTCGTAATATTGAGAGACATGATCAATCGATCGTCCATCTTTTGAAGGTTGATCAAAGTAACGCAAGCCACCTTCAGACTTGAATATATCGCTACCGACCACCCAATCCACATTGCCACGCAAGTAGTATTCAGCCGCTTCGCCTGCAATGTCTGAGAAGGCTTCATTCATACCACCCGACATATTTCGGTACACAAGACCGGAGTTTTGCTCTGTGAAGCCGTGGCTGACTTCGTGAGCACTCACGTTGATATCGACCAATGGGTAAAAGGTGTTTTTGCCATCCCCAAATGTCATGGATGAGCCATTCCAAAAGGCGTTTTCATAATCGGTACCGTAATGAACGCGCATCGTCAGCTGGAAAGTTAAAGGCGACGTGTTCATCCACTCTTTGTACATATCGAATACGACATTACCAAAATAGTGCGCATCGTTAAGAGGCGAGTAAGCCCCGTTAATGTATTTATGATCGGTGTAGTTGGTGCCGTCGGCACAGTTGTAGCTGTAGGCTGCGCTGCCAGAGGTTCCGCTCCTCAAATCGACTGTCTTAACTGATTCATTTTCTAACTTACAAGTCGTGCCTGTTTTGTCGATGGTAAAGCTAGGGAAGTCACTACCATATTCATATCGAGTGGTTTTGATATTACCACCGGGGCCAGTACCCAATGCTTTAGCGTGGTTTAGTCCATTCCATTTTTGGAGCACATCGCCAGTCGTAGCATCAATAAAGTAGAAAGGGCGCTCTGGCATAGATGACGCGATAAAGAAATCGACCAGGTACACAACTTGGGCGACTTGGTTCTCATCCAATCTCACCATCAGTTTCGCGTTTTTATTTTCAATCGACTTTTTGCCGACGGTAAACGTGCGATGAGCGGACAGTGCGGCTTCTATAGCTTGTTCCTGATTTAGCTTTGGCGCGATGCTGGATAGGTCACCGCTGATCCCTTGTGCCATGGAGCCGAACACCTGAGTGGGTTGGTTCTTGGAAAGGGTGGCGACAACGGAGGTATCAAAGACGGGTAAACCTAGGTGAGTTTGTTGATAGCGGACTTTGGTTTTTCCATTGGGTAATACCACCCGTTTAACTTCAGAAAAACCTAATTCAAGTGGAGCAACACTCTTCGACTGAGCGACGAGGCTTTGTTGTAGTAATGCATCATTATCGACTCTGACCATTTCTGCAGCGTGTGCATTAAAGCCAAAAGATGTACCTAGAATGGCTGCTATTTTCCAGCTTAGTTGACGTTGTTGGTTCATTTTTCGTTCCTGATTTTAATATAAACTCCTTCTTCCCAACGGCTTTATAGGAAGTCTATATGCAACACATTTGTGCCATGTGTTGCGAATCAAGATTGGAAGAGCATTTGGAATTATGACAAGTTTATCAGGGAGATTTATTTTTAGAGTATGTAATTCAAAGTTTACAAAAATCCTTATTGATCAAATTGTTTTTATAAAATACAATTTTATTATTTATCGTAAACGTATGAAGGGGAGGGAGTTATTAAAATCTGTTTTGTTTGAATTGATAGAATAAATTTATTTAAGTTAACCTCGATATTTTTCTGTTTTTATCTTAATTACAAATGAGTAAATAACCGAGTTTTTGGAAGTTGAATATTGTCCTTATTATCAATAGTAAACTTGTTTTAACAATACTACTAAGCACAGAACTCACCTTTTGTAACACTTAGCCTCGTTAGATAGGAAAACATCTACATTTTGTTGTTCAATCACAAACTAAGAACGATAAGTCATTGTTATAGATAAAGTAAGTCGCTTAAGATAGACCGCATAAGAAACTAGACAGAAACTCTGTATTTGAATACAAAATTTCTTTGTTTGGTAGTACTTATATGTTTGCTGAGAGAATATTAATAATGCAATTCTAAAGTTCTCAAAAACCTTGGTTCATTGTCTACTCTATAGTCTTGACGCTCTGTTTTTTGACAAGAGCGGCTTTAGCTATATTTACTTGTATGTATACACATTGAAGAGCAGGTGTTTAGATTGTTGTGAAATGCATATAACCAAAAATTTAATCTAGTTCGCAAACTTTCGGCATTCTCGGTTTGAATCAGATCTCGTGTTTACGGCATAATTGTTAACGCAGAGAGGTAGTGTTAATCGTTAATTAATAGGGCGTAATAGCCTATTCATTTTGGAGAGCTCAGTTTGACTCAAGTAGACCGTTCGCTTTGTAAGCACTGTGCTGCGATATTGTATGTGGATTTTGTAAATAGACCAGCAAATCGCTGCTCAGAGTGTCAAGGGTGGCAGAACTCAAGAAGCATTTTGGATATGTCCAACTTAGTTCTTACAGGAATTGTATCTTTTATCACTATTTCACTTGCATTCTGGAAACCTATCCATGAATTAGTTGCTGATAAAGTGCCCAAAATACATTTAAGTGTATTGACAACAGATTATCGTCAAATGTCTTTTTTTGTTTCGAACACAGGTAAAGCTCCGGCTGGAATTGTTGAAATGTATGTGGTGATAAACGAAGGTAAACCAATGAATATTCCTGTTGGTAAGAAGTATTGGGGGACTCTACTTGATAAAGATGAAGCGAAAGCGTTTAAAGTTTCCCATGAATCGAGTGGTCTACCTATACAATCAAATCCTGATCATTTTATCTATGACAAAAAGAATGTTATTAATTGTATATTTGTGCTGACATATAAAAATCTAGGCACAAAGCTTAGTGAAGATACTGAGTATGACTATCCATGCTACAACTATAGTCCACTCCCAAAAGGTTTAAAAAGGAAAATGTTTGACAGGTAGGCGAGGTTATACAAAAAATTTAAGAGTGATTAGTCACTCTGGTATCGCGCGATTATAAGTTTATGTTATTATTAACTAAATTTAGTTGCATATTGGTGTTCAATGGAAATAACAAAACTCAGCGAGTACATGGCATATGTTGAGGAGCTAGAGAAAGAATTTTACCTGTCACGAGGTCAATCTCAAGATTACCCACTCCTCCCAAGTGCTTTACGTCGCGATGAATCCGGGAATAGAAAGTATCCCAAGAGAGCAATAAGAACGTTTTTGGAACAGTTCAAAATTAATTCATATCAATACATGCCAAACCCTTGGGATATTAAAAATGATATAGAATGGATGCTTTATGCTCAGCATTATGGAATTCCGACAAGATTGATGGATTTTACCACTTCTCACATTACAAGTTTACTTTTTGCGGTAGAAAAATCGTTTCAGCAAGATACAGATAAAGATGCTGTTGTTTACTTCCTTAATCCCACGAACTTAAACATGAAGTTCAAGCAACAAATGTCTATTGTTAACATTTCAAGTGAAAGCGAGCATTCGCTTGAGGGGCTTGATGGCCCAATAGTAATACAAGGGCGAAAGATCAATCCGCGCGTAAACGCTCAAAAAGGACTTTTTGTATTGTTTCAAGACGATGATCAAGCTTTAGAGCTTATTGACGATCAATCAATACTTAAGAAAATAGTAGTTAAAAGCGACTATACAAAGGAAATATTAGCCTCATTGTATTCTATGGGTGTCACCTTTACCCATATTTATCCTGAACTATCATCTGTCGCTAAAGATATTGTTATGCAACAGGATATAAACGATTTTAATAGAGAAGATTCGTAATTATGGATAGTAAATTTAAGATAAACCCAAAAGACGAAACGCTAACATGGCAAACCATATTTGAACGAATCAAAAATGGATTTGAATTACAAGCAATAGAGTCAGAGGAGTTAGACGCTAGTCAAATTATAAAATTTAATGATTCAATCGTCATCGCTCCTGATTATCAAAGAGAGTATCGTTCGTCAATTTCTGATGAAAGTTCATTGATTGAATCAGCTTTACTTGAGATACCAATCCCCCCAATTTTTTTAGCTAGCCACAAACTCAAAGGTGTACAAGTGTTGAACGTTGTTGATGGGCAGCATCGACTACGTGCATTTTATCGCTTTCTTTCCGGTGAATATGCGCTTCAAGATTTGGGTATAGTGAAGGACTTTAATGGCTTTCATATAGCAGATTTACCACTTGAGGATCAGGTGGACCTAATGAGTCGACGCGTGTCGACTATTACTTTTCGAAACTTTCCGGGTAAAGAATTCGAACTGGAAATTTTTAATAGATATAACAAGGGAACTAAGCCGCTAACTCCACAAGAAATTAGACATGCAGTATTTGACTCTAGAGTTAATCAACTTGTAACTAGTTTCTGTAATAAAATGATGAATGGTGACAAAGATGCTTTATTTGAAGCATATGCTGTATCCAAAGATCGTTTCCAGAAGAAAACAATACATGAAAATATTTTTGTAATATTGAGCATCATCGAAAACGGGGTAAGTCAAATCTATGTGAACGACAAGGGGCAGGTTTCTAAGGTTATGAAGTCTCCCCAGTATGCTGAGTCTTATATGAAAGCTAAGTCGGAAAGTGATATGTTCGATCAAAGCTTTGATAAAACAGAGCGCTTACTCGAGGGGTTTAATGAATTTGTATCCACGCTGGCCAAGATAACGCCATACCCTTTCTCTAGAGAGATATATGGTATTTCTTCAAAGCGCGGTAATAAATTCCAAGTATCAATTTCAATGATATTAGCTGGTATTTATAGAAAGCTAGTGGAGTCTGGCTTCGATTTCACTCTATTAGAGAATGCAATTAACTTAGAAACATTTTCGATAGAGATTACTAGAATATTAAATGAATCTCATTTAGAAGACGCGGAGTACAAAGCTTCTACTACCAATCCTATAGAAATCGAGAAAACCGTCGAGTCATTCGATCTGAAGTTGGTGTAGCAGTTTCTTCTGAGTGATTCGTAATGCATGGGGTTTTCTACTATGCATTATGTTTAAGTTGGTGTGCGGAAACATCGTGTCATGCTGCTCACCACTTAAACGGACGTAATGCGTGCAGAGTATGCATTATATAATGAAATATATTTCAGTAGCTTTAGCTAGTTTGTTGATTGGTGTTGGTGGTGTGTATTACCCAACCTCTATGACTTTAGAGGATTTAGAACATAAATATGCTAAGAGCTTAGAGAAAGAATTTGAGTTATTTAGATCTCAAAACTCGGATTTAGCTCAAACCTTAATTAAAGCTTCAACCGTGTCCATAAAACATACGTTATGCATGCTTGAAGGTGAAGACAAAGAACAAGTAATACATTCTTTGATTCTCAATGCCATGTTCTTAAGTGACATTTCAAAACAGTCGCTAGCTACTCTAGAGGAAGTCTTTACGACATCACTTGTTGCCTATGCGGAGTTAAACGGAACGTCACATACTAAAGTCGACAAAAATTTTTACTTTTGATCAGAAATCATTGTAATAATCATTTGCCAAACTTGAACTGTGAAAAAATTGATAGCTTAATTGAGCAGCTGTCGGAACAACCAAGTTCATGCACATAACGGTGGTTTTTCCGGATTCACAATGCTCGGCACTCATCAAGCTTTGAATAACTTCAGTGGTGAGATTCATTATGTAGTTTTGCTTGCGGATCACAATGATGAGCCTAAAGTGGTCGACGCAGAAAGACAACAAACTTTCTATTGGCTAGAGCCCTCAGCGATACCTCTTGGTGATTTTTATCGTGCAGATATCGAGTTTATAGAGAAGTACTTGAGTAGATATGTCTCTCAAAGATGCTAGTCACATCGCCACTACCTCTATTCATCGTCAGTTTCACGGAGGAAACATGACAAGCGACCAACTATTAGAAAAGGCACTTTATAGCAGTGCCAGTATCCACCAACCTCATTCATTAAAAGCTTATTTGGCTGCGAATTATCTAAATGGGTATTTCGCTAAATCAGACAATGTCTGGCTTAAAACTAGTGAGTTGATAGACCAAACTGAGATTGAAGTTTTAGGCGAGTACTCTGCAACGCTACAAGCGCCAAAGTTTACGGATTTTCGTATTCAAAGGATATTGGATAACGGGGTATACCCAGCGGCGTATGCTGCTTTAATGCAGTGGCATGAGAATAAGGGCTTTCAAGATATCTTCTCGCATTACGTTTCGCAGGCTTCTCAAACCAGCGAATACCTTTCCCACAATGTGACTATCTTATTGGCGCTGAACCGTGTTTACTGTGAGTTAGAGCCGTCTCAAGTACCAGTATTCCTTAACCGCTTCACTGAATTTGTTACATCGACTCGTTCTGATGGCGACCAAAGCTCTGAAACAAGCGAAGTCGTAGAACTCAATAGCGTATTACAAGCATGCTTAAAGCAGTTTGGTTTCTTTGGGCATAACCTCATTACGCTTACGTGGATATTGCGTTGTAAGGAAGAGCTGTCGAAAGAGCAATATGACGCAATGCTTTTTAATCTTTATCGACAGGCCAATAGCCCTTTGGAAGATCCTGACGATGAGATTGATCAAGCTATCTTAGAGCAGTGTCAAAGCTCAGATAATTCAGATGAGCTCTATGGCAATGTCCACCGATTGGTTTTTGGTTATACATCGAATCTACACCAGATAACCTTAGCGGATGCATTGTGCTTTCTTCACGAACAATTCCCTGAACATATATCGGAGCTAAAGCACATTGCCGAGTATCAGTGTCGTCTGTTAGAAAAGTGAGTTTAATTAGGACGTTGCATTTAACTTATGCAACGTTATCAGTCTAGTTAGCGCAGAAGTACAACTTACACGCTAATCAGATCTCAAATTGAAAAAAAGAGCTACTCGATAATGCAGCTATGCTCTTTAATTCTGAAAACCAGTTAGGTGTCAAATATGGCTCACATATTATGAATCTCCCACGCAAAGGCGAACGTTTGCCTTTTGTTTCTCGGAATTTAATTGCAACAGTAAATGACACACAAACGTAGAGGTAGCGCACAGAAACGAAAAAGGGGATATCGCGATTACGTAATCATTGATCTAGCCGATAGTGAAATAGTGATAAGAGATCGATAATTCGTTGTCGGATCTAAATTAGAACTTTAAATCTAATTTCTAAGTAGTTGTTATCTCAGGAAGAGTTTTTGTGCTATGCGCCCCTATATTAAATACATTATCCCTATTTTAATTCCTTTCATTATCCTCGTAATGCCGCTATCAGCGTTTCCATTTGAAGGCCTTACGATTATTCAACAACGCGTTATCGCGATCTTTTTATTAGCGGCATTGTGCTGGGTGTTCGAGCCCATCCCGATCTACGCGACGTCTGTTGTGATTATCGTTCTGCAATTGTTGATGTTGTCGGATAAAGGGCTGATCTTTTTAAGGTTTGAACATGGGCAGGAACATTTTGGTGAGTTGTTAAAATACAGCGACATCATGGCGACATTCGCCAGCCCAATCATCATGCTGTTTTTGGGCGGTTTTTTCTTAGCGATGGCCGCCACTAAGTATAGATTAGACGTAAACTTAGCCCGTGTATTATTGAAGCCATTTGGACAAGATCCAAAGTTTGTGATGCTCGGCTTAATGTTGATCACTGGTATCTTTTCGATGTTTATGTCTAACACGGCAACAACGGCAATGATGCTCTCTATTTTAACGCCGGTACTGGCTGTGTTTGGCCCGAAAGACCCCGGTCGTATAGCGTTTGCGCTCTGTATCCCTGTTGCCGCTAACATCGGTGGCATTGGTACCCCGATCGGTACCCCCCCGAACGCTATCGCACTTAAATATTTAGTTGGTGACAACCTCATTACGTTCGGCGAATGGATGGCATTTGGTGTGCCGTTTGTCGTTATTATGATGGCATTAGCGTGGTTTTTAATAGGCTTTATGTACAAAGCTGACCAAAAGAAAATCGAGCTAAGCATCAAAGGCAAATTCCTTAAAACGCCCAAAGCCATTGCGGTATACGTCACTTTTGCGCTGACCATCATTCTTTGGTTAATGGGCTCAAGCCATGGCATGAACTCTTATACCGTCGCTCTGATTCCTGTCGCTGTTTTCTCACTTACAGGGATCATCAATAAAGAAGACCTGAAAAAAATCTCTTGGGACGTATTGTGGCTTGTATCAGGTGGTATTGCGCTTGGTTTAGCTCTCGATAAAACTGGCTTAGCAAGGCTCGTGGTACACAGCATTCCGTTTGATGCTTACTCACCCTATGTAGTGTTGTTCGGAGCGGCGTTCTTGTGTTTGGTAATGGCAAACTTTATGTCTCATACCGCAACGGCTAACTTGTTAATGCCAATTATGGCTGCATTAGGTTCGTCTATGGCTTCACTCACGCCACTAGGCGGTGAATTAACGTTAATTCTGGTTGTGACTTTTGCCGCTTCATTAGGTATGTCGCTGCCAATCAGTACGCCCCCGAATGCGTTGGCTCATGCAACGGGTCATGTGCAAAGTAATCAAATGGCCAGAATCGGTATTATTTTGGGTGTGGTTGGTGTGCTACTGAGTTTTGTTATGGTGTGGGTGCTACATTCAATTGGTCACATAGGATAACGATACGTGTATCAACAAAAGCTAGAAGCACTTATCCATCGTTATTTTAATCAGACAGAACGTCGGGTGACGTGCCGTGCCGGTAACACCATTATTGAACAATCAGCGTTAAACACTCGTTTGTATTATGTGTTTAGTGGAGAACTGGAAGGCTTTTATACCGAAGCGAATGCACCGCGAGTACGCGTGTTTAGCGCGGGTAGTGGGGCTTTTATAGGCGTTCACAGCTTCTTTTCAGGTAATTGGACAGCATCTTCAACGGTTGTTGCCAAAACCGATGTTGAGTTAGCGTGGATCGATAAAGACACGCCGGCAGAAGATGAACGTAAATTTGGTCCTCTTACCGCACAGTTCACACCTGTGATTGTCAATGAGTTGTCGCGTCGTCAACGCCGCGCAACACAAGAAGCGATAGCGAAACAAAAAGCGCTAGAGAAGTTACATACTGCTGAGCAAATGACGACCTTGGGTCAATTGGCTGCAGGGATTGCCCATGAGCTTAACAACGCTATTGGTGTAGTAAATAGTAAATCTGGTCGACTTGAAACGGTCATCATGGAGCTACTTGAAGAAGTGCATCCAGAAGCCAGTCAATTTTTCGATTTTGGGTTAATGCATGGTCAGAAAACGTCGTCGTCAGAAGCGCGAACACGTGGGCGACAATTTGAAAGAAAATATGGTTTAGACAAAAACATTGCTCGCTCTCTTGCAAAGGCGATTCCAATTGACGCTTTATCTGCAACAGACGTTATTTCAAAGCATTGGCTGAAAAACCCAGAAGAGGCGATTCGTTTTTGGCAGATGGGCTGTGATTTACATGATTTACGTTTGGCATCTAGACACACTGTGGGCATCGTCAAATCGGTTAAACAACTTGGCAGAGTTGATATTGACACCGAAGAAGCGGTTGATATTAATGACTCCATTAACCATGCCTTATCGTTGTTACAAAGTGAGTTACGTAGAGTGTCTGTGCGATTGAGCCCTGCAGATTTGCCGACTTTTAAAGGCTCGAAAACAGAGCTCGTTCAGATTTGGGTCAACATTGTAAAGAATGCTTGTGATGCAATGTCGAATTCAGACGATGCTGCAATAGAGATTCAAACCAGATTAAGTAAGAAAAGAATATTAGTTACGATTGCAAATAACGGCCCTGAGATAGACGAGGTGACTCGTAGAAAGGTATTTCAGCCCAACTTCACCACTAAAAAAGGTGGTTTATCGTTTGGATTGGGTTTGGGTTTATCAATAGTTAAGCGGATTGTGGCGGGTTATGGCGGAAGTATCATTGTGAAAAGTGATGCTTCTAAAACTGTATTTAGAATCAAGTTACCAATAGAGGGTGAACATGGAGAAGCTTAATTTAATCTGTGTCGATGACCAGAGAGAAGTACTAAGCGCAGTGGTACAAGATTTAGAGCCGCTGGCGAGTTGGCTGAATATTGAAGATTGTGAATCAGCGCAAGAAGTGCTTGATCTCATTGATGAACTTGACGCAGAAGGTGAACACATTACCGTCATCGTGTCTGATCATGTGATGCCAGGGAAAACGGGTGTGGAGTTACTCACTGAAGTGTTTCACGACAGCCGTTTTCCGAATACAAAGAAAATTCTTCTTACGGGGCAGGCTACTCATACTGATACCATCAATGCGATTAATGCAGCAGGCATCGACCGTTACTTTGAAAAGCCTTGGCAAGCAAGCACATTAGTTGAGTGCATTCGTACTCTTGTCACTGAGTACATATTTGATCAAGGGCTTGATTACACGGACTATCAGAATGAGCTCGACCAGCAGGTTGTGTTGAGACGCTTACGTTAGTCACTTATGTTAGCGACTTACTTTAGTCACTAATGTAAGTCGCTTGAAATTATATGCACCGAAGGAAGCTTTCTGAAGGAGTTTGTCTTTGAAAGACGTAATCATTCGGTGCATATATTGCTCCTCTCATTTTAGTCTTAAATGAGACTTCAACCTGCTTGGTTCTACGACTGATGCAGGTGTAATGTGGGCAACTTAACGGAACATTGACAAGTCTAAATATCGAGTCGATAAATCCTTGCAGCGCTCTCAGTGGCATAGAAAAAACTCTCTTCGCCATGAACGCAATCGTGATAGCTAAATCACTGAACCGACGTGGCCTCCCGTGCTTATTATGTTTGTTTTACGCCCACCCGCTTATCGCCTCTTCACTAATCCAAAAGGTCAGAGATTCGCGATTAATGAGTGATTGGTTGTATTGCTTCCAGTTGGTCGTTTTGTTACGAGGTTTAGGCATGGTCAAGGTATGTTTTTTGAATTCCCTAGAGGTTCAGTTGATTCCGGTGAGTCGGGTAGCCAAACCGCAATTAGAGAATTGTGGGAAGATACAGGTCTTAAAGATTTACAACTTCTCGGTACTCATCAAGCTTTGAATAACGTCGGTGGTGAGATTCATTATGTAGTTTTGAATGCGGATCAGAATGATGAGCCTAAAATGGTCGAAGCAGAAAGACAGCAAACTTTCTATTGGCTAGAGCCCTCAGCTATTTCTCTTGATGATTTTTATCGCGCAGATATCGAGTTTATAGAGCACCATTTGCACCGGTTTGCTTCTCAAATACGCTAGTCACATCACCACCATCTTTATTTATCGTTAGTTTCACGGAGGAAACATGACAAGCGACCTTCGGCTAACGCGAGCGATACGCAGTTTGTACTTGTTCTATTGAGTAAAAATAAGTCTGGTGGACGGATGTGAATATCTAACAGGGACTTACCACATTAACGCCGATATATATGTTTTGAAGTGAGGCTGGATTCATAATAGGCTAACTCGTCGTGCTTGCGTAATACGGGCTCACGTCTCAGTCGATTTTTGTGTGTACGATGAAACAGTTGATGTGGATGTGTCTCTCACTAACTAACGTGACGTTAGCACTAAGAGCCATACTACAAGGAGGTTTTATGTTTCCATTAGATATATTTGTTACTTACACGCTGGCTTGTTTACTGTTAGTTATCTCGCCGGGGCCGGATAATTTGCTTGCTATAGGTCGAGGTTTAAGCCAAGGCCGATTGGCAGCAATAATGTCAGGTATGTCTTCTGGGGTGGGGATTCTATTTCATGTCGTTGCCGCGACCTTTGGGCTTACCCTTCTCATTCAAACTTCTGAAGTAGCGTTTTACGTTGTCAAACTCGTTGGCGCAGCTTACCTAATTTGGTTGGGTGTGAAAGTGCTTCGTACGAGAAATTTGTTCACATTAGAACCAGCGAAAAAACAGCCTCTAAAAGTCATCTTTTCTACGGGTTTTCTATCTGCCGCGCTTAATCCAAAGCCAGGTATGTTTGTTCTTGCTTTTGTACCTCAATTTGTAAACCCAAGTTTAGGGTCAGTGACAACTCAAATGATCGGTTATGGCGTTTGGTTTGCTTTATTAACGGCAGTTGGCTTTAGCTTAATGGGTGTTTTCTCGTCTCAATTGTCAGAGTGGTTCAGGAACAAGCCTAAGTTAGTGTCAGGGTTGAATATTGGTGCAGGTATTACATTCGTATCTTCTGGGTTAGCTGTTGCGTTTATGAAGCAGCGATAATCTGTGCGCTAGGCATTGATTTGGTAAGATTCACAACGTTTGGCATTTTTACTTTGGGTGCCAATCGTTTTAGTTGATAGTCGTAATCACAATTCAACAGAGCGCTCGGCTGCAATGTGATTTAAACAAAACAGATAGGATATTTTATGGACAATGAGCAATTAGAGTATGCAGGCTTTTGGGTGCGATTAGGAGCTGCGTTGCTTGATACCTGCCTGTTCTTGCTGGTGACTATGCCTTTATTGTATTGGGTATATGGTGACTACTATTTTGATTCAGATGAGTTCATCTTAGGCGGCTGGGATATGTTGTTAAATTGGGTGTTCCCTTTTATCGCAACGGTTATATTCTGGGTTTATCGGTCTGGCACTCCAGGAAAAATTGCTTTGAAGCTTCAAGTTGTGAATGCGGAGACCGGAGAGGCACTTTCTACGGGCAAATCAATTTTAAGGTACCTTGCGTATTACGTAAGTATTCTTCCACTGTGTTTTGGCTTTGTTTGGATTGCGTTTAGCGGAAAGAAACAAGGTTGGCATGATTTAATTGCCAATACAGTCGTTGTTAGGCCTACAAATAAGGGCATTGAACCCGTAAAGTTTGGAAAGTGAGCTTAAGAATAATTCCAACTGATAGTTAATGCGTGATATTTCTTGTTCCAACTTGGTTTGGTGTAATTGGTATAACTATCGTTCTGCATACGTACCGACGATTTGCATACGTAGTGGTCCTGATGACTTCGCCAGACCGCGGTGCCTTAGATTTAGGTTAGTTCTCAACTTCTAGCGAATTATGTATTGCTCTATAATGATCGCGCATTACATGAGAAGAAGATATTGATGAACAATAATAGAGAAATAATTACATACCTCCGCGAGAGTATTCCAGTTTTTGAATGCGTTAAGGGCTGTCATGATTGTTGTGGGCCAGTAACGACTTCTTCTGAAGAAATGTCGCGGCTACCAGTGAAGTCTGACGCGGAACATGAAGCTGCCTTAGATGAATATAACTGTGTGCATTTAGGCCCCAATGGCTGTGAGGTATATGAAGAGCGACCATTAATTTGTCGATTGTTTGGTACAACACCTCGTATGGCATGTCCAAATGGGTGTCGTCCAACAGAGATGGTCGACTTAAAAATTGAACGTCAGGTGCATTACTTCATCAGGAACACTCGCCAGGTTTTAGTGTAGTTGGCTCAATAGCCGACAGAGCACCCACAATCACATAAGCATTAAAGATAGCTCACTTAATAGTATTTTCAGTTTCGTACTTGTTAGGCAATGAAGAATTGGCGACTAACTTATGTGACTTTTTGATCGCCGCGGCCAGTGAAACAGGTTCTGTCTCGGATAAAACAGTGCAATATTGGCGTAATGCGTTAAATGGTTAGAAGTCCAATTTAACCAGTGGGTAACACAGTATATGAAAGGGAAGGAGACTCAGGATGAGTACAGCTTTTAAAGGTTCGTGTTTGTGTGGAAGTGTTCGCTTTTCGGTTGATGGATTCAGCGAAAAGGCAGCCAACTGTCATTGTTCAATGTGCCGAAAATTTCACGGCGCAGCTTTTGGTACGTTAGTTGGTGTTCAGGGGTTGAGCTGGCTTTCAGGTAAAGATCGACTCAAAGAGTTTGTCGCACCAAACGGCACAACACGAACATTCTGCTCCAATTGTGGTTCAAGTTTAGGCTTCAGAGTACAAGGTGAACCTTTAGAAAACATCGAACTAGCGATATCGACATTCGACGTGGATATTCCAGTCAAAATCGATGCTCAGATCTACACCAACAACAAAGCGAACTGGTGTGAATTACAGCCAGACTTACCTACGCATTCAGAAGGGCGAACAAGTTAATCGATCTTCGATTCTTTGAATCGCAAATATTGAATGCACAGTGATTATGGTTAACGTGCTTGGTGTTGCCCAATTCTTAACGCACGTTGACGCCTCTCTCCAAATTTATTGAGGCAGCTCGAAAAGATCGGGTTTTCATACAATCCTATATTGGCACCTATCCATACTAAATCCAGGAGGAAAGTATGAGATGGTTAATAATTAAAAATGCGTTCATTACGCTTACTATAGGATTTGGAATTGTATGGCTAATTTCTCGAGGAGACTATCTAGCTACAGCGTCAGTTTACCCGATCGACTTTGTGTTCTTATGGTTGGGCGTTGTTTTAGCTGGCTTCGCATCGATTTATACAATAGATGACCTTCAACGAGGTTCATGGCATAAGTCTGCTGTGATTTATGCATTTTATTATTATGGTGCATTCGGTCTTTTTGCAGACGGTCACGTTGCGGGTTGGGCTCATAGCACTGGTTACATTGAGAAGTTGTTTATGTCTGGCTTTATAATTTTCGTCTCGTTATTTTCAATAGTCGTGCCGTTAATCGTGTTCACGATCTCTGTTATACAGGCACATCTTCTTTCTATCGCAGTTGAAAATAGGCAGCTGTAAACAAGTCAATTATCTACATGTTCGAGTTTTTAAACAGGTGTGTTAATTAGTTAAACAGGATGCGAAGGTAGGCCAAAATATTCATCATTTTGTACATGGAGGTACAATGAACATCGGTATATATATTTATAATCAAGCAGAAGTTCTCGATTTCTCTGGCCCATTTGAAGTTTTTAGTACGGCAAAGCGCTTAGGTGCTGAAGATCTAAATGTATTCATGGTTTCTGAGCACGCCGAGCCAGTTGTAGCCCGTGGTGGGTTTAAGGTTCTGACTGACTACTCGTTACAAAATCATCCAGAGATAGATTTGTTAATGGTAGTTGGCGGTGTGCATACTGACGAGATGAACAAGTCGAATGTACTGGATTGGTTGGTATCCGTTGAGCCAAATGCTGAACAAGTTGTGTCAGTTTGCACTGGCGTGTTTTTATTGGCTAAAGCGGGCTTACTTAAGGGGTTAACAGTCACTACCCATTGGGAAGATATTTCCGACTTAGCATTACAGTTCCCTGATTTAAATGTGACTGCCGATCAGCGCTGGGTGACATCAGGTAAGTTCACAACTTCAGGCGGTATCTCAGCAGGTATAGATATGAGCTTGCATCTGATATCTGAGCGCTATGGTTTAGAATTCTCCACGATAGTCGCTCGGCAAATGGAGTACAACTGGCAGCGATACACATAACTAACGTTCTAAAAATATCACTATCAACTCTGACTATTTTTCAGCGTGTGCAGTGAAGCTGAACGACGTACCTAGAATGGTTGATATCTTCTAGCTTACTTGACGTTGTGGGCTCTTTTTTCCTGATTTTAATCTAAATATCTTCTCCCACATCTTTATAGTAAGTCTATATTCAGCAACCTAATATCATGTGTTATGACAATATTTTAAGAGATTAATTTTTATTATTTATCGTAAATAATTTTTGAATTTAATGTGCTAATTTCGTTAAATTTAAAATCTATCAATAATTATATCTTTGGGTTTTCATATTGTTATTTCTATCAGTTTTCAGAATTTTGAGCAGGTATCAATCAAAACGGAACTGAGTTGTTTGTAAATAAACTTGTGAAATCTTGTGCGATGTTGCATATCTCTAATAAAGTTAGATTATTGTTATATAACCTCTTGTTATTTATAAGATAATTCAAGTAAGATTAGTGACGTAAAGAACGGAACAGAAAGCTTAGGATTATAAATCAGACGCTGTCTGCTTAATAACCGCTATACGCCATAGCATTCTATCAAATAAAAGGAATCAGCATGTTTAAAGGGTTTAGTCTAGTCTTGTCAGTTTTCATTTGTACATTTGCACAAGCTAATACTTCCGTTGAGTTTGAAACTGCGCAAGAATTGTTGACGGCGATGGATGTTGACAAACAAATGTTAGGTGGCTTCGAGGCCATGTTGCCAATCGTTAATCAGCTTGCGGGTAAGCTTGAGCTTAACTCTCAAGAAACTGACCAACTAAAAGATATTTATAAAGATTGGTTTGAAAATGATATTGATAGAGTAAAAATGCGTCTCGAAATTGCAAAGCTCTATTCTAATCAGTTTACCGTTACGGAAATGAACCAAATAATAGAGTTCTACGACACGCCAATTGGGAAAAAGCTGATACAAAAATCGCCAGAGTTAGCAAAGCTTGGAGCGCAGATTGGCATGACAGAGGCTCAAGAGAAGCAACAACAATTACTTGAAAAAATCACTCCTTTCATAAAGGAGCATAGTGCTAAGTAACTGGTGCATCGTTTGTGACTACGGAAT
This sequence comes from Vibrio sp. QJM3NY_27, assembly GCF_057785955.1. NCBI lineage: Bacteria > Pseudomonadati > Pseudomonadota > Gammaproteobacteria > Vibrionales > Vibrionaceae > Vibrio > Vibrio sp. QJM3NY_27. The sequence goes on along the minus strand of NZ_CM173511.1, from coordinate 2,033,769 downwards.
GAATGATTGACCTTTAGCCGCGTTTTTTCCCATACAGTGCAATCTGTCAGAACCATGTGGGATGAAAATCCTCTACGTATTAAAGTTGTTATTACTGCCCTGTTGAGTCAGCCATTAAAACAAATATGGTGATTTACTATCACGTTAGTTTTTCGTTGAACAACTAAGGTGTTCACATCTTCATCATGCTGTATTACCGAGAGAAATCATGGACAGTCGTATCCAATTAAATTTTATTAAATACTTATTTTCAGAGTTACTGTTTATTGTTATTGCACTAGGTCTTGTCTATTGGATATCAGACGGTGATCGTTCATCGCTGCTAACCATAGGGCTGATAATTTGTGTTCCTCCACTAATAAAAATTCTAATGTTGTGGTGGAAGCTTCGCGATACCTCATTTGAAATCACGAACGGTCACGTACGTTTAAATGGAGTTGCTTGTGATGTGACTTTACAGCGCAGCTTTCTTCCGTTTCAAATTGGCTCATTTATCAAGCTTTCATACACGAAAGGTGCAATGCAGAAACACAATATTTACCTTTCTAAAGGCGCTATGAGCCAAGAAGAATGGAAGCATTTGTTAGCGTGTCGAACATAGTTCCACGGCTTTAGTTTGTGTTGTGCGTCAGTTTGTATTTCGGATGCGGTCCGTGTGCTAGTATCGCCTTTTTTGCATCGAGCTAATCTATGACTAACGATCATTTCAAAGGTAAATATGAGGTTGAGCTGAAGTATCAACTTAGCTCTAAGTCTGAGTTCTTGAAAACTTTGAACCTAATTCCTCATGAAATAATGCTGCAAGACAACCTAGAATGCGATTGGTATTTCGATAGCCCTGATAGAAGCTTACAGGCTCAGAACAAAAGCTTGTGTATTCGTACTATGGAGCCGTCGGGCATCAAGTTATGGATTGTAAAAGGCCCTGAGCCTGATCGATGCGAAGCGACAAATATCACCGATGCGACGAATGCCAAGAGCATGCTAGAGAACTTGGGATACGAAGTGATTCTTAAAGCGCGGAAAACTCGCAGTATTTACTTTGTTGGAGAGTTCCATATCACGGTCGATTCTCTTGCGGGTATTGGTGATTTTGCCGAATTTGCAATCATGACGGACGATGAGTCTAAGTTGTCTGTGTATAAAAGTGAGCTTGGGTTGTTAGCCAATAAATTCGGGTTGACTCAATCGGCACTGCAAACTCAGTCTTACAAACAGATGTTCGAGGAAATGAACGCATAGCACAGCGCTTAAGCGTCAGGGAGACTTATGGACACCATTATCAAACAAGCAATCGAATTGCGAAAGGAAGAGAAGTACCAAGCGTCGCGTGACTTACTGGCAACGCTACTCACTGATGAAAACTATGCGGCGAAAGCTCATTTACAGATTGCGTGGTCTTACGACAATCAGGGCAAAGAGCAACAGGCGATTGATCACTATGTATTGTCTCTGTCTGGTGCGCTTTCTTCAGTAGAGCGTTTTGATGCGCTTTTCGGTTTGGCGAGTACTTATCGAAGCCTTGGCCTTTATGCAGAGGCTTTAGGCTATTTCGAACAGACTATGGCTGAGTATCCTGACTCGATAGAAGTGAAACCTTTCTACGCAATGTGTTTGTACAATTTAGGTCGCCATAAAGAGGCGACATCGCTGTTACTTGAGCTTTTGGTTTCCACCACGAATAGCGAAGCGATCAAAGAGTACCAACGAGCGATCTCTTTATATGCTCAAGACTTAGATAAAACCTGGTAAACAGCCGCGTATAAAGCTCATCTGTTTGCTTAAATACGATGAGCTTAGCTTTGTGTTGCCTTCTTAGGACGAAACTTTCTGCCGTCCATGATATTCAAAGACATCAGTGTTAGGTTGGTCGCGCCTGCTATCAGTTCTAAAACCTGAACGCCGTAAAACACTGAGTCGAACTCTCCTAAACTTGCCCACTGATTTAAAAAGTAAGCGGCCGGAATCAAAATAACGATCCCGTTGAACGCGATAATTGGCATGCGTTTACTTTTACGCTCAACTATTTTCCCTTTACGTTGTTTTGCCATGGCTGCACCGGTCGCACCAGTGATAGCAATGGCTGGGACAAGAATAAACAAGCCGGGAAAAACGATCATCGACTTGACTAGCTTCACTGATTCCAAAGTGCCAAACAGTTCTACAAGCAATGTGCTGGTAAAGAATGTCGCGACACACAGTGTTGCTATTAATGCTGCTGTTCTGTGGATTATTGGTTTCATATCATTTGTGCCTTTAATTTGGTAACATGTTGTCAACTTGGTTTAAGTTTAATTTAATGACAGCATGTTGTCAAAGTGAGTGTTATGGATACGAATGGAGAAGTTTTCACAAAGATCGCACTAGAGATCTTTAAGGTCAGTGGTCTATTGAATGCTGAGGGTGACAAATTAACCGAAGAGTTAGGGTTAAGCAGTGCCAGATGGAAGGTGATGGGTGCGATCGAGAAGTCCGATGATCTGGTCACGGTTTCTCAAATTGCTCGTATTATGGGGCAAAGCAGACAAGCGACTCAGCGTGTTACCGACATAATGGTGAAAGATGGCCTGCTAACTTGGCTTGATAACCCGAATCACAAAAAAGCAAAGCTGGTTAACATGACTGAAAAGGGCAAGGACGCGTATTCGCTATTAGATAAAAAACAGGAAGTATGGGCTGAAAGTGGCGCTGAAAGCATTGAAAGAGACGAGCTTGATAAGGCGCTAATCACTTTGAAGAAGATGGCTACCTTCTTAGATAAATAAATAGATAAATAGAGAGTGGAAGTTGAGAAGAGTACGGAAGCCTAAGCATCGATATGATACTTAGGCTTCAGGGGATGGCTTTTGTTCTTTAGGAAAGCGTTACGCTGAAAGCTCTTTACGAACGATCTCTGCGCCAGCACTGAGCGCATTAAGCTTCGCTGAGGCAATTTCGCGAGGCAGGGGTGCCATGCCACAGTTGGTGCAAGGGTAGAGCTTATCGGCATCAACGTACTTAAGTGTTTCTCTAAGAGTGCTAGCCACTTCTTCCGGTGTTTCAATCGAGTCGGTTGCCACATCGATTGCACCGACCATCACTTTCTTACCTCGTACCAGTTCAAGTAGCTCAAGGGGCACATGAGAATTGTGACACTCTAAAGAGATGATATCGATATTCGATTGCTGCAGCTTAGGAAATACTTCTTCGTATTGGCGCCATTCGGTGCCTAATGTCTTTTTCCAATCCGTATTCGCTTTAATGCCGTAGCCATAACAAATATGCACTGCTGTTTCGCACTTAAGCCCTTCAATGGCTCTTTCCAAACAAGCAATGCCCCAATCGTTCACTTCATCAAAAAACACGTTAAACGCAGGTTCATCGAACTGAATAATATCAACGCCTGCTGCTTCTAACTCTTTCGCTTCTTCGTTGAGGATCTTCGCAAATTCCCACGCCAGTTTTTCACGGCTTTGGTAATGCGCATCGTAAAGCGTATCTATCATCGTCATAGGCCCCGGCAGAGCCCATTTGATCGGTTGGTCGGTTTGCTGGCGTAAGAACTTAGCATCTTCGACAAACACGGATTTCTGACGAGAAACAGGGCCAACGACTGTCGGTACACTTGCATCGTAACGGTCGCGGATTTTAACGGTTTCACGCTTTTCAAAATCAACGCCATTCAAGTGTTCAATGAAGGTCGTTACAAAGTGCTGACGTGTTTGCTCACCGTCACTCACAATATCAATGCCTGCTTGCTGCTGCTCGTGCAGAGAGACACGCAGCGCATCTTGTTTGCCATCTGTGAGTTCAGCGCCTTGAAGTTTCCATGGCGACCAAAGCGTCTCTGGTTGTGCAAGCCAAGACGGTTTCGGCAAACTGCCCGCTGTTGAAGTCGGTAATAGTGTTTTCATAATAATACTGCCTATCCTTGGATGATTTGAGCGCGCAATAGGCGATTAAAGTGCGTAATTTGCCGACCAGTTATCGAGAACTGATTGGTATGGCTTAATGAAATTCTCTTCTGCGAACTTACCTTGCTCAACCGCTAGCTGGCCTCGCTCTTCACGGTCGTACACGATTTGAGTTAGCGAGTGATCCAAGTTTTTCAAGTTTGGTTGGTAACAGTTGCCCGCAACCGCGTTCGCGTTGTAAATCTCAGGTCGGTAGATTTTTTGGAACGTACCCATGGTACTGATGGTGCTGATAAGCTCTAGGTTAGAGTAATCGTTCAGCAGATCACCAAAGAAATAGAAAGCTAAAGGTGCAACACTGTTTGGCGGCATGAAATAACGAACCTGTAAGCCCATCTTCTTGAAATATTGCTCAGTTAAAGAAGACTCATTCGGTTGGTATTCAAAACCTAATACTGGGTGTTGGTTTTCAGTGCGGTAATAGGTTTTATTATCTGACACACTTAAGCAAATAACAGGTGGTTTATTAAAGTTCTGTTTGTAAGCTTCAGAGTTAACGAAATATTTAAAAAGCTTGCCGTGTAAATCACCAAAATCTTCTGGAATGCTGAATTTATCTTGGCCTTTATTATGATCCAACAGAAGTACGCTAAAGTCATAATCTCGAACATAGGAAGAAAAGTTATTTCCGATAATACCTTCAATACGCTCGTTGGTTTTACGGTCCAGAATATTGGTTTTCAGCACTTCAATTGAAGGGAATGCTTCGCCGTTGCTTTCAATGTCCATATCAACAGAAATGATTTCAAGCTCAACAGAGTAACGGTCGCCCTTAGGGTTGTCCCAGTGTGCTAACGCATTGAAACTGTTATCGATCATTTGTAGTGCATTACGCAAGTTTGCTTGGCGGCTGTCGCCTCTAGCCAGGTTAGCAAAGTTGGTTGTGATACGCGTGCTGTCTGCTGGCTGGTAGTTTTCGTCGAGGCTAATGCTCTTAATCGTAAAATTAAATTCTTTATTCATGCTGATTTGGTATCCCAATTTGTTTTCTGATTCTCTCGGTCTTTAGTATTACAACGGCTTTTATTTTTTGCTTGTGACCAGATTAAGAATCGAAGGCTATGCTGTCTGAAATTAATGCTTAGTAGCATTGCTGTCGTATAAAGTTAATTGCTTAAGGTTTTTATACGTGGATAGGTTCACCTTTAACAATGGTATTACTTCACATTGAACATGAGGAATATTCATGATCTATTCTGTTTGAATGTTTAAGTCGGTGTCAGTTATATTAATTAGCTTGATGGAAATATAACCACATTAATAGTGCGTTATTTAAGACAATTAATTTAATTAAGAGATGGATGAAATGAGTGAATTGCTGTTGTTGATTTTATACTGTGCATTATTAGGCAGTGGTGTTGGTTTTCTTGCCGGGCTTTTGGGGATTGGCGGAGGGCTGATCATTGTTCCGGTGCTAAGCAGCATTTTACTTCACTTAGAGATTCTACCTGCGGATCAAGTGGTTGTTGCGGCCATCGCTACCTCGTTGGCATCGATACTGTTCACCTCAACTTCATCTGCGCTTGCTCACCACAAGAATGGAAACGTGCCTTGGGATCTGGCGCCTTGGATCATGCTCGGTGTTGCTCTTGGCGCATTAGTTAGTGGCTTTATGGCGGCTTTGTTGCCAGAAAAAGTTGTTCGTATTGTGTTTGCAGTGAGTGTGGTTCTTATCGCAATAAAGATGTTCTTAAGCAGCAAAAACGACGCGCCTAAAGAAAGAAAACTGCCAAATAAGGGCATCTTAACCGTCTTGACAACGATCACGGGCGGTTTGTCTGCGATGATTGGCATTGGTGGTGGTGCATTACTGGTTCCGCTGTTGACGTTTTTCTCTGTCGATATGAAAAAGGCCATCGGTTGTGCGTCTGCTTGTGGCATTGTCATCGCGTTATTTGGTTCAATCGGCTATATCAGTTCAGGCAGCAGCCAGTTTACTCTAACAGATGGATTTGCTGGTTTTGTTTATCTACCTGCGTTACTGGGTATCGTGTGCACCTCTTGGTTTACTGCCCCTTTAGGCGCAAAAGCAACCAATCATTTACCGGTTCCAACGATTAAGAAAATCTTCTCAGTGTTGTTGCTCGTTATTGCGGTAAGTATGGTGGCTAGTTAGTTACCATTCGTCAGGCTATTTATTAGGTCTGTAGATATAAGGCAACTGTAGATATAAGGTAGCTATGAATAGATAGCTCAACATGAACAAATAGAAAAGAGCAGCCTTGTGCTGCTCTTTTTATGTGTGTAGCCGATGTTTCTACGGTTATGTGCATGAGTATGTTCAGAAAATATTGCTGTTTAACCTAATTCACTGCTATAGCTAAATGTATCTTGTTTGATTCAACGGAATGCTATCAATGAGTGATTTATGGATCCTTTAACGCAGGGCGTGCTAGGCGCTTCTTTGTCACAGTCGGCAAGCAAAAAACAGAACTTGGTTGTCGCTGGGGTATTAGGATTACTCTCTGGAATGGCGCCGGATTTAGATGCGTTTATTCGATCACAGAGCGATCCTCTGTTGGCTTTGGAGTTCCATCGGCAATTTACCCATTCACTTCTTTTTATCCCCATTGGCAGTTTGATTTGCGCCTTGGTTTTGCATCATCTCATTGCAAAAAGGCGTGGACTCTCTTTCAAACAAAGCTGGCTTTTTTGTGCTCTGGGGTATGGCACACATGCACTGTTAGATGCTTGTACCACTTATGGCACCCAGTTACTTTGGCCTTTCACCAACGCCCGTTTTGCTTGGAATACCATTTCAATCATCGATCCTATTTATACGCTTCCCATCTTAGTATTGCTTGTGTTTGCAACGTTGAAACGAGCGCCTTGGCTTGCACGTGTTGCGTTTGTTTGGGCTCTAATTTATCCAACATTAGGGATGATTCAGAGAGACAGGGCAGAGGTTATTGGTTGGCAATTAGCGGAAGAAAGACAACATAAGCCGATTCGATTAGAGGCTAAGCCGAGCTTTGCGAACATCTTAGTTTGGAAAGTGGTGTACGAAACAGAGCATCGATACTATGTAGATGCTGTGCGGGTCGGCACCTCGGTTAAGAAATATCCTGGAGAATCGATCGCTAAACTCAACGTTAGCCGAGATTTCCCTTGGATCGACCCGAATTCACAACAAGCGAGAGACATTGAACGGTTTCGATGGTTTTCGAATGGCTATGTGGCACAAGATCCAATGGATGAACTGCGTATTATCGATGTCCGATATTCAATCGTACCGAACCAACTGAAAACGCTTTGGAGCATCAAGCTATCGCCATCCGCTAATGCAGATACACACGTGAAATACGAAACGCATAGAGACAATACACCAGAGTCGAGACAGATCTTCTTCGATATGCTGAAAGGAGGTTGATGGATTCCGATGATTTTCTTCATTGGAGCCACTTCCATATTTATGTTGGTAAGCAGTTAAGTGTAGTGCGTTAGGTTTTGTATGCTATTGGCCATAAGTACGATAATATTTGGTTAGTCTCTCGAGGGAACCTACATGCTTATACCGTTTGGTCTAAAAAATGGAAAAATACACCACGTCAAAAACGTCCTTAATGGTTTAGCTTGTGACTGCATTTGCCCCAGTTGTGGAAAACAACTCATTGCTAAAAACAAAGGTCAAAAAAAGCGTCCGCATTTCGCTCATGCGATTGAGACTGATTGCTTTGACTATGAAGCAATGACTTACCTTCATCAATATGCACAACAGCTATTAGAATCAGAACAATGCATTGTATTACCTGAATTCACATACACACCTGAAATAATTCTACTCGACGACACGGTTCTTAGTGGAAAAGAGATAAAGTACCCAACAGCAAAGGTTTGGTTTGATTCTGTGCAAAACGAATATTCTTGGCACAAGTATCGAATTGATAGCCATGGAAGACTAAAACATCGCTCGTTATTTATTGAAATTACAGTTACTCATGAGTGTGAGGCAGAAAAGTTAGCAGCGATAAAAAAAGAAGATCAGCCCGCTATAGAAGTCGTTTTAACTAGCCTGCATAACTCTGATAGATTGTATCAAGATAAAGAAATCAGAAAGGCTTTTTTCAATCCTACTAACGCTAATTGGATACACCATCCGAAGGCAATGGAAAAAGTAAATAAAGCTCTAGCTGAACTAAAACTTGAAGCTGAAAACAGGAACCGTGTTATTCAACATCGTTTAGATGCTGAGGAATCTAGGAGACAACAACTATATGAGCGTGAGCAGAGAAAAGAGCATAATATTGAAAATGCGAAACAGCGATTCAGAGCTGAGATCAAAGACGAACTAGATTGGTTGGGTACTGTTGATAACAGTTGGATTTTTCGAAATGAACAGCAGAAGCAAAACGTTAACCCTGATTTTTTGAAGTGGGTGAGTGTAGATAAATACTCAGGCCTAATTAATTTCAAAACCGATGTTGACTGGATTATCGAGTGTCGGCGTGAGCAATGGCAAGCGCTTATAGTTGATCATTTGTATCGAATTGGTATAAATCAAGACATAAAGGCTTTCGATATAAAGCGCTTTGTTCAGAAAAATGCTCCTATGAATTCAAACATGTTGCGATTGAATACGGCTCAATATCAAGCAAGGCAAAAAGCAAAGGCTAACGGGTCACAGACTAACAAGCGTATTGCTTGGTATTTAACGATTGAAGAAAACCATAAGATAATCTCTCCTTTCAAAGTAATACTTGATTACCTTCAGTATTTAGCAATCAACGATGTAGTGACCACTACACTTGCCCCAACTGTTTTTCAGTTAAGGGATCAAAGCATCGAAGATTTCAGACATAGAATGCAAAAGAGAAAGGAAGAAGCAGCAAAACTTCGAGAAGAACGCTTACACAAAGAACGTGAAGCAGAGCTTATTACAGAGCGGAATAGGCAATTAAGTGCGGAAATGAAGCAGAAGCGGATTCAAGAGATGATTGAAGCAGACGAGTTTGTTTTCAACCACCACGGTGGTTATGGTCTAAGGTGTAACAGTTGTCTATTTACATCACCTAAAAATATGGTGTTAGTAAATTCAAATTGCCCAGTCTGCAATAAAAAAACAGACTACAAAGAAGTGTTCATTACGCAAGATTACCTTGATACTGCGATACATCGATATCAATGTGGGGTCTTGCTTCTGAGAAGCTTAGAGCGTTACCCGCAGAGGTAAAGGGCACATTAAGTGCCCTTTACCTTATAAATAACGGCTTCTTAGATGGTCTTTGAAGTATTGCGCGTTCAAGGTTTCGCCCGTTGCGCCTTTCACCAAGTCATCGGTGGTCAGCAGGCTGCCTTTGCTCCAAATATTTGATTCTAACCAAGTGAAGATAGGTGATAGGTCGCCACTTTCAATTACAGCGTTCACATCTACCGTTTTCTTCATTGAAGCCATGAACTGAGCCGCGTACATCGCACCTAATGTGTACGATGGGAAGTAACCGAATGCGCCGTCTGTCTGGTGTGTAATGTGACTTGCGAGGTGTGTTCACGAATGCTAGTGTGTTCTCCAGTTAATTTGGTTCATTTTATGAAAATTGAAAAAAGTTTAGTTCCACAGGTTTATTCTTATAACCGTTTCTCTGACATGGAGCAGAAAAAAGGTAGCTCCTTAGCAAGACAAGAAAATTATGCTTTAAAGGCTGCAAAGGAATATGGATTAGAGTTAAATGAAGAGCTGATTATGACCGATCTTGGGAAGTCAGCATTCCATGCTAATCATAAAAAAACTGGTTCCTACGGTGTCTTTCTAAATGCCGTTAATAAAGGTTTGGTTGCGAAAGGCTCATATTTGATAGTAGAGAGTTTTGACAGGTTGTCTAGACAACAAGCCCGACTTGCTCAAATTGATATAGGTCAGCTTATTGAAGCTGACATTAACATAATTACTGCATCTGACAATCAACTATATAATAAGAAAACCCTAGACCAAAACCCTCATCTGCTCTTTACGATGGCTGCAATAATGATTCGTGCTCACGAAGAGTCATTGATGAAGCAGAAACGTTCGATAAGTTCGATAGAGGAAAAATTGGGAAAGTTTCGTAGTGGTGAATCCGTAGATGTTGGCGGGCCAGTACCATTTTGGATTGAGCGGAATAGGTTGGGTTCTGACAAACTCTTTGAATTTAGTGAGAAAACACCTGCCGCAAGAATTATCACTAGCAGTTTTCTTGAGGGGAAATCTTATGGTCAGATTCAAGATCTTTTAACGAAGACAGGAATAAGAACACCTAAAGGTGACGATAAGTGGGGAACAACCACTATTAGCAATATTCTGCAAAGTGAATCATTGTATGGCCGTAAAACCGTTCGTTTACCTGCGCTAAAAGATGGCTCGAAAGATGCACAAGAACATCTTCTTGATGGTTATTATCCAGCACTAATAAGTAAGAGTGATTTTGATCTTATTCAACAGATAAAGAAAGTTAAGAAAAAAGGAAGGACTGGTTATAGGTTCAACAGTGTAAAAGACGATGAAGTAAAGTCAGTAGTCTATTTACTGAGCGGGTATGGTAGAGATAAAGATAGAAAATCGCGCTCGGTATGTAGTAAGTGTGGTGGTGGCTTAGGGTCTCGTTTAGTAGATCAATACACTCGTAAAAAAAAATATGTTCGTACCGTTATGCGTTTAGATTGTCTAAACCGAACACGTAAAAAATCTTGTGACGCTAAAGGGATTGCTCAGCGCGAGCTTGAGAAAAGCTTTTTACTAGCTATATCAGAACATGTTGACTACAGCCTGTTGAATAAAGAGGATTCTGATGTTCGTGCTGTTGAAGTAATAGATAGTAAGATAGACGAATTGGACGGTATCATCGAACGGGCTTCTGATTTGTACCTTCTTGGTAAAAGTTCATCTGTGAGAGATAAGGCTAAATCTCAACTTGATTTAGCTGAAGCTGAAAGAGAGGAGCTCTTAAAAGATAAAGTTGATGGCAAGGAATTGATCATTTCGGCTGAGTCGATAAAGGAATTTGAAGGTTACATTCATAGGGCTCACGAGAATGATGATGACTTTGAAGCTAGGAGTTATGTAAAAGATATTCTCCTTCAATGTGTTGAGAAACTGATCGTAGATACAGAGCCGCGTCCTGTTGAAAGTTTAGGTTATAAAAACCTCTATAAAAATGCTCGTGTATGGACGGTTACGGTTGATTTTCGTTCAGGAAAGCGAATCACTGTCTATCATGATTGCGATACGAATATGTCTTTGTTTAACCAGATAGAGGGTGGGACGAGTACCTTCCATTCATACACACCAGAGGCTTTAAGCATTCTAGATAATCAAGGGCCAGAAGCTTTTGCACAGCATTTACGTGAAACTGGATTTGGTGCCAATACTGGATATGTACAAGACTTTATTTCTTCGTTGGAAGGTAAATAATTGACGGCACTGCTGGTTGGCGCGATGTTTTTGGTCATTGTGCTTGAAAAACATCATAGTTAACGATAGCCAGGTTATTTTATAATCTGGTTATCTTTAGCCAATTAGAGCTTACTGCGCATCCCTTTTAAGGGATGCGCAGTAAGCTCTTATCTTTTTAAGGCTGAACTTTTATTTTTTATTTTACACTATATTAACAAAGTAAGGCACGATTACTTCAGATATATTGACAAAGACAACCAATGCCAAAATTAAAATAATAAGTGCTAGCCCAAGTTTAACTTTACCTCTAACGCCGTTGAACCGAGCTAATGTTAGCCAGCAACGTATACTCCAAGTAAACACAAGAACTGAAGCCGTGAATACTAATAGTTTGGAACCGCCAGTATCGAGTTGAATCTGGAATGGTAGAAGTAGGCTGTTTAAGAAATAAAGCATTCCTGCGTTTAAAAAAACAAGCTTTAGATTTAGTTGACTATCTTTAATCGCACCAACAGCTTTGAAGCTAAAATGAAGCATACCCGCAAAGAATAGGGCGTAAGTACTCTGAAAAAACGCCATCGAATGAACTGATAGAGAGCCTGAGCCCGTGTGGTGGCTGACGATGCGTGAAAAAATAAAAAGCGAAGCAATTAGTAAAGAGGTGTAAAAGCTTAAGGTGAGCTTCCAGGAAATTCTATTCAGCTCCACAAGCCGTGTCATCTTCTTTGGGTCAAAGAGTACAAAATAATAGAGTGGAACAAACTCCGCTTTGAAAAACTTAAAGAAGCCCTTCATAGATATCTCCCTAATTTTAAATTAATACTGTGCAAATGCACATGCTGTGTTAGTGTACAGTTAGTTGCTTTTATATACAATGGTGGTGATATGGAACATGATCTTCAAAGTAAATTTGGTCGTAATACGTTCTTCAAAAATGCAGTGTTTGTGTTTACAGGCATTCTGGCAGTAATTGGAGGGGGGAATGCGATTTTTGATTTATATAATAAATGGCAAGATACAAAAATACCCACAAAAGCTCATGCCATCATTGAACTGGTAGATATTCAAGATAATCAGTTAGATAGAGTCATTATAAGTTTTAGAAACGCTACTAATATTGAGGAGTCTATTAATTCTGTTGGTCTAGTGTGTGAAAGATATGATGGGCAGACTTCGTTAGTTAATGCTTTAAACAACGAGCCATTTCAGTATGAATTGATGAAGCAGCATTTTGGGCTACCAGAATTAGATGAGACGCCTAAACAACTAGCCTCCGGAGCATCAGTAAGGTTTGAAGCGCTGTTCTTTAAGAATGGTGAGATTGAATCTATTAATAAGACATGTAAGTTCATTAGACCATATTGGACGGATAGCCGTTTTCAAAATAATATTGGTGATTCTTTTGGGCTTGATCCAAGCTTGGTATTTTTAAGGCAGAGTGTGTCAGTGTGAGCTGAATAAAAATCGCTAAGCTAGTCTCTGATAATAATCAAACTACCCTTATTTACAAGCTGTGGTTTGATTTGAAATTACTACAATAATTAATTGAAAAATTTCTAACCTCGACTTCTAAGGTTTGTGCTAGAACCCTCAAAATCACATTAGTTACTCGAACCATTTCTGATTCTATTTTTGCTAATTTACTGCAAGTAATGTCCTATCTTTTACAAAAAAGCAATCTTTCCAACAAGATGTTGAGAGGGTAGATTGTAGAAATTTACCCTTTATCATGCCCTTAAGTTCAGTGGGCCTTCACTGTATCAGAACGCAAAAAGTAACTAATCTCAAAAGACTCTTTAGTGATGGGATTGAAGCCGCTTCGTGTTTTTGAGCAAGGAACCGAGTCAGGAACAACTCGCCTGCTTTCTTCACGCCACTGGCGCGGCGTCTTCTTCGGTTCACATTCATCAAAGTAATAATAAGTTATACCCTTATACTGTTCTTTGACAGGGACAAAGCCAGCTAGGAGATGGTGAGTTGCCTCGCTTCGCACTGGTATTGTTTGGTCGTAATGATAGTAAATGCCACGTTTGCAAATCTTGCCCATTTCACCGTGCCTAGGATAGCGTTTATCTTCCTGCTTAAGTGCCAACCATTGTTTAGTCGTTTTCAGTTCATTGGTGTAGTTTTTTTTATTTGTCATCTGGAGAACCTTTTTAATTATTAGTTTGAGTTCAGAGATGAGGATACAGCGATGAATAGAGTAAATACCATACAAGGTAATAGATATTCTTGTTAAAATAAGCGTTTTTTTATGTTTTAACTTATAATGGTTCATTTTTGCAAAAAATGAACCATTACCAGCTTGCGGTGCAAGCTGAATTCAGCGAGTGCTGCATGGCTGGCCTCTGTGTATTTCTGAGTGGCTATTTCTTAAAAAAAAAAAGACTAGAGAAGCGAGATGAGACGTGAAGATATTACACAGACATAATGCTTCACTTTTTACTTGCTTGTCAAGTGTTTTGTTTTTAAATTGTTGAAATATAAAAGGTAATAAATAATTGTCAAATTTCCTCCCATCTTAGAGTAAGCCGTTATTTAGTAAGCATAGTAACCGACTATGCTTATCATATGGCTCTCGTACCTCGAGCAATGATAAGCGTCGGTTGGGGACTTTATCCCCCTAATCACTTTCTATTATGCGCATTTTTAATGCTTTGCTAAAAAGTTCGCTTGTATACTGAAAAGTAATTTTAATGTCAGCTATTTCTTTATTTTACATAGTGTTATAATTAATAAAATCAATAATGAACGTTATGTCTGGATATCAATTTATACGCATTGAAACATGTGCAAAAATTCCATCGAAAAAAGGTAAACCAGCGATGCAAAGCATCGTTAATGAAGTAATGCGAGTTGATGGGTTTTGCCCTCATGTCTATCAGCCTCAGATGCCACAGGTTCTGTTAGGCTTAGATCCTCTCAAGCTCCCTCAAATCGCTCTAGAACGCTCTCAAAAATCAAAGGATAAGAAAGGGCGTAAAGTCCGCAAAGATGCGCCGTTACTGCTTGCTGGCGTGATTAGCCTTGGTGCGGAATCTGATGTTAACTTCCGTGATTTTCTAAAACAATCAATTGGATTCTTGCGTAATAAATATCGTGCAAATCTAATGTCAGCTGTTCTTCACGTGGATGAAGAGCATCCTCATATTCATTTCTATGTGATCCCTTCTGTTATAGATGGATGCTTTGCCATGTCAGAAATTCATGACGGAATAAGGGCGAGAAACGAATGTAGGGGTGGGTACTCTAAAAAAGCTCATGCTTATAAACAAGCTATGCGGGAATTTCAAGACTCTTACTATGATGAAGTTGGCTCTAAATTGGGTTTAACGCGCTTGGGGCCACGAGTACAGCGGTTAACGAGGAAAGAGTGGAAAGCACAGCAGAAGCAAGCTCAAGTGTTCTTGCAGCAGCGTAGAGAGCTTAATAAACAGCAGCGACAAGTAACTAAAGATGAGACTGCATTGGCTAACGAAAAACAAGCCATTAAGCGGCAAGAAAGCGAACTAACGATGATCACTGGGGCTTCATTTTTTAGTAAAAAGCATGAGAAGAAAAATGAATACTTGAGAAAGCGATTGAACAAGTTGCAGCAACAAAACATCGTTATGTCAGTGGAGTTAGACGAGAAGCAGCAGGGTATTACTAAGCTGTATCGAGAGATGAAATCACTTAAACAAGATCATCAAGCTTACCAACATAAATTTGATGCAATGAGCTATAAGCTCGAATTGAAAGATCAGTTTATTCAACAACTAAAATTAAAAACGGGTAGACAACATGAAGAAAAATATACAAGAAATCAACAATATACTTGCCAGCCTTAAACTGGCAGCGCCAGTGCGAGATCGGGAATATATCCGCATGATCTGGGCTATTACCAATCATGTGGCTATTCAGTCATCTATCAGTCGGGAGCAAGAGGTTTGTATTATGACTGATTTACATAAGTTCATTGGTGATCTTAACGCAAAGTATCCTATCGAAAGTGAATCGACAGAACAGTATGAAGGTCATTTGTCTCCACAAATAGTGATTTGAAAATTAAATAAATTGACTGTTTAACAAATTGATTCAGGTTATTAGTGAATTAAACAGATTGCATTGCAACTTGATTTTTATCATGTACATATAGATTAAAGGTTTGCTAATGTAGTCAACAAATTAGTGTAGGTAACGGGGTGAAGTTATGCTTTGCTCGACTAATGAGTCACACCAACATAGAGGTGGTTCAAAGTTATAGAGATCTTGTGGCAATGTATTTTGTCCCGATTCTTTGTATCAAGCGCTAAAACAGGGTTAGTTCTTTCGAGAATAGCCCTCTACTCTCGTATCCAGTAAACAAGGATGAAAATGATGGCAAATCCAAGAGCATTTATAAGCTTTGATTTTGATCACAATGTAACTCAAAAGAATCTGTTTATCGGTCAATCTAAGAACTCAAAAACGCCGTTCGCAATTGAAGATTGGTCGTCGAAATCTTCTTTACCTCAATCGCAGTGGGAAGCATTGATTAAAAATAAAATTGCTCAATGCAATATGCTCATTGTTTTAAGCGGCAAAACTATGGCGAGTGCAACTGGTGTTGCTAAAGAAATAAAAATGGCTAAAGATCAAAATGTACCTGTATTTGGTGTATATGTTGATGGAGCGAGTTCTACTAGCAACCTTCCTTCTGGGTTGCAGCGTAATAGAACCATCACCTGGGACTGGGACAGTATTGCGTCAGCCATCGATCAAATGATGGGTGAAGGGAAGAACAATTAGGTATATCTCATGAAAAAAGCATTAATTATAGGTATAAATGATTATCCATCTTCACCATTAAACGGGTGTGTCAACGATGCCAATACTCTGGCTGCTATATTAGAATCGAATGGAGATGGGTCTCCTAATTTTGGGGTGAGGACTATAACCTGCCCAAGTGTGAATATTACAAGATCTACGCTAAGGGAGGCTATTGAACAACTTTTTTCGGGCGATTGTGATATGGCTTTACTCTATTTTTCTGGTCATGGTTACATCAAGAGTACAGGTGGGTACTTGGTGACAACGGACGCTAAAAAATATGACGAAGGCGTCTCTATGGATGAGATTTTAGCTTTGGCTAATCAGTCGAAGGCTAGAAACAAGATCATAATGTTTGATTGTTGCCATTCTGGTGCCATGGGTTCTCCTAGCCTCTTGGGAAGTGGTACTGCACAATTAGCAGAAGGGATGTCGGTATTAACAGCCAGCAGGGATAGTGAATTTGCTTTAGAAGTAAATGGTGCAGGAATATTTACCTCTCTATTGATTGATGCTTTAAAAGGGGGGGCCGCGGACATTCGGGGGAATATAACTCCAGGTTCATTGTATGCGTACGTTGATGAAGCATTAGGGGCTTGGGATCAGCGACCTATATTTAAGACTAATGTCACTAGTTTCGCGCCGTTACGAGTCATTCCACCTAAAGTGCCGTTTGAAACTCTTAGAAAAATAAACCAATATTTCCCCACTCCAGATTCGGAGCATAAATTAAACCCTTCTTACGAAGATTCAGATGTTAGTGCAGACTCTGAAAACGTTAAGATATTTAAAGACCTACAAAAGTTTCAGAGCGTGGGTTTAGTCGTCCCTGTAGGGGCTGAATTTATGTACTTCGCAGCCATTCATTCTACTTCCTGTAGATTAACTGCACTTGGTTATCAATACTGGCGACTAGTTAATGAGAAAAGGCTTTAGAAAAATACGATAAACCTTAGGGTGAAAATCAAGATGTAGTGTGTTGGGTAACTAATTTTCGATAAGTAATGCGTGTAGTGAGTATGATGACCTCTTATGAGGAGAATTATCTCACTCGTGACATTTAATAAAGGAGAACTATGAGTATCTGGGAAGTTGATAAGTTATTGATTTTTATAGCATTTGTTATACCAGGCTTTATAAGCTTGAAGGTTTATTCTATTTTCATCGCTGATACTAATAAAGATACAAGTAAGCAGTTAATCGACGCGGTTGCATATAGTTGTATAAATTACGCAGTATGCTTTCCTTTGCTCATTGCCACGACCAACGAAGAATTTTTTAAATCTCATGAGCATTGGTTTTTAGTGTCTAGTTTGTACATGATTTTGATTAACCCAATGCTACTATCCTTGATATGGTTAAAAGTGAGGAAATCAAAAATTATTAAGGGTAACTCCATTCATCCAATTGGTAAGCCGTGGGATTACGTTTTTTCTCAAAAGCAACCATTTTGGGTGAAAGTTACTTTGAAAAATGGAGAAGTGTTAGGCGGAAAATATTCATGTAAATCATTTGCATCAAGTGCTCCTAATGAAGAACAAATCTATCTTGAAGAAACTTGGGTCTTGTCCGAAAAAGGCAAGTTTGAAAGACCAAAAAATGGAACCGCGGGTATTATCATTCTAGCGAGTGAGATATCACATGTAGAATTACGAAAAGGGTAAAGGACAAAATATGTCAGATGGCAAGCAGCAGCAAAATAAAGGTTATCAACCTGAAAAAATTGAAGAAGGTTATCAGCCGCAATCCGATTCATCCAGCGACAACGAGAGATTTGGCTATCAGCCACCTGAAAACAATACCCCATCAAATGTCAGTACTCCTCCTGAGGATGAATAAAGTCTCTAAATAAATCTTCTATCCTGTAAGAACCCAACCATCTAGCTAGGTTCTTACAGGAATATGCAAACGTGGTTAATACTACTTTTCTTGTCCCTATCCGTTTTTCCCTGCATCTACCATTCAAACTGAGCAAAATCTAACTTTGATAGCTTTAGGGAAAAATAGGTATCACGACCAAAGCCAATTTAGCTCCCATATTTTGCAATTTAATTGTTTAACTTATTGATCTGTATGTTTGCTTGTTAGTACTTGGTTTCAGTACAATGGATTTAATATTTTAGGTTCGATTTACTGAGTGTATTGACATTATGAGTTTAAAAGGATTTTTTGCCTATGCCGCATCACCTAGGGATATAGGGGATACAATTGAAGCCGCTATTGATAAAGCCAATAAAACAACTGGGTCAAAGGTTGATTCATGGAAAGCATTAGATGTTGTTGGTCATTTCATCTCTGAGCACGTAACTTCTCAAATTGATAAATGCGATTTCCTCTTAGCTGATATATCTGTGCTTAACTTCAATGTAACCTATGAAGTGGGGTATGCAATTGGTAAAGGGAAAAGAGTTTTTATAACAAAAAACTCGTCTATAAAAGATGCCAACATAACTATCCGCGAATTAGGGATTTACGACACTATTGGATTCCATGAGTACGAAAATTCTGATCAACTCTGTAGCTTTATCTCAGCAGCACCTTCAGCTGATGCATTAAAAATCTCGCAAAAAATCAATACCAGATCACCTGTATATCTCTTGGAGGGGCAATACAAAACAGATTGGGCTTCTAGAATCGTTTCTCGTATAAAGAAAGCCAAATATTTGTTTAGGTCTTTCGATCCTAATGAGCAGCCTAGACTATCTGCAAGCGATGCTATTAACCAAGTATCTCAGTCCTATGGTGTTGTCGTCCCTCTATTATCAAGTACTTCGAATGGTGGTGACTTAAACAATATGCGTGGAGCATTCATCGCTGGTTTGGCTGACGGAATGGGGAAAGCTTTGTGCATCCTCCAAAACGGTGAAGACCCTGTTCCGATAGACTACAGAGACTTTGTTAATACAACATACCATCCTAATGATATAAATGAGCACATAGCAGAGTTTGCAGGGAATGTGGCTGAAGCATTTCAAGCAGGTGTAAGCATAAGTAAGTCCCAAAAAGAGTCTTTTTTGGAGTCTCTAGATCTTGGTGCTTCTTCAGCAGAGAATGAGATGAGAACTCTTGTTGGATATTACTTAAAAACAGATCAGTTCCTCAAATCTATAAGAGGTGAGGCAAATATTGTTGTTGGACGTAAGGGTTCAGGGAAGTCCGCTATATTTCTTCAAGTGAGAGATAAGGAAAGAGCGAAGAAAGACAATATCGTGCTCGACCTAAAGCCTGATGGCTATAAGTTAATTAAGTTCAAGGAACTCATATTATCTTTCCTTGCTGAGGGAACATTTCAACACACAATAATGGCATTTTGGGAATACGTCTTGCTTTTGGAAATTTGTTATAAAATTTTAGAGGCGGATAGGGAGAGACATTTACACGATCACACTTTGTACGAGCCGTATAGAAAGCTTGCTGATCTATATCATGCTGAAGGATATGAGACCGAGGGTGATTTTTCAGAGCGTATGAGTACGCTCATGGAAAATATATCTACAGAGTACCGTTCAAAGTATAATCAACAAGACGATGTTAGATTGAATGTAGGGCAGTTAACTGAACTACTTTATTGTCATGATGTACGAGTGTTGACCAGTCAAATTACTGACTATATGCGAAATAAAGATGCATGCTGGTTATTGTTTGACAATCTAGACAAAGGTTGGCCAACCTCAGGGTTAAAGCATGAAGATTTGATCATGATTAGGGCATTATTGGATGCAACAAAAAAAATTGAGAGACAATTTTCTAGGTCAGGAACGCAAGTTAACTCTATAGTATTTTTGAGAAATGACGTTTATGAACTATTGGTTAAGGAAACTTCTGATAGAGGAAAAGAAGCTAAAGTCCTATTAGATTGGACAGATCCTGACCTGCTTAGAGAGATTGTTAGATTGAGGCTTGTATCCAACGAGATGACGGGTAGTGAACTTTTTGAAGCTCTCTGGCCTAAAGTATGTGTCAGTCATTATGACGGTGAAGAGTCTTCTCAGTACTTAATTGAACGCTCTCTCATGAGACCAAGATTCTTGTTGAATCTGATTAGTCAATGTAAAGGGTTTGCTATTAACCTTAACCACAGCAAAATAGAAGAAGCTGATATCGAAAAAGGACTGGAAGCATATTCAGCAGATTTACTAGCAGACATTGGTTATGAAATCAACGATGTACAAGATGGTGTTGACGATATTTTGTATGCATTTATCCAAAGCCCGTCTGTTATGAAAAAAGGCGAAATACTAGAAACACTGACTCAGTTTGGCTTAGAAAATGAGCAAAGTGAAAGTATCTTCAATCTTCTTATTTGGTATGGATTCTTAGGTCTAAAAGTAGGTGAAGAATTTAAGTATATCTTTAATCTCAACTACAGCATTAATCTCATGATGGGGTTAATCAAAAAGAATGGAAATGCTGATTTTGTGATAAATCCAGCTTTTTGGCCCGCTCTTTTAATTGATGGTTAGTACTCGCTCTAAAGTGAATTATATAAGGTTCTCTTCGTAGACAAAACTTCTATGAAACTAGAGCAGACCGTTTCAAAGGTGAGCAATATGTTGTTTGTTCGGGAGTGTTACTAATATACTTCAATGCTGCTAGCAATACATAACATTCTAGTGAGAGTACTGAAATAGATCGTAGGGTCGTTTCGTTCACCGCTTGCGGTGGGAGCTGTGAGGAAAAATGAAAATTTAACTTCTACTAATGAAGTGCTTTTCTACCAAGAAACGATTATGTGATATTAAAGTGCTTTAGATTAGCGGTATTCAGTGAACTAAAAGTTAGGCAGTGTTACGTTCCAACGTGACACTGCCTTTTTTACGTCTAGAAAATACATAGATAGTGACGGTAATGTCGGTTAGTAGATTCCTAATATGTGTCCCTTGATCAGCAAGATTAATCGGAGCTTAATTACGCTGCCTCATCGTAAATTGGTTAAGACTGTCAAGTTCTGAACTAGCCACAAGTGGAGAGAAGTAAGTTTAGAATTCCCTCCACTTAATGCCCGTTACTGTGTAACGAAAATGATGTCTACGTTAAGTACCTACCTTCTAGGTGTGCTCTGAAGATTGAAGGGTTCAATGCTTCGCCAGTCGCTTGTGTAACTAATTCATCCGTTGTTAGCAAACTGCCTTTACTCCATATTTTTTCTCGTAACCAGGTAAAAATAGGTGTCAAGTCACCACTTCGGATTGCGCCCTCAACATCAACTGTTTTCTTCATTGATGCCATAAATTGAGAAGCATACATAGCACCTAATGTGTAACTTGGAAAATACCCGAAACTCCCATCACACCAGTGTATGTCTTGCATGCAGCCATTTTTATAGTTATGGTTACTGCAAGTCACATTACTATGCTGGCGGTCTGTCCAATGGATGTCTTGCATACAGCCATTAGTAAAATTGCCTTGAGTGCTTAAACCAAGGTATGACTGCATCTTGGTGTTCCACAATTCTGGAACATCGGTGTGTTTGATGTTGCCGTTGATCAAGTCACGTTCAATTTCGTAACGTAAGATAACGTGTGCAGGGTAGGTCAGCTCATCAGCATCGACACGGATGAAGTCTTTCTTCACTCGAGTGTAGATCTTCTGGAAGTTCTTTTGCTCAAACTCAGAACCAGAGAACTGTTGGCCTGCTAAGTTAGCTAAGTGCCCTATGAATGGGTCGCTGCGGCCAACTTGCATCTCGAAGAACAAAGATTGAGATTCGTGGATGCCCATAGAGCGCGCTTCGCCCGCCGGTTGGCCTGCTAGGTGTTTTGGTAAGCCTTGTTCGTAACGCGCGTGCCCAGTTTCGTGCACGATACCCATTAAGCTTTGAACGAACTCCGCTTCGTCGTATCGGGTTGTGATGCGCACGTCTGAAGGCACGCCGCCACAGAATGGGTGAACACTTTCATCTAGTCGACCGTGTTCAAAATCGAACTGAAGCAGCTTCATGACTTCTAAACCAAGTGCTTTCTGTTTCTCGGTCGAATAGATACCCGATGGCGCATTGAATTGCTCGCTCGACTGTTTTTCGATCACTTCGTCAATCAGGCTTGGTAGCCAGGTTTTAACGTCTGCAAACAAGATATCAAGAGAAGCAGAGCTGGTGCCCGGTTCATAGATATCCAGCATGGCATCATAAGGCGTAAGGTTCGCTGCATCGGCGCGGATCTGCGCTTCTTCACGAGATAGCTCAACCACTTCACGCCAGTTCTTTTCGAATCCAACCCAGTCGTTGTTACCACGTTGGCTGCGCCATGCATGTTCACACTTCGAACCCGCTAGAGATTTCGCTTCAACCAGCTTTTCTGGAAGTAGGTTCGCTTGTTGCCATTGGCGTTTAATTTCGCGCAGAGACGATTGTTGCTCGCCATTCAAAGCTTCGTTTTCAGCGTCTGAAATCCAATCGCCAAGCTGTGGTTGAGTCATTAACCCGTGAATATGAACCGAAAGCTCGGCCATCGCTTCACTACGAGCTTGATTACCACCAGATGGCATCATTGAAGCCTGGTCCCAACCACAAATAGAGGCTAGGTGTTGAAAGCGTGAACATTTTTGAGAGTGCTCGACTAGTTTTTTGAATGCGCTCATTTGACTACTCTTAATTTGGTTTCTTTAAATGATCCTTAGGACAGCGTCAGCTTTAAGGTTCATCTCTCGTGTACTTTGATTATGGCTCTGCTTTTTAATGACGCAGTACTTCGTAGTTGAAGATACAGCGATAGAAGATATAGCGATAGAAGATATAGCGATAAAAGCATGAGGCAGTACGATGCCTAGAATTTACTATTTCTTAACAAATCAAACTGTTCCATTGTGCACAAAATCAGTGACTTGTATAGCAGATGGCAATTGTTGCTTGCGAATTGTTCAGATAAGCGGTATTGATGATAGATCGCTGAACAACAATGACAATAATATGGATATTTTGAACTTTGAGGCATTTCTAATTGCCATCACTATTTTAACGCTAACGCCGGGCTTAGATACTGCGTTGGTGATTCGCAACACGAGCCGCTCGGGTTTATCTGACGGTGTGATGACGAGCTTTGGTATTTGTAGCGGCCTTTATGTACACGCTTTTTTCTCTGCTGTGGGGATCTCTGCGATTCTTGCTCAATCAGCTGAGCTCTTTCAAGCCGTTAAAATGGTCGGTGCGGTTTACCTGATTTGGCTTGGCTTAAGCAGTTTACGAGCTTTGATGAAAAATGGCGGAGGGATGCAGGTCGGGGAGCAGGCCAAGCAAGCATACAGCGCCAAGCGTTCTTTGCGTGAAGGTTTCCTATCAAATGTGCTGAACCCGAAAACGGCGGTTTTCTATTTGGCTTTTCTGCCTCAATTCGTAAACCCTGAAGGATCGCCTTTATTGCAATCCATGGTGATGGCTTCGGTGCACTTTATGATTGCGATGGTGTGGCAATGCAGTTTGGCTGGGGCATTGAACTCAGCTAAAAACTTGCTCAAGAACGCGAGTTTCATGAAATGGATGGAAGGTGTGACCGGTATGGTGCTGGTGGGGCTGGGTGTTAAGCTTCTGATGGAAGAGCCAGTATAACCTGAACCGTTTTGGGTATAGGTTATTGAGAGTCGCCCTAAAGGCTCTACACAATTGAACTAAAAAGAAGAAAGCCCACGTTAGGTTTGTATATAAACACTGCCGTGGGCTTTTTTGTTACTGGTAAACCGAGTGTTAGATGTGAGCTACTGCGTTATTCGACAACGCTAATGTTCATCTCAGCGCCTTCGAAACCTAAGTCACTCAACTCATCTGCATTGAAGTTGGTGGTAACTTCGATATCGCCAATGCGCTCAGTGGTTTCGTTGACTGAATCAACGCTTCTTTTGCTTCGAACACTGTTGGTAATTGGCGTTGCTTGGCCAATTTCAATGGTGCCTGCAAACTGAGATTCAGCGTTAAAATCACCCGATACGTAAGAGTAGAATGGGCGTAAGCTTTTTCCAGTCACTAACTGCATGCTTGATACACCGGCATTTCTGATCGCCCAACCCCAGTCCCACCATTTAGTTTCGCCTGGAATGTATCTGTGATCCCATTGGTAACGAATATCGGCTGATTTATGGCTGCTGCGACCCATCGTGAAGGTGTGAGCTTTGTACGGGCGGTTCTTTGGGTGGGTGTGCCATGCGTTACCACCCCAACGAAGGAAGCCGTTAAATTCAACATCGTAACTGATGTCAGCGTTGAATCGGTACGGATAAGAGATGGTTGAACGATACAACTCAACTCGAATCGGCAGCTCTGAATTCGCTGGAATCATAGGACGAGCTTGCAGTGTTACTTGCTCGCTAGTGGAGTTGCCATTGGTTTCAGCAAAGCTCTGGTTCGCTTCTAACGTGATTGCAAGCTTAGTCTCGCCAACCAAAGGCCAATTGAATTTATTCTCTGTTTGAACACTCTCAGAGAACCCATAGCTATTCGTTTTCGACCAATTTGTAGACTCATCGACTTTTAGGTCGATAACGACTTGTTGCGCGATGTTACTTCTGTTTCTTGCCGTTGCATAAATGGTCTTAACCAGTTCACGATCGGACTCGACGACATCGCCGTGCCAAAAATTATTGTCGTTAACCGTGTAGGTGAAGTTGTCGACCGTGATCTTAGTCTTTTCCCCACAGCGATAACCATCACAAGAGCCACTGTTGTTGCCTTGTATTACCCAAGAGTCACCTGAGCGCTTAATCGTCATGTCCTCACCAACATACCGACTGTTGTTACCGCTAACCCATGCATAACCTAGGGTGTGCGCTAGATAGCTAAGAGGGCGTACAAAATCATTACGGTTGTTCACTAGGTCGTATTCAACGTCTATCTCGTTGCCTTCTGGCACGGCTTTAGCAGAGTAATTTGGAATTTCAGACTGGTGATTGTTCGGATAACAGAACGTTTTGCCGTTGGTTGTGTCTGGTTTAATAAGGCCATGGTATCCCGGGCCCATGATCACCCAGTTTCCTTTTAAGCCTGTGATCTGCCAAGTGTCCATACGAGCGAGCAAAGAACTCTTGTGTTCTTCAGCCTCATAACGGTCTAAAGGGCGATAACCAGAGCGACATACATCGTCACCAAGTTGGTCAAACACTATTTTGTCTGGGTAAACCTTTGCGTTTACGCCGGTAGATAGAACAGACAACACTGCGGTTGCTAAGAGACTTCTGTTTATATTAATCATTAATAATTCCCTCGTTTGTAATTTTTCTATTTTGATAATGTTTTGTGCGCCGTGCAGTTAACAAGACCAATTCACTTTTTCATGTTGATAAATAGATAGATACTGAAAAGGGTTGAATTAAATTACCTCATTAATTCAATAGCTTGTATTGCTAGAAGTGTTTTTATGGTGAAATTGTATGCAACTGGAAGTCAATTATTTGATGGGGCTCAAACCGTTTTTAGAAAAATGAGGTGTTATTATCGCGACTTTAACGTCAAATTATTTTGACGTTGTTTAATCACATGTGAGGTGAATGAGTAAGTACAATAGGAGACATATTATTCACATCGCCTACAGCTTTATGTTGATATGTGAATTAACAATAACGATGTAAATTTAACTTAGGTTTTTAAATGCAATCAGTTGTTTTAAACATCCGATTAATCGAATGTTTAAATGTGAGAGTTACTTACTGACATAGTCATAAAAATAACCATCCGTTTTTTATGTGTAATATTCAGGATGGTGTTAATTAAACGTCGATAAATTCAGCCGGTGGCTAAACAACAATAAATTATCGTTTAGCCAGTAGTTGTGTTCGGCCAGTATTACACGTTCGAATAATGGCAAATAAATCATTAGAACTTAAGACATCAACCTTCAACGTTAATGGATCATTGTTGATGAGTAGGTAGGGTGACAATAAGCTATCATTCATTGTTTTATTTATTTTTTGTACTGAGACTAAATCAATGGTGCCAGATATTGAAAAGAAAAGTGATTGAGAAGGGCCTGCCTCACCTCTAAACCGTAGAACAATAGGGTCGGGCATGTTGTCATCTTGAACCGACATCAGGTGCAGAACCTTGTTATTACTTATTTTGGTGAGCCCATCAGTACGTAACACACTTCCATCGAGTATGAGGTCTACCACGCTATGTTGATAACGGTGCTCTTCTTGCGGTGGAGAGTTAGGGATACTCCATATACCAACCAATAGAGCTAACGCGGAAAATAGAGCAACAAATGGCATCATAATTGGCCTCTCTCTAGGAATAACGCTATTTCGCTACTCGCACGATCTAATTGCGTGGGTGTGTAAAAGATATTGACGGACTGGCGTGTTTCTTTATTGAGTATTGAAAGCTCAGAATATTCCGCTTCTTCGCTAATGTACGCCACGCAATCACATTGATACTGATAGAGAATGCTTTCTAGCTCTGGCGTCATCGCCATTTCAGGGGCTTGGAAAACTTGTATTTGACCTATCCATTGCTCGCTGAGCCGGTTAACGGGGTTGATATCGCTGAGGTTTCTCTCATTAACCTTAGCAAAAGCCAATAACGCTGATGCCAACAGTAAGCAGCCAGTGGTGAAGTAGCACAACTTGTTTCGGTTTTCAGCAGTGGGAAAGTAAGCCGACGAACTTTGTTTAGGGTTAGGCTGAGGTTCGACTGCAACTGCTGCACCGATAGCAATACCGTTATTGCCGACGGGTATTAGGTTGCTTGCAGCAGCAAGGGGAGTTGTGGCTGCATTATTGACGGGCGAGTCGATTACCACGCAATCATCGATAAGGCGGTAACCAACCTTTGGTACCGTGACGATTGGCGTCTCTTTGATGCCGAGCTTCACGAATCCTTGGCGGAGTAAACTGATGCATTTCGCAAGTGATGTATCACCAATGAATTCGCTTCCCCATGCGAAACTAATGATCTCTTGCTTATTCACAATCTCTGGTGAGTTTTTAAGTAATAACTCTAAAACACGAGTCTCACGATATCCTATTTTAATAGAACGTGCGTCGCTATAAATACGGTTTTTAATTGGGTCGAATCTGATCATATAGCCAACATTTTATTTTTATTATAATTCTCTCAACAATGTAGATGACTATAAACGGACTATTATATGAATTAAAGTCACATGTTTTATTCTAGTGATTTTTTGTGTGGTAGAAACAAAGCGTTGTTTATTCGTTTATGACTAAAAAGCGGCCATTTATACATAATCTGTTAAATATAAGTAACATCTAATTAAGATTTGGTTTTATTAGCTTTCCATGAGGTATGTTAATTCGCACAGCGGCCTAATTAATATCCTTTTATATGTAAGGGGATAAGTGTTCGTCATGATTTTTTTAGTTTAACGTTTGAATAAATATAAAAAAGCCCGCATTTTAATGCGGGCTGTATTCAATCAATTCAGGTTACGCTTTAACGGCTTCACAATCACTTGAAGAAGTTAAAGGCTTGAAGAATAGCTTTGTTTCTTCGATGACGACGCGACGCAGCAAGATCAGGCCGATTAGGTTTGGAATTGCCATCAAGCCGTTCACGATATCAGCCATCAGCCAGATCATGTCGAGCTTTAAGAAGGCACCAGAAGCAACCAACGCAATGAAGATGATCTTGTAAGGCAGAACCGCTTTAGTACCTAGCAAGAAAACAACACAGCGCTCACCATAGTAGTTCCAGCCTAAAATCGTTGTAAACGCAAAGAAGATTAAGCCAATCGAAACTAACATTGGACCTAGAGTATCGGCGTTTAAACCCACAGCGAATGCATGAGTGGTCATCGCCGCACCAGAGAGGTCGGTTTGCCAAGCATCCGTTAAGATTAGCGCCAAGCCTGTCATCGTACAAATGATGATGGTGTCAAAGAAAGTACCTGTCATCGAGATAAGGCCTTGCTTCACGCACGAGTCCGTTTTAGCCGCTGCTGCTGCCATAGGCGCACTACCTAGACCAGATTCGTTCGAGAATACACCACGAGCGATACCTGATTGGATAGCAAGCATGATGCTTGCACCAAAGAAACCACCGGTTGCAGCGGTGTTGGTAAACGCAGAGGTAACCACAAGGGTAATGGCATTCAGTAGTTGGTCGGCATTTGAAACCAGCACGCTCAAACACGCGACGATGTACATAATTGCCATGGTTGGAACCACTTTTCCTGCCACCTTCGCGATAGATTGAATACCACCAAGGGTTACAACTGCCACCAATATCGTAAGAACGACAGCAGACATCTCACGAGAAGCACCAAATGAAATTTGAGTTGCGTCTAAGATAGCGTTGACCTGTGGGAAGGTACCAATACCGAAGCAGGCAACACCTAACGCGAAGACAGCGAACATTACCGCTAAGATTCGTGAGCCGACACCGTATTGCAGGTAGTACATTGGGCCGCCAACCATTTCGCCATTGCTATCGGTTCTGCGGTATTTAACGGCAAGTAGACATTCTGCATATTTGGTCGCCATACCAAATACAGCGGCAAGCCACATCCAGAATAGGGCTCCAGGGCCACCAATCTTAATTGCGGTCGCTACACCTACGATGTTACCTGTACCAATCGTTGCGGAAAGTGCTGTACACAAAGCGGCGAAACTCGATACGTCACCCGTACCGGATTTGTCTTTGGTGAACACCATTTTTAGTGCGGTTGGGAGGTGTCTAAACTGGAGTAAGCCTAAGCGAAAAGTAAAGTAGATCCCCGTTCCCACTAGCAGAATAAGCAGTGGTGGTCCCCAAATGAATTGGTTGATGGTTTGTAGTGTAGCTTGTAGATGGTTCATAGTTTCCCCTTAATAAATATAAAATTTAAGGAGAAGAGGGAAGGCAGTGCGGATCTCAGGGATCGATAGCACTACTTAATACAGACGGATTTCTAGATAGAATTCTTTTGTTAATTAAGGCTGTTGCTTTCCACTCCTCTGTCCTTTTGCCTGAGAGTTTCACTTAGCGAATCACTTATAGATAAGTAACGGGCACTAAGCTTGCTCCTTCGGCGACCGCTTGCTACAAAAAAAGTAGTACGGTTCTCTCCAGAGGTTCCTCCAACGACAGTCCTCACTTTTCTGGATTTCTCCAGCATAAAGCACCTGAAAGATTTACTTCTTCGGCGGGTCAATCTAACTAAATGTTAATATTTAGTTAAAAACCACTCTCCTGCAGTCTTCATCGGAACAATTACCTAAATAATTAGGTAATCTGTAGACGTATCCTAGATCATATAAAATGTGATGTCAGCTACAAAATATCTGTTTGCTTAAATGTTGTTCAACTAAATGATCAAACAACGAGTCTCTGACGTAACTTGCTTATTTAAATGGTATAAAATAGAGAAACAAGGAGGAGTTATGACTCGACTAATAGCGATTGTTTTTTTATTGGCTTTGGCATTTGTGCTGTTTCGTTACCGGACAAACGAAAAACTGCAAAAAGGGGTAGTGATCGTTATCGTTAGCAGCTTCCTTTTGTATACGGCGAGCTTGATGATTTCGGAGTTAACTCGTTAAACCTGTCTTTGAGTAGATAAGACGAACGTGTAAGCAAAGCTCAAGTGCTTCTGGCTTGGGCAATAGGTTTAACTGAGCTTAAAGTATCAGTATCAGTATCAGTATCAGTGACCGTGTAACGTTAAACAAATTTTTGGGAGTACCCGCTAGTGAACCAGCAATCTGGACAAAGCGAACAAGATGAAGTGGTTGTTATTGAAGAACGCGATAAGCGCAGTCAGCTTTATATCGGCATTGCTGCGGTTATAGGTTTGGCGTTAGGTGGCTTGATCGGTTCTACAATCACGGCTTCGAAGTGGGAGTCCACTTATCAGGTACTCGAAACTCGTTATCAAGAACTGAATGACAGCAAAACACAGTTGATGACATCCGTTGAAACTAAAGTGGCAAAAGTCGATACCGAAATCGATGCAAAAGTAGAAGCCGCTCTAGTAAAACAAACAGAAGAACATCAAAAAGAGCTCCAAGACCTAGCGAAGCAGTCTTCGGTTTTAGAGAAAGCGAACTACTCGTTAGAGCAGCAGCTAAACGAACAGAAGCAAACGTTAGAGCAAACTCAGCAAGACAACCAGAAACTTAATCGTCAGGCTGACATGCAATCGACCTTGTTTGAGCGTTCGCGTGAAGTTTTCCGAAAAGAATTGCAGATCTCTCAAGAACTTGAAAAGCTTGAGAAAGAAAAAAATGAACTTGAGCAGAACCTTGGTTCTCTAAAGAAAGCGTGCGACGTTTTCTTAGATGGCACATCATGGGATGCTAAATCTGACGCGTGTGAGAAGCAGGATAACGCCAACTCTCGTCTGAGTGATATCAGACAAATGATTGAAGTCCACACCATGGATCTTAAGCAGATCAAAACGCTCACTGAAGAGATGGGTCTATAAGCCACAGGCTTTATTCAACCCAAAGATAGTTTACAGTAAATATTGAAACGCCCACATCACACACGTGATGTGGGCGTTTTGCGTTTTCTGGGGAGCATAGATCCGATGCTTTCCCATTATTGATTATTTGAGTGTTTTCATTGTTTGCTTAGATATTTGTGAATAGTTACGTATATCCACAATGATATGTTACTTGTTGTCTATTAAATGACTTTGCATACATATTTTCAGATCAGAGTCGCTGCATAATAGTATTGTTCAGGATGAACACGCAGTCGATTGCTAGCTCGCATTTGGCTGCTTTGACGACAAGGGATGAAGTGATGCCAGAGTACCTTTGTGAGAACTGCACCATAGCTTATTGTCTCGATGATTGTTGTTCGCCATTAGCGCAAAAAGAGATGATCGAAGTAGAAGAATTAGTTCGTCGTTTCGACGTTGAACATGATGGTGAAAAGAGTGAAAAGAGTGAGCAGGGCATTGAGGATAGTAAATAGCCCAACCATTCAGGCATAAAAATCCCCACAAGCAAAGCTCGTAGGGATTTGGATAAGTTGCAGTCCTGTTCTCGCTTTCTCAAGCAAAGGGTCTTACAAAAATTTTTAGAACAGTCTCGTTTATTAGAACTGTATCGTTATGAGACCTAAACTAGTTATCAGATCAACATCATTCTACTAAACGTTATTTATCGTAAGTTTTGATTTCACCTGATTTCACACGAGCAACAAATGATTGCAGTTCTTTCTTCACAACAGGCATTAGGAAGTACAGGCCAAGAATGTTGAAGATAGACATCGCAAAGATGGCTGCATCAGAGAAGTCGATTACCGCGCCAAACTGAATCGTCGCACCAATAACAACAAACACACAGAACATCACTTTGAAAATCAGTTCCGTTGTTTTGCCTTCACCAAATAGGTAAGTCCAAGCCTTAAGACCGTAGTACGACCAAGAAATCATCGTCGAGAACGCAAACATGATTACCGCGAGAGCAAGTGTGTATTTGAACACTTCTGCCGTTTCAGTAAACGATGCAGCAGTAAGCGTTACGCCCGTTAAACCTGTTCCATCATATGGACCTACGTTTAAGCCAGCGATAGTGATTACCAATGCCGTCATTGTACAAATGATTACCGTATCAACGAATGGTTCTAGTAGTGATACAAGACCTTCAGTGATTGGTTCTTTTGTTTTTACTGCTGAGTGAGCAATTGCTGCTGAACCTACACCTGCTTCATTTGAGAATGTTGCACGTTTTAGACCTTGGATTAGGGCACCAATGAATCCACCAACCACACCTTCACCGGTAAATGCACCTGTAAAGATTGCGCTGAACGCAGGGCCAACTTGATCAAGATTAGAACCGATAACAATCAGAGCCATACCGATATACAGAGCAGCCATCCAAGGAACAACTTTTTCCGTTACCGATGCGATAGAAGGCATACCACCAACAATCACAGAGAAAACTAAAGCAGCGAGTACAAGGCCAGTGATCACACCGTATTCACTCGGTACATCGAATGCGTAAGTTAACATGGCATGTGCTTGGTTAGCTTGGAACATGTTACCGCCGCCCAACGCACCTAAAATACACATTAACGCAAAACCAATTGCAAGGGCTTTACCTAGTCCACCGAGTCCTCTTTCGCTTAGGCCTTGGCTTAGGTAGTACATTGGACCACCTGAAACAACACCGGAAGGTAGAATAGTTCGGTATTTCACACCTAAGGTACATTCACAGAACTTAGACGCCATACCCAGAAGACCACACAAGATCATCCAGAATGTCGCACCAGGACCACCAATTGCGAGTGCAGCACCCACACCGGCAATATTACCAAGCCCAACAGTTCCAGAAAGCGCGGTTGTTAACGCTTGAAAGTGAGAAACTTCCCCTTCGTGTTTGGAGTTAGGGTCTGTGTACTTACCTTTAATAATGTCTATTGCCATCCCGACACGTTTAAATTGAACAAAGCCAAAGTAAACAGTAAAGATGATCGCAGCGAGCAATAGCCAGCCAACAATGATTGGGAAGTTTGCTTCACCAAGTGGAACACTTTTAAATATTAATCCAACGAACCAACCTGTGTAGTCATTGAAAAAACCATCAACACTTTGGCTCAAGTTACTGATACTTTGACTAAATGATCCTTCTTCTGCAAATGCACTGGAACTAAACAATAATATAAACCCAAAAAATAATTCACGTAAGTTTTTCATGGTTTTCCCTGTCTTTTTATTAAATTATGTTTGCTGCTGTTGTGTTTGTTTTTTATTTGATTTTTTACATTTCAGTGATTTATCTACTTCATTAGACGGCAACATAAACGGCTGTAGCTAGGTCGAAAAACGAAATAAATATAAGTACTGATCTTGCTTTGTATGGATATCCTTTTGGTATGTGAACCAATCAGACTATGGTATTCGGCCTACCAAGCCCTACTGATAATCCTATACATAAAAATAATACCCTCAAAGAAATTTTTACAATAAATTTACAATTGTTCGGGTTTTGTCATTGTTTTGGAATAAGTCGATGCTTTTTAGGTTGCAAAAGGCATATGCAGTGGCTGTTATAGCGACGGGCTAAGGTGAAGTATAGTGGGGGATCACAGGGAAGTCGGCGAGTTTGATTATTCGATATGTGCTTGTGAAGTGTTTAAACAATTGATGGCTGAAGATGAAGTTAGGCCAGAGGGCATTAAAAAGGCCCTTTATCAGAGCCATTTTTAATGATTTACGATGAACATGAGGTTTAGCGTTTAGCGTTTAGATACTAGAGTTAAACCGAGCCAGTGATACGTTTACTCGACTTGTGGTAAAGCTTAAGTGCTAATAACGAACCCCATAAAGTGACTTGTCCCCATAGTAATGTCCATTGAGATGCCACTTCTTGCCAAGATGCACCCATCTGATTAAGCGCTAAGAAACCTTGGATAGCTGGTGTGCTTGGGAATAACTGTGACAGCAGTACTAACCATTCAGGCATCATTTCAACAGGCCAGATAAAACCTGAAGAGAAAATCAGCGGCATTGAACTGATTAACACCACAACCGTGACTAACTCTCTTCTTGGCACTAGCTCACCAATAAAAATCCCGATCAAACAACTGGCCAATAAGAAGGGCAGCAGTAAGGTCAAAATTTGTGTCGTTGAGGCGAGCAAATTTATTCCATACATCGAAAAGCTCGCGCCGAAATAGTACATCGACAACAAGTAATAAATACCAACTAAGGTACAGCAGCGAGCAAGCATCAGTTTCGCCGGAGAGGTCTTACTCCAATAGCCAAACGTAGATTGAGCGTTTTGGGTTGCCCCAACTAAACCAGAAGCCATGGCTAAGGTTTGTTGCAGGATCAACACAAAGACGGCTGGAACCACGTAATCGATATATCCCATGCGGCTATTGAACGTTGGTTTTAGGTTCAAGCTAAACGCGCTGTAGCCTTTGGCTGCGGATTCTAAAGGCACTCCTTCTACTAACAAGTGACTGACCTTAACTTGTGCAGCTAACGTGCCACCTGCCTTGGCAAGTCCTTCAACAATGGTTCCATACACTAAGAAGTAAGAAGCATCGCCGGCGTAAGAAAGCGTCGGGCTCTTACCGAGCAGCAGGTCTTTATAGAAATCTTCTGGAATGACGAGGAACCCACCGATCTCTTGGTTAAGTACGGCTTGTTTTGCATCTGCGATGCTGGAGTCTCGACGTACCAATTCGATTTGAGAGGTGGCATCCACCATTCGTTCTAATTGGTAGCTGCTTTGACTCTTGTCCAAGTTTACTACCGAGGCTCTAAGCTGCTGAGGAACTTGGTGCGTGTAAGGCAATGGATACAAGAATGAATAGAAGACCACACCACCAAATACCGTAAGAAGTACAACAGGGTTACGCAGTACCGCTAACAGTTCTTGCTTGAGCAGTTGAGTAAAGCTCATCGTTTTACTCCTTGTGGTGCTGATTGTTCAGATTTCTCTTGCTGTGTTGAAGGTGTTGAAGGCGTCGCTTTTGCAGATAGAACTGCTTGGGCTGTTAGATCCGTTTGTGCAGACAGAGCCGATTGCGCCAAGTGTTTCTTAATCAACAACATCACCACGAAAGCAGGAATCGCATACCACAACATCGAGGAGAGGCTGATAAGCGACTGTGCCGCGCTCGCGCCATAACTTGATTGTGCTGTTTGTACTTCGATGTAGTGACTCACGGGCAACAAGCTTCTCCAGATTTGCGCTGGAGTGTTCATGTCGGTTACTGGAAAGGTAATGCCCATGAACGCAAAGCTTGGTGCTGTAAAGGCGCCAGCGAAACTCATCGCCCTTGCTGGATCAAGCGTTAAGAAGAAAAACAAACAACCCATGACGATACAACTGATGACGGTAAGCAGTTGGGCGACGGTCAGTGGCACAAAACTGCCGTTAAACGGCCAGTCTAAGAGGACATAGAACCAAAAGCTAAACGCGATACCAAACATCAAAAACAAGACAAGGTAGGGCGCTAGTGTTGATGTTAGTGACTTCATAGGGGCGTTGGATAACCAAGCATGAAGACCACGTGCTCTAACGTTCGCCGTCAAAACCAATATCGTGCCCACCACAATCATGATCTGCCATAGCGCTGGAATAACCGCAGACACCAAGAATTGAGCATAACTGGTGTTCTTGTTGAACAATGGCGTGATCTGGCTTTGCACTGTTACTGCTTGGCCTAATGCGGATTGCACCGTGGTATCACCGTGTGATAACTGCTTAACGACCTCAAGTTGCGCGTTAAAAGTCCCCTGAGCCTGCAACAACGCCGAATTCACTAGCTTACCTATCAAGATAAATTGGCTGTTGTAGAACACAGACACTTGCGGATTCAATCCGAGCAGAAGGTCTCGGTCAAAATGCCTTGGCATCACAACATAACCGTAGATATCACGTTCAATCATCGCTTTCGCCGCTTCACTCGCCGAGCTGTATTTCTGAGTGACTTGCAGCGTTGGTGATGCATCAACAAGGCGTGTGAACTGCTGCGAAATTTGGCTGTGTTCCAAGTCAACAACCGCAACCGGTAAGTCACGAGCGATCCCTTGCGAAAAAATCAGCCAAATACTGGCAGCAAGAAGCAAAGGTATCCAAGTTAGGCAAGACAACAACCATTTGTCTTTGCGGACAATCGCCCACTGCCTAAGCAAGGTATTCTTCGCTCTATGATGCTCAGTTGATTGCGAGCCTCTAGATTGCGAATCTGTAGATCGAAAGTTAGCAGACATACGTCACCTAAAGCTCAACCACTAGGCTCATGCCCATACGCAGTGTTTCGCTCGTATCGACAGGGTGCGCTTCTACTTCAAAAGTACGTAAGTCGAAGCCTTGTGCTGCGTCTGTTGAACGCCAAGTCGCGAAATCACCCATTACGGCGATGTGAGTCACTTGGAAAGTTAATGATTTATCCAGAGCCGGTAGGTACGCTTCAAACTGGCTGCCTTTCTCGAAATGCTTAAGCATATCTTCACGCACATTAAGTACTGCCCATGCATCCTTGGTGTCGATAACAGTCACAACAGGGAAACCTTGTGGTGCGAGCTCACCGCTGCTTAATAGCACCTGAGACACTTCGCCATTAAACCAACTGTGGATCTGTGTGTCTTTTGCGTAAGCTTCAACTTCCGCCACCGCACCTGCCGCCATTAATGCTTTTTGAGCGGCTGCCACTTTGGTTTCGTCACGAGCGCCTTCTCGTGCTAATTGATACATTTGGAACGCAGCACTTTCGGTGTACTTCGCCGCTTGCCACTGTGTTTTTGCTTCATCGCGTTTTTGCTCGGCAACGACACCATCGTTGTAAAGGTTGTTTACACGTTGGTAGGTTTTGTCCATAAGATCGGCTGCCGCTTTTGCTTTCAACCATTGGTCTTTAGCGGCTTGGATTTGCTGAGTACGGGCACCATTCTCTGCTTGTTTTGCTAATGCGCCAGCAGCTTTTTGACCTGCTTTTGCTTGTTCTAGCTTCGCGTCAATCTCAGGGCTAAGAAGAGAAAAGATCAATTCGCCTTTTTCAACTGAATCGCCTTTACGCACGAATATTTCATCAATTCTGCCAGGTACTTTCGATGAGATGCTGTATTGCTGCGCATCGATTTGACCTTGAAGCTTAACCGGCTGAGGTTGGTAAGCTTGGTAGAAACTGTATCCGACCCAGCCAATAACGCCGATACCAACTAAAGATAGAAGAAGGGGCTTAATAGGTTTCATGAATTATCCTTTTGACTGGCTATCGGTGTCTGTTTTTGAGTCGAAGTCAGACGGAACAGAAGAGGTTAAGTAACTCGAGTAAGCATTCATTTCGCTGGTTAGCGCTAATAGCTTGTTCAGAGAGATTAGGTATTTGAATCGCGCAGCAGATTGTTGGGTTTTGATGCTCGCAAGGTAGAGCTCTGCATCAACCACTTCTAGCGAGTTCGAGAGTCCTTGAGTGAAGGCTTTTTTACGGAGTAATAGGTTTTCTTGAGCCAAAGCCAAGCTTGAGTTGAGGCCTTGAACCTCTTCAATTGCTTGGTTTGCTTCAAGGTAAGTCTTCTGTACCAACACGGTTAAGTCTTGCTTAGCTTGCGACTTCAGGAATTGAACCTGTGAGACAGCACTGTGAGCGGCGGCTACTTTGTCTGAACGGCCAGAAGTATCAAGCAGCGGCACATTCACACCAATGCCAACTAACCAATCGGGTTTCATTTCGCTGGCGAGAGAGTCATCTTCATACAGGCTGTAATCACCGTAAAGGTACACTTCTGGATAGTATTTACCTTTCTCAGCTTTAATTAAGCTGCTTGCTTGTTTCTCTTTTGCATCAAGAATCTTAAGGCCGGGATAGGTCATGAGTGTTTGATCAATGAACACATCCATATGAGGCAGGTTCTTATTGATAAACAGTTGCTCTGAAGGTTCTACACTTTGGCTCTGGCCAAGGATTTGAGTCAGCGCTAATTGAGCAATCTTAAGATCGTTTTGAGCTTTAGTTCGCTCGACAACCGCTTTGTCTAGTGACGCATCCGCTTGCAAGCGTTCTACTCGTGCGATTTGCCCTTGTTGTTCAAGCTTGATGGCGAAATCACGATGCTGAGTTAAGCCAGCTTCAACGGCTTGACGCGTTTTCACGACGTCTTCCGCTAAGATCACCGAGAAGTAATATTTACTTAAGTCTTCGTAGCGAGCTTGTCTTTCCATCAACAACTGGCTTTGCGCTTCTTCGCTTTTACCTTCAGCAGCATTTTGCGCAGCGGTAATTCGCCCGCCTGTGAAGATAGGCCAAACCGCGCGAATGGAAGAGCTAAAGATGTCTTGTTCTGTAATGGTTGAGGTAACGCCGCCAAGCCCACTTAATATAGGCTGAAGAATACCTCCAACTGCGCCTAAATTTGGCACGCCACTTAAGCTGTCAGTGAACTGCTCACCATTAATCGTCACGTCACTATCAAGGTGCGTGTAGTTAGCCCCTAAGGTAATAGAAGGCAAGTTGAGGCTACTCGTTGAGTTCTGAAGATGTTGATAACGTTCAACATTGGCTTGTTGAGCCGCAAGTGAGTTGTTGTTTTCTTGTAATATTTGCCACGCTTCAGAAAAAGTGAGCGGGGCAGCATAGCCTGGCGAAGTCACAGTGCCGAGAAGCATACTGGCGATCGCAAGGTATCGAAATTTTGGTTTGGTCATCTGCATTAAATACCAAATTAGAGTATTAACTCTAATGTTAACAGGGCAATAGTCATTTGTCTTGATTAGATTCTCTCACACTTGGAGACAGTCTCATAACTCGTTAACCAAGTGTAAATAAGATTGAGTGATGAGGGTATCAGAGATAAATGAAACTTAAAAAGCACGCATAAGCGTGCTTTTTAAGTTCAGTATAGAAGCGTTTTTACAAAATGAAGTGGCTTATTTAAAGCCAGGACAATGGTGATCGGCGCGCCACACCAATTGTCTTGAGCCTTGCATTGTTTGTAATAAATCTCTGCCCGACATTTGCGGGAACGCTAACAATACCTTGAGATCGAGAGGGGAGGTACCGTCTTTCTCATAGGCTCTTACGTGAGTAAAAGTCGATTGCAAGTGTTTGAACAGCATGGTCTTAGTAAGACAAATTCCAAAATTATCGCGTTTCATTGCCTGGTTTCCTTTTCAACAATGTTTATACGTTATGTTTTTAATCCTGTTTCTATTGGACGTTGCCACTGATCGATACTTCCTGCTCATCAATGTTTTATTATTGGGCGCTGCTTTATCAGGCACCTCTGAGTTGTCATGCTGGCCTATAGTGTGAATAGAGATGTATGAATGAGGTTAGGTTGATAACCTGTTTGTTCAACAATCCTAGCGGCGAGCGTGCAACGTTTCGTTATAGATACGTCCAGTGAGCGAAGAGTTGTTGTCTTTTTGTTAACCGAAATTTCGATTTAAAGCAGAGTCTGAAAATCATGACTGATGGCTTGGCAACAATAAACTTCTTCATATGCAACTATTATAATTGTATTTATTTTAAACAACCTAAAAAACACCTAAAAGCTTAGTGATCTAGCTCAATGTTTATTCGTTTATTTTGATTTTTAAGCTAATCCGTTCTAAAAGCGAACGATTAATCGAGGTGAACAACGTAAAGGATTATCAATTAATAATCTGCTCAATTATTTAGTTGAGTAACAGTCACAAATTCGCGTACGTAGAAAGGTCATCTAATTAACTTGGTGTTAACATTGCTCGTCTAACACTAGGGACGGTGGAATATGAAATGGAGTAGTATCAGCTTCCGTAAAAGGCTGCTGATTATCATGACGGTCACTGGTCTTGTTGAACTTTTGATACTTTCAGCGGCTGGTTTTTATTATATCAAACAATCTCAAGAACAAGAGATGGGTTTGAAAGCGTTAGGTGTTGCTGAATTTCTGTCTGAATCGCCACTTGTCACCAGCATTATTCAAGAAAATGGAACGATGGGCCCTAATGGCGCTCCCTACGTTCTGTCTGAAGAAACTCAAGTTAAATTTCGAAACCTTACCCAGCTCATTGGCGCGGCGTTTATCGTTGTGGGAGATGATAAAGGTATCCGCCTGATTCACCCTTATGACGACAGGCTTGGTAAACCAATGCGCGGTGGTGATAACCAAAAAGCATTGGTGTTGGGTGAATCTTATGTGTCGACGGCCAAAGGATCACTTGGCTTCTCTGTCCGTGGGAAATCCGCGGTTAAAGACCCACAAGGCACTGTCATTGGCGTGGTGTCGGTTGGCTATTTGTTGGACTCGTTACAAGACCGAATCGAACCTTATTTAGCCTTTTTGATTGTGATGGCGTTGCTGGTGGTTGCGGTCAACGCTTTGATTTCAAGCTATGTGTCTCGTCGCTTTCAACGCGCTATTTTAGGCTTTGAACCCGAAGAGATCGGCCGACTGTATGTCGAGTTAGATGTGACTATGAGTACCGTGAAAGAAGGTATTCTGAGTATCGATAAGCACGGAATTTTACGTTCTATAAATAAGAGTGCCTGCGATATTTTGTCTATCGATAGAGAGTCTGCACTAAACCAGCAGCGCCTTTCAGATGTATTGGCCGGCAGTGATTTAGAGCAACTGTTATCCACTGGTGAAACCGATCACGACGTCGAGCTGTACCTGAACAATAAGCGAATCGTTGCCAACCGCAGCCCAATTATCGTGGCGGGTGAAGTCGTTGGGGCGGTATCCAGCTTTCGATTGCGAGATGAAATCAACGACTTAACAGACCAGCTCTCACAAACCAAAGAGTATGCTGATTTACTCCGTTCACAAACCCATGAGCATCAAAACAAGCTCAACACCATTAGTGGCTTGATCCAGATGGGCGAGTTGGATTCAGTACAGCAGCTGATTGGCCAAGAAACAGCACACTATCAAAGCTTGATCGAGTTCTTGCGTGAAACCGTTAAAGACCCGCTCATTGCAGGCATGCTCTTGGGGAAAACGGAGCGTGCGAGAGAAATAGGCTTAGAGCTCAAAGTCGAAGAAGGCTCAAGGCTTGAAGCATTGCCTAGCTGGCTGAACGCGGATGACGTTGTCACAATTCTTGGCAACCTGATAGATAACGCCTTTGATGCCACTATGACGGCTATTAAGCAAGAGGGTCAAATTACTCCAGCGCGTCGAGTTATTGAAGTTTCAATCAGTGATTTTGGTAATGAAATTATCGTAGAAGTAGAAGACAAAGGGTGTGGTTTGCCGAAAGACTTGGCGACGAAAGCACTCACCGAAAAAGGCGTATCAAGCAAAGCGAAACAGAATCGCGGCGTCGGTTTGTATTTAATAAAGCAACTGGCAGACCGATATCAAGGACAGCTTGAAATGGTCGACAACCACGATTTTGGTACGCGAATGACGGTTTATCTGCCAAAAGAAGCACAATAATAATTAAGCGCGAAGTGATCGAGTGAAGATCATCGTGACGGAAAAAGCATGGTTAAAGGAAGAACATAAATGAGCGCAATCACGAGAGTCATGGTCATTGAAGATGATATTGCGATTGCAGAGCTACACCATCGTTATTTAGAACAGATGGGTGGCTTTGATGTGGTGGGGATTGCGACCACGCAGTCTGAAGCGTTAATGCAATTAGACATATTAAAGCCTGACTTGGTTTTGTTGGATGTGTATCTGCCGGATGGATGCGGGCTTGATATTTTGAACCACGTTCGTGGTAGTAATCAGGGTTGTGATGTGATTTTGATTACTGCTGCGCGAGACGTCGATACCTTGCAACAGGCAATGCGCGGTGGAGTCGTGGACTATCTGCTCAAACCTGTGATGTTTCCTCGCTTAGAAGCGGCGCTGAAAAAATATCAATCGCAGCTGCAAGAGTTTGAAAGTGTGTCTGATTTGAACCAAGGTTTGGTCGATAAGATGCTGCAAGCCAACGCGAAAGCGGACTCAGGAAAAGTGTCAACATTACCCAAAGGAATTGATGGCGTAACGCTTGATAAAATTAGAGCCATTTTTCAACAAGCCGACATTGCTGATATTACAGCAGATGAAGCAGGTGAACGGATTGGAGCGAGTCGAACCACTGCTCGACGCTATTTGGAATTTCTAATCACGACTGGCGAGTTAGTGGCTGACTTAAATTACGGGTCAGTAGGCCGCCCAGAACGCTGCTACAACAAAGCTAGAAGATAGATTTAGCGACAACAAGTCACAAAGACAAACGCGATGCTGTCAAATAAATATAAAGCCAGTTGAATAGGCTGGTTTTGCCTTTCTCTCCATTTCCTATTATTCACTCCACCGACCAGATACCGTTCTTTCTTGACTACAATGTTTGAGAATACCGATTTGCTTCACTCTCGGGCTCGGCTAACTGAGCTATCGATTAGAATTTGTTCGAAATGAGTCAATATTTAATCGATTGCTTTCACAGTGGTTGATGTAAATCAAATACTCATAGACAATACTGTCCCGAATAGAGGTGATAGCTTTCACCCTCGTTTACCAAACGCATTCTCAAGTGTAATAGGCACTCGCTATTGATGTAATAGCCAAGACCTATTATCTATTTTCGTATGTCGCTGATACCTTTGGCGAATACTAAAAACCTTGTTTTTATAGGAAAGATGATGGTAATACCTGAAAACAGCAGCATCGTTATTTTTGGTGCATCGGGAGATCTAACTTACCGCAAGTTAATTCCTGCTTTGTACCACCTGTATGCTAGCAATCAACTACCAAAATCCTTTGCGATTCTTGGAGTGAGCCGTACTGAGTACAGCGATGAGTCTTACCGTGAGAAGCTGAAGAAGTCTCTTCAGGAAATGGAAAAAACTGAGCCAGAGACGCTGAATGCATTTATTGAACATCTGCATTACCAAGCGATCAACACTTCAGATGTAGACGACTACGCTCGTTTAGCACAACGTCTAGACAAGCTTGAGCAAGACTACCAATTCGAAAACCATAACACATTGTTCTACTTGGCAACCCCGCCAAGCCTATACGGTGTGATTCCAGCAAACCTTGCTGCGCATGGCCTGAACGACGAAAAGAACGGCTGGCGTCGTCTGATCATCGAGAAACCATTTGGTTACGACTTAGCATCAGCTCAAGCGTTAGATGAAGAGATCCATCATCACTTCCAAGAACACCAGATCTACCGTATCGACCATTACCTTGGTAAAGAGACGGTTCAAAACCTTCTAGTGCTTCGTTTCTCAAACGCGATGTTTGAACCACTGTGGAACCGTAACTTCATTGAATACGTTGAAATCACAGGTGCTGAGTTCCTTGGCGTTGAAGAGCGTGGCGGATACTACGACGGTTCTGGCGCAGTTCGTGACATGTTCCAAAACCACTTGCTACAAGTATTAGCAATGGTTGGTATGGAGCCACCAGCTCAAATCAATGCGGATTCAATTCGTGACGAAGTGGTTAAAGTACTTCAGTGTCTGAAACCACTGGAAGAAGACGACCTGCGTAAAGATTTGGTTCTAGGTCAATACACAGCATCAGATGTTCGTGGTCAGCACTTGCCTGGTTACCGCGAAGAGCATGGTGTCGCAGACGACTCTCGTACTGAAACGTACATTGGTCTTAAAGCACACATCAACAACTGGCGTTGGAATGGTGTTCCTTTCTACGTACGTACGGGTAAACGCTTACCAACACGTGTGACTGAAATCGTGATTCACTTTAAGAACACGCCACACCCAGTGTTTGGTCAAGATGCACCAGAGAATAAGCTGATTATCCGTATCCAACCGGATGAAGGTATTCAGATGAGCTTTGGTTTGAAAGAGCCGGGTGCAGGCTTCAAAGCAAAAGAAGTGAAAATGAACTTCTCTTACTCTGACTTGCCTGAAACTCAAATGCTGACGGCTTATGAGCGTCTTCTTCTTGATGCGCTGAACGGTGATGCGACTCTATTTGCACGTACCGATGCAGTAGAAGCATGTTGGAAGTACGTTCAACCGATCTTAGATCTCAAACAAGACCCTCAAGCACTGTTTGGCTATGCTTGTGGTACTTGGGGCCCGCAAGAAGCCGATGAGCTTCTGCAGCGTGATGGCCGCGCATGGCGTTTCCCATGCAAAAACTTAACAGACACGGATTACTGCGAACTATGATCAATCACAAGATCTTTGCAACGCCTGAACTGGTCGTTGAAAACCTAGCAAATGAAATGAAAACATACAGCGAGCAGGGCAAACCTGTTCACATTTCATTGTCGGGTGGCAGCACGCCAAAAATGCTTTTCAAGCTTTTAGCTCAAGCGCCATACGCAGAAGGCATTCAATGGAATAACCTTCATTTCTGGTGGGGCGACGAACGTTGCGTGGCACCTGATGATGCAGAAAGCAACTTCGGCGAAGCGAACGCGCTATTGTTTTCAAAACTAAGAGAATTTTCTCAAGTAAACTTTCCGGCAGAGAACATCCACCGCATCCGTGGTGAAGATGAGCCTAAAGCAGAAGCAGAGCGTTTCGCAAAAGAGATGGCAGACGTGATTCCAACTGAAAACGGCACGCCAGTTTTTGATTGGATTCTGCTAGGTGTTGGCGCAGACGGCCACACAGCTTCACTATTCCCGGGTGCAACTGACTACCAAGATGAGAACCTATCTGTATTAGCTTCTCACCCAGAGTCGGGTCAAATCCGTGTTTCTAAAACGGCGAAAGTTTTAGAAGCAGCAAAACGAATCAGCTACCTAGTACTGGGTGCAGGTAAAGTTGAGATCGTTAAAGAAATTCATACAACTCCTGCTTCAGAACTGCCTTACCCGGCAGCAAAAATCCAGTCTAAAACTGGCGAAACAGAGTGGTTCCTAGATTCAAATGCAGCAAGTGCTATCGCATAAGTGCGAATAGCCGCAAGGAGATAAAATAATGAAAGGTGATATCGGTGTAATTGGCCTAGCAGTAATGGGTCAGAACCTTATCCTAAACATGAACGACCACGGCTTCAAAGTTGTGGCTCACAACCGTACTGCTGCTAAAGTAGACGAGTTCCTAGAAGGCCCAGCTAAGGGTACTAACATTGTTGGTGCTTACTCTCTAGAAGAGCTAGTTGAGAAGCTAGAAGCGCCACGTAAAGTGATGCTTATGGTTCGTGCTGGTGACGTTGTAGATACGTTCATCGACAAGCTTGTACCACTTCTAGACAAAGGCGACATCATCATTGATGGTGGTAACACTAACTTCCCAGACACTAACCGTCGTGTTGCTGCTCTTCGTGAGAAAGGCATCCACTTCATCGGTACGGGCGTTTCTGGTGGTGAAGAAGGCGCTCGTTTCGGTCCTTCTATCATGCCAGGCGGTTCTCCTGAAGCTTGGGAAGCGGTTAA
The DNA here is from genome assembly GCF_057785955.1 of Vibrio sp. QJM3NY_27. Lineage (NCBI taxonomy): Bacteria > Pseudomonadati > Pseudomonadota > Gammaproteobacteria > Vibrionales > Vibrionaceae > Vibrio > Vibrio sp. QJM3NY_27. The sequence goes on along the minus strand of NZ_CM173511.1, from coordinate 1,988,982 downwards.
GCCTATTTTCCAAGGTATCTCTGCGAAAACTGACGCGGGTGAGCCTTGTTGTGATTGGGTTGGTAACGACGGTGCTGGTCACTTCGTTAAGATGGTTCACAATGGCATCGAATACGGTGACATGCAGCTTATCACTGAAGCATACCAGTTCATGAAAGATGGCCTAGGTATGAACCACGACGAAATGCAGGCTGTATTTGCTGACTGGAACAAAACTGAGCTAGACAGCTACCTAGTAGAAATCACTGCTGACATCCTTGGCTACAAAGATGAAGACGGTGAAGCGCTAGTTGAGAAGATCCTAGACACTGCTGGCCAAAAAGGTACAGGCAAATGGACAGGTATCAACGCACTAGACATGGGGATCCCACTGACTCTAATCACTGAGTCTGTATTCTCTCGTTGCCTGTCTGCACTTAAAGACCAACGTGTTGAAGCTGAGAAACTGTTCGGCAAGACTGTTGCTCCAGTTGAAGGCGACAAGCAAGAGTGGGTTGATGCAATCCGTCAGGCTCTACTTGCTTCTAAGATCATCTCTTACGCTCAAGGTTTCATGCTAATGCGTGAAGCGTCGAACGAAAACGGCTGGGATCTAAACTACGGTAACGTTGCACTTATGTGGCGTGGCGGTTGTATCATCCGCTCTGCATTCTTAGGCAACATTCGTGATGCTTATGAAGCGAACCCAGAGATCGCATTCCTAGGTTCAGATGCATACTTCAAAGGCATCCTAGACAACTGCATGGGCGCTTGGCGTAAAGTTGCAGCTAAGTCTATGGAATCAGGTATCCCAATGCCATGTATGACTTCTGCACTAACGTTCCTAGACGGCTACACAACAGCTCGTCTTCCAGCGAACCTTCTACAAGCTCAACGTGACTACTTCGGTGCTCACACTTACGAGCGTACTGACCGTCCACGTGGTGAATTCTTCCACACAAACTGGACTGGTACAGGCGGCGACACTGCTTCTACAACTTACGACGTATAATCGTTAGTTAGAATCAGTAGAGAACAAATTTGTTCTTTCAGCTGCAAACTAGAAAACAAAAGGATGCCTCAGTGGCATCCTTTTTTGTTGGTTTACGTTCTCTTACTTAGGCTTGAATAACAAAGAAGCCATAGTTTAAGCTGTCATTAAGTGCGGCTGAGCATCGTCATTGTATTGCTCCCGAATTGCCATAAAGCCGTCTAGGTTCTGTTTAAGAGCCACAACACACTCTGGGTCGAACATTGAACCGTTCTGCATTTCAATGTATTCCATCACTTCATCGAGTGTCCACGCGTGCTTATAAGCTCTTTTGCTCATCAGCGCATCGAATACATCGGCTAATGTCACTATTCGAGCTTCGAGTGGTATCGCTGTGTTACTCAAAGCATCTGGTAATCCAGAGCCATCAAACCGTTCATGATGGTGGCGCACAATATTCTTAATGAATTGAATCTCTTCACTGCACATCGAGCTGTGGTGGGAAAGGGCAACCACGTCATCAATCATCTCTTCGCCATACAAGGTGTGATTGTTCATGATGTTTCTTTCTTCTTCGTTGAAATGCGCGCTACTGAATAGCACCTTATCTGGAATTCGATACTTTCCTATGTCGTGAAAGGGCGCATACAACCGGATTCGATGAATGAATTGGTGGGTGATTTCTCTTTTGGTGTGCGACAGAGTGCGAGCAATTTTTTCACTGTATTTACCCATGCGAATGAGGTGTTCTTTGGTTTCTGGATCTCGAGCATGACCCATGTTTAAAGCTATCGCTAAAGAGGATTGAAAGTGACGTTGGCGCTCAAACCACTGAACGAAAAGGCTAGAGATGACTTGAGTGAGATAGGCGATATCACACTGAATAGTTTGGTTAGCAAAAAATCCTGTTGATGAAGCATTGATAAATACAAACCCAAGATTACTTTCTTGATGATGAATCGGTGTTGTATAACTACTTTGATGACCGAGATCGAGCAGGTGAGATATTTGTTTGGTTGAGCTAATGGTGGTGAGGTCGTTGATGATCCGGGTATCTAAAGACTCAGCCATGCGCGACAAAGCCGATTCTGGCGTAAGTTCTTGCTCAACGTAACGATGTTCGGCTTCTTGGCACAGAGTGTCCGAAACAAAGTAATTCGACGCTCTATTTTCGTTGCATAGCACAACCGAGAGCCTAGACAGAATGGGGTAATGTTCGCGAGCTAGCCGAAAGAGATCATCAACGATGGCGATAATGTCTTTATCTTGGGCGGCTACTCTGCTGATTTTTGAGTAGTCAAACATGGTCAAAGCCAACCTTTATTTATAATTATATCATTGTTTAATATCGTTATTTGTAGGTTTCTATACCACTTCTAACATAGCATCGTGCTGTTAATTAGCAATACTGCGTTCTAATAAATTTATAATTCATTACTTAAATTATGGATATTTCATGCTTCTATCATGGTTTTTGTTAACTTGAACGAATTTGGTCGAAATCTAAGAGAGGCAATAATCGGGAGTACATGGCGGTATTGCACGCGACATTAGGATAGTAAGTGACCATTTTAAAATTAAATTGAAAGATAAATAGGATAACGAGCATGCTTTATGCCATCATAAAGGCATAGATAAGGGCAATGGATGTAATGCCCAAATGATTGAGCTAGATATGGTCAGTGATGACGGTGTTCTAGAGTATATTCAAGGCCGTGAGCTGCCTTGGAAAAGGTAAAGATATGACTGAAGACGAAAGAATCGAACTGCAACAAAACAACCCACTGCACGGCTTAAAGCTAGATACTATGATCACTGAATTAGTGGATCATTACGGTTGGGAAATTTTGGATGCAGCAATGCGCATGAACTGCTTTAACACTAAGCCAACGGTGGCAAGTGCTGTTAAATATCTGAAGAAGACTGAATGGGCTCGTGAGAAGGTTGAAAACTTCTACCTTTACCGTTTCAAGCGTATGCCTAAAGCATCTGATATTGAATACCAAATGCCTCCGCGTTCACGTACGTTCCGCCATGGGTTAGAACCTCGTGAGCCAATGGAATTGACGGTTGAATCGATTCTAGCATCACAAGCTAAAGCAGCGTCTGCATTTAAAGAGCGCCGTGGCGGTAACGGTCGTAACTTTCGTCGCTAGTAATAGGGCGTCGTTAATAGAAAGGCGTCGTTAGCTTTAACGTCTTTATGTAAAGACGTAAGTTGAGCATCGTAAGATAGCCAAAGCCTTGACTGCAAAATACAAAAGGAGCCCAAGCGCTCCTTTTTTAGTGCGTGTCGCTTTAGTCGTTCGTCTTAAGCTTCGCGGTTCTTTCTTTGATTCTTCCAAAGGTCAACGACATAGACAATGGCGCTGATCAGTAAGAATAACGCTGACACAGAAAACAGAGCGGGCATTTTTAGGATCCACGCAAATGTGGCAGCAAGAAAAGCGACAAAGCAAATGAGTCGACTTGATGACATGACCGAGTTTAATGTTCATAACGCCTCCTAATGAAGTCTCACTTTCGACAGGAGAATTATCCCACCTTTGGTAAAATAAAGGCTAAAAAACAGTCTAAATTGTTATCAAATTTGCTAATTGAAGGACTCGCCTCACATATTTCACCTTGGCTATTTTATGAGCAATAAAATAGCGAAATAGGTATTGAGAGAGTGGAGTCTTTTCGGTCTGTCTTTCATGTTGAAAGCCTTATTGAACTGAACGTCTAGTTAGCATAGAAAAAGTAAGCGGTGATCAAAAAGCTAGCGATGATCACTGTGGTACGAACATATTGTTGTGGGATACGGCGAGAGATTTTTGCTGAATAATAACCACCAACCAATGTACCAAATAATACAGCCATGCCAGACGGCCAATCAATCGAACCATTCACAACAAAGAACACGATTGCCGCGAGTGATGCACACGCAGACACCAACAATTTGATGCCATTCATTACATTAATGTTGGTGTAACCAGCCAGAGCTAAGTAACTCAACGTTACTATCCCCAAACCTGCATTAAAATAACCACCATAAATACACACGATCAAAAGTAATACAGCTGAAAAGAATACCCCTGCGCTGGTGGCGTGTTTGTGTTTAGCCGTAACTTTTTTGAGCCATTTATTAAGCGTTCCGCCAAAGGTGAATAGAAGTGCTGCAAAAAGTAGTAACCAAGGAACGGATTGAGTAAATAGGGCTTCTGGTGTGTGCAATAGTAAAAACGCACCAATACCTCCACCAATTACACACAAACCAATGGTCAGTTTTAGCTGCTTAGTACCAGATTGAATTTCGTGGCGTAGAGCGTAGGCTCCGCTCATGTAGCCAGCGCATGAAGCAAAGGTATTGGTCGCGTTGGCCGCTATTGGTGGAACACCAGCAAATAATAGAGCGGGGAAGGTGATGAAGCTGCCGCCGCCCGCAATTGAGTTAAGCACACCGCCAATCACCCCTGATAAGAATAGAATCAACCAATCCATAGTTTTAGAATCCAATACGTTAACTAGCTGGTTACCTTACTTGAATTTGTTATGAATATCAGCGCCGAGTGTGTTGTAAAGGTAGGTTTGTGAGTTTGCTACCATCTTTAATCGCTAGTTCTAATTGAGGTCCTAAATGAAAAAAGGAGCCAATGGCTCCTTTCGTTGAGGTTTCGTTGAATTGGTAGAGTTTTACACTTCTACTGGCTTCGATTTAAAGCTTCTAAATAGTTTTACTAAGATTGGGCTAGATAGTACCAGCACAGCTAGAATAGTGAACGTCATCGTGATTGGTCGTTCCCATAGGAAGCTCAGCTCGCCATCGCTGATCATCAATGCACGTCGTAGGTTCTCTTCCATTAATCCACCAAGGATAAAACCTAGGAGTAATGGGGCAAGTGGGAAGTTAGCCAACCTCAGCGCAATCGCAACCATCGCAACAATGAGCATTACAAAAACATCCATCGTGTTGAAAGACACCAAGTACACGCCTGTGATTGAGAAGAAGATAATCATTGGCAGTAGTACCGTTCTTGGTACCGCGAGCAGTTTAGAGATGTAAGGGATTAAAGGCAGATTCAAGATAACCAGTACGATGTTACCAAAGTACATCGAGATAATTACTGACCAAAATACATCTGGGTGTTCAACAAACAAGCGAGGGCCCGGCTGAATACCGTAAGCGATTAGGGCGCCAAGCATGATTGCCGTAGTACCAGAGCCAGGAATACCGAGCGTCAGTAGCGGAACGAATGAACCACTTGAAGCTGCGTTGTTTGCTGATTCAGGAGCAACAAGACCACGAATACTGCCTTTACCAAACTCTTTCTGTTTGTCTTTTGGCGCAAGACTACGTTCCATACCGTAACTTAAGAACGCAGCGATAGTCGCACCAGCACCGGGTAGAACACCCGTAAAGAAGCCGAGAATTGAAGAGCGAATCGAAACAGGTGCTACTTCTTTGAACTCTTCTTTGGTGATTTTCATGCTACCAATATCAGCCATCTTTTGGCTTTCTTCGCCGCTAGTGTCTTTCTCTGGTTTCAAAATACCCATTAAAGTCTCACCTAAAGCGAAGGTTGCCATTGCAAGAAGTAAGAAGCTAAAGCCATCCATCAGGTCTGTTAGACCAAACGTGAAACGCTCAACACCAACGCCTTTGTCGATACCAACAGTAGATAGCATCAAACCAAGAATGGTCATCATCCATGCCTTGATCACCTGACCTGGGCCCGCAAACGCCGCTACTGCCGATAAACCTAAGAGCATCAATGCGAAGTAGTCTGAAGACTGGAAGCTCAATGAGACGCTTGCTAAAGCCGGAGCCGCAATCAAAAGCATTATTGCCGAAAGCGTGCCGCCAGTGAAAGAAGAGTAAGCCGCGAGTGCCAACGCTTTACCAGCTTGGCCTTTTTGTGCCATCGGGTAGCCATCGAATGCGGTTACTACCGTTGAAGAACAACCCGGAGCGTTGATTAAGATTGATGACGTCGAGCCACCAAATACAGCGCCGTAGTACACACCAGCCATCAAGATTAGGCCAGAAGAAGGATCTAGGCCGTATGTAATCGGGATCATCAACGCGATTGCTGAAATTGGACCGAGTCCCGGTAGCATCCCAATAAAGGTACCAACAAAACAGCCAACAATTACCATCATGATGTTCATTGGCATCACGGCGGTCGAAAGTCCTTGTAAAATTCCGTCTAACATAATGTTATCCCTACCAAAGAGTGAAGATTAAACCAGGCTCTAGGTAGATATCTAAGCCTTGAGTTAATAAAAGAAAGAACGCGATAACGAAAGGAAACGACGCGCCAAATAAGACAGCTTTGCGGCGCTCACCCAGTAGGTAAAAGCCTGCAAGTAAGAAGAAGCTGGTTGCTAAAACAAAGCCAAGATAAGTCAGCCCAACACCGTACAGAGCCATTAACACCAAGAAGCCAACAAGTAGTTTCCAGTTCAGCGGCGTAGTGTCGCATGTGACTTTTTTATCCGGCTGTCCGGTTATAAGCAGGATCAACGAAAGGCCAATGCCGATAAACGTTAGCAGGATAGGTAAGGTTCTTGCTGTGAAGGGTTCGTACTCGTCACCGGGGAACAAAGGAATCAGCGTGGTTTGGTAGCCATAGCATAAACATGCAAGCATAAAGAGCATGGCTCCGATGCGATCCTTCGAAAGCAAAGATTCCTTACTCAGAAATTTGGTTGGTAAGTCCGACATATCCAACTCCATTTGGGGTGGTATAAAAAATAAAAAAGCCGTACATGAGCGAGTCAATGAAATGTCTGGGATCACTAACCAAAGGTAAGCGAATTACGGTACTGGTTTATCAGCCACTTGCGTTTACAACGAATCGGCAAGCGTGAGTAATACGTCTACGAATAAACAAAGGAGTTTGAAGTTAACTCATGTACGGCGAAACAAGGAAAGAGTAAGAGGGCACATAGGCCCTCTATGGTTGTTAGTTATTTCAAGAAACCAAGCTCACGCATTAGGTCGCCCATCTGTTTTTCTTGATCTTCTAGGAAGGCGTAAAAATCTTTGTCAGCTTTGTAGTTGTCGATCCAACCGTTACGGTCACGAACCACTTGCCACTCATCGGTTTTGTACATTTTGCCAAGCGCTACATTCCATTCATCGATCTTCGCTTGGCTTGTGCCCGGTGCTGCAAAGAAACCACGCCAGTTAGCGAATACGGTTTCGTTGCCGTACTCAGTCAGTGTTGGGATGTTAGGTGCAGCGTCAAGACGCTTTGGTGCCGTTACAGCAAGCACTTTCACTTGGCCAGATTTAGACATCTCTAGCACTTCACCAAGGCCAGTAGAAAGAAGCTGTGTTTCGCCAGACAGTAGCGCTGCCATTGCTTTGCCGCCTGCATCGTAGGCGATGTAACGTACTTTCTTAGCGTCGAAACCTTCGCCTTTGAACGCCGCTGCTACCACAAGGTGATCCATACTGCCACGAGCTGAACCACCTGCGATTTTCACTTTACGTGGGTTGGTTTCGAACTCTTTTACTACATCTTCCCAAGTGTCGTACTTCGAATCAGCAGACGCCACGATTGCACCGTAGTCGGCAATAGTTGCTGCAACTGGTGTTAGGTCTCGGAAAGATTGTGGGAAGATACCTGTTAGTGAGCGGACAACGATAGGTGTTGAGTTCACCATCAACGTGTCTTCTTGGCGTTGAGCTGTTTCGATTAGGTGTGCAATGGCTTTACCGCCGCCGCCACCAGACAAGTTTTGGAAAGAGACATTTTCAACGATGTCTGATTTCACTAATACATCACCCGTACCACGAGCCGTCATATCCCAACCGCCGCCAGCACCGCCAGGGATTAGGAAGTGGATTTTCTCTAGGTCCGCAGCAAAAGTGTTGAAAGAAAAGGTAGCTGCGATGATAGAAGCCGCAAGAGTAGGTTTCAGTGCCTTGAACATGGTTCACGTTCCTTATGTAGGGGATCTCTTCAATGGAGAGAAACTTATGTTTTATATCCAGCTGCTAAACACACGAGTAGAGCATTGCTTAGCAGATGAGGTTAAAGTTAACGATGTGTTAACGAATTGTCTTTAATGCGGCGATATTGAGGATAAAGAACATTGGGTGAATAAAGTTCATAAAGTTCACGGAGGCGTGGCTATAGGACTCTTCCAGCAATAATAACTAGGTTTTTCTTGAGGTTATGTGAACAATTTTTTTGACTGCTGGTCGCTTTATACTGCTGTGTATCATTAAAGAGGGTACTTATTGCGACACAAAGAGTGATATGGAGAGGCGCTCTTTAATATATAGAATAATATGTTGCTAGGTGTGCAGTGCTACTGTAATAATATGATTATAGCTGGCACGTTACATTTCTGAGCTAGTGGTTATTCAAGGATCGAATAATGACAGACAAAAAAATTTCGTTACGATTTACTGTTGGAGGAATGTTTTTACTCGCGACATTTCTTACCGCTGTTGTTGCGGTTTCACTGCAATATTACTTCAGTAAAAAAATGGCGACTGAGAATACCCTATCAAAGTTGACGATGGTGTCCCAAGAGCTGAGTAACTATATCGGCGCGGTTGATTCTGACGCAGCCAATACCGCGCGTTTACTTTCTTCAGTGAAACGTTCTATAAGTAACAAAATATCTAAAGAAGAGTCGCGTACTATTCTTTCAGAAGCAATTAAAGATAACCCTCTCTTTTATAGTATTTACATTGGCTCGTCTAATGAAAACTTCTTCCAAATTATTAATCTAGAATCTGCCCCTGTCGTTAGAGAAAAAATCGGTGCACAACAAACGGACCGTTGGGTTGTGGTTGAGATTCATAATATAGGGGAGGAGCGCGTCCGTACGACGAAATATTTTGACCAAGAGTTTACGCTAAGAAACTCAACTACGGAGCAGAGCAACTACCTTCCAACGACCAGGCCTTGGTATGTTTCTGCTAATGTTCAGTCGGTCGAAAAAACTCAGCCATATCTTTTCCAGCATTTACAAATTACCGGGCAAACTTATTCTTTAGCGTTTGATTCAAAAATAGAATCTGAAGTTCAACATGTGATTGGTATTGATATTGTGTTGTCTTCTTTGGCTAGCAAACTATCAAGTGCGGCGCTTGGCTTAGCAGAAGACAGTAAGGTGGAGTCTTTCTTATATTCGAAATCGGGTAATATTATTGCGTCTAACCTCAAGGTTAACAATCAGGAATCGGAGTTTGATGTACCAACATTGATGCTATCGTCTGAGCAGCAAGCCTTGGTTAACGATACCCCTCCGCTGTTAGTGTCTAATCAAAATGATTGGGGGCCGATGGACTTTTCAGTGGCGGGAAAACCAAACGGCTATGCGATAGACCTTCTTAAAATGATTGGTGAGATGACAGGGATCAAGTTTGAATTTGTTAATGGTTTCTCTTGGGGCGAGCTTGTCAGTAAGTTTCAAGAAGGAAGTATTGATGGCCTGCAATCGGTTCAAAATTATAAAAATAATGGTATAGATGGCCTATACACGACTCCAATTTATGAATTGCCATTTTCTATCGTGACAAGGGTCGGCGCGAAGGTTGTCACTAATTATACCGAGCTTGAGGGTAAAAAAGTTGCCATTTTATCTGGGTGGTCAATTATTCCTAAGTTGAGAGAGGATTTTCCGAACATTGATTTAGTTGAATTTGAAAACCTAGAGTCTGCATTTAATTCAATTGAAAGCGAAGAGAACTTTGCTTTCTTAGAAGCAGAACCCGTACTCTCGTTTGCATTAGATAGGTTTTTCCAGCCAGGCCTTATTGTCAATGGGACTCTAGAAGATCTAAAACAGAACTACTCAAACCAATTCCATTTGGTGCTGCAGAGCAAGCATAAACAATTGCTTCCAATCATTGATCAAGCTATCAGCAAGTTAAGTGGTGAACAACTTGATGCCTTAGCGAAAAAGTGGCTGCATGATACCGGCTTTAATACGAATACGACGGTTCCTTATACTGAACTTTATGATTTGACTAAGGAAGCAACGGTTGAAGGCTGTATGGTAAGGGTAGAGTTGAATGGCGAGATCAAACATCTCTATTTAAAGAAAATAGACACGGGCGAACACTACTCTGAGTATTTTGCGGTATTGATTCCCGAATCTGAAGTCTTCAGTACAGTCAATAAACGTCTAGCAACCTCTGTTGGTGTAACGGTGTTACTGATGAGTTTGACGTTGCCTATTGCTTGGGCTTTTGGGGCGCCGATAGTGCATCCAATTCGCCAATTAGAGGAAGAGACTCATAAGGTTAAGCTGCGTGATTATGACAACGTGACAATTCTTGATACTCGAATCAAAGAAGTGTGGGAATTATCTGTTGCCGTAAAAGATATGGCTATGGAGATTAAACGACATGAACAGATGCAAGAGGCGTTTGTTGAGTCGTTTATCAAGCTCATCGCTCAAGCGATCGATGATAAGTCCGCTTATACGGCAGGGCATTGTAATCGTGTACCAGAACTCGGCTTGATGTTGGCTGACGCGGCTGAACAATCACAATCTGAGCACTTCAAAGACTTTGAGTTTAAAAATGATGACGAACGCCGTGAGTTTAGAATTGCGGCTTGGCTTCATGATTGTGGCAAGATCACGACACCGGAACACATCGTCGATAAAGGTACGAAGCTAGAAGCGAACTACAACCGAATCCACGAGGTGAGAACTCGTTTTGAAGTACTTTGGCGTGATGCGGAAATCACTGCTTTGAGAAAACAACTTGAAGGTACTCTATCAACGCAACTGATAGCCGATGAGCTTGCGGCAACGAAACAGCAGCTACAAGATGACTTTGCCTTTATCGCTACGTCGAACGTTGGTGGTGAGTTCATGAGTGACGACAAAGTTGCTCGTATTCGTTCGATAGCTGAGACGACTTGGATGCGTAATTTTGATGACCAACTTGGTCTATCACCGATAGAAGCCTTGAATCGAGAATCGAGTTCAAGCTTGCCAGCGACAGAGCTGCTGTTAAGTGATAAGCCTGAACATATAGTGAAAAGAGATAGGCCGTTAGAGTTCGACCCGAAATATCAAATCAAAATGGATGTGCCGGAGCACCTATACAACTTAGGCGAAGTCTACAATCTGAGCATTGCACGTGGCACGTTAACTGCTGAAGACCGATTCAAGATAAATGAGCATATGCTTGGCACGATTAAGATGCTTGAGAACCTGCCATTCCCGAAAGAACTAAGCCGTGTTCCTCGCTATGCTTCGACGCACCATGAAACACTCAAAGGCACAGGATATCCAAGGAAGTTGACTGGCGACGATCTTTCAATTCCAGAACGTATTCTGGTGATCTCCGATATTTTTGAGGCATTAACCGCTGCGGATAGGCCGTATAAGAAAGCGAAGCCGATTAGTGTTGCTGTCGATATCATGTACAAAATGGCGTTGGACGAGCATCTCGATATAGAACTGTTTAGGTTGTTCCTAACTAGCGGGACACATATCCGTTATGCCGAAACGTATTTAAAACCGGAACAGATCGATCATATAGACCTATCAAAATATGTAGTTGAAGGCGTCGCTGCTTAACTTTGCCAGAAAGCATGAATGGCTGTTGACCTCACTTCATGTAGTGAGTTGGGGTTTCTCCGGTGTGTTGCTTAAAGAAATGAATAAACGCACTGTCACTGGAGAACTCTAACTCGTGGGCAACCACAGAGACACTCTTTTTTTCTGACAATTGCTCAATGGCACTTAACAGCCTCCATTGTTGACGCCAAGCTTGGTAAGGCATCCCCGTTTCTTTGATGAATAATCGGCTAACGGTCTTGCTGCTTGCTCCAATATGCTTGGCCATTTCATTGAGTGGTTGAGGTAACTGTGTTCCTAGTTTTACTTTTTCTAACCACAACGCTAATCGTTTATCTTTGGGTAAAGGTAGCGTTAGCTCGTTCCTTTCTGCGTAAGAAAGTTCTTCGCAACACAACGCCAATGTGTTTTGTTGCTCTTCACTAGGTTTATCCCAATCCCAAAAAGCCATTCGTTCGATCAACTCCTTTAGTAGTGGTGTGACGTTAAGAATACTTAACTCTTCAGGCAAGTTTTTAATGTGAAGAGGATCAAAATAAAGCGAACGATAGGCCACGACATTGTTCATGGTTGCACAATGCTCAATTCCTGCGGGTATCCACGCAACTTTGGTGGGCGGCAACACACAATGCATTCCGTCGAGGGTAATACTGATGCAACCATGTGGTGCAAATAACAATTGTGCACGGTTGTGTGTATGCATACCAGAATCGTGCCTGCCGACTTGGGCGGCAATGCCGACAAAGGGATAGGGCATTCCATCAACATAAAAAGGTGTGTTGTCATCGATTAACATTATTTGTCCTTATTTTGATATTTGTTGTTCTACTGTTGATATTTGAACATAAATGAAATCCATATACTTCTCTTATTCCAGTTTTAGAAGAGAATAATATGAATAAAAAACCCCATATGGGACTGATCATCGTTCTGCTGATGTTCCCCCAAATTGTTGAAACTATCTACAGCCCAGTATTGCCGCACTTAGTTGATTATTTTGGTGTATCAATGGCAAGCGCTAGTCAAACCTTGTCGATTTACTTTATTTCTTTTGCTATGGGTGTTGTTTTTTGGGGACGAGTTTCTGATCTTATTGGCCGAAGAAAAGCGATGTTGTGTGGTTTGTTTACTTATGGCGTTGGTTGCCTTTTAGCCATCACGGCAACTCAATTTGATATGGTCATGATTGCGCGGGTTGTTTCAGCTTTTGGGGCGGCGGTAGGCTCAGTTATTGGTCAAACAATATTGCGAGATAGCTATGAAGGCAAAGAGCTAGGGAAAGTGTTTTCGCTAGCAATTGTTGCAGTATCAATCAGCCCTGTTGTTGGTTTAATGTCAGGAGGATTGATTGCTGAATATTTTGGACACTTAGTGGTGTTCAGTTTATTGCTTGTCATGGCTTTTATATTGCTGATCGTATCGGCCTTTTCCTTACCCGAAACGAAACCTGCTGATACTAAAACAGTCAGCTTTATTGGTATTTTCACGGTAATGCTAAAAGATAGAGATATTTGGAAAAGTGCGATTCTTGTGGCTTGCTTTAATGTCATGATGTTTAGCTATTATTCTTTAGCGCCATTTATGTTCAGCCAGTTTGGCTTAAGTTCCATTGAATTTGGTTACAGTGGCGTGATATTAGCGGCAGCATCTGTTTTAGGAAGCTCGATGAATAAACGATTGCTAGTAAAAGAATGGGGTTCCCAACGACTCATTCAGATCGCGGTGTTAATCAGCTTTATTGGGGCTATTCAGGTGTACTTTTACCAAGACAACCTTTGGTTTCTATTAGGAATGGCTGCTGTGGTTGTAGGGTTTGGTATGGCAAGTCCTAATATATTTAGTACGGCGTTGGTCAATTATAAGCACCAAGCAGGCACGGCCGGGGCGGTTCTAGGATTGTTGTATTACTGTTTAATTGGTGGGGGACTAGGGCTTGCTGGTGAGATTGGTAACTTAGGGGTAGTGCTAATAGGAATGTCGTTATTGGCAAGTATCATGTTGATGTCTCGTGATTAACCTATTTTGAGAGTGTTAATCTTGTGAATAATAAAGAGAGGCGATCATTGCTTCTCTTTTTTTGGTCTAAATAGCTGATGGGTAGAAATGAATACTATCTCTAAAAGTTGACTGTCAGTTGTCGACACATTGTTTTCGAGCAAATTTGGGGTGGGTAAGGGTTTGAAGCTTGCTCACGATTTAACTTAATGAATAACATCTATTTATTTTCTTTTATGGCTTCGTTTTACTACTTCTCTACCGCTTAATAAAAGTACTACCTTAGTCTAAATTGTCGACAATTAGCTTGATTGTCGACAATTTAATCGTGTATTTTATGTTCATGTTATGAAATTGTTGACAGTTAAGGTCGGCAATCAGAAGTGAGCTGCGTGAATATGAAGACTGCGATAAAAGATCTCACCTTAAGTGCAAACACGAAAACACGTGTGAGCGACAAAGAAAACACTAAGTCGGAAAATCTGACAGAGTATCTCGTTGAGGCGATTGTTAACGGTGAATTACCACCGGGCAGTAAGATCTCGGAGCCTGAACTGGCTAAACGCTTCGAGGTAAGTCGAGGACCATTACGTGAAGCGATAATGCGTATCGAAGGGCTTGGCCTAATTGAGCGAATTCCTCATGTCGGCGCTCGAGTTATTACTTTTTCGGCAGACAAACTGCTAGAGCTTTACGCGGTGCGAGAGGCATTGGAAGGCATGGCGGCGCGCTTAGCAGCGCGACATATCACACAAGAAGAGCTTATCGGGCTTGAAGGATTATTGTCGACACACTCAAAGCACATCGATGAAGTTGAGGGTTCTTCTTACTTTCATCAACATGGGGATTTCGATTTTCATTACCGCATTATTAAAGCGAGTCGTAACAGCAAACTCATTTCGTTGTTGTGTGACGAGCTTTATCACCTATTACGCATGTATCGCTACCAATCGCCTAGAGCACAGTCTCGACCAAAAGAGGCGCTTGATGAACATAAATACATCCTCCAAGCGATTCGCAACCGTGATGAAGAGCTAGCAGAAATGCTAATGCGACGACACATCTCGGGCAGTCGATTGCTTATAGAACAACAAATTCAATCCAAAGATCTTGATTAAGCGACCATTGGAATCTGTCAGCGGATCAGTGCTGGCGATAACCAAAAGCCGTAAGTCTTAAAGGTTAGCTAGAAATAAACAATTAACAGGGAGCGTCATTATGAAGTTATCAGCAGGAGCAAAGTTCCGACAAGCTGTGCAAGACAACGACCCATTGCAGATCGTCGGTACGGTGAATCCGTATTGCGCGATGATGGCAAAGAACTTGGGGCATCAGGCGATCTATTTGTCGGGTGGAGGTATCGCCAATGCGTCTTATGGTTTGCCTGATTTAGGTATTACGACATTGAACGATGTGTTGGTGGATGTTGAACGTATTACCAATGCGTGTGATCTGCCTTTGCTGGTGGATATCGATACGGGTTTTGGTGGCGCATTTAATATTGCACGTACCATTCGAGCGATGGAGAAGGCAGGCGCAGCTGCAATTCATATGGAAGATCAAGTGGCCCAGAAACGCTGTGGTCATCGACCAAATAAAGCGATTGTGAGCCAGCAAGAGATGGTCGATAGAGTCAAAGCGGCAACCGATGCTAGAACCGATGAGAGCTTTGTGATTATGGCGCGTACGGATGCATTGGCGGTTGAAGGCATTGATAGTGCGATTGAACGAGCGATTGCGTGTGTTGAAGCGGGCGCTGACATGATTTTCCCTGAGGCGATGAATCAGCTAGACCAATACGTGAAGTTCTCGGCGGCGTTGAAATCAGCAACGGGTAAGCACGTACCTATTCTTGCAAACATCACTGAGTTTGGCCAAACGCCACTCTACAACTGTAACGAGTTGGCCCAATCAAGTGTCGACATGGTGCTTTATCCATTGAGTGCGTTCCGTGCGATGAACAAAGCGGCGGAGAATGTTTACAAGCACTTGTTAGTTGAAGGCAATCAAGAAGCTATGTTGGATTCAATGCAAACCCGTAAAGAGCTTTACGAACACCTGAATTACCACGACTACGAAAACAAGCTTGATCAGTTGTTTTCAAGCGAAGGGTAAACCAGTTTCAATTAATCAAAAATCAACTTAATCCAATAATGTGAAATGGTTAGTCGCCATATCCAGTACCGATAATAAAGATCATCGGGCATATAAACAGGCAGCACCAAAGAGTGCAGGCGGCTAACACAGAAAAGGAGTTCACCATGTCTGTATCTTTGAGTGATAAAGCAGCTGTCGAAAAGGCTTCAACAGAAAACCAACAACAAAGCGAAAAAATAGCCAGCGCACCTGCAATCGGTGGTGCTGGTCTACGTGGCCAAAGTGCGGGAACCACCGCGCTATGTACCGTAGGCCAGTCAGGAACGGGTTTAACTTATCGTGGTTACGATATTACCGACCTTGCTAATCATGCTCAGTTCGAAGAAGTGGCGCATCTGCTACTAAGGGGTCACTTACCCACTGAAAAAGAGCTCGATGATTACAAAACATTGTTGGTTGGTCTACGCGGCTTACCTCAACCTTTGAAAGCAGCACTAGAGCTTATTCCTGCAGACGCTCATCCAATGGATGTAATGAGAACGGGTTGTTCAATGTTAGGTAATCTAGAGCAAGAATCTGACTTCTCTGAGCAACTGTTCGCGACCGAACGAATGCTTGCGCTTTTCCCTGCGATTATTTGTTATTGGTACCGCTTTAGCCACGATGGCGTGCGCATTGATACTGAAGATCAAAGCGAAGCATGTCTGGGTGGCTACTTCTTGAAAATGCTAACAGATAAAGCGCCGAGTGAACTGCATAAGAAGGTAATGCACTGTTCGCTAACGCTTTACGCAGAGCATGAGTTCAACGCATCTACTTTTGCTGCCCGTGTCTGTGCCTCAACACTGTCAGATATTCATTCGTGCGTTACAGCAGCAATTGGCACACTAAGAGGCCCGCTGCATGGTGGCGCGAATGAAGCGGCGATGGAAATGATCCAAGATTGGCAAACCGCCGATGAAGCAGAAACTAACATAATGCAGATGCTTGCTAACAAAGACAAAATCATGGGTTTCGGTCATGCCATTTATCGTGAAAGCGACCCACGAAATGCTCTAATCAAGCGTTGGTCAAAAGAGCTAGCTCAAGAGGTCGGTGATAAACAGCTTTACACCGTTTCAGAACGTGTTGAAGCGGTTATGAAGCGCGAGAAAGGCTTGTTCTGTAATGCTGACTTCTTCCATGCATCGGCATATCACTTCATGGACATCCCAACCAAATTGTTTACTCCGATCTTTGTGATGAGCCGCCTTACAGGTTGGACGGCGCATGTGTTCGAACAAAGAGAAAACAATCGCATCATTCGTCCAAGTGCAGACTACACCGGGCCAGAGCATCAAGACTGGTTACCTATTCATCTACGTTAGCCCTCTATAACGAGCCGACTTATGTCTTGAGGTGGCTTCCGTCTTCATACGACAAGGCCTCAAGAACCAACGAATAGAATCTAACAGATAATGGTGGATGTATGTCTGATGTAAAACTTGAACAAGCTCAGTACCTTGATAAAAACCAGTACCGAAAACTTTTACCCGGTACGCATTTAGAGTATTTCGATGCCTGTGAAGCGGTAGAAGCGATATCTCCGGGCAGTTATAGAACCTTGCCTTATACGTCGAGAGTATTGGCAGAGCAATTAGTAAGACGCTGTGATCCTGAAACCCTTGAAAACAGCTTAAAACAGATCATTGAACGCAAGAGTGACCTTGATTTCCCTTGGTATCCTGCGCGTGTGGTGTGTCATGACATTCTTGGTCAAACAGCCCTAGTAGATTTGGCTGGATTAAGAGACGCGATTGCCGACCAAGGCGGAGACCCTGCCAAGGTCAACCCCGTTGTCGAAACCCAACTGATTGTTGATCACTCTTTAGCCGTGGAACATGCAGGCTTTGATAGTGAAGCCTTTGATAAAAACCGTGCGATTGAAGAACGCAGAAACGAAGACCGTTTTCATTTTATTGAATGGTGTAAAACCGCGTTTAAAAACGTGAGTGTGATTCCTGCGGGTAATGGAATTATGCACCAGATTAACTTGGAGAAAATGTCTCCAGTGATTCAATCTAAAGAAGGCATCGCGTTCCCAGATACCTGTGTTGGTACCGATAGTCATACTCCTCATGTTGATGCTCTGGGTGTTATTGCAATAGGTGTAGGTGGTTTGGAAGCTGAGACTGTGATGCTCGGTCGTCCGTCTATGATGCGTTTGCCAGACATCGTGGGCGTTAAACTGACGGGTCAACGACAAGAAGGGATAACCGCAACGGATATTGTGCTTGCGATTACTGAGTTCCTTCGAAATGAAAAAGTGGTTTCTAGTTACTTAGAGTTCTTTGGTGAAGGTGCTCGTGCACTGACTATTGGCGACCGCGCCACTATATCGAATATGACACCAGAATACGGCGCGACAGCAGGTATGTTCTATATCGATGAACAGACCATACAATACCTAAAGCTGACAGGACGCGAGCCTGAACAGGTTGAGTTAGTTGAGCTATACGCTAAGCAAACTGGCTTATGGGCCGATGATTTAGATTCCGCTCAATACGAACGTGTGCTTGAGTTTGATTTGTCTAAAGTTGAGCGCAACCTTGCAGGGCCATCCAATCCACATCGTCGTTTACCAACCAGTGAACTTGCCAAACAAGGCATTAGCCAATCATCGTGGAAAGAACAACATTCGGCGAAATATAGCGATGAACAAATGCCCGATGGTGCTGTGATTATTGCTGCAATCACTTCTTGTACAAACACCAGTAATCCAAGAAACGTAGTCGCCGCAGCATTGGTGGCTAAGAAAGCCAATCAGCTTGGATTAGTTCGTAAGCCTTGGGTGAAAACGTCATTCGCCCCAGGCTCAAAAGTCGCCAAGTTATATCTCGAATCGTCAGGTTTGCTTCCTGAACTTGAACAATTAGGCTTCGGTATCGTGGGTTATGCGTGCACTACCTGTAACGGAATGAGTGGGGCGTTGGATCCTAAAATCCAACAAGAGATCATCGACCGCGACCTGTACTCAACCGCTGTGTTATCTGGGAATCGAAATTTCGATGGTCGAATTCATCCTTATGCTAAACAAGCGTTTTTAGCGTCACCGCCATTGGTGGTTGCTTACGCTTTAGCGGGTACGATTCGCTTTGATATCGAAAAAGACAGCCTAGGTACAGACAACAATGGTAAACCAATCTATCTAAGTGATTTGTGGCCAAGTGATGCAGAAATTGATGCGGTTGTCGGTGAGCATGTTAAGCCTCAGCAATTCCAACAAATCTACGTGAAAATGTTCCAGCCAGACGAAGAACAGGTAACGACTGAACCGCTTTATGACTGGCGACCTCAAAGTACCTATATTCGCAGACCACCTTATTGGGAAGGAGCTCTTGCGGGAGAACGAAACCTATCTGGTATGAGACCTTTAGCGATTCTGGGCGACAACATTACTACGGATCACTTATCCCCTTCAAATGCGATTCTCGCTTCGAGCGCAGCGGGGGAATACCTCACCAAAATGGAAGTGCCGGAAGAGGACTTTAACTCTTACGCGACCCATCGAGGTGATCACTTAACCGCGCAACGAGCAACATTCGCCAACCCTAAGCTGTTTAACGAAATGGTGAGGGACGCTGGAGAAGTCGTGCAAGGTTCATTAGCAAGGGTTGAACCCGAAGGTCAAGTTACGCGAATGTGGGAAGCGATAGAAACTTACATGAACCGTAAACAACCCTTGATAGTGGTTGCTGGTGCCGATTATGGACAAGGTTCATCACGTGATTGGGCAGCCAAAGGTGTGCGTTTAGCGGGTGTTGAAGTGATTGTGGCAGAAGGGTTTGAACGAATTCACAGAACCAACTTGGTTGGCATGGGCGTGCTGCCTTTGCAGTTTAAAGCGGGAACGAATCGGAATACCTTACAACTCGACGGTACCGAACTTTACGACGTGTACGGTGACATTGAAGCAGGTTCAGACTTGGCTTTAGTGATCACTCGTAAAAGCGGTGAAAAGCTTGATGTGCCAGTAACCTGTCGATTAGATACCGCAGATGAAGTGAATGTGTATAGCGCTGGTGGTGTGTTGCAGCGTTTTGCCAAAGACTTTACTTGCGCAGTAGGAGCTTGATATGACAAACAAACAGATCAAAGTGCCTGCAACTTATATGCGAGGAGGCACGAGCAAAGGGGTTTTCTTCAATCTAAGAGACTTACCTGAAGCGGCGAAAATGGCGGGTGAAGCGAGAGATGAATTACTCTTACGAGTGATTGGCAGTCCAGACCCTTATGGTAAACAAACCGATGGTATGGGTGGTGCAACATCGAGTACCAGTAAAACCGTGATTGTTTCGAAAAGCAGTAAAGCCGATCACGATGTTGACTACCTATTCGGCCA
This sequence comes from Vibrio sp. QJM3NY_27, assembly GCF_057785955.1. Classification (NCBI taxonomy): domain Bacteria; kingdom Pseudomonadati; phylum Pseudomonadota; class Gammaproteobacteria; order Vibrionales; family Vibrionaceae; genus Vibrio; species Vibrio sp. QJM3NY_27. Next base: position 1,968,994 of record NZ_CM173511.1, on the reverse strand, counting down.
AGTTGCCATTGATAAGCCGTTTGTGGACTGGAGTGGTAACTGCGGCAATCTGTCTGCTGCAGTAGGCCCATTTGCTATTCATAGTGCCTTAGTCGATTCGAATCGTATTCCAGAAAACGGTGTTGTCGAGGTGCGAGTATGGCAAGTTAACATCCAGAAAACCATTATTATTCATGTGCCTATCACCAATGGTGAAGTCCAAGAGTTAGGTGACTTTGAGCTTGATGGCGTGACTTTTCCTGCGGCAGAAATACGAGTCGATTTCTTAGATCCTGCCGATGGCAATGGTTCAATGTTTCCAACAGGGAATGTTGTCGATTTTTTAGATGTTCCCGAATTGGGCTGCATCAAAGCGACATACATCAATGCAGGAATACCGACTATTTTTGTTGATGCTGAATCGGCGGGTTATCAAGGCACAGAGCTTCAATCGGATATCAATAGCGATGCCAAAGCTTTGGCGCTGTTTGAATCTATCCGAGCGCATGGTGCGGTTGCGATGGGGCTGATTGATTCTTTAGAACAAGCTGAATTACGCCAACATACACCTAAAGTCGCGTTTGTTGCTAAGCCTCAAGCGTATCAAGCTTCAAGTGGTAAATCGGTATTAGCTGACGATACCGACCTTCTGGTGCGAGCTTTGTCTATGGGACAACTTCATCACGCCATGATGGGTACAGCTGCAGTCGCCATTGCTTCGGCGGCAAGTGTGCCAGGTACGTTAGTGAACTTGGCAGCCGGTGAGGGGACCCGAGATTTTGTGACCTTTGGTCATCCATCAGGGACCTTAAAAGTGGGTGCTAAAGCTATTCAGACGGAAAGCGGTTGGAAAATTGAGAGGGCGATTATGAGTCGTAGTGCCCGAGTGATCATGGAAGGTGCCATCCGTGTGCCTTTTCCTAAGTAAAGCGATTGTCGTGAACGGTTAAATATTCACGAACACAACGCTGAGAAAAGAGTGCACCCAAGTGACACTGCTAAAAGCTAGTCGCTTGGACAAATGGATAAAGCATGGAGGAGGCACTATGTCTGCTACGAATCAAATGAACAGAAAAACAGACTATATCACCGAGTACCAATGGGCTAGGGAAGACCCTAATTCGTTTTGGGAAACACAATCACAAGCGATAGATTGGTTTGAACCACCAAAAACGATATTACAAACTGACGATAACGGTATTGAGCGCTGGTTTCCTGATGGGGTGATGAACACGTGCTGGCTGGCGCTTGATTATCATTGTGAAAATGGGCGAGGTGACAATACCGCGCTGATTTACGACTCTCCAGTTACAGGAACTCAATCCTCGTACACTTACAAACAACTGCGTGACCAAGTGGCTAAAGTCGCTGGTATGTTAGCCACGCAATCACATTGATACTGATAGAGAATGCTTTCTAGCTCTGGCGTCATCGCCATTTCAGGGGCTTGGAAAACTTGTATTTGACCTATCCATTGCTCGCTGAGCCGGTTAACGGGGTTGATATCGCTGAGGTTTCTCTCATTAACCTTAGCAAAAGCCAATAACGCTGATGCCAACAGTAAGCAGCCAGTGGTGAAGTAGCACAACTTGTTTCGGTTTTCAGCAGTGGGAAAGTAAGCCGACGAACTTTGTTTAGGGTTAGGCTGAGGTTCGACTGCAACTGCTGCACCGATAGCAATACCGTTATTGCCGACGGGTATTAGGTTGCTTGCAGCAGCAAGGGGAGTTGTGGCTGCATTATTGACGGGCGAGTCGATTACCACGCAATCATCGATAAGGCGGTAACCAACCTTTGGTACCGTGACGATTGGCGTCTCTTTGATGCCGAGCTTCACGAATCCTTGGCGGAGTAAACTGATGCATTTCGCAAGTGATGTATCACCAATGAATTCGCTTCCCCATGCGAAACTAATGATCTCTTGCTTATTCACAATCTCTGGTGAGTTTTTAAGTAATAACTCTAAAACACGAGTCTCACGATATCCTATTTTAATAGAACGTGCGTCGCTATAAATACGGTTTTTAATTGGGTCGAATCTGATCATATAGCCAACATTTTATTTTTATTATAATTCTCTCAACAATGTAGATGACTATAAACGGACTATTATATGAATTAAAGTCACATGTTTTATTCTAGTGATTTTTTGTGTGGTAGAAACAAAGCGTTGTTTATTCGTTTATGACTAAAAAGCGGCCATTTATACATAATCTGTTAAATATAAGTAACATCTAATTAAGATTTGGTTTTATTAGCTTTCCATGAGGTATGTTAATTCGCACAGCGGCCTAATTAATATCCTTTTATATGTAAGGGGATAAGTGTTCGTCATGATTTTTTTAGTTTAACGTTTGAATAAATATAAAAAAGCCCGCATTTTAATGCGGGCTGTATTCAATCAATTCAGGTTACGCTTTAACGGCTTCACAATCACTTGAAGAAGTTAAAGGCTTGAAGAATAGCTTTGTTTCTTCGATGACGACGCGACGCAGCAAGATCAGGCCGATTAGGTTTGGAATTGCCATCAAGCCGTTCACGATATCAGCCATCAGCCAGATCATGTCGAGCTTTAAGAAGGCACCAGAAGCAACCAACGCAATGAAGATGATCTTGTAAGGCAGAACCGCTTTAGTACCTAGCAAGAAAACAACACAGCGCTCACCATAGTAGTTCCAGCCTAAAATCGTTGTAAACGCAAAGAAGATTAAGCCAATCGAAACTAACATTGGACCTAGAGTATCGGCGTTTAAACCCACAGCGAATGCATGAGTGGTCATCGCCGCACCAGAGAGGTCGGTTTGCCAAGCATCCGTTAAGATTAGCGCCAAGCCTGTCATCGTACAAATGATGATGGTGTCAAAGAAAGTACCTGTCATCGAGATAAGGCCTTGCTTCACGCACGAGTCCGTTTTAGCCGCTGCTGCTGCCATAGGCGCACTACCTAGACCAGATTCGTTCGAGAATACACCACGAGCGATACCTGATTGGATAGCAAGCATGATGCTTGCACCAAAGAAACCACCGGTTGCAGCGGTGTTGGTAAACGCAGAGGTAACCACAAGGGTAATGGCATTCAGTAGTTGGTCGGCATTTGAAACCAGCACGCTCAAACACGCGACGATGTACATAATTGCCATGGTTGGAACCACTTTTCCTGCCACCTTCGCGATAGATTGAATACCACCAAGGGTTACAACTGCCACCAATATCGTAAGAACGACAGCAGACATCTCACGAGAAGCACCAAATGAAATTTGAGTTGCGTCTAAGATAGCGTTGACCTGTGGGAAGGTACCAATACCGAAGCAGGCAACACCTAACGCGAAGACAGCGAACATTACCGCTAAGATTCGTGAGCCGACACCGTATTGCAGGTAGTACATTGGGCCGCCAACCATTTCGCCATTGCTATCGGTTCTGCGGTATTTAACGGCAAGTAGACATTCTGCATATTTGGTCGCCATACCAAATACAGCGGCAAGCCACATCCAGAATAGGGCTCCAGGGCCACCAATCTTAATTGCGGTCGCTACACCTACGATGTTACCTGTACCAATCGTTGCGGAAAGTGCTGTACACAAAGCGGCGAAACTCGATACGTCACCCGTACCGGATTTGTCTTTGGTGAACACCATTTTTAGTGCGGTTGGGAGGTGTCTAAACTGGAGTAAGCCTAAGCGAAAAGTAAAGTAGATCCCCGTTCCCACTAGCAGAATAAGCAGTGGTGGTCCCCAAATGAATTGGTTGATGGTTTGTAGTGTAGCTTGTAGATGGTTCATAGTTTCCCCTTAATAAATATAAAATTTAAGGAGAAGAGGGAAGGCAGTGCGGATCTCAGGGATCGATAGCACTACTTAATACAGACGGATTTCTAGATAGAATTCTTTTGTTAATTAAGGCTGTTGCTTTCCACTCCTCTGTCCTTTTGCCTGAGAGTTTCACTTAGCGAATCACTTATAGATAAGTAACGGGCACTAAGCTTGCTCCTTCGGCGACCGCTTGCTACAAAAAAAGTAGTACGGTTCTCTCCAGAGGTTCCTCCAACGACAGTCCTCACTTTTCTGGATTTCTCCAGCATAAAGCACCTGAAAGATTTACTTCTTCGGCGGGTCAATCTAACTAAATGTTAATATTTAGTTAAAAACCACTCTCCTGCAGTCTTCATCGGAACAATTACCTAAATAATTAGGTAATCTGTAGACGTATCCTAGATCATATAAAATGTGATGTCAGCTACAAAATATCTGTTTGCTTAAATGTTGTTCAACTAAATGATCAAACAACGAGTCTCTGACGTAACTTGCTTATTTAAATGGTATAAAATAGAGAAACAAGGAGGAGTTATGACTCGACTAATAGCGATTGTTTTTTTATTGGCTTTGGCATTTGTGCTGTTTCGTTACCGGACAAACGAAAAACTGCAAAAAGGGGTAGTGATCGTTATCGTTAGCAGCTTCCTTTTGTATACGGCGAGCTTGATGATTTCGGAGTTAACTCGTTAAACCTGTCTTTGAGTAGATAAGACGAACGTGTAAGCAAAGCTCAAGTGCTTCTGGCTTGGGCAATAGGTTTAACTGAGCTTAAAGTATCAGTATCAGTATCAGTATCAGTGACCGTGTAACGTTAAACAAATTTTTGGGAGTACCCGCTAGTGAACCAGCAATCTGGACAAAGCGAACAAGATGAAGTGGTTGTTATTGAAGAACGCGATAAGCGCAGTCAGCTTTATATCGGCATTGCTGCGGTTATAGGTTTGGCGTTAGGTGGCTTGATCGGTTCTACAATCACGGCTTCGAAGTGGGAGTCCACTTATCAGGTACTCGAAACTCGTTATCAAGAACTGAATGACAGCAAAACACAGTTGATGACATCCGTTGAAACTAAAGTGGCAAAAGTCGATACCGAAATCGATGCAAAAGTAGAAGCCGCTCTAGTAAAACAAACAGAAGAACATCAAAAAGAGCTCCAAGACCTAGCGAAGCAGTCTTCGGTTTTAGAGAAAGCGAACTACTCGTTAGAGCAGCAGCTAAACGAACAGAAGCAAACGTTAGAGCAAACTCAGCAAGACAACCAGAAACTTAATCGTCAGGCTGACATGCAATCGACCTTGTTTGAGCGTTCGCGTGAAGTTTTCCGAAAAGAATTGCAGATCTCTCAAGAACTTGAAAAGCTTGAGAAAGAAAAAAATGAACTTGAGCAGAACCTTGGTTCTCTAAAGAAAGCGTGCGACGTTTTCTTAGATGGCACATCATGGGATGCTAAATCTGACGCGTGTGAGAAGCAGGATAACGCCAACTCTCGTCTGAGTGATATCAGACAAATGATTGAAGTCCACACCATGGATCTTAAGCAGATCAAAACGCTCACTGAAGAGATGGGTCTATAAGCCACAGGCTTTATTCAACCCAAAGATAGTTTACAGTAAATATTGAAACGCCCACATCACACACGTGATGTGGGCGTTTTGCGTTTTCTGGGGAGCATAGATCCGATGCTTTCCCATTATTGATTATTTGAGTGTTTTCATTGTTTGCTTAGATATTTGTGAATAGTTACGTATATCCACAATGATATGTTACTTGTTGTCTATTAAATGACTTTGCATACATATTTTCAGATCAGAGTCGCTGCATAATAGTATTGTTCAGGATGAACACGCAGTCGATTGCTAGCTCGCATTTGGCTGCTTTGACGACAAGGGATGAAGTGATGCCAGAGTACCTTTGTGAGAACTGCACCATAGCTTATTGTCTCGATGATTGTTGTTCGCCATTAGCGCAAAAAGAGATGATCGAAGTAGAAGAATTAGTTCGTCGTTTCGACGTTGAACATGATGGTGAAAAGAGTGAAAAGAGTGAGCAGGGCATTGAGGATAGTAAATAGCCCAACCATTCAGGCATAAAAATCCCCACAAGCAAAGCTCGTAGGGATTTGGATAAGTTGCAGTCCTGTTCTCGCTTTCTCAAGCAAAGGGTCTTACAAAAATTTTTAGAACAGTCTCGTTTATTAGAACTGTATCGTTATGAGACCTAAACTAGTTATCAGATCAACATCATTCTACTAAACGTTATTTATCGTAAGTTTTGATTTCACCTGATTTCACACGAGCAACAAATGATTGCAGTTCTTTCTTCACAACAGGCATTAGGAAGTACAGGCCAAGAATGTTGAAGATAGACATCGCAAAGATGGCTGCATCAGAGAAGTCGATTACCGCGCCAAACTGAATCGTCGCACCAATAACAACAAACACACAGAACATCACTTTGAAAATCAGTTCCGTTGTTTTGCCTTCACCAAATAGGTAAGTCCAAGCCTTAAGACCGTAGTACGACCAAGAAATCATCGTCGAGAACGCAAACATGATTACCGCGAGAGCAAGTGTGTATTTGAACACTTCTGCCGTTTCAGTAAACGATGCAGCAGTAAGCGTTACGCCCGTTAAACCTGTTCCATCATATGGACCTACGTTTAAGCCAGCGATAGTGATTACCAATGCCGTCATTGTACAAATGATTACCGTATCAACGAATGGTTCTAGTAGTGATACAAGACCTTCAGTGATTGGTTCTTTTGTTTTTACTGCTGAGTGAGCAATTGCTGCTGAACCTACACCTGCTTCATTTGAGAATGTTGCACGTTTTAGACCTTGGATTAGGGCACCAATGAATCCACCAACCACACCTTCACCGGTAAATGCACCTGTAAAGATTGCGCTGAACGCAGGGCCAACTTGATCAAGATTAGAACCGATAACAATCAGAGCCATACCGATATACAGAGCAGCCATCCAAGGAACAACTTTTTCCGTTACCGATGCGATAGAAGGCATACCACCAACAATCACAGAGAAAACTAAAGCAGCGAGTACAAGGCCAGTGATCACACCGTATTCACTCGGTACATCGAATGCGTAAGTTAACATGGCATGTGCTTGGTTAGCTTGGAACATGTTACCGCCGCCCAACGCACCTAAAATACACATTAACGCAAAACCAATTGCAAGGGCTTTACCTAGTCCACCGAGTCCTCTTTCGCTTAGGCCTTGGCTTAGGTAGTACATTGGACCACCTGAAACAACACCGGAAGGTAGAATAGTTCGGTATTTCACACCTAAGGTACATTCACAGAACTTAGACGCCATACCCAGAAGACCACACAAGATCATCCAGAATGTCGCACCAGGACCACCAATTGCGAGTGCAGCACCCACACCGGCAATATTACCAAGCCCAACAGTTCCAGAAAGCGCGGTTGTTAACGCTTGAAAGTGAGAAACTTCCCCTTCGTGTTTGGAGTTAGGGTCTGTGTACTTACCTTTAATAATGTCTATTGCCATCCCGACACGTTTAAATTGAACAAAGCCAAAGTAAACAGTAAAGATGATCGCAGCGAGCAATAGCCAGCCAACAATGATTGGGAAGTTTGCTTCACCAAGTGGAACACTTTTAAATATTAATCCAACGAACCAACCTGTGTAGTCATTGAAAAAACCATCAACACTTTGGCTCAAGTTACTGATACTTTGACTAAATGATCCTTCTTCTGCAAATGCACTGGAACTAAACAATAATATAAACCCAAAAAATAATTCACGTAAGTTTTTCATGGTTTTCCCTGTCTTTTTATTAAATTATGTTTGCTGCTGTTGTGTTTGTTTTTTATTTGATTTTTTACATTTCAGTGATTTATCTACTTCATTAGACGGCAACATAAACGGCTGTAGCTAGGTCGAAAAACGAAATAAATATAAGTACTGATCTTGCTTTGTATGGATATCCTTTTGGTATGTGAACCAATCAGACTATGGTATTCGGCCTACCAAGCCCTACTGATAATCCTATACATAAAAATAATACCCTCAAAGAAATTTTTACAATAAATTTACAATTGTTCGGGTTTTGTCATTGTTTTGGAATAAGTCGATGCTTTTTAGGTTGCAAAAGGCATATGCAGTGGCTGTTATAGCGACGGGCTAAGGTGAAGTATAGTGGGGGATCACAGGGAAGTCGGCGAGTTTGATTATTCGATATGTGCTTGTGAAGTGTTTAAACAATTGATGGCTGAAGATGAAGTTAGGCCAGAGGGCATTAAAAAGGCCCTTTATCAGAGCCATTTTTAATGATTTACGATGAACATGAGGTTTAGCGTTTAGCGTTTAGATACTAGAGTTAAACCGAGCCAGTGATACGTTTACTCGACTTGTGGTAAAGCTTAAGTGCTAATAACGAACCCCATAAAGTGACTTGTCCCCATAGTAATGTCCATTGAGATGCCACTTCTTGCCAAGATGCACCCATCTGATTAAGCGCTAAGAAACCTTGGATAGCTGGTGTGCTTGGGAATAACTGTGACAGCAGTACTAACCATTCAGGCATCATTTCAACAGGCCAGATAAAACCTGAAGAGAAAATCAGCGGCATTGAACTGATTAACACCACAACCGTGACTAACTCTCTTCTTGGCACTAGCTCACCAATAAAAATCCCGATCAAACAACTGGCCAATAAGAAGGGCAGCAGTAAGGTCAAAATTTGTGTCGTTGAGGCGAGCAAATTTATTCCATACATCGAAAAGCTCGCGCCGAAATAGTACATCGACAACAAGTAATAAATACCAACTAAGGTACAGCAGCGAGCAAGCATCAGTTTCGCCGGAGAGGTCTTACTCCAATAGCCAAACGTAGATTGAGCGTTTTGGGTTGCCCCAACTAAACCAGAAGCCATGGCTAAGGTTTGTTGCAGGATCAACACAAAGACGGCTGGAACCACGTAATCGATATATCCCATGCGGCTATTGAACGTTGGTTTTAGGTTCAAGCTAAACGCGCTGTAGCCTTTGGCTGCGGATTCTAAAGGCACTCCTTCTACTAACAAGTGACTGACCTTAACTTGTGCAGCTAACGTGCCACCTGCCTTGGCAAGTCCTTCAACAATGGTTCCATACACTAAGAAGTAAGAAGCATCGCCGGCGTAAGAAAGCGTCGGGCTCTTACCGAGCAGCAGGTCTTTATAGAAATCTTCTGGAATGACGAGGAACCCACCGATCTCTTGGTTAAGTACGGCTTGTTTTGCATCTGCGATGCTGGAGTCTCGACGTACCAATTCGATTTGAGAGGTGGCATCCACCATTCGTTCTAATTGGTAGCTGCTTTGACTCTTGTCCAAGTTTACTACCGAGGCTCTAAGCTGCTGAGGAACTTGGTGCGTGTAAGGCAATGGATACAAGAATGAATAGAAGACCACACCACCAAATACCGTAAGAAGTACAACAGGGTTACGCAGTACCGCTAACAGTTCTTGCTTGAGCAGTTGAGTAAAGCTCATCGTTTTACTCCTTGTGGTGCTGATTGTTCAGATTTCTCTTGCTGTGTTGAAGGTGTTGAAGGCGTCGCTTTTGCAGATAGAACTGCTTGGGCTGTTAGATCCGTTTGTGCAGACAGAGCCGATTGCGCCAAGTGTTTCTTAATCAACAACATCACCACGAAAGCAGGAATCGCATACCACAACATCGAGGAGAGGCTGATAAGCGACTGTGCCGCGCTCGCGCCATAACTTGATTGTGCTGTTTGTACTTCGATGTAGTGACTCACGGGCAACAAGCTTCTCCAGATTTGCGCTGGAGTGTTCATGTCGGTTACTGGAAAGGTAATGCCCATGAACGCAAAGCTTGGTGCTGTAAAGGCGCCAGCGAAACTCATCGCCCTTGCTGGATCAAGCGTTAAGAAGAAAAACAAACAACCCATGACGATACAACTGATGACGGTAAGCAGTTGGGCGACGGTCAGTGGCACAAAACTGCCGTTAAACGGCCAGTCTAAGAGGACATAGAACCAAAAGCTAAACGCGATACCAAACATCAAAAACAAGACAAGGTAGGGCGCTAGTGTTGATGTTAGTGACTTCATAGGGGCGTTGGATAACCAAGCATGAAGACCACGTGCTCTAACGTTCGCCGTCAAAACCAATATCGTGCCCACCACAATCATGATCTGCCATAGCGCTGGAATAACCGCAGACACCAAGAATTGAGCATAACTGGTGTTCTTGTTGAACAATGGCGTGATCTGGCTTTGCACTGTTACTGCTTGGCCTAATGCGGATTGCACCGTGGTATCACCGTGTGATAACTGCTTAACGACCTCAAGTTGCGCGTTAAAAGTCCCCTGAGCCTGCAACAACGCCGAATTCACTAGCTTACCTATCAAGATAAATTGGCTGTTGTAGAACACAGACACTTGCGGATTCAATCCGAGCAGAAGGTCTCGGTCAAAATGCCTTGGCATCACAACATAACCGTAGATATCACGTTCAATCATCGCTTTCGCCGCTTCACTCGCCGAGCTGTATTTCTGAGTGACTTGCAGCGTTGGTGATGCATCAACAAGGCGTGTGAACTGCTGCGAAATTTGGCTGTGTTCCAAGTCAACAACCGCAACCGGTAAGTCACGAGCGATCCCTTGCGAAAAAATCAGCCAAATACTGGCAGCAAGAAGCAAAGGTATCCAAGTTAGGCAAGACAACAACCATTTGTCTTTGCGGACAATCGCCCACTGCCTAAGCAAGGTATTCTTCGCTCTATGATGCTCAGTTGATTGCGAGCCTCTAGATTGCGAATCTGTAGATCGAAAGTTAGCAGACATACGTCACCTAAAGCTCAACCACTAGGCTCATGCCCATACGCAGTGTTTCGCTCGTATCGACAGGGTGCGCTTCTACTTCAAAAGTACGTAAGTCGAAGCCTTGTGCTGCGTCTGTTGAACGCCAAGTCGCGAAATCACCCATTACGGCGATGTGAGTCACTTGGAAAGTTAATGATTTATCCAGAGCCGGTAGGTACGCTTCAAACTGGCTGCCTTTCTCGAAATGCTTAAGCATATCTTCACGCACATTAAGTACTGCCCATGCATCCTTGGTGTCGATAACAGTCACAACAGGGAAACCTTGTGGTGCGAGCTCACCGCTGCTTAATAGCACCTGAGACACTTCGCCATTAAACCAACTGTGGATCTGTGTGTCTTTTGCGTAAGCTTCAACTTCCGCCACCGCACCTGCCGCCATTAATGCTTTTTGAGCGGCTGCCACTTTGGTTTCGTCACGAGCGCCTTCTCGTGCTAATTGATACATTTGGAACGCAGCACTTTCGGTGTACTTCGCCGCTTGCCACTGTGTTTTTGCTTCATCGCGTTTTTGCTCGGCAACGACACCATCGTTGTAAAGGTTGTTTACACGTTGGTAGGTTTTGTCCATAAGATCGGCTGCCGCTTTTGCTTTCAACCATTGGTCTTTAGCGGCTTGGATTTGCTGAGTACGGGCACCATTCTCTGCTTGTTTTGCTAATGCGCCAGCAGCTTTTTGACCTGCTTTTGCTTGTTCTAGCTTCGCGTCAATCTCAGGGCTAAGAAGAGAAAAGATCAATTCGCCTTTTTCAACTGAATCGCCTTTACGCACGAATATTTCATCAATTCTGCCAGGTACTTTCGATGAGATGCTGTATTGCTGCGCATCGATTTGACCTTGAAGCTTAACCGGCTGAGGTTGGTAAGCTTGGTAGAAACTGTATCCGACCCAGCCAATAACGCCGATACCAACTAAAGATAGAAGAAGGGGCTTAATAGGTTTCATGAATTATCCTTTTGACTGGCTATCGGTGTCTGTTTTTGAGTCGAAGTCAGACGGAACAGAAGAGGTTAAGTAACTCGAGTAAGCATTCATTTCGCTGGTTAGCGCTAATAGCTTGTTCAGAGAGATTAGGTATTTGAATCGCGCAGCAGATTGTTGGGTTTTGATGCTCGCAAGGTAGAGCTCTGCATCAACCACTTCTAGCGAGTTCGAGAGTCCTTGAGTGAAGGCTTTTTTACGGAGTAATAGGTTTTCTTGAGCCAAAGCCAAGCTTGAGTTGAGGCCTTGAACCTCTTCAATTGCTTGGTTTGCTTCAAGGTAAGTCTTCTGTACCAACACGGTTAAGTCTTGCTTAGCTTGCGACTTCAGGAATTGAACCTGTGAGACAGCACTGTGAGCGGCGGCTACTTTGTCTGAACGGCCAGAAGTATCAAGCAGCGGCACATTCACACCAATGCCAACTAACCAATCGGGTTTCATTTCGCTGGCGAGAGAGTCATCTTCATACAGGCTGTAATCACCGTAAAGGTACACTTCTGGATAGTATTTACCTTTCTCAGCTTTAATTAAGCTGCTTGCTTGTTTCTCTTTTGCATCAAGAATCTTAAGGCCGGGATAGGTCATGAGTGTTTGATCAATGAACACATCCATATGAGGCAGGTTCTTATTGATAAACAGTTGCTCTGAAGGTTCTACACTTTGGCTCTGGCCAAGGATTTGAGTCAGCGCTAATTGAGCAATCTTAAGATCGTTTTGAGCTTTAGTTCGCTCGACAACCGCTTTGTCTAGTGACGCATCCGCTTGCAAGCGTTCTACTCGTGCGATTTGCCCTTGTTGTTCAAGCTTGATGGCGAAATCACGATGCTGAGTTAAGCCAGCTTCAACGGCTTGACGCGTTTTCACGACGTCTTCCGCTAAGATCACCGAGAAGTAATATTTACTTAAGTCTTCGTAGCGAGCTTGTCTTTCCATCAACAACTGGCTTTGCGCTTCTTCGCTTTTACCTTCAGCAGCATTTTGCGCAGCGGTAATTCGCCCGCCTGTGAAGATAGGCCAAACCGCGCGAATGGAAGAGCTAAAGATGTCTTGTTCTGTAATGGTTGAGGTAACGCCGCCAAGCCCACTTAATATAGGCTGAAGAATACCTCCAACTGCGCCTAAATTTGGCACGCCACTTAAGCTGTCAGTGAACTGCTCACCATTAATCGTCACGTCACTATCAAGGTGCGTGTAGTTAGCCCCTAAGGTAATAGAAGGCAAGTTGAGGCTACTCGTTGAGTTCTGAAGATGTTGATAACGTTCAACATTGGCTTGTTGAGCCGCAAGTGAGTTGTTGTTTTCTTGTAATATTTGCCACGCTTCAGAAAAAGTGAGCGGGGCAGCATAGCCTGGCGAAGTCACAGTGCCGAGAAGCATACTGGCGATCGCAAGGTATCGAAATTTTGGTTTGGTCATCTGCATTAAATACCAAATTAGAGTATTAACTCTAATGTTAACAGGGCAATAGTCATTTGTCTTGATTAGATTCTCTCACACTTGGAGACAGTCTCATAACTCGTTAACCAAGTGTAAATAAGATTGAGTGATGAGGGTATCAGAGATAAATGAAACTTAAAAAGCACGCATAAGCGTGCTTTTTAAGTTCAGTATAGAAGCGTTTTTACAAAATGAAGTGGCTTATTTAAAGCCAGGACAATGGTGATCGGCGCGCCACACCAATTGTCTTGAGCCTTGCATTGTTTGTAATAAATCTCTGCCCGACATTTGCGGGAACGCTAACAATACCTTGAGATCGAGAGGGGAGGTACCGTCTTTCTCATAGGCTCTTACGTGAGTAAAAGTCGATTGCAAGTGTTTGAACAGCATGGTCTTAGTAAGACAAATTCCAAAATTATCGCGTTTCATTGCCTGGTTTCCTTTTCAACAATGTTTATACGTTATGTTTTTAATCCTGTTTCTATTGGACGTTGCCACTGATCGATACTTCCTGCTCATCAATGTTTTATTATTGGGCGCTGCTTTATCAGGCACCTCTGAGTTGTCATGCTGGCCTATAGTGTGAATAGAGATGTATGAATGAGGTTAGGTTGATAACCTGTTTGTTCAACAATCCTAGCGGCGAGCGTGCAACGTTTCGTTATAGATACGTCCAGTGAGCGAAGAGTTGTTGTCTTTTTGTTAACCGAAATTTCGATTTAAAGCAGAGTCTGAAAATCATGACTGATGGCTTGGCAACAATAAACTTCTTCATATGCAACTATTATAATTGTATTTATTTTAAACAACCTAAAAAACACCTAAAAGCTTAGTGATCTAGCTCAATGTTTATTCGTTTATTTTGATTTTTAAGCTAATCCGTTCTAAAAGCGAACGATTAATCGAGGTGAACAACGTAAAGGATTATCAATTAATAATCTGCTCAATTATTTAGTTGAGTAACAGTCACAAATTCGCGTACGTAGAAAGGTCATCTAATTAACTTGGTGTTAACATTGCTCGTCTAACACTAGGGACGGTGGAATATGAAATGGAGTAGTATCAGCTTCCGTAAAAGGCTGCTGATTATCATGACGGTCACTGGTCTTGTTGAACTTTTGATACTTTCAGCGGCTGGTTTTTATTATATCAAACAATCTCAAGAACAAGAGATGGGTTTGAAAGCGTTAGGTGTTGCTGAATTTCTGTCTGAATCGCCACTTGTCACCAGCATTATTCAAGAAAATGGAACGATGGGCCCTAATGGCGCTCCCTACGTTCTGTCTGAAGAAACTCAAGTTAAATTTCGAAACCTTACCCAGCTCATTGGCGCGGCGTTTATCGTTGTGGGAGATGATAAAGGTATCCGCCTGATTCACCCTTATGACGACAGGCTTGGTAAACCAATGCGCGGTGGTGATAACCAAAAAGCATTGGTGTTGGGTGAATCTTATGTGTCGACGGCCAAAGGATCACTTGGCTTCTCTGTCCGTGGGAAATCCGCGGTTAAAGACCCACAAGGCACTGTCATTGGCGTGGTGTCGGTTGGCTATTTGTTGGACTCGTTACAAGACCGAATCGAACCTTATTTAGCCTTTTTGATTGTGATGGCGTTGCTGGTGGTTGCGGTCAACGCTTTGATTTCAAGCTATGTGTCTCGTCGCTTTCAACGCGCTATTTTAGGCTTTGAACCCGAAGAGATCGGCCGACTGTATGTCGAGTTAGATGTGACTATGAGTACCGTGAAAGAAGGTATTCTGAGTATCGATAAGCACGGAATTTTACGTTCTATAAATAAGAGTGCCTGCGATATTTTGTCTATCGATAGAGAGTCTGCACTAAACCAGCAGCGCCTTTCAGATGTATTGGCCGGCAGTGATTTAGAGCAACTGTTATCCACTGGTGAAACCGATCACGACGTCGAGCTGTACCTGAACAATAAGCGAATCGTTGCCAACCGCAGCCCAATTATCGTGGCGGGTGAAGTCGTTGGGGCGGTATCCAGCTTTCGATTGCGAGATGAAATCAACGACTTAACAGACCAGCTCTCACAAACCAAAGAGTATGCTGATTTACTCCGTTCACAAACCCATGAGCATCAAAACAAGCTCAACACCATTAGTGGCTTGATCCAGATGGGCGAGTTGGATTCAGTACAGCAGCTGATTGGCCAAGAAACAGCACACTATCAAAGCTTGATCGAGTTCTTGCGTGAAACCGTTAAAGACCCGCTCATTGCAGGCATGCTCTTGGGGAAAACGGAGCGTGCGAGAGAAATAGGCTTAGAGCTCAAAGTCGAAGAAGGCTCAAGGCTTGAAGCATTGCCTAGCTGGCTGAACGCGGATGACGTTGTCACAATTCTTGGCAACCTGATAGATAACGCCTTTGATGCCACTATGACGGCTATTAAGCAAGAGGGTCAAATTACTCCAGCGCGTCGAGTTATTGAAGTTTCAATCAGTGATTTTGGTAATGAAATTATCGTAGAAGTAGAAGACAAAGGGTGTGGTTTGCCGAAAGACTTGGCGACGAAAGCACTCACCGAAAAAGGCGTATCAAGCAAAGCGAAACAGAATCGCGGCGTCGGTTTGTATTTAATAAAGCAACTGGCAGACCGATATCAAGGACAGCTTGAAATGGTCGACAACCACGATTTTGGTACGCGAATGACGGTTTATCTGCCAAAAGAAGCACAATAATAATTAAGCGCGAAGTGATCGAGTGAAGATCATCGTGACGGAAAAAGCATGGTTAAAGGAAGAACATAAATGAGCGCAATCACGAGAGTCATGGTCATTGAAGATGATATTGCGATTGCAGAGCTACACCATCGTTATTTAGAACAGATGGGTGGCTTTGATGTGGTGGGGATTGCGACCACGCAGTCTGAAGCGTTAATGCAATTAGACATATTAAAGCCTGACTTGGTTTTGTTGGATGTGTATCTGCCGGATGGATGCGGGCTTGATATTTTGAACCACGTTCGTGGTAGTAATCAGGGTTGTGATGTGATTTTGATTACTGCTGCGCGAGACGTCGATACCTTGCAACAGGCAATGCGCGGTGGAGTCGTGGACTATCTGCTCAAACCTGTGATGTTTCCTCGCTTAGAAGCGGCGCTGAAAAAATATCAATCGCAGCTGCAAGAGTTTGAAAGTGTGTCTGATTTGAACCAAGGTTTGGTCGATAAGATGCTGCAAGCCAACGCGAAAGCGGACTCAGGAAAAGTGTCAACATTACCCAAAGGAATTGATGGCGTAACGCTTGATAAAATTAGAGCCATTTTTCAACAAGCCGACATTGCTGATATTACAGCAGATGAAGCAGGTGAACGGATTGGAGCGAGTCGAACCACTGCTCGACGCTATTTGGAATTTCTAATCACGACTGGCGAGTTAGTGGCTGACTTAAATTACGGGTCAGTAGGCCGCCCAGAACGCTGCTACAACAAAGCTAGAAGATAGATTTAGCGACAACAAGTCACAAAGACAAACGCGATGCTGTCAAATAAATATAAAGCCAGTTGAATAGGCTGGTTTTGCCTTTCTCTCCATTTCCTATTATTCACTCCACCGACCAGATACCGTTCTTTCTTGACTACAATGTTTGAGAATACCGATTTGCTTCACTCTCGGGCTCGGCTAACTGAGCTATCGATTAGAATTTGTTCGAAATGAGTCAATATTTAATCGATTGCTTTCACAGTGGTTGATGTAAATCAAATACTCATAGACAATACTGTCCCGAATAGAGGTGATAGCTTTCACCCTCGTTTACCAAACGCATTCTCAAGTGTAATAGGCACTCGCTATTGATGTAATAGCCAAGACCTATTATCTATTTTCGTATGTCGCTGATACCTTTGGCGAATACTAAAAACCTTGTTTTTATAGGAAAGATGATGGTAATACCTGAAAACAGCAGCATCGTTATTTTTGGTGCATCGGGAGATCTAACTTACCGCAAGTTAATTCCTGCTTTGTACCACCTGTATGCTAGCAATCAACTACCAAAATCCTTTGCGATTCTTGGAGTGAGCCGTACTGAGTACAGCGATGAGTCTTACCGTGAGAAGCTGAAGAAGTCTCTTCAGGAAATGGAAAAAACTGAGCCAGAGACGCTGAATGCATTTATTGAACATCTGCATTACCAAGCGATCAACACTTCAGATGTAGACGACTACGCTCGTTTAGCACAACGTCTAGACAAGCTTGAGCAAGACTACCAATTCGAAAACCATAACACATTGTTCTACTTGGCAACCCCGCCAAGCCTATACGGTGTGATTCCAGCAAACCTTGCTGCGCATGGCCTGAACGACGAAAAGAACGGCTGGCGTCGTCTGATCATCGAGAAACCATTTGGTTACGACTTAGCATCAGCTCAAGCGTTAGATGAAGAGATCCATCATCACTTCCAAGAACACCAGATCTACCGTATCGACCATTACCTTGGTAAAGAGACGGTTCAAAACCTTCTAGTGCTTCGTTTCTCAAACGCGATGTTTGAACCACTGTGGAACCGTAACTTCATTGAATACGTTGAAATCACAGGTGCTGAGTTCCTTGGCGTTGAAGAGCGTGGCGGATACTACGACGGTTCTGGCGCAGTTCGTGACATGTTCCAAAACCACTTGCTACAAGTATTAGCAATGGTTGGTATGGAGCCACCAGCTCAAATCAATGCGGATTCAATTCGTGACGAAGTGGTTAAAGTACTTCAGTGTCTGAAACCACTGGAAGAAGACGACCTGCGTAAAGATTTGGTTCTAGGTCAATACACAGCATCAGATGTTCGTGGTCAGCACTTGCCTGGTTACCGCGAAGAGCATGGTGTCGCAGACGACTCTCGTACTGAAACGTACATTGGTCTTAAAGCACACATCAACAACTGGCGTTGGAATGGTGTTCCTTTCTACGTACGTACGGGTAAACGCTTACCAACACGTGTGACTGAAATCGTGATTCACTTTAAGAACACGCCACACCCAGTGTTTGGTCAAGATGCACCAGAGAATAAGCTGATTATCCGTATCCAACCGGATGAAGGTATTCAGATGAGCTTTGGTTTGAAAGAGCCGGGTGCAGGCTTCAAAGCAAAAGAAGTGAAAATGAACTTCTCTTACTCTGACTTGCCTGAAACTCAAATGCTGACGGCTTATGAGCGTCTTCTTCTTGATGCGCTGAACGGTGATGCGACTCTATTTGCACGTACCGATGCAGTAGAAGCATGTTGGAAGTACGTTCAACCGATCTTAGATCTCAAACAAGACCCTCAAGCACTGTTTGGCTATGCTTGTGGTACTTGGGGCCCGCAAGAAGCCGATGAGCTTCTGCAGCGTGATGGCCGCGCATGGCGTTTCCCATGCAAAAACTTAACAGACACGGATTACTGCGAACTATGATCAATCACAAGATCTTTGCAACGCCTGAACTGGTCGTTGAAAACCTAGCAAATGAAATGAAAACATACAGCGAGCAGGGCAAACCTGTTCACATTTCATTGTCGGGTGGCAGCACGCCAAAAATGCTTTTCAAGCTTTTAGCTCAAGCGCCATACGCAGAAGGCATTCAATGGAATAACCTTCATTTCTGGTGGGGCGACGAACGTTGCGTGGCACCTGATGATGCAGAAAGCAACTTCGGCGAAGCGAACGCGCTATTGTTTTCAAAACTAAGAGAATTTTCTCAAGTAAACTTTCCGGCAGAGAACATCCACCGCATCCGTGGTGAAGATGAGCCTAAAGCAGAAGCAGAGCGTTTCGCAAAAGAGATGGCAGACGTGATTCCAACTGAAAACGGCACGCCAGTTTTTGATTGGATTCTGCTAGGTGTTGGCGCAGACGGCCACACAGCTTCACTATTCCCGGGTGCAACTGACTACCAAGATGAGAACCTATCTGTATTAGCTTCTCACCCAGAGTCGGGTCAAATCCGTGTTTCTAAAACGGCGAAAGTTTTAGAAGCAGCAAAACGAATCAGCTACCTAGTACTGGGTGCAGGTAAAGTTGAGATCGTTAAAGAAATTCATACAACTCCTGCTTCAGAACTGCCTTACCCGGCAGCAAAAATCCAGTCTAAAACTGGCGAAACAGAGTGGTTCCTAGATTCAAATGCAGCAAGTGCTATCGCATAAGTGCGAATAGCCGCAAGGAGATAAAATAATGAAAGGTGATATCGGTGTAATTGGCCTAGCAGTAATGGGTCAGAACCTTATCCTAAACATGAACGACCACGGCTTCAAAGTTGTGGCTCACAACCGTACTGCTGCTAAAGTAGACGAGTTCCTAGAAGGCCCAGCTAAGGGTACTAACATTGTTGGTGCTTACTCTCTAGAAGAGCTAGTTGAGAAGCTAGAAGCGCCACGTAAAGTGATGCTTATGGTTCGTGCTGGTGACGTTGTAGATACGTTCATCGACAAGCTTGTACCACTTCTAGACAAAGGCGACATCATCATTGATGGTGGTAACACTAACTTCCCAGACACTAACCGTCGTGTTGCTGCTCTTCGTGAGAAAGGCATCCACTTCATCGGTACGGGCGTTTCTGGTGGTGAAGAAGGCGCTCGTTTCGGTCCTTCTATCATGCCAGGCGGTTCTCCTGAAGCTTGGGAAGCGGTTAAGCCTATTTTCCAAGGTATCTCTGCGAAAACTGACGCGGGTGAGCCTTGTTGTGATTGGGTTGGTAACGACGGTGCTGGTCACTTCGTTAAGATGGTTCACAATGGCATCGAATACGGTGACATGCAGCTTATCACTGAAGCATACCAGTTCATGAAAGATGGCCTAGGTATGAACCACGACGAAATGCAGGCTGTATTTGCTGACTGGAACAAAACTGAGCTAGACAGCTACCTAGTAGAAATCACTGCTGACATCCTTGGCTACAAAGATGAAGACGGTGAAGCGCTAGTTGAGAAGATCCTAGACACTGCTGGCCAAAAAGGTACAGGCAAATGGACAGGTATCAACGCACTAGACATGGGGATCCCACTGACTCTAATCACTGAGTCTGTATTCTCTCGTTGCCTGTCTGCACTTAAAGACCAACGTGTTGAAGCTGAGAAACTGTTCGGCAAGACTGTTGCTCCAGTTGAAGGCGACAAGCAAGAGTGGGTTGATGCAATCCGTCAGGCTCTACTTGCTTCTAAGATCATCTCTTACGCTCAAGGTTTCATGCTAATGCGTGAAGCGTCGAACGAAAACGGCTGGGATCTAAACTACGGTAACGTTGCACTTATGTGGCGTGGCGGTTGTATCATCCGCTCTGCATTCTTAGGCAACATTCGTGATGCTTATGAAGCGAACCCAGAGATCGCATTCCTAGGTTCAGATGCATACTTCAAAGGCATCCTAGACAACTGCATGGGCGCTTGGCGTAAAGTTGCAGCTAAGTCTATGGAATCAGGTATCCCAATGCCATGTATGACTTCTGCACTAACGTTCCTAGACGGCTACACAACAGCTCGTCTTCCAGCGAACCTTCTACAAGCTCAACGTGACTACTTCGGTGCTCACACTTACGAGCGTACTGACCGTCCACGTGGTGAATTCTTCCACACAAACTGGACTGGTACAGGCGGCGACACTGCTTCTACAACTTACGACGTATAATCGTTAGTTAGAATCAGTAGAGAACAAATTTGTTCTTTCAGCTGCAAACTAGAAAACAAAAGGATGCCTCAGTGGCATCCTTTTTTGTTGGTTTACGTTCTCTTACTTAGGCTTGAATAACAAAGAAGCCATAGTTTAAGCTGTCATTAAGTGCGGCTGAGCATCGTCATTGTATTGCTCCCGAATTGCCATAAAGCCGTCTAGGTTCTGTTTAAGAGCCACAACACACTCTGGGTCGAACATTGAACCGTTCTGCATTTCAATGTATTCCATCACTTCATCGAGTGTCCACGCGTGCTTATAAGCTCTTTTGCTCATCAGCGCATCGAATACATCGGCTAATGTCACTATTCGAGCTTCGAGTGGTATCGCTGTGTTACTCAAAGCATCTGGTAATCCAGAGCCATCAAACCGTTCATGATGGTGGCGCACAATATTCTTAATGAATTGAATCTCTTCACTGCACATCGAGCTGTGGTGGGAAAGGGCAACCACGTCATCAATCATCTCTTCGCCATACAAGGTGTGATTGTTCATGATGTTTCTTTCTTCTTCGTTGAAATGCGCGCTACTGAATAGCACCTTATCTGGAATTCGATACTTTCCTATGTCGTGAAAGGGCGCATACAACCGGATTCGATGAATGAATTGGTGGGTGATTTCTCTTTTGGTGTGCGACAGAGTGCGAGCAATTTTTTCACTGTATTTACCCATGCGAATGAGGTGTTCTTTGGTTTCTGGATCTCGAGCATGACCCATGTTTAAAGCTATCGCTAAAGAGGATTGAAAGTGACGTTGGCGCTCAAACCACTGAACGAAAAGGCTAGAGATGACTTGAGTGAGATAGGCGATATCACACTGAATAGTTTGGTTAGCAAAAAATCCTGTTGATGAAGCATTGATAAATACAAACCCAAGATTACTTTCTTGATGATGAATCGGTGTTGTATAACTACTTTGATGACCGAGATCGAGCAGGTGAGATATTTGTTTGGTTGAGCTAATGGTGGTGAGGTCGTTGATGATCCGGGTATCTAAAGACTCAGCCATGCGCGACAAAGCCGATTCTGGCGTAAGTTCTTGCTCAACGTAACGATGTTCGGCTTCTTGGCACAGAGTGTCCGAAACAAAGTAATTCGACGCTCTATTTTCGTTGCATAGCACAACCGAGAGCCTAGACAGAATGGGGTAATGTTCGCGAGCTAGCCGAAAGAGATCATCAACGATGGCGATAATGTCTTTATCTTGGGCGGCTACTCTGCTGATTTTTGAGTAGTCAAACATGGTCAAAGCCAACCTTTATTTATAATTATATCATTGTTTAATATCGTTATTTGTAGGTTTCTATACCACTTCTAACATAGCATCGTGCTGTTAATTAGCAATACTGCGTTCTAATAAATTTATAATTCATTACTTAAATTATGGATATTTCATGCTTCTATCATGGTTTTTGTTAACTTGAACGAATTTGGTCGAAATCTAAGAGAGGCAATAATCGGGAGTACATGGCGGTATTGCACGCGACATTAGGATAGTAAGTGACCATTTTAAAATTAAATTGAAAGATAAATAGGATAACGAGCATGCTTTATGCCATCATAAAGGCATAGATAAGGGCAATGGATGTAATGCCCAAATGATTGAGCTAGATATGGTCAGTGATGACGGTGTTCTAGAGTATATTCAAGGCCGTGAGCTGCCTTGGAAAAGGTAAAGATATGACTGAAGACGAAAGAATCGAACTGCAACAAAACAACCCACTGCACGGCTTAAAGCTAGATACTATGATCACTGAATTAGTGGATCATTACGGTTGGGAAATTTTGGATGCAGCAATGCGCATGAACTGCTTTAACACTAAGCCAACGGTGGCAAGTGCTGTTAAATATCTGAAGAAGACTGAATGGGCTCGTGAGAAGGTTGAAAACTTCTACCTTTACCGTTTCAAGCGTATGCCTAAAGCATCTGATATTGAATACCAAATGCCTCCGCGTTCACGTACGTTCCGCCATGGGTTAGAACCTCGTGAGCCAATGGAATTGACGGTTGAATCGATTCTAGCATCACAAGCTAAAGCAGCGTCTGCATTTAAAGAGCGCCGTGGCGGTAACGGTCGTAACTTTCGTCGCTAGTAATAGGGCGTCGTTAATAGAAAGGCGTCGTTAGCTTTAACGTCTTTATGTAAAGACGTAAGTTGAGCATCGTAAGATAGCCAAAGCCTTGACTGCAAAATACAAAAGGAGCCCAAGCGCTCCTTTTTTAGTGCGTGTCGCTTTAGTCGTTCGTCTTAAGCTTCGCGGTTCTTTCTTTGATTCTTCCAAAGGTCAACGACATAGACAATGGCGCTGATCAGTAAGAATAACGCTGACACAGAAAACAGAGCGGGCATTTTTAGGATCCACGCAAATGTGGCAGCAAGAAAAGCGACAAAGCAAATGAGTCGACTTGATGACATGACCGAGTTTAATGTTCATAACGCCTCCTAATGAAGTCTCACTTTCGACAGGAGAATTATCCCACCTTTGGTAAAATAAAGGCTAAAAAACAGTCTAAATTGTTATCAAATTTGCTAATTGAAGGACTCGCCTCACATATTTCACCTTGGCTATTTTATGAGCAATAAAATAGCGAAATAGGTATTGAGAGAGTGGAGTCTTTTCGGTCTGTCTTTCATGTTGAAAGCCTTATTGAACTGAACGTCTAGTTAGCATAGAAAAAGTAAGCGGTGATCAAAAAGCTAGCGATGATCACTGTGGTACGAACATATTGTTGTGGGATACGGCGAGAGATTTTTGCTGAATAATAACCACCAACCAATGTACCAAATAATACAGCCATGCCAGACGGCCAATCAATCGAACCATTCACAACAAAGAACACGATTGCCGCGAGTGATGCACACGCAGACACCAACAATTTGATGCCATTCATTACATTAATGTTGGTGTAACCAGCCAGAGCTAAGTAACTCAACGTTACTATCCCCAAACCTGCATTAAAATAACCACCATAAATACACACGATCAAAAGTAATACAGCTGAAAAGAATACCCCTGCGCTGGTGGCGTGTTTGTGTTTAGCCGTAACTTTTTTGAGCCATTTATTAAGCGTTCCGCCAAAGGTGAATAGAAGTGCTGCAAAAAGTAGTAACCAAGGAACGGATTGAGTAAATAGGGCTTCTGGTGTGTGCAATAGTAAAAACGCACCAATACCTCCACCAATTACACACAAACCAATGGTCAGTTTTAGCTGCTTAGTACCAGATTGAATTTCGTGGCGTAGAGCGTAGGCTCCGCTCATGTAGCCAGCGCATGAAGCAAAGGTATTGGTCGCGTTGGCCGCTATTGGTGGAACACCAGCAAATAATAGAGCGGGGAAGGTGATGAAGCTGCCGCCGCCCGCAATTGAGTTAAGCACACCGCCAATCACCCCTGATAAGAATAGAATCAACCAATCCATAGTTTTAGAATCCAATACGTTAACTAGCTGGTTACCTTACTTGAATTTGTTATGAATATCAGCGCCGAGTGTGTTGTAAAGGTAGGTTTGTGAGTTTGCTACCATCTTTAATCGCTAGTTCTAATTGAGGTCCTAAATGAAAAAAGGAGCCAATGGCTCCTTTCGTTGAGGTTTCGTTGAATTGGTAGAGTTTTACACTTCTACTGGCTTCGATTTAAAGCTTCTAAATAGTTTTACTAAGATTGGGCTAGATAGTACCAGCACAGCTAGAATAGTGAACGTCATCGTGATTGGTCGTTCCCATAGGAAGCTCAGCTCGCCATCGCTGATCATCAATGCACGTCGTAGGTTCTCTTCCATTAATCCACCAAGGATAAAACCTAGGAGTAATGGGGCAAGTGGGAAGTTAGCCAACCTCAGCGCAATCGCAACCATCGCAACAATGAGCATTACAAAAACATCCATCGTGTTGAAAGACACCAAGTACACGCCTGTGATTGAGAAGAAGATAATCATTGGCAGTAGTACCGTTCTTGGTACCGCGAGCAGTTTAGAGATGTAAGGGATTAAAGGCAGATTCAAGATAACCAGTACGATGTTACCAAAGTACATCGAGATAATTACTGACCAAAATACATCTGGGTGTTCAACAAACAAGCGAGGGCCCGGCTGAATACCGTAAGCGATTAGGGCGCCAAGCATGATTGCCGTAGTACCAGAGCCAGGAATACCGAGCGTCAGTAGCGGAACGAATGAACCACTTGAAGCTGCGTTGTTTGCTGATTCAGGAGCAACAAGACCACGAATACTGCCTTTACCAAACTCTTTCTGTTTGTCTTTTGGCGCAAGACTACGTTCCATACCGTAACTTAAGAACGCAGCGATAGTCGCACCAGCACCGGGTAGAACACCCGTAAAGAAGCCGAGAATTGAAGAGCGAATCGAAACAGGTGCTACTTCTTTGAACTCTTCTTTGGTGATTTTCATGCTACCAATATCAGCCATCTTTTGGCTTTCTTCGCCGCTAGTGTCTTTCTCTGGTTTCAAAATACCCATTAAAGTCTCACCTAAAGCGAAGGTTGCCATTGCAAGAAGTAAGAAGCTAAAGCCATCCATCAGGTCTGTTAGACCAAACGTGAAACGCTCAACACCAACGCCTTTGTCGATACCAACAGTAGATAGCATCAAACCAAGAATGGTCATCATCCATGCCTTGATCACCTGACCTGGGCCCGCAAACGCCGCTACTGCCGATAAACCTAAGAGCATCAATGCGAAGTAGTCTGAAGACTGGAAGCTCAATGAGACGCTTGCTAAAGCCGGAGCCGCAATCAAAAGCATTATTGCCGAAAGCGTGCCGCCAGTGAAAGAAGAGTAAGCCGCGAGTGCCAACGCTTTACCAGCTTGGCCTTTTTGTGCCATCGGGTAGCCATCGAATGCGGTTACTACCGTTGAAGAACAACCCGGAGCGTTGATTAAGATTGATGACGTCGAGCCACCAAATACAGCGCCGTAGTACACACCAGCCATCAAGATTAGGCCAGAAGAAGGATCTAGGCCGTATGTAATCGGGATCATCAACGCGATTGCTGAAATTGGACCGAGTCCCGGTAGCATCCCAATAAAGGTACCAACAAAACAGCCAACAATTACCATCATGATGTTCATTGGCATCACGGCGGTCGAAAGTCCTTGTAAAATTCCGTCTAACATAATGTTATCCCTACCAAAGAGTGAAGATTAAACCAGGCTCTAGGTAGATATCTAAGCCTTGAGTTAATAAAAGAAAGAACGCGATAACGAAAGGAAACGACGCGCCAAATAAGACAGCTTTGCGGCGCTCACCCAGTAGGTAAAAGCCTGCAAGTAAGAAGAAGCTGGTTGCTAAAACAAAGCCAAGATAAGTCAGCCCAACACCGTACAGAGCCATTAACACCAAGAAGCCAACAAGTAGTTTCCAGTTCAGCGGCGTAGTGTCGCATGTGACTTTTTTATCCGGCTGTCCGGTTATAAGCAGGATCAACGAAAGGCCAATGCCGATAAACGTTAGCAGGATAGGTAAGGTTCTTGCTGTGAAGGGTTCGTACTCGTCACCGGGGAACAAAGGAATCAGCGTGGTTTGGTAGCCATAGCATAAACATGCAAGCATAAAGAGCATGGCTCCGATGCGATCCTTCGAAAGCAAAGATTCCTTACTCAGAAATTTGGTTGGTAAGTCCGACATATCCAACTCCATTTGGGGTGGTATAAAAAATAAAAAAGCCGTACATGAGCGAGTCAATGAAATGTCTGGGATCACTAACCAAAGGTAAGCGAATTACGGTACTGGTTTATCAGCCACTTGCGTTTACAACGAATCGGCAAGCGTGAGTAATACGTCTACGAATAAACAAAGGAGTTTGAAGTTAACTCATGTACGGCGAAACAAGGAAAGAGTAAGAGGGCACATAGGCCCTCTATGGTTGTTAGTTATTTCAAGAAACCAAGCTCACGCATTAGGTCGCCCATCTGTTTTTCTTGATCTTCTAGGAAGGCGTAAAAATCTTTGTCAGCTTTGTAGTTGTCGATCCAACCGTTACGGTCACGAACCACTTGCCACTCATCGGTTTTGTACATTTTGCCAAGCGCTACATTCCATTCATCGATCTTCGCTTGGCTTGTGCCCGGTGCTGCAAAGAAACCACGCCAGTTAGCGAATACGGTTTCGTTGCCGTACTCAGTCAGTGTTGGGATGTTAGGTGCAGCGTCAAGACGCTTTGGTGCCGTTACAGCAAGCACTTTCACTTGGCCAGATTTAGACATCTCTAGCACTTCACCAAGGCCAGTAGAAAGAAGCTGTGTTTCGCCAGACAGTAGCGCTGCCATTGCTTTGCCGCCTGCATCGTAGGCGATGTAACGTACTTTCTTAGCGTCGAAACCTTCGCCTTTGAACGCCGCTGCTACCACAAGGTGATCCATACTGCCACGAGCTGAACCACCTGCGATTTTCACTTTACGTGGGTTGGTTTCGAACTCTTTTACTACATCTTCCCAAGTGTCGTACTTCGAATCAGCAGACGCCACGATTGCACCGTAGTCGGCAATAGTTGCTGCAACTGGTGTTAGGTCTCGGAAAGATTGTGGGAAGATACCTGTTAGTGAGCGGACAACGATAGGTGTTGAGTTCACCATCAACGTGTCTTCTTGGCGTTGAGCTGTTTCGATTAGGTGTGCAATGGCTTTACCGCCGCCGCCACCAGACAAGTTTTGGAAAGAGACATTTTCAACGATGTCTGATTTCACTAATACATCACCCGTACCACGAGCCGTCATATCCCAACCGCCGCCAGCACCGCCAGGGATTAGGAAGTGGATTTTCTCTAGGTCCGCAGCAAAAGTGTTGAAAGAAAAGGTAGCTGCGATGATAGAAGCCGCAAGAGTAGGTTTCAGTGCCTTGAACATGGTTCACGTTCCTTATGTAGGGGATCTCTTCAATGGAGAGAAACTTATGTTTTATATCCAGCTGCTAAACACACGAGTAGAGCATTGCTTAGCAGATGAGGTTAAAGTTAACGATGTGTTAACGAATTGTCTTTAATGCGGCGATATTGAGGATAAAGAACATTGGGTGAATAAAGTTCATAAAGTTCACGGAGGCGTGGCTATAGGACTCTTCCAGCAATAATAACTAGGTTTTTCTTGAGGTTATGTGAACAATTTTTTTGACTGCTGGTCGCTTTATACTGCTGTGTATCATTAAAGAGGGTACTTATTGCGACACAAAGAGTGATATGGAGAGGCGCTCTTTAATATATAGAATAATATGTTGCTAGGTGTGCAGTGCTACTGTAATAATATGATTATAGCTGGCACGTTACATTTCTGAGCTAGTGGTTATTCAAGGATCGAATAATGACAGACAAAAAAATTTCGTTACGATTTACTGTTGGAGGAATGTTTTTACTCGCGACATTTCTTACCGCTGTTGTTGCGGTTTCACTGCAATATTACTTCAGTAAAAAAATGGCGACTGAGAATACCCTATCAAAGTTGACGATGGTGTCCCAAGAGCTGAGTAACTATATCGGCGCGGTTGATTCTGACGCAGCCAATACCGCGCGTTTACTTTCTTCAGTGAAACGTTCTATAAGTAACAAAATATCTAAAGAAGAGTCGCGTACTATTCTTTCAGAAGCAATTAAAGATAACCCTCTCTTTT
Source organism: Vibrio sp. QJM3NY_27 (assembly GCF_057785955.1). Taxonomy (NCBI): domain Bacteria; kingdom Pseudomonadati; phylum Pseudomonadota; class Gammaproteobacteria; order Vibrionales; family Vibrionaceae; genus Vibrio; species Vibrio sp. QJM3NY_27. The sequence goes on along the minus strand of NZ_CM173511.1, from coordinate 1,940,643 downwards.
ATAGTATTTACATTGGCTCGTCTAATGAAAACTTCTTCCAAATTATTAATCTAGAATCTGCCCCTGTCGTTAGAGAAAAAATCGGTGCACAACAAACGGACCGTTGGGTTGTGGTTGAGATTCATAATATAGGGGAGGAGCGCGTCCGTACGACGAAATATTTTGACCAAGAGTTTACGCTAAGAAACTCAACTACGGAGCAGAGCAACTACCTTCCAACGACCAGGCCTTGGTATGTTTCTGCTAATGTTCAGTCGGTCGAAAAAACTCAGCCATATCTTTTCCAGCATTTACAAATTACCGGGCAAACTTATTCTTTAGCGTTTGATTCAAAAATAGAATCTGAAGTTCAACATGTGATTGGTATTGATATTGTGTTGTCTTCTTTGGCTAGCAAACTATCAAGTGCGGCGCTTGGCTTAGCAGAAGACAGTAAGGTGGAGTCTTTCTTATATTCGAAATCGGGTAATATTATTGCGTCTAACCTCAAGGTTAACAATCAGGAATCGGAGTTTGATGTACCAACATTGATGCTATCGTCTGAGCAGCAAGCCTTGGTTAACGATACCCCTCCGCTGTTAGTGTCTAATCAAAATGATTGGGGGCCGATGGACTTTTCAGTGGCGGGAAAACCAAACGGCTATGCGATAGACCTTCTTAAAATGATTGGTGAGATGACAGGGATCAAGTTTGAATTTGTTAATGGTTTCTCTTGGGGCGAGCTTGTCAGTAAGTTTCAAGAAGGAAGTATTGATGGCCTGCAATCGGTTCAAAATTATAAAAATAATGGTATAGATGGCCTATACACGACTCCAATTTATGAATTGCCATTTTCTATCGTGACAAGGGTCGGCGCGAAGGTTGTCACTAATTATACCGAGCTTGAGGGTAAAAAAGTTGCCATTTTATCTGGGTGGTCAATTATTCCTAAGTTGAGAGAGGATTTTCCGAACATTGATTTAGTTGAATTTGAAAACCTAGAGTCTGCATTTAATTCAATTGAAAGCGAAGAGAACTTTGCTTTCTTAGAAGCAGAACCCGTACTCTCGTTTGCATTAGATAGGTTTTTCCAGCCAGGCCTTATTGTCAATGGGACTCTAGAAGATCTAAAACAGAACTACTCAAACCAATTCCATTTGGTGCTGCAGAGCAAGCATAAACAATTGCTTCCAATCATTGATCAAGCTATCAGCAAGTTAAGTGGTGAACAACTTGATGCCTTAGCGAAAAAGTGGCTGCATGATACCGGCTTTAATACGAATACGACGGTTCCTTATACTGAACTTTATGATTTGACTAAGGAAGCAACGGTTGAAGGCTGTATGGTAAGGGTAGAGTTGAATGGCGAGATCAAACATCTCTATTTAAAGAAAATAGACACGGGCGAACACTACTCTGAGTATTTTGCGGTATTGATTCCCGAATCTGAAGTCTTCAGTACAGTCAATAAACGTCTAGCAACCTCTGTTGGTGTAACGGTGTTACTGATGAGTTTGACGTTGCCTATTGCTTGGGCTTTTGGGGCGCCGATAGTGCATCCAATTCGCCAATTAGAGGAAGAGACTCATAAGGTTAAGCTGCGTGATTATGACAACGTGACAATTCTTGATACTCGAATCAAAGAAGTGTGGGAATTATCTGTTGCCGTAAAAGATATGGCTATGGAGATTAAACGACATGAACAGATGCAAGAGGCGTTTGTTGAGTCGTTTATCAAGCTCATCGCTCAAGCGATCGATGATAAGTCCGCTTATACGGCAGGGCATTGTAATCGTGTACCAGAACTCGGCTTGATGTTGGCTGACGCGGCTGAACAATCACAATCTGAGCACTTCAAAGACTTTGAGTTTAAAAATGATGACGAACGCCGTGAGTTTAGAATTGCGGCTTGGCTTCATGATTGTGGCAAGATCACGACACCGGAACACATCGTCGATAAAGGTACGAAGCTAGAAGCGAACTACAACCGAATCCACGAGGTGAGAACTCGTTTTGAAGTACTTTGGCGTGATGCGGAAATCACTGCTTTGAGAAAACAACTTGAAGGTACTCTATCAACGCAACTGATAGCCGATGAGCTTGCGGCAACGAAACAGCAGCTACAAGATGACTTTGCCTTTATCGCTACGTCGAACGTTGGTGGTGAGTTCATGAGTGACGACAAAGTTGCTCGTATTCGTTCGATAGCTGAGACGACTTGGATGCGTAATTTTGATGACCAACTTGGTCTATCACCGATAGAAGCCTTGAATCGAGAATCGAGTTCAAGCTTGCCAGCGACAGAGCTGCTGTTAAGTGATAAGCCTGAACATATAGTGAAAAGAGATAGGCCGTTAGAGTTCGACCCGAAATATCAAATCAAAATGGATGTGCCGGAGCACCTATACAACTTAGGCGAAGTCTACAATCTGAGCATTGCACGTGGCACGTTAACTGCTGAAGACCGATTCAAGATAAATGAGCATATGCTTGGCACGATTAAGATGCTTGAGAACCTGCCATTCCCGAAAGAACTAAGCCGTGTTCCTCGCTATGCTTCGACGCACCATGAAACACTCAAAGGCACAGGATATCCAAGGAAGTTGACTGGCGACGATCTTTCAATTCCAGAACGTATTCTGGTGATCTCCGATATTTTTGAGGCATTAACCGCTGCGGATAGGCCGTATAAGAAAGCGAAGCCGATTAGTGTTGCTGTCGATATCATGTACAAAATGGCGTTGGACGAGCATCTCGATATAGAACTGTTTAGGTTGTTCCTAACTAGCGGGACACATATCCGTTATGCCGAAACGTATTTAAAACCGGAACAGATCGATCATATAGACCTATCAAAATATGTAGTTGAAGGCGTCGCTGCTTAACTTTGCCAGAAAGCATGAATGGCTGTTGACCTCACTTCATGTAGTGAGTTGGGGTTTCTCCGGTGTGTTGCTTAAAGAAATGAATAAACGCACTGTCACTGGAGAACTCTAACTCGTGGGCAACCACAGAGACACTCTTTTTTTCTGACAATTGCTCAATGGCACTTAACAGCCTCCATTGTTGACGCCAAGCTTGGTAAGGCATCCCCGTTTCTTTGATGAATAATCGGCTAACGGTCTTGCTGCTTGCTCCAATATGCTTGGCCATTTCATTGAGTGGTTGAGGTAACTGTGTTCCTAGTTTTACTTTTTCTAACCACAACGCTAATCGTTTATCTTTGGGTAAAGGTAGCGTTAGCTCGTTCCTTTCTGCGTAAGAAAGTTCTTCGCAACACAACGCCAATGTGTTTTGTTGCTCTTCACTAGGTTTATCCCAATCCCAAAAAGCCATTCGTTCGATCAACTCCTTTAGTAGTGGTGTGACGTTAAGAATACTTAACTCTTCAGGCAAGTTTTTAATGTGAAGAGGATCAAAATAAAGCGAACGATAGGCCACGACATTGTTCATGGTTGCACAATGCTCAATTCCTGCGGGTATCCACGCAACTTTGGTGGGCGGCAACACACAATGCATTCCGTCGAGGGTAATACTGATGCAACCATGTGGTGCAAATAACAATTGTGCACGGTTGTGTGTATGCATACCAGAATCGTGCCTGCCGACTTGGGCGGCAATGCCGACAAAGGGATAGGGCATTCCATCAACATAAAAAGGTGTGTTGTCATCGATTAACATTATTTGTCCTTATTTTGATATTTGTTGTTCTACTGTTGATATTTGAACATAAATGAAATCCATATACTTCTCTTATTCCAGTTTTAGAAGAGAATAATATGAATAAAAAACCCCATATGGGACTGATCATCGTTCTGCTGATGTTCCCCCAAATTGTTGAAACTATCTACAGCCCAGTATTGCCGCACTTAGTTGATTATTTTGGTGTATCAATGGCAAGCGCTAGTCAAACCTTGTCGATTTACTTTATTTCTTTTGCTATGGGTGTTGTTTTTTGGGGACGAGTTTCTGATCTTATTGGCCGAAGAAAAGCGATGTTGTGTGGTTTGTTTACTTATGGCGTTGGTTGCCTTTTAGCCATCACGGCAACTCAATTTGATATGGTCATGATTGCGCGGGTTGTTTCAGCTTTTGGGGCGGCGGTAGGCTCAGTTATTGGTCAAACAATATTGCGAGATAGCTATGAAGGCAAAGAGCTAGGGAAAGTGTTTTCGCTAGCAATTGTTGCAGTATCAATCAGCCCTGTTGTTGGTTTAATGTCAGGAGGATTGATTGCTGAATATTTTGGACACTTAGTGGTGTTCAGTTTATTGCTTGTCATGGCTTTTATATTGCTGATCGTATCGGCCTTTTCCTTACCCGAAACGAAACCTGCTGATACTAAAACAGTCAGCTTTATTGGTATTTTCACGGTAATGCTAAAAGATAGAGATATTTGGAAAAGTGCGATTCTTGTGGCTTGCTTTAATGTCATGATGTTTAGCTATTATTCTTTAGCGCCATTTATGTTCAGCCAGTTTGGCTTAAGTTCCATTGAATTTGGTTACAGTGGCGTGATATTAGCGGCAGCATCTGTTTTAGGAAGCTCGATGAATAAACGATTGCTAGTAAAAGAATGGGGTTCCCAACGACTCATTCAGATCGCGGTGTTAATCAGCTTTATTGGGGCTATTCAGGTGTACTTTTACCAAGACAACCTTTGGTTTCTATTAGGAATGGCTGCTGTGGTTGTAGGGTTTGGTATGGCAAGTCCTAATATATTTAGTACGGCGTTGGTCAATTATAAGCACCAAGCAGGCACGGCCGGGGCGGTTCTAGGATTGTTGTATTACTGTTTAATTGGTGGGGGACTAGGGCTTGCTGGTGAGATTGGTAACTTAGGGGTAGTGCTAATAGGAATGTCGTTATTGGCAAGTATCATGTTGATGTCTCGTGATTAACCTATTTTGAGAGTGTTAATCTTGTGAATAATAAAGAGAGGCGATCATTGCTTCTCTTTTTTTGGTCTAAATAGCTGATGGGTAGAAATGAATACTATCTCTAAAAGTTGACTGTCAGTTGTCGACACATTGTTTTCGAGCAAATTTGGGGTGGGTAAGGGTTTGAAGCTTGCTCACGATTTAACTTAATGAATAACATCTATTTATTTTCTTTTATGGCTTCGTTTTACTACTTCTCTACCGCTTAATAAAAGTACTACCTTAGTCTAAATTGTCGACAATTAGCTTGATTGTCGACAATTTAATCGTGTATTTTATGTTCATGTTATGAAATTGTTGACAGTTAAGGTCGGCAATCAGAAGTGAGCTGCGTGAATATGAAGACTGCGATAAAAGATCTCACCTTAAGTGCAAACACGAAAACACGTGTGAGCGACAAAGAAAACACTAAGTCGGAAAATCTGACAGAGTATCTCGTTGAGGCGATTGTTAACGGTGAATTACCACCGGGCAGTAAGATCTCGGAGCCTGAACTGGCTAAACGCTTCGAGGTAAGTCGAGGACCATTACGTGAAGCGATAATGCGTATCGAAGGGCTTGGCCTAATTGAGCGAATTCCTCATGTCGGCGCTCGAGTTATTACTTTTTCGGCAGACAAACTGCTAGAGCTTTACGCGGTGCGAGAGGCATTGGAAGGCATGGCGGCGCGCTTAGCAGCGCGACATATCACACAAGAAGAGCTTATCGGGCTTGAAGGATTATTGTCGACACACTCAAAGCACATCGATGAAGTTGAGGGTTCTTCTTACTTTCATCAACATGGGGATTTCGATTTTCATTACCGCATTATTAAAGCGAGTCGTAACAGCAAACTCATTTCGTTGTTGTGTGACGAGCTTTATCACCTATTACGCATGTATCGCTACCAATCGCCTAGAGCACAGTCTCGACCAAAAGAGGCGCTTGATGAACATAAATACATCCTCCAAGCGATTCGCAACCGTGATGAAGAGCTAGCAGAAATGCTAATGCGACGACACATCTCGGGCAGTCGATTGCTTATAGAACAACAAATTCAATCCAAAGATCTTGATTAAGCGACCATTGGAATCTGTCAGCGGATCAGTGCTGGCGATAACCAAAAGCCGTAAGTCTTAAAGGTTAGCTAGAAATAAACAATTAACAGGGAGCGTCATTATGAAGTTATCAGCAGGAGCAAAGTTCCGACAAGCTGTGCAAGACAACGACCCATTGCAGATCGTCGGTACGGTGAATCCGTATTGCGCGATGATGGCAAAGAACTTGGGGCATCAGGCGATCTATTTGTCGGGTGGAGGTATCGCCAATGCGTCTTATGGTTTGCCTGATTTAGGTATTACGACATTGAACGATGTGTTGGTGGATGTTGAACGTATTACCAATGCGTGTGATCTGCCTTTGCTGGTGGATATCGATACGGGTTTTGGTGGCGCATTTAATATTGCACGTACCATTCGAGCGATGGAGAAGGCAGGCGCAGCTGCAATTCATATGGAAGATCAAGTGGCCCAGAAACGCTGTGGTCATCGACCAAATAAAGCGATTGTGAGCCAGCAAGAGATGGTCGATAGAGTCAAAGCGGCAACCGATGCTAGAACCGATGAGAGCTTTGTGATTATGGCGCGTACGGATGCATTGGCGGTTGAAGGCATTGATAGTGCGATTGAACGAGCGATTGCGTGTGTTGAAGCGGGCGCTGACATGATTTTCCCTGAGGCGATGAATCAGCTAGACCAATACGTGAAGTTCTCGGCGGCGTTGAAATCAGCAACGGGTAAGCACGTACCTATTCTTGCAAACATCACTGAGTTTGGCCAAACGCCACTCTACAACTGTAACGAGTTGGCCCAATCAAGTGTCGACATGGTGCTTTATCCATTGAGTGCGTTCCGTGCGATGAACAAAGCGGCGGAGAATGTTTACAAGCACTTGTTAGTTGAAGGCAATCAAGAAGCTATGTTGGATTCAATGCAAACCCGTAAAGAGCTTTACGAACACCTGAATTACCACGACTACGAAAACAAGCTTGATCAGTTGTTTTCAAGCGAAGGGTAAACCAGTTTCAATTAATCAAAAATCAACTTAATCCAATAATGTGAAATGGTTAGTCGCCATATCCAGTACCGATAATAAAGATCATCGGGCATATAAACAGGCAGCACCAAAGAGTGCAGGCGGCTAACACAGAAAAGGAGTTCACCATGTCTGTATCTTTGAGTGATAAAGCAGCTGTCGAAAAGGCTTCAACAGAAAACCAACAACAAAGCGAAAAAATAGCCAGCGCACCTGCAATCGGTGGTGCTGGTCTACGTGGCCAAAGTGCGGGAACCACCGCGCTATGTACCGTAGGCCAGTCAGGAACGGGTTTAACTTATCGTGGTTACGATATTACCGACCTTGCTAATCATGCTCAGTTCGAAGAAGTGGCGCATCTGCTACTAAGGGGTCACTTACCCACTGAAAAAGAGCTCGATGATTACAAAACATTGTTGGTTGGTCTACGCGGCTTACCTCAACCTTTGAAAGCAGCACTAGAGCTTATTCCTGCAGACGCTCATCCAATGGATGTAATGAGAACGGGTTGTTCAATGTTAGGTAATCTAGAGCAAGAATCTGACTTCTCTGAGCAACTGTTCGCGACCGAACGAATGCTTGCGCTTTTCCCTGCGATTATTTGTTATTGGTACCGCTTTAGCCACGATGGCGTGCGCATTGATACTGAAGATCAAAGCGAAGCATGTCTGGGTGGCTACTTCTTGAAAATGCTAACAGATAAAGCGCCGAGTGAACTGCATAAGAAGGTAATGCACTGTTCGCTAACGCTTTACGCAGAGCATGAGTTCAACGCATCTACTTTTGCTGCCCGTGTCTGTGCCTCAACACTGTCAGATATTCATTCGTGCGTTACAGCAGCAATTGGCACACTAAGAGGCCCGCTGCATGGTGGCGCGAATGAAGCGGCGATGGAAATGATCCAAGATTGGCAAACCGCCGATGAAGCAGAAACTAACATAATGCAGATGCTTGCTAACAAAGACAAAATCATGGGTTTCGGTCATGCCATTTATCGTGAAAGCGACCCACGAAATGCTCTAATCAAGCGTTGGTCAAAAGAGCTAGCTCAAGAGGTCGGTGATAAACAGCTTTACACCGTTTCAGAACGTGTTGAAGCGGTTATGAAGCGCGAGAAAGGCTTGTTCTGTAATGCTGACTTCTTCCATGCATCGGCATATCACTTCATGGACATCCCAACCAAATTGTTTACTCCGATCTTTGTGATGAGCCGCCTTACAGGTTGGACGGCGCATGTGTTCGAACAAAGAGAAAACAATCGCATCATTCGTCCAAGTGCAGACTACACCGGGCCAGAGCATCAAGACTGGTTACCTATTCATCTACGTTAGCCCTCTATAACGAGCCGACTTATGTCTTGAGGTGGCTTCCGTCTTCATACGACAAGGCCTCAAGAACCAACGAATAGAATCTAACAGATAATGGTGGATGTATGTCTGATGTAAAACTTGAACAAGCTCAGTACCTTGATAAAAACCAGTACCGAAAACTTTTACCCGGTACGCATTTAGAGTATTTCGATGCCTGTGAAGCGGTAGAAGCGATATCTCCGGGCAGTTATAGAACCTTGCCTTATACGTCGAGAGTATTGGCAGAGCAATTAGTAAGACGCTGTGATCCTGAAACCCTTGAAAACAGCTTAAAACAGATCATTGAACGCAAGAGTGACCTTGATTTCCCTTGGTATCCTGCGCGTGTGGTGTGTCATGACATTCTTGGTCAAACAGCCCTAGTAGATTTGGCTGGATTAAGAGACGCGATTGCCGACCAAGGCGGAGACCCTGCCAAGGTCAACCCCGTTGTCGAAACCCAACTGATTGTTGATCACTCTTTAGCCGTGGAACATGCAGGCTTTGATAGTGAAGCCTTTGATAAAAACCGTGCGATTGAAGAACGCAGAAACGAAGACCGTTTTCATTTTATTGAATGGTGTAAAACCGCGTTTAAAAACGTGAGTGTGATTCCTGCGGGTAATGGAATTATGCACCAGATTAACTTGGAGAAAATGTCTCCAGTGATTCAATCTAAAGAAGGCATCGCGTTCCCAGATACCTGTGTTGGTACCGATAGTCATACTCCTCATGTTGATGCTCTGGGTGTTATTGCAATAGGTGTAGGTGGTTTGGAAGCTGAGACTGTGATGCTCGGTCGTCCGTCTATGATGCGTTTGCCAGACATCGTGGGCGTTAAACTGACGGGTCAACGACAAGAAGGGATAACCGCAACGGATATTGTGCTTGCGATTACTGAGTTCCTTCGAAATGAAAAAGTGGTTTCTAGTTACTTAGAGTTCTTTGGTGAAGGTGCTCGTGCACTGACTATTGGCGACCGCGCCACTATATCGAATATGACACCAGAATACGGCGCGACAGCAGGTATGTTCTATATCGATGAACAGACCATACAATACCTAAAGCTGACAGGACGCGAGCCTGAACAGGTTGAGTTAGTTGAGCTATACGCTAAGCAAACTGGCTTATGGGCCGATGATTTAGATTCCGCTCAATACGAACGTGTGCTTGAGTTTGATTTGTCTAAAGTTGAGCGCAACCTTGCAGGGCCATCCAATCCACATCGTCGTTTACCAACCAGTGAACTTGCCAAACAAGGCATTAGCCAATCATCGTGGAAAGAACAACATTCGGCGAAATATAGCGATGAACAAATGCCCGATGGTGCTGTGATTATTGCTGCAATCACTTCTTGTACAAACACCAGTAATCCAAGAAACGTAGTCGCCGCAGCATTGGTGGCTAAGAAAGCCAATCAGCTTGGATTAGTTCGTAAGCCTTGGGTGAAAACGTCATTCGCCCCAGGCTCAAAAGTCGCCAAGTTATATCTCGAATCGTCAGGTTTGCTTCCTGAACTTGAACAATTAGGCTTCGGTATCGTGGGTTATGCGTGCACTACCTGTAACGGAATGAGTGGGGCGTTGGATCCTAAAATCCAACAAGAGATCATCGACCGCGACCTGTACTCAACCGCTGTGTTATCTGGGAATCGAAATTTCGATGGTCGAATTCATCCTTATGCTAAACAAGCGTTTTTAGCGTCACCGCCATTGGTGGTTGCTTACGCTTTAGCGGGTACGATTCGCTTTGATATCGAAAAAGACAGCCTAGGTACAGACAACAATGGTAAACCAATCTATCTAAGTGATTTGTGGCCAAGTGATGCAGAAATTGATGCGGTTGTCGGTGAGCATGTTAAGCCTCAGCAATTCCAACAAATCTACGTGAAAATGTTCCAGCCAGACGAAGAACAGGTAACGACTGAACCGCTTTATGACTGGCGACCTCAAAGTACCTATATTCGCAGACCACCTTATTGGGAAGGAGCTCTTGCGGGAGAACGAAACCTATCTGGTATGAGACCTTTAGCGATTCTGGGCGACAACATTACTACGGATCACTTATCCCCTTCAAATGCGATTCTCGCTTCGAGCGCAGCGGGGGAATACCTCACCAAAATGGAAGTGCCGGAAGAGGACTTTAACTCTTACGCGACCCATCGAGGTGATCACTTAACCGCGCAACGAGCAACATTCGCCAACCCTAAGCTGTTTAACGAAATGGTGAGGGACGCTGGAGAAGTCGTGCAAGGTTCATTAGCAAGGGTTGAACCCGAAGGTCAAGTTACGCGAATGTGGGAAGCGATAGAAACTTACATGAACCGTAAACAACCCTTGATAGTGGTTGCTGGTGCCGATTATGGACAAGGTTCATCACGTGATTGGGCAGCCAAAGGTGTGCGTTTAGCGGGTGTTGAAGTGATTGTGGCAGAAGGGTTTGAACGAATTCACAGAACCAACTTGGTTGGCATGGGCGTGCTGCCTTTGCAGTTTAAAGCGGGAACGAATCGGAATACCTTACAACTCGACGGTACCGAACTTTACGACGTGTACGGTGACATTGAAGCAGGTTCAGACTTGGCTTTAGTGATCACTCGTAAAAGCGGTGAAAAGCTTGATGTGCCAGTAACCTGTCGATTAGATACCGCAGATGAAGTGAATGTGTATAGCGCTGGTGGTGTGTTGCAGCGTTTTGCCAAAGACTTTACTTGCGCAGTAGGAGCTTGATATGACAAACAAACAGATCAAAGTGCCTGCAACTTATATGCGAGGAGGCACGAGCAAAGGGGTTTTCTTCAATCTAAGAGACTTACCTGAAGCGGCGAAAATGGCGGGTGAAGCGAGAGATGAATTACTCTTACGAGTGATTGGCAGTCCAGACCCTTATGGTAAACAAACCGATGGTATGGGTGGTGCAACATCGAGTACCAGTAAAACCGTGATTGTTTCGAAAAGCAGTAAAGCCGATCACGATGTTGACTACCTATTCGGCCAAGTTGCCATTGATAAGCCGTTTGTGGACTGGAGTGGTAACTGCGGCAATCTGTCTGCTGCAGTAGGCCCATTTGCTATTCATAGTGCCTTAGTCGATTCGAATCGTATTCCAGAAAACGGTGTTGTCGAGGTGCGAGTATGGCAAGTTAACATCCAGAAAACCATTATTATTCATGTGCCTATCACCAATGGTGAAGTCCAAGAGTTAGGTGACTTTGAGCTTGATGGCGTGACTTTTCCTGCGGCAGAAATACGAGTCGATTTCTTAGATCCTGCCGATGGCAATGGTTCAATGTTTCCAACAGGGAATGTTGTCGATTTTTTAGATGTTCCCGAATTGGGCTGCATCAAAGCGACATACATCAATGCAGGAATACCGACTATTTTTGTTGATGCTGAATCGGCGGGTTATCAAGGCACAGAGCTTCAATCGGATATCAATAGCGATGCCAAAGCTTTGGCGCTGTTTGAATCTATCCGAGCGCATGGTGCGGTTGCGATGGGGCTGATTGATTCTTTAGAACAAGCTGAATTACGCCAACATACACCTAAAGTCGCGTTTGTTGCTAAGCCTCAAGCGTATCAAGCTTCAAGTGGTAAATCGGTATTAGCTGACGATACCGACCTTCTGGTGCGAGCTTTGTCTATGGGACAACTTCATCACGCCATGATGGGTACAGCTGCAGTCGCCATTGCTTCGGCGGCAAGTGTGCCAGGTACGTTAGTGAACTTGGCAGCCGGTGAGGGGACCCGAGATTTTGTGACCTTTGGTCATCCATCAGGGACCTTAAAAGTGGGTGCTAAAGCTATTCAGACGGAAAGCGGTTGGAAAATTGAGAGGGCGATTATGAGTCGTAGTGCCCGAGTGATCATGGAAGGTGCCATCCGTGTGCCTTTTCCTAAGTAAAGCGATTGTCGTGAACGGTTAAATATTCACGAACACAACGCTGAGAAAAGAGTGCACCCAAGTGACACTGCTAAAAGCTAGTCGCTTGGACAAATGGATAAAGCATGGAGGAGGCACTATGTCTGCTACGAATCAAATGAACAGAAAAACAGACTATATCACCGAGTACCAATGGGCTAGGGAAGACCCTAATTCGTTTTGGGAAACACAATCACAAGCGATAGATTGGTTTGAACCACCAAAAACGATATTACAAACTGACGATAACGGTATTGAGCGCTGGTTTCCTGATGGGGTGATGAACACGTGCTGGCTGGCGCTTGATTATCATTGTGAAAATGGGCGAGGTGACAATACCGCGCTGATTTACGACTCTCCAGTTACAGGAACTCAATCCTCGTACACTTACAAACAACTGCGTGACCAAGTGGCTAAAGTCGCTGGTATGTTAGCCACGCAAGGCGTTACCAAAGGCGATCGTGTGGTGATCTACATGCCAATGATTCCTGAAGCGGCGATGGCAATGTTGGCCTGTGCACGACTAGGCGCGGTGCATTCGGTGGTGTTTGGTGGGTTTGCTCCTCATGAGCTTGCCGTTCGAATTGAAGATGCCGAGCCGAAGGTGTTGATTACAGCGTCTTGTGGAGTCGAGATAAACAAGGTTCTACCATATAAGCCAATGGTTGACAGAGCGATCATGGACAGCCGTTGGAAACCAGAAAAAGTCGTGGTATTCCAAAGAGAGCAGTCTCTAGCCGAATTGAACAATGAACGTGATGTACTTTGGCAACAAGCGGTTAGCGATGCATTACCTCATGTGTGTGTGCCTGTTCTAGCTACTGATCCACTATACATATTGTATACATCAGGGACGACGGGTAAGCCAAAAGGCGTGGTGCGTGATAATGGTGGTCACGCGGTCGCGATGAAATACTCGATGAGCACTATCTACGATATGCCGCAAGGTGGCGTGTTTTGGGCAGCTTCTGACGTGGGTTGGGTTGTAGGCCATTCCTATATTGTGTATGCGCCACTGATTCACGGTTGCACCTCTATTCTGTTTGAAGGCAAGCCGGTAAGAACACCCGATCCAGGCGCATTCTGGCGTGTTTGTGAAGAATACAATGTTGATGTGCTGTTTTCTGCCCCAACAGCGTTTAGAGCAATCAAGAAAGAAGATCCTGAAGGTAAGTTGCTCACCAAGTATGACTTATCATCGCTCAAGTCGATTTTTATGGCGGGAGAGCGTTTGGACCCGCCAACATTGGATTGGGTCGAGTCTCATACCAATAAACCGGTTATCGACCACTGGTGGCAAACCGAAACGGGTTGGGCTATTTCTGCCAATCCAACAGGGCTTGAATCTTTGCCTGTAAAAGCGGGTTCTTCAACCAAGCCAGTACCCGGTTACCAAGTGGAGATCCTCAATGAATTGGGTGAAATCGCACAAACGAATCAACAAGGGTTTGTGGCACTTAAACGACCATTGCCGCCTGGTTGCTTACCCACGGTATGGCGCAATCATGATAGATTTGAATCCGGCTATTTGAGTCAGTTCCCGGGCTATTATGTTTCTGGGGATGGTGGCTATCTTGATGAAGATGGGTATCTATTTATCATGGGCCGTATCGACGATGTGATAAACGTAGCGGGACACCGTCTGTCGACTGGAGAAATGGAAGAAATCGTGGGTGGTCACCCCGCGATTGCTGAATGTGCCGTTGTCGGTATTCATGATGACTTGAAAGGGCAACTACCGCTTGGTTTAGTTGTGCTAAAAGATGGCGTGAAAGTTGATGATATGGAGTTACAAGCTGAATTAGTTGGTAAGGTTCGTAATGAAATCGGCGCTGTCGCCTGTTTCAAACAAGCTTTAGTTGTTGAGAGGTTACCGAAGACTCGTTCAGGTAAGATCTTACGCAGAACCATTCGTCAAATTGCAGAAGGTGAGCAGTATGTGGTGCCTTCGACGATTGATGACCCGACAAGCTTAACTGAGATTGCCGAGAAGTTGGGTAGATAGTATCGGCATAAATAATGTCATTGGCGCTAAGTAGAATTAGGTTGAATCTGGGATATGAGTTGGCTTGCTGAAACATAACCATTAGTGATGTTTTACCTAAACTTTACTTTATTCATCTTACCAGACAGTTTGCTTATTATGACCTCATTATTATTCCCACATATTGAGGTCACTCTATGCGAACCTATTTTTTGCTTATCGCTTTACTTGCTAGTGGTGCAGTTGATGCTGCTACTTCAAAGGATGAGGTTAGCCGAGTGCTGCTAGAACCCCTGAGCCACCCAAAAGTATTCAAGTGCGTGTCTAAGACGGGCGTCGATTTGTATCAAGCAGTGTTTGATATTAAAGATGGGCATGATTTTGATCCGATAAATTCAAAAATGATCGTCAATTCAAGAAAAGGTCACTACGAATATCAAATTTTGGGCGCGGTAAGGTCTGAAAGAGCAGGAGAGATCGTAGTGTTGACTCGACACGTTGGCGACGATGTTAAAGTTGCCGCTATGATCGATGAGGAGAATGGGAAAATACTTGGAATTGGTGATAAAAATCATTATCGAGATTGTGGTGTAAGGCCGCCTCCTAGTGCAGCGGATATGCAGAACTTTTGGTCGAAAGGCTAAAACAGATTATTAGATTATTAGATTATTAGATTATTAGATTATTAGATTACTAGAGTTATTGAGGCGGCCTTATCGGTCGTCTTTTTGTATCTACTGAAAAATGATAAATCCTATATTTCTAAATAATGATGTGTTGATTGATTAATACATAGTCAATCATTATGTATCGCCTAAACTGGCCTTTATTTATCTCACTAAGCGTTCTGTTTAAGATAGCTTCATTCCAAACGAAACCAAAGCGAGACTCCTATGACATTCACTAAACCTTTCCTTTTAGCGACACTGATTGTGACTCTTTCTGGCTGTGCATCTCCTGCCACTGATAACGAAAATGAAAACGCAGCGCGTAATCGTGGTGCTATTGGTGGTGCTCTACTAGGAGCGACGGCTGGAGCGCTGACTGGAGACGCGAGCTTAGCGGTTAAGGGTGCTGCACTAGGAGGTGTAACAGGTGGAGTCGCTGGTTCGATGAAAGATACCGATGACGCAAGAAATGCTCAAAGAACTCAAGTGACTGCTGACGGTTTAGCACAAGATAATCGCACCGATGCTGAAAAGCGAGTTGCTGAGGTAGAAGCAGAGATTAAGCTGATTGAGTTGGAACAACAGCTTGCTGAACTGAAAACTGAGAAAGACAACGACGGAGCGTAACCGCTAGCTATTATTCTCGTCTAGTAACTTTAAAATAAGTTAAATCAAACAAATGGTCACAATAATGTGGCCATTTTTGTATCTAAAATGCGCTGTTCAAACAATGAATTAATTCAATCACTTGTATAGATACTGACTGCAGGTAAACTAGACTCAATTTAGATACTAATTTGGTTTGAGAAGCGCAATAGTCATGAATGTCACCTTAAGGGCTGCAAAGCATACGGATTTGGAACAACTTAATGAGTTAATGTTCGATCTCCACCATCATCACCACCTTGCTAGCCCAGAGCACTTTAAAACGGCAGAAGAGATTGAGCAGGAAAAAAGCATTGCACGTTACTTGGATGATCCTGAATGCTTGGTTTATGTGGCATTAAAAGGTGAGCTCATTGTTGGCTTTATCTCCGGACATTTTTGTGAGCTTATCTCAACGGTGAGTAAACCGGTGCCGATGGGGAGTGTCGATGAACTGTTTGTCTTGCCTGATTATCGAAAAGAATCGATTGCTGAAAAGTTGTTTAGCAAAGTTGAAGCGACTTTTGATGATTATGGGGTTGAACAAGTCTTTGTAGAGGTTTGGGACTTTAATTCGCCTGCCAAGGACTTCTATCAAAAAATGGGGTTCACACCTCACATTCAATGGATGAGGAAGGCTTTGCACAAAACATAGACAGCGATTTTGTGCATGTTTGATTACACTAGAGCAGTCTTTAACTTTTTCTCTTATTTTAGGTAAATTCGTTGGTTATTCGATATTTATTAGTTTTCATATTGCCTCTTTTGAGTACTACTTCCGCTTGGGCGAGCAACACTTTGCCCGATCATATCGCGGGCGCTTTGTGTGTAGTACGTGCTGATAACCAAATCGTATTGGTTGATGAATTGATCACGGGGCAATTGTCTCTACCGGGAGGCACTGTGGTTTCTGGTGAGCCGCCAGCGGTCGCGGCGCAACGAGAAACTTGGGAAGAGGCGGGCTTGTCCGTGACGGTCGGTGATGTGTTGGGATATACCGACAGTGCCGTTGTGTATGATTGTGTCTCTGACTCTGAAGTGATCAGTTACAAAGCTCGAAATGAGTTAGTTGGCTTTGAGCTACCAATCTGGTTTGCTCCTCATTATGGTGTGGAAGTCAGTCGCGCGATGTTATTGCCACCTACGGAGTTGCAAGCCAATCAATACCGTTACCCAGAGCAATGGTCTGAGATTAACGAATTCTTTCTATCCGCGACAGATCAACCTGTGACGTATGTGACTGAGCTGGTGGGCGCGGCACCGAAAGTCCATCAAGTTGAATTAAATTGGATTGTGTCGCTTCAAAACGCGTTCGATAAGATGCCAAGCGTGTTTGCGAATACTGTGCTTTTAACTGACTCGTTAGCGAAGCCATGGATTTTCATCGTGATATTGCCGCTAATTGCTTGGCATTTTGGCCGTAACTTCGCGTTGAAGTTTGGCTTCACTTTGATCTCGGTGACATTGCTCACTTTAATCGCCCACCAAGGGTTTGGTTTTCCACGTCCGCATGCTTACTTGCCAACGTTGAAGCTAGTGATGAGCAGTGGGTATAGCTTTCCAAGTTTATTGGCTGGCTTGTGGGTGAGTTTAACCTTGTTAGTTTTTTGGAAACTAAAGCGCCTCTTGGATCAAAAATCGATTTTGATAGTGCTCGCGGGCCTACTGTGGATTATGCTATTTACGTCTTATTCAGGCAGTGCGTTCTTTAGTGATGTCTTAATGGGAGGCGTATTGGGCGCGTTAACGACTTGGCACATCGTGAGATTAGATGCGAAACCTGATGTTGATATTAGTGCCTTATTAAGCTCTAAAGGTGTCTGGTGGGCATTGTGCGTACTGTCGATTGTTCTCACGGTGATATGGCCACTGCCAACATTCTCTTTCTGGGTAGCAATTTTGATGACGATTGTATGCTTAGTAACGTTAACGGATTCAAAGCCTTTGGTCGGCCAGTTCTCATTCAAGATTGTATTTGGAGTGATGGCTATGTTGTTAGCGGGGAATCTACTGATTAGCTGGGCTGGAAGTTTCGTCTCATTCAGTGGCATCGCTTCATTTATCGTTGAGACCTTACGTTTCCCAATCTTGATTCTATTTGGTGTAGTGGCGTTTCGTCTGCCATGGAAAAGAGAGTAGGCGAACCGACTAATATAAAATCAAAAAAGGCTGTGCAGTGCACAGCCTTTGTCATTTGTGCAACAAGCAAAAAGTAATTCTCACTATAGCTGCTGAGCGTTTATGAGTTGAAGATAAACTTCTCAATCGCGACCGCTACACCATGGTCGTCGTTGCTCGCTGTGATGTGATCCGCCAGTTTCTTGGTTTCTTCCATTGCGTTTTCCATTGCAATGCCAAGGCCAGCGTATTCAAGCATATGATGATCGTTTTCAGCGTCACCCATGCAGATTACTTCTTCTGCTGTAATACCCAAGTGCTTAGCTATCGCCTCAATACCGACACCCTTGTTTGAATTCGGGTTTAGGAACTCTAAGAAGAATGGTGCACTTTGCACGATAGTAAATTGAGCCTTAAGCTCTTGTGGCAACTTGCCGGTGATTTCAGTCAGCTTGCTTGGTTCTGCGACAATCATAGTTTTGATGATTTCGTGGTCGTCTTCTAGTTGAGAAAAGTCGAACTCGGTAATCTCTAAGCCATTAATACGCGCTTCAATAGCTGTGTACTCATTGTTTTCAGGCGTGATTAAGCCATGAATCTTGCTGAATGCATGAACATAACCACCAAGCTTTACAGCGAGGGCTGCGATCTCTTTCGCGGCTTTACCATTGCTGATTTCACTATGAATGAGTTCTTTTGTAGCGACGTTTTGAACCATAGAGCCGTTGTAGAAGAGCACAAAGTCATCTTCGTCGTTGATTGAAAGCTCGTCTAACTTACTCTGCATACCTTCTAAAGGACGACCAGAAGCCAGAACCACTTTCACTCCTGAAGCACGTGCTTTGGCAATCGCGTCTTTGTTCTCTTGAGAAATTACTTTATCACTGTTGAGCAGTGTGCCATCCATATCAAGAGCAATCAGTTTGTACATGTTGTTCCTTACTAAAAAATTAAAAGCTAACGAAATCTAATGGGCGAAAGGATAAGGGAACTTGAAAGTTCAGGCTAGGGCTTTGATCAACTCATTTATCAGTACTCATTTGTTTGACCAAAAGGGGCAAGTGCTTTAAGGTCTGCGGTTGATTAATTTCATCAAATGATTGAGCTGAGGGTAAGTTGTACAAGATTAATGAAATGTTTGAAACCATCCAGGGCGAGGGCGTATTTACCGGCGTTCCTGCTGTTTTTGTTCGACTGCAAATTTGCCCTGTAGGCTGTTCTTGGTGTGATACCAAACAGACTTGGGAAGCGTTGCCGGAAGATGAAACGAGCCTTGGTGATATTATGGTTAAGACAGAGGATTCACCGACTTGGTCTGCAATTGATGCGCAAGGAATCGTGAATGAATATATCAAGCAAGGTTACACCGCGAAGCACATTGTGATTACTGGTGGTGAGCCGTGCATTTATGATCTTGTCCCTCTTACTGAAGCATTTGAGCAGCACGGTTGTCGCTGTCAGATTGAGACCAGCGGAACCTCCGAAGTAAAAGCCACACCGGAGACTTGGGTTACGGTGTCACCAAAAGTCGCAATGAAAGCCAAATTGGATATCCTTGATAGCGCACTCGTTCGTGCGAATGAAATCAAGCACCCTGTTGGTACCGGTAAAGATATCGAGCAACTAGATGCTCTTATTGCTAGAGCCGATGTTCCTGAAAATACAGTCATTGCACTTCAGCCGATTAGCCAAAAAGAACGTGCAACGCAACTGTGTATTGATACTTGTATTGAACGTAACTGGCGTTTATCTATTCAAACTCACAAATATTTGAGCATCGCATAGGTTGCATTTGTTTACTGGCCTAGATAAGTCGCTAGTAGAAGATTCTCGTAAGGATTTAAGATGAAAAAAGCAGTCGTAGTATTCAGTGGTGGTCAAGACTCAACAACGTGTCTTGTTCAAGCTTTAAAAGAGTATGATGAAGTTCATGCGATTACGTTTGACTATGGTCAGCGCCATAGACTCGAGATTGAAGTTGCGGAGTCGTTGTCGAAAGAGCTTGGTGTGAAAGCGCACAAAGTGATGGATGTGACTCTGTTGAATGAACTGGCTATCAGCTCTCTGACTCGTGACGATATCCCTGTTTCTCATGAGCTACAAGAGAATGGATTACCAAACTCTTTTGTTCCTGGTCGTAATATTCTGTTCTTAACTTTGGCGGGTATTTACGCTTACCAAATCGGTGCAAATACCGTAATCACGGGCGTGTGTGAAACTGATTTCTCAGGCTACCCTGATTGTCGTAATGACTTTGTGAAAGCGATGAACTCTGCGCTTGTACAAGGTATGGACAAGCCGCTTGATATTAAAACACCGTTAATGTGGCTCAACAAAGCTGAAACATGGGCGTTGGCCGACCAGTACTCAGCACTTGAGCTTGTTCGCAATAAAACACTGACTTGTTACAATGGCATCATCGGTGATGGTTGTGGCGATTGCCCAGCGTGTGAACTGCGTAAAGTTGGCCTTAACGATTACCTAGGTGATCGTGAAGGTATTATGGCTGAGTTGGTTCGCAAACAGACTGAGAATAAATAACCTCAGGTCAATCAATTGGTTCGTTGTAAGCATCAATGATGCAGTTTCGGCCGTTGCTCTTTGCTTGATACAGTGCTTGGTCAAGCACTGAGTACAAGTCATCAAAGTCACTTAATGCGTTTGAGGTTGCTAGATAAGCAAAACTCGCGGTTACATTAAGTGGCTTTTTGCTTTCTGATAAGAAGACTGTGCTTGATATTGCGTAATGTAGCTCTTCGACGCGCTCTCGCACGTCTACAGACTTGGTCTTGGTTAGCATGATGAGAAATTCTTCGCCTCCTAAGCGACCAAACAATTCGTCATTCATTAAGTGTTTTCGTATTTGCTGACTAATATGGACGAGCGCTCTATCACCGGTAGGGTGTCCATGTTCATCATTGATCTTCTTGAATCTATCCAGATCGAGCAGAACGAGGACATGTTGCTTGTCCGTTCCTTTACAGCGTCTGACTCTTTTGATTCTTCGTATGATCTCGGTCCGGCCATACGCTTTCGTCATAGCATCGATGGAAGCTTTTGCGCGAATCGTTTTGTTTGCTAATACCGTAAAGCTTGCGGCGCACAGCAACAGAATAACAATGACGTTGTACATCCATCTTTGATGCTCCATTTTTTCAATTTGAACGCGGTCGAGCTTTGTCTGATTTATCAGGAAAGAGCTTTCCAATTCTTGCTCATATTTAGCGTGGGTCAGGTCTAGTGCTTCAAAAGCCAACCTGTTATCGATATCGCGTGTTTCAATTTGTATAGACGAGTATCGCTGGTAGAAATAGAAAGCTTGTTGGTAATTGCTGAGCGCTTGATGAAGCTCGGAAAGCTGCAGGAGTGACTGAGCGATGTACTTGTGTCTTGTGACTTGCTCGGATACTTCTAGAGCTTGCTGAGCATAATTGAGCGCCTCGGTTGTCAGCTTTTGCTCTTCGAACATATCGCTTATCGCCAAGTAAGCGTTAATACGAATGACGTCGTTACTCAATTCATTCGAAGCTGACAGAGAGTTGACTAAGTAACCTCTTGCCAAATCATAGTCCCTAATTTGAGTGTAAGCTTTTCCTAAGCCAAGACTTGTTAGTGCGATACCGTAGCTATGTGAAGATGAGCTCAGCAGTGTTCTTGCTGTTTGAAAGTGGTTAATTGCTAAGTCACTTTGCTCTTGGTTAAGGTAGAGATCTGCAAGGCTATGATGCACTTGTGCTTTCATCAAATCAGAAGCACTTTCTCTTAATGTGAGTGCTTCTTTGAGGTACTCTGCCGATTTTTCATATTGCTTTAACTCTTTAAGCAAGTTACCCACATCATTATAGATCCCCGAAATGTCATGTCCTTGTGGGAACACGTTTATCAGTGATAGGTAGGTATCTAGCGCGGCTTGATAGTCACTGCGGAAATGGTGATTGTTAGCGATGACTCGATAAGTACCAAACTTTGGTAACACAGGGTCAGCGATGTTATGTAAATCTGATTGAAGCGCAGAACAGTAATAGTTCGCTTGATGATATTTAGCTTGCTCGTTAAGCGATCGGCATAGCTGGTATTTTAGCAGGGCTCTTCCAGTCAAATCACTACGTGATTGCATTTTCGCCAATAGGGTCAAAAAGCCTTGTTGCGCTTCTTCATATTGGCCTTGGCCGTCTTTCATCAATGCAGAAATAAACGCTTCTTCAATCGCTTGGTACTCACTGTCGTTTGAAGCGATTCCATAGAACGGTTGATCTCGGTGGCTCATGTATTGATATAACAGAGATGAAAGGTAAAGCTTATCCCCATAGACAGTTGAGCCAGTGTAACGGGTTTGCAGCATGTTTAATGCACGCGATGGGGAATGAGTTAGAGTCGAGAGATAGAGTGCATTCCAATCAGCATTTGGAGTCGTGTTTGAATCCAAATTGGATGAGTTGAAAGGGGAGTCCAGGTGACGATCTTGTGTTGATACTTGGCCATGAGAATAAAAGCTAATGAACAGTAGAAGGGTAATAAAAACAGAGTGAGTCACAAGAAATTATCTATCAGATAAAGAACGATATTCTATTATTAGTTTGATCTTGCTTCAAATTTTGAATGGTATTGGCAGGAGGTTATGCGAGGTAAGTCTCTAATTTGTTGATATTTATCTGAGGTGTATCGGTCGTACTGTTCGCACGACCGATATCGGAAATTAGATGTATAATTTCGCTAGGTCAGAAGGCTCAAGTTCTTTGCCTTCTAATGTTGCATTCCAGTTAATACCAACAAGAACGCCGTCTTCAGCTAGAGTCAGTAACCAATCTTCTACAAAGATATCTAGTGGAATTTCTAATACTTCGAAGTCAGCCCACTCTTCAACGTTGTGAGTCTGAGCATCTTCTTTTGAAGACCAAAAAGGCATCACTTCGCTGCTTTCGAATTCACTTGAGTCACATGCTAGCCAACCTTCTTCATTGCGAAGGCCCCATACCAGTTTAGTTTCTTGTGTTTCAGAAACGAAAAGTTCTAGATTTGCTTGAGTATCAGCTGTTAGTTTGCTCATGGATTAATTCTCTATGTTGATAACGACGCAAGATTAACATTATAGACGGCTTAGGTACATGCTATTCAAGGAATTATCACCATACTGAAACGTTAACTAAAGATCACGTTTCAGTATGGTAAGCGCAGGATAGAGCCTACTTTTTTATTTTGGTGAAGATGTGCCACTCTTCTTTGATGTTGCCTTTAAATCCAACAACGGAAGCGACAACTTTTCGATGTAGTGCGTGATTAACTTGGCTGTCATCACTGCTGAATTCAGAGTCGCCATGACCCACGATATTGACTCGAGATGGTTGAATACCATTACTGATAAGGGCTCGCCTTACGTGAGATGCTCGCTCTTTTGACAGTTTTAAATTGTGTTTGGCATTGCCCACTTTACTGGCATAACCTTGCAACTCAATCGATGTACCCTCGTAACGCTTCAAAAACGCAGCCATCTGGCGTATCTGCCCTAGGAAAACAGGGTTAATTTCCGTAGAGTTATTAGCAAAGAGTATGTGGAGCTCTTTCTTTTCTGACGATTCAAAATATGAACCACAACCGTCGTTATCGATCTCTGCACCAATTTGCGTATCGGGACATAGATCTCGCGCGTTAATTACGCCGTCATTATCATCATCTTCGAGATCATAAATTTGCGTGATGTCTGGAAGAGCCCGATATTCAAATTCTTCATTGCTTGTTTCAGCTAAAACGTTGGCAGAGACAATCATGAGACAAAGCGGAAATACAGTCTTTATCAGCTTCATTAGTATTCTACCTTTTCATTCCATTCTTGAGGGGTTTCGACGCGTAACCCAGTTAACAGGTTTCCTGTTGCATTCATTACTCGGTACTTCGCGTATTGTTCGTCGTACTTGGCATCCAGATAGCCCTTACGGGCTTCGAATAGTTCGTTCTCGGTGTTAAGCAAATCGAGAAGGGTACGTTTACCGATACGGTATTGTTTCTCATAAGAGATAACGGTGTCTGATGCCGAGTCTACGTGGTCAGATAAAAACTCTTTCTGTTGGACGGTTAAATCAAGTGCGCTCCATGAAAGACGCAAGCTCTCTTCTACATTACGGTAAGTACTCTCGCGGAGGTCTTTCGCTTTGTTTAGTTGATAAGCGGCACTTTCTGCACGGTCTTGGTCTGAACCGCCGTTGTAAAGGTTGTATCTTAAACGAACCATCGCAGAAAACTCGTCACTGCTGCCTGGAGTGCCACCGGCATCATCGCGCCAGGTTTGAGCGGCTTCAAAAGAAACCGTTGGGTAGTTGGTGCTCTTAGATTGCTTGTATTGAAATTTCGCTGAGTCTACATCGGCTTGTGCAATCTTAATTACTGGGTGCTGATTAAACGCTTTTGCTAATGCGCCATCAACCGTGTAAGGGATAGCGCCTGCATCTGCACGAGGGAAGGTTAAGCCTAACGGAGATTGACCCACAAGCCTTTTGAATTGTGTATGAGTGTCAAAAAGGTTGTTTTGCGCCGCAAGTAAATTACCGTGCGCTTTAGCAATACGTGCTTCTACCTGTGACATATCTGCCGTTGAGCCAATACCTGATTCAACACGCTTGCGAATATCGCTGTATATTTTTTTGTGGGTTGCGAGGTTGTTTTCAGAGAGTGAAAGCACTTCATAAGCTTTTACCGCATCGAGATAAACCTTGGTCACTTCTAATGCGATATCTTGAGCATTAGATATCAATTGATAACGCACTGATTCCGCATCTGCCGCGGTACGGTCAATATCATTCGATGTATTAGCCCCATCCCAGATAAGCTGAGTTAGCGTAATTGTCGCTTCTTTCCGAGTCAGATCGGTCGTGCTTGAGTTAGTTGCTAGATCGGTATGTTCGTAACCAATACCTCCATCCAAGTCTATACTTGGACGATAAGCACCGCCAGAAGCATCATTAAGATATCGCTTGCTGACATATTCGTTATAAGCACTTTTGATTTCAGGATTACTTTCTAAAGTGAACGCAACGGCTTGCTCAAGGGTTTGTGCTGTCGTCGGTAAGCTCATACTTATAGCTAACCCTAATGTTGTCTTTTGAAGCCTATTCAATGTGCATCTCCCTAAAGTTAGCTCGCATCTAAGTCTTGAATTTGTGCTGTTATATACGAAATTTAGATGAACCGCCAAAAAAATTACGATCGCTAAGCTGGCGTTCGCAAATGGTTGTCAAAATGTTAACCGATCAGCGTGCGTTTTATGGTGTTTTTATACACGTCAATCTTACGTTTTTAAATCTATTATTTTCCGCAAACACAATAACTTATATTACTGGTGTGAGCACTAAGATTGTTATGCGATGTGATCACCGTCATTAGCTTGTCACTCAAGTTGTTAAATACTAGATTCATAACTAGGAATTATATGACTTTAAGTGTTATATTTTAACTAATATTATAAATATAATGTCACTATTTTGACGTTAATGACAAGAAATGCTTTTTTAGGGGTTTATATGGACATGACAACATTGAATTTGGGTGGTGCATTAGCACTTGGCCAGCGCATTGTTATCTCGGTAGATGGTACGATTAAAGTCTTAGAAGAAGGCCAACCACTACAAACAGGGGATGTCGTTCTTGAATCCCAGAACGGATCCAATGAACCTCAGGTATCAGTAAAGCGTTTTTCACCAGAAGAAGGTGAGGAAGTTGAACTTGACCAAGACATAGCGAATATTTTTGCTGCATTGGAAGAAGGTCAAGACCCAACAGAGTTAGGTGAAGAGTTCGCTACCGCTGCTGGTCAGAATGGTTCTAGTTTGGCTTCTAGCGGAACTATTGAACGTGATGGTGAAGAAACCATTCCTGGTACAGAGTTCGTGACTACGGGTTTTGAAGCACTGGGTATGTCTCGTACTCAAAGCTTGAGTCTTCTAGATGCCTTCCGTTCGTTTGAGCAACCTAATGCCGATCCCACTTTTGTTGATAACAACAACTCACCTATCGGTGACACTGTCTCTTTTACCACAAATGAAGATACGCCAGTAAACGGAACCTTGTCGGCTTCAGACGAAGATGGCGATTCTCTGTCTTTTGTTAAAGCTACAGATCCTTCGAACGGCACAGTCGTCGTTGATGAAAACGGCGATTGGACTTATACACCCAATGAAAACTACAACGGTGATGACAGCTTTACGGTAGAAGTCTCTGACGGCCAAGGCGGCACAGACACAATAACCGTGAATGTCGGTGTTACTCCTATTAATGACTCACCTGTCGGTGAAGATGTCTCTGTCACCACAGATGAAGATACTCCAGTAAGTGGATCACTCACTGCAACCGATGCAGATAACGATCAGTTAACGTTTAGCAAAGGCACAGAACCATCGAATGGCTCAGTAGTCGTTGACGAAAATGGTAATTGGACATATACCCCAGACGAGAACTACAACGGCAGCGATAGCTTTACTGTGATTGTGAGCGATGGGCAGGGTGGCACGGATACTATTACTGTTGATGTAGTGGTGACGGACGTGAATGACGCGCCGGAAATCACCGTGACAGCGAACGACTTCACAGAAGACGCTGGCGCAGCAGTGGGCGATGTAGCGGGCACGTACGTGACGTCTGACGAAGAAGGCGATGCGGTAACCGTGACCTTCACGCCAGGCAGCAATGCCAACGGCCACTACACGTTAGATACGGCAACGGGTCAGGTGAAACTGACGCAAGATGGTGTAGACGCCATCAATGCGGGTGACGCAAGATGGTGTAGACGCCATCAATGCGGGTGAAGACTTAGATACCATCGATCTGACGGTGACTCAGACCAATGACAGCAGCCTGACAGGCACAGACAGCGATACCCCAGTGGTGACGGACGTGAATGACGCGCCGGAAATCACCGTGACAGCGAACGACTTCACAGAAGACGCTGGCGCAGCAGTGGGCGATGTAGCGGGCACGTACGTGACGTCTGACGAAGAAGGCGATGCGGTAACCGTGACCTTCACGCCAGGCAGCAATGCCAACGGCCACTACACGTTAGATACGGCAACGGGTCAGGTGAAACTGACGCAAGATGGTGTAGACGCCATCAATGCGGGTGAAGACTTAGATACCATCGATCTGACGGTGACTCAGACCAATGACAGCAGCCTGACAGGCACAGACAGCGATACCCCAGTGGTGACGGACGTGAATGACGCGCCGGAAATCACCGTGACAGCGAACGACTTCACAGAAGACGCCTGGCGCAGCGCAGCAGTGGGCGATGTAGCGGGCACGTACGTGACGTCTGACGAAGAAGGCGATGCGGTAACCGTGACCTTCACGCCAGGCAGCAATGCCAACGGCCACTACACGTTAGATACGGCAACGGGTCAGGTGAAACTGACGCAAGATGGTGTAGACGCCATCAATGCGGGTGAAGACTTAGATACCATCGATCTGACGGTGACTCAGACCAATGACAGCAGCCTGACAGGCACAGACAGCGATACCCCAGTGGTGACGGACGTGAATGACGCGCCGGAAATCACCGTGACAGCGAACGACTTCACAGAAGACGCTGGCGCAGCAGTGGGCGATGTAGCGGGCACGTACGTGACGTCTGACGAAGAAGGCGATGCGGTAACCGTGACCTTCACGCCAGGCAGCAATGCCAACGGCCACTACACGTTAGATACGGCAACGGGTCAGGTGAAACTGACGCAAGATGGTGTAGACGCCATCAATGCGGGTGAAGACTTAGATACCATCGATCTGACGGTGACTCAGACCAATGACAGCAGCCTGACAGGCACAGACAGCGATACCCCAGTGGTGACGGACGTGAATGACGCGCCGGAAATCACCGTGACAGCGAACGACTTCACAGAAGACGCTGGCGCAGCAGTGGGCGATGTAGCGGGCACGTACGTGACGTCTGACGAAGAAGGCGATGCGGTAACCGTGACCTTCACGCCAGGCAGCAATGCCAACGGCCACTACACGTTAGATACGGCAACGGGTCAGGTGAAACTGACGCAAGATGGTGTAGACGCCATCAATGCGGGTGAAGACTTAGATACCATCGATCTGACGGTGACTCAGACCAATGACAGCAGCCTGACAGGCACAGACAGCGATACCCCAGTGGTGACGGACGTGAATGACGCGCCGGAAATCACCGTGACAGCGAACGACTTCACAGAAGACGCTGGCGCAGCAGTGGGCGATGTAGCGGGCACGTACGTGACGTCTGACGAAGAAGGCGATGCGGTAACCGTGACCTTCACGCCAGGCAGCAATGCCAACGGCCACTACACGTTAGATACGGCAACGGGTCAGGTGAAACTGACGCAAGATGGTGTAGACGCCATCAATGCGGGTGAAGACTTAGATACCATCGATCTGACGGTGACTCAGACCAATGACAGCAGCCTGACAGGCACAGACAGCGATACCCCAGTGGTGACGGACGTGAATGACGCGCCGGAAATCACCGTGACAGCGAACGACTTCACAGAAGACGCTGGCGCAGCAGTGGGCGATGTAGCGGGCACGTACGTGACGTCTGACGAAGAAGGCGATGCGGTAACCGTGACCTTCACGCCAGGCAGCAATGCCAACGGCCACTACACGTTAGATACGGCAACGGGTCAGGTGAAACTGACGCAAGATGGTGTAGACGCCATCAATGCGGGTGAAGACTTAGATACCATCGATCTGACGGTGACTCAGACCAATGACAGCAGCCTGACAGGCACAGACAGCGATACCCCAGTGGTGACGGACGTGAATGACGCGCCGGAAATCACCGTGACAGCGAACGACTTCACAGAAGACGCTGGCGCAGCAGTGGGCGATGTAGCGGGCACGTACGTGACGTCTGACGAAGAAGGCGATGCGGTAACCGTGACCTTCACGCCAGGCAGCAATGCCAACGGCCACTACACGTTAGATACGGCAACGGGTCAGGTGAAACTGACGCAAGATGGTGTAGACGCCATCAATGCGGGTGAAGACTTAGATACCATCGATCTGACGGTGACTCAGACCAATGACAGCAGCCTGACAGGCACAGACAGCGATACCCCAGTGGTGACGGACGTGAATGACGCGCCGGAAATCACCGTGACAGCGAACGACTTCACAGAAGACGCTGGCGCAGCAGTGGGCGATGTAGCGGGCACGTACGTGACGTCTGACGAAGAAGGCGATGCGGTAACCGTGACCTTCACGCCAGGCAGCAATGCCAACGGCCACTACACGTTAGATACGGCAACGGGTCAGGTGAAACTGACGCAAGATGGTGTAGACGCCATCAATGCGGGTGAAGACTTAGATACCATCGATCTGACGGTGACTCAGACCAATGACAGCAGCCTGACAGGCACAGACAGCGATACCCCAGTGGTGACGGACGTGAATGACGCGCCGGAAATCACCGTGACAGCGAACGACTTCACAGAAGACGCTGGCGCAGCAGTGGGCGATGTAGCGGGCACGTACGTGACGTCTGACGAAGAAGGCGATGCGGTAACCGTGACCTTCACGCCAGGCAGCAATGCCAACGGCCACTACACGTTAGATACGGCAACGGGTCAGGTGAAACTGACGCAAGATGGTGTAGACGCCATCAATGCGGGTGAAGACTTAGATACCATCGATCTGACGGTGACTCAGACCAATGACAGCAGCCTGACAGGCACAGACAGCGATACCCCAGTGGTGACGGACGTGAATGACGCGCCGGAAATCACCGTGACAGCGAACGACTTCACAGAAGACGCTGGCGCAGCAGTGGGCGATGTAGCGGGCACGTACGTGACGTCTGACGAAGAAGGCGATGCGGTAACCGTGACCTTCACGCCAGGCAGCAATGCCAACGGCCACTACACGTTAGATACGGCAACGGGTCAGGTGAAACTGACGCAAGATGGTGTAGACGCCATCAATGCGGGTGAAGACTTAGATACCATCGATCTGACGGTGACTCAGACCAATGACAGCAGCCTGACAGGCACAGACAGCGATACCCCAGTGGTGACGGACGTGAATGACGCGCCGGAAATCACCGTGACAGCGAACGACTTCACAGAAGACGCTGGCGCAGCAGTGGGCGATGTAGCGGGCACGTACGTGACGTCTGACGAAGAAGGCGATGCGGTAACCGTGACCTTCACGCCAGGCAGCAATGCCAACGGCCACTACACGTTAGATACGGCAACGGGTCAGGTGAAACTGACGCAAGATGGTGTAGACGCCATCAATGCGGGTGAAGACTTAGATACCATCGATCTGACGGTGACTCAGACCAATGACAGCAGCCTGACAGGCACAGACAGCGATACCCCAGTGGTGACGGACGTGAATGACGCGCCGGAAATCACCGTGACAGCGAACGACTTCACAGAAGACGCTGGCGCAGCAGTGGGCGATGTAGCGGGCACGTACGTGACGTCTGACGAAGAAGGCGATGCGGTAACCGTGACCTTCACGCCAGGCAGCAATGCCAACGGCCACTACACGTTAGATACGGCAACGGGTCAGGTGAAACTGACGCAAGATGGTGTAGACGCCATCAATGCGGGTGAAGACTTAGATACCATCGATCTGACGGTGACTCAGACCAATGACAGCAGCCTGACAGGCACAGACAGCGATACCCCAGTGGTGACGGACGTGAATGACGCGCCGGAAATCACCGTGACAGCGAACGACTTCACAGAAGACGCTGGCGCAGCAGTGGGCGATGTAGCGGGCACGTACGTGACGTCTGACGAAGAAGGCGATGCGGTAACCGTGACCTTCACGCCAGGCAGCAATGCCAACGGCCACTACACGTTAGATACGGCAACGGGTCAGGTGAAACTGACGCAAGATGGTGTAGACGCCATCAATGCGGGTGAAGACTTAGATACCATCGATCTGACGGTGACTCAGACCAATGACAGCAGCCTGACAGGCACAGACAGCGATACCCCAGTGGTGACGGACGTGAATGACGCGCCGGAAATCACCGTGACAGCGAACGACTTCACAGAAGACGCTGGCGCAGCAGTGGGCGATGTAGCGGGCACGTACGTGACGTCTGACGAAGAAGGCGATGCGGTAACCGTGACCTTCACGCCAGGCAGCAATGCCAACGGCCACTACACGTTAGATACGGCAACGGGTCAGGTGAAACTGACGCAAGATGGTGTAGACGCCATCAATGCGGGTGAAGACTTAGATACCATCGATCTGACGGTGACTCAGACCAATGACAGCAGCCTGACAGGCACAGACAGCGATACCCCAGTGGTGACGGACGTGAATGACGCGCCGGAAATCACCGTGACAGCGAACGACTTCACAGAAGACGCTGGCGCAGCAGTGGGCGATGTAGCGGGCACGTACGTGACGTCTGACGAAGAAGGCGATGCGGTAACCGTGACCTTCACGCCAGGCAGCAATGCCAACGGCCACTACACGTTAGATACGGCAACGGGTCAGGTGAAACTGACGCAAGATGGTGTAGACGCCATCAATGCGGGTGAAGACTTAGATACCATCGATCTGACGGTGACTCAGACCAATGACAGCAGCCTGACAGGCACAGACAGCGATACCCCAGTGGTGACGGACGTGAATGACGCGCCGGAAATCACCGTGACAGCGAACGACTTCACAGAAGACGCTGGCGCAGCAGTGGGCGATGTAGCGGGCACGTACGTGACGTCTGACGAAGAAGGCGATGCGGTAACCGTGACCTTCACGCCAGGCAGCAATGCCAACGGCCACTACACGTTAGATACGGCAACGGGTCAGGTGAAACTGACGCAAGATGGTGTAGACGCCATCAATGCGGGTGAAGACTTAGATACCATCGATCTGACGGTGACTCAGACCAATGACAGCAGCCTGACAGGCACAGACAGCGATACCCCAGTGGTGACGGACGTGAATGACGCGCCGGAAATCACCGTGACAGCGAACGACTTCACAGAAGACGCTGGCGCAGCAGTGGGCGATGTAGCGGGCACGTACGTGACGTCTGACGAAGAAGGCGATGCGGTAACCGTGACCTTCACGCCAGGCAGCAATGCCAACGGCCACTACACGTTAGATACGGCAACGGGTCAGGTGAAACTGACGCAAGATGGTGTAGACGCCATCAATGCGGGTGAAGACTTAGATACCATCGATCTGACGGTGACTCAGACCAATGACAGCAGCCTGACAGGCACAGACAGCGATACCCCAGTGGTGACGGACGTGAATGACGCGCCGGAAATCACCGTGACAGCGAACGACTTCACAGAAGACGCTGGCGCAGCAGTGGGCGATGTAGCGGGCACGTACGTGACGTCTGACGAAGAAGGCGATGCGGTAACCGTGACCTTCACGCCAGGCAGCAATGCCAACGGCCACTACACGTTAGATACGGCAACGGGTCAGGTGAAACTGACGCAAGATGGTGTAGACGCCATCAATGCGGGTGAAGACTTAGATACCATCGATCTGACGGTGACTCAGACCAATGACAGCAGCCTGACAGGCACAGACAGCGATACCCCAGTGGTGACGGACGTGAATGACGCGCCGGAAATCACCGTGACAGCGAACGACTTCACAGAAGACGCTGGCGCAGCAGTGGGCGATGTAGCGGGCACGTACGTGACGTCTGACGAAGAAGGCGATGCGGTAACCGTGACCTTCACGCCAGGCAGCAATGCCAACGGCCACTACACGTTAGATACGGCAACGGGTCAGGTGAAACTGACGCAAGATGGTGTAGACGCCATCAATGCGGGTGAAGACTTAGATACCATCGATCTGACGGTGACTCAGACCAATGACAGCAGCCTGACAGGCACAGACAGCGATACCCCAGTGGTGACGGACGTGAATGACGCGCCGGAAATCACCGTGACAGCGAACGACTTCACAGAAGACGCTGGCGCAGCAGTGGGCGATGTAGCGGGCACGTACGTGACGTCTGACGAAGAAGGCGATGCGGTAACCGTGACCTTCACGCCAGGCAGCAATGCCAACGGCCACTACACGTTAGATACGGCAACGGGTCAGGTGAAACTGACGCAAGATGGTGTAGACGCCATCAATGCGGGTGAAGACTTAGATACCATCGATCTGACGGTGACTCAGACCAATGACAGCAGCCTGACAGGCACAGACAGCGATACCCCAGTGGTGACGGACGTGAATGACGCGCCGGAAATCACCGTGACAGCGAACGACTTCACAGAAGACGCTGGCGCAGCAGTGGGCGATGTAGCGGGCACGTACGTGACGTCTGACGAAGAAGGCGATGCGGTAACCGTGACCTTCACGCCAGGCAGCAATGCCAACGGCCACTACACGTTAGATACGGCAACGGGTCAGGTGAAACTGACGCAAGATGGTGTAGACGCCATCAATGCGGGTGAAGACTTAGATACCATCGATCTGACGGTGACTCAGACCAATGACAGCAGCCTGACAGGCACAGACAGCGATACCCCAGTGGTGACGGACGTGAATGACGCGCCGGAAATCACCGTGACAGCGAACGACTTCACAGAAGACGCTGGCGCAGCAGTGGGCGATGTAGCGGGCACGTACGTGACGTCTGACGAAGAAGGCGATGCGGTAACCGTGACCTTCACGCCAGGCAGCAATGCCAACGGCCACTACACGTTAGATACGGCAACGGGTCAGGTGAAACTGACGCAAGATGGTGTAGACGCCATCAATGCGGGTGAAGACTTAGATACCATCGATCTGACGGTGACTCAGACCAATGACAGCAGCCTGACAGGCACAGACAGCGATACCCCAGTGGTGACGGACGTGAATGACGCGCCGGAAATCACCGTGACAGCGAACGACTTCACAGAAGACGCTGGCGCAGCAGTGGGCGATGTAGCGGGCACGTACGTGACGTCTGACGAAGAAGGCGATGCGGTAACCGTGACCTTCACGCCAGGCAGCAATGCCAACGGCCACTACACGTTAGATACGGCAACGGGTCAGGTGAAACTGACGCAAGATGGTGTAGACGCCATCAATGCGGGTGAAGACTTAGATACCATCGATCTGACGGTGACTCAGACCAATGACAGCAGCCTGACAGGCACAGACAGCGATACCCCAGTGGTGACGGACGTGAATGACGCGCCGGAAATCACCGTGACAGCGAACGACTTCACAGAAGACGCTGGCGCAGCAGTGGGCGATGTAGCGGGCACGTACGTGACGTCTGACGAAGAAGGCGATGCGGTAACCGTGACCTTCACGCCAGGCAGCAATGCCAACGGCCACTACACGTTAGATACGGCAACGGGTCAGGTGAAACTGACGCAAGATGGTGTAGACGCCATCAATGCGGGTGAAGACTTAGATACCATCGATCTGACGGTGACTCAGACCAATGACAGCAGCCTGACAGGCACAGACAGCGATACCCCAGTGGTGACGGACGTGAATGACGCGCCGGAAATCACCGTGACAGCGAACGACTTCACAGAAGACGCTGGCGCAGCAGTGGGCGATGTAGCGGGCACGTACGTGACGTCTGACGAAGAAGGCGATGCGGTAACCGTGACCTTCACGCCAGGCAGAATGACACTGACGCAAGATGGTGTAGCGCCATCAATGCGGCAGCAATGCCAACGGCCACTACACGTTAGATACGGCAACGGGTCAGGTGAAACTGACGCAAGATGGTGTAGACGCCATCAATGCGGGTGAAGACTTAGATACCATCGATCTGACGGTGACTCAGACCAATGACAGCAGCCTGACAGGCACAGACAGCGATACCCCAGTGGTGACGGACGTGAATGACGCGCCGGAAATCACCGTGACAGCGAACGACTTCACAGAAGACGCTGGCGCAGCAGTGGGCGATGTAGCGGGCACGTACGTGACGTCTGACGAAGAAGGCGATGCGGTAACCGTGACCTTCACGCCAGGCAGCAATGCCAACGGCCAC
Organism: Vibrio sp. QJM3NY_27; assembly: GCF_057785955.1. Taxonomy (NCBI): domain Bacteria; kingdom Pseudomonadati; phylum Pseudomonadota; class Gammaproteobacteria; order Vibrionales; family Vibrionaceae; genus Vibrio; species Vibrio sp. QJM3NY_27. The sequence goes on along the minus strand of NZ_CM173511.1, from coordinate 1,906,006 downwards.
TACACGTTAGATACGGCAACGGGTCAGGTGAAACTGACGCAAGATGGTGTAGACGCCATCAATGCGGGTGAAGACTTAGATACCATCGATCTGACGGTGACTCAGACCAATGACAGCAGCCTGACAGGCACAGACAGCGATACCCCAGTGGTGACGGACGTGAATGACGCGCCGGAAATCACCGTGACAGCGAACGACTTCACAGAAGACGCTGGCGCAGCAGTGGGCGATGTAGCGGGCACGTACGTGACGTCTGACGAAGAAGGCGATGCGGTAACCGTGACCTTCACGCCAGGCAGCAATGCCAACGGCCACTACACGTTAGATACGGCAACGGGTCAGGTGAAACTGACGCAAGATGGTGTAGACGCCATCAATGCGGGTGAAGACTACACGTTAGATACGGCAACGGGTCAGGTGAAACTGACCATGGTGTCGCCATCAATGCGGGTGAAGACTTAGATACCATCGATCTGACGGTGACTCAGACCAATGACAGCAGCCTGACAGGCACAGACAGCGATACCCCAGTGGTGACGGACGTGAATGACGCGCCGGAAATCACCGTGACAGCGAACGACTTCACAGAAGACGCTGGCGCAGCAGTGGGCGATGTAGCGGGCACGTACGTGACGTCTGACGAAGAAGGCGATGCGGTAACCGTGACCTTCACGCCAGGCAGCAATGCCAACGGCCACTACACGTTAGATACGGCAACGGGTCAGGTGAAACTGACGCAAGATGGTGTAGACGCCATCAATGCGGGTGAAGACTTAGATACCATCGATCTGACGGTGACTCAGACCAATGACAGCAGCCTGACAGGCACAGACAGCGATACCCCAGTGGTGACGGACGTGAATGACGCGCCGGAAATCACCGTGACAGCGAACGACTTCACAGAAGACGCTGGCGCAGCAGTGGGCGATGTAGCGGGCACGTACGTGACGTCTGACGAAGAAGGCGATGCGGTAACCGTGACCTTCACGCCAGGCAGCAATGCCAACGGCCACTACACGTTAGATACGGCAACGGGTCAGGTGAAACTGACGCAAGATGGTGTAGACGCCATCAATGCGGGTGAAGACTTAGATACCATCGATCTGACGGTGACTCAGACCAATGACAGCAGCCTGACAGGCACAGACAGCGATACCCCAGTGGTGACGGACGTGAATGACGCGCCGGAAATCACCGTGACAGCGAACGACTTCACAGAAGACGCTGGCGCAGCAGTGGGCGATGTAGCGGGCACGTACGTGACGTCTGACGAAGAAGGCGATGCGGTAACCGTGACCTTCACGCCAGGCAGCAATGCCAACGGCCACTACACGTTAGATACGGCAACGGGTCAGGTGAAACTGACGCAAGATGGTGTAGACGCCATCAATGCGGGTGAAGACTTAGATACCATCGATCTGACGGTGACTCAGACCAATGACAGCAGCCTGACAGGCACAGACAGCGATACCCCAGTGGTGACGGACGTGAATGACGCGCCGGAAATCACCGTGACAGCGAACGACTTCACAGAAGACGCTGGCGCAGCAGTGGGCGATGTAGCGGGCACGTACGTGACGTCTGACGAAGAAGGCGATGCGGTAACCGTGACCTTCACGCCAGGCAGCAATGCCAACGGCCACTACACGTTAGATACGGCAACGGGTCAGGTGAAACTGACGCAAGATGGTGTAGACGCCATCAATGCGGGTGAAGACTTAGATACCATCGATCTGACGGTGACTCAGACCAATGACAGCAGCCTGACAGGCACAGACAGCGATACCCCAGTGGTGACGGACGTGAATGACGCGCCGGAAATCACCGTGACAGCGAACGACTTCACAGAAGACGCTGGCGCAGCAGTGGGCGATGTAGCGGGCACGTACGTGACGTGACGAAGAAGGCGATGCGGTAACCGACTTCACAGAAGACGCTGGCGCAGCAGTGGGCGATGTAGCGGGCACGTACGTGACGTCTGACGAAGAAGGCGATGCGGTAACCGTGACCTTCACGCCAGGCAGCAATGCCAACGGCCACTACACGTTAGATACGGCAACGGGTCAGGTGAAACTGACGCAAGATGGTGTAGACGCCATCAATGCGGGTGAAGACTTAGATACCATCGATCTGACGGTGACTCAGACCAATGACAGCAGCCTGACAGGCACAGACAGCGATACCCCAGTGGTGACGGACGTGAATGACGCGCCGGAAATCACCGTGACAGCGAACGACTTCACAGAAGACGCTGGCGCAGCAGTGGGCGATGTAGCGGGCACGTACGTGACGTCTGACGAAGAAGGCGATGCGGTAACCGTGACCTTCACGCCAGGCAGCAATGCCAACGGCCACTACACGTTAGATACGGCAACGGGTCAGGTGAAACTGACGCAAGATGGTGTAGACGCCATCAATGCGGGTGAAGACTTAGATACCATCGATCTGACGGTGACTCAGACCAATGACAGCAGCCTGACAGGCACAGACAGCGATACCCCAGTGGTGACGGACGTGAATGACGCGCCGGAAATCACCGTGACAGCGAACGACTTCACAGAAGACGCTGGCGCAGCAGTGGGCGATGTAGCGGGCACGTACGTGACGTCTGACGAAGAAGGCGATGCGGTAACCGTGACCTTCACGCCAGGCAGCAATGCCAACGGCCACTACACGTTAGATACGGCAACGGGTCAGGTGAAACTGACGCAAGATGGTGACCTTAGACGCCATCAATGCGGGTGAAGACTTAGATACCATCGATCTGACGGTGACTCAGACCAATGACAGCAGCCTGACAGGCACAGACAGCGATACCCCAGTGGTGACGGACGTGAATGACGCGCCGGAAATCACCGTGACAGCGAACGACTTCACAGAAGACGCTGGCGCAGCAGTGGGCGATGTAGCGGGCACGTACGTGACGTCTGACGAAGAAGGCGATGCGGTAACCGTGACCTTCACGCCAGGCAGCAATGCCAACGGCCACTACACGTTAGATACGGCAACGGGTCAGGTGAAACTGACGCAAGATGGTGTAGACGCCATCAATGCGGGTGAAGACTTAGATACCATCGATCTGACGGTGACTCAGACCAATGACAGCAGCCTGACAGGCACAGACAGCGATACCCCAGTGGTGACGGACGTGAATGACGCGCCGGAAATCACCGTGACAGCGAACGACTTCACAGAAGACGCTGGCGCAGCAGTGGGCGATGTAGCGGGCACGTACGTGACGTCTGACGAAGAAGGCGATGCGGTAACCGTGACCTTCACGCCAGGCAGCAATGCCAACGGCCACTACACGTTAGATACGGCAACGGGTCAGGTGAAACTGACGCAAGATGGTGTAGACGCCATCAATGCGGGTGAAGACTTAGATACCATCGATCTGACGGTGACTCAGACCAATGACAGCAGCCTGACAGGCACAGACAGCGATACCCCAGTGGTGACGGACGTGAATGACGCGCCGGAAATCACCGTGACAGCGAACGACTTCACAGAAGACGCTGGCGCAGCAGTGGGCGATGTAGCGGGCACGTACGTGACGTCTGACGAAGAAGGCGATGCGGTAACCGTGACCTTCACGCCAGGCAGCAATGCCAACGGCCACTACACGTTAGATACGGCAACGGGTCAGGTGAAACTGACGCAAGATGGTGTAGACGCCATCAATGCGGGTGAAGACTTAGATACCATCGATCTGACGGTGACTCAGACCAATGACAGCAGCCTGACAGGCACAGACAGCGATACCCCAGTGGTGACGGACGTGAATGACGCGCCGGAAATCACCGTGACAGCGAACGACTTCACAGAAGACGCTGGCGCAGCAGTGGGCGATGTAGCGGGCACGTACGTGACGTCTGACGAAGAAGGCGATGCGGTAACCGTGACCTTCACGCCAGGCAGCAATGCCAACGGCCACTACACGTTAGATACGGCAACGGGTCAGGTGAAACTGACGCAAGATGGTGTAGACGCCATCAATGCGGGTGAAGACTTAGATACCATCGATCTGACGGTGACTCAGACCAATGACAGCAGCCTGACAGGCACAGACAGCGATACCCCAGTGGTGACGGACGTGAATGACGCGCCGGAAATCACCGTGACAGCGAACGACTTCACAGAAGACGCTGGCGCAGCAGTGGGCGATGTAGCGGGCACGTACGTGACGTCTGACGAAGAAGGCGATGCGGTAACCGTGACCTTCACGCCAGGCAGCAATGCCAACGGCCACTACACGTTAGATACGGCAACGGGTCAGGTGAAACTGACGCAAGATGGTGTAGACGCCATCAATGCGGGTGAAGACTTAGATACCATCGATCTGACGGTGACTCAGACCAATGACAGCAGCCTGACAGGCACAGACAGCGATACCCCAGTGGTGACGGACGTGAATGACGCGCCGGAAATCACCGTGACAGCGAACGACTTCACAGAAGACGCTGGCGCAGCAGTGGGCGATGTAGCGGGCACGTACGTGACGTCTGACGAAGAAGGCGATGCGGTAACCGTGACCTTCACGCCAGGCAGCAATGCCAACGGCCACTACACGTTAGATACGGCAACGGGTCAGGTGAAACTGACGCAAGATGGTGTAGACGCCATCAATGCGGGTGAAGACTTAGATACCATCGATCTGACGGTGACTCAGACCAATGACAGCAGCCTGACAGGCACAGACAGCGATACCCCAGTGGTGACGGACGTGAATGACGCGCCGGAAATCACCGTGACAGCGAACGACTTCACAGAAGACGCTGGCGCAGCAGTGGGCGATGTAGCGGGCACGTACGTGACGTCTGACGAAGAAGGCGATGCGGTAACCGTGACCTTCACGCCAGGCAGCAATGCCAACGGCCACTACACGTTAGATACGGCAACGGGTCAGGTGAAACTGACGCAAGATGGTGTAGACGCCATCAATGCGGGTGTGACAGGCACAGACAGCGATACCCCAGTGGTGACGGACGTGAATGACGCGCCGGAAATCACCGTGACAGCGAACGACTTCACAGAAGACGCTGGCGCAGCAGTGGGCGATGTAGCGGGCACGTACGTGACGTCTGACGAAGAAGGCGATGCGGTAACCGTGACCTTCACGCCAGGCAGCAATGCCAACGGCCACTACACGTTAGATACGGCAACGGGTCAGGTGAAACTGACGCAAGATGGTGTAGACGCCATCAATGCGGGTGAAGACTTAGATACCATCGATCTGACGGTGACTCAGACCAATGACAGCAGCCTGACAGGCACAGACAGCGATACCCCAGTGGTGACGGACGTGAATGACGCGCCGGAAATCACCGTGACAGCGCCAATCAAAACTAACGAAGACACCCCAACCTTCATTGAATGGGATTCATTCGGAATTACCGATGTTGACTCACCTGATTCAACTCTAGGTATTGAGATTACCGATTTGCCAGATAGCGGGCAGTTTGAGTATTTCGGTGATGATGGTCAGTGGCATGACATTTCGGTTGGTCAAGTTATTGACAAGGGCGAGTTTGATGGAGATAGAGTTCGCTTTACTCCGGATGAAGATGAATCTGGGTACGATAGCCACTCAACTCCAGGCGTCGGTGATCAACAACAAGACTACGCACAGATTGGTTTCAAACCAACTGATGGCATTAACGTAGGCGAAGAGTCGACTGTTGCGATAAATGTTACTCCAATTGCTGACGCGCCTAACTTGTTCACCAGCATCGATGGAATTCAACTTCCGGACCAACAATTCAACGTAAGTATGTGGAATGGTGTCTCTGTTGGTTATCAATATGGTGTTGGTAATGGTGTGGACCCTGATACCTTGATAAATGTCATCGATGGTTTGGATAGTAACAGTAGTTCTTTAAGTAATGTCAATGATGTGCGTGATGCTAGTCAAGGTGCAGGTCAAGCTACACTCATCACTGGCTTGATCTATTTAGAAGCAGGTAAATCTTATGATTTCGTTGGTAACGCGGATGATAGTTTAGCGATAAAAATTGGTGGTGAGCTTACAGATGATGCTCGATGGGGAGACAGTAGTGGGAGTATCCAAGGAATTGCATTTACACCGACTGTGTCCGGTTTCTATCCGATAGAGGTTTACCACCACAACCAGAGCGGCCCTGGTAATTTTGATGTCAATGTTTCTGTAGATGGCGCGAGCCCTGTCAACTTAAACAACACGGACTTTGGCGTAGTCAGTGATGTGTCTCAGCTCGATAATATTGATATACGTACATCACAATTAATTAACGAAAATGGCGTTGAGCTCTATCAGGTCTATACAACGAATGAAGGTCCACAAGACACACGTATTCCACTGACTGAACTGCAAGCATCTTTAAATGATACTGATGGTTCAGAAAGTTTGGCTGTTAATGTTAGTGGTTTCCCTATTGGTTCTGAGCTAAGTGATGGAGTCAATTCTCACACATTCACTAGTACCAATGAGACATTTGATATCAGTAGTTGGGATATGACAAGTTTAACGGTCTTACCGCCTTCGGGAAGTCACGACGATTTTACTATTGATGTCGAAGCGATCGCTAGTGAAAAGGATTCAACAAGTACTGCTACGACTACGACCAGTATTGATGTGGTTGTTTATGAATACAATGCTACAAACACGCTGCCAGATACTCGTACTGTAGATGAAGATACAAGCGTCTCTGGTAACGTTTTAACAAACGATACTGATACAGATAACACATTATCACTGCAGTCAATTGAAGTAGGAGGAACGTCCTATAACGTTGGTGACACTATCACGCTAACTGGTGGTGAGTTGACGGTCGAGCAAGATGGTAGTTACTTGTTTGTACCATCAGAGCATTGGTCAGGTAACGTTCCAACGTTGACTTACACCACAAACACCGGCGTAAGCGATACTCTCGATATTACGGTCAGTGCGGTTGCTGATGCTCCTCGTGTAACTATTGCGGTCGGGGAGTTGCAACAATCACAAGCTATGCCCGATTTCGGTACATCACCTAGTGATATTAGAAACCTTGTAAGTAACGGTGAGACATCTATTGGTGGTGTCGATTTCGACCACGTTGATCAGTCTCCAGCTTTCAATAATGGCAATCAAGGCGATGACTTGATGATCGCACCGGACAATGCGGCGGCTCAGCAGTTTGTCGGCGATCAGCAAGCCGTTAATCTGACTCAACAGGGAAGCGATACGTTTGTTGGCACTAGTGGCAACGATTCGTTTTATGGTGGTAATGGGTCTCAGGATAGTGAAGTTGAGACTGATACAGTTATCTATCAAGGTAAATTGTCTGAATATGACCTTGATTTTAGAGGTCTTGAGCATAGCCAAGTACCTTATTGGTTAGTTAAAGATTCTCTTGAAAGAGATACATCTAGTGACAATTCGCCTTCTACCGAAGATGGTGACCACTTATATGGTATTGAACGAATTATTTTCTCGGACGCGATTGTCGAGATTGATAGTGAGACTGGAGAGTATACGGTCCTACAAGACAGCGTAATACCGCTAGATATTTCAGCGGAACTCGTTGATAACGATAGTAGTGAATCGTTAGGTAATGAATTTACTCTTCAAGGCATTCCTCAAGGTGTTGAGCTTTATGTCGGTGGTCAGCTTATATCTCCCAATATCGACGGATCGTATTCTATTGTTATACCAGCTTCTGGTGATGTTAGTGCAGAGCTTAGAATTCCTTACTCTTATGAAGGCGATTTAGATTTTGAGCTTTCTGTATCGGCCTCATCTTCCGAATTGGTTAATAGTGACGAAGCAATAACTAACACATCGACAGATATAAGCTTCAGAAGCTATAGTTTGGAATCTGGTTCCCACGGTGATGACAATATCAAAGGGACAGAGAACAACGATTTGATTGTTGGTGACGTTCAAGGAATTCAAATTGTTGCCGGTGAAGACTACAATATCGCATTTATTCTCGATACGTCAGGCAGTATGGGAAGAGATGTTGAAACCGCAAAAGATGAACTGTTAGTTGTTTTTGATGCGATTTTAGCTAGTTCACAAGGGCAACATTCTGGTCAGGTTAATATTCTAATCACGGATTTTTCAGATAACTCTAATACGTCAGTATCTGTCGATTTGAGTAGTCAGAACCCAAGAGAACAATTTATTGCAGCACTTAATGCCATTACTGATGCTGGCGGAGGTGGTACCAATTACGAAGCCGGATTCCAATCTGCAGTTGAATGGTTCTCTGATCAAAACAGTGGGAACAACATTTCTTATTTCATTTCTGACGGTGAGCCGACTTCCTTTACTGACAGTAGGTTAATGAAAAGTGAGTTCGATGAAATATTGATCGATTATGATCTGAGTACGAACCAAGTTATAACACTGGCTGATTTATTGCCTGCCGGATATACAAGTGGCGTTGTTAATTATAAAGGTAGTGTATTAATTGACGATAAGGCCAAGTTATATTCACCATTAACAGGGGATAGAATTGGTGATTTAAGCATTAATGGCAATTCTTACGATTACTACGATAAGGGTGGCGTTAATAAACAAGGTCAGCATATGTATCAATTGCTCGCATTGATGTCATCTGTTGACGCTATTGGGCTCGGTAATTCATTAGATGAAGATGTTCTCGAAGATTACGACTCTGATGGCCTAGTTGAAACGTCAATAGACGTAACGAAATTGTCAGAGGTTATTCTTGGTAAAGAAGTGAGTTTATTGCAAGGTGAAGATCAAATTGATGCTTTAGCTGGTGATGACATCATGTTCGGAGATCTGGTGCAATTTGACGGTATTTCAGGGCAGGGAGTTGCAGCGATACAGAAGTATGTCGCTCAAGAAACTGGTGAGCAATTATCTTCTGTGTCAGCGCGAGATATACACGATTACATTTCTGATAACGTACAAGATTTTGACCAGTCTAGAGCTAACGATAAGGATGACATTTTATCTGGCGGCGAAGGAGACGATATTCTCTATGGCCAAGGCGGTGAAGATACGCTTATCGGTGGTCTAGGAGACGATATCTTAGTTGGTGGAGAAGGTGATGACCTATTCCAATGGGTTGACCAACCGTTCCAAGATGATGTCGATACGATTACTGACTTCGCTCTGGGTGAAGACCATCTTGATATCTCTCAGTTATTACCAACGGAAAATTCAATGTCAGATTTGCTTGAGCATATTACGATTGAAAAAGTCGATAATGGTGGAGGGGATAAGGATTTAGTGATTACTATTTCTGAAGATTCAGGTAACAGTGGTCAAACACAAACGATTGTACTTGATAATACGGGGAATCAGTTTGACTCTGTGAACGCTCAAGGTGATGGCAGTGTGATAAGCAGTGATTTGAGCAACTTGGTTAATCAACTCTTTGTGAACTTACCAGACCAATAACAAAAAAGGGCCGAAAGGCCCTTTTTTAATACGTCTGTTTTGCTATAAAAGCTAGACTCTAAAGCACAAAAATTAAAGCACCTTACAAGCAAAACCTTTTAGATAGAAACCTTCAGGGTAAGCTGTATCGATCAAGTGATCGGCAGCTTGCTCGAAGCGTTCAACAAACTTCACTGTTCTGCCCGCATCTAGAGCGGCATCAGCAATGATCTTTTGGAATAAGTCAGCCCCCATCAAACCTGAGCAAGAGTAGGTGAGTAGTGTTCCACCTGGCTTCAGGATTTGCATTGCTAGCATGTTAACGTCTTTGTAGCCGTTAGCGCCTGAAGTTAGGTTGTTCTTGCTTGAAACAAACTTTGGTGGGTCCATGATGACTACGTCAAACTTAGTGCCCTGGTCACGGTATTCTCGAAGTAGTTTGAATACGTCAGCGTTTAGGAATACAGCACGCTTTTTCGAGATATCAAACTCGTTAAGTTCAGCGTTGAACTTAGCTGTATCAAGAGCAAGTTGAGATACGTCTGCGTTGATCACACGCTTTGCGTCGCCTTTAAGTGCGTAAAGGCCAAAACCACCGGTGTATGAGAAACAGTTAAGGACATCTTTGCCTTTAACGTACTTCATAGATTCTTTGCGACTATCACGTTGGTCCATGTAGAAGCCCGTTTTGTGGCCTTCCATAATGTTCACGCTGATCTTCACGCCGTTTTCTTCAATGACTACTGACTTAGGTGGCTCTTCGCCATGCAGTACGCCGACGGTTTGCTCTAAACCTTCTTTTTTACGAACAGCTACGTCAGAGCGTTCGTAAATATTACATTCAGGGAAGCATTCAACTAAAGCTTCAACGATAACGCTTTTGTTGAATTCTGCGCCAGCACTCAGTAGTTGGCAAACTAAGAAGTCTTGGTACTTGTCGATAGTAATACCTGGCAGGCCGTCAGATTCAGCCGCTGTTAATCGGTACCCCGTTAGGCCGTCACGTTCGATGATATCGTCACGTAGTGATTGTGCGTCTTTAAATCTTTTGATGAAAAACGCTTTATTGATTTCTTCTTTTTCAAATGTCCAAACACGAGCGCGAATTTGAGATTCTGGTGAGTAAGCTGCCTTTGCGAGCCACTGACCATTTTGAGCATATACGTCTACAGTTTCACCTTGTTGTGGTTCGCCTTCGACCTTATCGATACCGCGTGAAAATACCCAAGGGTGTTTACGGCGTAGTGATTTATCTCGGCCTTTAGCTAGATGAATTGAAGGAGTCATAATTTACTCTGTTTGTTGAATTTGAAGGAGGGGTATTGTCGGGGAAGTGCAAGGGAAAAGCAAATAAGAAAGGGCTGCAGAAGCAGCCCTAGCAATGACTAATTAACACATAGTGGTTAGATGTCAGTATTAAGCTTTAAGACCTGTCAGCAAACCTTCCATCGTATCGCTTTGCTTACGAAGTTGGTCAACATTTACATTACTCTTACTGATCATTTCACAGATGCTGTCTGATTGATGACGAATCTCTTCAACACTTTGTGCAATGTTGTCAGCAACAACACCTTGCTCTTCAGCAGCAGTAGCAATTTGAGTGCTGCTATCAGAAATAGATTGGTTCTTTTCAGCTAACGAGCCGATCTCAACGTTTACTTCCGACATCAATGTTTGACCTTCGTTAGCATTGCTAACAGTCACTTCCATCAATTTTGTCAGTGATTGGCTGTTACGTTGTAATGATTCGATCATGCTCTGGATTTCAACCGTTGCTTGTTGAGTACGGCCGGCAAGGGCACGGACTTCATCGGCAACAACAGCAAATCCACGACCTTGTTCACCAGCTCGAGCAGCTTCGATAGCCGCGTTGAGTGCTAATAGGTTGGTCTGTTCTGAAATCCCATTAATGGTTGCGACCACTTCATCAATTTGCGCTGCGTTAGCATCAAGCTCTTCTACCGCTTGCGAAGCTGATTGAATTTCTTGAGATAGGCTTGAGATAGATTCCAATGTATTTGAAACTTTTACTTGGCCACTCTGTGCAACACCGCGAGCGTCCATAGTCTGAGAGCTAGACTCATGAGCAAGGGTTGCGACTTCACGAATCGTTGCCGCCATTTGTTCCGTTGCACTTGCCAAACTATTCAGGTGTTCTTGTTGGTTACCCGAGATGTCTGAGCTCTGTTGTGTCGACTGGTTTAAGTCAGAACTGATCTGCTGCATGAGTGCGACAGACTCTTGGATTGATAGAACCATGTTTTGTTCACGTTCTGCTACTTTATCAATAGTAATTGCGATTTCACTGAACTCATCACGAACAAGGAAGTAGTTCATACGGCAGGTGAGATCACCACTCGCTAGCGTGCTTAACGCTTTGTTCATAGAGAACATTGCGCCACCGATGAAAGTCATGATGTAGTAAACACCTAGCGCGATAAGCGTTAGGGTTACTGCGATAATTGAAACCTGAGTCGTAGATAGAGCTGACCATAAGTTTTGGTCATGGTTCGCAACCAAGCTGAATGCACCGTTCATAACTGAGACGGAACCAACACCATAGCCTAAAGAGATGGTTTCAGAATTACTGACAAGTTGAGCAACTTGATCTTTCGTCAGTTGACCCGCTTCGATAAGTCCTTTCATCAAGAGCATTTCTTCTTGATAAAGATGAGCAAGTAAAGAGTCTGCGGCGCTATCTAAAACAAGAGTTAATATAACCAGGGCGAGAAGAGGTAATAAGAAGAGTAGATAGAACTTTTCTTGGATTTTTAGGTGAATGAGATATTTGTCAATCCAACGAAATGGGATTTCTTTCATAATCGTTATACTCGAAGTAAGTCCACCAATAAGCGGTGAATGAATAGAGTCGCAACTATATCATTCATACAATTTATGAGGCAACGTTATGGAAAGTTCACAATATATTTTTGTCGTATCAGGCGTAGTTCAGTGTGTTGGTTTTCGCTATCACACCAGTAGGCAGGCACAAGCTCTGGGCATTTCAGGCTATGCAAAGAACCTAAATGATGGCCGAGTTGAAGTGTTAGCTGTCGGAAAGGGTAAGGAAATAGAGAAGTTCCACGCATGGCTCAATATTGGCCCTTCGAGTGCGACAGTAGACCAAGTAGTGATGCATCGAGTTAAAGAAAGTGAGCGACAGGATGTACGTATAGATGAGTTTAAAATACTGTAGCTAGCGCACTACAGTATTTGTCTTTTTACCTTGAGAGTAACCTAAAGCTGTTTAAGCTTTACAAGCATTTTGCTGGTTTAGGTAAACCCGCGAGCTTGGTTGCTTGTTTAGCGGGGCCTTTCTTGAACAATTTGAATAGGTACTTACTGTTACCTTTCTCTGGGCCGTGCGCTTTTTCCATCGCTTTAACGAGCATACGAACAGCTGGAGAGGTTTTGAACTCTTCGTAAAAGCTTCTTACAAAATGTACCACTTCTAAGTGCGCATCAGTCAGTTCAATCGCCTCGTCTTGAGCAAGAATCTCAATCATACCTTCTTCCCATTGTGTGTAGTCCAATAGGTAGCCTTGAGCGTCGGTTTCAATTTGTTTGCCATTATATTCAAACATGTTTAGTCCAGAATCAGTTTAACTCAGTAAATAGGGTACATGACCACGTTTGCCTTTCTCAAGAAATATCGTCGTTATCTCTAGGAATATTGCAACTATAGATACAAAAAAGCCCAAGAGACAGGCTCTTGGGCTCAATTTTGAACGAACTATGATTAGTCGTTGCTGTTCATAATACCTAAGATGCTTAGTAGGCTGATGAAGATGTTGTAGATAGAAACATACAAGCTAATCGTTGCTGAGATGTAGTTTGTTTCACCGCCGCGGATGATGCTTTGCGTTGTTAGCAAAATAACACCAGTCGAGAATAGGATGAACATACCGCTCATTGCTAAAGACAGTAGAGGCATTTGTAGGAAGATGTTTGCAACCATCCCTACTAGCAGAACAACAAAACCAGCCATTAGCATACCGTTAAGGAATGAAAGGTCACGTTTAGTCGTCAGTGCGTAAGCTGATGCCCCCATAAATGCTAATGCTGTACCACCAAGTGCAGTAAGGATGACATCACCCATGCCTGCGCCAACGTACATGTTTAAGATTGGACCAATGGTGTAGCCTAAGAAACCTGTAAATAGGAATGTGAAGACTAGACCCATGCTATTGTCACGGTTCTTTTCTGTTAGGAACAGTAGGCCGTAGAAACCAACTAGCATAATGATAAGACCAGGGCGAGGAAGGTTCATCGCCATAGATACGCCTGCTACTACAGCAGACCAAAGTAGTGTCATAGACAGTAGTGCGTAGGTGTTACGCAACACTTTATTGGTTTGCAGAGCACTTTCTTGAGATGCTGTGCGTGAAAACATAGGGCTGTTCATAATCTTCCTCGTAAGGTGACTTCAATAGTTATTAGTACATTTATGGGGCTGAAAGTTCGAAAAATCAAGTCTTTCATTCCTTTTGTATACCTAAAATAATAATCAAAATAGTCGGTTAAGTGTTTCTTAAGGTGTAACAAAGTGTTTCTAATGACGTATAAAGTGTCGCTAATACTCGATGTTCAAACTTTTATAGTTACTGGTTAATGATTTATAACCTTTGAAAAACTAACTATAACCTTGAAAAATAAAGAGGCGACCTAAGCCGCCTCTATAGTTTATGCATCATAACACATTAATGGTGCAAGATTTGGCTCAAGAAGTTCTGCGTTCTGTCCGATTGTGGGTTTTCAAAGAAGTCGACAGGGTTGTTCTCTTCTATGATTTCACCTGCATCCATAAAGATAACGCGGTCGGCAACTTCTTTAGCAAAACCCATCTCGTGCGTTACACACAACATTGTCATGCCTTCTTCTGCAAGCTCGACCATTACATCGAGCACCTCACGTACCATCTCTGGGTCGAGTGCCGATGTTGGTTCATCAAACAACATGACTTGAGGGTTCATACATAAAGAACGAGCGATTGCCACACGTTGTTGTTGACCACCAGACAGTTGGCCTGGGAATTTATCCGCTTGCTCAGGGATTTTTACACGTTCGAGGAATTTCATTGCGATGGCTTCGGCTTCCTCTTTCGGCATCTTTTTCACCCAAATAGGGGCCAGAGTACAGTTTTCTAAAACCGTTAGGTGAGGGAATAGGTTGAAGTGTTGAAAACACATACCTACATCTCTGCGCACGGCTTCAATGTTCTTCAGATCTTCTGTCAGTTCATTACCTGAAACGAAGATATGACCTTTTTGGTGCTCTTCTAATCGGTTGATACAGCGAATCATCGTGGATTTACCTGAACCAGAAGGGCCACAAATTACAATTTTCTCGCCTTTTCTAACTTCTAAATTGATGTTTTTAAGAACGTGGAACTCACCGTACCACTTGTTCATGTCTTTTAACTCGATCATAAGACCTTGAGAGTTGTTTTCTGTTTGCTGCGTCATAATACGTCCTTGATCTTGTTAATTATCGTTTGTGACCGGTGTGAAGTCTGTTTTCTAGCCAAATCGAGTATCTCGACATGCCAAAACAAAACACCCAGAACACTAACGCGACAAATACATAACTTTCTGTTGAAAACCCAAGCCATTCAGGATCGGTATTCGCGGCTTGGCCAATTCCCAATACATCAAACATACCGATAATTAAAACCAGACTGGTATCTTTGAACAAACCAATAAAGGTATTCACAATTGAAGGAATCGTGATTTTAAGAGCTTGAGGTAGAATGATAAGCCCTGTTTTTTTCCAGTAGCTCAACCCTAAAGCATCAGCGGCTTCGTATTGACCTTTTGGTATTGCTTGCAAACCACCACGGATTACCTCTGCCATATAAGCCGCACTAAATAGTACTACCCCAACCAACGCTCTGATCAGTTTATCGGTTTCCATCCCTTCTGATAAAAAGAGCGGAAGCATTACCGAAGCCATAAACAGAACCGTAATCAGCGGTACACCACGCCAAATTTCGATGTAAACGGTACACATACTGCGGATGATCGGCATCTCTGAACGACGCCCAAGTGCCAATGCAACGCCAATAGGAAGTGACACTACAATACCAACAAGTGCGATGATCAGCGTAACCAGTAGACCGCCCCATTTATGGGTATCAACAACCTCTAGTCCAAATACACCACCGTATAGTAAGCCAGCAATGATAAACGGGTAGATGTTTACGAAGAACAACCAAATCCACGTGCGCTTAGGTGTTTTTTCGTAAGCTAACAAAACGACAAAAATAGCTAACGTTGCGTAGAAAAGGCGAGGGCGCCACAGTTCAGCTTCTGGATAGAAGCCATACATGAATTGGTCCCAACGAACACTAATGAAAACCCAACATGCTCCATCACTTGTACAGGCATCTCGAGTTGTTCCTATCCAATCAGCATTAATGAATGCCCAATCTGCTATTGCCCACAATAAAGTGAAAGCAAAATAACCAAGGACCACAGTGACGACACTGTTAATTGGTCCATTAAATAGATTTTTTCTTAACCAACCGACAGGTCCAACAGTATTCGCTGGAGGCGGAAGATCAGGTTGAAATTGATGTGTACTCATCTTATCTCTCCACCAACGCTACTTTGCGGTTGTATATGTTCATTAGAGCGGATGTTAATAGGCTTAGAGTCAGGTAGACGCCCATTGTCATCGCGATTACTTCGATAGCTTGTCCAGTTTGGTTCAATGTTGTCCCTGCAAATACAGACACAAGATCAGGATAACCAATGGCCATCGCAAGTGATGAGTTTTTGGTCAGATTCAAATACTGACTGGTTAATGGTGGAATGATAATTCTTAATGCTTGTGGAATAATCACCAACTTGAGGGTTCGTGTTCTAGGGAGACCTAGAGACATCGCAGCCTCTGTTTGCCCATGGTTTACCGCGTTAATACCTGAACGCACAATCTCGGCGATGAACGCTGCTGTGTAGATACTTAAAGCAAGCATCAACGCAGCCAGTTCAGGGATGATGCTAATACCGCCTTTGAAGTTAAACCCTTTCAAAACAGGGTACTCCGCAGAGATAGGCATGCCCATAATAAAGTAAGTTACCAATGGTAAGCCCACAATCAGCGCCGCAGCAATTCGCAACATTGGTGTTTGTTGGCCGGTTAGCTTTTGCTTGTTATTAGCCCATATGTTGATAACAAAAGTAGCGATGACACCCGTAATCAATGATGCGATCACAATACTACTGCCTTGCTCTAACACTGGTGCAGGGAAGTACAAACCACGTACGTTCAAGAAAATGGCTTCACCAAGGCTCATACTTTGACGAGCAGAAGGTAAGGCTTGTAGAACGGCGAAATACCAGAAAAAGATTTGCAACAGAAGAGGGATGTTTCGGAATATCTCAATATAGATAGCTGCAAATCGGCTAACTAACCAATTTGAAGAGAGCCTTGCAATACCCATACTAAAGCCCAGTACCGTGGCTAACATGATGCCGAGTACAGAAACCAAAGCGGTATTGAGAAGACCAATAAAGAAGGTACGACCGTATGAGAATGTTTCGTCGTATTCAATCAGTGTTAAGCCGATACCAAAACCAGCTTCTTGGGATAAAAAATCAAAACCAGTGGCGATACCACGGGAATCTAAGTTAGTGAGTGCATTATTTACAATCGTGTAAAAGAAAGCACAAAGCGCCCCGACGGCGATAATTTGGAAAACAATTGAGCGAAAAGTGGGGTTGTAAAACAGGTTGGCACTTTTGGGCTGTGGCTTTGCCTGAGCTGGAGAAATAGTTTCATTAGGTTTCATACTGCTATAACCTCAAATCCATTTAATAAATAGGGCGGAAAAGTCCGCCCTAATTGATGCTTGTAAATTTATTAACGGATTGGTGGAGCGTACATAAAGCCGCCCGCATTCCATAGTGCGTTTACGCCACGAGAGATCTGTAGTGGTGAACCTGTACCAACAGTACGTTCGAAGCTCTCACCGTAGTTACCAACTTGTTTAATGACTTGGTAACCCCAATCGTCACGAATACCAAGGCCTTTGCCTTTAGGACCGTCAACACCAAGAATACGTTTGATGTTTGGATCTTTTGACTTAAGCATTTCGTCAGCATTCTTAGACGAGATACCGTACTCTTCCGCGTTAATCATTGCTGAAAGTGTCCATTTAGCAACGTTGAACCACTTGTCATCATCTTGACGAACAACAGGGCCTAATGGCTCTTTAGAGATGATTTCAGGAAGTACCTGTGCAGATTTAGGATCAGCTAAGTTTAGGCGAAGTGCGTATAGACCAGATTGGTCAGTCGTTAGCACATCACAACGACCCGCGTCGAAACCTTTAGATGTTTGTGCTGCCGTATCGAATACCACTGGCTTGTAAGACATGCCACTGTTACGGAAGTAATCGGCTAGGTTAAGTTCAGTTGTTGTACCTGATTGAACACATACAGAAGCGCCATCAAGCTCTTGAGCACTTGTAAGACCAAGTTCTTTCTTAACCATGAAGCCTTGACCATCGTAGTAGTTAACGCCTACGAAGTTCAGACCTAGAGCAGTGTCACGATGTAGTGTCCATGTTGTGTTACGAGATAGTACGTCGATTTCGCCAGATTGAAGCGCGGTAAAACGTTCTTTAGCAGTAAGAGGTACATACTTAACTTTAGTTTTGTCACCGAGTACAGCCGCTGCAAGAGCTTGACAATACTCAACATCAATTCCTTCCCATTCACCTTTTGAGTTAGGGTTAGAGAACCCTGGAAGACCGGTACTTACACCACAAGTTAGAAAACCTTGAGATGTGACTTTGTCCAGAGTGCTTTCTGCCGCTGATGCTGATGTTGCCATCATCGCAGTTGATGCAGCTACTACTGAAGCAAGAAGTGTTAGTTTATTTGTCATTTGTATCCTTCCTTGTTAACCAGGTGACACCTGATACTCGTGCTCATTTGAGTTTTTCTATATGTGTTGCGTTTTCTATGACCTTGTTACTCAAATCAAACTGGTTGCATTTTGCAAATGAAACTGTGTGCGATTTAAACAACTATTTATAAGGTTAGGAAAGGATCCGTACTTTCACAAATGTATAATTTAAAAAGAATTTTGAATGAAATCACAAATCCGAACACAATTAGAATGACCAAATGTTAACTTAATGTAAATAGTGCAGCGCTTCACACTGTTGGTGCAACGAGATTTAGATTTTTATATTGACAATTGACTAGGTTAATATTCTGAATCAGTATCACAATGATGAAACATTAAACTTAAGAAAGATTGAAATTTGGTGAATAAATATTTTTATTGCACTTGGATAGTTATTAATATGCTCCAAATTTGGTAGCATGGTTGAATAGTTATTGAAGTCACCTCAAGGAAGAACATGCGTTATTTCCCAATGTTTTTAGATGTAGAAAATAAGCCGATCTTAGTGGTGGGTGGGGGTGAGGTTGCTTGCCGAAAAGTCGATAGCTTGTTAAGAGCTGGGGCGGATGTCACGTTAGTGTCCCCAAAGGTAGAGCCTTACTTAAAGCAGCTTGTCGATGATAATAAATTACATTGGATTCAAAATTTTTACTCTTCACAACTTATCTCGAAAAACTACTTACAAGTGTGGGCAACAACAGACAACCCAAACCTAAATCATCAAGTACATAATGATGCAAAAAAAATGGGTATTCTTGTCAATGTGGTCGATGACTTACCCTATTGTGACTTCATCACTCCCTCAATGATAAATCGCGGAAGAATCCAAATTGCGATCTCAAGTGGGGGCGCATCACCTGTTTTGGTGAGAAATATTAGAGAAAAACTCGAAACGGTATTGCCACAAAACATAGGTTTGATTGCGGACTTTGGTGCATCAAAACGCAATTCGATTAAGGAGTCCTTTCCTACTGTTGATGAACGCCGTAAATTCTGGGAACGCTTTTTGTCATCCAGTTTTATCAATCAAGTGACGGATAGGGAGCAACTTGAATCGTATTATCAACAGTCGCTGACTGAGCAAGTTGATAATGAAGGTCAGGTAACTTGGATTGAATTTGAGCAAGACGTTGAGTTATTACCTATGAAGGCCCTACGTTTGATGCAAGAAGCTGAGTTAGTGCTTTCACCGAGCGATTGTCCGTTTGAATTTGTTGACCTGTGCCGCCGAGACGCAGAAAGAGAAGGTTATGCTGACAGTGGAGAGCTGTCGACCAAGCTTGAGCAAGCGAGGGCCGAGAAATTGCGAGTGTGTGTCTTTATTCCACCAGCGAGTGTTGAGTTCAATTTACTGGCCGGCAAAGACCTTAAACTGTCTGTTGCCAAAGTGCTCAGTTGAGTTGATAGATTTTAGTTGAAGTGAGCGCTTTCTAGTTGTTTGAAATCGGCTAGAGACGCTGAATAAGAATGACCCGATAAATAAAAAGCCACTTCCCAAAGAAGTGGCTTTTTGCTATTTCGAACACGACATTGTGCTGATGAATGAGCAACCCAAATAAGCGGTCGCTCAAACTCAAAAATTAGTCGCGGAAGTTGTCAAACTGGAAAGGTTGACCAAGTTCACCGCTGCGAACTAGAGCCATAACAGCTTGTAGATCATCACGCTTCTTACCGGTTACACGAACTTTGTCGCCTTGGATAGAAGCTTGAACCTTAACTTTGTTGTCTTTGATTAGCTTAACGATTTTCTTAGCGACATCCGTTTCGATGCCTTGCTTAAAGATAACTGTTTGGTGCCAAGTGCGACCTGTTTGGTCTGCCGCTTTCGCTTCCATCGCGTTAGGATCAACATTACGCTTTGTTAGGTTGCTACGAAGGATATCGCGCATTTGCTTCAGTTGAAAATCGTCTTGAGCAGTCAATTTTACTGATTCATCTTTGTAATCAAAGCTTGCTTCAACGCCGCGAAAATCGAAACGAGTCGACAGTTCACGGTTTGCGTTGTCTACCGCGTTACGCAGTTCTACTGCTTCTACTTCAGAGATAATGTCAAATGATGGCATTGTGTTGTTTCCTTAAGCTAAGTTTCTATCTTTAATTGCTGTTGCAAGCATATCTAGCATTGTTGCAGTATCTTCCCAGCTTAGGCATGGGTCAGTAATAGACTTGCCGTATTCTAGGTTGTTGATATCTGTCATTGGCTGGTTACCTTCAACAATGAAGCTTTCCGCCATGATGCCTGCAATTTGATTCTTGTTAGATTTGATTTGCTCACAAATGTCTTGTGCCACTTCTAACTGTTTACGGTGTTGTTTCTGACAGTTAGCGTGGCTAAAGTCTACAACCAAACGTTGAGGTAGATCGAATTCAGCCAGTTGCTTACATGCGTTATCTACAGATTCAGCATCAAAGTTAGGGCCT
This sequence comes from Vibrio sp. QJM3NY_27, assembly GCF_057785955.1. NCBI lineage: Bacteria > Pseudomonadati > Pseudomonadota > Gammaproteobacteria > Vibrionales > Vibrionaceae > Vibrio > Vibrio sp. QJM3NY_27. The sequence goes on along the minus strand of NZ_CM173511.1, from coordinate 1,885,299 downwards.
TTATCACCACCACGTAGAATTACGTGACCGTATGGGTTGCCAGAAGTACGGTAAACCGTCATACGGCCGTTCTTATCTGGCGAATAGAAGTAGTGTGAGGCATGCGCAGCACGAATCGCATCAATAGCAATTTTGATGTTGCCGTTAGTTGCGTTCTTGAAACCAACTGGGCAAGACAGTGCAGAAGCCATTTCACGGTGAATCTGAGATTCAGTCGTACGAGCGCCAATTGCGCCCCAAGTGATAAGGTCTGCAATGTACTGACCGGTGATCATATCAAGGAATTCAGTCGCGGTAGCTAGACCAAGCTTGTTGATATCAAGTAGAAGCTTACGAGCTTTGTTCAAGCCTGTTTCAAGTGCGTATGACCCATCAAGGTTAGGATCGGTAATCAAACCCTTCCAACCTACAACAGTACGAGGTTTCTCGAAGTAGGTTCTCATTACAACGAACAGTTCATCTTTGTACTGTTCTTGAATCTGACTTAGACGCTCAGCGTAATCAAGTGCCGCTTCTGTATCGTGAACAGAGCAAGGGCCTACGATAACTAACAGGCGGTTATCACGACCCGTTAGAATATTTTCGATTTGGCGGCGAGAATTTTTAATGCGCTCAGCAACGTCGTCAGTAATAGGATGTGCATTGCCTAGTTCGGCAGGAGTTGGCATAGGACCCAGAGCTTGGGTTCTCAACTCATCAGTTTTTAATGGCATGTGATGGCTTTTTTATTCTATTGCGAAGTGGTTAAGATAACGGAATTGAACAGAGGAATAAACTCTCTTAAGTCAAAGTTATCTCTGTTATTGCTAATATTCTTATTTTTATCAGCAGGCCAGCGCCAAATAAGGGATTTTCACTTGTATTAACAGGCAGCTATCGGTATTTTCGTTTGAACACAACATAAAAATGCTGGAGCAGCAATGACTCAAGAAAATCAAAGCACTTTGCACCCAGAACTGGTCTTAGGTGATGTGCTGCCTTCTTACAACGATAATAATAATTCTAACCACTTATACGTTTCATTATCTGAATTGGTTATGGATCGTATCTTCTATCACCCAAGTATTGAAAGTCACTTAGATACACTGACTGATATCGAAAAAACCTCTTTAGATGCGATCCTTGGCGATAAAACAGTCGATGAGCATTTTGTTTCGACCTTAGTGATTGCCATCCAAGCTGCCGTTCAGCCAAATCATACTTCTGTTCGTATCGCGTTAAGTAGTGCTGACAGCTATGGCTTCCGTTCACTACTTGGTGGTAACTGTGAAGCCGAAGAGATAAACCCGGCACTAGGTGTTCGTGGGGTTGCTCGTTATGCAACATCAGAGTACAGCAAAGCATTCGCTTTAGAGTGTCAGGTAATTAAAACATTGCGAGAGCAGGGTATTAACGTTGAAGTGGTTGTACCGTATGTACGAGCATTAAGCGATGCCGCTAAGATTATTGATTTGCTTGCAGAGCAAGGCTTACCGCGAGGCCTTAATGGTTTGAAAGTACTGTTCTCGTGCGATGTACCGTCTGCAGTGCTACTGAGCGAAAGATTGCTGCATTACTTTGATGGTGTTGTAGTGAACGTTGATAGCTTAGCGTCTTTCACTTTAGGCGTAGACAAGCACAATGAAGCTCAGCAACATGCTTTTGATCCACAAAACGAGGCGGTTATTACCTTGTTGAGTATGATTGTTAAGGCAACGCTGAACGCGAAGAAGCCTGTCCTACTTGTGACTCAAGGCTTGGTGGACTACCCGCGTCTACAAGGCTTCATCGCTGATCTTGACGGTGTAGAGACAGTCGTTACTGCATAGACCAGCTTATTGCTAAATAAATCAACTTGTTGTATGAGTTTATTTAAAGCAATAAAGCTTTGAGAATGAAAGAGATATCATTATGCGATGATATCTCTTTTTTGTAACATTTTTTTGACATCTCTAGCGCTAATCGATTAACTGGTCTGATGACTTATTTGACTAGGTAACTCGAATGTTGACCCCTCTACAAAAAGCAAATTTCTACTTGAGCATGTTTGGCTTTTTCAAAGTGCCTCTGATCTGGCTATGCCGACCAAAACTGCTCGCGCTGGATAATCAACATGTTGAAGTGAAAATTCCTCTCAAAAGACGGACTAAGAACCACCTCAATAGCATGTACTTTGGTGTGTTAGCAGTAGGTGCTGATGTGGCGGGGGGCTTTCTTGCAATGAGTAAATCTCAGCAGCAAGGCGAAAAGATCTCGCTGGCATTTAAAGAGGTGACTGGTAACTTCTTGAAGCGCCCGGAAGGTGACGTACACTTCACTTGTAACGATGGTGAGCTGATCAACACTATGCTGGCTGAAACTATGTCTACTGGCGAGCGTGTGAATCAACCCGTGACCATAATCGCGACTTGTCCGTCTTTGCATGGCGACGAACCAATGGCGGAGTTCACGCTGACGCTTTCGATTAAGAAAGTTCCTTCTAGAAAATAGCTCGGAAGTATAAGGTTGGGCGGAATCTGAAGATCATAGTTCAACAGAAGGTAATCGTTGAATGAGTGGAAGGGCGGTATGTGAATCTAGTATCCACATACTGTGCCGCACACCCTAGCAAAGTTAAGATTCTTGAGCGATTTGCTCGATATCAACGATCTTTGAACGGTTCATTACGATTTTCCAACGGTAATAGGTCGGTTCAGTATCGTGATTGTTCTCTTTAATGATCAGGTTGAGCAGGTGACGCTTTTCGACAGACTCACGGCTTACTTGCCCTTCATTCAGGCGATATACGTTATTTGACCCCTTGTCCATCAAGCGTGTCAGCGCTCTCAGGCTGATCGATAACGTTTCACGAGTCTCCTCGTAACCACTCATGAATGTTGACGTCGACATCTCGGTATGTGAACGATAGTGCAAGACTTGCTCTTCACGCTGAACGACACGTTTCTTGCGTATTGATTGAATACGGTCAGCTAACTTGGAAAAGTTCGCATAGTCCAACCATTCAAGCTTGTGGCCGACAGATTTATTGGTTGTAGGGTCAAAGTAGCGACGCTTCCACTTGGGTTTGCCTTTACGAAGCCAACGCCAAAGGATGTCTCTCAAGTCATCTTTAAATATTTCACGCAGTGCGTAGATAAATGACATCGACACGATGAAAGAAGCGGTAATCTCTCCTAGAAAATCACGAGCCAATATGACGGTTGTCGTCACGACCACCATGACTAAGCCTGTCGCAATGCCTTTAACGGCACGCTTAACGTTTTTACCCATGGAGGTGGTCTTCTCCTTGAGTACGATAGGGTGCTCTATCAAACGTCGCAGCAATCGCATCTTGTTACTCAGGCGCGTTACGTCTTCACGAACTTTGGCTGAGTTATAGCGATTAAGTTTACGATGGGCAGTCTCTTTGTCACACAGCGTCAAGAGTCGCTCTTTTATCGTCGAGTACTCACTGCCACGCGGCATATGAGAGACCAGAGATAAGAATTTTTGCTCTGTGTACCAAGAAAGGTAGTTATCAATATTTGCGTAGTAGCGTTTGAGGTTTTCTTCATAAGGAATACTTCGGCGAAGCTTCTTCAAGATGTCTAACGCGAGCTCAATGACTTCATCAACCTCATCCGCTGTTACGTCGTCACTATCAGTCTTATTTAAACTGCTCACGGCTTTATCTAAAGCAATAACATATTGATATGCGAACAAACTCAAACTTACACGATACTGTGTCGTTGATAAGCGTCCACGTTTTGCCAAGCGACTGTGTACCAAAGGTAACAGTGTCTTGTCACTGTAGTAGGCGCGCTTTTGAGTAATTGAGCTGTAGAAAAAGGCACTTTCAGAAAGTACTTCGGGAGTGAGTCCGAGTTCACCGGGAATGAATAGATAAACGTCCATGTCGAGCTTTTTGGTCTTCGCCATTGCATGGTTAATTTTGAGTGTTATCGCATCTTGTTTATCAACGGTGATCAACGATGTCTCCTAGAATGTAAAAATATGAATGAAACTAGCGAAAGCATATCAGAGATCACGTATAATCACCGCCAAATTTAAAGTAGAGAAAATCTTGATGATTAATATTGGTCAAATAAACAACTTAGAAGTAGTAAAGCAAGCCGACTTCGGTGTATTCCTTGACGCTAGCGACTATGGAACCGTGTTGCTGCCAAAACGATTTACTCCTGAAGGTGTTGAAATTGGTCAAAAACTGGATGTTTTCTTATACATTGATTCTGACAACCAGATTGCTGCAACGACTGAAAAACCAATTGCTCAAGTGGGGCAGTTTGGCTTGATGACGGTTGAAGGCGTAAACAGCACCGGTGCATTCATGAGCTGGGGCGTGAAAGGTAAAGACCTTCTTGTTCCTTTCAGCGAGCAACGTGGCCGTTTAAACGAAGGTCAGTCAATCTTAGTATATGTGTATATTGATAAAGCATCTAGCCGCATTGTAGGTACAACAAAGTTCAACAAGTGGTTAGACAACACGCCTGCGACTTATAAGCAAAACGAGCAAGTGGATCTCATTATCGCTGAGCGCAGCCAGTTAGGTTACAAAGCGATCGTGAACGGTGAGCATTGGGGCATGATTTTCCCATCAGACATCATCGGTAAGCTGTTCATCGGTAAAGCGCTAAAAGGCTACATTAAAAACGTTCGTGAAGAAGACGGTAAGATTGACTTGTCTCTTCAGAAAATTGGTGTGGCTAAAATGGATGACCTAAGCACTAAGGTTCTCGATCTGCTTGAGAAGAAAGGTGGTTACTTACCTTTGAATGATAAATCTTCTCCGGAAGTTATTTTCTCTGCTTTCAGAACCAGCAAAGGTACGTTCAAGAAGACAATTGGTGGTTTGTACAAGTCTGGCAAGATCACTATCGACAAAGAAGGCATCAGCCTAGTTAAATAAGCGAGCTTGTCGGTCAAAAAAAAGCCCAAACCTTCCTGTTTGGGCTTAGGGGAAAGGGCTCCGAAGAGCCTACGCTAATCGTTTTAATTCTTTGACTGTTAGACTGAAGTCTAGTTTAAATTCCCTAATAAGCGATTTTTGTTATTGGAAATAGCGACTTGAATTGATATTTGTATAATTAAGTGTTGATTTTTCAGTGCTTCCCTTGAAATGAGCTAGCCGACAAGAATAGAAAAAGCCCAAACAATGAATGTTGTTTGGGCTTTTTGTTTTTCTCAGTACAGTGAGAGCTTTAATCGAACGACTAGAAAAGGTTTTTGTCGCGTACTAGCTCTCTTGGTAAGCCATTCTTCACTCGGTTACCTACCCATTTACCAAGGCCGATGATTGCGCCGTTGTATTTTACTAGCACTTCGCCTTTGCCTGACAAGCCTTCTGGGCGAACGTCACGTCCCATGAACCATTCTCGAGCATCTTCGATGTTGAGGTCTACAATGTTAGCTTCATGACCTGTCGCGAGCGTTGTCGCGACTTGGTGTTGCCATCGGTAACCTTTTTTATGGGTTTCAGCGATCTTGATGCCCATACGAGAGAAACGGAATGCACCGATCATAGGCTCAAGCGCCTCAGGGAATAGCCAAACGTCTTTATCTCGGATCCAAACTTGAGTATCACTTGGTAGTTCGATATCGAGAGCGCTAAGCAGTTGTTCAGCGACTTCTTGCTGAGCTTTCTTTGACGCTTTTTCAAATGGGAACTTACCCATGCGTTTTTTAACTTCTGGTGGAGTCACAGACGCTAGTTTACGGATACGTGCAACAAAGAAACCTTCCGAGTCATATACCTGAGGGAAGATGTGAAGAAAGCCTTCTTCAGTCGTCGTTGCTTTTGCGTTGTCGAACAGTGATTCAAGAGACTCAAACTCAACCGCATCACCAAAGGTTTCTTTTAGGTGATGGCACACTTGTTGGTTCTCTTCAGTGCTTAACGTACATGTTGAGTAAACCAAAACACCATTAGGTTTAAGAGCATGGAATGCACTTTCAATCAGGTCTTTTTGCGTGTCGGCAATATCGACTACAGATTGATACGTCCAGTTCTTCATCGCATCAGCGTCTTTACGAATGGTACCTTCGCCAGAGCAGGGTGCATCCAGCAAGACAGCATCAAACTGTTCTGGCAACCAACCACCGAAAACTCGACCATCGAAGTTACTGAGTGCGGCATTACGAACGCCACAACGTTCGATGTTGGCGTGAAGTACTTTCACACGACTTGCAGCGTATTCATTGGCAACCAACACGCCGCGATTATTCATTAGCGCAGCGATTTGCGTTGTTTTAGAACCGGGTGCAGCAGCAGTATCTAGCACGGCTTGGTAATCAGCTTCGCCTTGGAAAAGTGCAGAAGGTGGCATCATAGAACTGGCTTCTTGGATGTAGAAAAGACCAGACATGTGTTCTGCCGTATTACCTAGAGGCGCTTCACTTTCATTGGCTGTAATCCAAAAACCTGTTTCACACCAAGGTACAGGTTCCAGTTCCCAGCCTTTCTCTTTTGCTCGCACTAGGAAGTCTTCAACACTGATTTTCAGTGTGTTGACTCGAATACTTTTACGAAGTGGTTTTTGGCATGAGGCAACAAAAGAAGCCATATCTAGGTGACTAGGCATGATCGCTTCGATGTGCGTTAGGAATTCTTCAGGAATATATACGTTAGCGTGCAAAAGAGTATCTCGAATTATTGCATTAATGCGGGGAGTTTAAAGCAAAATGAGGTCGTCCTAAACCATATTTACGGCAAACAACAAAAATGCAGCCGAATGGCTGCATTTTGATGAAGAATTAATCTTCGTTAAGCTGTATTAATTTGCATGGAGCTTCTGAGGATTCACTCTATGGGCGAGGAATCGCGGTTCTCCATGACTTCCACTCATCTTCTGCTTGTGGATATAGGTAGAAAGACTGATCTTCGCTTGCCACAGGCTGAAGTTCACTCGTCGGAGGCGTTGAGAAGGTAATTCCACCTCTTAATAAACTGTCTACCGTTCCGGCTTTGATGTTTGCACCAGAGAGACCGATAGAGACATCGACACCCGACACGTTCCAGAACACAGTGTTTGCGCGGATCAGATACGCGTAGTCAGGTTCTATTTGAATCGTAGAGATGATGCGATCAGCAAACTCGCCTAGTTGAACATCGATAACACTACCGATTTCTAGCTCACGGAATAGGATAGGTGTGCCTTCAGACACCGAGCCTCGCGTTTCGCTTTGTAGCTGGAATATCTTGCCTTCAGGCTGCACTGGTCCTTTGCTAAGCTTAAATTTCGTACTTCTGTCACCATTGCCCGGATCTACGTTGATGTGCTTAGAGAGAAGCGCAGAGACGTTTTTGATGCCATTAAGGCCGATCTCAGGTTCTGCCAACCAGAAGTGACTGTTCGCCACGGCAATCTTGTCAACGTACTCAGGTAAGATTCGCGCGGTAATTTCAATGCCGCCTTTATTGAAGTTAGGGATCACCAAAGTGACCTCACCTACAGTGACACCTTGGTATTTGATCGCCATACCCTTGCTGACTTCTTGATCGCCAGAAGAGGTAATCGTAATCGCGCGGCCAAATTTTCGAGCGGATTTAGAATCTTTGTACAGCTTCCACACATCGCCAAGCTTATTGTCTATACCGGGAAGCGAATCAAAAGCAATACCACCCTGAATTAGCGTTTTAACGGGTGCCGCTTTAATACTAATACCCGATAGCGAAGCATCAATCTCAACGCCTGAGCGGTTCCAGAAAACGGTATGTTTATTGAGTAAGTGCGTGTAACGATTTTCGATCGTGACTTTGATTCTTACACCACCATCAGCAAGCTGAAAATCCGAAATGCTACCCACTTGTAGGTTACGGTAGAGCAGTGGGCTGCCTTTAGAAATTGAAGGTAACTCACTAGCAAATAACGAAAGCGTCTTTGAGCCTGACTGATTAAACTTAGCGATTTCTGCTAACGACTTACTTTGGAAAAGTTGGTAGTCAGTTCGAGCTTCAGGTTTACCTTCACTCACAAAGCTGATCGAGCCAGTAAGAAGCTGTTTTGCCGGTGGAACAGTAACACTTAGACCTGATTCGGTCAGCTCTGCGGTCGCACTGCCTGTCACAAAGAAACGGTTGTGGCTTTTGATTAGGTGCGCATATTCGTTATCGATAAGCGCATCCATAAACACTTCGTGCTTGTCAGAGCCAGTGCCAACACCATCAACTAAGCCAACTTGAATGATAGAGCCAACGGCAATGCCTTTGTAGAGCAGTTGTGTACCGACATCCAATCCGAATGAATTGTTTGATGTTAAGCGAATCGCGACTGACTTTTCTTGTTCCTGACTGAACTCGTTTTTACGAATCGCAGTAAATCGACGCGCCTTTTCACCTTCGCCCGGTACCAAGGTTAAAAAGTTACCTGTCACTAAGTTGGCAATGTTCTTCATACCAGTGAGTGACAGTTCAGCTTCTTCTAAAACGAATTTACTGCCGCTATTTAAAAAGTCGCTGAATGCCGGTTGGATAGCTGCAGATGCGACCACGTTTTCGCGACCTTCGCTTAAAGATAAATCAGTGATCTGGCCGATTTCTATGCCTCGATACATGATCGGAGCGCCTGTTGCGCTGATCTTGTTGTCATCTGGCACGGCGATCTTTATAGAGATGCCACGACCGGCGGTTTTCAAATCTGGGTAGAGCTTGAACTTGGTGTTCATCTCGACGGGCTGACCTTCTCCGGGAGAGTCAACCGCAATTGAACCGCCAAGCAGCGCGCTTAGGCTTTCTAAGCGCACGTCGACGCCTGAAAATCCAATACTGGCACCTAAGCCACTGACATTCCAAAAACGGCTTTGGTCGGTAATGATATGGCTGTATTCATCTTTAATCGACGCTTGGATCGTAACGGACTTCGCGTTGTCGTTTAACTGGTAGTTGTAAACCTCACCAATTGGAATTTTACGATAAACGATTTGAGAGCCAACAGACACACCGCCCAGATCTTTGGTCGTCAGTGAGATATTTAGACCTTCAGAGGCCAATAAATCAGAAGGGGAGGATTCTAGAGCTTGGAAAACGGTTTCTGGTTCTTCTTTGATTTCGCTAGGATGAATAGCAATGTAGTTACCCGAAACAAGCGCGTCTAACCCTGAGATACCAGACAAACTCGCCGTGGGTTTTACGAGCCAGAAACGTGTGCCCTTTGAAAGTAGCTTCTTCGCTTCTGGGTAGATGTCAGCATCGACATAGATACTCGATAAATCTTTGGACAAGGTGATGTCGCGCACCATACCGACCTCTAAGCCTTGGTAACGAATTGTTGTTCGACCTGCGACTAAACCTGCGGCATCTGAGAAGTATATCTGCACACGTTGCCCTGCATCGTGTATCGATTTCATGACTAACCAACCGGCTAATGCGACGGTTAATATCGGCAGAATCCACAAAGGTGAAATGCCTTTGTTTTTCCTTACTTCTGGTGAATATGACGTTTGTGATTGGTTATCGTTGTTCATTCACTGACTCATCTTTAGAGGTGTAGTTATCCCAAATTAGCCTAGGATCTAAGCTTTCCGCTGCCAGCATCGTGAGAACAACAACGACACCAAAAGCGACTGCACCATAACCTGGTGTAAAGTTTAAAATCTGTCCACGGTCGACCAAGGTCATCATGATCGAAATAACGAACAGATCCATCACCGACCATTTTCCCACCCACTTCACAATGAAATAGATGGTCATGCGCTGCCTGTGGTAAACCGCGCGCTTCATCTTGATACAAATTAAGATGTACGTTAGGCCAAGTATTTTCGCAACAGGCACGACGATACTGGCAATAAAAATGATCGCTGCGATGCCATACATGTCGCTATTGATTAGCGAAGCGACACCAGAAATTATCGTGTCTTCTAGCCTTTGTCCGTTTGTAATAAGGATAGAAATAGGAATAACGTTGGCTGGTATGATAGCCACTGACGCAGCAAACAACAGAGCCCATGTCTTCTGTATAGAGTAGGGCTTACGGTGATATAAGTCATGGTGACAACGTACGCAAGTATGACCGTCAGGTTGAGAAAGATGGCAGTTGTGGCAGTGTACGTTCTTACTTTCTACAAAAGAGTAATCAGACTCTTGAGCCCAAGCTTCCCAATAGCGACGCACACTGATACGGCTTACCAGTAATACACTGAAAAGCTGCAGTAAAATCAATCCAACTAAACCAGGGCCGACAAAAATATCTGAGTAATCCTGCAGTTTGAAGCATGAGACAGCCAAACTTACCAGAAATACATCCAACATCATCCAATGCTTTAATGTTTGGATGATGGATAACGCATACCTAAATGGCGTGAAAATCTTAAAGCGCAGTGCTGCATGAGTGACGAGTACAGAGGTACAAACGAGTAACGGGGCGATCGAACTACAGAATAGGATGAGTAGGCCTAGTAGAGGGAAGCCTTCACCCATTAAAGTAAAGACACCTGATGGTAACGTCGCAGGTATCATGACGCCAATCAGACGAATACTGATAAATTCAAAAAAGTGTGAGGGGATAAATAGCAATAAGCAGGTAATCGCGATTGCTAGGTTTCCAGACAGGCTAGGTGTACCGCCTCGGTAAAGCTGAGTGCCACACCTTGGACAATATGCGGATTTCCCTAGAGGGATATCCATTTTATCAACGGGGAGTTCGCAGCCCTGACACAGGCGTACAGAGCTGCTATCGCACTGGTGCTCGGTTCTTAACGGAGACTTAGTTGTCAACGGAGACTCAGTTGACAACTGGTGCTGAGTCGATAAAGAGTTGGTTTCGGATGGGGAGGTCACGCGACCTCCCAAGTTGAAACACTAATCAAGCTGAAAACCTGATTTAAATGCCTAGAACTACACTGACTTAAATCCCTAGAACAATAAACATCAGGCGTGCGATTGCACACTGCCATAGAGTGTTTGATATAGTCCTTGTTGTTCAACCAATTCACCATGCGTTCCTGTCTGTGTGACTTGCCCATCTTCTAAAACATAGATTAGATCGGCCTGTTTCACCGCTGATAATCGATGAGCCACTATCAAAGTTGTGCGATCTTTCAAAAACTCGCTTAGTGCTTTATGCAGTGCTGACTCTGTTGCTGTATCCAAGGCAGATGTCGCTTCGTCAAGAATAACAAACTTAGGATTACTCAGCACCATGCGGGCGATCGCTAAGCGTTGTCGTTGACCGCCAGACAGTCGAACGCCATTCCTACCAATTTGCGTATCCAAGCCATTACTCAGCTGTTTGATTACATCTTGCATTTGAGAGACTTCAAGCGCGCGCCACAACGACATTTCATCGTATTCAGCACCAAGGGTCAGATTATGCCTTAATGTATCGTTAAAGAGTATAGGTTGTTGTAAAACAACGGCAATTTGACTGCGTATTATGTCAAAACTGATGTCGTCCGTTGTTTCACCATTAAAGCGTATACAACCAGAGTCCGCCTGATAAACCCCAATTAACAACTGGATCAACGTTGATTTACCACCACCGCTAGCACCCACTAGGGCGACTTTTTTTCCTGCTGGAATGTGTAGCGATAGCCTATTTAAAACAGTGTTTTCTAATGTGTAAGAGAATGTAACGTCTTCAATGTCGACTGTCACTTCTTTATGGTCATCAAAAGGGTTTACCTTGCTAACAGGGCGATGTTCTTCTTCTAGTTGCAGTAGGTCGTTAATACGTTGCAGCGCTGCTTTCGCGCTATACCAAGAGAATTGAATCCCTAGCAATTCTTGGACAGGGCCTAACATGAACCATAAATAGCCGAACACCGCAAAAATCTGACCTATCGTCAAGTCACTGAATAACACCATTAGCATTGCGACGGCACGGAATAGTTCAAAACCTAATAGGAACAGTAGAAATGAAACACGGCCGGCAGCTTCCGATTGCCAAGCGTATTTATCGGCATCAATTCTTACTTGGTTTGCTTGAACTTTAAGTTCATCAAGAAAGATACGCTCCTTATTAGCGGCGCGGAGTTGATAGATGCCATCCAAGGTTTCCACTAAGCGATTCTGAAAACGCTCAAAAGACTGGTTCTCATATTTTTTGAGGTGTTTAACTCGGCTGCCGAGTTTACGAGAAAAATAAATAACAACAGGATTGACCAGTAAGATAAACAGCCCAAGTCGCCACTCTAACCATAGTAGGACGATAGCGGTTCCGAACACCGTCAAGAAACTGATGATAAATTTAGAAAGGGTCGAGCCAATGAACTTATCAATGGTCTCTATGTCTGTAATTAGGTGGGCATTAATACCGCCGCTGCCCTTGGTCTCATATTGTCGGATGCTAATGCGGCCAAGTTTATCGATCATCTTGCTACGCATCTGGTAGGTGATCGTTTTGGAAACCAAAGTAAATTGGCGACCTTGTAGAATATTCAGCGCTTGGCTGGCTGAGCGCATTAAGATAACCAACAAGAGAGTAAGCGCAATATAACCAGTCGGCGTTTGCAATGAGACTGGAAGTAGATGATTCATCATCTCTAACCCTGAAGCTGGCTTATCAAGCAAAACTTCATCGACCATGAGTGGCATAAGTAGAGGGATAGGGACGCTAATTAGGGTTGCAATAATGGCAACAAAGTTAGCAAACAGTAATTTGGACTTGTGTTTTTTTACTTGAGTTATCAACCAAGAACGGCTAATAGTGTCTTCTGAATTGTTCATTGTAATGAGAATAAGTCCTATTTAGTTTGATGGCCGCATTTTACTGCGTTCTCTTGATAATGGAAGTCTCAATTTAATTGGAAGTTAATATGAAAATAGAACATTACCAACGCTTAACCAAACAAGCCGTTGCATTAATTGAATCTGAAACCGATCTAATTGCAAATCTTGCAAACATTAGTTCATTATTATTCATGGAATTGGATGAACTGAATTGGGCGGGTTTCTATTTAATCAAGCAAGACCTAGCTAAGGAAAAAGACGAACTAGTTCTGGGTCCATTCCAAGGTCAACCTGCTTGTGTTCGAATTCCGGTAGGGCGTGGTGTGTGTGGAACTGCGGTTGCGACAAATACAGTTCAGCGTATTCATGATGTGCATGAGTTCGAAGGTCACATCGCTTGTGACGCTGCAAGTAACTCAGAAATCGTTATTCCATTCTCTATCGATGGCAAAGTTGTGGGTGTTCTTGATATCGATAGTCCAAATATTGGTCGTTTTTCTCAAATTGATGAAGACGGATTGACATTTTTTATGGCTGAAGTGGAAAAGGTGCTTAATTCGCACGCGAACAAGGCATAAATTATTCTCTTACTGTGGTTTTTCCCAAGCATCTCTCTATAATACGTAAAAATATTTTCTTAATGCTCGCGGAAAACCGCAAAAACCAGGAACCCACATGGAAAACACTGAAAAGTTAAAAAACAGCAAAGAAGTTATCGCATATATTGCTGAATGTTTCCCTAAATGCTTTACTCTAGAAGGTGAAGCAAAACCACTTAAAATTGGTATTTTTCAAGATCTTGCTGAACGTCTAACTGAAGACGAAAAAGTAAGTAAGACTCAGCTTCGTGCAGCGTTAAGACAGTACACATCATCATGGCGTTACCTGCACGGCGTAAAAGCTGGCGCAGATCGTGTTGACCTAGACGGCAACACGTGTGGCACGTTAGAAGAAGAGCACGTTGAGCACGCTAAAGCTACACTTGCAGAAAGCAAAGCGAAAGTTCAGGCTCGTCGTAAAGAACAAGCACAGAAAGCTCGTGAAGAAGGCAAAGCGAAAGCTAAGGCGAAGAAAGCTCAACAGCCTCGTCGTCAAGCGCCTAAAGCACCGAAAGTAGAAAAGCCTGTAGAAACACGCGCTTTGAACGCTGACGAATTCATCGCTGGCAAAGAAGTAAATGTGAACATGGGTACAGGAAACATGGCTGCGACCATTGTTGAAATCAATAAGGAAGATGTGCGTGTTCAGTTAGCAAACGGCCTACAAATGGTTGTTAAAGCGGAGCACTTGCGCGCTTAAAGGAGATACTCCTACGCATGAAATGCCGTTCAAAATTGACACTGATTGCTGCTAGCTTTTGTCTAGCAGCTTCAGCTCAGGCTCTTGAAGCCAAATTAGATCAGGACGATTTACCTTTACTCGTTCCTGAGGCCCAACACGAAACTGCTAGTAAACGTGTTACTTCTCGATTTACTCGTTCTCACTATAAACACTTCAATCTCAACGATGATTTCTCTCAAGCTATCTTTAATCGTTATTTAGAGATGCTGGATTATAATCGTAATATCTTCACTCAAGATGATATTGACTCTTTCTCCTCATCATCTGTTCAAATTGATGATCAGCTGAAAGCGGGTAATAACCAGATTGCTTTCGATGTTTATAATCTTTCTATGCAGAAGCGTTTTGAACGTTTTCAGTATGCGCTGTCTTTGCTAGACACTGAGATTAAGTTTGATACCGATGAAAGTATTGAGCTCAATCGCAATGAAGCGGAATGGCCGAAAGATATCGCCGAAGTGAATGAGCTTTGGAGGAAGCGTGTTAAATACGATGCGTTGAATCTAAAACTTACTGGTAAAGAATGGCCAGAGATTCAAGAAGTTTTGGAAAAGCGTTACAACAATGCGATGAAGCGTATCACGCAATCGCATAATGAAGATGCTTTCCAAATCTACATGAACGCATTTGCGCGTGAAGTTGATCCTCACACCAGCTACCTTTCTCCAAGAAATGCAGAGCAATTCCAATCAGAGATGAATCTATCTCTAGAAGGTATTGGTGCTGTACTTCAGATGACTGACGACTACACCGTTATTCGATCTCTCGTTGCTGGTGGCCCTGCGTCAAACAGCAAACAATTGAGCGACGGCGACCGTATTGTTGGCGTTGGTCAAGATGGCGAAGAGATTGTTGATGTTATCGGCTGGCGTTTAGACGATGTAGTGCAATTAATTAAAGGACCGAAAGGGACCAAAGTTAAGCTACAGATCTTGCCAGATGGTAAAGATGCAAAAAGTCACGTTGTCACAATTGTGCGCGATAAGATTCGTTTAGAAGACCGCGCTGTTAAATCAGAAGTTATTGAGAAAGATGGCAAGAAGATTGGTGTACTAGAAGTACCCAGCTTCTATGTTGGTCTTTCTAAAGATACAGACAAACTGATCACTGAGCTTAAAGGGCAAGGTGTTGAAGGCATTATTGTTGATCTGAGAAACAACGGTGGTGGTGCACTCACTGAAGCAACTGAACTCTCTGGTTTGTTTATCAAAGAGGGACCCGTTGTTCAGGTTCGTGACAGCTACGGTCGTGTCAAAGTGAACAGTGATACTGATGGCGAAATTAGTTACCAAGGCCCACTAACGGTATTGGTCAATCGCTACAGTGCTTCAGCTTCAGAGATCTTTGCGGCAGCGATGCAGGATTACGGTCGTGCAATCATTCTTGGTGAAAACTCTTTCGGTAAAGGAACGGTGCAACAACATCGCTCTTTGAATCATATCTATGATTTATTCGACAAAGAGTTGGGCTACGTTCAATACACAATCCAGAAATTCTATCGAATCAATGGTGGCAGTACGCAAAACAAAGGTGTAGTACCTGATATTGCTTATCCAACGCCAATTGATCCTGCTGATACTGGTGAAAGTGTTGAAGATAATGCTCTGCCTTGGGACAGCATTGATAAAGCAAGTTATTCAGTGTTACAGCGTAACGATGAAGAGATAATTGCTTTGACTGCCCAACATCAAGCTCGCATTGCTACTGACATGGAATTCGGCTTTATTGCGCAAGATATTGAAAAATATAAGGCAGATAAAGACGATAACGACCTTTCTTTGAATGAAAAGGTACGTCAGCAAGAGAGCGATGATGCGGATACGCTTCGTCTAGATCGTATTAACCAACGTCAAAAGGCCGCTAAATTAGAGGCATTTAAAACGTTAGATGATATTCCTAAAGACTATGAAGCCCCGGATGCTTATCTTGATGAGTCTGTAGCTATCATGCTGGATATGATCAAGAAATAGAGCAAATACCTGTTAAAAGGTGATTGTTTAAAGATACACAATTTAAGAAGCGAGCCTAGGCTCGCTTTTTTTTGTGTCTATGATTTGACAGGAATACCTGATTGTAACCGTTGAGATTGTCGCAAAGAACACTAAATACTCAGGGTCATTTAGCTCTATTTTGCATCGAATAATGACATTTAAGTTACTTTGCACTTGAAATTTAGTGACTTGGATCATATTTTTTCGCTTTCTATTCATTACGTGCCTAAGCTTAAAGAAAATGAGGGGGCGCGTATGAAATGGATTCTACTATTTTTATCTTGTTTAAGTTTTGTTGCTTTTGGGAGTGAGGTAGCTGCTTCGAGCGATCAACAATCAAAAAGTGATAGCAATCTATCTCATTTTGACCTTCCTCTGTTGCTTGGTGATTGGTATTTGATGAACCCAGATCCTGAGCAAGGTACTGAAAACTTTAGAGCAATCAAACTCACTCTCGATTCAAACTACTCTTTCTCTATTGATATTCAGAAGAAAGACTACAGTGTCGACCATTGGGAAGGCTTGTATAACGCCAATGAAGACACGATTATTTTGGGTTTAAATACTTCTGAGCCTCAGGTTTACGCTTACAGCAGTAATCACAATATGCTGAATCTTAACGGCGTTATGTTTACCAAAGCCTTGCCCAATGCCTTGGCAGGAATATGGTCAAGCGCAGAACTTTCCGGAAGCGATTTACGTGCCAGTAACATTCAAAAAATGGATTTAGTGCTTCAGCCTGACTTTATCTTCATGTTCCGAGTGTCCGATGAAGAAGGGGGTGAAGTGATTCGTCGCGGAGTGTATTACACCGAAGGCGACCAATTAGTACTGCTGTATGAAAATGGCGAACACGGTACTCGTTACACACTGAACAGTGATGTGTTGACGCTTCAAGGTGAAGAAGGAGACATGTTTGCGGTGCTCAATCGCATTCGTTAAGCACTATATCTCGCTGTAAAGTCGGGCTCGTTGATAATATGGTGCACAGTTCATTTCTTAGCCGTTCCTGTCTGATTTGATTGATAAAATAGCAAAATATGGAGGCATTTTCCTACAATGCCTCCTTTTTTTAATATTCCCCTTGTTTTATTGGCGCTCAACCTTTAGATATATACAGTTAAAAAATAATTACGTATAACGATCAAAAGGAACCCGTCATGGCACATACACCTCAAGCCAAGTATCGTAAAGATTATCAATCACCATCTCACACTATTTCTGAAATCGATCTTACTTTCGATTTGTACGATTCAGCATCCATCATTACCGCTGTTTCTAGTGTTAAGCAGGAGAAAGAAAGCTCGACATTAGTACTTGATGGTGAAGGCTTGAAGTTGGTGTCTGTTTTGGTAGAAGGTACGGAGTGGACGCAGTATGAGCAGTCTGAAACTCTACTTACTCTGAATGATCTACCGAAAGATTTTACATTAACGATCGTGACGGAAGTTGACCCTGAAGGGAACAGCGCACTTGAAGGCCTGTACAAATCGGGTGGTGCGTTCTGTACTCAATGTGAAGCTGAAGGTTTCCGCCGCATTACTTACTATATGGATCGCCCTGATGTGTTGGCGAAATTCACGACAACAGTCATCGCAGACAAAGCTGAAAACCCATTCTTATTAAGTAATGGTAACCGTGTAGATGAAGGCGAAGCTGAAAACGGTCGTCACTGGGTGAAATGGCAAGACCCACATCCAAAACCTGCGTACTTGTTTGCTTTAGTTGCAGGTGACTTCGATGTACTTCGTGACGCATACACAACACAATCTGGTCGTAATGTTGACCTCGAAATCTTTGTCGACAAAGGCAATCTAGACCGCGCAAACCACGCGATGGTTTCTTTGATTAACTCAATGAAGTGGGACGAAGAGCGTTTCAATCTTGAGTATGACTTAGACATCTACATGATCGTAGCCGTTGATTTCTTCAATATGGGTGCGATGGAAAACAAAGGCCTGAACGTGTTCAACTCTAAGTTCGTTTTAGCGAACGACCAAACAGCAACAGATACCGATTACCTAGGTATAGAAGCGGTTATCGGTCACGAATATTTCCATAACTGGACTGGCAACCGAGTAACGTGTCGCGATTGGTTCCAGTTAAGCTTGAAAGAAGGTTTAACGGTATTCCGTGATCAGGAGTTCTCATCTGATCTTGGCTCTCGCGCAGTTAACCGTATCAACAATGTTCGCATTATCCGCGGGCCACAATTCGCTGAAGATGCGAGCCCAATGTCTCACCCAATTCGCCCTGAAAAAGTGATAGAAATGAATAACTTCTACACGTTGACAGTATACGAAAAGGGCAGTGAAGTGATCAGAATGATCCACACACTGTTGGGTGAGGAAGGTTTCCAAAAAGGCATGAAGCTGTACTTTGAACGTCACGATGGCACGGCTGCAACATGTGAAGACTTCGTAGCGGCAATGGAAGATGCATCGGGCGTTGACCTGTCTCAGTTCCGTTTATGGTACAGCCAATCTGGTACGCCGACGCTTTCTGTTGAAAGCCATTACGATGCAGAGAAAGAAGAGTACACGTTAACGACTCGCCAAGTAACAGCGCCAACTCATGAGCAAACTGAAAAGCAGGCTCTGCATATTCCTCTAGATATCGAGCTATACACAGCGTCAGGTGAAGTGATTGAGTTACAATGTAACGGTCAGCCAGTTCACAATGTATTAGACGTGAAAGAAGCGGAACAAACGTTCGTGTTTGAAAACGTTTCAGAGCAACCAGTTCCATCTCTGCTGCGTGAGTTTTCTGCGCCAGTGAAACTTGAATACAATTATTCAGACGAAGAGCTGATCTTCTTGATGGTGAATGCTCGTAACGAATTCTCTCGTTGGGATGCAGGGCAAATGCTGCTAGCGAAATACATCCGTAGCAACGTAGATAACGTTCAGCAAGGTCAAAAGTTTGCACTTTCTTCTGAAGTCGTTGATGCATTCCGTGGTGTATTACTCAGCGATTCGTTAGAACCTGCATTTATTGCAGAGATGCTTTCTCTACCAAGTCATAATGAAGTGTCTGGTTGGTATGAGCGTGTCGATATCGATGCGGTTGCATCTGTATTGAAAGCGATGAAAGTGACGCTAGCGAAAGAGCTCGAAGATGAACTTGCTGCGGTTTACCACAGTCACGCATTAACAGAATACACGATTGACCATGATTCAATTGGTAAGCGAACTCTGCGTAAAGTTTGTCTAAGTTACTTGGCTCATACTGAAAAGGGTGATGACTTGGTTGTCGCTATGTACCAGCAAGCAAACAACATGACAGACACAATGGCAGCAATGGGCGCGGCGAACATTGCACAACTCCCATGTCGTGAAACTTTAATGGCGGATTACAGCGACAAGTGGAAACATGATGGTCTTGTCATGGACAAATGGTTTGCTCTTCAAGGAACAAACCCAAGTTCAAATGCACTTGAGGTGATCAAGGCGTCTATGTCACACCAAGCATTCAGTTTGAAGAACCCGAACCGTACTCGCAACTTGGTTGGTTCGTTCTTAAATATGAACCCGGTTCAATTCCACGACAAGTCAGGACAAGGTTATGCGTTTGCTGGCGAGATCCTACGTGAGCTGAATAGCAGCAACCCGCAAGTGGCTTCGCGCTTGATTGACCCGCTACTTAAGTTCCGTAAATATGATGATGAACGCCAAGCTCTAATCAAGAAAGAACTTGAGACGCTGAAGAACATGGACAACCTAGCGAATGACTTATTCGAGAAAGTGGCAAAAGCACTAGAGGCTTAAGCTCTCGCTCATTCACGTAACTGTTTGTTAATATGCGGTTTGCTAATAAGCGGCTTGCTAATAAACTGTTTATTAATAACAAAAATTCATCAGTGGTAGATAATATCTGCCACTGATTTTTTTGTTTCTGGGTCATCGAATTTTCGATAAGCTAGAGAAGTTTTCAAGCTCAGTTGTACAGTCAGACATCGTTAAGTGCCAAAAAACACTGGCACTGTATATTTACACAGGTATTGTATGAATCGCTATATTTTCCAACTTAACATCTCATATCAGCAGTTTCTGGCCAGCTATTCTGGTGCGGCAAGTAAAGTTCAAGTGATAACGACTACTGGATTACGTCTACAGCTACCTGCAACTCGGTTCAGACCTTTTCTTACACAAATAGGGGTTAGAGGGCAGTTTAGACTGACAACTGACCAAAAAAATAAGTTTATTAAGTTGGAAGCTCTGTAAACCTTGGCGTGCCTAGTGAGTTAAAAGGAATCTTAATCACATAATCAAACATTTCACCTCTTACCACCTCCAAAACAATTAACTATTTCTCAATAATACTTTTACAATAAATGAATGCATTACCTTTGCTTAACTCGTTAGTAGGAAAGAGCTCAACGGCTCAATTCAAACACTAGCTTAAGTAAGTCCCCTAATAATAAAATATAATTCTAATTGTGGAGTGTGACTATGACCGCACGTGAAACTGTGGTTCCAGTTTTACTTGAAAAAGTGTACAAACTGATTCAAGACAAACTTGACCTTGCTCATCGACCTCTCGTAACTCAACTTGCTCAACACTTGTTTAGTAACGTTTCTCACGACGACCTGACTCAGAGAAACGAATCCGATTTATACGGTGCTGTAGTTAGCTTATGGCATCACATCAATGAAAAGAAAGCCGACGAAATCTCTGTCCGTGTTTTTAACCCGACAGTAAGTCGCCAAGGCTGGCAATCTACTCACACTATCGTCGAGATAGTGGTACCAGATAGCCCATTCCTCGTTGATTCTGTAAAAATGGCATTAACTCGCCTCGACCTCTCTTCTCACCTTATGCTTCACAACCCAACACAAATCTCCCGTTCTGATAAGGGAAGTGTTGTTGGTGTCAGCAACAATGAAGGTGCATTCCAATCGCTTTTCCATATTGAGGTTGACCGTCTTAGTAGTAAAGCTGAAATGACAGCGCTTAAAACCGAGCTGCTGGATATATTTACCGATACTGGCCTTGTGGTTAATGATTGGCTACAAATGGTAGAAAGACTCGAAGAAGTCACCAATCAAGTTGAAGAGCAAAAAGAGACGATTCCAGTCGATGGTCAGCGCTTTGATGAAACGCTTGCATTCCTTCGTTGGTTAGGTGAGCACAACTTTACGTTTATGGGCTACAAGGAATACGACCTTGTTTCTGTGAATGGCGACACTGAACTACAACCTACCAAGGAGCAAGGCCTTGGTTTGTTCGCAAATTCAGATCGTGTACGTAACGTTAAGCTGTCTGAGTTTTCTGACTCGGCACGCTTAGAAGCGAAAAAACCGTATGTATTGATCGTAACTAAGGGCAACACGGCTTCACGCATTCACCGCCCAGCTTACAATGATTACATCGGCATCAAGAAGTTTGATAAAAACGGCAAGGTAATTGGTGAACACCGCTTTACGGGTCTTTACACTTCTGCTGTTTATAACCAAACTGTTGAAAGCATTCCTCTAGTTCGCGAGAAAGTTGAGCGTATCTTAGATGCAAGTGGTTACCGTCAGGGTTCATACTCTTTCAAAGCACTGCACAATATTCTAGAAAACTACCCGCGTGATGAACTGCTTCAAGCTCGAGAAGAAGAGCTACTTGAAGTGGGTACGGGCGTTGTACAAATGCAAGACCGCGATCTTCTACGTTTGTTTGTTCGTAAAGACCCGTTTGGCCGTTTCTTCAGCTGTATGGTTTACGTAACAAAAGATCGTTACAACACCGAACTTCGTCGTCAAACCCAACGCATTTTAAAGCAATACTTCGGTTGTGAAGAAGAAGTCGAGTTCACTACATACTTCTCTGAAAGCCCACTAGCAAGAACGCACTATATTGTTCGTGTTGATAACAACAACATGGATGTGGACGTGAAAACAATTGAGCAAAATTTAATGGAAGTATCGTCTACGTGGGATGACCGCCTGTCTGAATCAATCGTTGCTAACTTCGGTGAGAGCAAAGGTCTTCCATTATCGAAAGAGTACATGCGTGCATTCCCACGTTCGTACAAAGAAGACATGATGCCTGGTTCTGCTGTTGCAGATATCGAGCGTCTAGAAGCACTAAGTGAAGACAACAAACTTGGCATGCTTTTCTACCGCCCTCAAGAAGAAGCGGCAGACTCTAAAGCCGTTCGTTTGAAATTGTTCTATCACAGTGATGAGCCGATTCACCTGTCTGATGTTATGCCAATGCTTGAAAACTTTGGCCTGCGCGTTATTGGTGAATCACCTTATGAAGTGCGCAAGACCAATGGGGTGACTTATTGGATCCTTGATTTCTCGATGCTGCACAAGAGTGACAAGACGATTGATCTTCGTGAAGCTCGCGATCTATTCCAACAAGCCTTTGCTGCGATTTGGGCGGGTGAGTTAGACAGCGATGGTTTCAACCGTTTGGTATTGGGTGCAGGTCTTTCTGGACGTGAAATCTCAATCTTACGTGCGTATGCGCGTTACATGCGCCAAGTTGGTTTCCCATTCAGCCAACAATACATTGAAGACACACTGTCTCATTACCCAGATCTAGCGAAAGGATTAGTGAGCTTATTC
The DNA here is from genome assembly GCF_057785955.1 of Vibrio sp. QJM3NY_27. Classification (NCBI taxonomy): domain Bacteria; kingdom Pseudomonadati; phylum Pseudomonadota; class Gammaproteobacteria; order Vibrionales; family Vibrionaceae; genus Vibrio; species Vibrio sp. QJM3NY_27. The sequence continues at coordinate 1,862,764 of NZ_CM173511.1, read as the reverse complement.
GGCAAGCGTTTTGATCCTAAATTGAAGGGCAGCGCGAAAGGCCAACAAGATCTTATTAAGAAGATCACTGAACAGTTGGATCATGTAGAAAGCTTGGATGATGATCGTATCATTCGTCGCTACATGGAAATGATCACGGCAACGCTTCGTACTAACTACTATCAGTTAGACGACAACAAACAGTCTAAACCTTGGTTGGCTCTGAAAATGAGACCAAGCGAGATTCCAGATATCCCAGCGCCGGTTCCTGCATTTGAGATCTTCGTTTACGCACCAGACATTGAAGGTGTGCATCTACGTGGCGGTAAAGTTGCTCGTGGTGGTTTACGTTGGTCAGATCGTCAAGAGGATTTCCGTACTGAGATTCTAGGCCTAGTTAAAGCACAACAAGTTAAGAACACAGTAATTGTACCGGTTGGTGCAAAAGGTGGTTTCGTTTGTAAGCGTCAGCACATGATGTCTGGCCGTGATGAAATTTTTGCTGAAGGTCAACGTTGTTACAAGCGCTTCATCCGTGCGCTACTAGACGTATCAGACAACATTATTGAAGGCGAGGTTATCCCACCGAAGAGTGTTGTTCGTCACGATGAAGATGATCCGTACTTGGTTGTTGCTGCCGATAAAGGAACAGCAACGTTCTCAGATCTCGCAAACTCAGTATCTGATGAATACAACTTCTGGTTAGGCGATGCGTTTGCCTCTGGTGGTTCTAACGGTTACGACCATAAAGCGATGGGTATCACCGCGAAAGGTGGTTGGGAATCTGTTAAGCGTCACTTCCGTGAAATGGGCATCAACTGTCAAACAACAGACTTCACCGCTATCGGTGTAGGTGATATGGCGGGCGATGTGTTTGGTAACGGCATGCTGTTGTCTAAGCATATTCGTATGCAAGCTGCGTTTAACCACATGCATATCTTCATCGATCCGAATCCAGAATCTGCCTCTAGCTGGGTAGAGCGTGAGCGCTTGTTTAATCTACCTCGCTCAAGCTGGGAAGATTACAACAAAGACCTTATCTCTCAAGGTGGTGGCATCTTCTCTCGTAGAGCGAAGTCGATTCCTTTGACGCCTGAAATTCAGAAAATGCTGGGTACCAAGAAAGCATCAATGGCACCGAATGACTTGATCAAAGCGATCTTGTCTATGCAGGTTGATCTTCTTTGGAATGGCGGTATCGGTACATACGTTAAGTCTTCAAACGAGACTCATACTGATGTTGGTGACCGTGCAAATGACGTGCTTCGTATCGATGGCCGTGACCTGAAAGCTAAGGTTGTTGGTGAAGGCGGTAACTTGGGTATGACTCAATTGGGTCGTATTGAATACGCGCTTACGGGTGGCCGAGTTAATACCGACTTTGTTGATAACGTTGGCGGTGTTGACTGTTCAGATAATGAAGTAAACATTAAGATCTTCTTGAATGGTTTAGTTTCTAACGGTGATCTAACCGTTAAGCAACGTAACCAAGTGCTTGAATCGATGGAAGATGAAGTTGGCGAAATCGTACTAGACGACGCATATTGCCAAGCTGAGTCTATTTCGGTTACTGAGCATCAAGGTGTTGGCTTAGTCAAAGAGCAAATCCGCTTCATCCATACTATGGAAAAAGCAGGGTACTTGGATCGTGGTTTGGAATACATCCCAGATGACGAAACACTGCTTGAGCGTGAAAAGCAGGGCCAAGGTCTAACAAGACCAGAGCTTTCTGTACTTGTCGCTTACGGTAAAATGGTACTTAAAGAAGATCTTGTTAGTGATGATATCGCTAATGATGAATTCCATGCTCAACAGCTTATGCAATACTTCCCAACTGCGTTACGTCGTAACTATTCTCAGCATATGGATAACCATCCACTACGTTCTGAAATCATTGCGACGGCACTGGCTAACCAAATGGTTAACGAAATGGGTTGTAACTTCGTTACTCGTCTGCAAGAAGAGACAGGTGCAAATATCGTTGATATTGCCAATGCTTACGCGGCATCACGTGAAATCTACGGTCTTGGTCATGTTCTGAAGAGCATCCGTGAACTGGACAATGTTTCAAGTTCTGAAGCTCAGTATGAATTGATTTACCATGTTCGTCGTACACTTCGTCGTTTGGCTCGTTGGTTGCTAAGAAACCGTACTGGTAAACAGTCAGTGAAAGCATTGATTGAACTTTACCAAGGCGATGTTCTTACTATCACAGAGAAACTGGATGAAAACCTAGTGGCTTCTGAAGTAGAAGAGCATAACGCAATGGCACAGCTATGGATTGACCAAGGTGTAAACGCTGAGTTGGCTAATTCAGTCGCGCGTTTGTCTAGCTTGTACTCAGCACTGGATATATCCACAGTAGCTCGTGAAACAGGTAAAACAGTACAACAAGCGTCTAAGCTTTACTTCAATCTTGGTGATCGCTTGTCTTTGCACTGGTTCTTGAAGCAAATCAATGGTCAAGCAGTAGACAACAACTGGCAAGCGCTGGCACGTGCAGCATTCAGAGAAGATCTGGATTGGCAGCAACGTCAGCTAACTGGCCAAGTACTTAACTGCGGTTGTGCTTCCGATATTGATGTGATTAAAGCGCTTGATGATTGGATGGAAAGCAATTCGGTTTCTCTACATCGTTGGGAAAGCATCTTGAACGAATTCAAAGTAGGTTCGGTTCATGAGTTTGCTAAGTTCTCAGTAGCACTACGTGAATTGATGCTATTGAATCTAAACTGCATGTCGACAGACTAGCGATTAGATAAAAACGAAAATAAACAAGGGCAGGCCATTAGGTCTGCCTTTTTCGTTTGGCCGAACAATGTTGTTTGACAGAACAGTGCTATTTGGCTGAATAGTGAATGACGTGTCCGATTATTTCATTGAGTCACTTATGCTTGGTCAAGTTAGCTTATCCCAGGTCGAGTTAATCTATGCTCGTTACACGAATGATAGTCAAATGGACTATTCGCCGGAGGATACGGTAACGTTTGCTTAATAATAAACCTCATTCGTTAGCAAACTCGATTATCTTACCCTTACAGACAGTAATAGATTGAATAGTTGGGTAAATAAGTAAATAATATCGCCCCGTTTACACGGCGCTTTTTTCTATCGGAGGCACAATGCTTTACCGTCTAGCCAGAACTGGCTTTTTCCAACTTGATGCCGAAAAGGCTCATGATCTTGCAATTCAAAATTTCAAACGCTTCACTGGCACACCTATTGATCTTTTGTATCGCCAACAATTACCTCACCGACCTGTAGAGTGCATGGGTCTTACTTTTAAAAACCCAGTTGGCCTTGCTGCCGGCCTAGACAAAAACGGCGAATGTATTGATGCATTTGGCGCAATGGGTTTTGGCTTTGTAGAAGTAGGGACTGTGACTCCTCGTCCACAAGCAGGTAATGACAAACCACGTTTGTTCCGTCTTGTTGAAGCCGAAGGTATTATCAATCGTATGGGTTTTAACAACCTAGGCGTAGATAACCTAATTGAGAATGTTAAGAAGTCGAACTATGACGGCATCTTAGGCATCAATATTGGTAAGAACAAAGACACGCCAATTGAAAAGGGCGCAGAAGATTACATTATCTGTATGGAGAAGGTTTACCAATACGCGGGTTACATTGCGGTAAATATCTCTTCACCAAATACTCCAGGACTTCGTTCGCTACAATATGGCGAAGCACTTGATGATCTGTTGTCTGAACTAAAAACCAAGCAATCTGAATTAGAAGCGAAGCATGGCAAATATGTCCCGCTTGCTCTTAAGATCGCGCCGGATCTAAGTGATGACGAAATCAGTCAGATTTGCGAATCATTGATCAAAAATAAGATCGACGGTGTGATCGCAACAAACACAACATTAGATCGCAGCATTGTTGAAGGCATGAAGCATTGCGATGAAGCGGGTGGCCTTAGTGGACGTCCGGTTCAATCTCGCAGTACTGAAGTTGTTCGTAAACTTCACGAAGAGCTGGGTGACCAATTACCGATCATCGGGGTAGGTGGCGTTGACTCTTACGTTGCTGCAAAAGAGAAAATGATGGCGGGCGCGAAGCTTGTACAAGTTTACTCTGGTTTCATCTACAAAGGTCCAGGCCTTGTAGGCGACATCGTCAAAAATCTATAGTTCGTAAAAACGATCTTAGTCCAAAGACTACAATCCGGCATCGTCTTAATAAAAGAGACACTGTAACTCACTGAGTTGTAGAGAAAAGCAATAAGAAAGAGGAATTCATTTCCTCTTTTTTTTTGCCTATCGCACAGTAAAATTACTGTAATTGAAGGTAATTTTGCGTTTTACCTAATGGAATGGTTCAACAGTGTGAGACGAAATGATGCTTAAACCTAGCGATACATGGAGTTGGTATTACGATGAGCAGCAATGTTCATTGATGCTAAACCTCGGAGAGGATATGATTTTTAAAACGAATCTGGTCCGCAGTAAGCTGGTGGACTGCGCTTTTAAAGATAATGAATTCACTGTTGATGATGCATCTTCCTACCAAACCTTCAAAGAACAAATTTCTGGCTTAGAACTGTCTGAGCCACGACAAGCTGAGCTTGCACTTTATTGTGTGGCTGCAAAGCGTTTCCATAAGCCTGTGCAGCCTAAAAGCTGGTTCTTCGACTCACAAGGCGCTGGCCATGAATATCCTCAAGAAGGGGATATTGTACAAATGAATAACGAGCATAGTCTTGGTTACTTCATTGTATTAGAAGTAGGAGAGTGTGCGAGCTTATGTGCATTTGTAGACTTAGAAGAGTTCCTGTTAACGCCTTCAAAAGGGTTACGCTTTGGAGACTCGATTAAAGTCATGCACGATAGAATGACTGACGCAAATGCCATCCTTCATCAAACGCATATTGCGATGGTGGGTTAATCTCTAATCTCTAACCTAGAGCATCACTAGAGCATTATTTCACCCAACCATCGCTACGAATAAACCTGTAATACCTTCCCCATAATCGGCTTAATAGCCGATTTTTTTGTGCCTAAAAAAGCCTATCTCAATAAATACGACGTAGTTCATTCATTTGAATGACGTTGTTCACTTATTTAATTTGTAAAAAACGTATCTTTTTTAACCTCAATTTCGACCGATTCTCTTATTATCGATGGTGGATTTCCTCTGTTTATTCCCTGTTTGGGGTCTTTTGTTGCTAAATTTCAACCTAAATTCACCTCTGGTATATACCAGTTTTAGGGTGAATATAAATGCACTTAATGGTTTAAGCCTATCGATGAGTGTTATTTCTGTGAGATTGAGAGTTGTTGTGTTGTACGGGGATGCGAGTAAGCGATCGCTTCATGACTGACCATTTGCTAAGCAGTTAGTAGAAAGATTCAATGAAAAGACGAGTTTAGTGTGATGCTCTAATAGCAAATTCAGGTATAATCGAGCTCATTTTTATCAATAAAAGAACACTATGAATCAATATCTAGCGGTTACCTCAAATGGCCTTGAGAATTTATTAGTTGAAGAACTAACCCAACTAGGGATTACAAACGCAAAACCTGTTCAAGCAGGTGTTAAATTCAAAGCCACCAATGAGCAAATTTATCGTTGTTGTTTGTGGAGCCGTTTGGCTTCTCGATTTGTACGTGTCCTTTCAGAATTCACTTGTATGGATGACATGGATCTTTACCTATCGACCACTGCGGTTAACTGGGTAAATCAATTCCATAGCACCAAGCGTTTCGTTGTTGACTTCAATGGTACGAACAACGAAATCCGTAATAGCCAATACGGTGCGATGAAAGTAAAAGATGCCGTTGTAGATTGCTTCGAGAAGAAGTCTTTACCGCGCCCATCTATTAGCAAAGAAAATCCAGATATTCGTATTCACGTTCGTCTGCATCGTGACAAGGCGATCCTTGGTGTAGATATGGTAGGCAGTGGCCTTCATCAACGTGGCTACCGTCCAGAATCCGGTCGCGCACCATTGCGTGAAACTCTTGCTGCAGCGATTCTTCTTCGTAGTGGCTGGGATGCAACCAAACCTTTCCTAGATCCTATGTGTGGTTCAGGTACGTTAGTAATTGAAGCTGCGATGATGGCTGCAAACATGGCACCTGGTGTGAAACGTCAGAAATGGTGTTTTGAATCACTAGAAGATTTCGAACCTGAGCTTTGGGCTGAAGTTAAAGCTGAAGCGAACGTTCAAGGCCGTCGTGGCGTTAAGAAAGTAGAATGTAAGTTCTTCGGTTATGATAATGACGAACGCATGATCAAAACGGCGCGTGACAATGCACGTCGTGCTGGCGTTGAAGAGTTGATTGAATTCGAAGTAGGTGACGCAGCAAAGCTTAAACGCCCTGCAGAGTTCAATGATGGTGTGATTGTGTCAAACCCGCCTTATGGTGAGCGTTTAGGTACAGAGCCTGGCTTGATTGCTTTGTACACAGCATTTGGTGCTCAACTGAAGGCTGAGTTTGGCGGTTGCAACGCTTCTATCTTCTCAAGTTCTGATGAATTACTTAGCTGCTTGCGTATGCGTGCAGACAAACAGTTCAAACTGAATAACGGTGCGTTACCGTGTCACCAGAAGAACTACTCAATTTCAGATCGTCCTATGTCTGAGCGTCCAACTGGCGAGCAAGAGCAGCTAATTGCACCTGATTTCGCGAACCGTCTTAAAAAGAACATCGGCAAGATCGGTAAGTGGGCTAAGAAAGAGCAACTAGATTGCTACCGTATCTACGATGCTGACTTACCAGAATACAATGTAGCGATTGACGTATACCCGGGTCACCTTGTGATTCAAGAATACGCAGCACCTAAAGATGTGCCGGAAGACAAAGCTAAGCGTCGCTTAACCGATATCATCCGTGCTTCTATTCAAGTGACTGGCGTTGAAGCAAACAACGTAGTGCTTAAGGTTCGTCAGAAGCAGAAGGGTCGTTCTCAATACCAGAAGATGGCTCAAGATTCTTCTAACCTAGAAGTAAACGAATATGGCGTGAAGCTAATTGTTAACCTTCATGACTACCTAGATACAGGCTTGTTCTTAGATCATAAGATCACTCGTCGTCGTATTGGTGAGATGGCTGGTGGTAAAGACTTCTTGAACCTGTTTGCTTACACAGGCAGCGCTTCTGTTCATGCTGCAGTAGGTGGCGCTCGCTCTACAACGACTGTTGATATGTCGAACACGTATCTTGAGTGGGCAAAAGAGAACATGGAACTGAACGGCCGTGTTGGTCGTCAACATCAATTTGTTCAAGCAGACTGTTTACAATGGTTGGCAAAAGAACAAGGATCTTACGACTTGATCTTTATTGATCCGCCAACGTTCTCAAACTCTAAGCGTATGGATCAATCTTTTGACGTTCAACGTGACCACATCCAGTTGATGGAAGATTTAAAACGTCTTCTAAGAGAAGAAGGCACGATAGTGTTCTCTAACAACAAGCGTCATTTCAAGATGGATATGGAAGGACTGGAAGAGCTGGGCCTTACAGCTCAAAATATCTCGTCTAAGACATTGCCTCTGGATTTCTCTCGCAACAAGCACATTCATAACTGCTGGTTGATTACTCATAAGTAATTAAGAGACTGTATAAGGATATATAGTGCTGACTCTCTACAGTACAGAAGGATGCCATCTATGTGAGATGGCATTCAAACTCGCGGAACAGCTGAATATAAGTCATCAGATCAATGTGGTGGATATCGCACTGGATGATGAGCTCTTTTCCCGTTACGGGGTCACTATTCCGGTGCTCAAATTTGAAAGCTCTGACTTGTCTAAACACTCAGAGCTTAACTGGCCTTTTGGCTTGTTAGAACTTAACGATTGGTTAAAGAAGAATGGCATTACTTACAATTCATAATGGGCAATTAGCGTTTGGCGATCACCCATTATTAGATGGTGCGGATTTCGCACTGCAAGAAAACGAACGTGTGTGTTTGGTTGGCCGTAATGGTGCAGGTAAATCAACGTTGATGAAGATTTTGTCTGGCAACATCATCATGGACGATGGAAAGATGCAGATCACACAAGATGTGGTTGTATCTCGTCTAGAGCAAGATCCTCCGCGTAATGAACAGGGATCTGTTTACGAATACGTATCTGGCGGTTTGGCTGAGGTAGGTGAGTTGCTTAAGGAATACCACAACTTACTTGATGTGATTGCAGAAGATCCTAGCGAAAAGAATTTAAACCGTCTTACTCGCGTTCAAGAAAAATTGGATCATGCAAATGCTTGGCGTTTTGAAGATCGCGTAAGTAATGTTCTTGCTGCACTTAAACTAACAGCAAATACTAAACTGACGGAACTGTCAGGTGGTTGGCAACGTAAAGCCGCACTTGCACGTGCGCTTGTATGTGACCCTGACGTATTACTGCTTGATGAGCCTACCAACCACTTAGATGTAGCAACGATCGAATGGTTAGAAGCTTTCCTAAAAGACTTCCGTGGTTCAATCATCTTTATCTCGCATGACCGTGCTTTCATTAAATCAATGGCAACACGCATTGTTGATCTTGACCGTGGCAAGCTAAGTTCTTTCCCTGGTGACTATGACAACTACTTGTTAGAGAAAGAAGAAGCACTACGTGTTGAAGAGATGCAAAACGCTGAATTTGACAAAAAGCTAGCGCAAGAAGAAGTTTGGATTCGTCAAGGCATCAAAGCGCGTCGTACGCGTAATGAAGGCCGTGTTCGTGCTCTTAAAAAGCTTCGTGAAGAGCGTCAAGATCGTCGTGAAGTACAAGGTAAAGCGAATATCCAAATCGATACGTCTGCACGTTCAGGTAAAATCGTATTTGAAGCAGAGAACCTTAACTTTGCATTTGAAGGCAAAGAGATCGTTACAGACTTTAGTTTCAACATCATGCGCGGCGATCGTATCGCACTTATCGGGCCAAATGGCTGTGGTAAGAGTACGGTTCTTAAACTGCTTCTTGATCAACTTAAACCTGATTCAGGTCGTTTGCATTGTGGTACTAAGCTGGAAGTGGCTTACTTCGACCAATACCGTGAAATTCTAGACCCTGAGAAGTCGGTGATTGATAACCTGGCTGATGGTAAGCAAGAAGTAACAGTAGGCGGACGTGAGCGTCATGCACTGAGCTACTTACAAGATTTCTTGTTCTCTCCTAAACGTGCTCGTACCCCTGTTAAAGCACTGTCTGGTGGCGAGAAAAACCGATTGTTACTGGCTCGTATTTTCCTTAAATCGAATAACTTGTTGATTCTCGATGAGCCTACCAATGATTTAGATATCGAAACATTGGAACTTTTAGAAGATTTGCTTGCCAACTATGAGGGTACGTTGCTTCTCGTGAGCCATGATCGTCAGTTCGTTGATAATACGGTAATGACGAGCTGGATATTTGAAGGTAACGGTGTAGTTGAAGAGTTTGTTGGTGGTTACCACGATGCTCAGAAACAAAGAGCACAAGCACTTGAGTATCGTCAGGTTGAAAAGCCAGCAAAGACTGACAAAGTTGTTGAGGAAACTCCCAAAACTGCGCCAGTTAAAGCTAAACCTAAGAAGTTATCGTATAAGCTACAAAGAGAACTAGAAGCGCTACCAGTGCGTTTAGAAGAATTGGAAACTCAAATTGAAACTCTTCAGGAAGAAGTCAACGATCCAAGCTTCTTTTCAAAATCTGTAGAGCAGACACAACCAGTATTAGATAAGCTATCTGCAGCAGAGCAGGAGCTTGAAGTTGCTTTTGAGCGCTGGGAAGAGCTCGAGGCACTACAACAGGAAAGTTAAGACGTAATAATGACTTGTACTAAATTTAAATTAACAACAGTTGCAGCCCTAGTTTTGGCTGCAACTAATGCCAACGCTGCGCTCTATCAAGTAGTAGAAGTTGCCACTCCTAGTTCAATTACGGGTGCTTCAGAAACCTTTGGAGTAGCAATTCAACCAGCGACGGTAACCGGAACAGAAAGTTGTTTTACTACCGGCACTGTTGGTAGTGTTGCATGTGGTGACTTTAAACTGGCTGGTGAAACTCGCGATACTCTTGAAGCTGTAAGTTATCGTGAAGAAGTACCATTCGCGATGGACGCTCCATTTCAATATATTCAAGAGTTTGATGATTTCGAAAACTATTGTTATCGAGAGCTGAGATACTCTACGTGCGAAAGTTGGGCTCAAAATCGTTGGAATGATACGTGGAGCAAGGAAAGAAATGACTTGAGTTACGTAAATGCCAAAGCCTTTGTTGAAGGTGGTGATACATTTACGAGTCGAAATACTGTCATTAACTCCTTGTATGCCAAATCTGCGACAGAAGTTGAGCCTTTGGGTGTTAAATCAGAAGGCGGTATCCGTAATAATGCCCTTCATACTGAATCAGTAGCTCCTGCAGGCTCTTCGGAAACTCGTGCGTGGCGTGCGATAAAAGCGAGTGACGGCAAAGTTTACAATGTAGGTAGTGTATCTGAGGAGTTCAAGCCGACAGATACTTCTGAACCAGATAAGGCCTTTGCTTCTAAAGCCGCGATTTGGGATGGCACCACAACAAAACAAATCGATTGGATAAGAAGTGGTGATGCCCAACAAGGTGATTATTTTGCTCAAGGCAGTATGCGCTCAATTGTTGAGTCGAACTCTGTTTTTTACGGTGTAGGTTATAACACAGCAGATGGTAGTGGTGATCTACAAGATATGAATGCTTCGGTATTCATTAGTAAATCTTTGGACCTAGCTGATAGGAATAACACATGGACAACTAAAGAGATTAGCGGCGCTGAGGTCAAATCTGGTTCTTCAAATGATGATGCTAGATACAGTAACTCTGTTGCAACGGATATTAACGATAACCTCTTTGCTGTTGGCTATGCTAAGCGTAACGGTTATGTACCAGAGAGTGGTAGTGCAGGCAATAAGATCTTTGTTGTTGAAAATGCAGCAGATCCTGAAGCGGACTTTTTGACTGGTGGTATCTTCTTTGATGGTGCGAGCGGTGAAGCTAAAGCGGTAAATAACTTCAATGAGATCGTAGGCCAAATTGACGCGGAAACGACTCGTGAAGTAGATGGTAGTGAGCGTAGACATAGAGGTTTTATTTACCCGTATCAAGCGACCGGTACTGACGCATCAAGAATTGCGCTGTTTGAGAGCAAAGCTTGGTGGTTAGATGATCTAACAAATGATGGTAACGCTTCTGGAGAAAACAACAAGTTCCGAATTATTGATGCTTCAGATATCAATGATGCAGGTGTGATCTCAGCCACCGCTATCAAGTGTACCGTTGGTGGAACAACACAAGCATATGATACAACGTCACATAACTCGTATTGTGGCGGCGCTGCATCTAACGCGGTAGAAGAAGTAGTAGCTGTTAAGCTGATTCCAATTGCCGGAGCTACTAAAGTTGATATTCAAACTCGTAGCGCTGATACGGAGAAAGTTGATCGTCAAGGCGGTAGCCTAGGTTGGTTAGGTTTGACTGTGCTTGGCCTGTTAGGGTTCCGTAGAAAATTTAAATAATTTTATCTCTTGAGCCCGAGTTCACAATTCTGAACTCGGGCTTTTTTTCGCCTTGAGAAAAGTGCAAAAGTGGTCGATTCTTAAAGTTGGAGTCAACAAAACTCCACGAAGTTGTAATCATTGTATGTTAGTAAACGAACACCCGTATGAGGACTGCACTATGAAGAGACAAAAGCGTGATCGCCTAGAACGAGCACAATCTCAAGGTTACAAAGCTGGTTTAAATGGCAGGTCACAAGAAGCTTGCCCATACAGCCAAATGGATTCTAAATCGTATTGGTTAGGTGGTTGGCGTGATGCCAAAGATGATAAGCATTCAGGTCTCTATAAGTAGATAGGGCGAACATATTCAAAGGTCAAGGCTCCATGTTGTATGACAGCTGGAGCCTTGTTAGTTTCTGAGAACCATACAAGGCCTTATAAACCGAGAACTGGCTGCTTAGAAAGTGATTTAAGATTGCTTCGCTGGTGGACATATAATTGATGAGAGTTACTTAGTTACATCTTGATGCACTATAACTAAATGTATTGAAATGAAAATAAAGCAACCATTGGCTGCTTTATTAAAAATCTAACTATTAGACTAGAATGCTGATGTGTCTTGGAAAAGACCAACTTTCAAATCTTTAGCAACATAGATCTCTTTACCATCAACAAGAACGCGACCGTCTGCAAGGCCCATTACTAGGCGACGGTTAACAACACGCTTCATGTGAATTTCGTAAGTTACTTTTTTAGCCGTAGGTAAGATTTGGCCAGTGAACTTAACTTCACCAACACCTAGAGCACGGCCTTTGCCTTTGCCGCCAACCCAACCAAGGTAGAAGCCAACAAGCTGCCACATTGCATCAAGGCCTAGACAACCAGGCATTACTGGGTCGCCAGGAAAGTGACAGTCGAAGAACCATAGGTCAGGAGTAATATCCAGTTCAGCAAGAATCAAACCTTTACCGAAATCACCTTCAGTCTCAGACATTTTAGTGATGCGATCCATCATCAACATGTTCGGTGCTGGTAGTTGAGGACCTTCTGGCCATAGTTCGCCTTGGCTTGATGCTAGAAGATCTTCGCGAGTGTAAGAATCACGTTTGTTTTGCATTATCAATTACTCCGATTTTTGATAGGTGCATATTAGTGAACAGGTGTACGCTAAACAAGTCCGATCAGTACTAGACAAACCAGTTTTTAATGCGTCCAACGATTCCAATAGGGTGCTCATGTCTTTCAAAGTTTTCAATACGTTCCGCGATTTTACTCAGAACGCTTTCTTGTTCTTCGTCCCTAAATGGTGCGTTCATAATAAGAGGAATCGCTTCATCTACATTAGACACAGACCAGATATGGAACTCTTTGTTTTTGATGCTTTCAATTAAGTCTGGCTTCAGAGCAAGATGTCTTAAGTTAGATCTTGGAAGGATCACACCTTGTTCGCCAGTTAGTCCGTTGTGTTTACACACATGGTAGAAGCCTTCGATTTTCTCGTTTAGCCCACCAACGGCTTGTACACGACCGAATTGGTCGACAGCACCGGTTACCGCTATTTGTTGATTGATAGGGTATTCCGACAAAGCACTTACCAGAGAGCAAAGCTCAGCTAGAGAAGCGCTATCGCCATCAACTTCGCAGTATGATTGCTCGAACACAACAGAAGCAGCATATGGCAACGGATCTTCAAGGTTAAGCGCGCTGCTAACGAATGCTTGCATGATCATCATACCTTTGGCGTGAAGGTTGCCACCAAGCTCTGCTTTTCTTTCTACATCGGTAATGTCGCCATCGCCAAAGTGAATAACACAGGAAATACGAGCCGGTTCACCATAAGAAATAGGGTGTCCAGGAACGTCAATAACCGTCAGGCCGTTAACTTGTCCTACTTGCTCACCCTCTGTTTCGATGATGACTTGGCCATCTCGAATATCATCGAGAGCACGTTCAGGAAGGTAAGACTCTCGGTTGTACTTGTGCTGTTGAGCTTGTTGGATATGCTGAATGTCAATGTCACCATTGTCCGCTTCAACTAAAGCTTCGCTCAATAGCGCATTGTGCCAAATAGGGCATAAAGGGATATAGCTTTGATCTTCAGTCTCACGCGCACCAGCAGTAAGAATTCCAATTAGTGCCTGTTGTGTAATGTTTGTGAGGTTATAACGTTGCTGAAGCCATCTTAGATACCCAAGATATTGGGTCAAAGTATCGTACGACAGCTTAATATCTTGTTCTATTTCACTGAATAGACAAAACCCTGTTTGAATATCGCCATCTAGATAATCCAGATCACCAAGTTGAGCGCGGTCTCCGACAACAATCAACTTAATGTTATATGTCAGTGCAGCGATAGGCGTTTGATTTAGATGTTCTGGAAAACTGCTAATTGGTTCGACTGCTTCACCGAGAAGTGCGGATTTCAATAACAACCAACTTCCTGGATTTGCAAGAATCAGATTCGCTGAGACAACGAGGTAACCATTGTTCGCTCTAGAAAGTAGACCTGGCTTTGTCGCTACAATTTCACCATTTTTAGACTGAACTTGGTCAAATAAAGTGGCTGCATTTAAAGATTCGGTTTTTATAACAGGCTGAGCATCGTCTTTTAACTCTGTCGTCAAAGATTCAACGATAAGTTGACGATAGATTGAGTTGTCAGGCGCATTAACAAGTAGAACTCGTGAAAGATTGGATAGGCGTACAAAACGGGTTAGCGCATCTCTAAATCGATGTTGAATATCTGAGAATGTGAAAGGAGAGATGTCAGGGAATTGCTCTAGTTGAGCGCTATATTCATCGTACTGAGGCGTTACATGTCGCCAATCTACTTGAGTCATTTAAATGTCTGATTATGATAATAAGGTAGGGAGTATATAGAAAAACCGAGGACTCATATAGGTCTATGTTGTAGTTACTAAACACTAAGCTAATATAAGTATGATCTTGGTCTATTCTTTCAAGACAATAATTGTTAAGTGACCTATTTTGGGTTACGCTGTCACTAGGTTAACTCTCGAGATTAGACATGAAATATCAGCAGCTTGAAAATTTAGAATGTGGTTGGAAATGGAACTACTTGGTAAAAAAATGGAAAGAAGGTGATTCGATCACTTGCCACATTGATTCAAGTGAAGCTGATGTTGCTGTGAAAGCTTTGTTGGAGCTAGAACACCAACCTACAGGGGTTCTTGAGTGGATCTCAAATAACATGTCGCCTGAGCTCGATAACAAACTCAAGCAAGCGATCAGAGCCAAACGTAAGCGCCATTTCAACGCTGAGCAAGTTCATACTAAAAAGAAGTCTATCGATCTTGATTATCGAGTCTGGGAGAAGTTATCTCAACGAGCAAACGAACTCGGTTGTACGTTATCTGATGCGATAGAGTATTTGGTTAGCGAAGCGTCTCGAAGTGAGCAGGCCAGCAAGACAGTTACTAGCCTTAAAGAAGATTTGAGTAAGCTCCTTTCTGACGATAAATAACCGTCAACAGTAGTGGTGACATTATGATGTATGTAATCTTAATTGGTGCAGCGTTGGTTTTTTGGTTAGTCGCAGTTGATCGGCCGGTATTGAAAATCAAATTTAGTGACGGGGCGATCGAACAAGTTAAAGGTCATCTACCACCGAGCTTTAAGCACAACCTTCAAGAAATTGGCCACAATAATTCCTTCAAGGGTGAGTTGAAAGTATATGCGAAGCGCTCTGGTTACAATCTCAAATTTACTAAAGATGTACCTAAAAGCGTTCAACAACGTATTCGTAACGTATTTCCGCATAATGGATTTAAATCCAAAGGTTCAAAGAAAGCGTAATTGTCGAGAATTACGAGTTATCTGGTAAAACGTCATACTTAGTTAATTCTTCATCCCCCTTAGCTGTAAGCATACTGTTCTCACCCCCCCAATAAAGAGAGATCAGTATGAGATATCTAATATTCTTGTCGTTTTTTTTATCCCCATTTGTTTTTGCCGACGATGCATTGGTTAACCCCGTAGCCAAAAAAATCAAAGCCACAATGCTGAAAGGGCTCAACAAGAATAATATTGATTTTGATGGTTATTGCGACCTGATGATAGAAATGAAGCACTCTAAAGGTTATGCAAGAATTAAAAAGGTTAGGACATCTGGCGATAGCAAAGCATGCAAACAAGCTAAAAAGCACTTACCGAGGAAGAAAAAGTTCAAATACAGCTTTCCTGAAAAGTACATCCGCCTCCATATCACATAATAAGCCGATTTCATGCACTATAACTAAATAACCTTAATTTTATTGAAACAATTACGTGAACCAATCTCTAATTTCTATTAATATTAGTTTTATTATAAAGGCAGGATATGCCGGAAAAGAGCTTTTAGGGCAAAGGAAAGTCACGGTTGTTGTTAGCACATAAAAATTACCCCCCTGAAGTGATTGAGATATCGAGAAAAGTCTCTATAAATGTTGAGGCTCGCTTTAATCGGTGGCTGATCTCTCCGGAGTATAAACTCGAGCAATCTACGGTCGATACATTACTGAGCTTGGAAAATAGATACTGTGATAGCGTTATATTTGATGAATCTGACCGCATATCTCACAATCAACGTATTTTATTGCGTTGTGAACAAGATAGAGTTCACGCTCATCGTGAGAAAGTCGTCGCGAAGCAACAAACATTGCGTTACGTGGTCGATGATGTAAGTAATACAGCCTCGGAGCTTATGCTTGAGAAGCTTCAAGGGACCTTAATAAGCACATTGTTTTCAGAGCTACCAGACTACAACCAGTTCGCTAATGTTGGCTATTCGCCATCCTTAAACTTTTCTAAGCTTCATGAAATATCAGCCAAAAGTAGTGCATTGAGTTCAAGCTTAATCGAGTTTGTTTCCAATCGTGAGTTCACTGAAAAGTACGGTAAAAAATCTAAGGTAATTCTCGATCCTAAAGTTGCAGCGCGCCAAATCGGTATCGAGAACTGTCGTTTGTTGTTTCCATTACTGATGAGCCAGCAGCTTATTAAATGGAGTGATGGCAACATCAAGCACATCTCGCCTAAGGTTTGGCAGCATCTGGTAGTGACTTCAAATGCGACTCGAATTCGACTTCAAGAAACGTCGGTAAAAGATCCTAACGTCGGTATTCTACTTGGTGTTTTGAGAGTTCTGCCTTTGTTCTTGATTTGTAACCACTTTTCTTCAATTTTTGAAGATGCATTGGTAAAAACGATGCTTGGCTATCGTGAAGCAAGTGACAAGCATGATGAATATTATGCTTGTACAGAGGTGATACCAAACACACAGTTTCTCGAAGTAATGGTAGAGAAATTGGAGCTTAAGCTACTAAAAAATCTCGTTGAATTTGTAGATTGGAGTCCAAGTAATCTATTCATCAAGAGGGCGCTTCTAGAGGAAGTGAATGATATCCCCGTGCTTGAGCGAACAGTTTATGGCGCGGCTCTCGCCCAAGGTCGAAAGTTTTCTATTTTCGAAGCGTTGGATAACAGCGAATTGTTTAACGTTAAGCATCGCCCTTATTGGTTTTCCACAGTTCAAATGTCTATAACGACAATTGAACAAATGCAGGGTAGAGTGCCTGGACAACTGACGACGAACATGTAAATAAAAAGGGAGCCACATTTAATGTGGCTCCCTTTTTGTTACGCAGTAACCTTTGGGCGGTTACTGGATCAGTTGGTGTGTTATTTTAACTGACCACTTCGAATGTAAACGACTCTTGTTTGGCTGTTGCGTGTTTAACGGGAATACCAAGGCGTTGGCAAGTCATCAGAACTTTAAGCTTCCTGTCGGCAGGAGCGTGTTCAGAGAGGATCACAGAGCTTAGGCATTCTCTATTAAGGTACAGCTTATTGCCGAGCATCTCCTGATTAGGCAACACCCAGCGATATTCCTTTTCGTAACGCCAATTAGAATGCTTGATCTTAAATATTTCTGCTTCCAATTCAGATGTTTGGAATTCATTCAACGATTCTAAGTGGAACATGTTTGGGTCGTCTTTATACTGGACTTCAAAGCAATTGAGCTTGGCCTCACCATTATAACAATTGAGGTCATACTCGATGCACATGCCTTTAAAGTTGTCGCCATACTGAGACCATAGTATTGGGTGGTCACTCGACTGAGAAAAACACACAACCTTGAAATCGTTCTGAAGTTCTTTGTCGAGCAGATGGTTAGACTCAAATGGGTTATTAAAGGTCTTAGCGTAATCAAACCATAACGAACATTCGGCAATAGATTGTATGTTTCTGTCGTGGAGAGATCTGAACTTATAAAGTTTAGGCAACATATCAAACACCTAGTTTACAACATTGCTTGATGTTAACACTTTAATTCATAACTCATACCCGAATGCATAGCATTTGATTGCTCAATCACCAAATTTATTGGCACAACTGTTTGATAGATCGAAATTTAAACACGAAATAGTGACCGGTTTAAGTGGTTTGTTTTGCAGTTAAGCAATAGCGAACTAAAGTAGGTTAGTTGGAAATAAGATACAACGTAACTTTTTTTTGGACTAAATGGCTTAGAGCTGTATTTGAGAATCGTAAGGTTAATTTAATAAAGGAAGTGTTCTAGTTGACTCTTGTGGGTTTCTTGCACTTGAAAATATCGTCGAGTTCTTGCTTGGACTCTCGAACCGGACGATGCATGTTTTTCGGGTACTGTGCGGGTTTAGCAAAGCGGTGGTTAAAATCGGCGATGAAGTAGGGAAGCCAGGCGTTGGCTTGTTCGATGGTGTCGATACCTTGTAAGCGCATCTCTTTAACCAGTCGGTCTTGCTGCGTGAGGTTGGCTCGCTCAACGTGGCCTTTGGCTTGGGAGCTGTTGGCACAGATGAGTTCTATCGCCAGTTCTTTCAACACGCGCCCGTATTTAGTTTGGCCAACTTGTTTGTTTTGCTTCTGATTCACTCGAAAAATCGAGTGCTTGCCGCTGTAAAATGCGATGGGTTTACCGTGCTCATTGAGGTATTCACGTGTGGTCAGCATGTAGTCAAACGCGGATTCAGTCTCACTGAATCTTAGGTTCATCAAACGGCCAGTCGCATCATCAATGAACACCAATAGGCAGCATTTGTCGCTGCGGCCCTCAAACCAGTCATGATGTGAGCCATCTATCTGAATCAATTCTCCAAGACAGTCTCGACGGTAACGAGGTTGATAGACTCTAGGTTTTCGTTGTGAGTGCGGGATCCAAAGGTTGTCGGCAATCATCCATTGGCGAAGTGTCTCTAACTAGATAGCTAAATTATGATTTTCTATGATCTTTTCACGTGCAAATGTGGGTGAGAAATCAGAATAGTGTTTATGGATAGTCGAAAGAATCTCTTTGCGATATTCGTCAGAATAACGCCGATTACTGGGTTTACCTCTAGAAGCATGGGTTAAACTAGCCGCACCATGTTCACGTAGTTTGTTCATTAACCTTTGAACTTGACGCTCACTTAACGAAAGTATCTCTGCCGCATCAGTACGACGCAAACGATGTTCACAGACGTCTTGAATAACTTTGAGTCGACTAATTTCTTTTTCACTCATGGCAATCAACATCTCAGTAGTCCTTAGTAACCGAAGCTGGTACATGAAATGTAGTCAGCAACCAGCACTAAGGTGACATTTTAATCTAGCTCAAAAGTGACATTACTACCTGGGGCCTACAAGCCATGTCAATCCCATTTTAAAATGTCCTCATTTGCCCCAAATAGAAATGTCCCCTTGTTAGGTCTTTCGACTGGAAGCTTTGAATGGTTCGGTGAGCACTGGGTTGATGGTTCGAGGGGCAGTTTGAAGGGCTCTTTGTTGTGCACGCCGCTTGGGCGCTTTCTTACTGCGGGTTCGTTGCTGTTGTTGTTCGAATTCTTCTTGTTGTTGCTGAGCAAATTTTAAAACTTGGCCGAGGCGTTTGTTGTCGACGATTTGGGTTTGTTGAACGTGCTCGAGTTTGTCGAAGGTTTTGAATTCGAGTCTTCGATGCCCGTATTGGATGGCGATTTCACCGTTTGGGTAGTCGAGTATCTTGACATGTTCGTGCGCTAGTCGGCTGTTTTCTTCAGTAGGTTCAATGAGATAAATCACTTTATCGTATTGAAATGTAAGTGACTTTGAGAGCTTGCGGGTTTCTTGCTAACTGAAAATATCGTCGAGTTCTTGCTTGGACTCTCGAACCGGACGATGCATGTCTTTTGGGTATTGAGCGGGCTTAGCAAAGCGATGGTTAAAATCGGCGGTGAAGTAGGGAAGCCAGGCGTTGGCTTGTTCGATGGTGTCGATACCTTGTAAGCGCATCTCTTTAACCAGCCGGTCTTGCAGCGTGAGGTTGGCTCTCTCAACGCGGCCTTTGGCTTGGGAGCTGTTGGCACAGATGAGTTCTATGGCCAGTTCTTTCAGCACGCGCCCGTATTGAGTTTGGCCAACTTGTTTGTGTTTCTCCTGATTCACTCGAAAAATTGAGTGCTTGTCACTGTAAAATGCGATGGGTTTACCGTGCTCATTGAGGTATTCACGCGTGGTCAACATGTAGTCAAATGCGGATTCTGTCTCGCTGAATCTTAGGTTCATCAAACGGCCAGTCGCATCATCAATGAACACCAATAGGCAACATTTGTCGCTGCGGCCTTCGAACCAGTCATGATGGGAGCCGTCAATTTGGATAAGTTCGCCCAAGCGATCACGACGGTAACGAGGCTGATAGACTCGAGGTTTGCGTTGTGAATGTGGAAGCCACAGTCCGTCGGCGATCATCCATTGACGGAGTGTTTCTTTAGAGACGGATAGATTGTGTCGTTCAGTCAGTTTTTCCAGAGCGAACGTTGGTGAGAAGTCAGAGTAATGCTCACGGATAAGTTTCAGTATTTCAATTCTGAAATGTTCTGAGTAGCGTCGATTACTTGGGCGTCCACGCGCTGCGTGTGTAAGACTTTGAGCGCCAAGAGAGACCAGTTTGTTTACCAAACGTCGGATATGACGCGCAGACAGATTCAAAATGATAGCAGCGTCAACTTGGCGTAGTCGTTTTTCACGTACGTCAGTAAGCACCTTGAATCGATGAATATCTTTTTCACTCATAGTAATAAGCATCCGGATAACTCCTAAGCAGACCAATATAGGTAAGCTTAGGAGGACATTTTAAAATGGCTCAAACCGGACATTACTAAATTGCTCTAACAAGCCAACTGCGTATTATGTATATTATGTTAAATTGAGTTTGGTGTTTATAAGGCAGGTATCTTTGTGTGATGCCCTGCCTCTTGTTTATCTACCAAATTGGCGTTCTATTTAACAGTGAGGCTATTTACCATAAAATACCTAATAAACATATATCCTAATCTTCGATTAAGAATACGTTTATTAGATTTCAAGCATTAATCGATCGATAGCCTCTGTGATCTCTTTGGTTCTTACTGGTTTGGTGACGAAATCATTCATGCCTACATCTAAGCACGAATATTTATCTTCTAGTGATGTGTGTGCTGTTAGCGCGACGATTGGCGTTTTGATGTTCGCGTCTCTCATGTATTTAGTTGTCGTTAGGCCATCCATTACTGGCATCGACACATCCATCAAGATAATATCTATCGAGTCGTTTCCTCTTTCAACAAATCCAATTGCTTCTTCACCGTTACTTGCGATAAAAACTTCGTGGCCTTGTCGCGTTAGAATCAATTTAATCACCATTTGATTTGTAGGATTGTCTTCGACAACTAAAACTGAATAGCGACTTCTGAGTTCTCTTGAAGATTTGTCCTCTTCACTGTGAGCTAGATTGTTCGTGACTCTGGTAAGTACTGGTAACTGCACTTCGAATTTAGAACCTTTTCCGGGTTCACTCTCTACAGATATGCGTCCTCGCATCAGTTCTACCAGTCGCTTGGTTATCGCAAGGCCTAAACCGGTGCCACCAAATCTGCGTGTGATTGTACTATCAGCTTGCACGAATGGGCTGAATAGCGACGAAAGTTGTTGTGAGCTAATGCCAATCCCGGTGTCTTCTACTGTTATATAGAATGAGCTCTGCAGGTATTTGATCGAAACATGGACATGCCCACGCTCAGTGAACTTAATCGCGTTACCGATCAAATTAAATAGGATTTGTGCCAAGCGACTTGGGTCGATGTAATGAAGTTCACCTTCAGGGATATCGCTGGATATTGTTAGCGCCAAACCTTTATTGTCTGCTGTCTTCTTTTGTTCAGATAATACAAAAGTTACAGTGTCTCTTACGTTGCTCCATTGAGGTGCTAGTGAGAAACATCCAGATTCAATCTTAGAAAAATCCAATACGTCACTGATAATTGCCAATAAAAGCTCAGATGATGTGCTCATATTAAGCAGTATAGACTGTTGCTCTTCGTTCAGTGATGTGGATTTTAGGGCGTCTATCAAGCCAATGATGGCATTTAGCGGTGTTCTTAATTCATGACTCATCATTGCGAGGAATTCAGACTTGGCCTTGTTGGCTCTTTCTGCGTCTTTTCTTGCTGTGACAAGCTCTGCTGTACGCTCTCGAACGGTTGCTTCAAGCTTTTCTTTGTTTTCAATATCGAAAACAGCACGCTCAATTAGTGGTCTAAAGCGGTTTAGGGTTGCTTTTGTTTCAACACTAAAGTGCTTGGTATTGGAGTGGATAAAGATGATTACGGATTGTGTTAGTCCGCTATCGATACCAGTAATTAGAACAGAGTTGATTTGATCGAGGATAATGGGATGTAAGGAATTGAATTCACCCAGAGACTTGGGTTCAAAAAGGATGGCGCATTCTCCATTGATCACTCGAGATAGCTTACCACAATCACTCCAATTCATTTGTTCGAAGACTTTGTTATTGGTTAGAAGGGTTTTGAAATTACCTTCGTTCCCTACCCTAGATATTACGATAAAGTCATCAAACTTAATGTATTTTTTGAGCACAAATTCAAGACTATAAAATATCTCAGATATGTTACTTGCCTTACTGATCGCAGAGATGGTTGATAAGATCACCCTGTTCTCTTCAGCCAGTTTTCGCTCACGGGCTTTTAGTTTTTGCAGTTCAATACGTGCTTCTTGCAGCGCTTCTTGACCTTCAGAGCCCATTATTTTTTCAACCTATAAAACGTTGCAGACGATACCATTAAATTTCCGTGCGCACTCTCACCGCCAGATAACCTTCCTTGTTCACCAAAGGTGAATGGGCATATGTATGGGAGTCCGTTAAGTGCTTGATTTATTTGATCGCATACTTCGTCCATATCTTGCTTAAGGTTCAACATTGGACCTGCGCAGAAGATATTGATCGCACCTAGTTTCTCTTCTAAATCCATGTCGTTGTAGTAAGAAGAGTGAATAATATTAGCGGCACGGCTTATCAATTGCTGTTTAGATCCCTGCATCAAATAAATGGTGTCGCCTTCATTGATGTCTGTGAATAGCTCGATTCCATTGCACTCTGTTTCTCTGATTGAGTGGGACAATTTGAAATATGGGTAGTCGTATGAAGAGCCAACTTTTCGCCCTAGCGGATACACGGACGACTTTTCGAATATATAGCCATCATCACTACCACCTAGATGGAAATTGGTCCATTCGTTATAAACGGTGACGGCTGGTCTATGGTCAATCTCCAACAATATTCGGTTTCTTACTTTAGTCACGGTCCCAGAATAGCGAGTGGGCGTATGGCCTGCACTAAAAGACGAATAGATGGACTGAGAAGCAAATACCACAGTTAAAGATACGCCATTGATAGAGAGTGACTCTTCGGTAAATATACTCCAGTTTCCAGAAACCTGATTGTCCGCCGCGCTGCCACCAATAACAGGTACCTCAGTACCAAACTTCTTATCGATAGCCGCCATGACCTTCTCTTCATTGCCAGGAGTGGAATGCAGTAAGATAAGATCAGGGATTTCACCTTCTCGGTTGGCGTTCTTAAGTGCTTTATCGATGGCGCTGAAGGTGCTTTGGTTTATGGAGTCGCTAAAGTGCTCGATACCCGTACCATAGGCGTTGATCCCAGAGTCATAGATGATGAGTACGCCTATCACTGGGCCAGAGTGGAACCCAGTTTCGGTCATAATGCCGTGACAAGTGGTGCAGCCATGTATTGGGGTGTTAGGGAGAGCATCTACGAAATATCTCTGCACAGCGAGTGTTGAGTACTCTTCTGTGCAGTAGCAAATAAGACAGGCAATATCTTCAGGGTTTTCTACCCCATTGAGCAACTCATCTACTGCGATTTTATCGTCTAGGGAATAAGAGACTTTTGATAGAAATTTCATAGATTCCGGGAAACTTTATTAATGTCCTCTTTATAACACTTTAATGCATGGTGTTTCACTGATTTGGTACATATTTCTATCAAAAGAACCGAGGCGTGACTCAGTTTACCCTCTATTACTCTTTAGAAAGGTTTACGGAAAACGTGCTTATCTGTTGTGGAAATGTAACTGTTATTGAGGAGGTCTTATCATTAGTTTGTAACAGCCAATTCGATGGCCCTTTTTCTTCTAGAATTCCACTCTCATTGTAGCTAATGATAAATTTGCCAGTTTTAGATGTTTCGATTGAATACCCTGATCTATCGCCCGAAATTAAAACATTATGATTATCAATACCAAATTCACACGGTTTTGAAATTATACAGCTTACTGTTTCGTGATTATCGTATGTTACTGTTCTCCAAGTAAATGCCGCTATTAAAATAACCAACATGACGATAATTTGAACAAGCCTGCCTTTTGTTAGCTTTTGTGCCGCCATTATAATCTTTACTCCTTGTTACAAAGTTCAAAGTTTTTAAATAAAAATCCAATTCCAGACCAAGCGTAAGGTTACTACTCTGTCATTGATTTGTTAATTCAAGTATAGTGTCGCGTTGAAAATGCCACTTTTTTTTAAAATCAGCAAGTGGAAATAAAGCCCTGAATAGGCTGAATTTCCTTTTCTAATTTGGGTGGCATTACGACGTGAGTCGTGTTGGAAGTAAAGTGTAGTAAATAAGAAATTGGAAGCATGCAAATGAGCCAAGAAAAGCAGCTTGAACAAAACTACAACTATACGGTCGTCCGTCAATTTACCCTCGTTACAATTTTGTGGGGTATTGTCGGTATGGGCGTTGGTGTTTTGATTGCCGCTCAATTAGTTTGGCCACAGCTAAACTTTGATACGCCGTGGCTGACGTACAGTCGTTTACGTCCCCTGCATACTAATGCGGTTATTTTTGCGTTCGGTACAAGTGCGCTGTTTGCAACATCATATTATGTTGTACAACGTACCTGTCAGACGCGTCTCTTTGGTGGCCCTCTCGTAGCCTTTACCTTTTGGGGTTGGCAAGCGATTATCCTGTCCGCTGCAATTACTTTACCGTTAGGTCTAACCTCTGGTAAAGAATACGCAGAACTTGAATGGCCAATCGATATTGCTATTACTCTTGTGTGGGTAGCTTATGCGGTCGTGTTCTTCGGAACTATGATTAAGCGTAAGACATCGCACATTTATGTAGCTAACTGGTTCTTCGGAGCCTTCATCATCACGGTTGCCGTGTTGCACATCGTTAACAGCCTAGCTGTTCCTGTATCTGCGTTTAAATCGTACTCGATTTATTCCGGAGCGATCGATGCAATGGTGCAATGGTGGTACGGACACAATGCGGTAGGCTTCCTATTGACAGCTGGTTTCCTAGGTATGATGTATTACTTCGTTCCTAAACAAGCTGGTCGCCCTGTTTACTCTTACCGTTTGTCGATTGTTCACTTCTGGGCTCTTGTGTCACTGTATATCTGGGCTGGTCCTCACCACCTACACTACACTGCACTTCCAGACTGGACTCAGTCTCTAGGTATGGTTATGTCTTTGGTTCTGTTTGCTCCATCTTGGGGTGGCATGATCAACGGTATTATGACTCTATCTGGTGCGTGGCATAAGCTACGTTACGACCCAATTCTACGTTTCCTAATCGTTTCTCTATCATTCTACGGCATGTCGACTTTCGAAGGCCCTATGATGGCAATTAAAACGGTTAACGCACTATCTCACTACACGGACTGGACTATCGGTCACGTTCACTCTGGTGCGTTAGGTTGGGTTGCTATGGTTTCTATCGGTTCGGTTTACCACCTAGTTCCAAAACTATTTGGTCAAGAGCGTATGTACTCTGTATCCCTAATCAATGTTCACTTCTGGTTAGCAACGATTGGTACGGTTTTCTACATTGTTGCAATGTGGATTTCTGGTGTGATGCAAGGTCTGATGTGGCGTGCAGTTAACTCTGACGGTACATTGACTTACAGCTTCGTAGAGTCTGTAGAAGCTTCTTACCCGTTCTACTTTGTACGTTTCTTAGGTGGTCTTATCTTCCTATCTGGTATGTTCTTACTGGCATACAACACGTACAAAACTGTTTCTGCACCTAAAGATAGCCTTAAAGCTATCCCTCAACCGGCTTAAGGAGATTTAGAATGAGCTCAAATTCAAATAATCGCCATGAGTTGGTCGAGAAAAACGTTGGTCTACTCGCGATCTTAATTGTTATCGCAATCAGCTTTGGTGCTTTAGTCGAAATCACCCCGCTTATTTTCCAAAAGCAAACGACTGAACCTGTAGAAAACCTACGTGTTTACTCTGCTCTGGAAATGGAAGGTCGTGATATTTACATTCGTGAAGGTTGTAACGTATGTCACAGCCAAATGATTCGTCCTTTCCGCTCTGAAACTGAACGTTACGGTCACTACTCTGTAGCTGGCGAAAGTGTTTGGGAACATCCATTCCTATGGGGTTCTAAGCGTACTGGCCCAGATCTAGCGCGTGTTGGTGATCGTTACTCTGATGAGTGGCACCGTGTTCACCTTCTCGACCCTCGCGAACTTGTTCCTGAATCAAACATGCCTGGTTTCCCATGGCTTGCTGAGAATGTACTTGATGGCAAATTGACTAAGCAGAAGCTTGAAATCTTCCGTAATCAATTTGGTGTTCCTTACACAGACGAACAAATTGCTAACGCTAAACAAGATGTTGAAGGAAAAACAGAGATGGATGCAATCATCGCTTACCTTCAATCGCTTGGCCACGCAATGAAATAAGGAATAATTATGGACATTATTACATTTCAAAGTGTTTGGACTGTTACTGTTTTTGCTTGTTTCATCGGCATCGTTTGGTGGGCTTTCGGTAAAAATCGTAAGTCGCGCTTCGACGAAGATGCAAACCTAGTGTTCGCTGATGAAGCACCTGCGAAAGATAAAAATCAAGGAGTGACGAAGTAATGAGTACATTCTGGAGTATTTGGGTAACAGTCATCACAATCGGTACGCTGATTGGCTGTGCAGCCTTACTTCGTTGGTGTTCCAACGATAAAACAGGTGTAGAAGAAGGTCATGACATGGGCCATGAATACGATGGTATTCGTGAGCTTAATAACCCACTACCTAAATGGTGGACATACCTTTTCGTTAGCACAATTGTGTTTGCAGCTGTTTATCTTGCTCTATACCCGGGCCTTGGCAACTTTAAAGGTCTACTAGGTTGGACGAGTTCAAACCAAACAGTTCGTAGCGTAGAAGAGTCTCGCTCTGCAATCGCTGCAGCTCAAGCTAACAAACAGTTAGATGAGTACGCAAAAGAGCTTGATGACGCGAACACTTACTTTGGCGAAGCATTTAAGAAGCTAGCTCATGATGAGAACGGTCTTCGTTCTGTTCCTGACATTGCATCAGATGCTGACGCAATCAAAGTTGGTCAACGCTTGTTCCTGCAAAACTGTTCTCAGTGTCATGGTTCTGATGCTCGTGGTCAAAAGGGCTTCCCTAACTTGACTGACGATGCATGGCTATATGGCGGTGAACCACAAGCGATCGTTACTACCATCATGCATGGTCGTGTCGGTCAAATGCCAGCGTGGAAAGACGCACTTGGCGAAGAAGGCGTTAAAGAAGTGGTTAGCTACACTCTTAGCCTTTCTGGTCGTAGCGTGAACGTACGTGAAGCAGAAGCTGGTAAAGCACGTTTCGTAGTGTGTGCTGCGTGTCATGGTACAGATGGTAAGGGTAACCCTGCTGTTGGTGCTCCTGACCTAACAGACCGCGATTGGTTGTTTGGCGATTCTCGTGCTGATGTAACTGAAACAGTAATGAACGGTCGTTCTGGTGTAATGCCGGCTTGGAAGGATATCCTCGGTGAGGATAAGGTACAGCTCGTCGCTGCCTACGTCTGGAGCCTCAGCAACTCAGATAAAGAGTAACATAATAATAACAGCCCCTTCTTAAGGGGCTGTCTTTCTTTTACAGTTATAACCTTAAGTGTTTGTAAAAATTAGTTTTATTTCATTAGATATATTGAGAATAATAATATGGTACAACCTTGGTATAAGCAGTTTTGGCCGTGGTTTTTGATCTTCCTAACCGTTGGCGTTTCTATGCTAACATTGGTTCGAGTCGCGATACTTACCAACCATTCAGTTAACGTTGTCACTGAAGATTACTATAAAAAAGGTAAAGGTATTAATGTCGACATTTCAAAAGTAAACGTTGCCAAAGAGCTTGGCCTATCAGCTTCAGTTAGCGAGAAAGGTAACTCAGTTATCATTACCCTAGACAAAGGCAAGCTAGACCACTTCCCTGCTATTAGCGCAATGTTCGTGCACCGAACGCTCCCTGACCGTGATTTTACTCAGCTACTGACCGCTGATGCGAGCGGCAACTACACGTTGACTCTGGACCATGAAATGCAAGGTCCATGGTTTATCGAGCTTTCTCCGCATGATTCTGAATGGTTAGTGCAAGGTCGCATGAACTTTCCAATTGATACTCCTACTCAACTAACGAACTAAAGCTTATGTGTGAATCCTGTTATCACTGCGGTGAAGATGTACCAGCGGAAACGGATTTTAAAGTAGAAATCTTAGGATCGGTTCGACCGATGTGTTGTCCAGGTTGCGAAACCGTAGCCCAGACAATCGTTGATAGCGGTTTGGTCTCTTATTACCAATATCGTACCGCTCCGGCTGAAAAAGCGGATCTAATACCAGAGCAACTTCTGGCACTCAGTCATTACGACAACGAAGATGTTCAATTGGAGTTCGTCCGTAACTCTGAAAATACATCTGAAGTGACATTGTCACTCGAAAGTGTCTCTTGTGCTGCTTGTGCATGGCTTATTGAAAAGCAAGTCTCTTCAAAGTTAGGGGTTGTTAGCATTCGTGTTAATACCACGACTAACCGCGCCCTGCTCAGCTGGGACAACACTCAGGCTAAACTGAGCGAGCTGTTGTCTGCAATCCATACCCTAGGCTACAAAGCAGCACCATTCGAGGCTGATCAACAAGAAGCCGCCTATCATCGTTCGATGAAGAATTATCTCTATCGTCTTGGTATTGCTGGTTTAGCGACCATGCAAGTCATGATGTTAGCTGTAGCGCTCTACCTCGAAGTGTTTGGCAGCCTTGAACCTGAATTCAAAAGTTACTTCCGTTGGGTAAGTTTGATCTTCGCGACACCTGTTCTCCTATACTCTGCGTTACCTTTCTATATTAATGCGTGGCGCAGTATTAAAGGCCGAACATTGGGTATGGATGTACCCGTTTCGATCGCTCTGCTATTTGCTTACGTTGCGAGTTTAGTGGCAACAGTGACAGAGCAAGGTGAAGTGTTCTTTGAATCTATCTCGATGTTCACCTTCTTCTTGTTGCTTGGTCGTTTCCTTGAGATGCGCGCGCGTCGTAAAGCTGCAGCAGCTAGCGGTAACTTGCTTAAGCTCGTTCCTGCGATGGCGACAACGCTAGACGGTGAGCAAGTACCGGTAAAAACCTTAAAAGTTGGCGACCAGATTCGCGTTTTACCGGGTGAACATATTCCCGCAGATGGCAAAGTATTGTCTGGCAGAATTCATATCGATGAATCCATGCTGACTGGCGAATCTATCCATGTGGTCAAGAATGAAGGTGATACGGTCTTTGCTGGCACATTGAATGGTGATGAATCGTTTGAATTGGAAGTGATGACCTCTAAAGCGGATTCGGTTATTTCTAATATCGTTCGTCTTCAAGATGAAGCTCAATTGTCTAAACCCCGAATTGCTGAAATCGCCGATGTGGTGGCTCGATACTTTGTCGCGGTTATCTTAATCATTTCATTCGGGACTTGGTTCTACTGGCATCAAACACGACCAGAGGACGCTTTCTGGATCATGCTTTCAGTATTAGTGGCGACCTGCCCTTGCGCTCTGTCTCTTGCGACGCCGACCGCGATTACGTGTTCAACTTCTCGCATGGGTAACTTCGGTATCTTGCTGCGCAAAGGTCACGTATTTGAAACCTTATGCAAGGTAAACCACTTAATCATCGATAAAACGGGCACTCTGACTGAAGGTGATATTCGTATCAGTAAAGTTGAGACGTTTGCTGACCTTGATAAAGACACTTGTTTGCAAGTTGCAGCAAGCCTAGAGCAACACGCTAACCACCCTATCGCTAAAGCGTTCAAAACTTATATTTCTGATGATATCGAAGTGGAGTCGGTAAACAACGTGATTGGCTCGGGCATTACTGGCGAGTTGAATGGGCGAGAAGTGGCAATTGGTAGCAGCGAGTTCATTCTAGGTGAAGCTCAGCCATCTGAAAGTAACGGTATTTACTTGTCGATGTCTGGTCGTCATATTGCAACATTCACTTATGAAGATCCGATTCGTAAAGAAAGTATCGAGTTCATTAAGCAATTCAAAGAAGCAGGAATCAAAACCACGCTGCTGACTGGCGACTCTTTGATTAATGCGAAGCCTGTTGCAGCAGAGATTGGTATTACTGACATTGTTGCTAACGCGAAGCCGGAAGACAAGCTGGCTTATTTAAACTCTAGAGACGCAAGTGACATCACCATGATGGTTGGTGACGGTATCAATGACGCCCCTATTCTTGCCGGTGCTCACCTGTCTGTTGCTATGGGCGGCGGTACTGATGTGGCGAAAGCCTCTGCGGATATGGTGCTATTGGGTGATAAGCTCGATAGATTACTTAAGTCCCGTACTTTGGCGCTAAAAACGCGTAGGATAATCCGTGAAAACCTAGCTTGGTCACTAGGATATAACTTACTTATTCTTCCATTGGCTGTCGCAGGTTTGGTTGCTCCATACATTGCTGTTGTTGGCATGTCTGCTAGCTCTATTATTGTAGTATCTAATTCGTTAAGGCTTTTAAAAGAGCAAGGTAAATAATGGAAAGTTTATACATACTCATTCCAATTGCGATCGTACTTGTATGTATCGCGGTTGGAATCTTTCTATGGGCAGTGAAGAGCGAGCAGTTTGAAGACCTTGAACGCCAAGGCCATAACATTCTGTTTGATGAAGATACTAATGTTCATCATCATTCTGATAGTAAACCTGTCAAGAATGAGAAAGCTAACGTAGAAAGCCAAACTAACTTAGACAAAAAGAACGATGACGCCTGATTGGATTGGCGCTTTTGTTGTTGGATTGATCGGCGCAGGCCATTGCATGGGAATGTGTGGTGGTATTGCGTCGCTTCTTTCGATTGGCAACAGTAAACCTTCCCCTGTCATTCCCCTGCTTTATAACTTAGGGCGCTTGCTAAGCTATGCTGTGATTGGCGGTGTTATTGGTGGTGCAATCTCTTCGATAGGTCAGCTGAGCGATTTTAATGCTCTGCTGGGCTGGCTGCGTTTGTTTGCTGCTGGTTTTATGATCGTCTTAGGTTTGTATATCGGTAAATGGTGGTTTGGCTTGTTGTTCTTTGAAAAAGTTGGACAGAAGCTATGGCGTTATATCTCTCCTTTAGGCAAATCATTTCTACCATTGAAGCACCCTAGCCATGCTTTACCTTTTGGTTTTATCTGGGGTTGGCTTCCATGTGGTCTTGTTTACTCAATGCTAACGTGGGCGGCAGTGTCAGGAAGTTGGTATAACGGAGCGGGTATCATGCTTGCTTTCGGTTTAGGTACTCTTCCAGCGATGCTCACGGTTGGAATGGGTGCCAATTTCCTCAAAAAACTGCAACAAGCTGACTTATTTCGCCAGTTTGGCGCAATTTTAATCCTCATTTACGGCTTCTATACCGGTTATATGGCACTACAGCTCATTATTTATACCGTATAGTGGTGTCTTTAATCCGGTTTTTTTACTACCCTTTAGGATTAAGGAATGCTAAAATATTGACGTATATCAAATAGTGAAAGATTGTTATGATTTCTGAAAAGCCTGTGACGAAACGAGTTCAGTCTGGTGGCTGTGCGATCCACTGCCAAGATTGTAGTATTAGCCAACTCTGTATCCCATTTACTTTGAATGAATCTGAGCTAGATCAACTTGATCAGATCATTGAAAGAAAGAAACCTATTCAAAAAGGCCAAGAGCTATTTAAAGCGGGAGACGAACTTAAGTCTCTTTATGCTATTCGCTCTGGAACGATTAAAAGCTATACGATTACCGAGCAAGGTGATGAGCAGATTACTGCATTCCACTTAGCGGGCGATCTTGTTGGCTTTGACGCGATCACGGGTGACGAACACCCTAGTTTCGCTCAAGCTTTGGAAACTTCTATGGTATGTGAAATTCCATATGAGATTCTCGATGACTTATCAGGGAAAATGCCTAAATTGCGTCAGCAGATTATGCGTTTGATGAGTAATGAGATTAAAGGTGACCAGGAAATGATTCTGCTTCTTTCTAAAAAGAACGCGGAAGAGCGCCTTGCGGCATTCCTTTACAACCTTTCAACTCGCTTCTCTCAGCGTGGCTTCAGCCCTCGTGAGTTCCGCTTAACGATGACTCGTGGCGATATTGGTAACTACCTTGGTTTGACTGTTGAAACAATCAGCCGTCTGTTAGGTCGTTTCCAAAAAGCGGACATCTTGAGCGTTAAAGGCAAATACATCACTATCGAAGATCACGATGCGTTGATGGAACTTGCTGGCGTTTCAAAAGAATAGTCTAGATATCAATGATGTAGTTCAATAATGAGCTACATCATGTTTCTCTCTTAAAACCTCTTATATTTCTCTTATTCTCTCCATAACTACGCTACATTATTTATATGTTCGGTCTGAAAAGTAGGCTTAGTTATGAGTATCTATAACAAAATTTTAGTTGTCGCAGACATTAATCACGATGAGCAACCTGCTCTAGTTCGTGCTATCCAACTTGCCAAGAAAAGCACCTCAACAAGCCACATCACTTTCTTTTTGTCGATCTACGACTTCTCGTATGAAATGACATCTATGCTCTCTGTCGATGAGAGAGACGCAATGCGCAAAGGCGTAATTCATCAGCGTGAAATTTGGATGAATAAGGTTGCTGCTCCTTACCTTGATGATTCTATTGAGTTTAACGTACAAGTGGTTTGGCATAATCGCCCGTATGAAGCGATCATTGCTGAGGTTTACAGTGGTGAGCATGACATTTTGATCAAAGGCACGCGTAAACACGATACCTTAGAATCGGTCATATTTACTCCAACCGACTGGCACCTATTGAGAAAGTGCCCTAGCCCAGTGCTGCTGGTTAAAAATGATTTCTGGCCAGAACACGCGAAGATCTACGCTTCCGTTCATGTTGGCTCTGAAACAGAAGCTCACTTAGAGCTCAATGATACGATGGTCGACAGATTACTTGAGATCACTGGTCGTTTGGATGCTGAACCGTTCTTGGTGAACGCCTACCCGGTGACACCTGCGAATATCACAATCGAATTGCCAGAGTTTGACCCAACCTCTTATACTGATGCGGTTCGTGGCCATCACTTAACCGCGATGAAAGCACTGCGCCAGAAACACGGTATGTGTGAAGAGCAAACCGTGGTTGAGCAAGGCTTGCCTGAAGATGTTATTCCTCGTGTAGCGTCTGAACACAATGCGGCTATGGTTATCCTTGGTACAACAGGTCGTACTGGCTTGTCTGCCGTGTTTATCGGCAATACTGCGGAACATGTCATCGATAAGATTAACTGCGATGTACTGGCTCTTAAACCGTCAGGTTACGTTAGCCCGCTTGATCCGAATCTGTCTAAATAGCTGATTTTTAATTATAAAAAACGCCTCAAGCAATGCTCTTGAGGCGTTTTTGTTTATCTAAAGCTTACGCGATTCCAACAACAGAATCGTTTATATCGCGTTATACGTTAGTTACGTCGATGAACATTGACTCATCAATGTTTGAAGACGAGATTTCAGCTTCTTCGAATTCGTATGCTTTGCGATCTTCGCTACGATCCAGTGGAAGGTTAATGAAATCAAACAACTCACGGTCAGCCAATTGGCTTGGGCTCACGTTCTGAATTGACTTGAAGACCTTCTCAACACGGCCTGGAGTCTGTTTATCCCAATCAATTAGCATCGCTTTGATGTTTTGACGTTGCAGATTTTCTTGAGAACCACACAGGTTACATGGAATGATCGGAAACTCTTTATGCTCTGCGTATTTGATTAGGTCCGTTTCGCGACAGTAAGTCAGAGGACGGATTACAACGTTACGACCATCGTCAGAGCGAAGCTTAGGTGGCATAGCCTTAAGGCGAGCACCGTGGAACATGTTCAGGAACATAGTCTCAACAATGTCGTCTAGGTGGTGACCTAGAGCAATCTTAGTTGCGCCAATCTTCTCTGCAAACGAGTACAACGTACCACGACGCAGACGTGAACAAAGGCCACACGTTGTCTTACCTTCTGGCACTTTTTCTTTTACCACTGAGTACGTATCTTTATCTACGATGTAGTAAGGAATGTTCAGAGTTTCAAAGTACTCAGGAAGAATATGCTCAGGGAACCCCGGTTGTTTTTGGTCTAGGTTTACGGCAACAACATCAAATTTGATGGGTGCTGCTTCACGCAAACGTAGCAAAATGTCTAGCATCGCAAATGAATCTTTACCGCCACTAATGCACGCCATTACTACGTCATTCTCTTCGATCATGTTGTAGTCGACGATGGCATTCCCAACATTTCTTCTTAGAAGTTTCTGAAGCTTGTTGAATTCAAGTGTATCTTTTTTATTTTCGTTTTGGTTCATTGCGACTCTCACACCGTCGTATTACCGACTGTAGATTGCTAGTGGGACTGTTTTAGGGCGTGGATTATACGGATTTTTATTTCAGGTTGGAACAGCAACGACAGGATAAACAAGCCAAGCAGGAGAAAGATTCCGCCTTATCATACGATCTGTCCTCTAGCGGTGAGAAAAACATGTCGCAATGAGAGGTAAGAATCAAAGATGAAAGGCCGTCGAGATATGTGATTTGGCAAGATTTAAAGGTTTAGGTTTAAGTTTAAGACTTTAAACGAAAACAGCCTGTTCAAAGAAGAACAGGCTGTTTCGTCAAGATCTTAAGCTGAGCAAACAGCTTCTGGCTGGTCGCTATTATTGCGCTGGTATGTAAGGCAAAACGCGAACTGTGGTTTCTGGTAACGTGATGCTGTCACTTCCATTCAGTTCGTCCAGCGTGAATTTCGCACGCCCTTCTCTGATTGGGATTTGCTTACCATTAGACAGAGCAATATTGCCTTCAAGTTTACTATCAAATTCTAGCGTCAAACCTTGAATATCAGGAGTGAACCAACTAGAGAACATGCCGCTGACGTCTTCTAGCATCGCTTGCATCTGTGGTAAAAGGTTTTCTAACTGTGCAACCTCAACCGTTCCAGCCAAAGGCTTCTGAGTCATTACGACGAGCGAATACGCACATTCTTGTTCTTGGGTTTGTACAAAGATAAGAGGGTTTGCTGAGCGTAGGTTTTTATCTACCGGTAGAAGCAGCTCATTCGCAGGAGACACTTTTAACTCTTCGTAATGCTCTTCTTTCTCCATCCAAGCTTTGCTGATGTGACAGGTTTTCTGTGCTTGTTGGTCAACAAAGAAGACCGCAACTTTAACATCATCGTGCCCTTCTTTGGTGTTGTTTTTCAGCTGAGTATAGAGTTTAGAATACGTGAACATGTATTCTTGCGCCGAAGCAGGAAGAGAAACGCCAAGGCTTAAAGTGGCTAATAGAGCGAGTACTGTCTTTTTCATTATTATAATCTTGTCGAAGTTGAGCGTTTATAAATAGAAAGAGCAGCCAATGAGCTGCTCTTTTTGTGATGTTAATTGGTGTAAGCCGACTTTCGAAGGCAACCAAGTTGGTATCAAAATGAGTTACTTTTTCCAGTATACCTTGTTGTGACGGATCATAGCTTGTAAATCAGTCACATAGTCTGAACCTCGCTCAGAATATTTTAACAAGCCGTTAGTGAGCTCTGTCGCTGTTTCGGTTGTTAAAAGGTCGTCACCTTGTGCAGCAAGTTTTGCGCGAATGGCTCTTAAATCAGAGTAAGCACGGTTGCGGTTAAGGTTCATGAAGTAACGATGCACCGATTCTTGGCTTGAAGAGAATGTTGCTACTTCATGCGAGCTACCTTCGTTACGTTGTAGCGGAACAAGTCCACAACCTTTGGTGTAACACCAGTGTCCGAAATAGTTGTTGGCTTTGGTGGCGAAACGCGATGTCCCCCAAGCCGATTCATTAGCAGCCTGTGTCAGTACCAGCGCCTCTGGCAGTACGTTGACACGGCTCAGCATCTCTGTCAGCCATGCCTGATCTAAACCTTCACTAGGTACTGGTAAGCTGTACAACTTCCCTAGCCTTTTCGCATAAGACGCGTCTTCAGAGTCAATATTGCTCAAACCAGATTCAGATAGCTTAGTTAAAAACGCGCGCTCTTTGGTGATACGTTTGTTTTCAATATTGATGCTTGGGCGAAGGAATGAAAAGAATGTGTCTTTTTTCACGTTCACATCTTCGATAGCAGTAAAATTTGGTCGATCTGAAGCCACGGTCAAATCACCAAACTCACTTGATGTATTTGAACTTTGGTCTGCCGAACGTCGGCGCTCTTCTTCTTGGTAAATGTATGGACCAACCAGTGAGATAGACCCCACAATCGCTAGTGCAGTTACCTTTAGCGCAAGTGATTTACTTGCGCTGCCTTTGACATTATTACGCATCGAACACCTGAGGGTTTTTGTTTTTGTTACCATCGTTACTGTTGTTGCCGTCGTTATTACTGTCGCCGTTGCTGTTGTCGTCATCACTATTAGGTCGATCTGACGCAATAACCTTCAGTTTGATACCAAACATTTCACGGTAGATGATGCCTTTCACATGAAAGAAAAACGGAAGAACGAATATCAAGCCAATGCCGTACATCATTGCTGCCACAATGAACATCAGCATAACCATTAAGTAGATAGATGCGACGACGAAGATTTTCTTATTTACCGCTCTTAGAGAAAGCAGCAACGATTGCATTGGCGGTACTTTCTTATCACAAATCAGCAGAATTGAATTGCTGAATGCTAGTGAGAAGTAGATAGACAAAAATGGCAAAAGCATACCTGCAATGCCTTGAAGCATGAGGCTGAACAAAGTAACGAGAATGACTGGAACCGTGAACTGTAAACCTTTTCCGATATGACGTACTTTGGTTTGTAAGCCTGCGGCGTGGCTCATTGCCATTAAACAGATGCCAGCATAGATAGGCGCGCTGATTACTTCGTAGCTGAAGTTAGCAATAAAAATGGATTCAACGACCTGTGGTGTAAATGCCTCTGGGTCGATAACCGCGTCTAAGATAATCGCGGGGTCACCAAGCTGCAGTTTTAGTGCGATATAAAAGATAGCCAATTGCACGAACATCAGCGCAACAATCGCAGGGGAAAACGAAAGAAAGTGACTTATCGTATGTTTCCAAGCTTCTTGGAATACAGCCGTTGCTTTGAGCTCATAATCGCCGGAAAGTGCACGGTCGATACTACCGCCCAAATTAAAATCTTTTTCGATGTCGTTGTTCATATTGATACCTAGGTGCGCCAACTAAACGAAGCCACCTAACTTATTGATAAAAAATTGCCTTCATTATACCCATATGTCGGCTGCAAACTAAAATATGAATCTGTAACAAGGCTTGCTTTTGCGTCTTAATGGTTAATAATTAGACACTTGTTAGGGTGTGAACCCAATAAATAACAGTATGGTAAAGGATGTTTACTTTTACCTGCGAATTTTTTTATCTATGAATGGTAAAAAATGCTTTGAATTCACGTTTTTGGTGATTATGATGCGCGCCTTAAAGGTGTATAGCAACAGGTCTCAAATAGAACCAAGGTGGAGAAAAACAGACGTTGAACGCTAAAAAATCAGTAGGAAAGCCAGTCGTACAGTTAACTGGCATTAGTAAAAGTTTCGATGGTAAGGAAGTCATCGGCAATCTTGATCTAAACGTAAATCATGGTGAGTTTCTCACGATATTAGGCCCGTCCGGTTGCGGTAAAACCACGGTACTAAGGATGATTGCAGGGTTTGAAACGGCAGATAGTGGTGAAATACTATTAGCTCAACAGAATGTAACCCAAGTTCCTGCTGAACAAAGGCATGTTAACACTGTATTCCAAAGCTATGCTCTATTCCCACATATGACCGTTTTCGACAATGTGGCATTTGGTTTACGCATGCAAAAAGTGCCAAACACCGAGATTGAACCTCGTGTCATGGATGCTTTAAAAATGGTGCGCCTAGAACAAATGGCACAACGAAAGCCACACCAGCTATCCGGTGGTCAACAGCAACGTATCGCAATCGCTCGTGCTGTCGTTAATAAGCCTAAAGTTCTTTTGTTGGATGAGTCTCTCTCTGCTCTAGATTATAAACTACGTAAACAGATGCAAATTGAGCTAAAACAACTGCAACGCCAACTTGGTATCACGTTCATTTTTGTAACGCATGACCAAGAAGAAGCATTGTCCATGTCTGATCGTATTATTGTTATGCGTGATGGCGTGATTGAACAAGACGGTACACCAAGAGAAATCTACGAAGAGCCTAAGAACTTATTTGTTGCTCGTTTCATTGGTGAAATTAACGTATTCGAAGCGACAGCGAAATCTCGTCAAGATGAAAAGCGCATTGTTGCGACAATCGAAGGTGAAGAGTCAATTATCTATCATGATAAAGACGTAGCACCGGGCCAAAAACTGCAAGTACTACTTCGCCCTGAAGATCTTCGTATCGAAGAAATTAAAGAGTCGGACCGAAGCGGTATTGTCGGCCACATTGTCGAGCGAACCTACAAAGGCATGACATTAGATTCAGTCGTAGAACTTGAATCAGGTATGCGTGTCATGGTTAGCGAATTCTTCAACGAAGATGACCCTGATGTTGATCACTCACTGGGCCAAAAAGTTGCAGTAACTTGGGTTGAGAGCTGGGAAGTGGTGTTAGAAGATGAGCAAGAAGTTTAATTTACAAAACGCGATTGTTGCTTTAATCACAGGTTGGTTAGTGCTGTTCGTGATGATTCCAAACATCATGATCATCGGCACTAGCTTTCTAACTCGTGACGAAGCGAACTTGATCGAGATGACCTTCACTCTCGACAACTACCTGCGTTTGGCTGATCCGCTGTATTTTAAAGTGCTAATGCACTCT
The DNA here is from genome assembly GCF_057785955.1 of Vibrio sp. QJM3NY_27. Taxonomy (NCBI): domain Bacteria; kingdom Pseudomonadati; phylum Pseudomonadota; class Gammaproteobacteria; order Vibrionales; family Vibrionaceae; genus Vibrio; species Vibrio sp. QJM3NY_27. The sequence continues at coordinate 1,823,901 of NZ_CM173511.1, read as the reverse complement.
TTCTATATGGCGATAGTCGCAACCCTACTTTGTTTAATTATTGGTTACCCATTTGCCTACATCGTGGCAAAAATGCCTGCGAAATGGCGTCCAATCATGTTGTTTTTAGTGATTGTGCCATTCTGGACAAACTCTTTAATTCGTACTTACGGATTAAAAGTGGTTCTGGGTACTCAAGGTGTGTTGAACAAAGGTTTGTTGGCGTTAGACATTATTGATAAGCCACTTCGTATCATGTATTCAGAAACGGCAGTAATGATCGGTTTAGTGTATATCCTATTACCTTTCATGATTTTGCCGTTGTACTCAGCGATTGAAAAGCTAGACGATACTTATTTAGAAGCGGCTAAAGACTTAGGTGCGAACAAACTTCAAACGCTATTGAAGGTTGTTTTACCGCTAACGATGCCTGGCATTATCGGCGGTTGCTTACTTGTATTGCTTCCTGCGCTTGGCATGTTCTACATTTCAGACTTGTTGGGCGGTGCTAAGAACCTATTGATCGGTAACGTCATTAAAAGCCAAGTGCTTAATGCTCGTGATTGGCCGTTTGGCGCAGCAACCAGTATTGCACTGACTACCGCTATGGCCGTGATGCTTTATGCCTACTACCGAGCAGGCAAGTTATTGAATAAGAAAGTGGAGCTAGACTAATGGGTCGCACAGTTAAGTTCAGCTTTATGGCGCTGGTATACGCTTTTCTATACCTACCTATTATCGTATTGATTGCAAACTCATTTAATGCCAATAAATTCGGTATGAAATGGGGTGGCTTTACCACCAAGTGGTATGACGCGCTGATTAACAACGACAGCCTAATGCAGGCTGCGTGGCACTCGATCAACGTAGCGGTGTTCTCTGCAACTGCCGCAACGATTGTCGGAAGCCTGACTGCTGTTGCCCTATTCCGTTACCAATTTAAAGGTAAAGGCATCGTCAATGGCATGTTGTTCATCGTGATGATGTCACCAGATATCGTAATGGCGATCTCGCTTCTTGCTCTATTCTTGGTAATGGGTGTGCAACTTGGGTTCTTTACCCTACTTGCAGCGCACATTACTTTCTGTCTGCCGTTCGTTGTTGTCACGGTTTACAGTCGCTTGAATGGCTTTGATGTGAAGATGCTAGAAGCCGCAAAAGACTTAGGTGCAAGTGAATGGACGATTCTAAAACAGATCATCCTGCCTCTTGCTAAGCCAGCGGTTGCTGCGGGTTGGTTATTGAGCTTCACTCTGTCTTTGGACGATGTGATCATCAGCTCTTTTGTTACAGGGCCAACCTACGAAATATTACCACTGAAGATTTACTCGATGGTTAAAGTCGGTATATCTCCAGAGGTCAACGCCCTAGCAACAGTGATGTTAGTGGTGTCGTTAGTACTGGTGATTATTTCCCAGTTGTTAGCGAGAGAGAAAATCAAGTAAGTCTCCTACTCTTTACTGAGACTGACTTGATAAGATTCAAGTTTAACAAAAGTGTTATTCATAAACAGAATGGTAAATTGCCATTCTGTTTTTCTATCTAGTGCCTTCGGGCAACGTTTAGTTTGGAGCTAACGTCAATGAAAAAATGGGCTACTCTATTAGCTGGTAGTGCATGTGCGCTTTCAATGTTATCTGCACCATCGTTTGCAAAAGATAACAAAGAATTGGTATTCATGAACTGGGGACCTTACATCAACAGTGAGATCTTAGAACAGTTCACGGATGAAACTGGCATCAAAGTGATTTACTCGACTTACGAATCGAATGAAACTTTGTACGCAAAATTGAAAACGCACAATAAAGGTTACGACCTTGTGGTTCCTTCAACCTACTTCGTGTCTAAAATGCGCGACGAAGGCATGCTTCAAAAGATCGACAAAACCAAGCTAAACAATTTTGCGAATCTAGATACGAACTACCTAGATAAGCCATATGATCCGAACAACGACTACTCGATTCCACATGTTGTTGCTATTACGGGCCTAGCTGTTAACACGGACATGTACGATCCAGAAGATTTCCAAAGCTGGGCTGACCTATGGAGCCCTGAGCTTGAAGGTCAGCTGATGATGATGGATGACACGCGTGAAGTGTTCCACATCGCACTGCGTAAGTTAGGTTACTCAGGTAACACGACTAACGAAAAAGAAATCGACGAAGCCTACGCTGAACTGCGTAAGTTGATGCCGAACGTTCTTGTGTTTAACTCAGATAACCCTGGCGCGCCATACATGTCTGGTGAAGTGGGCCTTGGTATGCTTTGGAACGGTTCTGCTGCTGCAGCGCAAAATGAAGGTCTGCCGATCAAACTGGTTTTCCCTAAAGAAGGTGGCATCGGTTGGGTTGATAACTTTGCTATCAGTTCTGGCGCAGTAAACGTAGAAGCGGCTCATAAGATGATTGACTTCCTACTTCGCCCAGAAATCGCAGAGCAAATCTCTCGTGACACCGGTTACCTAACGGCAGTTAAAGCGTCTAATGAGAAGTTCAAAGACAGCCCTGCTCTGTTCCCGTCGCAAGAAGATCTTGACCGTGTTGAATGGCAAGCTGCGGTTGGCGATAAGACAGTGAAGTACGAAGATTACTTCATGAAGCTTAAAGCGGGTCAGTAAGCGAGCGAGTTAGTTATCTAATTGCTCTGGTCAACAGATGCTTATTAAGTAACTGGTTTACTTAACAAGCCTAGTTAGGTAATCAACAAGTTAAAAATAAGAATATCAACGAATAGGCAGCTTAGGCTGCCTATTTTGTTATATCACTGCTATAATTTAGCGCGATTTTTAGAAATCCATTTACTTTGGGTTCAATACCCAGCTCCAAATCAAACAAATGAACGGAACAGTAATGAAAAAAACACTGTATACCGGCGCATTGTGTGCTGCTACTTTACTTTCTACACCCTCTTTCGCAGCTGACCAAGAACTGTATTTTTACAACTGGTCTGAATATATTCCAAATGAAGTACTAGAAGACTTCACAGAAGAAACTGGCATTAAAGTCTATTACTCAACTTATGAGTCTAACGAAAGCATGTACGCTAAGTTAAAAACTCAAGGTACGGGTTACGACTTAGTGGTTCCTTCTACTTACTTCGTTTCTAAGATGCGTAAAGAAGGCATGCTTCAAGAGCTTGATAAAACTAAGCTAAGCCACTTTGCAGATTTGGACCCAAATTACTTAGATAAGCCATTTGACCCAAACAACAACTACTCGATCCCATACATCTGGGGCGCAACGGGTATTGGTATCAACTCAGATATGCTAGACAAGTCTTCAATTAAAAACTGGGGCGATCTGTGGGATACACAATGGGAAGGTCAACTGATGATGATGGATGACTCTCGTGAGGTTTTCCATATCGCACTGTCTAAACTGGGTTACTCTCCAAACACAACGAACCCTGAAGAAATCAAAGAAGCGTACGAAGAACTTCGTAAGCTAATGCCAAACGTATTGGTATTTAACTCAGACTTCCCTGCGAACCCTTACCTAGCGGGTGAAGTGTCTCTTGGTATGCTTTGGAATGGCTCTGCTTACATGGCACGTCAAGAAGGCGCAACGATTGACATCATCTGGCCAGAGAAAGGTGCTATCTTCTGGATGGATAGCCTAGCGATTCCAGCAGGCGCTAAGAACACTGAAGCGGCACATAAGATGATCGACTTCCTTCTTCGCCCTGAAAACGCAGCGAAAATTGCTCTAGAGATCGGTTACCCGACGCCAGTTAAAACGGCTTACCCTCTTCTTCCTAAAGAATTTGCTGAAGATAAGAACGTTTTCCCACCGCAATCAGTGATGGATAACGGCGTTTGGCAAGATGAAGTTGGCGAAGCGAGCGTCATTTATGACGAGTACTTCCAAAAACTTAAAGTAAACAACTAGATTGTTACTGATAGGTTAATAAAGCGGCGTAAGCCGCTTTATTTTTATCTACACTTTATATAGGATTGCACCAAACAATATAGAGTTCGATTTAATATGCCAGCAAACCCTATTTTATTGGTTGTGACACTGATGCTTCTCGCGTCATTCTTGATGCTTGGGCTGAGTTCTTTTATTCACATAGATTCCAATTACGATCTGTTTTTTGAAACGAACACGCTCGTGATTATAATGTACATCTACTACGTTGCTCGTCATGCTATTCGCCCTCATAAAGCCCTTCGCTATGGTGCTTTACTGCTTATTTTTAACTTGCTTTATGATGTGTTCACAGAGCTCAAACACCTCGATGAATGGGCCGACCGAAACGAGTTACTCGACACCTTTCTTGAAGATGGATTGTTGCAAATAGCCTTCCTACTTATTGCTTACGGTATTACTGAACTTACAACCAAATTGAAAGATCAAAGCAAGCAAGATGAGCTGACAGGCTTGTATAATCGTAAGAAGTTTGACGCAATCACGCTGAAAGAATTCGAACTCATATATTTCGATTTGGACGGGTTAAAGCGAGTCAATGACCGTAAAGGCCATAAAGTTGGCGATCTAATGATCGTTCGCTTCTCTCAAGCGCTCAACCAAGCCGCCTTAGAAGATGAAATGGTGTTTCGTGTTGGCGGTGATGAGTTTGTCGCGACTGCACAACTTGGCCGTGGTGGCGAGTTTGTAACCCAAGTGACGAACCTATTACATGGAGAGGACATCGGCTTCTCTTACGGTATTGAAGTAACGAGTCGAGAGAACTTTAAACAGGCGCTTGATGAGTCAGATAAAGCGATGTACGAAATGAAAAAAGCGCAGCGAACAGATCAACGAGCTTAATTACTCCATTATTTAGTGGCTGATTTGGCCGTAAGACAGGTAAAAAATAGAGACAAAAAAGGCAAACATACATACGACTCTAATTCTTTTTAGGTCAATGTACATTTGCCATATATAGTGGATAAAGATTAGTTAAGCCGTCAAAGAGCCCTTCTCTGAACACAACAGCTCACCCACTAATTTCGGCACTTCAATACTGGCTTTACCGTAGCGTTTCTCTTCAAACTCACTTTCAACCGCACTAGGTTCGAGATTTATCTCGATGGTATGCGCACCATGCATTCTAGCGTCATGTACAAAACCTGCCGCTGGATAAACCACACCTGACGTGCCGATCGAGATGAACAGATCCGCTTCTTCTAACGCCGAATAGATGTCGCCCATTCTTAATGGCATTTCGCCAAACCAAACAATATGAGGACGCATTTGAGCTGGTATTTGGCAACAATGGCACAATTCACCAGTATGGATGTCGTCTTTGTGCTCTAGAACTTGATTTGATTCGCTGCAACGTGCCTTAAGAAGTTCACCATGCATGTGAATAATATTGTTGCTACCGCCTCTCTCGTGCAGGTTGTCGATGTTTTGAGTGATGATCGTTACTTTGCCGTCTAGCTTCTCTTCGAGCTCACCTAGCGCCTTATGGGCAGAGTTTGGCAGAATACTTTCGTTCTGTAAGCCATGGCGACGCTTATTGTAGAACTCTTGCACCAAGTCTGGATCTTTTGCAAAACCCTCTGGTGTCGCGACATCTTCGATTTTATGGTTTTCCCATAATCCGTCTTGTGCTCGGAATGTTTGAATCCCCGACTCCGCAGAGATGCCGGCGCCAGTAAGAATTACGATATTTCGATATGGGAAATGCATATAACGTCCTTTTCAATATGTCACTTTGTAACAGCTTAGCACTGTTCAAATTCCAACAATAGTTTTAGGGATTAGACCATAGTCTTAGCCAACTGAATTCATTGATTATTTGTGACATAACTCGCTTGTTCTCCTTCGTTCTTTCTCAATCTCCTTTCTGACTGACTCGTATTGCTTTCTATTTCCCATAAACGCAAAAAAGCGGCCGAAGCCGCTTAGTTATAATTTAATTTGTGTCTAGCAAGGGCTTAACACTCATCAAGATTGATGACGTTAGTCTTCGTTAATCGAAGAGATCTTATGGATTGAAAGATCCGCACCGTTGAACTCGTCTTCTTCACTTAACCTTAGGCCAGTTACTTTGCTCAACACACCGTAGACAACCAATGCACCGATTAAAGCTACTGTAATGCCCGCTAGCGTACCAATCACCTGAGCACCAAAGCTCACGCCACCTAGTCCCCAGAGTGCTTGCTGGCCGAAGATGCCAGCTGCAATGCCACCCCAAGCGCCACACACGCCGTGCAATGGCCATACACCCAGCACATCATCAATCTGTGTTTTGTTCTGCATGTAAGTAAACAGGTAAACGAACAATGCGCCCGCTACACCACCTGTAACGAGAGCGCCAAGTGGGTGCATTAAGTCTGAACCTGCACAAATCGCTACGAGACCAGCCAAAGGACCATTGTGGATGAAGCCTGGGTCATTTTTACCTGCGACTAAAGCCGCTAGAATGCCGCCGACCATAGCCATAAGTGAGTTCATGGCTACTAGGCCGCTGATGCCATTGATAGCTTGAGCTGACATCACGTTGAAGCCAAACCAACCCACACATAAGATCCAAGAACCTAGTGCTAAGAATGGGATGTTAGATGGTGCGAAGTTCGTGTGTTTACCTGCGCGAATACGACCTTTACGCATACCTAAGAAGTAAACTGCGACCAAAGCAATCCAACCGCCAACGCCGTGAACCACAACTGAACCCGCGAAGTCATGGAAGCCATAACCGAATTGTGCTTCAAGCCAATCTTGGAAACCAAAATTACCATTCCAAATGATGCCTTCAAAGAATGGATAAACAAACCCAACGGTGAAAAGTGTTGCTATGAGTATTGGATAGAAACGTGCACGCTCAGCGATACCACCAGAAACGATCGCTGGAATCGCCGCAGCAAACGTCATCAAGAAGAAAAACTTCACCAGCTCGTAACCATTACCTTGCGATAAGGTTTCTGCATCTGCAAAGAAATGCGCACCGTAAGCCACCCAGTAACCGATAAAGAAATAGGCAATGGCAGAAACGCCGAAATCCGAGAGGATCTTAACCAGCGCGTTCACTTGGTTTTTCTTTCTTACTGTACCGACTTCCAAAAATGCAAAGCCTGCGTGCATTAAGAAGACCATGATGGCGCCTAATAATAGAAATAGAGTGTCTGAACTCTGCGTCAAGCTCTCTACTGCGCTATGAACTTGGGTAACCGTTTGACTCATTAAAGCTCTCTCCCTTAGCTTTGTCTCAATTGCACTAGAACCGTGCGAATTGATGTCGTAATTAATTAAAGACTCAACAGTAAACGCAAGATGCGTTCCAACACGCTCACGTAATTTTCGTGCAACAAGTTTTTGTTTTAAACTTATGATTTTAAAGGGTTAAAATTACCACTGCACTTTTTTGGATATTTGAGATGGAGGGATGTTTAAAATTAATTGCACCAATTAAGGGAGTTGCACCATATTGGCGCGGTCAATATCATGCTTGGTTCTGTTTTAGAGCTACTCCAAATATTTTGAAGCATTCACTAAAAATCTTCTTCCAAGTTGACTAGACCCTTGTTCAGGGGGGACAAAAAAAGCCCAGTGATTCGAATCACTGGGCTTTCTATACAATGGTTGCTTTGAGTAAATCGCTCTAGATAAGTTGTTATCTACTTCATCTGATACTCACTACAGGTTTGGTCCTGTTGTCGGGTTTTGCGGTAGGTTTTGACTTAAGCGCTGCATGCCTTGATACATACGAATAAACCAAACCACGATCGCCACACCACCAAACAGCATGCCGACATAGGGAATGTAGTAAGCGATGTCATCGATAATATGGTTTTGATACCAGTAATCGTTCACACCAATTAACACGCCGTTAGAGGTCGCTACCGTGACGATAAGCACAACAAAGAACGTCAGGTTCAAGAAGAACGAGCGAATCAAGCCATAGTAGTGCGTATCCACTACTTCGCCGTCTTCCCCTTTATCTAAACGATAGCCTGCGTAGATAATCGCGACCACACCAGAGAGAAGACAAGTAAATGGTGTAAAGCAGCTTAGGATGTAAGCGACCCAAATACCTTTATGAGGTTTGTTCATTCTTATTCACCCCTTCTGTTTTCTCTGTTGTTACGTTAGCGCTTTGTTCAGTGCCGTTTTTCTCTTGTTCCATCACTTCTTTGTACCAAAGGTCATGGTGCTCTTTAGCCCAAGTTTCATCAACTTCGCCTGTTACCATGCCTTCAAGTGCACCTTCCATACCGAACAAGCCGATGTAGATGTGGAACACAAAGCCACAGATAAGGATTAAAGCAGCCAACATGTGGACTAGGTTTGAAAGCTCCATATCACGACGGGTTTGACCGAAGATTGGGAAGTCCAAAACCAAGCCACTGATCGCAGCGACACTACCCATAACAATCAATAGCCAGAATAGCGCTTTCTCACCCGCGTTAGAAAACTCTGCAGATGGATGAGAACCTTTATGTTTCCCGACCATACCACCCAGTTTTATAAACCACTGGATATCGACCATTTTGAAGATCGACTTGCGCCACCACTTGATAAGAACAGCCATCAACAGCACATAGAAAATCGGGCCGATGTAGTTGTGGTATTGCTTCGCCAATAGAACGATGAAGCCCCATAAATCGGTTGGGATATAAGGTTTCAAGAAGTGTTTACCGTAAACCAACATCAAACCACTGAACGCCAGTGTTAAGAAGGTAAACGCCATGCTCCAGTGCAGTGCGCGGTCCAGTCGCGACCAACGTTTGATCTTACGGCCCGTTCTTGGTGCACTCAGCATTAATGGGCCAATCACAACGTACATTAGAGTAACGAAAGCAATACTGCCAAAGATAGCGACAGCACCGGCTGGTGACATCCACTTCTCTTTCAATATGTACCACGTTTGACCTGGGGTACTGATCAACACACCGTGCTCAGCCGATTGAGATGTGGTGTAACCTTCTTCACCGTTTCTTACTTGTCGCCAAAAATCAGCGCCAGCAAGTTGTGTGATTTCTCTTTCAGCAGAGCTCGATTGAGTTTGTGATGAGTTCGTCTCAGATGCATGACTCAAAGGAGACAGCATTGTTAGTGCTGCCAACATTGGCAGCACAACAAGGAAGAGACGCTTAAACATTGTAAGCATATGTCTCTCCTAACTAGCTCTTCATCGCATCGTAAGAAAGGTCATTGCCGTCTGTCCAGCCTGCACCCTTCGCACCACGCTCAACAACACGCTGACGGAATACATCAGAGACTTTCTCTGCATCACCCGCTAGCAGTGCTTTGGTTGAACATAAAGAAGCACACATTGGTAGCTTGCCCTCAGCAATACGGTTCGCCCCGTATTTCTGACGTTCTTCCACAGAACCTGGCTCTGTTTCTGGGCCGCCAGCACAGAAGGTACATTTGTCCATTTTACCGCGCTCACCAAAGGCTTCCTGTTTAGGAAATTGAGGTGCGCCAAACGGACAAGCAAACAAGCAGTAACCACAACCGATACATAGATCTTTATTGTGAAGTACGATGCCGTCTTCTGTATGTTCAAAACAATCTGCTGGGCAAACTGCCATACAAGGTGCATCAGTACAGTGCATACACGCTACTGAGATAGAGTTTTCACCCGGTTCACCGTCGTTCAGTGTTACAACGCGGCGACGTTGAATACCCCATTCCAGAGCATCATCATTTTCGTTCTTACATGCAGTGACACAACCGTTACATTCGATACAACGTTTGGTGTCACAAAGAAATTTCATTCTAGCCATTTTAAGACTCCTTACGCTTTACGAATATTACAAAGGGTTACTTTCGTTTCCTGCATCAACGTGACAGGGTCGTAACCATATGTGGTTGCTGTATTGGCTGCTTCGCCAATAACGTAAGGATCAGTGCCTTCTGGGTACTTAGAACGCAAATCTTCGCCTTCGAACTTACCGCCGAAGTGGAACGGCAAGAACGCTAAACCCGGTTTAACACGACGAGTAACCATCGCTTTCACCTTGATACGGCCTTTCTCTGCACCTTCAACCCAAACATCATCGCCATCTTTGAAGCCAATGTCGTTTGCGTCTTTCGGGTTCACTTCAACAAACATCTCTTGTTGTAGTTCTGCTAGCCAAGGATTAGAACGTGTTTCTTCACCACCACCCTCGTACTCAACCAGACGACCAGACGTAAGAATAATCGGGTATTCACCAGACTTATCTTGGTCTTGAATGGATTTGTACAACGTAGGAACACGGAAAATCGCTTCTTTGTCGTCCCACGTTGGGTAGTCAGCGACTAGATCACGACGTGGTGTGTAAAGTGGCTCACGGTGCAGTGGCACGCGGTCTGGGAATGTCCAAACAATCGCACGCGCTTTCGCATTACCAAACGGAATACAACCATGCTTGATAGCAACACGTTGGATACCACCAGAAACGTCGGTTTTCCAGTTTTTACCTTCAGCAGAGGCTTTCTCTTCTGCTGTTAGATCGTCCCACCAACCCAGTTGTTTCAGCAGTTTGTCACTGAACTCTGGGTAACCATCTTTGATTTCGCTGCCTTTTGAGTAGCTGTCTTCAGCCAATAGGCTTTGACCTTCAAATTCCACACCGAAACGAGTACGGAAGTTACCGCCGCCCTCAGCAACAGGTTTAGACGTATCGTAAAGGATATGCGTCCCTGGGTGTTTCATTTCTGGGTTGCCCCAACATGGCCAAGGCAGACCGTAAGTTTCGCCATTCGCTGGGCCGCCTTCTGCAGCAAGCGTGGTTTTGTGGAACGTGTGCCAGTTTTGTTGGTGTTCTTTCAAACGCTCTGGGCTTTGACCTGTATAGCCGATCGTCCACATACCTTTGTTGAATTCACGTGTAATGTCTTCAATCAATGGTTGGTTGTTCTCAACACGGATGTTTTTGAACAGTTGATCAGAGAAACCAAGCTTCTTAGAAAGAAGGTACATGATTTCGTGGTCAGGCTTAGATTCGAACAGTGGATCAACAACCTTGTCACGCCACTGTAGAGAACGGTTTGACGCCGTTACACTGCCGTAGGTTTCAAATTGAGTGGTTGCTGGAAGCAAGTAAACGCCATCGGTGCGATCGTTCATGACTGCCGCGACTGTTGGGTATGGGTCAACGATAACCATCATATCCAGCTTCTGCATCGCCTTCTTCATCTCTGGACCACGAGTCTGAGAGTTCACCGCGTGACCCCAGTAGAACATGGCGCGGATGTTTTCGCGTTGGCGAATCTTGTCTTTGTCTTCAAGCACGCCATCAACCCAACGAGAGACAGGAATACCTGCACTGTTCATTGGCTTTTGACCACCGTATGCGTTGTCGTCAAAACGTCCTTTGACCCAGTCAAAGTCGATATCCCAAACTTTAGACCAATGGCGCCAAGAACCTTCAGACAAGCCGTAGTAACCCGGTAGCGTGTCTGATAGTACGCCAAGGTCAGTTGCGCCTTGTACGTTATCGTGACCACGGAAAATGTTTGCACCGCCACCTGATTTACCTATGTTACCTAGCGCAAGCTCAAGTACACAGTAAGCGCGTGTGTTGTTGTTACCCGTAGTATGTTGAGTACCACCCATACACCAAACGATACAACCCGGACGGTTCTCTGAAAGCAGTTTTGCTGTGTGGTAAACGTCTTCTTCGCTAACGCCTGTTACACGCTCAACTTCTGCTGGGTTCCACTTCGCAACTTCTTCACGGATCTCGTCCATGCCGAATACACGTTGGCGGATGAATTCTTGGTCTTCCCATTTGTTAGCAAAGACATGCCATAACAGACCCCAGATAAACGCAACATCTGAACCCGGGCGTAGAGAAACATAGTGATCAGATTTCGCAGCAGTACGCGTACGACGAGGATCCGCAACAACGATCTTACAGTTGTTCTTCTCTTTCGCGATTAGGATGTGTTGCATCGCAACCGGGTGAGCTTCTGCAGGGTTCGAACCAATGAACAGCATCGACTTACAGTTGTGCATGTCATTGAACGAGTTTGTCATCGCGCCGTAACCCCAAGTGTTTGCAACACCGGCTACTGTGGTTGAGTGACAAATACGCGCTTGGTGGTCAACGTTGTTGGTGCCCCAAAGCGACGCCATCTTACGGAATGCGTAAGCTTGCTCGTTACTGTGTTTTGCACTACCCAAGAAGTAAACGGAATCAGGACCAGACTCTTTACGAAGTTCTAGCGCTTTATTACCGATCTCTTCAATCGCTTGTTCCCAAGAAAGCTTCTTCCACTTACCGCCTTCCAATTTCATTGGGTACTTAAGGCGACGCTCACCGTGGCCGTGCTCACGCAGAGCTGCGCCTTTCGCACAATGTCCACCAGCGTTGAATGGGTGATCGAATGCAGGCTCTTGACCCGTCCAAACACCGTTTTGAACTTCAGCGTAAATGCCACAACCCACAGAACAGTGAGAACAGATAGTGCGTTTCACTTCTGTTTTCGCTTCAGGGTCGACTGACTTAGCTTCCGCCTTTTTCATCATACCCGGAGCGAATAGACCAGCGCCTACTACCGCACCACCAGCCGCTAGAGAGGTGTTTTTCATGAAGGCACGTCGAGACACACCCAGTTGATTGGTTTCTTTGCTCACACTATCGGAGCGTTTGACAAGTTTCATCCGTTATCTCCTAAAGCGTGTCGTAGTAATCGCGAATGTGTTGCGTTTCACGATAGCCCGTCTTCTTCATGTCTTCTTTCGGCATTTCAACCGTTTCTGAAGCAGTTGCCACCTTCGTTGTTCCAGCGACAACTGCACCCGCTACGGCTGCAGTTGTTAAGCCTTTGAGTAAGTCCCTACGGCTTGTGTTTATTTCTTTATTATCTTTCATCATTGCTTCCTTACCTTGCGGTAGATCTTTTTGGAGGCTTAATGCCCCTCTATCGATATAATCGCGTACTGCTCGATTACTCGTAATCAGTGACGTTTTTCACATCAATCTTTAATTTATGCTTACTGCTTTTTGTATTAACGCTAAAACGCACTTGCTCTAACGTTAGGAATGCTTCACACAGCTGAGCTGCCGATTTGTAGAAGTTCGCACTTTCTGCACTTTTAAGCTGACGCGTAAAAGAGTTGAACCAAGGGCCAAGATGCTTATTGAAAACAGCTTGCTGAAGCGCTTCTTCTTCACCGGTTAGCATTGCCATTACTTCACACAATGCCGCAATATGATCTTCTGGCTCTTTCACTTGATCATCACGCTCAATGCCTAAAAGCTCTAAATCATGACGAATCTCTGCTAATGGTTTTTCCATCATGGCGCCAGTTCTATGCCAAGAACCAAATGGAACAATCTCTCCACGGCCAATGCCAATGAACAGATCTTGATATTCGTCTTCTAACGCTTCGCGATTTGATTCCGTTGCTGCTTGTTGAATGGCAATCCAAGCTTTTTGCATTGCACTCTCAGACGCTTCAATGTCTAACGTCTTTAGGAAATCAATGACCTCTTCAGAAGGTGCGCTACGGAACAATGCAGAAAGAACCAAATAGATTTCAGTTCTTAGTGTCTGTTCTTGATCCAAATTAGTATCCAATGCCAACTCCTAGTATTTCAATTGATTCAATGGGTCTTGAGCCATTGAGTCGAACATGTCCACCACACGACAGTCTTCACACATCGCAATACGATTAATCGCAGTTTCATCTGAAAAATGAGAGTGACCACGTAACTTATTCTGCAGCATGTCAATCATAGACTGTGGAGCGAATGGCTTATGGCAGCGTAAACATTCCGCCGCTTTCTCTTCATGAATCACAACCGCTTGTTGACGTTCTTCTTTCACCCAATTCATACGAGGTGTCAGAGTGAGAACATTCTCAGGGCATGCCTTTTCACACAGACCACATTGAATACAGTCTTGTTCTACAAACTTAAGTGATGGAGAAGCACCGTCGGTATGAAGAGCACGTGTAGGACAAACCGCAACACAACTCATGCATAACGTACAATCTTTGCTTTCACACGAAACCGTGCCGTATGGTGCATTCGAAGGAAGTTCAACGATATTCTCGACAGGAATGCGAGATGAAGACATAGCATCAAGTGCAGTGAATAGACGTTGACGTTTGTTGCCTTGAAGATCGCCAAGTGCAAGGTCGAAAGAATCAACGCACAGTGTTGGAGGCCCTTCACGTAGAGACTCTAAATACAGGATATCGATGGTTTCTTTTGGAACACCGATTTGGTCTAGTAGCTCTTGAGCAATCCCGACTTCGTTATTCAGAACACGAATGATCGTCTCTGGCATAAAACGAGAAGCAGCAAACAGAACCTGAGTTGCGCCATTCACTAGCGCTGCAAACCAAGTATCAATACCAATAGAAGGCAGTTCTTCAACAACGATTGGAATAACGTTATCTGGTAGTGCTTTTAGCGCCATTACATTGTAAGTCTCATGACGAGAGCTACAGATAAGTACGATTGGATCCAGACCGCCCGCATGTTCATAGTTAGCTAGCGTACGTTCAATGAACTTTTGAGTATCGTCAGGGTTTGGAAGCGCATAGGTAATCGCTTCTGTAGGACAGCTTGTTGCACAAGTTCCGACGCCTTGACATAGATAAGGGTTAATCTCGATTTTGTGACCTGTTTTGTCTGAGCCTTCACTTGATAGCGCGCCAGCAGGACAAGCATCAACACAACGTTCACACCCTTTTACGCCACGAGAACTGTGCGCACAAAGGTCAGTGTCTAAACGGAAGAACTTAGGCTTATCAAATGTACCCATTAGCGTTGGAATCTCTTCCAGTGCTTCGGCCAGTTTTGGATAGCCTCGACCCACTGGGTAATAACCCGGTACAGGCACTTCTTCTGTCATGCAGCTATTCAGACATAGGTCTAGAACAACATCGAAACAATCGTGATTAATCGCGATTTTCGCTAAGTTGCTTGATGTGCCTTTACTCTCAATCACAACTTCAAACGTACCAAGGAAACCGGATACTTGAACCGAATTCGCGAAGTACAGTTCTGGGTTTTTGCCCTTTTCGCCGTCTGTCGACAATAAGGTTAAGCTCGTCAATTGAGGTAATTGAGCCGCAGCACTTTCAACGATCGCAGTTGGACCAATAACAAGAGTATTACCGCCGCTTTCGTAGCTAACAGTAGGTGGAATCAGATTTGTTAACTCAACTGTATTTTCAAATGCATACAGTCTTGCTTTAGCGTTATTTGAAGTTGCTTGTTCTAATAATTGTTTAAGCATTGCTCAGTTCCATCTTTGGACATGGATAATCTGTTCAACCTTCATTGTAGTAAGCGATAGAGAACTTGCTGAGTAATCCGTTAACAACTAACCCTTTAGCCAGTGTCTCGCTCGTCAGACTATGAATTCGTCTATCTACAAAAAAGTTGATAATAAACGTTATTTAGCAAATGCCATGCCAATTTAATAAACCTTATATATCAGTAATTTAATTCTTTATAGCGTTTATTGTGCGTATAAAAAAACCGCTTGGGACATTTTGTCGCAAGCGGTTCATTGAGTATTTAGTCAAAATGTACCTATTCTTTGTGTGGTATATTTTGTCCCATCTCTTTCAGGTCATCTTCGTCTGATGTGGTAGCGCTTTTATCTGAAACTGTGTTTTTATACAGTTCTTTTTCTTGTTCGGTTATTTCGGCACTTTCTGAAGTTTCAAGTTCATTATCAGATGCCTCAAGATCGCTTTCAGAAGTTTCTAAAACTGAGCCTTCATCTTTATTATCAATGACTTGGTCTTCTTCTGGCGTAGTGTCTTCTTCCGTTTTATCTTTAACCCAATCACGCAGGGTTTCCGCAACCCCTTCAGAAAGAGACTTTAAATTACTGTAATCGTCGTCGTAATCATCTAAACCATCACGAACATTGAATTCTTCTGAGAGGAATAATTTACGCAATGCGGCTTTTTTTACGCTTTCTGAGGCTTCTGATACCAATAATTGAGCAACAGACAAGTCTTCAGTGGCTTCTGGTGCGGGATCTTGAACGTCAGCAGCATGAACTTCTTCATTGGTTTCTAAAGGATCACTATCTAAAGACTGAGGCGCTGCTGCTTCCATTTCAGAAGAAAGATCAGCAGACGAAATCTCAGAAGATGAAGAATCAGAGGAAGTGAGTTCCGGTGCTTCCAGTGTTTGCTCTACTTCCAAAGCTTCGTCAGTGGATTCGTCAAGCTTTCGTTGAGACCAACGGCTAAAGAAGTTAGTTGCCATTTGATCTACCCGCACCTTTACGTTTCTTACGTCTTGCTTCTAGCAACTCACCATGACGGCCTATGAAGGCTTCCATCCAAGCTTGCACAGGTAGCGGAATGTCGTATGAAAGGACTTGGTTGTCACCGTCCATGTATTGCCCTGCAACAGTTTGTGATGCTGTAAGTAACTGAATAACTGGTTTTACACCAGAATCGACATTATCCATCACTAAGAAAAGCTTAGGTTGCTGAGAGCTTAAGTTGAAACGATAGTCCGTACGCTCGTCTTTGTGTAACTGAAGTAAGCAAACGTCTTGGGCATCACCTTCTGGCGACAGTTCAAACCCCGTCAATTCCCATTGCGTCGTTACCCAGATACCTGTTTTGATCTCTTTCTCAATTCTTTGGACACCGATTGGCCAAGCTGCTTCTGTTTTTTCATATTGTTCTTTGAATTCTTTTATCTCAGACATACTTCACCCAATTGATTTTCTTTGGTCTGAATGCACTTAGGACATTTTGTACTGTGCGCAATCATATACACCCCATAAAGCAATAAACACGCCAATACGGATTAACTGCGAGAGCGTATCTATAGCGTTCGTTATCAAGTTGTCACTATAACGTTAGTCGATACTGGTTATTTCAGACAACTCCACTCGGTGAACTCTCATATTTTGCGCTATTTTAATCGAATGCTTCATGTTTTCCTGAATACCCGTTATTTTGGAATAAGATTTGCTTTAAGCATGGGCTAAAGAATCGATTAACAAGAGTGGCGTTAGACCGTCTTGTTACAACCCTATCTCATTAAGTAGGAAGTGATTGTGGTAAAACCAAACATAATAAAAACTAGCGAAAACCCACTTCAGACAATTGAAGTTGAAGTGTTTGATGAATATGGTGAGAAGCTAACCAAACAGATCGCTTGTGAACGCCCTCTTACCGTTATGTTGAACTGGAAAGAGATCGTAACCCTGATGACGCTCGGCTCACGCCCTGAATCCTTAGTCTTGGGTTATTTGAAGAACCAAAGCTTCCTTTCTGACCCTGAAGCGGTTGAGTCTATCATCATCGATTGGGAAACCAGCTCTGCAGCGGTTATCACCAAAGAAGATACGAGCCAACTTGAGCAAGCGCTTAAGAAGAAGACGGTGACCTCTGGCTGTGGTCAGGGCACCATGTTTGGAAACGTGATGAAGCAGTTGGAAGATTACCAGGTGCCTCAAACCAAGATTAAGCAATCTGAAATTTACACGGCTTTAGAAGCGCTGACTCATTACAACGACACCTACAAGAAAGCTGGCGCGGTACATGGTTGCGCAGTTTGCAAAGACGACAAGGTTCTATCGTTTGTTGAAGATGTTGGCCGTCACAATGCGGTAGATACGTTAGCTGGTGAGATGTGGCTTAACAAAGAGTCTGGTGAAGATAAGATTTTTTACACTACTGGCCGCCTGACTTCTGAAATGGTCATCAAAGTAGCGCAGATGGGTATTCCTGTTCTGCTATCACGCTCTGGCGTAACACAAATGGGCTTAGACTTGGCTCAGCAATTTGGTATCACGACCATTGCTCGCGCTAAAGGCCTGCGTTTCCAAGTGTTCACTGGCGCAGAGAAGATCGACTTTGATGTGAAAGGCGAACAGGCTTCGTCTGAAAGCTAGATTCAAAAGCCCTGTTCATGCCTAATTAAAGCTGATTTTAGGCGAATGATATAGCTAAACAACAATGCCGCTCATAACCTTGATGAGTGGCATTTTTTATTTGTTCAAAGTTTATTTCAAGATATGCCTAGTAAGCTATATAGCTTGGAGGTTTCTCTCAACGGTACCCACTGATTCTTGCTTGTAGATAAATAACGGCTCCCTCGACCTTAGTCGTAAACGAATCTTGCTTTAACAACCTTATAGGCTATTAGTTACATATTCATCATTTAAATGCATCTATTAATTACAAAACAAAGATGAATATTAACGTCACTGGCTTAAAGGGAATTAACCATGAGTAATCCATCGGAACCTCAGCGTCGTTCGCTGTCTCTTTCAATACGCAGTAAATTTATTCTAATCAACCTCACCTTGTTTGTTTCAGTTTTCATATACGCCATTTACGAACAGTTTAGCTTAGACAAGCTTGAATCCTTGGAGCGCGCTGCGACTGAAAACCTCAGGAGTTCAGTTGACTTGCTAACGCTCAGGAGACACGAGAAAGATTTCTTGTCTCGCCACGATCAAAAATACGCAGAACGCTTCGACAAAACCGCCAACACCCTGAATCAACGATTGGTGACTTTGAACCAAACTCTCACCTCGCACGAGCTGCACCTGTCTGACCAAATGACAAGGATTTCGGACACTCTTCATCAATATCAAAAACAGTTTCACCAAATCGTTGAACAAGTAAATAACATTGAACGTACGACCGCACCTTTAGGTTTTGTCGCTGCGTTAGATGGCAAAAGAACCGCGTTAAAATCAGCGATCGAATCTGAATCGAGTTTGGCTCTAGAGCTTGCGCTATTGGAGTTGATTGAAAAAGACTTCCACTATCTCGCTCATATTAATGACCAAACACATATGGCGTTAGCTGGTGCTCTTAAAGAGTTTGAACCCTATTCTCAAACGTCGGTTGCGACAGAGCAAGCCTATTCGGATTACAAAGCTGCGGCTGAAACGCTTCTGTTGGCTAACACCAATTTAGGTTTATCGGCAGAACTCGGTCTTAGAGGCGCCTTACGTAGCAACGTCCACCAAACAGAACAAGCCATTGAAGCGGTACAAACCGAGATAAGCCAAGCTATCTCAGCGGCGAGTACACATACCAAAAACACACTACATCTTTTTGGTGCGGCTATCGTAGCTCTGCTCTCTCTGTTGTTAGTGTTCATTGGGCGCAACATACTTGCGCGAATCAAAGCGATAAACGTGATGATGGAGTCAATTGCCAATGGAGATGGCGACTTAACCGTGCGCATGAACGCCAAAGGCAACGATGAACTTGCTCAGTTGGCGCATTCCTTCGATACCTTCATCAATAAACTGCATGGCAATATTAAAGAGTTGTCTGGCGTGATGACGGTGTTGACCGATAGTTCGTGTAGCTCTGAAGAAGCGGCAATCAAAAGTATGAGTAATGCTGAAAAGCAGAAGCAACAATCTGAATCAGTAGCGACGGCAGTTAATGAGCTGGTGATGACCAGTAATGAAGTGACGGCGAACATAGAAAACGCAGCGACGAACGCTGAGAAGATCAAAGACAATGCACATCAGGCGTTACAAGAAACCCACGCAACCAATGACAGCATTAATGTGCTGGCCGAGAATATTGCAGAGTCTCAAAACCTAATTGTTCAGCTTGAAGACCAGAGTCGTGAAATCAATCAAGTCGTCACTACCATTCAAGGTATTGCGGAACAAACTAATCTACTCGCGCTAAATGCAGCGATAGAAGCTGCGCGCGCTGGCGATCACGGACGTGGGTTTGCAGTCGTGGCGTCTGAAGTAAGAGAGCTTTCGCTAATGACTAACGATTCAACCCATCAAATTGAATCGACCATTCATGGCCTAACGTCTGGAATAGCAAAAACGGTCGCTAAGATGTCGGTAAGCCTAGAACAAACGGGATTAGTTAAACACCAAACCAAAGATGTGGTAAATGCGATTGAAGGTATACACTTTCAAGTTGGAGAGATGTTCGACTTAAACAGCCAGATTGCCACGGCGTCTGAAGAGCAATCCATGGTTTCAGCGGACATCGATCGGAACATTACCGATATCGCTCATTTAGCCAGTGATACTCATACCGTGGTTTCAGGGTCAGTTCGTTGTAGTGAACAAGTATCGAACGTGAGTGTGAAGCTTGAGAAGATTGTCGCGCAGTTTAAGTATTAATGAGCAGTGTAAGCATTGATGAGTAAAGGTATTTTCGACCAACCACTCGACGTTTTTTAATACAAAGAGACTGATTTAAAAAACTGATATGAAAAACAAAAGGCCTCTATCTTATTCATAAAGATAGAGGCCTTTTTAATCAGGGATACGTACTAACGTTGTATTACGTATTCATGTTTAATGCGTACTAAGCGCGTGCTTTCAAGAACTCAGCGTAAGTACCGCGGAAATCGTTGATCTTGCCGTCTTTGATTTCAAGAACACGAGTCGCTAGAGAGTCTACGAATACACGGTCGTGAGAAACGAAGAACAATGTGCCTTTGTAGTTCTCAAGAGCCAAGTTAAGTGCTTCGATAGATTCCATATCCATGTGGTTCGTTGGTTCATCCATTAGCAGGATGTTTGGTTTGTGCATCATGATCTTGCCAAGAAGCATACGCCCTTGCTCACCACCAGAGATAACCTTTACCGACTTTTTGATGTCGTCTTGGCCAAACAGCATGCGACCTAGGAAGCTACGAACAACTTGCTCGTCTTCACCTTCTTGACGCCATTGGCTCATCCAATCAAACAGGTTTAGATCTTCTTCAAAATCATGTGCGTGATCTTGAGCGTAGTAACCGATGTTTGAGTTTTCAGACCACTTATATTCACCAGTACGCGCTTCTAGAGCACCCGCTAGTGTGTTAAGTAGTGTTGTTTTACCCACACCGTTCTCACCGATGATAGCAACACGCTCACCAACTTCGAAAATCGCATCGAACTTGTTGTATAGGTCTTCTTCAAAACCTTGAGATAGGTTTTCAACCACAAGCGCGTTACGGAATAGCTCTTTAGACTGTTCGAAACGGATGAATGGGTTTTGACGGCTAGACGCTTTTACTTCATCTAGTTGAATCTTGTCGATCTGTTTAGCACGAGACGTTGCCTGTTTCGCTTTAGATGCGTTAGCAGAGAAACGAGAAACGAACGTTTGAAGTTCAGCAATTTGTGCTTTCTTCTTCGCGTTATCAGAAAGTAGACGTTCACGAGCTTGTGTCGCTGCTGTCATGTACTCATCGTAGTTACCAGGGAACAGACGAAGTGCGCCGTAATCAAGGTCAGCCATATGTGTACAAACTGAGTTTAGGAAGTGACGGTCATGCGAAATGATGATCATTGTGCAGTTACGTTGGTTTAGCGTATCTTCCAACCACTTGATGGTGTCCATGTCCAGGTTGTTCGTTGGTTCGTCAAGAAGCATAATATGCGGGTCTGCAAACAGTACTTGAGACAATAGAACACGAAGTTTCCAACCTGGTGCCACTTCGCTCATTAGACCGAAGTGCAGTGATTCTTCAATACCTACAGCAAGAAGAAGCTCACCTGCTTTCGCTTCTGCCATGTAACCGTCCATTTCAGCGAACTGAACTTCAAGATCAGCCACTTTCATGCCGTCTTCTTCGCTCATTTCAGGCAAAGAATAAATGCGGTCTCGCTCTTGCTTAATCGCCCAAAGCTCTTTGTGACCCATGATAACCGTGTCGATTACCGTGAATTCTTCATAAGCAAACTGGTCTTGGTTTAGCTTAGCAACGCGCTCATTTGGATCGTAGCTTACGTTACCAGCACTTGGCTCAAGTTCACCAGAAAGGATCTTCATGAACGTCGATTTACCACAGCCATTCGCGCCGATTAAACCGTAGCGGTTGCCTTCGCCGAACTTAACTGAAATATTTTCGAAAAGTGGCTTAGCGCCGAATTGTTGGGTGATATTTGCTGTGGAGATCAATGCCGTTACCTTTTTAATGTGAAAAACGCCGCAACGTTACTTCTTCGGGGCTTTAACTGCAAGTCTTGATTGCAATTACTCGCCATTAAGTGAGTGATAACCTAGCCAAATCATAGTTTGAGCTGACTCACATTTTTGATTTTCTATTTGTCGTTAAAAAACCATCTATTTTCAGGAAAAACAAAATATCGAACAGCGCCCTATAATGGGCGGTATATAACGTCTCAAATCATGCCAACCATTGAATATATCGTATGCTGATTGGTCACAGTAAAACTAACCCGATCAAAGCAACAACAGACATAGGCAAGACTAGCCTAATCTCTGACAATTTCATGACAAAATCAGCCGAAACGGGAATAAAGTACTCGCCCCCGATACGGGGTTGGATTTCACAAAGTAAGATTAACTAACTATAGTAATCCTAACCTCATAATTCTAAGAGACTTTTATGCGTTCACTTTCGCGCTTCTTAATCTTCACTTTGGCCATTCTCTCTTGGCCGAGTCATGCCAACTTGGAATATGACTTACAATCTCAGCCTCAGGTATCTAATAGTGCTGTAGATCTGGATAAGCGTATTGATTCCCTACCTGATCCCCTCTTTATGGAGCAGTCGGACAGACGCCAAGTCAACATTTTACTTGCCGAAGTTCTGCGAGTTCAAAAGCTGGAAATCAAAACCTTCGAGCAACAGGTAAAAGCCTATAGAGATAACAACGACGCCGATCAATGGTTTGCCGTGCAAACCAGCTACGTTACTTTGAATAGCTTGAACGTGAGTAAGCAGCACCTGTTAGAGCAGACCAACTCTGCGAACAAAGAGCGCTTAACCGGTTTTGGCCCATACGGCGTGACTCAATTTAAACAAGAGTGGGAATTAACCAAACTCAATATTGAGTATCTTGTTTACTTCCAAATTCGTAGCTTTAAAGCATTAGTTAAAGACATTTTTATTTCTCCAGTGCCTGTCATTTGGGCTTCTCTAAAGGTGCTGTTCATTTACTTCGGTTTAGTATGGTGGCTTGCCAACAGCACTCGCTTGATTGAGTTGTTTCGAGTTAACTTTCTCGAAGCGAAAACGAACCCTCCTTTTTTGGTTCGTGTGATTTGGTATATCAGCCGCGCTGAGCGTGCGATTGCTTGGTTAATCGCCATCACACTTTCTTTGAGAGTGCTTTCTAGCATCCCTAGCCTGCAGCACCTGATTTTCCTAGAAATATTCACGTGGTGGATTCTAGGTGGTTCGATTGCTATTAGCTTTATTCTTGAATTTGCGTATCGCTTGGGTCGCACATCAAACCAAGAAGTCATCGCGCTGAGACTATCGACTATTCGTCGCTATGTTTGGAGTATTATTGTTGCAGGTCTGACTTTGCAGATATCGAGCATCACACTGGGTAAAGGCACCATTTACAGCTGGATCTACAGTGCGCTGTTTTTCTGGTTTGTGCTGGTCACGATATCGGTACTTAGATTATGGAGAGCGAAAGTCTTCGATACGCTGCAACACATCTCCGATCGTCCGGTGTGGGTTAACTGGGCGGTAAACCGCAAGGAAACCTTCTTACTTAATATACTGGCGACAGCAATTGGAATCGTCTGGTTGAGTGTTTACAACTTCCAACATCGAATCATGGCATTGCTTTCTAGTTACACGTTGTTTAGTCAGGCCTTAGCCTATCTCTTTCGAATCGAAGTGGCTAAGCAGTCTGATCTTGATAAAAACCAACAAAACTTGGTTCGAATCAAAGGAGACAAAACCTATGAGTACATTCTGCCGGGTAATATCGATAGCACCTTAATTGATTACGCGGGCGATGAGGTTAAGCAACTCTCTCGTTACTTAATGTCTGACAGCCCTGCTATTTGTATTGTTTCAGGCGAACGTGGTGTGGGTGCGACAACGCTGCTTTATACCTTGCTGCATAAAGTATCCAACGCAGAGCCTGTTTACGTGAGTTGCCCTTACGCAGGTTACCAAGAGCTCTTAGCGCATCTAGCCGTGAGCATCGGCTTGGAAGAAGAAGCGACTGAGATTCAGATCTTGGCGCACCTACGTAAAAGTAACACCACGTACCTAATTGCGATTGATAATGCCCAACGATTAGTTAAGCCAATGGTCGGTGGCCTGTCTGATTTGATTCGTTTAACCAACCTTCTCCGTCGTTCTAAAAAGAATCACCGTGTCGTGATATCGATTGCCAAATCAAGCTGGCGATTTGTCGATCGAGCGCGTGGTGAGCGTTTGCTGTTTGACTTGGTGTGTTTTCTACCGCGTTGGACAGAAAAACAAGTTGGCGAACTACTGACTAGCCGCATCAATACCGATCTTGAAAAGCCGTTATCGTTTGATGGTTTAGTTGTCCCTAAGCAGTGGGATCAAGATGACATGAGTGAAGAAGAACGCGCACGCCAAGGCTTCTATCGAATCTTGTGGCACTACTCTGATGGCAACCCTACCGTTGCGCTGCGTTTCTTTAGGCTCTCTTTGAACCGAAATAAAGAGACAGATCAAGCCGTGGTACGTTTGTTCCATGTTCCTGAAGCACAGGAGCTGGAAAACATGCCGAAGCCTATGCTGGCTGTACTTCGCTCTATCGTGCAACTGGAAATAGCTTCTCCGGAAGTGTTGTCTGAATGTACTCAGCTGAGCATTGCAGAGATAACCGGGATTCTACGTTATTTTGAAAGCCGTGGTTATATTGGTTGGCATGAAGAAAAGGCTCGAATTTCTGAGCACTGGTTCCGCCACATTACAAACGTTCTCGACCGTCAACATCTACTGGTGAAGTAAAATGAAGAAGTTATTTATCCTACTATTTGTTGGCTTGGCAAGTGCTGTCAGTTTCCCGACCTTCGCGACGGAAGAGTTAGCTAACGTAGAAAACATCTCAAAGATTGCGAGTTTAGTGCGTTGGAGCGGCGTGTTCTTCTCCATGATCGTTATTGCCGCAATGTGGTTGTTACTTAAGTTCATCAATTCGTTGGTGACCAGCTTTGGTAGTCAGTTCGTGCAATATCGAATGCTGCTACAGAAACTGCAGTCGTTTACTCAGTTCTTTATTTACGTGAGCACCGGTCTTATCGTGTTCATGATGAGCTTTCGAATCAACGATCAAATCTTAGCTTTGATTGGTGGTACCCTCGCCGTGTCGGTCGGCTTTGCGCTTAAAGACTTGGCTGCGTCATTCATCGCCGGTATCACGGTGATGATTGACAGACCTTTTCAAGTTGGTGACCGTGTCACGTTCGAAGGTAACTATGGCGACATCATTACCATTGGTTTGCGTTCTGTTCGAATGAGAACCCTGAACGACGACATTATCACGATCCCGAACAACAAGTTCTTAAACGAAGTAACGACTAGTGGTAACTATGGCGCGCTGGATATGCAGGTGGTAATTCCATTTTATGTCGGTATGAATGAAGACATCACCCTAGCCCGTGACTTGATTCAAGAAGCGGCATCTTCAAGTCGTTACATCCATTTGCCGAAGCCTGTTACGGTTCTGGTCAAACAGACCATCACGGATAATTACTTGGCGATACAGCTAACTTGTAAGGCCTATGTGGTCGACACGGCGTATGAGAAGCTGTTTGAAACCGATATTACCTTGCGTGTGATGAAAGAGTTTAGAAAACACAATATCAACCCTCCGAAGATTTCAGTGACTGCACATTAACAAGATTGGCTTAACGCGCTTCTTTTTCTTAACGCTCTTCTTTTGTTGAGCAAGTTAACAATCCAGTCATCTACAAACAAAAACACCTCCGAACTTGTCTCAAGTGCGGAGGTGTTTTTTTATGAGGTTTTTGCTTAGACCTTAAAGTACTTTAACTGATCAGTAAGGTGTTCTGTAGTGTTGGCCATTTTCTGGCTATCCTCAGCTAACGACTGTGAAGCTTGCAGTACTTCGTTAGCCGCCAGATGAATCCCAGTGACACTTTCACTCATTTCGGTTGCTACCGTGCTTTGTTGCTCCGAGGCGGCGGCGATCTGCGCGACCATGTCGTTAGCGTTGTGAAGCTCATTCACAATCACATCGAGTTGTTGGCGAGTTTCGTTAGACGCGACAACACTGTGATCGACTTTCTCATTGCTGCTTTGCATTGCTTTAAAGGTACGCTCGGCTTGCTGAGTCAGTTTTTCAATCGTCGATTGCACTTCATTGGTTGAGTTCTGAGTACGACTAGCAAGGTTACGAACTTCATCGGCGACTACCGCGAACCCTCTTCCTTGCTCACCCGCTCGCGCTGCTTCTATCGCGGCGTTAAGTGCTAACAAGTTAGTTTGTTCAGAGACATCACGTATCACGCTCACCACTTGGCTTATCTCTGTGACACCAGATTGCAAGTCTCTGACGAGATCGTTCGCGGTCGAAATGTTTTCTGAAACCTGAGATATGGTTTTAGACGTTACTTGCATGTTTTGGTCGTTATGGTTTGCGTGCTCGACAACCTTATTGGTGCTTGCGGCAGTGTTTTCAGCATTCACAGCGACATCAGAAATGGTGGCACTCATTTCTGTCATCGCTGTCGATAGCAACTCAAGCTGTGCATGCTGTGAGTTAACACTGGTCGCAGCCTCTTCACTGGCTTGTGCAATGTGACTCGCCATGTTGCTGGATAAACCGGCTGATTCATTCGCTGTACGAAGCGTGCTTTGTAACTTGTTGAGCATGGTATCAATTTGATTACTCATATCGCCCAGTTCATCTTTGCGTGTCATGTTCATGCGTACACGAAGATCCCCATCTGCAATCTTATGGGTGTTGTCGATAAGCTTGTTAAGTGGCACAAGGATATTGTTAGAAATCGCGTAGCCCATAGCAAACAACAGGCCTGATAATACAACTGCGACCAGTCCCTCTTTGAGCGCTAGTGCATAGAAAGCGTCTTGAATATCCGCAACTAAGATTCCCGACCCAACAATCCAATTCCACTCAGGGAATAGCTGTACATATGAGATCTTGTCTTTGAGTTCACCTTGCGGGCTCATCCATTGATAATCAAGAAACCCTTTCTCCTCAGGGGTACGTGAAATGGTGACCATCTCACGCCAGTGGTGTTTACCTGCACCATCTTTAAAGTTACCTGCGTTCTTGCCATTGAGTTCAGGTTTTAATGGATGGATAACAACGTTGAGTTGTTGGTTTAAGATCCAGAAATAATTGGTGGTGTCGTAACGAAGCGTTTCAATCGCTTGCAGCGCTTGTTTCTTTGCTACTTCTTCACCGAGTACGTTACGTTGGCTGTAATAGTAACTCGCTAAGCTGACCGCGGTTTCGACTTGAGCACTGAGTTTATCTTGGCGCTCTTGCATTGAGCTTTCACGTTGTTGCATTAGGTTGAAAGATGACGCCATTACCAATAGAACAACCGATAAAATGACGATGGAGATAAGTTTTGATTTAATAGAGAGATTACTTAATTTCATAGCTGACTGACTTTATTATATTTTTTGATTATGAATTTGGGGTCAATGTATCAAAAATCCGTACAGTTCAGATGATATGCATCAAGATCAAAAGATATACACTGTGTTACATATTCAAAAAGAGGTACTCGTCAAACAGTCAGAGGTTGAGATTTAGTTGGCGATAGTTTAGTAGTGCGGGATTTTCGTGCTTGGGCTGAAACGTTCATGTAACAGCCTAAGCGCAGTAGAGATATTATCGGGTGATAATATGGTTGGATTCGAGCTTAAAGCTAAAAAATTATAGGTTAGACACCAACAACTGCGGTGTGGCCTTTTGTTGAAGATAGATGCTAAAGCGACTTCCTTTGCCTACCTCAGATTCAACTCGGATCTCGCCACCCGTTTGGCTCAAGATACTTTGAGATACTGACAAACCTAAACCTGTACCGTCACGTTTGGTGGTGTAGAAAGGTGAAAAGATGCGTTTCAATTGTTCTTCTTTGATACCACACCCTTCATCTTGAACATGAACGATTGCACCATGAGACACGCCATTCTCCACCCAGTCTTCACTTGAGATAGTCAATGTGCCCTGTCCGTCCATGGCATGAATCGCGTTCATCTGTAGGTTAACCAAAATCTGCAAAAGTTGGTTTCGATTAACTTCCACAGACGTTTTAGCATG
This sequence comes from Vibrio sp. QJM3NY_27, assembly GCF_057785955.1. Taxonomy (NCBI): domain Bacteria; kingdom Pseudomonadati; phylum Pseudomonadota; class Gammaproteobacteria; order Vibrionales; family Vibrionaceae; genus Vibrio; species Vibrio sp. QJM3NY_27. Next base: position 1,796,044 of record NZ_CM173511.1, on the reverse strand, counting down.
CAGTTGTGATACGTAGACAATGCCTTTCTTTTTCGCGCCTGTTTTTACGAGCGTAATACTCTCATCCACGATTGGATTAATGTGTTGCCACGTAATTTCGTCTTGTACACCGCCGTGTCGGCTGTATTGAAGCAAGCTTCGTGTGATGTTTCGGATTCGGTCAATCTGCTCCATGATGGCGTGGACTTCTTCGTCTACACGAGCGACTTCGTCACCGAGTTCAAACTTCATTAATTCGACATTGCCAAGAATCACCGCTGTCGGGTTGTTAATCTCATGGGCGATACCCGCGGTTAATTCGCCTAGCGCGGCTAACTTTTCGTTGACCACCAGCTTGTCTCGAGCTTGATTCAACAGCTTGATATGCAGTTCGAGTTCTTCGGTTTTCTCTTTCAAGCTAGCAGTACGTGAATGAACCTTACATTCGAGTTCTGAAGCGGCTTGTTGGATCTCTTGATTACGTTCGTGCAGCAAATCTAACATCTTGTCGAATTGTTTAGCGAGTAAAGTCAGCTCGTGTTGATCGTTCAAACCCAGAGTGCCGATTCGCTTGTCTTGCCCCATCTGGACTAGCTTGACGACTTTATGAATGCGTTCAATAGGATTGAAAAGATCACGCGCACCACGGTGAACGATCAAACCAGACGCCAGTAACAACAACACAATCGTAATACTGATTTCACCAAGATTGGTTAAGTACGTTTCCACCAATGGCCAAATCAGATAACCGGTATAGAGCATGCCGATGACGTTATCGAATTGGTCATGAATCGGTTGATACGCAGTGATGTACCAAGCGTCGTAAACATACGCTCGATCTAGCCACTCTTTGCCTTCATTCAATACTTTAGAATGAACCTCGTGAGAAACACGAGTACCAATTGCGCGCCCTGCGCTTTCTTCGCTGCTCAACGGTACATTAGTGCTGACACGTAGGTCATCAAGAAACACAGTAACGGTGCCAATACGACGATTGAACCCCTCGCGTTGCGGATAAATGAGATTGCTGATCTGATCAACCAACTGTGTGCTGTTATTAAGGAGGATTCCCCCATCAAGAAAACCAATTACGTGATCATTCTTGTCACGAATCGACACAACAGTGCGGCTAACTAAACCCCGAGTTTCAACGTTTTGACTATTGAGCATTGGGACTTCGGCTTGCCTGGCAAGGTTTTGGTCTAAATCGTTGAGTTCGTTTTGGCTCAATACACTAAAGAACGACTCTTTGTGTGTCATGTTGAGGTATTCAAGTTTTTTTTCCATGCTCTCGACGCTACGCCAGCGCAGGAAATCGAGTTCATAGAGAGATTTGTTTTCAGAAACCCAACGTGTGAGCTCTTCTTTCGAAATATCGCTCGTGAGTTTGATTCGGAAGTTGTAAGACTCAGCAAATGCTTGAACGTTATAGGCCTGTTGGTTCTGAATTAGATGGATACTGTTGTCGGCAACATCCAAACGCTCATCGACATCAATCAGAGCACCCTGCCACGTGTAATGTACTGACCAATACAGTGTTATAGCGACAAGCGCACACAAGGTAAGAATGATGGGGGCTGATGTTAGAAATAGCAGGCGATAACGCACCATGGTTTTGAACCGGAACGCCCACTTTGTCCACCAATGACGTCTAATCGGCATATTCTGAGCCTTCTGTGTTCCACTCTTTGTACTTACGCTCTAGTGTTTTACGCGCCACACCGAGATCTCTCGCAGCTGCAGACTTATTGCCATCATGGAAACTCACCAGTTGTTCTATGTGAGATTTTTCTACTTCTTTGAGTGTCCAAGTGTTCGGGTAACCCTCAGCAGCGTCTACATTATTCAAGTTTGGTATTTCTGCTCCATGTGACACCGTCACTGAAATGCTGGTTGGGGCTGGATCACCATTAATTTCGCGCCAATAGTGTGCTGGTGGCTTGTCTAAAAGAATGCATCTTTCGACTAGGTTCTTAAGTTCGCGAATATTTCCCGGCCATTCGTATTCATTCATTGCCAAGATATCTTCATGTGCCCAGTTTGGAACCGGCATACCCAGTTCACTTGATAGAAGACGAGTGAAGTATGGCACAAGCTCTATCAGATCAGACGGTCGTTCTCTCAATGGCACAACATCAATCTTAAGTACATTGAGTCGGTAGAACAGATCGCGACGGAAGTGGCCTTTATCGACTTCTTCTTGAAGGTTTCGGTTAGTCGCCGCCACCACACGTACGTCAACGGCAATTTCTTTCTCGCTACCGACAGGACGAATCGTACGTTGCTCTAACACACGTAACAGCGCAGCTTGCATTGGCAATGGCATTTCACCGATCTCATCAAGGAACAAGGTGCCACCGCTTGCGACTCTGAATAGACCTTCACGGTTTTTCTTCGCGCCGGTAAATGCGCCAGAGGTATGCCCGAATAGCTCACTTTCCAGAAGCTCAGGCGCAATCGCTCCACAGTTAATTGGCACGAATGGCCCTGTTCGTTTGCTAGCTTCATGTACACCACGAGCAACTAACTCTTTACCCGTACCTGACTCACCTTCTATAAGAACTGATGCTCTTGACGGTGCAAATTGACTGATCAGCAATTTAAGCTGTTTAGTCTTGTCTGAATTGCCGATCAATTCGGTCTTGATATGACGGCTAACATCGCGCTTCAACGCGTACTGCATTCTTTGATCAAGGCGCTTGTCCATACAACGCAGAACCGCTTGTATCATTTGTTCGAGGTTGAACGGCTTAAGAATAAAATCTGAAGCACCAAGCTTAAGCGCAGATATCGTCATCTCTAAATCAGCATAACCTGTCATGAAAATCACATCGGCACGTTTGTCGTTGTCGTTAAACGCCTCTTCCCACTCAATACCAGACCGACCTGGCAGGTTGATATCAAGAACAATCAGATCAAAATGCTCGCTCGAACGCAGTATTTCAGCTTCTTCAACCGACCCTGCACTCGATACCTTGCCAAAGAACTTACCCAGTGCTTTCTTTAAAATAGCTTGCATACCTATTTCATCATCCACAACCAAGACGGAAAACGCTTGATATTGAGTCAATGTGTTTGGGTTGAGGTTGGGTGCTGATGAACTAGGTAAAGACATAATGATTAGCCGGTGGAGAAAGTTGGGACAGAGTGTACCAATTAACCTTTTGTGCAACAGGGACAATGTGCGACATTTTGTCCTAGCTCATGTTTTGATTCATTTTAGAGGGCTAAATGACGCAGTTTTGTCCGAAATAACAGCAATTTAATGAGATCTGATGCATTATTTATTGGCATTAAGATTGCTTATAAGGTGTAGATTTCTAATTACAACAATTAGCGTCTTATGTACATGCCCTTTTTTGAGCCCTTTAAAACTGAAGGCATGTCATTCATTTATAACAAAATGGACATAATAATAATGAAAGCAATTCCCCTAACTATTGCAGCTCTATCTATCGTCAGTTACACGGCTAGCAGCGCGGAAGACACCACCCATATCAAATTGGCGACCACCACAAGTACCTACCACTCTGGTCTACTTGACTACTTATTACCTGAGTTCGAAAAAGATTCTGGTATCAAGGTTGATGTTCTTGCCGCGGGTACGGGTAAATCACTTCGTATGGGTGAGAATGGCGATGTAGATCTAGTGATGACTCACGCACCGAAGGCTGAAGCGAATTTCGTAGAGCAAGGTTACGGGGTTCTACCTCGCAAGCTGATGTACAACGACTTTGTCATTGTTGGTCCTCAAAGCGATCCAGCGAAGATTGAATCTCAAAAAGCAGTGACTGATGTGTTCAAAGCAATCGCGAACAATAACGTGACCTTCGTTTCTCGTGGTGACGACTCTGGTACTCATAAGAAAGAGATGGGTATTTGGGCACAAACTAAAATGGAACCAAACTTCGGTGGTTATCGCAGTGTTGGTCAAGGCATGGGCCCTACTCTGAACATGGCGTCAGAGATGCAAGGCTACACCATGACAGACCGTGGTACTTGGTTGGCTTACCAAAACAAATTGGATCTTAAAATCCTTTTCCAAGGTGACAAGAACCTGTTTAACCCTTACCAAGTGATTCTTGTTAACCCAGAACGCTACCCGAGCATCAACTACCAAGCTGCGAAAGTATTCAGTGACTGGCTGGTTAACCCTAAAGGTCAGAAATTGATTAACGACTTTAAACTGCACGGCAAACAGCTGTTTGTTGCGAGCGCAGAATAGTTGGTTGTAAGTAAAGCGTAGCGTTGAAGGTCTAGCCAAAACTAACAAGCACTACACTTAGCTAAACAGTTAACGAAACACTCTTAAAAACAATAGCTGGCCAATTCAAGCTCAAATAGTTTGTGTCAGCTATGATTAACATCAGTCATTACCGATAAAGACCTATTATCGATTCACACGAGATACTTCATGACCCTATGGCAAACAACGATTGATGCAATGAACCTACTAGTGAGTTTTGACCACGAATTGTGGAAAATCGTCGCGGTATCTTTCAGCGTATCTTTGTCCGCCATCTCATTAGTGATTGTTCCTGCAATCCTTATGGCTTTCTTATTGGCTTATACTGAGTTCCCCGGGAAGTGGGCATTGTTATCGGTGATCAACACCCTGCAAGCTATCCCAACCGTGGTTATCGGTTTGTTGATGTACATGATGCTCTCTCGTTCTGGCCCACTCGGTGATTGGGAATTACTGTTCACCCAAAAGGCGATGATCCTAGGTCAGATGCTGATCTGTTTCCCAATCCTAGTCGCGATGATGCACGGCGCTCTCCAAGCCAGTGACCGCCGAGCGGTTGAAACGGCGCGCACGCTTGGCGTATCAACGACTCGTGTGGCGTGTACGTTAATTTGGGAAACGCGCTTCCCTCTTTTAGCTGCAACTATCGCTGCCTTCTCTCGTATCGTCACTGAGGTTGGTTGTTCAATGATGGTCGGTGGCAACATTATGGGGATGACAAGAAACATCCCAACAGCTATCGCTATGGAAAGCCACAAAGGCGCATTCGCTCAAGGCGTCGCCCTCGGTATGGTGTTATTAGCATTGGCATTAGCCCTTAACTTTTTCCTTTCCAGTGTGAGAGGAAAAGGCTATTTAAGAACTTAGGAACGCTGTCATGAGTATAAAAATAACAACGCAGCAAATTTCAATGCGCTACAAAGAGCGTGTTTTGTTCCATATTCCCGAATTGTCGATCGGCCCCAACGATGCCATTTATCTCAAAGGAGATAATGGTGTGGGTAAAACGACCCTACTTAAAATATTGTCTGGATTGATTCAGCCAAGCTCTGGCCGCATTCAGTCTCCAACACAAAGCTGGCAGCAGATCTTATTCCCTAGGCTCAAGTTCAAAGACATTATCTACCTGCATCAAACCCCCTATCTTTTTGATGGTTCGGTGTACCAAAATGTCGCTTATGGCATTCGCTTTAACAAAGAGAGCCAAAAAGATAAGCGAGCTCAAATAATTAATGCGCTGAGAATGGTAGGTTTAGAAACCTTGGCAGATGAACACATTTCTGTGTTGTCTGGGGGTGAGCGTCAACGCGTTGCAATGGCACGAGCCTGGATTCTTAAGCCGTCAATCTTGCTTATGGATGAACCAAGTGCCTCTTTAGACAAAGAATCTATTGAAAGATTGGTGATAATGGCCGAAGATCTTCTTCAAAGAGGCGCGAGTTTAGTCATCACTAGTCACCAAACTAACGCGTTAACCGACTTATGTAAGAAGCAATGGTGGATCAAAGACAATACTTTGACCGAATCGCCGCTTCTGCAAGTTATTCAGAAAGATAAAGCACAAGAGAATATTTATGCTGCTTCCAACGCAAACTAGTTGGGTTATTTTGGCTGGCGGACAGGCCAGCCGCATGGGCGGAAAAGATAAAGGACTTGTTGAGCTCAACGGTTCTCCGCTTATTCAATACGTTATAAACAAGCTGTCACAGCAAGATGTCAGCATCACTATCAATGCCAACCGTAACTTAGACAGTTACCAAGCATTTGCTCCGGTTGTTTCCGATTCCTTCCCTGACTATCCAGGTCCATTGGGCGGCATTCATGCTGGCCTTAAAAACGCGAGCACAGACTGGGTCGGCTTTGTCCCTTGCGATAGCCCACAAATCAGTGACGACCTTGTTGAGCGTTTTTGTTCTGCAGTTAAAGAAGACAGTGACATTCTTGTCGCGCATGATGGCGAATTTAAGCAACCTGTATTCACCCTATTCCACAAACGTGTTCTGCCAAAGCTAGAAGCGTTTTTGGAACGTGGTGATCGTAAAATCATCTTGCTATACAAAGAATGTGTTACCGAATACGTTGATTTCAGCGATTCTCCTAACTGCTTTGTTAATCTGAACACGCCAGAAGAACTCACCCAATTCGGAACGCTTCAATAATGAAAGATTCTAAACAACGCCCTAACCTTCCTCTATTGGGCTTTGCAGCTTATAGCGGTACAGGCAAAACAACGGTACTTGAAGCTCTGCTTCCGTTATTGACTGAATCGGGTTTAAAAGTGGGTGTGTTAAAACATGCTCACCACGATTTTGATGTCGATAAGCCGGGTAAAGACAGCTACCGCTTACGTAAAGCGGGCGCGAATCAAATGTTGATCGCTTCTCGTAACCGTCACGTGATGATGACAGAAACGCCAGAAGCCGAAGCTGATTTTGATTACCTTCTGACACGTTTCGATACCAACAAGCTGGACTTGATTCTGGTAGAAGGATGCAAGAACATTGCTTTCCCTAAAATTGAATTGCACAGAGATGAAGTCGGTAAACCTTGGTTATACCCGAACGATGACAACATTATTGCCATTGCTGCAGACAGCCAAGTGGGATCCGAACTGCCACAAATGGCGATCAGTGACTTAGAAGCGATTCGTGATTTCATTATTGAATATGCTCAGTCGTTTGACGGTTCCTCGAAAATAAGCGAAACCGCTTCTTGTTCGTCTTCCAGAGACAACACGCCCGCAGTGTGTTGTGATTCGTTCTCTCCTGCTGGTTTAACCGTTACTCAAGGCCAACAAAAGATTGTTGATAGCATTGACGCGCTCGATCTCACAGAGAGTGTTGAACTATTGCAGGGCTACGGTCGTGTTTTGGCTGAAGATATAATCTCGCCAATCAATGTGCCTCAAAACACCAACTCAGCAATGGACGGCTACGCAATTCGTAGTGAAGATTTAGAACTGGATAGTTACCAACTGGTTGCTGAAGTTATGGCTGGTCACAGCTACGAGCAAACTGTTCAACAAGGTGAAGCCGTTAAGATCATGACGGGTGCACCAATGCCTGAAGGCGTTGATGTTGTTGTGATGCGCGAACAAGCCGTCCAAGATGGCGATAAGGTTAGCTTCCCAGGTGCGAAAATCTCAATTGGACAAAATGTCCGTATGGCTGGTGAAGATTTAGAAATCGGCCAACCTGTCTTTACTCGTGGTACACGCATCGAAGCACCTGAAATGGGCATGATGGCGTCGTTAGGTTTTGGTAGCTGCCCTGTTCTACGTAAGGTAAAAGTCGGTGTGTTCTCTACGGGTGATGAAGTTCAAGCACCGGGTAGCGAGCAGAAGCCGAACTCTATCTACGACTCGAACCGTTTTACGATCATCGGCATGCTTCAAAAGCTAGGTTGTGACATTGTTGACTACGGCATCATTGAAGATGACGAACAAAAGATGATGGATGTACTTCACGCTGCGTCGTTAGAGACCGATATGGTTCTGACTTCTGGTGGTGTGTCTGTCGGTGATGCTGATTACATCAAACTCGCATTAGATAAGCTGGGTGAGATTAACTTCTGGCGCATCAACATGCGTCCGGGTCGCCCTCTTGCTTACGGCAAAATTGAAGACAAACCTTTCTTCGGTTTACCGGGTAACCCAGTTGCCGTGATGGTGTCGTTCATTAACTTTGTAGAGCCAGCGATCCGTAAGCTACAAGGTCAAACCAACTGGACACCAGTTAAAGCGAACGCGGTAGCGACTGAACAATTGCGTTCACGCCAAGGTCGTACTGAGTTCAGCCGTGGTGTGTTTTCGATGAATGAATCGGGTGTGCTTGAAGTAAAAACGACGGGCAAGCAAGGTTCAGGTATCCTGCGTTCAATGAGCGAAGCAAACTGTTTAATCGAAATCTCACCAGCGGTTGATACCGTGAAAGTTGGTGAGACGGTAACGATCATTCCTCTTCAAGGGCGTGTTTAATTCAAAGCTTAATCAGCTAAGTTGACTTACCAGATCTTTAATTAACTTAGAAGTTCTTCGCCAAGACATAGATGAAGCCCCTTCTATCGAGCTTTCGATGTTATGGGGCTTTCTTTTCTGTTCGTTTTGTAAAAGACAATCTGTTCGTTCCTTTAAATGCAAAAAGCTTAAAAAGCCTTAAGCGTGAGAGCGTTAATCTTAAGATTTTTTATCATAACCTTGAGCCACGTACTGTTTTTATGTAGAGTGCGCGCAAAGTAATAATTCTATTGGAGAGCACCATGGCTCGTACCATTCTGTACACTTACAAAGACGAAGACAAAGAGTTACTGTTTTCGAAACAAGAACACCGCACGATCCAAGAAGCTGTCGCTGCAGCTGAAGGTATCGACATCACTGAGTATCTAAAAACTGAGCAACAGCTTGAGTTTATTTCTGATACTAAAGCGGTTCGTAACTACCAAGACAACTATTTCCGTAAGCTAGGCTTCACTAAGCTTACGTTGAAGCAAAAAGACAACCTTGGTGTTGGTAAAAAGAAGAAGTAAGTCCTCTGGCTTCTTTTTCTCCATCTGTAGTTTCTAGCTTTTCGTTTTCACTTGAAAACTAAGAAGTTAAGAAGTTAAGAGCTAAAGAAACGGAAACACCGAACAATAAAAAATGCCGCAACCTCTTTTGAGATTGCGGCATTTTTATTTATGCTTTTAACTATCTAACCTTAATTAGCTTAACGGTAAGTAATGATTACTTAATGTTAAGGAATGCTGCGCCACGAACGCCGCCTGAATCACCGTGCTTCGCTTTGATGATCTTTGGACATTTCGCTACAGACAATAGGTATTTAGGAACACGCTTTGGCATCTCTTCGTAGATAAGTTCGAAGTTTGAAAGTCCACCACCCAGTGCTACAACATGCGGGTCAAGTGCAGTAAATAGGTTTGCGAAACAGATAGCCAATAGCTCCATGAAACGGTCAACGTGCTCAGCTGCTTTTGCTTCGCCTTCGTTGTACGCTTGGATGATTTCAATCGCTTTCTTTTTCTCACCGAAGTAGTGCTCATAAATCAGTTCAAAGCCGCGACCAGATAGGTAGCTGTCTAAACAACCTTTCTTGCCACAACCACAGCCTAGTAACGGTGCGTTGTCGCCAAGGTGGAACCATGCATCAATAGGAAGACGCATATGGCCGAGCTCGCCAGCAACGTGGTTACGTCCTGAGAATACTTTGCCATCAAAAACCAAACCACCACCAAAACCAGTACCTAGAATTAGGCCAGCTACTGATGGTTCATCTTTCAATTCATCATCCCACGCTTCAGACAGCGCAAAACAGTTCGCATCGTTCTCGATTTTAACACTACGACCAATCAGCGCTTCTAAGTCTTTGCGTAATGGCTTACCTGTTGAAGCCGGTACGTTAACAACAAGCATAGTGCCGTCGTCCGCATCTTCCATACCAGGAAGACCAAGGCCAATTTTGCCTTCGCAAGAGAATTCGCTGTCGTATTTTTTAACTAAACCAGCAATCGTATCAAGCAGTAATTGATAATCGTCTGTTGGTGTTGGAACACGTTCTGTTGCTACTCGCTCAAGTTTCTCATTGAATGCACCAAACTCAATTTTTGTGCCGCCAACATCGAAGCCGTAATACATGAAATCTCTCCAATTTTTCCCTAAATTAGGGCAAATAAAATTTTTAAATTAAACAACTAAAGAGCATTATCCATAACACTCCCCCTACAAACCGTGATAGATAACAAACTTATCTCGTGATCGAGTCTGTTTGAACAACAAGTCAGCACAAAGCGGTTAAAGGTTAGAGTGACGTCTCACTTTTGGTGTGCTCTATGAAAGCGTTCAGGCTTGGTTTGGTCGGATCGGACTTATAACGCGTCTTACTTAGCATGTAGCTTTCACGAAATGCTTCAAACCATAGTTGTAAAGTCTTCGCGCCCTGCTCTTCACCCGCTTGTTTTAATACTAAGCTCGCGACTTCGGCAGTAGAAAGGTGTTGTTCGTTGTCTGACTTACGCATCATGTATTGAGAAACCGATTCAGGCTCAATCGACAGCACAGGTAAGTCTTGCAGATACTCTGAACGACGGAAGATACGTCGCGCTTCGCGCCAGCTGCCATCAATGAAAATCAGCAATAGTGTTTTGTTTGGGTCACGCATTTGTGGCAGATCTTGAACCACGCGTGTTTTGTCGTCGGTATAGTCTTCAGGGAATACGATCACGGGTTGGTATTTGTCATCTTTGAGGACTTCCAACATCTCTTGATTTGGCTCAGTACGGTGCCAAAGGTAGGCGTAGCTGTCCTTAACCGTGTCGACAATGAGTCGCCCTGTATTACTTGGTTTCAAGATTTCGTTATCTGACAAGATCAACATGGTGGCGACGTTCGTATCTATGTTTGGTTGATGCTCACAGATACAGCTGTCTTGTTTGATTTTGCAATACTCACATCGAACCACTTTACAACCGCGTGCATTAAACGGCTTAGTAGCAATGGATAAACGATGTTGATATAAACGGTGAAAAGCGTGGATTCTCATGGACAATAACGATAACTCTAGAAAAGTGGCACGATTGTACTTACAGTGTCCTTAGAATGATAGAAGGAATTCCCATGCAAGACCCATCACTGCTTCGCCTTGTTTGTTTTATTGTCGTTTTTGGATTGTGTGCGCTTTGGGAATACCGTTTTCCGCGTAAAACACTGACTCAAAGCAAATGGTTTCGTTGGGGGAATAACTTTGCGTTGGTTGTTTTGAACAGCTTTCTATTAGCCACTCTGATTCCTATCGCAGCATTCCAAGCGGCGGTTATCGCACAAGAAAACCAATGGGGTCTGTTCAATACCCTGTCACTTCCGAAAGAACTCACTATTTTGGTCTGCGTATTACTGTTAGATTGCGCCATTTACCTGCAGCACTTGGTGTTTCACCGTGTTCCTTGGTTATGGAAGTTACATCGAGTTCACCATGCGGACCTAGATATCGATGTCACAACCGGAACGCGCTTTCATCCTATTGAGATGATTCTATCAATGCTCATCAAAGTGAGTTTGGTAATCGCACTTGGTGTCCCTGTCATTGCGGTCGTGATATTTGAAATTGTTCTTAATGCGAGTGCGATGTTTAACCACAGCAATGCACGTCTTCCGCTATGGATTGATACGCGATTGAGAAAAGTGATTGTGACCCCAGACATGCACCGCGTTCATCACTCGGTCATTGTGAAAGAAACCCACTCAAACTTCGGCTTCTTTTTATCTGTGTGGGACATCTGGTTTAAGACTTACCGCGCTCAGCCAAAGCTTGGCCACGATAAGGTTCAGATTGGCGTTCCAGAGATTCAAGATGGTAAAGAACAACGGTTAGATCTGATGCTTCGTCAGCCATTTACTCAATTCCCGACGACGAAAAACTAGGTTTGAATTCGTTTGAGGCTCAAGCTTATCTTGAGACCAAACTTATCTTAATAACGAAGTTAGCTTAAATACAAACTTAGCTGAATGCCAAAACAAAACGCCCTTAGATTCTTGTGAGAATTTAAGGGCGCCTCTGTATCGATAGTCGTTATAAGCGTAGTTAGTGATTAAGTGCTGCTAGTGCTTAAACTCTTGCGCACAATAACTTAACTCTCACGCTCGTTTATTTCAGCACGCTCGTTTACCTCAGCACGTACTTGTGAAGCATAGCTTGTTGGTGTCCTGCTATCTCACCAACTTGCTCTGAGCTTTCAATCATAGATTCAAGTTGCAGCTTAGTATTCTCACCCTGCTCAGACACACGAGTAATTGAATGCGTGACATCAACAGTCGCACGGGCTTGTTGTTCGGTTGCCACCATGATTTGCTCAACACGGCCTTTGATCTGGCTAACCGCGAATTCGATTTTCTCGAAGGCCTGCTTTACATCGCCACTGGTTTCCAGTGCATTCGCCATTTCGCTTCTCGATTCCGTTACAGAAGCACGTGAGCGATCAGCTGCCGCCACCAATTCGTTCATCATATTACGAATATTAGTAGTTTGCTGGGAGGTACCACTCGCCAGTTTTCGTACTTCATCGGCAACCACTGCAAACCCGCGGCCTTGATCTCCTGCTCGCGCTGCTTCTATTGCGGCATTCAATGCGAGTAAATTGGTGTTTTCAGCAATACCACTGATCACGTCGACCATTTCACGAATCTGTTTAACGCGAATATCCAAGTCCGTCATCGATTCTTGATTCAGGCTAAGAGATTGCTCGAGTGCTTGTAATCGCTTCTGATTAAGGCCGACCACTTGGCTACCATTGACTGATTCGTCTTCTGCTATCTGCGCGTCGTCATTCGATGCGTTCGAGATACGAGCAATCTCACCAATGGATGCTTCAAGTTCTGTAATTGTGGTGATCATATTCTGTAGCGATTCGTTCTGCTCGTTCAAGCTTGAATTGGTTTGCTCTGCGGCGTCATGGCTTACTTCAGCGGTTTGATAGAGCGTTTCACAGTTACGCGTTACTAAACGAACCGAATCCGCGGTGGAATCAACGACCGTATTTAGCTTCGAAGTAATAACCTGCAGCTCTAGCGGCCCGAGTAGTTCACTTTGTTTAGAGAAATCATGATCTGCGAGCGAACTCAGTTGTTGAGTAATATTTTTAAGCCCTTTATTCATCCAACGGCGTAACACGAACCATGAGATCACAATGATAACGGCAATCACTAGCCCACTGATAAACAACACACGATCGATGTTGGTGATGGTTTGATTTACAACCAGTTCACTTTCATCAATCAGGTGGGAAGCGGTAGAAGACAAATGATTCAATGTGCTGATGACGGTATTCGCTAGGGTGATGACTTGCGTTAAGTTTTGCTCTTGCTGCTGAACCAGTTCGAGTTTCAAGAGGATTTGTTTGATTATCCCTTGCTCGGTGAAGCCTTCTTTCACCATTTCGTAAGGCGCCGTCAAGCTTGCGAATTCAGCGATGTCTGGGTGCCAATCGGCAAAATCGCTGTAAGCCAAGTTAAGGCCTGCGATTCGGTTTCTCAATTGACGGTATTCGTCTTGTGCTTTATCAATGTCAGATTGCATCATCAACATCAGGAAGGTGTTCGCCATAGCAGACGCACTGGATGTAAATCGGTTCGCTGCATCGCTCGCTTCTGGGTTGTCTTCAACCAAGAATGAGCTGATTCGGTTCATTTCAGGTCCGATCGAGCCAACGCCATAACGAAACTCGCCCATTTTACTGTCGATTAGGTTTTGCTTACTTTGAATCTCAATCTGTGCCAGCAGTACCGTATTAGTCATGGTTTGCAGTTGCGCCATATCATCAATAAGGTTTTGTTGTTGCTCTAAAGAGATCGCATCAGGAAAAGATTGGGAGATAAAAAGGAGTTCCTCAAGCGTGGTATTACTCTCTGTTGCGAGTTGGTCAATTGAAACCCTTGTCGAATTCAGCGCATCTAAGTCGGTTGACTGGGTGCTATAAGTGAGAAGTTTCACTTGCTCTAATACGCTTTGCGTTAATTCGGCGTTGTGCAAGGCAAGGGGTAATGCTTGTTCTGAAAGTGCGTCAAAATGTCCCCCGACCCGTTCAACTCCCCGAATGCTAACCATTGATAAAAAACTAACGAGTAAAAGTATGGAAATAAATACAGCAGTGACGGTTTGAATGAGCGAAAATGTATAACGTGAGGGTTTTATTGATAAATTTGTGTCGGGCATGTGAAATCCAGTTTGACTACGAAAAGAGATATCCTTAAGTTAGTTCGTATACTAGAAGTCCTTGATGACGTTTTTATTTCAGTTTTTTGTCAGAAGAGTTACATATGAAATTCAGAAAAATGGCTGTAGTTACAATAACTTTAGCAACATTGGCTGCTTGTAGCTCGACTCCACACCCTTCTCAGCTTAGTCAAACCGCACAGAAACCCCTATCAAAGTCAGAACAATTGACTACCAATGCGTATATGAGTGTGTATGAGCAGTGGAAAGGTGTGCCATACCATTTTGGTGGAACATCATTTCGAGGCGTAGATTGCTCCGCTTTTGTTCAAATTGCCGTGCAAAATGCAACTCAACAAGCCTTACCAAGAACCACAAAAGATCAGAGTAAAAAGGGAAAAGAAATAGCGTATGGGCAAGCAACAAGCGGAGATTTGGTATTTTTCAAAACATCGATGACGGTACGACACGTAGGTGTGTATTTAGGAAATAATCAATTCCTACATGCTTCGACATCGAAAGGTGTCATCATCTCGAGGTTGGATAACCCTTATTGGGCTTCTAAGTTTTGGCACTTTAGGCGTTTATAGCGGTTTAAAGACTTGACCGCTAAACGAGGTGACTTTTAAAGCTACGACGTAAACGCCTATCATCGTGAACATAATCATCGTGAAAAAATGACTAACGAGGAAATGGACAAATAGTTAGTCGTATTTAGCGACAGCAGAATCAAATAGATTCTTCACTAGCGCGATGTATTCATCTAGAAATACAATTTGCTCGTTGGTCGCTTTCTTAGCCCATACACCCGCTAATACTTCGCCTAAATCCGCTACCACAGCATCGGCTTCTTTCAAAAGTTGAAAACGAACACTCGAATGTAACTCTGGATTTTGCTCAAAAATAGCCATGATGTTTGTTGAAATCATGTCTGTGATGATGTCTTCAACACTCTCATTGCCTGTATCGCCATTACTATTTGTAAAGACATCCAGATTAAACGATAAGTGCTCGATCAGAGCCAAATAGCCATCGGTTTCTACAACCACAATAAATCTCCGTTTTAAGCTCAAGAGCAGATTAATACGCACTTGCTTAATACTATGTAAATGAAGCGATTTGTCATCACTTTATTACCAAAAACCGTATTAAAATGATCCTAGTTAGTATTTCAGCTTAAATATTAAACCAATAGCTGAATATATACGTGTCGCTAGATGTCTGTTGGTCAAGATACTTGCAGACTCAGTACGCCATCATTACTCGGCTATTAAAGAGTCATAAAGAGCTAGCTAGCAAGTTGAGATGATCACGTGCCCTATCGTTAACTATAGTCGTTCAACCTACTCTAATAGCGCATTTAAGTTGATGCGTAGACAATAACAAGCTCCAACTATTTTTCCAGTTTGTTTCAACGAAAACGTTTCGATTGTGAGGCCAGTTCCAAACAATTCTATAACTTTGCCTTGCCAATTTCTGTTTGTATTTCAAAGAGCTTGAATCAGTTCGAGTTCACAAATCAGCCAATTGATTCTACATAAGGTGAAGAACAGATAAGAACATTGACGAGTACGTCTATAAATTGCTCAAATTTATCCTAAACTATGGCTAACAAACAGTATTTCTAACCTTCAATTTTTTAACTTTCAGTCTTTGAGGATTTCCTATGTGGCAGGCCATTTCTCAACAACTTTCAGATACTCTTCTATTTAACTTTCAGATTACTGAACGTACCAAGGTTTCTGGTGGTGACATTAACGATTGCTATATGATCAGCGATGGTAATGAACGCTACTTCGTAAAAGTGAACCAGCGAGAATTTTTACCTAAGTTTGAAATCGAAGCTGAGAACTTACGCTTGTTAAGAGAAACTTCCACCGTTTATGTTCCTGAGTTGGTACTGATTGGTAAAACCAAAGAATGCTCATTCATTATTCTCAATTACTTGCCAACCAAGCCGCTTGATACGGGTAATAACAGCTTTGATTTCGGCGTGCAGCTTGCTCAGCTTCATAAATGGGGCGAGCAAAAAGAGTTCGGTTGTGACCAAGATAATTATATCGGTAGTACGCTTCAGCCTAACCCTTGGCATAAGAAATGGGGTCGCTTTTTCTCTGAACAACGCATCGGCTTCCAACTGCAATTGCTAAAAGAGAAAGGCATTGAATTCGGTGATATTGATGACATCGTTGATGTGGTGAATATGCGTCTTGCTGGCCACAATCCTCGCCCTTCTTTACTTCATGGTGACCTATGGAATGGCAACGTAGCGAATTCAGCCTTTGGGCCAATCTGTTACGACCCCGCTTGTTATTGGGGCGATCATGAATGTGACTTAGCGTTAACGGAATTGTTTGATGGGTTTCCAAAAGAGTTTTATGAAGGTTACCAGAGCGTCAATCCACTCGACGTTGGCTATACTGATCGGAAAGACATTTACAACTTGTACCATCTTCTTAACCACTGCAACCAATTTGGCGGCGAATATTTAGCACAAACTGAGGCGTGTATTCAGAAGATACAGGCCGTTTAATACCAATCACAGCTAGCTAAGTCGTTCTATAAAGCTACTACGATCTATACAAGCTACTGCGATCTTTAAAGCTAATACGATTTGGACAAGATACAGTGAGGAGAATTAGCCATGCATAAATACACAGAGAAACATGTCTCGTGCCCCCACTGTGGGCATGCAATCAGCATAACGCTCGATGCTTCTAATGGGAGCCAAGATTTTTATGACGATTGCCCTGCGTGTTGCAATGCCATTCACCTCGATATGCAGGTGGATGAAGTCAGAGACAAAATTAATCTCTCGATTGATGCAGACGACGAACAAGTCTTCTAACACCTACTCTCTTGTCGAGTTGGAGCTACGCTTCGATTTAGAGCTTCCCCTCGATTTTGAGGCTAGCCTAGAAAAACACAAATACACAAAAATAGAAAAGAGCACCTAATGTGCTCTTTTTTAATATCTTCGACTTTTACTTGGTGTCGCTTTGGGGGCAAATGCTATTGATAAACCGTCACTACTATTTCTGGTTTGCTAGTACGCGTTCAACAGTATCAACAATCGCTTGTGTTTGAGGATCAAACTCAATATTTACTTGGTCGCCTACTTCACGGCCGCCAAACAGAGTGCGATTCAGCGTTTCTGGGATCAGGTGAACAGAGAAACGGTTATCTTCCACTTCACCGATTGTCAATGAACAACCATCCACGCCGATGTAGCCCTTGCTCAACACATACTTCATTGATTCTTGCGGCAGCTCAAACCAAAGCGTACGGTTATTTTCTGTCTTAATCACATCAACGAGGTTACCCATCAGAGTAATGTGGCCAGACATGCTATGTCCGCCAATTTCGTCACCAAACTTTGCTGCACGCTCAACATTCACTTTGTCACCAACATTCAGCTGGCCCAAGTTCGTCAATCGCAATGTGGCTTGCATTAAATCAAAAGCAATCTGATTGCCCGAAATTTCCGTTACCGTTAAGCAACAACCGTTATGAGCTACTGAGGCACCAATTGCTAATCCCTCAACCATTTCATCTGTTAACTCAATGGTATGAGTCTGAAACAGCTCTTTTTTGTTTATTGCAACCAGTGTTGCCATGCCTTGAACGATACCTGTAAACATAAGATTCCTATTTAGCATTCTAATAACAGTTTTTCATAGCAGTTATTGTGACATTTCTTTATGATTCGTCCAGTGGAAGCTTAAGATCATTGCCTCTGATTCCTTCAGAATGTCCTTTCCTACACTATTATTCTAATTTTCCCTCTTATTTGGAGTTGTTTGTGCATCGTTACAAAGAAGAATCCTCGAATCTAATCAAACTTGCGACCCCAGTTTTGATTGCATCTGTTGCACAAACCGGAATGGGTTTTGTTGATACCGTGATGGCCGGTGGCGTAAGTGCTATCGATATGGCAGCGGTTTCGATTGCAGCAAGTATCTGGCTACCATCAATCTTATTTGGTGTCGGTCTTTTGATGGCGTTGGTTCCTGTTGTTGCACAACTGAACGGTTCAGGCCGCCAAGTCAAAATTCCATTTGAGATTCAGCAAGGTGCATTTTTGGCACTCGTCATCTCGTTACCTATTATTGGCGTGCTGTTCCAAACGCAGTTGATATTGGAATGGATGGACATTGAGCGACTCATGGCGGAAAAGACCATCGGCTATATGAACGCGGTGATGTTTGCTGTGCCTGCGTTTTTGCTGTTCCAAACATTAAGAAGTTTTACTGATGGTATGTCTTTAACTAAGCCTGCCATGGTGATCGGTTTTATCGGCTTACTATTAAACATTCCGCTAAACTGGATGTTCGTATACGGGAAACTTGGAGCCCCTGCTCTTGGTGGTGTTGGCTGTGGCGTTGCAACGGCTATCGTCTATTGGGTGATGTTTGCACTGTTGTTCGCCTATGTTTTAACATCAAAGCGTTTGGCTAAAATCAACATCTTCGGGACGTTCCACAAACCTCAACTTAAAGCTCAAATTCGTTTGTTTAGACTTGGTTTTCCAGTTGCTGCCGCTATCTTCTTCGAGGTCACGCTATTCGCTGTGGTTTCCTTATTAGTTGCCCCATTAGGTTCATTGGTTGTTGCCGCTCACCAAGTCGCGATTAACTTCTCTTCTCTCGTATTTATGATTCCAATGAGTATCGGTGCCGCCGTGAGTATTCGTGTTGGCCATAAGCTTGGTGAAAACAACACTGAAGGTGCGAAGATCGCAACACACGTGGGTATCATCGTCGGTTTGGTAACAGCCTTTATGACAGCGGCATTAACAGTATTGTTTAGAGAGCAGGTTTCGTTACTTTACACAGAGAACACGGCAGTAGTTACCGTTGCAATGCAATTGCTGTTGTTCGCTGCGGTTTATCAATGCACCGATGCAATCCAAGTTATCGCTGCAGGTGCTTTGCGTGGATACAAAGACATGCGTTCGATCTTCAACATTACCTTCGTAGCGTATTGGTTACTTGGTCTTCCTATCGGCTACATCTTAGGAATGAAAGATTGGATTGTTGAACCTATGGGCGCACATGGCTTCTGGATTGGTTTCATTGTCGGCCTAACATCAGCTGCCATTATGCTCGGTATGCGTTTGCATTGGATGCATAAACAAGACGATCATGTTCAGCTAGAGTTTAGCTCTCGTTAGAAACCGGTATCGCCGTTATCACATACAAAAAGAGCTCTGATTTTCAGGGCTCTTTTTGCTTACGGCTGTAAATGATTTAGGGGAGATTAGTATTCACTCTTCTCTCTAACAAAGCGCGCAAACTTGGGCTTTCCGTTTTGCGTAAAGCCGTTATACCGGAAGGTGATTTGACTGCCTATTTCAGGTGGTGCGAGTCTCATCTGGTCACTGAACCCGCTTCCAATATAAAATTCCACACCCTCTTCTGTGTGAACCAAAATCGAACCCATCATCCCTTTATACTTCCCTGTTCCACCTTTGTAACCAATAACCGTGGCTTCCGCATCGTGATGCCTTTTAAGCTTTAAAAGGTCATTACTTCGGCCTGCTTGATA
The DNA here is from genome assembly GCF_057785955.1 of Vibrio sp. QJM3NY_27. Taxonomy (NCBI): domain Bacteria; kingdom Pseudomonadati; phylum Pseudomonadota; class Gammaproteobacteria; order Vibrionales; family Vibrionaceae; genus Vibrio; species Vibrio sp. QJM3NY_27. Next base: position 1,776,574 of record NZ_CM173511.1, on the reverse strand, counting down.
GCGACTGGTGATCTTACGAAGCATCAAACCTTCACCATTACTCTCATCGACATTATCGAGTTGATGGAAAAGAGCTTCTTCATTGTGAATCGGTACATGTTCGATGTAGCTGACATGAGGTTCTCCAATCGTACTTACCCAATGCAAGATGTTGTAATAGCGCTTTTGATAATCACCAGCAGCCCCTGGCATATCAAACAACATGAAATCTATTTGGCGCCACGCTACGTCACTAGGCGTATGATCAAGGACGGTAGATTGGACTAAGTGGAATTGACCTCTTCCTGCCCACAACTCCCCTTCGAGATGTACCTTAGGCAAGTTTTTCGTAAACCACTTCGGTGAGTAAATGCGATTCCCGTTTCGAGTATAAAGGTGTTGTCCGTCCCAAAGAGCCCGAATCCCATCAAGCTTTTCACTCTTCCAGTATTCAGAAACATCAATGCCTTGTTGGTATGTATTGGCCAGTACCAAATGGTCGGGAGGTAAATAGGATGAATGAGAAGAAAGCGAACACGCCCATAGAGTTGCTATCGCCAATTTAGTTAATCTCATCATCTGCTCCGTATTGATATCTGTAGTGGTCAACAAACGCCTTTAATCCTAAGCGTTCTGACACGTAGGTAGACAACCTTTGCTAGAAGATGCGATCCACACATCAACCTTATTTAACTTTCAATTTCATTCATATAATTAATGACTTATGGATCTCAAATGTTCACCCATTTTTAGTTCTCATATTGAGAAACCGACTTTCTCAATATGAGATAGAGATTAGCGTTTTATTTAAGTTATTGAAAAATATAAACATAAAAGTTGGCACATTCAGTGCAATTGTCCATACATACTCAAAAGGAGATATCGCTATGGAACTACGTAAGATTGATTTAAATACAACGACACTGACTCTTTCTATCTTCGGTGATTTAGATGCAGCAGGTAGCCGCGATGCTCAGACCGATATTGACGATGTAATCTCAAATGATGGCCACCCTGAAATCGAAGTTGATTTTAGCCAAGTTGAGTTTTTAGATTCATCTGGTGTTGGCGCGATTGTTTACATGTTCAAACGCCTAACTGAGCGTGAGCGCAACATGCGACTTGAAAATGTGACTGGCCAGCCTCTTGAAATTATGAACTTGCTACGCATTGGCCACGCTATTCCAGTAAATTCAAAAAATCCTACAAATTCATGAAGATCCACTAAGCTAGAAGTAACAAAACATAATAATAAAAAGTAAAAACATAGGACGTTGGCATGAAAATACTGAAAAACTACATAGCCCTTTCTCTGTCTGCTTTGGTTCTAGGTGGCTGTACTAGCTACCCTGAACAAGGCACCGGCGGTTTGGCTGAAAGTTATGACTCTATTAATTACCAAAATTCCGACTTTTCTCCTGTGATGCCAGACGAACCTCTTGGTCCTGAACACGGATTACGTTTTGATTGGCAACTGGCTAAATTACATCTTGATGCCTTGATTCAAGAAGGCGCGCGTTGGTGCTTCCCCGCTGCTGTTGTGCAAGCGATAGAGAAGCAAAATCGTATCGCTCGTGAACTACAAGGTGGCCTGCTTCTAGATGCGGCCAACGACCTAGTCATTCAAAGAAAACGCTTAAACGAACTTGAAGTCCAACTGGACTATGTGACCTCACAAGCCCGCTGTGAACCACCAAAAAATGAAAACCAATTTAGAATGCAATTGTCGATTATCGAACAGTTGTACGACCTGCTTAACGTTGACAACCAATTCGCGGAAAACTCTACCGAAGTCAATCCCAAGTACATGGGACGACTTGCCGAGGCGACCACACTACTGAAAGAACATAAATCTCTAGACCTTGTTGTTACCGGCCATGCCGATGCTACGGGTACCGAAAAATTTAACGATGATTTGGCACTTGGACGTGCTAAACAAGTCGAACGCTACCTGACTATTTTTGGCTTAGGTGCTCAGCGAATCAAGGCAGTATCTGTTGGTGAAACCGTCCCCCTTTTTGAGGGTGAGTCTGACGGCACTCGTTTAACGAACCGTCGAGTAAGTATCGAAGTTATCTCCCCTAAAAATGCCGAGAAAATGGGAGGTGGATTATGAAATCATTGATCGCTTTTATCATCACTCTATCGTTATGCTTTACGAATGTCGTGAATGCGAGCGAAGAGTTTTCAGACGCGGTTCAAGTCGGTGACCTTATCCAAGTTAACGTACCCGGTGAAAGTACGTTAAACACAGGATTCCAAGTGGATAAACGTGGCCGCATTACACTTCCTGAAGTTGGCGCCGTATTCGTTGCGGGTTATGACAGCGAGCAGCTTAACAAAGTCGTTCTAGAATCACTGGCAACTGCTTATAAAGATCTTTCGAACGCTTCGGTGTACGTCAAAGAACAACAAATCATTATTTACGTGCAAGGTTATGTAGAGCAGCCTGGCGAATACACACTGGCATTGGGTTCTAGCATCCAAATGGCCCTTTACGCAGCCGGTGGATTACGTCCGGGAGCACAGCTGGACAAATTGATTCTCAAGCGAGGCGCGGACAAGAAAGAGTTTAACTACAAGCGTTTTCTTGATTCAGGTGACGAATCAACGCTACCTACTCTGCAATCATTGGATTCGCTTTTTGTTCCAGCATCGCCATTAGTAGGCAATATTGAACAAGAATTCGATGCTGCCAAGCTTGCTAACTCTGGTGACAGTGCTGACTCTCGCAATTCAATTAAAGTATTTGGTGAGGTAAATGCACCGGGTTCGTTCACTTATAAAGAGAGCACCGATCTTGTCGACGTACTAATGCGCTCGGGCGGTGTGACTCGTTATGCCAGTGTTGAGCAAATACGAGTAATTTCAAACAACACGCCTACGCTATTCAACCTTAAACGTTATTTAGATTCTGGTGACGAAAGCCTACTTCCAATCTTACGCCCGGGTGCAACCATTTTTGTGCCGAAGCAAGAAGAAGAGATCAAATCCGGCGCAAACATGGTTTACGTCATGGGTGAAGTTGCCGCTCCCGGTGCTTTTGAAGGAAAAAGAGACGCCACCTTCATGGATATCCTTGCGAATGCTGGCGGTCCGACTCGATTTGCAGAATCGCGCCAAATACGTGTGATCAAGGCGGATGGCAGAGTCCTTAAATTCGATTTAGCGGCTTACACAGAAGGTCTACCTAATTCTAATCCACCGAGCATCAAAGCCGGTGACGCTATTTTCGTTCCAGAGAAAACCGACATGAACGAGAAGTCTTGGTTGAAAATTGCGCCAGATAGAGCGGTTAACGTTATCGGTGAAGTAAACCGACCTGGTCGTATTGAATGGTCAGATGAAATGAACTTCATGGGATTATTGGCTCACGTCGGCGGTCCTACGTTACGTGCTGACACCTCAAAAATTGAAGTTGTGACGGGTAGAAAGATGGTTGTGTTTAATCTTGATGATTTCATCAGAAATGGCGCGCCACGAGATCTAATGCCGAAAATTCGAGCAGGCTCTATCGTCCGTGTCCACGACTTACCACAAGACCCTTCAGACAATAAATCTCAATGGGTACGTCAAAGCTCTGATGCTTCGATCTATATCTTTGGACAAGTGAATGCGCCGGGTCGTTACCGCTTTACCAAAGACATGCACTTTCTAGACATTTTGTCTGCGGCAGACGGCCCTACTAAGGATGCCGATATACACAACGTTCGTGTCACGCATCGTGATAAAACCTACTCTAAAGTAAGCAAACTCAATCTTTCACTGTACTTTGAAACCGGTGACGAATCATTACTGCCCAATGTAACCACCGGTGACACCATTTATATCCCAGAGAAAGGTAAGAACTGGTTAGACACACCGAAAGAAGAAACAGTTCGTGTGCTTGGTGCGATTAACAATCCGGGTCGTTATGTGTTTAACGACAACATGACCATTTTAGATATATTGGCAGAAGCGGCAGGCCCTACCGACAATGCTTACGTAGAGAAAATTACCATTGTGAATATGTCTTGTTGCCAAGGTCAAGCTCGTACCTTCGACCTTGTTGAGTTCAGCAAAACAGCCAATATTTACAACTTACCTGTGCTACGCGCTGGCGACACCATTTACATCCCAGATCGTCGTGAAAGCTTTATCGAAAAAGCACGTGTCGGATTAGATGACATACTACGTATTACGACCACCATCGTACTAATAGGAGCTTTATAATGACTATTTCAGCGACCCATGCCGAAGTCGAGCAACTGTATTTAGCTTCTGAACTTAACGGACAGAAATCGATTTGTGTGACGGCCTGTCACTCAGGTGACGGGGTAACCTCTGTTGCCACTGCATTAGCGGAACGTTTTCTTCTTGCTGGTCACTCCACGCTTTATGTTGACCTCAACTTATACAACCCCGCTTTCAAAGATTTGAACATGTTAGAAGACGGTCAACAGGGGCAGTTAATAGAACATGTTGAGTCTCATCGTACGTTTATCGGTGTCCCAGCACCTCAAGTGGCATCAACACAGCTTGCTTATAAAGATCCGACAACGTTACAAAAAGTGGTAAATAAATGGCTAGAGAAATACGATCGAGTCATCATTGATACCTCACCGCTTCTCAACATAAACAAAGGCAACATTCCTGCACAGTCTGTTGCGAGTGCTTGTGACAGCACATTGATGGTTGTCGCCTATGGTGAAACGTCAACTCACCACCTAGAACAAGCGAAAAAGCTGCTTGATGCACAGAGTATCAATCTAATGGGCAGTGTGATGAACATGAAACAAACTCCTAGCTTTGCACAAGAGCTGGTAAGACAAATCAATCGAATGAAATTCCTTCCAACTAAACTTCGCGATAGCTTGGCAAACAAGCTGTATCAAAATGAGTTTTTAAACCTGCCGATGTAACTTTTCCGCGCCACTGTAACTTTCTTGTACAACTATAGCTTTCTTGTACAACTGTATGGCTGTCATTGATACCATGACAGCCACCTATCCTATTAAATTTCATGCAGTGACAGCTCTAAATACCCCAAAACCAAATTGGGTGTTTTTGGCGAAATTATTATTGAAAATAAGATTTTAAAAACCATTCAACGCATTTCACACACGCCAACCATGGTCTTACCACCTTTAAATCCCTTCAGAAATCAACAGCCCCATGCCTAACTTTAGCGGTAATGTGACACAGACGGTTAAAGTGCCATGTAAATCGCATCAAAGATGGAATTCGTACGATTATTCCCTAAGATTATAAATAGAGGTGGTTTTTGACGAATTTGTAATAGTTTGACAAAGTTATCCGATGGCTGTTGAAACACAGTGGATGAATTGGCAAATCACACTTCACTGACTTTGCACGTTTATCTATTCAAACTTCACCCATCCCTCCTTCTGCTCAAATGGTTCAAATACACGGAAAGGATCACCATCGAGCAATTTAGATAATCGATTTACCTTGGTTACCTTAGTTGTATTATTAAAGAGAAAGGAAACTCAATATGAAATACAAGTTAAGCTCCGTATTTTTGTTAGTAGCAGCAGCCAGCGGTAATGCTAACGCTGGAGAATGTGGCAGCGTAACAATCGCAGATATGAACTGGAACTCTGCAACATTGATCGCCAATATCGACCAATTCATCCTAGAACATGGTTACGGCTGTGATGCCGAACTTATCCCTGGCGACACCATGCCAACAGGCACATCTATGATTGAAAAAGGTCAGCCTGACGTTGCACCTGAGCTTTGGAGCAACAGCTTAAAAGATGCATTGGACAAAGGTGTCCAAGAAAAACGTCTTCGCTACGCAGGTAAAGCACTTGTGAATGGTGGTGAAGAAGGCTTTTGGGTTCCAGCTTACTTAGTTAAACAATACCCAGAGATGGCAACCATCGAAGGTGTACGTAAAAACGCTAGCTTGTTTAAGCACCCTGAAGACCCAGATACATCAGCATTCTACAGTTGCCCAGCAGGCTGGAACTGTCAGATCAGCGCCGGAAACTTGTTTAACGCTCTTGAGCTGGAAGACAGTGGTTTCACGATTGTTGATCCAGGCTCGAGTGCCGGCTTATCTGGCTCAATCGCAAAAGCTTATGAGCGCGAAGAAGCTTGGTTTGGTTATTACTGGGCGCCAACTGCCGTTCTAGGTAAATACGACATGGTTAAAGTTGACTTTGGCAGTGGTGTTAATGAGCAAGAGTTCCTAACTTGTACCACTAAAGAAGACTGTGATTCACCTAAAGCGACCATGTACCCGCCTTCACCAGTGCACACAGTCACGACAGAAGACTTCGCATCGAGAGCACCAGAGGCTTACGACTACTTCACTAAACGTGGTTTCACTAACGACAAAATGAACTCACTTCTTGCTTGGATGGAAGACAACCAAGCGGATGGTGAAGAAGCGAGTATCCATTTCTTGAGTGAGTTCCCGGAAATATGGCACCCATGGGTTTCTCAAGAAGTGGTTAAGAAAGTTGAAGCAGAGCTGTAAGAGCTTGGTTTAATAACAAGCAATTACGCTTCAATAATACGGAAATAACGTCGCTATACTTGATGTTATTCATGATTCGGAGCCCTTTTCATAGGCGATACCTCATCGCATGAACAAGTGGCTCCGAACTATAAGGATATAAAATGGCTGACACCAATTGGTTATCAAGCTTTCCAGAGATGGAACGCGCTGATTTACGAACCATAAAAAAGACGCTAGATGGCGCATACCGTGAATTCTCTCGTGAATACGGTGAAATGATTGAATCTCTATTTGACCCTCTTCTTTCATTCCTTGTTTGGTTTGAAAAACTTCTTATCTCAACCCCTTGGATTATAGTCCTCGCCGTTTGTACAAGCCTTGTCTACGCCGCGAGTCGTTCTTGGAAACTGGCTTTAGGTTGTGTCGTTTCTCTGCTCCTTATTGGTTACTTTGGAATGTGGGAAGACACCATGCGGACGCTCAGTATCATCACCGTTTGTACCTTGGTTTCGATATTCTTAGGCATTCCGATTGGTATTGCGATGGCTCGTTCAAATCGAGCTCAATCTATCGTTACACCGATGCTTGATATCATGCAAACCATGCCGGCATTCGTTTACTTGATCCCAGTGGTGATGTTACTCGGCATCGGTAAAATTCCAGGTCTAATCGCCGTGGTTATCTACGCTATCCCACCAGTGATTCGTTTAACCAACCTAGGCATACGCTTAGTCGATAAAGAAGTCCTTGAAGCAGCAACCGCTTTTGGTGCGAGCAAGAAACAACGCTTATGGGGTGTTCAACTCCCTCTAGCAATGCCAACGATCATGGCGGGTATCAACCAAACCATCATGATGGCACTGTCTATGGTTGTTATCGCATCCATGATTGGTGTGAAAGGCCTAGGACAACCAGTTCTTAAATCCATCACCAACCAATATTTCACATTAGGCTTGATGAATGGTTTCGCCATTGTTGCCCTCGCAATTCTTTTTGACCGCGCTTCACAGGCATACGCAAGAAGAACCAATGCGCATTTAGGAGGACTCAAGCATGACTAAACCATTGATTGAAATTAGTGGTCTATACAAAGTGTTTGGACCGAAACCGATGTCTGTTATGAACCGAGTTCAGAACGGCGAACACAAAGATCAGATTCTTGCGGACACAGGTCATACCGTCGGTTTAAAAGAGATTAATCTCGAGATTAACCGCGGTGAAATCTTCGTTATCATGGGGCTTTCTGGCTCAGGTAAATCGACTCTAATTCGCCACTTCAACCGTTTAATTGACCCAACGCAGGGTAAAATCATGGTCGAAGGCATTGATGTAATGAGCCTCAACACCAAGCAATTAGAAGAGTTCCGCCGTCATAAAATGTCGATGGTATTCCAACGCTTTGGCTTAATGCCTCATCGCACCGTGGTAGAAAACGTTGCGTACGGGTTGGAAGTACAAGGCATCAAAAAAGAAGACCGTTTAGCAAAAGCCAATGAATGGTTAGAAACAGTGGGTTTGAAAGGTTACGGCAAGCAGTACCCTGCCCAGCTTTCTGGTGGTCAGCAACAACGTGTTGGCCTTTCTCGCGCTCTGTGTACTAACGCTGAAATCTTGTTAATGGATGAAGCCTTTTCGGCACTCGACCCTTTGATTCGAAGTGAAATGCAAGATCAGCTTATCGAACTTCAACAGAAGCTTCATAAAACGATTGTTTTCATCACCCACGATTTGGATGAAGCACTCCGTCTCGGCGATCGAATCGCAATTTTGAAAGATGGCGAGTTGGTACAACAAGGCACACCACATGAGATTCTGCTGAATCCAGCCGATGACTATGTAGAGGCGTTCGTTAAAGACGTAAACCGTGCTCGTGCATTGACGGTTGAAACGGTTATGCAGCCTCCTCTCTATCGAATCACTTCAGAAACGATTGAAGGTGCTCTGGCACAAATGAAGATGCTGAAAAACGATTACGCTTATCACGTAACGGATGACGGCTATCAAGGCCTAGTCACACAAGAGAGCCTACAAGACGCCGTTGAAGATGCCTCTGTTCATGACTTCAGTGATGAGATTTACGAAGAGGTTCCTGCTGTTTTACCTGATGCGGTCATTGAAGAAGTTCTACCAGACACCATGTCTTGTGACTACTCCCTTCCAGTTGTCGACGAAGATGGAAATCTGAAGGGTGAATTAGAGAGAAGCGCCGTTGCTGATATCTTCTCTGAAAGTAGCGAGGAAGAAGTAGAAGCTGACCCAAAGCCAAAGATTGATAAAGCCTCATAGTTCTACTTTTCGTTATTTAAAGCACGGCTGTTTAAATTATCGTTATTTGAGTTACAGGTATTTGGGTTAAAAATATTTAGATTAGCCTAAACTACTTATCCCGCTCTAAGACCACTGTTGTTAATTCACTGCAGTGGTCTTTTTATTTGTATCGGCCTCGTTTTCTCCTGAGCTCTACCCGCCCCTTACGTTTATAGGCACCTAAGTTTATATTTCATAAGAGAAAACAAATTTAAATCAGTCCGTTAGGCTTGTCACAAACCCTGTAGCAATATGAGTGAGATAGTAATTAATTGCTCTGTTTATACGGCAAGCAGTTGAAATTATTCTAGAAAATGACTAGAACTTATTAGTACTCACGGATATTACGCTCAATAGAAGGACTTAGTTTGATGAATTCCACTTTAGCGTCAGACACAGCTGCACATCTAAACTCACAAGAAGTTAGCGAGCTTGTTGATGAAAGCGTTCTAGAGCAAATGATTCGAGATACAAGTGCGGATATTATCCCGATCTTGATCGACCATTACGTCGAAGAATCACAAACACGCTTGGTCGCCATAAAAGAGGCTGTCGCTCAGAAAGACGCTCAAACACTTGAGTTCGAGGTCCACACTCTTGGCAGCACCGCGCTCTCATTAGGTAATCGCCCCTTGGGTGAGTTAGCTCGCGCTCTAGAGAAGCAGTGTTTAGAACATAATCATGATACGGCATTTCGACAAGTTGACGAATTACTAGAGCTCGCAGATCGTTCAATCAAAGCCTTACTTGAAAGAAAAGAGGCTGGTTTCAGTTAACTTTGGATGTTCATCATAAGTATCAGACAAAAACTCAACATAGTCGTTATCAATATAGTCACCATTAACATGTACTCCGGCGTGACCAACAACGCGAGAAGTACATCTATAGTTTGTTAAGAGATTGCATGCGGTAGATAACAAATAAACAAGACTCGTATTGATGGATGCATACCACTATGTTATTGATTGGTTAGGATAAAGTTTCAAAAGGAATACACAATGCGCCCTAAGGTATTGTTAGTTGAAGACTCCACCTCACTCGCCGTACTCTATAAGCAGTACGTAAAAGACGAACCCTACGATATTTTCCACGTCGAAACCGGCGCAGAAGCTAAGATCTTCATTGAAAGGCACTCTCCACAGCTTGTTATTCTCGATCTTAAGTTGCCCGACATGCCAGGTGAAGAAGTACTAGATTGGGTTAGCGAGAATGAAATACCGACCGCCGTCATTATCGCGACAGCACATGGCTCAGTTAATATTGCTGTAGACCTTATCCAACGCGGTGCGGAAGATTTCTTGGAAAAGCCAATTCAAGCCGATCGACTTAAGACCTCTGTTCGCTTGCATTTGAAACGAGCTAAGCTAGAGAACCTCGTTGATGACATGCAAAGCAAGTTTGATCGTGACCGCTTTCATAATTTTATTGGCTCTTGCCTACCTATGCAGGCTGTCTATAAGATCATTGATTCGGTGGCGCCAACCACCGCTAGCGTGTTTATTAACGGCGAAAGTGGTACGGGTAAAGAAGTGTGCGCGGAGGCTATTCATCAGGAGAGTCAGCGTAACGGCAAGCCCTTCGTTGCCATTAACTGTGGTGCTATCCCTCGAGACCTAATGGAGAGTGAAATCTTCGGTCACGTCAAAGGTGCGTTTACCGGTGCGACAACCGACCGTAAAGGTGCTGCAATGCAAGCACACGGCGGTACCCTATTTCTCGATGAGCTTTGCGAAATGGAACTGGAGATGCAGAAGAAGCTCCTACGATTTTTGCAAACAGGTACGTTTACTCCACTCGGTGGTAATCGCGAGATTAAAGTAGATGTCAGAATTATCTGTGCAACCAACCGCGACCCACTGGTTGAGGTCGAAGAAGGACGTTTTAGAGAAGACCTTTACTATCGTGTTCACGTTGTGCCTATCGAGATGCCACCACTTCGTGAACGAGGAAGTGACATTGTGACTTTGGCTAATCACTTTTTGAAATTGTATGCGAAGCAAGACAAGAAGAAGTTCAAATCCATAGACAAAGAAACGCAGAATCTACTTAAACGTTATGTGTGGCCAGGCAACGTGCGTCAGTTGCAAAACATCATCCGTAACATCGTGGTGTTGAACAATGAAACGAGCGTGACCAAAGACATGTTACCGCCTCCGATTAATAAAGTAGACGCGGCTCCAACTTCGAAATCAGTGACACCGATTCGAGTAGCGGCGCCCCAAGCTGCTGTTGTGGAAGCACCCGAAGCTAAGTTGCCACCGATTACTCCTGAAGAGTTGGAGCAATCGTCAGTTGTTCCCGCTAACAACGACCCGATGACGCCCGCATTTACAACAAACGAAGGTGCTATTCGTCCAATGTGGCAAATAGAGCGCGAAGCCATTCAACACGCGATCAATCATTGCGATGGGAATGTGCTAAACGCTGCTGTGTTGTTAGAACTTAGCCCTTCTACCGTTTACCGTAAGAAGCAGGCTTGGGAATCGGAAGATGAGTACAATCAAGCCTAAACAAGGTGTACTCAACGTAAACCTTCATGAGATTTGGCTGTTGATTGACAGCCAAACTTTTGGAGGTATAGAAACACATGTTTTAGAATTAGCACAAGGCCTGATATCTGAAAGCGCTCAGTATTCAGATGCTGTTCGAATCGTCCTTTTGACTAAGTTTAAGCCTGAAGCGATCATCGTTGAAAAGTTAGATGCGCTGCATATCCCTTATAGTTACCTCTCCGATTTAGCCTCTGGCTGTGCGGATTCAAGCAGTAATAGCGCGACACAGCTTAAACGTGCAGTTCAACATTATCAGCCAAGGCTTATCCATGCTCATGGTTACAAAGCCAGTTTGGTCAGCAAGCTCATAAAACTCCCACCTCGTTTAAGCAATACCAAACAAATCACCACTTATCACGCAGGTGAAACCCCAACAGGCAAAGTATGGCTTTATGACTGGCTCGACCGTTACAGCAGCTTCCTTTCTGATCAGTCGCTCGTGGTTAGTGAGAAGATCAAAGCGAAAGTGCCGAGTAAAACCCATCAATTGAATAACTTTGTTAAAGTCCCAACCGGGTTAACAAATGCCCCTTCGTCAAGCCCATTCCATGTTGGTTTTGTGGGCCGATTAAGCCACGAAAAAGCGCCTGATCGATTTATCGCATTAGCTAAACAGTTTCCTGATGTTCGGTTTGAGCTTTTTGGTGATGGACCAGAAATGGAGGATTTAGTTAAATCGCAGCCTGATAATGTTACCTTTCATGGGCATCAAACCAATATGGACGACGTCTGGAGCCAAATCGATTTGTTAATCATCCCTTCCCGCTTTGAAGGCTTGCCGATGGCAGCATTAGAAGCCATGATTCGGGGCATTCCTGTTCTCGCCACCTCCGTTGGTAATTTGCCTCAACTCATCGAGCATCAAGTCAACGGCTACCTCGCCAATTCAGAATCTGATTCAGAAACCGCGTTAGTACTAGAACAGCATTTATCCACGTGGATGTCATTGACGAGTGAGCAACGTGACTCCCTCAAGAATAACGCGATAGAAACCGTCAAACACCAATACTCGCCACAAGCCGTTGTCCCGCAGTTGTTAGAAATCTATCAACTCGACCGTTAATACTCGTCTTAGTAGATAACTGGTTATTTGGACTTGATGATTTAAGTACTTTAGTCAGTTTTATACTGATTCTCAAAATGACAAAACTCAACTCAAGGCTAAGCGCTATCCTAATAATCTAAAGCTAAATCAGTTGGTTAAACAAAATGCATAACTGGCACTCGCTTTGCAATATTTAACATCAGGCGTAACTACGTCTCAAAAGATTGCGAGCCGAGTCATTAAGAGTTTATTTGCGAATAGAGGTCACAATGGTCAACCCTGAAGCCAATAGATTGCCAGTCATCATCACGATCAGCGCCTTGTGTGTCGGGCTCGGTATTGTCTGGTACTTCGTGCCGCATCCCGCTGTTATTGTTGCGCTAGCACTTCTTCCTTTGGCCGGAATGTTTGTTATTAACAAAACCTTTTGGATGGTGATACTGTTCGTTGTCTTTTCATTTTTTCGAATACACGAAGCGATCCCTCAGCTCTATTCGTTAAAAATACCGCTGTTACTCTCGTTAGGCGCGCTTTCCGCTTTGCTATGGCACGCCTTCATCAGCAAAGAACTTAAAATATTTTGGCACCCTACATTGAGCTGGCTCGCGATATTTTGGGCTCTCGTCTTTATCGGTCTGATCTTCGCATCTAACCGTCCAATAGCGTTAGCTGAATTTAAAGGCGTGTATTGGAAAATAATGGTGATGACACTCGCTATCGTGTGGCTGGTAAATAGCGTCGAAAACTTAGCAAAGACATCGACAATCATCATGATGGCCGGTTCGTTAGTCGCACTTATTGCAATTAACAACTCAATCAATGGTATCGGATTAGTCGAAGGGTCACGTGTCACTATTGGCCGCGATTTTGGTTCGATGTTAGGAGATCCTAATGATTTAGCACTGGTTCTTTTGTTTCCACTTGCGTTTGCGCTCAGTCAGACGACCACCCATGGCATTAATGCTTTTAAGCGTGTATTGAGTATTGGTGTCGCTGTATTGTTACTTGCCGCTATCGTTGCAACCCAAAGCCGTGGTGGATTACTTGGTGCGCTAGCAGTCGTCGGGATTTTTGCGTTCAAAGTAATACGTTCAAAATCACTGTTGATCACTTTGGGCGCGATCGGAGCGATTGGCCTTTACTTTGTTGCTGGAATTTCAGACAGAGCATCAGGCGGTGCTGCTGAACAAGGGGTTGATGAATCTGCAATGGGGCGAATCTATGCATGGGAAGCCGCGTTCAAAATGGCACTGGATAACCCTTTAACCGGAGTCGGCCTAAACAATTTCTTTTCTAATTACTTCTTTTATAGTTCGCACTGGGACGGACTGAATCATGCGGTTCACAGTACTTGGTTTGGCGTGCTCGCTGAAACTGGCTTTCTAGGGTTGATTATCTTTCTGATATTGATTGGCTCACTGATCAAAACAATACGCTCGACACTCAAACAGCTTTCAGAGACGACCAACGTAATCGACCCAAATCTCAATGCCGCGGCTTACGCCGTATATGCTGGGTTAATTGGCACCATCGTCTCGGGTACCTTCCTAACACAAGGCTTCAACTGGCCTATCTATATCCTTTCCGCATTGATTGTTGCTGTTGCGAACGTATCTCATACTGCCTGTCAAAATGAGAAAATCTAAAAGCCAACTTGTAACACATTGAAAATAATAAACTTATTAAATGGCACAATATATGAAAGTACTTCTATATAACAAAAAAGAGGATTTTCATTATGACGTCAGTATCTATACATCAATTCAAACATTGGCTTAAGTTTCACCCTAATTCTCGAATTAGAAATGTGTTTATCATTTTGAAAAACATCAGAAGCACAGAGCTACCTACCCCTCAAGTACTTAATCGCTGCCTATACCAAGCACACAAGCTTGTCGTGAATTTGGTTTCTGGTTTTACTCGGTTCTTCTACTGGACACCAGCTTTCAAAGGTCGTGTCGCTCAATGTGGCAAACGTCTGTACTTATACGGTGGCCTCCCTTTCGTGAGCGGTCCGGTACAAATTACGATTGGCGATAACTGCCGTATCTCTGGCCACACGACATTCTCTGGTTGTACCCAACCACTTGAAGGCTTGGAACACCCACTACTGTCGATTGGCAACAATGTAGACATCGGTTGGCAATCGACTATCGCAGTTGGAGGTAAAGTCGTTATCTCCGACAACGTACGCATCGCTGGCGGCGCTTTCCTGTTTGGATACTCTGGACACCCGCTTGATGCAAAACGTCGAGCACTAGGTGAAGGCGATGACCCTCAGCAAATCGGCGACATCATTCTTGAACAAGATGTATGGCTAGGCACCAATGTTACCGTTAAAGGTGGCGTAACCATCGGCGAAGGTGCCGTTATAGCCGCAGGCAGCGTGGTAACAAAGAACATCCCTGCCTTCGCAATCGCAGGCGGCAACCCTGCTCGAGTTGTCGGTCAGATTAAATCCGTTGAAGTGACAGAGTCCGATGTATTCGATTCGTTAGAGACTCATGGAGGCGACCATGCGTGATTTAATCGTATTTGGTGAAGACTTTGGTGGCCTACCTTCATCGACTCAACACTTGGTTCGCCACTTAGCTAAACAACATAAAGTCTTATGGGTAAACTCTATTGGTCTTAGACAGCCAAGATTGTCAGTTAAAGACATCAATCGTGCATTCAATAAACTGACAGGGCGAAGCAACGCAGTTACTCAAAACATGCTGGATCCACAAAATGTCGCTGATTCAAACGACCAAGGCAACATAACGGTCGTGAACTTGAAAACCATTCCTGCGCCTTCTTCTAAGCTGTCTAGAAAACTGGCTCAGCAAATGATGTTACGCCAGTTGAAGCCAGTTATTGCCGAGCTGAAGCTTCATGCTCCTATCTTATGGACTTCCCTTCCTACCGCTGTTGATTTGTGCGGACACTTAGGCGAGTCAGCGGTTGTTTATTACTGCGGGGATGACTTTAGTGCGCTCGCGGGCGTTGACCACAAAACTGTCGCACAGCATGAATTGGAATTGATTGAAAAATCAGATCTGATCTTCGCTGCTAGTGAAAAGCTGATGGGCAAATTCCCTAGTGAGAAAGCTCAACTCTTACCACATGGTGTCGATGTCGGGCTATTTTCTACACCAGCTCCAAGAGCACACGACTTGCCAAGCCACCACCGCCCGATTGCAGGTTTTTACGGAAGCTTATCTCAATGGCTGGATTACGACATGGTCAAACATGTGGCGACAGCAATGCCGGAATGGGACTTTGTATTCATCGGCCCTAATGAGCTTGATACATTGTCGTTGCCTAACCTCGATAATGTTCATTACTTGGGGCCTCGCCCACATCACACGTTGCCAAGCTATTCACAACACTGGGATGTGAGCCTATTACCTTTCGTGGATAACGAACAGATCCGAGCATGCAGTCCATTAAAGTTGATGGAATACCTAGCCGCGGGAACTCCTATCGTGACCACCCCTTTTCCTGCAATGGTTCCTTATAAGAATCACGTTACGTCCGTTGATAATGGACAACAGATGGTCGAAGCTCTCGAGCAAAGCCGTCACCTTGAAAACTCGCCAGTATCTGTTGTCTCCAAAGACAGTTGGCAGAACCGCGGTAACTTCGTACATTGGATGTTGGAGCTATTATGAATAATCTGAAATTGCGGTTATTAGTCATCATCAATGCCATGTGGCGCCAACGCTACGTTATTGTTCTACCAATCCTTATTTTGCCCTTTATAGGCTTTGGTGTGAGCAAGTTGGCTCCGACTAAATATGACGCGCATACCAGTATGTTGATTCAAGAAACGGCCAAGATGAATCCATTCTTGGAAGACATCGCCGTTTCTACCATGCTCAAAGACCGCCTTAACGCGTTGAGAACACTACTTCATAGTCGACATGTGCTTTACTCGGTCGCTGATGAACTGCAATTAACCACGCCCGATATGCCTGAAATTGAGAAACAAGAGATCATTACTGACCTATCTCAACGTCTAACGGTGACTCAGCTTGGAAAAGATTTTCTAAAAATCAGCTTAAGCTCAAACACGCCCGATGGAATGGAAGCGACGCTTCGTTCGGTAAGTGAACATTTTATTGAGCAACTGTTAGCACCAGAACGTTCTTCGATTGAAGACTCAAGCAACTTCTTGAAAATTCATATAAATAAGCGCAGTGCTGAACTTGAAGTTGCAGAAGAAGCCCTTGCCTTATACATGAATGAGAATGTTCATTCGACGCCTGAGGTACAAAGCCAAAGTTTGAATCGCTTAGCGTCACTCAAGCAAACACTGGCAGAAAAAGAGGCCGAGTTATCCGGTGTTGAAAAAAGCTTAGGGTCAATCGATCAACAGCTTTCAAAAACCAACCCCGTGATAGGTCGAATAGAAGATCAGATCATCGACATTCGTAGTGAACTGGCTCTACTTCAAGCAAAATACACAAACAAACACAGTGCCGTACAAGCTAAAGTTCGTGAACTAGACAGACTTGAAAATGAGAGAAAGAGTTTGCTCGATGTAACCCAACCAACGATGAACAGCGACCAGCTTTGGGACATTGCAAGTAGCACGACACTGAACAAACTGTCGGATACCCAACCTCTTTTGGTCACCCAGCTACACAGCTTACAACTGGTTCGAGCTCGCTTTGAGTCTTTAACTGAAGAGACTAAAAGCCTTCGTACTATGATTTTTGAATTAGAACACAAGGCGAATAACTTCGGCGAAAATGCAAAAGAGATGTACCGTCTTAAGCGACAAGTTGAAATTAAGCGCCAACTATACGATGAACTGACAGAGCGTTATGAAATGGCTCAATTAACGGGTTCGCTTGGTGTATTCGAGCAAAACAAACGTGTGAAGATTATCGATTTACCCTTCACGCCTAGTATCAAATCTAACATACCTTCTTTTGTGTTTGTTCTGGCTGGTTTCGTTGCCGGTATCGGCCTTGGCATTGGGTTAGCGATATTGTTTGAGCTGTTTGACTCTTCAATCAAGCGTAAAGATGAAATTGAAGACATCTTAGGTGTTCCCGTAATTACCGTTATCCCTAAAATGAGTTGATTAGCCTTAAAGCTATTTTTAACTTGCTAGCTTCTTAGCTTCTTAGCTTCTTAGCTTCGTGCTTTCTAGTGTCCAAATACTAAACGCCAACACTCGGTTGGCGTTTTGCTTTTATAAAGCCCCAATTATTAATCCCACTTTCGACTTCCCAAAGCGCCACGATTCAAATAGTCATTCACTCGTATCTTGTTTTGATTCCCATTTTGAGAAACGAAAATCTCCCTAGAATCATTCACCATAAACCACTGAAATATAATAATTATTTAATTGGCACAACTCCTGCAATCTCCTTGTGTAGTCAAACGTTTTAAAGAAGTTACTTCAAGAGAAACGTCAGAAAGGCGAAACAAGAATTATAAAGGCAGGGTCCAAATTATGAATAACCAGATAACAAAGCATGGCAAGAAGATCATACACGTTGTTCAACATCTTGCCCCAGGCGGATTAGAAACCCTAACTTTAGATTTGCTTCGCCTTGCTAAACCAACAGACCAAGTGTTGATCGTCAGTCTTGAAGGCACGAAAGCAGAATCCATCACAAACTGGCCGAAGCTAAAGCCTTACCACAACCAAATCGTGTTTTTAGACAAAGAGCCCGGTGTTCAATTCAACATCATCATAAAACTCATCAAAGCATTTAGAGGAATTAGCCCTGATGTTGTTCACACGCATCACATAGGCCCACTGCTCTACGCGGGTTACGCTGCCCGCGTATCAGGGGTTCCTACTCGAATTCATACTGAACATGATGCATGGCATTTGAAAAATAACAAACGTCGTCGCTTACAAGCATTAGCACTTAAAGCCGCTCAGCCAACTTTGGTGGCCGATGCAACCCGTGTTTACAACCAACTTCGCTCTGCCTTTTCATACAACAATATCATCACGATTAAAAACGGTGTGGATTGCGAGAAGTTCAAACCGATGTCAAAAGCAAACGCGAGAGCAACACTCGATCTACCAACCGATAAACACATCGTAGGTTGTGCGGGACGTTTAGAACACGTGAAAGGTCAAGACCAACTGATTAAAGCGCTTACCTTACTTCCTACTAACACCGTTGTCGCATTGGCTGGTGATGGTTCAAAACGCAAGCAACTGGAACAACTCACTGACCGCTTGAATTTGAGCGACCGTGTGATCTTTCTTGGCCTTATTGAAGACATGACCACCTTTTACGGCGCTTTGGATACCTTCTGTTTACCTTCTCGTCATGAGGGGTTGCCACTTTCTACACTCGAAGCTCAGGCGTGCAACATCCCTACCGTCGCGATGAATGTAGGAGCTGTCGATGAAACCTTATGTCCAGTCAGCGGCGCCCTCGTCAAAAGCGGCAGCATTGTGGGGTTAGCTAGTGCGCTATTAGAAAAGCAAAATGAACGCTTTTTGTCACCTCGTCGTTACGTACTCGACTACTTTGACATTGTAAAAATGGTTGCCTCTTACAACGATATCTCAGAAGGAGTTTGCGCATGATCGACTGGTTGCTTGCAGGAATTTGCTTATTCTCTGGTGCGCTGATTGTCTACCATCACGCTGCCTATCCACTGTTACTGCGTTGGTATGCGAAAAGTCACCCGGCGCGTCAAATTGAAGAGAGCCATCGTTGTTATAAAGACGAACAACAAGATTGCACACTACCCACCATTACCATTCTTGTGCCGGCATTTAACGAAGAGCAATGGATCGCAGATAAAGTTCGTAACCTTGCTTCATTAGATTACCCAAAAAAGAAGCTACAAGTGATTATTGCTTGTGATGGCTGCACTGATAACACGGTAGAAATCGCCGAAATGACGATTCAAGAAGCGATGTGCAGCGATATCTATTTCGAGATACATGACCACAAGACCAACCGAGGAAAAGTTGCGGTTATCAATGAAGAAGTGACAAGTATAAAAAGCGACATTACGGCGCTAAGTGACGTATCAGCCCTTATTTCACTGGATGCATTGCTTATTGCAGCTGCTCATTTTGAAAGTGACAAGGTTGGTGTGGTAAACGCAACGTATCAACTATGCCCTACAGGCAATAAAGGTGAAAACGCCTACTGGCAGTATCAAACAGCCGTTAAAGAATCTGAGGCATCATTAGGTTCTAGCTTAGGTTCTCATGGCGCTTTCTACTTGTTTAGAACACACCTGTTTGAATTGCTTCCACTCAACACTATTAATGACGATTTCATCTTACCGATGCAAATCGTTAAACAAGGTTACATCGCAGAATACGAAACCCAAATGGTTGCATTAGAGCTAGAAGAATCAAATTTAGAAACAGACTTCAAAAGAAGACTTCGTATATCAGCGGGCAACATGCAACAAGCGATTCGATTGTTTGGCTTGTTCAGCCCTAAGTTCAAGGGCATCGCGTTTGCGTTCTTCTCAGGAAAAGGACTTCGCCTCCTAACACCATATTTAATGATCGTGTGTTTAGTGTGTTCCATCTTACTTAGTAACTACTTGGTATTTGAAGCACTGTTATGGGCTCAAGTTACCGTTTATACCATTGGCGTACTTGGTTGTATCTTGCCAAAGCGTCTAGTAAACAAACCTATTTCATTAATCTCTTATTTGATAGTTGGACACTATGCCAACTTCATTGGTGGCATTCGTTACCTAATCGGACTAGAAAACTCACCTTGGACACGAGCGAATCATTAAGGACTTATTATGATGAACATTGAACAGCTATCTACTCAAAACTTATACCAATACAAAATCTCACGTGCTAAACGTACGTTCGATTTCGTTAGCTCATTGATTGCGGTGATTTTGTTAGCGCCAGTATTTCCATTGATAGCGATGGCAATTGCACTTACTTCTCGCGGTCCTATTTTCTACCGCCAATTGCGTGTCGGTAAATCTACGCCGGAGAAAATGGCAATCTTTGAAATCATGAAGTTCCGTAGCATGTACGAAGATGCAGAAACGCGTTCTGGCGCAGTCTGGGCTACCGCGAATGACCCACGAATTACACCCGTTGGACGCTTTTTGAGAAAAACACGTCTTGATGAACTCCCACAGCTGTTCAATGTATTGAAAGGTGAAATGTCTCTAATTGGTCCACGGCCTGAACGCCCTACTTTTTACACCAAACTAGAAAACGAAATCCCTTACTTTGCTGACCGTACATACGGCGTAATGCCTGGTATTACGGGGCTTGCACAAGTAAATCAAGGTTATGATACCTGTATTGATGATGTACGTCGTAAAGTGGGCTTTGACCATAGTTACGCATTAAGCCTATGTTCTGTTAAGTCTTGGATTGCCGCTGACCTCTCCATCATTTCTAAAACAATCATTGTGATGGTCGACGGTCGAGGTCGCTAAACTAATATGGTGTGAGGTGAAAGAAAAAGTTGCCAAGTCCAAGGTGAAAAATAGAGCAGTCTTGTCCGATGTGAACACAAAGCCAGCTTTGATAATGGTTGATCAGCTGGCTTTTTACTGTCTTAAAATAAGCCAAAACCAAGAACGCTTCGATTTTAAAATCCAATTGGTATACGATGCCAACATACTGTTCTAAAAACGATTAAATGCCGTTGTTATGAAAATCGAAGATCTTAAGCTATTTACCACTGTAGTCGAACTGGGTAGTTTTACTGCCGCAGCCAATGCACTTGACCTTCCCCGAGCTAACGTTAGCCGTAGAATTAACGACCTTGAGAAGTCTCTCGGCATTCAACTGTTTTTTAGAACTACACGAAGCCTCTCCTTAACCAAATCTGGCGAGCTCTATTACAAAGAACTACTCAATGCATTAAGTGCGCTCGACAAAGCGAATCATGTCGCTTCCAACCTTTCAGAAGTTGCACACGGGCAAGTTAAGATTGGTCTATTGCCTGAAACCAGCGACATCATGCAGTCGACTCTGTTTAAATTCCAAGATATGTACCCCAAGGTTGAGCTTGATATTCGCAACATTAGTAACGGCTTTGTCGACATGTACCGTCAAGGGTTAGACCTCGCTATGCATGGTGGTACGTTGAGCGACGCTAACGTGGTTGCTCGTAAAGTGATGGTTCTCCAACGTATTTTTGTCGCAAGCCCTGAGTTTCTAGAGAAACAAGGCAAGCCCTCAAACCTAAGAGAGCTCACCAATTACCCATTTGTTTGCTTCAGGTGGCCAAGTGGCGACATCGATAAACAATGGGACATCAAAGATCACATCATCAAAGTTGAACCTTCGGTCGTCAGCGACAGCATTGGCTTCGTGAAAGGCGGTGTAATTCGACATAGAGGCATCGCGTTGTTACCAGAACTCTTGGTACGACAGCAACTTAAAGACGGCAGTCTGATTAACCTGTTCCCCGACGAGAATCTTCAAGAAGAAGAAGCATGGCTGCTCTATCCTCAGCGTAAAGCGTTAAGCCATTCAGCACAGCTTTTGATTGATTTTTTATTACAAGAGCTTCCGAAATTATAGTTATTGTAACGAATAATGTGACAGTGTTTCACGTGCAGACTAGATTATCTAAACAAGACTGAAAGATAGAATTACTCCATAAATTGACAGGAGTAATCCATGAAGCCTATATCTCAGCATTCACAGATCTTTCAACAGACACCCACGTTTAAGCACTCGCCTATTCTTAAACACGCACCTACCTTTCGACATACAGTCATTGCACTAAGCCTAACCGCTCTGTTTGGCTGTAATGACTCTGAGGCGACGATAGCTCAAAAACAAACGCGCCCGATTCAAGTGATCCAACTTGAGCCTCTCTCTCATGAAGTTGAAAAATCGTTCACAGGCAAATTGCAGTCATCAGAAACGGCTGGTGTTGCGTTTCGAGTGCCTGGCACTATTCAAAAAATGATGGTCTCGGTTGGTGATTCAGTTAAGAAAGGCCAACCACTTGCGCAGTTAGACCCTCATGATTACCAAGTCGCGTTGGAAGAGTTACAAGCTCGAGCACTCGAAGCGAAATCTGCACACAAATTAGCGAAATCCGAACTTGTACGAGTAAAACAAGCCATCGCTGATAATGCGATTGCCGATGTTAACCTAGACCGTGCAATCAGCGGTTATGAACGAAGTGAAGCGGCGGTTAAAGTCGTAGAACAGAACATACGCCGTGCGAAAGATTCGATTCGTTATACCAAGTTGCTCGCACCCTTCGACGGCGTTGTAGCGGCATCGAACTTCGATCAGTTCGAACAAGTCCTGCCGGGTATTTCGGTTTTCACAATCCATAACCCGGAACAACTTGAAGTTAAAATCCAAGTCCCAGAAAACTTGATTCATGAGTTCCAACCGAATCAAACCGCTGTTATCAATTGGTATGGTTCAGAGGAAAAGCTGATTGGGTACGCCGCTGAAATTGCCACGTCACCTCACCTTATCAAACAGACCTACGCGGTAACTTACCATGTAGAAACAACCAACAAGTCAGTGTTGCCAGGAAAAGCCGTCACACTGACAACTCAACT
Organism: Vibrio sp. QJM3NY_27; assembly: GCF_057785955.1. Taxonomy (NCBI): domain Bacteria; kingdom Pseudomonadati; phylum Pseudomonadota; class Gammaproteobacteria; order Vibrionales; family Vibrionaceae; genus Vibrio; species Vibrio sp. QJM3NY_27. The sequence continues at coordinate 1,753,716 of NZ_CM173511.1, read as the reverse complement.
TGGCGAAGCTAGCAGTAATTTTTGTTTACCGTATTCAGCGTTGGTGAATCAATCTGGCATCGAGCAAGTGTTCACGATTAAGAACGAGCAAGCTCATGGCGTGACTGTGGACGTGGTTTCGATGTCCCAAAATACCGTATGTGTTGAATCAACGCTCAACGATGGTGATTTCGTCGTGGTGAGTGGTGCTCAGTACGTCATGGAAGGCCAACACTTCTCCGATATTCAAGTTAAGAGTCTGTAGGTAAATCATGATGAATCTAGCTGATTTTGCGATCAAACAACGCACCTTCATCCTGTTTTTCACTGCATTGAGTGTTATCGCAGGCCTGTTTTCTTACTTTGATCTTGGCAAGCTCGAAGATCCAAGCTTCACTATCAAAACGGCCGTCGTAGTAACGCTCTACCCCGGTGCTTCTGCGGAAGAAGTGGAACAGCAAGTTACTGATACCGTCGAAACTAAACTGCAAGAGATGGGATCATTAAACCGACTTCGTTCACTCTCTCGCCCTGGCATGTCGATGGTGTTTGTCGATCTCAAAGAGTCTCTTAATTCAAAGGCACTTCCTCAAGAGTGGGACTTATTGCGTCGCAAAGTCTCTGACATGAAGCTGTTACTGCCTTCGACTGCACAGATCAGTGTCGTACAAGACGAGTTTTCTGAAGTCTACGGCATGCTTTTCTCTATCCACAGTAAAGATGCATCGCCAGCTGAACTAAGACGTTACGCAGAAGAGTTGCAACGTCGAATTAAAACCGTCGATGGTATTAAGAAGATCGAATTACACGGCGTTCAACCACGCGTTGTTCATATCGACATCCCTGATGAAAGGTTAGCGCAATACGGCCTATCTATCACACAAGTTTGGTCGCAGCTGAATACGCAAAACATGGCGTTCGATGCCGGTAAGTTTTCAGCAGGAACGGAACGAATCCGAGTTCAACAGTCGAGTGAGTTTGGTTCATTAGACGACATCAAAAACCTGATGATCAAAGGTGGCGTCAGTGAATTAGGAACCAGCTTAATCCGCTTAGGCGATATTGCAGACGTCACAATGGGCTACCAAGAACCAATGATGACAGAGAACCGTTACAACGGTGTACCAGCAGTCACATTAGCGATGAGCCCCGTCACCGGCGTTAACGTGGTATCACTTGGCGATGAAATTAATCAAATCGTCAGCGATTTCCAAGCGACTTTGCCACTGGGCGTTGATATCGCGACGGTAGCTAACCAGCCGGAAGAAGTTCAAAAATCAATCGACAACTTCGTAAGCAACTTGCTTGAGAGTGTCGCGATTGTATTCATCGTCCTGGCCATATTCATGGGGCTAAAAAGCGCAACTATTGTCGGTTCAAGCTTACTGCTGACTATCTTGCTGACCCTTACCTACATGAACATGACTTCAATTGATTTACACCGAGTTTCGCTAGGTACCTTCATTCTTGCGCTTGGTATGTTGGTTGATAATGCCATTGTCATCACCGATATGATGATTGTGAAAATCAACAAAGGCATCGACCGAACCAAAGCCGCAATTGATTCTGTTAAAGAGACCGCTACACCACTCTTTGGCGCGACAGTTATCGCTATCATGGGTGCGAGCCCTGTTATCTTTTCAAAAACCGATGCCGCTGAGTTCGCAAGCTCAGTATTCCTAATTATCGCCTCTTCACTGTTGTTGTCATGGTTTGTCGCAATGACCTTTACAGCTTTGATGTGTTGGTTCTTCATCAAGCCAACTAAGCAAGCTGACAATACCAAAGTGAGCTTATACCGTAAGAGCGTAAACTGGACGGTAGATAACCCACTCAAAGCACTTGCGGGACTCATTCCGCTGATTTTGGTCACTGCATTGGCTATCCCGAATATTGCCGTTAACTTTATTCCACAAGCCGACAGACCCATTCTGTTCTTAGATTACTGGCTGCCCAATGGCGCCAAGGTTGAACAGACCTCAGAAGACATGAAGCGTATCGAACAATGGTTGTTAGAGCAGCCGGAAGTCGAGAGTATTTCAACGTACATTGGTGCTGGCGCTCCTCGTTTCTCAGTGACCATTGAGCCAGAACCGTTTGACTCTGCTTACGGTCAGATCTTGATTAACGCGACCGATTTCCCGTCACTCAGCCCGTTGATTGCGCGTGGCGACAAATGGTTAATGGAAGAGTTTCCAAACGCCGATCCTCGCTTTAGAAGCTTAAAGCTTGCGACTTCGGATAAATTCAGTGTTGAAGCGCGTTTTTCAGGCCCAGATATCGAGGTACTGCACGGCTTATCTGAACAAGCGAAAGCTATCTTTGCTCGACACCCAGACACCAAGTACGTGCGTGATGACTGGCGACAGAAGAGTAAAGTGCTAGAACCTGTCATCAACCAAGACAAGATGCGTCTTGCAGGTATTAACCGTGCAGATATTGCATTCGCGATGAAACGCGCGTCAGAAGGCATGCCGCTGGGTCGTATGAACTTAAACGATGAATTGGTGACTATTGAACTGCGTGGTACAGACAGCTCTATTCAATCGCTAGAAACTTTGCCGGTACGTTCTTTACTGGGCATCCACAGCGTTCCACTAGGTCAAGTCATTGACGGGTTTGAGCTTACAAGCGAAGAGACCATGATTTGGCGTCGCGACCGAGTAAAAACCATCACAGCACAAGCTGGCGTTGGTCGCTACACCACACCTGCAGCAGTGAGAGACTCAGTTAAAGAACAAATAGAATCCATTCACCTTCCACACGGTTACCACTTGGAATGGGGTGGCGAATATTACGACGAGCATAAAGCGGTCAGCGATATTCTTAAACAGCTACCTAAAGCGATGTTGTTGATGGTGATCATCCTAGTTGCGATGTTTAACGGCTTCAAACAGCCAGTGATCATCTTCACCACCCTACCGCTTGCGGCGACGGGTGCAACATTCAGCTTGTTGCTGTTGGACAAACCGTTCGGCTTCATGGCGTTGATTGGCGCGGTAACGTTGACAGGTATGATCATCAAGAACGGCATCGTGTTGATGGACCAGATCGAGCTTGAACGTAAAGACGGTCGTTCACTGTCAGACGCAATTAAAGAAGCAACCGTGAACCGTACTATGGCGATCTCGATGGGTGCACTCACCACAGCACTTGGCATGATCCCGCTGCTTAGTGACCTGCTGTTTGACCAGATGGCGGCAACCATTATCGGTGGCTTGGCGGCGGCAACCGTGTTGTCTCTGTTTGTAATGCCTGCGCTGTACAAGCTCTTCTATCGAACTGAAGAAAAAAAGACAGTGGCTGAAGCCATTAAAGATGCTGTAGTTGTACTCGATGCAACGCCTCAGTCTACAAACAGCGGCACTCCAACCTCATTCAACAAGGAGCAATAAACATGTACCCATTAACTAAGTTTAAAGTGGCTCCTATTGCTCTTGCCTTGTTGCTAACAGGTTGTGCGGTTGGCCCTGATTACGATGAACCGCAAACGACTATGGCTGAGACCTTCTTATATAGCCAAGGTGATGTGAACCAAGACGGAGTGAGCCAAATCGAACAGCACAATCATTGGTGGACGCAGTTTAATGATCCAACGCTCAATCAGTTAGTGGCCGATGTTCAAAGCCAGAACATCCCACTTAAACTGGCCGCCGAGCGAATCAACATGGCGAACTCATACAAAAGCGTTGTTGAATCATTCAAAGTTCCGACCATCAATGTCGGTGGCGGTTATTACAACTACCAACTGAGTGAGAACGACTCCCTACTCGGCCCAGTATTTGGCGCCTCTGATGCGGTTGAATCAGCAACGGGGATGTCGTTGCTGGAAGCGCAACACGATGGCGGGTTCTTAGGTGCAAGCATCGCATGGGAAATGGACTTGTTTGGACGTATCGATAAGCAATCCAACGCAGCAACAATTCGAGTGGAACAAGCCGAGATATTCCAATCGGGTTTGAATACCTTGATCACTGCCGATGTCATTCACAACTACCTGCAATATCGTGGCGCTCAAGAGCGAAAAGCGATCGCACTAGAGAACATTTCCGACCAAAAGCAGACTTTAGAACTGGTCACCAAAGTGGTTCGCAGCGGCTATGGCTCGGAGTTAGACCTTGCTCAAGCCCAAGCCATGCTTGCCGCGACTGAATCCATTGTTCCTCAACTTGAAATCGCAGAGCAAGTTCACAAACAACGTATGGCGGTGTTATTAGGTGAATCACTTACGAGCGTGAGCCAACGTTTAGCTAGTGAATTTACGTTACCGAGAATGAAGGATGTGATTCCTACAGGCTTACCTTCTGACTTGTTAGAACAACGCCCAGACATCCGCATTGCAGAGCGTGAAATGGCAGCCATTAATGAAGAACTCGGCGCAAGCATTGCCAATCGCTATCCAAAGTTCTTCCTAACGGGCACGCCAGGAGTGACAGCCGGAAGTTTTGATGACCTATTCAGTAGCGATTCATTCGGTTGGGCGGCATCTGCAGGCATCAGTTGGAATGTATTCGATGGTGGTCGAGGCGAAGCCATGGTGGAAATGAACGAAGCAAGGTTCAGTTCTGCAGCGCTTAACTACCAACACTCGGTAGACAGCGCCTTTGCAGAAGTCGATTCAAGCTTGTTTGCCTATGGCCGTAGCCAAGAAAACCAAAAGCGCATCGATGAAGCTACCCTTGCCGTTGATAATGCGGTGAACAAAGCAAAGTCGCTATACAAAGCGGGCCTAGTCGATTACTTGTCGGTGTTAGACGCACAAAGACAACAAAAAGCGATGCAAGACCGCCAAGTCGCCGCCAAGCTTCAAACCGCCAACACCACGATTGCGGTGTATAAAGCGTTAGGTGGCGATTGGAAAGTAGCTAATGAAACACAGAGTGTCGAATTAGCCCACGTTAACTAGGCTCTTTGTTCTCTGCTGAATGATGTAATAAGCGTAAAAAAATACCGCCGTTGATTACGGCGGTATTTTTGTGTAAGCACGTTATGCGTTTCGAGGGCCAAACATAATAATCGCCATACCGAGTAGTGCAACAGAGCCACCAACCAGATCCCACGTTGTCGGCTTCTCGCCATCAACAAGCCACAGCCATATTAGGGCAACAGAAATATACACACCGCCATAGGCTGCATAAACACGCCCTGTCGCGGTAGGATGAAGCGTCAATAACCAAGCAAATAACGCCAGGCTTATCGCAGCAGGAATCAATAACCAAATGCTCTTGTCTTCTCTCAACCAAAGATAAGGTAGATAACATCCTACAATCTCGGCGACCGCTGTAAGTACAAAAAGACCGACCGTTTTAAATTCAATCACAACTTACCTTTATAAATTTAAATGCAGAAAACACTATCGATGATCCATCCAACAACTCCCACACACCACAGATGCCCCTCTTTTAGTTTCAATGGAACATAACGTTGGCTGGACGAATGCTATTTTGGCGCTTCTGACTGTGTAAAGTTGGTTTTAAAAGTGAAGGCATACGGCGTATCACCGATTTCTCTGAGGTGTTCAAGTCGCTCTATCGCTTCTTCGAGTGTGGGAATATGGTCTTCTTCAATCCACCAAAGAACATAAGTATCTTCAGGTAAACGATGAAACCAGTCACCCTTTCGGCGCATAAAATCACGGTGATGTGTGCGGAACATGAAGTTCTTTAACGAATCCACAGAGTCCCACACCGACATGTTCACAATCATATTAGGATCATCGAAAGCTTGGATATTGGTGGCGTCACCAGATTCATCTTTCAGACGCCAAACAAACCCTTCACTGCTTTCTGCGATTCCATTAACCAGCTCTAAGTTATCGATAAACTCTTTGATTTCCGGCGCACCTAACGGGTATTTTGCCAGAGCGATATTTAACTGAGCTAATTTCATAATGTTTCTTCCTTGATAAATTATGATTAGAAAATTTCAAACGCACCGACTGATACTAAGACAACTAAAGAACCGTCACGCCTTCAACTTCAATCACAGAGTTAACATTAGCGCGCTCGATTATCTTGAGTAACGTCGTTTGGATCAGCTCATTATCTCGGATTTCGGTTTCACAAGAAAAACGCTCTTCTTGAACACCATCGCCCTCACCCAGCATAAATTGAACTGCGACTTCCGTTGCGAGATCTTTGGTCGATCCGTAATACGCTAACGTGATTTTTGGGTATCCGTGGTCGCCTTTTTTAACCTGCTTTGCGATACGTTTCTTAGCTTTATCTAAATTCATACAACTACCTTTAAGTCTGAAATACAAGGTGACTAGAACACCTTTTTAAACGGTAAGCAATACAATCAGCGTTGGTTATATAGATTCCCTAGCCTCTTGATACTAATCAAGATGGTACAGTCTTAGTGATTTAAAGAGTGATAGCTAGAGCACAGATAACCAGTTTAGGAAATATGCTGACAACACGTAAGAACTACGCGCCAAGAAGCGGTAGATGTTTTCGTTGTTGATAAGTTAAGGCTAGCTCTAAGCACTGCTTAATCGGTGCTTTGGGGAGTGGTTCAGTTAGGTTCAAGACGATTGCCCTATTACCCTGAAATGCCAATGTGCCGTCGTGCAATTCTCTGAATGTGTCGATTAGCTTCGTTTTACAGTTAAAGAACAAGTAATAGTTGTTTGGTGATTTTAATTTCCAGTCAATTCGAATTGGGCTACCCGTCTTAACGCTGTAACTTGGTTCGCCCCATTTCAGAGACTCTTCGACTTCACCTAAACCCAAATCAGATGAAAGCTCAAAGATAAATGAGCGCAACTCTTCAAGTCGGCCTCGAACATCATCGGGATACTCGTCGAAATGTGTTTTGATTGCTTTGTCCATTGAACCTCCGATTCACTTGTTGCGATATAAAGGATCTGCTAACTCAAACTATGCTTGGCTATATAGTTTGCTAAGTGTCCTGTTGAACCCAAACAACATTTTCATTTGAAGTTGGAACCTCAAACCAAGACCAAAACAGATCTAACATTTCAGGTGTCATTTCGTAAGACTTACCATCCAGTTCAGAGTTACGGCTAAATGCCCTCTGCTTACAAGTCTCAAAGGAAACATCAAGGTAGTGAACTTCGCTGTCCACACCTAGGTTTGATACCCAGCTTTTAAAAGAATCTCGGTCAGACTCACGCCAAAAACCAAAGTCAAAAATCACAGGAACACCTAAGGAAAACAGCTGCATAGCAGACTCCTTGAATAACCCTTGAAGCGTAGCCAGCCGGCGATCAAAAACTTCACGCTCCATATGCTCGCCATACAAAGGAATCATCCACTCATCGATTGAGAAACGAAAGGCGCCATGCTTTTCTGCAAGCGCTTTAGAGTAAGTCGTTTTACCCGAACCGATAAAGCCACATACGAAGTAGATTTTAGTCATGATGCCCCTTTAGTCTGCTTGTTACGCATGATCCTTTCTTTTAGAAGTGTACCAATACTGCTAACTACAAACGTAAAAGTAAACGCCACAATTGGTCGATAGAAATAAAACGCACCATCCGTCATAAAAAAGTACTGATGAATGGCGACACCAAAGCCAACCCCTATTGCGAGCTTCAAGTTCTTGAAAATTCGTTGTTTCATGTTCATTCCCTTGTAGAAAGCAAAACTATGTATAGGTGTAAGTGACGTTATGACCAGATCTTAAATCATTGTGATATAGACGCTTAAACTGAAGTAAGCCGAAATTGGACATCGCTTTTAAATTTCTTGCATGCTCATTACAACACACATTGTCCTACTGATTTTTAGGTATTAATTATTTTTTGATTATGCCGGCTTGGCAATTTATGATCTAGGGATGTAATTCAGAGAAACCCAAAATGACATATAAGAACGTAATAAAAATCTCAGCTATCGGTACACGCGGTAAAGTTAAAGGCCTAGAGTTCGTCGCAAAAAGGAACCTCGATGGTCAATATATACTAAATGGAAAAGTTCATACGCCCACCGATTCTAATAGGACCAACAAAGCTAAGAATAAGGTATATGCGTCTACACTGACTGAGGCCGCCAACCTGCTTTCAACCAACGAATACTTAATCAACTTAACCTGTACAGATCCGATCGGAGGACGAGCTCTACGCGAGTACAACAAAGTAAAGGTTACTGAAGGCTAAAACAATATCGACAAGGATGTCACCACTAGCTCGGGTCAACTACAGAATCACTCTTAAATGCTTTGTTAGCAGTACTTATAGCACTTTAACCATAAAGTACTTACACCCGTCCTTAGGGTAGCCTTCTTGTGTCCACTGAGTAACGTAACCATGCTTCTCGTAAAACGGCATAGCTTGAAAGTTAAGAGTATCCAAAAGGCACTTTTTGCATCCCCGCTCTATACCCGCTTTCTCTATTTCATTTAGGATCTTTGAACCAACATTTCGACCTCTTAATTCATCTGAAACCCAAAGAGTATCGAGCAAAAGCCAATCTCCAAAAGAACGAGCAGCCGCCCCCGCAATTACTTCCCCAGAATTATTTTTAATTTGAGCGGCTAAAGGAAGCCTTTCATTTACCTCCCAGTTAGCCCAATTAAATTCATCAATCTTTTTGTCGAGATAATCAATTAATTCTTGTTCGGGATTATCCAAAACTTCAATGTTCATTTACTACTCCGATTCAATCTGTACTGCTAACGCCTTGCTAAGGTGCAGCAACCACCACAAACCCCAAGCAAAGCCACCATAAACACTAAAGCCAACCAAACCAAACCAAAAATGCCAGAGGTTAGCTGTCACTCTTAAGCAATTTGTTATGTTTGTTGCATTCGAATAGTATCTACTAATATCGGGAATTCTTTACTATCTTCGACTCTCCCGCGAGAAACAACGATTAGATTATCGTCATGCGAAATAAATGCTTTCCACTCGCTTGGGGTTTCTTTGACATCAGTTTTTATATAGAGAATATAGCCATATAAGTAAAAACGATGGTAGTTCACGTCGAACCATGACTCAGGGTGTGGATCCATTATAGTTCTTGATACACCATCACTAACGTCATCAAATTTAGCCAATACAAATGAAAAATCATCCAACTCACCTGATTTTCCGTCCGATATTAGTTTTTGTGCTTTATCTTCTAAGGAACCTAATTTAACTTTAGAATAAAACTGTTGTTCTGAAATTGAAGCTCGCCAAAGAATGCTGATAAAGAATAATTTTAATTTCGAAACGTCTACTTTATTTATCCGGTAACCAACCAACTGTCCTTCATCGTACAGCGGAGTTTGCTTATCTTCCTCGCCTATCAATACTCGATAACCGTAATCATCAATCTGTTGAAACTTATCTTCACATTGTCGACACAGGATATTTTGATCATATACTCCAATCGGAGACTTCTTTGGGTATACACCAGATGTATTAGTAATAAGTCGAAGTGGCTTGCTACTACTTTTCATACTTACGAAGAAAGACTCTGGGATTACATGAGCCTTTATTAACTTTTTACTTTCTCCGCATCCTTTACATTTCATATTTCCACCTGAAAAACATAACGCCCAATTAAGGTGTGAGCCACGCTACCTCACACCCAACTGGAGCGCAGTAAACACTGAGCTTAACGCAAACCAAAAATGTCAAGCGTGGGGAATCACTCTTAAACAGTTTGTATGGATAATAAGCACTCCAATCGGGTAAGGTGAGACCCAGACTTTAGCTGCAACTAAAGTTCTTCTATCTGGTAGTTCGATTAAACGATGGCTCCTCGATTGAGAGACCGGTAACAAGTACGAACGTCAGATAGAACTCCAAGCACCACACTCGAATAGTCTTCTGGGTCTCGAGCCCGCATTTGCAAGCAAGAGTTAGCTTATTATGAATACAAACACACTTCAAAACATTAATGTTGGCGTTGATACTGGTAAGTCACAATTAGACATCTATGTCCGTCCACTCGACATTTACTTCACCGTACCAAACACCGATAAAGGCATCAGCGATGCCATTAAAATCATTAAGAAACACAAACCTCAACGCGTCGTCATCGAGGCTACAGGTCGATTAGAAATGCCCTTCATACTTGTTATGTTTCGTTGCCAAAAAGACCGAGTAAATATTTACCAGAGTCATTTTTATATGATTTACCCAGCTTGTTCAGTCCAAATTTAGGAAGTAAATGTTGCATTGCTGCATTTGAATTTCTAGTGGTTGCAAATATCGCTGACTCTCCGCTGGCTTCAATAACACCTTCCATTAATTGGTTACCGACCCCTGATACCGTTGCATAAATGTATCCGATTTCAAAGTGGTAGGAAGTTAACTTATCTTTAACATCGGCAGCGCTAAAAACCTTAGTTTTATAACTATCAGCTGGTGTTTTAAGAGCAGCAATTGCTACACAATTCTCATGGTTATAAATAAAAACCAATTTTTGAGCACGGAGAATTTTATTTCGAAGTTGGTAAGTTGACACTTGCCCACCTTCTTCTGTCATCCGCACGAATGTATTGATTTCACTTTCAGTACAATCGGCTGGAGATTTGATTATTGTTTTCATAATTACCTTTAGAAACATAACGCCCAATTAAGTAGCTGACAACGCTACCAATACACTCAAATTTACCACTGAAACCACTGAAACCACTGAAACCAAGCCGAGTTGAAAATGCCAAGCGTTGGCAGTCTGCTTGAATTGCTTGTTATGCAACAGGGTCGTGGTACACATTCGGCTGCCAAATTTGCATTAATATTTCTGGATTCTCAACAGATCGAAAGCCATATTGCGAGTACAAGCCATGTGCATCTCTAGTTGCCAGCATTAAACGCCTTAAACCTTGAACTTCAGGATGTTCAATAATGGTTTTAACCAACCACTTGCTTAACCCTTTACCTCTATAGCAATCAATGACAAAAACATCTGCTAAATAGGCAAATGTAGCTTTATCTGTGATTAGTCTTGCGAAACCAACTTGATTGCCATTTTCCTCAAACACACCAAAACACCATGAATTTGAGATCGCTTTCTCTAAAGTAGCTCTAGGAATTCTAGAGGCCCAATAACTTTGAGATATAAACTGATAGATAACATCAATGTCCAAATCACTGTGATTTGTACTAATTCTGAATCCTTTCAATGAACTTTCCTCCCTGAGGCATAACGCCGCATTAAGGTGTGAGCAACGCTACCACGAAACTTAACCAGACCACCGTAAACACAAAACCCAACGATGGAATGAAGAATGCCATGCGTTGGGAATCACTCTTAAATGCTTTGTTGTGTGGTGTTTACCAATGTACTGCTAGATCACTAATAGACAGCGGCTCTAGTAACATAGATTTCATTAGTTTTAAGATACTTTGGCAAGCTAACGCAAGCTCATCTAAACCAATATCCTGCGTTTTATTGATCGTTAAATGTGCCACACCGTTGTTTGTTTTAAGCGTAACATTCTGAATTGCCGTAATTTCTTCTGTGGTCAGTGAGTTGAAGATGTAACTATCACTTTCAGGACTACCCGATGGCTTATCTAGCCCAAAGCTTTCAATAGTAAGATCATCTGAACGAGCCCCGTACTCTCGTAGAATCACGCCATCATCGGTATCTTTTACCGTATAACCTAAAAACTGAACCATGACACGTAACATTGTAATGCCTGTATCCAGAATAGGGTCTGTCAAATCACGGTGGTCAGATTTAACATCAATGTTTAGGTCTCCCAATTTGAAGACTGCACTGTCAAAACTTTCCCCAGAATCATACATTTTTTGACTAACTACACCGCACAAAGAAATTTCTTTTAAGCGCGGTTTGATACGTTCATTTACGGTAGTAGTTTTATCTTCATCAGTTGTTAGCGGGTGCATTAGAACCTCTAGACGATTAAATATACAGCCTATCACTATGATTTAATTTGATTTGTGATGCTGTTACTGATTCAGGGGTTTATAAGTTTAGTTGCGTACTTTCACACCACATAACGCCCAATTAAGTTGCAGACCAACGCAAACCTGAACCCAAAGCAACGCACCGATTACGCCCAAACCTATTGGAGCTGAAAATGCCGCGCGTTGGCTGTCAGCTTAAATTGTTTGTTAGTCGCCTATTTCAACGACTTCGTAAAGAAGTAACGAGAATGTGAAATAGGATAATTATCAAGTGTCATCTGACACTCATAACCTAATTTTTCATAAAACGGCTTTGCTTGAAAACTAAATGTATCCACCATTGATGAATGACAGCATTGTGACTCTGCATAACTCTCAAGCTTCGCCATCAATTCACTTCCTGTTCCTTGACCGCGAATAGTCTTATCAACCCACAGGAAATTTATTAAAAGCCAATGTCCAAAAATTTCGGCAGTAATACCTGCAATTTTTCTCTCGTCATCAATCGCATAATAAGCCACTTTTCTACGGTCAATACCAGTTAAAAATGGAGAATTGTGCTCAACAAGACCATTGCGTATTTCATTGATATTTTCTTCTGACGGTTCTAAATCTAGCTCAAATTCCATTGTAATCCTCATGGCGACTAACGCCCTGTTAAGGTGTGAGCAACGCAATACCGAAGCTACCGCATACCACCTTAAACACAAAACGCAACGCACAGCAAAAATGCCAAGCGTTGCGAATCATTCTTAAACAGATTGTAAATGCCTTATTCTACAGGAAGACATTGATTTCCATCATACACACCAACAATATTTCCGTCGCCATCAAGAATCAGAGTGATTTTAGCTTCTGGCTTTATTAGCGGCTCGATTTCAAGTCTGACCTTATCCGGAAGAGTTTTTAAATTAAGCACTTCACTGTCTGTGTCGTTTTTAAAAACCTGCCCTTGTAGCTTCAGAAAATCTATACCGTAGTTCCGAAGCCGACCTTTCAAGTAATCTTCCAATTCTAAAATCTGCTGATACTCAAATGGAGTCATTTTTACTTCATTCACTCGCTTTAAAAGTTCTTGAGCATAAATAATTATGTTGGATACCGATTGCTTTTGATTACTGCAATTATCATCTTCACAAGCAACTAGTTCACTATCAGGTTTTGCGATCCCTTTTACTTCATCCATAGCTAATCTCCTTTTATAGAAGCCTAACTTAACTATAGTTAGTGAGAATTAGAGACGTATGCAAACAAACACTTAATTGATTTGGATCATGTAATCATCTTTAGGCATTTAACGAATGACATGGATTCCCCCTACCGAGGATCTGCCACACTTATGTGGTACTTAAATGCATCGGAGGCACCATGTCTGATTATTCTTATTTCTGCGGTATCGACCTAGCTAAAAACCACTTTAGCCTTCATGCCGTAGACCAAAATGGTAAGGTCATACTTCATAAGTCAGTAACTCGCTCTAAGCTACTGACTACAATAGCAAATATGCCACTCATGCGTATAGGCGTTGAAGCGTGTGGTGGTGCACATTATTGGGCAAGAACACTCAATAAACTCGGTCACGACACCCGCATTATGGCTGTTAAATACATGGTTCCTTATCGAACTAAAGGGAAGAACGACCTTAATGATGCTGTTGCCATATGCGAAGCTGTTCAGCGTCCATCTACTCGCTTTGTACCCGTAAAATCCCCCGAGCAACAAGCCATCTTATCGGTACATAGAATGAGAGAGCATTGGGTTCGTGAACGCACCGCGCTTATGAATCGCATGCGTGCCCTACTCTCTGAATTCGGATTAATCATTCCTGTTGGTCGCTCTTCATTGATGAGACAGGTTCCCTTAATGCTCGAAGATGCAGAAAATGAGCTGCCACACCTCGCAAGAACAGTGATTGCCGATGCTTATCACCACCTTGGAGAATTGAATCAACGTATCGCCGATACTGAGCAAGTCTTCGATTCTTTTGCTAAGGTCAGCTCTAATGTTCAACGAGTGATGAAGGTTCGAGGTATCGGACCGCAAACTGCAACAGCGATACTTGCTTCGATAGGTAATGGCTCTCAATTTGATAAAAGTCGCGATTTCTCTGCTTGGTTAGGCTTAGTACCAAAGCAATATTCGACAGGAGGAAAACCTCGTTTAGGCCGGATAACCAAACACGGCGACAAATACTTACGAACACTATTAGTTCACGGCGCAAGGACCGTGATTACCAACCTTGGCGACAAACAAGATAAGTTAAGTCAATGGTGTCGCGGCGTTCTAGAACGGAGAGGAATGAACCGAACAATAGTGGCACTTGCCGCGAAGAACGCACGAATTATATGGTCGCTTTTACACAATCAAACAGAATATGAAAACTATGCTGCTTAAGTAAAAACTTAAGCAGCATAAAGAGTTAAACCCACCGGGTCATTGCAGACGCTAATGATGTAGATAGGTTAAGACCACTTGCGGAGAGCCTGTTAATGCGGCGGACACACTAGATGTCATCTAACGAATAAGGCACCGCAGTCACGCAAAGTCATCAGGGCCACGACGTATGCGAATCGTCGATAAGCAGGCCGAATGTAGAGCGGCAGTCCAAAACCCATCAACATAAGTTTAGCGGATGTTTGACAACCGGGGGAATCCATGTAGCCGCGTTAAGTGGTGAGGCACGCAATACCAATGCTTCCGGATACCATCTTAACCACTAAAACCAACGCATAGTAAAAATGCCACGCGTGCCGAATCACTCTTGAACAATTTGTTATGCCTGTCCTAAAACGCGCTCAATAAAAGCTGACTTTTTTCGACGATACTCTTCGTGAACTCTACCTGTACAAGATATTTTGAGTTCATTGTATTGTTGAACCAACTCAGGGCTTTCACGCAGTTTGTCCCTAAACCTCACAAAGAAGTCAAATTCTGAGCCATTCGCTACGACTTGAAAAGCGACATCTTCACCTGAGCTATTTTCTAGCATGCAAAGCTCTGGAGTTCTTAGCGTATTAGATTTTTCGTTGAAACCTAAAGTAGAAAGTAACTTCACTGCTTTTTCTAGCTCGTTACCGTTAACACCAACAAGTATATCTAGGTCTCCCTTAGATACAGCATTAGGGATAGAAGAAGCTCCAATATGCTCAATTGTTGCGCTTGGAAGTAAAGCGGCTATCTGAAGTTCGTACTTACGATAGAGATTTTCACAAGATCCCTGATACTCATCTGCTTTGTAAAACTGCATATTTTCTCCCAAAAGGCATAACGCCCAATTAAGGTGTGAGCAACGCTACCACGAAACGTAACCAGACCACCTTAAACACAAAACCCAACGATGGAATGAAAAATGCCATGCGTTGGGAATCACTCTTAAATTGTTTGTTAGGTTTGTACTGTTAACCCAAAATATTCTTGATAACCCAGCAAAAGTTTTGCACAAACACTATCGAAATCAGTGAAAAACCGAAAGCATAACAAAGGCAACATAAGATATATGAGATTTTACGTACCCTATCAGCCGTCCAATGCAAATGCCAAAATACACTTTGCATATACTCCTTACCTTCAAACACACGACCTTCAGCTTCATGCATTGACTCTTCTAGATCAAACTTGAACCGGTCATAATCATGACCGATGTCTTGAGAAAATGGTCTTAAGTGCCATTCTTGCTTACCTTCGCTTTCAAATTCTGAAAAAGAAGAATACTGCTGAATTAGCTTCGGACAACGTAAATTGTAAATCACTGTAGCAGCAGCAAAGAACAAAGCGGAAAAATAGAAAGACTGCCACGAGAATGGCAATTTCAAGTGTAACTCGAACGTGTAATCAAAAACTGTTACCACCGCTAAATCATTGGTTCCAGAAAGTATCTTAGCTGCAACAGGAACGATAAAGATCCAAATGTACATTGATGATATAAGCTTAACATTATGGATTTTGTTTAGGCTAGACCAGTTTATATCTTTATTTCTGTACCAATTATTTAAGTTATCCCACCATTCTGACAATTTTATTTTCCTCATATATTGTAATTTTTCACCAAAAACCTAACGCCCTGTTAAGGTGTGAGCAACGCAATACAAAAGCCGCAGCAAACCACCTTAATCACTAAAACCAACGCATAGTGAAAATGCCACGCGTTGCGAATCACTCTTAAACTGTTTGTTATACCTAAATTCCACGAATTTCCGTACGCATCTGAGTCATTAGCAGCTTAGACTGCACCTGAATATCTGATGATATATCATTCAGTTTCGCCAAATATTCTTCTTGGATTGAAGTTTGCTGATTTAGGACTATTTCCGTCAATTTACCCATGAATTCATGTGCTGTATTCATTGATAATTCAGTCAAATCTTCCAACTGTTGAAAAGTTCCAAGCATCTCGTCGGTTGCAATCAGCTTTAACCTATTAGACTCTGACTTTAATTTGAAAAAGTCTTCTCCTCCTTCGCGCATGATAAGTGAAATTTGTTGGCTAAACCACACTAACACTTCACGAGTTTTCTCTTGGTTGTTTTCAGCTGAAGCTGTCATAAAATCATTAAGGTATTGATCGAAAATAGGTTGCATGCGCCCCATTATTTCACTTTGATTTTTCTTTCCAAATTGATCCAAACTAGCAACATAGTTGGCATACTCAGTGGCTTTCAAGTCAAAGACTTTTAAGCGCCTTTCGGCATCAAACCTTAAGTCTTGCTCTAGCCTTTTGAGTTGCCTTTCATGCCATGATTTAAATAGAAATGCGAACACGATCCAACCCGCATTGATCAACCCAAAAAGCCAAACATAGTATTGTGGGTCTTTTTGAATAATTTCGTAAATACTGCTCATTTGCTTCCTTAGGTATAACGCCGCGTTAAGCGGACTAAAATGGTTGGTTATAATGTGTAGCGAAGCGAAACCTAACCAACTGTTTTAGTTCCGTTTAAACGCCTTGTTAACCCTACTTTCTGAGCCAAAGCTGAGAAACTTCGTAATCAGTAAGGATATTTTTTCGATCGTTGTAAATAAAACTGACATCAAAATATGGCCTAACATATGTAGTAAGAGTTGCTACACCAGAAGATACATCAATATCTATAAACAACTTATGTAGAGCAGATTGGTTTGCAATATAATCAACCTCTGGAATATCTATTTCGAGTGTTACTCTTCTTAAGTTAAAGCTATAACTTACATAAATATCGTTACCTTCCATTTTTGTTGTTTGGAGTATTTCTGGATCTTCTAATCCTTCCCATACATCCACCCTAATCTCTAATATTTCTTTCACTTTAGAATCAAAAATCGAATCTTCAAGATATTCACTTAGATCAGAGTTGGTCATATTTTCTAAGTATCTTTCTCCCTCGCTTTCTACATATTCTTCCAAGATCCATTCCATATTAACTCTATCAATAGCATGATCATGCTGATCAATTGTACTATTCACAAAATCGAATAATGATGTGTATGGTGTTATCTTCGCTACTATGCCGTTCACTTCAAAGTCATTAATTAAATCTTTATGAAAAGTAACTTCTTTCTTGTTAACCTTAAAAAAATCCGATGAGTTCTCAGTAATAAATACAATTTCTTCATCTGTAATTTTTTGTTCTGAAACATAATTTAAGAATGAAAGCCAAATCAAGGTATCTCTATACCCTTTTTCACCTTCGGCAAATGGTTTTTTATTTATTAGAGCTCTGTTTACGACTTCTTTGTGCGCGATATTTTCATAGTCAAAAACATGAATGGATTCGACTTTTTCATCTAGTAAAGGCAATAATTTATATTCTTTAAGCCCAAGAGTATCACTTTCATATTCGACTTTAGATAAGTTAAGTTTTTTAAGTTTATTAATGTTCTTTTTGATTTCAGCCAAAGAACTACGGACATCCCTATTTCTAATGTTTTCGACTTCTTGTATAACCAATTCGGAAATAATTAATTCGTGTTCTTCATTGTTTAAAAAATGAAACAAATATTTGAAATTTGCATTTGTCATAAACCAGTTATTATAAAAAACATTTGTGTCTAAGAAAATCTTCATCGAACTTCCATTATTGTAGGGTTAACAGTTCTTAGACAGAAAAATTCTGCATTTAAATACAGAATTATTCTATCTAGTTTCATATGATCGAAACTCTACCACAATTAATCACAGTATTTCAGTGACTTAAAACATAGATAGGCTCATTGAATGACAAAATGCAGAATATTTCCATATAGTATGAATTTCGCAAAAAAACCGAACTACTGGATATAAAAAAGCACCTGTACGCATACCCCAAACACAAAAAAGCCTGCCATCTATGCGAACATAAATGGCAGGCTTTATACGTTAGTTAAGCTTGTGAGTAGCTAGATTACGCGGCTTCGAATGCGAGGGCCTTCTTCTCTACCTGACGGAAGATTAGCGTTAACACACCATTCACGGCTAGGTAAAATGCACCAGCAATACCGAACACGGTGAGTGTGTCGTAGGTTTGGCCGTTAATACGCTGAGCGTAGCCCATCAAATCCATGATGGTGATGGTGCTTGCCAGTGATGTGCCTTTGAAGACTAGAATCACTTCGTTCGAGTAAGCTGGAACGGCGCGACGTAGTGCGTATGGCAGCAACACTTTAAGCGTTGCGATTTTGTCCATGCCTAATGCGCGACATGCTTCCCACTGCCCTGCAGGTATCGCGTTGAATGCGCCTCTGAACAGTAGTGTGCTGTATGCCGCGGTGTTCAACGCAAGTGCTAACATTGCGCAGAACCAAGGTTGGCTAAGCCATGTCCATAGGAAGCTTTCACGAATCCAATCGAACTGACCCGGGCCGTAATACACCAAGAAGATTTGCACCAATAATGGTGTGCCGGTGAACAGCGTAATAAGGCCACGAGTGAACCAATGTATTACTGGTAATCTAAGGATCAGCGTTACTGTCATTAACAACGATAAGATACAACCAACCAGCAATGAAGCGCCTGTGAGTTGAAGGCTAGTCGCTAAGCCTTCAAGCATTTGAGAGAGGTATTGTTGATTCATGCCATTGCCCCTTTGTTACCCAAACCTTGAATAGAGAACTTACTATCAATCACTTTTACCAATCTTTGTGTGATTAAAGTGATGACCAAGTAGATTGCTGCTGCTGTCGCGTACCAAGTGAATGCTTCGTGCGTTGCAGCTGATGTTAGTTGTGCTTGTTTCAGCAAATCCGTTACGCCAATTAGCGATACTAATGCGGTGTCTTTCAGTAACACTAACCATTGGTTGGTTAAACCTGGTAGCGCGTGTCTTACCGCTTGAGGTAAAACTATACGAAAGAATGAACGTGATTGAGAGATACCAAGCGCGCTTGCTGCTTCTCTCTGCCCTTTGCTAACTGCTTTCAAAGCACCACGGATGGTTTGTGAAGCGTAAGAAGCAAAGATAAGTGACAGTGCAACAACACCAGATAAGAACGGGCTCACTTCTATGAAGTCGCCAGTGATCATGAACAGAACTTGTGTCGAACCAAAGTAGATAAACAGCACGACCAGAATTTCTGGTAGACCACGAACAATCGTCACAAATGCAGTCGTTGGCCATTTGATTGCAATACGACGAGACATCTCACCACTTGCAAACAAAACTGCTAGAACCAATCCAACCAATAGACTTACGAATGCAAGCTGAACTGTCATCCAGCTTGCTTCGACGAGCCCTAAAGAGTAACCCGTTAATTCCATAAATTACTTACCGAAGTACTTGTTGAAGATCTTGTCGTATTCGCCGTTCGCTTTCACTGCTGCAAGTGCAACGTTAAGCTGGTCTACAAGTTCTTGATTGCTCTTGTTTACTGCGATACCAAAGCCGTTACCGAAGTACTCTTGGTTTGTTACTTGGTCGCCAACGTACGTTAGGTTGTCTTCTTTCTTGAACCATTCTGCTACAACGGCTGTGTCACCGAACACAGAATCGATACGACCGTTTTTCATGTCGATGAATGCATCTTGGTAGCTTGAGTAAGGCACCGCTGTTACGCCAGTCATTTGCTCAAGTAGGAAGCTCTGGTGAGTAGAACCGTTTTGAACACCAACACGCTTACCTTTTAGTGCTGCTTGGTCTGCTACTTTGCCTTCGAAAGAGATGAATGCTGCAGAGTTGTCGTAATATGCGTTAGAGAAGTTCACTTGTTGAAGACGCGCTTCAGTGATGTCCATTGCCGAGATAGCCGCATCGTAACGTTTGAATTTAAGTGCAGGGATCAAGCTATCGAACGCTTGGTTATGGAAAGTACATGTCGCTTTAAGCTCTTCACAAAGTGCGTTTGCTAAGTCTACGTCAAAACCTTGAATTTGGTTGTTCTCATCCATGTATTCGAATGGTGCGTAAGTTGCTTCCATTGCGAATTTGATTTCTTCTTGCGCCGCTGCATTGAAAGAAGCAAGGCCGATAAGTGAAGCTAGTAGAATCTTTTTCATGTTGTTACTCCGAATACTGTTTGATAGCGGCCTGTGGCCATTCTTATAATTTGATTGTTTTGATCGATGTTGTGTTTAGCTAAATCTAGAGAGTTACGTGAATCTTATGCGTTAACTCAGATTTAATGAGTCAACTAACCTAGTGAGTCAAATACTCGGCAAACTCAGGTGTCTGCGGATTAACGAATGAATCGCTGGTGCCGTGTTCGACGATGTACCCTTTCTCTAGATACAGAACGTGGCTAGCAATCTTCTTCGCGAAATCGACTTCGTGCGTCACGACTACTTGGGTAATGCCCGTTCCGCTCAATTCTTTAATAATGCTCACGACTTGGTTGGTGATCTCTGGATCAAGCGCCGCTGTTGGTTCATCAAACAACAACACATCCGGTTTCATCATCAGCGCGCGTGCAATCGCAACACGCTGTTGTTGACCGCCAGACAGTTGAAGTGGCCAAGCGTCGGCTTTGTCTGCAAGTTGAAGTGTCTTTAGTACTTCTTGAGCTTGCTTAATCGCCTCTTGCTTATCCAAACCCGCAACTTTCGTTGGTGCTTCAATCAAGTTTTCCATCACCGTCATGTGTGGCCATAAGTTGTATTGTTGGAACACCATGCCGACTTTACGACGAAGTTTAAGCCCTTGCTTCTCTTGGATCTGGCCAGCAAAATCGAATTGCTCGTTAGCAATGTCTAATTCGCCGTTGTCCGCAATTTCTAGCAGGTTCAAAACACGCAGTAGTGAACTCTTGCCCGCGCCGCTTGGGCCAAGCAATACCAAGGTTTCGCCACTCTCACAGTCGAAACTGATGTCATGAAGAACTTGGGTATCACCGTATGATTTGTTGATGCTCTTTACTTGAATACTCATGCCACAATACTGCATTAATTGTCATTTGTTGGTTATTCTATTCAATCCGAGGTTTTATGCAAGAAAAATGTATAAAAAACTACTTTGTTGAATTTTTGTAACAAATATTGCACAAAAAACAGTCGCTATAACTGGTCTTACAACCAAAAATTGCAAGTCATTGATAAAGTTAATATCGAGACAAAAAGCAATCGTTTTTCTATCAATTTACAAATCATCACTCGATTGCTAACTTATGAGCGCACTCTCCTATTAACGCCAATTTACTTGCATAAAAATTAGGGTTAAACCCCTCGTTTTCCTATCGAACTGACTGGATCAGAATGCTTAGTTTTCCTTTAAGGTTGTTTCGAATTATTCACTTCGTGGGGAGGAAATATTGGAAATTGAGTTTCCTAGGGAGCGTCACAGCGCAATAAATGCTTTAATGGGTTCTATTCTCAACAACAATTACTTCCCAGCGAAAAAAGCGCAGTACAGGCAATAAGTCATAAACCATAAGCAATTAGCCATAAGCAATAAGCAACAAGCAACAAGCAACAAGCCATCTATTTTTAAAGCGACAACACATTAAGGCAGTCATATGCAAAACGATGTCTCTTCTACGCTCGACTCAACTCAGCGCTCGACTCAAAAAGCGCCAGAACCCAAACCTGAGAAAAAAAGCCTCAGTATTTTGTTTGAGCTGAGTAAATTCATCCAGCCTTATAAAGGTCGTGTTATTGCAGCGTTGATCGCGTTGATCTTCACGGCGAGCTTAACCCTTTCGGTCGGACACGGTATTCGTCTTCTTATCGACCAAGGTTTTAGCCAACAATCACTCTCAGATTTAGGCAGCGCAATTCAGTTCATCATGGTCGTGGTCGTATTGATCTCGATTGGTACTTTCTTCCGCTTCTATTTGGTTTCTTCTGTTGGGGAACGTGTAAGTGCGGACATTCGCTTGTCAGTTTTCAATCATGTCGTGACGCTGCACCCGAGTTACTTTGAAACTAATGGCAGTGGTGACATCATGTCGCGCATCACAACGGATACCACTCTGCTTCAAAGCATCATAGGTTCGTCGTTCTCTATGGCGATGCGCAGCGCGTTGATGTGTATTGGTGCAATCATCATGCTGTTTGCGACCAATATTAAGCTGACGTTGATTGTATTGGCGTCGGTGCCGTTTATCTTGATTCCGATCCTTGTCTATGGGCGCCGTGTAAGAGCCTTATCTCGCCAAAGCCAAGATTCGATGTCTGATGTCGGGTCTTACGCAGGTGAAGCGATTGAGCATATTAAAACGGTGCAAAGCTACAGCCGAGAAGCGCAAGAGAAAGCTTCATTCGCGGTAGAAGTGGAAAAGGCTTATGAGATTGGACGCCAGCGCGTTAAACAGCGCGCGATTCTTATCTCTGGTGTAATTGTTATCGTGTTCAGCGCGATTGCAGGCATGCTTTGGGTTGGCGGCAGTGATGTTATTAACGGCACTATGTCGGCGGGTGATCTGGCTGCATTTGTCTTCTATGCGATCATGGTTGCTTCATCACTAGGTACGATTTCTGAAGTGATGGGTGAATTGCAACGTGCGGCAGGTGCGACAGAACGATTAATTGAAATTCTACAAGTTGAAAGCCACATTGTTGCGCCTGTTGAAAACCCAACACCACTGGATAACGTGACACCAGAAGTCGCTTTTGATGATGTGACCTTCTGTTACCCATCAAGACCCGACCAGCCCGCAACAAGCAACCTCACGCTCACAGCCCATGAAGGCAAAGTATTGGCATTGGTTGGCCCGTCTGGCGCGGGTAAAACTACTTTGTTTGAACTGTTGCAACGTTTCTACGACCCGCAAGTGGGTAAAGTAACGTTAGGCGGTGTTGAACTGAATCAGTTTGATCCGAACGAGCTAAGAAAGCAGATGGCACTCGTGCCGCAGCAACCTGCTCTGTTCAGTAACGATGTGTTCCACAACATTCGCTACGGAAACCCGAAAGCAACGGACGAACAAGTTATCGAGGCCGCTAAAAAAGCGCACGCGCACGAGTTCATTCAGAACTTACCTGAAGGCTATCACAGCTTTCTTGGTGAACGTGGCGTGAGATTGTCTGGCGGACAAAGACAACGCATTGCCATCGCTCGTGCCATCCTAAAAGATCCGAATATTCTATTGTTAGATGAAGCAACCAGTGCGCTAGACAGCGAAAGTGAACATCATGTTCAACAAGCTTTAGAAGAATTAATGCGTGGCAGAACAACCATCATTATCGCGCACCGTTTATCAACAATTAAACACGCCGACCAGATTGCAGTGCTCGATAAAGGACAGCTAGTAGACATCGGCGACCACCAGTCGCTCATCAATAGCTGCGAATTGTACCAACGCCTAGTTGAACTGCAATTCAAACACCTGAGTAGCTAAGTTATAGAGCAAAAGCGTTCAAGTCATTAAGTAATGAAAGACTAAGTCACTGACATTGTGTGGTTTCAAGCTTCAAAAACTTAAATCACACGTGTTGCAGTTTTGTTAATTTAGCGGTAGGGTTTTTATTCCAATAACAACTTATCTCGATGAAGGATAAGCCGATAACATTAATTACCCAGATAACATTAACTACACAGATAACAATAAGAGAGTTCGCATGGAAGCACTATTATCTGACTACCCGGTAGTAACAGAAATCCCTGTCGCTTGGGGAGAAATGGACGCACTCAATCACGTTAACAACGCCGTATATTTTCGCTATTTCGAAACCGCTCGCTTAGATTTTTTCAAGCACGTTGAGCTGATGGAAGAGATGGCGATTACCAAAGTTGGCCCTGTTCTTGGTGACACTTACTGTAAGTATTTCCGCCCAGTCACGTATCCAGATACGTTGATGATTGGCTCTCGTGTCACTGATATTCAAGATGACCGATTCACCATGGAATACGCGATTGTCAGTAAAACTCAGCAAAAACTGACGACCATAGGCACCGCGACTATCGTGATGTTTGATTTTGCTTCGAATCAAAAAGCCCTGCTCTCGCTGCGCTTAACCAATGAAATCGAAAAGATGAACACGTTGAAAAGCCCATGCTTCAAACAAGAAGCCGTGACGGAATAGCGTATTCGCTGATTCAAAACGACTCAGACATTAAAAAGGCCACTCGATTGAGTGGCCTTATGTTTATTGGTTCTGAGTGCTTATAAGCGGTTAAGACTTATAGACCTTGAACGCTCTCTACCTTGAACGCTCTCTACCTTGAACGCTCTCACCTTAGAAGCTATAAACCTTGAACCCTATAAGCCTTGGACGTATTGAGCATTAGTTCGAACTTCAACCATCTGCTCTAGGTTCTGTTGTGAGCCATCAACGCCGTCAATCAAACCTTGGAAGTGCTTAATCAGCTCTACTTTGTCTTGTACTTCTTTCGAGCCCGCGCCGATGTTGGTTAGGTCGATGAAGAACTCGTCGAACAGACCCGAGAAATCCGTTACAGCGTCATGGTTTAAGAACTGCTCGTGGTTGTAAATGCTTGGGTAGCCACCCTTCTGTTTATCAACCGCGAAAGAGATGCCTTTCACGTTGGTAATCGTGGTCGCTTTCTCACACTTCAACATACAACCGGCTTCAATGCTTGGCTTGTTACAACCCACAGTTCTTTGGAAGAAACACTGGCGGCTGGTCATCATCAAGATTGGGTGGTAGATGCTGTAGAACAGTTTGAAGTTCTCTGGGCGGCGAATATGACGAATCTGACCTTTGTTGATCTCGTTCGAAATGAAAGCACCAGCACAGTTCAGCTCTTCTTTCAGCGTAACCAGTGCGTGAGAGTTGGTCGTGTTCATGAACGGGCCTGCAACCCACTCAATTCCCATCTCGTAAGCTTTGTAAGCAATACCCGTATTGTTGGTCACGATGCGAGCTGGCTTGATCTCTTCAAGAATACGAACCGCTTCGTCGTAATCTTTACCGATCAATACTGCTGGGAACCAAGGAATCAAACGTGGGTTTGCTGCCAAGATGTCGATGTACTTGTTACAACGCTTCTTGAAGCTTTCAGGCAGTTTGAAGTAAACATCCGCGTCGGTTACGTCACACAGGTGCAAGTCTTCCACATCAGCGATAAGCATCGACATGGTTGGCTTCTCGTTAACCTTTGGTTGCTGAGGCAGTGCTGGCACTTCAACGTGCTTAATCACTTTCACAGAACCGTTTAAGATGAAATCGATTTCGTCTTTTAAGACCGACACTTCTTTCAAAGGAAGAATCAGACCTTCATCTAAGTTGTCGTAGTTACAGTTTTCTAGCGTATGAACCGCACTCTTCACTGATTTGAAACGCTTCTCAAGTAACGCCTGAGTAATCGCAGTCTCTTTAGCTGTTGCCAATAACGATTGAGATTGAACCGTAAAGTTTTCTTTTGGTGTGTTCACTGTCACCGTAAATGGTTGACCCACCTTAGCGCTAAACGACAATGACACGGGTGTTTTACGAATATCAAGGAACTCGATCTTGTCGCGCATTTCACTGCCTAGGGCATTTTTCGCTTCATAAAGATCGCTGGTCACTTCTTGAATTTGTACCACTGAGATTTCATTGTTCTCTTTCGTCGCTTTATCAACGGCGTAGTTCATGCTGTTGTCACGAGGATTATCAATGAACATGTCTTTCGTTAGGTTACCCTTTAGGAAAGAGTTGGTGAAATCACGG
The DNA here is from genome assembly GCF_057785955.1 of Vibrio sp. QJM3NY_27. NCBI lineage: Bacteria > Pseudomonadati > Pseudomonadota > Gammaproteobacteria > Vibrionales > Vibrionaceae > Vibrio > Vibrio sp. QJM3NY_27. The sequence goes on along the minus strand of NZ_CM173511.1, from coordinate 1,727,911 downwards.
TTGAATACTTTGTGCAGGTTCGAATCGTCTTCGATCAACAAACCACTTTCTACAAAGCTATCAATTTGTTTGCGCCACGTATCAACCACTGTGTATACGTAGTGTGCGCCTTTGATACGGCCTTCAACTTTCAATGAGTCGACTTTCGCGTCAACCAATTCAGGTAGGTCGTAGTACGCTGAATTATCTTTCAGGTTCAGTGGGAACTTGTTTCCTGCATCAGTGATTTCGTATTCATCACGACATGCTTGGCTACAACGGCCACGGTTACCTGAGTTACCCACACTTACTGAGCTTGAGTAACATTGGCCAGAGAATGCGATACACAAAGCGCCATGTACAAACACTTCGGTTAGAACATCGTGGTCGTGTGCCACTTCCGTCAGCATTTTGATTTCTGGCAGGTTCAATTCACGAGACAAGTTAACGCGTGTTGCGCCAATTTTAGACAAGAACTTAATCTGGCCTTCGTTGTGTGTCGTTAACTGAGTCGATGCGTGAACATCTAACGATGGGAAATGCTTTTTCACCAAATCGAACAAACCAAGATCTTGGACGATGATGCCATCAAGCTTAGTGTTCACAAGCTGGTTCAACAGTTTAGTGATGCTCTTAATTTCATGCTCCAGCAGCACAACGTTAAGAGTCAGAAACACTTCACAACCGTATTCATGAGCAAGGCGAATCACACCATTCAACTCATCTAACGATAGGTTAGAGGCTCTGTTACGAGCGTTGAAGGTGTCTAAACCGCAATAAACCGCATTAGCACCCGCTACGATAGCTGCTTTAATCGCCTCTACATCGCCACCTGGGGCTAATAACTCAATCTTTCTGCTCATTTTTGAAGTCGCTCACTTACTTATAATTTTTAAGCCGCGTATTCTACCTACATCACGATCTCTTTACCACCTAACAACACTTTTCAAACTAAATGACCTCAATAATGCCAAACGAATCCGATTTACCTATCCTTTATTCTTTACGTCGCTGCCCTTACGCCATGCGCGGACGAATGGGCATCGCACTATCACAGCAAAAAGTGTTACTTCGAGAAATCGTTACCAAAGACAAGCCTAGCGAACTATTGGCCAGTTCGCCAAAAGGTACCGTTCCGGTATTGGTGTTGCCAGATGGACAAATCATTGAGCAGAGCTTGGATGTGATGAACTGGGCACTTCAGCAAAACGATCCTCAAGATCTTCTTCGTTCAAGTAATCCAACACTTAGCCAACAAGTCCACCAGCTCATCAAAATCAACGATGAAGATTTTATTGGCCACTTAGAAAAGTACAGAGCGTCTGTTCGTTATCGAAACATCGATGTTGAACTACGTCGACAAGCCTGCGAAGCGTTCATTAGTCAGCTAGAAACGCTACTCACCGAACAGCCCTACTTTTTCGGAGAAACCCCAAGCTTAGCCGACTTTGCCGTGATGCCTTTTGTCAGCCAGTTTGTACGAGTCGAAAAGAAGTGGTTTGTACAATCTGAGTACCAAAACGTAGGACGTTGGTTAAGAGCGCACTTGGAAAGTAAGCTCTACACCCAAGTCATGAAGCAATACCCTTTGTGGAATGAAACCAAGCAAGATTGTATTTTTGGGTGACTTAAGGGTATTTGGGGTGCTCTAGGGGAATTAAGGATTAGATAAAGCGTAAGTATTATGGTAGTTACGTGACACTGTACCTTCTTGTAATGAACAGATATTCAAAGGCTTAACTGGTTTTTCGCAGTCTCTTTACCGATAACTACTGTCTCTTAACTGGATACTGCAGTCCTTTAACCGGATGTTAGAGTCTAAGTTAAGCCTTTTGTTTATTTTAAACTGATCACTGAATCGCTATCGAAATCTCGACTTCGGTTTCGCCTTTGTAGAATTCAAAATCTGTCGTGTAAGTTCGAACATGTGGGCAATCCACTGCGTTGAAATACGCCCACACTTCACCCCATAGGTCGATCACTGCTTGAGGGAGTTCACCTTCAGCAGAAAACGTTAAGTATTTGCCTGCTTGTATTTCGGTTTCGACAAGCGCATCTAAATTGTTATCGGTGAGTGCGCTAGTACAAGCGATGACATCAAATTCACCCGTAAAGTCAGACTCGTAGTTTGTGTAGACACCATACACCTTTGAATCTGGTGTCAGTTTAGGAAACGCTTGGTCAAAAAAGCCCTGCCACAATTGCCCTATCTTGGCTTTGGCTGGGTCAATCTCATCGGTATTAGTGGTTCTTACTGAAAAACCATACGCCTTTACGGCTTCAATCGTTTCTACTCTCATTCGTTTTATTCCTAAGCCAATTGACGATCTAACTGTATTGAATCCAATGTTTTGTAAAATAACGCGACTAATCTTGTATCTCTTTATGGCCACACTTTTCACAGACAAGGTGACGAGAAAACTCATCCATTGACGCGATAAACGGGCCAAGGAACCAACCTTTTATCATGCCTGCCCAAAACTCGCTTCGCTTTTGGTTAGGTTTGTCTGCAAACGCACTCGTCTTTCTGACCAACACAACAACGTGTTGTGTGTCTTCTCGGCACGCGGTGCAATAGCATTGTTCTATGGTGTTATTCATTTGAAAGCCTATGACGTTTTGAATGAAATCTGCTGAAAATGAGGATTGTCGACACAGACTTCTAGTGTGGAAAGATCAGTGAGTACGACAAGTTGTTCTACACCTTGAATACTGACCTTAATGCACTCTTCACGGCTATCATTGCGTTGAGTATCTAATCCGACACATTCAATCTGCTCGCCAGACTTCAGCGTTAATTTGATTGGGTATCGGTGCATACACACAATCTCAATATAATCGTAATCGTTGCAACTAATCATAATACCCCTCCAATTCATCCACCACGCTAATGCGACACGCCATACTATGCAATATGCATATAATCAATCATTTACCTACATCACATTGATGTTCGTCCGCAACTAAACTTGCTTCTAAATTTACTTTTAAAGCTAATTCTAATTCTAATTCTAATTCTAAACTTAGCTTAATCCCGCTTTACCTATTCACGTTTCTTCTACTCACGCCTGCTTATTCTTTCGTTGTTAAATAATAATTGAGAACAATACAATGAAAACCATGAACCACTTACACGTGTTAGCTTTCTTAGGTTTAGTCGCTGCAATGATGACGTTTAATGCGAGTGCCGCCTCAGAAATCGATGCGAGCCACTTTGCCAATGGTAAAGCCAAATACACGCAGCTTTGTCAGGTGTGTCATGGCGACAAAGGACACGGTGATGGCCCCACTGCTGCTTCATTGCCACACAAGCCCGCTAATATCGCTAATAAACTAGGCGGCTTTTTTACCAGTCCAAGTTCTGTGGCGGATGACATTTTAGAAGGTAACGTAGAACAAGGTATGCCAGTGTGGAAAGGTACAATTACCAAGCAAGATGCTCTGGATATTCTGACGTACGTAGAAGCTATCCAATAGTAAACGCTGTTCCATTCGCCTTTTGAACCGATATATCGGTTAATACTCCTCGTTCTATTGCGCTATCTATTTGATTGATTACACTCAATTTAATGGATAGTGAATAATACGGAATGTTATGACCTTCAAACCTTTAGCACTAAGTAGCCTGATATTTGTTTCTACGGCGACACACGCCGTCAGCTTTATCGATGAAATTGATGGCCAACTCGACATGGGAGAATACCTCGCAGAAAATGCCTACGGCTTTCTTCCTGTTCCAATTCTAATTACAGAGCCTGCGGTAGGATACGGTGGCGGCTTCACTGGTATCTTCATGCACGAATCTGAAGAGCAAAAAAAAACGCGTAAAGAACTCGCCGAAAAATCCATCGATGGTGGCGCGCAGCTTCTCACCCCTGCAATCACTGCGATTGGCGGCTTTGCGACAGAGAATGGCACTTGGATGGCGTTTGTTGGTCACAAGCGCAGTTGGAATGAGGACTCAATACGCTACCTTGGTGGATTAGGTTATGGCGATATCAACATGACCTTTTATAGACAAAGCTCTCTGAACGCCTTGTCTCCACTCGATCCAAACGAAGGTGTTGAGCTAGGACTCAAAGGCATGGGCGGGATACAGAAACTCCAATTTAGAGTACCCGACTCCCAATGGTTACTGGGGTTTTCTCAACAGTTCTTCGCACCAACACTCTCACTTAATAATCATCCTAAAGCGCAAGAAATCTTAAACAACATTGGCAACACGTCACCGACCTCTTCCGGTTTGGGTCTAATCGCTGAATACGACAGCAAGAACAGCTTCTTGAATCCGACGCAAGGATACAACTATGTCGCGAAATACCTTTGGTTTGGTGATGCGATTGGCAGTGACTACACCTACCAAACGTTTAATGTGGAAGGGCTGAACTATTGGGAGTTAAACAAGGAGTGGAACCTAGCATTGCGAGGACAGTACAAATCATTGTCGACCAATGAACGAGTGCTTTCTCCTCAATATTACCCAGACGTTGAACTGAGAGGTATCGCCCGTAATCGTTATCAAGGTGAACACACTGTCGCGGCAGAAGTTCAAGTAAGCAAACAATGGACACCACGTTGGTCAACCGCGGTATTTACGGGAATTGGCTATGCAGGTGACAGCGATAAAGACATGTTTGATCAAAGCTCTCACGCGGCTTACGGCGTTGGTTTCCGTTACCTTATCGCAAGACGCTATGGTTTAATTTCGGGGATTGACCTCGCGTTCAGTGAAGAAGATACCGCGCTCTATTTTCAAGTTGGCGCAGGTATCTAGCTCACGTGCGTTTATTTAGGCGCACTTGTAATTTCAGCGAGCCTGAATTTAAGATTGCGCGAACGCTTTCCAATATTGGTACAAACCGTCGATATCTGAAGAACACATCAATGGCATCGCGCCTTTGATTTGTTCTTCGCTCCACTCCCACCATTTCATTTCTAACAACTGAGCAATTTCAGTTTCATTGAAACGATAACGGATGTGACGCGCAGGGTTTGAACCAACAATCGAGTATGGTGCAACGTCTTTAGTGACCACAGCGCGGCTCGCAATGATTGCCCCGTCACCGACCTTAACACCACTCATGATCATGGCTTCTGTGCCAATCCACACATCGTTACCAATCAAGGTATCACCAGAGCGTTCGAAGCCGTCTATCGCATCTTCAAATTTCTCGTCGTCTTGATAGAAGAACGGGAAGGTACTCACCCACTGGTTTTGATGGCCTTGGTTACCCGCCATCATAAACACCGCGCCAGAACCAATCGAACAGTAACTGCCGATGATCAGCTTGTCGATGTCGGTTCTATCCGCTAATAGGTAACGTGCGCAGTCATCAAAACTGTGGTTATGGTAGTAACCCGAGTAATAACTGTGCTCGCCCACAATGATGTTTGGGTTGGTCACTTGTTCTTTGAGTGACTTTCCGACAAACGGACTTTCAAAATAGTTTTTCATATTTGTACTCTTAGTTTCGTTCTTTTAGTTAGGTACTTTTGTTGCGTGTTTATGGTTTTTACTGGTTTATCTTAGTGTAAAAGCTAACGAGCCCTATCGCCCGCCCGCAATATCAATGAATGATCCAGTTACATAAGAAGCTTCGTCTGACAGTAACCACACGATAGAGTTAGCCACCTCTTCTGGCGTGCCACCTCGTTGTAATGGTAACTGCGAAGCTAGTCTGTCTACGCGATCTGGCTCTCCACCGTCTGCGTGCATTTCGGTGTAGATACAACCCGGCCTTACGCCATTCACTCGGATATTACGCGCAGCCAATTCAAGCGATAAGCCTTTGGTTAGTGAATCCATCGCACCTTTCGATGCTGCATAATCGACATATTCAAACGGCGCTCCTGTGCGAGAAGCAGCAGATGAGACATTCACAATAGAACCTGCACCGTCCGCTTGTTTGATAAAGGCTTTACTGCACAGGAAACAGCTTGATACATTCGATTTCATCACCTTCTCAAAGCGATCCAATTCGATATCAACCAATGGTGACTGGGTAAACAAGATCCCGGCATTATTGACCAAGTGAGTCACTGGGCCCAGCTTGTTACGTGCAATCTCAAATAAGGATTTCACGTCCGATTCAACAGACACATCCGCACGCACGCTTATCGCGGTTCCGCCTTGTTCGCGAATCTCGTTCACTAGATCTTCAGCTCGCGACTCATTGTGTATAAAGTTAACGCATACAGCATAGCCTTTACTGGCCAACAATTTAGACGTCGCTGCGCCAATACCTCGGCTTCCGCCCGTTACAATCACTACCTTGCTCAATGAAACCTCCTAATACCACTTGTTTGTTATAACCTGATTTTTCGATGAAACCTGATCGTTCGATATAACCTGATTATTCGATACGACCTGGGTTTTCGTTACAAACTGATCGTATCGATACAAACTAATTTTTCGATATAACCTGAACCCACTGCGATCGCCACGCCGGCGCTTCGAACGGGTCTGGCCAAAACTCAGTTTGCTTTTGAATTAAACCATCAACAACCGTGTGAAAGGTAATCACTCGGTCTTTCAATACACTGTCAGTAACCGAAACGTCCGTCACTACGGAATCTCCTTCACAGACAATCGAATTGAGGGTGAACTCCCAAACACCATTGGCTGGGTATTCAGAGTTGATTGCCGTAAAGTTATCGCGGCCTACCGTCAATTCAGACGACTGAGGCCAATAGCCTTCAAAATCTGCGGCTAACCATTCGCTTGCCTTGGCAAAATCATTACTGCGCATTGCATCCCAAAAACCTAATACCACTTGTTTTGGTGTCATTATTCTTCCTTAAAGTCATTCAGGTGTGGTGATTTTTAAACGTACTGCTTCGTTATGCGTACTTAGCTTTCTATGCGTACTTACCGATGATCGTTAAAAGATCATCGACATTGTTAGCAATATAATCGGGCTTGGTTTGCCAATTTTCAGGCTCAGATCGGCTATAACCGGCAGCCACCGCAATCACTTTTGCGTTTTTACCCAGCGCGTCTTCAATATTGCGAGCAAACTGTGTGTCCGCTTCATGGTCACCGATGTACATCAAACAAAGCTCGTTAGCCTGATCGACGCCAAATATGTTCTCAACACATTTCACTCCACCAAATGGATGTGGTTTTTGGTGGCCGTTCGAGACATCGTCATAGCCCACTACCGATTTAAACAAATCGCCAATGCCATAACTGTCGAGTACACCACGAATATTCAATTGAGAGTTTTGAGAACAGATCCCATGAGGAAGATGAGCAAACTGACTTACCACAGTGTTCATCCCGTCAAACAAGGCGACAGCAGTTTGGTTTTTCTCTTGATGCTCTGCCCACATTCCACCGGCGATCAACATTTCGTCATGTGATAGGCCGTAATAATCGACATATAAAGCTTGCCAGTTTTTAGCACCGTGGTTGGCTTCGTGATAAAGCGTTTCGCTCAGCAGATATTTAGGTAAGTTCTCACCTGATAAGCGTGGCGCGACCACAGAGATAATATCTTTAGTAATTGCGATATTCTTTGGAACTGAATTCACTAAGGTTCCATCGTAATCCCACAGGATGGCATCTAACTTCATGGGGTATCTCGTTGTTTAAATTGACGATTTCAATTTATCACTTGAAGCCCTATTAAGGGAAATCTTATTGTCTTGAGTTTCAAAATTAGTCTAATTAGAACAAAGCAATAAAACAAATAATTGCTAGCAAACAAAAACCAACAATCTTTACTCACATCACTGCTTTATCAATTGGAATATATGCGTATAATCCCCCGCTCTATAACGCTACCTAGCATAGGAATAGCGTCATCCCAAATTTTGTGAGTACCCAATGTCGAAACTATTTTTCAAAGGCCGTATCGAAACAAGACAGAACCACGTTCTTGCTGGCTACAATGTAAACCGCGATGTTAAAGTGGGTACTGAAGAGTCACCAGTTGCGGTAATGGTTCAAACTGAAGCTCGTAAAGCAGAAGTTGAAGCAATCGCGGCTGAGCATTCTATCTTTGTTACTGTATCTGTTGATGCAACTAAAGAAGAAAACACGCTTGAGTTCGACACGTTGCTAAACAAGCCAAAAACAATGACGTTCGAAAAGACACCTAACCGTAACGACCCATGTTCTTGCGGTAGCGGTAAGAAATACAAGAAGTGTTGTGCATAAGGCTTCTCACTCAAACTGCCAATAGCACGATGAGTTAAGTAATACCTAACGGGAAGATCATTGAGGTCTTCCCGTTTTTATTTGTCCAAGCCAAACTCAGTCTAGATTGTCTGGTGTTCGCAAATTGGTTCCACACTTTATACATTTATAATCACCGGTTCCGCCGCTTGAAGCTAATGACGATAAAATCATTCCCAGCAACCCTGGCTTCTTTACATCTTGTGGCGCTTTTTCGGCTTGGTTACTGAACATAGTGTACTTATGCAGTGTAAGTTCCTTACAGTTACAGCAGAACGCTCTCGTCTTCTCACTTCCATACATAATATCTATAGCCTTAACTTAAAGCACAAATTCAACACATGGCAAATATGCCACATGTTGAATTAAATCTAAATATTTTCATGAAGTTATGAGCAAATTAAAGCGTTTCAAAGAAAGGTAAGCTCTCACCTGTTAAGTGACGTGTTGGCGGACAAAGTTATTCAATTCACTCACGCTTCTGATGATGTGAACCTCTTTCTCTTTTGCGCGTAATTCTAACCGTAGTCTAAAGTCGTCATTCCAAAACTTAGGGCACAGTTTTAGTGTCTTGTAACTTTGTATCGTGCCTTTTATCACTGAGCTTCCATCAGGCCAACCTTCAGGTTTAACGAACAACCCTTTGAGCATTCGCTTGGTAACAAACCAGTAGTTAATTGGATAAGGAAGGTCGATATAAACCAAAGTATCTGCGGCTTCTAAACGTGTGTTGAATGAGCTTAGAGGGCCAAAACCATCGATGATCCAGCTTTCTGACTTAAGTATGCTCTCATGAGCCAGCTCGAATACTTCACGTTCAACAAACTCTCCGTTGGCCTTATAAACAATAGAGTCCAACTGGTGAAGCTCTATCTCTGTAGCTAGAGCTAAAGCTTTGCTGATTGTGGACTTTCCGCTCCCAGGCTTGCCAAAAACCGCGACCTTTTTCATATGACTTCCTCTATTCAGATAAAACCCATAAGACAGCGACAAAAAACCCACCTTACGGGTGGGTTCGATAAACAAAGCGCATCAACAATCCCACCATTCCTATGGAATGATGATAATTCGTTGGTTAGATGGCGCTAAATTCAGTTTCATAACACTACTTTTATATATTGTTGCTTAGTTGTCAATGCAGCCAAACGTTGATTGGGAAGCTATATCATCGTCAAGTCGCACCCATTAATGGTCTAAATGAGTGCTTATTGGCTCGGTTATTCAGCTTTCGCCACTGTCGCTTCTGAAAGCTTGCTTAGTACACCCGAGATCTTCTTAACCACTTCGTCACAGCCATTGATTGCGTGACGCTCTACCAAGTAATTAGGATCGTTGTAAGATAGCCATACTTCTTTATTAGAATCCTCAGTGACTAACACCTTCTGCGGTAAATCTATCGCGACATCTTGAGCGCATTGCATTAATGGTGTCCCTACTTTTGGGTTACCAAAGATGATGACTTCCGTTGGTCTCAATTCAAGACCAACCTTACTCGCATTTTTCTGATGGTCGATTCTCGCAAACAAGGTCAAACCTTTGCTTTTAGCGATTTCTTCAAAGCGGTCTGCAGTCTCTTTCACTGAGTAATTACTTTGGTATTTAATCAAACCATCAGAAGCCGCAGCTGAAAATGATGCCGAGAGTAAAATGGCGCATAGTGGTAGTAATTTTTTCATCGTCACCTCTGAGATTTAGCCTAATCAAACTTACATTCATAGCGCCACTTCTTAAATCAGTGACGTAACCCATGTCAGTATAGACGCGTTTCCATTCTCAGTTTGCAGAGAGGATCACTTTTCTAATGCGTCTTATTATCATCAGTTTATGCTAACTCGACGCTAACTATTGGCTTTGAAGCTTGAATGTCTGGTCATCAAAATCAATAGTGCCTTGCACACCTAGTGGCGTGACTAGCATAGGATGGGTGTGACAACTGTCGAAGCCATACAGGATCGGGACATTTTTACCGTTCAACACTTCAAGAAGTACATCGAGGGGTGTTCGCCCTGTCCCTTTGTCATCAAACAGCTCATGTTTGCCGAGTACAATAGCGCCAACTTTATCGAATACTCCGCAAGCCAATAAGTGTGCGAATGAACGCTCTACCGCTTCAATGCCTTTTAGTGAATCTTCAATAAGAAGAATATCGCCAGGCTGAATTTCTGGCATGTATTCACTGCCCCAAATCCCCGCCATCGTACTCAGATTGCCACCAATCACGCGACCGCTTACTTGACCTATTCCCATGAAGTGCCATTCGTTATTGTAAACTGGCTTTGCCGAATCTTGAGTTTCCCAGTCGTGTTTGATGTCCGTCCAACTCTCAGGCATCGTGTACTGATGTTGGCTTGAATCCGAACATAAGATGTCAGTAAATGATTGGAAGGTTTCGTCGACTAACGGCGGGAACTCACCAAATGACGCGACGAGTGCTGGGCCATAGAAAGTCACCAATCCAGTTTTGGCGTAGATGCCTAACAGTAATGCGGTGGCATCTGAATAGCCGACGATGATCTTAGGGTCGTTTCTAAGGGCATCATAATCGATGTATGGCAACAATGAGTTGCTGTTGTTACCACCAATGGTCGACATAATGCAGCGCACGTCTGGGTCTCGAATGAGCTGGTTGAGTTCTTCGGCTCGTGCTTGAATGGAACCAGAACGATACCCTTCTGACTCTCCAGTTAACGAACCTTCAACCAGAATGAAGCCCTGCTCTTCCAAATAGCGTTTAGAACGAGCAAACCGTTTAGGAGCAAAGACAGTTGCAGGCGATGACGGTGAGAAAAATCCGATTTTGTCACCGATATTTAAAGTTTTTGGGTATATCACTCGTTTGTCCTCCATAACAAAGTAAGAATAATACGCCTGATTGAAACTCATTAATTATTAAAGCTAACTAGTTCTTTAAGCTAATTGATTTTGGGGATTAGAGCTCGAAAATTAGGGTTGAATCAAATTTTCATACCCAATTAATGCCACGACTTAGTCCCACACTTTTCACATTGGTATTCATAATCACTGTCGACATAAAAACCGGGAACGTTATTGTCACCTTTAAACAATAACGTCATCAAGTACTCCATCAACACGCCTAACTTCCATTGTTTCTTTTCAGATTCAGCGTCCGCTTTAGATTCAGCATCGGAAGCGTTAACTGCAAGGTGTGGGGTCAGTGCGTTGCACTGTTCACAGTGATAAGGGTGTTTAATATACTTATTATCAAGCATTTATATAAACCAACTAATATTTATAAAGTTTATGCATACTAACAACTTATCACTCGGTTCTCGAACTTATTGTCGTCCATTAGAGTTTTATTAGAAAGAAATGAGACACAAGATAATACCGTGTGTCATGCATCTACTTTAATTGGCATTGCGGTGTTCAATAGCAGAACAAAAAGAGTAACCGTGTGTCGTTTGAAATTTAGTCAAGCGCTTTAATTAGAACCGTGTATTTCCACAGGTTTGCTTCATCTTCTCCAAGCTCGATACTTGCTTCTCCACCCTCTTTATCAAGAATAAAAACAGGCATCTCACGACTAGACTCACCATTTTCATAATCGCATGACATTTTGGCCTCTAATAGAATAGCGTTAGCTTCATGCTTAGAAAGAACACCCGAATAAATGCATTCTTCAGTTTGAGATGAGACTTCCTGTCCGAAAGAGTCGAACTTAAAGGTTGGGAAGTTGAGTTTTGATTCAGAATCCTCGATAGTGACCGACACTTGGTAATCGATCGCTTCAATATTGGTTGCAAATGCACTACCAGAAACACTAAGCAACAATAAAGCTAAAGCAGTGGTTTTCATGTGGTTCTTATTCCTTTAACAATGGCCTTGCTACGCTGAAGTAACACTATGAATTCTCGAGTTTAATTTAAACGTTATTAGGTTGAAACTTCTTTGTCATTCCTTGGCAAGATAGTTAATTTTTACTTTAATAGCCCTTTGTCCGCAGCCCCTTCAAGTTGCACTTCTAGCTCTTTCCATAGAGCACGACTGCCTTTAGAAATACGCTCGCCATTAAAGGTCAGTACTTTATCTTTAGATATGTTGTGCTTCTTCCAGCTGTGACCGCCTCCATGGATGTTATGAAGCAAAGGCGGCACTCTATCGATCGCCTTACCAAATCGAGCTTCCGGTGACTCACCCGCTTCGAACTCAAGCCATAACTCCAAATACTCGGTTCTTAAATGACTCGGCAATGATTTCAGCAACCGCTCAACGCAGTTTCTCTCTTTGAGCTTGTTTTCTTCAGTTTCACTGGCATAAATGATGGTGTCTCCGGCATCGATTTCCCCAAGGTCATGAATCAGCAACATCTTCATCACTCGCGTAATATCGATCTCTTCATTGGCATAGTCTTTTAACATCAGAGCGCTCAAACAGACGTGCCAACTGTGCTCTGCCGAGTTTTCATATCGGTCCAATCCAACTGGTTTTGTTTGTCGATGAACATCCTTTAATTGTTCAATTTCGACCATGAATTGCAGAATGCCTTTGATTTCTTCCACGATGAGCTTCCTTAACTTAAGTTGATGATTTGGCGATACGGAGGGTTAACAGAGCTACAGAGAACCGTTACTCCCAATGAACCGACATTTTGTAATACGCAACACCCGATTTTTCAAATTCAGAGCCTTCTACAGCCATCCCAAACTTTTGATAAAAACCTAAAGCCGTTGTACGCGCATCGCACCAAAAATATTGGATGTTTAAATCTTTGAGGTTAGAGATTGCATGATCAATCACGTTTGAACCGATTCCCTGCCCTTGGAAATCATGCAGCGTGGCAAACTTTCTCAACCTAGCTTCATTGTCTCGAATATAGATAGACGCGACACAAACCAACTGCTCACCAACAAACGCGCCGTAATGCGTTGCTTGTTCGTCATCTGGCACCATACAAAACGACATCGGTTTATCAGGCCAAAGCACTTGATGCCTAACCGGAAGTACCTCCGTCGCTGACAGCTGTTTTATTTCCATATTCTCTGTTTAAACTCCCGACTTGATTACCCTTGTTGTAATTGCAGGGCTTGTGATTGTTATGATTGTTATGATTGTTATGATTGTTATTACTAAACTTATTATTACAAAGCTTAGTACGTCATTAAGTGATAACGCTCTAACCCCTCTCCCTCTGTGGACGAGATAACAAAGCCTTGCGACTGATAAAAGCCAATCGCATTTTCATTGGCAGTCAAACACTTCAATGTCAGACCAGAGTAATGTTGTTTGCAGGTATTGAGTAAAGCAGAACCAGCCCCAGAACGTAGCGTTCGCGGGCAAACATAGAGGTGATGGATGAAGCTTTCAGGTACCCAAATAGAGGCAAAACCTAAAACCTTATTGCCAGAAACAGCGACCCATATTTGCTCACCTTCTGTATCTAAGTCGAAATCGGATAACTTAAAAGCGCTAGTATCAGCCCAATGAAAGGTGTTCTGTCTCGATTCTAAATAGATTGCCTGTAAAGCGGTTAAATACTTGGGATGATACTTTGTGACTTCCATGTCGCTCCTGTCAATCCGTATGACTAGAATTAGGGTTGTTGACTAAGCTATTCTACCTATTAGCCATAGGGTGTTCAGGGTTTAACTGAAGCAGATCCCACAAGTTACCGTAAAGATCTTCAAACACAGCAACGGTACCGTAGCCTTGCTCTTTTGGCTCTCGGACAAAGTTAATACCCAAAGATGTCATGCGTTCGTAATCACGCCAGAAGTCATCGGTGTTTAAGAATAGGAATACACGTCCACCAGCTTGGTTGCCGATGAAATCAAGTTGCTCTGGCTTGGAAGCTCTAGCAAGTAACAGGCTCACACCGGTTGAATTTGGTGGAGCAACAACAACCCAGCGCTTATCTTCTTCTGGTAGATACGTGTCTTCGATGAGATCAAACTTAAGCTTGTTTACATAGAAATCAAGCGCTTCATCGTAGTCTTTTACCACGAGTGCAATGTGGACAATATTCTGTTTCATAACATACCTTGTTGGGGTTTTAGCTGCGTGGAATGATGCCATGAAGCCGGCAAAGACACTAGGTGTCGTATCATAAATCGCAGTATCTCGTCCTTCACATTCTAAAGGCTATGTATCACCTATAACTCCCAGAATCCGAGCTCGACGCCACCTTGAATAACAATGGCACACATGCCGTGACGTGGTAACTCCACTGGCGGTACTGCGACTTCGGCGCCTAGTTTCTCGGCTGCATTTACTGCAGACTGAATATCCTCAACCAGCGTGTAATGTCGAACAGTTGGCTCTTCAGTTTCACGAAGCGGTGCTCGAATACCTATTACCCCACCATTAGATAGCTTTGCAGTGCGCGCCCCACCAAGGTTCACATCAGCACCACTAAACTTCACGTTGTAGAGCTGAGCGTATGTTGCACAAACAACATCAACTTCTGGGGTAATTACTTCAAGATATTGAACCTTCATCAAATTTCCTTTTCGTGCTCTTTAAAACTCTCAACCTGCATACAGCTGTGCAGGTGTTTCTCATCAATAATTAGTCGGTATAATATTACTAAGCGATTCGACCGCTCATGATAAATTGCGGGCCTGCTGCGCCACCTAAATACTGTTCATTGGTATCTTCGAAGCCGCCTTTCTTATAACAGTTGAATGCGGCGGGATTTTTGCAATTCACGGTTAAATAAATCGACTCATACGCTGAGTAATTCGCTTTTAAATATGGAAACAAAGCTTTGACCGTGCCAGTTCCTAAACCTTTACCTTGCTGGTTTTTATCAAGCACAAAAGCTCTTAGCCCAATGCTTCCTTTAGGGCAAAACTCATAAGAATCTGCGTAAGCGATATCCAGCTTAAAGAAACCAACAACTTCGTTATTAGACTTAATCACGTGCAAGTGCGTCGTTTCACTGCCGTCTAATAAAAACTCTGCAGCTGTACCAGCGAACTTAACCTGTTCATCGGCGAGTTGGATGGCCTGAACTAACGCCACATGTGATTCTTGAAGCCTTTCAATAGTTATCATTGTTGTTCCTTCTGTATAACACGCACGAAAAACCGACTAGAGCTCATCGCTAGTGTCTCGAGAACCGTAGTTTGGGAAGTTGATATTAAGAACGTTATCATCCTCAAGTGTGAATAGAACGCTTCCATTCTCTACACCGGTTTCGTTTCTATCTGAACAGCCGAGAAATAGCTCCCAATCAAACGAATATTGAAGTCGGTATTGATTCGAATTGATGTGTAGAACGTCTTTGATTTTAATACCGTTCACCACATGTGCCATATCATCGATGTATGACAGGTCAGGGATTAACTTTTCTTCGAAGTCACTCTTATGCTCGGTTAAGAAATTGAGTAGCTCAGAACATAACTCGGAGCCATGAACCAATGATTTAGACAGACTAGAAAACAACATTTCTAAATACTCCAAGGATTGTTTTGATATTAGATGGATGCGCGCGAACCTGTTACAAATTCAAGCTCAAACTCAAACTCAGCCAACGCGAACTTATAAGGCTAAACGTTACTATTATCCGAGCTATTAAACGAGTACATTCGAACTTCATCTCGAGGAAACCAGCCCAACTTTTCATAAAACTGTTGAGCATTGATGTTGTCGTTATAAACAAACAAGTGGGTCTTGGGGATACCTAGCCCTGCAAGTGCGTTGACCGCCTCTGCGACAAGCTTACAACCTAATTTTTGCCCTCTGAAGTTGGCTGATACAGCTAAATGTTGTAAATACCCACGACGTCCATCCGTTCCGACCAACACAGCGCCAATGATCTCGTTGTTACTTTCAGCCACAAAACTCAGACCGGGGTTACGAGCTAAATAGCTCGCAATGCTTTCTTTCGAATCGGCATCGCGAATACTCATGCCTTCCGTCTGGCACCACAACGCGATCACGGAGTCGTAATCTGAAATTGCCATTTCCCGAATGTTGACCACTCTACTCTCCTTGTTTAAGCAGGTACTTAGTTAGCCATGTTTCTCGTAATAAGTAACCAATAATATTTATATGTTAAAGAATATCTTGGCAAAACCTAAAGAGGTAACCGTCTGGGGTTTGGACTATGAACTGCTTCTGAGTCGCGATCGAATCCCCACATTGATAAGACTTTGACTCTAACGCTAAGTAAATAGAATCAGCGGCGCTTTCGTTAACTCTCTGATATAGAGGTTCGATATCGATAACATCCCATTGGAAGTTAACACCACGCCCTAACGGAAACTCCAGATCACCTGAAAGCCATTTTCGACTTTTGCCCGTAATCCCTTCAAGCATCACATCAACACCATCGAGCGTTAGATAAGCAAACTCTTCATCTGGGCGCTCGTATTTCACTTCAAATCCCAACACATCGACAAAGAAGGATTTGCTCACATTAATATTGAAACAATAAAGCTCTGGAACTACTCGTAATGTCATGATTTACCTGTCTCATTATTTTATTGCTGATTAGTCATCTTCTTTTAATGCTAGAGGGCTATTGCGTTACTTTCTTTATTGGCTGACACACTAACAGCACGTAAAACAATGTAAAACTAAGCACCATGGCACCTAAAGTGCTAAACCCTGCATAATTCATTGAAATCGAAACCGTAAAAGGGGCAATAAAAAAGAGTGAATAGTAATAAATAGTAAAAGGCTTCAATACTTGAGCGCATTGTTTACATGGCATGTGCTTGGAAGGATGTAGCTTCGATTTCTCTTTAATAGAAACCGACGCCCCACAATTTGGACACTTGAACATCGAACTTCTCCTTAATACGACCAAATCTACCGTTTCAATACTGCAAGGCGTAGTGAAAGTACCTTGTTAGTTGACTTAGTACGCTTCGCCGTTGATTTTACGAACTGGGATGCTTGCAAGCACTTTATTTTCGGCCATTCTCATGTTCACAGCCAAGATATCTGCGGAGCATTTCTCTGTCGTTACGTAATGCGTTAAACATCCACACAACTTGCAGCGATGAAATTCGACTTCTTTATCGCCCCAACAATAAAACTCAGTTTTATCGCTCAAGTTGATTTGAACTTGCTCCGGAGAAAAATACGCCCAAACGGCAGCATAACGACGACAGATAGAACAATTACACTCCCCGACTTCGTCTGGAAGCGAGCTCAGATCTAAGCTCACATTTCCACAGTGACACTTTAATTCCATTTGATTGTTCCCTGTATTCACATAACATACGATTTAAATAAGCATTGTGTTTTTAGACTCCGCTGAGCCTTTCGTTGATCTCCCAAAGCGCGTTTCTGTTCGAGTCATATGTTAGAAGTTCAATAGCTTCTTGGTAATCACACCAACGGTAATCTGTGTGTTCATTTGATAATTGAGGGTCTTCCGTCACTTTAACTGAGAAGGAATGCTCAGGAATTACGAATGGATGCTCAGTCCAATTCTGATTTCCTGCATAAAAGACTTTTGGAAGCATGCACATTGAATCAAGTAGCTGCCAGTTACAACCGACTAGCTGAGCCTCTTCAGAGAGCTCTCGTTTTGCTGCTTCAAGTAATGATTCATTGTCTTCGCCACCACCCGATATTGCCTGCCATACACCATTGTCCCTTCTAAGTGCGATTAAAAATCGAGATTTGTTATCGACTGTTTTGTAGGGAAAAACTAAAACTTGAAAAGGTGCTCTCATTGATTTTCTCTCCAATCGTTCACGTTTTACTGCGCTAACTTCCCAAGGATGACCGGATCGTTAAGCAAATTCGTCAGAGGAAGAAACAGTGGTTCTGGTAGCTCATCTGGTTTAAACCATTCCCATTGCTTACATTTGTCAGGCTCAACCACCTGAGGCTCTCCGCTTGTGTCAGAAGCAACAACAAACAGCGTTATATAGTGCTTGTTCTCTTTCTCAAAAATATCATTGGTAAAAGTCAGCTTCTCAAATGCACTAACAACTAAGCCAGTCTCTTCGAGTGTTTCACGTTTAGCACACTCTTCAATGCTTTCACCCCATTCAAGGTGTCCGCCCGGCGTTGCCCACGTATGAGCCCCGTGGGAACCAATTCGCTCTCCAAGTAGCACTCGTCCTTCACGTAGAATAACCGCAGCTACACCTACTCTTACTTCCTGACTCACTTAAAACTCCTTAACATTCTATCAATCAACCCCAAGGGAGCACTTTTACTTGCTGCCATCGGGCCTTATAGCCAGTGGTCATTTTGTTGTAATTTGCTTCTGTCATTGCTCGCTTATTCGGCTTAATCAGCATATCAAAAGCGTCCTCTACACCGTATGGTGCAAACAACTTGATATCGCCTGAATCATCCAGAGTAAACCCAATAGCAAACGCAGAGAGCCAAGACTCGATACCTTGCTCCGCACGTACGTATGGTTGAATGAAGCAACCGAACTTCTTAGCGTAATGCTCATGAATGGTCGCTTGGTTCTTTACGTCCACGTCGACACAATGACTTAACCGCGAACGAATGCGGCTTTTGAACTCATCTTCGGTGATAGCTGAGGTACTATTGAAATAGACAACATCGAAGTCTTTGACTTGATCTAGAAGCGGTTTGTTTTCGATATCATTCCAGATGATTTGAGTGATAGCGCCGCCTGCAATATAGAAGTTTGGCAAGCCCACCTCACGACATACGTTGGCTGTTTCGATTAGCTCAGGAACTTGTTGAATGAGGCCCTTTAGTTTTTGTTTATTCATCGTGACCTATTAACACCCAGTAATGGTGCATTTTTACAAAACGTATCGCCACTTCCCATATAGAACAAGATCTTTAGCTTCTCGGTTTCAATATGCTGTGATAGCCCGCGCTCAACGGCTAAGTCTTTTCGGTTATCCAGTCGAGAGTTATCAACCAGCGTCGCTATTTTCATACTTCGTCGCAGTCCGTACGATCACTCTCTTCTCCATGGATGAATTTATTCGTTGTCGCCTAACGCCTGTTAATTGATGACAAATGCCACGCGTTACAAATCAGCTTGCTGCACCAATTAAGTTTTTCGTTTCGCAGACGTTATTGCTTGGGCTATTTTAGCCCTATGACTCGTTTCCCACTCAGCGAGTGTTAATGAAGCTTCCTCACTTGCTTTCTTTGAAGCCATTAGAAACACTTCATCTTTTCTTGATTTAGGAATAACGACAATACCCTCTACATCAGCAACAATGATATCTCCCGTAGAGACCTTTGCTCCCCCACAAGTGATTGGAGCGCCCAATTCAGAATAGACCTCTTTCTTTCCCGGTACTGGATGAACACCTTTCGCAAAAACTGGAAACTTCATATCTGAAATTTCACTCAAATCTCGAATGACACCATCAATAATAAAGCCTTTGATACCTCGACTCTTAGCGACTGCGCATACATTCCCACCGGCTACTGCATATTCGCTATCAACTCCATCCACTACAATGATGGAACCTTCTGGTGCTTCGTATATGGCTGAATGAAGCATTAAATTATCACCAGACGTTAACTGGACAGTAAACGCTTCTCCAAAAATTGGCGGCATTCCCTGCCAAAGAGGACCAATACTAAAATTAATAAAGTGGTCGTTACTTAATATGTTTCCGTACTCGGTTGTCGCAAGTTTTGAAAAATCTGACTTCATATTTTCACTCCATGTTTAAATGAAACCTGCCGGTCTATGTATGTTGCTTGATATGTTGAGGCTACCCGCTTAGTTTCTTAGACATATTGAAACCGGTAACCTCAAAGCCAACTTCTTTATACAACTTAAGCGCCCGCTCATTATGATATGCGACCCTCAGTTTTATTTGATTGATACCAATAGCGAGTAGTTGAGTCTCTAACGCAGAAATTGATTGAGTACCATAACCTAGACCTCGATGTTCATTCGAAATGAAGAAGTCATAGATAAACGTAGATTTATCACCAATATTGACTGAGTGCCATAGGTAACCCACAAGCTTACATTCACCATCGACTTCAGCATCAATGCATAATAGCGAATGCTCATTGCCCTCTAGTCCGTTAGGGAAGCTGCGATGCAAGTCCTTCTTTGCCAATTCGACTGCAACGTCCAAAGAATGCCCATAATTTCTAGCTATTTCCTGACTGTAATCGTCAATAAAATACTGACAATATACTGGATATTCGTCTTGGCGCATTCCTCTAAGTACTACCATGTTCATCCTTTATAAACGTTGAATTCAATTAGTAACATAACGCCCGCTTGAGCAGATTACAACGCTACCAATACTCTCAAATTTAACACCTAACCCACTGAAGTTAAAACGAGTGGAAACACCAATACCGCCGCATGCCACAAATGCCACGCGTACCGAATCGCGCCTAAGTTGTTTGTGATAACGAAACATCTTCGTTTACTTGCAGCTTAACTGGTCTACTGACACTTTCTGTTTCTAACGAAGGTTACAACCAAAGCCAGCAACGCAAGTAACTCAAAAAGCCAAAATAGAGGAATAAGCCCGAATGGCTCAACTAACAAACCATTTTCATCTACGTATGAACCGATGGTGTTATAAGCAATGAAACACAAAAGGCCACTAACGCAGAAAAGAAAGCTGATTTTATACTTACGGAGAAAATTCATCGAAGCCTCAACATTTGAATATCTAAAATGTCAGACACTTTGTAAGAGAACATGGTTCACTCGGATAGGCAAATGGGATAGACGAGTTATCGCCGCTTGAAGTAACTGACATCGCGATCACCTCACCTCACCCATTGTGCCGAAAACACTAAAGTTGATTCTAGCTGGAAATGCCAATCGTTTAGCATCATTTTTATATACCGAAATGGATAATAAACACTTGTTATGTGCTTTTTATTGAGGCCTATCTTCTGGGTTATCACGATACCAAGCTTCGAGCAATTCCCGACCATAGATGACTTCTGTCTGCATATGCATGTAAAGAAGGAATGCAACCAATAGAAAACTAACTCCGTTCAACCACCTTAATGCTTGTTTACGCTCTGCATCATAGAAAAACATACTGACACCAACAAGCAAGAAAGGGTAACAACCTATAAGAAGTAACAACCAGCCAAGGTAACTTGATATTGCCATATCCGTCATTTCCGCCTCCTCAGAGTCATTAGGCGACTCGTTGCATATTAGAGTAACTATTCAGCTATTCGGAGTTCAGACAATCGAGTTTCGAGTCACTTCAAATTGGGGGTTGATGCTGGGAGGTTAAGCGTGAGCAACGCTACCACCTCGCCAAAACCATTGCACCGCAAACACTAAAATCGACCGAAACTAAAAAATGCCGAGCGTTGTGAATTAGTCTTAAGCTAATAAAAACTAAGTGCTACTCTCCACTTTCAAAGTGGGCAAATACTTCTGCACCAGTCATATTTTGTGTTTCATTTTTAAATTCGTAGTATTTGGGCTTTTCATCGATGAATATCTGATGAGTTAACTTGTAGTCATCCCCAGACCTCAATAAACCGACAGGAAGGTGGTACTGATTATTTGGCACCAAAAAGTAAAACAAGTGAGTACCACATTTACCGCAGAACCCCCTCTCAGCCCAATCGGACGACTTATATCTCACTACATTTGATTCACCTGATATTTTGACGGAATCAGAGCAATCAATGACTAACATCGGACCGCCAGACCAATTTCTACACATACTACAATGACAAGCCCCCAATTCATTACTGGCGTACTCTACTTCCAACTCAACCGAGCCACATAGGCACTTTCCTTTACCTTTCATGAATCCTCCAATCTTTGCAATGTGTGTAAATGAATAGCAGATAACGTTTTTTATACCGATGACTTAATAAGAAAAGGCTATTTTTTGTTTCCCTTCTCCGACAGATACGCGGCGTACTTTTTAGAGATCCATTTATGAATATGAAGCCCTGTTTTACGAACAATATACCAATCTATAGCAGCTAGAATTACCAATCCGATTACAGTTCCCATTATAAAACCTCCATGCACACTGAAATGCCACTCTATCAAATAGTTAAGAAAGGCACCGTGAACCTAAACAAACTATTAAGACTAGATATGTATAGTTACTTTCACTCTGGAAGAATTGCAGGAATATGATGCCCGCTTAAGTGGTGAGCAACGTAATACCACCTTAATCACCTAGAGCAATGCATAGTAAAAACGCCAAGCATTACGAATCACGCTTAAACAAATTATTAGCTTTTCAATCTATCGATGATCTCAGTATTGGATAAAGGAACTCCAATACCACTATTTACCATGTATCCAAATGATTCATCGTGGCAACCTTGATCATATGAATCAATGCACTCTGTGGCCAATAACAAATGGTAGTCACGTTGATAAGCATCAATAGCAGTGACTCTCACACATGCATGAGTATTTACACCTGCAATCACAATTTCAGTAGGTGATATTTCATTCAAGATCGCATCAAGATCTGTTCCAAAGAAAGCACTATAACGTTTTTTGATAATCTCATGTTCATTTGGATGTCGAACTAACTCACTTAGTAGCTCGCAACCACTAGTACCTTGAATAGTCCATTTTTGACTCGATTGTCTTAACGCCAAATACGTATCTGACAAATCTTCTTTGAAGACTTGACGCACCCAAATAATCTTCTGGTTTTCTCTACGAAATGCGTGTACCAACGCGTTCAATGAGCGAGTAAATTCTATTCTTTTGTCAGCGAGTCTACCCCGCTGGAAAAAGTCTTCTTGCATATCAATAACTAGTAATAATTTAGCCACTATGATCTCCTTAGAACGCTAACGCCAAATTAGCGTGTGAGCAACACCATACGAAGCCGCCGTATACCACCTTAAACACAAATCGCATCGCATCGCATCGCATCGCATCGTAAAAATACCACGCGTTGCGAATCAATCTTAAATAGTTTGTTATGAGTTTTCACGCACAAGCCTAGTGGCTTTCCTATATAATTCTTCTCGTAAATTCTCTTTATCAATACTATTGTGCAATGCTCTATGACAGTTAGGGCAAAGTGCCGCTGCATTTGTGATTGTATCTGAACCACCCTTAGATAAAAATTTTACATGATGAACTTCCAAGTATGGTTGCCCATTCTCCTTAACAAACGGGGCTTTGCTACCGCATAGCTCACAATTACCCCCCGAGGCTTTTAGAATATACGCAACGACTGTAACGTCACGATGATATTGAGTTACCTCGGCTTTTCTTTTGTTTACAACTTGTTGTCCCTTAGGAGTCCTAGTTCCTAACTTGGCTATTACTATTGGTAATGCTTGCTCAATCTCACTGTCATCGTAAACAGTTATAGGTGCCAATTCGTAAGAACTAATATTACATACAAAATTTCCTGATATATTTACCCCAAATTTTTCTAGATTTTCAGTTAGTTCATTAGCGGTAATTTCATATAAGTCTTCAAAAAGCACCTCAACCCAACCAAGTGTTGGTCCAAGTATAGGAGAACCTACTTTTCTTCCATGTCGCCAGCGCGCTCGGTATTGATTTTGGTATTCAGTTCCATTTTTTATAAGAAACTCAGCTTGTTCATTATTTAAGTGCCACCTTTGTATATCAGTCAAAGCTGATAAGTAGTCACCTTCTGACTTACCTTCTTTAGCTTTATAGCCATAGATATATTTATCCAAGTTAGATACAGGCAGAAAAGCCCTACAACCAAACTTTTCGGAACGATTTGCTACAGGAACCCAAATAGTCGAATCCCCATCTGAATAAATTTCAATCACCACATTCTCCTGAGGTATTCAATTGAACTCGGACTCATAACGCTATTAGACAGAAAAATTCTGTATTTAATTGCAGACCCACTCTGTCTAGTATGACCAAACTCCCACATAAAGAATCTGGTTAAGATAACTTACTTAAGCTCTTCTGGAATGGGGTGATCTTTGTGGTAATACTCTCGGTCGCGTTCGTTTATTTCGCGTATCACTTTGCATGGGTTACCGACTGCGACCATATTAGCTGGGATATCTTTGGTGACTATGCTGCCTGCGCCTATTACTGAGTTTTCACCAATGGTGACACCGGGAAGTACGACGGTGTGCGCGCCAAGCCATACGTTGTTTCCAATACGAACAGGAACATTGAACTGCGCTGCTTTTAGCCTGAGTTCAGGGCTGATGGGATGTGTGCCAGTGGCGATGGTCACGTTAGGAGCAATCATCACGTTGTCGCCGATGAATACGTCTGTGTCGTCGACCAGAGTTAGATTGAAGTTAACGTATACGTTGTTGCCTAAGTGGGTGTGACGCCCCCAGTTCGCGCGTAACGGCGGCTCGATGTAGCAGCCCTCACCGACTTCGGCGAACAGTTGCTTCATGATTTGTTGTCGTTTATCCCCTTCACTAGGACGAGTGTGGTTAAAATCGTATAGCACTTCTAAGCATTGAGTTTGCTCAGCAACCAAATCAACGTCGTCACAGTAGTAAACGTCTTGGCTGTGTATTTTAGCCTTTATATCCATGTTTGAACCTATTTGATCATTGCCTTATATCGGCATAAATAAAGAAACAGATGAATAATTTGAAGTTTTCACTGGCCTCAATGCAAGTTGGAGGAATTAACGCGGCCTGATGTTTTCAGCCACACGCCACAGCACACCACTTGGGTCAGTGATACAAAACTCTAGCATTCCCCAAGGCTGCTCAACAACCTCGGAAACAGTAACTTCAAATTCCGACACTACATTAGAGTTTTGGATGTGTTGATACCAACTTTTTACGTCTTCAACCAGCAAGTGCATCATGTAATTGTGACAGTGCGCAGGTTCATAAAAGTTTTGCAGAAGGAACGCACAACTGCCGTGACGCAGATAGGCGATATCGTGAAATTCAGACATCACTTCGAAGCCGATTGACTGGTAAAAACGCTTGGATAAAACGAAGTCTCTCGCGGGTACGAAAGACTTAATTTCTGAGACTTTTAGGTTTTCCATCCTACATCCTTATAGTGTTGATGTTCTGGTGCTGACACGCTTTACGCTTCTAGTGGTTAAACGATTACTCAGAACCCTGCTGAAATGAGTCGACTTCGGCTTGGGTTAAATAACGCCACTGGCCTGCTTCAACATCTAAACGAACATCACCAATCTGTTCACGATGAAGGCCAACAACTCGATTCCCTACCGCGGCAAACATTCGTTTTACTTGATGAAACTTACCCTCTGTAATGGTCAACAGCACTTCTTTACTGGTAATCACTTCGAGCTCTGCCGGACGTGTCAGCTTTTGCTCGCCTTGCAATTGAATGCCCGCTTTGAACTTGTCAGCGACATCGTCTTTGATATCTCGTGACAATGTCACGCGATAGACCTTCTTACATGACTTGGTTGGCAGCGTGATATTGAATGACCAGCGCCCATCATCGGTAATCAAGACTAAGCCTGTTGTGTCTGCATCTAAGCGCCCTGCGATGTGCAGTTCTGATGCTTTGTCTATCTCGATGTAATTGAACAGTGAAGGATAAACCTCATCGATATTGGAGCAAATAGTACCGGCTGGCTTGTGCATTAAAAGGTATCGAAATTCTCGCAACTTAAGCGGCGTGCCATTTAACAAGATGGTGTTGCTTTCATGAACCTGAGTAGATTCATCAGTGACTGTTTCATTGTATACGTTCACCTCGCCATTATGGATGCGTTCAATCGCTTCAAGTTTGGTTAGGTCAGTACTTTTACATAGGTATTTATCAAGGCGCATTAATCGTCGGCACCACATTTAGCACAAGGCTTGTAGGTACGTTCGCCTTGAGCAATCACCACATAGTCTCGAACGCAGTTATCACATAGCGCCAACTTTGGGTAAGCGTCTTTCTGTTTCTTTGCGTTAATGTCGCCTTCGGTGGTGTATACGGTTCTCATTTTTATACCTTTGTTTAATAACTTGCTAGGCGCAAATTGTATCACTGTTTACAGCCTTGATTGGAGTAGTGTTAGGTTGTAAAAGTCATATTTAGCACTTCTATTCTAGGCTCCCTTCCCGAAACGGTTTAACCATGAACAACAAAGTCAACGTGCCACGCCTATCAGTGGTAAAATGACAAAAGCTCACCAACCAATGAAGTCACTAATGAAAAATTGTAATCAATGCGGGAAATGCTGTATCAAATACGGAGATGGTGACCTTGCCGCAACGCAAGAAGAGATTGATTTGTGGGAGTTGTTCAATCCAGACATCTTTGAATATGTTCGAGGAAGCGAGATCTGGTTCGACCCTGAATCTGGTGAACGTTTAACTCGCTGCCCTTTTCTGGAGCTAGTTCCGACGAAAGACACCAAGGCTCAAGCCAAGTACACCTGTAGTATTTACTTAGACCGACCAGAAGATTGCAGACACTATCCAAGCCTGATTAATGAGATGGTACGAGATGAGTGTGAAATGATTGAGGTGGTGGATTTACAAGACACGAAGAAAGCTCAAAGAAAACTCGACATTCTGATGAAAGACAGTCGCCCTTCAAGCTTTTCATAAGCACTGATCTATAAAGATCCTGACTAAACAGTCGTTTTGTATTAACGAACCATTATTTACTGATAAGTGGTAAATACTGGTTCGCTTCTAACCAATCAAGCGCAACCAGTGCCGCCAGTGAACATACTGCTCTGTCGTTGCCATCCACAAACTTAAGCTCTTCAATTTCGGCATCTGGAGACAGTTCGCCAGTATAATCAGCAAGATAACAAGTCAATTGCACCGATACGCCTTCTGCTTTACCGTCAGCTTGGCCTGTAAACGTCTCAACGTATTTGATGGAATCAGGCACCAAATCTGCCGAGATCTCTTCTTTGATTTCGCGAACCAGTGCTTGCTCATCACTTTCGCCCGCTTCACGCTTACCACCCGGTAGATAGAACAGTTCTTTGCCTTTTGATCTCACCATCAACAACTTGCCGTCTTTGATGAATATCCAAGCCAGCTTATCAATTACCTTATGCATGTCGTTAGACCTTATTTTTGTTTTAATTCTCGTTTTTACTGAATCTGGCCGCGCTACTAGTCACGACCAAACCAAGCCTGCGTATGTTACACGCTGGAATGAATATGCTCTATTGAATCGAATAGGAAATATCATAACCAAAACGAAAAATGACAGCGTTTGAGACAATGCTCATCAACTGTCATTGGCGATGTTTACGAACTACTCTCTAGCTGCCCGCGAATAGTATCAATCGACTAGCCACTGAAGCGCAGAGTCATGCTCTTCGAATGACTTTATCTCACCGGACACAAACCAGCCCCCTACTTTTGAAGCGAATTCTTGCCAGCTTTTATCACCATAAATCGCGATTTTGTCTATCTTCGAATTGAGCTCTAACCCCAATTTGAAATCATCCCAAGCAGCACGCAACTCCCACCCCGTTAAAGTGGAGATGTCGACAAGCATCTTGAGTTCGGATGAATCGAGTTCTTCTAGCGTGGTATTTAGAATTGGCATCATTGCTTGATAGTCATCATGTGTGAGTTTACCTTTCGCTTTAAACACAACAATGGTTTCACCACTAACACGTTCAATTCCAACCGATATTCCGTGACGTTCGATATTCATAGCCTAGCCCTCATAGTGGAAACTAGACTTAGCTTAGAGGATTAAATAACAAAGAGATGAGAAGTTGGTGTCAAAACGGACAAGCGAATTATCTGAACTTAATATCAGGTAGTTAATCGCGCTTCTCCAACAGTGCACTTAGACTTTGAACTTGCACGATACGCGGATGCTCTGACTTAAGCTCAACTCCTTCCGTATTCAACCACACCGCTTGCAAACCCGCTTCAAGTGCTGGGTAAATGTCTTTCTTTAGGGTGTCACCCACCATTGTGATGTGTTGTGGTTCAACACCGAGCTTAGAAATGATGGCGGGATAGAACTCCGGTTCGAACTTAGAAAAGCCAATGCTCGCATTACAAAAATAGCCCAAGATATATTGAGACAGGCCAACACGCTCAAAGGCTCGAATGATGTCGTTTTTACTTGAATCACCGGCATTGGTGGCAACATAGACTTGATGATTTTTGGAGAGTTCAGCCAGTAATACACGAGCACCACTCACTTCTTGTACGGTTTCCCAGTCACACATCTTCCCTTGTGCGTCGGGGAAATCGACCATTAGCGTATTGCCCCAGTCGAATAAGACTATTTCTGTTAATTCGATTAGCTTTGTCATCTTGCCTCCTGCATACGATGAATTATCTAGTATTTAAACGAGCCTATAAAAACTTCTCAATAAGGATCTCATCAAAGTACTGGTCGCCGATCTTACCGTGTTTCTTAGCCGTTCCGACTATTTCAAAACCTTGCTTAAGGTATACCGCTAACGCGCGCTCGTTGTCTGCTCTTACATAGGCGAAAAGCTTTTCATAACCTTTGGCTTTGGCTGCTTTGAATGTGTAATCAAACAACTGTTTTGCAACACCCTGCCCACGGCTATTTGCATCAACATAAGTACCAATAATACCAACATGGTCAAAGGCCTTAGTGTAAGTAGCAAATGGTTCTACATTCTGAAAACCAAGCAGCTGACTTGTCATCTCGTTGACTGCAACGCTAAATACACCACGTTCTGGAAACGACTCAATGAATGCCTTTTCTTCATCAACAGTAAAAGTCTGATCTAAGATCGTATAACGCGCTTCGATAATGATTGGATTCAATACATCAATAATGCCTTGTGCATCTTCTACCGCGACTTCTCTGATTGTTGAGCTCATACTTCTCTACCTCTTTTTTTTTTGCTTTGGGCAGATTCTATCGCTATAGGCCATCTCTTTGATAGGACAGAATGTTGTTGAAAGCGATATCAAAGTAGAGTTCGTAGCTATTTTGTTCAACATAGCCCAAATGTGGAGTCGCTGTGACGTTTGGTAAGGACAATAGCGGTGCGGTATCTAGTTATCTTGCTTTAGTCAAAGACACCTAAAGCGCCAAGCCTTGTGATTCAATAAGACACTCACGGTTACTGTATTACTGATAAACTACTTTGAAGCGCTCTAACACAAGTAACATGTCTTCACTTGGTGAGATCTTGAGTTCTTCACATTCACGAGAGAAGAAGTTCCAGTGAGCTTTTCTCCACCATTCTAGTGTTTTATCACCCTCGCCTTCTGCAGCAGCAAACTCCGCACTCACTTCGTTGTATTTGCACGACGACACCGACGTGATCTCAACAATACAGACAGGCTCACCATCCCAATCGGTGACGACTTGTAAGTGACCTACTATGGGTCTCGTCTCGCCTTCATAGGTATACCAGTGTTCAAGGCCGCAGGACGCCTGTTTTTCACCTTTTAAAATCAACTGCGCGCAAAGGTTGGCGTTGTACTCGTCGGCGCAGTAATAATCAGCACTAAAGGAGGTGTATTGCGAGGCAACGTCCGCTGGCAATGTGTTGAGGTACCTATCAAGATAAGCTTTACTTCTTTCTTCCATGATCTTTCCAAGTTCAATATTAGGTTGAGCCGATAAATACTTATAGATTAAGCATCTGGCTGCATTGGGAGTAACCTATCAAGTCAGGTTATTGCTGTAAACCGAGTGAATATCAAAATGTGGGCTGAGAAAGAAGAGTATGGGTAGGATTTCGAGGCCAGTACAAGAAGAGCCAAAAAGTTAAAAGAGCTAAAAGCGCCTTTAGGCTGTGCTTTTAGCTCTTCGTATCTCGTTACTAGTACCTCGTAACTGAGCAGGAAATTAACGTTTTAAGAAGTCGACCGCTTTGTCCGGAAAGTCGGTAAACACACCATCGACTTTGACTTGGTTGTAGAAGACATCCAACATGCCATCAAAGTTATCAGCATAAGCTGGGATTCTTCCTGGATCAGCACGGAACGTGTACGGGTGAACGTCTAAGCCAGCGTCTTTTGCTGACTTCATCAATGGTTTAATAATGATGTTATCTTTGGTCGATGCATCGTCCACCAGCATAGGTTTCCATGGGCCAATACCATCAGCATAGCTAGCGACTTTTGCCATTCCGCCCTTCTCAAACATCCAGTCATAGCTGTACGGCGTCGCTTTATCGCCCTTGTAAGTCATGGTTTCATTCCAGTCTGTGTAAGCCATCAACTGAACGAGCTTAAGGTCCATTTCCATAGCTGGCATTAACTCATCATTAATGCGTTGCAATTCATTGGCGTCGAAACACTGCAAATACACTTTGTCGTCTTTCGATAGATACCCATATTGTTGCAAGGTGGCAA
Source organism: Vibrio sp. QJM3NY_27 (assembly GCF_057785955.1). NCBI lineage: Bacteria > Pseudomonadati > Pseudomonadota > Gammaproteobacteria > Vibrionales > Vibrionaceae > Vibrio > Vibrio sp. QJM3NY_27. The sequence continues at coordinate 1,697,616 of NZ_CM173511.1, read as the reverse complement.
GCACAGCTTTAGAGATGTCTTTTCCTTCATGACGATGGAACCAAGGTGCTTTAATCTCAGGATAAATGCCCACGTCATAACCTAAGGTCTTGTTTAGGCCTTGGATCAGCTCGATTTCTTCTGCAAATGTAGCGACACGAAAATCAGACTGCCACATAGGGAAGCGTGCTGGGAACCCAGCCACTCGATTACCTTGGTCATCTAGGTTAAAGCCTTCAGTCACTTTTAATGATTTGATCTCGGCAAGCGTAAAATCAATCGCATAGTAACGGCCATCTGCACGAGCGCGTGTTGGAAAACGATCCGCGACATCGGTGACGCGATCTAAATAGTGATCATACAAAACCACCAATTGGTCATCTTTGGTCATCACTACATCTTGTTCGATATAGTCAGGTTTCATTGCGTAAGCGAGTGCTTTAGCCGGTAATGTGTGCTCGGGCAAATAACCAGAAGCACCACGATGTGCAATCACTAAAGGATCGGCGAACGCATTTGCAGATAAGCTAAGAGCTAATAAAGTCAGAGACAGTGACGTTGTTTTCATTATTGTTTCCCTTGATAAAACAGAAGCAGGATATACCTGCCTCTGTTGTTTATTAGTATGACGTTGTCCAGTTAATGAACTACTGAGTTAATGCTTCTTTCTGTTGTTCGAGTTCTTTTTGTTTGTGGTGTTCACGCTCTCCTAAGAAGGCATAAAGCAGACAAATTATTGAAGCAACACAAGCACCGACCAAGATAATGAAGCCGCCATCCCAGCCGTAATGGTCAACCATAAAACCAAGCACGGCATTGGCAGCAACTGCGCCACCTAAGTAACCAAACAAGCCAGTAAGACCCGCAGCCGTACCTGCCGCTTTCTTAGGTGCAAGTTCAAGTGCATACAAACCAATTAGCATTACTGGTCCATAGATAAGGAAACCAATCGCGATAAGTGCCAGCATATCAACCGTTGGGTTACCTGCCGGATTTAGCCAGTACACTAATACAGCGACAGTAACGAGAACCATGAACAGGATCCCTGCTGGTGCGCGTCGGCCCTTAAACAACTTATCTGAAATCCAACCACACAGTAGCGTTCCAGGAATACCTGCCCACTCATACAGGAAGTAAGCCCAAGACGATTTATCTACTGAGAAGTCTTTTGCTTCTTTTAAGTAAACTGGAGCCCAATCGAGTACGCCATAGCGGATAAGGTAAACAAACGCGTTAGCAATCGCGATTGACCACAGTAACTTGTTAGAGAAAACGTACTTAAAGAAGATCTCTTTCGCCGTCATTTCTTTCTCATGGGACGTGTCGTAGTCGTCTGGGTAATCGTCTTTGTGTTCTTCAATCGGTGGTAAGCCACAAGATTGAGGTGTATCTCTTACGGTGAACCAAACAAAAATAGCAACGAGAGTGGCAAAAAATGCAGGAACATAAAAAGCGGTTCGCCAATCATCGTTAAAAGCCCACAGTCCCAATAAGAACATTGGGCCAATCAAGCCGCCACCCACGTTGTGAGCAACGTTCCATACCGATACGATCTCACCACGTTCTTTACGCGACCACCAGTGAACCATGGTTCGTCCACAAGCCGGCCAGCCCATGCCCTGAAACCAACCATTCAAGAACAATAGAATAAACATTGCAGTGATGCTGCCTGTTGCCCATGGCATGAAACCAAAGCAGAACATGACCAACGCCGACATTAACAAGCCGCCACTGAGGAAATAACGAGGGTTAGAACGGTCAGAAACGCTTCCCATCAAAAACTTAGATAAACCGTAAGCGATGGATACTGCTGCTAAAGCAATCCCTAGCTCTCCTCGACTGTACCCTTGCTCAATCAGGTATGGCATCGCCAAACTGAAGTTTTTGCGGACTAGGTAGTAACCGGCATAGCCAACAAAGATGCCGAGAAAAAGCTGCCATCGTAATCGTGTGTAGGTGCTATCGATCTTATCGGTAGATAAGCGATCGATATGCGCCATAGGTTTGAATATTCCAAACATAGGAACCTCATGTGTATTGGGCGATAGAAATAAAATGCTCGAACGAAAAAATTTAGCGCTCATTCGAAAGCCTGGGAATTGTATGTGCTTCAGGATTATTTTCTGTGATAGAGATAGCCATTAACAATAAATAACCTTAAATACAGCACTTTAGTTTCATTTAATTAGACTGCGCTTCATGTTTTTGTTTGTTGGTTTCTTATTCGAGGAAGGCATTTGTATATAAATCATACTTTCGAGTGAGCAATTTATTATCAATTTCACTTAACAGAATGTTCGGAACTTCAGTGTGGTAGTTATCAGATCAATAGATTGGTACACATAGAGCATGCATAGTGAATGAGTCAGAATATAAGCTTGCGCAATGCATCGCATAAATAACACATAGCAGATCGTGATGTATTGTATTTCTTTTCGTTTATTTATCGAATTACCAAGGTTGTTTATTGTACACCTCAAGCGATGCAGCAATGTCTATACACAAGGTGTATACCCGTCACCTTGTAGTGAGGTTAGTCAGTGAGCATCTTACGAATTCAACAAATGATAGGAAATATCATGAACAAATCACTTATCGCACTCGTTCTTACAGCTGTTTTAGCAGGTTGTTCATCTGGCGGTGGTTCAGAACCAGCACAACCTCAATTTGATGGTGATTATGGTTTCGAAAATATCGATCCAGGTTTTGGACTAGATGATTCAGATAACGATGGCGGTTATGAGAACCCTGAATCCGACCCTGGTTATGGTGCCGATGCCCCAACGTTAAAAGACAGAATAGCTCAAGCAGATTTAGGTTTTGTTCATATTCCTGAGTTGGGAGACATTCCTTTCTTTAATAAAGACAACGGTGATGCTCATATAAGCGCCGTTAAACAACGTTCTAATGATGAAGAAACGCTATACAGCATCTACGTAGATGACAAGCCTGTCGGTGAAATCATCGTTCGTGAAGATTATGTGACAATCAGGTCTGGTGACAAGATGATCTCAGGTGAGAAGGAATCTTATCTTGATACTGAACATACCTTTTGGACAGTTAGAGACACTAGCGGAAATGTAGTTGGCGACTTTAAACGCCTAGACGATGGTGTTTGGGTGTTCCGTGAAGAAATAGAGCGCGAGACATTTGTGGTCAAGTATCACAACGGCCAGTGGAACTTTATCCCAGTTGCGAATATTAAAAATAAGGTTAAAGACAACTTGCCTTCTCAGGCAGAAGTTACCAAAGTTCGTGCAAAGATGCAGGTCAATAAGCTACGTACTTTAAAATAACGATTACCCCCATTCCCATAACAAATAGGCATCCTCAAACCTAAGAGGATGCCGTTCAAAACATCTACGAAGAAAACACTAACAAAAAGCTCAAGGAAGATCCGGACTAGGTTACTAATCTACTGGCGTTCAATACTTTGAATTCGCCGATATTTTGTATACATAAGCGAGAGATCCAATGACCATCAAAAAGCTTCCCATTCTGACATTAGCCGCTGTCTTGTTGTTCACTATGTCTAACGCACAAGCCTATGAACAAAACCAAGAGGAAACCGCGATTACATTTGGTCTATCGGCTGAACGTGGTTGGCGTGATTGGTCTGCTTCTTACATAAAATATCGCGGCCCGGGTAGCATAGGTTATGGTATTGAATTTACTCGTTCGGCTTATAACGAAGACGAAGAATCTTACGAATACAAACAACGTGACAACGAATATCAGTTTCACGCCCCTATTGGAATCACCGAAAACTTGTACATCACTCCCGGTTACGGGATTAAGCGAACACATACAGACGTAACTTTAGATAGCCGCGAGTTCTCTAACAGATCAACCAAACAGGTGGGAGGCTTAGATGCCACCTATATTATGGACAGCGGCTTTGTAGTGACAGCAGGATTCGATAAAGCAGAAGGTGAAGACTTGGAATTCTCAATTGGTGCTGGTATCGCCTGGTAAAGGTAATAAGCCTAATAGATTTAGCAAACAAAAAGGGTCTAGATTTCTCTAGACCCTTTCAAGTAATAACTCTTAGTGACTCTATGTTGGCTAATTAGACAAAACATTTGCTAACTACACGAAGTATTAGCGCGTCACACAAAGCGATTATTCTTCGATGTAAAAAGCTTCTACAGAGCCTTTTAGAGTAATAAGCATTGGCTGACCACGGCGGTCTAGCGCTTTTGGAGAAGGGATCTTAACCCAACCTTCGCTGATGCAGTATTCTTCAACATCAGTACGCTCTTTACCATTTAGACGAATGCCGATTGGGTATTCGAAACACTCAGCCACGTGGTGTGGGCTGCGTGGGTTACCTGCTAGATGATCTGGTAAAGCTGGTTTTGAATTAGTATCGCTCATGTTCATTACCTGTATGTACGTAAATAAAAAAAGTGCGCCATTCTAGTCAATATAGGCTTTGTGCTCAACAACTGCTGCAATAAATCGTAGTGATCGTTTTAATCAACAGCGAGTTGTTTGATTTAAAGGCGATATAGGTATCATTTCAAACGAAAATTTAACAGGATTATACGTTGTTGATAAAGAGATAGGTTCAATACTCGATAGGTAGATAACCTAATAGTCGGCTTTGCTCTAAGCTTATCGAATAAGCTCTATACTCATCACTTTATGGTTTGCTTCTGAGTCGATATCGACGACTGACCAACCTAACCCTTGGTAGAGTTCCATTACATTGGTGTACACGTACAGTTGAGTTTGTACTGTAGAAGAAACCTGTTTTACACCACGATTAATCAATTCACTTGCAATACCTTGGCCTCGCCATTGAGCATCAACATAAACAGCATTGACCCAAACCACATCTCTTACTTGATGAGGTTCCTGAAAATGGGAATATGCCAAGCCACCAATGACCACATTATCGCGAAGCACTACTATTACTGGAGGGAGTTGTACGCAGTCTTTATAGGTATCTTTAAACTTAAAATCCGACCATTCACTTTGAAACAAGCGCTCTAAATCACTCCAATATGGCGAACTCTCATCGCAATTTCTAAAGATTACTTTCTGCATGTCTTCCCATCCTTTGAAGGGCTAATACGGCCATCCTAGCCTTGGTTTATATCAGTGTAGATAAAGTTACTCTTCTTCGTCGTAATCGTCTGCAGGGTCTTGATTGATCTCTTCACCACACCCTAAGCATTCGGCTTGCAAATCTGTTGGCATGACAATAATCAAACCACAATGCGGGCATAAATCGCCTTGTTGAAACATCCTGTTATTCCTTCTACTTCACAGCTATTGCTTCGGATACTTTTGCTTACTCGCTTCTAACCAATCATGAATAACTTGGCGAGCAGACTCCGATGGCGGTGCATTTCGTTTCCCGCAAATTTGGTCAATCTCAAACGGAAACGCTTTGCTCGGGACACGACGTAGACCTATGGTTAAACGCTGAGGTTTGAACATGCGGAATACCACATAGCGATCGCTCATGATTCGATTGTGATAAACACCAATGCAGTGTTTTTGCTCCACGCCTTCTTGTTCAAGGTCGTAGTAATCAGTAAGTGGATGAATATTGTCGTTACCTAGCAAAGGAACCGGGTAAGGAATGTCTTTATCCATTGGGCGGTTACCTTCTAAACGACGCAGTTGACGTTGCTCTGTCCATCTATCGTGAAGTTGTTCGAACATCGCAAAAGAGTTCTGACTGGTAATGGCGCGTAATGGATCATCCATCTCCAAATCTAGTCCTAACAATATCGCATCTTGGAACATCGCCATTTTTGAAGGCGCATTAAGCCTACCCTCTTCCACCATCGCAATGCCCAATCGACTGCCGGTTAGAAATGGATGAACTTGGTCCAAACGAAGCGCTGTGTAGCCAACTTTGGAGTAATGCTTGAATTTAAGAACACGTCTTTGCAGGGGTTCGAGAATTCGCACAATGTGGTCAAGCTCATCACCGACGTTGTAATGAAGCTCTAGCTTATCGATAAATTTGAGTGTGGCTTTACTGCCGTCTAAGCCCAGTTTGGTTAAGATTCTCTTCTGCCCTAGACGACTCAGTTCCAATGCTTTCTTGTTATCGACACTGTGTTTCATGCAGATTAACGCCAAGATAACCGGTCTTAACTCAAGCAGTTGAGCAGCTTCATAAGTATTCGCCGCGAGCCACAACATCTGGTATTGATACTCTGGGAAATCATCGGTGATCTCACGATAACGAGCTGGCAATGAATCTAACCAACGACCATTCACATCAAACTGCTCAACGAGGTTTAAGCTCAAGCCAATACCACCATCGAGCGGTCGTCTACCATCTTCAAATACGTGAAAACCGACAAGTTTTTGCGACCAATCGCGGATCTCAATATCGTAGTCAAAGCCTAATGTTCGAGTTGGGATGGTGAGTAATGCTGTCATTGATGCCTCTTGGTTATTGACGAGTTGGACTATCGAGCTTATCTAATAGCAAAAAGCGTAAAGATCGAACTCACTTCACTATAACAACCTTTTGTAAATTTCTTATCAATCAAAGCGATATAAATACGAGAGTACTTAGAAGATCTTTGAATGATGATTTTACGCAATATGAGACCTCTTCGATATCATTTACTTAGAGAGAAACTATGCTTGTAACATCACTAATAACAAGAGGCTTTAATTATGGAATACCGACATATTCTGGTCGCACTTGAAATGTCTGATGACTCAAAAATACTCATTGATAGAGCAACCTTCTTCGCGAACAAACTAGAAACGGAACTTTCATTTGTTTATATCGACGGTACTCACGGAGAAATCTACCCAGAACTCGTTGATATTCAAGAAAATGAGAATGACCTACCTGTCAATGAAGATGCCATAAAACAACTAAGAGAGTTTGAGGCTTACGCTAAACAGCCGGTTCAGCACATCTTTGTGGGTACGGGTGATTTGAATGACAAGCTCAAAGACACCGTAAAAGCGCACAACATTGACCTGATGCTCTGTGGTCACCATCATGATTTTTGGCATAAGATCATCTCGCACTCGAAGCAATTGATAGACTCTTCTCCTGTCGACATACTCGTCGTTCCTATGGACTAGAGCTCGTTCCTAAAGACTGACTGCTTCTATGAACTAGAGTTTCTATGGACTGTCTGCTCCTAAAAACTGTCGCTCTTAACAAATAGCTGTTTTGGCTTATAAAGCCAGACTTGATGAGCCAACCTCTATCGGTATTATTGGTTGGCTTCTATTCTCTCCTCAATCCTCTTCTTTCCCCAAATTCAACCATTACCCATTCGGCGTAATCATTTGTGATCTTGTTTGCTCATCCACTCGTAACCGTCTAATAACTAACAAATCACGAGTGCAAGCAATGAAAAAGATTGGTCTCTATCTTTTTACGAACGACTTAAGAATCAACGACAATCAATTGCTCCATTACGCCGCGCAGAGCGTCGATAAACTCATTTGCGTGATTGTCGAACCCACTTTGGTTCATTTCTCTGCTGATTTAGCGCAAGAACAAAGTTATGGCGCACATCGCCAGGCTTTTATTTCACAATCGATAGCTAATCTAGAATCGAATTTAGTGAAGCTTGGGCAGCAACTTGTCGTAATTCACAGTAACCATTTAGAACCAGACGCTGCTGAGCAAGCACTCAGCCAAATCATCGCTACTCAACACGTCACTCACTTTTTCGCTAACGCACATTGCAGCTACGACGAGCGACAATTGATTCGATCGACACAAAGACAGTCCCCTAACTTAGTGATGTGTTTATCACATCATTCCACCTTGTTTGACCAAGATGAACTGCCGTTTGAATTGTCAAAGCTTCCGAGCTCATTTACCAAATTTAGAAAGCTAGTCGAACACTTGGACGTTAATGAAAGTGAGACGGTTATTTCACGCCTTCCACCAGCAGTAACACCAATAGCGACACCTGAACCAATATCGACAATCCCACTATTTAGTTCAGCAAATGATGAGAGCGGAGTAACAAGCGATTATTTGGGTGGAGAAGACGCAGGACTAGCGCATTTAGAAAACTACTTTTCACATGATTACGCCCTTAACTACAAGCAGACTCGAAACGCATTTGACGGCATCGAAAACTCAACCAAGTTCTCGCCGTGGTTAGCGCTCGGTTGCGTTTCGCCTAAAACGATTTATCGCCATTTGAAACAGTTCGAAACCGAACATGGCAGTAACGATTCAACCTATTGGATCTACTTTGAGTTGTTATGGCGCGAATATTTCTATTGGACGTGTTTGTCACTGGGTTCCTCGTTGTTCGGTGATTCTTCAAACCGTCAACTCTACAGCCCTAACTCCTCAGCGACGTCGAACCTGAATTTCGCCAAATGGAAGAGTGGCAATACCAACTATCCGATTGTCGATGCATGTATGCGTCAGCTTAATGAAACAGGCTATATGTCTAACCGAGGAAGACAGTTAACGGCCAGCTGTTTGATCTACGAACTAGGGATCGATTGGCGACACGGCGCAGCCTATTTTGAGAGCCAACTTATCGACCATGACGTGGCATCAAACTGGGGGAATTGGGCGTATATCGCTGGGGCTCTCAATAAACCCGCCCACAACGAGCAAACTGAAAACCAATCACAACCTAAATCACGCCATTTTGATTTGGCCAAGCAGACTGAAATGTACGACCCAGACCATTCCTTCATCAACCAATGGGTAGGTGGTAACGCAGTTTCAACAAGCCTCACAAACCAGGACGCATTATGAAATTTAAAACGGTACGACTTGTATTAGGTGACCAACTAAACATTGAGCATTCATGGTTTCAACAAGTTAACGATGACGTTATTTACATCATTGCTGAGCTCAAACAAGAAACGGATTATGTTGCATCTCACATTCAAAAAGTGGCCGCGTTTTTCTGTGCGATGGGTTACTTCGCTGACGAACTCAAAGAACAAGGTCATCAAGTACTCCACCTTACTCTTGACGACACAACGCAATTTGAAAACCTAGATAAACTTCTAAAGCACTATGTACACGAATACGGCGCAGAGACATTCGAATATCAAAGGCCAGATGAATATCGCCTTTTAGAGCAGATGAACAAGCTAAAACTCACCAATGCAACCAAAGGCTGTAGCGATTCCGAGCACTTCTTGTTTCCGTTTGACGAGATTGAAACCGAGTTTCCTAAAGACAAACACATCATGATGGAACATTTCTATCGTCGAATGAGAAAGCGTTTCGACATCCTGCTCGACGATGGCAAACCGGTTGGCGGAAAATGGAATTACGATGCAAACAATCGCAAGAAGCTAAAGAAACAAGACATCGAGAACCTGCCGCAACCATTAATGTTTGCCAACGACATTTCTGCGATTTTAGAACGCATCGAGCATCATCAAGTTCAAACCATTGGTGAAGTTGGCGAACAGTTATTATGGCCAGTCAATCGAGCGCAAAGTCTGTCTCTGCTTGCTCACTTCTGCCAAGTCTGTTTGCCACTATTTGGCCAGTTCCAAGACGCGATGACGACCGAGCACGATTCGAAATGGAGTTTGTATCACAGTCGCCTCTCCTTTTCGTTGAACAGTAAACTGCTAAGCCCCCAAGAAGTGATTGATGCGGCACTGTCAGCTTATCAGTCTTCTTCTAAATCAAGCACACCCACTATCGATATTGCACAAGTCGAAGGGTTCGTACGCCAAATTCTAGGTTGGAGAGAATACATACGCGGTGTTTATTGGGCGAACATGCCTGCTTACGCAAACAAAAACCACTACGCAGCAGACCGTCAGTTGCCTCATTACTTTTGGGATGGACAAACCAAGATGAATTGCATGAAGCACGCGATTGATCAATCCCTCGAGTTTGCTTATGCGCACCACATTCAAAGGCTTATGATCACCGGTAACTTCTGCTTAATTACGGGCATTGCTCCGGAGCAAGTCGACAGTTGGTACCTTGGTATTTATGTTGATGCGATTGAGTGGGTCGAAATGCCGAATACGCGAGGTATGGCACTTTTTGCCGATGGCGGGATCGTCGGAACCAAACCATACTCTGCCAGCGGTTCTTACATTAATCGCATGAGTGATTACTGCAAAGGCTGTCATTACCAAATTAAAGAGCGCAGTGGAGAGAGTTCTTGTCCATTCAACAGCTTGTACTGGCGCTTCATGAACAAACATCGCGAGGCCTTAAATCGCAACCCTCGAATGGGGATGCTTTATCGCTCTTGGGACAATATGGATGAGCAAGACCAACAAGCGATACTCGACACCGCAGAACAACGACTGACTAACTTGGAGAACTTATAATGGTGGAACAACTCAGATTACACATATTGGTCATTGGTGGCAGCGGCGGTATTGGTTTCGCCGTGGTTAAGCACCTACTGTCTGAGCTGTCTCGCTTTGATTTTCTCGATGTACATGTCGACGCGACTTATCACTCTCAACAGCCAGAACTAGAAAACAGTCGCTTAAACTGGCACCAAGTCGATGCAACCAATGAAGCTGATATTGAGCAACTCAGCAAACAGTTTGAAAAATTGGACTGGTTGATAAACTGCGTGGGTATGCTTCATACACCAGATCTAGGGCCTGAAAAAAATCTATCTTCTATCGACCCAGAATTCTTCCTGAAAAACCTTTCGGTGAATACCCTACCCAGCTTATTACTGGCAAAGCACTTCACACCTGTTCTTAGAACGAGCGACAATCCAAAGTTTGCTGTAGTTTCAGCCAAAGTCGGTAGCATTTCAGATAACCGCTTAGGTGGTTGGTATAGCTATCGTTCATCGAAAGCAGCGCTCAATATGTTTATCAAAACCATGTCGATTGAATGGCAACGTACCATAAAGAAAGGCACCGTGTTAGCGCTACATCCGGGCACAACAGATACGGCTCTATCTAAGCCTTTTCAGACCAATGTCCCTGAAGGCAAGTTGTTTGAGTCGAGCTATGTCGCCCATCAGTTGGTCGATATCATTCGCACTGCCACACCGGACGAAAGTGGGCACTTCTACGCTTACGATGGTGAGCAGTTAAACTGGTAGTGAGGAATACCAAGCGCTGGCTTTGATGAATGGTAAAATTTGATGAGTGCTAAAAAAGAAAACCCAACGAGTGTTACTCTGTTGGGTTATTTTTAGAACGAATGCATCAATTATTTAAGGAGATATGGCTGATGTTTAACTAAAGATCAAAACGGATCATTACGACTACTCAGCCCAATTGAACTTGCTGTCGTCCACACCTTCTTTTTCTTCTTTAACACGCTCGCGTCGGTGTTGTTCTTCAATTCGCGCAGCGTCTATCTCTTGCATAATAGCTTCGATGTCTGCCAAATCGTCCGTTTCTGTAAACTCGCCCGTCAGCTTGCTGTCAGGCTTTAAGTCGCCTTTCTCGTATAAAGCCCACATTTCCTTAGCATACTCGGTTTTCGCCAATTCAGGGGCAAACTGAGCGTAATAATCACGAATGTTATTGATGTCACGAGCCAACATCCACTCGGCGTTGTTATTAGCCGAAGCGTCGACCGCTTGCGGTAGATCGATAATCACAGGGCCGTATTCATCAACCAATACGTTGAACTCAGACAAGTCACCATGGATCAAACCAACGCAAAGCATTTTAACCACGTAAGTCATCATCACTGCATGATCTTCAATCGCTTGTTCTGGCGGCATTACAACATCGTTCAATCTTGGAGCAACATAACCGTCATCATCAGTGACTAGCTCCATAAGCAGCACGCCATCAAAACAGCCATAAGGCACAGGCACACGAACACCCGCTTCTGCCAGTTTATACAAGGCGTCCACTTCAGCGCTTTGCCACACTTTCTCTTGTTGCTCACGTCCAAATCCTGAGCCTTTTTCCATCGCTCTGGCACGGCGGCTGTTTCGGACTTTTCGTCCTTCACGATACGCCGTTGCTTTTTTAAAGCTGCGCTGGCTTATTTCCTTATATACCTTGGCACAACGGATCGTATCGCCGCAGCGCACTATGTACACTGATGCTTCTTTGCCACTCATTAATTGGCTTGTCACCTCGTCGACTAAACCATCGTCAACTAAGGGCTGTATTCTTTTAGGTATCTTCATGCCGCCTTTATACATTAGTTGTCTTACAGATAGAAATATTAACTTAAGAAATGAATGACGAAACTATTAACGTGTTCTAAAAACGAACAGAAATTACGCCAAAGTTGGCTTATGACGACGACAACGTTCAGAACAGTAGATCACGTCATCCCAACAGCGCTGCCATTTTTTACGCCATGAGAAAGGCTTTTGGCAAATAGGACATGTCTTAGTTGGTAAATGGGGCTTCTTGTGCATGGCCGTATCCTTTTTGATGAGTCCACTCCCTGCGTTTACTAGAGATTCCCTATTACGCTCGTTCCTCACTTTAGGGAATGACGATAATTATTATGTTCGTTCCATGTGTTAGGGAGTACGAGACATGATTGATGACAACTCCCGACTCCGTCATCCTCGAGAAGGAGGAACGACTGAGTCGGGGATCTGCTTGGTCTAGCTCTACCTCTATTTCTGCGCTAATGAATATGGCTAGAAGCTAAGCAACAACCTTGTACTGCTTCTCCATCTCACTCACACCTAAGCCAGAGTGTTTTGTTACTTTGAGCTGAACTGGCACTCTCTCTTTCAGCGCTTCAACGTGGCTAATGACACCAATCATCTTGCCAGACGCATTCAGGTTATCGAGCGCATTCAGTGCAATGTCTAATGTGTCGCTATCCAGCGTGCCGAAACCTTCATCTAGGAACAGAGAATCAATACTGGTTTTGTAGCTCACAAGATCAGAAAGCGCTAAGGCCAACGCCAAGCTCACTAAGAAGCTTTCGCCACCGGATAAGGTTTTGGTGTCACGCATCACATCGCCCTGCCATGTATCAAGCACTTGCAGTTCTAAGCCATCATCGGCTTTACGTTTTAGCTCGTAACGACCATGCAAACGCTGTAGCTGCTTGTTCGCCAAGTACACCAAGTTTTCCAGTGTTAAACCTTGAGCAAACTTACGGAACTTGTCGCCGTTCTTAGAACCAATAAGTGAATTCAGACGTGAGATATCATCAAACTCGACCTGATGCTCGTCTATTTGCTTAAACAGATCTTGCTGATTACTGCGGTTCTGGTTATCCGTTTCAAGATTGGCAGAAATCGCGCCGATCTTTGTCGCATGGCTTTGTTGTGCGTTTTGGCATTCAGTAGTCGCTTCTTCAACTTGCTGTTGGTCTTGCTCTTGCCATGCTTTAGCATTTTCGTGGTTTTGTAGCTCCACTTGCGTCGTTTTGGCGGTGTTCAACCTAGCTTGAGCACTGACAATCGCTTCGTCTAAAGACTTCTTCAAGCTTTGAAGTTGAGTTCTAACCTCTTCATCCAACAATGCTGCTTCAAAATCAGCCTCACCTCCGAATGGGCTCGTTTTGAGCGCTTCTAACCAAGCATTCGACGCTTGTGTGTAACTTGACTGCTTGCTGGCCAACTCTTCAGAGAAGCTAATGTGTTTGGTTTGCTCAGTTCGATGTTCCAGTTCGCAGCGGTTAAGCACCAACTGCGCTGCATCAAATGCATTTACCGCTTCAGTGACTTTTTGCTTCATCGCATTGCTGGTGGCTTGAATGTCTTTGTCACCAAACAACTCTGTTCTTTCAGCCGTTACACGAGTGAGTTCTGACACTAAAGACTCACTCTCTTGCGTCAGTGTCGCGATCTCTTTCTCTGCGCTACTTAGCTTGTCATCTAATGTTTTCAATTCGGCATTTTGAGTAATCAATTGCTTCTCAATATCAGCCTGTTGGTGTTTGGTTTGCTGCCACATGCTTGATGCTTGCAATTTCGCAGTAAACCAATCATCGATATGTTCAAGTTCAGGCGCTTCAATAGCCGTTTGAACAATGCTCTCTTTCAAAGCGTTCCATTGCTGCTCTTTCGCTTGAGCTATCTGAGCCACTTGTTCGTTCGTGCTGTGATTTTGCTTATTCAGATCCGCTAAGCGTTGCTCGGCCAACTCGAGATTAGACTGCGCCTTGTCAGCCATAACACTTACAGACAGGCGTTGTTTCTCAGCTTCGGCGTAATGCGCTTTAGCATCAGCCAACGCTTTGAGTTGCTGTGAGCTCTGACTTAGTTGAAGTTCACACTGCTGAGCAAAGGTCACGACTGTAGCTTCATTGCCTAAATCGTTAATCGTTAGTACTGCTAGCTCTGAAGCCGTGCCAACGAAATCCGATAAGCTCTGTTGAAGCTTGCCGACAACGCCTTGCCAATTCATTTGAGCTTGCTGAATATCCGCTTGCGCACGTTGAATGTCATCGTTAAGTGCTGCAATCATAGGGGCAAGAGAATCTAACTGCTGACGATGCTCTTGGCCTTCTTTTTTGATGGCCGTTAACTCTAGGTTTTCCCTATCTTTTTGAGCAACCAAATTTGCAATATCTTGTGACTGTTCAATCGAATGGTCTGTTGAACCACACAGCGGGCACTCAGAGCCTGATTCTAGAGCTGCACGGTATTTCGCCAACTCGCCTTCTTGATCAATCAAACGCGTTAATCGCTCAAGCGAAGTCTCTTTCTCTTTATATCGCTCCACCAACACTTCACGCTCTTTCGAAAGCTTGTCGACCAACTGAGTGTTAGTTTGATGTGTTTGTGTTTTAACGTGCAGCTGTTGTTGGGCATTTAGGAAACCACGATTGATCTCAAGTAATGAGTGCGTATTGCGATTCCAAAACTCCAACAGATCTTTTTGCGCATGCAATACTTGTTCGCTGGTGTTGCCTTGCAATGCTTCCCACTGTTGCTTTGCACTACTCTCTAGCACAACCAATTCACTTAAAGTTTTGTCTTGCGTTGCTTTAGCTTGTTGCGCAGATTTGATGATCGTTTGCTGAGTATCAACCGCAGACAAGGCTTGCTTCGCTGAGTTTAACTGTTCTGCATGCTGACGCTCTAGAGTACGAACTTGCTCTACCTTTGCTTGCCACTGACCTAAGTATTTTTCCAGATGTTGGTCAGCTTGATGTGTATTTAAGTACTCAGTGCTGAGTTGATATTGTTGCTTCAGTGCATCAGTTTTTTGAACTAAATCGACCTGTTGATTACGCTGCTGCGTGTGTTGCTCGTTTAGCGTATTCGCTGCATTAACGGCCGCAGTTTGCTTATCTTTGAGTACAGCAATTTGGTTATCTAGAGGACGAACCTGTTCAATGATCTTCTCTTGATCTTGTTGTTCGGTTTTTATCTTCTGAACAGCGTCACTGCTTTGAGTCAGTTGAGTTTGCGCGTCTTGCTTTTCCGCATCACGAACAGCAAGTAACTTAGTGCTGTTATCTAAGTGAGCTTGAGTAGTGTTCACCTCTTGTTCGCAACGCTTTAAATCTTTGTGCATTGGGCGCAGTTTTTCGGCAGGTTCACTGTTTGCCAAACTCTCTAGTGAGGGTTGGTTACGGTCTAGCTCATCTTGAGCTGTTTTAAGATCGTGCTCGCTGGTCGCAATAATTTGCTCAGCTTTGGTCACGTCTTTCCACCAGCTAAGGTGAGCTTGCCACTCTTTTAACTGCTCAGACAAACGCTTCTGTTCAGCTTCTAACGTCTCTCGATCTGCGGTTAGCTCTTGGATTTGCTCTTCAGACAGCAAACTCACACCCTCAGCTTTTGCTTTCAGGTGATTAAGCGACTCTTCACTAGACTTAAAATGATCGTAGATGCGCTCGGAAATCAGGCTATAAACTTCTGTTCCCGTCAGCTCTTCAAGTAGCTCTGCACGGTCGTTAGCATTGGCATTTAAGAACGCCGCAAACTCACCCTGAGACAACATGATGGATTTAGTGAAGCGTGAAAAATCGAGACCGGTTACCTGCTCCACCAATTTTGTCTTCTTGGTCAGCATGGTTTCTAAGACTTTGTCGGTGTCAGCATCGGCAAATTCACAGGTTGGCGTTTGTAATGCGCCATCGTGTTTTCCACGCGCTCGCTTTTGATGGAAGTTAGAGCGGTACGTTTTGCCCTGTACTTCAAACTCCAGCTCAGCGAAACACTCACCCGTGCCACGCGTCATTAATTCGTTATTACCTTTAGCAATGCTCTTTAAGCGCGGCGTGCGGTGGAACAGTGCCAAACAAATCGCATCAAGAATGGTGGTCTTACCCGCCCCTGTTGGGCCAGTAATCGCAAACAAGCCATTTTCCGCAAACGGTGATTGGGTAAAATCGAGCTTCCAACGTCCTTTCAAAGAGTTCAGGTTTTCAAATTCTAGGCTTAAAATCTTCATACTGGTTACTCTTCTACTTTGTTTGGTGTTTGAGCGCTTTCAGACACTTCAACCATCACTTGTTTAAACTTCACCGTCATTCGCTCTAAACGCGCTTTTTCAGAATCGGTTTCAAACTCTTCTAAGGCAATACGCTTGCTAAAAACGTCCATCGGGCTCAGTTCAGATAAGGTTTCTGCTGATTCTTGCTCTAATGCCTGATTGCGACGTTCTCTTGCTCTGCGCAATTGAAGCACTTCCACATTCAAACCTTCTGTTAGTGCGCGCATACGTTCTTGAAGATCCGACAAGTAATCTTGCGCTTGCACTTCTATCGATAACCAAACGCTTTGTTCGCTATCTAAGCCTACATATTGATTCAGTTGAGATTCGATTTCACTCAAGTCGCCTTTGATTTCAGCTAGGGGTTGGAACGTTGGAACTGGCAATTGAGAAATGGTGCGCACTCCCTCAACAAATTCAACCACACAGACCTGCTTTTGAGATTTAAGTTCATCAAAGCTTAATGGGATTGGTGAGCCGCAGTAACGAATGTATTCACGCTTTGCCACCACTTGTGGGCGGTGGATATGACCAAGTGCAATATAATCTGCGTCTGGGAAGCCATCAGCGGCAAAACCATCAAGGTTACCGACATAGATGTCGCGTACCGAATCCGATTGTTGAACGCCCATCGCCGTTAAATGACCCGTAGCGATAATCGGCATGTGCTTGCTGTTTTCAAACGTCGCACGTTTTTCTACAGCGGCATCATAAACACTTTGGTAGTGCTGTTTGATTGCATCTCCGAGTTGCTTCTGACGCTCAACGCCAGTGACACCCGCCTGGCTGGTCAACACATCGCGAGGGCGAATAAAAGGAATGGCACAAACCAGCGCTTCTACATCGCCGTTCTTGCCTTTTAGTTCGACAACCTGAGTCGCATGATCTTCATTGGTATTAGGAATCACGTCTGCACCCATGTATTTGAGCAGCTGTTGTGTCTCTTTAAGCACAGACACCGAATCATGGTTACCACCTAACAACACCAATTGGCAGCCGATCTTGTTCGAGTCGACCACGAACTTGTTATACATCTCACGAGCGTAACTCGGCGGTGTGCTGGTATCAAAAATATCGCCAGCAACAATGATCGCGTCGATGTCGTGCTCTGTAACTTGCTCAAGTAACCATTGTAAAAACCGTTCATGTTCATTCTTACGACTTTTATTGTAGAAGTTTTGGCCAAGGTGCCAATCGGACGTGTGAAGAATCTTCATTGCTGCTCACTGGAAGTCTGTAATACCTTTAATCTACCAAAATAGTCGAGATAATTCCCTTTTATAAGCTTGTGAAAACCAACTAATTTCAGGCTTTGGACCAACTCCGCCCACAGCGTGAGCAATCGTTATTTTTGACATAAAAAAACCGCTCAACGTTAGAGCGGTTTTGGGTGTCCATAGCTTTAGCTTTAAGCTATTTAACAGAAGCCATTAGAAATTGTATGAAGCACCCAGAGTTACTGTGCTAAAGGCTACATCACGGCTTTCCAATCGATTACCCGTTGTTCTATCGAATAATTCGATGTTTACTGCGTCTGCTTGTGATATCAAACGTAATGTTAGGTTTTCTACTGGCGTGTATTCAACACCAATACCGAAATGAAAGCCGGCACCAGAATCATCATCAAAAGAGCTAGCGTTGTTTGAGTTCAAATCTACGTAGCTCAAGCCCGCTAGTACAAATGGACGAATTGAGTTATCGAAGGTGTAGCCAAGGTTTGCTGCAACAGAAAGCGATGTTGGCGAAAACACCTTCGTTCCAAATGATTCATAGTCAGCATAATCCGTGTAACCAAGTTCGATACCTACAATGCGGTTAAATTGGTAACCACCGTAAAGGCTATATCCCATGCTTTCAGCATCTAAATTACCTGCGCCGTCAGTGTCTGAGTCTTGATACACACCAAGGCCGGCGCCAATGTATGGACCACCCTCAATACCAGCAGCAAATGTAGGAAGTGAAACTAAGCCAACTAGGCCCAATAGAAATGATGATTTAAGCATGAAAATACCCTTTTTTTGTCTGTCCTACAGCAACGTTGATCAACCGCCAATAGCTTCCGACACTATTTCACCTGTTGCGTTACTGTTTAAAATAAATTAAATAAGCAGCCCCTAATGAATAATAAAACACTGTTCATTTACGGAGCGAATGAGAAAGTACCACAAGATTTTTAGGTCATCAAACGAACAATCATAGATATTTAATTCAGTCTTACTTATGAGACAGATGTATTTCCTGAGAAGTGACGAGTACTAAAATACGTATAAACCTGATAGTAAACCTGAGCATCATCAACATTAAGTTCATTATAATCATGTCGTTACCGTACTAGCCAAATTGTCACTCGTTCTCAAAAACAACCTGAATCTTCACGCCTAAATATAAAAACTCATCCTGTTTCTCTCTTTTCCCAATAAAAGATATAAAGAGAAGAATGAGTTTTATTTTTGGAGGACATTTATTTAGAACGACCTGCTATTAAAATATATTACAATTTAATTCATATTATTAACGAGCGTCAACGAGACTAGCCAAATAGTTATTCGTTAAGTAGAAGCCGCTGAACTTCTCAATAAAGTCCGCAGGAATGGTTTTATCGGTCAAGCCAGATTCAATCAGCGCCGCTTGCCACTTCTGTACTTTCGGGAAGCCTTCAAGCATATCAAAACCGGAGCCTTCTTTAATCACTGACGCTCGGTGTAATAGTGGTAGCCAAGCGATGTCGACGTTAGAGATGTCATCGCCTTTGAAGAAGTCGCTGTCACCCAGCTTGTTCTCGGCCTTTTGGAAGGATTTTTGAAGATTCGCTAAACGTGTCTCAAAGGTTTCTTTATCTTTACTGCCCATCGTTCCACATTGCGGCATGTAATGTTTGCTTGCCTGATAAGACCAAGCGCGATCTAGTGCTTTTTGCTCTGCAGACACCTCTTCTATCGGCGCATATTTATCGTCTAGGTATTCAACAATTGCATCAGACTCAAACAGAACCGTGTCATTTTCTGTAATCAATACCGGCACTTGTCCGTTTGGCGAAATATTTAGGAACCATTGAGGCTTATTGTTTAGCTCAATGTATTCAATTTCAAATGGGACATTTTTCATTACTAAAGCACCCATTACACGTTGAACGAATGGGCAGTTTTTAAAGCTAACACGTTTAATCATGGTTGACTCCGAATTAGGTCATTAATTTGTATTTGTACCCCTAAGACGAACGCCAAAACCGAAAGACGAAAAATAATTCTACTTTTTTGGAAATAATTAAAAAAGGAAATGCCTAAAAGTAGGCACTTTAGATAATATGTTTGAATGCCTAATTACGAGCGGCTAAACGATCAAAGATATTGCAATAGATGCCATGATCACGCCAACGACAAACTCCAACACCTTCCACGCTCTCGGGTTCTTAAACATTGGAGCCAAGAAGCGTGCGCCATATCCAAGTGAAAAGAAGAACACAAACGACGCCGATACTGCACCAGCGCCAAACAACATTTGGTTAGGTTGATATTGGGTTGAGATAGAACCCAGCAATACCACAGTATCCAAATACACATGCGGATTAAGCCAAGTAAACGCCAAACACATAGCAATCGCTTTGGTTAACGAGTCTTTGGTTTCAGCAGTGGCTTCTAAGGCGTGGGTTTCAGTAAATGCTGAACGGAAGCTTAAGAATGAGTAGACACCCAAAAAGATAGCCCCGCCATAACGAGCGAGCTGCTCAATTTGTGGGAACTGTTTAACGATTGCGCCAAAGCCTGTAACGCCGAAGCTAATTAGTAAGGCATCAGAAATGGCACATACAGCACAAACTGCCAATACGTGTTGATTCTTAAGCCCTTGCTTTAAAACAAATGCATTTTGAGAACCGATTGCAAGAATCAGCGAAAGCCCAAGGGAAAAACCAGCAAAATAAGTCGTCATGGAAAAAGGTCTATAAAAGTAGTGACGGTAATAATTGACACAATACTGCCAATTAATCAGATTGTTAACAAGTGACTCTGTTGTTTATCAATGACACGTTTCGTGTATTTTTTTGGCCATTAGAGTAACCAAAAGACGAGGAGCAGACGCACACTTCGACTCTAACCGAAACGAGTCACTTGTCCTCAGATACAATAATTAACAATCCAATCAATTGATTTTAAACGCCTTTAATCCCAACCTTTATTTTATAAATGTTGGTTTTGTTAATAGAATTTAGCTCAAAGTTTGAGAATTAAAAATCGATCACAGTGAGATCTTCCTACCATTTCATTGACCAAGCGAATGATACAAGTCTGATTGCATATTACCTTTTAACTGCGTTTTGAGCGGGCATTCCCCTCTCAAATAACTGACTTACTGCGTGTTTTTTACACTTCGTTTCGAAGAAGTCAGCGTTAGTCGCACAACTATTTAGTCGCACAATGATAAGGATGCACCACAGATGAATCACGGACAAAGACTTACCACTATAGCCCTAGCTATTATGGCTTCGACCCACGTATCAGCTACTACTCTGAACGAAAGTAGCCCAGAGCCACAACCTATCAACTCACCTTTTATTCAAGATGTAAAAGGCACGATTGTTGAGGATTACTCACGAGAAACCATTCAACCTTCATTCTTCTCTATGAGAATGATGAGTAACGCCGATGAACAACGCGGCGATTGGTTTAACTTATCGGCGAACTACACAAGACTTCAGGGCGTGGGTTCAGATATTGTGTATGACTACCTAATGCCCCCTCTTATGCCACAGCCAGTTATCGTTGCCGTTCTTGATTCGGGTGTCGATGTTGAACATGAAGACCTAAAAAATAAACTTTGGACCAACGAAAACGAAATCCCAGGTAATGGCATTGATGATGACGGCAATGGTTACATCGATGATGTCCACGGCTGGAACTTTCTGGGTAACTCGTTAGGTATTAACGTTGATCAAGATACATTAGAGGTCACCAGAGAATACAAAAAGTACCTCGAGTTAAAAGAAAATGGACATTGGATTCCTCGAAAGAAACGCAAGTACTATCAAGGTGTTGAATCTGATTATTTGTCGTCTCTAAAAGATGACCAAGATGCGTTGAATCGCGTAACATCAGCAACTAATCAAGCTAATGAGTACAAAGAAGAGATTCTTAAATTCGTCGATCAAAAAGACTTTTCTACTAACGGTCTTAAAACACTGTTAGATAGTGAGAATGCTAGCGTCGTTACAGCAGCTGAAGGGCTTTTGAGCGTATTTGATTCATGGTACTCCTTTGAATATCTAGAATCACGTCGTAGCCGTTATCAAGACTCTCTAGATTTCCACCTTAACTTAGATCTTGATACGCGTGGCGATATTGTATGGGATGACATTTCTAACCCTTGGGAAAAAGGCTACGGCAACAACGATGTAAAAGGCCCTGTCGGTTCGCACGGTACACACGTTGCTGGAATCATCGCTGCGGAGCGCGGCAATTTTATTGGTATTGAAGGTGTCGCGGATCATGCCCAAATCATGGCGGTACGCATGGTGCCAAATGGCGATGAGCGAGATAAGGACATTGCCAATGCAGTGCGTTACGCCGTCGATAATGGCGCGAAGATCATTAACATGAGCTTTGGTAAAAGCTACTCGCCACGTAAATACATCGTTGACCACGCGTTCCGCTATGCCGCTCGTAAAGGCGTATTGATCGTTCACTCTGCGGGTAACAGCCGCAACGATAACGACATCAAACCAAGCTTTCCAAACCGCTACGCTAAGCACTACCGCTCGAAGCCTATTTCAACGTGGTTAGATGTGGGCGCATCAGCGAAATACGCAGACGAAACCTTGATCGCAAACTTCAGTAATTTCGGTCAGAAATCGGTTGATGTGTTTGCACCTGGGTACCGCATTTTATCAACCACTCCGGGAAACACCTACGGTTCGAAAAGTGGCACAAGTATGGCTGCACCTGTTGTTTCCGGTGTCGCTGCGTTGGTGTGGTCGCGCTATCCTGATTTATCGGTAAAAGAGCTAAAGGCGATGTTAATGGGTGAATCAAAAATCTACCCAGAGCTGCTTGTTAAAAAGCCATCAAACCCAGAAGATTTGGTTCCTTTCAGTACCCTTTCTATCTCAGGCAGCGTTGTGGATGCAGAAGCGATATTTGCAGAACTAGAAACACGCTAACGCTTTCAGTTTATCTATTGATTCATAAAGAAAAAAGGTTGCTCAGAGCAACCTTTTTGTTTTCACAACAGCAAAATAGAAGTACAAGTCATCGAGATACACCCCGCCCGTCATTCCCTACAGTGAGGAACGAACGTGATAGGGAATCTTTCTTTTACTTCGGTCTACAATTTCGACCACATCTAACGCAACTCAATACTCATGAACTGGCTGTGCGGGTCCAACACATAGTCAGCAAAGGGTTCGCAGTATCCAAAGCCAAACTTTTCATACAGGTTACGCGCTGGCTTAAAGTAATCTTCTGAGCCTGTCTCTAAACTGATTTGTCGATACTGGCGAACGGTTGCTGTGTCTATTACATGCTGTAACAGTTGGCTTGCAACACCTGACTTTCGAGCAAACTGTGAGGTTCTCATCGATTTCAGTTCAGCATGTTGGGGATTTAGCTCTTTAATGGCAACACACCCAAGCAATTGGCTGTCTTTCCAAGCGCTGAAAAAGGTAATTTCTGGCGACTTGAGCCCATCCAGATCCAATGCATGAACGCTTTCAGCCGGTGACGTGGCATACATGTCAGCAAGGTGCTCTTCAAGCAATTCAACGACTTCCCCACCCGACAAGTCATCAAGCTTAATTTCTATTGATGTGCAGCTTTCCAA
The DNA here is from genome assembly GCF_057785955.1 of Vibrio sp. QJM3NY_27. NCBI lineage: Bacteria > Pseudomonadati > Pseudomonadota > Gammaproteobacteria > Vibrionales > Vibrionaceae > Vibrio > Vibrio sp. QJM3NY_27. Next base: position 1,674,516 of record NZ_CM173511.1, on the reverse strand, counting down.
TGCTGTTCCGTTTCCCATTGAATCCTGTGCTTTAATTTCTGGTTTCATTACCTCAACTCTCCTTGTTTAGTTCGCTTATTTAGCTTGAGTGATTTGGCTTTAATTACGGACCGACTTTCCTGATTGTTTCCTTTTCAAGAACTCGGTTTGAATCAGTAAAATTACTGATTAATCATGAAATTATAAATGCCATACTGACCTTACCTAGATAGCATATTTTTCTTATCTAGTCTCTTCATAAAAGTGTTCCACAATGCCTGTGTGGTCACTACGCCGAGGAACAACACCTGTTTCAATTTAACGAATAAGTAGCCAGGTCGATATGAGCATTCAATTAGATTTAACCACCACGACACCCTGCCAGAACTTCGATTCCGCGCAAGGGCGCATGACACTGCAAAATCACCGAATTATTGATGTCGACAACGAAATCGCTCAGATCTTTGGTTACCTAACCCGTGAAGAGCTGTTATTGAACGTTGAATTTGTTTATGCGTTAGTTCCTGACAGTTACCAAGAGTTAGCCAAGAAACGTTACTTAGAGGCCATAAAAGGAAAACTAAAAAAAGGAAAGTTGTACACCGATATTCCAGCCAATGGCCGCAACATCTCTATCTTTTGCCTATCACACATTATTGAACTCAATAGTAAACCCGCCCTCCAAGTCACTATCATCGACATCACATCCGTAGTCGAAGCTCAGCGCAAACGTAACGAAACGGATCGCATGTATCGCAAGCTACTTAATACATCGAAACAAGGGATCCTGATCCATAGAAACTTCAAACCTTTAATGGTCAACCAAGCATGGGTAGAACAACAAGGTGCAGACACAATAGAGCAAGTGCTTGCGATGGACTCTATCCTACCCATCGTACCTGAAGATCAACGTTCAACGGCCATCAGACGCTGCGAGAACATTCTCAATGGCAATACACCCAACTTTAGTTCCGTGGTGTCTAACCAATGCTTTGATGGCACCCACAAATACTTCAACCTCTATGACAACGTGATTAACTGGGAAGGTGAAGACGCGATACAAGTGATCCTTGAAGAAGTCACCGATAAAGTATTACTAGAAAGGGAGTTGCTGCATCGTGCGATGCATGATGACTTAACGCATGTGTTCAATCGCCGTGCTATTTACGATTGGCTCAAGAAGCCGGTTAATCAGCATATGGAGATGTCATGTCTGTTGATTGATATTGATGACTTCAAATCGATTAACGATCGATTTGGGCATACAGTGGGTGACACGGTGATTAGGCACTTAGCAGACACCATTAAAACTCACATTGAGTTGTTAGGTGGTGTAGTTGGACGTTGGGGTGGCGAGGAGTTTATTGTGTTCATTCCAAAAGCGAAATCGGCCCATACCAAAATCATCAGCGAACGAATCTGCCACACCTTTAACCAACATACCTTCTTTGGCATTAATCGCCGCGCTTTTACAACGAGCGTGAGTATTGGCGTTACCAACCAATGCGAGTGCCACTCTGCCAACACCATTGATACACTTATTCGTGTTACCGATGATGCACTATATCGTGCGAAAGCGAATGGTAAAAATCAAGTATCGATCAACGATGATGTGATTTGCTATGAAGCACTAGCTTGATCGCAGTTCCCTGCTCTCCTTCATGTTCCTCTGGCTCTCCTGCATAACCCACCAGTTCTCCTTCATAACCCACTGGCTATCCTGCATAACCCACCAGCTCTCTTTCATAATCCAACGCCTTTTTAAGCTAACGCTAAATGAGTCGGCTAACCATACAAATTGAGCACAGCCGCACATAATTAAGGTACAGTCACCGAGAATTAAAGCACATAACTTGATCGAATATTTGATTGCGATTTCGACATTTCGGTATATGATGCGCCACCCTCATTATATCAGCTAACGCTGTAGGCACTTATGTCCGCCAATATGTCAGCTACTATTTCTTCCAACGCACTTTATACCGACCTATCCAGTTACTACGATTTAATGTGTGTTGATATTGACTATCAAGCGCAAAGTAACTGCGTACGTAGGCTACATCAAATTTTCGGAAATGGTGGAAAGACTCACCTCGACTTAGCTTGTGGCACTGGTCCACACGTTCGTCACTTTATCGATTTTGGTTACCAAAGTAATGGACTCGATCTCAACGCGCCAATGCTAGATATCGCTCAGGTTCGCTGCCCCGAAGCCAATTTCTCGGTGCAAAACATGAGCAGTTTTGAAGTGGCAGAACCTCTGGATTTGATCACCTGCTTCTTATACTCAATCCATTACAACGATGGTTTCGAGAAGCTAAAAGAATGTATAGATAGCGTACATCGTGCTTTAAATTCAGAGGGAATTTTCTGTTTTAATGTGGTGGATAAAGACAAGATCAGCAATGATCTTTTTGTTCGACACACCACCAATCTTGAACAAGATGATTTCACGTTCAGCTCAGGCTGGTATTACTCTGGCAAGGGTGACAAGCAGGCGTTAAAACTCAGTATCGAAAAGACAACATCCGGTGAGACACAAGTTTGGAATGATGAACACCCGATGGTGGCATTCTCGTTTAAGGAGTTGATCGATATATTGAAGCCCTACTTTGAGGTTCATATTTTTGAGCACGATTATGACAAGCTGTTACCTTGGGATACCAAATCAGGTAATGCTCTGATCGCTTGTGTAAAAATCTAGGTCAGTCGATACAAAACGAATTAGCCAGATTCAAGCACAGACAAAAAGGAACCTGCACTCGCCGTGATCATTATCGAGCATCCAGCCAGTGTGGGTTCTTTTGTATCAAGCTATCGGTGTTCGAACTCTCGATTAGAAGTCCGCAGTCATACCTAAGTAGTAAGTACGTGGCTCTTCAACATAACCCATGCTCTCTAGCTCTTGTGATACCGCTTCGTCAGTCAAGTTAGTAATGCCTGCGCGTACTCTAACCGAATCATTAATGTTGTATACCCCACCAATATTTAGCGTAGTGTATGCTTCTTGGGTCAAATCAGTTTCGATATTACGCTCACCTCGGTAACGCGCACTAACAAAGGTGTTCAGGTCGTAAGTTGGGTTCCAGTTCAGTTTAACTAAACCCGAGTGCTTGTAACGCTCAAGCAGTTCTTCACCAGTAGACTTATCTTCAGTGTCTAAGAACGTGTAGTTACCTGACACGCCCCATTCATCCGTTATTTGGAATTGGCCAGTAAGCTCAGCACCTTGAACCACAGCCTCAGACACATTGGTATAAGTACGTTTGCCTTTCACATAGCCAGTTGAGCTAGAACTATCGGCACACCCTTTACCCGATTCAAACATTCCGCCGTTCTCGCAGTAGGTTTCGTCACGATCAATAAGGTCGTTGATTTCATTGCGGAACAAGGCACCTTCAACGTTCCAACGAGGTTGGCTGTATATCGCTGCAATCTCATAGTTCCAGCTCGTTTCAGGCTTCAGGTCTTCATTACCATATAAATCACAAGCACCTTTACAACTGTTAACTGTGTAGTCGGCTTGGTTTTGAGTCAATGTTGGTGCTTTAAATGCTTTACCCACGCCACCCTTAATGATCAGGTCATTCGTTGCTTGATGCACCAAATACACACGCGGGCTGAACTCTTCACCGTACAATTCGTGCTTATCTAAACGACCACCGATGGTTGCTGTTAGTTGCTCAGTCATCAGCCATTGATCTTGAACAAATAACGCACCTTGATACGCTTCTGATGTGCCATTGACCAAGTTTTCTTTGTTGGTTAATTCGCTCAACTGATAGTCCATACCAAACGTTACGGTATGATTATCACCAAGATAAGTCGTCGCTGATGCTTCTGCTATTTGAGTTAACTCTTCTACGTCACTGCTGTAGTTAGTATCAGAATCCGCAGCGTCGTTGTCAGTCACGTTTTCGCGTGAGTAGCGGACTTGTGTATCACCCCAGCTCCAAAAGCCACTGTGCGTAATCGCTTGGCTCTGACGCACTACTCGTGTGTCAGACTCAATCACAGATGATACGTTTTCTGCAGATGATTCACGTTCGTCGTCACTGTAACCGAAATCAAAGTCGATCGTTTGGTTGTCTGTCGCATTCCAAGTCAGGCTTGCGAGTAAACTTAGTGTGTCTCGTTCTTCTAAAGCCGTAACATCTGAGCGGTCGTAACCAGAGCTATGTGTACCAGTATAGGGTTGCCAAGCATCACGGCTAGTTTGGTTAACAGATAAGCGAGCAAACAATTCGTCTTCAATTAGAGCACCAGAGGTCGTGAAGCCCATCGAGTACTCTTCACCGCCATCACCATCTAACGGTGAAGACGTGTCCATGCTTAGTGTTGAACTCCAATCATTTTCAGGTGCCTTGGTGATGATATTGATTGTGCCACCCATGCCATCTGAGCCATAAAGTGCAGACATTGGGCCGCGGATAATTTCAACGCGTTCAATTGAATCAGCAGGAATGGTCGATAGGTCGAAGTCGTTACCTCGGATGATGGCACTCGCCGAGCTTAGACGACGGCCATTCACCATGATAAGCGTGTAATCTGAATCCATACCACGAATAGAAATCATCTGACGCCCAGCACGTGTGCTATCAAAGTCAGATTCGACACTGGTTGATTCTGCAACGATGTCAGCCAAAGTAATACCAGGGCTGTCTTCAATGTCTTGAGCGGTGATCACTGACATTGAAGCCGGCGCTTGTTTCAGTGCCATTTCAGTGCGAGTTGCCGTAATAACCATTTGCTCATCTGTTGCTTGCGCTTCTTCTTGCGCCAACACGTTAGCCGAAAGTGAGGTACAAATAACAGCGACTGCGATCGAAAGGCGTTTACGAACCAAAAGAGGTTTGCGAATCAAAAGAGATCTCTCAGACATGATATTCATTCTTATATGTGATTGGTAATGATAATGGTTTGCATTAAACAACCAGTTACCATTCTTATCAACGAAAGTTTCATACCAAAAATTGATTCTCGTTATTCAACTTTCAAATAATAAAACCAATACATATTCATTTTAATAGCATGACCTCAATAGCATTCACCACCTAGATGGATTGGGTATATATCTCTTTAAATAAATCACGAACCCAACGACACATAGGGTCATTATGGAAACGTTTATGCCAATAGAGATAAACATCTTCTGATGGGCTTCTGATCGCTTTGGGAACGCGTTTACAAATTAAATCTCGTTGATTGGCAGCTTGTGTCGCAAATGGTGTCGGCAAGTGAAAGATGATGTCGGTCGTCTCCGCAATATCCGCAGCAATATTGAAGTTGGACAACTGAATTGGGATCGATAGTTGGCGCTGCTTATCAATCAAGCCAAGGTCTTTAAATCGACTTTCAATCGAGAGTTTTTTGTCACCTTGCAGCGAAATCTGGCCAAGCTGGCTGTTAAGTAAATCATCGACTGTGATCTCTTTGTCTGCCAACGGGTGGTCTTTGCTCATTAATAACCGATAATCGCGACTGATTACGAACATTCGATACAGGTTTTGTTCAGAACTTAATGGCTCATGCGTCGACAACACAAAGTGCGCATCACCGGATAACAGAGGCTCAAAGTGTCGTTTAGGAATCGAGTCAATATCGATAACCATATTCGGCGCTTGCTGGCGAATTTGTGCCACTACTTTTGGCAAAAGGTGTGAGACCTGAGGAACCAAACCAAAAAAACGAACCGTACTATCACTCGTTTGTGGTTCAAACACGTCCCCGTGAACCAGTTTCTCAAGGCGCGTAAGCACAGAGTTGAGGTCTTGCTTGATGACCTCTGCTTTCGGGGTCAATTCATAGCCATAAGCAGCTCGCACCAACAAATCATCGTTGAACACAGTGCGAAGTTTTTGTAGAGATCGGCTCACCGTAGGTTGGCTCATATCCAACGCCAACGCCGTGTTGGAAACGTGCTTCTCTTCAAGAAGGTGTTTAAGAATAACGAGTAGGTTTAGGTCAACTTGGGCAAGATTCATTATGCAAATATTCACAACAGAGAAAATTCAGTGTGCGCATAGTGCATCTACCACCTCATTAATACAATTGATAATCACTCTTACTTTGATATAGAGCAAAATGCAGAACCGAGTTTGAGGTTAGGAAAGGTTTGAAGCTCTAAGTTAGAATTGTTTAAAGCTCTAAGTCAGAAATGTTTGAACATAAAATTAGAGAGGCACAATGGCCTCTCTTTGATCGTCTACTTTATATTGCTAACGTCGAGCTATCAGACTACAGCTTTGTCCAAGCATCTTGCCAGTATTGGCTTTCTGCTGGTGCGTAAGATGCGCTTGCACACCAAGCCGTGTATGGCCAAGGCTTACATTCGTATAGACCATTGTCGCTGCCTACCACAATGTCACCTGCTGCGTAATTTGTGCCTGCTTCATATGGAGGGTAATCACCTGGAGGTGGAGTCGTTCCGCCACCGTCTTTAACAGTGAACGAATCGTTTACCATCACCATTTCACCGTCAGATGCTTTACCGACCACTTCAAGTGTATATTGCCCTTCCGCTACATCGTATAAGTCCATGGTAATAGCGCGGCTGTCCGTTACGTTAACCTGAGTTTGCTCAACCACAGTCCCTGCACTGTTGATCACCATAGCCGTAACATCTAAAGCTTCATTTGATGTCAGTGTTAGGTCTAAACGAACATTGCTGTTATCTGGCGCATATTCTGACTGAAGGCCTGAAACTGCAAGCTCTAAGTCATCGCCCGGATCTGGGTTACCACCACATGAAGAGTCTGAAACCTTTCTCCAAACGCCCCACTCACCTGTTGTTCCTGGCTCTTCGCCGCGAGTGTACCAACCTGCTCCCCACGTTGAACCGTCATGAGAGACTTGATCACCTTCAACATAAACGGTGTCGGCATCCCATGCAGCAGCACAGTTAGAACCATCCGTCACAGACACTTTACGGTCAGCGGTTACAGTTTGGTTCGCGCTGTCTGTTACGCTATACACAAGCGTGTAGTTGCCGATTTCATTTACATCGACACTGCCAGTGTGTGTGATAGTGCTTGTCAGGTCGCCATCTTCAGCATCATTCGCCGTTACGCCTGCCATAGCATCAAATGCAGTTCCCAACACAACAGTTGTGTCAGACACACCATTAAATACTGGCTTCTGGCTGTAAACCTCTACCGTTCTCGCTTTAGTGGTTTCGTTGTTATCGCTGTCTTTCACTCGGTAAGTTAGAACGTAAGTGCCAATCACACTGGTTTCCACGTAACCTTCAACATCGATTGATGACGTTAGATCACCGTCTTCTTTATCGGTTGCCGTGACGCCTTCCATTGGGTCAAATGAAGTTCCATGAAGAACACGCGTATTTTCGATGCCTTTAAGAACTGGCTCACCCTCTACTGGTGGTGGTGTCACTTGACCATGAACAAATGGGCCGTAATCTTTGATTAACTGTTCGTTGTATTGCTGGCCGTTCTTATTAGTGCCCATGTCCCAGTTGATAGACCATGTCATCACGCCGCGCAGAGGTTGGCCTTGAGTCGTTAAAGTCTCGAACGCATCGTATAAATCTTGAGGATCTTGCACGAAGCCCGTCGCTGCAGCATCAATACTTGAAGGAATACCAAACACTAGTTTGTCGTGTGGGATCTTATGGAAACCGCGAGTACCATTAATCAAAGAATCAGAAATGTAGTAGATGAATTCTTCTTTCAACTCATCATTATTTTGAGCAATCCAACCTACACCATCAACCCAGATACCGTCGCCACCTTGGTTGTAGAATTGTGGGTTAATCCAGTCGTAATAACCTTCTAGATTATCGATATATGGAACGTACTTACCGCCTGTCGTTAGATACGGGAACTCAGGCGCCATAGTAATAAGGAAGTTTTTACCTTCAGCACGGTAGTGGTCTTTCACTAGCTTAAGGGCGTCAGGAATGACCGTTTGGTTGTTTGCTGCGGTTACCGCGGCTTGTTCAAGGTCGATATCTAGGCCATCGAAACCGTAACGCTCAGTAAGGCGGATTATCTCATCAGCAAAGGCTCTTTCATCACCGGTTTCTAGCTCTACGTGTGCATCAGCACCGCCCAAAGCCAACAGTACAGAACGGCCTTGTTTGTTGAGTTCAGAAATTTGGTCAATAAATTGTTCTTCTGAAAGCCCAATGGTTGGGTCCAGTTTAAAAGTTGGGATTCGACCATCAGCCACATCGTAAACCTTCATGAATGACACATTCACGATGTTATACATTGGGTTTACTTCATCCAGCGTCACGCATGGCGCATTACCACCTTGGTAGCCGCCACCGTCACACCAGTTGTGCCAATACCCGACCACGACACCAGAATCTGGATTCGTCATATCTGAACCATTCGCATAAACAGCGCCAGACATTGCGGCCATGCCGACCGATACAGCTAATTGTAGAGCTTTACGTTTCAACATTAGTCCCACTTCCTTACTTAACAGCTGTGCCAATCACAACCGAACCAATTCATTGTAATCATGAATATTTATAGAGAAGTAATGGAATTTATAGGAAAAGATGACCTTTGATTTAACTTGTGATTTTAAGTCACAGATTGAATACCAGAATCAATATGATTTTGACTTTTCATTCAAAATGAAATGCTAAAAGCTGTTATTTTCGGCCGAACACATTGACCATGCAAATATTTAATCAACCTTAATTCACATAGATAATTAACCGAAAACATAAAAAATCACCAATAGGAAAAAACGAACTTTAAATCGACAAAAATCGATTCAAACACACCGTAATTACTGACCTCAGACCAGATACCATTGCGAGTGACATCACTAAAATAGCTTGGATATTGTCGTCATACATGTGCTAGAGATACACACGTATAACGGAATATAGGAGTGAAAATTTGTGGAATTTTGTATGATCACCCCGACTATTTTTCAGTTAGCCTTTAACATCAGGTGAATAATAAGTGTCAATTAATGAAATAAAATTCATCTTATTCTCTTCATTGAGTTGATTGATACCCGCTGCTGCTTTTCTTCCACCACCCGTATCAAAACTAGAACAAATTTCGTCTGCGCCCGTTCTGTTTGATAATGGTGCCCGTAAGCTCACCGTGTAAGACAAGCCATCTTGGTTTTTCGTTAATACTGCTTGCGCTCGGTTTGGATCTTGATTAACGATTTCATTACCAAATACACCACTGATGCGCCTTGCCCACGTCTCACCTGGCAGTTCAAACACACGTGCGACTTCACTTTCATAAACAGGAGCAAGGTTTGATAGCTGTTGGCGATCATTTTGATAAGCAGATCGTAGTCGATAAAACACAGAGTTTTTATCATCTAAAAGGTCAAATGGGTTCGGGTATTGATAAAGGGTTTGGTAGAGCTCAATTGGCGTGAAATGCAAATCGCTTAATGAAGAACCGTAACCATTGTAGTTAACCAAGGTACCTAGCTCTTCTAAAAACTCTGTTTGAGATTGATCGAATCCATTTTCATCCGCTAGCCGCGCGGCCACTGTTTTTAGGTTATCACCAAAAGCAGCCGCGATTGCCCAAGCCACATGCGCACCATTCAGCTTCTGGTTAATCAGCAAGCTCGTGCAGCTCTCTGGCGCGGTATCAATCAGAGTATCCAAATAGCTAGAGTCAGGTACCTCACCAGTTCGATGGTGATCGCAATAAAATACATTGATGTTGGCGTCTAGCAGTGAGTGCAATGCAGATAAGTTTTTTTCCATCGACACATCTAAAACGGTAACGGAAGAAATGTCACCTTGCTTACCCGGCTCCATAATTTGAGTAACAACTTGAGAGACCAACTTAATATCACGCTTTACACCTGTAATGAGCACGCTCTCTCTTGGCTCACTGAATCGCAGCTGTAACAACGCGATTATGCCATCTGCGTCTCCGTTGAATACGTCGTAGTGCATGTTGTTCCTCTTCCTATAGATTTAACCGTTTGCCAGAAACGCGCCAATTCGTTCGTGTGTTCGATAGTCTGTCATTATTTTAGTTATATTTCACAGATACTTAAGTCTATTTTGGAATGCCTTATTCTCATTAGATTCAAAAGATAAACACATTAATAATATTGTATGACTTATATCACAGTAAACAAACCTGAAAAGATTATAAAATAAGCGCCTCCCACTTAATGATAAAGAGACGAATGAACACTACCACCACTATTGTTTATGACACTTTGAAAAGCCTTGCTGCTCACGCTCCTGAGCAACATGCCGAGATTAGACAGCGGTTATATGAGCAGTTGAGCCTGCCATTTAACAAGCAGCTCTCGTTATACGCTAATGTGCTTGGTCCTATCAGCTCAGGTAAGTTAGCGGGATGCGACAATATTGATAAAGCGGTTGAGCTGGCACTGGATGTGCTGGAAGGCCGAAATAAGTAATTCCCCTTTAAATACGTAATATAACGGCCCAGATCTTCCCCCCAGATCGGGCCGTTTTTATTCTCGTCATTTATCTAGTTGAATTTTAGGCACAAAAAAGGCGCAGATGATCCACGCCTTTGGTTTAGTTTACTCTAAATTTTAAGAAGTCTTGAACTGCGCCACCGCTTTATCCATGTCATGGGCTTGCTCTGCGACCTTGTCAACTTCAACTAAACAGTGCTGAGCTGATGCGTTGTTGTCGTTAGAGATGGTGTTTAACTCGGTGATTGAGTCACTCACTTGTGCCATAACAGCACCCTGCTCTTCAATTGCTGATGCGATACGCTCAGAATTACCTTGGATGCTTTCCATATCGCTTAAGATAAGCTGCAGGCTAGCATCGAGCTCTTCCGAATCTTTCAAAGTCAGTTGGCCTTGTTGGTTACATTCACCAATCTCGGTCATCGAAGCGTTCATTTGGCTTTGAATTGCCGTAACAACGCTGGTGATTTCGGTTGTTGATTGATGCGTTCTGCTTGCAAGAGCTCGAACTTCATCTGCAACCACGGCAAAGCCTCGGCCTTGTTCACCGGCGCGTGCCGCTTCAATGGCCGCGTTCAATGCCAATAAGTTGGTTTGTTCTGCAATGCCTTGGATGATGTTCACTGCATCGCCGATTTGATCAACATGATGATTCAGCGAGCTTATTGAATCTTGGCTGCTTGAAAGGCGCTCAGATAACTGGGTAATATTGCTGATCGTATCGACCACCACTTCACGGCCTTTATCGGCATTCACTTTTGCTTGATGAACACCTTCAGCCGCAACTGATGTGCTTTCTGATATTTCACCAATGGTGAGTACCATCTCTTGCACTGACGTAGTCATTGTAGAGGTGTGATTTGCTTGAACTTCAAACTGTTTGATTACTGACTCTAGCTCGTCATGCATGTTCGACGTGCTTTGGGTCAGTTGCAGTGACTTAGATTGAGATGCAGCGATCAAGCCTTCAAGCTGATCCAACAGTTGGTTGAAGTATTGACCTAACGTGCTCAGTTCATCTTTACCATCTAGGTGTGAACGAATAGACACGTCGTTCGAATCAACAATATTACGAATCACTGAAAGTAGAGATTCGATTTTACCAATAATAGAACGGACGATTAACCAGCTGAACAGAATGATCGACACGAGTAGCGTGACGCAAAGAATGTTGTTGATCAGCGATAGTTTGTCCATCTCTTGTTGGGTTTCTTGGTCCAATACCGCTGAGAACTCTTTAAATTGAGTTTCAATCGCGTGAGAACCTGAGCGTGCTTGCCCTAACAAACCTTCGTTATGCTTCAATCCAATCACACGCTTCTGCGCAACGACTTGCTTTGCAGCATCTAAAAGTGCACTTGACCTTGCATTCGAAGTAATAGAAAGAACGCTTGGGTCAAATGTGCCCTTTTCAATCAGATCGTTAAACAGGTACAGCTCTACTTTTTGCTCTGCGCCGACTGTTGCACTGATGCTGTCTAGCTCTTCATGAAACTGGCCGAGCAAACCTTTGTCACGTACTAATCCATACACTTCACTCGCTTTTACTAAGTTAACAAAGCTTGTGTGGTAGGTTTCAATATCTTCACGTAGGTGTGCGCTGTTGGCTAAACCTAAATCACTGAGCACTGCATTGAGCTCAGATTCAGACGCTAAGAATTTATTGTAGTTTGCGTCGAACTTGGCGAGGTACTTCATATCACTACGTAATAGGAAATCTTTCTCGTTACGGCGAAGATTGAGTAGTCGCACTTCAAGTTCTTTGGTGATTTGTTTGGCTTCGCTCATTTGAGCGGTGGTGTCTGCAAATTGCGATGTGGTAAACAACAGTGAAATCATGCCGAAGATGGAGAACATCCCCAACGAATAGAGCTTTTTCTTTATATTCATATACGTGGCTCGTCTTTACTAAATTAACTTTGAGTATCTAATTGATCGCATCTAAGCATGGTATACAACTCGTGCGACCTGGTTATTGTTATGGTTATGGTTATGGTTTTTGTATCAGTAATGAGCACTAAATCTAGCGACTGTTCAGCCCACCAGCAGTGACATTCTCAATGGTATTCAAACAGAGAATGAATCTTTTCACTAAAGATAAAAGCATCAATAACACAAATTGAATACATGTACATTAGTTGAATGATAAAAGTGAGAGACAGCTATTTGACGGAACATAAATAGCTTGAATGCCATGGTATACAAGGCATTGAATTAAAAGACTTTGAAGCACATTTGGATGTATTATTTATGATGACATTTTTTTGGCTCTCCAGAAGAGCACGAGCGAAGCGCAATAGTGGAGGTTTTGACTTGGTTTTTAAACAGTGAATCCGTCTATTGATGATTGTACAGTAAAGCGTAAACGGCGAAAAAAATGGACCTACTCAATTCGAGTCAGGTCCATTTTTTGATTGTCTAGTCAATCGCTTTGCAGCTAAAGAGTTAGGGTGCGAACTCAAGGCTGACTAAAACGCTTTCACCATCTTGGTTAGGCACTTCAATAACACCGCTTTCTCATCTTCTTCGATGTCTTGTGTTAGTCCACTAACCAAATTCAAGTGAAGCTGATTGTGGTGAACGTGTATCTTCTGCCCTTCATCCGTCAAGGCAACCACAATCGCACGACGATCGGTTGGGTGTTCATGGCGCTCAATCAATTCAGCTTTAACCAACTTTTCGATTTGAACGGTAAGCGTACCCGTGGTGATACCCAACTTTTCAGCGAGCTCTTTCATTCTTAACGCGCCATGCATACCAAGCACTTCAATGGTATGTACTTGAGCAAGGGAATAACCTGTCTCTTTGACAACAGACTGCTCCCACGAAGACATTTTATCGTAGAACTCAGTCAGTATTTGGTTAAGCTGTTCTATATTTCGCATGGTCGTTTGAATGCACTTCAAGAGTAAGATGATTAATCTTATCAAACTTGGCGAGCATTTGTTTATATTCAGAGACGGTTTTATCACTGTTTGATTCAAGAGTAATCGCTGCTGAATAGTGATGCCCACTCACCTTCCACATGTGTAAGTCGGTTACGGTCGCATAAGGCGTTAAGGTTTTGGTCACTGAGTCACGATAATCTTGGTCGATATTCTCATCCAGCAGGATTGGGCTGGTTTGTTTCATAAGGTTCATCGTCCACTTGGCAATGACAAATGCACCAACCATTCCCATTGCTGCATCTAACCAGTTCCAGCCGTAAAACTTACCAAATAGCAGTGCGACGATCGCCAGCAGAGACGTCAATGTATCGGCCAAGACGTGCATGTAAGCTGCTCGTAAGTTGTGATCGTGATGATGTTCATGATTCTTATTATGATTGTGGCCATGCTCGTGTCCGTGATCATGATGATGATCCCCGAGCAAAAACATACTGACGACATTCACCGTCAAACCGATACATGCCACGATAATCGCTTCGTTAAACTGAATTGCTTGCGGGTTGAATAAGCGATGCACCGACTCCACCAGCATCAATAACGCCACAATTCCCAATGCGATCGCGCTGGTGTAGCCGCCTAGCACACTGACTTTGCCAGTGCCGAAAGAGAAACGTTCGCTCTCCGCATGTTTCTTCGCATAACGGTATGCAAATAAGGTGATGCCAAACGCTGCAGCGTGCGTCCCCATGTGCCAACCATCGGCAAGTAACGCCATAGAGCCGTAAATAGTACCGGCAACGATCTCGACAACCATGGTGATGATAGTTAACAAGAGAACGTAGAAAGTACGCTTTTCACCTTGGCTGTTATGTGAAGAAAAGTTGTGTTGGTGACGTGTTGGAAAACTCAAAATGGCGTCCTTAGCTCGTGTGTTCAATGTTAGGAGTCGTTACTGATTAATCTTGCTAAAAAAGTGCTTTGATTTACAAGTAGTTTGATTATCAAATCAATAAATGGAATTTAGTTTGATTATCAAACATTGTCAACGATGAATTTTGAGGCTCTGATTTGGGAGAGTAATAATTTATAGGGAGATCTAATTAGCTCGACAGCCTATTAGGTGGTGAAATAGCTGCGCTTTGCAGACACAAAAAAGCCCACACGAGGTGGGCTACTGAAATCAGAAGGAGTTATTGGTTTTGCAACAGAGTAATCTCATCATTCACCCAACCTAACAACTGCTTGGTGGCTTTCGACAACACTTGGTTCTGCCGAACAATATAACCAAGACTGGTGCTAGAAAAGTTCATCAACGGTGTCACTTTCGAATGCAGATGCTGCTTGGTGGATACCGCAAATTCAGGAACAATCGCCACACCAAATCCCGCTTCCGCCCAGTCGATTTGAGCGTCAACGCTCCCTACTTCCATGATTCTGTGGTTAGGTAGATTCAAGCTTGGTAAACCTTCATCAATGAAGTCACGGGTTCTTGTATCGTGGCCAAGTAGAATTAAGGTGAGCTCAGAATCATCTTCTGTTCCTTTAACCTGATGTTTTATCTTACTATCTGACCCTTGAGAATCAAACCCATCGCCTAGCGCGCACCAAGAAAGCTCCTGCAGCTTAGTGAAATACAATGACTCGTTGTGCTGTTCTTTCGCAATAACAAAGCCAAGATCCGCCTGAGCATTTTTAACTAAATTCGATGCCTGAGATGACGTGGTATTCAAGAGCGTAAGGTCAATACCGGGATACTGAATTTTGAAATTTTGGAAAGGACGAATCAACAAGAATCGGGAAATAATGTCACTTACGGCAATGGTTAACGTCCCTATTTTGAGGTCATTAATCGCGTTGAGATCGGCCTGACAAATCTGCAGTTCGAGTAGTGTTCTTTGGCTTGTTTCCAATAGCCGTTCACCCGCTTGAGTCAATTGAAAAGGGCTTCTCTCTATCAACTTTATGCGTGTTTGTTGTTCCAGTTGTTTTAGGTGCAAACTCACATTGGGTTGTGTCATATGAAGCGCATTAGCCGCTTTCCCGAAATGCTTATACTCCGCTAGCGTCACAAACGTTTTCAACAAATTGATATCAAGCATCATGTCCTCTTTCTTGTCACTTACATCATCCTCTAAAGTAAGGGACTACCCCAACTCATCATTCCCTGCAGTGAGGAACGAACGTGATAGGGAATCTCGCTTATAGGTTAAGACCTTAAAGCTATATGGAATCCTTATCAAGATAATAAAGATAATTAATTTCTCTTATTTCTTTTGCAGGACTAACATGATTTCTCAATCAGTCAGGAGAAAAATTATGCCATCTATTGTTGTTGTAGGCGCAAACTGGGGCGACGAAGGCAAAGGCCGTATCGTTGATTTTTTAGCAGACCAAGCTTCTGCTAGCATTCGTTTCCAAGGCGGAAACAATGCAGGTCATACTGTGGTAAATGACTTCGGTACATTCAAACTGCACCAACTACCTAGTGGTATTTTTAATCCTGACTGTACCGCGGTTCTTGGCCCAGGCATGGTGATCAGCCCTGCTGCGCTAACTCAAGAGATTGCAGAAGTTCAAGAGGCTGGCATCAAAGTGAAAATGGCGATCTCAGATCGTGCGACACTGTGTCTACCTTTACACGCCCTTGAAGATACGCTTGAAGAAGAGCGTTTGGGCGACGGCGCTTACGGTTCAACACGTCAAGGTATTGCACCAGCATACGGCGATCGCGTGATGAAGAAAGGCATTCTTGTCGGTTGGTTGAATCAACCTGAAATTTTAGAGCAACGCATTCAATTCCTACTTGATTGGAAGATGCCTCAACTGAAGGCTCTATACCCTCAATGTGATTTCTCTCAGACTGCTTCTGAAATGACAGAATGGCTACTTGAAGTGACTAAAGGTTGGCGCCCGTTCATTTGCAACGTAACTGAGCCGCTAAAAGCACTACAATCGCAAGACGCGAACCTACTGTTTGAGGCTCAGCTAGGCGCAGGCCGTGACCTTGTTTACGGTGAATACCCTTGGACGACGTCTTCTAATGTAACTGCAGCTTACGCAGGTATCGGTAGTGGTTTACCAGCCCTTCGCCCTGAACGCATTATTGCTGTTGCTAAATCGTTCAGCTCGTCAGTAGGTACTGGCACGCTAGTGACGGCAATGGAAGAGCAAGACAGCTTCCGCGAAAGCTCTAACGAATACGGTGCAACCACGGGTCGTCCGCGTGATATGGGTTACTTCGACGCGGTAGCAACTCGCAACGGTGTTGACCTGCAAGCCGCGACTGAAATCGCACTAACTAAGATTGATTGCCTATCTGGTTTATCTGAACTTAAGATTTGTACAGCTTATTCAGGTGAACACACTGAGAACCCAATTTGGCCACAAACTGCTGAACTAAAACCTGTTTATGAAGATATGGCCGGTTGGGACGAAGACATCACTGGCTGTCGCACGTTTGAGAGCCTTCCTCAAGCCGCACAAGATTACGTAACTCGTATCGAAGAGTTGATGGGTGTGCCAATTGTAATGGTATCGGTAGGTCCTGAGCGCGAACAAATGATCATTCGAGCTTAGTTTAGAAGACTATTAGACCCACATCTACATCTACATCTACATCTAAGCCCACACTAGTGGGCTTTTTGTGTCTGTCACGAGCATCTAAATCTTGTTCTTCTTGTTGAGATACATGTTTTCATCGGACGATTTGATTAGATTTATGATGTTGAAACTGCGAGAGTCAGCGATACCACAACCATATGAAAAACCGAGTTGCACCTCATCATCACAACGAAAGCTTTCAATGAAGTCATGAAATTCAGTGTGGATTTTATTGATCAACTCAGAAACATAACCAGCCTCTTCTGAATGTATGACGACGATGAACTCATCACCACCGACCCTAGCCGATATGATGTTGTACTTTGAATTGTTTTTTATGCATGACGCAAAGCCAGAGATATAGTCATCACCTTTGAAGTGACCATAGGTATCATTGATGTACTTCAAATTATCCAAGTCGAAATACAAACAAACAATCTCACCATCGCTGATGTTTGCTTTGTTGAATTCATGGAAGAAGCCCCTTCGATTAAGCAGCGTAGTCATGATATCAAAGTGACTATTTTTGTATAAAATCCGGCTCTCTTCTTTTAATAAGATTTCAGAACGCAATAGAGTCGATATGTTTTCAATCAAGTTAACTTGGCTTTCTGTATACGTTGTTGGGCTTAAATCAAAAACCAAGAGCACCGCAAACACTTCGCCATCAATATCTCTTACCGGGACGCCGCAAAACGACTTATAGGCATCCACCCCATTCGCAGAAACGGAATCACCACCAGCATGACCACTCAAATAAACCGTGCGATTTTCGTTATGCACATACTCACAAAAGAGGCTAATTTTGCTCTTATGTTGGTTACACGATATGTTTGAGGAGCTCCACACACTCTCAGAACCAGAGCAACTCAAATCAGAGATCATAATGATGCCCGCATTCGATGCGTCCATGATGTCTCGTATGTTATCCAATATAGATACCCAAGTATCGACATCGATATTTTTTTGCATCCCTTCAGAAGAGAACTTATCAAAAAGCATTAATATTTCTTTAGTATCAGACAGTTAAACTTAATTGAATATTCATTAGTATACGTTGTAACAAAAATTCCAAGAGCGATAGCTTAGGGTGGTTATTACGACAAAGTAACAGCCAAGCCCTACATCCTAGTTTTCTAGTTTTCTAGTTCGGAAGCATCATTCGCAGAGGCCCAAATTTCTGAACGTCTATTCTTGGCTCTACCCTCTGACGTTGCGTTGGACGCAATAGGTTTACTTTCACCAAATGAGCGTATAACAAGGCGATTCCTCTCTACACCATCCGCGATTAAACCATCCGACGTCGTCAGTGCTCTTTGAAGACCCAATGCTTGGTTATAACCTTCTGCGCCGGTGCTGTCAGTGTGTCCATCCACCGTAATTGCGCTGCCGTTAGTATTTAACTCGCCTGCAAGTTGGCTCAGTGCTTTGCTGCCCATCGGCGATAGTTTGTGTTGGTCAAAACCAAAATGAAGTCGTGCCAACAACCCGTTACGCTCTTGGTTACTGATCCAAGTCTTACAACCTGATTGGTTCATACCTAGATTGGATTGACCTGCTAACGCTTGTTTTAGCTCACTGCTGTCAGATGGCTGTTCAATTTGTAAAAAGCCCTGTCTGTGTTGTGCAATGCCGACGACATTATCGACTCTTACACTATGTTGATATTCACTGAATGCGGTGTCGCAATAAACACTGATACCTTCTTCCGCATGAGCGATAAAACTAAGTTGCAATGTCGATAGGACGATTGAACTGATCATTAACTTTTTCATATTTTCCTCTAATACAACTTAGTGATTCCGCTTGTTTTTGAGCCTTTACGGATGAGTTCTTCTATCTTTTCAATCAATTCATCTAAGTTAGATACGTCGATGATGTCTTCATTTGGGTCGACAACGCAGTCTTGAAAACCACTTTGTTGAGATGCTCGAAAATCGATACCAATAACACCTATGTATAAGCCTGGTATTTCCTCTCTTGCTTTGTTACACATGCCTCTGTCGACTAACCCTTTGAGGATGCCGTTATTCGGACTCTCCTGCCCATCGCTTAAGATCAGCAGCATCTTGATTTTCTTGTTGTAGGTTTGCTGCTCTTCTTGATCGGAACTGTTCGGGTCACCGTCATGAAGAACCTGAGAACCTCTCAAAACACCTTGAAAAGCCGCAGTGCCACCGTCTGCCCACATCGAATTAATCGGGTCCAAATCTGAGAGCTTGTTCGATAGGCGAATGTTCGAAAACTGCGATGAATTGGAAGAACCATGCGCGTTAAATAGCTTTGTTCCACTCACGCCATAGAAATCCGGCTGTAACCCCGACTTGTCCGTAAACATCGTCGACACTGAACTCGGGAAATCAACGTAGTTGTAGACATCGGCAACCAAGTAATTATCTTGATAAATCACATCCTGAATGCGTTTCGCATACCGTCGATTGTCCGCTTTCGGATTGGGACAATATGATTGCCAATTGGCACAGTTGATCACTTGGTTTTGCGAATACGTACGCCAGAAGTCCCAGTTAACATCGTTGTAGGAATAAGGTGATACGTTCGTTTTATAGTTATCTTTGTAGCTCAACTGGCTTGTCGCCCGAGCTTGATTTCCCGAGACGATCTCCCTAGTTCGAACGTTAAAAGGCACAAAGCCAACTTGATTAAGCAGCTTGTCTCCGGTTGTATCTTCTCCCGGCTCATCACAAACGTATTTCCACTCTCCATCGACATAGTCCTGTTTAATCGATGTGCAAAGAATTTTGCTAGATATTTCATCAATAGCTGTCTTCAGATCGTCGATTTTTATGTGTCGACTTGAGCCCCATCTGTCGTTCATTGAACCGGAAAAGTCCGACACAAAAACAATATCGATGTTGTTGTCACCAAGATAAACAGGGTACTTCCTCGCTAACGAGCGTCCCGCTAAGTCTTGCTGCTGATCAAACGAAGGGATAAAGCTACTCGCGAACCAAGAGTCGTGCGTCGTCTTGGCATTCACTGTGTATTGGATGTATTCCAGAACCCCAGTGCCCTCGCCTTCCGCTTGGTGAAATCGGTCTGCTGATAGGTTGGTTGATTTGATGTCTCGCACGTAGTTTTCGACATACTTGGTCGCTAGCCCACGAGCCTGATCCGGTTGGTCTTCAATGGTTACCGCTATCGCCGCAGCCTCTGCTGAATCTCGTAATCGGCTAGTCTCTTGAACATAACGTGTGCCTTCAACCGCCCAAAAAGTCATGCCCATGATTGGAACAAGTAATAAGCCCATCCAAACTGCGGCAACCCCTTGCTGTCTTTGGAGACTGAGATGCTGGCGATTGATATGACGATCGTGCTGCATTTTCATTTCATTATCTCCCAGGCATGATTGAAGAAGAGCCAATCTTAACCGTGGTACTGGTACCACCGTTGAAGAAGGGTTTGAACCAAGAGCTTTGCTCTTCACAAAGGCTGATTCGGTACAATGGATACACAACGCCCTTTTCTACCGGAGCTAGGTCTGCATGATCGATCATCGAATCGGTTTTACAATTTAAGCTTCTGTACTTGCTGGTTGAGAATTCAGCGACATTAACTTTATTGGTCAATGACTCTATCTTGATCGCTACATTATCGACTGGTGTATTGAGCATGCGACTTGCCACTTTAGCCATGTCTTCTAACTCTGAATTAGTTACAGGTAGGTTTTGTCCTGCCAATACATCGGCATCAAAGTAACGAGTACGTTCTTTGATCACATTCACTAAAGCAAAGCTGGATCGATCGAGCTTGGCACGCACGAGTAGTTGATGACTCAAGTCTGCCCCAAACAGGTAAACGCCCCACAAGGCCACAAGAATGAACAGCAATTCAACGGTAAATGAACCTTGCTGGCGAATCGCGTAAGACACACGTTGTTTACGGCGTATCATCTTTCCACCCCTCGTGTTCTAAGTTCAAAACCATAGTGCTTGAAATGTCCCTATCCGCAGCACCGGCCAGTTTAATGACTGGGGTATAACGGTAGGTCACGGTGATCTCGGCTAAGTCGTAATTGAAGTTCAAGCCTTGATCAGAATGTCCCCTATTCGCGATGAAATCGTCATAAGTTTTGAAGTACTGACCTGCGATAGAAAACCTTGAGCTATCAATTAAGAAACTCCATAGATTGTCATCATCTTCGATTAACGATTTGAACTTAGTTTCGTACTGCTCGTTGATCCCTTCGCCTTCATATATCTTGGTATTCCTGATGGTTTCTCTCAGCGAATACTCGGTCATGTTCACAACGTAGATTTGGTAACTCGATTCGAAGATCGCAAAGGTGGCAAAAAACAGAACAAGCGCACCCAACACAAACTCAATCGCCGTCACGCCCTTCTGCTTATTAAGACGCTTCATCATTAACTCCTAGTTGAGTCAACTCAGCGGCGATGCTCTGGATCTCTTCCGCTGAAAAATCGCCTTTAAGTAACTTTTTGGCCGAGTCGATTTGCTTGGTTTTCATTAGTGCGATAGCTAAGTTCGCTTTTACGATCTTATTCGCCGGGTCTTCTTTTAAAACTGGGGCTAGCGTTTCGATCGCCTGTTGATACTCGCCATTCGCCATTTGAATCATCGCAATGTTGTTCTTAACAACGACATCGTCATAACCGCGTAATCGGGCTCGGTTGAGTTCTTGATACGCTTCGTTGAACCTTCCAATTTTGGTGTATGACACGCCAAGCAAGACATGAATTTGACCCGTTGTATTTCCCGCGTTGATAGAAGCTAAATAAGCGGCAATGGCACTTTCAACGTCATTTTTTGCATCAAAAACTTGCCCTTCTAATTGATACAAGTTGGGATTTTCAAACCCCTCTTTTTGCAAATGTTGAACATAGAAGTCTGCCGACTCGATATCCCCTTTATGAAAATATGCCCATGCCAGTTTCTCTTTTACCTCTGGGTCTTCGGAGCCTTGCTCTAACTCAGCTTTGTAATAACTAATCAAGCCGTCATAGTTCTTCACTTTTTCCATGCTAGTAACGTCAGCAAGCTGTAGGTCTTGTGGTGAGGGGGCCGATTGACAGCCCGCTAACACACTCATCGACAACAAAATGAGACAAAAACGTTTTCCAATCACTCGTCGTCTCCCTATATATTCAATGTCATTTGCATGATGCTCGGCGCGAGAATCAAGATAACGATCGGGAACATGATGAAGAGGATCAATGGGACACTCATCTTCGCAGAGAGCTTACCTACCTTTTCCTCGACCGTAAGAATTTGGACTTTTCGCATGTCCTCTGCGAGATCACTTAACACCTGAGCCACGGATGTGCCGTATTGCAGATTTTGGATGATGGTCAGTACAAAGCTTCGTACTGGAGGTGTTGGGATACGCTCACTCAGGTCATTGAGCGCCTTTTCCAAACCGTGTATTTTTGCAGAATCGGATGTGCGCTTAATCTGGTAGCAAAGGTCTGAGTCAAATTCAGCCAGCTCTTTCCCCAAATAAACCAAGGCCGCTTCAATTGTCATACCAGTTTGAACACATACCGACATCATATCGAGCAAATACGGCAGTTGAGCTGAGGTTCTACTGATCAACATCTTGCGGCGCATTTGAAGCATTGTATCTGGGACGACAATGACACCAATCAGCGAGAAAATAACCACGATCAGTTTGTTGGTTGACGTCATATCTCCCAACAAGACCAAGCCAGAAACCAACGCTAATACCAACAACTTGGCCGGAAAATAGAATTTGGCCCAATCCGTGTTGTAATAACCCGCCTCTATCATTTTTTGCTCGAGTTCATGGCGATGTTCTTTACCAAAACGAACAAAAAAGCGATTTACGCGCGAAGGCGCACGAGCCGAATTATCCCCAATATAGAGTGCAACCTTCTTATGTCGTTGCTCTTTACGAATAGAATCGATAATCAAAAAGAGTAGCGAAAAAAACAACACAATAAGGGAAGCCAGTAACATCATGCGCGTACTCCTCTCACTAATAACCAAACAAGGAATAAACCAAAAAGCTCACTACCCAAGACGTAAAACAGTACCAACCTTCCTTCAGGGTCATAGAGAACAAACTCCACATTATCTGGATTGACGTAGTTAAGAATGAGCATAAAAATCAAAGGGATCGCTGCAACAATTTTGGCAGAGATTCGGGCTTCTGAAGTCATCGCCATTTTCTTTTTCTCTAGTGTTCTAGAGTCCACCAGCACTCTAATCAGCCGCGCCATCACGCCCTTAAGTTGCCCACCTCGAGCTATATTCGCCCTGATAGTCACGGTAAAGAATAGAAACTCTGGGTAGGGGTAGTTTTTGCACGATCGTTGAAGCACCACTTCTGGTGACTCACCCAACTTAAGACGATCGCCCATTAGCTTAAATTCGCGGCCTATCGGGTTGTGCATCACATCGCCTACATAACTGATGGCTTGCATTAAGCTGTCACCTGCCGTTACCGCACTCATTAGAATGTTCAACGCATCTGGGAACGTATTCTCAAATTCGCGACGTCTTCTTGTGACCAGGAACCGATAACCACATAGGGTAAATACCATAGATGAGCCCAGCACTAACCACGTATTAGTGATTGATAGCAATTCAACAACGATGTACCAAGATGCGATTATGCTGCCCGTAATATAGAGCGCAATGTAAAGAGAAGAACGCGGGCCTAACACCATTAACGTGGGTGATATGGACTCTTTGAACTTTTGCCAGTTTTGCTTACGAACCAAAGACTTGACGTTAATGGCATTGAAGTTTTCCGCTTCTACTTCTTCAATATTGAAAAACTGATTGACCTTTTTTACCTTTGAATCTCGGATCAAAAGCAGCACAAACGCAAAGAGGATTAACGAAAGCCAAAGCATGCTAGGCCCCCTTAAACGATGCTTTCAGCTCTTCATAGAGCCCGAAGAATTGCGCTTTTTTCACAAGCTCAGATCGCTGCATAATGCCGTCGGTGACGAATTCGCCTTTTACGGTTTCTCCATAATGCGCGTCGTCATAACGAAAACGGTAGATCTCTTCCATCACTACGCTATCGCCTTCTAGGCCGACGATTTCCGAGATGCTTGTGATCTTACGAGACCCATCGCGCAACCTGTTAACCTGAACAATCATTTGAACGGCACTCACGATCGTTCTTCTAATCGCGTCAAGAGGCTGATTTAGGTTCGCCATCATCACCATCGATTCAACACGAGCAATCGCATCACGCGGCGTGTTGGCGTGCAATGTAGACATCGAACCGTCGTGTCCGGTGTTCATGGCTTGCAACATTTCGAACGCTTCAGAGCCACGACACTCACCAAGAATAATGCGGTCTGGACGCATACGAAGTGCATTGATCACTAACTCACGCTGAGTCACCGCTCCAGTTTGTTCAACACTCGAGGTACGTGTTTCGAGTCGAACTAAATTGGGTTGTTGCAGGCGCAGTTCAGCCGCATCTTCAATCGTGACAATACGTTCATCTTCGGCAATGTATTGAGATAATGCGTTGAGCAGCGTGGTTTTACCTGAGCCGGTACCGCCAGAAATCAACACATTGATTCGACAGCGAGAAGCGATCATCAACACTCGCGCCATGTCTGGAGACATAGAACCGAAGCCAATCAAATCTTCAAAGCCGATGTTCTGCTCTCTGAACTTACGAATAGAGATCGAAGTACCATCCAACGAAATGGGAGGAATCACGATGTTCACACGGCTACCGTCTTCTAACCTGGCGTCGACCGTCGGCGAAAGTTCATCGACACGTCTTCCGACACGTGAGGCAATACGCTTAGCAATGGCTAACAACTGTTCCTCATTCACAAACGAGACTTCGGACTTTTTCACCTTACCGTGTCGTTCGAAAAAGATGTTGTTGGGTCCGTTCACCATGATGTCAGAAATGGACTGATCTTCGACCAAGGGCTGTAAAGGACCCAAGCCAAACAGTTCATCAATCAGGCTTTTCACCAAGCCTGACTTCATCATCGAGGTGATTGGTCTTTGGTAGCTATTTGCTAGCAAATCAACCGCCGCTTGTATTTGGGATTCAAGATCTCTGCGGCTCATTTTCTGAACCGCTTCTGCATCTAGGGCTTCAAATATCTGGCCACGAAACGCGAGGTATAAGTCTTTGTTAGAACTCATTTAGCACGCACCTTTTTCAACCAAGAGTTCATGCCCTTCTGATCCATAGGTTGACCATTAATCAGCTTCACCAACTGTTCCATAGAACGACTAATGTGACGGTCATGCTTATGCCCGCGTTTTCCATCGATAATGATGTGCGCCAGCGCTTTGCAGTAGTCGACTTCGAGATCGACTTCTGCGCCTAGATACTTAATAAGATCAGGCTTTTGTAAGACGTAAGCGTTTTCCGGGCGATGGTAGTTCACCACCGTAATCACGCGAGTACGCGACGATAACGAAAGCTGTAAGTTGGAGACTTTTTCATACAGTCGTTTTGCACTTCTTACTGAAGACACAGATGCGTCTAACACCAACACAACCACATCAAAGTTTTCTACCAAGAGTTGAGGTTCAACTTTGAAATCCACACCACCAGAAAAGTCTTCGATAATGAAATTGGTGTTGCGCGCTAACAACTCGCACAAGGTTTGGTTGTAATTAAGAACATCGCTTTGGCTCATGTCGCCATCGATCGCTAACAGTCGCAAATTCTTGCGAGCGTTGATTAGGTAACTCAACGCCCCTTCTTCATCCATTTCGTGTAATGGTGCGGTGAACTCATCGATGGTTCTCGGCTTAAAATCCTTTAAGCCAAGCAAGACATCAATGTTGGTATCTGCATATTGATGATCGACAAGAATCGTGTCCGAGCCTTGCGTCGATAATATTGAGCTCAACTCAGTAGTGATAAACGATGCGCCAACGCCGCCTTTTGAACCGACAATCGCCACGCGCTTCGCTTTGCGTTTTTGGCTCACACCGGAGAACGTCTTCAGGTTCTTACTAACGTGGTTTAAGAAATCAGCAAACTCCTGCTTATTCACCGGCCAGAACACGTAGTAAAAACCCATGTCTTTAAGAGAACGAAGTGTAGAAATGGCATCCTCTTTACCAATCACCACTACGCCTTTGTGTGTGGGTAGTTTGCTGGCAAAGGCTTTAGCGTCTTCAACAACATTGGTCGATTCATTAAGTTCCAGAATAACAATATGGCTACTCTGTTGCTCTGTCAGTTTGGTCAAACCCGCTTTGGCTTTAACGCATGCAGGATCATTCCACCCTTCAAATCGAAAAACTTCTTGAACAAGGTCTAAACACTCTTGAGATTGATAGAACAAAGTAGATCCGGCAACCCCTGTCGTTCCGGTTTGCACTGGCTTGGCCTTTGTTGTTAACGCTTTAGTCAAGTCAAACATTATTGCTCTCCTACCAATCGAGACTTGTAAGCCACTTGCTTCAAGCGCATCGATTCAGCAAAGCAGTCTGGCTGCCTCAACCGAACGTGAATCTTTGCTGGTGCGCATTGTTGAGTCTTCAAACGCGTTAAGGTCACCTGAATCTTTAAGTCGCTTGGTAGCAACGGAGCGCTTCGATACGAGACTCTTTGTGGCGCGATGACATGTGACGGATATTGATCGAAGATCTCTTGCAACATCTGTTTGCTGCGGGTTGATTTGTAATCCACGACATAAGTGGCTTCTTTGTCCGTTGATTCAATATCTTGAATCAAAGCGGTAATCTGCTTGGTGGTTTCAGCACGGTTTTTCATCGCAAACTCAAAGCTGTGATGCTCTTTGTACACCAAGGCTTCAGCACCGTGTCCGACAAAATATTGCTCAGAGGCGCAGCCTAAAAGTGACGTGGTAAATAACGCCATTAATAGTAATTTCTTCATTGGATAAACCCTCCTTGCGACAACAGACGAATCGTTGCATCGGAAGATGTCACCGACTTGCCATCCCACTTAATGTTTAGCCAACGCGCCAATGTAGAGGTCTTCTTGATGTAAGGCAGTTGAATGTCTTTCGGTTTCATCGGTTCAACAAGATTCACGGTGGCAACGATGATCAATTCAGTTCGTTTTCTTTCTGTGGTTGCTTTGCGGAAGGCAGCACCGAGTACTGGTATGTCGCCAACAAACGGGATTTTTTGCATTTTTTCCAAATCAGCACTGCTCATCAAGCCACCAAGGACGAAGCTGTCGCCATCGGCTAACTCTACGGTTGTCATCGCACGTCGTGAAGCCAGTTGCGGAACTTTGATTCCTGCTGTTTCTATATAACCTTCAACTTCGCTGACTTCTGGCGCTAATTGCATGCGGATTCTGTCTTGGCTAAGCACTTTCGCGGTGAGATCGAGTTTGATGCCGAACTCTTTAAAAGAGATGTTCACGTTGTTACTTGTAGTAACGATAACGGGCACTTCGCCTCCCACAAGGAAACTTGCAGACTCACCGGATAACACGGTTAAGTTAGGCTCAGCCAGAACTTCAGCAATCTGGTCGTTACCTAATGCAGTGATTAACGTACTGAGGTTTGCTGCATCGAACTGGTCAAACACAAATTCGCCAACGCTTGAACCGACCGAACTCCAATCAACACCAACGGTTTGTCCAAATGACTCGGTGACTTGAGCCACTGATATTTTGACGTTCACTTGCTGGGTCGTTGCAACTTCAATGCGTTCGATGATCCCTTCCCACGTCATATTGCGGGCAAACACCATGCTTTCGGGCTCTTCATAATTTGAGTTGTCGGACTTAAACTCCAGTTTCACCGTTTTGTCCCATTTCTCTGTTTTTTCTCGTCCAAGCAGAGTGGCAACCAAACGATAGATATCGTCACGAGTTGCTTCGTAATCAACAAGACCACTCACGGCGACTTGCTCTCCCACCGACTGAACCTTGACTTTGGCATCAGGGAAATGAAATTTGAGTTGTCGTCTAATATCCGTTAAATCCAAATCAACAATAATGCGGTCTGAAAGCAGAACATCACCATCAATGCCATAGACGATCAGTCGCGATTGCCCAATAGCATTGGCGAACACAACTATCGTGTTGTCGTTGATTATTTTGTAGTCGACGATGTCAGGGTTATTAATAAACACTTGGCCAATCGGACTTTTTAGCTGGATGTGCTGACCATCGTTGAGCGTGATGGAGCGATCGGCGGCAAAAGCGTTTGTTATAGAAAGTAAGCCAATCAGCGGCGCTAGAATGGAAGCAAACAGTACTTGTTTGATTCGATGGTGAATCATCATCACAAAGCCTCTCTCGGGTTGTTCTCGTTACCACGTAACTCAGCAATCCCGGTATAGTTATCGATAATATTGCGTACCTCTGCGAACTCGGGTTGCGTGTAGGTTTGGCTTCGGTAAATTTCGATGTGCATTGTTCGTTGCGCTAATGCAAGTTTTGGTAACTCGTCGGGGCTAACTTCGATGACCACCGTAGTCAGTCCATCCTCTTTAATCGGAGCGCGTGCGGTAATAGAGCTATCGCCAGTTGCATCATTTCCAATGTTGAGTACTTTGACGTTTTTAAGAAACATCGACGCCTTCACCCCTCTAAAGCGCTTCGGTTTATCGATATTTCCAGCTAAGTTATCGTTTGGAGAACTTACAGTTAAGATATCGATGGACGTTCCAGGACGGATGTAATCGTTGATTAGGTTTTTGTCACTGACTTTAAGTGGGTACAACGTCATGCCTTCCGTGACCAAAAGATCTATGTATCCGGGCTGACCAGGCATCACTTGATATTCAGGCAGTACAACCTCGCCAGCGTTGAGGCTTCGATTGAGTAAAGTGGAGGGTGCAAAGTTGATTTGAGCGTCTTCTCTAACACCAAGCGTCAATGCTTGGCTAAGAGGGAGTTGTTGTTTAACGACACCTTGCGCATCGATCGCACGCCCTTTTTCATAAGGTTCCGTGGTCATCCAAACGGCAACATGTTCTTCGTTTTTTTCTTCCACCACTTCAGCGGTCGTTGTCGGTTGAGGTTCACTCTTGAACAAATCGACAACGCCTAGCGCGCCAACTATTAGGGCAGCAATGGCAACAAGTAATACCAGTCGAGATCTCATAATGTTCTCATTCTTGGGGGTTTATATATGTGGCATGTTTTGAGTTAAAATTACCAAGTAGAATCCAACGCTAATCGCTATCCCATATGGAATACCTTGTTGGCTGTTCGACGTTTTTCTTACTAGCCTTTTACTTATCAGCTTGTTGTATACGAGATAAATAACGGCTAGAAATCCACCGGCAAAAGCCGTCATAACAAACGCCCAAAGTAAATCACTGAGAGGTATGGTAAGTGATAGAACCGCGGCATATTTAATATCGCCAGCTCCAATCCAAATCAGGGCGTAAACAATCAACCCTCCCCCTAACACCAGCAGAAAGCTCATAATTTGAATGTCTAACGGTGACAAAAAACATTGTAAAAAGAGCAATATCAACAAGGTGGGATTTTGTATCTTTCGATAGAGAAAATCGGTAGCCGATACATAGACACACACGATTACCAAAATCAGTAAATACACGTCAAAACTCAAAATTAGAAATATCACCTAGATTTATATGGATTAGCGTAAAGTATGTCTTAATTGATGTTCCTAATTAACTGAGCCAGACCAATGGAAAACATAGGTCTGGCACAAATATCTTTCGATATGATCTACATTAGCCAATAAGGCTTGATGTTAGCTGCTTGCAGTGTCAATAGCGGTAGCTACATCTTCGAAAGCACCTTCTAGTTTGCCAATGAAACCATCAGCGCCTACTGCAGTAGTTACTAATACAGCCATTGCTACTGCAATAAGACCATATTCAATTGCAGTTACTCCGCGCTCATCGTTCTTGAATTGTGATAAAAACATGCTTGTTTTAACGTATAGCTTAGTAATCATTAGTTCTTCCTATAAGGGCTGTTGAAAATTCGTCGCCATTATAATTAGCGTTACCAATCTATGGAAAATAACCCCTATCGACTTAATCAATAGGCCGGACGAAAAATGATCAAAATAAACACATTAAAAACAAAGGAATTAAAAACAAAAACTATAATTAACAATGATTTACATATAAAATCAACTTCACAAGACAATATTAAATAAAATTTATAAACTTGAAAAAGTAAGACATTGGTCAATATTTTAACTTATCTAAACTTTATATAAGCTTTGGAACCAATCTAAGAATTAATTTACCCAGTTTTATTACTCCTTATAAAACTTGTTGAAATACAATTATCATCACGCTATTGTTCTTCAAATCAACAAACCATAAAAAATATAATTTATTTGTGTCAAAAGGTTAGTCGAATCATGAAACTACATTTCGAAAATATCATTTCGTTCATAGCGGTAGTTGAGGAAGGTTCATTTAGCTCTGCTGCTCGCAAGCTTGGCAAGTCACAATCAACCGTTAGCACGGCTGTTCAAAATCTTGAATCCGATTTAGGTTTCAATGTATTTAATAGAGAACACTCTAAAGTTTGGCTAACAGAGAAGGGAAAACGACTATTCCAGTTATCTTTACCTGTGGTATCGAAATATCGTGATCTAGTCACGATCGCACAGCAAATGAATATATCTGATCAGATAGTCTATCGGGTAGGCATAGACCCATTAGTGTTTAATAATAATGTAAAGAAAACACTATTAGCGTTTTCAGAAGCATTCCCTAACGTTGATTTACTTGTCGTAACTAAACCAAGTTTCGTGTTAGGTAACTATATAAATGAAGGGAAGATAGATTTAGCCTTAGGTAACCCCTATCACAAGACAAATTACGACTTCAACATAGAGGAGTTATTTCACGTCAACTGTTGGTGGGTGGCTCATGAAGACCTGGTAACCTTTAAGTCTCAAGCACCATCACAACGAGTTCTATTAATGGATGGTTGTGAAGAGCTGCTTAACTTGTCAAACATAGCATCGTACAACTTATGGCGACTGGATGACTTAGGAACCATCATCGATCTATGTAAGGCTCAAAAAGGTATCGCTTTTTTACCGGGATTTCTCATAGAGGGAAGTGTAGAAAATAGTAAACTTAAAGTAGTTACAGACCACCCTGATTTTTTTGGTAAGCGAGTTATTGCATCCCTTTTCTGGCAATTACACTCTGACTTTAGCTTGTTCAACCAATGGATCAAAAAAGAGTTGCAAACTACTGCCAGTTACAAGCAAACATTTGTTGCTGATTTGACTCAATAATACTCTGTTGAAATCTAACAATCACACTCTATTGCACGCTTCAGCTTCGAGTGTGATATTTCAATACGATGACTCATCCTAATATAAGTCCAAAGCAAAACATACGAAATATAAATGCCAAGACCGATGTTCATTATTTAACATATGCATTGGTATTGTTTTGCATTATTTAACATTCCATATTTTTGTGACTAAATATAAAACTAACCTGTTAAACGTATTCGATATTTAAGCTATGACCTCGTCTATCACTAAATATCGAAAATAACCGCCTAAACCATGCACACAGAAAAATCCACCATAGTAATGACGTTGAATATCAGAATAGCTTTACAACCATTACGTTAGACTAATTCCAGCTATCCGATTTTTTCACGATGATATCAACAATATCCGCCAGCTCTTTTCCTTTTTTGGTCAGACCGTAATATACCGTCACTGGAACGGTTTCTTCTTGCCTACGCCAAATGAAACCTTCTTTGCTGAGTAACTTCAGTCTCTCACTAAGTACTTTACTAGACACCAGAGCCAACTGCTTTTGAATTTGCCCAAAGCGTATCTCGTTAGTTTGGCCTAATAACCAAACGATATGAGCAGTCCACTTCGTAGAGATCAAGGTCAAATATTTATCAGCATTGCAGTAACCTTCAGGTTGCTTACCCTGTTCACTCATATCCACCTCTTAGATTATCCGTTGTAACAATTGCATAGTTACCTAAAGGTAATTAGTTACTTTTAGGTAGCTAATTTCTTTTAGTAACCACCCTATCTATTATGGCTTCAACCCAAAACACAAACAAGCAGGTGGTTCCATGAAGATACTTCTATTCGTAGTTTTAAACTTAATAACTTTCTATTCTTACGCATCAACAGATTACAAAAAACCGCAGTCGCCAACAGAACTGCACCAACTTTTCGCGGAATACTTTTCAAAACAAGACATAGACGGACTAGGCACTCTGTTCCATGAAGACGCCATATTCGTCTTGGATGCTCAGGGTAACCTTGCTAGAGGACCAAAGGCTATCAAGCCTATATTGAAAAGTTACTTTCAAGGTGACGTTGAAATGCTAACCCATGATGTGTCTATCCATATTAACGGTAATACGGCTCTCATAAGGTCTAATTGGGAGATAGTTGGAGGCCCCAAAGGAACCGCTCTCGAAGTGATGAAGTATATAGATGGAGGTTGGCTATACGTTATTGACAACCCGAATGGATTTTAAGTGGCTATTGCACTTTGGATCAATTAAGAACCTTTAAAACATAAACTTACGGACACCAAAAGCCCACGGCAGGTGGGCTTTTTTACTTGTTCATAAGGAATGGATTCACAAACGCCTGGTAGATGATTAGAAATAAAACCTCTCAAACTTCGAATTGACACTCTTACTGATCTTCTGAGTATTTCTCGACATGTAAGTTCAAAAAGTGCATTCCGGCTGAACTTAGAACGTAATGTTTATCACCGCAAGGGTAGACAAAGTTTCGATCTGCAAGATAATTTATGGCCTTTTCCCAAGTTTCGATTCCAAGCGCCTGTCGAATATCGTCATAGATGGTTTGCTCTGCAATCTCTTCTAGTGCCGTACGCCCGAGCCCAAGAACCGGCGTGGTTAGATCGTCTAGATCAAAACCTTTATCCACCCAGTAACGGGCAATAATTAATAACATTGCCTGAATTTTGGTGGCATTAGTGTCTGCGTCTTCTTCTGCTTCACTACGGCTGATATAGAAAAACTCCCCTTCTACATTGAAATTAAGAGTGAAGCCAATATGCAGATAAAGCTGCGTAAAGTGGTCAAGGTTATTGTATAGCTCAGTATAGAGAACGCTTTCTATAAAACTTTGCTGGTAAAGGTCATAACCCTGCTTGGTGATCACTTTACCACTGACGAAAGTAGCGTATATCTGTTGGCTTTTAATCATGTTGATTTGAGAAAATGGAGTCATTGTTGAGGTACTCGCTCTGTTCGAATTTTACGGTATAGATAAATAGTGTCGCTTTGGGCGATACGTTGACGGTAATTAGTCATTTTAAGTATGTGTCCATCAAGCATCGCGTCACTGCGTAATAGGAAATTGAGCCCTTCCAACAGATCAACAAAATGATAGTCAACCA
Source organism: Vibrio sp. QJM3NY_27 (assembly GCF_057785955.1). Taxonomy (NCBI): domain Bacteria; kingdom Pseudomonadati; phylum Pseudomonadota; class Gammaproteobacteria; order Vibrionales; family Vibrionaceae; genus Vibrio; species Vibrio sp. QJM3NY_27. Next base: position 1,641,334 of record NZ_CM173511.1, on the reverse strand, counting down.
GTTGACCTTTTAGACGCCGATGCAGTGAAAGTGTAAGGTTTTGATATTCCGACATTTTCATCTGTTTCACCAATTCCAAGATCTGCTCTGCGCGAGCGAGCCTTCGCTCAGTAGAATCATCTTTAATACTAACTAACTCCACATAACGGTTCTGCTCTAGCAGACCTTTATCCGCGACTCGCGCATCTATATCACTCACTACGTTGTTGAGGTAGGCTTCTGAACTACTGATTCGAAGAACTTTGGGTCTTGCTTGCTGCATTAAGCCCATAAATGCCCCGTTATCACGGGCAAATTGTCCATCAATCTGGCTGCGCTTTAGGTTGTGCTTTGTTGCATCTAGCTCTTTGACTAAATCACCAAATGCCGTTTCAATGGCATTAAACTGTTGAAGACGCTTCTTGGATCGGGCCAAAAACTGGTCTACCGATTGAGACACTTTACTGATCTGTTTGTGAAAACTGTTAAAGCTTACTTCGTACCTTAGCATCGCAGTAGAACGTTGATGATCTTGATGGTGTTCAAACAGACTGCGCAAGCTTTGCAAGCACTCAAATAAGTTGGGGCCATCTTTCAGGCGGCTTTTTTCATCAAGAAACTGCCGAGTCGGTAAAATATGCCGTGATAAAAGAAGCGATATCTTTTCAATGGATTCTCGCTGCAACACAGAGAAGACTTGTGGGCTATCTGATTTTGCTGCTAGTTCACTCGCTTCACTCAGCTCTTGGTTAATCATCTGCATTTTAACTAAGTTCAAGCGGATACTATTTAGCAATTCACTTAGGCTGTGAAAGAGCTGGTCTATCAGCTCTTTAAAATCCAGGTTCTCATCGCAAAACAGTAATGTACTTGCTTGAAGTTTAGTCAGTAGCAAACGTATCCCGCCGAGTTGGATTTTTAATGCCACGTCGGTTAAGTCTTGAAACAGACTGCGATCAAATAGCCTAAATACACCAATAACGGAACGTTCAAAGATTAGCCGGCTTTCACCACCAAATTCATCTTTATCAACCAAAATATGCGAAGCAAGTAAGTTCTCGGTCGAAAAAGCTGTCCGTAACTGTTTCTGTTTATCTCTACTTTGTCCTTGAATATAACGATGTAACCGAGCAATAAACGTCGCTTCACGTATATAAGGCTCACTCGTTTCATCCATTTCTCGGATGATGTCACGCATGATTGTGTGATGCTCAAGCATGATGGAAAAAGTCGGAATCGTTAGAAGCCGTTGCTCACTCATCAGCATCTCCAAACATATCAAGCTGCTCTCTATCCAATACACTACCTTGGGTAACAAAACTATCGGGCATACCAGTAAATGCAATGGTCCGTGCTGAACTGTAAGGCGTTGCGGTTCGCATAGCGTCTAACCGGAAGTGCTGCCCGAATTTAAAAATTATTTCACTGGACGCTGAATTAGTAGAAGCGCTCAATACCCTAAAACCAGCTTTCTTCATATTAGGCAACAGCCAATCAAACTGAGAGCTATCAACAGAAGCACCTTCATCAATAATCAAAGGAAACTGAGTCGTACAAGCGCTATTTCTCAACCTTCCAAGTAGAATCTCAACAAGTTTGATGTTGATGAGCATAAGGGTCGAAGTGGATTGTGATTTGCTCTCCCAACCTGTTTGTCCCTGCTTTTTCACTCGATAAGCTATACCAGATACAATCTGCTCCATCGTTAATAAAGCTGCCTTTCCATCCGGGAAAAATTTCTTACTAAAGGCTTTAAGGCGTTCAATAAATTGATTCGAAGCTTTTTGATCCGAATGGGTATCTAAGTGCTCTATTTCACCCACTAAATCACTAAATCTTGCTTCGACCTTAATCTTTGCCTCGACTTCCGCTAAATCATTAATCGTCACCCCCTCAAAGGCGCGATTAATACTCTGTTCAAACAGTAGGACCATTTCTCGATTGTTCTTTAACTCATTAATAATGGCGTGAACGGAATGCTTATGCTCAACAAAGTTTTTCCGTAGAATATCAAACTCTTCATCCAACCCTTGATAGCGAGACTTGAGCTGTTGGAATGCATGCTCTAGCAACTCGTCGTCTATGTGAGAACTCATTAGTTTATCATCGTTCTCAAGCACTTGATTTCGCACAAAGCTTTGGACTCTTTCAACAATATCAATTTTAGCTTGTCGTTTATTTTGTATATTTTTAATCCGGGCTATCAAGTTTTCTTGATTGAGCTCTAATTCATTATCGGGTAATACTGAGAAATCAGTGGTCGGTAAAGTATGAGCTTCAAGCTCTGCCTTAACTCGAATTTGATAGCTACCTAGTTTCGCTAGGTCTGAATTCATCTGGCCTACTTTAGTCTTTTGCATTTCAAATGCTTTCTTATCTTGAGCTAGTACTAATTTCTGACTTTCAAGTTGACGTTTAAAGTTCTGTGCTTTGTTTTCTATTTGCTCAAGTTCTTCATTTACACTATGAAGCTGCTGTGCGTTGTTGCTAAAAGCCAGTAGCAATTCGATTTCCACCTTAGTTCGCTTAATTTCGGTTTCAAGCGCTGTGATGGCTTTAATTCGCTCAAATCGGCTTTCATTATCCATCGCACTAATTTCTGCTGCACGTCTTCGATTTTTATCAAGCTCTAATCGGACTTTATCCAGCCTGATTTGATCTGATTCTCGATTATCTACAGAAGTCGCTTCCAGCTTTACACCGAATAGGTCATAACCATGCTCATCAATTTCTACTAACTCAGCAAAAGATTCTATTGCTTGTCGCTCTGAAGAGGTCAGCTCACGCTCTGGGTTTGCCTCTGCTACAACAGAATTCATTGCAGCGAGTTTCAACCAGGTAGATTCTGATAACTGCTTAAATAGCTTAAATTCCTGCTTACTCACTGAAGCTTGGTAGCTACGTTCCATCACTTCAAACTTTGTTATCTCTTGATTAAGATCTTGTAGTTCAATCTGTCGTTGCTCAGCACTCTGTTTAAGTTCCAGCTCTTTTTCTTTGCCAGCTAAGTGCTCTCTATGACCTGATACAATCATTTCGAGGGATTCTGACTCATCGTATTGATTCACTACTAGCTGAGTTTTATTCACTAAACCATCTAACTTTGCCTGCTGACGAAGTAGAACCTTTCCCTCGCCCTCTAAACTTTTCTGTTCATTGGTTATATCGCCACAATTTTTGTTAGCTGAACGCACTTTACCTTCCATCAGGCTCAACTGAGCTTCTTCCAACGCAAGTTCTTTACTTTCTTTACCAATACGATTTTGCGTCATCATGGCGTACTGCATTAACTCATCGTCAGCATTTCTATTTTTCGTTAGTTCTTGGTGGCTATCTGAAAGGACTTCAAAATCAGGCCTTAAACTTTCTATGCTTTTGAGCAGCTCTTCTCTACGTGCCAGTGACTCGTTATGCCCAATAAAGGCATCAATATCAAAGTTAAGCTCATCTTTACGCTCTTTTTTCTGTGACTCAATAATATTAGCGACTGCTAAACGGACGGTATCGGAGCCCGTTTTCATATCAAACAACAAACGAACTAATGCTCGAAAGGCATCTACATCAGTATCATTCGTCGTACTCAGTGGGAATAGGCAATAGCGCATTGCATCAATGTCTAACAACCGGTTCGCATAAATCACCTCTTTAATCGCTGCTGAGCGCATAAGAGTCTTATAATGCTTATCCTCTCGTTTGAGGAAGGATTGAATTTTGCTGACACTCAGATCTTCTACTCGCCCACCGATTCCATCCTCTCCAACACTTGAGTCCCAAAATAGGTGACGAATTTGTTCATAGCGTAAAGCGGTAAACATTCTGCGGTAATCCAGTTTATCTGAGTTTCCTCGATAGAGAATCTGACAATGAGGTAAGGGACCGCCTAAGTAGTTATTACACTCCAAAATCAGAAAGCTCGTACTACTTGGAAAATAATGCTCGAAGCTCTCATCGTTAGTGTAAAACTTGCCCTCTTTATCTGAAAAACCAAACTTTCGGGCTGAGTCTTTGAAGTTTTCTTCAGGTAATAGAAATAACCTTATTGCATTGAGGATTGAGGTTTTACCAATATTCCCGCCGCCAATGAGTATCCCTCCTTCTCGCAAGTCAATTTCGGCGATAGCAACCCCCGCGGAATCTACGGTTACAAGACGAGATATGCTTATCAAAAGGTTATCGATTGCATTATTAAACATGAGTTAGTCCTGTGATAATTCTGGTAACAGAGCTTCTTGCTCTAAGAAAGCGCGAGTTTGGTTCATGAGATCTGCTTCAGTATTCAATTGAAGCTCACGAGCGAGCTGTATTGCTTTAACAAGGTGAGTATTATGTTTTGGCTTTAACTTAAATTTGTTTCTGAAGATGTCCCAATTATCTGGCGCTAACCAATCGCATTGGGGAAGCGAGGATTTGAGAGTTTTGTATATTGTTAAACCACCGAGTTCGACATCTTGAGCACAATAAAGCACCTCATAACAGGAAAGGAACTTTCGATTCATGTGATGACATATTTGATTACCAGAACCAAAAATAATGTCACAATTATCAGCTAAGCCAGAGTGTCCGATAAATTCTAAAAATTCTTGGTAACGATAGAAATTCTCGATATTTTCTATAAGAACAGCCCTTTTCCCAATAAGCTTTCCTTCCGTTTTGAACCCATTAACATCAGAGACAACAACAAAAGGAACCTGAGATTTAATCAGATGATTTAAAACTAAGATATGGGAAAAATTACTTGGAAAGTCATGAGATCTCCCCATGTTAGACGCACTAACTCTATCGCTTGGAACTTCCTCATAAAGTGCGTTATGCCGATCTTCATTAACAATTACCAACTTATAGCCACCGCGAACACGTGTCGCGCTATAGGTTTTACGCCACTCATTCACATCAGAATATGGTAAGCATTCGATAAAACGAACGAGGTTTATCGAGCCTCCCTGTGAAATTTTATTGAGATATTGATTAAGTTTCATTTAAGTAAATCCAGTTTAATCATGTAGATAATGTCAAATATTCCACAAAACAATAAAGAGTATTGCGAACCAGGTCGATATATTGGCGAAGTTATCCCCCGTACCTGTTGACTACTATTTGCTCTAAAAATAATATGACGTCACTAGCTACGGGTAAATACTGAATACATATACACGTAGCATAACTAGGCAGGAGGTGCTCGATGAGTAAATGGCCAATTAGGTGGGATTTACTATCTCGTTATCGCATGATTGAGATTATTGCGTTGTGGGAAGGTCGATTGAATACGAGTCATCTTATTCAAAATTTTGGCATCGGAAGACAACAAGCTTCAAAAGACATAAAAACTTATCTAGCCGATATTGCTCCTAGCAACCTTATATACGACAAACAGCTAAAGGGTTATAAGCCCAGCAATTTCTTTAGCCCAAAGCTTACACGTGGTCATGCTGACGAATACTTACATGTTTTATCACGCACTGAAGATATGGCAGTTACTTTTGATGGTCTTGATATGGGCTTTGAAAATACAACAATGGTCCGTCCGGTGACGCGTAACATCGCACCTGAAATTTTACGACCATTAGCTCAGGCAATCAGAGAAAAAAAACGTGTCGATATAAGCTACACATCACTAACAAATGGTGAAGAAGTAGATAGGATAATATCGCCCCATACTCTGGTTTGCACCCCTCTACGCTGGCATGTTCGAGCTTATTGCGAGCACTCTGCTGACTATCGCGATTTTGTACTGAGTCGAATTAGGGGTATTCCTGACTTAAATGGTAAAGCAGCTTATGAAAAATCAAATGATATACGTTGGAGTACTAAGCTTTCTATTGAATTAAAACCAGATCCTCGATTAACTAGTGCTCAAGCAGCAGTTGTTGCCAATGATTATGGTATGGAAAACCATTCTCTACAGATAAACACTAATGCCGCTTTAGCTCGTTACGTTATAGACGCATATAATATCGATATCAATGTGTTAGATTCAAACCCAAAGGGGCAACAGATCATCTTAAAAAACATTGAGGAACTAAGGCCATACTTGGTCTTCTAAGCCAATGGTAAACCTGAGGCAATCAATTATCGCCCCTTAAATAACTCGCCTCGATGATAACGAAGGTATGGTCTGTGATCCGGCATGATTCTAAATGCCATATCTTCCTTTAAACCGATCACATCCGGAGACTCCAAGTAGCTTGAAATGATTACCTTTCCGTGATCATCAAAGGAGATAAAACCTAGATCAAACGCTTTATCTAGGTTGGCAAGAAGCAGTAAACCATTAAATCTATCTAGTCGTTCTTCGTTGCTAGAGTCTCGCCAAGGTTTAATGTGTGAAGCCATTAACAGCTGTGTATTTCGATACCCCGTAATAGCGCAACCACCCCACATCTGAATTAGTTTTGATCTAAAGTGACCCTGCCCTACCCTTGTATTGACCAAAATAGTCTTTTCAGTCTCAGACAGAGTGTTATCAGTCATAACTTGTTTAATATCTGCATTCACATCAACTTGAGATAAGTCAGCTAAAAACTTGTGGTAATGAGACAAAGCAGCGCTGTACATCCCATTCCCCCTAGAATCACGAATTTGAAACTGTTCCAATTTTTTAGCTTTTTCTTCATAACGAACAAACTCACGATACGAATTGATATCAGTAAGCGGTGCTTCAAGCTCGCCAACATCCATCAACCAATTAGATATCGAGCCTCTTATGGCTCCAAGGTAGTTCTTCGCGGTTTTTCCAGATTTACCAATATCAATCAACCACTGATGATATAACGTCGCTAGATCAGATAGATTAGAAACTAAAGCACCTTTTAGTTCGTTAGAAACGATATAGCTTTTCATGTAGCTAAATAGCTCATCGTCAATATATGCGTGCGAGACCGCCTTTACTGAATAACGACTGGTTGATGTATTGTCATAACCGTCATTGAAGAAAAGGTGCCAAAAGCCTTCACTTCTCAAATGGAAGAAAGGGGTTTCTGGGGTATTTTTGTCAGCCCCCTGAGTTAGGTTGTCAAAGTGATGAGTAAACCGTTCTTTAAGGGCTTGGTTAAGGCAGATCTTATTGGTCGAAATATGCCCGGCTTGAATTAGATCCATAACAGCCAACAACATACAGACTTTATGAGGACTTTTTTTGCCACCAGCATTGTTCATTTTTAGATTTTGAAAACGATCTAAGTAGTACTCTAATGCCATTATCGACCCTTGCTTTTGTTAGATCTTGCATGTTCTAACACTACAGTTTCCCAAGATATATCGGTTCTCTTCAATGAGTCAGTGTCTTCGGCAACGTGACAGACTATCAGCCCTACAGCTTCACTTAACCTTTCTAATTGTTCGACTGAAACACGGTAAGCGCTGCGGCCATCATTAAAACCTCCATGACGCAATGTGATCACTAGTCTTCCATTCTCGGAAAGGAGTTCAGACAATACAGCAATCGACTCTTTTCGAACCGACAAATTTAAATGCATCCATACCGCTGAAAGTAAAATCAAATCGTACTGAATACACAGTTTTCTGACTTTGCTTAAAGCAGGCAGAGCGTCGTCTAACCACTGAACTTGAGTCGAGGAGTTTAAGATCCCTAACTGTCGAAGTTCGCTTGCTGGTTCAACGGCTACCACTGAGCAACCTTGTTCAACAAACCACCTCGTATCTCGGCCTGAGCCAGCACCGACATCAAGTATCCTTGTAACACCGCAAGGCCAATACACATGCCACGCACGGTGGACATTTTCAAATTCCAAAGAATCATATTGCTTTGCAAGCTGGACCGCGTTTTCGTTGTAATAAGAAGTGTTTACCGACATAAGTCAACTCGTATATCAATCTCACTCGATAATATCTGGTTTGGTTGCATATGACGATTTAGCATTAGATAAGTATTAGTAATTGTGATGAAGATCGCCCGCTTTCGCTTGATTAACGGCAACAATGGCAAAATAACAATTAGAGGTCGTAAGCTTAATTCTTAGAATCGTTCATCATGGAAAAATTGAACATTTAATAAAGATAGGAATTACAGGCACAAAAAAGCCCACGCTAGGTGGGCTTTTTTGCTTGTTCATAAAGAACGAATTTGGTGCCACTACTGGACTCTACTATATAATCTATCCAGTTGATTAAAAAGGATAGATTATATAGTAGATCTTTAAGGTGTTACCTCTAGTGTTACTTAGGTTAAAAGTGACTATGTGTTTAGCTTCGACTAAGTAAATTAATTAGCTCAATGGAAAGTAAATTCTGACTATCACTATCACTCAATATCCGAAATAGCAATGTCTCGATACAAAGGGTTAACTAGTGGGATGTTGAATTTGAGGAGTTATAATGCCGAGTCGATGAAGCGTTGGCTAATGTTAAGGCCATTAACAAAATTATCGGGCTAGGTATGCCTGTTAGAAATTGATTGAGATACAGACTAGCTTAGATGTGCTATGAATCTGATTTGATCAGCAACGTCTTTATAAAGTGCTTAAAATCTACTCAATAACTACATATTGGCGAGAACCGAGCCAAGCACTCTTAATACGACTCTAGTAACATCAATATTTCCCGTTAACATCATACAAACAATCGCTTAACCCATTGATGATATGTTAGTATTTATAAAGTGACACCTAAATTTTGATGAAGAGATGAAAATTTGAAAGCATTTTTACAAAAAAAAATTGATGAACAGATTCATCTTTATAAAATGACGCCTAGCCGGATGATTTCTGATTATAATCAAGAAAACCAGCAAGTAAGGGACTATAACGGGCGACAATTACTAGAGTTAATTCAAAATGCGGATGATGAACTTTCTGATACCGTTTCTTTAGAGTTTGACTCTATTTCACAGCGGTTAATAATTTCAAATAGTGGCCCACATGGTTTTAGCAAGTCGGGCTACGAATCGTTAATGCTTTCAAATTTAAGCTCAAAAACAAAAGAAAGGTTTATCGGAAATAAAGGACTCGGATTTAGGTCGATAATAAACTGGTCTGAATCAGTTACAGTAAGGAGTAACTCATTAGATGTTACGTTCTCTAAGAAATACGCATCAAAGCTATTCGAAGAACACTTTACAGATGAAGAAAAGTTTGAATTAAGAGGCAGGCAAGGACTCTCTGGGAGTGAAGCACCATGGGCAGTTCTTTCAGTTCCTGAATATCGTGACGCGCCAGAGTCTAACTGGGTGACACAGATCATCATTAACTATAAAAAAAACGAAGAAAAAAACATATACGAACAACTAAGTTCATTAAGCAAAGAAGTTTTGCTTTTTCTAAATAATTTAAAAAAATTGAAATTAACTATTAATGGAGAAATTACTGAATTCATTCTGGAGAAAAATAACAACCACTACGAAATATCTGGTGATAGTTGGAAAATATTTGATTCGGGAAAAATTTCTTTTCCAGATAAATATCAAGATAGTACTAAATCCGAAAAGCAGCATTATAACCTAAAAATTGCGTTGCCCAATAGACCCCTTACATTTGAAAGTAAAACTTTATTCTCATTCTTTCCTACCAAAATTGAACTTGATTTCCCATTTATAATTCATGGTACCTTTGACCTTGATAGCTCTCGAAACCAACTAAATGATACTGATAAAAACCGTTATGTATTAAAACAGCTAGTAAAATTGATTATACAAGTAGCTAAAGATGCGTCAGAAAAAGAAGTAAGCTGGGTACCATTTAAAGTATTAAGTTATAACTCAATAAACACTGTATTAGAAGGCTTGGAATTTTATACAAAAATATCGGAAGCTAAGTTAGAGCTAGACATTTACCCATGTATCGATGGCTCCTACAGAAAACATGGTGATTATATCTACATGGGAACTAACCATTTTTCAGAGTTACTAATAGATACCAATGGTGAAGTGTTCTTTCCAGAAGTTTTAATCCCACTAGATGAAAAAATAACTGATGCTGTAGAGAAATGCTCGTTAACTGATACAGAAGGATATAGAGACAGAGTTAATCTGTATTCAGAGTACTTAGTGGAATACCCTATTGAGCATCGTGTAAATTATATAAATGAAATTATCAAGTTGAATGATGGATACGACAACTACAATCTGTTAATCAATACAGAAGGTAAACTAATAAATGCAACCGAAGAAGAGGTATTTACACCTATAACCTCAAACATTGATGATATTATTTTCCCTTCTTTTGTTAAAATAGAGTTTATTAATCAAAACTTATGTGAAAAGTTAATTGATGTATTAAATATTGTCCGAACCGAAAGGTACCGTGACTTACAGAGAAAATTAAAGGTAGTAACTAGTATACGTAGTTATGAGCCAGCAGAGCTGTTATCAAAGATAGTTAGCAGTACAAATAAAATAATAAACTCAAATAATGTTCAAAATAATGCATATATAGCAGAGATGACTCTTTGCCTTTTTTTAATTTATCAGCAATTAGGGACAAATCGCCCCAAAAGAATAGGTAATGTACAAGTCAATTTGATAAATAAAAATGGCAAGCTTAAAAAATCGACCGATCTACACCTAAGCAGTAACTTCCCTACAGGTGTTAATGTTGAGCTAATATTCTCCGGTGTATATAGCGCTGATGACCTCCTAGCTTCAAGTGATTTATTTGAATTAAGTACTGAAGATATCAATATACAAGAAGAGTTTTTTAAATGGTTAGGAGTGAACTCATATGTTTCTTATCAGTGGGTAACTACCGATAACTCATACAGCGAACATTTAAAAATAAATAATCACGTTGATATAAGAGACGATGCACTAAAAATTCTAGCATTAGGAATTGACCAATCCATATTTAACTCCATCATTGACAAATGTAAACCGGAGTTAATCATACTTTGGATATTAAAAGACTTTATCATTAGAAATAGAATCCAAGGAAATGATAACGATACCGTTAAATTTGAAACAAAAGGAGATGAATATGGAAGTTATAAGCACGCCCTTCCTAATATAACTCCGTATTTACTCCATCAATTTCACCAATCTGGCTTATTTAATAACTACTGGATTTCAGATGAGAAAATTTCAGAATTATTTAATAGTTCTACGTTTGATTATGAGTTTTTATCTCAATATGGCTATACCAAACCAGACATCGATTCAATTTTATTAAAGTTAGGCGCAAAAGATAGCTTTAATAAACTCTCGATTGATCATATTTCAAACGTTTTACAGAATTTACCTACAACTCGCCCGAATGGCACTGATACACAGAAAATATACAAGCTAGTACTAAACCACTTCAAAATACATGGTAAACCTATCAATTCGAGCATCATGCTGTTCGCAAAGACAAAGACACAAGAAAAGTATTTCAACCAAGCTGATATTTACTACAGTGACAATATTAAGTTACCTTCAAAGGTAATTAGAGATAAACCACTGTTAAACTTTCCTAAACGTTCTGGTGGTAAACAAGTCCCAGCATGTTTTGGCGTAAAAAACTTAAACGATATTGAAGTACAAATTGAGGAATATAAAGTAGTTGACGCGCTTTCGAGTGAATTTGAACTGAAAATGCAAAGGCTAAAACCATATTTACTCTCTTACAGATTTGATAACTTACAAGCGACACAAAAATCTACAGAGTCAAAGTGGATCTCTAATGTAAACTTTGTTTTATGTAGTGATATTTCTTGCACCTGTGAAGGTAATCGAATATCACTAAATGATAGTGATTACATACAAGATAAAAACAATTATTTCATTAAAGTAAATAAAAGCCGAACAATTGATAATATTAGGCGTGATTCAAACTTTGGAGATACCTTCGCTGAAATCATCTGCTCAATTTTCAAGGTTAATGAGCATAAAAATGACTTCAGAAATATTTTGAGGGATGACGAACAGGATATTGAACACCACCTCCGCAATGAAATGGGCTCTGAGGTCTTAGAAGAGGCAAGAAAATATTTAGGTATTTCTGATCGATTCTTCTCTTTTTGGAACTCCATATTCAAAAGTAAAAATATCTCCCCAACATTTGACTTAACCAGATCAAATGCATCTCTTATAGAAGAAAAATTAGCCATTAAAAAGAACACTATCCTAGATATTGATTATGATAATTTCAGTCTTGAATCAATGGATAAAATAGTTAGTTTATTTCATTTTCTAAAATTTAATGTACAAGAATTCAACATTCACTCTGGTTACAAATTATTACTAGCTGACTGGCATTATCAAAAACTCACTACTTCTATTAAAATTTCATTCAAAGAATTCAAATATATTTTATGGGAACAAATATCTGAAAACAAAGATATAGAAAAAGCCAAATTATTTTTAAATAAGCTTCACAAATATGATCAATTAGAAAACTGGGCCCAAGACATTGCTAACGAAAATACAGAGCTAATCGATGTTACACACTCGGCACTGGTTAGAAACAAAGTGGATAATGATTTTTCTATAACGTTACACCCTATTAATGAAACTAGAATAAACGATCCAGATAAATGCTTTCAAAAAAATATAACTACGTTAAAAATTAATCACTCTGAGCTTCCAAATAATATTAGTAGCTTACTTTATTTTGATTGCTACCTGGACACAATAACCAGTTATATAGATGCGTCTATTGAGCAGGAGTCAATCGAGGGAGCTTATCGTGACGACATTAAAATATCTACAATTCCGGATAAGCCTTCTGTTACTTCAGCTATTAATAAAGTTATTAAAAAGGGAAGCAAAGGAGTAGGGAAAAAGTTTTCTTCCGCTAGAGAGAAGAGTAAGCGCCTTTCAGGGCAAACAGCAGAAGAAATTGTTTATCACTCTTTACTCGCTAAGTATGGAGAGAAATATGTGGATCACAGTTCATTAAGAAGTGATACATTTGGGTACGATATTAGTTATTCACCCGACCAAGGAATGTCAAAAAAACTTGTCGAAGTTAAGCGCTTTACCAACGGTATGTTTTACCTCTCAGAAAATGAGCACCACGTCGCCATTAAAAATAAAAGTGACTATCAAATCTTTCTTGTAGATGCAGAAGACAAAATCTATATCATTGAAAAAATAGACTTCGATAATGATAGGAAATTAACGGTTGTACCAAGTGAATTTAAAGTTTACTTGGAAATTAATAATTAAAAGGATGGTAGTACATTTCAAGTGTTCATCAGAAAATTGTTCAGATTCTTGCAAACCTGTCCAATATACTGCTAGTGATTAAATGTAGGCAAGGAATAATTGCCTACATTTATACTCAGCACTAAGTTTATTCAGAAGCTGAAACTGGTAATCCAGCTGCAACATCTTTAAAGGCAGCCAACGCAGCCTCTAGGTGATCTATAATCTCTTGCTGCAAAATATCAGGCGCTGGCAAGTTATCTAAGTTGTCTAGGCTATCATCTTTAAGCCAAAAAACATCTAAACTAGCTTTATCACGATTGATTAGTTCATCGTACGCGTAGTATTTGAATCGCTCTGTCTCTTGACGTTCATGACGATTATCAGGGTTATAACACTGAATAAAGTCTTTTAGGTCGCTCAACATCATTGGGCGTTGTTTGAGTGTGAAATGTTTATTAGTTCTTAAGTCATAAAACCAAATACCTTTGGTATGGACTTTTTCATCACGAGAAGCATTATCAAAAAACACTACGTTTGCTTTAACACCATGGGCATAGAAGATACCTGTTGGTAATCGTAGAATCGTATGTACATCGCAGTTGTTTAGCCACTTACGGCGTATACGCTCACCTGCCCCACCTTCGAATAACACGTTATCAGGCAGGACTACTGCAGCTTTACCGGTATCCTTCAAGCTTGAAACTATATGCTGTAAGAAGTTTAATTGTTTGTTGGTGGTTGTAGCCCAGAAGTCCTGACGCTCGTAGGTTAGAGCATCCTTATCTTCACCACCTTCAGCATTAGTGATGGTCATACTGCTTTTCTTACCAAAAGGAGGATTGGCTAGTACATAGTCAACCTTATCTTCCCCTTTAATAGGCGTCAGCAATGCATCAGCTCGCTCTACTTCTGGCTCACCATCAATACTACCGATATTGTGAAGGAACAAGTTCATAAGACACATGCGGCGAGTAGATGGAACAATCTCATTACCACGGAAGGTTTTGTCACGCAAAAACTTCACTTGGTCTTTGTTTAACTTTGATTTTGCTATGGTACTTTCGTCATGCTTTGATGGATTCCAATGGCTCATTCCCTTTTCAATCCACTGTTCGTCGCCATAGGTGATCCAATCACTAGCCGTTAGGAAGAATCCACCTGTACCACAAGCTGGGTCGGAGATAGTTTTCTTAGGCTCTGGACGAACACAAGCCAACATTGCATCAATCAATGCACGAGGCGTAAAGTACTGGCCTGCGCCACTTTTTGTATCTTCCGCATTTTTCTGCAATAGCCCCTCGTACAAATCACCCTTAGCGTCTGAATCTAAGCTTATCCAGTTTTCATCGTTAATCATTTTAACAATACGGGCAAACTTAGCAGGATCAGGTATCTTATTTTCAGACTTGTAGAAAATAGCACCAATCATACCACTTTCTTTTGCTAAGTTTTTTAACACCTTACGGTACTGTTCTTCTAGCTTCTCGCCTTTTAACCCCTGCAACGTTTCCCAGTTGAACTCTGTGGGAACTTTGGTATCCCTTGAATAGGGGGGCTGGGCATACTCATGCGCCATTTTTAAAAACAGTAGGTATGTAAGCTGCTCTAAGTAGTCACCATAACCTACGCCGTCATCACGCAATGTATGACAGTAATTCCAAACTTTTTGTACTAATGCTGGTGCATTCATTTTTACCATCCAAACCTGATTGACTGCATTTTGGTTCACTACAGCCTAAAGATGAGATTATACCTATTTTGTGCAGAGTTAATTGTCTCTTTTACTCTGTTCAGGCGCTTAAAAAAGAGCTCTAGCTCAATTTTACACACAGTATGAGCTAAAACTATTGCTCTGGAAATTGCTCGTTAAGCAGCCTCAATATCTTGAATCTCTTGTTGCCCTAGAACTGCTATTCTTATCAAGCTTACTATTCTAGGGTTATTTTCATTATATTCTCTCAGCAAGAAGCTGAAGACTAAAGGCTCAAGAAAGCCTGCAAGGCCAATACTAGGATTATCGTCTTTATCTTCTTGATAATAAGCTAGTTGTTGTCCAATTTGCTCCGGGGTTAGGGCGCTCTCCAAATAGCCACGCTGCCTATCCTTACGGCATTTTTCTGAAAAGCCCCATAACCATTTGTCAAAGTACACATTTAATATATCTCGCTTATAACGAATGCGAATATCAAACACAGAATCCCAAGTTTCAGCTTCTTCGACGTTAGTAAGAAAATCAATATTCCAATCAAATTTAATAGGAAAGCTATCTTCAACAATTGTTGTTTGATTTAAAGTAATTTCAGGTGCGGTACAGTTGTAAGGATCAAAGGCTCTTCTTAAACCATTTTGAATAACGTCTTTGTCTTTTTTGTAATCACGATTACAACAACGACACATGGGAACTAGATTTCTTAAATTAGCCGCGCAAAATGGATAAATACTTTTTGCTAGATAATGGTCTTGGTCTTGAGCTGTCTCTTCTGGATTCATCACTCTTTCTATCCCACAAAACGGACAGATTTTATCTGATAAACTACTAAATATAGTGAGATATTGATCAGCCCTGACATTAAAATCAGTCAGTTTTCCAAAACAAAACACAAATAAATCTTTAGCTTTTTCATGAATTAGAGGGTGGGTTTGGTTTAACACTCGAGTTTGTAGTGTTCGGTTTAGTAGGTTAGCAATTTCATTCTGACTTACAAGCGTGGCCAAAACCACATCACGGTCAGGCGAAACAAGGTTGGCATATACATCTTTAAATGCAAACAGACGATTTTTCACTCCAGATGACCCAATTAACTTATCTTTGTTCTGCCCTGCTAACTGTGCGGAAACCAAGTCCCGCCAAACAGCCTGAGTGTTTGCTATATTTTGCCCTGCATTTAATTTGCCATGAATGTCTCGGATTATTCCAACAATAGCACCGTGTAACCAGTTATCTTCAGTAGCAGCAATGGGGTAGCTTCTTAACATGTTACTGGCTTTCCTTCGCTTTTAACAATCTTATTCTATCTGCAAGATACATACGCTCCACAGAATCACCCAACCGAGAAATCCCCTGCTGTATCATTTCAAGATCATCCGATTTCAATAAGTGCTCAATTTCACTTTTTGGTAAGTCAGACATTGGAGGTGAAATACTGAAACATTCTTCAAGGATTGTATCAAACGTACTCCCGTACGTTTGAATATTAGGGTTTCGGGATTCTATTTTTCCAGTTGTAGAATCTTTTTTAAATATTAAAACATTGTCGCTTTGCATATCTGAAGGAACAAACGGTGAATGCGTTGTAATTAGGCATTCTTGTTGTGATGCTAAAACCCCTGACGAGCGTTTACCTTCATTGGTACATTGTTCTTTATTTGTTGTCGGAAGGTTCATAATTTTTGATATGAACTCCACCCGCCACTTTGGATTGAAGTGACTTTCAGGCTCATCCATTAAAAATAACGCATTAGGGTAATCAACCATACAAAGAGTGCCTAATAGTTGAGCCAACTGATGTTCACCATCAGACAGTGATACATAGTCAACAGGAGTATTAGACTTGCTGGACAAGAACTTTATTTTCTCAAACTTAAACACTTTATCACTATCGACCGGCTCAACTAACCTAGAAGAAAAACCTTTTTCATAAGGATCTTGTTTAAAAACTCCATTACCCTTAATCATCAAGTCATTGAGCATAGATAGCTTATGAAAATCAGAATAAAGCTTTAGAGCGTCTTTTCCCCAAAAATGGTTGAAAGCTAAATAGGTGTTATTTTGAACAAGAAAATCAAAAGTATAAGTCTTTGTCTTGGCTTCGTAGTTCGAGCAAGTACAACATTTTGACAGGTTATCAATCGATTCCTGTAATTCGTTAGTTAATAAGATCCCACCTTTACCGGGTGCTCCAGGGTGGTTTAATTGAACAATACATCGGAATGAATGTAGTTCGTTCAACTTTGGTTCCGCCAATAAATACTTCCTTGCTTCATTGTCATTTTGCAACAGGTTAGCTATCAATACTTCCAGACTAGTCCCATAATCAATAAGCATTAGCTTCGAATCTTTGATGACTTTGTTTTTGTCGCCTTTAGGCATTGCACTTGTAGCTACTTCTCTTGCATATCTACTACGGCTAGCATAAAAGGGTCTACTTAACGTCTCATTATCACCTGACGTATAACCTACAACTATAGAAGGTAAATATTTTTCAATCAGCTCAGGCTCAACGTCTTTCCATTCTCCATCACTAAACAATTTCAGTGATAGATTTATTTTGTTACGTACTTTTTCTGTTGCTAGCAACAATCTACTGTACGTAGTATTACTAGAAGAAATATAATACTCCAACTCAAATTCTAACCCATTATTCACCTTTGTCTTTTCTTCTTCTGGTAAGAAGGTTGCGAATGCTAACTGACATATTTCCGCAATAATTTGCAAGACTTGAGATTTACCTGTGCCATTGGGGCCAATTAAACATAATGGTGAAAAAGTATCCGTTTCAATTAGACCATTACGAAATTTTATTGTAACGTGGTTAAGTAAACCACCACAGGTATCAGCATCTATAATTTTCAGCCTAACGAGTTTCATTTGCCTTCCTTTACGAATTTAATTGAATCAATTTCCTTATCAAATACTTGGCTAATTAACGGCTTATCTTCACTCAACATGTCAAATATGCAATTTTTTAACTGATCATAATCACCTTGAAAAGCCTTTTGTAATTCTCCAAAGGTAAAACTACTTTTTTTATAGTCACTCACCCACTTAGCAATGTTATCTCTAGTGATTTTTTTCATAGTTTGCACTTTCTTTGTTCGTTTAGGTTTGGCTATCTTTGCAAGCTCTTCACGTTCTGTTTTTATTTTTTCGAGTAGTGTAGAGGCAGGTTCATCAGTAGGATCTTGTGGGACCAATTGTCCTAAAAATGCTGACTTTAAGATATTTTTCCTCTGAGCATTTGACTGCTTAAGAGCAAAAGATATATCAGATAATTTTTTATCCGCATTTTCAAATTCTTCTGATAAATAGTTACCTATAAACGCCATTTCTTCTAACGATGAAATTGCTATTGGCATTTTTTGCACCAACGACTTATTTAACGCAGGTTGATTATTCCCACTACTTCCACTCCGTGTTTTCTCATACTGAGACCATAACCAATAGAATACGTATTCGGATGATATTCCAGACTCAGGTACCCAGAGTGCTGCACAATTCTGGTTATTTGCGGCATCAATATCCAAAATCGCTGATTGACCGCGAGTTTTTCCTTCTCCAATCATCCCTAAAAGCACCGATCCTTTAGGGTTAATTTGAGTACTACTGTTGTTTAGGCCGTCCTCAGTAATTTTTTCTTTGGTATCTTTAACTCTCCCAAATTGCACTTCCCCAGAGCTAGCCCACGGAATCTCACCTCCCCAATAGCTTAATTGCTTTCTACTTGGAGTAGCACCTACCTCTACACTAAAGCACTGACCTAAGCTCGCCCACACCCAGCCATCTGGTAACTCTGGTAAACCTTCGACTTCCGGACTTGTCGGCTCAGGGTATTTAGCCTGCCAATTTTTAGGTGGCTTTTTATCTTTGGCTTTAAACTCAGCTAGTTTTTGCTTTTCCCAAAGCTCACGCCGCTCGGTAAGGATTCGATCTAATAATTGCGCACCTGTTTCCTGTAAATTTCCGCTGTTAGTCTCGCGCCATTGCTGCGTAAGCGAGCCTTCAACTGCACTTTTTAATAGCGATTGACGATATTGAGTGAGCTTTATTTGTGCAGATTTGAGTTCTTTGACGCCAGTATCAAGTTCGGAAAATAACTCTTCCAGTTTGTCTATTATTCGATTTTGTTCATTGGATGGTGGAAGCGGGATATCTCTACTTAATACATCTTTAGAACGAACTGCTGGGTAACTTACACCTCTTTGCAGTGGGACTATTTCTTGTAAGAACTGATCACTACGAACAAAATAAAACAAAAAATTCTTGTTTATTCCTTCATTTGGTCGTAGTACACAAAAGCCTGTAGAAGCTATTGGATTCATCAAGTTAGTTGGTACCATCGCAATAGCTTGCAAATATGGTCTAACAGTTGAGTATATAGTGTCTCCAGGAATAACAACTTGGCGTGCCCTTGAAGGAGCATCAACACCTAAGAGTACTTTAGGTTGCTCTATAAGACCCAACTCATTGTTTATTGACCCAATATCTAAATATGAAATCTCTTTTTGAGGAGTATCACTTGGGTTCAAAGTATTTACAGGCGTCGTGACTTCTTCTAGCCTAGCCAGTACCCATCCAGAAGGATAATTTTCTAATTCACTCACGCAATTAATTCCTGATTCATTTCAGCCAATAGGCTATCTAATTCGTTATCTTGGCCGTTTTTGCTTGCATTGTTAACGACAAATTGTCCCCATGCTTTTTGTAAACCTCCGTGATCGGAAAACGGGCTGTAGTCAAAGTCATCGCGTTCAATAAAGCAACTGGCGGAAATATGATCTTTGATCAAACGCAGCCACTGGGTCTGCTGCTCGGTAAATGCTGTGGAGCGTTGGGCATTGTGGCGGAAGATCCATTTTTTAAACTTGGCGTCTACCTGTTCAGCAAAAGGTTTCAACTCTGTATCTAAACCAATAGCAAACCTAATTAGCGAGATTATATCTGTTAGTTGGCGTTTGGTGTCTGTTTTCTTCTTATTGCTGCTGTCACTTTGATTAAGCCGCTCATAAGCAGTCCAGAGTTTTTCTGTTGTTAGCAACAACGGTGGCTTACTTAACGCTTGGTGCAACTCATCTAACATAGCGAATGTTAACCCCCTACGTTGATAAGGTTGCTGGTAGAAGAAACTTAAAGCTTGGATATCATCTTTATACTGTTCAATAAAGTCTTTAAAGGTTTGAATAACCTTTTCAGCATCATCCGCGGCTTGGCTGCTGTAACCAGAATAGGTGACAGTATCTAGATTGATGTGATCTATAAGCTGTTCACGGTCACGACGAGCAGATTCAATTACGTCGCGTGTTTCTGGATTATCAAAACTTTGGCACGCTTGATCGACAAGTTGTTCTTTGGCTGTTTGACGCTCACTATCTGTTAGAGTTTCTTCACTACGTGTGATCCCAGCCTCTTTCGCATTGGTCAATGCTTGTTTAGTGATAGCGTCTGGGTCAATCGCGGTGAGTAGTTCTCTGGCTAGCTGTGGTAATGGTTTACCTGCTAGCTTTTCTACTTTATCTAACCCCCGCTTATCGAGCTGCTTAGATAAGCGCGTTAAACGGCTGGCTAAACTTTGGATTGTATCATCGTCTCGATGCCCCATCGCCACGCCTTGCAATAAGTCTTTCATTGACAGATTTGGTACTTTTTCTAGAGGTCTGCTTTCTGTTTTTAGGGATTTCTCTACCCCAACAGCATCAATGAGAACAAAACGGTCCTTATCGGTAGTCGCGCTTTTGCTGACGTTATGTAGGTCCTCATAGCTTAGACTACGAACACCACGACCTTTCATTTGCTCGTAATAGCCTTTGCTGCGTACGTCTCGCATAAAGAGCAAGATTTCGAGTGGCTTTACATCGGTCCCCGTTGCAATCATATCAACGGTAACCGTGATCCTTGGGTTAAAGTCGTTACGAAAGTCATTGAGAATACCATCAGGATCTTTTGCGCTATAAGTTACCTTTTTGCAGAATTCGTTGCCCTGACCATATTCTTCACGCACAATCTGAATGATGTCATCAGCATGACTGTCTGTTTTAGCGAATATAAGTGTTTTTGGCACTTCCTTACGATTAGCAAATATCTCTGTTTCAACCGCCCTTTTCATCGCCTTTATTACTTGGCGAATTTGACTTTTGTTGACCACCGAACGGTCGAGATCTTTGCTAGTGTAATTGCTATCTTCTTCGGCCTGTGCCCAACGTTTTTTACGGGTAAGTTTATCTCGGTGATCGAGCCACTCTTTAGCTTTTAGCTCAGCACCTTTGTTACCAATTTCAGTTTCTATCTCATAGACGTCGTAGCCTACGTTCACACCATCGAGAACCGAATCTTCATAGCTGTATTCAGCAACAATATTTTCATTAAAGAAACCAAAAGTACGCTTGTCTGGTGTGGCGGTTAAACCAATGGTGAAAGCATCAAAGTAATCAAGTACCTGTTTCCATAAGTTGTAAATAGAGCGGTGGCATTCATCGACGATAATAAAGTCAAAGGTTTCGATAGGTACTGCTGAGTTGTACTTAACCAACTTGCCCTGTTGTTGGTTTTGTTTAATTTCATGTAAAGATACATCTTCGGCACTTTCATCAATAGGCTTGCCGCTCAAGATAGAGTACATGCGTTGAATGGTACAAATACACACTTCAGCCGCGTCGTCTATTGTGCTGCTGTTTAAGCGCTGAACAATGTGATTCTCATGGAAGAAGGTTTGTTTACCTTGCGGTTTAAATGCATGAAACTCTTGCTGTGCTTGTTTACCTAAGTTTCGAGTATCTACCAGAAAGAGTATACGTTTCGCACCACCATGATTAAGTAAACGGTAGACCGCATTAATAGCAGTAAAGGTTTTGCCTGCACCTGTTGCCATGTGTATCAGCGAACGTGGTCTATTTTCAGACAGCGATATCTCAAGCCCTGTAATAGCATTTACCTGACAATCACGTAGAGTCGCTTTCTCCAATTCCGGCATACAGTTTTTTAAACTATAACGTAATGAGTTTTCTTGTTTGGACCACGTCTGTAGGGTCTCTGGTTTGAAAAAGTGGAAAAGTTCACGTGCTCTCGGGGCTGGATCTCTCAAATCAGTAAAATGAATAACTTGGCTTGTTGCTTCAAATAGAAATGATAAAGGCGCTTCTTCTTTTCGGAACTTGATTTTACTAGTGGCATAGCGAAGCGTTTGCTCTTCCACCTGTGAAAGAATCGTTTCGTCTTTTTTAGCTTCGATAACACCAACAGCGAGACGGTTAACGAATAACAAGTAATCGGCACTATCTGTATATTGCCCTTTCCCACTGTCAATTGGATACTCGCGGACCGCTACGCCCAAGCCTTCGCCAAGATTCACCTTGGGCCAGGTCTGTATTTTCCAGCCTGAGGCCTTCAATTGCTCATCAATTGATAAGCGCGCCTGCGTTTCCGGTTTTAGTCCGTCAATATCCATAATCTAATCCCAAGCTTTGTTTCATTGATTAACTTTCGAAAAACTCTTCGTCAATTTTTTTCAAATGCAATACATCTTCATCACGGCTGCCAATGTTGTATCGCAACATCAACTTAGCCAACTCTTTACCATTAATAAGCACTATGCGCATCCCCAAATCTTTAGCTGTTTGTATGGCTGAAGAAGTAAATTCGGATGTAGTGATGAAAATGCCTTTTTGTGCTTTCTTCAGACTAAGCGCACCAAAGAAGTCTCGAATTTCACCTGCCCCAACGTTATTGCCATCAGCATAACGCTTAGCCTGGATGTAGACCTGATCAACACCAAGTGGATCTTGATTGATTACGCCATCAACACCGTTATCACCGCTCTTCCCAAGCGTATGGGCCATTCCCTCATCGCTTCCGCCATAGCCCATTGCTAGTAGCAGATCAATAAGTAGTTGTTCAAAGAAGGCTGGAGATACTTTACGAGTACGCGACAAAATATCTGACGCTAAGGCATCGTTAATCTGCTTGTAAGCTGCTCTTAGCACTTCATCTGGCGTCGCATCATTATCAGACACAGTTGTATCTTCGACTTTGTCTGAATCACAGTTTTTTTGTTTAGTGAACGCATTGAAGTCATCAAAACGTTTAAGGTATTGGTTATTGATCTCTTCGCCACTATTTAGGGCTTCTTTCCCCAAGTCTGTTATCACGAAGTGACCACGCCTTACGGAATCCAAAAGCCCAGCTTTGGCTAAATAAGTTTTGGCCCATCCAACTCGGTTGGTAAATGCAGCTTGTCGCCCACTAGGAAGAAGCTCTGTTCTCTCGTCTTCAGACAGATTGAATTGCTCAGCTAGCAAGTCTATGACGTTGCTAAGCTTAACTTCTTCATTTTTGGCAGCCTCTAACACTGGCTTCATTAACTCTTGATAACTTGGAAGCACTACAAACCCTAACCATTTGACTTTTAGTTTCGGCAATATACCCGAATATACAATCAGTTACATTGATATACGTTACGTTTATTTAGACTTACCAGCGAGTCCAATTATCAATGCACCTAAAGCGGCTCCCGCAATGAAAGTACCGACATTGCTTCCCTCTTGAGATTTAGCCTTTGTCGTATTACCTCTCGGTTGAGACTGAACGGCTACCTGTTCACTTTTTTGAAGGTTGTTCACCGTATTCACAACAGAGTGGAATAGTTCTTCTGGAGCTATACCAAGAGCTTTCGCACATTCGAACATCTGATCAACGGAAAACGTAGATTTTCCAGACTCCAAACGGCTATAACTCGCTTGTGAAAGCCCCATCATGTCAGCCAAAACGCTCTGCTCAACGCCTAACTCTTTTCGCTTATTCGCAACGACTACGCCCAAAATAGATGAATATGAAACCATTTTATCTTGCATTTTCACCACCAATAACAAAAAAACACTTGATCAATTAAGTGCATAGGCATAAGTTAAATGAATTGATATACGTTTTACGCATTTCAATGTTAATTTTGAATACACATACTTTAAATCAGAAAGGAAAAATTATGAAGAATAATCTTAGTATTGGTGATCTACTTTATCGTTCAAAGCTGCTCGTGGAGCATGCTGGAATTTATCTAGGAAAAGGGCGAGTGCTTCACAACTCTCCAGATGGAAATGTAGAAATTTGTACCTTAGAAGAGTACGCACATGGGAAACCAGTGAAAGTAGTCTTAAGCCATTTAAGTGAAGAACAGAAAAATGAACTGTTTTATCAAGCAGAGCTGTTGATCAAGAAAGCTAAAAAATATGGGTTGTTAGCAAACAACTGTGAACATCTAGCTTCTACAGTGCTACATGGCAAGCCATCAAGCGAACAGCTACAAGCGGCAGGTCTTGGCGCTGTTGCAGGCTTACTTTTGGCTAGCTGCAATCAATCAAGAAACTCACTGTTGTATATGCTAGCAGGTGGACTTATTGGGTGCATCGCTATCAATGCGGCTCGTCAATATGATCGTGTTTTATAAATGGGAAGTTATAACACTCCGCTCTTTTCAAATCAGCAGAATGCCATACGTTCGCGTTTACTATTATATAGCCACACTTTGTCTCTATATACTTTCGATCGTAGGACCGGAGTTACAGGCACAAAAAAGCCCACACTAGGTGGGCTTTTTTGCTTGTTCATAAAGAACGAATTTGGTGCCCGCTACTGGACTCGAACCAGTGACACCTTGCATGTCATGCAAGTACTCTAACCAACTGAGCTAAGCGGGCAATGCTTTGAAACTTAACTAACCGCTTTACTAAGTGGCTAACGCTTCAGAACGAGATGGATAATAACGAGTGAATGGGTAGCGTGCAAGGATAAATTTGCACAAAACGGTTCGTTTGCTTTTAAAAACAACAATCAGAATAAATTTTAAACACAAAGCAGATCAACGGCTTGAAGTAGATCACATTTCGCCTCTAGTTCAATAGCTATATACATCTGCCTGTTTCGTGTCTTACCCCTCTGATAAAGTATTTTAACTCAAGATATTAGTTAGAATCTTCATCCACATCGAATACAACATTGTAGTTCTCTGTATACGTACAGTTTGGCTGACGGCTACAAGTGAAGAATCGTCGGCCTTTGTAATCGCCTTGGCTGGCCAGTTTGATGATCATCGGGCTGCCGCACTTCTTACAGAATCGAACTTCTTTTGATGGCTCGATTAAATCGATGTGTGCTGCCAGTAACCTCTTCAAACGGCTCACTTGGTAGCTGTGTTTAATAGATGCACCAATCAGTGGCAAGCCTGCCGATTTACACACGTGGATCAGTAGCTTTTCTCGATCGGCCTTTCCCTTGTTGAGCTCTTTGCCGTTATCAAGTTCGATGATCACGCGGGGCTCTAACGTTCGCGGGTCACAGACGACAAAATCAAAGTAGCTACGTGAGATTTTGTTGTTGGCGATAAACCAATTCTTTTTGTTGTTCGCCTTAGCAGGAACAAGAACGTTCGACATGCTGACCTTGGCAAACACTTCGCCATGGTTACCCACCGCGGATTTAAGTGCGTTATAAAATGTCGCCTGTTGCGCCGACATCAACGACCCTTTTTTCTGATAGGCATGATCTTTGGTATCGTCATGCTTCACTAGATACTTTTGGATAAAGTAAAAGAACACAACCAGAACAATTACAACGATAAAGATATTAGTCATTTTCCAACACAATCACGTCTGTATAGGGATTAAGAGAGTGGCTAGCGTATGTAGAAAAGCCTCACGTGGCAAGCAAAAGAGCGATAGTTGCCAACCAGAATCACGACCTTTGAATGCTGTAATCACCAAGAGGTCGCTCATACGCTAGACACACCTCTCCTATTTGGTAATCAAATCATCAATTACACTCTAGATTGATTTAGATCAATTTACCTAAATTTGTGATCAACTAGTCTGAAAAACGTTAGGCAAATGTTAATAAGGAAATTGATATGGAACTCAAACAAGACCCAAGATGTTATACGGACGTATGTGTAGACGGTAAATGGTTCCACTATGACCACTGCGGAACTCGAGCTTATATGTTAAAAGGCGGTGCTTCCGCGGTGATTGAACTGGCAAAAGAACCGGCTACAGAGGGCGAACTGGTTGAAATGCTGCAAGGTGCCGCTAAATAACTCATTTAGAAAATGTTGATATAAATAAACTCGACATATCGCTAAGTAAACCCCACTTCTCACTCAAATTTTGATATTAGCGATCTCAGAGTGTTCCAGAAGCCATTCTTATCTCACGAAGATCAGAATGGCTTTTTGTTTCCTGATTAGCGATTAACTTTCAGCGATGATGACTTGATTCCTACCCGACTCCTTCGCTTGATATAATGCATCATCCGCGGCTTTGAGGTACTTCTTGTAAGTATCTTGATTGAGTTGCTCATGAGCAATACCAATCGACGCTCCTATCGATGTGGTGAGGTCTAAAGAACCGGAGTGCGTATCAATTGGCGTTTCAGCAATGCCTAAACGGATAACGTTCAATTGTTGTTCAGGATCGACGGATCCAGATAGCAACAGGACAAATTCTTCACCACCCCAGCGAGCCACTACGTCATTCGGAAGCAAATGTTGTTTAACGCGCCTTGCGACTTCCACTAATACCTCATCACCAACATCATGTCCAAAGGTGTCATTAACGCGCTTAAAGTGGTCAAGATCTAAAATAACTAAACTGATTCCAAACCGTGAAGTATTAAATGTCATTGGCTGAGTTAACAACTGCTCTAGATAGCGTCGGTTGTATAAACCCGTTAGCGCACACGTTGTAGATTGGGTGACCAACGCTTTATTTTTACTTTGAATGCTGCGAAGCCTTATCAACAACAATGCGACACTGATCATCACCATTATTCCCAACGCGACAACAATTCGATTTCGTAACTGCTGCTTATCTAACGTCAGCTCACCAAGCTCTTTTTCTGCGTTAAGCAGTTCATTTTCTTGGGCTAATGATGCCGTGGTGAAATCTTGCTCTAGTAAAAAGATATCGCTCTGACGCTTATCAAACAACAGCGCTTTGTTACCTTTGTAGTAGAGTTTAAAGTAACGAAGTGCGTTTTCGCTGTCGCCTCTCGAATCGTAATATTCAGCAAGTGTTCTTAAACCGAGGACTTTCCAACTGCGAGTACCCACAACGTCGAACATTGCAGACGATCGCTTAAGATCAGCGAAGACAAAATTATCTCGGTTCAAACCGATATTTGCTAAGGCTCTGTTTAAGTAACACTGACCCAGTTGAAGTGTGTATTTGTCCACTCCCGGATATCTGAGACACAAATTTGCGACCTGCCGTGCTAACTCAAAGTTCTTTTCCGCCAACAACACATCACTCTCTGCTTTCAACAAGATGATTTTGTATCGCTCACTCACATTATCGCCATTGAGCTTAGCCGCACTTTGATACGCCTCTCGGCCTTTAACCAAATCACCACTGCGCAGATAAGCAAAAGACTCATTTACATGCAGCACACCGATGGTAGAAGCTTCGAGTAGTCCACTCTTGTAATAGAGTCTTTTAGCTCTTTTAATCAACTTGAGCGCTTTAGGCCAGTCTTCTAAATAGATATAAAGCAGTGCCATATTTGACACTAACTTACTATTATAGATGTGTTGAGGGTACTTCTTGCCAAGCTCTAAGCCTTTATGGAAAAAATATTGAGCTTCAGGAAAGTCATTGCGGATATTATTGATGACACCAGCCGTGTTATAGGCCTTAATCAACAACTCTTCATAGTGGAGTGATTCCGCGATATCTATCGCTGCTCTGATTTGGATTTCAGATTCCGCTAGCTCGCCCTTACTGATGTATTCGATCGCCAGTTCAACAAGAGATTGGGCCTTTAGCCAACCCATATGTTCGTGTTGTGCGAGTGTTTTAATCTGTCTGACGTATTCTGAAACCGCTTTGGTATCCAGCTTGTGCTGGGCGAGGTTCGACAAAATCATCAATTCATAGGCACGATAGATGGCTTTATCTTGATGGGGGAACTTAGCTCGTAGAGCCTCTAGTTGTTGGGCAGCTAGATTAGGATCACCACGAGACACATCGAGAATATCAATCAATGTAGCTCCGTATTGAGAGAGTAATAACTCTTTCTCTGGACTATAAACACTCGGATTTTCAGGGCGAATGTGCTTTAAATCATCGTCATAAGTTGGATAGAGCAAATACAGCCCCAGCACAACACTCATTAGCACCACTAAAAGGAATGAACCTAACACATTGTTTCTATTCATTTATCAGTGCCATTATTGATTACATTCCAATTTCATCGACGTTTTTTCAAAGCGGTTAAACATTATACCCGACAGATATACAGATTAAAATCCTGCGCATTGGAGAATCTGAGTTGGCTTTTTCTCATCAATTAGAATAATCAGGCAACTTTCTTGATTTAACTCAGATAATCATCTACCTCATTGGCGTTATAGTAATTTTCCTGTTCCTACCTCCGCGACTTCTTTAGAACGAGCGGAAGCATAATGAGAATTAACAATGACCCAAATTAATGAACAACGTCTTGTAGAACATTTCTGCGATCTAGTGAAAATTGATAGTGAATCTCGTAATGAAAAAGCGATTGCTGAAGCGTTGGCTGAACAACTTGGTGAACTAGGTTTTGAAGTTCACAAACTGGCTGTCCCTACAGAAGTGTCTAACGGTTTCAACATCTACGCTCGTCTAGATGGCACTCTTCCAGGAAGCACAGTGTTCAGTTGCCACATGGACACAGTAACGCCAGGCATCGGTATTGAGCCAATCATCGAAGACGGCATCATCCGTTCAAAAGGCAACACCATTCTAGGTGGCGACGATAAATCAGGTATCGCAGCTATCATGGAAGCGGTTCGTTGCATCAAAGCTGAAGGCAAAGAGCACAAAACTATCGAGATTGCGTTTACTGTCTTCGAAGAAGGTGGTCTGTTCGGCTCTTTGAACTTCGATATGTCTTACATTCAATCTGAGCACGCTATCGTACTTGATACAGGTGGCCCAATTGGCACCATCGTAAACGCAGCTCCAGGTCAGCAAAAGATTGTTGCTAAGATCAAAGGCCGCCCTGCTCACGCTGGTCTAGCGCCAGAAGAAGGCATCAGCGCAATTCAAGTGGCTGCAGACGCTATCACTAAGATGAACCTACTTCGTATCGATGAAGAAACTACGGCAAACGTCGGTATTGTTGAAGGCGGTCAAGCGACCAACATCGTAATGCCGGAACTTAAAGTAGTGGCTGAAGCACGTTCTCTAAACGGTGAAAAGCTAACAGCTCAAGTTGAGCACATGATCTCTACATTCCAAGAAAGCGCGAAGCAATTCGGCGCTGAAGTAGAAATCGAATCTACTCGTGCTTACGATGCATTCGTGATTGCAGACGATCACCCGCATATTCTTTCTATCAAATCAGCGTTTGAGAAGCTTGGCGTAACCGCAAATACTAAACGCACTGGCGGCGGTAGCGATGCGAACAACTTCAACGCGAAAGGTCTAACAACGGTTAACCTTTCTACTGGTATGGCGAAAGTTCACACCACTGAAGAATACATTGCAGTGAAAGACATGGTTGCAATCACTGAATTTGTTGTGGCTTACGTAACGCAATAATTTAATCCATTAGTTAGGTAGTCACTTCTATCTAGCACAATGAAAAAAGCCGAGTACACATACGACGTGTGACTCGGCTTTTTATTGTCTGCGTTTAGCCTAAAGCTAACGTCTACCAGAAATTTCGTCTAAAAACCCCTACGCTTCCAGAATTGGCCTTCGTCTTTTGCAACAAGGTCGAATGTCTTATCGGCAATGATGTTGCCTTTTAACTCCACGGTCATGCGCCACTTGCCTAGCTTGTTCGAGACTGGCGCCCAGATGGTGTCACCTAAGTAGAAATCCCAGTCGTTGTTACCGACATGCTCTTCACCATCGAACGGTTCGAGCACTTCACCCTTGTCTGTGGTGATATCCGGGTGATAGATGCAGTAGCGGATCTTTTCACCTTTGGCTTTCTTGATATTCAAGATATAGCCAAACTCTACGTCGATTTCAGCACCAACAATGGTGGTGAACTCTTGGATTTTTGGAAGGTCTTTAGATTTGGAATCCCACGTTGTGTAGATCCCGTATGATGTCATGTCGACCACAACAGAGCGCTTTGCCATTTCAATCGTTACCTTGGAGTTGTTCTATTCATCTAATTCTATTTGCCATTCAGCCACGCAAGCAGAGGAAGAACGATGCTATTCTTGCCAATCTTTTGCCATGCGCTTAATCACTGACGGTTCGATGTCGTGAATGCTGCCATATTGCTCTCGGCATACTTCGATGATCAAGTCAGCTTTGTATTTTCTTGCAAGTTGACGGTAAGCCTTCATTTCCCAATGCTTAATAAAGGTATTCGAAACAACAACATCCAACCCTTGCTTCAAGCCATTCTCTGCCGTGTTCTGACACCACTCATGAGCTTGCTGTAGCTGCCTTGGATCAAAATAGTAGTCACCTTGCTCATTCACGTAATACATATCGGCTTCGACATGCAACGCATCGTAGGTTTTTGCTTTTGTTGACTTGCCAGAACCGGGCAACCCTCGAATGAGTATTAACTTCATCTGTCACTTTACAGGCTAATTCGAAAACATGAGTTTATCGTAAATGCTAACCGCTTGCTCTGATAACTGCCTAGTTCTACATAACAGAACCAAGCACTTATGCATTACTCGGGTAGTCGTTAAACATTATAAGACTCCCTCGACGTCGGAAGGTGGCTTCTGATAGAAAACACAAATAATTTACATCTATCCATTTTGGATATCGACAAGCGTACCAAACTACTATAGATTTAGATGTATAGACGTCTACATATCTAGCTTAGGGAGAAAGCTTTGCCTATTCGCATTCCAGACCAATTGCCAGCATCTGATGTTCTTCGTGAAGAAAACATCTTCGTGATGCCGTTATCAAGAGCATCGACGCAGGAAATTCGTCCACTTCGAGTCTTGATCCTCAACCTAATGCCGAAGAAGATTGAAACTGAAACTCAATTCTTACGCCTACTATCAAACAGTCCATTGCAAGTGGATGTAGAGCTGCTGCGCATTGATGACCGACCAAGCAAAAACACACCGACCGAACACCTTGATAACTTCTACCGCCAATTTGAAATGGTCAAAGGGAGAAACTTTGATGGATTGATCATCACTGGTGCACCGCTTGGCTTGGTTCAATTTGAAGATGTGATTTACTGGGACCACCTAAAAACCATCATGGAATGGGCAAACAAGCACGTGACCTCAACCTTGTATGTGTGCTGGGCGGCTCAGGCTGGTTTGAAACTACTGTATGATTTGCCAAAGCGCACTCGTAAAGAGAAGCTTTCTGGTGTTTATAATCACGAGATTCATCACCCTTACCACCCGCTTCTGCGTGGCTTTGACGATACCTTCTTAGCACCGCACTCTCGCTATGCAGATTTCTCTCAGGAATACTTAGCCGAGCATACCGACCTTGATGTTCTTGCGACTTCTGATGTGGCTGGCGTATACCTAGCGGCAACCAAAGATAAGCGAAACGTGTTTGTAACGGGTCATCCTGAATACGATGCGCATACATTGCACGGTGAGTACGTTCGTGATTTAGGCGAAGGTATGGAACCCGTGATTCCAATCAACTACTACCCGAACAACAATCCAGATAATAAGCCTGTCGCAAGTTGGCGTAGTCATGGGCACTTGCTATTCTCGAACTGGTTGAACTACTGCGTTTACCAACAAACGCCTTACGATTTGGATCACTTCAGCGAAGACAACTTTACCAAAGACGATTAAGTTCTTTCTTCCAATTCACAAACACATAAAGCCGTGTTCAGTAGGTTGTTGATAAACACCAAATTGGACACGGTTTTTTTATGGTGTTTGAGTCGCATTCCATAATAGATTTACCACTTCAATGGGTTTGATTTCATATGATGGGTTGGTGTTCATAAGGAGCTTCACATGCCCGCCAAGCCGTTATTATCTAAACCTATTTCATTACACCGCGCCCTTTCGCTATCGAGTCTGATACTACTCGCCTCTCTTTCGTTGGTCGGTTGCGTTTCTGTCACTGAAGGACCGCCAAAGATTGAAAGCGACCCTATTGCGATGTCTGAATCTCGTATTGAATTAGGTTTGGGTTATATGGGACAAGGGAATATGGTGAGAGCACGTGAGAACCTAGAACTCGCCATCAAACACGCACCTAGCTACTATCGAGCTCGCCTTTCCATTGCGCACTATTACGAACAAGTTGGGGAAGTTGACGAAGCAAGAGACGCCTATAAGAAAGCGCTGAGGTTAGACGCAAGAAACGGCAATGTATTGAACAACTACGGTACATTCTTGTGTAAACAGGGCGAATACGAGCAAGCCGATAAATACTTTAACCGTGCCATCGACCAACCCTATTATTATCTCGTCTCTGCAAGTTATGAAAATGCGGCATTCTGCGCGTTTAAGGCCGGAGAGGTCGAGCAAGCAAAATACTACTTCTCTCGTGCGATTGACCACGACCCAAATCGAGCTAGATCCGTACTACAGCTTTCTAAAATTGAAGTCAGTGAGGCCGAATACAATGACGCTAGGCTCCGCTTATTCAAATTCCACCAACGTTATGGCTATCAAATTCCATCGCTTCAAATCTTGGTCGAACTCGAAAAGAAAGCGGGTAACCGTGCACTTCAACAGAAATACCAAAGTAAATTAGACGAACTGCTCTCCGTTTAAGACTAACTAAGCTTAGAGTCGTTGCGATAGATATAAAAACGGGCTTGTTGCGTTAACAACAAGCCCGTTCGTAATATCAACTTAATATCTTAACTAAGTACAGTCTGTTATTTAAGCGCAATCCACTCTTGTCTTTGTTCGTCGTCCATAAAGGTCCATGCGATAAAGCGACTCACCTTCTGGCCTTGTGACATCTCAACCACTTTTACTTGTTTAGCTCTCAGCTTGCCAAGCTCTGAACGAACCATATCAACGTTGTCTTTCTTAGAGATCAATGTCGTAAACCACAATACTTGAGTAGCAAAAAGCTGGCTCTCTCTCGCCATCTTCATGATGAAAGCTGCTTCACCACCCGGACACCAAAGTTCAGACTTTTGGCCACCAAAGTTTAAGGTTGGTTTATCTTGCTTAGTTGGTTTATTTTGCGTAGTTGATTTGTCTAACTTAACTGGCTTCTTGTTCGTTTCTGGCTTGAACGACTGACCGGCTTTCTTAGCACGGTTTGCCGCTAGGTTATCCAGTTTACGTTGTGATCCCTTTTCCGCCTCTTCTAGAGAGCTATGGAATGGAGGGTTACAAATTGTGACATCGTAACGTTCATTATCCTTAATCACGCCCTTAAAGATAGATTCTGAGTCGGCTTGCAGGCGAGCTCGAATCTTACCTTTTAGATTAGGGTTACTTTCCGCAATGAAGTTCGCTGTTTTGATGGAGACTGAATCGACATCAGTACCTGTCCAGCGCCACTTATACTCTGTCGCACCAATGATTGGGTAAATACAGTTTGCACCAACACCAATATCTAGTGCTTTCACAGAAGCATGATTATAAGGTTCACCTTGGCCATCGCTATTAAGGATATCTGCCACTCTGTGAATGTAGTCTGCACGGCCAGGAATTGGCGGGCACAAGTAGCCAGCAGGAATATCCCAATGCTTAACGCCATAGTGATGCGCCAGTAAAGCCTTGTTAAGTAGCTTAACGGCTAATGGATCAGAGAAATTAATGGTGTCTTCGCCCACCGGGTTCTTGATCAGGTGTTCTTTTAGCTCAGGCAATGCTGCAACCAATAACTCGAAGTTATAGCGACCTGTATGTTGGTTTCTTAGGTGCAATCCACCTTGGGGCTTTTCAGTCGAGCGTCTTTTCTGGGCTGCGTTTTTGTTAAAAGCAGTTTTATTGAAAGAACCCTTATTCGATGATCCTTTATTCGCACCCGGTTTACCTTTGCTATCTTTTGCAAAAGGTCGCTTTGCTTTGTTGTTGTCAGCACCTTTGGGAGTACTGTTTTTGCGGTCTGATGTGTTCTTTGTAGAAATACGCTTGTCGCTGCTTGGCTTGCCGGCATTTGGCTTAATATCACCGTGCTTACGGTTACCTTTATCAGCTTGGTTGTCTTTTGTTTTTGCAGATGAGGTGCTGTTTTTCGACAGGCTTAGCGTAGTTCTATTTTGTGATTGGCTCATTGGGCTACTTCTTTAAGTCTAAATACATCATGAATAAACGGGCATCTAACTCAAGTTGATGATATTCCGGCTCCATGTGACAGCATAGTTGGTAAAAGGCTTTGTCGTGTTCTTTCTCTTTGATGTGCGCCAGTTCATGCACCACCAGCATTCTCAGCAAAGGTTCTGGTGCATTTTTAAAAACACTGGCGATACGAATTTCGTTCTTCGATTTGATCTTTCCACCATGATTCTTCGCGACGTAAGAGTGCAGACCTAATGCATTATTAATTAGGTGTATCTTACCGTCGTAAATCACTTTACTGATCGGTGGCGTTTTTTTCATGTAGCGATTTTTAATCTCAATCGCATAGTCAAACAGGGCTTTCTCGCTTTTGATTTCATGATTCTTTGGGTAGCGAGCTTCAAACCACGGCACCAATTTACCTGATTCAACAAGTTGAGTTACCGGGTCGAGAATGTGCTTCGGGTAGCCTTGGATATAGCGTAAAGAAGGATGCATGCTGAAAGACCGTACAAGTTACACCACGACAATATGTTGTGGTCTTGAAAATTGAGCCGGATAGTGTAACTGATCACACTTTTCTAATCACCTAGGATTCGTTACACTTTAGCGAGATTCACCAAGAGCTACACTCAAAAAGAGATTGTAAAAATGAAACGTGTTGTATTGTACGTCGCAGACAAATGCCCGCACTGTAAAGATGCACAACGCTATTTGGATTCGAAGAAAATTGAATATCGCCTAACGAATGCAAAAATGCAGCGTGGCCGTAAAGAATTACAGGCGATGGGTGCTCGCTCTATCCCTGTGCTGAAAATCGGTGACCAAGTGATGGTCGGCTGGAATCAGAAGAACTTCGATAAGATGTATAACTCAAAGAACACCTAACGTGTTCTGAGCCAGTCATACTTTTATACAACAAAGCCCGAATATCCAATCTAGGATGTTCGGGCTTTGTTTATTTATATCTTACTCAATCACACATACCGCTTAACGAAATCAATAAAGGTTCTGTCGGCTTTCGACAAATACCCTTCCTTTCTCCAGGCCAACGATAGATTCAGTTTTACAGGGTCTTTAAATGGCACGCCTATCACGTCTTTTTCATATTCTGTCACTAAGCTCAACAGCGCGGTGATCGCAAACTCTTGTTTAACGATAGAAAGAATCATCGGGAGCAAGTTGGTTTCAAACGCAATGGTCATATCAAGATCGTACTTCTTACAGGTCGCATCAATAAAATCGCGGTGGAAATAGCCCGATTTGAACATGATCAACTCTTGAGCAAAGAATTCTTCAAAGGTCATCGAAGGCTGTTGTGCTAACGGATGCTCCTTACCGACAACGGCGACCATCTCAGAACTTAACAGATGATCCGTTTCCAAATCATCAGGGACGTTCTCATGATTAATTACACCAATATCGAGTTCGCCGTTTAACAGCATTTCACGAATCGATGCGGTGCCAGCATCAATCAAGGTCAACTTTAGGTTTGGGTATTGGCTTTTAAATGCCATCACGACTTGGGGGAAAAAGTAACTGCCCATCATACTTGGAGCGCCTAATCGAACCTCGCCTTTTTCTAGTCCCTTTAGTTCATTCATCGCGAGCTGAGCATCATCAAACTGCTGGGCGATTCGCTTCGCATGCTCAAACAGTACTTTGCCCTCCTCCGTTAAAGTGACGGATTTATCGCCTCGACGGAATAGAATCAACTCAAGCGTCTGTTCTAGTTTTTTAATGGAGATACTCAATGCAGGCTGTGCAATATACAACGCTTTGGCAGCCTGAGTGAAGTTACCAAACTGAGCAACAGCCAGAAAATGTCGAAGTGGTTTTGATTCAAGCATGGCGATATATTTTATATATGGAGGTGATATCTTTAATATATTTCTTTAATCACACCTGTACTGATAACTTGTTCACAAATAGCTTACTAACTTGCGCAGGCACAACGTCAATGTTTGATAAAGGCAGTCCTCAATACAAACGTATCACCCAATCATTGGCGATTGGTTCATTTATCATTTTCTGTAACCTTTACCTCTTTCAGCCTATCTTGCCGCACATGGCGGAGCACTTCCAAGTATCTGAAACTCAAATCAACTGGCTGTTTGCCGCGACAACACTTGGCCTTTCGATTAGCTTGGTGCCTTGGGCAATCGCTTCTGAAACCTTTGGTCGAAAACCCATTATTCTGTTCAGTCTGTTCGCTATTCCTTTGATTGGAGTGAGCATGGTGTTCACAACCACTCTACTACAACTTGTTATTGCCAGAGCATTCATGGGAATCGCAGTCGCTGCTTTTGCGGGCGTGGCGGTTGCCTATATGGTCGAAGAGTTATCACCCAAAGCATTCGCAGTCGCGATCGGCGGTTATATTGCAGCCAACTCATTGGGTGGTATTTTCGGACGTGTCCTCGGAGGTTTAATCACGGATTACTTTGACTGGCACGCTACGGTATTGTTTTTTGTGGTCGGCTCTTTACTTGGCGCGCTCTATATTGCGTATAGCTTGCCTGACCAACAAAACTTCAAACCTCAGAAAGGGTTGTTCTTTCATCATAACCGCTCAGTTGTTATGCACTTAAGAAACCGTACCTTGTGGCTCGCGATGTTGATTGGTGGCGCTAACTTCGCCCTATTCGTTAACCTGTATTCGGTAATGGGCTTTAGGCTAGTATCTGCGCCTCACTCAGTGCCTGTTGGCTTAGCTTCACTGATATTCCTATGTTACTTAGCCGGTACGGTAAGCTCTAAGCTCTCCAACAAATGGACACTTCGTTTTGACCCGTTAAGCGGAATATTGATGGGCGTGTGTATTAGCTTAATCGGAATGCTAATTTCTGCCGTCGACAAAGTCCCGTTCATGTTAGCAGGCTTGTTATTGATTAGTGGCGGCGCTTTCTTCGCCCATACCCTTGCCTACTCTTGGGTAAGTCAAAAAGCACCAAGCGCTAAGGCGACGGCAACTGCACTTTACTTAGTTCACTACTACATTGGCGGGAGCTTAGGTGGTTTCTTACTCTTGTATTGCTGGCAACTGTTCGGTTGGAATGGCGTGATTGCGGGTGGTTCAATCTTCTATGTTGCGATATTTGCTTGGGTCTACCAATTAAAACAACTTCAAGTATCGGCCTCTAAACTCGCACAAGCATAAGTGCGACAGAGGTTGTAACTCAATTATTGCTTTTGATTGACGTCCGTTCTGATATCCTACGCAAAATTTCATTTCGGAACCTGTTATGTCGAACACTCAAAGCACAGATCTTCAAACCATCCACGACCAAGTAAAACAGTGGTTAGACGATGTCGTTATTGGCCTAAACCTGTGTCCATTCGCAGCCAAGCCACAACGTAATAAACAGATTAAGATCTTTGTGAGTGAAGCAAATACGGAAGAAGCGTTGTTGGAAGACATCATGGCGCATTTCGTTGAGTTAGATAACACGCCAGTTGCTGAATTAGAGACGACATTGGTGGTTGTACCTAACATGCTGCAAGATTTCTTCGACTACAACATGTTCATTGATTGGATTGAAGCGTTGATCAAGCAAGAAGATTGGGAAGGCGTTTACCAAGTGGCAACCTTCCACCCAGACTATTGCTTTGGTGGTGCGGATCCAGAAGACGATGAAAATCTGACTAACCGCTCTCCGTATCCGGTTTACCATTTGATTCGTGAAGCAAGCATGGAAAAGGTGTTGAAGCACTACCCTAACCCTGAAGCGATTCCTGATACCAACATCGCGAGAGTTGAATCTTTAACACCAGCGGAACGTCGTCAACTGTTCCCTTACCTGTTCAGTTAATCGCTTAACAAGATGGCTCATATTCCTGAGCGTTCTTGATGATATGGACGAGAAATGAACTGATCTCGTCCATTTTGTTTCGCAATGTACAGGCATTCATCGGCAACTTTGATGAGCTTATCTAACGCCGACATTCTTTCCCCTTTAGTATCCCCAGTACTCAACTCAAAATGACACGCACCGATTGATATAGTGACAGGCTTTCTATCCAGTGTAATTTTCTTCATCTCTTTTAAAAGAGTCATGAACTTATCTTCAACACAACTTGGTGTTTTATTGGGGTACCAAAGAATGAACTCCTCGCCACCAAAGCGCGCCACAAATTCACCCTCTTGAGTGTTATTGCTCAGCACGTTCGCCACTTTCTTTAATACAACATCACCCATTTGATGACCATAAGCGTCATTAACCTGTTTAAAGAAATCGATGTCGACAACCGCTAAGGTTCCCTTTCCTAAAGATCCTTTTAACTGCTCCACTTCTGCGTTCAACGTTTTGAACAAGCAACGTCTATTCGGCAAGTGTGTCAAAGGATCGTACATAGCTTGGTACTCTAACTTCTCATTCAGCTCTTTGAGTTTTCGCTCTTGCTGTCTTCTAACCAGTTCCACTTCGATCCATGAGGCCATTAACCTCATAACGTCGATATCGAACTCCTTGAATTCACGATGATAAGGAGCCGGGCTTGAAAAATTTAAGGTGCCATAAAGCTCGTCATTAACGAAAATCGGGATACCAATATAAGACTCTAACCCAAAAGACTGATAAGCAGGATGAGTTGCATATTTATCGTGTTTACCGCAATGTTCAATGCAGATAGGGCCGATTGATTTACACGTAATTTCGCAATAGGTCGAACGATAATCGAAGGTGTCGCCAGTGTTGAGTTCAACCCCTTCTGGCGTAACACAGTGCTCGACTAAATAAGAATTACCATCGACTTTAGACAAAATACCAATATCAAGGTTGAAGCGTTCAAGCCCCATGATAAGCAGCTGAGCGATCTGAATATCGAAGCCCTTCCGGTAATCATTGGTAATTTGATACAAGCGGCGTATAACAATTTCGCTTTCACTAGCTTGGTTCATAACAGGGATTCCACTACTGCAGAAGTTAATGGCAACATCAACATTTGGTATATTAAAAAGAGTAAAGGGTAAAAAAACATAATAATCAATTGGTTTGTATGCAAAATACCTCATTGGTCCAATGAATAAAAGTCGACTTCTTCGACTTTGCGTTAGCACCCTATTCCTAGCTTTGGTAAAATAATCCATTAACGAAACAGAATGGATAGGAAAATGAACCTTTCTCAACTAAGCCAAGAAATCTACGATCACCTTTACCGCGACATTGAAGAGTTCCGCAGTACTTTTGATCTGCCTGTTGCTGCTCCTGAAACAATGGACGAAAAAGGCGATACGCTACATACCTCTCTAGCGATCGAAGAACTAACAGAACTTGCAGAAGCTGACTCAAAAATCGAACAAGCGGACGCTATTGTAGACAGCGTTTATGTTTTGATGGGGCGTCTGGTTCACCTTGGCCAAGCTAGGGTTGAAGACAACCTAGCAATCAGCTACCTGATCGACCTGCTATTGAATGTTTCTAAAAACCGCTCAATTGACTTCTTACCTTGCTGGGACGAAGTACACTCAAGCAACATGAGCAAAGTATGTCGCAACGAAAAAGAATACGCTGAAACAGAAGCTTTCTATGCTGAGCAGAACATCAAGCTGATGGCGGTTCAAAAAGGCGAATACATCATCGCTAAGTGTGCGGAAGATTTCGTATCGGAAGGTAAAACGGTTCGCCAAGGTAAAGTACTAAAATCAGTACACTACCGTCCTGCGAACCTTGAGCCACTAACGGCTTAATTAAGGTTAATACTGAAGCGGTTAAAAGCTTCAGCTAATTTGAATAGCCAACGCCACGTTTAAATAACGTGGCGTTTTATTATCTGTCCGTAAATTCTAACTGTGTAGCCAAGTGCTATACCAGTCGAGCCATGTGGTAAGCCGCCACATATTCGCCATTTCTGAAAGCAAACCCTGCGGACTCTCCTTCAATCACGAAACCAAACTTCTTATACAAACTGATCGCTCTTTCGTTATCGGTGTACACCGTTAACTCCATTCGCTTGATGTTAATCCAGTTATCACACAGATCGATTGCTGTTGCGAGCAATTGACTACCCACACCTTTGCCTAACACATCGTCTTTAACACCCATACCAAATGAAGCCACATGTCGTCTTCTTGGATTCACACACACTTCCATTCCCAAGTTGCCAACAATCTCATCGTCGATCATCGCGACATACGAGTACACGTTGTCAGGCATATTAGAGATTCGTTTTTGCCAGCTTTCCAGAGATGGATTTGGGAGTTGCAGCGTACCGGTATAAGCATTAGTGCATTCGTAAACTTCTTTGATTCCCTTTGCATCTGACGGTTCAGACCGTCTCACTATAATACTCATCGCAACTCCTACTATTTTCATCGCTCAATATGAAACACATCCTTAATGTGCACCTAGACACACTATCAAATAGTAAATATTTAACAATAGGTTAGATGAAATTGTTTTTATTGAACTGATGTGGGGAATGTATGTGGGTGATCTGAAGAAGTACATTTGAGGAATCAAGGTTAGTTAAACTGGAGGTAATTTGATTTGGGCACCTCGGGTGTGCCCACGCCGCCAAATCTATGGAGTTAGTTAGCTTTGGTTCATCATGATCTAACTAGTTCATCTTGATCTAGTTAATCACGCTGACATTGAACTTGCATGACTTTAAGGTCTGTGGCATTTAGCTTCTCAGCTAGCGCTGCGCCTTCTTGATTACATTGCTCAAGAGTCGTAAATTGGGTGTTAACTTCCATTTCTGCTGTGCTATCAGCTCCACCCATCATTAGGCTTAGAATCAGTGTTAGTTCGTACATAAAATAATCCTCTTTCGAGCTTTCAAAGCATCCATTCGAATAAGATAAAGTGACTAGAATCCGCCCTAATTCACTTGTTTCGTTTGAGATAATTCTAGTCATTCACTCGATTCGAGTCTTACCATTTTGTGCCACTAACTAATAAAGCAGCATAGCCATGATTTAAAGGTATAAAAAAGACCAGAGCATCATGCTTCTGGTCTTTTTATGAATTAAAGCGTCAATCATAACTCCGTTTCTGAGTCACTTTTTTCTAAACTGATGACATTCAAAACCGCAAAAGCAGAGGCTAGAAATAAGCCCAATATCCAAACAAAATACCACATGAAAAACTCCTTAATACAGTGAATGGCCATTACGTTCGACATACTCGCTATCAAGTCGCCCAAACATGGTTCGATAACTGAACGCGGTATAACACAGAATGATTGGCACCATCACAAACGCCACGCCTGTCATGATATTCAAGGTCAGTTCACTGGAGGTTGAATCCCACAGCGTTAGGCTATTACTCGGGTTAACGCTAGACGGGATAATGAACGGGAACATCGAGAAACCAGCCGTTAAGATGATGCAAGCGTTAGTCAGGCTTGAACTAATAAAAGCAATCGCATCCCATTTCAACCTTGCGCCAATTAAAGCCAGTAAAGGAATGGTCACGCTGCCGATCGGCGCAAACCACATCCAAGGGTACGTATCGAAGTTGGTTAACCAAGCACCTGCTTGTTTGACGACTTCTTTGTTCAAAGGATTCGAAGCCGAGCTATGATCCATCGCACTGACTATTAGATACCCGTCAATATGGTTTATCGCCATACAGCCAATCACCATAAGGAAAGCGACAAATACAGCACTCGCCTGCGTCACCGTTCTTGCCTTTTTGTACACTGCGTCTGTGGTTTTCATCATCAACCACGCACTGCCTTGTAACAGCGCCATCAATAACCCAACCAGACCACACAAAAGCGAAAATGGGTTAATCAAATCGATAAACGAACCATGGTACTCAACCATTAAAAAGCTATTGAGCGTAAAAGGTAAGCCTTGCATCAAATTGCCAAACGCCACCCCGAACAAAATAGGTGGCAAGAAGCCTGAGAAAGAGATAGCTAGGTCACACACCCGTCGCCACTGATCGCTGTCGATCTTTGCTCGATACTCAAGCGCCAAAGGACGCAACCACAATGAAATAAGTACCAAATACATCGCCACATAAAGGCTTGAAAACGATGTCGCATAAACCAAAGGCCAAGCCGCAAACAACGCACCACCTGCGGTAATTAACCAAACTTGGTTGCCGTCCCAATGGGGCGCGATGGAGTTAATCATGACTCGTCTTTCAGCGTTCGTTTTACCAATAAACGGTAACAACGCCCCCACTCCCATATCAAAACCATCGGTGATCATAAAACCAATCAGCAGTACACCAATCAGAACCCACCAAATTAAACGCAATGTGTCATATTCGAACATGAGTCAGTCACCTTATTGTTGAACTTGTTGTGCCAATTTGGCTTCAAGTGAAGTTGTATTTTGTTCATAGTGATAGCGACCCGTTTTTAAACTGCTTGGGCCTTTTTTAGCAACGGTAATCATCAAGTAACTTTCAACAATAATAAATACTGTGTATAGGCTAATAATAAGCGCGAGAGACGTAAGCAGGTTTTCAACGGTTTGAGAAGAAGCCGCGACTGCAACAGGAAGGATTTCACCGACCGCCCACGGCTGACGACCATACTCCGCAACAAACCAACCTGCTTCGATTGCCACCCAAGGTAATGGAATTGACCAAAGTGCCGCCTTCAATAACCAAGGCTTTTGAGTGATGTTTTTACGGTAGGTTTGCAGGAAGGCCGCACCAAAGACAAACAACATAATGAAGCCACAACCCACCATGATTCTGAATGACCAGAACAAAGGCCAGACAGTTGGAATCGAATCATCTGCCGCTTGTTGGATTTGCTGTTCAGTCGCATCGGTTACGGTATCTGTGTAACGCTTAAGTAATAAGCCATAGCCGAGATCGTGCTTAGTTTGATCGAATGCTTGTTCTGTCCCATAAGAGGTATCGCCAGCTCGTAAACGTTCTAGCAATTCATAAGCGATGATTCCGTTGCGAATGCGGACGAGGTGTTGGTCGCGCAAATCGTGTAAACCCGTCACTTGTTCATCCAAAGATCTCGTTGCAATAATGCCCATCACATAAGGGATTTTTACCGCGAAGTCGGTTTTACCTTCTTCTTGGTTTGGTAAACCAAATAATGTAAATGCAGCCGGTGCAGGCTCGGTGTGCCATTCCGCTTCAATCGCTGCTAGTTTTACTTTTTGGACATCACCCAGCTCATAACCAGATTCATCGCCAAGTACGATTACCGAAATGATAGAAGCTATTCCGAAAGATGCAGCCACAGCGAAAGAACGTTTTGCAAATGCGATGTCTCGACCTTTCAGTAAGTAATATGAACTCACACCAAGGATAAACATCGAGCCACAGGTATACGCTGAGGCCACGGTATGCAGGAATTTAACTTGAGCGACAGGGTTGAGCACCACTTCGGCAAAGCTGGTCATTTCCATACGCATGGTTTGGTAATTGAACTCTGATCCAATCGGGTTTTGCATCCAACCATTTGCAACCAAAATCCACAGTGCAGAAAAGCTCGAGCCCAGAGCCACCAGCCAAGTCACTACAAGGTGTTGGCGTTTCGATAGCCTTTCCCAACCGAAAAAGAATAAGCCGACAAAGGTGGATTCTAAGAAGAACGCGACAAGCGCTTCGATGGCTAAAGGTGCACCGAAAATATCGCCGACATAGTGAGAATAGTAAGACCAGTTGGTGCCAAACTGGAATTCCATGGTTAAACCTGTTGTTACGCCCAAAGCAAAGTTAATGCCGAACAGTTTGCCCCAGAAGCGGGTCATGTCTTGATAAATTTGTTTACCGGTGAGTACATAGATCGACTCCATGATCGCCAGTAAGCACGACATACCGATAGTCAGAGGGACGAAAAGAAAGTGGAACATAGCGGTTAGCGCAAACTGTAAACGCGACAATTCAACTACATCAAACATTTAAGCTCCAAACATCATAATGATGGCTTTCATATTAAGAATTGGAACGTATTTCAGCACAGTTCTCACCAACCAAACTAGAACAGATTGATTGTTAAAAAACAGAACAGATTTACTTATTAGACGAACGACTGGTCAGAGTTTAGCTGCAACTATTGGCTTGCAATTCCATGGTCTGAATCAAACTACCTAGCGTACGAATGGCTTCTGCTATTTTGTCGTCACAAGCGTACGAACAATTGAGACGAATATGATGAGAGAACTTTTTGTCGCTGCTGAATATAATTCCCGGCGCAACAGAGATGTTGTTTTCAAGTGCTCGCTCATAAAGCTTCTCTACACAAACAGAATTAGGCAACTCTATCCAAAGGAAGTAACCACCTTGGCTTTTTTGAATCAGAGCACTCGTAGGCAAACTGGATTCGAGAAGTGATATATGCGCCTTCTTCCTTTCATTCAAAAGCTTGCGAAGTTTTTTTAGATGGTTGTCATAGCTATAAAACGTAAGGTAGTGAGACAAGCCAAGCTGAATCGGAATACTGCTGGAGAGTGTCGATAAGTGCTGTAATCGTTGAATCTTTAACGCTTGTTTACGTGCAACTACCCAGCCGATTCGAAAGCCCGGTGATAGCGATTTGGAAAACGAACCACACAACATGATTTGTTCGCC
The DNA here is from genome assembly GCF_057785955.1 of Vibrio sp. QJM3NY_27. Lineage (NCBI taxonomy): Bacteria > Pseudomonadati > Pseudomonadota > Gammaproteobacteria > Vibrionales > Vibrionaceae > Vibrio > Vibrio sp. QJM3NY_27. Next base: position 1,596,884 of record NZ_CM173511.1, on the reverse strand, counting down.
AGTGTCATAGGCTTTAGCAGGCAATGAGCTTTGATTACCGACGTGAAGTTCTCGATACACATCGTCTTCAATCATCGGGATCTTATGTTGGTTCACCAACTCAGCCAACCTTTGCTTGTTACTGTCACTCATCGAATAACCAACTGGGTTCTGAGATTCCGTCATGAACCAACACGCTTTGATGTCCATTGAAGCGAACACCGACTCCAACACATCTAAATCAATCCCTGTAGTCGGGTCTGTTGGAATCTCTACAGCGGTGAGGTTTAGTCTTTCAATAGTCTGTAACACACCGTAAAACGCTGGGTACTCAATCGCGACTAAATCACCCGGCTCCGTGCAAGATTGCAGACATAAATTTAGGGCTTCCATAGCTCCAGAAGTAATCACGATATCGTCAGGTAGGACGTTCAAACCTTGAACTTGATAGCGTTGGGCGATTTGCCTGCGTAACGTTTCACTGCCTGGCGGTAAATTAGTGAGCATGCTGTTATCTGGCATTTGACGACTAGCATTAGCTAAACTGCGCGACAATGCTTGATGCGGAAACAAAGCAGGATCTGGGAATGCCGAGCTCAGTGGAATGATGCTAGGATCTTTGGCTCGTTGAAGTACATCGTAAAGCAGATCGCTGATTTTAACGGGATACGGCTTAATGACTTTCTGTTGCGCGTGTTCTGAGGTGAATACATTTCTACGCGGTAACACGAAATAGCCAGACTTAGGCTTTGAGCGCACATAGCCTTGGTCTTCGAGCTGTTGATACGCCTGCAGCACCGTCTCGATACTGAGTTTATAGCGCTTACATGCGTCTCTAATTGATGGGATCTTCTCACCACTCAACCAGATGTTTTGCTCTATCTGATTCTTAATTGTATTGGCGAGTATCTGTGATTTTTTCATCAAAAAGTTCTTTCTTATCCAGTGCGCTTAAGCTTCCCGAACTCCCGATATTCAAAGCATTCGAGGTGAACTTAGCATTCGAGGTAAACCAAAGCCCTACCCTAAACGCAATTCTCTTCACGGTCGACTTGTTTATCTCTCCCATAAGAAAAGACACCACACTCGTCAAAAAGTGTGGTGCCTTGGTTATTACTTTAAAGCTAACTAACTAACGCTAATTAAGATTAGTTAGCTGGACGCCACACGCCCCACTGATCATTTTCGTAGGTCGCTTTAGGGTTTGTACCACCTTGGATCCACCACTGTGCTTTCCAAGACTGGTTTGAGTAAGTCACGACTTCACCGCCTAGGTAAGTTGCTGATGAGTCCCAAGTGCCTGGGTCTGGCGTAGGGTCAGGAGTCGGATCTGGATCCGGCGTTGGATCTGGGTCTGGTGTTACGCCACCGTCATCAGCAATCACTTCAAACGTGAAGGTTTCAACACTCTCGCTTTCAATCGAGCTAGCCATAAACGATAGAGTTTCGTTTGCGGTGATGCCATTGGTATCAACTACGATAGAAGCCGTGCCGTTATTTTGAATGCTAACTGCAGAACCTTGAGTCTGAGTTAGGTTTGCTGCTTCACTTGTTGCAATGACAACCTTGTCACCAGCGTTCACTACATTATCACTCTTAACTAATTCGTAGATATCGCCTTTCAATGGTTCAACACCACCGTCGCCACCATCAATCAGCGTTAACTGACCAGAAGCACGGCTATCCTTTGAGTTGAAGAAGTTACGAGAAGGATCGTTTTGGAAGTACATGTAGTGCTGCATTTCAGCATGCCAGTCACCAATGAAGATCGCGCCATCCTTAAACTCTTCATGCCAGCCATTAATTTCTGAAGCCAACAAACGAGCCCAATCATTAACGTTTAAAGCGTCGATAGCGATGTCGAAGCTACGCGCTACTTCACCATACTTGTTGATTATGTCGTATTTAACCGTATCACCAATTTCTGGCGTACCAAACTGGTCAGAAACAAACAGGTCGCCACGGACTAGATCAGGCTCAGGACCTGGCTCTGGTGGAGGGGTTGTACCACCCGCGATAGTGATGTCAGAACAGTTGTAGAAGCCTTCACCCGCGGCATCGTCACGTTGCCAACGTACGTATAAGATTGCGTCGCCAGAGCGGTCTGAAGGAATCGTCACGTTGATACGGTATTTGCCACCGCTTACAGGTACATTCCCCACTTCTTGGATAAGATCTAAGTCCCCCCACGCTAGGCCTTTGCTCAGGTCTGCGTTTGGTTTCGTTAGGTAGAACTCCCAGAAAGAAGGGTTGTGTGGCGCTGTCGCATTGAATACATATTCAAATGTACCTGTGCTTAGCTCGGTTCGAGTCCAGCCTGTATGAGGTGCACCCATACCGCGTTTTTGCGAATCATTGGCGTAACATAAAGTGCCGTCAGGAATCGCCGATTTTACAGCATTGATGTTGTTGAAATCTGGGATATTTTTCGCGTACTCGTTACGTTGAACGAACGGGTATGAACCAGAAATATCTTTTGCTTGAGCACATGCAGCATTTGGTGGTGTACCTGACCAAACCCCGCCTTGCTCGTAACACGTGTTCTGACGTGCGCTTGGAAATTCAGACCAACCATGAGCGTTTGCCACTGACGGTACACTCGATAGCATAGCCATACCTACTGCTACTTTTAGAATATTATTATTTATTGTTGTCACTTTCCCACTCTCTATTATTTTACCCTAAACACAAAACCAATTGGTTACTAACCAACCAGCACTGTAATTCGAAGGTTTATAGTTTCTGACTTAAAGAACAACGAAAAATATATACGTCAATTTTATCAATAACAGCGGGTTTTTATATTGATAGGAATCAGCATCACACAACTCAAACAAATGCGTTGTAGATAGATGATGTTGCTTCGAATTATGACATTTCAGTATTCTGTGTTGATTGAGGGAACATCATTCAAAATGAATAAAAAAGCGACTTTATGATTAAGCCGCTTTGGGGATATACAGGAAGTTAAATAATAAGAAGAGCATTAATAACGGCTATGCATGCCCATGCGATGTGACATGTCGTCGTCCATACGACCGCCCTTCCAGCCGCTTCCACCCAAGAGGTTGAGCACATCACGTGCGGTGTAGTCTTCGCCGCCGAAGAAGTCGTTAGACACATCATTACGTAACAGTTGGATAGTGGGAACCAATTCAACATCAAGATCTTGTGGATCCGCAAACAAAGACAATGCGATTTGTTGTTGGCGTTTACTTAGTTCATGAGCGCTGGTTTCAACTTGTCCAATCGAGAAAAAGTCACGGCTTCCGTAACTTTGTACCATCTTTGCAGACAGTAACTTAATCACCTTTTTGATTCTTCGTCGTTGAATATATCTAAACACTCTAGTTCCTCTTTCAATTTACAAATATCACATCAAATGTTGTTCAGATTTGAGCAACACTTAGAATGTCACTCTTTATGACGATGCTCAATATATAACGTCAGTAATATACTGATTAACAATGCAAAAAGGCAATTTCGAGACGAATACACTTTGCACCGCTTCTCATTGAAACGGATCAATAAGTAAATTTTTAGGTAAACCATGATTCAGAACACTAAGTACTTTCTCACGCAACCATAACGTACCTTGGTCACGTTGATGCCGCACATGCCAAGACATTGAAATGGGCCCCGGCCGCATGAGGAATGGCGTTTTCTTGATCACCAGTTCTCCCTTGCTCACGCTCTCCGATATTATCGGCAATGGAATCGTCGTGATCATGTCAGTATTAATGAGCAACTTAGGTATGGAGTAACAGTGGTTCACCGTCATGGCGATGCGCCGTTTCATTCCCTTCTGTCCTAGTAGCATGTCTACCCCGCCCGTCGCTTCACCTGATAACGAGAGCAACAAATGGTCAGCGCTAGCAAACGCACTTAGCGATAGCTCTTCACTAGCCAACGCGTGATCGGCACGCATTGCGCACACAAAGTGATTATCAAACAGATGTTGAGTTTGAACTTGAGCTGAGTTGCCTTCGAAATAATCCAAAACCATATCGACATCGGCACTGAGCAATAACTTTTCTCCATTGACGTTGTAAGGTACGGCGTGAATATTAACGTCAGGCGCTTCAAGCTCTATTCGTTGCTTTAACGGCAGCCAAAACAGGTCTGCCATCCAATCTGTGGTTGCGATTCTAAACGTGCGCTTTAACGTCGCAGGACGAAACTCATCACGCTCAGTTGCGATCCGTATTGCCTCTAACGGCTCACCAATCGTTTTCCACAACTCGACGGCGTAAGGGGTTGGGCGAATCCCTCTTCCTTGTTTCACGAATAAAGGATCTTTCCAAGCGTGACGCATTCGAGAGACTGCGTTCGATACCGACGGTTGCGTCATCGACAATCGTTCTGCGGCCACGGTAATCGAGCTTTCCTGCATGATTGCATCAAAAATAACCATTAAATTCAGATCGACATTAGCCATCTTACTTGCCTAATTACACAGGGAGTTAGTGAATGAGTATCGATAAACTCATCATATTAATCAATGCATATTATACCAATCATCAATTAGACGATAAGTAACAAGTTGGGCAAAGTGAGTTCCACAAACAGATTAACCCGCTGGTAGAAAAACAAATCAGATGACTCACTTATAAGGAAATACGATGAAAGCCGTGTATTTAGAAGAGTATGGAAGTGCGCAGAACTTAACGTTCGGCGATATAGCGAAACCCACCATCACACCAAATCAAGTGCTGATCAAAGTACAAGGCGCGGGGGTAAACCCTGTCGACTGGATGGTAAGAGAGGGATTCTTACAGGCTAGCGGTCAACATGAAATGCCACTCATTGTTGGCTGGGATGCAGCAGGGCAAGTTGTCGAAAAAGGCAACAATGTAAGCAACCTTAAACTTGGGGAGCAGGTCTATGTATATGCGCCCATTTCTGAACAAGGCGCCTACGCCGAATATCTTGCTGTCGATAGTGATTTAGTAGCAAGAGCGCCCAAGTCTCTCGACATCGTGACCGCTGCAGCTGTGCCATTGGCCGCAACAACAGCATGGCAAGCACTTGTTGAAGGCTGCCAACTCAAAGCCGGTCAACGTGTCCTTATTCACAATGCATCCGGAGGTGTTGGCAGCTTTGCGGTTCAAATAGCGAAAGCGCTCGGTGCTTATGTTATCGGAACAGCATCAGCCAGCAACAAAGCCTACTTAATGGCTTTAGGGGTCGATCAATTCATCGATTATCAAACTCAACGCTTTGAAGACCTTGTTGATGAGTTAGATGCTGTGCTCGTCGCTGTTGGGGGTGATGGCATCGCGGAGCGTTCACTCGAAGTCGTACGAAAAGGTGGCAACGTAGTTTCACTATTAGATGACATTGAAAGCGCATTGCCACTGCAACTAGGCGTAAATTTTCAACGTTGGTGGGTTTCACCCAATGCCAGAGATCTACAACGTATTGCCACTTTAATTGATGATGGCGTAATTAAAGTGAACATCGATAAGGTGTTCCCACTATCTAAAGCCGCTCAAGCACAGGAGTTAAGTAAATCGAAACGTGCTCGTGGCAAAATCGTATTGGAAGTTTCGCTGTAAACACTATCAAGTAGAGAGGATATAAAATGGCCATTAAACAAGCTTTTCGTAATAAGAACCTACCCGATATGAGCAATGCGTTTAGTTGGGGACTGAAACTAAGTGAATTCAGCGAAGTATTCTTTGTGACAGGACATGCTGACTGTAACCCGGACTTTATCACTCAACACCCTAATGATCCTGTTGCTCAAACACGATTGATTTTAGACCAAATGAAGGCATTCTTAGAAGAAGCTGGCTTTAGTGTTAACGACATTGTCAGGACGGATTGGACATTTACCAACGAAGTAAACTCTGCACAATTCGAAGGTATTGCTCATGTCTGGGAAGAGTTTTTAGGGGATGTTGAAGTAAAACCAGCGACAGGCACGTTGCGCTATGTTCAGCGTTTAGGGATGCCAGATATGATGGTTGAATATGAGATGATGTTAGCCCGATAACTGCCGAGCTTTCCAACCCTAAATTCAACCGTCTTACCCAAACGATAAAGGCTTAACCAAACAACAGATAAGTTTGATTATCGACTGAGATACTTTTGACTTCAGTGTTGAACACGGACTCTAGCTGTTCAGGCGTAAGAACTTGTTCTGCACTACCTGATGCTTGAAGTACGCCTTTGTCGAGCAACAACACTTGGTCTGCATGTCTTAAGGTTCGGTTCAGGTCGTGGTTAGCCATAATAACCGCAATGCCCTTCTCAGCCACTCGTTCGATAAGCTTATACAGCAACGCTTCTTGAGCAATATCCAACGGAGCTGCAGGTTCGTCTAGGATCAGAAGCTTTGCGTAAGGATTAAGCGTCGGCCAAATTTGCAGGCACATGCCCGCTAAACGAACGCGTTGCCATTCACCACCAGACAATGTCTGAATTGAACGATGGAGTTTGTCTGTGATGTCCAACATCTGGCTGATTTCGTCCAAAGCTGCGTTGATTTCAATATCAAGTCCGTGTGATGAACTTGGCAGTGACAACGCAAGGTACTGGAACACTTCCAAGTTGAAGGCAGGTCTTGCACTTTGACAAAGATAAGCACGATGCAATGACAAGTCTTGCAGTGATAATACTGACAAGTCTTGTCCGTCGAGGTTTATATCACCTTTGTAGCCATCACCAACGCCAGATATCGCTTCGAGTAAGGTACTTTTGCCACTGCCATTTGGACCGATGACATGAGTCACCTGCCCTTGCTTGAGCTCAAATGATAGTGGTAATAGACGAGCGCCGACGCTCAGGCTCTTAATTTGAATCATGATTTTTAATTAACATCCAAATGAAGATAGGCGCACCGATACTGGTGGTCATCACACCCAAGGGTAGTTCTGCTGAATCTAGTAAAGTTCTTGCACAAATATCAGCAAATACAAGCAATGCTGCACCGGCAACGGCAGACAAAGGAAGAAGGTATCGGTTGTCAGTACCAATCGCTAAGCGCAACAAGTGTGGCACAACCAAGCCAACAAAGCTGATCACGCCGCCTAAGGCAACCGCGCAGCCGACTAAAATAGACACAGCGAAGATCAAGCGCCAGCGTAATCTCGGAACGTTCACGCCTAACTGTGCAGCATGAGTCTCGCCAATCATTAACTTATCTAGCTTACTACCTTGCAGGCACAACCAAATAATCACGGGGATCATCACTAAAGTGAGCGAGTGTTGATACCAAGTAACGCCACCTAAGCTGCCCATCAGCCAATACATCAGTAAACGAAGACTAAGGTCATCACTAAAGTAGAAAGCCCATGTCACCATCGCGCCAGAAAGAATACCTAGCGCCACGCCCACCAGCAATAATTTGGCCGTAGTCAGTCGCATCGTTTTGACCATGCTCACCAGAATAACGGTAAAACAGAGTGAGCCTAAAACGGCGGCAATCATGAACAGTTCTGGAGTAGGAGCAAACGGCAAGAAGAACAGTACAATAACCATCGCCAAACTTGCGCCACCAGAAATGCCGAGCACACCTGGCTCTGCTAATACGTTACCCAATAAGACTTGTAAGCTTGCGCCAGATACAGCTAACCCTGCCCCGATCGCAATCGCTGCTAATAATCGAGGTAAGCGTAAATCAATCAGAAGTTTTTGTTCTAACGTGGACAATGTGCCCAGAGGGGAAATGAAAAGATCGCCAACCATTAGGTAAATCGCACTCAGCGCGACAAGCAGTGCTGCCATCAGATAAATGGCTCGGGTCCATTTGCGCTGTTTTTGGTGAAGAAGTTGTTGGAAATCCATATCAAGCTACTTTGAAATTGTTCGCGTAACCTTACCTGTATCCCTAAATAAACTCAAGGCTCACACCGTAATGTGAACCTTGATATTTCAACCAGTTGAGCGGTTGTTTTCGTTGCCTTAACCCAGCTCAGTATTAATCGTACACAAGCTGACCGTGGTCGAATCGCGTTTCAACTTCGCACACCATTAAGGCCGCTCGTTGACCGATAGCCACGTTTCGATTCGGGAATACCACGGCTTCGTTTTCATTCTTCGCCATCAATGGCTTATCACCATCATGACCAAATACTTCACCGTGCTTGAACGCGGTAAAGTTCTCTACAGAATCAGAGAACATGAAATCAAAGTCATCGTGCAAACGAACAATAGTGCGGCTCACACGATACATGATAGTTCGCTTAGGCAGGTGCTCAGGCTCAGCTTCAGCAATCAAGTTACGCATTGCCAAATCAAAAGCAGTGAGCTTATCAAGTTGGTTCTCACCAATTTTTGCGACCTGACCCAATTCCATTGTCAGTGCTTGCGCTTCAAAGTTTTCAGCGCTGTACCAACTGAAAGTGCTCGTTGGCGCATTCGACAGCAACACAGCTTCAACGTGGGCACTGTTGATGAAATCGAAAAGCTCTTTATTACGTACTTCGTGGCGAACCTTAGGGCTCACCGCGAACGAGTAATGCTTAGATAAACGGATTGCGCAGTGCAAATCTAAGTGCCAACGAGTCGCAGGTACCGTTTCCTTGTAAAACTCAGTAACCAAGTACTTAAGGTTCTTCGCGATATCCACTTCTCGATTACTATCGTGCTGTTTTTCATCAAACAGACGGTTCATATTCACATCAAGAAAACGAGTATGCGCATTGGTTGCTTCTGGGTGAGCAATGATGAACAAACATCTTGCTGTCACTACTTGGAAGCCTGTTTCAATATCCTCAATGAGCTTATCAATCAGCTCCATTGGTGAAGTTTCGTCGCCATGAACACCTGTTGAAAAGATGATGTTCTTGGTTTCAGAATTATACTCAGCGGGAATCACTTCCAATACACCGCGTTGATGAAGCTTAATTTGAACACCGTTACTCAGTACGGTCTGTCCTGCAACCACTTCTTGCTCAAGATCTAGGCTGTCAAAAAGAAATGATTGGCGAAAGAGGGTCTTCGTCATGCGTTACTCCTTAATTGCACGGCCGTATGTTAATAAATTGTACATAGAAATTGTGTTGCTAGGATCGCACTTATCAATAGAAACTCCGTTATCACTCACAAATACTACCCATATATTTTTGTATTACCTGCTGATTTTACTAACCGACATCTGTTCCAAATAACTTTTTCTATTTAAAGCAATTTTGGTTGTCTCAGCTTTTCTCAAGTCATGTCAGCAAGATAAGAGCCACGTAAGCTAACACAGCTCTTACCTGCCATGAACAGATTGAGATCAATTAATCTTCCTGATCGAGCAATCTTTCAAATTCATCGATTTGAACTTTGACCATGTCGATGCTTTGTTGCCAAAAATCAGCTTGAGTCAGGTCCATTCCTAAGTGCTTCTGAACGACTTCTTCCGCCATCATGCTGCCCGTATCACGAAGCAACGACACGTAATCGCCGTAGAATTGCTCACCTTTCGCATCACGCTGAGCGTAAACACCTTTACTGAACAGATAACCGAACAGGTATGGATAGTTATAAAAGCTCACTTGAGAGATGCTGAAGTGCAACTTGCTCGCCCAGAAATAAGGGTCGGCTTCTGTCATTGCATCGCCGTACCACTCTTTCCAAGTTGTTTCCATCAAGTCACACAGCTGCTGAGCCGTGAGCTCGCCTTTTTCACGCTGCTCGTAGAAGGCTTTCTCAAACTCAAAACGAACGGGAATGTTCACCATTAATGCCAAAGAAGAAGAAAGCTCTTCCCACAGCATTTCAAGTTTCTCATTACGTGTTTGTGCTTGCTTCAATAGATGGTCACGAACGATGTTTTCAGCAAAGATCGAAGCAGTTTCTGCTAGCGTCATTGGGTAGCGAGTTTGACACAACGGCATGTCTTTCATTACCCAGTTATGGAATGCGTGGCCCAACTCGTGTGCCAGTGTCATTAAGTCAGAGCGACTGCCACTCCATGTCATGAACACAAGTGGCGTGCGTGTCGCGGCAAACTTAGTGCAGTACGCGCCTAAACGTTTGTTGGCTGCTGGTGCGGCATCAATCCAACCGTTCTCAACCATTAATGCGACGAAATCAGCCATCTCTGGATTTACTTCAGCGAAGGCGGTTTTAATCACGTCGATCGCTTCATCAAATGGATAAACCTTAGATTCGCTGTCACCCAGCGGTGGCATCGCTGCTAAATGGTTCCAAGGCTTCATTTCATCGAGCCCGTGAACTCTTGCCATTAACAGGCCTGCTTTCTGTCCTACTGCTCGATTTGCCTTTGCTACCGACATCATGGTGTCTAGCGTTTCAGGCACAATGCGGCTGCCGTGTAGGCTTGGATCTAGGAAATGTACGTCGCTTATCTTCGAGCGCTTCTTGTTTTCAGTCAGTCGCCATCCAGCCAATGCGTTTAGGATCGAAGCAAAAGACTCTTGATGGGTCTTCATTGCGCCTTGAACCGCGCGCCATGCCGGTTCTTGTTTGTCGAATTCGCTGCCGTACAACAGGCTCGCGGCTTGTGAAAAGCCTAGAGCTTCATCTTCACCGTCCAGCTTTAGCGACAGTTTTAAAGAACCGGTTAGGTTATCGTATAAACGCCCCCATCCGTCACGGCCATCAACCTTCATCGCGGCTAATAACTGCTCTTCAGCAACACTGAGTCGACTGCTTGATAACTTACGTGAGCTTTCGATAGCAAAGCGTTGCCCTGCTACATCGGCACTATCATGCTCTAATACGGCATTCAAAAATTCAGGTTCTGCGTGAATTAGCGTGTCTTCGTAAGGGCTAAACGCTTGAGACATTTCAGAGTTCAGCTTCGCTACACGACCAAGTAGTGCTTTGGCTTCTGTGTGCGTCGCGTCTACCGATGCGTGGCAATTAGCGAAGGTGTTGATCGTGCTCAGTAACGTGCCTGCCGCTTCAGAAGTTTGAATGGCGTTTTGCATCGCTAGGATAATATGACGCTTTTCAACATGCAGGTACAACAGTTCAATACACTGTTGAATCAGTTCGATGTCTTGTTCGATTTTTGCATCATCAAGATCGCGATAAGCAATGCTTAAATCCCAACTTGGAGTTGTCATGACTAAATTCCTTTCACGTAGGTAGTAATACCAATCTGGTATAGCGACTGTAAACGCCGCTTTATACTTCTATTTATACTTCTATTTCTATTTCTATTTACAGTTCTAATAGATTGTTAATTCTTAAAACCGTGTATTTTTAACACTCAGAGAACAGGTAACCCTATCGACTTTACACTGATAAAACTCTGCGCAAACTGAGTGATTTGAATATGCGTTATCGATGCGTTTCCTATCGACAACTTCGAGTACAGACTCGGGTTTTTCCAATCAATATCAAGGCAGTGCGCTAACAATATGCGAATCACACCACCATGAGTAACCAACAATATATTGTCACTTGGATCATTCAAAAGTTGCGACCAAGCTTGAGTTACTCTGTCGTGGAAGCCCTGTAAACTTTCTGCGCCAGTTAATTGATGATTAGCAGGATCTTGCCAAAAGGTTTCTAACATTCCCCACTTGTCTTCAAGTTCATCAAATGGGACACCATCTACTTCACCGAAGTTCATTTCCTGAAAGTCTGGTGCAACTGCTAAAGGCACTGACATACGCTCTGCAAACAAGCTCGCAAGATCACCACATCGTCTGAGTGGCGAGGTAATAGCACCATCGAAAGCGACATCGTACTGAGCCAACGCATCGCAAATCTGCTGTTGAAGGTTTGGGTTAACCAACACGTCAGATAAACCATTCAATGCAGCTTTCCCTTCAACCTTGCCGTGTCGCAGCAAATAGATATTTTTAGTTGTTCCATTGACCATATGTGCGACCTAACCTTGAGTATCAAGCGAATGATTAGATGGTTTTAAGTGCAGTGGCAATCCGGCGGCTATCAACGTAACTCGTTCGACAACGCGAGCCAATGCTTGGTTCATTCGCCCCGCATTGTCTACAAACAAGCGCGATACTTTACCCAGCGGAACCACGCCAAGCCCGACTTCGTTAGACACCATGATAATTTGCGCAGGGCTTTGCTCTACACTTCTAACCAAGGCTTCAACCACAGCTTCGACTTGCTCATTAGTCGCATCCTCACCCAGTTCAAAGATGATGTTGTTCAGCCACAATGTTAGACAGTCAATCAGCACCACATCATCTTGGTTAAACGACTGCAGTTTCGTGGCTAATTCGACGGGCACTTCATGTTCAATCCATTGCTCACCGCGACGGTCTTTATGATGGGCGATACGCTCACGCATTTCGTCGTCTAGATAAGTGGCGGTCGCAATGTAATGCAAACGCCCATTTGAACATGCTTCAAGCGCACATAATGCTTGTTGTTCTGCAAAACTCGACTTGCCAGAACGAGCCCCGCCCAATACCAGATGGCTGTTTCGCTGGCTTGATTGAATTGTTTGATTTGTGTTTGTCATAGGAAACCGTTATCGAAAGCCATTGTAAAATGCAGTAATGAATACAAGGTAAATCAGTAACTCCATCAACTGTTGAGCTGCCCCCAAGCAGTCGCCGGTAAAGCCGCCAATTCGAGCCGTTAACCACTTTCTGAAACCAGTTCTGAACAGATAGGCGACGACAGATAAAACCAAAGCGAATTCAAGACCAAACCACAGGCTTGGCAGAACGCCAACAAGCAATAGAAAGACAAGTTCGCCCCTAGTTTGCTTATTGGCCAATGGCTTACTTTTACTGGTATCTAAATCGCTGACATAGGGCATGTCATAGATAAGTGACGCAGCAATTGCGCGACTAAAGGTATAACTGGTAACGATAACCATGAACAAGGCTGTCATGTTCACGAGCTCGCTTAATAGCACCCACTTACCAAGCAGAGCCATAACCAGTGCAGACGCGCCATAAGTACCAATTCGACTGTCTTTCATAATGGTCAAACGGCGTTCTAGAGTCATGCCGCCGCCAATACCATCCGCCATATCGGTTAAGCCGTCTTCATGAAAAGCACCAGTGAGCATCAAGCTAAAACTCATCATCAAAAAGATCGCCACTACACTCGGCAATATGGCATCAAGTAGCAAGAACACACCGCCACACAGAACACCAAGTAACAAACCAACCGTTGAAAAGTAGCGACCAGAACGATTCATTCGCTCTGATGAGTAAGGCGTGTTCTTCGGCATTGGTAAGCGAGAAAAGAAGCCCATCGCTAACGAAAAAAGTTCCCATTGGTATGTGCAGCGATCTTTCAATGATCCTTCTGGTGCATCACTCATTAAACAGTGACTCCTGCACTTTCGAAGCTCGCCATGTTGTTGTAGAACTCGGCTGCCGCACGAATAATGGGCATAGCTAGCGCAGCACCCGTGCCCTCGCCTAGTCTCAATCCAAGATCGAGCAGTGGCTCAGCGTCTAGCAGTTCTAATAGAATTTTGTGCCCTGACTCTTCAGAGCGATGAGCAAAGATCATGTAATCACGGCAACTCGGTTCAATTAAAGTCGCAACATACGCAGCGACTGACACGATAAAACCATCGACCAGTACAGGGGTCTTGTCTTGATAAGCGCTAAGGAAAGCACCGACCATTTGAACGATTTCATAACCGCCGACCTGAGCTAGTACCTCTTTAATATCTTTAATATCTTTAACTTCTTTAAGGTCCAAGCCTTTGCAGCGAGCAACACCTTGCTCAACCACAGCCACTTTACGTGCAAGCTGTTCATTGTTGATGCCAGTGCCTAGGCCGACACACTCCGCTGCAGCACGATTCGATAATGCACTTAAGATCGCTGATGCGCTGCTGGTATTACCGATGCCCATTTCACCAAACATGATTATATTGGTGCCATTCGAAATGGTTCTAGATACAAGCTCTGTACCCAGTTCAATGCCACGTTCAACAGTTTCTAAACTCATTGCCGCTTCATTGGCAAAGTTATTGGTTCGCGTACCCAAGCGCTGGGATATCAGCATGTCACTGTCAGATTCCACAGGCAACAATATCCCCGTGTCGACTACCGTGATATCGATATTATTCACCGCACAGAAGCAATTGATCGCCGCGCCACCGCTTAAGAAGTTCAACACCATCTGCTGTGTCACGGCACTTGGAGCAATACTCACGCCTTCATCTGCTATGCCATGGTCGCCAGCAAAAATGATGATACTTGGCTTATTCAATTCGATGTGTTCAACCGCAGCTTCTTTGCCTTGGCTCTGAATCAATGCCAATTGATGAGCGACTTTTTCTAGTAAGCCAAGCGCACCGAGTGGCTTGGTTTTTTGGTCAATACGGTGTTGGATGTACTGCGAGTATTGGGTATCTAACATAGTTTTTAAAAACGCTTATTCTAGGTACGTTAATTTAGGATTGGCTATTTTGGGCGAGCAACAGAGAACACATTAGAAAGCGTCGCGTATTCACCACCACCAAGTCTCGACAGTGGATCCAATGCCAGCGCATCAATCTTAAGACGTTCACTCTCTTTATCGATCACGTCTTCGGCAATGTACACGGTTTCGACTTGAGCAAAGATAAGGCTTTGTGGCACCTCTCCAACTTCTTTTACTTCGTACAAGGTGCAGCCAAAAGCGACCGCGCACTCTTTTACTCTCGGTAAAGAAAAGCCCTCAAATTCAACCAGCTCAATATCATTCGCGGTGACTTCAGAATCACCATGATCGAGAGTGGCTGCTGTTGCTGTCATTGTTTCGGCAGAACTTGAAGAAGCAATGTGAATCACTAGCTTACCCGTTTCTAGTGCGTTACGAGTGGTATCTTTGATTTCGCCAGACGGTTTCTTCCCGACCGATAACATCAGTAGCGGCGGATTACTGGAAACTGGCGTGAAATAAGAGAAAGGCGCTAGGTTGTACTCTTGTTCAGAAGATTCCGTCAATGCCCACGCAATAGGGCGAGGAACAACGGTTTGTGTCATCAGGTGATAAATCTGAGTGGGAGCAAGAGTATCAAGCTTGAGGTTCATAGCACGTCCTTGGTCTATGTGAATTACGACTCAGTTTACGTGTTAAGCAATGCTGTATCTATGCCTAATCAATAGAAACCGTAGAGAGTGTTCTTAATTTAAACAGATCTCGCTGAGTTTTTCTCAAATTGACAATCAAATTGACGAACCCGCAAACACCCACAATGCTGATAATAGATTTATCAATAACTTACATTTTGGCATCGTTTATGCTTTATCTAAAGTACTTATTAATCTCTCCATTGATAAGTACCCATACAGTGAAAGCCCACAACACTGACGCTACACAAAGAAGACAATCGATTGAAAGACAAAACAGAACAACGATTTAGGAGGTGTAATGATTCCAAACTCAAGTAAAAGAAAACCAAATAAATCAAGTAAGAAAACCAGCAAAAAGGTAAGGAAAATCCCACTATCCTTCACCTAGAAAGCAGTAAAGTAAGTAACAAAGCCCGTCGCCCAGCGGGCTTTGTTATGTTTAACGCCGTACTTATGCGTCAAGCCAAACTAAATCATCTCTTTTTCCATAAACAGGTGACTCCCCACACACTACTGACCACTCGTTTAACAAACTTTTATTCGCTTAAAATTCAAACACTGTTTATATTAAACAAGCACTTGTGGAGTGAATAAGGGATTAGAATGAGCATTGCTGGAGACAAAACATCGGTTGTTGTGGCTGGTGCAACAGGGCTAATTGGTCATCATGTGATGAGGCAGCTCATTGATGAGCCCGCGGTCGACAATATCTATGCGTTATCCCGAAGATCACTCCATGCACAATTTGACTCCAATAAACTCCACACACTCATTCATAATGACCTGCAAGTCACGAGTTGGGATGATACGAATGCGACGCCTAAACTTGGCGTTATCTGCTTAGGTACGACTAAGAAAAAGGCAGGGTCAAAAGAAGCACTTCGCAAAGTCGATGTTGAATTGGTTAGCCAGGTTGCACAGTCGATGAAGTTTCTTGGAGTACAACGCGTTGCCGTTGTTTCGAGCTATGGCGCTTCACCAGATTCTTATTCACATTACCTTCGTTGCAAAGGGCAAATGGAGCAAAACTTAAAACGTATTGGCTTCAAGCAGCTTTTCATCGCACGTCCGGGGCCGCTGGTTGGTGAACGTGATGAACCAAGAGCCGATGAAAAACTCCTGCAAAGCATCTTTCCTTTAGTCTCTCCCTTTATGTTTGGTCAGTTCAAAAACCTACGCCCTATTCAAGCGGAAGACGTCGCGAAGGCAATGTTGTTCCGATTATTCGAAAATAATTTTAAAAATACCGAAATTTACTCGTCAAGTGACATGCTCAATTTATTGGCAAAATATCGCTAAAAAGCTCACCTATTCATCACAATGTTGAATATCCACCCATCCCATTGAGTGGATATTACTAATCGTTCTAATAAATTACTTTTCCTTATTTTACGTTTTGTAACAGAACGTTATTTTAGCAGCAGTACTGACACCTATACATCTAGGTGCTTAATTGATTTAGAGTTATTCATAAGGAAAACAAATGTCATTTTCAGCTATCGCTGCCTTAGCGGTATTCACTGGTATCCTCT
Organism: Vibrio sp. QJM3NY_27; assembly: GCF_057785955.1. Classification (NCBI taxonomy): domain Bacteria; kingdom Pseudomonadati; phylum Pseudomonadota; class Gammaproteobacteria; order Vibrionales; family Vibrionaceae; genus Vibrio; species Vibrio sp. QJM3NY_27. The sequence goes on along the minus strand of NZ_CM173511.1, from coordinate 1,580,401 downwards.
TTTTTCTCTACGGACAGCAGAAAAAAGAAAACACACTTTCTCGCCTCGTTTTACTTGGTTTAGTTTTTGGTAGTGCATTTGGTCTTGGTCTACAGCTGCTATTTGGTGAAGGCAATCCCATCATCAAAGAGACGCTAGACTGGGTAAACATCGTTGGCCGTGGTTACGTTGGATTGCTTAAAATGGTAATCATGCCATTAGTCTTGGTTTCAATGATTGCGGCTGTAGTGAAGCTTGAAAAAGGCGGTTCACTGGGCAAGATTTCTGGTATCACTATTTCAGTATTACTCGCCACAACAGCGATCTCTGCGATTGTTGGTATTGCAGTGGCGCAAGCATTCGGCCTTTCTGCTGAAGGCTTAACAGAGGGCGCTCGTGAAACAGCTCGTATTGCAACACTAGAAAGCCGCATGGGAAGTGTTTCAGACCTAACCATTCCACAAATGCTGGTTAGTTTCATTCCGACCAACCCGTTTGCAGATCTAACGGGCGCTCGCTCTACGTCTATCATTGCGGTTGTTATCTTCGGCGTTCTAACAGGTATTGCTGCTCGTAAAGTAATGGCTGAGAAAGAAGAGCTAGAATCACCGATCCGTACTTTCGTTGACGCTGCGCAATCTATCGTTATGCGCTTAGTTAAGATGATTATGGCACTCACGCCATACGGCATCGCTGCTTTAATGGCGAAAGTTGTAGCAACATCAAGTGCTTCTGACATCCTAAGCTTACTGGGTTTCATCGTTGCTTCTTACGTCGCAATCATCCTGATGTTTGTTGTCCACGGTGTGTTGGTCTCTTTTGTTGGTGTAAACCCGAAAGAGTACTTCCAAAAAATCTGGCCGGTCCTAACGTTCGCTTTCACTTCACGTAGTTCTGCTGCAACGATTCCACTGAACGTTGAAGCTCAAATCACTAAGCTAAATGTGCCACCAGCGATTGCTAACCTGTCTGCTACTTTCGGTGCGACGATTGGTCAGAATGGTTGTGCGGGTATCTACCCTGCAATGCTAGCAGTCATGGTTGCGCCTACGGTTGGTATCGACCCAATGGACATCAACTTCATTCTGTCTCTAATTGCTATCATTACAGTGAGCTCATTCGGTATCGCGGGTGTGGGTGGCGGTGCAACATTCGCGGCACTTATCGTGCTACCCGCTATGGGGCTTCCAGTAACGATTGCAGCACTGCTTATCTCTATCGAACCACTTATCGATATGGCACGTACAGCGCTTAACGTATCTGGTGCAATGACAGCCGGTACGATCACAAGTCGCCTATTGGGTAAGAAAGACAAGCAACAGGATCTAGAACAAGCGAACGCTTAATGGATTCAATTGATTCATTAACTTGAGCCTCTTTAAACAAAAAAACCGATGCACATGCATCGGTTTTTTATTATTTGTCGTTTCTAGCTTCAGTTACTTCACAAGCAACAGCGCTTAGAGCACTCGTTGGATCACTTTTTCGGCGAGCGATTCATCGTCATCTTCACTCAATCCGCTGATGCCAATTGCGCCAATCACCTGCCCCTTTATCTCAATGGGAACACCGCCTTTAAAGCCAGTGATCTTTGAGTCGGTCCAGTAACTTAAGTCTTTACCAGTTTCTCTCGCCCAAACACCTAAGTTACCACTTGGCTGCCTGTCTCTTGCAGACGTATAAGCTTTGTTCTGTGCTAACAACCCGGCTTGTACGCTCACATTATCCATGCGAATAAACGCCAATAACTCTCCGTGCGTATCACACACGCTCACCGCAATTGCTTGTTGATGATGCTCAGCAATATCGAGAGCGTTAGACACCAACTGTTGTGCGATCTTTTGATTCAACATGTTCATTCCTTATGGCAGTGCTTGACCACGTGAGTACACGTATAAGTTGTACCACTCTTCACGAGACAGACTTATCTGAGTCGCTACTGATGAAGCTTTGATTCGCTCTAGGTTTGTGGTGCCAATAACAGGTTGGATACGAGCAGGGTGACGAAGCAAAAATGCCAACACAATCGCTTCACTTTCTACCCCATATTGGTTCGCTAACTGAGCCACGTAGTGCGCCGTCTTTTTCACGTTTTCATGTTCTGAATACAAACCTTGCTCAGCAAATCGACCTTGTGCCAAACAGCCCCAAGCTTGCAGTTGGATGTTATTCATTTGGCAATGTTCTAGTGTGCCTGCGGCGAAATCTGATTGATGATGCCCTTGCGAGTTAATCATCACCCCATCATTCAACCAATCCAGCTTGGTTAAGCTCATCTCAATTTGATTCGCGACAATGGGCTGCCCGAGCGCAGATTGTAGGTACTGAATTTGGTGGCTGTTCATGTTCGACACACCAAAGAAATCGACCTTACCTTGCGCTTTTAAGTGCTCTAACACTCTTGCCAGCTCATCAAGTTCCATCAGAGGATCAGGACGATGTAATAGCAGCACATCGAGTTTTTCAGTATTCAATCGGTTGAGAATACCGTCTACCGATTGGCTTACCCAATCAGCCGAGAAATCATAACGACCAACATTGCCCTCACCTTCAAAACGAATCCCACACTTAGATTGAATGAACATCTGCTCTCTCAGTTCAGGCGCTTGTTGTAATGCTTGACCAAAGGCTTGCTCGGCTTTGCTGAAGGTATAGATGTCCGCATGGTCGAATAAATTAATACCCGATTCTAATGCTGTGTCGATTACGCTTCGTGTTTGAGCAACATCCGCACTTGTCACTAGATTATCATTCCAGCCACCACCTAACCCCATGCAGCCATAGGCAACTTGGCCGACATTCGGCAAATAATTTGATAACGGGATACTCTTTTTCTCATTCGTTTTGTTTGTAGATTCAATGCTGTTCGTCATATCGATTCTCGCTTAGAAGATTTGCTGACCAGAAATATGCCTCTATCATATTGTTCTTTTTAAAAAACAGAATATGCTAGTTACGAAATGATTGTTTGATATGACGAGCAATAGATAGGTAGGAACGCGCAAATGAACGAACACAAAAGAATAGAACGACTGATCCTGTTTGTAGAACTTGCTCAGCAACTCAACTTTACCAAGGCAGCCGAAAAGCTCGGTATCTCTAAGAGCTACCTTTCTGAGCAGATCAAACGTTTAGAGAACGACTTACAGTGCCCGCTTTTGGTCAGAACCACACGCAGTGTTCGTTTAACCCAAGAAGGCGACCGCGCGTTACAACAAGGCTTAACGATTCGCTCGCAAGTCTTACAGCTTGAACGCAGCGTTTCGGAGCAACATGACATCGTAAAAGGTCTATTACGCCTCACTGCGCCAAAGATGTTTACTGAGGTATATCTATTCGATATCTGCCAACAGTTTAGGCAACAATACCCTGAGATCCGTTTCGAGATAAACAGTAGCTACACCAACTTTAATCTCAACCAAGATGATATCGATATCGCGTTTCGCGCCACCAATACGCCACCTGACAACATGGTGGCGAAACACTTGATTAGCTATCAGCATGATTTAGTCGCGACTCCCGGCTATCTTGATCAGTTTGGCCGCCCCAACAATGCTAACGACTTAAATGACCATCAATGCTTAGCAACGCTGCACCAAACCGAGTGGCCTTTAAAATCGGCAAATATTGATGTGTCCGGTTGGCTTTCAAGTAATGACAACCACTTACTTAAGCAACAAGCTATGGCAGGCAGTGGCATCATCCGTATCGCAAGTTATTACGTCGCAAAAGAGGTCGAGCTTGGAGAATTAGAGCGAGTGCTGCCTGATGAATGCCTGCAACAAGGCAACAGTATTTATCTTTTCTATCCGCAAGTTATTTATCCTGCAAAGAAACACCAAGTGTTCGTTAAATTTGTTCAGCATTACTTTGAGAGCTTGAAAACTGGAGAGCTCGATCATTTAAGAGCTTGAAGGTTTGGTAGTTTAAGAATATGAAAGCTGAGTTAACGAGTTGAAAAAACGGAAACCGATGAACAGATAAATCAAATAACACGAAATAAGGTTTAAATAACTTTCTTGATTTATATACCTATATTTAGAATGGGATTATCGAACAATAATAAAGCGATTTTTAGAATGTTCTCATCGATGATTGTGTTTAATAGAAAGAAATCGTGCATTTGTTCAACAATACAATGAGTTAGCTATGAACGACTAACATAACTGATATATGATGCACCGCTTCAGTATGTCACATCATTTTGGCACCAGTTCGATAACAGGATCCTCATGAGCTTTATTATATTATTACTTCTTCTGCTATTCGTAGGCTTTACACGTTTACTTGAGTGGCGAAAAACCTCTCTGTTTTTATCTCTTGTTCTTATATCGTCATTTGTGTTGATTGGTTCAGGCTTAATTCCTCGTTACTTACTGAACGACCTACAAACTGATTACGAAAGTAAGCCTGATATCCAATGGTCTGGCAATAACGCTATTGTTCTTCTGGGCGCGGGAACGCAGTTAATTAAAAGCACGCAAGAGTTCGAGCCAGCCTTTTTCTCTTTCGGCAGAATCAACGAAGCGGCAAGCCAATATAAAGATTGCGCCAAAACCCAAACCACATGCACAATTATCATCAGTGGTGGCGATGCACAAAATAATGGTGTAACTGAAGCAGAAGTTTATCAACAACAATTGCTGAGACTTGGCGTTCCAATACGTGACATCATTCAAGAGCCAAATAGCGTAAACACTTGGAAGAATGCACAGCTCACTAGTGATCTAATGAAGCATCATAAATTCGATAACATTGTGTTAGTTTCGTCTGGCCTGCATATTCGTCGCAGCGAGCTCTACTTCAACCACTTCGGCTTAAATGTTATTCCAGTAAGAGCCGATTATATGGCAGCTCAAGTTTCGTGGTTACCACTATGGTACAACTTTGCGGTCACAGATTTTGCTTTGCATGAACAGATAGGCTTTGCTCGTTACAACATCTACAACTTTATGGGTTGGAACAGTAAACGCGAACAGCCAGGTGATGCTTAAACACGTTCAATTGAGTTAACTAGAGCCATATAAAACAAAGATGCAGCAACAACCGAAAGGTTATTGGCTGCATTTTTTGATCCTGCCTATCACAACACCATTTCTTATTCTCATTTACGTCTGTTCTTGCCGTTCGGCAACCATTCCTGCTAGCTAATCACTCAGCCAATTTTCAAATAGCAGGCTACGAAAATATAAACGTTCAACAATCAACCACCTAATATTTTGATAGTTGAAACTAATTGAAAACAATCGCAATAATCCTTTATAAAACAACAATCCAATCAACATAACTAGCTGATAATTATAAGTATTTATTTTCAATTCATTTCAGTGTTTTTGGCATTGTTTTATATGACAGAGTACACCCCGCTAGTAACCCTCGGCTTTAAATAATATCAATAAAATCTAATAACTCGATTCTAATAAAAATAGCCAAATAATGGCATTTAGGAACTTATTAATGATTAACGTCAGTAGAACCATTCTATTTAGCACTGCCCTATCGGTAATCTCTTTTACTGCTCATGCGAAGATATACTCAGACCAAATCGTCTTAGATAAACTTGGAGAAGATATCTGTCGTTTCGACTATCGCGCTCTCAACAATTCAGAAGCTCAAGAACATAAAACAGCACTGATATCCCGTATGAATGTTTGGGACGTTGTTGGCCTTCAGCATGATTGGGTGATCATGGGCTCCGGCTATCATGGCCTCATTAAACCAGGTCAACCAAGCGACAAAACCTGGTGCTACCCCAATACACCAGAAGCGGGCTTGCCATACTACGAAGCACAAGCTACTCAAGAGAACAGTAACCTTGAAGTTCAACGAGCTTTAGTCAATGACGACACGAACTTTATCAGGCCGCTAAGTTACTTAGCTCATAGTCTTGGGTACGCTTGGGTTAGCGGTAATAACGGGCGTTACGTCGGTCAAGATATGGCAATAAAACCGCTTAACAATGGTTGGGAGATCAAAGGGAATAACAATGGAAGCTGTACCGGTGAGCGTTGTAATGAGAAGACAACCATCACTGTCGATAACTTCTCTTACGTACTCGATAACACTGCGTTTTGGCACGGCTCGGTAGAAGAAACTAACCAAGAGCTGGTCAACACCCTTACAGCTTATGCTATTAACAAGACTGATCAGCCGAAACAAATCGTCGTTGACCTTCATTTTAAGCAATCAACACAATGGAGTAAAACACAGCGCTTCGACCTTGCTGATTCAGTCGTCATTGATGAGACCTTTCATTGGCCGCAAGTTCGAAAAACAGAGGTAAGAGTCGTGCTAGAAGGAGGCCAGCGCTTCTCTGATACCAACAGTGGCTCTCGCTTTGAGCCGACTGACCTACAAGCCATCATCACTGTACCAGCGAACTCAGTACTTCCCTTTCAGGTTGAGTTCTTGCGCTCTACCATTTCATACCCGTACCGTATCAAAACGAGCATGAGTTACGACGTGAACTTCACAGGTTTCCTCCGTTATAGCGGCAATGCGCTAAGCTCCCACCCAACAAACCGCCCTACTGTCTCGCACACCTTTACGATGGGCACCAACAGCGAAAAGCAAGCCAATATTCGCTACCAATGGGACCATCGCTATATACCTGGTGAAATGAAATGGTGGGACTGGAGTTGGGCAATCAACACAAATGGGCTGAGTAGCATGCAATATGCCGCAGGTGCCAGTGTGCGTCCGTTCTACTCTCACGTGTCTGGTCAATTCAGTGCTGAATCTCAATATTCAGGGATGATAGATATCGGCGCTGAGCATTCTGTTGATTCATTCGATACAACGACGTTCAACAATCACGAAACCTACTACGCGGGTGATATTAAAATAGTGACTGATTTCAACCCTGACACTTTCGCTCAACTTGGGTATCTAGATGCTCAACTTATGATTAACCCTGTGCAGCAGTAAGCAAACTCATATTCCCCAATCTAGGTTCACCACACTGGTGGTGAGCTTTTTGCAACCCCTCAATCAAAAAAGCCAAAACACTCCTGCGTATCGGCACCCAAACGAGGCTCTTGTTTATGGGTGAACCTTTATCTCGATAAATACGGCCAGCTATTCACTCCAAGAAAAAGTTAACTATGAAAAACAAAAACACGTTATGGCGGTTTGTCGCCATACTATACAGCCCCATGTCAGCCGCGCTTTGCTTAAGCAATGGAGTTCAGGATACCCAATCACTAGACACAATAAACAATGATCGTGCCTCTTTATGGTCTCGAAATGAGCTTTATTTGGAACCACAGTTTGGTACTGCGTTAGGCGAACTTGAACACGATGCGCACACGCAATCTTTCACATCAGCATGGCCACAAACAGAAAAAGCGTTGGCTAACGTCCCACAAACATTCGAAAGCTCGTTGAGCCAAGAAAGCCTAATCAATCGGTTGGGTCAGGCCGGTTCTTCTACTTTGGAAGTCTTAGGGCCAATCGGAGATGCTGTTGCGGTGGGCTTTTGGGTCGACAACATGGTCCAAACATTCTCTCAAGAATCTTCGACTCAACTCGACAAAACGGCTTCTATTTTTTCTCTCATTCCTCTAGTTGGTGATGAGCTAAACCTATTATCGAATGACATTAAGTACTTCTCAGCCAAAGAAAAAATCACCGAATTTGAAAACCAATCGCATTACGTGTTTACCAACCACTCATCAGAATTTTCTCGTTTCCATCATTCAAAACAAGATGCCATCGAACTCATCAATAAATACGACGATCATGTCAAGCTCACTGCCTCTATGTATATAGATAACCTGCTTCTTGAAGCAGACACTGAGTATCGCCGGTTAGCTTCAGCGTATGACAGGCAGTTATCTAAACAAATGGCCCGAATTGATTTAGAACTGTTGAAGTCAATCGGGCATGTTTCCCCTAATTCAAATCTACACCAGCCGCTATGCCAAAATGCTCAAGACTCTTTAACAGCGCTCGAACGCTGTATTCGCATTGAAGGACCAGCACGCATCGATGATCTGATTAATAAACTGAACGCAGATGACTATAACGAGCTCGCTTTGAATATACATAGCAAGAAAAGAGAACTTGTTGAAATTGCTTTGCGCCGACTATCCACACATAGAGAGAACACAATTAAACGGCTCATAGAAAGGTCAAAGCCTCACGTGGTATCGATCATTACACACAGCAAAATCAACCGAAGTATATTGGAATTTCAAGTAAGGCAAAGTGGATTGAGAGAGTATGCGAAAGAAATGTGGGATATCGATTACCTGAGCGAGGAACAACTCAGTACAGCAACTGTAGAAGTCCGCCCCGCAAGAACTTGCTGGGGTGTTCCTTCCATTGCCCCAGGCGGTATTCAAGCTTCTCTAGATGCATGTAAAGACTCTGGTCCATTGTACGATACTTACCACCCTAAAAAGGATCCTGAGTTATCCGAATTGTTGCTAAAAAAGGTAGGATTTAATGTCGAACAGCATATTGCATCGAGGGTTGTTAATGGTTGGCCAGCAGGCTTATTTAGAACTCAGCTGATCAACACCGCTAGCGCTTATATATCTGGCCAGTCATCGAATAAACTATTTGAAGAGCTAGTGTCCGAGTTAGCGAACATCCAGATTCTTAGCTACCAAACGCCTTTCAGCGAATACTTAGATAGCAAAGGAATTGACAGCTCTGATCCAAATGTTCGTAAAAGTTGGTATGAGATTAGCCGTTGGTATGAACTGCTGCTAACAGAGCGACCGAGCGGCGGAGTGTTAGATCAAATCAAACAATATGAAATTTTTAAACATTTTATTCAACCTCAATTCAAGCTCGCTATTTCAATGTCTTACATCCGCTCTCTCAATTACTCGTTACCGTATCCAAGTGTATACTCTGCAGCAAATCTTAGGTTTTATGCCCCTAAAATGGCAGACATACTCGATGACGTGATGTCGCAGCCAAGTACTAACTTTGATCAAAACTTTCAAAGCGCTATTGAAAGCATCATTGAAAAGGCAATGAAGACGACGAATGCCAATCAACTTCAATATTTATTAGGCGATCTTTCGCTCTATCTACAAATCGCGCAACATCAGCTGTCAGAATTCAATGTATCTCCTAACAGTCAACATCAACTGTTCAACAGCACGCTTTCTCCTCTGCACCTGAGCTACCTTTCCGATGAGCATCAAGATGAACTGGAACAACAAGTAGGCTATGTATCTTCACATGCCCTCTGGGCCCAACTCGCGAATATAAAAATAGCGTTGAGCCAAGGAGATCTCGAGTCTGCAATTAGGCAGCTTGGGTTAATCATTAAACAAGAAGAATTCACCATGCTCCCACATCTCAACCATCTGCTCCTCAAAGAACTCGAAGATTGGATTGAATTACAAATCGCATTAGAGGAATAAGCCAATGAAAACTAAGATGTTCTTAACTCTTTCAGTACTTTTAATGCTTGTTGACCCAATGAATGTATATGCTGGAAAAGGCTCAGAATTCGGCCTCTTTTATGACGCTCCGGATGGCGTAAAAGTGATTGCTGGGTACAACTCAAACACCCACGGTAAACTTTATCGCATGTCTAGAAACCTCTACGTACAAACAAAGAGTGACGCATACCTTGCAGATATAAGCGTGTTAATACGCAAGCTACAGTTGTCACAAACTGGACGAGAAATTTTACGACAAATCGCTACCTACGTTCCGGTCAATGCGCCTCACGACGGTGTTGAACCATTAATTGAACATACAATGGGGATCGACCACTCTAATACTACGGTTGTCACTGTGATAAGAGAACCAGAAGGACCAGGAAGACTCTTTGAGACGATACCCTCTAAATTTGAAGATCAACAAAAGGCCTCGCTAGCTTGGCAGCGACAGTTTAATGGTAAGGGGGTCTCGAATACGGTTTACTTCTCCACCACGGAGATGGTCAATATTCCAGGAACAGAGACAGCGTTTGATCAAACCGTCGCATTAGGCCATGAACTCATACACGCGAGAGACTTCTCTTCCGGTGCCGTACCTCAAGGTAATGCGCCTCTGTCTCACCGACACCCAGACACCAATAAAGCGACAGAGTATGTGATTCCAAATTATGAATATCAGACCACAGGAATTACTCACTACAACAATGCTGAACACGGTCGAGATCCCGTTACGGAAATCAGTAGTGCCAGGCAGTCAATCATCAACCTTCGTGAAGAGATGTACTTCCAATGGAAAGCGCTAGGACAAGAAAAACCTAAGGCGTATTTAAAAAATGAAAAGATCGTGAGTGAATTTCATTTGGCTGACGATTTGGGAAAAGCAAAAAGAAATACTTATTGGCCGAAAGAGCACTACGACTACAAGCCATATACGCTTGAAACAAGACCATCCGCAACACCTCAGCATGCACCGAACTGGGATACTGTAGAAGGGAAAATGGCACATATCGAAGTTAGACAAGTACTAAAGAAATCGATAAGTGAAGGTAACAAACCTGCGATTGTTATCGTTGATGCTACCGAACAACGCTTATCTCAAAGCTTGCAAAATTCACCAGCGCTAACACGCCGAGGACTCGGAAACCAAAGTTCAATTCTGAAATACGCTGCTCAAAACGATATTAAAGTGGTCAATATTTATAGCAAGCAGAATGAGACCCCACTTAGCTCCTTAAATAAACGTAAAAAGAGCCTTCTTTATCGTTCAATTTCAGGCAAACAGACAGACGCAGACCAAGGTTACAGTGATGTTCAATACAGCAAAGACAATGAAAGCACGTTAGTCTCAGCACTTGAGGAAAATGATGAAGTTTTGGTCATGGCCTACTCCGATGGGAAAGTGACAACTAATGTAATCGATAGCCTATCTGAAAGCATGGATAAACAAGTGGTTGTATCCAGATACGCTAACTTAGATTATCAACCTTCAAATCTCAGTGCGGAAGAAAGTACCGCCTGGAAGGCACTTAGCAACAAAGAGAATGTGAAAATGCTAGGTGGAGGTAGTCGCTCTCGCTTCAATATATGTAGCATCCAATAAACAGCATTGTCGAACACGAAGCAACTTATATCGCTGCTCCTTTCTGTGGCCAAGCACAGCAACAAGTAGCGGGGTTATGACAAATAAACCCGCTACTTGACTTAAAAATGAAATCACAACGAAACAAAAGTTTGAGTTAATGGAGTCGGTTATACACTGGGATTCCATCAGGAGGATCTATGAAACATTGCCCATCTTGTTCAACTGAACTGGTCGCAAGAGACGATGTACAAATTTGCCCACGCAATGAAATCGGCGACTGCTATTTTGATGGCTATGAGCAATATCAGCTAGAATATCATCAACTTAAAAACAACCAACAAGACTCAACTTTCGACATCGCAGACATTGTTGCCGATTAGCTGGCCAAAGCCTTAGTAGGTAACCTACCTACTTAGCTACTTGGCTACTTGGCTACTTGGCTACTTGGCTACTTGGCTACTTACCAGTAAAGCGGTCGTAAGTGAAACACTGGCAATGAATTATTTCTCAAATATAGAGACATGACCGGTTCAGATGAGCCCGTAAATAATTCTATGCAGTTGCCAACATTGAAAAAGCCCCGATGCAAGACACATCGGGGCTTTTAATACTTCTTCACGCCACAAGTAATTGACGAATTAGATAGTGATTTAGTCGAGGACTACCACATTAGATCATCTGGGATCACGAAGTCTTTGTACGGATCATCTTCGTCTACTTCATCAGAGCTTGAAGCTTGAGTATCAACGATAGATTCTTCGTCACGCATCGCGATCTTGTTCGCTACCGCAGTAGGAATAACAACATAGCTTTCGCCTTGACGCGCGATACTTAGAATACCTTTACTTAGTTGCTTTTGAGTCAGGTCTTCTACGTAAAGGTATTTAACTAGCGTACCATCGGTGAAGTTGTATTTGATCTCACCGTTCTTCTGTTCGATCTTGTTCATCTCAATCAGTTGCTTCACTTGAGCTTTAATTTCTTTGCTCAACTGCTGTTCTTTCAACTGTTGGTTTAACTCTTTGTCTTTCGCTTGCTGCGCCAGTTTAGTTTCTTCTGCTGCCGCTTTTGCTTCACGAGACTGAACGCGAGACTTTTTAGAGCCCTTCTTCGCCTTCTTTAATTTTTTCTCATTTACCAAGCCAGCTTTAAGCATTTGCTCTTGGAGTGTTAACTTTGCCATGACTTTCCCAGTTCAGGATTAAAAACGACACTATCATACCTGTTTTTGAGGAATCTGTTTACTGAACAATGGCAAAATTTTTGCTGATAGAGCAAGGCGGTTAGCGTTATTCCTTATCGTGATTCACAGCATCCATTTCTGGTTATTTACCGACCTATGATTTCCACGAAAACAACCACTAGTGACTTACCCTCAAACCCAAATCCTTCCTCTATTTTTTAGCGTGCGCGCGTATCACTTGTCATTCCGATAAAGCAATATGTTAATTATCAATGAGTAATCGAATTTATAAAACCATGGCATATATCTAATATTTGGATAATTCTGATAGAGTTATAACTCCAATGTCATAACTCTTTACTACGTTATTCTTTAAACCAATCAGTAAGGATAACGTGAAAATGAAAACTCAATGGACTTGCCTGAGTGCATTACTTGCATCAGCTTCATTCATTTCAACCTCGGCTATTGCAGATACCGATGTGTACCTGACCAATAACACTAGCCAAGTAATGACGATTCAAACCAATCACACAGGTACCGACCAGCTTCAATTCGGTGATGAGTGGCAACAGCATGTTGAACAGATTGGCCCTTGGGAGACGAAGAAGCTGATCAGTTTCAATCGCTGGACTGGTGTGAAGTCTGGGAAGACCTACGAGTTTGACACTGTAGTATCGAACGCTGTGGGAGAAAGTGTCACGCTCAACCAAACCATGAAAGGTCATTGGTACAACTCGACACTGCAACATGGTTTAAGTGCCGCAGACGTCAACCTAACGCTGCATGACGATCGTAATATTCATCGCAGCACAACCGATGCATTCGGGGTCAATGCAGAGCTTGCACTTAAAGCCGATTCTACGGCGCGCTACGATGATATTTATTACACCATCACCCCACCCAAAGTAGATGAGCAACCAGAGCCGGATGCCAAGACACTCAAAGTCATGACCTATAACATCTGGGCGCTGCCTGCCATCGCTTCGCATATTGGTGACCGCTACGATCTTCTCCCTCAATATGTAAAAGGCTACGACGTATTGGCGCTACAAGAGGTGTTTGCTAACGGCAGAGATGAATTCTTGCGTGAACTTGCAAAAGAGTACCCGTACCAAACCAAAATGCTCGATAAAGATGGGATTAACATCTATGACGGTGGCGTGGTCATTGTCAGCCGCTACCCTATTGTCAACGAAGCGCAATACGTGTTCCCTGATTGTACAGGCACAGATTGTTTCGCTGATAAGGGCGTGAATTACGCTGAGGTCATCAAGAATGGTCAGGCTTACCATGTATTCGGCACCCACACGGCATCATTCGATACGGACACCGCTCGCGACTACCGACAACGTCAATTCAAGCAGATGCGTGCACTGGCGCAGTCTCTGAATATCCCTGCATCAGAAACTGTGGTGTACAGCGGTGACTTCAACGTGAACAAGCTGAAGTTCCCAGGCGACTACCAACAGATGTTCGCTAACCTGCAAGCCGCTGAGCCTGAGTATTCAGGTTATACCGCTTCCACCTTTGATCCTCGCATCAACAACTTTGCGGGCGAACCTATGTCTGGCGGGGAAAACGTCGAATACTTGGATTACGTAGTGGTGAGTTCGGAGTACGCACAAAAAACTCACAACAATAACCGCGTTGATGTTCCTCGTTCAACAAGCAGTGAGTTATGGAAGCACTACAACCTTTCAGACCACTTCCCTGTTAGCGCTGTCATCAAGTAACTCGGTGAACCCATAATGCATCGAGTTATATTAATCATAATGCTCGTCTTAACGGCGAGCATTATTGGCTATTCGTGGTCATCAAAAACGAACGAAACGCCGCTATCTTCTGCTCAACACACAGAAGCTAAGCCGCGTGTTCCTACGACAACTGTTGACGATAATTCCACACCAACTGCAACCGCCAGTTCGGAAAATACAGCATCGCAGAACAAACAAGCCGAAGCAGAATCATCGGGCGGAGAAACGCATGTTGAAAACTTAAGCGAACTTGAAGGTAAAGCTCTATTCGATGAACTCGATGGGTTCTGGGCGCTTTGCAAACAACGCGATGACTGCACTGAGCAACTCGCACGATTGAAATCAGAGTTGCCGAGTATATGGTTTGAGTTACTGAGCGACTATCCGCAGCTATCAGTCGACTGGCAATTAACCCAAAGCACTATCCCACTAGAATCCATAGAAACTCTTGAAGAGCGTGTTGCCCTATTCAAGCAATCTGCACAGCAAGTATGGGGAGAGTTGGCCCACCAGCTATTCGCAGACCAGTTTGCGCATCTAGATTTTACGCTCGACGCAAACACCCTTAAAGAAAACGAAGCGAGCCAGTTTTTGGCCAACTATCAAGGTTTGCTTAGTGAATGGCAAAACAATACGGACACGTTAAACGCCGAAACACAGCTTCAAAAATATGAATTGGCAGTCTCTTTGATACCCAGCAGCTATAGCCCTGCTGAGATAGTATCAGTCAAAGCGGACCTTCAAGAGACCTACTTAAATGAAACTGAGGCCAATAACATTACCGCACGAGAACAACAAGTCGCGCAACAGCAACAAACAGTGATGACTTACCACGAGCAACTGGATCAGCTCAAAGCGATCTTAGGCTCTCAGCGTTCCTCAAGTTATGCCACTTGGACTCAACAAGATTGGGACAGTTACTATCAGCAGCAAGTATCCGATTTCAGGGAGCAGTTTTTTAGCAAGTAACGCTTTAACTTAAACCGTTACGGAACTGCGCAGGCGTTTTATTGAGCCACCCTTTAAACGCCCTTCTGAAGTTTGCAGGATCGCTATAACCGAGCCTTTCACCGATGTCATCAATGCTCATGGTTGTGCCGAGTAACAGCTCTTTGGCCAGTTCCACTCGAACTTCGGTAAGCAATAATTGATAGCTGGAGTCGTTGGTCACTAGCTCTCTCCTGAGCGTACGAGAGCTACAACCAAACTCTTCTGCGAGTTGTTCAATATTCGGGAAGCTACCTGCAGTTTGATAAAAGATCGTTTTGATCTGGTTAGTCAACAAATGTTCCGAGTCCAACGTTTCCACTATCGACTGGCAAGACGCGAGATAGCGCTTCAGTGTCGCGGCATCATGAGTCAATAAGGTTTGTGACAAAACAGAAGCATCAAAACGCAGTTCACAATGGTTTTGTTCAAAAATCACCGGGCACTGGATGCGGTTGTCATAAAGCTTGGTGTAATTGGGGCGAGCATAAGGCAAAGCCAAAGTATGAATATCCAACTCGTGACCAGTCAGTTCTTTGAACAAAGAGACGATTGAACTCAAGAAATATTCACTGCAGAAAGGAAGGAGATCACCCACTTCTAAGGTGTTCTCAATCTGAATCACTGCTTGCTCGGAATCTAGAAACAATTTAACCGAGAAAATAGGACCGTTCAGGCGCAGATATTTAAAGCCCGACTTGATGGCCTCCCCGACATTTTGACTGGTCGATAGCGCATAACCCAACACACCAAAGTGGCTCAAGCTAGCGTGTTCGCCCAACCAAAGCCCTAGACCATCGTGAGGAAAACTCTGATTAGCCGCGCTAAATAACGCAAGTTTATCAGCGTAAGTCAGCTTTCCATTCGGGTCTCGCCAATCCATGTTCTGCAAACCCACATCATTGAGTAACCTTTCAATATCGATACCTCGTTGCTCTAACGTATTCAACAGCAGCGCGATATCTAATGTCCCCAACTGATGCCGATGTCCGGTCGGCTTATACTCCGCGATAATCTCCAATCGTCTCTCCTTATATCGAGCCCATTCCCATCAACATGACTACTCAGCTTCAACAACACTACTGACAAAATCGTGATTGGTAACGCGCTCTTGTCCGAATATGACCTCCCAATTCTACGCTACTCATCGCACAATGGCTTTAATTGTTAAATTTATGTGAACCATCGCAATGATAAAAACGAACCCTGCCCCACACAGTTTGATTGATTCTAATGGTCAGCCGATCATTGGACATTTCGATGGCATCCCAAAACAACTGAACATCGAGAACTTTGACTACCGAAACTCGATGGATTCAAAAGCAGGTCCTTGGCAGAAGCACTTCCACTACAAGCAATTTCAATTTGTCAGCATCGTCACCGAAACGCACGTTATCGGCGTGGCAATCGCGGATATTCGCTACTTGGGCTCGGCATTTTGTTATCTGTACGATATTGAAAACAACCATCTAGAAGAGTCATCTTGGTTGAGGCTATTAGGGTTTGATAAACAAGTTACCGCTTCGCCATTTGACGGCACGACAAACATTGCAGGCCAAAGCATCACCTTTAATATTGAAGGCGGGCAATGGCAAGTTCGCTTGAATACCAAACTCATCAAGGCCGATATCGCTTTAGAACCTGAAGCCGACAGCTTGCCCTTGGCGATGTGCAGCCCAACGGGTTATTCAGGTTGGACTTACACCCAAAAGCACAATGCTTTGCGCATCAGCGGTGAAATCCAAATCAAGGGAGAATCACTCGTTCTCGAACAAGCTCGTGCCGGTTATGACTTTTCAGCGGGCTACATGAGACGTGAAACCAGTTGGCGCTGGGCAAGCATCAACACGCAATCCAATGGCACAGATATTGGCCTAAACCTCGCGGCGGGCGTGAATGAAACCGGAGGCTGCGAAAACGTGTTATGGGTCAATGGAACCAGACACTTGCTTAACTCGGTACAGTTTACGTTCAGTCGCCAAGACACGAACTTGCCTTGGCAGATAACATCACAAGATGGACGTATAAACCTGGCCTTTATGCCCCTTAATAACCGCAGCGAAAAGCTCAATTTATGGCTGTTAAAGAGTAACTTTCGTCAGTTCATTGGTCATTTTTCTGGCTCGATTGAAGACAACAATGGAGTGACACATCAACTCGATGGTGCTCTTGGTCTAACAGAAGATCACTTTGCACGCTGGTAGCGAAATTCTGCTAACTGAATCTCAGACGATCAAGTCTAAGCAAATTTGATACTAAGAACGCGTATGGCGACTCAACAAGGATAAAACATGAATATCGACGCATTAATCAATCACCCAGAATTGCTATTGTTGGTATTAGCGCCCTTGTTCGTGGTGTGCATGTTGGCTGAGTATTTTATCGGTCAGAAACAAGGTCGACTACCAGATAACTCCAGCTATAAACTTTCAGAGGTGATGTGTAACTTCACGCTTGCGGGAATGCATCAACTCTCCGATTTACTCACCGGGTTATTGGTCGTGCAGCTGTATCTTTGGATGTTCGGTTGGCACTTAATGGACATCGACATGGGCGTGCTGAGTTTTGTTGTATTGATGGTGTTACAAGACTTTTTCTATTATTGGTTCCATAGAGCAAGCCATCGTGTTCGCTGGATGTGGGCCGCGCACGTCGCGCACCACAGTTCAGAACAGATGAACTTCAGTACGGCTTTCCGTCAGAGTTTGATGTACCCATTCGCAGGCATGTGGTTATTTTGGGTACCGCTCGTCATCATAGGCTTCGACCCTAAATGGGTCATCTTTGTGGTGCTTCTCAACCTTGGTTTGCAATTCTTTGTCCATACACAATGGATACGAAGCTTGGGACCACTTGAATACATCTTTAACACCCCATCACACCACCGTGTGCATCACGGCAAAAACCCGCAATACATAGATAAGAACTACGCCGGCGTTTTGATCATTTGGGATAAGTTGTTTGGTACGTTCGAACCGGAAGTTGAAACAGTACGTTACGGCGTCACCAAGCCAATAAACAGTTTTAACCCGATAGTGGTCACCTTTCAAGAATGGAAGGCCATAATCAAAGATTTGAAGAACCGAGAGCTAACCATGAAACAAAAAGTGCGATTGATACTGTCGCCTCCTTCAGACTAATCAAAACGATCGGATTTAGTACACCTTATGAAAATCAATGAGGTTGAATGTGAGGTCGCTTACCCAGAAATCGCCGTCCAAGTCGGCACCTTGCACGTATCGCTTGTCGCCCATTTCTAAAGTCACAATGTATTTGCCCGCGATGAGCCCCTCTACCATGTAAAAGCCATCGCTCTCAATCTCGCTCGAATACTCGGTGCCTTTCTGGATATGTTTAAAGTGCAGATAAGCACTGTTTTCTAGATCGCCTTCCACTGTGCCATCGACGCCAAATGACACCACCATTTCGATGTGAGCATGAGTTAGCCCGACTTGCTTAGTGTTTACAAACACAGGGTTTTGAATCGGCGTGAGGTTAAGGTCGAGTGCCCCTTCATCGATATAGATAGGTAGATTATCTCGAGCCGGAACACTTGAGAATTCAAATCGGCCTTTTGCATCGCTGACCGCTCGTTGGTCCAAGATTTGTAGGCTTACGCCTTGTATGGGTTGTTTGTGGTGATCGTAGACAACGCCCGTCAGCTTAGAATGGTTGTATCGATTCCACTCAACAAACTCACCAATGCTTTCATCAAAGTAAGTTTTAGCACCGAATTCTGTCGTCATCTCGACACCGTATCGGTCTTCGGTTCCTTCTAGCTTAAAGAGTAAATAAGGGTTCACTCGAGCTTCTAAAGAGGCGGAAAACGAAACCTCCTGCTTTTGATAGCGAGCCGATACGTTCGTCGTGAGCTCTTGAAAAACCTCTAGAGGATCTAGCAGGCACTCTTTACAGGCATTCCTTAGGGATAATTCTGTTCGTTCATGATGACCAGAGCCATCAACGGTTCCAGAAATATTCCACGACGTATCTGAGAAACCGCTTTTGGCCAAGCCAATCGTGTGTAGATAGTCTTCTTGATGAGAAGCTTTGGTGTATCGATAGTCACCGGCGTATGAGACAAACAGATTACGAGCCACTTTCGAGTTCAACTTGGGTTCAACGCTCAACTCATCTTCATCATCCCTTACCGTTAAAAAGGCCGTTAGATTGGCAAGCGACAGGCTGTATTTGAACACATCGTACTCCATCGACTCTAAGTCCAATTCATCGGTTTTATTGAGCTCTATCGATGCCGACTGATCGCCGTTGATCAAGATATCAAACTCCATTGGAAAGCGATTGAACTCAGGTAACCAACCGATATGACCCGCGAACCAATGCGCCGGTAAGTATCGTCCTTGAACGCCAATCAAGTCTTTGCCATTTTGCCTCATAAAGGCACTACCCACAGTGAAGTAATCGGCAAGCCCATATTCGAGCGACACAGCGCCAGCTCGGTCTGCACCTTCATTGCCCACCACTTGCACACCCCACTCGTTGCTTGGCAGAAATGCATCTTCTAAACCGGCGACGGTGATCTCTTCTTCCTGCCAGACACCTTTCGATAAGTAGTAGCGAAACTTGATGGTGTCACCTGGGGAAATATTATCTTCTTCAACCACGAAGCGTCCAAACTCATCAGAGCGATAAGTGGTTTGATAAATGCCATTGACTAAAACATCGATGCTGATATTAGGTTGAGTAGTTCGTTCGAGTTGAAGGTTGCCGAACTCTGTCTGTCGCTTTCGGTTGGTGTAATAGAGCCCATCTTCGAGGGTTTGATTCACGGTAAATACGCTGCCATCTAATAACACATGGCCGACTTCCAAAGAGCCTTCACCGTCATGAGCTTCTACCGCAATGTTGTAATAAACGATGGGGTTATCTTCTCGTGAATCAATCGACAAGCGAGACAAAGAGTGTTCAGTGCTTAATATGGTGTCTGAGATTGCGTAAACATCACCGCCAGTTTCACTGTCGTGATAAACCGAAGTCGCTAAGCGAGTCGCCAAACCCACAGCGGCAACAGGTTCGAAAGCTGGCGTGCTTTCAGCTCGCTTGAGATCCTCGGCCTTCTTACGTGATTCATTTTTCATCTTAGAAATAGCGGCTTCCAGTTCAGTCAATGAACTGAATTCTGGAGTAACGGTGAGCCGATAATCATCAATATCCCAACGCACTTTTGCCGGGATACAAACTTGTAAGCTGTACCAGTGAATGTAAGTTTCTGAGTCGATGACTTGATATTTGATCGACTGGATATTGTTGTCATCGCGATAACAAATGGCTTGTTCGGTATCTAAAATGTACGGAGGAGATTCTCTTCCCACATCTTGAGGCAAATACAGTTCGCAATATCCGCTTTCATCACACTGACCATTCATTTCGAGCAGATAAAAAGCGGCATTGGATATCGAAATGAAGGGTTCTTCGTAGTCATCCATCATGACACGATAAAAGCTATCCCCCACTTTCCCGACTCGAACTTCAACATGGGCTGGATAGAGTTCACTCGCCTCACTTTCTGCTTTAGATTGCGAATACGCACCAAAAGGAAACAGTGAAGCGAGCAACAAAAGTCGCCAAACCATGCAATTGAACACTGGCTTTTACAGAGTTCGCTTCAATGAAACGAGCACTACAGAACACATTCGTACAGGGGCTGTTCGTTCTGAACCAGTGAGATCTTTGAGTCTTTAGGAAAAGCCTTGGTTAATTCAGAATTACGTAGTAGCACCACTTTTTCGCTATGCTCATCAACATTCAATTTCGCAGTAAATTGAAAGTTACCATCGTTGCGAATCTTGATGCTTTGGTTGTCACACGCAAACTTAACATCTTGCACCTGCTCACCTTTCTGAACATAAACGGGTACATAACTGTTGATGTGAAAGTTCAGTTGAAAGGCTGAACCATCACTGTTGGTTTTACTTGAAGACAACGCAATGTCTGATAGCTCTGTAGCTTTTGCTATTGGAGAAAACCACAAGTAAGCACGATATTCACCATCAGCCATGTCAGCAGGTAAAGCATTCATACGTAAGCGAACCGTGCGTCTTTGATTGGGTTTAAGTTCACGAATTATTGGTGGTGACACTTTAATCCAACTCGCGATATCTTCTGATTGCGCGATATTAGCGTCAGTTCGAACTAAGCCACTCGCCTTTACCGGGCGATAAATCGGTTTTATCTCCAAGCGAATCGGTTGATCTGAATTGTTTTCGACGACGATTTTTTCAGTCACCGAAGTGTCGGCATCCAGCACAAAACGAGTCGGTGCGATGAGTAACTGAGCATAGGCTTGTGTTGTGAAGATTAAGCCGAGAACACATGAGATAAACAACTTCATTTATAATTAACCTCAAAAGGGATTGTACTGGTGTAAAGACCTGCTGGGTGGTTAGCGCCGATTTTCACTTTGGCACCAATACACAATAATTTGCTTCTTCCATTCCCTTTGATTTTGGCTCTACCACGCTTTGATAAGCCACAACCAAAATAGAACTTTCTAATACGCAGGCGTTTGGATTGACGAGAATGGTTTAGATATTGCTTGGAAGGGAGAGAAACCACGATTTTTTTACCAGGCTCACCTTCAACATAAAAACGAACCACATAAACCTGACTATT
Organism: Vibrio sp. QJM3NY_27; assembly: GCF_057785955.1. NCBI lineage: Bacteria > Pseudomonadati > Pseudomonadota > Gammaproteobacteria > Vibrionales > Vibrionaceae > Vibrio > Vibrio sp. QJM3NY_27. The sequence goes on along the minus strand of NZ_CM173511.1, from coordinate 1,558,873 downwards.
GGATGGGTTTGAATCCGCATTCTGGCCCGACCCAGAGATATACATGCCCGGAAATTTCACTTCCATATTCTCAGGAATAATTTCTAGCGCATGAAAAGGGCTGGAGTAAATCATCAGACCAATATAAATTGCGTATTTGAATAGAACACTCATAGTAAAAGCGGCTGCTTTATAGCAGCCACAATATTACACTGGTTTCATTTAATTACTGGTAAGTAACATCTACTGCAACGTTAGCAGTATATGTACCAGCAACTAATGTCGCACTTGAAGTACGTGCAGTACCACCAATATTAAGAGCCGCAGTACCACCGGTAAGAGTAATAGCGTTATTAAAGTCGAATTCAGCTGCAATCGTATTTACGCCGTTAACCAAGTTAGTATCAGAAATACTTACTGTTACTGCATCACCAGATTCTCCAGAAAGAGTAAATGCCGCAGCTCCAGCATCACCTTGAGCGATAACAACGTCCGTTGTGTTGTCTGAAGTGATGATACCGAAGTCAAGATCACTTGTTTTTGTCATTGTAATTGCTTGTTTTACTTCTAGTGTTGCATCAAAAGTGTCACTCACAGCGAAAACGTTCGCTGAAGAGATAGAAAGTGCAGATACAGCAACAACCTTAAAGACTTTGTTCATTTCTTTAATCCTTTATATAAAATCGGCTTTATTATTAGGGTTACCTAATAGTCAATCAAAGTTAACAATTAAGTAACAACAATCCTATTTAGAAAATATATATATTGACACTTATTTATAAAGAAATGAGGCGCAGTGAGAATAAGATCACGCAAATTGATATAAATAACACTAACAATAATAATGGTATTGAATCATTTTCACCAATTATATATAAAACTGGTTTTACACTTAATTCCTTTATTTTTGTACGTAATTATTTCTATAAAATACCTTAATTAGAACAACCCTAAAATAAAGAACAAGAATAAACCCTTATTATATTCAGGTTAATTACTATATAGATCACCGTGTTGCAATACAGTCTCAAAAATGAAACATACTGACAATTAAAATAAATTGTAATGAAAATGAAATATTAGAGCTTTATTTATATCCAATTCAAACACGGATTATAGAAAGTATTAACAATGAGACAAACATAACACTCCAGTAAAATTAACCCCGACAATCATAAATACCGAAAATTAATTAAATCTAAGAGGATTGTATTGCGAAAAACACCTTGATTGGACAGAGCCAAGACAGGCAAGTGAAGCAGTTTAAACATCTGTGCTACGGTTTAGACATCTGCGCTGCGGTTTAGACACAAGCACAGCGAATTAGCCTCAGGTACAGCCGATTAGCCACCAGTCAAAAAACAACGAGATGTTTCTAATCACACAGCTTTAGAGTACAAGACAAACAAACTCATTCGCGGTAAACCTCAAACCCGACTCATCGCCTTACAACAGCTAAGGTGAAAAGATAGGTAAAAAAGAGGTACACAGGCAGAATTGTGACCATAGAAAAGCCACAATTGGATTCAAAACCTTCCCCACCGACTCGATTGAATAGTAAAGCACCGTTTTCCGGCAATTTATTTGTGATCTGGGTTGCACGCGTACCGCATACTATCAGATACTGAACAAAACTAACCTTCAGCCACAGTAAACGTTCCGCGCTTGCTGTTCAGGAAATTCAATGAGTTCAGATAATCAGCCGACCTACTTCTTTTTCGATTACGAAACGTGGGGCGTTAGCCCAGCAAAAGACCGTCCGAGTCAGTTTGCGGGTGTTCGTACCGACCAAGATTTCAATGTTATTGGAGAGCCTCTGGTTATCTATTGCCAACCTCCTGCTGATTATCTCCCTGCGCCTGAAGCTGCACTGATCACCCGCATCACACCACAAAAAGCGGCTTCACAAGGTCTTCCTGAACCAGAGTTTATCGCAAAGATCCATGCTGAGTTGGCGAAACCAAATACCACAAGCCTTGGCTACAACAGTATTCGATTCGATGACGAGGTAACGCGTTACACCTGCTACCGAAACTTCATCGACCCATATGCGTGGAGCTGGCAGAACGGCAACTCACGTTGGGATCTATTAGATGTAATGCGCGCTGTTCACGCACTGCGCCCTGAAGGCATTGTTTGGCCAGAGAACGAAGAAGGTTATCCAAGCTTCAAACTGGAACACCTATCTGTGGCAAACGGCATTGAACATGAGAACGCGCACGATGCGATGGCAGATGTTGTTGCGACCATCGAGTTAGCGAAGAAGCTGAAAGCTGCACAACCTAAGATGTTCGATTACCTTTACAACATGCGTCATAAGCGTAAGCTGAATGACCTGGTTGATATTGTAAACATGACACCATTGATGCACGTTTCGGGCATGTTTGGCCGTGACTGCAACTACACAAGTTGGATTGTGCCTATGGCTTGGCACCCAACCAATCAAAATGCCGTTATCGTGGTTGATTTAGCCAAAGATCCAAGCCCACTGTTAGAACTGGACGCTGATGAACTCAGAGACAGACTCTACACCAAACGCAGTGAACTGGGAGAAGACGAGCTACCCGTACCAATCAAATTGGTTCAACTGAACAAGTGCCCTATTCTTGCTCCAGCGAAAACGCTGACGGCTGAAAATGCCGAAACCATCGGTATTGATCGCCAACAATGCTTGAAGAACTTGGCATTGCTGCGCGAACACCCAGAGATCCGCGAAAAACTGATCGGCTTGTACTCACAAGAACGAGAGTACGAAAAGAGTGATGATGTTGATACACACCTTTACGACGGTTTCTTTTCACCTGCTGATAAAACAGCGATGAATATCATTCGCGAAACTGACCCAAATAACTTGGCAGCTTTAGACATCACCTTCGGTGATGAACGTATTAAACCGTTACTGTTCCGTTACCGCGCTCGACATTTCCCATGGACGCTCGACGAAACTGAGCAATTGAAATGGGCGAACCATTGTCGTGAATTTTATGAGAGCCGTTTAGAAGAGTACATGCTCAACCTTGAAAACCTCGCGCATGAACATGAAAGCGACGAGAAGAAAATGGCTATCTTGAAGTCGGTTTATCAGTACGTAGAAAAGTTAGCTAGCTAATTCCATTATCAAGAGACGTAACACTTTGAAAGAAAGATTGATCCAGCTGGTTTACTGCTTAATCTCCTTCACCTTAATCATAGGTGCACTTACAGCAGGTAACGCGTTACAGCACTTTTTGGATACCTCAATCCCAGGCAGTATTTTTGGCATGTTGATTCTGTTTGCCGCCATGGTGATTGGTATTGTTCCTTCGCACTGGGTACAACCCGGTGCAAGCTTGATTATCCGCCTAATGATCTTACTGTTTGTTCCGATCAGTGTTGGGTTGATGGATCACTTCGACATGCTCATCGCGAACGCATTGCCAATTATGGCGAGCGCCGTTGGTGGCACGTTGCTGGTGTTGGTGTCCTTATCATGGTTTTTAGACCGCTTGCTTTCGAGAGGTAACTGATCATGTGGATTCTACTCACCATCGTGGTATTCCTGTTTGCTCGCTGGGTAAGTCAAAAAGTGAACTCACCGCTGTGTAATCCTCTGCTGATCAGCATTGGTATCATCATTCCGATACTCACGTTCTTCAAAGTACCATTTGAGACTTACTATGCAGACAACACCTGGATTACCTACATGCTGCAGCCTGCGGTTGTTGCCCTTGCTTATCCGCTTTACGAACAGCTACCTCAAATCAGAGCCAACTGGCGCATCATCACCTTTGCTTGCACGCTAGGTAGTGTTATGTCGATGACAACGACAGCATTAATCGCAGTGGCTTTTAAAGCGGACTTAACTTTGATTGCGAGTTTATTAGGTAAGTCAGTCACCACGCCAATTGCTATGGAAGTGTCGAGCCATTTAGGTGGTGAAGCAGCGATTGCGGCAATACTGGTATTGATTGTTGGTCTATTTGGGGCAATCTTTGCTTACCCAATCTACAATCTCATTGGTATTAAGAGCCCTATCGCGCGTGGTTTAACCATGGGTACCGTGTCTCACGCTTTAGGTACTGCGACATGTGCTGAAAAGAATCAGGAAGATGCTGCATTCAGTTCGTTGGCATTGGTTCTTTGTGGGGTTATCACCTCAATCATTGCACCGAGTATATTTTCGCTCGTGGTTTGGTTCTATTCTTAACCACTTTGATTACAGTTTATACGCGCTCTAATCGATGAGTTGGTAAATAACTAAACTCACTGGTTCGCGACTTTTAAGCGTTACAGATATCAATAAGCCCAAGCATAACCTGATTATTTCAGTGATAGCTTGGGCTTTTTTCTCTCATTTATTCATCAATACGTGACAAACCAAACTCAATTTCAAGCAATAAGTGCGATATCAATGGTAGTTTTTACTCTTGCAATCGATTTCATCTGTGACCTCACTCTAATTATGCAAACCAATGTAACAGCAACAACGCAGTAGTGATCAAAGTCACAGAAAATTCCTGAGCATTGCATAGAATTAAAGCCTAAGGTCAATTAAGGATTCAACATGAACAGTCGTATTACCCTGGCGCTGGAAAGTGCTCCAACAGCAATCAAAGCACTTTTGAGTGACATCGTATTAGCAGACAACTTTGACGCGACATTGTCTCCAGAACAATTTGCTAGCCTACTGCAAGCAAGTGGTTTAGCGGATGACGAGCTACGTATTGCGCTACTTCCTTTTGCCGCAGCCTATTCTTACGCTCCGCTATCTGACTTTTATGTTGGTGCAATCGTGCGTGGTTTGTCTGGCACTCTGTATTTTGGTGCAAACCTTGAAATCGCTGGTGCTCAACTTGGCCAAACAGTACACGCCGAGCAATCTGCAATCAGCCACGCTTGGATGAAAGGCGAACAAGGTATCTCTGATATCACAATCAATTTCAGCCCTTGTGGTCACTGTCGTCAATTCATGAACGAACTGACCACAGCGAAAGAGCTTAAGGTTCAGCTGCCACAACGTGATGAAATGTCTCTGCAAGAATACCTGCCAGACTCATTCGGCCCTGCTGATTTAGGTGTGACGACTGGCCTAATGACTAAGCTTGATCATAAGCACACGACTGAAGAAACAACGCCTATTGTTGTAGAAGCGCTAGCAGCACTAAACCGCAGCCATGCTCCATACACCAAAAACCTAAGTGGTGTTTCACTGCAATTGACGTCGGGTGAGGTTTTCACCGGTGCTTACGCTGAAAACGCAGCGTTCAACCCGAGCTTACCACCTCTACAAGTGGCGTTGATTCAACTTAAACTGGCTGGCTTCGATTTTGAACAGATTGAAAGTGCAGCGTTGGTTGAAATTGCCGAAGGTAGCATCAGCCACCTAGCGGATACGCAATCTACATTAGAAGCGATTAATCCCGACATTCCAGTGACTTACTTAGCAATCTAAGTACATCTAATTAACAAAATTTTAAATAAGCAGCCCTATTTAACGGGGCTGCTTTTTTTATACCTGTAATTAACGCAACAACTTGCGCAAACGTTTGCTTTTATCATTGAAATAAGTATGATCACCCCGTTTTCAATCAATCGCTCAAAAGATCGGAAGGAATTTCTATGTTTGGTACTGCTACTCGTGAAAATGCTACTCGTGTACTTCTATTAGGTTCAGGTGAACTCGGCAAAGAAGTTGCTATCGAGTGCCAACGTTTAGGCTTGGAAGTTATTGCATGTGACCGTTACGCAGACGCACCCGCGATGCAAGTTGCACATCGTAGCCATGTATTAGACATGTTAGACGGCGATGCACTGCAAGCAGTCATTGAACTTGAAAAACCAGATTATGTGGTTCCTGAAATTGAAGCTATTGCCACCAGCAAGTTGGTAGAGCTAGAAGCTCAAGGCTTAAATGTCGTTCCCACTGCAAATGCGACGAAGCTAACGATGAACCGCGAAGGTATCCGTCGCCTAGCTGCAGAAGAACTAAAACTGAGCACTTCTCCTTACCGCTTTGCAGACACCTTTGAAGACTTCGCTGCCGCTGTTGAATTCGTGGGCATGCCTTGCGTTGTTAAGCCAGTAATGAGCTCTTCAGGTAAAGGCCAAAGCGTTATCAAAACAGAAGAAGACATTCAAAAGTCTTGGGACTACGCACAAGAAGGCGGTCGTACTGGCGCGGGTCGCGTAATCGTTGAAGGCTTCATCGACTTTGATTACGAAATTACGCTACTTACCGTTCGCGCTGTCGACGGTGTGCATTTCTGTGCGCCTATCGGTCACCGCCAAGAAGATGGTGATTACCGTGAATCATGGCAGCCACAAGTGATGTCAGACAACGCACTTAAAGCGGCGCAATACACGGCTGAGCAAGTCGTTAACGCACTCGGCGGTCACGGCATCTTTGGTGTTGAACTGTTCGTTAAAGGCGACCACGTGATCTTCAATGAAGTATCCCCTCGCCCACACGATACTGGCTTAGTGACTCTTATGTCTCAAGACTCATCGGAATTCGCACTGCACGTACGCGCCTTTACTGGTATGCCGATCAAATCCATCACGCAATACGGCCCGTGTGCATCAGCGGTTATTCTAGGCCAAGGCACTTCAACCAACATTCGTTTTGAAGGTCTTACAGAGGCGCTAGACGCACCACAGACGCAAGTTCGCTTGTTTGGTAAGCCTGATATCGATGGTCGCCGTCGTCTAGGTGTGGCACTTACTCGTCGCAACAGCACTGAGACAGCGATTGAAGATGCAATTGAGAGCGCGTCTAAAGTAAAAGTGATTTACTAGCTGTTAATTACCATTTTCTAGCTAATGACTACTAATTGGTAACGACTAACTCAGATCTGAACCATTACGTTCTCGCATCTGAACAATCACGACTTCAAATCTGAACAATAAAAAAGACGGGCTATCGAGCCCGTCTTTTTGTTGGTGTTATCTTTTTTATTGAAGCGGTTTTTTCGCTAGAGAGTTCACTGCGCTTAAGCGTCTGACTCAATCAAGTACACTTCTTCACTAAATCGAGACAAGCCTTTTTTGGCAATCTTCGGATGTTCATCGTCTGCAATATCTTGATTCAACAATGTGATTTTGTATCCCGCGAACAACTGATCAATCTCTAGTTTAGGTACGCTAAACGGAGGCCCTGCCATCTCGTTTTGGTCGTAATCCAGAGTTACTAGAAGGATCTTACCACCCGGTTTCAGTCGTTGTTTCAAACGCTCTACATACTGCACTCGCATCTCTTCAGGCAATGCGACTAAAGACGCGCGATCATAAATGGTATCGACAGGCTGGATTGGCGCTGAGAAGTAATCACCCGTGTAGATGTTCAGTTCATCAAATTGATACAGCTCGTGCTGACCACTGATTTGAGTCACAGTCGGGGTGTAAAGGTGCTCTGCAAAAAATGCGCGAACCGCTATCTGGCTTAACTCGACACCTTGAACATCTTCATGCTTTGAAGCTAGCCAAATCAGATCTTCACTTTTGCCACAAAGTGGAACAAACACACTCTTCTCATAGCTAGGCTCAGTCTTTTCCCAAAATTTAATCAGAAGTGGGTTTACATCTTCGAGGTGGAAACCAATTTGGTTGGCTGCCCATTTATTGTGCCAAAATTCAGGATTATTCATCTTTCGTTCATGTTAAACAATCATAATACAAGGGTACAGTATAGAGAGGTAAGAGCAACCTTAGCTTGGTTTAAAGTACCACATTGGTTTCGATAAAATCAGAAACTGGCTAAGTTCAAAGTTCTGATAATTGCGGAACTAACGGTTGGATTATTTGTCTATATCTTCACATTTTAAAGCAATATTAAACGTTAGAGTTGGTTTCTGTCTTAGCTAGCCCCATTTAATATGTAGTGAGTTTAGTTAAGCTGTTTTTACTCTTATGCGTTACTGGTTACCCCTTTTGACTACCCGTTTTTGTAACCTTGTATTTTGGAGTTTGAATGAGTGTATTTCTCCGTACGACGGCCCTAATGCTATTGGTATTGAGCCGAGCGCCTGCATTCGCAGCAGCACCTGTTTCAACAAGTTCGACTGATCAAACGCGCACCCCTGCGCAAAACCAAGTTTCATCAAACGTATTCCGTCATAGTTTGAGCGGCCTTTACGGCATCAAAGCCTTCGACTCACGCCCGACTCAGCCTTACACCGACTTCGATATTCTGTACAGCAAAGCGCATCAAGGCCAAGCTGAACTAGAAACTATCTGTAAAAGTACTGCCCTACTCACCAATTCTGAAGCGTTATTTGCTGGCGTTAAATCTCAAGCTCGTGCAGAAGAAAAAATCGCCCTTGAGCTTGATGGTGATGTGACAAAAATTACGGACTTAGCCCGTGCAACTATCATCGCGAACGATGTAGAGAGCTTGGTTGAAGTTTACGAAGCGCTAAGCCGTGAAGCAGACGTTGTTAAGCTGAAAAACAAGTTTAAATCACCAGCCGACTCTGGTTACCGTGACCTTAACTTGTTGGTTCGTTTGCCAAAGACCAACATCATTGCAGAGGTTCAACTTCACTTAAAAGCGATTGCTGATGTGAAAAGTGGCCCTGAGCACGAGCTTTACGAAATCATCCAAGGCATTGAGCGTCACGCAATTGCAGAACAACGTCCTATCAATGACATTGAAGCGGCACAAATTAATAGCTTAAGACGCCAATCTTTAGAGCTTTATCAACAAGCATGGCAACCTTACATTACCACGCACATCAAAGCGGCTTAACCAATGGCATAAACGCTTATCACAAACAACAACGACAAAGGGCCGCATAATCGCAGCCCTTTGTTTTATTTACTTTTTTACCTATCGCTATCTACTGTTTTACCTATCGAATCTCGTAAAAACCTACTTAACCAACTTCCCAGAAAGCCTCACCTATTGGTGATAATACTCTTTAGTGCGATTGTATAAATCCAATGGCTTCAACGTGCTATAAAACGCCGCCGCATCTTGTAAGTCTTCATCCGAAAGGTGTTTCACCACCGACTGCATGTACAAATCTTGGCGCTCATCGCTTTTAAAATTGCGCAGCTGCTTAAGAATATACCCTGCTTTCTGACCTTTGATGTTTGGATAAGATTGTACGAAGGGAATGATCTTGTCACCATGACACTGACTACATAGATTCTGAACCAACTTTTCACCTGCAACTAAGCTCGGAATGTAATCGTCAGTGATTACCTTGCTATCGACAAGAGTTTCAACCTCAGTTTTAGCTTCCGCTTTAAGCTTCGGCGCTGGTTCCGACTCCATGCCCAATGATTCGACTCGCGAGGCAACTTTATCTTCAGTGCTCTGCTTTTCATCAGTACACGCAGACAGCGACAAAACTACTGTAGCAGCGGCTGTCGCAATAACTGTATTTGCAACAGCTCTATTAACTACAGCTCTAATAACAACAGCTCCATTCGCAGCAATTCCATTCGTAAGAGAGGTCCGCTTTAATCGATTGATGATCATAGGATGTCTCCCGGCATAGGTGGCATCAAGGCGCTATCAATAGGCTTACGACGATACTTGTTCATATCGATGCCTTTGTCTTGATAGTAAGTACTGAGGTAATCCAATACCGGATCCCAAGTATCAGATAGATCCCACAGCCCTTGAGTGTCGACCATCCATTGAATGGTTTCACGCCATTGCTCTCGGTTACCGCTATTCTGAGCAACGATTAAGCTAGTATGGCAGGCGTTACATTGCCCTTTCACGGTCTCCCAACCGGGTGCCATAATCAGACCCGACGTTTTGTCTACGCCGTAATACTCTTTCGGATTCTCTGGAACTTCATCAGCATGAACAAGCATCGACGTTAACAAACTACACACTAATGCCGCTCTCATTATGCCTTTACGGTAACTGCGCTTGCTGGCAGGAGTTGAGTCTGCATGAAATGAGTGGCCATCAACCAAATTGGTAAGTTTAGAACTGCCATCAATAGGCTTATTGGAAATAGACAGCATCACGACACTCTTACAGCAATACGGTGACAACCATTGAACAGATAACCTTTAGGGTTCCATTGCGGTTGTACGACTGGCTGGCTATCGCCTTCACTGTCGGTTGCCTTTGCCCAGATCTCGTAATAACCAATCGTAGGAAGGTCTAAATCAGCTTCCCACTGTTGCCACGCGCCCTTATTTACTGGCTTGTTCAGCTTCGCATCATGCCAAGTAGTACCGTAATCGTAACTCACTTGCAGCTTCTCAACGGTTCTCAAGCCAGCCCAAGCATGACCACTGACTTTGACCTTCTTACCTAACGTAAACTCAGTGCCACTCTTTGGCGAAGTAATTAACGATTTAACGATCATCTCTTCAATGATTCGGAAATCTTTGTTATCCACTTTCTCACCCGGAGCGATTGGGTTCTTAGGCACTTGATAAGCAGGAGCCGCCATCTTGTGCCCATCATGGATCTTATTTCGAATACTGATGCCAGTCGTGCATTTCTGAGAAACAGAAGCCGGTCGGCCGCCAAATACCGTTCGTAGCGGGTAACCATGAAGATAAGGGATCGGCTCGCCATTCATTTCCCATGCAATTAAGGCGTTATCGTTCATCGCCGCTGCAATAGGAACGCCACGTGAAATCGCCTCACCTTTGCCACTCAAGTGCTTATCAAAGCCATGGTTACCGACGTAAACCGCATCATCTTTAATTCCACAGTCTTTAAGCACATCACTCAGCAACACACCTGTCCACTGTGAACAATAGACGCCAGCATTGCTCCATTGATTGCCTTTAGTGCTTGGATAGAAGTTATTACGGCTGTTACCACCACACTCCAACACAAGGCTTTGTGTGTGATGTTTAAACTTAGATTTCAACTCTGCGATCGTATAGGTTTTGCTTTGCTTTACCGATTCACCTTTCACCTCGAAGGTCCAAGTATCTGGGTCCATCTCCGTAAAATCTGGCATCAAGCCATTCCAACGAACAAAAGGAACATCTGCAGGAGTCACAGCAGGCGCAAGCATACTTTCTGGCGGATACGCATTCAAAGGGTTGGTATTTAAAACGGTGTAGTAATCCGGTAGATCTTCTGCTTTTGCCCACGTTAATGCATTGATGTCCAGTGCAGCTAAACCTTCAGGTCGATTCGCGGCAAATACCCACGACACCGGCAATGCAGATACTGCGGTTGCTGAAAGCGCGGCTTTAAGGAACTGTCTTCTATCTAAACTCATTGCGGTGACCCTGTGTTATTTAGTTGGTAAAAGTAATTGGCTAGCTTCTTGATGTCTTCTTCTGACAATAGCTGTGCGACTTTGGACATCGTTTTGTCCTCACGCTTACCACTTTTAAAGTCAGTCAGTTGCTCAGTAAGGTAGACTTGGTTTTGCCACTTAAGGTTAGGGATAGAGGGAAACGAGGTGTCGTTGTTACTGCCATGACAAGCAATGCACATATTGGCGAGTTGCTGGTACTCCGCTGCCGAAGCGACAGTCGATAAAAAGAGTAACATCAAAGCTAAAGCGGACTTACGCAAAGCTTCTCCTTAGATTTAGATCAACAAAATAGATTAACTGGCTGTTTATTGAGCGCATTACAGCAAATCATTCGGGTGATTTAAATTCAATTAGACTTAACCTCTGTTCAATTTCACTGAACGGATTTAAAAAACAAATAAGGTGCGTTGAATACATACTGCCTAGCTGTCCATTTTAAATGTACGGGTAATAAATGAAGACGGGCGTCGATGTATGGAGACAAGATAAGGTGCTGGGAACAAAGTTGTATGACTGAGCTGAAATGGCAGGTATTGATCGACTGTGGAGAATAACTAGACATAAGAGCTCTGCTTGACGGGCGTAAACAGAGCTCATGCGATGGTAATTGGTAATTGGTAATTGGTAATTGGTAATTGGTAAACTATAGATATAGATATAGATATAGATATAGATATAGATATAGATATAGATATAGATATAGATATAGATATAGATATAGATATAGATATAGATATACAGACTTACTGAAACCGCTTAGCAAACAAATAGCGCTTCTAGTAAACAAATAGCGCTTCTAGTAAAAACACCCCCTACTTCGATACTGCTCCGCCAAGGGTTTTGCTTAATCGAAAGTTAATGATCTTGTGAGATATTGCGTCATCGCCGTAATGCAGTTCCGACATATCGACAATGTCGTTATAGAGCACAATAACCTTGCCTTCTTGCTCGATAACAAGAACCTTTTGACCAAAAGCATCTAAACCAATGCTAGGAAAATCAGTCATCGCGGTCGCGCCAGGAGCTGGCCCTCCAAACACCAACAAAGTTGCTTTAGGAATCGATTGTCCAATCGATTCGGCCCGAGCCTTGTAGTCCCAATTCATAAACCAAACCGTGTCATCTTGTTCAAGAACATCTCGCTTAATGTTCTTTAACGTCGTCTCAAAGTCATAATCAGATTCAAGCGCTTCAATGCCATACCCTTGCTCTAAGGTGGCACTATTAACTGCAGAAGCATTATCTAGCCCAAGAACAAGCTGTTCAACCTGTAGTTGGTATTGTGTAAGCGTGGCGTCATCTGTGATCCCATGTCTTTTTCGAATAAACTCCGCGTCTGTGTAGACCGTTTTTTGAATCCCGCCTTCCATGTAGTTTAAAACTCGAAAAGGCAGATCGAGTCCTACTTCCGGGTTGCGTTTTAATAATGCGGTATTAAGAGCGTCATTGGTGTAGAAATCCACACGACTTGGAGCCAAATACTCTCCTGCTTGTTCCGCTAAACGAGAATGGTCGATAGTCAGCACATGATCCAAATTTTGCCCTTGGGCATTAGCTTCGACGGTCAAAGCATTCTGATCGACGGCTTGTAGCTCAGAGACATAAGCAATGGGATCAACTGTTGACTCACATCCCATCAAAGGTAACGCCAGCAACATCATTAAAGAACGATTTTTCATTGATAACCTCTTAATTTTTAATCACATGCCCAACAAAGCTATGCCTATACCTATACAGTATCAGTATCAGTATCAGTATCAGTATCAGTATCAGTATCAGTATCAGTATCAGTAGAGTGGACGCAGATTCACGCTAAGAAATGAGCTGATTCATCGCAACCGAGTTCAATCTTTCAACCTGATTGGAATGGGGCATCATCGATATCGTCAAAATGCTTTGAGCAATAACAGACGACTCAATCGGGACATATTTACTTAGATTGCCGATCATTAGCGGCTTAACAATTTTCAATAAACCTTGCAGAAATTTTTCATCCGTTCTTTTCTCATCACGGTCGCCCGCTAAAGGCCCGGGATGTAAAAAAGTCGTTTGTTCAAAACCCAGAGATTCGACCTTTGCTTCCATTTCACCTTTGCAACGAAGGTAATGGGAACGAGCGTTAATATCCGCTCCAAGGCATGACACAACAATGATGTGACCTACGCCAAGCTGCTGCATTTTCTCAGCGGTAGCTGTGACTAAATGGACATCAATTTCGCGCAGTTTTTCTTTCGTGCCAGCTTTCTTAATCGTGCTACCCAAAGCAATGATGCCAATCTCAGGCGGTTGATCCATTGTGATGTCTGGAGAGACTGACAGCGCTTCGTCAATCACTTGAGTCAACTTAGAACCTTCAACAACCAATCGATGTCGAGACAATGCATAAACGCGATTTACCTCATCACTTTTAAGCAGTGCAGCAAGCGTTTCTTTACCGACTAGGCCACTCGCACCAGCAATAATTATTGATTTGTTCATATTAGTTTCACCATTTAGTCGATTAACACTTACTGTGTACTATTCAATTTCTTCAAGCATTGCGTTAGGTATGATGCTTTCGATGGCAATGTACTGCTCAACATCGAGTAACAAGAAACAGCCATAAGCCAAACCACTCCAACCTAAGATCGACAACGTCAGCATGGCGAACGTCTTTCTCCAATCTTGATTAAGCCGCTTCGAAACAAAGGTGTAGCTTGGAATTCCCACCAGAACAGGGGCTAAAACAGCCATCGTAAGTTGACCATATTTATTCCATCGCTTCATAAAGCGTCTCAGCTTGGGCTTAAAAGCAACGGTTTTGTGGCGATTAAAAATGCTCGAATAAACTGGCGCAACCTTCCACCCAACATAAGCTGCCAGCAATGCGGGAAGTAGATTAAATAATAGCATTTCAGGGTATGAATATGACATGAGCGCTGCCAGAGCAGGCCCTGAATACGTTTTCCAAAGACTCAATAGCGCCATTGAAAACCCAATGAATAGATAACTTTCCAATGCTAGTGTCATAGATGCGATTCTCTCTTTGAACTGCCTGTTTGAAAGGCTCTGTGCAGAAATTTTCTGACTTTCAGCCACCCTTTCACTCTGTATTGATGACACAACAAACAAAACAAACCGATCGGTCTAGTGTTTTTTGTATCTGTTTACACTGAGTTCCTAGTACAAGCATAAGAAGCAAACTAGACAATTGGGTGAACTTTAAAAGTATATGGTGCAGATAAAGTTATGACAGGCTCGGAAATACATCAGTCTTAAGCTGTGGGATTGAGAACCAACCGTGAAATCAACGAATCTTAAGAGATGGGCATAATGATGGTGAATGGTGAATCTAGGATTGGGTTTGGAATTTGGAATTTGGAATTTGGAATTTGGAATTTGGAAGCTTAAAGCCGTTAGAGATTGAATGGGTGTTTTTCCTTGGGATAGATACAAAAAGACCACGCTAGGCGTGGTCTATTGCTTGGCTACTTCTCGATTTTAATATTCTCGACTCGGGCCTTTAATTTTTGTCCCGGTCTAAAAGTAACAACACGTCGAGCAGAAATTGGAATGTCTTCACCAGTTTTCGGGTTACGACCAGGTCGCTCGTTTTTCTCACGAAGATCAAAGTTACCAAAACCAGACAGTTTTACCTGTTCGCCATTTTCAAGTGCCTTACGAACTTCTTCGAAAAACACTTCAACCGTTTCCTTGGCATCCCGCTTGCTGTATCCGAGTGTTTCAAACAGGTTCTCAGCCAAATCGGCTTTAGTGAGTGCCATAAAACTTTCCTCAAAGCTATGTTATACATTGCTACCATCGCCAGTAGCGCCAAAGCATTTACCCTATTCAATCAATGAGATAAGGTCGTTTACAAGGAAAGTGTATGCCAAGCTTCTGATTTTCGCCAACTTTTTTATCTCAACTATTTAATTATTCTTTCAAATCAGAAAGATAAGTCGCTTGTAAATTCACATATATGGCTAAAAAACATCTACTTAACCACCATCAAATAGAACAACATGCCTATTAGTTAACTAAAAATAGAATTTAATACTTTAGAGACCTAAATGATAATTTTTGAGACTTTTATCCTATACCCAATAAAATCAGCGACTTGATTTGATATCGGACTCAACAGAGGTTATTAAATAAGCGTTATTAAATATGAGATTTGTATCATTTCAGCATTTAATTCGAATTAGCCTGAATAAAACCTTACTGAGTTACGCTTCCTACGGAGTCACTTGTTTAGAAGTTAACATAATAAAGCTCACCTTTGCATAAACAACCTAGCCGATACAGCTAGTATTGAACATGGCTGGTCGATGCTCCATCTACGTACCAGTTTGCCCCAGAAACAAAACTCGCAGCAGGACTAGAAATAAAGGTCACCACGTTGGCTACTTCTTCAGGGGTAGCTAAGCGACCCATTGGATTTCTATCGATAACTTTCTGGAAAGTGTCCGGCTCTTCACGCTTACACCGCCCCCATAAACCATCAGCAATATATGTGTCTCCAGGCGAAACAGTATTGACTCTCACCTTACGAACGTAGGTCAAAGACAAGGATTTCATGTAATGGGCAAGCGCGGCCTTCCCTGCTCCATAAGCATTGGCGTTACAAACTGTATATCCACTCGCTTTCGACCCAATATAGGTGATTGCTGCGCAACGCGACTCAAGCAATTTAGGTAAAACTAACGCAATGCCCTGTTGCGTGGCTGCCATGTCTTTTTGCAGAACATCTTCCCATTCATCAGAGAGTGCACTTACATTGGGAACAAAAATATCGATATTCGGAATTGACTCGATCCAAGCTTTCATTTGTGCCAAATCATGGACATCGACCACTTTTCCGACAACTTGCTTTGACGCTTTTCCAAGTTGTTTAAGCAGCTTATCTATCCGATGTTGAGAACGGCCACAGAACCAAACCTTCGCCCCTTCGTTAGCAAAGCCTTCAACTATTTTCGCCCCAATTCCACTAGAACCTCCAGTGACAACAACATTGATATTCCCTAACCTTAAATTCATCGTATCCTCTCAAATAGTATTGACTACCGAAAGGAAGTATCAAAAAAGATCGCTTACATTTCAAAGGTAATAACAAAAGTGACACTTTATGCTACCTTAGGTGTATGAAATAGCGATGGTATAGAGTAATGGACGCACTTGACGACGAAATTTGCACAACAATCAAACGCCATTTAAAAAAGGCGGGGATCTCTTATAAAGAAGTTTCAGAATTCACAGAATTTTCCGAAATAAGCATTAAACGATTGCTGAACGGCCATCAATCGCTCTCTATTTTGAAGTTACAAAAGATATGTGAATTAATTCAGCTCCCTCTATCAGCCATTATCACAGAAGCAGAAGAAGCATTAGCCTCGGTATCACTATTTACGGATGAGCAAGATGCAGCCTTCTGTAAAGAGCCGCCGTTATTTACTATTTTCCAAGATATTGTAAATGAAGGAGCAAACGCTCAACAGTTAATGGCCAGTTATGATTTAAACGAACCATCACTGCATATCTACCTCAGGAAACTTGAACAGTTAAAACTAATAACGATGTTATCTGGCTTAAAATTCAACGTCATTGTGCCTACAAATACAGCTTTCTCTGAACAAGCGCAATTTAGCGTTACCTTCAAAAACCAAGTCATAGATGCATTAAAACAGTCCGTGCAATATATAGATGCACGTAACAAACAGGCTTACTTTATTACTGCCAGGCTTAGGCTGACCGAAGACGAATTTAAAGAATATAACGCTAAGCTTGAGGAGTTAATGTTAAAAACACTAAAGATTAGTCAGTCGCATAACCGAATGACTGAAGGAGTCAACGACTATGCCATTGTCGACATGGGCGCCAAGGGTATTTTCCACCCAACACTCAAAGCGCCAGTAAATTTGGTTTAAAAATTTCAGCATGCTCATTATTCCGTAAACCCTCGCCATGATTGCTTGGCGAGTCTTTTCATTACCTACCTCAGCCAAAACTAATATTCATCACCCTGAGTATTTATCCTCGACACCACAAAGAAAAAGTACGTTTCACACCTCAACTTGATATGTTATAACATATCAATACTATCATTAATTATGTAGATTGAATGAGAGACATTGAAGCGATCATTGAGCACGTAAAACAAGGCTGCAAAGCCAATGGCCAACAATTTACGGCAAAAAGACGATTGATATTGCGGGCATTGGTTCACACCGACAAAGCGTTGTCTGCGTATGAACTCGTTGATTATTGTAAAGAGCATTTTGACCAACATGTTCAAGCGATGTCGGTTTATCGAGTGTTGGAGTTTCTTGAAGAGCATCACTTAGCGCACAAACTTAAAGTCTCCAACAAATACATCCTCTGCGACCATATCCTTTGCGAACATGAGCATGGTATCCCTCAATTTTTAATTTGCTCAAAGTGCGACAAAATCAGCGAGCAAACCATCGACCCTGCCATGATTCACGGGCTTCAATCCCATGCAAAACAGGAAGGTTTTACCGTGGTCACGCCTCAACTAGAGATCAGTTGCGTGTGCGATGAATGCGTCGATACATAAATGCCCAGCGCCATCAATGGTGGTATGCCCAGTGGCATTACGAAAAAATAAAAGAGCTCAATATGTTAAGAAGAAACCCAAACGGCCATATGCCAGAAGTATCGGAGACCGCTTTCATTGACCCAACGGCCATCATATGTGGCAAGGTCATCATTGAAGATAACGTGTTCATTGGCCCTTACGCCGTGATTCGTGCTGACGAAGTCAATGAACAAGGCGATATGGAAGCCATCGTGATTAAGCGTGATACCAATATTCAAGACGGTGTGGTTATTCACTCAAAAGCCGGTGCTGCCGTCACTATTGGTGAACGCTCATCCATCGCCCATCGCTCGATTATTCATGGCCCTTGCGAGGTCTGTGACGACGTATTTATTGGCTTCAACTCAGTAGTCTTTAATGCGGTAATTGGCAAAGGCTGCGTAATTCGCCACAACTGTGTGGTAGACGGGCACGACTTACCTGAAAGCTTCCACGTACCACCAATGACCAACATCGGCTCAGGGTTTGATTTGAACAATATCTCCAAAGTCCCACCTGAGTATTCTGCGTTTTCAGAGTCAGTTGTTTCGGCAAACCATACCCTTGTGCAAGGTTATCGGAGAATTGCCAATGAGCTCTGATAAAACACCTATCTTAGGTATTCCAACCAACATTATTACTGGCTTTCTCGGCGTGGGTAAGACCACTGCGATTCTCAACCTAATGAAGAACAAGCCCGCAGATGAAAACTGGGCTATTTTGGTGAACGAATTTGGAGAAATTGGCGTTGATGGCAGTTTGATCCAAGGGAACGACAGCAAACAACAAGTGTTTATTCGTGAAGTACCTGGCGGCTGTATGTGCTGCGCGGCAGGTTTACCGATGCAGATCGCGCTGAATCAACTGTTGTCTGAAGCAAAACCTGATCGCTTATTGATCGAGCCAACCGGGCTTGGTCACCCTAAAGAAGTACTAGAAGTCTTGTCTTCAGAGCACTATCGTAAAGTGTTGTCACTGCAGAAAAACATTACTTTGGTTGATGCCCGCAAGCTTTCTGACACACGCTATTCTGAACACGATACCTTCAATCAACAAATCACCATTGCCGACACCATCGTGGGTAATAAAGTCGATCTCTACAAAAGTGGCGATGCAGAAAAACTGGCTGAGTACGTCGCACAGGTTTGTCACCCAGACACCAAGCTAATATTTGCTCATCACGGTAAGATCCCTTCAGACGAGTTTGATGGAAACACCAGCTTTTACCATCATCAAGCTCATGGGCACCATCATCACCATCATCATAAGGAAGACAAGCCACTCGCTTCAGAATTACCGATGCCAGAAAGCGGCATGATAAAGGCGAGCAACCAAGGTGAAGGATTTGAAAGTATTGGTTGGCGATTCGCGGCTGACAAACTGTTCGACCGTCAGCAATTGCTTAAGGTATTAGTTGGACTCAAAGCTGAACGAATGAAAGCGGTATTCATCACTCAAAGCGGCATCTTTGGTTACAACCTAACGGAAGATGGTCTAACAGAGTGTGAGTTAGATGAGTGCAATGAAACCAGAATAGAAGTTATTGGTTATAGCATCGACAGTGACCTCGAAAACCAATTGTTAGCGTGTCAGATTTAGCCAGAACGGGTTAACCCTTCCCCCTCTTTAAAATCAAAGCCCTATGAATTGATACACTCATAGGGCTTTTTAACCAATCCGTTATAGGTTCAAAACGCTAGTTCACTGAGACCAATCGCTTCTCGGCAAGTGCCATAGCAATATTGGCTTTAGCGTAAGCACTCTCATTGATGAAATGTGGATAGATGTCTTGTTCGCGCTCCCAATAGATATCATAACCAAAGAAAGTCGCTAACAACGGCTCCCCTTGTTTCACTACCTCGAAATCTCTACCACAAATCGCTGGGTGTACTGTAGCGACTCGCATACCATCAGGACCAAGCGGAACATTCACCTCTTCAACATAGAAAAAGGCATCGTAATCTTCTAAGGCTTGTACTTGGTTGAGGTTGTGCTTCTCAACATAATCAAGAACCATGGTCAGCATCTGCTTCATCAGTTTGAGAGTATCGAACTTAAGTGAGCCATGTGCCTGAGCGCCAACTTCAATCATCACACCACACTTGCCTGTTGTGCAAAGGTAAGGCTGCTCATCCCAAGGCTTTCTATCTTCAAACAGAATATTGGCTTCCGGCATTCGCTGTTTCACGTAAGCGCCCATTTTTTGGTAGAAAGCATCATTGGAAAGCAAGATTAATGTCGCTCCCATATTGCTGGTCGTGTTGTGCAAATCCACGATCAATTGCTGCTCTTTGCTTGCGTGTCTATCTATAAACTGTCGTGCGACTGTGTACTCAGCTAAACCTGAAGTATCGTCGTTGTTAGCATTAGAAAACTGACGATTTAGGTCGGTATCAACATATCGAACGTTCTGCTCTACCGCTTTAGGATTTGCGATAACAGAAGTAGTCGAAAACGTTGAACGATCGGCGGCATACAAACGCTCTTTGATGAGTTTGTTTAAATAGATTCCTGAGAGCTCGTTACCGTGTGTTCCAGCAACCAGTAAGACTTGATTAATGTTGTCCATGTCATTGATTTCCAAATATCGAAAGTGCAAGTCACCCTTGCTTTATTGTTACAATATAACATAACAACAATGAGTTCATTTCTCCAGAACACTTCGTAATCAGGCACTAGATAGTCCTAAGTAGACACAAAAATTCAATATGGAAACGATAACTCATTGTGAAACATACACACAAAGGCCCCGCAATTGCGAGGCCTTCGTTTTTATTCAACACTGTAGTTTCGATGATTAATCTACATCATGCTTCTTTGCAGCGAATCAAATCACGACTGCTTAACAAGCTTTCCATTATCTTCTGCGCTATCTGATGTTTTAACGCTCGGTGTCTTCGCAGGTTTTACGATTAAGCCAATCCCGACTAAGAACAGCACCGATGCAACAACTTGGGCGACTGATAGTACTTCGTCATACATAAAGTAACCACTTATCAACGCGAATATTGGCACCAGCAAGGTTAACGGCGCGGTCGTGCTTAACGGGTATTGTATTAATAACTTATTCCACACCCAATAACCAAATAGCGTGGTTGGATAAGCCTGAAACAGCACCGCAATCGTCGTGTTCCAATCCCATTGTTCAATACCCTGCCAGATAATTTGGTCACCGTGTAACATCACGGCAAATAACACCAGTGGCACCGGAGCAAACAGCATCCCCCACACATTAAATGCAAAAGCCTGAGTGGTTTTAGATGCCTTAACAATCACGCCCATCAAGGTCCAGCTGCATGCCGCTATCATAATCAAGATGACACCATTGAGTGTCACGTTGCCTGTTGCTGCGGAAACCAACACCGCTAACGCACACATGGCTAGCATCGCACCCATAAACTTACGAACGGAAGCACTCTCCTTGAACACCCAGACGCCAACCGCCATGCCAATTAATACGTTGGTTGAAAGCAAGACCGATGAAAGCCCCGAAGACAAACCCGCAGTAATAGACCATGAAGCCATACCCCAAATTCCCACACCGAACACAAAGCCATAACTGACTAAGTAGCGCCAAGCGACATTAGGTCTCGCCACAAAAAATATCACCGGAATCACCGCTAGCGAAAAACGTGCTGCAGTGGCCAATAATGGATGAACGTTGGTCACACCCATTTTGATCATCGAGAAATTGAATCCCCAAATTGCCATAACGAATACCGCTAACAACAAATCATTTCTTTTCATACTCACCCCTCCTTTGTTTTGAATGAGTATCCCTTGAACAATAAAACCAGTACAGATACAATTTTAATAATAAAAACCAGTACAGTTAATAACGGTCGTGACAATGAGCATCTACAGAAAGCTAGCCAATCAATTTATCGATGAAATAGAAACAGGCAAAAGACCGGAAGGCGGACGTATGCCTTCGCTTCGTCAATTGGCCAAGCAACAGGCGATCAGCATGTCGACCGTGGTGAGCTGCTACCAAGAATTAGAATCACAAGGCTGGATCCATTCTCGACCGCAAGCGGGATATTTTGTTTCTCTTCATAAACCTGCTCACTCCACACCGGAATGGGCACAGTTTGAAAGTAAAGTGTCCAGCGTTAGGCAAACCTCATCGACTCACAACTCAATCAATGGACCTTTAGGGGTTTCGAGTACCGCCAATGATGAACAGTCGATCGTTGAACTGGAACGCAGTTTTCGCCGCGCTATTAGGCGTATGAGCAACAGGCTAAACCATTACCCAGATGCACAAGGTGAGCCAATGTTACGACAGGCATTATCCACTCACTTTGCCAAGCTCGATGTGCACTTTTCACCTGAAGAGATGGTGATTACGGCTGGCTGTATGTCTGCGATTAAGGCTGCTCTTGAGTCGTGTACCAAAGAAGGTGACACCATCGCTATTAACTCGCCATGTTTCAACGGTATTCTGGAGTTGCTTGGCAAGATGTCACGCCAGATCATTGAGATCCCGTCTTTGGATGATGGTGTCGACCTACAACAGTTGGAAACACATCTGAAAAACAAGCGTGTGGATGCCGCTATCTTCTGTACCTCACATATGAATCCTCAAGGGATCAATATGTCGGCCAGTCAAAAACAAAAACTGGCTGAATTGGCGAATCACTATCGAGTACCAATCATTGAAGACGATGTGTATCTAGAGCTCTCATATTCTTCACACACACCACTACCTGCAAAATACTATGACAAAGGTGGGTACGTGCTGTGGTGTGGTTCAGTATCGAAAAGCCTGTCGCCAAGTTATCGTTTAGGCTGGTGCTTGCCAGGAAGGTACATAGACGAGTACAAGGCTCAGTTTTCTGCTGCGAGTTATGGCGTTGCCCTGCCCACTCAGCTTGCGGTTGCTGACTTTATCGAATCAGGCCAATACGCTAAACACATTCGAAGAAGGTGTGCTCAAATCCTTTCATTACGCCAGCAATATCTAAGCTATTTGGCTCAGCATCTTCCTCAAGATGTGAAGATAAGTAACCCACAAGGTGGCATGGTGCTTTGGTTACAAATACCCAACTTGAACCAATCAACCTTTGCTCAGGCAGTTGCCGACCAGAACATTGATATCAGACTTGGACACCTGTTCAGCACTCTCGACCTTTACAGCAATTGCTTACGCATCAATATTGGTTACTCGTTAGAGGGGAAAGCCAAGCAACAATTAGACGACTTAATAGAACTGATTCACATTCATAGGTAATACGTGCTAATTCATAGGTAATACGTGCTAGTTAATAAACAAAGCTAGCACACCGTAGCTTTTCATAATCGACCTTTTCATAGCCATTCGAGCACCGAATTTTAATAGCCTTTTATCATAAAAAAGAAGGCTATTATTCCCATCTAAACTAGGTTAAAGCCCCGAACCGTAAGGAAATTCACTCGCCTCAAAACCCTTAAATACTGAGTTTGCAAGCACGCACAAAATTATGCAACTTGGCCAATGACACCTCACTTTTAATCGTCAATATACAACCGTCAGCGCTGGCGTTATCCTGTATTTGAAGAGAACTATTATGAGTGATAAAACCAAAAAAAAACCATTACCTTCCTTTATTGAAGAACGCTTGAACTTCTATATTCAAGACCTGATTACCCAGAACCAAAGTCAGAAACACTTGGTGTTGGGTAAACGTCCACCGTGCAACGCCGTTGTCATGCAGAGCAATGATTACCTAGCCCTGTCGCACAACAAGCAGATCCAACAAGCTCACCAAGCGGCGATCAGTGAAAACGATGACAACGTGGTGATGTCGGCCATTTTCCTACAAGATGAAGAGTCTAAACCTGCGTTTGAAACCGAACTCGCAAGCTATGTGGGTATGGAAAGTTGTTTGCTTTCTCAATCTGGCTGGGCGGCCAACATTGGGTTACTTCAAACTATCTGTCCGCCAGCTACGCCTGTGTATATCGACTTTTTTGCACACATGTCGCTGTGGGAAGGTATTCGCGCGGCTGGTGCAAAAGCCCATCCATTTATGCATAACAATATGAATCACCTGCGCAAACAGCTAGAGCGCCACGGCTCAGGCGTTATTGTGGTCGATTCGATTTACAGCACAATCGGCACCATCGCCCCACTACGCGACATCTACGAAATGGCGCAAGAGTTTGATTGTGCCGTTGTCGTTGATGAATCGCATTCACTGGGTACGCATGGAGAAAATGGTGCTGGCTTAGTTCACGCATTGGGCCTCACTAACCAAGTCGACTTTATTACCGTTAGCTTGGCTAAAACCTTTGCCTATCGTGCAGGTGCTATCCTTGGGCCAAAGCAGCTTTCAGAAACCTTACCTTTTGTCGCGTATCCAGCTATTTTCAGCTCGACCGTGTTACCACAAGAGGTGGTTCGTTTAGAGAAAACATTAGAGGTAATAAAAGGTTCAGAAGACAAACGAGAAGCCTTATTCAAAAGCGCTAAATCGCTTACTACTGGCCTCAAACGGATTGGTTTTAACATCCGCAGCGAGTCTCAAATCGTGGCACTAGAGTGTGGTAGTGAAACAAACACCGAGCGTGTTCGTGATTTCCTCGAAGAACGTGATGTATTCGGTGCGGTTTTCTGCCGCCCCGCGACGGGCAAGAACAAAAACATCATCCGCTTTTCGGTCAATGCCGACATGACACCAAGAGATATTGACCATGTGCTCACGGTTTGTCATGAAGCGTACAATCATCCGGAATTAGAGTTCGTGTGATTGTAAGGGCAATTCACACAACAGGATTCTTTGAAAGATAAGACCCCTTCCGATAATCAATATAAACGGCAAGACTGAATGGACGCTATCATGTCGCGATACAAAAAGAGCCCAGCGAATAGCTGAGCTCTATCTTGTGTCTTTGTTCGCTGACAAAATGGTCGTGTGCTTCAACCTATGGCATTCACTAAATCCAGTGAGCAATCTTATCGAACAGGCGGTTTTTATCTGCCGGTTTGACGATAAAATCTGACATGCCTGATGATTCCATTTTTTCCAATGTCACAGGAGAACTGTCACCCGTGTGAGCAATAATTGGCACTGAAGAGTATGCTTTGTTAGCGCTTCGAATTCGACGAGAAGCTTCAACACCGTCCATGATTGGCATCTCGATATCCATCAGAATTAAATCAATATCATCGCTGTCCAACGCGTCTAAGGCTTGTTGCCCATCTTCTTTCTGCACGACATCAAAACCCTGCTTTTCCAATAACATTGCGGTAAATCGGCGCAGAGATTCGTTATCATCGACCACCATAATCGTGCGCTTATTGGTAGCCTCTAACGGTTTTACAGAAACTGATGGCATCACATAGTTGGAGTCGAAAAGTAAGCGTTCGATGGTCGCCTTGGTATTCAGTAACCAAACTTGTGTTTCCACCCAAATAGGTTCAAAAGCAACGTTTCGGACACGTTTAATTGGGTGACGTTCATACAAATAGATGATTCGAGCTTCAGTGAATGAAAGTAAAGATTCAATTCTATCGAGGCAACTTGCTCTTAAATCCAAGCTCTCCATGTCAACGAATATCAAATCGAATTCGAACTGGTATTCCTTCTTTTTAAGCGCTGATGCTACATCCAACACCGTGAGATCAACCCCCATAAAACGTGCTACCTCAGTCATTTTATTGGTGAGAACTTTCTGGTCACTCACCATTAGCACAGTCTTAAGTTTAGTCAGTTCATTCTTGATTTCTTTCACCGAATGGGAAGACAAAGATGGAAAAGTCATCGTGAACTGTGTCCATTGGTCCACTTCAGACTGACATTTAATTTCACCACCAAACGAGCGCATTACCTTCTGACAAAATGGCAAACCTAAGCCGTAATTACCCGATTGGCCAGTAGTATAAAAGTCCTGGAAAATGCGCCGAATCACATCATTTGAGATGCCTGACCCGTTATCGGTAACCATTATTTGATTGGCCACTTCATCACTACACATGGTGACATGAATATGAAAATCTTCAGGGCTGCGATGGTGGAATGCGTTCTTGAACAAGTTATACATCACGTACTTCAACAGAGTGTCGCTACCCAAGAAATCAAAGTTACTCTGTACGTCTAAAGAGATTGCTGATTTATCGGCTGAACGCTTGTAGTTAAAGCTGTCTATCGCACCCTCAATCACCGCTTGAGCTGAATGCTTCTTGAAGGTAGATCGAGATACTCGGTTTTCATCAATTGAAGTCAGTAACAGGTCAATCGTCTCGTTACCTGAGTGAATGATCTCCATCGCTTCATCGCCCACTTCACGTAACTGTATGACTTCTTCGTTGCTTAAAGCATATTGCCCTTTGTGATCACCACTTTTAGGGTTCGGCAATATGGACTGCATAACATCAATAGAGGTCAACAAACCGCTCAGGGGGTTTCGCATCTCGTGCGCGATACCGGCTCCAAAAGATTTCGCCAACGACACCTTATTCTCGTGTTCCATCTGATTGCGGAAGTAGAACAAGTTACCAAATAAGTAGATAAACAAAAAGATTGGCACATGCGTCCAATCCATTGTGAGTTCTAGGTAGAAGCCTTGTGCAATCCAAGCGCACAAGATCGCCATCCCAATACCGGCAAAGGTTTGTGCAAACATCACTCTCGTCACGTGCACTAATAAAATATGGAGGAAAATGGCAGACATGAATGACATAACCCAAACATTGGACCAATTATTCATTAGTAACATGTAGAAGAAGAAAAACGGCAAGCAGAGGGTTACGGCGACTTGATAATAAACCGGAAGGTATTTTCGCCATTCAAATGGGACACTATTGCGATAGATAATGCCGAAAAACAACACTGAGCAAAACAAGCGCAGCATTAAGTTTTCATAAGGTTGAGGGAACAAGAACTCCCACACTATGTAGTAAATTGGGAAGCCGACAAAGCCCATCCAACCCACGAGAGTAAGGTTTGGTTCTGCGTACTGATAAACTTTACGAATAGCGTTCATACGAAATTCTTTATTCTCTAAGCCCTAACGTTTACTAATTCTATGGTTTGATTTTTATTCTTATATTTTGGCGTCGATTATATTACAAATCACCTCCGATCAGTGAGGTTTCAATCAAATATGTATCAACGCTTTTGTTTTAATTATGACTTAGATGAATGAAGTCTCAGTTTTATACTTTAATTCAGACACTAAACCTGAGTTCCTAAGGTTTGTCCGCTAGCGCTTACACCAATTACCCCTCTTACTTACCATTATGTCACTGTAACGCGATGCATCTTTCTTGGGGTATCGCCGTAATCAATCACCGCGTAATGCTGCGTTACCCTGTTATCCCAAATAGCCATTGCTCCCTTGTCCCATTTGAAACGAACTTGAAATTCAGGGCGGCGTGCAATTTCGAACAGTTGGTTAAGTAAAACATCACTCTCTTGTCGGTCGAGCTCATTGATATAACGAGTAAACTGTTCATTGATATAGAGCGTCTCTTTACCCGTTTCAGGGGGAACTTGAACAACCGAGTGAATCACTGGGGGATTTTCTTGAGCCGTTTTGATTAACGACTTATGCCAATCAAGCTCAATCTGATCCGACTCTATACCTTCAAAAGCCACCAGCGAATGAGTCGCCGATAAGCCCCTCAGTTTTGCTTTCATACTTTCATCTAATGAATCAAATACAGCGGTCATAGAGCACCAGATAGTGTCTCCACCGACGCTTGGAATATGTTGAGCATGCAACAAAGAAGCTTTAGATGGCAGGCTACGCCACGTTAAATCCGTATGCCAATAGCTTTCCATCGGAGCATTTCCACGAGTTGTTTCTATCACGCTCACCTGAGGTACATGTTCGACGCGAGGAAAAAACGGATGCGCCGGTTCGAGCACCCCAAATCGCTCTGCAATCATCAAATGCTGTTCGGGCGAAAGGGTTTGATCATCCAGAAAAATCACTTGATGGGTTACAAGCGCCTGGTAAACCTCGTCGAGTTCATTCGCACGGCATGTGGCGAGATCGACTCCATGGATACGAGCACCGATGTGAGGAGTAATGGGGTCTATTTTCAACATAAATTCGCTTATTGATGATGTGACATTTCAGAGTCAATTTAGATACTGACTAGTAAACCGGACAAATACGCCATTTCTTTCAATCCTACTCAACATAAAATGGCTTTACTTGGAAAACAAAAAAAGAGCCCCTAAGCTGGAGCTCTTTTCGTTTTTTGATACTTCCTGTATCCATAGACAAGTCCAATCTGTAGTACTTTCACCGAAAGCCAGATCATCGATATCTCCAGTTGTGTATCAACTTAAATCTAGCACACAATCTTCAAGCTTTTCTGAGACACAACCGAGAGAATGAACTTAGTGCCACTCCATCTCACCACTTAGCACTTTGGCACCCAGTTCTAGGTCGCCTTCTGTTGCCTTAAATTGTGGGTATGCTTTCTTCATGTAATCACTGATATCAACAGACGTTGGATTGCTTATACTTACCAGTGCCTTTTCAATATCTGCCACGTAATCCATCGTAAATTGAACGCCGTTAGCACCTGTTGGCATTTCACCTAAATAGTGACCCGGAATTACAACCTCTGGCTCAAGTGCTTTCAGGCGCTCTAATGATTGTGACCACTGGCTACGAATATCTTTTGATGCGGTATCTGCCATCCATACATGTACGCCACTATAAACCGACACACCACCAAACACTGTTTTCTCAGACGGCACCCACAGGTACGCTTGATGCGTGTTAATTTCTCTCACCTCGATGGTTTCACCTTCGAGGTTCAACGTGGTGTCATTAAGAACGGTTGGGACAATGACTTTAGATGGTGCGTTATCTTCTAAGATTGGCCCCCAGTACTCTAGCTTTGCATCTTTAGTACGCTTGATGTGAGTAACGATCGCTTCACTGGCAACGACCTCAACGTTTGGAAATGCCGCAACAATCGGTTCTAAGCCAAAGTAGAAATCTGGGTCGCCGCTGCTGATGTAAACCATCGACAACTCTTTGCCAGTCGCTTTGATTTGATCCACCAGCTTTTGCCCATCTGCGACGCTAAATTGCGCATCAAACAAAATCACTTCTTTTTCTCCAGCTACCAACACAGAGCTTGCGGGGAATATCGCGTTTTCACCCGGATTGTAATGAGTGATGTTTAGTTCAGCAGCAGAGACAACACTCGATGCTGCCAACATTGCTCCTAGGCTCATCGTTCCTAAAAGCGCGGTTCTCGATAGAAGGATTTTAGATAACTTTTTCATAGCTTTATTCCGTTATTAAGAGCTGAACGCCTGCCAACTCATTGAGTGTGCAAACATCTTATTTGATTGGATTTAGATAAAATAGACATCAAATTAACTTTCACTATTGCGATTTTCGGACATATACTAATTTTCCGGTAACTATTAGATTCGAAAATCGTTGGGTAATTAGAACCATGGATAAACTCGAGGCAATGAACGTCTTTGTCACCATCGTTGAACGTGGCAGTTTGAGTGCAGCAGCAGAGCACCTTGAGCTATCTCGAACCAAAGTCACTCGCTATTTGGGGGAACTCGAAAGCTGGATGGACACACGCTTGCTTCATAGAACCACTCGAAGCTTGAGCTTAACCAGTGCAGGGAAAGAAACACTAGAAGTCGCAAGAGAACTGCTTGCCCTTGAAGCGTCGTTAGCGGGTATTCGAAACCAAAGCCGCGAACACTTAAAAGGTCAACTGCGTATTACCGCAAGCTACTCTATTGTCGATAGCTTCTTGATGGACGTGATCGGTCGCTTCATCGCTAAATGGCCAGAGGTCTCAATTGATATCGTTTCTACTGATCAAACCGTAAACCTTGTTGAATCACGCATCGATTTGGCAATTCGCATTACCAACGAACTGACACCGAATATTGTCGCGAAGCAGCTAGGTGAATGTCGCTCGGTGATTTGCACATCTCCTCAATATCTAAAAGAGAAAGGTACGCCATCAAACGCACAAGATTTAGCGCACCACAACTGTCTGTCATTCAGTTACTTTGGTAAAACCGCGTGGACGTTTAATGGCCCTAATGGATTGGAATCTGTACCGATTAAAGGGAACATCAGTGCGAATACATCTGAAGTTCTGCTTTCTGCAACACTCAAAGGCAACGGTATCTGCTTACTGCCCTTTCCTTCGGTGGAAGGCTTAATTGAAAACGGGCTATTGGTTCCTCTTCTCTCTGAATGGAAACCGAAAACGCTGGACGTACACGCGGTTTATGGAACGCGCAAACAAATTACACCGTTGTTAAGAGCCTTTATCGATCACCTATCTAACGAGATGGAACAGTCTATGAGCTGGTAACGTGGCAACTCAACGTCCTCATAAATAACACGGCGACACAGTAGTAAGAATTGCATTAGGACTCAAAAATAAAGCCCACAGCAAGGTGTAATGCCGATCAGTTAAGAAATTTGTGAGATCATTTGACCGATCCTCAAAAGGCTTCAAAATCCGATATTAGGAAACTAATATCGGATTTTTTATGTCTTTAGAAAGCCAACTTGCGAATACTTTTCGATCATGTAACACCTTTCATCACTTTGATAGATATTCTGACATTCTTAGCCCAGACCTTATTCAGCAAGGCTTCGAACAAGCGGGGGTCGCAACGGTGAGAAGAAGGCGTTTACCTTTAGAGGCTGTACTTTGGTCCGTTGTAGGAATGAGTCTTTTTCGACAACAATCTGTTTGGGATATAGCTAATCAACTCGATATTGTCCTGCCAGACAAACAACGTTTTGTTGCCCCAAGCGCTGTTGTTCAGGCGAGACAGAGATTGGGCGAAGAAGGTGTTAAGCAAGTCTTTAAGAAGATGGCAGCGCATAGCTATCAATCGTCTAACTTCGAAACTTGGTGTGGACTAAACCTTCTATCCGTCGATGGTGTCGTTTGGAGAACGACAGATACACCTGAAAATCATCAAGAGTTTAAAGCACAGCGCAATCAATCAGCTGAAAATATTTACCCTAAGGTACGTATGGTTTGTCTGATGGAGCTTACGAGTCATCAGATAATCGATAGTGCATTCTCTGACTATCGAACCAACGAAATGCGCCTTGCAGAAGAACTCATTGAACAAACCCCCGATCATTCTCTGACTATTTTTGACAAAGGATATTACTCTCTAGGGCTACTTAATCGCTGGAATAAAGTAGGCCAAGAAAGACATTGGATGCTCCCTGTGAGAAAGGACTTTCAGTATGAAGTCGTTCATAAATATAGCCAGAGTGACGCTATCGTTGCTATAAAAACGACACCTCAAGCAAGAAAGAAATTCAGTGACCTCCCTGAGATAATAGAAGCACGGTTAGTGTCGAAAATTATCAAAGGAAAGAAATATCAGGTGCTTACATCAATGCGTGATGGGTTGCACTTTCCTGGTGAAGACATTGTAGAGCTCTATCGCTACCGTTGGGAAATCGAATTAGGTTATAGGGAAATGAAGCAAACCTTGCTTGATAGTGAGTATACATTGCGAAGTAAGCGCCCAGATATGGTCAAACAGGAGCTCTGGGGGATTTTGTTAGCCTATAACCTTATAAGGCAGGTTATGACAAAGGCAGCGAGCAAGTTAGATAGCGTCTGGCCGAATCAATTAAGCTTTACGAGTAGTGCCATGGCTGTGACTCAATACTTTGCAGCTTTACCTTTAACGAGTCCTGGGAAACTACCCAAACACTATGAAGTACTACTACAGCAAATATCGATGTTTATCCTACCACCTCGAAGAGAAGATAGAAGTTATCCTCGTTGGGTGAAACTGAAACCTAAGAAATATGCAACGAATAGAAAAAATGCCAGTCAGCTTAACTGACTGGCATTACACAGCAAGGTGGGCTTTAGCTATCAGTCTTTTGAACTGACTAAACTAGTGAGTAACTTGGCTTTCTTAAGCTGTGATTCAAACCTAAATTTAAAAGTTTGCTTGGAGCGTCAAACCACTGTAAGCCGAGTATGCATTCAACATAACGTGGTATCTGCCGCTTTGGGTGACATTCACCGTACAATTCTCGCTGTTGCCCGATCGGTAAGGTCGGCAGTCCCACGTACTAAGCGTTGGTTTATCTCCGAAACGTAGATACAGATCCGCGTCACCTGTGCCACCAATGGTCACCACTGTCAGCTGTTGGCCCTGTTCTAAGTCCATGTAGAAGTAGTCCTTTTGTCCTCGGCTGCCATTCAGTCCATTAACCGGCACGCCAGAGACTAGTTTTCCATCTGGATCCGGTCCAGGTGTTGGACCACCGCAATCCGGCTCACAACCACTATCTGCCAAGCTATATAGCAGTTTATTGGTGGTGCCTCTTGTGTCAGAAACCTTATTCTCCGAGGCTCTTGAGTTCAGTAACCCTGCAAGCTGAAGCGGAGTTAAGCCGTTGTTTTCTTGTAAGTACAAGGCTGCAACGCCGGCAACATGTGGCGTCGCCATGGAAGTTCCGCTAATCGTTTTATAGCCGCCATCATACCAAGCAGACTTAATTTGAGACCCAGGTGCGAATAGATCAACACAACTGCCCCAGTTCGAAAAGCTTGAGCGCG
Source organism: Vibrio sp. QJM3NY_27 (assembly GCF_057785955.1). Taxonomy (NCBI): domain Bacteria; kingdom Pseudomonadati; phylum Pseudomonadota; class Gammaproteobacteria; order Vibrionales; family Vibrionaceae; genus Vibrio; species Vibrio sp. QJM3NY_27. The sequence continues at coordinate 1,526,544 of NZ_CM173511.1, read as the reverse complement.
AATCAGAGCTGGTCGTTGAGCCAACCGTCACACCACTTGGTACGCGAGCTGGTGATGTATTACATGCATCGGCATTTGAGTTACCTGCCGCCAACATAAAGCTCACTCCAGATTGAATCGCGCCTTGCACCGCGCTATCTAATGCAGTGGATTGACCTCCACCTAAACTCATGTTGGCGACCGAAGGCCCTGATGCATTTTGTGCTACCCAATCCACACCAGATATCACTCCAGATGTGGTTCCTGAACCCGAACAGCTAAGTACTCTTACCCCAACAATATTGACGTTTTTAGCCACACCATACTGGCTGCCGCCAATCGTTCCTGCAACGTGGGTACCATGCCCATTACAGTCACTCGAATCAGCATCATTATCTACGAAATCATAGCCAGAAACCGAGCGCCCGCCGAATTCCTCATGGTTGTTATTAACTCCCGTATCAATCACGTATGCTGTGACGCCAGAGCCATCAAAATTGGCATTATAGTTTCGGTCCAAAGGAAGACTTCTCTGATCTATTCGGTCTAGCCCCCAAATCGCATTGCTTTGAACGACTTCATTTGAAACAACAGGATCGATACTGAGTATTTGGTCTTGTTCGATGTATTCCACCCGAGAATCACGTCTGAGTTGCTTTAATTGAAGTGCGTCTAGATTTGCCACAAAGCCAATAATGGAACTATCAAAAACATCGTCTGTTTTGATTGAAAACGAATTGGCCATCTGGCCTACTGTTTGTTGAGTGAACTGCTGTAATCCAGCCGCGTCATTCATTAGCATCTGCGGTTGTTTCAATACAATAATATAACGATCGGTGATCGCATCATCTGATGAAGCCAACATCAGTGGAGCAATAGGTTGTTGTAAGTTTTCAGTCGAATTTAAAGCCGAACCTTGAGCCAAACTTGATGCAGAATAAATACCAAATGTGGCTGCAATACAACAACTTAATACTTTCTTTAACATAGCTTGTTCCTTGATATTTTAGGTTTGTTGGTTGTTACCTACGACAAACACGAAAATGCAGACAGCTAGCGTTATACGCTCAATACGTGAAGCAACAGTGTTACAAATTCAACCTAAGACAATACCAATGAGGTTGCTTATTAATTTATATTCATCTCACTAGGAAATTCGAGTTGGGACAAATTATTTTGTAAAGCTTATGCAAGCGCAATTTATATAATTTGATCAAAAGCTCTAATTTCAATAAAAGTTGAATGCATGGATAAAAATGGTGTATGAAGCGGAATAATCCTCACTATTGATACATAACACACCAAAACGCTGCAAAAACCGGAAAATACAGAATTAAAATTACGGACGATTAGTCGTGCTTATAGTGAATAAATATTATTAATTGTACTCGCCGACAGCTTACCTCTATCTTGGCTCATTACCCACACCCTAAACAAACGCGATTAAGCAGGGAAAATGATGACCGCCATTACCGATTTAGACATTCTGTTGAAGTCCATGTCACCTGAGCTCATTGAAGGTGATTATGTTTTTTGTACAGTAGAGGGAGGACTAGCCGACTATGTCCATCTCAATCCGATGGCGACCTTTCGAGAAAGGGAAGGGTTAACTTTGGTGCTGACAGAAAAAGTGGCGACTCAAGCGCAGTTAAGTTTCGACGGTGTGTTTAGCATGATCACTTTATCAGTACACTCAAGCCTTGAAGCGGTTGGATTAACAGCGGCCTTTGCCACAAAGCTTGGCTCATACGGCATTAGCGCCAACGTGATTGCGAGCTTTTATCACGACCATATCTTCGTTCAAAAAGACAAAGCAGACGAAGCAATGAGCGCGCTTAGAGAGTTTTCAGAAGCCGAATAACTCGATCAATTTGCTCGTTCACGTATGAAGCTGACTAAAAGATTAGTTAGATGAGTGTGATAACTGATCGAACGATAATGAATGTATATCGTCAGGGGCGCTAATTGGTCATCTAAGTACTGTTCAACCAATGTGCCCCGCTCTATTTCCTCACGACAAAACTCTCTTGGTAAAGCAACAAAACCAAGCCCCCGGATCGCAGCGGCTTTCGCGATAAACCCACCATCGACATTAATATTTGACTTGATATCCAAGCCCTTCGAGTCGTCTTTTGTCCTGCTAAAGACCCAAGGGTTGCCGCCAAAAGCTTTATAGCTAGAGATACATGGCAACGCTCTTAACTCTTCAATTTTACTTGGTGAACCATGTTCCTCCAAACAAGTTGGAGAAGCAAAAACAGCACTCTCCCATTGGCATAAAGGACGAGAAACCCAATCCCTATCATCCAGCGATCCTCGCTCAAAGCTAATCACGATATCTGGGTCACTGTTGAGTGCGCTTTCGATGGACGTACTGTGTTCACAGAACAGAGATATATTGGGATAGTCGACCACAAAATCAGCAAGAACATCGCCAATGAACGGAACGTCTGGCGTGCTTAAGCGAATACTTCCTTTTACTGATTCAGTTGAAATGGTGAGGCTTTGCAACGTCTGACTCAGGCGACGGAGCGGCTCTCTTATCTCGTTATACAGAATCTCGCCCGCTGAGGTTGGCGTAACCTTGCGGGTAGTCCGATAAAACAGTTTATTGCCAATCTCATTTTCAAGTTGTTGAACATGACGACTTACCGTAGAGCTCGGAATTAACAAGCGCTCCGAAGCCTTGATGAAGCTGTTCTGTTCATACACACAAAGGAATGAGTTTAACCAAGCGTTATCGATCCTTTCCAATCTTATTATCCCAAAATCACCAACACTGAATCTCATATTAGCCTATTTATCAGGATTATCTATCGCGATAAGGTTCAAAAAAACGATGTGAGTTAAGAGTGATGAAAACTAAAAACCAGACAATCTTCAAGCGCGATGGGTATCAACTTAAAGCCGAACAACACGGCGAAGGACCAAACTTATTGATTATTGGTAGTGTTGATTACTACAAGCGAGTAATACCGAAAGCGCTACACGACTACTTTACCTGCTTATATCTAGACCATCGTGGCTTTGCTTTAACGGGAAAAGGTAATCAGACAATTAATTTGGATATTATCTCTGACGATATCGAAGCTATCTGCGAGAGTTTTAATATACGAAAAGCCAGTGTTCTTGGTCATTCCGGACATGCTTACATGGCTCTTCACTTCGCCAGTTCTACCAAGATTCGTATTGGGAAGGTTATGGTTGTTGGGGCACCACCAAGCTTATCTGAAGAGATGAAAGCCAATCAGTTTTCACACTGGGAAAGCCATGCGTCAGCTGAACGAAAGCGCCTATTTAAACAAAGTATTGAAAAGCTCGAACACGACATAAACAAAGAACCACATAAAAAGTTTGTCCATCTATGTAATCGATTAAGCCCTATGCGCTGGGCAGATCCTAGCTTTAATGAGCTTCCCCTTTGGGACCAAGTACACACCAATACAGCACTGCTTGACGCACTTTGGGGGGATATTTTTAGCAGTATAGATTTAACGACTCTACCTAAGGCTAATCAACTGGAGGTTATTGTTGCTATTGGCGAACTCGATTTCAGTATCGCACCTTTGAGCACTTGGCTGGATTTAGGAGGGGCGTTTAAATCATTAGAACTCATTGAGCTTGAAGGCGTGTCGCATACCCCAATGCTTGAATCGCCAGTCAGTTTTATTGAACTGATGTGCCATCATCTACTCGATTAATTCAGCGACTTATTTTGTCCCACCATCTAGCAATAGACACAAAAAAAGCGACGTAATCTACGTCGCTTTAGCTTATTGCTTACCGATTACTCACTGATCAGGCATCAGTGAATGAAACAGTTAAGCAAGCTTAAAAGTCGCCACTTTGTCGCTTAAGCCAGCGGCTTGACTCTTAAGTTCGTTCGACTCAGTTAAACTGTCCTGAGCACCCACAACTAAGTGGTCAGTGACATCTTTAATGGTCGTAATGTTCTGGGTAATTTCACCCGTCACGTGTGTTTGCTCTTCAGCAGCCGTCGCGATTTGAGTCGCCATGTCGCTGATCAAAGCAACTGCAGTATTGATCTCTTCAAGCGCATGCGAAGCTCGATCGGCATCTTCTACTGAATGTATCGCCAGTTTAGAACTGCTCTCCATCAGCTCAACGGCTTGGGTCGTCGTGCGCTGTAGGATATCAATGGTTGATTTTATCTCTTCCGTTGAAGAGTGGGTACGCTGCGAAAGCACACGTACTTCATCAGCAACCACAGCAAAGCCACGACCTTGTTCACCAGCACGGGCCGCTTCAATCGCCGCATTCAAAGCAAGCAAGTTGGTTTGCTCTGCAATGCCTTGGATTGTCGCTAATACTGTTGAGATCTCTTGAGCGTGCTTGTTAAGTTCGCTGATCACATTACCCGCTTCGTTCACTTCATTGGCCAAGTTATTAATCGAACCTTTAGTGTCGACTACCAGAGCGTGACCACTGTTAGTGCTTGTCGCTGAGTCTTGTGCCGCTTTTGCTGTTTGCTCGGCATGCGATGCAATCTCTTGAGTTGCACAGGCCATTTCCGTTACAGCCGTTGCCACCATTGTGATTTCTTGCTGTTGATGATTAAGCTCGTCCACAGAACGGTTCGCACGTTGAGTACTTTGCTCTGACTGGCTATTTAGCTGTTCTGACTGCCCACGGATATGGCCAATCAACTGCTGTAAGCTTCCAACAAAGGTATTGAAGTTATGAGCCAACTCGCCCACTTCATCTTGGTTTTCTACATGAATGCGTTGAGTCAAATCACCGCTACCATTCGCGATTTGCGCCAATGCTTGAGATACGTGGTTCAACGGACGGAATAGAATCGTACACAAAAGGTTAAACAGTATGGTACATACAATAACGACCAGCAGTGTCGCCAAAACTTGACCAATCACTGCATCAAATAACGGTGCAACCAGAGAGTCATGATTAACAACACTCACTGTAATCAGGCTCGTTCCGTCAATAGCACGTGCGTACAGAACATAGTCGCTGCCATTCAGTTCGATAGAAGTGTCTTTACCGCTAGTCAGAGCCTTTTGTACATCGGAGAAATTTAACCCAAGTGAACTGATATTCTTGTTCAGTAACTTAGTGTCAGGGTGCGTGTAAACCGTGCCTTTGTTGGTCGCGATGAACATGTAACCTTCACCTGGAAGAATCACCTGCTCTAGACTGTTTAAGATGTCGGTAATTTCAACATCCGCCCCCAACACAACCTGTTGCCCATGCAGTTGCATTGCTGTTCCTAATGAAACAACGTTCGCCCCAGTTGCTGCAGCAACCGTTGGGTTATCCATGAACACCTTACTTGGGTTCGCTACCGCATTGGTGTACCAACCCCATAAACGGGGATCATCATTACCCGGCGGCAGTACTACTCCGTTCGCATTCTTTTGCGAACCATCAGGAAATGCCAAGAAGACATTATCAAAAGAGGCTGAGTCACGAACCTGTTTTAGATGAGTCACCAAGCTGTCTTGCTTGGACTCTTTCGAAAGAGAAGTAAGCGCACGCTCTTTGGATAAGATCCAATCCGATACATATTGATTGTACGAAGCCGATGCGCCCTCTAAGCGCTGTTCAACTTCAATATCCAACCTTTGCAGTGAAGCACGAAAAGAAAGGGCCTCAACCAAAATCCCCCCCAGGATGATGGCCATACTAGCTGATATCGCTAGCTTATTTTTAAGCGAGAGTTTCTTGAACATAGGAAACCTATAATTTGGAAGTAAAAAACCGTGGCGAACAAATTGGTTGCCAAAGCGGTTTGCAAGCGGGATATATTTTACGCTTTAAAATAAATTAAGAAACCAGCTAACCGGTTGAATTATTCATATGTGTGAGTAAGAGCACGCATCGTAATCCATTGATTTAGAGAATGGCAAACTCTAAATTTTAAATTAGAGACGAGAATAAGTTCAACGGGTAGGCGTCATACTTTAGGACTGGTAAAGGCACAGATCACGCCATTTCTTACAACCTAAATAGCGTTACGAGTTTTGATCCATTAATCTAATCGTTCATTCTGTCGTCTGAGTTTTTCTATGTCCCGAAGCCAACGCCTCTTCGACCTGCTCCAATTATTGCGCTGTCATAAATACCCAATTTCCGCTGACTACTTGGCTAGTGAGCTCAATGTGAGTACTCGCACCATTTATCGCGATATCGTGACGCTGCAAGCACAAGGTGCTGAAATTGACGGTGAAGCAGGAGTTGGCTATCAGTTGAAACCGACCTTCACTCTCCCTCCGATGATGTTTTCAACGGAAGAATTGGAAGCATTAAGGCTTGGCGCTGAATGGGTAGCCAAGCAAGCCAATGGGGAATTCAGTGATTCGGCTAGAAATGCCATTGCCAAAATTTCTGCGGTGTTACCTGCTGACCATCAGATCAAACGCAGTGAAGACATTGTGCGTGTTGCTTCAATCATTGAAGTTGCAGAGTTAACCATCGAACTGTCAGATATCAAGCTAGCAATTAAGCAGCAGAGTAAAGCTGAGATTCATTACACAGACGCAAAAGCTAATGTGAGTTCAAGAATCGTTTGGCCAATGTTGATTGGCTTATTCGAACAGCACTACGTTTTGGTCGCTTGGTGTGAAACGCGAAATGCATATCGTAATTTCAGGCTCGATAGAATGGCTGAATGGAAAATCCTAGAAGAAAAGTATCAGCGCCCACGTCATGACTTGCTCAAAGATTGGCAGGACATAGAAGGCATTACAGATAAAGTGATTCACTACTGACAAAAACTGTCACAGGGGTTCGATACATTGCCGTGGTCCCAAATCGGGCTCAAGACAAAAGCTGAGTTAACTGAAACCAACACGGCAAATCCAATTGAACATTTCAGGAGCTATTATGTTTACCATCGATTCATTTGTTCTTTATGTCACTGACATTCACCGCAGCATGGGCTTTTATGCAAAAGCATTTGATTGCGAACCAAAGCTTCTATCACCGACCTTTGCTGTTCTAGACTTTGCAAACAACGTTAAAATAACACTCAAGCAGGCTGACGTTCTAACACCAGCAAGTAACATCAAGGGTGGCGGTACTGAGCTTTCTATGTCTCTTGCTGACAAAGAGACACTGGAAAACCTCTATAAAGCATGGAAAGAAAAAGGTATCCAGTTTGAGCAAGCGCCAGAAGAGTCCGTTTACGGCATTAACTTCCTCGCAGTTGACCCAGACAGCCACCGCATATTCGCTTAAATGAATAGAGCAAGCCGTATTTAAGCCGCTTGCTCATCTCATCTCATCTCATCTCATCTCATCTCATAAAAAGCTTACTAACCGAAATCTAGAGTCAGCAATAGTCGTGTCTCATTTGATGACGTAACTGGTGAACGGTGAACAAGGCCTCTATTCTCATTGCCACTCCAACGCTCCCCTTTTAATAACGCAACATCACCACTGGCCATTTGCTGAATGTTAGACTCATCACTGTACAGGCCAGAAACAGAATCAAGCTGTCCGTCACTTCCACGGCTAAGCTTAGAACGGTCGACCGATTCGTTTGGCAGCCATTGAGTCGCAACGCCGTGATAGGTTGTCACTAAGCGGCAAGGAACTTGGTCAAAATGAAAACGAGGACACATCGCTTGATTCAGAACCGCCAAACGGAGCCCTACTTCTTCAAGATCGAACAAACAACAGAACATATCCACCAGCTCTGTCATGTTTTCTAATAACGCTTTAGAAGCGGTTCCGTCGGTAGCAAACTCCAATTTATCGTAAGCGTTGTCTGGTGACAGGCCAATAGACTTACTGAAGCTAGGATTCGCGGCGATGAATTCACTAATTGCCATAGTTAAATCTTCATCAAACTGTCGCTGCCATACCGCTATATTAATATCGCTTTGGTAGATATCCGCTAATACCGTTGGCTGCTCAGAAGCGCTAAGTCCTGGATTATGATTCGCCTGATCCTTGATACTCACAACGGAACTAATGTTAAGTGGCTGATTACTATTCGTTATCAAAGGCTTGGTTAACACGGCATTCATTACGTCATCTCCTTGATGCTTGCTTATCATTTCTCTTTTAATACTGCAAACGTCGTTCACAGTAATAGCGACTTTTGGTTATGTTATAACATAACCAAATTTGCACAAGTAACTTTGCCGATCATGGTTCCAATAATATGGCGATGCTCTACCTTCGTCAGGTAATTTGATCAATGCTGAACTAAGCTTCTATCTATCTTTTTCTAATTTATCTTTAGTTCAAATAAAGACTCCAAAAATGCACGACTCGAGAACGTTAAACTTGTGAATTCATCAATGTGGTGACAACTTATGAAAAAACTAATCTCTACACTCGGCCTCCTATGCATCGTTATCTCCGCTCAATCTTTAGCGGAAACGGGCTACACGTTAGACCCCAATTTATCGAATATTACGTTCGCAACTATCAAGAAGCAGTTTGTTGTTGAGCCCGCATCCATCAAGCCTTTATCTGGTGGTCTTACCGAAGAGGGTCAATTTTCCATATTGTTGGACGTGAAAAGTGTGAGTACTGGCGTCGCTATTCGCGATCAGAGGCTCAATGAGCTCTACTTTGAATCGATGACTTTCCCTGAAGTAAAAATCTCTGGAAAAGTTGAACCGTCAATGTTGTCTGGTGACCCAAAAAGAACAACCATTGCAGCGGAGGTTACCTTGCACGGCGTAACAAAAACGATTGATTTTCCCGTTTTAATCGTTCCTTCAGAAGAGTTAGTGATGGTCAGTTCAGCCTCGACAATCATCGTCAATGGCGCTGATTTTGGAATATCGACAGACAACTTGAACAAGCTATCAGCTACCGTTGGTGGGTTAGCGATTTCCGACAAAATCCCTTTAAGCTTCAATCTGCTCTTCGATAAATAATGGGTTCACACCTACCCAGTTAGATCTTTCTTAATTCACATTCATCTATCGTTTAAGGTGGGTGAATGTGAGTTAGAGCCGGCAAGTCAGTACACAGATCTAGATAAACAAATCACTCATGTTCAATTAAGTCGGTCGGTCGTCCAACTTTAGTCTAACAATTGATCACTCAAATCTGCGGTGATTAAAACAATCGCTTATTGCCTTATCCTCGGCAGAACAACACATCCACCTAAGTGTTTAAACACACTCGCTATTTACCTATCTCAAACCGGTTTTAGATGAGCAAATTATATGACTAACCGCCTAGTGATATTGATGGCAAATGATGTCAGTATGCAAAACTAAACAAAGATCTTGTCCTAGTGCTAGAACATCTAGCTGAACCTAAAAAGAGCCCTTTTCATGCTGAATAAACACATCGTTAATCGAGACAGCTTGGCTGGAATGGGGGCGACTCTAATAGGCAACGGGATCGGTAGGTTTGCCTATATAGCATTAATGCCGGCTCTCATTCAAAGTGGTTGGTTTAGCGAAAGTGATGCATCTTACCTTGGTGTCGCGACCCTTCTTGGATACATATTGGGTGCACCTGCTGCCAACATACTGTTGCGTTACTTTAGTGCTGGGCAGTTAATTCGATTCGCTATGTTGATAAGCAGTTTTAGTTACTTAGGCTGTGCGCTACAAGAAGCGCCCTTAACATGGTTCTATGTTTGGCGAACTTTGGCTGGAATTGCGGGTGCCTTATTAATGGTTGTCGCCCCACCAGTGATTGTCCGAAAGTTTAATCCCGATGTGAAGGCGCGTGTCAGCGGAGTAATATTTTCAGGCATTGGACTTGGTGCTATGTTATCAGGCACATTAATCCCAGTACTGATCTATTTTAGTGTGGTGTCGGCTTGGGTTGGCATGGGAGTCATCGCATTAGTCACAACGATACTGACTTGGAATGCATGGCAAACCCAATCTAACACGTCTAAAGCGCCTTATATAAAATCGTCCTTCTCTCAGCTCTCAAAGCCAAAACTAATCAGCGTTGCGCTTATTCTGGCAGCGTATACCTTCGACGCTATTGGCTACTTACCCCATACCTTGTTTTGGGTGGATTACATCGTGCGCGAACTGGGTATGTCGTTCAGCAGCGGTGGTTTATTCTGGGCAACCTTTGGTATTGGCGCCGCTATTGGACCATTGATTACCGGTGTCTTGGGAGACAAGTTAGGGCTTAAAAAATCCCTCGGCATTGCATTTAGCCTCAAGGCTTTAGGCGTCGCATTACCGCTTGTTAGTACACATCCTATCGCGCTGTTAATTTCTTCATTACTGGTTGGTATTTTCACGCCGGGAACGGTAACACTTGTGTCGACTTATACGTTGGAGATTGTAGGCTATGAACTGCATACCAAAGCGTGGGCAGGAATGACACTCTCTTTTGCTGTATCACAAGGTGTGGTTGGGCTTTTGATGGCGTACTACTTAAATCATATGGCTTCATACGACGTGTTGTTCACCGTTAGTACTGCTGCTTTGATGCTGTCTGCGGTGTGTACCTTAATGACTGTAACTCACTCTAAGCCTGAACACTTGACCTAGATCTAAGCTAGCTTCCTCAGTTCATCTGACGAATACAATAAAGGATTATCATGCAACTCTACTTAAATGAAACCTCCCCGTTTTCACGCGTGGTCGCAGCAACTGCGCTTCTATCACGCTGCTCTCCTTTGTCTTTTGTTTGGGTTGATCCATGGAGCTCCCCGGCCAATCTAAAAAGCGTCAATCCGTTTTGTTTAATTCCAGCACTCAAACTTGAAGACGAAACAGCACTGACGGAAAGCTTTTGCATTTGCCAATACCTAATTGAAACGTACCAACCTCAAACGCTACGTCAGGTAACGTTAAGTCGTGCCAATGAAATGCAAACGTTAGGAACAGCAAAGACGTTAATGGAGATCGCGTTTAGAACCGCGGCATTGATTCGCTATGCAGACAGTGACAATGCGCTTATCCATAGAGGGCAAGAGGGTATGGTTTCCGCCCTAGAGCAACTTGACCAAGAGATAAAAGAACAAGGACTAGAATCCCTTTTGAGCGACAACTTGGCCACCTTGTATCTCCATGTCGCTTTAGATTACGTCCAGTTTCGACATACTGAATTGTTTCATGAAGTGGACAGCCGCAACATCATCGATTTTTTACGCCTTTCTCCGTTCGCAGACGTACTGACACTTATAAGCATTGAGAGTTTGGCAAACAAGCCTGACTATGAAACGTTGCTTGATTCGTTAAGTCGAGATACCTAAGAGCATCCAGAACTAGAATACGTAAAGTCTTGAATTCAACGTGAGACAGGCTCAGAGATGTCGTTGATGTCACATGTCGTTACACAGCATGACGTGTTAAGGCTTTACATCTTGGGCGAGGTAAACAACAATCCCTGAGAATAAATCCATAACATAATGTATTTAGAAATTATGAGTAACACAGAAAACAAAAAATCGAACCCTCTTTTCGAAATCGTTTTTAACGTATTTCTTCCGTCATTCATCTTAATGAAGTTCAGTGGAGAGGAGCACCTAGGAACCGGTCTAGCACTGCTTGTCGCCCTTGCTTTCCCTATCGCTTACGGTGGTATGGAGCTAATCCGCAACAAGAAGTTTAACTTCATCGCTGCGCTTGGCTTCGTCAGCGTGCTATTAACGGGTGGCATTGGTTTCTTCGAACTAGATACTCGTTGGTTAGCACTAAAAGAAGCATTAATACCTGGCCTAATTGGTTTAGCGGTCCTTGGCTCGACCTTCACTCGCTACCCGTTTATCCAAAAAGTTATCTTTACGCCAGCTCTGTTAAACATCTCTCTTATTGAAGAGCGTTTAAGACAGTTCGGTAACCAAGCAAAGTTTGATCGTTGTCTAATGACATCGAACTACATGTTCGCAAGTACCTTCGCTTTCTCTTCTGCGATGAACTATTTCCTAGCAACTTGGATTGTGACAAGCCCTGCTGGTACTGCAGCCTTTAATGAAGAACTTGGTAAACTGACACTTTACAGCTACCCAGCCATAGCTATCCCTAGCATGCTGATGATGTTAGGCATTTTCTATTACATTTGGCGCCAAGTTCGTGCTATGACGTCACTAGAAACAGAGAAAATCTTTATTACTAAGTAGATCTTACCGAACTAACTTAGTGTCTCGTCTTAAAATAGAAACACACACCAAAAGCTCAGCACATTCGCTGGGCTTTTTTGTTTCTGTTCTCTCATTTATCCGACAAGTGATATGCTGAATTATGATCAGCTTTCTCAAAAAATGAGAGATTACTTTCACCTTTCTCATACTAGCTTGATAGCTAGCATTTAAATTACCAATAGCTAAAGAACTGCATTCGGTTATACTGAAAGATGATTTAACGCTCAATCTTGTTGATTACTTTACAAAACCCTGCCTAGGTGTTAACACTATTTCAGCCCTTATTGCTAAGATAGAACAAGCTTGGCCTTAAAGTTAAGCGCCAGTCGTACTCAATAAGGAATATAGAATATGAACAAATCTCAGTTGGTTGAACACATCGCAACTTCAGCAGACATCTCAAAAGATCAAGCAGGTTCAGCGTTAAACGCACTTGTTGAAGGTATCTCTAATACATTGGCTAAGGGTGATGATGTTGCCATCCTTGGTTTCGGTAGTTTCAAAGTTAATTCTCGTGCTGCTCGCACTGGTCGTAACCCACGAACCGGAGAAGAGATTCAAATCTCAGCATCAAAAACGCCTGCGTTTAAAGCAGGTAAAGCACTAAAAGAGTCATGTAACGCTTAGAGTAAATACGATCTCAAAGCAGAATCCAAGGAAGATTACTATGTCTATAACCAAAGAAAAAGTTAAAGCTAGCCGCAGTAAAAAAGCAGGCAAGTCAACCAAAGCACAAGCCGAAACGCCCAAAACTCGTCAACGCATTGAAGAGCTTATGGAAGAGCGTGAACTGGCAAAACTGTTAGAGTTATAGTTTGTTATTCTTCTAATGCCACTGCAGCCTTGTAGTGGCATTTTTGATTTAAGAAACAGCGCTTCACTAATACAAGTGCTTATACCGATTAACCCTTTCAAGCGACCTCTTTCTGCAATTCAGTCACTCCATTAATACGTTGATGCAATCTGGTATCGATAGTCAACGAGATTAAAAAGCTCAGCAATGCAATAATAGCTCCTGTAACAAACACCCATTGATAGCCAGACATCCACACCACTCCCAATAAGAATGGCAGAAATACTGCCGCGATATGATTGATAGTAAACGAAAGACTCGCCGTGGACGCCACTTCGTTTGACCGGACGGTTTTCTTAAAATAAGTAGTCAACGCTATCGCAAAACTGAAAATGATGCTGTCGACAACGTATAGCCCACCTGCCAGATAATGATTCTCAACAAAAGCATACGATAAGAACACCAATATCAACACCGCATACTCAATCAGTAGAGATCTCTTTTCTCCTACTCGGTCAATAAAACGACCCACCACAGGTAATGCAACAGTGGCGGACAAGCTAGATAACATAAATAGAGCGGCCATCATTGCGATCGTGTAATGGAATTTGGTGACCATGAGTAAACCTGAAAACACGACAAAGATCTGTCTTCTTGCCCCGCTTAGAAAGGTCAACATGTAATATGTGGTGTATTCACGACGTACAATAAGCTTGGTGTGCTGTCGTTCACCGCAGCTAGCATTTTTGAATGTGAGTAGATAAAAAGCTAACCAGAAGCACGCCGTGCCACTAGCAAAAAATATAGCCTTATCTGATACACCAAATACATAATTGGCGACAATAATACATATGAAAGTCACCATGGAGAAAAAGGATGCCGCGGCTCGAATCCTCCCCATGGATTCACTAAAGTTTTCCGTACCTAGAAGTTGTGTAGACAGAGATCTATTCACTGCTTCTAGATAATGAAAACCAACAGACATCAGGGTTGTGCTGAAATAGAAGCCATAGATTGAGGGTAAGTAACCCGTTATGGCAACGCCTAATCCCAGCGCGGCGACAGAGAGCACCGCAACTTGTTGTTCAGAAATAATAAGTAATAGAAACAGCACTGTAAATGAGAGTAAACCAGGGATCTCCCTTACACTCTGAAGCAGACCAACATCCGCTCCTGTCATTCCCACGGTATCGACAGCGAAATTGTTCATGACAACTCGCCACCCCGTATTCGCTATCACGGAGGCAATAGCGATGATCACTAACATCGAAAATGAACTTCTCGATGTTAACAAGCGTACCCAACCAATCATTTATACCACCGATTCCATCGGCTTCGCCTTAAACGACCGTAGCTGCGCGGTGATATGCTTCCTGCCATGTTTAATTCCTCAAAAGTATCTTTACTCCGAAAAATCAGTCATATGAAACTCAGCTTCGGAATTAGGAAGCATACTACTCGCCAGTCAATTGTTACACGATCGTTTTGTAAATGTTACTTTTTGCATTTATCAATCCGCGTTAAGCGTAAAAGCCGCCCAAAATTTGAACGTTAAGTAACTGACTTAATTACATTGTCATACATACCCATACATACCCAAATCGCATTTTTCACTATCATCATTTTCATTGTTAGTTATGAGAGTCTGGGAAATGTTCGCAACACTAATGTGTTGGTGCAGCGTTTCTTTTTTGAGGTGATTATGAATGTCGTTCGCATGGGAATAGAAGCCAATACCCATAAAAACAAGGGCAAGTACAAGGCGATAATTAAGTTTACTATTCGAGCCCTGTTTTACTATTCAGCCACTAGAAAAATGAGTGAAAATTTCAACTCTGAAGAGAGAAAGCTGTTATTTATCAAACAGCCTAACTTCTTATCCAAATTTGTAACTCCCTACTTATGTACTGGCTTTAGCAATAAAGAAAAGATAGAAATCTTATCCAAGCACTACGACTGGTTTGAAGAAACCTTCGCAACAGAAGCTAGACACCAAATCTATAATGAAAGACTCAATCTTTTAAAACTAGAGATAGATGACAACGTTTATCTGGTTAATCTCAGCTTTGAACGAAACGCGAGAAAAGAAGGTGAACTGACAATTTCATTGACCAATTCTCTACTCGAAAAAATGTATAGCATCTCGTTCACTGTTTTCGACAACAGCATCTACATCGGTGGTATTCAGGGTGGAGCCAATGACAATGGATTTAGCCGTACATTCACAAAAGCTTTCTACGGTTTAAGACCTAAATCCTTCATGGTCGAAACACTACGACTGTTAGCCATTAGCTTAGGTATCGAAAATATCTATGCGGTAAAAGAATCTGGCCATGTGTCGAACTCATTACGCTACGGCAAGAAAAACAAAGACATCAGCCTTAAGTACGATAGTTTATGGGAAGAGCACGATGGACAGGTACACGATGACTATTTTTATCGTCTACCGATCAACCCAAACAGGAAAGACCTTGAGGCTCTGAAACGCCAAAAACGTAAGTTATATCGTGAGCGGTATGCGTGGCTAGATCAGTATGAAGAAGAGCTAAAGAACAAAATGAGCCACAACATTCAAGTTCAGTTTAGCTAACAACTGCCTTCTAAATAGGTACTACTTTCTGGCGCTCGCTCTTTATTTTGTTACAAACACAAGGCCTCATAATACGGGGCCTTAGAATCGAGAAGCAGCTCTGCACTTACCTTTCTGATTTCACTCAAATTTCCCTTTCAACTTGAGTCATTCTTTTTCTTACTCATACGAATCAATAAAGGCTCGGAGCGCTTGCTGGTCGACAATTTCCAACCCTTGGTCTCCTTTTCTAATGAAACCTTTGTCTAATAGGTCTTTAACCGCTCTTCGATACACCCTGCTCGATGTACCAAATCGTTCCGCTTCTTGATTCACTTTATCGAAACCGCCTAACACGGTATTTGTCTGGCTTTGAACCAATAAGTCGTAGGCAATGTTGTAGGTAATTGAGTGTAGAAGACGGTTAGTGTAAATGCCCATAGAGTCTTGATAATCTTCCGCTAATGCAGAGGCAAAGAAGAACATCATCTCCGGATTTTCATGTAGTGCTTCTGCTAGTTTCTGAATGCAAATGACATCAACTTGCATGTGTTCGTCAGCCACTACGTTCCACTGACAAGGTGTCTGAGTGAAAAACTCCATCTCACCGAAGATATGGTAATCGCAATTCACCTCACCCAATTGAAAGCGTCGCCCATTAGCCGCAGAAATACTCATAGAGACTCTCCCAGCGGGCACTACATAAAGATACTGAAGTTGCTCACCTTGACGCAGAATTTCATCATTTTGATTGAAGTAACGAGAGTTAACTTGGTGTTGGTAGATGAGATCTCTAAATTCAGAGCTTTTTTGTTCTAAGTAGTTTTTAAAGCGTCCGCTTGAGTATGGTGCAATCTTCATACTTACTCTCTCATTGCATTACTGCTGTTTATATTCAAACGATTGTAACCACTTAAACCACAGGAGAGAACCCAATAAAAAAGCGACGGTCTCCCATCGCTTTCGTCTTGCATTTATTGAGGCTCTTATTGAGTAATTAATGCTTCCAGTGCCGCTAATGATGCTAGCCGCTCTCCTTGCATCATTGCCTCTGCCTCATCGACATATTGCCCAACGCCCTCCTTTACATCTTGTTCGTACAAGACAACATTGTTCAAGATAGAAGCTACGTTAAGCCCTCTCAAGCGCCCCACGGTAAACAGCGCGGATGTTTCCATGTCTGCACCTAAAATGCCCTTACCATTCCAGTACTGACAAAGCGCCTGTTCGTCATCGGTATAAAAACTGTCGTGTGAGCGTACCGTGCCCAAATAGTAAGGTGTTGTTTGCTGCTGCAAGAACTTGTCTAGCTCTTTAAGCAGAGAGAAGCTTGCATAAGCGGGATACGACGGCTTAACGTAAGCGGTAGAACCACCCTCATCGCGAACCGCACCCTCTGCAATAATTAGCTCACCAAGCCCAATCTGTGACTGCATCGCACCTGCAGACCCTACTCGAACGATATGAGTGACACCACAAAACTTAAGTTCTTCTACGGCAATGATCATTGAAGGTGCGCCGATCCCCGTACTACAAACTGATATCGCTTTCCCTTGATAAGTTCCAGTGAAGATTCGATACTCTCGATTCTCAGAAACCATCTCTGCATCTTCTAGCAAGCTCGCGATTCGATTCGCTCTATCAGGCTCACCACAAACAATGACTAACGGAGCAATTTGCGTTTCATCAACGCCAATATGAGGTTGCTTTGCCATCTTCACTCCTAAGAAGCCGTTGCTTGAGTTAACGATTTATCACTGTTTCGTTTAGCTGTGCGTGCCCACTCGCGAGTACCGTTTGCCGCAATAAACATTAAGATTGCATATTGAACAGACATTGCGTACACGCCCTGCGTCGCATAAATACCAACACTGATAATGTTAATCACAATCCAAAGTATCCAGTTTTCAACATACTTACGTGTCATAAGAACTTGAGCAACAATAGATAGAATGGTCATCGTTGCATCCCAGAATGGGAACGCATCAGGTTCAAGTACTGGTTCCGTTAAATCAGCACCAAATAGATTCAGGCTATCAACCGCGATGTTCGCCAACGCAAAGAAGAATGGGTCGATATACATTGTGAGCAGTGCAATCGAAACCGCACACGCTGCAGCTGTTGCCACCAGCTTATTTTGACTCAACCAGCGAACTTCTAACGTTTCACCTTGCTCATTAGGGCGTGTCCATGCGTACCAACCGTAAATATTGGCGCAGAAGAAAAAGAGTTGAAGAAGTAACAATCCGTATAACTGAATTTGGAAAAAGATAACCGCAAATAAGGTGACATTCAGTAATCCGAACAGGTAGTTAATGGTTTTTTCTTGGCTTGCAAACCAAATACACAACAGGCCAAATACAGTGCCAAAAGCTTCAATCCAGCTCATGGCATAGCCATCCCCTATTGGGATGTTGACTAAGGTATTATTGATATCAAGTAGGGCGAATAGGTCCATAAAAGTGTCCTTTATTATTTGTTTTTTAGTAGCACTTATCTTATTGCGCCTTCAGAAACAAATAGGAGGACATTTGTCCCCCCTAGATTGCATGCGATCATAAATCAGAATAATAATTGGCGAAATTGAAATTCATCGTAATAAGTTCAACTGTTCCTCACACATTCAATCCTTTGCGTATATCTCCATTAATGAAAAGAACCACTTCCAAAAACGAAACTTTAGCTTACTGGTTTTAGGCGGATATCGCGTTGACGGGCGCGTTTGAGAAGCGCATTCTTTAATTTCGAACAGAACAAGTTTTAACCTCACGAGAGTGTGATTAACTCATGCTTTGTTCTGTGTAACGCATCTAATTGAATGGCAGGTCACATGAATAAAATTGTTATGTTAGTAATGGGGCTACTTTTTACCAGTCGATTGTTCGCCAGTATTGTGCCGCATGTTAGCCAGCTTGAGCATGATGCACCTATCCTCATCCGTTCGGCATTGATTGTGGGTGTTGCGGCTTACGCCGTCTGGACTGCATTCAAATACTTCAAAAAGAACAAAGCTTCTAGTTCAGAACCACTTTAGGAATCAGCATTAGAAATATTTGAGAGTCAGCAGCTAAAATCGGTTACTTATCCGCAAAGTAATCGACCAAGATTTTACGCCACTTTCGCGACTCACGAATTTTCAAAAGAGCACGATTAATCTCTTCTTCATACACGTTGTTTTCAGTGATAATAAAGCCATAATTCTGCTTTTCTAGCTGATATGGCAACACCTCTAGATCATCAAACTGCCCGCTTATTCTGCCATTACCGATCATATATTTGAGCACCACATCATCAGCGACAATCGCTTCCACTTCGCCTTCCTCTAAAGCCGCCAACAGTCTTGGCATATCGATATAACTCTTGTGTCGAATACCAAAACTGGTGAGCATCAAAGAAGACGTCGTCGCGACTTTTGCCCCTACTTCAACATCCGCAAGATCATTCACGCCTTTAATATGTGAAGAGCCTTGGCTGAGCGTAAGCTTGCTGGCTAATACCGCAGTAATACTGGCGATAAACAGCATACTCAGCACACCAATGAACACCGTAGCAATTCGTCCGGTTAAGCTCTTAAACTCAAAATAATTGAATGGGCCTCGAGTGATAAAAAGCAAACCCAATATGAAACTTTCTAACCAACGGCCCGTTCGGCTTTTCATCGAATAGAGCTTTTCATTTTCACCGTGTTCCAATACGTAAAAAAAGGCACCAATCACACCAGAGATAAAGACGATAACGCCAATGATCAGCCACAATGCAGGGTTTAAGAAAATGGCGTGTAAGGTATGAAGGTAACCTTGCTTTTTCACTGCAATAGCAAGATGAGTTTCGTAAAAGGAATGGGAAAAGTCAGCGAACAACTCGCGTTCTGGGGTTATTGAAATACAGGATACACCAATGTCGATTTGCTCTGTTTCAATGGAATTGAGTAGATCATCTAAGCGGTAATTCTCTACCGTAAACTCTACGTTCATTTCCTTCGCTATCAGCTCCCACAGCTCGATGCTTAAACCGTTCCATTCATTTTCCATAGAACTAATCACAAAAGGAGGACAAGGATAAACACCGACTTTAAGCGGAGAAGCCGACGAAAAAGTGCTAAACAAAGTTAAAAGAAAAATGACTAAAGCTACACAAGATTGAAGTGCCGATTTGAAACAACTTGGCATTGGCAAACCCTCAAGAAAGAGGCAGCGATGAATTGAATCGAGTAGAAGAGCTCGTTCTAATAAACAGAGTTAAGCACGCTCAGGAGCTTAGAAAGTTGATAGTAAATTCAATACTGCCCTAGTTTTTTCGTTAGTAACTTAACTATAGAAAACCTCTATTTATTGTGCAAAAGAATGGGTTCAATAAAGCGACTCTTACCGAACTTAGATTCATTGATTAAAGCGACGACATAAACTGGCTTTTTGCCGATGAACATAACTTCCCGCATTGAGTTATTTGGCTTTCTAAGAAGTAAATGTTACGTCTGCTTTTGACCCATTGAGCGCGGATCTCTAGCTCTTGGCCAATCAAAATTGGATGATGAAAACGAGACGTTAAGCTAACCGTCATGGCAGTGATATTATTTTGGAACAAGCAATGCAGCATGGTGGTATCGTGTAACGCGGTAACAATGCCGCCCTGCATAATGCCATCGTAGCCCTCAGCTTTATCTGTTGGTACAATCTTGGCCCTGGTTTTATATTTAGCTAAAGTCTCATGCTTAACTAAAGCCTCGTGCTCACCAATAGCTTCAAATATTATTGGATTGTCTGAAAAAAAACCTTGGCTGCACACTTGGCAACGCCGATGGTTGTGTGGAATGAAAACCTTCATACTTACCTTTTAACCTTAAATACCTAGAGATTGATATGGCTCGACCAAAAAAACATCGCCAGTTATGCACCCGAGCGGCTTACTCTTGCTTTAAGCCTAATGGCGTTCCTATGGACGAGCTTCATAAAGAAGAATTGCTATTAGAAGAGTTAGAAGCCTTACGCTTGGCTGATCAAGAAGGATTGAGCCAACTTGAAGCCGCTGAACAAATGCAGGTGTCTCGCCAAACGTTCGGCAACATCATCAAGCGTGCACGAGCCAAAGTCGCCAAGTGCATCGTCAACGGTCACGCGTTGGTGATTCAAAGCGCTTAACTCGCGAACTAGCCCAACGTTAGTTAGCTCAACGACAGTGAATTCTCGATACTTAGCTTGATGGCTCAGAGATCTGATACAGCTTTCGACTCTGCCCTTCACACACATCTTTGCAATTGCATTCACGCTCAATATCTAACTGCGCAAGCCCTCCACAGCTGCCTTTGATTGGCTTGCGAGAAAAAATCACACCTATCGCCATCAACGCGACGATTCCGACAAACCCCAATAGCGTCAACATAAAGGTCATTTTCGGAACCCTCGAATACCCCCTAAGTGATTCGGCTGTGCCATAAGAATCGCGGAGTCTTTCTTGCGCCCTTCCTCACCGCAGCCTTTCTTACTACTCCCTTTATTACTGCACTCTCTCTGACTGTGCCCTTTTTTACTGTGACAAACGTTGCGAGGTTCGCGACCGTAATCGAGATCGGTCACTTCCCGTAGATTGTCGAAATCCAAAGTCCCGATTTCTGCCTTACCTGTTGATGCCAAGACTCTAATGTCGTGGTTGAACAAGTGCGCTAGCATCTTCTTCCCTATGTGACGGACGACTACAGATTTCACATCGTAAGAACGGAGGACAGAGATCCATTGCTTCTTTTTATTGCAAGCGGTGTCGGACTCAACCAAAGGAACAATCTGCTTTATTTGTCGTTGTTCATCGACAATCGCAATCTGTGGGGAACGAGCAAAATGGTTGCCTACATGAAGGTCGCGACAAGGTACTGCGTATAACATAGTAACTTCCTGTTATTGATGATCAGAAGTTCAGCATACGCCCCATTATTGGCATATGCCAATAACTATCATGTGAAAAATAAGATTTACTGGATCGACAGGTAAGATCAAAAGCTACAAGCTACAAGCAGCCAATAGGGTTGGCGCAGGTTACTGTACCTCCCGAACCTGTTCATGAAGAGCCTCCCTTCCCCAAAAACAAGAATGCCCCACTAGTGCGGGGCATTCTTTGTGCGTAAAAGTTGAAATTTCAAAGACAGAAGTGACGATATAAATCGTTGTTACAACGAAAGAGTAAAAGTACTTCCCACACCCAGTTCAGATTCAACGACTAACGTTCCTTCTAGATTCTCGACCATGGCAAGCGCTAAAGATAACCCAAGACCATACCCCTCGATATTGCTGCGGCTGCTGTCGACTCGGTAAAGTCGTTCGAAAATCAAATCCTGATATTTCTGTTCAATACCAACACCAGTGTCCTGGATGGTTATCGCGATCTTACCCTCTGAACTTTGCTCGGCTTTGACCGTCACTCTTCCTTCGGGCTCGGTGTACTTAATCGCGTTATCAACAAGGTTAACCAACACCTGAGTCAATTTGTCAGGATCTGACTGAATAACAAGAGCATCAGCGCTCTCAACCTCAAGCTCAACTTGTTTATCTTCTGCGACATCTTCATACCAGCTCACCACATTGGCAATCACATCAGAGACCTGAGTCGGCACTTTCTGTGGTATGCGCTTTCCGGTCAGCTCGTCGTTCAACTTCATCAAGGCGGTTAACATATTGCTTGCCTGCATGGCGTGTTCAGAACAATCTGCCAATGCGTCTTTCATCGCTTGTTGGTCGGCGTTATTGAGCAATGCCGTTTGGGAAGCTAACGTAATACGCGACAAAGGAGTTCGAATATCATGAGCGATCGCATCGACGGTCGTATTCAAGGTTGTCGTCACGTGCTGTAACTTGGCAACCGCAGTATGGACACTAGAGCTGATCACGTTGAGCCCTTGCGGTAAATCAGGTTCGGCTTCATTTTTAGTGCTAGGAAATTCTAACTGCCCTTTTTTCAGCTTATCGAGCAGGTCGCCAAAGGTCACTAACGGAGACATGGCACTCTGGATGATGTTACGAGTGAATACTGCGGTCACGGACACGAGAGCAAGCAACGCATATAAGGTCATTAGCCATTGATTGTAGGCGATAAAGTCTCTTGCTCGGTTATCCAAAACCAACCAGAAATCATACTGCTCCCCTTCAATAGGCAACGACATATAGGGACTCAAGATGAAGCTCTCTAACCATGAACGATTCTCATCAATTTGATAGCTAGAAAAAGACTGTTCTGTCGATAAATGTTGAACACCAGCGATAAACACACCATCAGATGAAGCGCCCTTCTCAAGCTTATACGCCGCAATGTTGTTTTCGAGTAACCGGTGAGGATTCGCCTCTAAAACATGAATCAATCGCTCACTCGAATCGTAAGTCAAAATACGCTGATACTCGGTCGACATAGACGTAAGGATCTTCTTTTCCGTTTGGTAAAGGTCGAAAAAGAAGATAGCCCCAACAATCAGTTCCACCAGCAGCAAGCAGAGCAGTAAGGTCGACATAAAGCGAACCAACAAATGTCTCTGTGTTTTAGCGAGCGCCTGTTCAATACTACGACTTGAGGACATAGCCAACACCTCGAAGTGTGTGAATTAATGGCTTAGAAAAACCCTTATCAACTTTGCTGCGAAGCCTACAAACCAAAACATCGACCACGTTGGTTTGCGGATCAAACTGATGCCCCCAAACATGCTCAAGAATCGCGGTTTTCGACATCACAGCCTCTCGGTTTTCGAGCAGTAATTTCATCAACATAAACTCGCGCTGATTAATGGTGATCGTTTGTTGATCTCTTTGTAGAGTGTGTTTAAGTAGGTCTAGGCTAAGCGGGCCGTAATGCAATTCTAATGGCTGAGGTGTCGGTTGCTTGCCTCGACGCACCAAGGTTTGGCAACGGGCCAATAACTCAGGAAACGCAAAAGGTTTTACCAAATAATCATCAGCACCTGACTGTAGCCCTTGCACTCGTTCTTCCACTGAGTGTTTGGCACTTAATATGATGACGGGCGTCGCGTAGCCTTGCCCTCTGAGTTCAGCCAACACTTCAAACCCATCTTTCTTTGGCAACATGATATCGAGGATGATCACGTCATACTCTGCGGTTACGGCCTCGTGTAATCCATCAACACCATCTGTTGCGTGCGTCACCGTTATCCCTTCTTGCTGAAAACCATTCACCAAAAATCTCGCGATATGAATGTCATCTTCAATCAATAGTATTTTCATCAACGTCCGTTTATTTATTTGCCGTGGTCTGAATACACTCTATCAATATCCTTTCTCGAATATAACCAACATTGCAACTTTGTAATGTTCAAGAAAGCCAGTCGTAATCATGCATTCGTTAGTATGAACCTGTTGATTAAAAACACCCTTTCTAAACAAACAAAAAATAGAATTCGGAATTTGAAAACGAATATTTTTTGAAAACAGATGCTTTTTGAAAACAGATGCTTTAACGGAGTAAACATGAAAACGACAAAACTAACAGTACTAGCAGCAACCCTTGGTTTCCTTAGCCTTTCTCACAATGCAATGGCAGCAGAAACACAAACGGTCTCTTTCACTCAAATCTCATCAGAAGCGGCCTTCAAGCTTGCCCATGAAGCCGTTAATCAATGCGAAGCCGATGGCTACAAGGTTTCTGCGACTGTTGTCGACTTGTCGGGCAATGTGATTGCTCAACTACGTTCTGATGGCGCTGGCATCCACACTCTTGATAGCTCACGCAAAAAAGCGTTCACAGTGGCAAGCATGAAGCAGCCATCAGGTAACCTGATGAAACTCATCGCCGACAAACCTATCATGCAACCCTTGCAGAATATGGACGACAACTTGTTGTTCCTAGCGGGTGGTGTTCCGGTACAACTGAACAATGCCATGATTGGCGCGATTGGTGTGGGTGGCGCTCCGGGTGGCCATTTAGATGTCGCTTGTGCTGAAAAAGCGATTAAGAAGTTCTTCTAAAAGTCCGTTTACCAACAAACACTGACTGATCTAGAAAAGCGGCTTAGTACCCTCCATGCCCAATCAAAAAATGCCTCGCACTTGCGGGGCATTGCTGCAAATTAAAGCAGTTGCGAATAAAAGCAACTCCGAATTGAAACCGATAATAGAAACGTAAACAGGCAAAACATGACACAAATTTGATGTGAACAACCCACTCAATTGTTATATTATAACATTACACTTAATAACCATTCGTTCTCATGAAACAGCTATTCAATCTAATCGATGTAATCAATCGCTTCTTCTCTCGCTATGTAAGCCGTTTCTCGACATGCTGTCGTTCTCTAAAGGGTTTGCCTTTTGGCCTAGTATTACTGTGTTTTGCGCCAAATCTATATGCCCACCCTCACTCTTGGATAGAGATGAAAACCCATGTTGAGGGAGAGAATGGCATGATCACCGGTCTCTCTATGGAGTGGTCTTTTGATGCAATGACATCCATGTACATGTTGGATGGCGAAAATGTCTCTGCCGATACAGAAGCTGAAACATTCAAAAAGCTCGCTGCGTCTGTTATTGAAAACATGATGTACGAGCACTACTTCACGTATTTCTACGATGGTGAAGAGCCAATTAAGTATCAAGTTGCTGAGCATGCCAAATTTGAGCGTGACAAAGCCAAAATGGTTCTAACATTTGACCTACCGCTGTCTAAGCCAAAATCCGTGACACGAGACTCGCTCCGCGTACTCATTTTTGACCCTAGTTACTTCGTCGACATGTCGTGGTTATCGAATAGCGACGTGACCTTGTCACCTGAACTAGCGAGACAATGTCAGTTGGAATTAATCGAGCCCAACCCGACGCCTGAACAAATGAGCTATGCAATGTCTTTACCTGTCGATACCGATCCAGACAACACATTAGGCCAACTGTTTACTCAATCGGTTGAGCTTCATTGTGCTGCGGTTCCAGTGTCTTAATCGCAGCGGCTCGTTGCTAGTCAGTAAACGTCTTAACTCAAACTCATTAAACCTCTCACTCACTATGAGAAAGCTCTCTGATACAGGTTCTTGTTAAATGCAGAAAAATAGCCTCAAAACAAACTATTACCTCATTGGCGTCGGCGCCCTGTTACTTGTTATTGTCGGTGCGTACCAATTGTGGTCTATATGGCCATCGTTAGTGATCTCTAGTATTCAATGGCAAAGGGAAGTTAACGCAGAGCTTGCCGACCTACTCTATGAAGCTAAATCCAATCCTTGGGGCGCAGGCAGTTACCTTATCGGGTTCAGCTTCGTCTACGGTATGCTTCACTCTTTAGGCCCAGGACACGGCAAGGTTATCGTGTCTACTTACTTAGCGACTCACCCGACTAAGGCGAAAGCCAGTTTAGTGCTTACGGTTGTGTCTGCGTTTTTACAAGCACTGGTCGCGATATTATTGGTGAGTGTATTGCTGTGGGGCTTTAGTGCTTCAATGCGCGTAGTGAATGACAAAGCGAATATGTTTGTTTCATTAAGCTTTGCGTTGGTGGCCGTGGTAGGTACTTTGATCTGCTGGAAGGCTTTGAAAAATATCTACACCACAATGCGTAAGCCAAAGTTGAAAGTGAAAGCCATCACCACATTAGCAGCCGATGCGCCTTCAGCAATGGCCGCTCGTCCACCAGGCACAGTCCAATCGCCAATAGCGCTTCGCTCATCTCTATCTGTTGGTTCAGCCATGTTGAACCCGACTAACGCATTACAAACTGCGGAACACTCTCATGCAGATCATTCTCATGCCGACTGCGGATGTGGCCACCAGCATGTTGCCGATGCAGACGCGATCAACAAAGCTTCCACGCTTCGTGAATACGCCGGAATCATAGTGACTATTGGAGTAAGACCGTGTACTGGAACCATCATGGTTCTGCTTTTCGCAAACATGGTTGGCCTATATTGGATGGGCGTTCTGAGTGCCTTTGCGATGGCCGTAGGCACAGCATTAACAACCTCATTAATTGCAATGATGACGCTAACAGGTAAACATCTAGTGAAGCGCTATTTGGCAGCGGGTAACAAGAACAGTAGTGAATCAATGAAAGTCGCAGGTCACTACTTGCAACTCTTTGGCGGCATTTTGCTTGTGTTGATTGGCTTGTTATTAATGAACGGCCAAGACAGCGGCATGTCGCCTGTTTTCACCATGTAGAGCGCAAGAACGTAGCAATATATCTGAGGTTCTTTCCACCCGCTCCGCACATATCAAGGCCTCGCAAACGCGAGGCCTTAGCTTTAGTCATTATTTAATATCAAATCAGGTAAACAAGTAAGCTATACCGAGAGCAAAACCCGTCAGTATTATTGATTTACAAAAGAGCATCAAAACCGCTAAAGAAAAGTACCGACAAGCGATACAATGCTGGAGTTACTAGATTGCAGCGTAGTAGCCCCTTTATAGAAAGCTCATTCACAGAAAACATTAAAGTAGCCAGACATGTCTAAAGATCCCGGTTTCACCACAGAATACATCCTCGATAAGACGTTTTTCACAGAGTGTTATGATCAAACTAGCCTTCCGACTCAATTTCCAAAAGCCTATTTAAAAGGAATACTGTTTCTTATTTTTGGTGTGGTTTTATTAGAGTTTGAGCTACTACCTAACGGTTACGTTGGCTGGTTCTTTATTGTATTAAGTGTGATTGAAGCGTTCAGCGTTTACTGCAAGAGAACCTGGTGGATATGGCGACAAAAAATCAGCTCAGGTGCTGGCAGCAAAGTGATCTTTCAAGGTGACGTTAACGGTGTGAGTTATAAAAACGCTAAAAACACCAATACTATCGCTTGGACTGACATCTCCCAGCTGCAACAAACCGATTTAGGTTTTATCCTTCATATTGGAAAACAGCGCCAATACGTCAGTAAGTCTTGTTTAAGCGATGAAGCCATTGCGTTCATGGTTGAGCAACACGAAGCGTCCAAAGCACCCAAAGCACATTAGCATCAATAAATGCCTGCCAATTTGGCAGGCATTTTTTTATCATCTTTAATAATTCGTATGGCATAACCGGACAACAACAATGAACACCGTTTACCAAATCAGTGATTGTCACCTTTCCGCTGAATCCAGCTATGAAAACCTGCGTAGAGCACTGGAATACGTCAGCAAAGACACAGCATGCAAGACCATTTTTCTAACTGGTGATATTTGTTGTAATCCAAAGTCTGGCGACTACATTCGATTAGAGGCGTTCATTAGGCAACACATTAGCGACCAATCCATTTACGCGATTGCGGGCAATCATGATGACTCTCGCTTAATGCGTACCGAGTTAAAAGGATCGTCGATTTTCGTCACCAATAAAGCAATGACCAATGAACGAGAGTTTGTATTTCTGGACTCTAGCTTCAAGCCGCTGGATAAACGTCATCCACTCGGTTCTGGGCGCATTGATAACCTTGGCATGGCTCGGCTAAAACAACAGTTGAGAAAGGCTAGTGATCCTATCGTGGTTGTTCACCACCCTGTTATTCCAGTCGGAGCTGACTGGATGAAAGCCATCCGTCTAGAAAACGATGCCGATGTGATGAACGTGCTTCGAAAATATCGCGTTCGTGACGTGATCTGCGGCCACGGCCATGACGGGATAACGGCGACACAACAAGGCGTAACCCAATACATGGCGCCTTCGACAGCCTATGGCTTTGACCACTCGATCAATAAATACAATCGCAGCGAGAAGATAGGATTAAGTCGAATTTCGTTCTCTGCTGATTCCATCGACTACCAAACTGTCTATTTTTGAACCCTCTATCTTAAATCTTGCTGTCTTAAACCTTGTGGATTCGCTTTCGAATAAACCAAGCTATATAGCGTTCTATGCCAATAGAAGAGGCTTGCAGCGATTCAATTTATCAATCTGTGATTGAAGACAGCACGCGAAGAGGTTTGGCGTTACACTCATTAAGATCAAACAAATAACGAGGGTCTATGACGTTTTCTCCTGCCATTTTGCGTAAAGTCTGGTACTCCCCTTCCATTAACCTTGGGCTTCGCGCCACCAGTGCCATTGTGCTGTTTCTTGGTTTAGGGGTGTTGTCGAATCAAACCACTATCGCCATGACCGCGCTGATGACCATGCCAGCCGCTCTGATTAGTGGCCTCGATGCAGCAGGGCCAAGGAGGTGGACACGTTTTGCGATCACCGCAACCGCTTGGGGCATGACTCTGGCCATCAGTTACGCTCTGCTGAAAAGCGGACTGCCTTTATGGGTGACTTATGGTGCTATGGGTGCTTTGCTTGCCAGTGCTGCGGTCAATGGTCCCTTTTGGGCGAGGCTCGGTATGTCGAGCCTATTGATAGCAGTCGTCACTCTCTCACTTCACAATTCCAACACAGCGCTAAGCTTGTACCAAATGTTGGTGCTTGGCCCCCTTACTTTTTCGCTGTTTAGCTGGCTTTGGTTTGCGTTGTGGAAGCACTATGCACTGCGCGTGTGTCTGTCCGCGATTTACGAAACCTTGGCAGACTACATCCAATATCGACAAGCATTCTTGTTAGGTAGCGAAAGTGATGCACCGAAAAGACGCATCAAATACCAACTCATCGAGTTGTTCCAACAGGCTCTTCAATCTGAATCTTTTCGATCTAAACAAGAAGATGCTAACTCGCTTCGACAAGCCTTGTTCCTCGCTCTTGATACGTTTGAAGTGATAATCAGCAGCCACACCACGAATCCCGATCTATTAAGCCAATTTCAGTCCAGTAAGCACAAACGAGACTTGCTATTGGTTTGGAGCCAACATTGTCAGCAAAGACTAAGACACAAAGCCAAACAGCTTCTACACAACACAAACGAAGAGGTGAAGCACTTAAGCTCATTAGAGCAAGAAGCTAATGACTTGATTGAAGCGGTCAAGCTCGAAGACCAACCCCGCTTTCGTTATTGGGCATACGCAGTGAAGCATATTTCCCGTCGTATTGAGCTTAATGAACCCGCTTATGAACGTTCTTTTGAAGTGCAGCCGTTCGAGTTGTCTTTTCGCCTACCAAGCCGAGGCAATCCGATTTGGCATCATGTTATCCGTGTCGGTTTGATGTTCGCACTTGGTGCTGGAATTGCGGAATACTTTGAATTGATTCGCCCTGATTGGGTTCTGATTTCGATGTTAATGGTTATTCAACCAAGCTTCTTGGCGACACGAAGTAAAACGTGGCAACGCTGTTTAGGTACGGCGCTTGGTGTGCTGTTCGCGACGTCTTTAATTCACATTGGCGTACCAACGACCGCGATGTATACGCTTATCGTTATCCTCTTGCCTGTCGCAATGCTTAATATCATGCGCCATTACTCGCTAGCCATTGGTTGCATTACAGCGCTATTGATTTTGGTGTATCAGACCATGGCGCATCAAGGGCTCGATTTTGCAGCACCACGTTTGATCGACAACATAGTCGGGGGCGCGATTGTCCTGCTCGGTTATGGTTTGTTATGGCCGCAATGGCGAGGTAAAGAGATCCACAATCAAGCGTTAAAAGCGCTTAATAGTTCAAAAAGCTTATTTGTGTATTGCTACGAACAGCTGCAAATTGGCACCGAACAACATGACCATATTGCGCTAACCAAGCAACGTGCCGCTATGCTAACCGCCGAAAGCGACCTTGAGCTGATTTACAATGAGATGCAGCAAGAGCCAAAACATACTCGAGCCGATCCACACTATTATGAAGATATGCTGAGTCACTATCGATTATTAAGCCATTACCTCTGCTTGCTGATCCCACTGGTCAGAAAAGGCACGCAATATCAAGGCTCTCAACAAGTCGAACGCTTGATTCATGATGCGATGGATGCATTGATCAATACCATTCGTGATAACCGCGTCCATGAGCTGCCCGCGCTCACCAATCAAACTGAAGCCCAACACCTAACTTCCACAACGGGTCAACGTTCGGTAGAAGAAATCATCTGGTTAGCACTGATGGCAGTAAAACAAATGCACGATTTAGTTCGGCAGAATCTAGAAGGCTAAATCAGGGCTTAACTATCAAAGGACTTAAATACCAAAGATCTTAAACACCAATAGCCACTCAGATTTTGACCTGTATTTTTAGAGCGAAGCGTTTGGCGCACCTTTGGGAAAAAGAAGAGTATCTAAAACTTGTTATTTAACCCATTCCAATACTTACGTTCCTTTTCAGTTATTGAATATATATGGTCATAACGACCACATCGACCTAATTGCCTTAAGTGACCGTGCAAAACCAATTCGTTTAGAGAATTTATAACGTTTACAACATCATTATTTGTAGATGGTATCCATTCCAAATCAGGACCTACTTCGCTGTTGGTCTTGGAATCTTAAAAATGAAAAACCCCATCATAAGTAACTAATTCACAAGTCATTATTAAACTCACCACATACATCGTGATAACTTTTTTTAATATCGAACATTCTATTCTACTGGTGGTCCATCACTGTCGAAAAACTTGTAGTGACATGGTGAATTTTTCCAATATTTTAAAGATACTAATACCTTAGAAAAGGCGGAAACAAAGTGACCGGAGTACAATATTCATACGAGCAATTCAAACCTTGAGAGTTTAAGTTAAATTGCTCTCATCATGAGATTCAAGTCACGTTCATCAGTGTTTTTTCTAGGTATCGTCTACTCCTCTCAACTGTTTAATTAGAAGCTGATATGACAAAGAAAATCATCCTAGATACAGATCCGGGCATCGATGATGCAATGGCAATCCTATTTGCAGAAGCACATCCAGATATTGATCTGATGGGGATCACGACCGTTTATGGAAATGCGACGATAGACAATGGCACTCAAAATGCTCTCTATCTGAAGCAAAAATTCGCTATGAAGGCACTCGTTGCTAAAGGTTCGGATAAGCCCTTATTAAGAGATCCTGTTGGAGCAACGGTTGTTGTGCATGGTGAAACGGGGTTGGGTGATGTGACGGCACCAAGTTCGCTAGATTATGAAGCGATTAAAAAGCCAGCTTATCAGTTCATTATCGACAGTGTTCGAGCTGAACCAAGAGAGATCACTCTTGTGGCTGTCGGTCCTCTGACTAATCTTGCACTTGCACTGGAAGCTGCTCCTGACATCGTCGACTTGGTAAAAGAAGTGGTCGTTATGGGTGGTGCATTCGGTGAAAACGGCCACAGAGGGAATGTAACACCATTTGCCGAAGCGAATATTCATGATGACCCTCATGCTGCCGATAAGGTGTTTACGGCATCATGGCCAGTAGTAATTATCGGGCTCGATGTTACAGAGGAGAGTTTTTTTACCAGTCAATACCTTGATGAGTTGCGAGATGACGCTGGAGAAGTTGGGCAGTTCATCTGGGACATTAGCCGTTACTACTTAAAGTTTTATTCTGACAAAGTAGGAATGGATGGTTGTCATGTTCATGACCCATCAGCCATTGCTTATGTTATCCAACCGTCTCTTTTTACAAGTCGTAATGGCCCGGTCAGGGTTGTCACAGATGGGCCAGCGGAAGGGATGACCATTCAGAAAGCTGATCAACGTAACTATATGAATGATGAATGGGGTTTATTTCCTGCACAACAAGTCGGCGTTCAAGTAGATAGCGATACTTTACTCTCACTCTACAGAGAGACATTGATAAACTATTCACAGCAGTAAAGTGGGCCTGTCGTAAATATTGAGAAATGCGCGACAGGCTAATGCTCTAGATACAATAATCCTACAATTGCGTAGAAACGCTCAAAGGCACTGTTAGCTTCATCTGGTTCAGATGAAACTGATCTTCAATATCAATACACGATCTAAGTGTCTATCCATATTAAAAAGTAATTTTCATTGACTAAGTTCGAGAATTGACTAGCTCACTTATGCCCCCAAAGTGAGCCTGAGAGGGATTGAACTCAGTTTCAAACCCTGCAACTTGCCTTACTTTTCCTGATGTCTAGAGTTCCAACAATGTAGCTAAATGTTTTAATCCACAACAGACTGACCTTTAATCACACTTACGCACGAATATGTTGTTCAACTATTTCTAAGCCATTGAATAATAGAAAACTAAAAGGAATTTTTTGATTGATAACGCGCCTTGAATCGGAAGCAACATGTGCTTGCACGGTTTTCAACTAGAAATTAGAACCAAACTGAATTATATGCATAATTTTCAGTTGGTTAGGCAAGGGCGGGATCGAACTTTAGTAAAGGTTACATTTACTGTAGGCAGGGCTTGTGGATAAGTGCTTCTTTTTGGTTCATCGCGGCTTTCCCCTGAAAGCCGAGATGAACCTTTTTTCAATAATCTAGCGTGTGAAAGCATTTGACAGATCGATAACGCATTGCTTTACATCACATATATTAATAAAAGTGACAATGCTTACATTTATAAATGTGATGTATATCCCCATTCATCTTTTGATTACTTTCTAAGCTTAGTTGGTTTTTATCCGATTAAACAGAAGGTTATATGATAAATAGAATAATAACACTAAGTGGCGTTGCATTACTTTGTTCAGCGAGTGCGCATGCGCAAATGCAAAATGGAAGTTTCGAAAACTGGGAAGGAAACGTACCATCTGGATGGAGTGTGATTGACTCCGGCATTGCACTTTCCCTCTCTACCGACCCTGTAAATAACGGCAGTTTCTCTGCGCAAGTAACAGTGAATACAAGTACTCAAAGTAATACCGACTTACTTCAAACGATAAGTGTTGAACAAGGGAAAACTTATGATTTCTCTGTCGATGTTTATCACACTGAAGGTAACGTGAAAGCTCGCCTTTTTGTTGATGGCTATTTAGGCTACTCGAATAATGGTTTAACGAATCAGTGGCAAGCATTAACTCACTCGTACAGCGCTACCAGCACTAAAGATATCGTTGTGGGCATACGATTTTATGATGATGCAGGTTTTGATGGTTCAGAAGTGGTGTATTTAGATAACTTTCAGCCTACGGAGACTCCACCAACACAAAGCTGCAATGACACAAGTGCCGCACTCACGCTAGTGACGGATAACTATGGTTCTGAAACCAGTTGGTCTCTCAAAAACTCAGTTTCTCAAACTCTTTATTCTGGTTCAGACTATCAAAGTAACACCAACAATGAAGTGGAAATGTGTTTAGCGGATGGTAGCTACACCCTAGAAGTCTCAGACTCTTATGGAGATGGAATGTGCTGCAGTGTGGGGAATGGTTCATACAGTTTGTCGGTAAACGGAACCGTTGTGGCATCTGGTGGTGATTTCCAAGCAAGTCAGAGTACAGAATTTACGATTGGTGGCTCAACGACTACACCACCAACTGAACCACCAGTGTTAGGTGAGTATTACAAAGACGCTGAAGGCAAAGTGGGCTTTGCGTTAAAAACGGCCTTATATCAAATTATTGATAATCATAGTAGTCAGGGTTACACCGCTATTTGGAAGTTAGTGTCTGAGGCTGACCTAGACGCATACTATGACACTGATGGGTCGATTCTCGATATGTATTCAGAGAAACCTTCAGGCTCAGATTCAATCCAATTTACTAAGGTGGCCGATCAATGTGGTCAATACAGCAAAGAAGGTGATTGCTACAACCGTGAGCACTCATTCCCGAAAAGCTGGTTTGGTGGGAAAGTCGAGCCAATGAACTCTGACGGTCACCATTTATTTGCCACTGACGGCTACGTTAACTCGAAACGTAGTAATTGGCCATTTGGTGAGGTAAGTAGTGCAACATACACATCAAGCAATGGTTCTAAATTAGGCAGTGCAGCAAACTCTCTTGGTTATGTGGGTACGGTGTTTGAGCCAATTGATGAGTTTAAAGGTGATTTCGCAAGAGCATATTTCTACATGGCAACACGCTATGAAAATGAAATCGCTAATTGGGAAGGGAACTCTACAAGCTCTGACGCCGTTCTGGATGGAACCAATACAACCGTTTTTGAACCTTGGCTACTTACCATGCTAAAGCGTTGGCATTCTGAAGATCCAGTAAGCCAAAAAGAAATCGACCGAAATAAGGCGGTACATGACTTCCAAGGGAATCGTAATCCGTTTATTGACCATCCTGAGTTTGTAAGCCAAATCTGGGGAAATTAATCGGAATATAACCACCATGACAATGGTTTTATGATTATTGAATTGAGCCCAATCCTTTGTTTGGGCTTCTTTTTTGATAGGCATTAGAGAGCATGATTTTAAATATTTGAAAAAGCATATTGTCATGAAGGTCCGTATGCTTGTCAGTGATCTGCACCATCAATACTAGACGCTACATTAAGCGACTTTCCATACCTTTAGTTATCTATGAATTGCTAACTTAGGGGAAGTTGTAGCTCATTTATGTCAAAAAGTTTGTTATCACTACCCGAAAAACAAAAATCCTCGCAAACGCGAGGTCTTAGTTTTATCCATCAATAGTGAGTACATCTCTAACCTAGGGAAGAGCCCCTAGCCTCCGCATTTTCTGTTATTTTTGCCCGTCTAGATTTGCTTGATGTAGTAAGTGCTCAATGAACACTGGAACCTTTTTCGCTATGTGCTTTCTAGAAGCATAAAAGGCATATAGCACCAAGTCCTCAGGTTCGTATTCAAGCTCTATAACTTCTAGAGAACCCGAATCTATTTCATTACGACAGAATTCAGCAGGGAGTATCGCAAGCCCCAAACCAGCCAATGCACCTGCTTTAGCGAGTTGTCCACTATTCACTTTAAATGCAGATTTTACTCTTTGAGTAATTACCTGACCTGTTTCGTTCTTAAATACCCATGGCATACCATTTAACGCGGTAAAGCTGCTAATACAAGGTACATGTTTCAAATCCGTAATCTTAAAAGGCTTAGAAGATGTATGAAGAAGTTTGGGTGAAGCCACAACAACACTAGTCCAACGCTTAATCTCTTTCGCTATCCAATTGTTATCCTCTAGCTTCCCTCGATGAAAACTCAAAATAACGTCAAACCCGTCAAGCGGATCCTCTTTAGGGCTGATACTCGTATCACAACATAATGAAATAGATGGATATTGAGTACAAAACGAAACGACGGCTTGGGCCAAGTCAGGTGAGTCTGGCATTAAAACATTGAGTTGCCCTATGACTTCACGAGAGTGTTGTGTCACCTCCTCAAGAGCATCATTGAGTTTATCCAACAATGGCTGAGTTCGTAGATAGAGGTGGTCCCCAGCTTCTGTCGAAGAAATTCGGCGAGTCGTTCTATCAAAAAGTCGAGCATCCAGCTGCTCTTCTAGCAACGCGATATGACGACTGACGTTTGATGTCGGCAAACACAGAAACTCCGCAGCTCTCTTAAAGCTATTGTTCTCATAGACACAGTGAAAACTTTTTAGCCATTGTTGATCAATCTTCTCAAGCATTCCCATTAATCCCACTCATTTCAATAATCCCACCAGATTGGATTATAAAGCCAATATTAGCCACTTTATTACCAGAAACAGGCTTATACAATACTCATCATTAAAAGTGAACTGGATAAGGTTACCAATGAGTTGGATAGAAAAACTATTAGATAAGAAAAATATAATCAGTACGCGTAAAGCGAATATTCCAGAAGGCATATGGACAAAATGCCCCTCTTGCGACCAGATTCTGTACCGCATAGCCCTTAAAGAAAATCTGGAGGTGTGTCCAAAATGCGACCACCACATGAGGATGTCCGCACGCTGTCGCTTAGAAAATTTTTTAGATAATGGCGAGCGAACTGAGATTGGCAGTGAACATGAACCGAAAGACTTACTAAAATTTAAGGATAAGAAACGCTACACCGAACGCCTGGCTCTTGCTCAAAAGAACACAGGAGAAAAGGATGCGTTAGTGGCCTTGAAGGGAGAGCTTTTAGGATTACCTGTTGTAGCGTGCGCTTTCGAATTTTCTTTTATGGCAGGCTCAATGGGGGCCGTTGTGGGCGCTCGCTTTGTTGACGCTGTTGATGCAGCAATCGAGGCTAACTGTGGATTAGTATGCTTTTCGGCTTGTGGTGGAGCGCGCATGCAAGAATCGCTCATGGCTTTAATGCAAATGGCAAAAACAAGTGCTGCTTTAATGCGACTATCAGATGCAAAGCTCCCTTATATCTCCGTATTGACCGATCAAACTTTTGGCGGTGTATCGGCAAGTATTGCGATGTTAGGTGATATAAATATCGGTGAACCCAAAGCGAGAATTGGTTTTGCCGGGCGTCGTGTAATTGAGCAAACAGTACGAGAAAAGCTACCTGAAGATTTTCAGCAGAGCGAGTTCCTATTAGAGCATGGTGCTTTAGACATGATTGTTGATAGACGTGAGATACGCGCCCGAGTAGCTAAGCTAATCGCAATGATGACCAACACTCAGATTCAAGTTGATCATTAAAAACCTCCCCCTCTAGCTCCCCCTCAAATGACCAACAACGACCTCTTTAGATTAAGGACCGAGGGGGAGAACATTCTTTATCGCTGAACATCTGGCCGTACTTGTAACGTTCGCATTCAGTTCCCCCCCTTTCCTTCCCTACGATCAATAAGAGATTGAGAATACGAACCGCACCCAGTACATTCCTTTAAATTACTGTATTTTCACTAGCTTCTTATAGTTAAAATACCGTATGGTACAAACCATAAAATTATTAAGACTTGTGGTCTTTGCCACAGAGACTCTCCATTTAAAGCGAAAAGACTTACTATGAATTTTGATATCAATGCACTGAAACACCACCAACTGGTCGAAGATGGTCAATTAGAAGGGTGTTACATTCACCAGCCTGTGCAGGGCAGTCAACCAGATGACAAGGCAGTTTTAGAAGAGCGCCAAGCGCTGGAAAGCCAAGGATATAAGGTAGTTCAGGTTAAAGCGAAAGGCGGAACAACAACGTTTGCCGAGGCTATGCAAGAGCTTGCGAAGAAGACAGGCCACCAGCCTAAATAGTAAACGAGTGAGCAGAGAGAGTTACACCGTTTTCCCCAAAATGAGTCACCGCTATATTTGGTCCCAAACACAAAAATGGGCTGGTACAGCCGAAATTCAGTCTATTACCTAAGAATCTAGCTTTATTAGAGACGGAGACTGTTTACTGAATTAATGTTGGACGGGTATGGCACTTAGCTATGAGTTATGAGTTATGAGTTATGAGTTATGAGCAATAACACAAAGTAAATACATGCTCTCTATTTGTCATAGTTATAAAACTTTAAAGGAGCCACAATGAGCTCCTTTGAGGTTTAAGTTATCGCTTCAGTTACTACTGCATTCACTCGATTTAGCTACCAATCGCAATTCTATCGACTTCAATTGTTGCCTCTTCCCAGCTATCTTTTTCAACGTTGCCAACAATCGTTATCTTGTCATTTGGAGCAATCGTCAAACCAGCCCAAGCTTCATCCTCTACTTCGATCACAATTGTGTTTTTGCCATCAGTAAACTTGTACTCGTCATCTCCCAAAGAGTGCACAATGTTACCCGTCACCTGAACTTGGGTATCATCTCTTGCTTCTAGGACTTGAGCAACCGTAACAGGAGCGCTAGCCGTCGGGCCACTAAATCCGCCCGTTGCTGGTAAAGTGTTTGCTGTTGCTAAGCCTGAAGCCAGAACCAGTGTAGTAGCAATAAGTACGTTTTTCATAAGAACCTCTAAGGAGTCATAGTTTGTTTTGATGGGTGTACTATGCAGGAGGTGGTATTAATCGCGGATGAAAGTAGCGTTCATAATTCATTCATGTTGAAAATACGTAGAATGACAATACCCAAAAAAACCATAACCATATGATCTTAAACGCTATCTTAATCGAATAATTTTACTTTTTACGAAAATCATTCCTTTTCTAGAGCTCTTGCTCTTTGTTATTCAGTATTCGCCCAGTAATAAGTCATCAACAGAGTCGCTTTCCAAGCACCAATTAAATAGCACTCGATGAAACTACACAGTGAGAGCTTTCTAAAACTAAGGCCTCGCGTGCGGCCTTAGTTTTTCTATCTAGTGATTATAACTGCACTCTAACGGTTACAGTTACCCTACTTCACTGACTTTTCTTGCTAACCTTTATTGCCAGCTTAGCTTACTGACCTAAGTTACTGAGTAAGCTGACTGAACTTCGGCAAGCTCTTCACAAACCTCTGATGTACATCCATATAGGTTTGCATATAGATTTCATCGATACTGTTACCACTAGGGAAACTCGATGAGAAGTCTGCGTGTTTGCGGTCGATTGACAATTTGGCTGCCTCGATAATGTGAGCAATGAACATTCGAGGATCTTCCAAGCCGATAGAGATACGCATTGTGGTCGGTTTGATGCCTGCTTCATTGAGCGCCTCGTCGCTGAGTTCAGAATGCGTAGTCAGTGCCGGGCACAGTGCCACCGTATTGGTTTGCCCTAAACTCACTTGCATGCCGATTGCGGGCTCAAGCATGTCGAAGAACTGTTTAAACCCATCTCGATTGATTGGCGCCCGATCGCCGTTGCCTTCCATGTCTATGGTAAACAGCGCTGCAGGTAACCCCAAGTACATGTTGTTCTGGCAGTGTTCATAGTTATCACTATCTGGCAAAGCTGGGCACGACACATTGATGTCTGGGTGAGCATCGAAGATCTTCGCGAGAGTCAGAGTATTAATGGTTTTCTGCACCACGCGCATCTCATAGGTTTTCATACCATTGAGCACTTCGAACGCTTTGTCTGCGTCTAGGAATGCGCCCTTAATGTAATACACATTCCAAAACAGCGTTTCGTTCCATGGAATGGTGGCCACATCGCCGTTAGGTTTGTTACAGGTGACCTCTTCTCCTTTTGGCACAAACATGGTCTCGTTACGACCGATGACTACCCCAGCCGTTGTGGTGCCGGAACCCGCCAGTTCTTTGGTGTAAGAGTGAATGACATAATCTGGCCTTTCCATAACATCATCGCGTTTTAGTACTGGATGCAGTAATGGTGTACCCACTGTAGAGTCGACAATCACATCCCAACCACGAACGTGACCAGCTTTACTGATGCTAGCAACATCTAACACGTATCCATGCGGGTTACACGGTGACTCTAGGTAAACGTAGATTTTCTTACCTGCGGCGAGGCGATCCGCGTATTTATCGGCAACCTCATCAAGACGAGCCGCAAACTCATCACCTGAATAGCCATCGACCCACTCTACCGCGACATTCAGATTAGAAGGCTTTCCAAACCAATCTTCCAATAGCTGATAAGAACCGCCGTAGATATTGCGTGAAGCCAAGACAATGTCTTCATGCCCGAGCAAGTGGCTTAACAACCCATCAATAGCCGCCATCCCCGAGTTAAAGTTCCATGCGAGGTATTCGTTGGCTCTGGAGCCTGCCTCAATATCAACCATGTGGTTAGCCAGTGAAATCGATGTTGGGTTAAGCAGTCGAGAGTAAATATCGTGCAGCGGCTCTTTACCGTTGAACGCATCTTCAATCCATTCTGTACACGCAAATAAATAGGTCGCAGTGCGTGTAATGACAGGGCTTGCAGAGAATATAGCAGCGACATTATCGAAGATAGGATACGCACCTTTAGACGCAAAATTACCATTATTGGTGGCAATGGATTGGTAAGTGGCACGCATTGGGTTTTGCAAATTGTCGAGGATCTTTGCGATCTGAAATGACAAAAAGCGTTTAGCGTTAAACCAAGCGATTCGGTCACTCTTGTCAAGCTCTGAAAGCCCATCAACGGTTAACGCCCAAAGGTCATGCGTCTTGATATTGGCTTTATACAATGTCGCCGCCAGTTCAATTAGTGTGATGCCGTAATCACTGTTTGGGTCGATACCAAAATGTTTTGCCTGCTCAATGGCAAGGGCTTCTGCTTGTTCGTGTTTGGTCGTTTTACGCAGCGGGCTAAGTTGAGTTGACGTATTCATAGTTCAGTCCTTTGTTATACCTCCTTTAATTTTAGTTTTGGGCAGATGTTAAAAATTGCTATTTGCGAAGTAAGACATACACTTTGAGCAATAATATTGCCAAACTAAATTCGATATTGATGGATTATACTAATGGACGAGATCGACAAGAAAATACTGGCTGAACTGCAAAGCAACGCTCGGCTCACCAATCAAGAGTTGGCCGATCGCGTGTCGCTATCGCCCTCTCCTTGCTTACGCCGAGTTCGAGCATTAGAGAAACAAGGGATTATTCGCGGCTATCACGCCAGTGTCGACCAAGAAGCATGCGGCTTGCCTGTGAATGTGTTTGTGTTAGTGAAGCTTGAAAAGCCGACAGAAGAGAACATGCGAGACTTTGAACTGCACATTGAAGCGATTGATGAAGTGTTGGAGTGCTTTTTGATGACAGGTAATCACGACTACCTATTGCATGTGGTCAGTGAATCGCTCAAAAGCTACGAGCAGTTTATCCGCAAGCAACTAACCCGCCTACCCAATATCGCTTCTATTGAATCCAGCTTCGCCTTCGGTCAAGTAAAAACAAAGACCAAGCTGCCAGTGAGATAATTAGAAACGACTTAGTTTGACTGTGCAGAAGGCATTGGATAGTCATCTCCAGTCATACAGATAAGTGCACCGCCAAAAGCTTTGTCGTAACGTACTTTTCCGGTCGTATTCGAACTTTCTATATCCGTGTTGCCGTCGATAATCTGATTAATTTCTTGTGCCACTTTTGTTGGTACCAACCATATACAAGCCGCAAGAGAACAGGTTGCTGACGACGATTCACAACCTGTCTCGGAGCTTCCTCGTGCCCAGCGGCTATCCTTTTCCTTAAGCAGTAATTGCGTTGCTATGTAATCTGGGTGATCGATGTACTGATCACCACCTATCCATGTATCGCCATAAGGTAGGTACGGCCCTTGCCATGTTGATAAGCCCAGATTTTCAATTAAGTGATTGATGTTTAAGTAGCCGAAGTTCGTGTCGGTATCGGAAGTAATTGGAGGTAAAGAGCCATTGTCATGAGAATATTGCTCCGCTGCATCCAAGACAGTATTCAGTTGCCCGATCAAAAATGTTGCCTCATCGACACGGGAAATACGATTACCGATCTGGTTGTAGATAAAAAATGCGGCAATGAACATGAGTAAACTAAACGATGCAAGTTTCCATTTTTTTATCTGACGCAAAAGTCTTAACATCTATTTTTTATCTCTCATCAAGAAGGTTCTGATAGCGCTAAGGCGATCCCTATCGGAAATGATTATACCAGAGTAAAATCAAGCGGTTTGTATTGAAACATTCTGCCCTATTGACCGTAAATATGCCTAGCTCTTAAAGGTCAATTTAGAACTAGACCCTCCCCAAAAACAAATAATAATCACCACCCTATTTCACTGACTTAATCACTTACATCAACCTTGTGTTGATTGATTCAGTAAAACAAACCTAAGAGATGGGAATCGATTCCGAAGTGATCGTTTTATCTGACTGTCATCTAATTTTTGTACTTTGATATAACAAATAGCCTAAAAGATATTGAGCGATCGTTCAAATATATTGAAATTTCCACTATAGTTGATTGGTAAAACAACTCACAACAAGGAAAAGTTATGAATCAAAGTACCGAGTCTCAATCAGATCCAACTCGATCTATCCCTCAAGAAGCATTTGATTGGTACGACGAATATGCGCACGGTCTGATTGATCGCAGAGAATTTATGGCTCGTCTATCTGGGTTGGCTGTACTTGGCTTAACCATGACAACGCTAACTTCTGCACTGATCCCTAATTATGCGCAGGCAGAGCAAGTCTCTTTCAATGATCCTTCCATCACAGCAACCTACGAGACATTTCCTTCACCTAAAGGATACGGAGAAGGCCGTGGTTATTTAGTGGTACCAAAAGAGTTAGCGGATAATGCGCCAGTTGTCTTAGTTGTTCATGAAAATAGAGGCTTAAACCCATATATAAAGGATGTGGCAAGACGACTCGCAGCCGCGGGGTTTATTGCGTTTGCACCTGATGCACTCTATTCGCTTGGTGGGTATCCAGGTAATGATGATGAAGGTCGAGCAATGCAAAAATCATTATCCAGAGAGAAAATCGAAGAAGACTTTATCGCCGCTGCAAACTTTTTGAAATCTCATGAAAAAAGTAACGGTAAGCTAGGCGCAGTCGGATTTTGCTTCGGTGGCTATATCGTAAATATGTTGGCGGCGGTAATGCCAGAACAACTGGATGCGGGCGTTCCGTTTTATGGTACTCCTGCCGCACCAGATTTAAGAAAGAATGTTAAAGGGCCATTGCTCATCCAATTTGCGGGAATCGACAAACGTGTGAATGCAACTTGGCCAGAGTATGAAGCTGAACTCAAAGAGATTGAGGCAGACTACACCGCTTACATCTATGACGGTGTGAATCATGGCTTCCATAACGATTCAACAGGTCGATATGCTGAAGAAGAAGCAGAGTTAGCGTGGGCACGTACACTTGAGTTCTTTAATAAAAAGCTTTCTTAATAGGCAGCTTTACCGAACCCGTTTTCTTTAAATTCCAAGTTACTGCCCTATACCTTATTCAACGAAACCCAAAAGGCCTCATACGTGCGAGTAATGCCGATCAGTTAAGAAATTTGTGAGATCATTTGACCGATCCTCAAAAGGCTTCAAAATCCGATATTAGGAAACTAATATCGGATTTTTTATGTCTTTAGAAAGCCAACTTGCGAATACTTTTCGATCATGTAACACCTTTCATCACTTTGATAGATATTCTGACATTCTTAGCCCAGACCTTATTCAGCAAGGCTTCGAACAAGCGGGGGTCGCAACGGTGAGAAGAAGGCGTTTACCTTTAGAGGCTGTACTTTGGTCCGTTGTAGGAATGAGTCTTTTTCGACAACAATCTGTTTGGGATATAGCTAATCAACTCGATATTGTCCTGCCAGACAAACAACGTTTTGTTGCCCCAAGCGCTGTTGTTCAGGCGAGACAGAGATTGGGCGAAGAAGGTGTTAAGCAAGTCTTTAAGAAGATGGCAGCGCATAGCTATCAATCGTCTAACTTCGAAACTTGGTGTGGACTAAACCTTCTATCCGTCGATGGTGTCGTTTGGAGAACGACAGATACACCTGAAAATCATCAAGAGTTTAAAGCACAGCGCAATCAATCAGCTGAAAATATTTACCCTAAGGTACGTATGGTTTGTCTGATGGAGCTTACGAGTCATCAGATAATCGATAGTGCATTCTCTGACTATCGAACCAACGAAATGCGCCTTGCAGAAGAACTCATTGAACAAACCCCCGATCATTCTCTGACTATTTTTGACAAAGGATATTACTCTCTAGGGCTACTTAATCGCTGGAATAAAGTAGGCCAAGAAAGACATTGGATGCTCCCTGTGAGAAAGGACTTTCAGTATGAAGTCGTTCATAAATATAGCCAGAGTGACGCTATCGTTGCTATAAAAACGACACCTCAAGCAAGAAAGAAATTCAGTGACCTCCCTGAGATAATAGAAGCACGGTTAGTGTCGAAAATTATCAAAGGAAA
Organism: Vibrio sp. QJM3NY_27; assembly: GCF_057785955.1. NCBI lineage: Bacteria > Pseudomonadati > Pseudomonadota > Gammaproteobacteria > Vibrionales > Vibrionaceae > Vibrio > Vibrio sp. QJM3NY_27. The sequence continues at coordinate 1,482,769 of NZ_CM173511.1, read as the reverse complement.
GAAATATCAGGTGCTTACATCAATGCGTGATGGGTTGCACTTTCCTGGTGAAGACATTGTAGAGCTCTATCGCTACCGTTGGGAAATCGAATTAGGTTATAGGGAAATGAAGCAAACCTTGCTTGATAGTGAGTATACATTGCGAAGTAAGCGCCCAGATATGGTCAAACAGGAGCTCTGGGGGATTTTGTTAGCCTATAACCTTATAAGGCAGGTTATGACAAAGGCAGCGAGCAAGTTAGATAGCGTCTGGCCGAATCAATTAAGCTTTACGAGTAGTGCCATGGCTGTGACTCAATACTTTGCAGCTTTACCTTTAACGAGTCCTGGGAAACTACCCAAACACTATGAAGTACTACTACAGCAAATATCGATGTTTATCCTACCACCTCGAAGAGAAGATAGAAGTTATCCTCGTTGGGTGAAACTGAAACCTAAGAAATATGCAACGAATAGAAAAAATGCCAGTCAGCTTAACTGACTGGCATTACTCATACGTGCGAGGCCTTTGTTTTCTCAACGCTATATGGGCTTGCCCTACAGATAGGTTTGGGGTGTCGACATTCTGGTATTAAGTACACCTAGCTGCTTAATATCAATCTAACCTCTTAATATCAATCTAGCTTTGCTTCTAACAAACCTATTGACCCGATCGTATAAATAGATAATATAGACATCTAGACGCCTACATGTCTTTTGGTTAATTAAATGGAGTTATCATGAACAGCTACAAAAAAATCACAGCATCCCTGTTGGCATTAGCTTTCGTATTCGGCGTAACAGGATGTGGAAAAAAAGACGAGGCTGTCATCAAGATTGGGGCGACAGTTGGCCCACATGCACAAGTTGTACAAGCAGTTGCCAAAGAAGCAGCAAAGCAAGGGATCAATATTGAGCTCGTCGAATTCTCAGACTACATCACACCTAACGCAGCACTGGACGATGGAAGTATCCAACTGAACAGTTACCAACATCAGCCATTTCTCGACAACTTTAATGCCAATCACGATAGCCAGTTAGTTTCTATCGGACGTTCAATTTTGATGCGTATGGGCGTTTACTCGAACAAGTACACTTCGCTTGACTCTATCCCAGATAACGCACGAATCGCGATTCCAAACGACCCAACGAATGGTGGGCGCGGACTATTGCTACTTGAAGATGCTGGGCTGATTTCTTTAAAAGACAACGCTGGTTTCAACGCTTCATTAAGCGATATTGTTGATAACCCAAAGAACATTCGATTTGTTGAAGTGGATGCCGCTCAACTACCCCGCTCTCTTGACGATGTAGATGCAGCTGCAATCACCATGAACTATGTGATGTCTGCTGGACTGGACCCTAAGAAACAAGGCATTTACTTAGAGAAAAAAGACGCACCTTTAGCCGTGATGGTTGTGGCGGCGCGAGAAGAAGACAAAAATAACAAAACGTATAAAAAGATCATTTCAATTTACCACTCACAAGAGATCAATGACTTTTTAAACAGCACTTTCAAAGGCACCATAGAAGCCGCAAATTAGACCAAGAAAGTCACCTTAGATTTGGCGTTGCCTGTTACTCATTAAGCAACGCCAGACATTAAGCAACGCCAGATTGAGTTGACGTGTTCATCGCTGACTCATTCCTGCCTCTTTTCAAATTTGAAGCAAAGCTTAAGTTACTTAAAGCAAGGTTGAAAACGGTGTGATGAGAGCAGATTATGTAAGTATGAAATTCAATTAATTCTGGGTTCTTCGCGTGAAAAAAGAAATGATACTGTTTGATATAAACGAAACGGTTTTAAATTTGGGGTCATTACAGCCTAAATTCAAAGCGGTGTTTGGCAGTGAGGATGCACTATCGCTCTGGTTTTCAAAGCTTTTACACTCCTCAACGGTTTGCATCGCAACAAACGTAAAATCTACTTTTTCTGAATTAGCGAATGCAGCGCTCGACGCTATTGCACAGCGGTACAAGTGTGATTTAACGACCGAAAGCAAAGGTGCCTTATTAACTTCCTTTGCCAATCTACCACCGCACACTGATATCAAAGAGTCTTTACATAAGTTGCGTAAAAGTGGTTTTAAAACAGTCGCGTTTTCCAACTCATCCCTCGACCTTATCACTTCTCAAATCAAGAACTCGGGCTTAGAAGATTATTTCGACACCGTCATTTCTGTTGAAGAAACAGGCAGTTTCAAACCAAATTCAGACGTGTATAAATTTGCAGCAGAAACTTTACAAGAGCCTGTCGATAACCTTCGTCTTGTCGCTACTCACGATTGGGACACTCATGGTGCACTATCCGCTGGCTTACAAGCAGCCTATATAGACCGTACAGGCGTTGAGTATCATTCCTTGTATTTGAAGCCGGAGATTAGCTCAAAGACGATGGATGGTGTGGTAGAACAGATTATTAAGCACAATTTAGACAAGTAAAACCTCAAGAGGCTTTTGCTACTTCCGCTCGATACAAACAAAAAGGCTGCGCACACGCGAGGCCTTAATTCTATCTACAGAGCAATTAACTCGCCTACCCAATATAGCTTCTATCGAATCCAGCTTCGCCTTCGGTAAGGTAAAAACAAAGACCAAATTGCCAGTGAGATAGATGAAGTTCGCTTTTGCTCGGGGTTTATGGGGCGCTAGAGGCTGCTCTTCAAAATTCCTGAACTGCACCAACAAATATTTCGCCCCATTCCGCATTAACGTAATTACTTCGTGGAAGATCGAGCTACTGGAATTTCAGTACTTTTTCTCAAAGCAAACTGACGACGTCGAGTTGCAAGTTGGTGATGTTGTAGTAAAGAACATGCTCCGATTTGATCCAATATGAAAAATAACGTTTAACGATGTTTTACACTTTCAATTCTCTATGTCTACTCTAGTTCCACAAATCAACTATTTGCACGATATCTAATATACATCTCACTAATATATTGAATGATGAGGCACAATTACGCCTATGTTTGATAAATAAGGCCAAAACCAACGTCATGGTTAAACACCATCGAAAACAATTAGTAATAGGTATCTGATGCGTTTTTTAACTTGTTTTACTCTAACGTGTACTATTTTTTTATCCGCTAGGTGTTTTGCCGAAGAGCTAAAAATTTTCACTTGGGAAGACTATATCTCTGACATTCTGATAGAAGAGTTTGAAGAACAGTACGGTCATACTGTTTCTCAAGTTTATTTTGAAAATGAAATGTTGCGTGATGCTGTGGTGTATTCAGGTAAAGCCCTAGCCTATGATTTGTTTATCATTGATGGGCAAACCATTGGCGAACAGGGCAAAGCAGGCACCTTAGGGGATTTGTCTAATACTTTGAAGGAAGGTAATTCAAACTTTACAGAGGTGTCTCGCAGAGCTTGCGGGGTGCATGGCATTCCGTACGCTAATGGTACCATGGGGGTCGCATTTCGGTCTTCAAGAGCTACCGAAGGTATAACCTCTTGGATGGACGTTTTCGACTACGCATTAGAGCACCCTCAAACTGTTGTGATTCCTGATGACGATGTAGATACCATTGCAATCGCATTATTGGCGTTAGGGTTCGATCCTATGACCGAAAATGAAGTCGAATTGGCACAAGCGTACAAACTGTTAATGAAGGTCCGTGAACAGCTATTAGTAATAAGAGCGGCTATTGGCTACGCTCTAGATAAAAAATCTGGCTCTAAAATGGAAGTTGCCGTTATCTATTCAGGAGAAAAAGAACAAATAGCGTCGTATACAGAGCAAGATGATTGGATCTATACCATTCCTCAAGAAGGTACTTTGATGTGGCATGAATGCTTTAGTGTCCATAAAGACAGGCCTATTAGCAAAGCGTCGATAGAGTTCCTTAACTTTATTAACACACCTGAAAGATCGGCATTAAATGCAGAAGAGATGTGGTTCGCAAGCTCGAACAGACACGTCTTGGGCTTAGCATCTGATGATTATCTGTTAGATGAAGAGTTGTTCCCAACGGGATTAGACAGCGGTTCATCGTTTACCTATAAGACACTAAGCAAAGAAGCTTCAGACCTGAGAAGCCAAATACTCTTTGTTATTCATAACCAAAGATATAAAACAAAAAAATGAAACTGTCGCTAAAGATCAATTATATTCTGCTCCCTGTTATGGTGGTAATTTTCTCCATCGCCGGAGTGTTTTCGTATACCAGTCAAAAAATGCAACTGAACTCGTCGCTATCGGAACAATTACAAAGTGAACTTACTCATATCTCTCATGAGCTTAATGAAGCGCTTAGAGAGCTCGATTCTGCGATTAGAATGAGTCTAGAGAACTACTACATTCAAAAGTATCTTATTGAAATATATGATGACACTGCTCAATATTACACGGAGAAAGAGCTAACGGCTTATATCAATCAATTAAAGCTCAATCACAGTACGATCGAGAGCTTTGCTCTAGTGGATATTAATGGCAAAGAGCTTATCTACTTTAATACGTCGGATCCATTTGCAAAATACTCTGCTGATACGGTTGTGACGGATCACCTTGCTACGATTCAACAAGCATTAGATTTGAAAGGTGTGGCTCACGTTAACGCTTCTACCTACAAACTGAACAATGGTGTTGAAGGCCCTGAATTTTTAGTTGTAAAAACATTTACACCTGAGCAGAGTTTTACTGTCCCAACCTTTTCTTATGGGCAGACATTACTTACTGCAGTGGTTCGCTCAAAAATCAGGCACTACGATGAATTTCAAGCATCTGTGAAAAGTAGGATCGGTCCTGACGCTCAACTGATACTTAGACCTAATGCCACCTCGTATTCGCTGGGTAACGAAGAACAGATAAAAGATATTACCCTGCCAGACTATGAATTAGGTTTTCAGTTAATACATGACTTATGGTCTATCAAAATTTGCCTATCTCAAATACACCTCAATAAGTTGTATAAACCCTTTCAACTTCTTTACGCTGTTATTGTTTTGTTAGTAACGGCTGTCACTTTCTTACTACTAAAGTGGCTTATCGTAAAACAAATCATTAAGCCAGTGGAGAGGCTGACTAAGAAAGTGGAGTCCGTAAATCATGATGGCTTAGTCTACATAGAGCGTTCCAAAAGTAACGACGAAGTCTCCATCCTTACCAATAAGTACATTAATTTGATCACTGATCTCGATGATCTGGCAAAAAGAGACTCTCTGACGGGCTTACCAAATAGGAAAAAATTCAATTTAGATATCACGCGTATAATGAATAACTGCACCGAAACAGATACAAAGTGCGCCGTTATCTACTTTGATATTGATAACTTTAAACACGTAAATGACAAGTACGGACATCATGTTGGTGACCACTTATTCGTAGTGTTTTCAGAACGCCTTGTCGACAGCTTTGTTGATTTTGAGTGGGGAAATCTAACTATCTCTGAGCTTGAGTTCGCCAGGCTATCTGGGGATGAGTTTGCCATCATAGTTGGTGGATTGGACGACTTAGATATACTTACCGAATTTGCCCATCGAATTCTCTCTCTCTTTGAGGACGGCTTCGAGGTGGATGGTACTCAATTTGATATTGGGGTCAGTGTCGGTATTTCCGTTTACCCTGATGATGCTAACTCTGTCACCGAACTGGTTAACAATGCTGATTCAGCGATGTATGCCTGCAAAAATGTCGCGGGAAGAAACCATTATCAATTCTACTCAAAAGAGATGGATAGAGAAATAAAGCGTCATACTCAAATTAATGAAGACTTGAAAGATGCGATTAAATCTAACGAGTTCTATCTAACCTATATGCCAGTTTATGATATCGAAAAAGGTAAGATAAAAGGTGCAGAAGTTCTAATCCGTACAAGCCACGAGGCTCTACTCTCCTACGGGCCAGCGGATTTTATACCTGTAGCAGAATCGTCAGGCTTAATTAAACATATTGATTATTGGGTTTTTGAAAATGCTCTGCAGACGCTGTCCGTCTGGATAGAAGAGCTGAATTTTGATGGTACATTAGCGATTAACTTCTCATCTTGGCAGCTCTCTAATTCCGACTTTGTCAATGTACTTTCTGGGTTACTGACGCGCTATAAGATTCCAGCCCACATGATTGAAATGGAAATCACTGAAACCTGCTTTATACCCGGAGACAAACAGAATATTGAGAGACTTAAGGCGTTGAAACAACTCGGAGTGAAGGTTTCTCTTGACGATTTTGGTACCGGCTATACGGCCTTTAGCCAACTGATAAATTATCCTATCGATACGCTTAAGATCGACCGTATGTTTGTCAACGCAATTGACTCTGAATCAACAGACAAACAGCTTATTGAAGTGATCATTGAAATGGCCAAAATTTATGATCTCAATATCATTGCCGAAGGCGTAGAAACAGTGAGTCAATTAGATTACGTTCGAAACAAAGGATGCCAGGAAGTACAGGGGTTCTTACTATCTAAGCCCTTAAAAGAAGATGATTTTATCGCGGCATGGAAAAGAGGGGGTTTGCCTGAATACAGTTAAAATATGTGACACCATAGAATATGGTCTAGTTCTGCGCCTTGGAATGACACATCGCTTTGCCCGCTCGATTGATGGCTGTATGTTGTGGCCTGATTAATCTAACCTCCTGATTAGAATTGTTGTCATGGGCTTTGACATGGGTAACGATAAAAAGCCAGATGCACCTCTATTTGAGGCGAGCCAACTTCAGTAAAGCGGTGTTTTCGATGCTATAACTAATCCGTATTCTATTAACTTAGCAAAACCACTGACAAAATAGTTATCCAATACCTTCATAGGCCGAGCTTTGACTCGTGGCACTTTCTAGCTCACAGGTGCCCTTTTTTCGGGCTCAAAACGGGCAAAACTTGTAACAGAACCGTATTTTTATTTTGTCTTCCTACCTTTAAGAGGATGCATTGCTGATCTTGATCGCGAGTTGGACGTATAGGCTGATTAAAAGGAAGGAAAACTATGGTCACCGTCTATGTCAGCATCGGAAGCAACATTAACCGCGAACATCACGTCACAGAATCTCTCAAAGCATTGCATAACCGCTTTGCACCTCTGCGCATTTCCAAATTCTACGATTGCGAGCCTGTCGGTTTCAAAGGGGATAACTTCCTCAACCTCGTCGTTGGGTTCGAATGTAACCTTCCTGTTGTAGAACTGGTTAAGGTTCTGCATCAAATCGAATCAGAGAACGATCGCAAGCGCCAGACTAAAGCCTATGCTTCACGCACGATGGATATCGACATCCTTCTTTATGGTAATCAAGTGGGCGTTATCGATGGCGTAGAGCTGCCTAGAGGCGAAATCACCGAGTACGCTTTTGTGCTCAGGCCATTAGTCGATATTGCTGCGCAAGAACGCCACCCCACTCTAGACATCTCATATCAGCAGCTCTGGGGAAACTTCGATCAGTTAAGTCAGAAAACCGAACCCATCCCTTTCGAGCTCGGTTTCACTTAGCGTTTGCATGACTGAAAAAAGAACGACTGCAACAGGAACAATTGCGAAAAGAACAACTGCGAACGGAACAACTGAACTCTTAATCGCGTGAGCTTTACTGATCTTTTCTTAAAACAAGTACGTAACTGACTTCACTTTCTAAGGATTGGACACTGTTATGAATCACAACGCCATTATCACCATTACAAACCTGAGACTAAGAACCTTCATCGGCTTCAACGAGGAAGAAAAGTCTAAGCAACAAGACATCGTTATCAATGCAGAAATCCACTACCCCGCCAATAACCTTTGCCTCTCTGATGATGTGGAGAACGCGCTCAACTACAAAAACATATGCAAGAAGGTCATTCAACACGTCGAATCCGGAAGGTTTCTGCTTTTAGAAAAATTGACCAGCGACGTACTCGGCATTTGTATCGATCATCCATGGGTGAAATACGCCCAAGTGAGAATTGACAAGCCTCATGCCCTACGTTTTGCCGACTCCGTTTCACTCACGCTTAGCTATGAAGCAGACAACGACAATAATTCATAAGGAGTGCGTTATGCTGAATACAGAAGCCGAAAAAGTAAGAGAAGCTTTGCTCGAAAAGGGACTAGAAACCCCGATGACACCGAGCGAAATGAACCCCAACCAGAAGTACAACCGCATCAAAGGACTTTTGACGGAAGTTGTCAGTACGCTTGGACTGGATTTAACCGATGACAGCCTTGCTGAAACACCTCATCGCATTGCAAAGATGTACGTCCATGAGATATTTTCAGGGCTCGATTACAACAACTTTCCAAAAATCAGTGTGATAGACAACAAAATGTCGGTTGATGAAATGGTGAAGGTATCGAACATAGATTTAACGTCGACGTGTGAACATCACTTCATCACCATTGATGGTTTAGCAGAAGTGGCCTATATCCCTGAAACTAAGATACTCGGGTTGTCTAAAATAAACCGTATCGTTCGATTCTTTGCTCAGCGTCCTCAGGTCCAAGAGCGCCTTACACAGCAAATCCTGGTCGCGATACAGACTCTAGTCGAAACAGAAAATGTGGCCGTGACAATTAAAGCCACTCACTATTGCGTTAAATCCAGAGGCGTCATGGATGCAAACTCTGAAACCTCAACGACCGCTCTCGGTGGTATTTTCAAAACTAACCCTCAAACCAGAGCTGAGTTTTTACGATGAGTGAAACGATACTAATAACCGGCGTGGGAAAACGACTCGGCTTCGCACTGGCGCAGCAACTTTTAACGGATGGATACAGCGTGGTTGGCACCTACCGCAGCGACTATCCTCAACTGCAACTGTTGCGCGACAGTGGAGCCGACTTACAACAGGTAGATTTTTATCAACAAAGCAGTCTAGAGGGCTTTCTTCATTACGTGGGTCAAGAATATAAGACACTTCGAGCCATCATACATAACGCTTCAGACTGGAAGCCGGAGAACAAGAAAAACCCCAGTGAAAATGCCTCACAAATCATGCATCAGATGATGACGATTCACGTTACCGTGCCTTATCTGTTCAATTTAACACTCAAAGACCAACTGATGTCTGGCGATAAAACGTCAGACATCATCCACATCAGTGATTACGTCGCAGAGAAAGGCAGTAAAAAACACATCGCTTACGCGGCCAGTAAAGCTGCGCTCAACAACCTGACGCTATCGTTTTCAGCAATGCTGGCTCCCAAGGTCAAAGTAAATACCCTCTCTCCAGCCATGATTAAGTTCAATGAACATGACGATGACGCATACAAAACCAAAGCGCTGAAGAAAGCTCTGATCCCTACAGAAGCGGGCTTTGAGGAAATAATAGATGGCATCAAGTATGTTTTGGCCAGTCACTACATGACAGGAAGAACCTTACACCTTGATGGCGGTAGGCATTTGAAGTGAAGCTATTGAATTGTCGGCTTACGTCAACATAGAAACGTTAAAGACTAGCGACAGCTGTTACCAATAAACCGCTAGAAGTTAGAAGCCAGAAGCCAGAAGCCAGAAGCCAGAAGCTACTATGACCTAGAAACTGCTAAAAGAGTGAGGAAGGCGTTTTTCTTCGTCCCAGCCGGATAGCTCAATATTGATCAACGATTTGCGCTTCTCATTACACAATGAAGCGATATTGATGATAGGTAATTGGCTACGAAACTGCGCGGTAAGTATCACCTTTTTACTTTCACTCAAGCTGTTTCGACATTGCGCCAAAATCGCTTCAGTATCGAGTTGATGTGCGTTCTCGATAATGTCGATATCAGTATTCTCTTGATAGCAATCTATCAGCCAAGATACAGCTGACACTTCTATGCTGGTGAGCACGATGACATCTTTTGTTGCCATAAGTTCGTGGAGTTCAAGCTCTTTTAGTTCAGTTTCCATAATTACTCTCATTCAGCAGCAAATACATTAAAGTCGATTGCCCAGTTTAGCCTGTGCCAAATGATAGCCTCTGTCTATCATCTCTTGTGAGCGATCAAACTCTAAAGTGCCACAGGCATTACGTGGGATCTCAAGCGTAATATCGGCGGGGTAAGCGGCCAGTTTTTGGCGAGCAATGGTCGATTGCATCGCATCAAACGCTTGGTTGGCAATGTCGTAAGCGGCAAAATTGAAGCTCATTTTACTTTTTACACTGCTACCGAGATTATCGATAAAGTGAACAACCTTCTCATGCAGGTTACTCTCTTTTGTTGGTAGGGAAACCGGTATCACTTCCTGTTGAAGCATTTCGGGTTCACCACCTAAGTTCACAGCCAACGTAAAGTCTGTCTTATCACTAAAGGTAGGCGCAATCGGTACGGGATTGAGCACTCCGCCATCAATCAGCACTTCACCATTAATGACATGTGGAGTGAAGAACAGTGGCAAAGAGATGGAGGCGCGAATGGCATCAAACAGAGAACCTGATTGCAGCCAAACCTCTTTTTCTTCGGCGACGTTGGCAGCAACTGCGGTATAAGGGATAGGCAGATCTTCAATTGAAATCTCGCCGATCAATCCACGCAGTGTGTCGATGATCTTGTCCCCTTTGAAGATACCACTCGATTGCCATGAAAAGTCCAACATCATCGCCATATCCGATTGGTCGATACTGGTGACCCACTCTTCAAATTCATCCAACTTGCCCGCCGCGTAGACACCACCGATAAGTGCGCCAATTGAACAGCCAGAGATGGATTTTATCTGATAGCCATGCTCGATTAACCAACGGATGATTCCAACATGAACCAAGCCTCTTGCGCCACCACTGCCAAGTACCAATGAGACCGTTTTTGCCATCGTATTAATCCTTTAGTTTTTAATTCTAGGGGAGCTAACTCGCCGATTTACCAATTCGTAGATCTCAACTCACTGAATCACTCTCAGTTCATACGGGTAATGAAGGTTTGATCGTCATCCACAAAAGCCACATAGTCGCCGTGATAGATAAACACCCGACCACGCCCTTCCACTATACACGCTAGCTGTGGGTTCAAATCTTCTTCAAGATTTTCACTTTGATACGTGCCGGTATCGGTGATCACACCGCGGAGTTTAGGCAAAAATCCATAGCTGCGCTTGGCTTGATCAATCAGGCTTAGTTCACTGGTGGTAGAGAAGTAAGCTGGGATGGGACCAGCATCTTCGATAAACATCGGTTTCAGTTCTTCAAAAGCTGTAATCACCAGCCAGTCGATGCCGTTTACGTGATGGATAAACATTGTTTATAAATACCTAGTTTCTCGATAGTTCTGATGCGGAGATTCTAACACTATCAGGGGCCAAACGTAGGAGAAATTGAGTTACTAGAGACAATCCCTACCCCTGTTTATCGCCCCATTATATCAAGTATAAAACCGGACCAGATGTCACTATCAAATCACACCAGAACGCAACCAAGCATGCAACCAAACGTAAGTTGTTAGACTTTTTTCTGGGTCTTTAGAGTCGAACTATTTGTTGTTGAAAGTGACTTTGTTATTCCTGAAATTAAGAGCCTACAAATAAACAGACACATACTATCTACAGTGTCTAATACTAGTCGTCCAACTCTACGACTAATGTCTAACTACCTGAGACTATTTGTTTTTTTTGGTTTGGTATAAGGTACTAACAACTAAATGTTAATGAATTTTTAATTATAAGTTGACATATTGTTTACGACTTTGCGTGAGTCAATAACGTTTGTTGGAATAACACGCCTTAGAGTGTGAACGAAAGGAATCAAAATGAGCAGCACTTTAGAGTCCGTACATATACAAGCAGATAAACCTCAAACCAGTGAGGATGAACTCACTTATGAACAACAACACAAACCAAGATCGGAATTTGATTCCCGCGAACAATATTTAGAGCATGAGTTACAAATCATGGCGCCTAAACGCTGGCGTCCCAATTTGCCGTTTAAAGATTATCGATTCGAAATAGAAGATACCATCCCAGCGATGGCGGCGACCATTGGTAAGATTGTTATGGTGGGCGCCATTGCAGCCACCTTTGCCGGGGCTCTCGGATTAAATGAAGACTTCATTCTAGAAAACGTTCGTTATGAACTACTCATAGCCTCTGTTTTCATCATTCTTTTCTCTGGCTTTTTATTGCCGACCGCGAACCTCGCAGGTACACACGGCCCACTCATTCCTTTAATCCCGATTGTCGTTGCAGCTGGCGGACACCCTATGGCGTTTGGGTTGCTGATTGGCGCTTTTGGCCTCATCTTAGCCATCAGTAAAGGTGGCAGTATGTTGGCCAACCTCACCAGTAAAGGCGTGTGTGGCGGCTTATTGCTCTACCTTGGCTTTGTTGGAACCGCCTCTCAAGTGAAAAAGCTGTTCGCTTGGGCTGAGGGAATCGGCATGAGCCACATCGCTTTTGTGGTGATCTTTTGCACCATTATTTTGTACGCGTTATTGGAACACTTCCGTAAACGTTGGTTAGCTGTGCCTCTTAGTTGCTTACTGGGTGGTACGATTGCATTTGCCATGGGTGCCCCATTTGCTTTCCACACGGAGCCAGGCTTGCCTAACATGAACCCTATGTATTGGTGGGGAGAAGATACAGGCTGGATGCTAGGCCTACCTACAATTGAACATTTCATGGTGGTATTACCGTTTGCGATTCTAGCCGTGGCAATGTGGTCACCCGATTTCTTAGGGCATCAAGTATTCCAAAAGATCAGCTATCCAGAACGTACCGAAAAAGTACACATGAACATTGATGACACCATGACCACGGCTTCAATTCGTCAAACGTTCGGTTCTCTACTTGGTGGCACTAACTTTACGTCTTCATGGGGTACTTATATCGTACCAGCAGCAATTGCTAAACGCCCTATTCCTGCAGGCGCTTTGCTAACAGCTCTGTTCTGTATCATCGCCGCAATTTGGGGCTACCCGATGGATTTAGCTATATGGCAGCCTGTACTGTGTGTTGCGCTAATTGTTGGGGTATTTGTTCCATTGCTAGAAGCTGGAATGGAAATGACGCGTGAAGGGAAAACCACCCAATCAGCAGCGATTGTTGTGTTTTCTTCAGCGCTCGTTAACCCTGCATTTGGTTGGGCTCTCACCATGCTGTTAGACAACTTAGGCTTAGTCGGTTGTAAAGAACGTAGCAGTGAATTGAGTAAAATGAGCCGCTGGGTGTTGCCTGGCACTATGTTCATTGTGTTAAGTGGTGTGATGGCGTTGGTTGGTCTTCTACCGGGCATACCGGCGATTATCCCAAGTTTTCGTTAACCTCTAGATTAGAATGATTGAGTGGTTGCTTCTTTCTGTTGTTAACTTTCAAACTGGATTCGTTATCTGCATTAAAAATTGAAGCTATCGTTGATAATCTTTTTTGACAAAAAAAAAGCCACTTAATGTAAAAAGTGGCTTTTCTATTTTTCTACAATGTACATATCTTTTCTTTCTTTTACAGTGTTACGGTTTACGTTGAAACTTGCTCATTTTCCACTGACGATGTTCCATCAGTTATTAAAGCGTAGTCTAATTGCTAGCCTTGTCAATAAACACGTCGACTCAGATGAACCAATCTTTTCTAATATCATTTTCTCCAGCCAGATTGGATTCTGGGCAGTCCAACTCCGTTAAGTCAGTGCCCAAAACTATTGATGCGGATCACTCACGAGCACTATGAACTTGGCTATGACAAATGAGATAACGTGCAAAACCATCGAGGCATGGTAATTCATTGAAATATTGATACTTAATAAAAGGCTGTAGAGACCTTACGTAAAGGCATTCACTTTTGGTTTTTGCGGGCTTGAAGTTGATAGAATCGGTTTTGAGCTATACGCTCGTTGTTAACGATACGCTCGTTGTTAACAAACAATTAGTTAACTTAGTGTGGTTATAGCTAAGTTTATTTTAAACTGGCACATTATCGAATCACCATATAAAGAGTTTTAGAGAGTCAATGATGAACGATACGAAAATTTTCATTAGTGCCATTTTAGTCTTAGTTACTTTATCTGCATGTTCTTCACTCTCGCCTGAATCCTCCCAAAAACCTTCATTGGTGGATGAGCTAAACCATCATACAAGTAACGGTTATCAGAACCACCCATTTGTAGAAACTGCCGCACCTAAAGGGGGCTTATTCTATATGCAAAGAGCATGGGACTCGGTGTTTGTCCCTGATATCCCCGATGGACATCAGCTAACAGAGAAGGAGTCTCTTCAACTTTTAAACTCTATTGAAAGCGATAGTGTTACTTGGTTAGGGCATGCAAGTTTTTTGATTACGACCTCTGGAGTGACGATCCTGACTGACCCTTTTTTGTCAAAATTCGCCAGCCCCGTCTCATGGGCCGGCCCAAAAAGGTTTGTTGATTTACCCATACCTATAAATAAATTGCCTCCTATTGATATAGTGATTGTTTCACATAATCATTATGACCACCTGGATGATCAAACAGTTAGGAAGTTAGAAAACAAAAACAATATTCATGTCGTTGTTCCTTTAGGACTTAAGTCTTTTTTTACCGAACGAGGGTATAACAAGGTTACTGAGTTAGATTGGGGAAAGTCAGTGTCAGTTTCAGGAATAGAGATAACAGCGGAGCCTTCTGTTCATGATTCAGCAAGAAGTACATCTGATCATAATGAAACGCTATGGGCCTCTTGGGTTATTGAAAGTTTACAAAATCGTCTCCTTTTTGTTGGCGATACAGGTTACTCAGAAACAATATTCAATAATGTCGGTGAGAAATATGGCTCCTTTGATTTTGCTATTTTGCCTATTGGAGCATATAAACCTAGGGAATTATTGTGGATGTCGCATGCCACACCTGAAGAGGCTGTTTCTATCGGCATAGATGTTCGCGCAAAAACATTGATTGCTTCTCACTGGGGAACCATTAGCGGTTTATCGGATGAGCCAGCATTTGAACCTCCGATACGTTTTAGGAAGGCGGGAAGAGATAGTGGATTTTCTGACAAAAATCTATGGACAATGAAAATTGGAGAAACAAGAAGGATCGCACCGACAACTAACTAACTACATTGCCCTACCAACGATAATCCGTCATTTACTAAATTAGGAATTTCACAAACTCACTTTGTTCAATTCCTCCCCTTTCTCATTACCAACAAGAGATTAGAGATGTCAATCAAGGGGAGCTCAGTATGGGATTGTTAGTCGAACCATTACAACTATCCTTTAACAACTACAACGCCCTACTTCACTGACTTAAACGCTTTCATCAACGTTGTGTTGAACTGTTCTGGTTGCTCTAACATTGGGAAGTTGCCCGAGTCTTCAACGTAGTAAATACTGTAGTTTCGATGAGTGTCACTATTGTTTCTGTAGCTTATCGAATCCATTAATCCGCTGATGAAGCTGCGTGCCCATAGTCAACGATACCAAGAGGCTAATCAAAGCAATAATTGATCCTGTAACAAACACCCATTGATAACCAGACATCCAGATGATTCCCAACAAAAAGGGTAGGAACACCGCTGCAATATGGTTGATAGTGAATGACAAACTCGCCGTTGAAGCCACTTCATCTTCCCTAATTGTCTTTTTAAAGTAGGTGTTTAAAGCTATGGCAAAACTAAAAATGATACTGTCGATAACATACAACCCCGCAGCCGCATAATGATCATCCACAAATGCGTAAGATAGGAATACCAACACTAACGCGGCATACTCAATGATCAAAGCTAGCCTCTCTCCTACTCGATCGATAAATTTCCCAACATAAGGTAGAGCAAGAGTCGCGGCTAAGCTGGATACCATAAATAAAGCGGCCATCATCGCAATCGTATATTGAAATTTGGTCACCATCAGTAAGCCAGCAAAGGCCACAAAGATCTGTCTTCTTGCCCCACTCAAAAAGGTAAGAATGTAATAGGTCGTGTATTCACGTCGGACAATGAGTTTAGTGTGTTGTTTAACCTTTGTTTGAGTATTTTTAAATGTGACTAAGTAAACCGCTAGCCAGAAACATATTGCTCCACAAGTAAAGAAAATGACCTTATCTGAAACGTCAAAAAGATAACTCGCGACCATAATGCACAGAAAAGTCACCATCGAGAAAAACGAGGCAGCAGAGCGAATCTTTCCCATTGATTCACTAAAGTTCTCGGTCGCTAACAATTGTGTTGAGAGTGATTTGTTCACCGCTTCTAAATAATGAAAGCCAATAGACATGATCGTTGTGCTGAAATAGAAGCCATAAATCGAAGGCAAATACCCAGTCACGGCAACACCTAGCCCTAATATTGCAACCGACAATACCGCGACTCTTTGTTCTGAAGCGATGAACAACAGAAACAAAACAATAAATGAGAGCAAGCCTGGGATTTCCCTAACACTCTGCAATACACCCACATCAGCCCCGGTCATACCAATAGTGTCGACAGCGAAGTTATTCATCACGACTCGCCATCCAGTATTCGCTATCACTGACGCGATAGCGATGATAACCAACATCGCGAATGAGCTCCGCGATGTTAAAACCCTAAGCCAGAGAGTCATTTAAGCCGCCGATTCTAAAAGAAAGTCTTGAATATGATCGCGCATGAATAAAGCCATCGAAGAAAGGTCTTCCCATGTTTCTTTATTCGTGTGAGTAATGCACTCAACAAAAACTTTGCTTAAATGTGGTTCAGCATGTAACCAACGACTGACATATTGTCCGGTGTAACACACGTGCTGCATTTCATCTTCTAAGATTTTTTGAATCGTTGGACGCATTTGTTTCATGTAATCATCGTCAGACTCATCAATGATCGCCAAATGCAGTAACAGTAAACGCCACGAACGTATTTCAATAGAATGAACCCTAAAGAGGAATGTCTTGAGCTCATCGTCAAAGTTCATGACTTTATCTAACTCATATTGAACTTCATGTTCATGCGTTTCTGTCTCGTACCCAGTAAAAGGGATAAGGCTGGCAAACAACGTAGAATGATTCATTTCATCGTTATAGTGACGCAACATAAGCGGCCTTAATTCATCATCTGCATACCGCTCTGCGATCATTCGTAACCTTGCCGCACCTTTAGCCTCATCGATTGCATTGTGCAAAAGGTAGTAAGCCATCATCTTTTTATTTTGAAAAATAGTTCGAGCCAAACCATTCATCATCTCAGAAGTGAAAGACAAATCAGATACTAAATATTTCTCGATGCAATCCTTGTACTCTTTTGAAAGACTCACACCTTGAGTATCGAATAAACCATAGAGACTGTTTTGTATATTATTCATAAACCATTCCTTTCCTCAGCATACATCTTCAATAAAGCACTCTCTCGAGTGCCTTATTAAGAGGGAGCAAGCTAGTTAGCGAGACTCTTTCTTGTGATGTTCTGACGGGGCTGGATTCGGTTCAAAGGCAGCATTTGATCGCACCAGTCTTGGAGGTTGGTTAGAGATATCTTGCTTCTTAAGTTTTAACGATAAAGCCGTTCTTAGTTTTCCGTTCATATTCAGATCCTCAAAATAATGGAATGTTCTGGGCTTGGTAACGATATGCAACAAAGACAAAGAACACTGAGACAATACAGCTCGTTAACAAATTGTTACACGATCATTTTTAGAATG
This sequence comes from Vibrio sp. QJM3NY_27, assembly GCF_057785955.1. Lineage (NCBI taxonomy): Bacteria > Pseudomonadati > Pseudomonadota > Gammaproteobacteria > Vibrionales > Vibrionaceae > Vibrio > Vibrio sp. QJM3NY_27. The sequence continues at coordinate 1,465,326 of NZ_CM173511.1, read as the reverse complement.
TTATTTTTTGGGATTAATAAGTATTCAGAGAGCTTTTACTTCTTTGAGAAATTCATTGGAGATTATTATTTGTCGCTGACGATGATGTACAAATCAGGTCTGTACCAGTTGGATTGAATAACAAGTAAAACGAAGCCGCGGACTTATCGCTGTTAATGAAATCCCGTGGAACGATTCTAGTAAACCAAATCCTCCCCCCTCTAGCTCCCCCTCAAATGCAGTTCACCGATCTCATTAGATTAACGTTCGAGGGGGAGAACACTCTTTGGCGCTGAACATATAACTGTACTTGTCACGATCGGTATTCAGTTCCTCCCCTTTCCCCGTTACCAACAAGAGATTGGAGATGTAAACCAAGGGGAGGTTAGGAGGGGATTATCAGCCTATTCTCACGTGCAACCGCCCTACTTCACTGACTGCACCGCTTTCATCAACGTTGTGTTGAATTGCTGTTATTGCTCAAGCATTGGGAAGAGGCCTGAGTCTTCAATGTAGTAAATGCTGTAGTCCTTGATGTGTTTCTTGTTCGCTCCCAAATCTATCAACCTCAAAATTTCCTGCTAAAAAGGTAGAAAAGTTTATGGTATTTTTTAGATAAAGTTGAGAATCGATATGTCATTACAGAAAAAACAATCCAAAGTATCACTGAACATCAAAATCTCATCAGACTTAGATGTTCGTCTTAAACGAGCGAGAAAAGCAGCGCGTGAACAGGGCTTAATGTTCAACGTATCTCAAGAAGTTGAAAAGTTTCTTGAGAAGGAAATAAAGAAAGTGGAACGCCAGCTATCAATCGACGAAGAGATTAAGAATAACCTCGAGGATCTTGGTGGGCTTAATATCGATAAAATGATGAAATCAATGGATTAATCAAAACACTAACGTATTGATTAAACTGAATTTAAAAAATGACAAAGTGTGGAGATGATTATGGGCACAATAATTGGACTGTTAATTTTGGCTGGTATCAGTGTATTCCTAAAGCGTCAAACGGGGCTTCATTTACATGAGTGGATTGCAAAGAAATATAAAGAATCTCAAGACAAAAAATAATGGACTCTATCAGATTGACAGGCTCCATCGATTTAACTTAAAAAACTAAGGCCTCGCAAACGCGAGGCCTTAGTTTTTATATCAACAGTTGCAGCCGTCATTTAACAACTACAGCGCCCTACTTCACTGACTTAGCCGCTTTCATCAACGTTGTGTTGAATTGCTGTGGTTGCTCTAGCATTGGGAAGTGGCCTGAGTCTTCAATGTAGTAAATGCTGTAATCCTTGATATGTTTCTTGTTCGCTTCCGAATCCGTTGGCCATAGGCGAGCGTTAACCAATATTACTGGCACATTCACGTTCTCATACACGCGGTGAGCTTCGCCTGTCACGTATTGGCCTAGATAATGGCGGAACTGGTTTATCGCGATAGCTGGCGGCGCTGATGCCATGTCTTGCGTTACCCAGTATAGTAAATCCGCGTCTACGTCTTTTGGTAGCGAGTCTTTCACGAACGTAGTGATACCCGCTTGAAAGTCTACTTCAAATGGTTTGGTCATTGCATCTAGGTCGCTTTATGAAACCGCTAGTGCGACGTTTTGCGATGTATCGACGCCAATAATACCCTTCACTCTTTTCGGCATCAGTTTAGCGGCTTCTGCAATCACACCACCTGCCATGGAATGCCCGACCAAGATGACGGATTCAAGTTGTTCTTTCTCGATGACTGCTTTGATGTCTTCAGCGAATGCAACCATGGTGTACTCTTCACGATTAAACGATGAGTTACCGTGGCCTGCTAAGTCCATGGTGATCACTTGGTACTGCTTTGAAAACTCACTCACTTGGTTTTGCCATAGCCTGCTGTCTAAGCTCCAACCGTGAATGAAGATCAGTGCCGCATCCCCGCTCCCACTTTTGCCATACGCAATTTGCTCACCATCGTGAGATAACGCGATACTATACTTAACCATTGAATCATGAGCCATGGCATTCATGCTACTAAGCGTCATGAATACCAAGAGTGTGATGTTCAGAATTAAACGTTTCATAGTGCCTCTCTACTTACTTTGGAGGGAACATAGAAAGCGCCCCTCTCAATCAATATAGCCACTATAAAGTGTGAAGTTGTAGACGGGTCAATGATAGCTTGAAGAAAAGTATAAATAAGCTTGGATCTAAAATGATTCACCAGCTTTGGTTACACTGCTAGCTGTTTCGCTTAAAAGATTCGATAACATCAATCAATTATCGAGAATATTCCTAACTAACTCCCTGTGTATGAGCTAAAAAATCGATTGAGTTATCATAACAATAGAATCTTTTAATGGTTGATTTATATGTTACTAATTACAATGCCACTAGTTTATTAATTAGGACTCATACAAATGCAATCAAGCTTGTATCGCTTTAAAGAATTCATCCACAACTCTTATGAAGAGTTAAGTGAAGGTGAATTGAAATTTGCAAATCTTATTCTGAATAACTTTGAAGAAGTGGAAAAAATCGGCACAGCAGCAGGAAAAAGAGCAAAATATATATCTTCAATTTACGATAAAATAGCATGGCCTCCTGCGACCAAAGAAACAGCTTTTGAAGACAATCAAAACAACAATATCCAGAGACTCTCCTCTATAGATATCCAAGGATTTCGTGGTTTTGTGAACAATGAAACCTTCGACTTATCGAAAAAGTACAACTTCCTTTACGGACCTAACGGTACTGGCAAATCAAGTTTTTGCGAAGCTTTAGAGTTCTCTCTGACAGGGAAGATTAACGAAGCAGAGAGTAAAGGGTTTAAGATCAAACCGTATATCAAAAACATGTACTGTAAATCCTCAGCAGTCACACTTAAAGTCATCAATCCTCAAGGGGACGTCGTAGATTTGACTGAACCAAAGAGTGGACACGAGTTTATGTTTATAGAACGAAACCGTATTGAGGGTTTTGCTCGTGTTTCCTCTTATACTGCATCAGCACAACAACAAAGATTGTCTCTATTGTTTGGCCTTGAAACGTTCAACAATTTCTGTAATGGCTTTAGCGATTCGATAATCAATTATATCGACCTCAAAACTCCTGTCTTAGACAAGTATAAAGAAGCAGTCCTCAAAATAGCACAAGCTCAACAAGCTATCAGCAGAAAAGAGCAAGAGCAACAAGAGCTTAATAACAAAAAAATTGGTCTGTTATCCGGTTACCCTATGTGTGAACTGGCATCAGACCTTATTGCGTACTTAAGCCCCGATAATGGCTTAATAAAAGAAAAACAGGACTCAATTTATAAATATAACAACATTAAGCTTCATAACGTTAAGCCTCTTGAGAGCCTACTTACTGAACTAACAAATATTGATAATGACTTGTTAAACTACGAACGAACAAGAAACGACATTGAAAATAGTTCATCTAAAGTCGAATTCCTAAATTTGTACACCGCTATAAAAACCATCGCTTCATCCAAGGATACTGAGCACGATTGTTGCCCAGCTTGTGATACTCCTTTGCACCAAGTTAAAAACGACCCTTTCCTTAAATCCATAAAACAACTTGTTTTACTTAAAGAACTTTCTGAAAAACAATCACTAATGTTGTCTTTGCGAAAAAGAATAGAGTCAGCTTGCAATGTATCTAACCAGAAATTTTTAAATCACAATATACAATCAACCATCGATTACGACCTTACAGATACTGAGCAAGGGATTGTTTTTCAAAACACCCAAACCTCATTGAAAAATACAAAATTATTGGTCCAGAAGAAAATAGAAGAGTTAGAAAATCAGAACCTTATAAATAAACCTTTGGTTGATAGTGTTTCAGCAATGACATTGGAGTTAAAAAAACTCAACCATGACTTAGGTGTTGCAAATCAATTATCAGCATTATTTAAGCTTCACATAAAAGATATCAAAGATATTCGCGAGCAAATAGTTGTTATCGAAAAAGAAAAATCTATGTTAGAGAACAAACTACAACTCGAAGAAAAGCGTCTAGCAAAAAATAGTACCTTTATTGCAGATTACTGCACCTTTATTGGTAAGCTTAAAAAGTACAACTTAGAACTCCCGTCTGTTCTTTCGGAATCTTTAAGTGAACGTGTACTGAAAATTTACAACTTAATTAATAACCACCCTTACGACCATGAAATACTTAAAAGTTTGTCTCTACCTAGAAATTCTAGTGAGAAGATAAATATAGAATTTTATGATGGGAATAAAGATGACGCCCTTCGAATTCTAAGCGAAGGGCATTTACGTTGCTTAGGGTTATCGATCTTATTGGCAAAAAACATACATGATGGGCACAACCTAATAGTTTTCGATGACGTGGTAAATGCCATTGACGATGAACACCGCTCAGGTGTTTTAGAAGCAATATTTTCCGATCCTGACTTAAGCCAAAAACAATTAGTAATCACTACACATGGTGAAGATTTCCTCAAACGATTAGAGAATCGAATCCCATCGAAGGATGTAAAGGTTAAGTTGAATCGCTATGACTTCAAACGCAACTTGGATCAGAGAACAATCTTAATAAGTTCTAATGATTTTCGACAATACATAGTTAAAGCTCAGTTAGCACTAATGGAAGGTAAAACCAAAGATGCACTGATGGAAAGTAGAAGAAGTTTAGAAGGTTTAACTAACGAACTATGGAAACACATTGGAAAACAAAGGCTAGACTCGAGTGTTTCAGTTCAGCTTCGCCAGCCCGGAGGCTCCCCTGATCTTTATGGAATTGTTTCCGGGTTGATAAAGTCACTAAAAGAATTTGAGAAAAAACCTGGATTCTTTGGATATGTTCCTATCAAACAAATCTTGATGGATATTCAGGGAATCAGCCAAAAGCACAATGTAACTTGGCAATTGTTAAATAAAGGTACGCACGAAGAAGATAGAAATGAAGAGTTTGATGAGCATCAAGCCGCTGCTCTACTGAAACAACTCGAAGCATTAGAGTCTGAGATTTTGGATTACAAAAAGCCGACACCGGTAGTTTCTTAGCCAACAAGTATATTTATTGTAAATACAAATCGACTACAGAAGTCGAACTATTCTAGTTCGACTTTTTCTCACTAATCTCAGCCAAATAGACAAATTGCTCAGTAAAAAGGGACCTCTTATATAAATTCCTGAAAGTCTAATAGATAATAAAAATACACTTTATGATTATTAACAAATTATTTCTCATTAACGAAGCATATAATATCTAAAGAGCTTCTATGTTGTTGCTATCCCAATACTTTGTGAATCCTTTGGCTGTAAACTTAATTTTCTTAAACTCCCCTCCCAAACTAGTCTCAATGGTCACAGAATTTCTATCTTTAAATTGCTGAACTATAAACTCCAGACCTTCATCGGTTTGAGGTCTGAAGTAAACTAAAGGAGGAGTTTGTTCCGTTTCACCAACACAAAAACCCGTCATTTTCACAGGTTGATTATTAAACTTATGAACTGAAGTCCCTTCAATCACATGCTGTCCTTCATTATTAAAATCTTTTGTTTTGTTATAATTACAAACCGGTCTCATTCCATCATTAATAATAAAGTAATTAAAGAACATTGTCAGATTTCCGCTACTATCTCGACTTATTTCGGCAACACTAACCTTACCAGATTCACTTTTCTCGTCAAAAGTAAACATTGTTACTCCCCCCTTTGACCAATAACTATCAGGTGCTTCAGTCCATGGTAATGAGGCAAAAACATTGAAACTAATGAACGAACAAAATATAAAAATTATTTTTATCATAAATAAACAGCTCTACTCTTGTACTTAAATTCGGAGTTATGGCTATTTTAACTAATAATAAAAACCATTTCAGATAGACGCATCTTAAAAGATAGATTTTTTGTTTCAAAGTGTTTAATAACACAAAAATCAAGTCTTTATATTTGTTATAGGTGCAGTGATCGGTTGAAATGCAATGTAAAGATATGCAACATGACAATTTGCAATTTATACCCAAGCAGAAACTTATCATAATATCTAAGTGATTCTTATTTCTTCAATTTTCAAAACAATGCAGTTGTAGCAATCATGAAGCAAATAAGGGGGAATTTAATACTTAGCTTCGTTGCACAAATAGAACACTATAACTATTTCTTAATGTAGAAATATTGAAGACGCGACAGGAAAAAGGCATGATTTCATTCACAATATGTTGGCCAATACAGTCGATACACAACAAAAAAGGCCTCGCAATGCGAGTAATGCCAGTCAGTTAAGCTGACTGGCATTTTTTCTATTCGTTGCATATTTCTTAGGTTTCAGTTTCACCCAACGAGGATAACTTCTATCTTCTCTTCGAGGTGGTAGGATAAACATCGATATTTGCTGTAGTAGTACTTCATAGTGTTTGGGTAGTTTCCCAGGACTCGTTAAAGGTAAAGCTGCAAAGTATTGAGTCACAGCCATGGCACTACTCGTAAAGCTTAATTGATTCGGCCAGACGCTATCTAACTTGCTCGCTGCCTTTGTCATAACCTGCCTTATAAGGTTATAGGCTAACAAAATCCCCCAGAGCTCCTGTTTGACCATATCTGGGCGCTTACTTCGCAATGTATACTCACTATCAAGCAAGGTTTGCTTCATTTCCCTATAACCTAATTCGATTTCCCAACGGTAGCGATAGAGCTCTACAATGTCTTCACCAGGAAAGTGCAACCCATCACGCATTGATGTAAGCACCTGATATTTCTTTCCTTTGATAATTTTCGACACTAACCGTGCTTCTATTATCTCAGGGAGGTCACTGAATTTCTTTCTTGCTTGAGGTGTCGTTTTTATAGCAACGATAGCGTCACTCTGGCTATATTTATGAACGACTTCATACTGAAAGTCCTTTCTCACAGGGAGCATCCAATGTCTTTCTTGGCCTACTTTATTCCAGCGATTAAGTAGCCCTAGAGAGTAATATCCTTTGTCAAAAATAGTCAGAGAATGATCGGGGGTTTGTTCAATGAGTTCTTCTGCAAGGCGCATTTCGTTGGTTCGATAGTCAGAGAATGCACTATCGATTATCTGATGACTCGTAAGCTCCATCAGACAAACCATACGTACCTTAGGGTAAATATTTTCAGCTGATTGATTGCGCTGTGCTTTAAACTCTTGATGATTTTCAGGTGTATCTGTCGTTCTCCAAACGACACCATCGACGGATAGAAGGTTTAGTCCACACCAAGTTTCGAAGTTAGACGATTGATAGCTATGCGCTGCCATCTTCTTAAAGACTTGCTTAACACCTTCTTCGCCCAATCTCTGTCTCGCCTGAACAACAGCGCTTGGGGCAACAAAACGTTGTTTGTCTGGCAGGACAATATCGAGTTGATTAGCTATATCCCAAACAGATTGTTGTCGAAAAAGACTCATTCCTACAACGGACCAAAGTACAGCCTCTAAAGGTAAACGCCTTCTTCTCACCGTTGCGACCCCCGCTTGTTCGAAGCCTTGCTGAATAAGGTCTGGGCTAAGAATGTCAGAATATCTATCAAAGTGATGAAAGGTGTTACATGATCGAAAAGTATTCGCAAGTTGGCTTTCTAAAGACATAAAAAATCCGATATTAGTTTCCTAATATCGGATTTTGAAGCCTTTTGAGGATCGGTCAAATGATCTCACAAATTTCTTAACTGATCGGCATTACTCGCAATGCGAGGCCTTTGATTTTTCTATCTATCAGAGGAGATTAGTCGCGAAGTGCTGCGCCGAATTTCTCTGAGATTGAAGCTACGATAGCATCTACTGAACCAGCGATGTCTGCATCTTCAAGTGTGCGCTCTACAGACTGTAGGCTAAGTGCAATTGCTAGGCTCTTCTTACCTTCTTCAACGCCTTGACCAACGTATACGTCGAACAGTTTAGCGCCTGTTAGGAATTCGCCACCCGCTGCGATACACGCTTCTACGATGTCGCCAGAAGCGACTGCTTCGTCAACAACAACCGCGATATCACGACGGTTTGCAGGGAACTTAGATACGGCTACTGCTTCTGGAAGCACACGAGTGTTGATAGCTGCCCATTCGATTTCGAATACGATAGTACGGCCGTTTAGACCAAACTTACGCTCTAGTTCTGGGTGAACAGTACCAATGATACCCACGTCTTTGCCGTCTACTACGATAGCCGCAGTTTGACCTGGGTGAAGTGCTGGGTGCTTAGCAGATTTGAAGCTGTATGCGATTTCGTTTGCAGAAAGCTCAAGAACGGCTTCTAGGTCACCTTTAAGATCGAAGAAATCTACAGTGTTAGTTGCAATGTCCCAGTGCTCTTCGCCACGAGTACCAGAGATAACGCCCGCAAGCATCATTTCTTGGCGCATGCCGTTTTCAGCAGTTGCTTCAGGGATGAAACGTAGGCCTGATTCGAATAGACGAACGCGAGACTGTTGACGCTTCTGGTTGTGAACTACTGTGTTTAGAAGACCTTGGATTAGGCCAAGACGCATTGCTGACATGTCCGCAGAGATTGGGAATGGCAGGATTAGCGGCTCAACACCAGGTACAACAAGTTTTTGCTGTTCTGGTTCTACGAAGCTGTATGTGATTGCTTCGTGGTAGCCACGGTCTACAAGAAGGTCACGAACGCGCTTAAGCGGTTGGTTAGCTTCTTTGTGATCATTCATTTTAAGTGCCGCTTTAGGCGCTTGGTTTGGAATGTTATCGTAACCGTAGATACGACCTACTTCTTCAATTAAGTCTTGCTCGATTGCGATATCAAAACGCCAAGATGGAGACGTTGCCGTCCAACCAGCATCAGTGCTTTCAACTTCACAACCTAGGCGAGTAAGAATTTCCACTACGTCTGTAGATGGGATTTCGTGACCTAATAGGCTGTCTAGCTTAGCGCGACGTAGAGCAACTACGTTTGCTTTAGGAAGATCAGCTTCAGATTCGCTGCCGTTTACTGGCGCAACTTCACCACCGCAGATTTCAACTAGAAGCTGTGTTGCACGCTCCATTGCTGCTGCTTGTAGCGTTGAATCAACACCACGTTCGAAACGTAGAGAAGAATCAGTGTGAAGGCCGTAAGCACGTGCGCGACCACGGATGTGATCCGGTGCGAAGAATGCCGCTTCAAGAAGTACGTCAGTTGTTTCAGTCGTAACACCTGAATCTTGACCGCCAAAGATACCAGCGATTGCTAGTGCTTTGTTTTGGTCAGCGATAACAAGTGTGTTGCTGTTTAGTTCAGCTTCGTTGCCATCTAGAAGTGTTAGTTTTTCGCCCTGCTCTGCTAGACGAACCACGATACCACCTTCGATCTTAGCTAGATCAAATGCGTGCATTGGTTGGCCTTGCTCTAGCATCACGTAGTTTGTGATGTCTACAACTGGGTCGATTGAACGGATACCACAACGACGCAGTTTTTCTTGCATCCAGATTGGAGATTCCGCTTTCACGTTTACGTTCTTAACCACACGGCCAAGGTAACGTGGACAAGCATCAGTTGCTTTGATTTCAACAGATACTGTGTCTTCAATGCTTGTTGCAACAGCTTCAACTGCTGGTTCTGTAACGTCTGCGCGGTTTAGTACGCCAACTTCACGAGCAAGGCCACGGATGCTGAAGCAGTCTGCGCGGTTTGCTGTTAGGTCTACGTCGATAGTTACGTCGTTAAGCTCAAGAAGCTCACGTACGTCCATACCTAGCGTTGTGCCTTCTGGCAGCTCAAGGATGCCGTCTGACTCTACGTCGATACCTAGCTCAGAGAAAGAACAAAGCATGCCGTGCGATGGAACGCCACGTAGTTTTGCTTTCTTGATTTTGAAGTCACCAGGAAGTACTGCGCCAACTGTTGCTACTGCTACAGTTAGGCCAAGACGACAGTTAGATGCACCACATACGATGTCTAAAAGCTCTTTATTACCTTCTGCATCAACAGCGCCGATATCAATTTTTGTAACTTGTAGTTTGTCTGCGTCTGGGTGCTGACCGCACTCAACCACTTTACCTACTTTAACGCCGGTGAAAACACCCGCAACAGGTTCTACATCGTCAACTTCCAAACCAGCCATAGTGATTTGGTGAGCTAGCTCTTCGCTGTTAATTGCAGGTTTAACCCACTCGCGTAGCCAAGATTCACTGAATTTCATAGTTTTGACTGCCCCGGATTACTTGAATTGTTTAAGGAAACGAAGGTCGTTCTCGAAGAACGCACGAAGGTCATTTACGCCGTAACGAAGCATCGTTAGACGCTCTACACCCATACCGAATGCAAAACCAGAGTATTTCTCAGGGTCGATGCCAACAGAGCGAAGTACGTTAGGGTGAACCATGCCACAGCCTAGAACTTCTAACCATTTGCCATCTTTACGTTTCACGTCAACTTCAGCTGAAGGCTCTGTGAACGGGAAGAATGAAGGACGGAAACGCACTTCAACTTCTTCTTCAAAGAAGTTACAAAGGAAATCGTTAAGAATGCCTTTAAGTTGTGCGAAGTTTACGTTTTCATCAACTAACATACCTTCCACTTGGTGGAACATTGGCGTGTGAGTTTGATCGTAATCGTTACGGTAAACACGACCCGGAGCAATGAAGCGGAATGGCGGTTTGCCGTTTTCCATCGTACGGATTTGAACACCAGAAGTGTGCGTACGTAGCATTAGATCAGGGTTGAAGAAGAAAGTATCGTGATCAGTACGAGCTGGGTGATCGTCTGCGATGTTTAGTGCATCAAAGTTGTGGAATGCATCTTCGATCTCAGGGCCAGACTCAGTGCTAAAGCCAAGCTCACCAAAGAACTGTTCGATACGCTCAACTGTGCGAGTCACTGGGTGAAGACCACCATTCTCAATGCGACGACCTGGTAGGCTCACATCGATAGTTTCTTCAGCTAGTTTCGCTTCAAGCTCTGCACGTTGTAGTGCGTCTTTGCGAGCTGCGATCGCTTGTTGAACAGCACCTTTCGCTTTGTTGATCTCTTGACCAGCAGTGCGACGCTCTTCAGGTGGAAGTTTACCTAGGCTTTGTAGTTGAAGAGTTAGTTCACCCTTCTTACCTAAATACTGAACTCGCACTTCATCAAGTGCGACTAACGAATCTGCTGTATCAATAGCAGTCGTTGCATTAGCAATGATCTCTTCTAGATGTTGCATCATTTCCTCATCTACCAGTTGGTAGTGTCCGTATCGGATGATTAGTTTTTTTAGATAGCTACACATACTAATCAAACACGCTAACAATGCCAAATTGAATCGCTAAAAGAGCAAGTTATTGGCTAAAAACACGGCAAATTTAACAGGATATTAATGAGGAGTAAGAAGAAGTGGAACAATTACTGGTTCCACTTCTTTATTTGGAGGTGAGCTAGGTTCTAAATTTAAAGCGGCTAGGCTCTAGATTTAAAGTCGCTAGGTTCTAGATTTGAAGCGAGCGGAGCTCTAAAACTAAAGTGAACTGTGTTCTAAATCTGACGTGAGTTATGTTCTAAATTAAAAGCGAGGTACGTTCTGGATCTGAGGTGAACTAAACTCTAAGTCTAAGTCTAAGTCTAAAGTGAACCGTGCTCTAAATCTGAATGGAACTGCGCTCTAGATTTTAAATAAACTGAGTTCGATATCTGAATCGAGCACACGCTGTTTTTGCCCGCGTTTTTCGCTAAATAAACGGACTCATCGGCGGCTTTAACCAACTCATTCATGGACTCGAATTCTTGGGTTATTTCAGCCACACCGACACTAATACTGCCAATCCAAACTTGATTACTGGTTTCAACCTCTAATTCAGACACTTTCTGTCGAGTCGTTTCCGCGATGTGCATACCGCCTTTAAGGTCGGTATCTGGGCAAATAACCAAGAACTCATCGCCCCCTAATCGACACACAATATCGTCATTGCGAAACGCATTTTTCAGTTCACGCGCGAGGGTTTGTAACACCAAATCACCTGCATCGTGGCCACTGGTGTCGTTAATGCGCTTGAAGTGGTCGGCATCAATCATAATGCACACTAAAGGCATGCCAAATTCTTTCGAGTCTTGCCAATGTACCGCTAACTGTTTAAAAGCACTGCGACGGTTGGGTAATTTAGTGAGTGAATCTGTTAACGACAGTTCTTCAAGTTTCTTGTTCGCTTGTTTTAACTCTGCCGTACGTTCCTCGACTTTTTCTTCGAGTAACTGGTTGAAACGTAACAACTGCTTGTTGCGCTCAGAGACTTGTTCAAATAAGCCGTTAAGAGCAGCGAGTAAAGGGATGGTTGAAGAATCTTTCTGCTTTTCTTCTGCTTCAAACGCTTGTTGGGGTGTTGCCCCCTTTTCTATCGCGGCCACTTGTCGAGCCATGTTTTGGTCGATACCGAGGATGTGGTATGCCAGCCAATGGATGAGGAAATCAAGTAACTGTCGTGCTGACGCCTGATCTTCTTCCAAGATGAATGCTTGCATGCTGTAGATATCTCGCATAAACATGCGATGAACTTTGATGTGTTCTTCAATGTGTAAATCGTATACACCGCAATCTCTCATTAAAGATTCTTCTTCTTTAAAATGAAATTCGGCATAGCGTGTGAGATCGAGTAAAGCGACGCTCATGTCGTCTATAGAGATAGTATTCTCTGACAACAGGTTTCCGTAGTGGTTGATAAAACCAACAAGGTATTGATGTTGTTCGTCTACGACACCAATGCCTGTTTCAAAGTTATTATCCCAATTGAATGAATTCATATATCCCTTAGGGCCGATACCACCAGCACATTTCGCATGCATATTCGGAGGTTATAGATGCTCGAAAAATATAACCATTTTACCTGTGGGACTATTCGATTGTTTGATCCATTTTATAAAAATACGACTTTGAACATTCTAAATATGGCTCATCTTAAATTTGAGACGTTCCCCTTAGGAAGAACGCCTCACGGAACCAATGCTAGCTTTTCGGGAAATGCTAACTTGTTGGAAATGCTAAATGGTTGGAAATACTAACTTTTTGTAAAGACTAAAAATAATATTCCAACGCCAGTTCAACAAAATCATCCTTCCGCGCGAAGAACAACAAGTCTTCTAGGGTTTCGTTCTCAAACAACCACGCGTTTAATCGCCACTTGAGGTTGTTGTTAATTCGGCTAGATGCTTCGAGCTTTGCACTGTAGACATCGCTGTTATCTAAGTCTTGAGTGATGCCCGTTAACACCTCGGTCCCGTCTTCATCGTTCAAGGCGAAGCGCGCCCCAAGAAACACATCGTTTTGACCGACACTTTGGGCATTGTTGCCTCGGCTGTCGTACAGGTATTCAGCAATAAAGCCAATATCCCAATACGACTCTAGCGCGCCAACCCATGTGTATTCAAAGCCTGTCGCGACACCTGTGTGGTTGTCGTAGCTGTCACGATAAATGCTTTCAAGCTTCCATAACCAGTCGCCCATAATGCCTTGCACATCGAACCCGAAGTGCTGCATTTGCGCGTAATACGGCTTGAGCTCATTGCCTTCTACACGGTAATAAGGGTCGCGATTGGTGCCGCCTAAGTAGCTTAAACCGACATCCCAATCGCCGTACATTTGGCTATAACGCAGTGCCACATCAACGTGCTTTTCTTCTTTCGATGATTCGTAAAGCGCATCGTCTGAAACGGGTACGAGCGTTCTTAACCGACCGTCTTCCCCTGCAAAGGTACGTTCACGAAAATACGGCAGTAACATAGCATCGATGGTTCCCCAGTCTTTGATGGACGTAAAGTGCACCATAGGCTGACCCAATTTCGATTCGCCATCGACCGATTCAATCGCATCGGTTTGGTTTACTACGTCCACTAAGTGCGCTGATTCAGTCACACCCCAGAACACTTTGCCGACACCCACTCGCAGTTCATAATCGTCCCAATAATTGAGATACAGAGCTTCACGAACGTCGCCATGGGTTCGCTCATCGTCTTCGCTGTCTAGGCGATAAAACGGCGTGAAGGTAAAGCTGCTATTGCCCTCTTGTTGCTCCCAGTAAAACTCCGGTTGCAACACCAGTGAACTTTGCCCTTTATCCTGCCCTTGTAAGCCGTAACTAAAGAACTGCCTGTGTTCAAGGTTAACCTGCCCTGCTAGCTGTGGGGTGACCTGTTCTACGAACTCAGAGCTAAAACCTGCCGCCACACATGGCAACGACACCTGCATTAGCCCAACGGTCGCCGCCAAGGTTAAGGATAACTGCGTTCCTGTTAACACAATCCTTTTCATATTCTTGCCTTACTTTGCACGTTTAAGTGTGTTTTTTTGAAAATCCTTGTCCTTAAGACCGGTCTGGAACGCTAAATCTGTCGTGGTTAATACCGTACTTTTGCCTGTTTGGTGGTTTTGCATCGACATGGTGTGCGCGCGCCAGTATTGGTTTAGGTATTGTTTGTAGTCTTGGAACGAGAGGGTTTTTAACAATGCGCCTTTACGGTCGTAAAACTCCACTTGAACTGGGCGGAAATATTGTTGGTCTAGCCATACTTTCTGCATGGTGTAGCCAGAGCTTTTGTCGGTCGGAACTTGCTCCAATACAAAGGTATCCACGCCTTGGATTTTGGCGTCTTCAATGTAGTTAAAGGTGTACTTTCCTAGCTCGAACGAGCTCAAGTCTTCGTAAGCAAATTCACTGCCCATAAACGGGCCCGATTTGTTACGTGAAGAGATGCGTTTTACTCGTTTCAATGCTGGCAGATACAGCCATTGATCATCTGATTTCGCTATGTGTGAGTGGTTCAAGAAAGCCGTGCCTTTTACGTCACGCGGCTCATCAAAAATGGTCAACCCTTTGTCGCCATCGTCATCCACTTCTAACGACTTCAATCGCATTAGGCGCGAGCTACTTTCGCCTTGTTTGTTGCGAAGTAGCATTTCCATGGTCGCAACAGAATCGCCCCACCCCATATCGACGGCTTTGCGTTGCTCAGCGATCTCTAGGCCTTTCGCAGGATCGGCTAACGCAGGGAAAGCCACGAATGCGCCAATAGTCATCAATGACGTTATTAGTGTTTTCTTTGTAATAGAGTGTTTAAAGCTTTTCATAATGGTCTCCTTGAGTCAGCCCACCGCAGCAGGCTGACGATTCCTTATTTGGTTGAAGTAGTCAGTTCGCCAACTGGATTAGATTGCGCTGTTTTAGATAGCTCTGTTTTAGTTAGTTCGGCTTTAGATGGCTTTGATTCGTGCTGAGGTTTATCTGAATAGTGCGTCTGTTTGTCGAAGATCATCAGTAAGCTAGGTAGCAAGATGAAGTCGACCACCAACGCAATGAAAATCACAATCGCGCTGAGTAAACCCATGTCGGAATTAAGTCTAAAGCTCGACATCACTAGTACAGAGAAACCCGCCACTAGCACAACAGTGGTGATCCACAAAGCGCGGCCTACGGTGTGGAAAGCGTAACGAACCGCTTCTTCCGCTGATTTACCTTCTAATCGTGCACGTTGGTATTTACTTAAGAAGTGCACCGCATCATCGACAACGATACCCAGTGTGAGCGTGACCACGACTGACAAACCAAGGTTGATTTCACCCGAAATAAGCGCCCACAAACCAAAGCCGATAATCGCCGGGGCAATGTTTGGCACTAGGCTGATTAGACCTAAGCGAACCGAGCGCAGTGCAAATATCATCAGGCCAGAGATAAGCACTAAGGTGATTGGCAGAGTCGATAGCATGCTTGCCATATTGGTTTCACCGATGTGAGCAAACATCAATGACGGGCTAGATGCGACCACTTCATATTGCGGCGCATTAGCGGCAAACCATGAGTAGATGCGCTCTTCGAGTTCCACCAATTCCACACTGCCTAGGTTGTCGACCGTGAGTACCATTTTGATCGATGATTTATCGACGTTGATTTGGTTGTTCAAGTCCAAGCCGTACGGCAGAGACATCTCGTAAAGCAGTAGGTATTGTGCGGCAAGTTCACGATTAAGTGGCAGTTGGTAGTAGCTGTCGTCGTCACCATGCATGTTCTTATTCAAACGCATGTAGACATCAGAAAGTGTGGCAACATGGTCAGTTTCTGGTTGAACACGCAGCCAATCGGTAAAGTCACCAATCGCTTGCAAAAACACAGGATCAGCAATCGCTTGAGATTCGTTGGTTTTCACTGCGATGCTGATGGTCGTCATGCCACTTACGGTCTGTTCCATGAAATCGGCTGCTTGTCTGAATTCACTTGAGGTATCGAAATACTTCACCGATTCATCATTCACTTTGTTCAATGGAATTAACGCGGCAGCGCCCACAATCACTAAGGTAGAAATCGGCAGCAGTGCTTTGCGGTTGGTCACCACAAAGTCGCCCAACTTATCCATGAAGGTGACTTTGTTTTGTGCAGCATCATTCGCTGGCAAGGTCTTCACTGGCAAGAGCTTTAGCAGCGCAGGAAGCATAGTCACGGATAGGAAACACGCGATGATAACGCCCAATGCCGACAAGTTACCGAAGTCTCGCAATACTGGAGAATCCGACATGTTCATCATCAAGAAGCCAATCGCGGTGGTGACAGAAGTAATCAAAATCGGCATCGCATTAAGCTTGATACTGTATTGAATGGCTTGGGCTTTCTCCATACCGCGTTGCATCGCTTGTCTCATGGTCACAATCACGTGAACACAATCGGCAACAGCAAGGGTTAAAACCAAGGTTGGCACGTTAACCGTTGCGGTGCTGAGGAACATCCCTGCCCAGCCAGATAAACCCATGGTCGCGACAATCGAAGAAATAATCACAACTAAGGTAGCAAGCACGCTAAAGAACGAGCGCAGCATAAAGGTCAGGAACACCAACACCACTAACAGCATTAACGGCACCAGTGTTGAGCTGTCTTCTTGAGCCGAGGTCATAAAGGCGTTATTCATGGCAATGATGCCCGCCTTGTGGAATTCGACATTAGGATATTGTGCTTCATAGCGGTCAATCATGGCGTTGATGGCCGCAATGACTTCTTGCACTTCCGCCGTTTTGTCCACTTCGGGCAATTGCACCGTCACGTTGACAATGGTCACGTCACCAGAAGCCGATACCAATGCATTCTTAAGCAGTGGTTCGTTGAGGGCGATCTGTTTTACTTTAGCGATCCGCTCTGGTGTGTGCTCGTATTCTTCGTACAGCAAATCTTCCACTAACAAGTCGTCTTCAACGGCTTCGGTATGCTGATAATTGGCCAGCGAATCGACACGGCTTGAGTACGGGATCTGCCACGCATCGACCGTGAGGTTTTGAATTAAGGTGAGGGTTTCTGGAGTGAAGACATTGCCGCCTTCAGGTGCGACAACAATCGCAAGGTTGTCGGTTTTCGCAAAGGTAGTTTGAATTTCATCGAACGCCATCAACTGTTTGTTGGTGCCTTCGAAGAAGATGTTGTAATCCCCTCTAAAGTAGAGGTTCTTTGCCCCTAATGCAGAGAGCATGATGATTGAAAAAACCACCAGCAGAACGATAAACGAACGCTTGGTCGGTATTGAGTGCCAACTGTTATTTAGATCCCCGTTTACGCTATCGACATTACGGTTATCTCGATTTTGGTGATCGAAAGCGGGCTTCTGGCTGTCATGTTCCATCACAGTCTCCATTTGTGACGATTCGTCATAGTTGTGTCTTAAAAAGCCAGCCGAAGCTGACAAAAACACAATTCTTAGTCATATATTCAAGAAAACCAAAACTACACTAGGCTAAACTTAAGTTTATGACGAATCGTCACTAATGGTTATTAATAAACCCACATAGGTGGGTTTAGTTGAAGCTTATCGACCTACTGACTCTAAGTAAGCGACTTCTTCACTGAACAGTTCTTGTTCTACACGGCGCCAGGTTTTACGGTAATCCCAATCACTCGAAAGGGGCTGCCAGTTGAGGCCGTCTAAAATCATGTTCGCGTTATGTAATACTGAATACGGGTCTTGTAACCGCTTGATACAATGACTGTTTGAAGCATTCTGAGACAAAGCATTTGAACCAAATGCGATTGACCAGTTGGCGAATACGATGGCATCTGAACCCACGCCAGAAGAGAACTTTAGGTCACCGGCTTCTACTGCTTGATTGACGAGCAGATCCGCTTGTTCGATAACGATTTCTTCTAATTGATTCATCTCGGCCACGCGTGCACTGGAGGCTTTCTCTAGTACCCATGGGCTTTTCGCCATAATCGCGCAAGTTGATAATACCGGTTCCATACGAGCATAAACTCGGTACGCAACGTGCAATGCGACAATCTTTTCGCGTGAGTTGCCTTCAAACTCTCCAGAACGAGCAAACAACAGTGCCTCAGACTTAAGAGAATGAATACATAACGCTAAAACCACGTCTTCTTTGCTGCAAAAGTGATTGTATATCGTACCTTTAGAATAAGAGCTTGCCGCCGTTAGCCTATCCATCGTGAGGTTTCCGAACCCTTGTTCTCGAACCAGATCTTTTGCTAACAACATCAATTCTACTTCTCGGTCGGCTATGGATTGCTGCTTCTTAGACAGCACCGCCTTGCAACCAAAGATACTTTGTTTATCGCCTTTACAACCAAAGCCAAACATAATTTTTCAGTCCGTATTTGAGCTTAGCTATTACCTAAGCTTAATCAGCATTTAAAACGCTCCTGTCCAATATATTAACACGAATAGTAAATTCATGTAGTTAACCATTTTATGACGCTTCGTCATTTCTGACTTATCGTCATAATAGCGCAAATATTGATCATATCAAGGTGTTTTATAAATTAAATACAACTTATGAATGGATGGATAAATATGTCAGTAAGTAGATAGAGAAATCATCAGCAGTCACTAGAGAGAGAAGATAGGCGCTTTCATGGGACAACACGAAAGGTGAGAAGCTCATTCTTAACGTTAATAGACCACGTTATTTTAAGTCTTGGTGCAGAATCAGACCCGAAAAATGCGCGCGTAAACCCCATCTTTAGCCACCTTCTGACCTAGAATGAATGAGTGTAGGCTTACTTTTTGGGGCAGACCTCTCCTTATGGTCAATATTTGGCTTACTAATGTCGTTTTCTGTTAAGTTGCTATAAATTCGGTAAGGGGTGACTTACAATAGTGACAACGACTTACCTTTTTTGAGAACACGATATTGAGCGCCAAATATTCTTATTTAGCTTGGCAAGTGAATACTTCTAGCCCAGCGGAAAAGCTGGTTTTATTGATGCTTGCAGATGGTGCTGATGAATTCGGTTACACCAATGTGTGCCTGCAAACGGCAGGTCAGCTTTGTGCTCTCTCTACGTTTGGTTTAGCCGACTGCCTTAAGTGTTTAGTCGACCAAGGTTTCCTCGATAAGGTGAAAGTAGACTATCGAGATAAGAAAGAGATTCACGTTTTCAAAATGCTCATTGAGCAAGAGCAAGCTACGGCGCACGTTGAGGTTCAACCGACCAATAGTATTCCGGTCTACTCTACTGCACCTGCACCTGCACCTGCACCTAAGTTTCAGCCTGCTCCGGCACCAATGCAACACATGCAGCAGGCCCCTCGCCCACAAGGTCGAGGCTCAATGAACAGCAACACCGTCTCTACTCATGATCTCAACGAAGAAGAGATACCATCATGGGCAGAACGTGCGTTTAAATTCTCCGGTTTGACCGGTGACCATAGTTTAGTATGGAAGAAATTTGTCCTCTGGTATAAAGCCAAAGCCAATGAATTAATGCCATTATCTCGGATTGAATCCAAGCTGCAGTACTGGCTAGTTAACGAGAAGCAAAATGAAAGACAACAACAGCAGAAGACCTCTCAATATTCAGGAAATGCAGGACAAGCTCAAGGAAATGGGTATAGACAAAAGCTTAGCCCATCTGAACGCTTCAGGCAGCAGCTCATTCAAAAAGGCAAAAAGCCAACCTTCTGAGCCAGCTTCACCTGTTGTACCTGACGCTACCGTACCTGAAGTGATTGAAGCACAAAGTACAGAAGTAAAAGTAGCGACACCAAACGCTGCGGGCTCTGGTGCGTCTCCACAAGTGCCTGTTGTTGATCAAGATCCAGCAGAGCTTGAGCTAACCGATTGGTGTATCCATGTGTTCGGTTCTTTCTTGAGCGTGTACGAAACTCAGTGGGAATACCAATACGGTAGTGAACCGAGCGGTAAGTTTCTTGAGTTTGCCCACTCTGTTGACTCAGACGGCCTTAACCGTGTGCTAATGCACTGCCATGAGCGTATTCAACTTGGCAACAGTTGGCCTCCGCAAATGGGTGAGCTTTGGATCCTTAAAGATTCTTTGACTGAAGAAGAGCTGCTTGATAGCCGTATTCGTGTGTTGTCGCGCGCAGCTGTTAACAACATTGAAAAATGGCTTATCCAAAACAAACTGTACGACTTGAAGCGCACGGCTGAAAACAAGCTCGATGGCCTGTTTAAGAAATACTACTTGGAAGCAAAGCGTTTAGATGAGAAAGGTATGCTGGAAACAGAATTGCCGCAGTTCCTGCTTGCCGCTAACTCAGTGAAGAACCTAAACGACTTGAAACGCGAAGAGTATGAGAGCCAACACGGCAAAGCGATTAACCCAAGAATTCAGAAGATTCTAAACAGTAAGAAATAGCGCTGCTCGCTTAACTTATACCGCTTAAGTCAGCGACATTACTATTCTACAGATACAAAAATGCCAGCTATCAAGCTGGCATTTTTTATTGAATTCTTACGAACTCTTTAACGACTATCCGACCGTTATTTACGATCGCCTTACTGATTAATTACAGTAGGTGAATAGTTGCGTTTAGCGTAAATACGCCAGAGTCGTCATCTTTCATTTTGAAGTTTTGGTAGCTAGCGCCTACAGATAGTGGGCCAAAGATGAAGTATTCAGCGCCTACACCGTACATGATATCAACGTCGTCTTGTTTGAAGCTATCGCCTTTCACTTCGTAAGAGTGAAGACCACCCTTCGCATATACGTGAAGAGGACCGAAGTCGATACTTGGTTTGATTGCTAGGTAAGCAGTACTTACGTCAACACCTTGTTTAGCACGGTTACCGTAGCTAACGTTGTCGAAAGAACCAAGATCCCAGTAACCCGCTTCAACACCGATTAGTGGAAGGATACCTGTACCTACGTGGATGCCCATCGCCGTTTCATCTTCACCAGCAAATGAGTTTTGACCACCCATAACACCACCGTATAACCATGAATCAGCCATTGCTGTTGAAGATGCACCTAGCAATACTAGTGCTAATAACGTTTTTTTCATATTCGACCTTTTTCGTCCTAGTGGCAGGCCTTGAGTGGTAATAAATTGCCACCAAGTCGCCCTGTATGTAATAACTATTCAATTAGTAATGCAATAAGCAAGATTTATACCTAAACCTTGCTATTGCGTCTAGCTTTATTCCTTAGCAAGCATCAATCGCGTTTTTAACACGCTTATCTGATACTGGGTAAGGCGTTCCGAGCTGCTGTGCGAAAAAGCTTACACGAAGCTCTTCTACCATCCAACGCACCTCTTTTACATTTTCAGGAACCGCGATCCCT
Organism: Vibrio sp. QJM3NY_27; assembly: GCF_057785955.1. NCBI lineage: Bacteria > Pseudomonadati > Pseudomonadota > Gammaproteobacteria > Vibrionales > Vibrionaceae > Vibrio > Vibrio sp. QJM3NY_27. The sequence goes on along the minus strand of NZ_CM173511.1, from coordinate 1,443,905 downwards.
TTTGGGATTTTATTCAGCAGCTCTTTGTAATCATTCATTACTGACTCAACTTTGATCATATGCAAGCGATCTTTGTTCGGGTCAATCGGCAGTTTTTCCATGCGGCGTTCAATCGCTCTCATATAGCGTAGAATATCCGGCAGGCGTTTCCACCCACATTCTGTGGCAAACCCCTTAAAAATCAAACCTTCTACCTGAGCTTTTATGTCAGAAAGTGCGAATGCCATTGAAAGATCGACACGTCCTTTGAGCTTCTTACTGATGCTGAATGCCGTGGTTAAGATAGTTTCAACCTGTTGAGCAATCTCAACTACGCTGTCACCAAGCTCAGCACGTACGTGTTCTTTCAGTGCTTCAAACTGCTCTGGCTCCCAAACTAAACCGCCCTTCTCTTCAATCAGCTTATCAATACCACAAGCGATACAGTCATCGATAAGATCGAGTACCTGTCCGTATGGGTTGAAATACAAGCCAAGCTTAGATTTGTTCGGCAAGTTAGAGTGCAAATATTTGATCGGCGATGGCACGTTCAACAGGATTAAACGACGCTGACCCGATTTCATTGCCGAGATCTGCTCTTGCTCGGTTTCGAACAATTTGATCTCTACGCTGTCTTTAGAATCCACCAGCGCTGGGAAGGCTTTAACATCGTAGCCGCCACGCTTCTGTTGGTAGACTTTTGGTAACTCACCAAAGCTCCACGTATGCAGGTTTTGCTGTTCGATGTCATCGTCTGCCACTTTAGAAAGCGTTTCTTGAACCTTGTCTTTTAGGCTCTCTTTCAATTCATGCAAGTCTTTCTGTTCTTTAAGCTTACGCTTGCGATGATCTACAGCGCGGAATGTTACCTTCAAGTGCTCTGGAATCTGGTCTAACTTCCAGTCATCACGTACTACTTCCACACCTGTCATGCGGCGCAGCTCTTTTTCAAGAGAATCCAACAACGGTGCTTCAAGTGGTGTCACACGAGCCAAGAACGCATCAGCGTAGTTTGGCGCAGGCACAAAGTTACGGCGTAGCGTTTTAGGTAACGACTTGATTAGGCTAATTACCAGTTCCTGACGTAGGCCTGGGATCTGCCAATCAAAACCGTTTTGGTCAATCTGGTTCAAGATAGGCAGCGGGATATGGACCGTTACACCATCGTTGTCGTCGCCCGGCTCAAATTGGTAGCTCAGCTTCAGCTTGATACCATTTTGGTGCCAGAAGTTCGGATAATCCAAGTCAGTAACGTGGCTTGCATCACCGCGGAACAGCATCGACTTTTCGAAGTTAAGCAGCTCTGGTGTTTTCTGGCTGGTTTGCTTCCACCATGTATCGAAGTGACGGCCTGAAACAGCCTCTTCGCCAACACGTTGGTCATAAAAGTCGAACAGTTCATCATCATCGATCAAGATGTCACGACGACGCGATTTATGTTCTAGCTCTTCTACTTCTTGCAGTAGCTTACGGTTCTGCTTGAAGAAGGCATGTTTGGTTTCCCACTCACCTTCAACCAAAGCGCTGCGCACGAACAATTCACGGCTGACAGTGGCATCAATCGCACCGTAGTTCACTAAACGTTTCGGGATGATTGGGATTCCGTAAAGCATCACTTTTTCGTGTGCCATTACTGCCGCTTGCTTCTTCGACCAATGTGGTTCGCTGTAGCTGCGCTTAATCAGGTGTTTTGCTAGTGGTTCAATCCATTCAGGCTGAATCTTGGCGATAACACGACCCCAAAGTTTTGAGGTTTCCACCAGCTCAGCAGACATAATCCACTTAGGCTGTTTCTTAAATAAGCCAGACGCAGGGAAGATATGGAAGCGCGCATTACGAGCACCTTGATATTCATTCTTCTCTTGGTCTTTCATACCGATGTGCGAAAGCAAGCCAGATAACAAAGACATGTGAATGCCGTCGTAACTGCCCGGTTCTGTATTCAGCTTGGTATCCAATTCACGCATCGCTTGGTGAATTTGGAAATACACATCTTGCCATTCACGGATACGTAAATAGTTCAGGTAATCTTGCTTACACTGTTTGCGGAACTGGTTACTCGACAGCTCTTTTTGTTGCTGCTTAACGTAATCCCAAAGGTTCACAAACGTGATGAAATCTGACTCTTTATCGAAGAAGCGTTTGTGCTTATCGTCAGACGATTGTTGTTTGTCTGATGGGCGCTCACGCGGATCCTGAATAGACAACGCAGAAGCAATCACCATCACTTCGTGCAGACAGCGGTTGCTTGGCGCTTCAATCACCATACGCGCTAAACGTGGATCAATCGGCAGCTTAGCGAGCTTGCGACCAATCGCGGTTAGCTTCTTCTTGTCGTCGCCATGATTCTTGTTTTTGTTCGCAGACGGTTCGACTGTCGCGATCGCACCCAACTCTTCAAGCAGCCTTACACCATCTTGAATGTTACGTTTATCTGGCGCTTCAACAAACGGGAATGCTTGAATGTCGCCTAAGCCTAGCGCAGTCATCTGAAGGATAACCGATGCTAGGTTAGTACGAAGAATCTCTGGGTCAGTAAACTCTGGGCGTGATTCGAAATCTTCCTCAGAGTACAGACGAATACAGATACCTTCAGCAACACGACCACAACGGCCTTTACGCTGGTTAGCACTCGCTTGAGACACTGGCTCGATCGGTAGGCGTTGTACCTTAGTACGGTAACTGTAACGACTAATACGCGCCGTACCCGGGTCGATGACATACTTGATGCCCGGAACGGTTAACGAGGTTTCTGCCACGTTGGTCGCCAGAACGATGCGTCGACCAGTGTGAGACTGGAAGATACGGTTCTGCTCACCCGCCGATAGACGCGCGTACAGCGGAACAATCTCAGTATCACGCAGGTTACGTTTACTTAAAGAATCGGCAGTGTCACGAATTTCACGTTCACCGTTCATGAAGATCAAGATATCGCCTTGCCCTTCATCACACAGCTCATCTACCGCTTCAAATATACCTTCGATTTGGTCACGATCTGAATCACTTTCATCACCACCTAGTGGGCGGTAACGTGTATCAACTGGGTAAGTACGACCTGATACTTCAATAATCGGCGCATTGTTAAAGTGCTTCGAGAAACGCTCAGGATCGATGGTCGCTGATGTAATGATAACTTTAAGATCAGGACGCTTTGGCAGAAGCTCTCTCAAGTAACCCATGATGAAGTCAATGTTCAGGCTACGTTCGTGGGCTTCATCGATAATGATGGTGTCGTATTGGCTTAAGAAGCGGTCATGCTGAATTTCCGCCAGTAGAATACCGTCGGTCATCAATTTGATTTGCGTGTTATCAGATATTTGGTCGTTAAAACGAACCTTATAACCAACAAAATCACCCAACTGTGTTTCCATCTCTTCCGCAATGCGGTTGGCAACTGAACGTGCCGCAAGACGACGAGGCTGAGTGTGGCCAATTAAGCCCATGCGGCCACGGCCAAGCTCAGAACAAATCTTTGGTAACTGAGTGGTTTTACCCGAACCCGTTTCACCCGCTACGATAACCACTTGGTTTTCAGCAATGGCTTTCGCAATATCATCGCGCTTTTGGCTAACAGGAAGAATCTCTGGGTATTCGATAGTTGGTTTGTGCGAGGCACGCTGATTTGCCGTCATCATAGACTTGGCAATGTCTAACGCAATCTCATCGAAGACAACGTTCTTGGATTGTTCGTTTTTAATTCTACTCGCACCAGCAATTCGCTTACTCAGACGGAAGCGATCGCGCATCATACATTCGTTGAGCGCTTTACGAAGAGAAGCTGGGCTATTCTGAGATGTTTTAGTATGGGCTGCTGAATGATCAGCAGGTGTAGCTTTTAGTTGATTAGCTTTTGGCTGTTTAGCTTTTAGTTGCTTAGCAGGTCGGTTCGATGCAGGTTTGTTCGATTTCGCTTCGTTCTTTGGAGAACTCGGCTGTGCTGCATTCTTGTTGTTGTCTGCTTTTTCCGGAGACGAAGTCAAAGCGTGTCCTATTCTTGTACTTATTAAACTCGCGCGATTATATCACAAGTCTCAAACAAAAAAGCCTGACAACAAAGGGAAAACCTTTCGCTATCAGGCTGATTATTCACGCTAACACTAGCAGAAGCTATGAAAGCAAGGTCAAGTGTAAGTCGTTCTTTGTAAACTACGGCTAAAAGCCACCGTTACAAACTGCACTTAGAACTCGTACTGGAAGTAAACCGTGTTGTAGTTACTGCCGCCTTTGATACGCCCAAACTGAGAGGCATTTTCAAAGATTGCAGAACGGTGATGCAATGAGTAACCGAACCATAAATTGTTCAAGTCATTCTTACCAATCAAGTCGCCGACGTTTACATCGAATGAGAAGTCTAAGTAATTCAACAGATGGCTTGCTGTGTAACCTTTACGGTCCATCTCAGAGCCTTCGATATAGGTAATCGAATCGATGTAAGACATACCCTCTGCCACACCAACACGCCACTGAGTTGGCCAATCAAAGGTGTAGTACGCTTTGATTGCGATGATGTATTCAGTGCTGCTTGATTGAACCTCTGAACTCCAATGATGCGCGATACCTGGCGTTAGGTAGATGTCCAATGGAAAGCCGAAGATCTCATCGGTTAACGGGTGGCCATAGAAGAACGAGGTCAACTGGTTGTTGTATTCGTCTTTCTCTCTATTGAACTTCATGATGTCGCCAATATTGGATGGCGTAGCCCAGCCGTGTGCGACACGTAAATACGGCGCATTGCTCAGCTTAGGTTTCGGCGCTTTCTCTTTGTCGTTAAAGAAACCAAAGCCAAGGTACAACTCACCTTGATAGCGGTCTTCGACTATCGACGAATCGTAGGCATTATCGTCTAATCGAGTCACACTGGTTGACCCCAATAAGTATAAATTCGAAACCACATGGTAACGCGCTTCAACACCGACATTCAGATCTACACCTGCACCAATGGTTTCATTAGACGCTGAGTAATATTCACTGTTGAAGTCAGCACTTTTATAACGTAGCGTCGCGCTCGGGTAAAACTCCCAATCTCCGGTTTCATACTTGGCTTTCGCACGTAAGTTACCGTGGAGGTTGAATTCACTGTCGCTCATTAATTCCGTCTCGACAGACCAAGGACCATCAAGTTGGTAGGTCAGTTGAGCACCGAAGTCCGCAGTATCGCCTTCAATTGCGTTCTGCTCAGAAGCTGGGATATCAATAAAACGCATGCGAGAAATAGCATTAAAAGACCATTTTTCGTCATCTGTTTGATAAAGATAAGCACCCATCTCGGTACCATCAATGAACACATAGTCGTTCTTGAAAAACAGCATCGGTACGAATGAGTTAACCGATTGGTCACCACCAGACGTGTCATAAGGGATGCTTGCAGTACGGAACATTGCAGCGATGCCCCACTCTTGTTCTTCAGCAGCCCACGCATTAGCACTTAGGAAAGCGCTACTTAGTAAAGCCACTCCAGTTGAAGTGAGAGTCGGTAAATATTTGAGCTTCATTCTTATGTAATTACTCTTTGTAATAAATATTGTGTTACTGAATAGACATTTATTAACCATGATGGCTAACTATTTTTAGGTTAGATCGGCATTGACCGTTACAATGTAGAATATTCTCGGTTAAATGAAAGTATTGTGAAAGTCTCCGAATTACAAAACATTATAGATCAGTTACCCAAAGATTCCGATCCAGATATTGTTGTGGGTGAGGCATGGCTGCCTGAGCGTTTGGTGGATACCAACCTAGACGGCGACATGCTATTTCTTGAATTCGATAATGCCCCTGAAGACAATCAAGGGGATGAAGAAGGCCGTGGCTTTGTTGAGCACGAGATTGCTATGATTCGAGAAAAGCTCGAACTGTTGTTAGACGAGCCTTCCGATACCAAGACCAAAGCCGATGCCCTATTGGCAATATTTCTAATGGGTCATGAACTTTCTAGCTCGGAAGTTATCGAAGTTCTTGAAACAACTGAAGCTGAGATGGCAGAGCAGGAAACAGCAAAAGCTGAAACGACAGAGCTTGAAGCAGTCGAATTCGAAATAGCCCATCTCGAAAGCACTGAACTCGCAACCAAAGAGCTTGAAAACACCGAGATCGAAACAAAAGAACTCGAAATAACCAAACTCGATGACTAACTCCACCGATTTAGGAACCGCATTGAAACGCTCGACGACATCTCCACTTCCCTTTTTGCTTGCAGGTCCGATTTTAAGAAAAACCACCGCAACTGAAGTGGTACTTTGGTTAGCCACCAGCTCGCCTCTTGTTGGCCGGGCTGATATTTATATTCGTGAAACTGAGCATAGTCGAGAAACAGGCTTTTCGAACGAAAAAGAGCATTCAGAACCAAAACAAGACCAACCGTTTTACACCTCATCGCTTGAAGAGCATGATTCGATTCAAATCGGTACGCATGCGTGGGTAACGCTAATTCGCTTACAAGGTGAATTCCCGACTAATACGCCTCTTGAATATGACATTCACACAGAGTCAGGTTCACTAAAAGAGCTCGCCCCTCACCTTGTTTACAACGGTAAATCTCGCGTTGAGTTTAAAATATCTACATCGGCTGATTACATTCTTCATGGCTCTTGCCGTAACCCTCATCACCCAAGCAAAGACAGCCTAGTCGCGGCTGATAACAAGGTAGCCGAGCAAACCGTCGCTGAAAGACCCGACATGCTGATGATGAGCGGCGATCAGATCTACGCTGATCATGTGGCAGGCCCAACACTTGATGCTATTCAGCAAGTGATTCAACTGCTTGGCCTTGTTGGTGAGAGCTTACCGACTGACTCGCAAATTAAGCAAATCAACAGCAGTGACGCGCTGTATAACAGTGAGTATCACCTCTATCAGCGCCATCACCTACTGCCACACCACAACACTTCGGATTCGCTGCTCGATAAGCTATTCCCTAAACGCGGGATTCCTATCTTTAGCTCGACCGATTGTGAGAACCACTTGGTCACGCTGTCTGAGTTTATCGCGATGTACTTGTTGGTTTGGTCTCCGACACTGTGGCAATGCGTCAATCGAGAGCGTTTGATTGAGAATAACTTCACGCAAGGTGGACGCCAATTAACACCGACAGAGCAGCAACAGTGGCGTGATGAAAACGTCATCATGGATGATTTCATTGCTGGCTTGCCGCAAGTGCAACGTCTGTTCGCGCATATTCCAACGTACATGATCTTCGACGATCACGATGTGACTGATGATTGGAACCTTACCGTAGGCTGGGAACATGCCGTCGACCAAAACCAGTTCGCAACTCAAGTCATTGGTAACGGCCTCGCGGCCTACTGGATGTGTCAGGGTTGGGGTAACAAACCGGAGAGTTTCGACGAAACGTTTATCGAGCAAGCAAAACAGCTTTTTGTCGATCAACCGCGCATTACTAAACAAGCGCATAATGAAGCCGATGATAGCAATACTACTCACTCTGTTAGCAATATCGAGCCAGACAAGCATCAAGCCTTCATTGAGATGTTAAGTCGCTTTGAAGAGTGGCATTACACAATAGATACCTCACCCAAAGTCATTGTGTTGGATACTCGAACACGTCGTTGGCGTTCCGAGTCGCGCATGAATAAACCTTCAGGTTTAATGGACTGGGAAGCCTTGATTGAGTTTCAGCACCAGTTATTACATCAAGATAAAGTAGTGATCGTTTCTGCTGCACCGATGTTTGGCGTGAAGTTTATTGAAACACTGCAAAAGATGGCGACCACAATCGGCAAGCCATTAGTGATTGACGCTGAAAACTGGATGGCACATCCGGGCAGTGCCAATACGCTGATCAGTATCTTCACCCATACCAAAACACCGACCAACTTCGTGGTACTGTCTGGTGACGTTCACTACTCCTTCGCTTATGACATCAAGCTTAGGTATCGTCGCAACAGCCCGAACATCTATCAAATTACCTGCAGTGGCATTAAAAATCAGTTCCCTGCTTCACTGCTTAAATTCTGCGATGTGTGGGACCGCCTATTATACAGCCCTCGCTCAGTTTTGAACTATTTCACCAAGCGTAAGCGCTTGAAGATAGAAAAGCGAAGCCCTGATAATCAGACCTTCTATCGCCTTTCAAACCGCAGTGCGATTGGGGAATTAAGGCTAGATGGGGATGGTAAACCACAGTCGATCACGACACTCAGTGGTGATGGTAAAATTACCCGTTTCCCAGAGCCAGATTGATAAAGTGCTCCTTATCGCTCGCCTATCCGTAATGTCAGTTTTCAGTAAAGACGCTTGCGATCACACTCTGTAGACCCAATAGTTGTAATTATAGTTGATAGCTATCAGCGTTACGGAACCCGATACAAATTTTAACTGGAGCTCGTTATGTTCAATTCTCTCACATCAATGTTTAAACAATTGATTGAAGGCCAGGACCTAAGCAAAAACCAAGGCGCATCACCTAATGTCGCCATTGCGAGTTTATTGTGTGAAGTCGCGGGAGCCGACCATCAGATCAATGAATCAGAAAGAGTCGCTAAGCTACAGCTCCTGCAACGTTTGCTGGGTTTAGATGAAGAGCAAGCAAAAGTACTGCTAGCGCAAGCAGAACCAAAAGTAGAGCAATCAGTCTCGCTGTATGACTTTACATCGCAACTCAGAGACCTGTCTCAGCCAGTGCGAATCGACTTAATCAAAGCGATGTGGGAAGTGGCGCATGCCGACGGAGAAATTGACCCTATCGAAGACTCTGTGATCCGTAAAACAGCAGAGCTGCTCTACGTTGACCACAGTGACTTTATCAAGACTAAGCTGAACGTACTCGGTAAAAGCTAACCAAAGGCTCTCTACTAGCATTAAGCCTCTGTATTAGCGTAAGCGATCGCCATGCATGATGCCTTTGAGCTCTAACGGCGTGCCCTTCTTAGTGACATAAAGGCCACGCTGATTTGATACCAACACACTGCGCTTGCCTTGCGTTTGTTGAATGTATAAGTGCTTGATATTGAATGTCTGCTTATCTTGAGCCTGATCCTGGTCTAATTGATAAAGGTAGTAATGATTCCCCCAGCGCAAGAACACACCAAACATCTGCTTAGTTTGAGCGACATTCCCATCCATGTCATAGCCAATGTACTGCATTTTGACTCGACCATTTTCCAATCGGAGCGAGATTCTCTCCCAACCGACCATCGGGTATTCCGCAGAAAATCGATAGGTACTTTTGGTTGCGAGCCCAGAGATTAAGCCTACATTTAGAATCACAAAAAGCGTCAATAAGATAGGCATCCAAAACTTACGATTCATACTTATTGCCCTCGCTCATTGTTATTGTCGCCTTCGCAAGAGACAGTTTTAAACTGATGGCTTATCTCTTTCCAATGTCCATTTATCAAGGCGACGGCTTGGATATTTTGACACCCAACGCCAATGCGATGCAGATAGAGCGAATCAACACCGAGCTCTGACACGGCATCCAGCTCTTTTATGACGGCTTCATCAAAATTCAAACTGTCGTGATAAACATCCATACCTCGGTAGGCACTCTTATCTATAAAAAAAGCAAACTGATAAAACAGCATGAGAAGAAGCGCGCTGACTACAATTCCGGCAATACGAGATTGGTGACGAGCGATAAAGTGCTTCGCCTTGAACTGACGTGATTGTGGATCCTGTTGCTTTGATTGCCCAGCTTGTTGGTTCATGCCTGAAGGCTTAAACGGTGTCGCTGATGTCAATTCATCGACGATGGTACCTTTCTCTGAAACGATGATGTTTTTCTCTGAAACGATGGCGGCTTTCTCTGAAAACGCAGCTTCAACATGCGCTTCAGCGGTAGATGTTGGCATCGATAAATAACTACCTACCTGTTTCAAACCATTGAAGCTGTACCCTTCCTTTTGAACCGTTAAGATTTTGCAATCACACTCAAACGAATTTAATGCAGTGCGAATGTTCTTAACCGCGACATTAAGTGAACTGCCCGTCACAACCCTGCCCGGCCAGCAATGCTCAAGTAAAAAGTCTCGACCAACGGCTTTTGGGCTGTTCTTCACTAGATGCTCAAGGATCAGAGCTTCTGAGGGGGATAAGGTGACCCGCTTACCAGATTCCGAATCAATGAGTGTGTTATTAATCAACTCGATGCCCGAAGCGTCTAAGGTGATTTTTTCTTGGCTATTGGCGTTCATTTCGGCGAGGTGTTCATAAATAAAAAGGTCATCAAAAAAGTGTTTGTTTGGTCGAACTAATAGCAAACCATACATAGAAAAGAGTAGTGACAAGTTTAGCCAATAATTAAGCCAAATATAAGCTCAGCGAGTAACAATATAAGCTCAGTGAGTAACAATATAAAATAACAACAAGGTGAGTCAGTCACGTAAACTAACTCACCTTTGAACATAGCCAAGGTTTAACTCTAAACTGGTCATGCCCTATATTAAAACCTCGTCGTCACGCAATCTGAAAACGAGGTCACAATTCTGTTCTAGTGAAATTAGAGTTCCAGTTTGAATCCAAGTTCACTGACCATAACTTCAGCGAAGCCTAACTTTACTGCATTCAACTGATTGGCAATTTCGCGCGCTTGCTCTTCGTTTTTAGCCAATATTGCCATTGAATAGACAGGCCTGATCATCGCTTTTTGGTTTGGCTTCTCTTCTGCTATTTCTTGATGTTTTAAATAAGCAGACGTAATCACACCTTGAGCACTCCAATCGACAACCATTTGTAAATCTTTGCTAATAACCTCATCGACAATGAATTGATTCTCAGGCTCTTTCCAAGCGAGTTCTACTGCGTAGTTTGTGAAAGCGACGTCCGTGTTTAACCACTTATTACCGATGTCTCGGATTTCAGTCACCTCTACAAGCTCTTTAAATTGGAATGGTAAGTTACCAATCAAGTCTCTAACGTGCTGCTCACTGTCCGCTTCAATCACAAACTTAATCATCGGAAACTTTTTATCCCCAATAAAGCTTTGTGATACGAACATATCATGGACCAAGCCCGCATCAATCAGGTTGGCAAATGCTTTTTTCTGATGAGGCATTGCTTCAAATACGGCTTGGGCGTCATCGGTTTTCCAAGCGACTGACACGCCGTATGCCGCTGCATGGGCATGGGTTGAAAAAAGAATAGCTGAAAATAGAAAGCTAAAAATAGCTAAAAAGGTTCCTAGAGTTGTTTTCATTGTGGTGGCTTCCTAATTAGTCGCGAATAATTTCATACAAGTTAGGGTCAGCAGAAACCCCTTCAATTGTTAAAGGTGGTAATTCTTTTCTCATCGCCTGTATCGCATCATGGAAATGCTTTTTGCTTTCCCACTCTGCAACATTAATAAAACGGTATGTCGCATCCGAGCTTAAAGAGCGGTGCAATTTGGTAGAGATATATCCTGGTTGCTTCACCAATACGTCTCGCGCATCTTCCCAATACGTTAACGTAGCGGCTTCATGGACTGGCTCGACTGAAAAAGTGTTTATCAATACAACGGGTTGTGCCGAGACCAACGCACTTACGCTTAGCGCCCCCAGTGCCAATCCATACTTAATAATGTTCTTCATCCTATTCTCCTTGTTTTGGGTGAGCTAACGCTACCACCTAGCTCTATCCAATCAAGGTCGAAACCTGCGATTTAATATTAATTAAAAAGCTAAATTTCAAACGAATATTATTCACTCGTAAAATAAGCGATGTAGCCATTCACTATTGATAAACCACTTGTTGAAATTAGATTTCTTGGAATAGTCATTGCCCTCAACGTGAGTAGTCATTACCCTCAACGTGAGTAGTCATTACCCTCAACGTGAGTAGTCATTACCCTCAACGTGAGTAGTCATTGCCCTTAACGTGAATATTCATTGATCTCAACGTGAATAGTCATTGCCCTCAATTTGCATCGTCATTACCCTCAAATAACAGGCACAAAAAAACCACCTAATAAGTAGGTGGCTCTTCATTTTAATAACTCACAAGATTCAGGCTAACTTTAAGTGTTTAACCTTTCAGTATTTAACCAAGCGCCTCTCTGAAATACAAACGATCACAACATCGTCAGCGCAAGCTTTGCCAAGTTATAAGCGTCAACATAACCAGAGTGCTGACGACCTTCCCACTCAATGTTTTTCGCTTCTTGAGCAGCACGGTGACCAATACGTTTCTCTTTCAATCGATTCTGAACTCGATAAAGTGTGGCGATGTTCAAGAACTCGCTAAATGGCGGTTCGATGCCTTTCTCAATACACTCTTTGTGTAAGATAAGGTCGTCACGTCCCCACGCTGCATAGATTTTCTTTGGGCCACCGAAGTTCTTAATCATCGACTTGATAACAGACTCTAATGGGCGACCCTGTTTTTCGATTTTACGAGGTGTAATACCCGTTAACTCGGCGCAGAATAGAGAGACTTCGTCTTTTTCGGGCTTAACGTAATATTGCGCGCGCTTCACGATGGTTCCAGATACAAGATCGATCTCAGCAAGACCAATTTCAATGATCTCCCCTGTTGTTCCTACACCGTCTTCGCTCCAACAGCACATTTCCAAATCGAAACACACCACTCGATTGTGATTCATACGTCGCCTAATTCTCTCGTCAAAAATTTCGTGAAATTGTACATGAGCCTAATAAAGAACTCGACCCCAGTTGCATCAAGTGCTCATTTAGCCTGCAATTGTGACTCGATTTCGGCCATTTGACTTACTTAGGTATAACATGCTGTCAGTTTTTTGAAGGAGCGCTTCAATGTCTTCATTAGTGCGGATGGTAGCCCCGATGCTTAGAGTACAACTCAATAGCTGGCCAGAATGCTCGCAATGAGACTCACTCACCGTCTCCAAAATACATTCTAAATAGCGAGACAATGAGTCATGTTCAGTGATGCTCGAAATGATACCGAACTCATCCCCTCCCATCCGAAATAGGTTATCTCCAGACTTCAAGCTCACTGAGATAACCTTAATCACATGGATAAGTAACGCATCACCGGCTGGGTGCCCAAACTTATCATTGATCTCTTTAAACTTATCAACATCAAACACTATTAAGCTAAACGGCTTATCGCTTTGTATCGATTGACCAAGCATCTTATTAAAAGCTCGGCGATTATAAATTTCCGTTAAACTGTCATGATTGGCAAGAAAGCGAAGTTCTTCTGTTCTTTCATCAATCATTCGATACAAGCGCTCTTTCTCTCGAATTTGCAGGTTCACAATATAAGCAAGCAGTAACGAGATAGTAGTACCAACTATGCCGATTCCCGCCAACACTAAGTAACCATTAAATGAAATACATGCATCTATCTTGAAGTCGATGATCCATTCACGATTAGTTAATGTAATCGTCTTTGTAATGTGCTGCCCAGTTACCGCTTCATAACCATTGGTTTCGAACATTATCGGGGCATCTTCAGCTTCAAAACCGCTATCGGTAACACGCACATAAACGTCCATATCGCCGACAGTAGATGCCAGAAGTTTCTCAAAATAGTATGTGGTACGAACAACACCAATCACAACCCCTAACAAATTGTCAGTTTGACCATCAAACACAGGGTGGTAAACCAACATTCCGCTCTTAGGTGTATTGCTGTCTAAACCATCTTGCAATAGACGAACTTTGTCTGAAATATTCGCTTCACGTGTTTTTTTAATGTTATCAATGATCAGATTAAACCGCTCACGAGAAGAGTAAAAACCCAAAACACCGTTGTTCACTGGATCATTCGGATATATATCTGTCGCGATAAATACGGGCTCGCCATCCAAGATATAACCATAAGTTTTTGGCCCATGTTTAGGGATAGTAAACATTCTATAGGATGGGTATTGAGCTTTCATTTTGGCGGTGTGCTCGGCAAGATCTTCTACCGCTACTTTTTGCATCCACTGCAATCCGATCAGGCTTTTCGAACCGTTAATCGTTTGCTGAGCAAAACGATCAAATCGATCCCGACTATCGACATCATTAGAATAGAAAAAATTTGCACCGGAACCGATATAAGCAACATCGTTATCAATAAACGCTTTTAAACTGAGCGTTTGATGCTGTGCAAAGCTATCTAGATTCTCATTCAAAGACCTATTTTGATTCAACGCAACCAAAACAAAACACAACACCGTCATCAAAAATGTGGCAAAAAAGACAACTAACGGCAAAGTTCGTTTCTTCAACCCTGTTATAGGGTCGGTAGTGTGGGGCATACAGCTTCCCATATGATGTTATTTTGAGTCGAAAGTATACACTGCCGGAATGCTAGGCTCTATTTATCTTTGACTCTCACAATGGGATAAAACTAACACTATTTACAACCCATGGACATTTGCGGCTAATAAACCAACAAATCTCGATTAACTTTCAAGCTAACTCACCAAAAAGCCAGTTTATTGAAAACATTAAATAAAGCCCTTAAGCCTTGAATATGCTAGTATCCACCCATATTTATAGCTTGAAAGTGACCATTTCGGCCTTATGCGACTGAGTTTCTTTCCAACCTGTATATTCCTTTAAACCGACGAATATACCGTTAAATCAATTTTAAAGAGAAATCACTATGATCGTTGATTTGAACCTAATCCCACAAACGTTTGATATGCTTCACGCAGGCCTAACGGCATCAAGCGTTTTACTACTGCTAATTGCCGTTTCTCGTAAAACCAAAGTGGTTGAGAAAGTCGTAGAAAAACCAGTAGAAAAGATCGTTGAAGTTGAAAAGCCAGTTGAGAAAATTGTCGAAGTAGAGAAAGTTGTTGAAGTTGAACGTGTGATCGAAAAAGTAGTAGAAGTTGAATCTAAGCTGGCAACAGCACCAACAGATTCTGCAATGCAGCTACTGTCTATCATGCAGCAAGAAGCTCGTTTAATTGACTTCCTAAAAGAAGACCTAGCGTCATTCTCTGATGAAGAAGTTGGCGCAGCTGCTCGTGTTATTCACACTGGCGGTCAAAAAGTATTAGCTGATTACGTAACGCTTTCTCACATCCGCACTGAAGATGAAGAAACACGTATCACTATTGCTGAAGGTTTCAACCCTCAAGAAATTCGCCTAACAGGCAACGTAACGGGTAACGCACCGTTCAATGGCACATTGGTTCACAAAGGTTGGAAAGCAACTGACATGAACCTGCCTAAGCTTGCTGAGAACTACGATGCGTCTGTGATTGCACCGGCAGAGGTGGAGCTATAATGGAACACCAAAGTCATTCAGCTCAAGAGCTATCTTCTCAAGAGCAACATCAAGCGCCTAAGTTCAGTATTGGTATCGATTTAGGTACCACACACTGCGTTTTGTCTTACATCGACACAACCAATGAAGATGCTCGTGTAGAGGTGATGCAAATCCCTCAGCTAACGGCACCAGGTACAGTAGAAACTCGCAGCCAACTTGGCTCGTTCCTATACCAGCCGCACGAACATGAAATGAATGCGGGCTCTCGCGTTCTTCCTTGGTCTTCTGAGCCAAAAGCGCTAGTCGGTGCGATTGCTCGTAACCTTGGTTCTAAAACCCCAATCCGTTTGGTAGCAAGTGCAAAATCTTGGTTATGCCACGGTGGTGTTAACCGTCGCGATGCGTTCCTTCCTGCAGGCAGCCCTGAAGAAGTTGAAAAGGTATCTCCGCTTAAGACAACTGAGTTGTACCTTGAGCACCTTAAAGATGCTTGGAACCACGCTAACCCAGAACACAAACTGGCAGACCAAGATGTAACGATCACGGTTCCTGCTTCGTTTGATCCTGCGGCTCGTGACCTAACGGCTGAAGCTGCGCGTAATGTTGGTTTTACTCACCTAACGCTTCTAGAAGAGCCACAAGCGGCTCTTTACAGCTGGATTGATAACAGCAACGACACGTGGCGTGATGAAGTGAACGTTGGTGACATCGTTCTTGTTGTCGATATCGGCGGTGGTACGACTGACCTTTCGTTAGTTGAAGTCACACAAGATGAAGGCAACTTAAGCCTGAACCGTATCGCTGTAGGTGAACATATCCTACTGGGCGGCGACAACATGGACTTAGCTCTGGCTTACCGTCTGAAGATGAAACTGGCTCAAGAAGGCAAAGAACTGGCTCCTTGGCAGGTTCAAGCGATGACTCACGCGTGTCGTGATGCGAAAGAAGCATTGCTTAATGATGCTGAGTTGCAATCAGTGCCAATCGTTGTACCTAGCCGCGGTTCTAAACTACTGGGCGCAACACTGAAAACAGATCTGACTCAGCAAGAAGTACAACAAACATTGGTTGATGGCTTCTTCCCGAAAGTAGCGGTGACTGATCACCCAGTACAAAAGACGCGTGGCGCACTGACTCAAATGGGTCTGCCTTACGCTCAAGACGCAGGTATTACTCGTCACATTGCTGCATTCCTTTCTAAGCAAGCGAACGCGCTTTCTGGAAATAGTGAAACCGCTCAACAAGATTTCAACCCGTTTGCAAACATGCCCGGTATGCCCGGTACAGAAGCGCAAGGGTCAGAAGCGCAAGCGGCAGACTTCATCAAACCAACAGCGGTATTGTTCAATGGTGGTGTTCTAAAATCTAATCTACTTGCTGACCGTCTATCAGACACGATCAATGAATGGTTGATTAACGCAGACGCAGAATTCGCTAAACAGCTTTCAGGCCTAGATCTAGATCTAGCAGTTGCAAGTGGCGCTTCTTACTACGGCGCAGTACGTCGTGGTCAAGGCGTTCGTATCCGCGGTGGTATCGCTTCTTCTTACTACGTAGGAATTGAAAGTGCGATGCCAGCTATCCCAGGTATGGCTCCTCCGATGGAAGCTTTGTGTGTTGCACCATTTGGCATGGAAGAAGGTTCAAGCGTTCAAGTTCCTAGCCAAGAGTTTGGCCTCGTGATTGGTCAGCCAGTACACTTCCAATTCTTCGGTTCAACAACACGTCGTGAAGACCAAGCGGGTACGCACCTTGATCACTGGGCTCCAGAAGATCTTGATGAGCTTCCTGAAATCCAAGTGACACTGCCAGTTTCTGAAGGTCGTCGCGAAGGTGAAGTGGTTCCCGTGACTTTGGCTTCTCGCGTTACTGAACTAGGCACGTTATATCTAGAAGCCATTGCGACTGACAATGGTCAGAAGTGGCACGTTGAGTTCGATGTTCGTGAAGACTCGAATAACGACTCAAACGAACAAGCATAATGAATCAACGGCACCTTAACGGGTGCCGTTATTTTATCAATGCGATTCCCTAGCCCTGTATTAAAAGCATTCCAAAGACAATAATAAGACCAAGACTATCCATTAACTGGTCATCACTTTGGCAGAATAAGGTTTTGTATGGCATCTCCTCGTTTTTTAGTCGGCATTGACTTAGGCACAACCAATACCGTTGTTGCTTACTGTGAAATCAACGACGACCTACAACATGCTCCCGTTTCTCTTTTCGATATTGACCAACTCATCGGCCCCGGTGAAGTGGTTCGCAAACCGCTACTTCCATCCTTTCGTTACCATCCTGCACAAGGTCAGATCTCCCCTTCCGATCTCACTATGCCTTGGGAACCGAGCTTGGTTGAAGGCGATATTCAAAACGTCATCGTAGGTGAATGGGCACGCGAACTGGGCGCAAAAGTTGAAGGCCGCCAAGTATCGAGTGCTAAGAGCTGGTTATCTCACCAAGCGGTTGATCGTAACTCCGACATTCTGCCTTGGGCAGGCGCAACTGACGTCGATAAGGTGTCTCCTGTTGTCGCAAGCGCAAGCTACTTAAACCACATCCGCCAAGCATGGAACTACCGTAACCCAAGCAACAAGCTTGAAGACCAAGATGTTGTAGTCACCGTTCCCGCTTCATTCGATGAGACAGCACGCAAGCTGACACTCGAAGCGGCAGAACTGGCGGGCTTAGGTAAGATTCTGTTACTCGAAGAGCCGCAAGCCGTTTGTTATGACTGGTATGCACGTCATCAACAAACCGCTGCCGATGAACTTCAGCAAATCCCGCTGATTCTAGTGTGTGATGTCGGCGGTGGTACCACCGATTTAAGTTTGATCGAAGCAAGCTTCAACTCAAACAATGGCGATGACCAAAAACTCGCACTCGACCGTATCGGCGTTGGTGAACACTTAATGCTCGGTGGTGATAACCTAGATTTAGCCCTTGCCCACCTTGCAGAGCAACGCTTCAATCAAAACAAAAAGCTGAATGCCTCAAGCTTAACCAAACTGATTCAACAGACTCGCGCCGCAAAAGAGAGCCTGCTTTCTGCTAACGCGCCAGACGATGTGAAGATCACCATGCTGGGCAGCGGTTCAAAACTACTTGGCGGTACCAAAAGTATTGGTTTAACGAAACAAGAAGTTCATCAGATTGCACTGGAAGGTTTCTTCCCACTTTCTGAGTTTACGGAAGTACCCGACAAACGACGTAGCGCGGTGGTTGAGTTCGGCCTACCCTACGCTGCAGATCCTGCGGTAAGTAAGCACGTTGCCGAATTCCTAGCGACACATCAGCAAGTATCAAAAGCGGCACTAGAAAAATCTGGCGCAATCGAATTTGATGAGACAAAACCAGCGATACCTGTCGGTGTACTACTCAACGGCGGTGTATTCAACAGTGAGCTTGTTACTGAACGTATTACTCAGTTACTTGGCAATTGGAACGGTGCGCCAATCACCGTCTTAGATAACCCTCATCCTGATTGGTCTGTAGCATTGGGCGCAGTGGCCTTTGGTAAGGCTCGCCGCGGTGCGCAACTTAAAATTGGTGGCGGTGCGGCTCGTTCTTACTTCTTACATCTGCAAGAGAAGAACAAGATGGGTAAAGCACTTTGTCTGCTTGCCAAAGGGACTGAAGAAGGCCAAGAAATACGTTTGAACAGTCGTCGTTTCTCACTAACTTTGGGTGAGCCGGTACGTTTCAATCTACTGACTTCAACGCACGATCAAATTGCTCATGACACTGCCATTCAAAATGGCGTGATGGTCAATGTCGACGCTGACTTGTTCTCCCCTCTTCCACCGTATATTTCT
This sequence comes from Vibrio sp. QJM3NY_27, assembly GCF_057785955.1. NCBI lineage: Bacteria > Pseudomonadati > Pseudomonadota > Gammaproteobacteria > Vibrionales > Vibrionaceae > Vibrio > Vibrio sp. QJM3NY_27. The sequence goes on along the minus strand of NZ_CM173511.1, from coordinate 1,424,985 downwards.
ACGCTAGAAGGTTCAGGTACTGCAGAGCTCCAAGCCAACCAAAAAGAACGCGTCGAAGTATTGCTCGCGTGTCAATTAACAGAAGTCGGCACACTGAAAATGGAGTGTGTGAGCACGGAAGATGACACTAAGCGTTGGTTGCTTGAATTTGAAGTAAGAAACAAGCAAGGCGATGAGTCTGATACCGCTAAACTTCATCCAAGACTGGATGAATGTAAGGAATTGATTTCTCGTCTGTACAGCGGCAACAAGAAGAGTGCTGAATCGAAAGAGATCAAAACACTATCGAAAGATCTTGAGAAGCGACTTGGTAAGCGTGATGAATGGGATTTCACGACCCTTCGCCATCTGTTTGATACCTTTTCATTAGGTCGTAAACGCCGCCGTCGCTCTGAAGCACACGAGAAGAACTGGCTGCGTTTGGCGGGTTACTCGCTGCGTCCCGGCTTTGGCGATCCGACTGACTCATGGCGTATCGAACAAATTTGGGGGCTTTACCAACAAAACATTCAGTTCCAGAACCACCAAGGTTGGACAGATTGGTGGGTATTCTGGCGTCGTGTTGCGGGTGGCCTGAATCAAGAGCAGCAAGAGACCATCTTGGCTGATATCGCGAAGTACCTTCACCCAGGTGCAATGAAGAACCCTAAAACGGCTAAAGATGCGCAAGACAATGGCTATGAAGCCATGGTTCGTTTAGCGGCGTCACTTGAGCAACTTGAAGTGGAAGACAAAGTGCTGCTGGCAAGCTGGTTCTTGAGCAAAGCGATTAACCATAACCAATTTGAACAAGCTCACTGGTGGGCGCTAGGTCGATTAGCATCAAGAACGCCTTTGTATGGCAGCCAACACAGCGTAATTCCTAGAGAGCAAGCTGAACAGTGGTTACCAAAACTGCTTGAACAGAACTGGCAGAAAGAGCAGATGATCGCCTTCGCTGCTGTGATGATTTGCCGTAAAACCGGTGACCGTCAATTTGATATCTCTGACGACTATCGTAATCAAGTGATTGAGAAGCTGAAGCAAAGCAAGGTACCTGATTCATGGCTAACGCTAGTGAGTGAAGTCACTGAACTTTCTGAGAGCGAGTCTAAGCGCGTATTTGGTGATGCATTACCAAGCGGGTTAAGCCTGATTAATAACTAGTTTCAGGGGTCATTAGATTGGATCTCTAACTAGTAAAGAAAAAGCCACTTTCGATTCGTTGAAAGTGGCTTTTTTATTGGTGGCTTAAGGCTGGTATGTTTAGTCGACTTATCGCATCTTGGTTAAGAGCCTTAGCCGTATTGCAGTTCATCATTGTTAATGTTTCGTTCCTGTTGGGTTAATAGGAAAATCCGTATTTTCATAAATATCAGATAACTTTTTCGGTTTCTTCTCTTTAGCTCCTTTGTTCGATTGATTATGAGTTTCGCTTAAAAGCCATTGCTCATGCATTTTTGCTGAATCCAAAAACTCTGGATCTTTCATTGCTTCCTTGCGAAGTTTATTTACACGTTCGAGAGTATCCCAAATCATAATACTTCACCTCCACTAAGGCAGTACTATAAAGATAACCCAAACCCACAAAACTTCAACCAAGCCAATGAGATAGCGATCTCAATTTCGAAAATTACTAGCTCTAAGCTAATGAAAACCCTCGTCAGAAATCGGCTTCAAATGGCGTGTATTTATCGATGATCCTCGACGATCTTTAGCCACAAAAAAAGCGAGCTCAGAGCTCGCTTTTTATCAATCTTTTGTTCAACATTCGCTTGATTAAGTAGTGTCTTACTTAAGCTCTGTTGCCAATTTTAACGGTACCATTTGTTGCAAACCAAAGTGCTTCTGAACGGCGGCGGCCTAGTAGAATCGGGCCATCATCGTAGAACAAAAAGTTCTTCCAGTGTTTCTTGAAAACTGACCACTTGGTTTCTAAAACATTGTATTTTTCGTAACAAAAATAAACAGTTACGTCATCTTGCCAATCAATAAAGTTCAGAATCTCTTCTGGCATTTCAGGCTCATCCGCTTCCCAATTCGCCATCCAGCTAATCTCTTCATTCCAGTTCGATGCTTTGCTTGGCCAATCTTGCGAACTTAGTCTTTCCGCATCAGGGCTTTGAGGGCTCACGTTCTCTTTCCAAAACTGAGATGCTCTCGCCTGTGTCATTGGTTTAATCTTTTCCAAATCTTCTGCCGGCAGCGGCATTGACTGGTGAGTGAAAATCCATTTTCTTTGGTATTCGTCCAAAGTTGTGTATGACATCAAAATTCCTCAAATATCTTCTCAGGCTGATGGATCTACCATGCCTATATGTTCTTTTTGATACAGCGGCGACTAGAGGTCGCTTGATATTCGCTGCCTTTAAATTCATTACCTGTTCTTACGCCTAGATACTATTTAGTCTAGACATTGCGTTTGTCTTCCCAGTTAGGGTTAACTAACGCGGTCAGTATATGGTCTTCCCATTTACCGTTAATCTGTAAGTAATCTTTGGCGAAGCCTTCTCGAACAAAGCCAAGATGTTCCAAGACATCCGCACTGCGTTCATTGTGAGGCATGTAGCCCGCCATTAAGCGGTGCATGTTCTGCACATCAAACATGTAGTCTTTTGCCATGCTCAAGCCTCTGCGCATGTAACCGTGGCCTTGTGCACTTTCAGCAAGCGAATAGCCCACGTTACACGCATAGAAAGGGAATCGAGACAGATTGCTGAATGAAATGGTGCCCAACATTTCGTTAGTGTCATCATTAACAAGCAAACAGTAATAACCTAGCCCCATTTTATGAAGCTCATTTAGCTTAATCAGGCGCTGCGCCCAACCCGTTCTATCAAAAAACACATCTTCACGAATTGGTTCCCAAGGCTTAAGGTACTCTCGGTTAGTTTGAAAGTAATCACTGATCATATTCGCATCGTCTATCTCTGCGGTGCGTAGAATCAGGTTTCCATCGCGCTTATAAATGCGTTCTGGTGTGCTCAAATCTTCCATAATCTTGTTCTTATTCGATCAGTTCTTTCTAATACCGTAATCACGAAGCTTATTCGCAATTGAGGTGTGAGATACATTCAAACGTTTTGCAAGCTTACGGCTTGATGGGAAAGACTGGTAGAGCTTCTCTAGAATCTGAGATTCATAGTCTTTCATGATCTCGTCAAGCGAGCCGTCTAAGCTCAAGTTCGCCATTCCAGCAGTCATAGTTTCAAGCTGTGGCAGGTGGAATTGCTCAACCGTTAACGTATCTGAATCCAACTCTGTTAGTGCACGTAAAACCATATTGTCTAACTGACGGATGTTGCCCGGCCATTGGTAGTTACCTAATTGGTCGATTAGTTCTTGAGTCAGCTTTGGTTTCAACATGCCTAATTGCTGTGCGTACTTTGCAACGAATAGCTCCAGTAATGGGGCTACATCGTTTGAACGTTCACGTAAAGCAGGAATCGATAAAGTCAGCACGTTCAAGCGGTAGAACAGATCTTCACGGAACGAACCTGAGTCGGCTAATTCAGAAAGACGATGGCGCGTTGATGCGATAATACGAACATCCGCGTGCATCTCTTCTTCTTCACCAACACGACGGAATGAACCATCTTGTAGGAAACGCAGCAGTTTGATTTGTAGATGTGGGCTCATCTCGCCAATTTCATCTAAAAATACAGTACCGCCATTCGCTTGTTCGAAAATGCCTTTATGACCTTGTTCATGATTGAATGAACCCGGAGCATGACCAAACAATTCCGTTTCCGCTACGTCATCAGGCATCGATGCACAGCTTAGAATCAAGAATGGGAATGACGCTCTGTTCGAACGGTTATGACACGCTTTAGCCAGCATCTCTTTGCCCGTGCCTGTATCCCCTTCAATAAGCAGAGGTTGATCCAGCATAGCCAGTTTCTTAGCTTGGCTGATCAAAGCTTTATGGCGGTTAGAGACACCAACAAAGTGTTCAAAACCTAGGTTATTCTGTTCAGGGATTGCGTCTGGCGTGTTCATCTCTTGGTTGCAAGAACGAATTGTCATTACCGCGCTAGCCAGTACCGCTTCGTTCACATCACCACCGAGGTAAATCGGCAGGATCTCAATAGAGAAATCTAAACCATCTAACACCACAACTTCACGATGACGTGTTACATCGCCTTCAATCCAACGAGCGAAGTTAAAGCTAGGAACGAACGTCGCTAGCGGCTCACCGATCACTTCGTCTTCTTGCTTGTTAAAAAGGTTCAATGCAGCGTGGTTTGCCATATCGATGGAGCCTTTAAGGTCAATCGCTATCACAGGGTCAGGTAGGTTTGCCAGCAGAGCAATCAACTCTGTGTTATGCCTTTCGCTTGGCATAAATTGGATTTTACGTACATCCTTCACACCTGAAATTCGGCGAATTTCAGCCATAAGTTCACTAAAAGCATCAAAATTGATATCAGGACAGTTTAAGTAAATAATGCCTTTAACATCAATTTCGATTCCTCTTAAATCAATGCTTTTTGAGGCCAAGATATCGAGCAACTCACGCGTTAAGCCGAGTCTGTCTTCACACAATACTTCAAGACGCACAAATAGTCCTATTATAGGTGTCAGGATAAGTTGACAGTAGTGTGGATTAAGCTCTGAGTTCAGTCAAGAAGAAGAGTAAACATATGTTTACTCTTCACTCGCAAACGACTCAATGTCATACACTTTATTGCTAAGTAACTCGCTTTATTGGTCAGTAGCTCGCTTTGTTTAAGCGTAATGCGCTTTATTGATAAGCAACTCACTCTATTTAAGCGTAATGCGCTTTATTTCAGAAAGGACGGCTTTACGAAGATCTGATATTTTTACTTTTCGCTCATTATGCCAAGGCATAGGACGCAGCAATGTCATGGCTTTTAAACCCAGTCTCGCGGTGAGAATACCGACACCGAGCCCCTGTCCTGCTCGAGCTGAAACCTTGCCTGCAAGATCCATCGAGACGAGGTCCATACTCGCGTCTATCGCGAGTTCACTGGCACCTGCCGCTGCCATGTTGATCAACACCAACTTGAACAACTTAATACGCGACCAGTAACCAAGCTCAATGCCATACACATCAGCAAGCTTGTCTATCATGGTGAAATTGCGCCACGCCACCAGCAACATATCGGCAGCCGCCAATGGGCTCACAGCAACCAAAGCGGCCGATTCGGTCGAGAACTTAGTGACAATTTGAGTCGCCACTTTATCTTGTTGGGCAACAACGAGTGCATCATACATATCCAAGACTTCAGCATCGCTGTGCGCAGGGTTAATGCTGTTTCGCCATTTATCATAAGCGGGTGATTCAGCGACAATACCGCCCTGCTTCGCGATGTTTTCACAGAACGCTTTACCCTTGCCGACACTTTGGCTCTGAAGTAGCTCTTCACTCTGCTCTTGAACGCTGAAATGATCTTTCAATGAGCGTAACTTCCATAGCTCTTTGCCTATTGCACCCAAGCCTAATGAAGCAATGGCAGCAATAAAGCCAGCCCAACCTAACGCGAGCCAGTCTGCTGTTTGAATCGCGGTAATGACAGAGTCAATTGCTTGCCAACCGACTAAACCGGAGAAAGCGACTAACAAGCCAGTTCCAAACCACTTCTTCTTTTTGCTCGGTCGAATCACTTGTTCCAATTGTTGCTCAGCATCACCATCAAGATCGGTTTCTACTTGTGGTGCAACGGGCACAAACTTTTCTTGTTCGGTAAACAGTTTTTGAGCACCCAAGTCTGGGTTAACTTCATTCTTATCCGGCTCATCGAATGAGGTCTTCAAAGGTTCATCAAAGACCTGTTTTGTTTTTAATTCACTCATTTTGATTGCCTCAATTACTTCAACTTGTCGCCAATGAGATACTCTAAAACCTTGTCGACTCTCAGATGCTGACAAGGCTCGTCAGAGTGCTGTTCAATCGGCCTAAAGCTTGTGAAATCAAACTGGTTGGTTTCCCAATACTGTTTGTTTGGCAGTTTACGCGGTACCTCTCCCGGATACATGGTCTGAGGTACGTTATCTAAAGTCACACCTTGCAATGCGGGGACATTGTCTGAACCTGACGAGATATAACCCGCACTCGTCGCTTGAATAGACGCGATACTCATGCAGCTCATGTCGATGTGTTCAAACGCCGCCTGTTGCCAAGCAGGATGCACCATCTGCTGTAACAGCGATACCAAGTTCGGATGTTGATCCGGTGTCACGTGGTCAGCCTTGGTGGCTGCAAACAATATCTTGTCTATCTTTGGAGCAAACAAGCGTCTTAGCATATTACTTCGCCCGTACTTAAAACTCTTTAATAGCTGCTCTAGTGCACCGCGCATGTCCATGAAAGAGTCATAGCCCGCATTGAGCGGCTGTAAGCAATCCACCAGCACGATTTGTCTGTCGAACGTCGCGAAGTGATTCTTGTAAAACGCTTTTACGACCTTTTGTTGATACTCTTCATAACGCGCTTTTAAAACCGCATAGTTACTTGTTTTTGAGAACTTGCCCTCAGGTGCGATGCACGGAAAAAATTGCAGTACAGGTGCACCTTCAAGCTCACCCGGCAATACGAATCGACCCGGCTGCACCCAGTGCAACCCGTTATCCTTACAAGTATGAAGATACTGAGTATAGCTATCGGCAATAGCGACCAGTTTCTTTTCGTCTGCTTCGGCTAACAAGTCAACGTCACCACGCATTGCGTTCCAGTCTTGTGAATAGGTTTCCCTGTCGCCTTTCAACGCTGCGAATTGAGATTGACTCCACGTATCAAAGTCCATATCCAACAAGGGTAAGTCAAGTAGCCACTCTCCCGGGTAATCGACAATATCGAGGAAGAGCGTACTGTTTTTACTCAGTAGCTTCTTTGCGCCTTTGGCTGGCTTATATTTGATTGCTAGACGAATCTCACTGACATCACGCGTCGGCACTGGCCATTCTGGTGGCTGAGCATTCAACGATTCCATAGCTTCATCATAAGAGAAACGTGGGATCATCATGTTGTGTTGAGGAATGCGCTTAGCGCCAATAATTCTTCCGTCTCTCGCTGATGCAAGTAGAGGCAGGTTTTTGTGGGTAGACGTATGAAGCAGCTGATTGACCAGCGAAGTAATGAATGCTGTCTTACCCGCACGAGAAAGCCCCGTGACCGCTACTCGAATGTGAGAATCCGTTCCTCTGCTTATAAAGTCACTCATTTCTTGAGTTAGGTGTTTCATTTGAACGACTCCGTGATAGTTAGGCTGGATTGCTGACTCACCAAGAGCGCAATCATTTGGAAAAATAGCCTACTTATTTATTCCAATCGGAATATCTTAAATACTGATGTTTTTGCTTATGGTGATAAGTATGCAATACACATTCTTAATGCTAGATGAATAAAAGCCCCTGACTACATTCATAATCAGGGGCTTTAGAATTTTTCTGCGATATCCGACGTTTAATCGTCTTCAATCAACTTGTAGATAACAAACAGTGCAATCTCTGCAATTAGCCAAAGCGCACAAGTAATTGTCACGTATTTATTATCAAAGATACTGATCCCTTTCAAGATCAGGTCATATCCAACAAAAGCACCAATCACCACTGCCAAGATAATCTGTAGGATCTGAATAAAACGAGGCATTCCTCTCTCCTATATTCTTATATCAAACGATGTGTTTATCACTATATCATTGATAATAAGACAAAAGTGCAAATAATGCTGCACTTTTGTCTTCAACTTTCTGTCAAGAATTGCAATTCAAACGCTGAAGCTAGCGTCTGTTACAACTTTTTGACTTCGGTAAATTATGCTTTTTCAGCTTCAGCAATTTTCACTTTCCACGTGTCAGGGCCGATCTGGTGCGCGTTCACGCCATTTGAATCAACCGCGACCGTTACAGGCATGTCTTCAACTTCAAATTCGTAAATCGCTTCCATACCGAGATCTTCAAACGCAACCACGCGTGCTTTTTTAATTGCTTTAGCGACTAAATAAGCTGCACCGCCAACCGCCATCAGATAAACCGATTTATGTTGTTTGATTGACTCAACCGTTGCAGGGCCACGCTCTGCTTTACCAATCATGCCCATAATGCCGGTTTCTTCTAGCATCATGTCGGTGAACTTATCCATACGAGTCGACGTTGTCGGGCCAGCAGGACCTACCGCTTCATCGCGTACCGCATCAACAGGGCCTACGTAGTAAATGAACTTACCTTTCAGGTCAACGCCTTCTGGTAGGCCTTCACCACTTTCAAGCATGCCTTGAATACGCTTATGCGCTGCATCACGACCGGTTAAGATCTTGCCTGATAGAAGAACTGTTTCGCCTGTCTTCCACTCTTGTACGTCTTCTTTGGTTATTTCATCAAGGTTAACACGGCGTGTATTTGCGCCCGCTTCCCAAGTGATGTCTGGCCACTCTTCTAACTTAGGTGGTGTTAGCTCTGCTGGGCCGCTGCCGTCTAATGTGAAGTGTACGTGACGTGTTGCCGCACAGTTAGGGATCAAACATACTGGCTTAGACGCAGCATGCGTTGGTGCTGTTTTGATTTTTACGTCCACGACAGTGGTTAAACCGCCAAGACCTTGTGCACCAATACCAAGCTTGTTTACACGGTTGAAGATATCAAGACGAAGCTCTTCTTCAGCGTTCTCTGGACCTTTGTCGATAAGGTCTTGGATGTCGATGTGTTCCATCAGAGATTCTTTCGCTAGCACCGCTGCTTTTTCAGCTGTACCGCCAATGCCTATACCTAGCATGCCCGGTGGACACCAACCAGCACCCATCGTCGGCAGCGTTTTCTCTACCCACTCTGCAATGTCATCAGAAGGGTTTAGCATGACCATCTTGGTTTTGTTCTCAGAACCGCCGCCTTTAGCCGCGATTTGAATTTCAACTTTATTACCTGGAACCATATTAATGTGAACAACCGCTGGTGTGTTGTCTTTTGTATTAATACGCTTACCTGCAGGGTCCATTAGGACAGATGCACGCAATGGGTTATCTGGATTGTTGTAAGCTTGACGAACGCCTTCATCAACCATCTGTTGTACTGTTTGATCCGTTTCCCACCTAACATCCATACCGATGTTCACGAAACAAGTAACAATACCCGTATCCTGACAAATTGGACGATGACCTTCCGCAGACATACGCGAGTTGATAAGAATTTGAGCGATAGCATCTTTTGCTGCTTGGCTCTCTTCTTTTTCGTACGCTTTTTCTAGGGCTTGGACAAAGTCTAAAGGGTGATAATAAGAAATGTACTGAAGTGCGTCAGCGACACTGCTGATCACATCTTGCTTACGAATAACCGTCATTGCATGCCTCTTTATTGTTCTGGTTCCATGTGGGTTCTTGGTGTGACTGTTGTTGTCTAACCGGATTAGTTGGTTTAGCTTTTTATTATGTTGAGCTGTATTTAGTTGCTTTAGCAATCGCTTGCATAGCTTTAAACTAAACCATTTGGTTTACACCGTTCTAATCAAGAACCCATTTTATTTTCAATTTATGATACTCTTGCTTCCTCTCACACGCCATGCAGTGATCGAACTCTTTGTCACAAATTAAACAAATGAATAACAACGAATTTCGCTCTATCCAAATCAAGCCGCTTCAATATCAATCAACTTTAGCTAAACAGCTGTTTTCTCATATTGAAAGTATGCCGTGGGCAATGCTATTACGCTCTGCTTCAGAAAGCCACGTTGATAGTCGATACGACATTTTAGTTGCTCAACCCATCGCCACCTTCGAAACTATCGGTGCAGAAACGACCGTTAATGTTAATGAAGAGTGCGAGGTTTCAACGTCGGATCCTTTCGAACTACTCGACCAATATCAACAGCAATTATTACCAACGACAACGGAACACAGCGAATTACCATTCGTCGGTGGTGCGTTGGGTTATTTCAGCTACGATTTAGGTCGACGTGTTGAGACATTACCTTCTCTAGCGCAGCGTGATATTGAAGCTCCTGACATGGCGGTTGGCTTATATGAATGGGCCATTGTCGTTGATCACAAACTGAAGGCGGCATGTATTGTCGGCCAAAATATTGATTCACATCTCGATTGGTTAACCTCGCAGTCAAAGCACAATGCAGTAATCCAACCTGCCTTTGGATTAACGACGCCATGGCAATCCAACATGAGTCAAGATAGCTATGCGAACAAGTTCGATAGTGTTCAAGAGTACTTATTATCGGGTGATTGTTATCAGATAAACCTTGCTCAGCGTTTTCGTGCCGATTACCAAGGCAGCGAATGGCTCGCCTATGAAAAGTTAGAGCAATACAATTCGGCACCGTTTTCCTGCTTTATTCGTCTTGAACACTCAGCGATCTTAAGTGTCTCGCCAGAACGATTCTTAGAGCTCAATAGTGGCACCATAGAAACCAAGCCAATCAAAGGCACGCGTCCTCGTTCTGATGATCGTGAAATTGATGATGCCCATGCTCAAGACTTGATGAATGCTGAGAAGGATCAGGCCGAAAACCTAATGATCGTTGACCTACTGCGTAATGATATTGGTCGCGTGGCGAAACCTGGTACGGTTCACGTCCCTAAACTGTTTGATATCGAAAGCTTCCCTGCTGTGCATCACTTAGTAAGTACAATCAGAGCCGATCTAGATTCTCAATATTCAGCAACTGACTTATTGAGAGCTTGTTTCCCTGGAGGGTCGATTACCGGAGCACCAAAAGTGCGAGCGATGCAGATCATTGAAGAGTTAGAACCCCATCGACGCTCCGCTTATTGCGGCAGCATCGGCTACATCAGCCGAAATGGTAGAATGGATACCAGCATTACCATTCGTACGTTAGTTGCTGAAAACAACACGCTATATGCGTGGGCTGGCGGCGGTGTGGTGTTCGATAGTGACTGTGCCTCTGAATACCAAGAGACGCTCGATAAGCTGAGTCGCATTCTGCCTGTGCTTGAAGAATGCTAAGCATAACGTCATTAACTGACAGTTTCGCTGCTTAACGGCCAGTAAAAGCTCTATATAAGAAGAAACCGAAGGATCGTAAGATCACTTCGGTTTTTTTAGTCTCTGAGCCAGAGCGTGTGAATGACCACTTCTGACTAGCGATGCTTAATTAACAATCTTTAGGTTACCTTAGTTAAAAAGCTCTAAGCTACTTTAGTTAACAAACTCTAAGTTACTTTAGCTAACAAGCTCTAAGTTACTTTCGCAGGCGTAACACCCCACTTCTTGAGCATCTCTTTAAGGTCGTTGGCCGTATAAGGCTTACTAAGGATGTCATCCATTCCACATTGAATACAGCGTTCCCGCTCTTCAAGCGTCGTTCCGGCAGTCAGTGCAACTATAGACTTCGAATACCCTTTCTTTCTTAGCTTCTCTGTCGCTTCAAAGCCGTCCATAACTGGCATTCTGCAATCCATGAACACAATGTCGTAGTCATTATTTGAGGCTAGCTCGAGTCCTTCTACACCGTTACTTGCAATAACAGGTTCAATCTCATGTTTACGTAACATTTGTTGGATGATGATCTGGTTCATCTTAATATCATCAACTACGAGCACTTCAAGCAGTGACAATTCGACTTCAGATTCAAAACCTTTGGCGACACTATCGCTCTCTGCTGGTACGTCGACAACCTGAAGAGGAATCGAAATGGTAAACGTAGTACCTGATCCAACAATACTGGTCACCCCAATATCGCCATTCATCAAAGCCACCAGCTTGCGACAAATCGCTAACCCAAGCCCAGTGCCCTCGTAGTTTCGGCTACTTGAGTTATCCGCCTGAGTAAAAGGTTCAAACAGCGTCTTATGTGCAGATTCGGCAATGCCTACCCCAGTATCTTCCACTGAGAAAACAAACTGGTTTTTGTCCCACTCAATATCGACATTGACGTGCCCCTCTTCTGTAAATTTGATCGCATTACCGATTAAGTTTACAAACAGTTGCGTGATACGTTCTAAATCGCCTTGGAAATGAGAAGGTACGTTAGATGCGACACTGATATTAAATTCGATCTGCTTCTCAATCGCGCGATTGACGAAGATACTTTCAATCGTATTTCTCAAATCATGCAACGCAAATTTCTTGGGAATAAGATCCAACATCCCTGCATTGATTTTGCTGAAATCAAGCAAATCATTAATGATGGTTCTGAGAAACTCTCCAGATTGGCTCAGGTTATTCACTATTTCACGCTGAGAACTGCTGAGTTCGGTATCGCTGATCAATTCTGCACTACCTAGCAAACCATTAAGCGGAGTTCTTAATTCATGGTTAATCATGGCCACAAAGTCGCGCGTTGCCCTCTCGGACTCTTCCGCTCGTTTACGTGACTCAACATTTCGATTGATAGCAAGCTGATGAGTTAATGCACTGCAGATAAGGTCAGTCACTAACAATAGTTGGCTTTGAATGAATTCGTAGTCTTGGTCTAACAACCTGACCTTCACGATTAACGCACCGACTATGACCTTTTCGATCTCTAATGGCACCGTTAGCAAGTTGCCTTGCCAATGAGGTTCTTGAATGTATTGCTCTATCACCTCGACGGCTTCGTCACCATAGTCATAGGTATGTAACTGAGGAATCAGCTTGGGAGGCAAAATCAAACGACTGGCTTCGATCAAGTAACTGTTGGTCACATTCATCGTCAATTGTGACAACATGACGTCATCGAGATCATTTCTAAGGAACGCTCGCCCGAAATCAATCAACAAGTTGTCGATTTGTTCTTGGAATTCAATACGACGTATATTCGCATTGGAGCGCTTTTCTAACTGACGCAGAGCAAGTTCAAGCTGTTGGTTAGCCTCAAACAGTTCGAGGCTCTTTTGTTCCAACAACACTTCAGCCGCTTTCCTGGCCGCGATTTGACGCTTAAGTTTCTTCTCTATGGCAGATGCCGGATCCATATCACTTTTCTACTTTGAGATTAAACCTAACCACGCTTTGGTCATCATTTTGCGGCGTCATTTCAACCGCGATAGATTCACCGTGGTATTCAGCACACCCTTCAATAAGCCCTAAGCAAACGTGAGACATGCACCTTGCGCTTTTATAGTCAAAAACAAGCTGAGCTTCAGTCGTGGTAATAAAGCTGAATTCAGGCGGCTCCGCATCCGGATAGAGCTTCTTCACTTCAACGTGAATATAGCGCTCTACGTGTTGGATAAATTGAAAGGTGGTCGTGCTATGGGCAAGGCTCGCTTTATTAGGCAATGAGGCCAATAAGTTCTTAAAGACTGACTGCCCAAAAACACGCTGTAAACTGGCTGCATCAATATCGGTTTTCTTACTCAAGTTGATAATCAACCTGACAAGGTCTTTGTGGTCATAGCTTCCGACCGACGTGTAGATCCCTTCGTCTTCTGACATCTCTAAAACTTCTTCCAAAAGCTCTAGCCCAAACTTGTCTTCAACAAGCTCTAAAAATTCGGTGAATATGATTCCTTTCATTTCATACCTTTTCTTCTATTTCTTTTTAGAATGGTCTACTAAGTTATTGTTATCAAATTCTTAAACAAAAAAACTACGTTTCATCACCTAATTTTATGACATGGGTAACGCTTACTCGGAAATGTACAAATATTGAATATAGCAAAACCCCTCGTTTGAGGAGATGAGTAACTGCCCCCTCCCCTTTATTATGCCTTAGTTAATGACTGAACTAAGGGTAAGTAAATGAAGACAAACTCAAAATTGGTAATCAGCCCACGGTTATGCCTATACTTAAAATCATAATAATCAATATATTGGCTTGATATGAATAAAGAAAAATTCCTTCAACAGTTCCAGCTTAACCCTACGGTTGGCTATCATCCTGAATCTGTAGAGCGTGTTTCGCATATCAGTGGCGATCAATTGCGCAAAGCGGCAGTGGTGGTCGGTTTAGTGGAACGAGAAGATGGTTTACATGTCATTTTTACTAAAAGAGCCGCTCATTTAAAGCATCATCCAGGCCAAGTCAGCTTTCCTGGAGGAAAACACGAACTTTCCGACCCATCTATGCAATTCACTGCACTTAGAGAACTCCACGAAGAGGTGGGAATTCGATCGGATCAAGTTAAAATTGTTGGCCAATTACCTGCATTGAGTACTATTAGTAAATTTTCTGTGACACCGATTGTTGCAATGGTCGATCCTGACTATGAAGCCATCATCGATGAGAACGAAGTGGCCTCGATTTTTGAGGTGCCTGCCACCTATGTTTTAGACCAAGCAAAGTTACACAGCCACACAGTTAACGTTAAACAAATCAAGCATCGTGTTTTTGCGATGCCCTTCGAAGAGCACCTAATTTGGGGCGTTACAGCTCAAATCATCCAATCTCTGCAGCGACATGTAGTGCAACAAATTACATAGCAACTACGTTTTGTTTAATCTCTGTTAACAAAATCCAGCCTTTCTATAGAACAGATTTATTAATGCAATTTTACGCAAACGTTTTCTTGGTATAAATCTGAACAACCCCACCTTTCACATAATAAAAACTAATACCTAGCATGAGCATAAATCACCTGTAGCACGCCAATTTCGTGATCAAAAATCCGTTTTTCGCATATCATGTGACACGCCGTTTCATTACATGATTTAGATCTATTTTTTGCAGAAGAAAATTCTGCAGAATTAGCCCCAACTTATTTCCTGTTCCCAAAAAATGAGTAATTTAACATGAACACAACAACTTCTTCGGCAAATGCCGTTAAAGATTCAAGCAAGTTTAACTATAAAGATTTTACCTGGTGTTTATCACTATTCGGTACAGCAGTTGGTGCTGGCGTACTATTCCTTCCAATCAAAGCTGGTGCGGGTGGTTTTTGGCCATTAGTTATCCTAGCTCTAATCGCGGCACCAATGACTTGGTTCGCACACAAATCTCTAGCTCGTTTCGTACTGTCTGCTAAAAACCCTGAAGCTGATATTACAGACACAGTTGAAGAGCACTTCGGTAAGACTGGCGCAAACATTATTACTTTTGCTTACTTTTTCGCTATCTACCCAATCGTTCTTATCTACGGTGTTGGTATCACAAACACGGTTGATTCTTTCCTAGTAAACCAAATGGGTATGGAATCTATTCCACGTCCTCTTCTTTCTGGTGCACTGATCCTTGCTATGACAGCAGGTGTTGTATTCGGTAAAGAACTGATGCTTAAAGCAACTTCAGCAATGGTTTACCCACTAGTATTCGTCCTACTAGCGCTGTCTTTCTACCTAGTTCCTGAATGGAACACTTCAATGATGGAAACAAGCCCAGAATGGTCTTCAATGCCTTCTATTATCTGGCTTGCGATTCCAATCATCGTGTTCTCTTTCAACCACAGCCCAATCATTTCACAGTTCTCTAAAGAGCAACGTCGTGTATACGGTGAAGACGCAGTTAAGAAAACTGACGCGATCACTGGCGGCGCAGCAATGATGCTGATGGGTTTTGTAATGTTCTTCGTATTCTCTGTAGTGCTTTCTCTATCTCCAGAGCAACTAGCTACAGCACAAGCGCAAAACATCTCTGTACTTTCTTACCTAGCTAACGTTCACGAGTCTCCACTTATCTCTTACATGGGTCCTCTAGTAGCGTTCGCAGCGATTACTTCTAGCTACTTCGGTCACTTCCTAGGTGCTCATGAAGGTCTTGTTGGTCTAATCAAATCTCGCTCTGGTTCTTCAATCAGCACGATTGAGAAAGCGTCTCTAGCGTTCATCGTTGTTACAACTTGGATTGTTGCGGTAGTTAACCCAAGCATCCTAGGTATGATTGAAACAATGGGTGCTCCAATGATTGCAGCTATCCTGTTCCTGATGCCTGTATTCGCGATGCAGAAAGTACCAGCAATGGCTAAGTACAAAACTTCAGCACCTGTGCAAATCTTTACAGCTTTATGTGGTCTAGCGGCTATTAGTTCTGTAATCTACGGCGCTCTTTAATCTCAAGCCTTTTTTATAAGATGGCATCCATCTTATATCGCGAGATTAGACAAAAAATATAATGATAATAAATGAGCCTCCCTACTCCCCTTGGGAGGCTCTCTTTTTGAGGTAATCGCTATGATTAGTGTATTTGATATCTATAAAATCGGTGTTGGTCCATCGAGCTCACACACAGTTGGACCAATGAAAGCGGGTAAAGAGTTTATTGATGACCTACGTTCAATGGGAAAATTGCGCGACATCACTAAAATCACCGTGGACGTATATGGATCACTATCACTGACAGGGAAAGGTCACCACACAGATATCGCAATCATCATGGGTCTTGCTGGCAATACTCCTGAGAAAGTGGATATCGACTCTATCGCAGGTTTCATTGCTCGCGTAGAAGAAACTGAACGTCTACCTGTTGGTATGCACTGTCATACTGTTTCGTTCCCGAAAGATGGCGGAATGAATTTCCATACTTCGAACCTTTCTCTACACGAGAATGGCATGAGCATTCATGCTTGGGTTGATGACGAAGTAGCTTACTCAAAAACGTACTACTCAATTGGTGGCGGTTTCATCGTTGACGAAGAGAGCTTCGGCAAAGAAGAAGAAAACCCAATTAAAGCACCATACGAATTCACAACAGCTGAAGAGCTGGTTAATCAGTGTAAAGAAAGCGGTCTTTCTATCAGTACACTGGTTATGAAAAACCAAGCGGCTTTCCACTCAGATGAAGAGTCTCGCACTTACTTCGCTAACATCTGGAGAACGATGCGTGAGTGTATGGATCGCGGTATGAATACTGAAGGTATCTTGCCTGGTCCACTGCGTGTTCCTCGTCGTGCAGCTTCACTTCGCCAACTTCTGATTACTTCAGAAAAAACAACCAACGATCCAATGACGGTTGTTGATTGGGTGAACATGTTTGCGTTCGCCGTAAATGAAGAAAACGCTGCTGGCGGTCGTGTAGTAACAGCACCGACAAACGGCGCGTGTGGCATTATCCCTGCGGTATTGGCTTACTACGATAAGTTCATTCAAACAGTAACTGAGAAAGACTACATCCGTTACTTCGCAGCTTCTGGTGCGATCGGTGGTCTTTACAAGCGTAACGCTTCTATCTCTGGCGCTGAAGTTGGCTGTCAGGGTGAAGTTGGCGTAGCATGTTCTATGGCTGCAGCTGGTCTTGCTGAGCTTATGGGTGGTAGCCCTGAGCAAGTATGTATGGCTGCAGAAATCGGCATGGAGCACAACCTAGGTCTAACGTGTGACCCAGTTGCAGGCCAAGTACAAGTACCATGTATCGAGCGTAACGGCATTGCTGCAGTGAAAGCAATCAACTCAACTCGTATGGCACTTCGTCGCTCTTCTGCTCCGACTGTTTCTCTCGATAAAGTTATCGAAACAATGCTAGAAACCGGCAAAGACATGAACGCTAAATACCGTGAGACATCTCAAGGTGGTTTGGCAGTTAAGGTGGTTTGTTAATTAGCATTAGTTTGTTAATAGCTTTTGAATCAATCTGCTTTTAATAAGCAGATAATAAAAAGGAACGCTAATGCGTTCCTTTTTTTTGTAGCTGAAACTTGGTGACTGATTTATTCAACCACCAAATTGTTTTGCTAAATCACTTGTGAGATAAGCAAGAAGCAACCAAATAGCAATGAGAACAGCATCATTGGTCGGCCACCTTCAGCGCTGTATCTGTCTTCCGCTACTTTCATAAAGCGTTGCTTATGAACCATAACCAGAGGAACAAAAACAGCCAAGAACACTAAGATGATGCCTGCATAGTTCAACACTTGTAGGAACTTATCCGCAGCAAGCAGTGAACCCGCCAGCGGCAAGATGAAACTAATGCAGTAAGTAACCGCTGTGTTTTGGTTAAACATGTCTTTGTTCTGGTTGAACAACGCCATTGCTACACCAAAGAAAGAGGTCAACAACGCCAAGCCAGTGAAGGTAGACAAAACGTTACCCACCCAAGGAGATTGAGCTTCAAACGCAGCCATCAAGTCAGACACATTTTTAAAGCTTCTGAATTGCTCTTCGCTCAAGTTACCCACTACAGCAAACAACCAGCACAAGTAGCACACTAATGGGATCAGAGAACCGACGATCACCATGTTACGCAGCTGTTTGTCTGTCGCTTCGTGGTTGTAAGAAACCAAGGTTGGAATCACAACCATAAAGCCAAAGCTCGTAAACAGGATGGCACTGGTTTTGATTAGATCAACGTGGTCATGGCTGGTTACCTGCATCAAGTTTTCTTGAGTCATGCTCGGCGCTAAGAACACCATGGTTGCAAACAAGCTAGCAAGCATCACGAAGAACAGTGCACGGTTGAGTTTATCAATCACACCGGTGCCACTTGCGACAACTGCACCCGCAAGTAAAGTAAACGTGATTTGGCTCGTCGTTGCGCTAATGTCGACACCGAAGTTAGACAGTAACTTACTCAGCAAATCACCCGCACCCAGAATGTAGGCCATCAATAGGCAAATCAATAACGCGTAAAGTAAGCCGTTGGTAATCAACTGCCCTTGTTTGCCCAGAGTTTTTCGAGCAATAGAGTTCAACCCTAGACCGCCACCGGCTTTGATGGTCGCTTCTAGAAGTAACAATGCTGCGTAAGTGGTGCCGAAACAGATCAGAACCATCAGCAGTGTGCCGTAAAGCAACCCAAATTGAGCTAATACCATTGGGATCGCAAGCATACCAGCACCGAGAGCGGTACCAGCGATAATTAGGGAGCTACCCATCATTTTAATATTCATTGTTTTTAACTTATTTGTTTAGTTTTTATAGATGTGAGTCTTCGTACATCGAGCGGATGACAAAGGAATTCAGATAGAAATAGAGTTATAAAACGAATAACAATAGGAGCGATAAGCGGTAAAGAAGCGTGCAGAGACGTGGTCGAACAAGGTGTTCAAAGGGGAGCTTGTCTTAAAAGAGGTAAAACGAGAAGCGTGAGTTTGCGTTAACTGATGTGGTGAACCTTCCGTAGGTTCAATAATCGGTGATGTAATCTTGAATTTCATGTATGTGTCCAATAATTAAGTCACATTCCATAGTAATTGAAGCAGCGTATCCATTGCTGCCCTACCTCTGTCATTAGAGGTGTTTTCATCTTATCGAATGAGCTTTGAAACACAACGCTATAACCACATTTTTTGCTATTAAATTGAACAAAACAGCCATTTGGATATAAATCAACCACCAAACCGCGTAAAACAATAATCATTTATCATAAAAACCAAAGAAAGACACAATGGTCTCTCTTTTTATCCAAACAAAAACATGACATTAAGGTGCAGGGCTATATAAACGAGGTGGACTGCTGTTGGGTAAGTGAATCAGATTTAAGCGATTACGTCTTGCCCATTCGACCGTCAATGAGGTCGGAGCCGACAAACAAACCAAGGTTGTGATTTCAGCACGCACGGCTTTATGGATAAGCTCTAAACTGCAACGACTCGTCATAATGGCGAACCCCGACTTAGGGTTGATGTCGTTCACGGCCATCGCCCCTATTAGTTTATCCAGTGCGTTGTGGCGGCCGATGTCTTCACGACAAAGTGAGATTTCACCTTTCGAATTTGCAAACAAAGCGGCATGTAAAGCGCCGGATATTTTGGCTGCTTTTTGATGTTCGGCAATTCGCCCTCTCAACCCCTGAAAAACCAGTGGACTGGGTGGTAATGACGATGGCAATGGAACCAAATCCGGAAGTGCTTGTTCAAGCGCCTCAACACCACACAAACCACAGCCTGTCGTTCCAGCCAAGTTACGCCGCTGAGTTTTCATGTCCCAAAAAGCACGGTTGCTGATTTCTACTTGCGCGAAATGAGATTCACCATTGCCACCAATCTCAATATCACGAATCTCACTGAATTTTTTTACAATACCGGTGCTTAAACTAAAACCGCGCACAAAGTCTTCCATGTGACCGGGTGTCACCATCATAACCGCCTGACTGATCCCGTTATAACTGATCGCCAATGCAGATTCGTTTGCCAGAGGTGCATCCACCACCATGCTATAGCCCGTAAGTTCTCGATAGCTCATGGCATTGGGCTGTGGAGGCGCTTGATTAAAATCAGGCAGTTCAATATAGGATTGAGTTATACATCTCATAAAATCACCCGGAAAGACGGTCAGCTTGACGATATCGATTCAGACTGAAAACGTTACTGATTAAATAGACATCACTGATTAAACAAGTGTTTTGCTTCAGCAAAACACTGATCAGTGAGTGCCGAATAAGGTTCTTGTTTACGCTTAAGTAGACCTAGAGGCGAATGCACCACGGCTTTTTCTATAGGTACGATACGCAGTTGTTCATTGAGTTCTTCC
Source organism: Vibrio sp. QJM3NY_27 (assembly GCF_057785955.1). Lineage (NCBI taxonomy): Bacteria > Pseudomonadati > Pseudomonadota > Gammaproteobacteria > Vibrionales > Vibrionaceae > Vibrio > Vibrio sp. QJM3NY_27. The sequence continues at coordinate 1,404,763 of NZ_CM173511.1, read as the reverse complement.
AATCCAGAGTTAAGCGGCATAACAGCACAGCACAGGCCACTGGTAACGGCTTGGATCAGGTGAAACGTAGAGTTACTTTCAATCAAAGTCTGCGGAACTAGGCCTTTACTACCGAAGCTCAAATCAATCGAATGACGATAATGCATACCTTTAGACAAAAGCCCCAAAGGAATGCTATTGAGTGATTCCCATAAGACTTCCGACTCAGCAAAATCAAAGAATCGGCTATCATACAGAATGCCTAAATCCGTCGAGTTCATTTCTATAACGTCAAAATAAGCCGTATTGATCTGGTCGGTGTAACACATGCCTAAATCAAGTTGGTTACGATTGAGCTGGTCTATGATCTGCTCAGATGTCATCGACAAAATTTGAAAGCGAAGTTCAGGGAATTTTTCTGCTAAAGGCTTAATCAACTGCATCGGGTTTTGACTGGCTAAAGGCACCATGCCAACTCTTAGCGAGCCGACCAGTTGGCCACGGCAGTTAGCCGCTTCGGCTTGTAAACCGTCATGAGCCGCTAAGACGGTCTTTGCCCAAGCCAATATACGTTCACCCGCTTCGGTAAACCCTTCAAAACGTTGACTTCTTGAAATCAACTCGAGGTCTAACTCTTCTTCTAAACGCCTTATCCTCATCGACAACGTAGGCTGAGTAATATGACAAAGTGTCGCAGCCTGACCAAAGTGTTTCGTTTGATCTAAAGCGATTAAATACTTAAGTTGTTTTATATCCATGAATGATTAGTAAAACCTTGAAATGAAGCGTCTTCTTCGCGTTCGTCGTACATTAACGGTTCTCTGTGATTGAAAATATCTATCACGGGAAATAGCTCAATCTGTAAAGCAACAGCTAAAATAACAACGGTATTTTTGATTTAAATCAAAGTATGCCTAATTTAAATATAGGTCAAATCTAAATTATCTATAGCGTGATAGACAGCAACTATCATGGGAGACTCAGCTATATCAAGGCTGATTAACAAATCTCTCGTAAAATAGAGCTCACATCGCACTGGCTAATAAATTTTATTTATCACTATGAAGAATCTATTTATCACTGTGACAAAAGCGACACTTTCCATATTTACTCGCCATGATAGATTCTATTTATCACTTAGTCGGCAATATCAATTGGACGCACCGCCCCTTAACGGCATAACCTTTGATTTAGATCATGGCAAACAATTAGCCAGTCTATTTCTAAATATTCAAAGCAGTAAACAGGTATCGATACCAAATAATCAAAACCGTTTTACTCCCGCCTTATTTTTATAACGCGCCTGTTTTTACCGGTTCCCTTGTTTACTGCCGTTCCCGTGTGTGAGGAGTGCAGTTGTGAGCCAAAAAGAACAGATAAAAAAATATAAAGGTCCTGCTGGTGGTTGGGGGGCGTTAAAAGCCGTCACTAAGAGTTGGTGGGGCAGCGAAAACGCCATCAAAAACATTCGAACAATGCTTAAAACGAATCAAAACGGTGGTTTTGATTGTCCGGGATGCGCATGGGGGGAATCTCCACACAGCAATAAAGTGAACTTCTGTGAGAACGGTGCAAAAGCCGTGAACTGGGAAGCCACAAATCGATTTGTGGATCCTGAGTTTTTCGCCGAACACAGCGTAACATCCTTGTCATCACAAACAGACTACAGGCTGGAATACCAAGGCCGAATAACCCATCCGATGAAGTACGACGCAGCATCCGACCACTATATTCCTATCGAGTGGGACGAAGCCTTTTCGCTCGTAGCCAAGCATTTGAAGCAACTCGACTCGCCACATCAAGCCGAATTTTACACTTCGGGTCGAGCCAGTAATGAAGCGGCGTTTTTGTACCAACTCTTCGTCCGAGCGTTTGGAACAAATAACTTCCCTGACTGTTCAAACATGTGCCACGAAGCCAGTGCAATTGGCATGAAAGATACGGTCGGTGTGGGCAAAGGAACCGTGATTTTTGACGACTTTGAACAAGCAGACGCGATCTTTGTGCTCGGGCAAAACCCAGGTACTAATCACCCCCGCATGCTTGAACCATTGCGTGAAGCGGTAAAACGCGGCGCTCAGGTGATCTGTTTCAATCCATTGAAAGAACGTGGACTTGAACGTTTCCAAAATCCTCAAGTTCCAGTTGAAATGTTAAGCAATGGTTCAAAACCAACCAATACCGCTTATTTAAGACCAGCATTAGGTGGCGATATGGCGGTCTTTCGTGGGATGGCTAAATATTTGCTGCAATGGGAACGTGATGCGCTCGCAACCGAAGGAAAAGCCATATTTGATCGTAAATTCATCAGCGAACACACCACAGGTATTGATGAATACTTAGCAGAAGTTGATGCGACAACATGGGAGCATATCGCTGAACAATCAGGGTTAGCTTTAAGCGAAATAGAAATGGTCGCAGACATGTACCGCCGTTCAGAAAAGGTGATCATGTGTTGGGCTATGGGGCTAACACAACATCGTCATTCAGTACAAACCATCAAAGAAGTAGCCAATGTGCAATTGTTGCGCGGCAACGTCGGTAAGCCAGGTGCTGGGCTATCACCAGTTAGGGGGCATAGTAATGTCCAAGGCGATCGTACGATGGGTATCGATGAAAAACCCTCAAACCAATTTCTAGATAGCATAGAACGCCGCTTTAACTTCAATGTCCCACGAGATGTAGGCCACAACACCATACAAGCGATTAAAGCGATGGAGGAAAAACGCTCGAAAGTCTTTATTGGTTTAGGTGGTAATTTTGCGCAAGCTACACCCGATACTCCTCGCACACATCTGGCGATGAAAAATTGTGACCTTACCGTTCATATCTCAACCAAACTCAATCGCTCTCACCTTGTTACCGGTCAAGATGCCTTGATTTTGCCATGTTTGGGGCGCACGGAAATCGATACACAAGCTAATGGGCCACAAGGCATCACCGTTGAAGATACCTTCAGCATGGTTCACATCTCTTACGGACAGCTCGAACCTCGATCAGAGCATTTACGTTCTGAACCAGCCATTGTCGCGGGTATTGCCAATGCCACACTGGGCAGCCATCCAATCGATTGGAATTGGGTCATTCAAGATTATGGGCATATTCGAGACCTCATTGCAGATACGATTCCGGGCTTTACTGACTTCAATCAGAAACTGGAAAATCCGGGTGGATTTCATTTAGTCAATCCTGCCGCAAATCGTCAATGGAACACCCTCAGCGGCAAAGCGCAATTTGGCTCCAATGAACTACCAAAACAACTGATTAATGAAGCGGTGTTGCAAGGTGGTAATAAACCCGATTTGATCTTGCAAACCATGCGTTCCCATGACCAATACAACACCACGCTATATGGCTTGAATGATCGGTACCGCGGTGTCTTTGGTATGCGCGAAGTTTTGTTTATCAATGAAGCTGATATATTGAAGCTCGGTTTTGAACCGGGTGACAAGGTCGATATGGTGTCGCTTTGGGAAGATGGTGTAATGAGAAAAGTGAAAGGGTTTACCCTGGTAGCTTATGACGTTCCACAGGGTCAGGCGGCGGCTTACTATCCTGAAACCAACCCTTTGGTTCCTCTAGACAGCTATGGTGAACGAACCTTTACTCCGACCTCAAAATTTATTGCCATCAGATTAGAGAAATCAACCTCTGACGCCATTCCCCTTTCAACCGTCAGCTAACTGTCAATCGACAACTGAAAGTAAAAGTAAAAGTAAAAATCCACCTGTTTTGGCAGGTGGATTTTAATATTGACGCTTGGCCAGTATAAACACAGCCCGCTGAATATGTTTATTTAAGTCATCTACGTTTATTGGGCTTTTCATACCCTTAAAATTTAACGATAAACTCCCTTTCATTCGCCCAAAGAACATCATCACAAACTCGCTACATCACAGAAACATAACCACAACCGGAGTGTGGTCACACAATCGGTTATACCTCATAGGTGGTAGAGTCTCTTACACGTAAAGTATGCGCGTCATTATAATTAATAAAAACAAACACCTTATGCGCTCAACAATCACCTTTAAAATCCTAGTGGCCCTCGCCATTGTGTTCACTTTGCTATTAGCAATATCTACCTACTTCCAATATTCGCAGCAAAAGCAACTTGTAAACTCAGTGTTAAGTGAGCAGCTTCACGATAAAGCGAGCAACTATTTCGATAGCCTCAATATGATGATGCTCACTGGCACTATGGCACAAAAAGAGACCCTTCGTCAGAAAGCGTTAGCTCAAGAAGGCATTGAAAATGTTCGTGTATTGCGTGCTGATGCGGTGAGTAAGTTATACGGGCCTGGCAATGACAACCAAACGCCTGTTGATGATATTGATAAACGAGCGCTAGCGGGTGAAACCGTTATCGAACCCTTTTCTGCCGATTGGGGAAAAGGCTTGGTTATTGCTCTGCCCATGAAATCGAGCGAGAACTATCGTGGCACCAATTGTGTGGCATGTCATATGGCGCCAGAAGGGGAAGTATTAGGTGCAATTCGACTTGAATATAACCTTAGCCATGTCAACTCGCTGATCAATACTCAAACGATGACAGCGATCGGTATCATGGCGGTGATCTCTTTTGCTGGTTTCGTGCTAACGATGGGATTAATTCGTAAGATAATCGTTCGCCCGCTTCAACAAACCTCTCGCTTTATGACCCAAGTCAGCAGCGATAAGAACCTATCCACTCGGCTTCCAGAGCAAAGCAAAGATGAAATTGGTACGCTTGCTAACTCCATCAACTCGTTCATGGGCACTGTTTCCAACAGCTTAGAGAGGGTACAAGACACCTCGCACAAACTGAATGCTTCAGCCAACCAACTGACCAGTGTTGCACAAATTACCGAGCAAGCCGCCAGCGATCAACAAAACGAAACAGCTGAAGTACAAAACAATATCGAAGGAATACAGGCACAACAGGTCAATGTAGAACAAGCCACTTTAACCGCTTCAGAGCTCATCAATCATACCGCTGATGTGGCATGTAAAAGTGCTAACCAAGCACATGATGCAAGCAGTGAGATAAAGAATCTAGTCAGTAGCATAGAAGAAGTGAAACACAAGATACTGACACTCAATGAGCAAACCGGAGAGGTTTCTTCAATATTGAGCGTTATTCGAGGCATTGCCGATCAAACTAACCTGCTCGCCTTGAATGCAGCGATTGAAGCTGCTCGCGCGGGAGAACAAGGTCGGGGCTTTGCGGTGGTGGCAGATGAAGTTCGTAATCTTGCATCACGAACGGCTGAAGCGACAGGTAATATTGAATCGATTATCCATCAGTTCCAACAAGGTAGCGAAGAGTCGTTAACTTCGGCCGACCGTGTTTGCGAACAAGCGCATCAAAGCTCAACAGATATCGATGCACTGTCCGTTGAAATGAATGGTGTCGTTGAAGAAATGAAACAAGTGCTGGCTCATGCGAAAAATATTCAACAACAGACGCAATCCACTACACACGCGACCGAAGATGTTCAACAAAAGGTTGAAACCATCACTTCTCACGCCGACAACACATCGCAGTCTGCGGCTGAGACTCGTGGAATCAGTAATGATTTAGAAGAGCTGTCTGATCACCTTGAATCTCTTATCAACCAATTCACCTTATCGAACTCAAACACCAACGATAAAGGTCAGTCATAGGTCGTTAGAACTCCCCGACCGACATCAACAAAAAAAGCGCTCAAAGATGAGTAATGCCGATCAGTTAAGAAATTTGTGAGATCATTTGACCGATCCTCAAAAGGCTTCAAAATCCGATATTAGGAAACTAATATCGGATTTTTTATGTCTTTAGAAAGCCAACTTGCGAATACTTTTCGATCATGTAACACCTTTCATCACTTTGATAGATATTCTGACATTCTTAGCCCAGACCTTATTCAGCAAGGCTTCGAACAAGCGGGGGTCGCAACGGTGAGAAGAAGGCGTTTACCTTTAGAGGCTGTACTTTGGTCCGTTGTAGGAATGAGTCTTTTTCGACAACAATCTGTTTGGGATATAGCTAATCAACTCGATATTGTCCTGCCAGACAAACAACGTTTTGTTGCCCCAAGCGCTGTTGTTCAGGCGAGACAGAGATTGGGCGAAGAAGGTGTTAAGCAAGTCTTTAAGAAGATGGCAGCGCATAGCTATCAATCGTCTAACTTCGAAACTTGGTGTGGACTAAACCTTCTATCCGTCGATGGTGTCGTTTGGAGAACGACAGATACACCTGAAAATCATCAAGAGTTTAAAGCACAGCGCAATCAATCAGCTGAAAATATTTACCCTAAGGTACGTATGGTTTGTCTGATGGAGCTTACGAGTCATCAGATAATCGATAGTGCATTCTCTGACTATCGAACCAACGAAATGCGCCTTGCAGAAGAACTCATTGAACAAACCCCCGATCATTCTCTGACTATTTTTGACAAAGGATATTACTCTCTAGGGCTACTTAATCGCTGGAATAAAGTAGGCCAAGAAAGACATTGGATGCTCCCTGTGAGAAAGGACTTTCAGTATGAAGTCGTTCATAAATATAGCCAGAGTGACGCTATCGTTGCTATAAAAACGACACCTCAAGCAAGAAAGAAATTCAGTGACCTCCCTGAGATAATAGAAGCACGGTTAGTGTCGAAAATTATCAAAGGAAAGAAATATCAGGTGCTTACATCAATGCGTGATGGGTTGCACTTTCCTGGTGAAGACATTGTAGAGCTCTATCGCTACCGTTGGGAAATCGAATTAGGTTATAGGGAAATGAAGCAAACCTTGCTTGATAGTGAGTATACATTGCGAAGTAAGCGCCCAGATATGGTCAAACAGGAGCTCTGGGGGATTTTGTTAGCCTATAACCTTATAAGGCAGGTTATGACAAAGGCAGCGAGCAAGTTAGATAGCGTCTGGCCGAATCAATTAAGCTTTACGAGTAGTGCCATGGCTGTGACTCAATACTTTGCAGCTTTACCTTTAACGAGTCCTGGGAAACTACCCAAACACTATGAAGTACTACTACAGCAAATATCGATGTTTATCCTACCACCTCGAAGAGAAGATAGAAGTTATCCTCGTTGGGTGAAACTGAAACCTAAGAAATATGCAACGAATAGAAAAAATGCCAGTCAGCTTAACTGACTGGCATTACTCAAAGATGAGCGCTTTATCTTCATAACAATGTCTAGTTCCGAGTTTCAGGCTTAAAGGCTTAAAGGCTTAAAGGCTTAAAGGCTTAAACCACGATTAGTGCGTAATGGAAACCGCAGTTAAATCTTTATGCTTGTGGTACATCGCGTGTTTGAATATCAGATTCGCACTCACGGTATCCATTCCTGCGACTTCTACATAAGCGCCCTTTTTACGGAACTTAAATACGACCTTATCAAGAGCCTCAACCGACGTGTTATCTAGGAAAGACGCATCCGAAATATCGATGGTCACTAAAGAGGTCGCATTGTCATAATCAAATAGATCGACAAACGCATCTGAAGAAGCAAAGAAGACATGGCCTTTTACTCGGTGGGTAGTGTGCATTTCGTTAGTCACCACTTCATCGGATATAAAGACCATCGACTTGCTAGCATGTGCATAAAACAGAGCCGATAGCACCACGCCAACCGCAACACCTATTGCGAGATTGTGAGTAAACACCACCACCGCCACGGTTGCTAGCATGGTTACGTTAGTTGGGAGTGTGTGGTCTTTAAGCTCAACAACAGAACGCCATGAAAACGTGCCGATTGAAACCATGATCATCACAGACACTAAAGCGGCCATCGGTATCAGCTTCAACCAATCAGAAACAAACACCACCATTAGCAGTAAAACAACCCCGGCGATCAGACTGGATAATCGGGTTAAGCCGCCAGATTTGATGTTAATGATCGACTGGCCAATCATCGCACACCCCGCCATACCACCAAATAAAGAGGCCACGATATTCGCTACACCCTGCCCTTTGCATTCATTGTTTTTATTACTTTCTGTATCAGTCAGATCATCGACGATCGTCGCGGTCATTAAGGACTCTAATAAGCCTACGAGGGACAGAGCAATAGAATAAGGAAGTATGGTCGCCAGCGTATCAAACGTGAATGGAATATTAGGAATCAAAAATACCGGGAGTGAATCGGGAAGCTTACCCATATCGCCAATTGTTCTGACATCCAAACCAAAGAGCAGACTGACGATAGTAAGTACTACGATGGCAATCAATGGAGACGGTATCGCACTGCCTAATTTAGGGAAATAAGGAAGCAGATAAATGATCGCTAAACCAAGAACGACTAACAGGTAAACGCTTGATGGCACATTGATGAGTTCGGGGAGTTGCGCCATGAAGATAAGAATCGCGAGTGCGTTAACAAAACCCGTTATGACTGATTTTGAAACAAAGTTCATTAAGTTACCCAGCTTGAGATAACCCGCGGCAATTTGAATCACGCCAGCAAGGAATGAAGCGGCGAGTAGATATTCTAGCCCGTGGTCTTTAACTAAAGTAACCATTAACAGTGCCATTGCGCCCGTTGCTCCGGAGATCATTCCCGGACGACTTCCAACCAAAGCGGTGACGACACAAATACAAAAAGATGCGTACAACCCTACTTTAGGATCTACGCCTGCGATAATTGAAAATGCGATAGCTTCAGGGATCAATGCAAGTGCAACGACAATCCCAGATAATGAATCTCCTTTAACATTTGATAACCAGTGTTTTTTTAAATAATTAAGCATGTAATTCTCTTTTACTTATACAGTCATCCCTGCCTTGTTGAGACATAATTTGATCGACTGTTTTTCTTGAATGAGCGAGCGCTCGAAAAGTGCGGGTGTAGAGAGAATGCAGGGGCTAAGGCGGCGTAATTAACACGTGAATATTAAACTCCTCTGGTTTGTGATTGATTTGCTATTGAATAAGTAAGCTCAAGCCGATTGATAATAGGTACTAAGGTAAACAATACAAATTAAGCTAGCGAGTAAACATTAGACTAGATCGTAAGTATTAAGTTGGATCGTAAGCATTGAGCTAGCTTGAGCCGCGCCAATATAAAGTGAGTCTTGATGCAATCACACATTCATTATTGCAAACAAAGATTCCAAACCTATACCACCTCGTCAACGGTTACTGCTATTCATTAAAACGGTTACGGCTATTGACCAAAACGGTTACTAACCTAGTTTAACAGCCTAACTCGACATAACGTTTATAAACGTCTATAAACGTCTAACGGCAATTGCACCGCATGAAATCGAACAAAAAAACAACCCTTAGTGGTTTTTCTTGTCTGTAGACACAATATTTCTTTCGTCGAGCAAGAATAAAGGTTGAAGCTGTCTGTATGACAGGTAATATGTTCAATCGATTTAAAAAGTTTATACAACTCAATGTTTCGGCTAATTATTATGCAAATGTCTATTTGTTTGTATTAATGCCAGTACCTTTGAGTTGAATTTGTCCCTCAATGGAGAATGAAATCAACATGACTTACGCGCCTGTAACAGACGTACTTGGCGGCAAGCTAGCGGTAGACAGTGAAGTAACTGTTCGCGGCTGGATCCGTTCACGTCGTGATTCCAAAGCTGGAATCTCTTTCCTTGCCATTTATGACGGCTCTTGTTTCGACCCGATTCAGGCCGTGGTTCCTAATAATCTTAATAATTACGAAGACGAAGTATTAAAGCTAACAACTGGCTGCTCTGTTGAAGTAACTGGTAAGATTGTTGAGTCTCCTGCGAAAGGTCAAGACTTCGAACTAGCAGCAACTGACGTTAAAGTTGTAGGCTGGGTTGAAGACGCTGACACTTATCCAATGGCTAAGACACGTCACTCTATCGAATACCTTCGTGAAGTTGCTCACCTACGCCCACGTACAAACGTGATCGGCGCAGTAGCACGTGTACGTAACTGTTTATCGCAAGCGATTCACCGTTTCTACCACGAGCAAGGTTTCTTCTGGACTTCAGCACCGCTTATCACTGCATCTGATGCAGAAGGCGCTGGTGAAATGTTCCGCGTATCTACGCTAGACATGGAAAACCTACCTCGCACTGACGAAGGCAAAGTTGATTTCAACGAAGATTTCTTCGGTAAAGAGACTTTCCTAACTGTATCTGGCCAACTTAATGCTGAAGCTTACGCTTGTGCACTAAGCAAGGTTTACACTTTCGGTCCTACGTTCCGTGCTGAAAACTCAAACACAAGCCGCCACCTAGCTGAGTTCTGGATGGTTGAGCCTGAAGTTGCGTTTGCAGACCTTGACGATGTAGCAAAACTGGCTGAAGACATGCTTAAGTACGTTTTCGCTGCTGTTCTTGAAGAGCGCCGCGACGACCTTGAGTTCTTCGCTTCTCGCATCGACAAAGAAGCAATCACTCGTCTAGAGCAATTCGTAGACGCTGATTTCGCACAGGTTGACTACACTGACGCAATCCAAATCCTACTAGATTCTGGTAAGAAATTTGAATTCGACGTTGAGTGGGGCATCGACATGTCTTCAGAGCATGAGCGTTACCTAGCTGAAGAGCACTTTAAAGCTCCTGTTATCGTTAAGAACTACCCGAAAGACATCAAAGCTTTCTACATGCGCTTAAACGACGACGGTAAAACAGTTGCAGCAATGGACGTACTTGCACCAGGCATCGGTGAAATCATCGGTGGTGCACAACGTGAAGAACGTCTAGACATTCTAGACGAGCGCATGATTGGCATGGGTATCGACCCAGAACACATGAGCTGGTACCGCGACCTACGTAAATACGGCACCGTGCCACACGCAGGCTTCGGTCTTGGCTTCGAGCGTCTAGTATCTTACGTAACAGGTATGGGCAACGTTCGTGACGTGATTCCATTCCCACGTACGCCACGCTCTGCTAACTTCTAATCTCAGCTTTCTTCTTTCAGAGAAGTCAGTATAGATAGATAAAAACCTCCGTATATACGGAGGTTTTTTTATACGCGCTCATTTATAAGGGCATGTTCATAAGCGCCATTGATAAGCGCCTACTGATAAAAGCTTAACTGCTCAATCTACTCGACAGTACGAACCAAAAAGTGATCTAAAAGTATCTTCTCGCCCGTCTGTTCTAGCGGCTTAAATTCAATCACCATCTGATCACCCTTTTGCTCAAAAGCATTCACTTTAAAGAATAAACTATCCTTATCCGCCCTAATGTTATGAGCAACCTGACGACCATTTACAAACACATCAAAAGCGGGCGCTTTTGGGTTTGCAGGAATGACAGTTTCAAAAGTGTACGTTTCACCTTCTTGCGCATAAGCGGTGTTGTAAATACCGCCATCCTTCGTCCAATAAGTACCATTAAAGTCCATACTTCCAGCTTTCCAGTAGCTGTAAAAGGCATGAAGATCTTCGATACTGTTCTGGGTCGTTGGCGTCCATCTTACGTCACCAAGATTTACTGGCTTCGAGTAACTAAACCCATGCGTTCTCATATCCTTGTTTAAGGAATCTAATCTCCCCAAAACATCATCAAAGGTATCTTGCCAACCAAGCTCGCCATAATATTGAAGGCCAATTTCTCCAATAATGTAAAACTCGTCGTCTCGTTCAATCGTAATGCCTGAACCTGAGTCGCCATGGATGATCAGCCACTGCAAATCACTTTGAGGCATGATCACCGGGTTATATTTATATTCAGCTAACCATTTCTTATCTGTGTCATTGTACTTAACAAATTTCTTTCCGCCATTACGGCCGTTGTAGTTGCCAAAGCCAACGCTATTTACTTCATAAACCTCTGAATGATCGAACATCCCTTTCTCTGGTAACTTCGCAGGTTTAATACCGGTTATTGGCGTGTCTAAGCGCACCAGAGCGAAATCATAAATGCCATCGGTAAATTCATACTCCCCCCACTCACCATCAGGGTCAGTAGTCGCACGTGATGTATGAATAACGTTGTATTTACCGTTCTCATCTTTTTCATAAGAAGAGCAAGTTACTGCATTTTCATACCCTTCACTTTTAGAGCCTGATACGTGATTTGCCGTTATCACCCAGTAAGGGTCAATCAACGTTGCCGAGCCTGCATTCATATGACATGCAAAATCGAACTGAGTTTGTAGAGCGAACGTTTTGTGTTGAGTGACCGAACGATCCATTTTCCCGAGACCTGAGTGAGCAGAAAAAGTCGCTACAATTGCTGATGCTAGAATGATTCTTTTCATGTTACTCAACCTCTCTCAACTGGATAGCCTCAATAGCGTGATAGCCTTGTCTCGATTCAAAATCAAACTGCCTATATTGGCGTGAATATGAGATTTCTACGATGTCATCTGGAGATTGGGTTTCAAAGGTGACGATGTTTTTTACACTGGTCATGTGAAAGGAAATATCATTTTTGATAGTGTTACATTGCTTTTTAATACACGCCGTCACATTGGCAGAAGACAACCAGTTGTGCGTGTACAGTTCAACAGAAAAACGCCCTTGTTTCCCCGGTTTAACATGAAAATCAAAACCACCAGTACCTTGAATTAGACCAGCAAAAGTTAGTTCCTGTTTATAATCGTTAGAGTCACCGCCTTGCCAGTAATAACGATTGCCAAAGGCGTTTTTACTATCTGAATTAATGATCTGCTTTAATTCACCACTCACGGTTACATCGCTTATCAGATCAATATTTTCTTTCTCAACTCTTTGATGATCACCATACAAAAAGGCCCAATCCAAACCATTTAGATCCACCTCTCTTGCGTAACGATACTTTCCCTCATCAAGCTCATAGCCGATAAATTCACTGGAAATAGACAATCTATTCGTACCAACTTCCGAAAAATTGCTTAGTCGATTCAAATCAACATGGAGTTCGCTTGCTGAAGCATTGGTGGCTAACAAAGCCAACATGCACAGGTTTGTTTTTGTATATTTCAATCTCATAATCCCGCACCTCAATTAGTCATAACCAATTGTAATAAATGGGGAATTTAAACCTGTAAGGTACTGTAAGCCCTTAACTGGGTCACTTTTATCGCACAGCGACCAATAATTGACGTGAATATATAGCAATAAAAGGTAGGCTCTAGTTATTTCCCAGCACAACCAATAAGCCAAGTTTTTGACTAAAGGTGATGCATATTCCAAATAATCACCATTTCGCGCTTACACAGACTTACAAAGCCTGTGGCATTAAAGTATGAGATAGCCTTCAGAGCTCAAGTTTGATGCCATTATTCAAAAATTCAGGTTATTTGAAACGAAAAAGCCCTGCCAAATTCTGGCAGGGCTTAAAATAATTCGACTGGATAATCGGCTTAATCTACATCTTGGTCGATAGCGTATTTTATCGCGAGACCGCAGATTGCCATCATAACGAACGGGATAGCCGCTGTTGTATATTCAGCCCAAGCCATATCAGCGAAGGCTTTTGCCAGCAATACGTGGCCGAGAATAAGCAGAAGCGCACACACAATCGCGACGATAATCAGCTTAACTTCATTTCCCATAGTCATTTTCAACATAACGGTATCTCCAATATTTGGTCTAACTGTATTGAATCACAACTCTTTGTTGTACAAGGCGTACAGTTGCACCAGAAACAATCCGTACAGTTGAAATCATTGTCTGTTTTATGAGTGACTTAAGATTTTACGAATGCGTAAGTTGATGTGCCAGTTTGCCAAGCAAGATTAGTGCTTGTTCTTTCTCTTCTGTGAGTTCATAAGAGAAGTTCAATCTGATCGCGTTATCTACTCTGCCCTGCTCACTAAACAGATCGCCTGAAGCGACGCTGATCCCCTGAGCAATCGCTAGTTGGTAAAATTGTTGACTGTCGAATTTGGCGGAAAGACGAATCCATATGAAGTATCCACCAGCCGGTTCTTCAATCTCGACGGAATGCGGGAAGTACTGCTTGATGACCTCAATGAATCGCTCTTTTCTCACTAGAAGATTTTTACGTAATTTACGAAGGTGATTGTCGTAGCTTTCATGTGTTAAGAAGTGTGCGACGCCAAGTTGAACAGGCGCACTACTCGACAGTGTAGAAAGAAGTTGCAGCTTTTGAATGGCATCATTGAAACGCGTGTTCACAACCCAGCCGACCCGATAACCCGGACACAGACTTTTTGAGTACGAACCACAAAGCAGAACAGAATCGGTCTTATCGAAGGCTTTTAGTGGCTTGGGTTTATGCCCTTCGAAGTAGAGGTCACCATATACGTCATCTTCAATAATGTAGGTTTCGTGTTGTTCTGCAATCTCAACCACACGGCGCTTCGCCTCTTCAGACAAACTTGTTCCCGTCGGGTTTTGAAAGGTTGTCATCAACCAACACGCTTTCACGTTTTGAGTTTTCAACGCGTGTTCAAACTGTTGGAGATTCAACCCATTAACAGGGCATACATCCACTTCAATAGGGTTAAGCCCTAACCTCTCAACGGCCTGTAAAGCACCATAGAAAGCAGGAGATTCAATCACAACATTATCACCCGACTTAGTAACCGTTTGCAGGCTTAAGTTAAGCGCTTCCATTGCGCCAGAGGTAATCACGATATCTTGATGGTTAACCGTAATGCCTTGTTGCAGGTAACGCTGCGCGATTTGTCTTCTTAAGGACTCACTGCCCGGTGGCAGATTATTAATGACACTCGCGCCAGTCATTTTTCTGCCAGCACTCGCGAGATTTCGGGTCAAGGTAGGTAAAGGAAACAGATCAGGGTCTGGGAATGCTGAGCCAAAAGGAATCACACCTTCTGCGGAACTCGACTTCAAAAAGTCGAATAAGCGATCATTAATGGCTTTCTTTTGGTGTACTAACGGCAGTTCATAATCAACGCCGTCCACACGTGGTGCAACAAAGTAGCCCGACTGAGGCTTAGCGATGATCCACCCTTCGCTTTCTAACAATTGGTAGGCTTGTAAGACAGTACTATTACTGACGTTGTAATTTCGACAACTCATGCGTACCGAAGGGATCTTCTCTCCGGATCGCCAAGTGTTATTAGCGATCTGAGTTCGAATATCCTTTGCAAGCTCTTCATAACGCGCCATCTAATTGTACTACCTAGATAAATTCTAATAAGCCGAGGATTTTATCACTAACGTTAACAACTATTGCTGCTATCCATATGATTGGACCTAATTTCTATAATAGTGTGAATTGGTTCACAGATAACTTTGTATGCTTTGCTAAGTTTGTAACCAAGGCGGGAGCCAAGTTCGCTCTACGCCTCTATAATTTGATGTAACCCAAAAAACATGCGAGATAACAATGAAAAAAATAGAAGCAGACCAACTAAGTTATAAAGGAGAGTCAAACGGTGTTCATAGTTGGACAACACCAAGTGGGCAGCCATACTACTGGCACCCAGATTGGCTACATATCGCTGAAGATGCGACAGGTTCACATCCAAAGCAGAAAATCGACATCGACCAAGATAAAGCTCCAACTCAGAAACACGCGGTATCTGCAATTCTTAAGCACCTAAACCAGTGGGCAACCGACAAACTGGCGTCTCACCCTGATATTGAAACAAGCTCTATTGAAGCTGAAATCAATCTAAAAAAATAATACGCAATGAGGCGTATCGGCTTTGACTGTTTTCACGAACGAGCAAGCCAAGATCGATAACTGAATAGCCTCGAATCTCTATCGAGGCTATTCACATATACGCATAGTAATGCTGCAATAATCCCCACTTAGTTAACAAATCACTTACACACACCAATTTCTTGTATCATTCAGCGAAAGCTATCGATAGAATTTCTGGTCCTATTTACGCAAGTCATTCAAGTTATGTATATTTCAAAGCAAGCAATGCGTCTTGCAAAGTAAAATATGCGTACTTAAAACTCGTGAATCTAGTAAGAATTATACAGACCAAAAACGAAACTGAACAAAGGCTTATCGATGGATACATCAAACTATAATCAATCGCTAACAACCCAGCTATATGCCATCGCTGGTGTGCTTTTTGGCACCTATGGCAGTCGGGTATGCCCTATGCTCGACACCTTAACGACGTTAGAAATTTTCACTCAAGTGAGTATCGTTTTTGCCTTAGTCTGGTTTGCGCGCCATTACCTATTAGCCCGCCATGCTTTAGTTAAACAAGGTCGGTTTGCGCAGCTCGACACCTTGTTGTTTTTTGCTGCTAGTGTCCCTTTTGCGCTTTATTACAACTTAAATTACGACTTCACCATCGATAGCAATTTAAAAGTGCTCTTTGGAATGACGTTATTTGGCTTCTTTACTGGAAGCATTCTTCAGTTGAAAGCTAAGCTTGCGCAAATGGACAAAATGGAACTGTCTGGGCAGTTTGACTTCCAACTGATTGGTGAACGAAGTTCTTTAGTTAAACAAATAGTCGGTTTAGTCATCGTACTTCTGATCACGCTGACCACAATGCTGACTATGGTTGCCGTTAAAGATATCTTTTGGTTAGAACATAACCCAGCTCGCTTACTGGACGGCACAGGTAAAGTCAGCGTGATTAAAGAGTTCATCTACCTTGCGTTGGTACTTGGTGGATACGCAATAACCATCATGACATTGTGGAGCAAGTTGATTAAACGCATTCTCCTGAGCCAAGAACATGCGTTGAACAAGGTAACTAAAGGCGAGCACGGTGTTCGTTTGCCTATTTTTGGCTATAACGAACTGGGTTCTATGGCGTCAATGACCAACACCATGTTAGATAGCCTTGAAACCGCACAAAACGAAGTGAAAACCACACGTGACGTAGCGATTGTTAGCTTGTCTGCCCTTGCTGAATCTCGAGATAATGAAACGGGTGCCCACATTCTGAGAACTCAAGAATACGTTAAGGTACTCGCACAAGAACTCAGCAAATCTGAAACGCACTCTGCTTTGTTAACACCAAATTATATCGAGTTGCTTTATAAGTCGGCTCCCCTGCATGACGTCGGCAAGGTGGGTATCCCTGACAATGTTTTATTAAAGCCGGGGAAATTAACCGACGAAGAATTTGAAATAATGAAGGGTCACCCGGCAATTGGCGCTGAAGCCTTGTCTATTGCAGAAAAGCAGTTGGGAAGCTGCTCTTTCTTACAAGTCGCGAAAGAAATATCACTGACTCACCATGAAAAATGGAATGGCAGCGGTTACCCCAATCAACTGTCTGGAGAAGCGATCCCTTTGTCTGGTCGATTAATGGCATTAGCGGATGTCTATGACGCGCTAATATCGAAACGAGTTTATAAGCCAGCCTTTACTCATGAGCAAGCCAAGCAGATCATCTTAGAGGGCAATGGGACGCATTTTGACCCGCAAGTTGTGCTCGCGTTTCTTGCCGTTGAATCGCAATTTGTAGAGATTGCCGCGATCTACAAAGATGGCAAAAATGTTCAGAGCGAACTTGAGCGAGAAAGCTTCATTGCTCAACCTGCATAATCCGGTCAAAAGCACTAACTTCTTACGCCCTATAGGTTAATCCGTAGGGTGTTTTGTTATCAAATACCCTCTCTAGTCAATTAATCTGATTGAAATAGATTTTTTTTGGTCTTTCTGTTCACTTCGTATTGTCTTAAAAATTTCATACAGGTATAACTACCCATAGATACTATCCCCTCTCAATTGACATGGATGAAGATTATGTTTGAAAAAGTGCTAGCTGCTCCCGCCGACCCTATCCTCGGCCTTACTGAAGAGTTTAAAAAAGACTCTCGCGCAGAAAAAATCAACCTTGGTGTTGGTATTTACAAAAATGAAGATGGTCAAACGCCTGTTCTTAAAACAGTAAAGAAAGCAGAAGCTTCACTTCTTGAAAACGAAAAAACCAAATCTTACCTAACAATTGAAGGTACAGCTGAATACGGCCTAGCGGTTCAGAAACTTCTTTTCGGTTCAGACGCAGAGATCGTAACGTCTCAACGCGCTAAAACAGCACAAGCTCCAGGTGGTACAGGTGCACTTCGCGTAGCGGGTGAATTCATCAAGCGCCAACTAGGCGACGCAAAAATCTGGATCAGTAACCCAACTTGGGCTAACCACAACGGCGTTTTCGCTGCTGCGGGTATCGAGACAGCTCAGTACAGCTACTACAATGCTGAAACAAAAGACAAAGACTTCGCAGGCATGGTTGCTGACCTAGAGAAAGCTTCTGAAGGCGATATCGTTCTTCTTCACGGCTGCTGTCACAACCCAACAGGTATCGACCCAACAACTGACGAGTGGGAAGTGCTGGCTAAACTAGTTGCTGAGAAGAAACTGCTTCCTTTATTCGATTTTGCTTACCAAGGTTTTGCAAAAGGCGTTGAAGAAGATGCAGCTGGCCTACGTATTTTTGCTCAATACAACAAAGAGATCCTTGTTGCTAGCTCATTCTCTAAGAACTTTGGCTTGTACAACGAACGTGTGGGTGCATTCACTCTAGTTGCAGAATCTGCAGACGTAGCTACTACAGCATTTTCTCAAGTTAAGAGCATCATCCGCTCTATCTACTCTAACCCACCAGCGCACGGTAGTGCTGTAGTAACTCACATCCTTGGTGATGCTGATCTACGTGCTGAATGGGAAGCGGAAGTGGCAGAAATGCGTGACCGTATCCAAGAGATGCGTGAGCTATTCGTAACAACACTGAAATCTGAAGGTGTTGATGCAGACTTTACATTCATCGAGCGCCAAAATGGCATGTTCTCGTTCTCTGGCCTAAGCAAAGAGCAAGTAACTCGCCTGAAAGACGAATTCGCTATCTACATTGTTGGTTCTGGCCGTATCAGTGTTGCTGGTATGACTAAGTCAAACATGGGTCCTCTATGTAAAGGCCTTGCTGCGGTTCTTTAATCGAAAAGCGAAACCTGTATCTGTCGACCTATAGATATGCAAAAGCCAGCGATTAAGCTGGCTTTTTTGTGTCTGTCTCTTTGTATATAAGAGCTATGTATATAAAAGCTATTAAGGCACTTAGCCTTTTCGTTACTAACACTTAGTCTCTGCGTACTAACGCTTAGCCTCTGCGTTACTGGTTAGTACTCTAAGAAGAACTCTACACCTAGCTCGTTAGTACGCTCACTACGAATCTTACCTTCGCCATCTCGGTGTTGATAAGAGCCACCAATCGCAAACTTGTTGGTCACCAGATAGCGTAAACCTAGGTGATAGATCTCTTCATCAAACAGGTCACTGCGATTTACTTGCACACTACCGTTCGCAATCCAGCGTTTGGCGAAGCCATAGTTAAGTTCGGCTTTAATCCCTTGGATAAACTCGGTATCTGAAGACTCAGTTCGGTTGGTATCGTTATCTTCCACCTCCCCCTTAGTGATACCAAACAGGTAGTAAGCCACTATATCTAAATCTTTCTTAATGCTGTAACGGTAACCAACACCTGGCATAAGCGTATCAATTCGAGTTGTCGTGTCATCCGGGTGAATAAAGCGCGCACTGTAGTCGCCCAACAACAACCAATCATCCGTCATCGCGTAACTGACGCCTAATCCATACGATGAGGCATTATTATTGCCACCTGCATCTTCATTTAAACTGCCCGAATGCGCGGTGGCATATATATGGTCATAATCAAGAATATCCACCGCGTTAGTGTCCGCCCACAAACTTGGAGAAAACATAAAAACTACAGGTACCAAACTAAGCTTCCACTTCGACATTCCTATCATCCTTCAACTGTCACTCCATTAACTGAAAGATTAGTCTATCCATAAGACTTTAAAAAGGTTTTAGCTCACAGATTGATTTGTGCCGGAAAATTATTATCAAATGTTGTACCATGAAATCATACAAACCAATGGATGATCATTATGGATGCTGAGTTATTAGAGATTCAAAACTTTCTGGCACAATACCCCCCTTTCTCTGAACTTCCTGAAGAGATATTGGTGAAAGTGACCAGTAGTGTGGAAATTTCTTATTACCGCCAAGATACCCCTATCATTCACTTTGGTGATCAAATTCATGATCTCTACATCGTTCGAAGTGGCGAAGTTGAAGTCTATCGTCGTAAGGGCGAACTCTATAATCGCCTTGATGAAGGGCATGTGTTTGGACAAATGGGGCTGCTGACCAACAACAAAGTTCGCTTCCCAGTTAAAGCGACCGAAGATACCCTTCTCTACTGCATCCCTGAGCCGATTTTCCAAGAGCTCTACGACAACTATGATTCATTCGCCGACTTTGTCGAGGTGGAAGATAACGCGCGACTTCGCCAAGCAAACTCAGACAGCAACGACGCCAACGATTTATCGACATCTAAGGTCAAAACGCTATTGACCAGCGAAGCACCGATGATCGAGAAAACGCGCACCATCCAACAAGCTGCAACCATGATGGCAGAAGACAATGTCTCTTCTCTACTGATCATCGACCCTGATATTGTTGAAGATGATGAAGACGATTCAACACCTGTTATCGGCATCATTACCGACCGAGACTTATGTACTCGCGTTCTAGCCGAAGGCCTTGACCCATCAGATGAAGTATCCAGTGTGATGACACCAGAGGTTATCTCACTCGACCACAATGCCTATGTATATGAAGCAATGATGACTATGCTTCGCTACAACGTGCACCACTTGCCAGTGCTTAAAGATAAGAAACCTATCGGTATTATCGAAGCGACCGATATTGTTCGCTACGAGTCTCAAAACTCGCTGTTATTGGTAAGCAGCATCTTCCAGCAACAAAGCATTGAAGATCTTAAAGTACTTTCTGAACAAGTAAAAGACAGCTTCGTTCGCCTAGTAAACGAAGATGCCAACGCCCACATGGTGGGTACCGCAATGTCGGTAATAGGCCGTAGCTTTAAGCAACGTATTATTGAGCTAGGTGAAGAGAAATTAGGTAAAGCGCCCATTCCTTATTGTTTCCTTGCACTCGGCTCGATGGGACGTGATGAGCAGTTGCTCGTTACTGACCAAGACAACGCCATTATTCTTGATGACACCTACGACGAGAAAAAGCACGGTAAATACTTTGAAGAGTTATCAACCTTCATTTGTGATGGCTTAGATCAGTGTGGCTACGTGTATTGTACTGGTGACATCATGGCCACCAACCCAACGTGGCGTATGACTCGTCGCCAATGGGAAGAGTGCTTTGCCGATTGGATTGATGATCCAAACCCGAAAGCGCTATTGAACGCTTCTATCTTCTTTGATTTAGACGGTGTCTACGGCCGCTTGAAATGGGCGGAACAACTGAACAGCTTTATTGTTCGCCGAGCACGTAAGAACAACCGTTTCTTAGCATGTCTTGCTCGTAATGCGCTTAACCGCACACCGCCACTCGGGTTCTTCAAAGATTTCGTTATGGAAAAAGATGGTCGTCATAACAACTCGATCAACCTTAAACGTCGTGGTACCGCACCACTTGCCGATCTAATTCGTGTTCACTCTTTGGCGGTAGCCTCTCGTTCGAAGAACTCATTCGAACGTTTGGATGACATTATCGACGCAGGTATTCTGCCAAAAGGCCGAGCTCAAGATTTGAAAGATGCGATGGAGTTTATCTCCTTAGTTCGTATTCGCCACCAGGCACACGATGTCGACAACAACATAGAACCGGATAACAACATTGAGCCAGAGAACCTATCTGACTTCGAGCGACGCAACCTAAAGGACGCATTCCAAATATTAAGTAATGCGCAGAACTTCCTTAAGTTTCGTTATCAAGCCAGCAATAAGTTTAAGTAGGGCCTATGAACAAACTATTCAGATCACCTGCGGTCGACTGGCCATTTAAGTTTGCTCAAAAGCTGGAACGAGCGAGAGACGAGCGCTTAAAGCAATTTTATAGCCAACCTCTTCCTGCACCTGATACGCCATTATCAGAAGTAACCTTCTTAGCTGTCGACTTTGAGACTACGGGTTTAAACCCAAACAAAGATGGCATCATTACCATTGGCCTTGTCCCGTTTACGCTAAATCGTATTTACTTACGACAAGCCAAACACTGGACACTGAGACCAAAGCAGAAATTAGAAGAAGACTCTGTGGTTATTCATGGCATCACTCACAACGACATCATTGACGCGCCAGACCTTAGCGAGGTGTTAGATGAGATATTAGAATCACTGGCGGGTCACATCCCAGTGGTTCATTACCGTCGTATCGAGCGTGATTTCTTGGATAACGCACTGAAAGTGAGATTAGGTGAAGGGATCGAATTTCCAGTCCTCGACACACTCGAGATTGAATCTCAAATCCAGAACAAACTGGCTGGCGGCTTATGGAATAAGCTCAAAGGAAAGAAACCAGCATCAGTAAGGCTTGGTCAGAGTCGCCGTCGATACCACTTGCCGGACTACACGCCGCATCATGCATTAACGGATGCAATTGCAACCGCAGAGTTACTACAAGCGCAGATTGCGCATCATTTTAGCCCTGACATGCCGGTTAAAGATTTCTGGTTATAGCTAGATTTAAATACTGTTTAAATCGTACGTGAAGCGACTAGCCATTAGCCATTAGCCATTAGCCATTAGCCGTTTTACACCTTAATACTCATAACGCTCACATTATCTAAATAGTGAGCGTTTTGTTTTTGCGTATTAGGAAAAGCTTACTTCGCTGTCGGACCAACTAATCGCATTTCCCAATCTTCGACTTTGCCAGTTTCAAGGCGACGATCTATAAGTGCTCCCCAAGATTCGACTAAAGGTAGCTCCGCCAGTTCTTTAAGCTCTTGTTTATCCAAACAACCTGTGAACACCGCCCCCATGATGCGAGTTAACGGCCATTCTGGATAAGGTCTTTCACATAGAATGATCTCATCTCCAGCACCGATATCCCCCTCTTCCAATACACGGAAATACCAGCCAGTTCTTAGCGTATCTTGCAGCCTTCTTGCCATATCATTTTGATCGAATCTCACGTTCAGCTTCCAGCACGGCATACGCCCTTGCGAGACTTCCAACAATGTTGAACCAATACGAATCTTATCTTTCAAGCAAATGGAGTGCTCCGTGATGCCGCTTGAGCTTAGGTTCTCGCCAAATGCGCCTGCAGATTGAAAGATGATTTTGTCACCTAACTCTTCCTGCCAAACTGGGTAGTGCTCGCTTGGGTAGATATGAAGGGCTTTTTGAATGCCGCCATGAAAGCGAGGGTCGCCTTGTTCGTCATTGGTAAAACCAAGTTCTGTGGCATGCTGACGCTCAGGCAAAACCTGCTTGTTGATGGCACTGTTTGCACCGTGTGCAAAGGCAACAGTTTTGCCTACCAATACGCTATTTACTAAGCCTAACTTCTTCATATCTTTCCCTTTTACCTAAACTTATTTTCTGAACTACGTGAGACAAACGACACGATAACTCGATTTCATTCACTACGCTAAGCATGATAACCTGACAAACCAATGTCAGAATAGGGACATAAAGACACTTAACCATGACAACCCGCCAAATAGATTCTCACTCCGGAATCATCACCTCAAATGAGATGATGGTCGCTAATCCTAATTCACCAGCGTTAGTGAAGACCATCGATATGCCCAAGGGCTACGTCGATGCAATGCACCAACATACATGGCATCAAGTGATCTTCCCGCTCAAAGGCCTATTGCAAACGAAAACCGATCACTACCAGCATCTTGTGCCCCATACTTCTGCTTTGTTTGTGCCTGCAGGGATTCAACATGAATCTATCGCATTGAACCATACGACGTTTGTCGGTATTTACCTTAATCCAGCCTTTGGTATTGAGTATGAGCCTCAAGTGCGAACCATTACCCTGACGCCGTTTTTGAATGAGTTATTGCAGGAAATTCGCAGACAGTGCGAAGGATTAGTGAGTGATGAAGAGGTATCGCGATTGCTCTCGGTATTGCACGATCAGATCATGAAAGACAACGTTCAGACCTATCAATTGTTGCTACCCGAAGACCGACGATTGAAGCTTATCTTTGAAGCGCTGACAGAGGCACCAACGTTGGACTTTTCGTTGAAGGAATGGGGAGGTAAAGTCGGTGCATCAGAGCGAACCTTATCGCGCTTATTCTCAAAAGAGTTCAACACGTCATTTCAGTTATGGCGACAACAAATCCGCCTGATTTACTCGTTGTCTTTGTTGGATGAAGAGTTCTCAATCCAGAATATTGCTGATCAAGTCGGTTATCAAAACGACTCGTCTTACATTAAAGCTTTCAAGACATCTTTTGATGTAACCCCGCAGCAGTTTCGCTTTAGTGGTCGAAGAAGGTAATTAGGCCTCTATATTTTCACCTTCTATAGGAAACAAAAAGAGGAGCCTAAGCTCCTCTTTTCACTGGTAAACATCTAGGTCGCTTATTAAGCGTATTTCTCTTCGAAGTCTTTCATAAAGCTAACTAGTGCCTGAACGCCTTCCAGAGACATCGCATTGTAAAGTGAAGCTCTCATTCCACCCACCGCTCGGTGACCTTTTAACGATTTCAGACCTGCAGTATCAGCCAGCTCTAAGAACTTGCTGTCTAGCTCGGGTTTCGCCAACTGGAAAGGTACGTTCATTCTTGAACGGTTTGCGGTGTGAACATCGTTTTTGTAGAAAGCAGAGCTATCAATCGCATTATAAAGCAACGCCGCTTTCTCTTTGTTCACCAACTCCATCGCTTCAACGCCACCTTGAGCTTTAAGCCACTTGAATACAAGGCCTGATAGGTACCAAGCGTACGTTGGCGGTGTGTTGAACATTGAGTCTTTTTCAGCAAGTACTTTGTAGTTCAGAATACTCGGCAATACTTCGTTTGCTAGTTCTAGTAGATCATCACGTACGATAGCAATGCAGATACCCGCTGGGCCGATATTCTTTTGAGCACCCGCGTAGATAACACCGTACTGAGACACATCGATCTTACGAGACAGAATGTTAGATGACATATCCGCGACGATTGGCTTATCCGTTTGAGGAAGCTCACTGATTTCAATGCCATCGATGGTTTCGTTTGGACAGAAATGTACGTACGCCGCTTCTGGGTCGATTTTCCAATCTTTAGCCGGAACAACCGCCGCTTTGCCATCAAGAGATGTCTTCGCGTTAAATACATCGATTTCGCAATATTTGTTCGCTTCAGTCACTGCGCTTTCTGCCCAGTAACCCGCATCAATGTAAGTTGCTTTCGTCGCGTCACCTAGAAGGTTTAGAGGAACAGCAGCGAATTGAGCACGAGCTCCCCCCTGACAGAAAAGAACTTTATAGTTGTCTGGGATGTTCAGAAGATCACGTAGGTCTTGCTCAGACTCATCGGCAACTTGAATAAACTCTTTGCTGCGATGGCTGATTTCCATAACGGAAGTGCCTAAACCATTCCAATCAATGAAGTCTGCTTGCGCTTGTTTCATTACCGGTTTAGGCAGTGCCGCTGGGCCAGCACTAAAGTTGAATACGTTATCTAATGTAAGTTCCATGGGGATAATTGCTCCTGCTAAATAATAACTATGAAAGTAATACCATGTTTTACCCAACATAAAAACAACAAAAGAGGTCTTAAGACCTCTTTTGTTTCGTACCGTACAAAATGTTTAACTTAACCCGTTAGATCGCCCTATCAGTATTAAGCCCGACTCTTTTTATTGAACAAAAGCCGGCATAAGCAGTGCAATTAATGGAATTTCTTGTCCATTTTCAAACACTAGATTTCCATTCTCTAGGTCAGCCGTGATTTCATAACCACTTTCTGTTTGCTTGATCATTTCCATCACGATCAATTCGTCGATACCTTCACGGATAAAAGGGTATTCTTCAACAAGCTCATTTGAGAAGCTAGATTGAACATTACCTGTTAATGCAGGAACAATCATTGAAGGGTTACTGCTGATGTTTTCTGTGCCTTCCGGTACGCTCACCAACCATTTAGATTCAAACTGACCTTTACCTAATTCTAACGACATATTGTTCATTGAAAGGTCGAAGCCTTTAGCAAACAGTACGTCGATGAACGGAATGATCTCAGCCACATCTTCTTGTGTCAGAACAGGGTTCGCCTGGTAAATTTCAAAGATTTTCTCAAACGACTGGCTGTCCAGTTTCGACATTTCAAAATCGACGTTTAGATTGTTCAACTGGCCTTCGTTGGTCTCAATATTGGCGACATCCAACTTAAGACTGCTGCTCAAGCGCTTAGTCGCTTCATCTAGATGCGATTCAAAATCGTACTTAGAGTTTTCGATGGTCATGAATGGCTGCCTTGCAGAATCTGAAATCAAGAAGCTATCAATAGTAAAATTCTGCGTGCCTAACCAGTAACCTTTTGCTTGCTGGCCTGAACCAATACCTTTTAGGTTTGAGAGTGTCACCTCTTCACCCGTTTCAAAATCAATTTGAACAGATGGGATAGAAAGCTGGTAATCAACCTGCCCTAATACAGTGGCATGGCCAGACAGATTCGACTTCGTGATAGATACCGAGGTACCATTTTCTTCTGAGCCTTGGTGATTGAACTGGCTTAACTCGAAGTTGAAATCCGTGTTGCCGTTTAGTTCAGTGCTGGTAGTCAGAGTAAGAGGCAGAATGTCAGTATTCTCAAACGTCGACAGCGCGTTTAAGCTCACTAAGCCATGGCTCACCGCACTATTAATGACAAACTCACTTGGTAAGCCATCGAGCGCAAGCTGCTCTTTCAAGCTCTCATCCGTCACAGTTACGCGAGTGGTTACAGTAGAAGAAAGGTAACCTCTATCGTATTCCACGATCTCAGCTTGAATGCTTGAATTGTTAAGCTTTGCAACGCCATCAGTAATCGCATTTTGTCCAATTTGCCCAACCGCTAATGGCCAACAAAGTGCCAATGAGATTGCTCCGCCAATTGCACCAATTTTTCTTAACTGTTCCATGAGTTCTCTTTCTACACTAGTCTGTTTTTTTTAGTCTAACCCATCAGTAGCAAACAAGAAACATTGAGTTAAATCAGTCTATTGCTCGATACTTCGATTGCCTCAATAAATTAACGGCTAGCTCTCATCCTTATTCAGTGGTTCTTGCTAGGCTAGAGACGTCGCTACTATTAAGGTTGAGCTGTGAATCAATACGCTGTTATCTGTTTGGACAATAATCCGGTTAGCATTGAAAGAATACGTTCGGAGCTGGCTCCGTTAGCTTCTGTATTCGATATTTATACTGCCGAGAACATAGAAGACGCGCATCACGCATTAGAAGATATCCATGATCACCACCAAACCGTTGCTTTAGTGATCACTCATCATCATTCTGGATTTAATGGTGTGCAATTTCTTATTGAACTGGAACAGCTGCCCCATAGTAATACCGCAAGAACGATATTAGTCAGCGCTTCGTCAGACATTCAATCCATTCTGACCGCGGTGAATGAAGGCCGGCTCAATCACTGCCTAACCAAACCCGTTCAAGATCAAGTTCTATTCAAATCAGCGCAAAAAGAGCTGACCTCTTTTGTTATCCAATACGACTCAGAAAACCTGTTATCTTACAGCGATGCATTGGATCAACAGCGCTTATTCAGAGCACACATCGAGCAAAAGATTCATTCTTTTCAATCGGGGTTCATTCACGACTACCACCAGCTTTCTGACAATGCCCTTGCAGAGCGTGTCGTTAGTGCATTACAAGACGTGTTTTCAAAAGATGACAAAACCAAGGCTATTCGAGACTACTCACCCGAACATCTCCTCACTGTAGAAGGTGAAGACAATCGCTTTTTATGGCTGATCATTGAGGGTGAAGCCGCTCTCTATAAAAAAGACGAGTTGGGGCAACAGCGGGAAGTGGTACGACACTCTAAGGGCAACATTGTCGGCGGGATGTCGTTTGTGACGGGTGAACCTTCGTTCTCAACCGCGATAACCCTAACGCAAACACGGGTCATCAAACTGGATAAAGATAGCTTTGCTCAGGTAATGCACTCAAACAATACCCTGCTGCCGTTATTCACCAATCTATTGCTCCGTCACTTTAACCGCCGCTTGCAAAGAAGTATCACTAATAAAATCAAGCTGCAACAAACGTTGGAGTCACTAGAGTCTGCACATCAACAATTGATCGAGAAAGAGAAGATGGCGATGCTCGGGCAACTTGTCGCGGGCGTTGCTCATGAGTTGAACAACCCTATTGCAGCGATTCTACGAAGTATTGAAACCCTGTCTGAACATCTCGACCAGATACTCGAAAACTCGTCACTCCCAGAATCGAATAAAGGGACTGACGTGCTGGCGCATTCAAAGTTAGCCAAGCCACTATCAACGGCTCAAGAAAGACAACTCGTAAAGCACCTCACCTCTACTATCGATAATCGTGCGCTAGCCAAAAAAGCTGTGAGACTAAACCTAAGCCAAGACTCGGCGGTTCTAGACACCTTAAAAGACTCCCCTGTCGCAGGCAAAGAGCTGCTCAATGACTTAGAGCATTACCACTATGTGGGAAACTCTATCCGCTCAATTCAGGTATGCAGCAAGCGTATTGCCGATATGGTTAAAAGCCTAAAAAGCTATGCCCGAGAAGATGAAGAGGTTCGCCACTACGCAGACATTCACGAAGGGCTTGAAGATACCTTAGTGATCTTTGAAAACAGACTCAAACATCACCAACTCGAAAAACATTACGACACCGAATTACCGCCTTTATTGTGCCAGTCGCTCTCGCTACAACAAGTATGGACAAACCTGATCTCTAACGCACTCGATGCCCTTTCTGAGCGAGGAAAAGTGTCAATCACTACCTCTCAACAGACGCAAGGTGACGACACATTTCTTGTAGTGGAAATCTCCGACACCGGCCATGGCATTGCGAAAGAAGACATCAGCACCATTTTCAACCCAAATTTCACGACCAAAAAAGAAGGCAATTTTGGTTTAGGAATTGGTTTATCTATTTCTCAACAAATCGTTTCGGCTCATCAAGGGTTTATTTTGGTGGAGTCTGAGGTAGGCAGCCATACACACATGCAAGTGTGGCTTCCATTCAAACAAGAAGGAGCACCTCATGAATAAGTACCTAATTTTATGTGTCGATGATGAGCCAGAAGTCCTCAACAGTGTCCTTCAAGACTTAGCACCATTTGAAGAAAACTTTATTGTTGAAGGTGCCGAATCGGTCGATGAAGCCAAGCAGGTAATCAAAGAAATGGGACAAGATGGCATTAAACTCGCCTTAATCTTGTGCGACCACATCATGCCTGACAAAACCGGTATCGACTTTCTCATAGAGCTCAATCAGAACGATTACACTAAGCCGACACGCAAACTACTGCTCACAGGGCAAGCAGGCCTGGAAGATACGGTGACCGCGATTAACAACGCTGCGCTTGATTTCTATATTTCTAAGCCTTGGCAAGGTGATCAACTCAGAGACACGATTACTCAACAACTGACCGACTATGTCATTGCAAACGACAAACAATTGCTAAACTGGACTTCCATTTTAGATACCGAGCGCATCCTCACGTCAATGGCAAACAAGCGAACAAGCTTTGGTGAATAACCTAATGCATTGTGAATCGACCTTAAGTTTTGGTGAATCGACCTTAAATTTTGGTGAATAGTCCCATAAACATGGGATCTCAGTTGCAGAGCAGCGCCTAAATTGTATATTTTTTAGCTAAATGGCAAAGGATTGGCATTTTTATGGATTACTTTTCCACGAGTTAGATTAAACTGTCTTAATGTTTATGGTTTGCCTGATTTTTCTCAAGCCAAAGGAATTAACACTAAATAAAGGTTTACGGTCGTTATGCGCAAAATTCTACTTACTACCGCTATGCTATTGGCTTCTAGCCAAGCACTAGCTGTTGATGAACAACCACAAGTAATGAGCAACTTTAACTACGATTACTTTGAAGCACGTATCGGTGCTAGCCCAGTAACATTTGGTGGCGCGTTCAGTAAGTCAATTCACCCGAATGCTCACGCTATAGCACGTATCGATTCAGAATTTGAAGGCGATTACGACTCAGCTGTAGGTCTTGGTTTCCACGCTCCATTAAACAACTGGGCAGACCTAACAGGTGAAATGCTAGCTCGTATCGTTCAGCCTGAAAACTCAAGCTCTACTGATATCGGTATGGAAATCAACGTTGGTGTTCGCCAATGGCTTGGCCCACAACTAGAAGTTGGTGGTAAAGGTGGTTACGTTTCTATCGATGACAACGATGATTGGACGGGTTCTGTTTACGCGCGTTTCCATTCTACAGAGCTTTTCTCTTTAGGTGCTGAAGCTCGTATTAACGACTTCTACGGTGATCAGCTAATGTTCACGGCTCGTTTCAAGTACTAATACTTAACGCTCAAGCCCTAGCAAATAAGCTCTCCATGAGCACTTAGCCTTTTGATACTTAGTCTTTTAAGAAATCCGGCTAAGACAGAAACAAAAAAACCGAGGACATTCCTCGGTTTTTATTTATTAGTAATAATCTTAAGCATATAAGGTAAACTTCTTTAGTGGCAGCCCTTTAATAATTGCTGCTTGCGTGGCTCTTGTAATAGTTTCCAGTGAATACCATCAATTGCACCCGCAAATTTCCAAAGTAGTTTTAGGTCAACATCGTTTCCGTACGCTTTACGAACCTTATTAAACACTTCAGGCGCGCCCAACTGCATAAACATTGAAACATCGTCCACACCCGCCTTTTTAACCATGCGCTCTAACGTAAGTTGCATGTTTGGTAGATCTCTCAATCGACGGCTAGCGGATGATTTCTTAAAGCTACGTTGCTGAATTGAATTATCGATTGAAGTACGAATAATACTGTCCAATTCAGGATGTTCGCATGTAAAAAGATCAGTAATATCGTAATAATTTACGGTAGCTGTTGTCTGTTTTTTTACATGACGATACTTTTCACAGTCAAGATCCGTCAGTTTTTTATCTAATGACTTTCCACCTCTGATGAATAAACAACCTTCGCTCAATAAAGCGAACATAGCGTCATTTTGAAAGAGGCCAATACCTCCAAACATAGAACGTTTTTGATGCTCACCAAATTGATTCACGTAATTAATAAATGCTGTCTCGGTCATATCCGTTGATCCTTAATCAAATTACCCCGATTAGGTTCATTACCAGACAAGCAGCTTTTTATGCGAAAAATTTTTAATCTATTTTTTTATTCTTTAGGTGAATATTATGATTTCGTTTTCCACCTTTAAATAAATGATACTTCGAAAAGAAAAATAAGTCTGGGCTTAGTTCACATCAATCAATTGAGTATTATGATTTTTCATGATTGATATCACAGTAAACTATCAAACCATGCTTAAATTTCGACACCCAGTGATACACCCGTTCAAATTATTCAAGGTTATGTCGTCGGATGAGTATTGCTTCACAGCATCGCGGCTTGTAAAATGGCAGAACATACATGTTGTTACTTTTTTTATGAATCATTTATCGTTTTTCTGGCTACCACAAAATAAGGCTCTTCTCTTAAAGGGTCTAGAATCAGAGTTTGCCCAACTTGTTGGCCATTCTATTTCAGCGGGAAAAATAACACTTCCTCCTATCCCTAACGTTGTACTGAAAATTCAAAAGCTTTGCACTCTCGAATCAACCGGGATTGCCGAAGTTGCCGAATGCTTACTTGAAGACCCAGGCCTCACTGCTGTCGTCATTCGAGTGGCTAACTCTGTCGTATTCAACAGACGCAACATTACTTGCGTCGATATGATGACGGCTGTGTCGCGCCTTGGCATATTAAGAGTGCGTGACATCGTTACAGCTCAGGCTATTGAACAACTCAAGCATTCAGTCAACCTGAGCAAAGAGTGTAATGAGTTACTGGTTCAGAGCGCTTCTGTCTCCAAAGAACTCGGCGCCACTATGGTACTGGTGACCAACGGCTTCAAAGAACTCTCCCCTATTGAATACCGCTACCTTGAACATGAGAAATCACTGCTTGTCGGATTACTGGCTGACATTGGTTTGTTCTGTTTGGTTAGCGAATACCACCTCTACCTCGAAAATGGCAATTACCTAGACCACGATATCGCTCTACAAATATTCCAAGGCCAATGTTCTGCAACCAGTAAACTGGTGCTTAACCGTTGGGGCTTCGACAGCGACTTTATTGATGTGTGCAGTAATACCATTAATAGCCACGAAGAACGCGAAGTGTCTTACTTGGATATTGCTCGAATCGCTAATCATCTGCTGATGTTCAGAAACAAGGATGAGAACATCGATGATCACGAAGTTGAACTTAACGTGACAGGTGCAGAGGTACTTTATAAATTAAGCAACTTGAGCAAACATGATTTTAATGCAAAGCTGAGCGACGTGATCAATACTAGTGGCTTCTAAGTCACTGTTAAGTGACAAGTAAATGTAATATGAAGTAAATGCAATGGGGAAAGCATGTTTACAGGGATGATCTTTATATTTGCACCACTCGTCGTGGGGTATCTTTTTTCTATTTCGAACGATCAGACGCTAGAATTTATCAACCGCTCGACATCGCGGTTGATCTACGTGATTCTCGCGTTAATGGGGCTAAGCTTAGCCGCCCTCGATAACCTAGGCAGTAATCTGCAGACAATCCTTCTTTACACCATCACTTTCTTTGTCTGCTTAAGCGTCTGTAATCTGATGGCGCTACCCGCTATTGATAAGTTACTGCCACTCAAAACCGACAGCAGCAAAAAGAAGCTTCCCCTTTCTTCGATGGCGATGGAGTCTGCCAAACTGATCCTAGTTGTGGGTTCAGGCCTTATCGCTGGCTTAGTGCTCCCTATTGGCCTTGATTGGGTTGATACCGCCAGTGAGTGGATTTTGTTTGTACTTCTCTTCTTTATTGGCATTCAACTGCGTAATAGCGGTTTAACACTTCGACAAATTTTGCTGAACAAACACGGCATGGTCATCGCAATCACGATTATCATCACCTCAATGCTAGGTGGCGTTATCGCGGCTTACATTCTGGATATCCCTCTGTTCAAAGCCTTGGCTATGTCTTCTGGATTTGGTTGGTATTCTCTGGCTGGTATCTTGATGGGTGACGCCTTTGGCCCTGTTTATGGCGGTGCTTCTTTCATGCTTGAGCTGTTAAGAGAGTTAGTTGCCTTAGTACTGATTCCAGTGCTGATTCGCAGCTATCCGTGTACCTCTATAGGCTATGCAGGTGCTACGGCGATGGACTTCACTCTACCTGTCATTCAAACAACAGGCGGTGTGCGATGTGTGCCTATCGCTATCGTCAGTGGCTTTATCCTAAGCTTGCTTGTCCCGATTTTGATGTTGTTCTTTGTATCTCTTGCTAACTAGATCGCAGGAATAGCGTTTGTTTTAGATTAGAATGCAACTCGAATACCCATGCCCAAGACACCGATACAGTTACCGAAATAAAAAGACACTAAGTGTCATTGCTCAACAAATAACGATCACGGTAACCTGTAACGACAAAGTTATAAAAAGAATAAACTTACAAAAGGAACCACTATGAAACGCCTTTGCGTCGCATTACTGCTAGCTTCAACTTCTACTTTCTCTTTTTCAGCAGATTCAATGTCTGAAACAAACCAGTGCCAAGCAAAAAAATATGATGCGTACATCGACGCCTCTTTGAATTGGTATGCCGACCTTGCTGCATTGACCTCTGAGCAATACCCAGAGCTAACAGAAGTCAGTGAGTGGTTCCTAGAAGGTCGTAAGCACCACTTTGAGCTTAATCGTGCTGCAGTAAACTACTACCTTGTGAACGACTCAAGCAAAGTGGCTACAGAACAACCTGTCGAAGGTTGGCTACAACTAGAGCAACACGACATTAAAACGCTATCAACACGTGATGATGAGCTAGGTAAAATCGCGAAAACAACGTTCGACGACCGCCAGTCAACGCCTCATGCTCAAAACTACGAGCTACGCTCAGCCTTTGCAGAATTGCTTAGCCACCCTAAGCAAATCGATACGGCACTGCAACGCTACAATCAGTCAATTACTAAACTTGAAGCGATTAAGTGTAAATAACCCCTCATTTAATATGCTTTTTTGAGAAGTTGGATTTCATAATTAAGACGGGACATTGTTCCCGTTTTCGTTTAGATTGTCCCGCTCGCGTCAATATAAAAAACAATAAATCGCTTGCTATGGTTACGGAACAAAAAACAGCAGATGTTAGCTTCGACAGTCTTTTACGTATCTTCACGGTACCTGAAGGCCCAGATTCAACACTCACTCAAATTGAAGACAAACTTTCACGAAACCTGAATCAATTCTTACGTGAACACATTGTGGCTGAAGAAAAGCCGCTGCGTGAAATTGAGAAAGATTTTTCAAATGCTCATATCCCTGAGCAGCCTGAGTTTGTTTCTGAACATACTGAGCATCTCCTCGATTCTCTCGTGTCTCACTCGGTTCATACGTCTTCGCCAAGTTTTATTGGCCACATGACGTCTGCTCTGCCGTACTTTCTGATGCCGCTTTCTAAGATCATGATTGCGTTGAATCAGAATCTAGTAAAAATTGAGACCTCCAAAGCTTTCACGCCCCTAGAGCGTCAAGTTCTGGGTATGCTACATCGCTTGATCTACCAAGATGACGATCAGTTTTATTCACGCTGGATGCACAGTGCGAACCACTCTTTGGGTGCGTTTTGTTCTGGTGGTACCATCGCGAACATTACTGCGCTTTGGGTTGCACGCAACAATGCGCTGAAGGCACAAGGCTCATTCAAAGGTGTAGAAAAAGAAGGCTTGTTTAAAGCCATGAAACACTACGACTACGAAGGCCTAGCCATCTTAGTTTCTGAACGTGGTCACTACTCTCTGAAAAAAGCCGCAGATGTCCTTGGTATTGGTCAAGAAGGTCTAGTGTCTGTTAAGACGGATAACGACAACCGCATTTGCACTGACGATCTAAGACTCAAGATCGAGCAACTCAAGCAGAACAAGATCAAACCTTTCGCCGTCATTGGTGTGGCTGGTACAACCGAAACTGGTAATATCGACCCGCTAAGAGACATTGCTGAGGTGTGTGCCGAAACAGATTGTCACTTCCACGTAGATGCAGCTTGGGGCGGTGCGACTCTGATGTCGAACAATCATCGTCACCTGCTTGATGGCATCGAGCTAGCAGATTCAGTCACGATTGACGCTCATAAACAACTTTATATCCCTATGGGTGCGGGTATGGTGCTGTTTAAGAAACCAGATGCGATGACAGCGATC
The DNA here is from genome assembly GCF_057785955.1 of Vibrio sp. QJM3NY_27. NCBI lineage: Bacteria > Pseudomonadati > Pseudomonadota > Gammaproteobacteria > Vibrionales > Vibrionaceae > Vibrio > Vibrio sp. QJM3NY_27. The sequence continues at coordinate 1,369,764 of NZ_CM173511.1, read as the reverse complement.
GAACATCATGCTCAATACATATTGCGTAAGGGTTCGAAAGACCTAGGTAGCCATACGTTAGAAGGCTCTCGTTCCGGTATGGCAATGCTTGTTTATGCGTCGATGCACATCATCAGCCGACCTGGCTACGAACTGCTAATCGACCAAAGCATCAACAAAGCGCGCTACTTTGCCGACCTGATTAAAAATCAAAGCGATTTCGAACTGGTTTCAGAGCCTGAGCTGTGCCTACTGACTTACCGCTATGTGCCTGAACCAGTTAAAGCGGCGCTGCTTAAAGCTGACGCAATAAAACGCGTTGAACTGAATGAGCTACTGAATGAACTGACCAAGTTTATTCAAAAGAAGCAGCGTGAAACAGGCAAGTCTTTCGTATCGCGAACGCGCTTAAATCCCGAAGCATGGGCGCATCAACCAATCATCGTTTTCCGGGTGGTGTTAGCAAATCCACTGACAGGTAATGATATTCTTTCTTCAGTGCTTGAAGAACAGCGTGAAATCTCTAAACTAGCACCTAACTTGATGAGTAAAATCACTAAACTGGTTACGCAAATCAACGCATAGTCATTCAATTTTAGTTGCATCAAATTGAAAATTTCTTTCTTTTTGATGTAACTAAGCTGTCAGTTCATACTCAATTTGCATTCTTTTTGCTCAAACTCTCTTCCAATTCTGTAGTTTTCTAAAATTTTGTTGAGGTTTGTCATATTCTTAAGCATTCATGCCGTGTTTTTGTATTAGTAAATAGTATGTTGGGTTTATACTGACTCTATGGTGCTAGTTAGCTTGATATCTATTTGATGCAGCAGTATTTACAAGACCGAATATAACTTTGGCTTTGTGTTTACTGATATTTGCTTCAGCCATACCCCCTGGTAAAAGATATTAACTAGCAAGTTGTTCTCTATACCCTTGTGAACACTATGAATACATTAGAAAAAATACAAAAAAACCTGGAAAATTTCAGCAAGTCTGAGCGTAAGGTAGCCGAAGTAATCATGGCTTCCCCTCAAACTGCAATTCATTCTAGCATTGCTACCTTAGCTAAAATGGCTGACGTGAGTGAGCCTACAGTTAACCGCTTCTGTCGTCGTTTAGACACAAAGGGCTTTCCTGACTTCAAACTTCACCTAGCTCAAAGCTTGGCGAACGGTACACCTTACGTGAACCGTAATGTTGAAGAAGATGATGGTCCAGATGCTTACACGCATAAGATTTTCGAATCAACTATGGCTTGTCTAGACGTAGCTAAAAACAGTCTAGACGCGATGCAAGTTAACCGTGCGGTTGACCTGCTGACTCAAGCAAAACGCATTTCATTCTTCGGACTGGGTGCCTCTTCTGCTGTAGCCAAAGATGCTCAAAACAAGTTCATTCGTTTCAATATCCCAATCACTTGTTTCGAAGACATCGTGATGCAACGCATGAGCTGCATTAACTGCAGTGACAACGACGTTATTGTTCTGATCTCTCACACTGGCCGCACAAAAAGCCAAGTTGAGATTGCGAACTTAGCTCGCGAGAACGGCGCAACAGTTATCGCTATCACAGCGAAAGACTCTCCATTAGATAAAGCGAGCTCGCTGTCTATCTCATTGGATGTACCGGAAGACACTGACGTTTACATGCCAATGGCAAGTCGCGTTGTTCAGATGACGGTTATTGATGTGCTAGCAACAGGCTTTACGCTTCGTCGTGGTTCTGGTTTCAGAGAGAACCTAAAGCGAGTGAAAGAGTCACTTCGTGATTCACGTTACGAGAAGTATTCTCAGTTTTAATCTGTTAAGGCATAAACTGAGAACAAGTTGAATTAAAAAACGGAGCCTAGTGCTCCGTTTTTATTTATCTGTTTATAATGGTTTATGCCGTGAACTGTTCGAAGACCGTTAGATCGTCCAGCTATTGCCTTTATCTACAACATTATTCTCAGACGCATAAGAGTTAATAATGGTAAAACTCGACTCGGCAGCCTGTTCTTGCACAACTTGATTCATTGAAGCTCCCTCATGATCCCCCTCTCCACAACTGCACTCCTCGCAAACCTGCTTCAGAATATGTACAAGCCTCTCTTGATTCAACGGTAAAGGGTTTCCTTTAATCGCCACTGATTTGAGCGCATCGGCAGACACCTCATCAAACTGAGCTTCGCAGACACCAAATTCAAGTAAGCTTGGTAGCTTGAGTGTATCCAACACTTCAGATAACCAAGCAATCGCCTCTTCTTCTTTTGCTTCTACGTTACCCGTTACTATCTGAGCGATTCGCTGATAACGCGCTAATATGTCGTTTCTTTGCTGCTCTTTCACTACTGCTATGTTTTCTAACATCACAAATGGCGCCAAGCGCGCTGTAATCACACTGTGCGGCGCAGAAATTTTACCTCCTAACGCAGAAGCTAACCCGTGCGCAGCGCCGAGCTTAGCATTGGTTATCGCCATTCCTCCTAGCATAGAAGCGAAGGCAAGATCAGAACGCGCTTGAGGTTCATCATAGATACACGCCTGAATGACAGAGTGACTCAGCTTACGCAACCCTTCCTCGCAGATCATATCGGTGAGCGAATTAGGCTCACCACACACATAGGCTTCCATGAGATGCGTAAAGGCATCCATCGCTCCACGTCCTGACAAATACAAATTGGTGCCGTACGTTAAGGTCGGGTCGACAATCGCCACGTCGGCTAACATATCGGGGCTTCGAAGGCTGATTTTGACTTGATCTTGTCCAGACTTAAGCACCGCATTTTTAGTGACTTCGGCACCTGTACTGGCCGTTGTAGGAATCGCAATGAACGGTAGTGGTTTAGTTTTAAGAGGAACATTACGCCCAACCACTTCAACATAGTCGTATAAATCACCTTGGTTAGGTAAAACCGCAGCTAACGCTTTCCCCATATCAATCGCACTGCCTCCACCCATTGCCACCACCATATCAGGTTTAAATCGCCGAGCAGACGTGGCAGCCTCTTCAACCATTTTGATATTGGGTTCACCGGAAACGGCAATATGCTGGTAACGCATACTCTGCGCATCTAGATAGTCAGTAACAAGTGAGGTGCGTTCTAATGTATTACCAGTAACCAATAACACGCTGTAGCCATATTGATTAAAGAGAGACAATGAAGCGGGAAGTGCCCCATCACCAAAGATGATCTTTGTAGATGTCATAAATTGAAACATGGAGCCTCCTGCGCCTATGACTAAACAAAACTACGAACTCTTGGTTTTTTTGAAATTCTTGTTTTTTAGCATTTAATCTTCGGAATACAACCTTCGAAATGTAACCTTTGCACTTGTAACACAATGCCTACACGTTAAATACGAGCATACTAAAATGGGGTTACATCAGGTAGCTTACCGAATATGGTTCTATACCCAATGATAAGATGCCTCGTTCTGTGTTTGATTTTTTTGACGAGGTGCAACTTGTGGCATTAAAGATGGATTAAAGTCGTATTTTTAGGGGTAATTCACACTCTCAATTTGTGGGTACTCAACGATGGTGACGGGCAGTTTGCGAGCCCCTTTCTATTTATGGTGAATATTTGCGCTGATAGGTAAAAGCTATGGTATTAAGAGGCAATTCCATCTTTATTTCCCCATAGCATTGAGGCATAGTTGGTTTTAAGAAATTTTGAGTGGCATTCACTAAAGAATAGTTAACATAATAGAGTTAACGAGCCTCATCCCGTATTTAGGAGAAATTAAATGTTTGTAGTTATTTTTGGTCGCCCTGCTTGCCCATTCTGTGTTCGTGCAAAAGAGCATGCTGAAACTCTTAAAGCTAAACGCGATGACTTCAACTACCGTTACGTTGACATCCACGCTGAAGGCATCAGCAAAGCTGACCTAGAGAAGACTGTTGGTAAGCCAGTAGACACAGTGCCACAAATCTTCATCGATCAAGACCACATCGGCGGCTGCACAGAATTTGAAGCATACGCAAAAGAAAACCTAGGTCTTTTCGACTAAGCTAAGACTTCTCTTACGAGATCCAAGGCTAAAGCCTTAAACAGCTAACCAATTTTAGAGTTAGACTGTGCGATTTATATCAAGCCCGCTCACTGTAGCGGGCTTTTTTATGACCAGTTTTCGTACGGAATAATAATAAAGTCAAAATCAAGTAAAATAGCAAAATATCGCTTATATTTTATTTATATTTAGATACAATTCACCTCTCAAACTTACCCTGTGTTTCACGCCAATTATTGAGCGACCACTGTGAATATCGACGTTGTTTTTCTGTTAGAACAAAACCCCATTCTCCTCATCTTTGTTGTTTTATCGATTGGATTAGCCATTGGTAAAATTCGTTTCGGTAGCCTCCAACTCGGCAATTCAATCGGTGTTCTGATTACTTCCCTTATCATGGGACATCTTGGTTTTTCGTTTAACGCTGATGCGCTTACGATTGGCTTCATGCTTTTCATCTACTGTGTTGGCATTGAAGCAGGACCAAACTTCTTCGGTATCTTCTTCAGAGACGGTAAGCATTATCTCATTCTGAGCCTTGTGGTGCTCTCTACCGCAATTGCTTTAACGTATTTCAGCAGCCATTACCTCGGGCTGGGCTTTGGTTTATCCGCAGGCATGATGGCGGGGGCCTTAACAGCAACGCCTATATTAGTAGGTGCTCAAGATGCGCTGAATTCTGGGCTTGCAGAATTACCAAGAAACATGGATATAGGCCTGATCATCGAAAACCTATCAGTGGGTTATGCGATGGCTTACTTAGTTGGCTTAATCAGTATGATTATGTTTGCTCGCCTTATTCCAAAGCTTCAGAAAGTTAACCTACACGATTCAGCTGAGCAAATCGCTCAAGAGCGTGGCTTAGGTGCTTCAGGGCAACGTAAGGTTTACCTTCCAATCATACGAGCTTACCGCGTAGGACAAGAGCTTATCTCTTGGACTGACGGTAAGAACTTGCGTGAACTGGGTATTTATCGCCAAACGGGCTGTTACATCGAACGTATTCGCCGTAATGGTATTCTTGCCCACCCAGATGGTGATGCGATCTTGCAAGAGGGTGATGAGATCGCATTGGTAGGCTTCCCTGATAGCCATGCGCGTCTCGACCCGAGCTTCCGTAATGGTAAAGAGGTTTTCGACCGTAACCTTCTCGACCTTCGTATCGTTGAAGAAGAGATCGTCGTTAAGAGTGACAGCATCGCAGGTAAGCGCCTATCCGACTTGAACCTATCTGAATACGGCTGTTTCCTTAACCGCGTAGTACGTGCTCAAATTGAAATGCCGATGGACTTAAATATCGTGCTTTCGAAAGGCGATGTCCTGCAGGTGAGTGGTGAAAAGAGTCGTGTTCACGGCCTAGCTGAGAAAATTGGTTTCATCTCAATCCACAGCCAAATGGCGGATTTGATGGCCTTCTGTAGCTTCTTCATTCTGGGTATTTTGTTTGGTTTGATTACCATGACATTCGGTCAGGTGTCGTTTGGGTTAGGTAATGCGGTTGGCCTGCTTTTATCCGGCATCATGCTTGGCTTCTTAAGAGCAAACCACCCTACTTTCGGTTATGTGCCTCAGGGAGCATTGAACATGGTCAAAGACTTGGGTTTGATGTTCTTTATGGTCGGTATCGGCTTGAGTGCCGGTGGTAAGATGTTTGAACACTTAACGCAAGTAGGCCCTCAGGTCATCGGTATTGCTCTAGTAGTAAGTGTGCTACCGGTATTCTTCGCTTACTTGGTGGGTGCTTACGTATTGAAGATGAACCGAGCTCTACTATTTGGAGCCATCATTGGCGCGCGAACCTGTGCTCCGGCGATGGACATCGTAAATGACCACGCTCGCTCAACTATCCCTGCTCTGGGTTACGCGGGTACGTACGCGATAGCCAATATATTGATGACCTTAGCAGGTACTTTCATCATCATAATTAGCTAGCGTCTACTGCTTTGAAAGCAGTCCAGCTTAGATATTTCAAATGCACTAATTCATCTTTGGGTTAGTGCATTTTTTATGACTTGTTCTCAGCTTTCATTGCATCCAAAGTCTGATATTAGAGCTTTTGCATCTCGCTATTCGTATCTGCTCTTTAAATCTCTTCGCATCCCGATACTCGTATCTGCTTTTAAGACAAAAAAATAGGCGCTCAATGAGCGCCTATTTCGTTTTGATTCGATTGTTTGAATTAGATGTCAGCTACATCAAATTCAACAGCAGTATCAACGTCAGCTTCGTAATCAACGCCTTCAACACCAAAACCGAACAGCTTCAAGAACTCTTCTTTGTACTCAACGTAGTCAGTCAGTTCTTTTAGGTTTTCAGTTGTGATTTGAGGCCATAGGTTACGACAATGCTCTTGAATGTCGTCACGAAGTTCTAGGTCGTCTAGACGTAGACGGTTCACTTCATCCACTTCTGCTGCGCTGCCATCTTCTTTGTATAGACGTTGGCTGAACATACGGAAGATCTGTTCCATACAACCTTCGTGAATACCTTCTTCACGCATCTTCTTGAACACCATAGCGATGTAAAGAGGCATAACAGGAATCGCAGAACTTGCTTGAGTCACAACAGACTTAAGAACAGCAACGTTTGCAGTACCGCCAGTTTGGCCTAGTTTTTCGTTAAGCGCTGACGCTGCACGATCTAGATCCATCTTAGCTTTACCTAGCGCGCCATCCCAGTAGATTGGCCACGTTAGCTCGGTACCGATGTAGCTGTAAGCAACAGTCTTACAACCGTCAGCCAGAACACCTGCTTCAGAAAGTGCGTTGATCCAAAGTTCCCAATCTTCACCGCCCATTACAGTAACAGTGTCTTTGATCTCTTCTTCAGAAGCAGGCTCAACGCTTGCTTCGATGATCGCATCTTTGTTTGTATCTACAGCTGTAGATGTGTACGTTTCGCCGATAGGCTTAAGAGCTGAACGAATTACTTCGCCAGTCTCTGGCATTTTACGCACTGGAGACGCCAGTGAGTACACAACCATATCGATCTGACCTAGATCTTCTTTGATCAGGTCAATTGTTTTCTGTTTTGCTTCGTTAGAGAAAGCATCGCCGTTAAGGCTTTTTGAATACAGGCCTTCTTCTTTAGCTAGCTTGTCGAACGCTGCTGAGTTGTAGAAACCAGCTGTGCCAGTTTTTTTCTCAGTACCGGCTTTCTCGAAGAAAACACCGATAGTAGAAGCGCCGCCACCAAATGCTGCCGCAATACGTGAAGACAAGCCGTAGCCACTTGAAGAGCCAACAACTAGTACACGTTTAGGTGCGTTTGCGATTGGGCCTTGAGCTTTTGTGTAAGCAATTTGTTCTTTTACATTAGCTTCACAACCGACTGGATGTGTTGTAGTACAGATGAATCCGCGAATTCGAGGTTTGATGATCATATTCAACTTCCTTAAAAAATCAGGTTAAGGATAAGAGTTTCGTGCGCAAATGGCATCTAATTTCTGTAAAAATGTGGTGAAAATGCAAGTGGTTGGAGCACTCAACTGATATTTGCTGACTAAGTCGCCATTTGTTAACGCTTCTATTGAGACTTCTACGACAAAAACAAAAAAGGCACCTTAATAGGTGCCTTTTATCATTTCGTTATCTAAGCAACGCTATTTAGCTTAGGTTTTAACTCTTTTCGCGTCAAAGTTTCACTAAAGTCATGACTGAAGTGGTCAACTTGAATCGCTGTGTAACGTAGTTTATCAGCAGCAACAATTTGGTCGACTTCTTCTTGCGTTAGAACATCGGCAGCAAGTGCCTGAGCCAATTTGTCTGCCAGCAAGCCTTTACGAGCCACTTTGCCTTCTTTCACTGCTTTGAAGATCTTACGCTCCAGAGGCTTGATGCTGTACATCGCATTGAAAGCGTTCTCCATAAGACCAACACTATCATCCTCTTCCTTGCCGATGTAGCAAAGGTGAGTCAGACGTTCACGGTGTGCGCCCGGAGTCATCAAGCTTTCTGCTAGTTGAACTGTTAGGTTATCACTTGGTTTTTCGAAGTGGTTACCTACAGGGAAAACTAGACCTTTAAGTACTTTCCCAACCATCTTGTTCGGGAAGTTACGGTACGCTTCTTGTAGCGATTTAGCCGCGTTGTGGAAACAGTGTTGAACCGCGTAATGTACGTAGTCTAAGTCAGCTTGTTGACGACCTTCGTCTTCATACTTCTTAAGTGCAGCAGAAGCCATGTATAGGTAACTTAGACCATCACCCAAACGTGCAGAGATAAGCTCTTTACGTTTCAGTTCGCCACCTAATGTCAACATTGCGAAATCCGCACTGACTGCAAGCGCACGGCTTAAACGAGTCAAATCTTGGTAGTAAGGCTTCGTTGGACCGCTCATGTCGGCTTTAATGAACTTAGAGCCCGTTAGTGCCGCACCAAAAGCACCGAACGTGTTTTTAGTGGCGTGTGAGATGTGCTTGAACAGCAAGCTATCAAAGTCTTTTGCACCTTGCTTCTCATCTGGGTTCGCTGCCGCTTCCATTTCGCTCAATACGTATGGGTGACAACGTGTCGCACCTTGACCGAAGATCATCAGGTTACGAGTTAGGATGTTCGCACCTTCTACTGTGATAGCAACTGGAATACCTAGGTAAGGCGCAGCCAAGTAGTTCATTGGGCCATCTTGAATTGCACGACCTGAGTGGATATCCATTGAGTCATTCAGGATAGTACGAGCCATTTCAGTCATGTGATACTTCGCGATTGCCGTTACGATACCCGGCTTCTCTTTCATATCAAGTGAAGTAGTTGTCAGCGTACGAGTCGCTTCTAATAGATACGTTAAGCCACCGATACGGCCTAGGCTCTCTGCAACACCTTCAAATTTACCAATCGACATACCGAACTGCTTACGAACATAAGCGTATGCGCCAGTCGTTTTCGCTGTTAGGTGGCCCATCGCCGTGCCAAGTGCTGGTAATGAGATACCACGACCTGCAGACAGACATTCCACCAGCATACGCCAGCCTTTACCTGCGTAATCTGCGCCACCGATTAGCCACTCCATAGGAATAAATACATCGTGACCGCGCGTTGGACCATTCATAAACGCAAGACCAAGTGGGTCATGACGCTCACCAATCACAACACCTTCGTGGTCTGCTGGGATAAGCGCACACGTGATACCAATGTCTTCTTTGTCACCCAGTAGCTTTTCTGGATCGTGCAGTTTGAAAGCCAGACCAAGTACCGTTGCCACTGGTGCTAGCGTAATGTAACGCTTGTTCCAGTTAAGCTTGATGCCTAGTGTCTCTTTACCTTCGTGCATGCCCATACACACTGTACCGACATCAGGGATACCACCCGCATCAGAACCCGCTTCAGGGCCTGTTAGTGCGAAACATGGGATATCTGTACCGTCAGCAAGACGTGGGAGCCAGTAGTCTTTTTGATCTTGAGTTCCGTAGTGAGACAGTAGCTCACCAGGGCCAAGAGAGTTTGGAACCATTACCGAAACCGCAGTACTGATACTACGCGTTGCAATCTTGGTTACTATGGTAGAGTTTGCGTGTGCTGAAAATTCACGACCGCCGTACCCTTTCGCGATAATTAGTGAGAAGAAACGCTCTTTGCGTAAGAAATTCCATACTTCTTCAGGAAGGTCTCGGTCTTCTTTCACAATTTTGTGGTCATCAAGCATAGCGAGCAGCGTTTCAAGTTCATTGTCCATGAACGATTGCTCTTCGTCTGTCAGCTGAGGTTTTGGGTACTGGTGAAGCTTAGTGAAATCTGGTTTACCAGAAAACAGCTCTCCGTCCCACCACACGCTACCCGCTTCCATCGCTTCTTTCTCGGTGCTAGATAGTGGTGGTAGTACTTTTTTAAAGAGTTTAAAAGCTGGGTCACTTACCCATTTTTGTCTTAGAGAGCTCATAGTTCAGATCCTTTTGTTCACTATATTGTTTGTGAATATTTTGCTTTTTATTGTTTTATTCTTTTGCTGACATGCCAGCGGCCAAAAATGGAATGAGAATATCGACCACTGCCTTCGCATCTATCTTTCTGTCATAGTCATTCTCTGCAATTTCTATTAGAGCTTGGCTAGACGCCATGGTGAAAACACAAGTCCCAAGGGTGAAGTGTAAACGCCAAAATAACTGCTCTTGAGTGAGGTTCGGATTCGCCTTCATTACTGAAGTCGTAAACAGAGTCAGTACTTCGCTGTAGCGAGTTGTAATGAACCAACGCAAGTGACCTTGCACATCCGTATAACCTCGACCGATGAGCAACATAAATCGGCTGGTACCGTTTGGCCTAACATCATTCAGTGCTCTTAGCGGTTGTCTTAAAGACTCAAACACATCACTCATAGAATACGTTTCGTTCAAGTTTAAGTTCACTAAAGCGTCTTGCAGTGCAGGCATAAATGCTTCTAAGTATCGATTTAATACGGCACGAACCAGAGTCTTCTTATCGCCAAAGTGGTAGTTCACTGAAGCAAGATTGACATTGGCTTTACCCGTAATAGTGCGTAAAGAGGTGTCATTAAAACCGTGCTCAGCAAATAAGCCTTCAGCCACATCTAAGATTTTGTCTTTGGTTGTACTTCTTGGTGCCATTTCAATCACTCGTATTAAACAACTGTTTGAAATATACGCTTAGAACATTTATTTAACAAGCAAGCAACATCACATTTTCACCAATTGGTCGTACCAGTCAGTAAGAATCAGCTCTAACCGATTGAATCGATGTACGTTTAATAAAAAAGGGAAAATTATTGAATTTTCTGGGAACTGAATTAGAAATGGAGGGTCATAAATTAAGTAGAAAACAGAGTATTTAGAAGTTTAACAGGCCGTCAAACTTGTTTCTCTCCCTGCTTTCTTAATTACTGCATTTTCCTTATTAACTCCTATACTTGTATCCGCCCAAACCGCATTGGTTTGGGCTTTTTTTTTGCCTATGATTCAGGTGATTTTTCTTCGGCTACTCCTGAGCGCAAAGCCCCCGAAACCGAGGGCTTTCATTACGTTAAGCCATAGAACACTTCACGATACCGACTAAGCTGCATCGTTTTTGATAAGTTCTCCCAATATTGCGAGATCACTACCAAGATCAACCGAAGCGCCCATTTCCGTAGCAATCCCTTCTACCACGATTGTTTGAACGTCGACTCCACCATTGATTGGAATAGACAAAGCGATGTCTTCGCCATCGACCGACACTTCGATCATATCAAGAAGCTCGGCCATTTGCGTTTCGTCTTGTGGATCTTCAATCAGATCATTTAGGTCGATCAAATCACCAGAGCCATTGGTATAAAGCTCAAAGTCTCTAATGATGTCTGTACCATTGTCGAGTGCAGAGTCTAACCAGGTGAAAATATTGTCACCGCTATCACCAATAAGCAGATCATTCCCAGAGCCCGCAAATAAAGGCTCGTTACTCGCAGCACTGATCACGTTATATTGTTGTGGTTCTTCAATATCAACCGTCACCGTTTCGACTGTACTTTCAGCGCCATTTGAATCTACTGCGACATAGTCAAATTGAGGGTCATCGGTTACAGCTTCATTACCTTGTACATAACGCAACTCCCAACTGCCCCCAGTCGATGACAGCTCCATTCCAACAATTGGATTACTTGGTGATGAGTAACTGAAGTCGTAAAGAATCTGCTCATGACCAGTATCACCTTCGTCTTTTTGATACTGCTCTGTGTGGGTTGTACCGTCAGCGAAAGCATAAAGTACTTCAACATAAACATTACTATTTGTGTTGAACGACCCGCCCAACCCATCTAATCCAAATTGAACGACTTCAAGTGGATTGTTGGTAAAATCTAAGACCAAGGTTTCTTGCATGTTCATTCCTTGGCCGTCAGAGTCACCAATACCAAAGCCGACGTGAGGTTGTTCCCCTTGGTACTGCTCAAGCGGTTTATCGTTATTGTCTTCAATAGATAATGTAATTGTGTTGCCGTTAGCTAAGGTAATTAGCCTTTCGGTTGGTGATACCGCGACACCCCAATTATAGAAACCATCAACGAGATCTGGCATATCGTCTGAATCGCCACTGAAGCCCATTTCAAACATCTCCCCGGGTCCAGCAACGAAGCTAATATTGTTTGGAACAAACAACACACCGTTGTCGACGTCAGACTGCACAATTTCTCTGGTGACGCCATTTTCATCGGTATACAAAAGGCTACCGTTGGTTGGCAAGCTTTCTATCCGAATATTAAGTGGAATGTCGTCATGGTCATCTTCTACATCTGAGATGTAATCAGGCATACCGCCATCTTCAGAATCGAAGAGGATTGGTATGATCGCGTCTTCATCATTGACGACAGTAAAGCTCGTCGCTTCAGGCGCATCGTTGACACCATTGATTGTTATCTCGATAACATGCTCGACACCATCGATGGCGGTTACGACATATCGCTCAATAACCGTGTCATCATCATTCAAATATTGAACCGCATCATTATCAACGACATAACTCCATGCCCCCTCGGGAGTAATCGTTAACATCCCCAAAGCAAGTGCATAAGTAGACCCAATAGGGCTAAACACACCATTAGGTTTAAAGGCCGGCATATCACTGGTATCGACATCAGTAATCGTTAAAGTACCAGAAACCGAGAGTTCGTTGGTATCAGGATTGACATTAACATCTTCCGTCACCTCACCTATGTCTGAGTCACCTTCCCCGACAGTAATTTCGGATGGATCATCGGCACCGTTGATGGTAATAGTCACTTCACTGGTGGTTCCGTCAATCGCAGTAACAGTGTAAACCTCGGTGACGAATTCATCGTCATCAAGATATTGCACATCGTCGTTGTCTACGACGTAAGTCCATTCGCCATCGTCGGTAATCGTCAACATACCCAACGCGGTATCATTGGTCGAACCTTCAGGATTAAACGTTCCGTCTGTTTCAAAAGCTGCAACGTCGTTAGCGTCAACATCAGTGATCGTCAACGTACCAGATGTCGTGAGCTGGTCGGTTTCAGGGTTTACATCGACATCTTCCGTCACCTCACCCATGTCTGAGTCACCTTCACCAACGGTAATCTCGGATGGATCATCGGCACCGTTGATGGTGATGGTTACTTCACTGGTGGTCCCGTCAATCGCAGTAACAGTGTAAACCTCGGTGACAAACTCATCGTCATCGAGATATTGCACGTTGTCGTTGTCTACGACATAAGTCCATTCACCATCGTCGGTAATGGTCAACATACCCAACGCGGTGTCATTGGTCGAACCTTCTGGATTAAACGTTCCGTTAGGTTGAAAAGCCGCGACATCGTTAGCATCAACATCGGTAATCGTCAGTGTTCCCGTCGCCATCAAGTCGTTACTCTCCGGATCAACATCGACATCTTCCGTCACCTCACCCATGTCTGAGTCACCTTCCCCGACAGAAATTTCGGATGGATCATCGGCACCGTTGATGGTGATGGTTACTTCACTGGTGGTTCCATCAATCGCAGTAACAGTGTAAACCTCGGTGACAAACTCATCGTCATCAAGATATTGCACATTGTCGTTGTCTACCACATAAGTCCATTCGCCATCGTCGGTAATAGTCAACATACCCAACGCGGTATCATTGGTCGAACCTTCTGGATTAAACGTACCATTTGGTTCAAAAGCAGCAACGTCGTTGTCGTCTACATCGGTGATGGTGAGCGTTCCGGAGGTTGTTAAGTTGTTGCTCTCTTGGTCAACATCCACATCTTCAGTCACTTCACCTGTGTCTGAATCACCTTCGCCAACGGTTATATCAGATGGGTCATCGGCACCGTTGATAGTGATGGTTACTTCGCTCGTGGTACCGTCACTGGCTGTAACGGTATAAACCTCTTTCACGAATTCATCGTCGTCTAAGTACTGCACGTCATCGTTATTGACTACGTAAGTCCAAGCGCCATCAGGTTCGATGCTCAATACGCCAAGTTGTGAGTCGTTTGTTGAACCTACGAGGTTAAACTCACCATCAGCTGAGAAGGTAGGAGTGTCGCTATCTACGTCTGTAATCACGATCTGACCAGACGTCACTAATTGGTTGGTGATGTCATCGACATCAATGTCCTCAGTCACACTGCCTGAATCATCAGTGGCTACAGCCGCATCATCAGTACCAATAATTGTGACTGTAATGACTTGCTCACCTCCATCAGAAGTTTGTACTGTGGTTGTATCTTGAATTTGCTCTCCGTCAGCAAGTTCATCATAAGGACTGTTGGCTACGAAGGTCCAAGTACCATCCTCATTGACGACAAAGGTACCGAGGTCATTGTCTCCAGCGACCTCTTTACCAATAAAGGTAACGTCCGGGTCGTCGCTGGTTAAGGCGCCACCGGTTTCAATTGGTTCATCCTGCTCAAACTCAATAACGTTAGTTTCGCCTGAAATAAGCGCAAAAGCGATGATATCAAAAAGAGCAATACTTTGAGTTTCTGACAATCCTTGAGACTCAAACCCGTCAGTTTCAAAATTCGTGGCAGCTTGAGTTTCAGCCCCAGTACGTTCAATCCTACCGCTGTTGGTCAAACTCGAGCCTTCCTCACCAGCTGCAGTGTCAAACTCATCTCCTAGTTCCGTTGGATCAAATCCTTCTTCAATAGCACGCTGAACTTGAGCGATCGCATCATCAGTATCTAGTGCATTTTGTTGGCCCTGGTTATCCACAAAACGTGCAGAAACACTTGGCACATTTTCTTCACTAGTATCAAAACTGATAATTACGTCGCTAGCCGCTGGTTGTTCGCCCGGAGACAAACGTCTAACTTGGCCTTGAGCGTCGAGCACAACGCTCCCGCTAGCAAGACCTAGTATATTTAGGTTGATGTTTCCCATATCCATATTCCCACTTCTGCCCAGAACATGCCAAACGCGGATTCAATCCCACTCTGCGCTGTGGCTATTTCCTACACTAAATTTAGTAGTGCCACTATTGATAATCAACTCACTAGAAGGGTGTAAATCTGGCGATTTTCAAATTAGTCAATAGCAATAGCGACTTACATTCAAAAAAAATCCAACAAACTTCGCATTTTTTTGCAAATGTCCTAAGCTTCGTTTAATACCCTTCTCTCAATCTAGCGGGAAACCTAGGTTGGGAAACGGATGAGACATTGAAAGTAGAAGGAGAGCTACTTTGAAATTGTTTAAATTATCCATCATGTGTTGCTTAGTTGCTGCAGCACCACTCGCCGCTCAAACTCTGGAACAGTCTGTGGCTATTACCTTGGCAACGAATCCAGAGATAAAAAGCATCTTCAACGAATATGCGAGCGTGAAAAAACGGAATGATGCCTCAGGAGGAGCGTACAAGCCCAGTATCGACCTTGATGCTGGCATTGGTTACGAAGGCATAAATCCTGCACCAAATAACGGCCCCGATACTGATCTAACAAGAAAGGAAGCGACGATTTCCCTCACGCAATTGCTGTGGGATGGTTCAGCGACTCTTTACGACATTGATCGTACCGCCGCAGAAGCCGAGTCGGTTCGTTTACAATTGATTGCAGATGCCGAAGACAAAGCGCTGGAGGTGACACAAATCTATCTAGACGCGGTGAAAGCCACTGAGGTGTTGGCACTGTCAGAAAGTAACCTTTCAATACACAAAAAAATCTATAAAGATATTAAGAAACGAGCTAATTCTGGTATAGGTTCAACAGCGGATGTGTCGCAAGTAGAAGCTAGGATTGCAAAAGCTCATGGTAACTTATTGGCTGCACAGAATAACTTGATCGATACACATACCCAATTTAGACGAGTGGTGGGTCAAGAACCCCTAGGTTTAATTTACCCAAGAGCCGATATTTCTAGAATTCCTTTGTCGTTAACGGACGCCATTGTTGATGCCTTAGACAAACACCCAGTGATCAAAATCGCGGCAGCTGATGTTGACGCTGCGCACTTCCAATACAAACAATCGAAAGGCGTGAACTACCCTACCTTTTCCATTGAGGCATCACAGTCATGGCGTGACGATGCAGGTGGCGATGAAGGCTCAAGTCAAGAAACGCTCGCGATGCTGCGAATGCGATATAACTTGTACAACGGCGGAACAGACAGTGCTAACTCTGAAGCGGCTGCTTACCAATTGAACAAAGCAAAAGATCTGAGAGATCGTGCTTATCGCCAAGTGGAAGAAGGCCTTCGCCTTTCATGGAGCGCCTTAGACCTCACGCTGCAACAAAAGAACTTCCTATCTGATCATGTTGATTCAGCTTCGGAAACCGTTATCGCATATGAAAAACAATACCGAATAGGCAAACGTACTCTTCTTGACTTGCTCAACACTGAGAACGAACTATTTGAAGCCCGTAAAGATTATCTAGATGCCCATTACTCTGAGCAGTACGCTAAATACCGAGTGATGAACGCAACAGGTTCTTTATTGAATGCTCTACTGGTTGATATTCCAGAAGAGTGGACAACGGCTATGGAGTATTAATGATGAAAGTAACGTACTTATTACTTCCCGTATTAACGATGACTTTATTTGCCTGTTCTAGCCAACAGGAAGAGGCTTACATCGAGACACCTGAAGCAGAACAGATTGCAGACCTGCAAGACGACGACAACGATGGTGTGGTAAACGCGCGCGATACCTGCCCAGGAACGCCTGAAGCGTCACAAGTCGACAATGACGGTTGTGGTGAAACGATTCGAGCAGAAGAAGTCAGACAGTTAAAAATACTCTTTGCTCATGACTCATTTGAAGTGAACCCAATATTTTCTGATCAAATCAGCACGATGGCTGAATTCCTTGAGACTTACAAAAGTGCGTCGATTGAAATACAAGGTTACGCGAGTAAAGTGGGTTCCAACGAATACAACTTAGATTTATCAAAAAAACGAGCGAACAATGTTCAAGATGAGTTACTGTCGAATGGTATAGAGCCAGATCGAGTGAGAATTGTCGGTTATGGTGAAGAACGCCTAGAAAACGAGGGGGATGATGCTACTTCTCATGCACTAAACCGTAAGGTAACGGCAACCGTGGTTGGGTTAAGTGAACAAATCGTTGAAGAGTGGACCATTTTTACCACGCTAGAAAAATAACGTGACATTGTCACTAAATCTATAAGACGGGTTATCTTACAAAGACAGCTTAACAGCAAGATCAAGAAAGCCGTGATGGGGTTGCCCATCACGGCTTTTTTGTTCTTTGTTGTCACATGAGTCGAGGGATGACTCTGTGACTCTTCTTGCTACTCAGGAGTTGACTTGTTACTCAGTGAGTAGGCTCGCTATCAAGTGAACCTACTACCGAATATAGTTTTACTTACCAACTATGCTTTTACTTACCAATTATAGCTTTACTTCTTGTTGCTTAGTCTTCGGTAGAGAAATACTTAGCAGGCAGTAACCTAAGATAGCTGCAGTCGTTGACCCCATCAGGATACCTAATCGAGCGAGCGTATCAAAGTCTGCGTTCGTTGGACCAAATGCTAGTGATGAAATAAAGATAGACATCGTAAAGCCAATACCACACAACACAGATACCGCGAAGATGTTCATGAAATTCACACCTTCAGGAAGTTTAGCTACACCTGTTTTCACTGCGCCCCAGCTGAATAGGAAGATACCCAGCGGCTTACCAACCAATAGACCCATAGCGATACCAAGCGGTAACATGCCTGTAAGGTTTGAAATTGAGATGCCTTCAAGTGAGATACCTGCGTTTGCAAATGCGAAGATTGGCAAAATTGCAAAAGCGACGTATGGGTGCAGAGCATGTTCTAGATGTTTCAGTGGAGAACGCTCCCCTTTATTGCCTTTCAGTGGGATAGCAAAACCAATAACTACACCAGCCAATGTTGCATGAACACCAGACTTCAATACTGCGAACCACAGAATTGCACCGACAATGAGGTAAATACTTAGCTTAGTCACATGCTTGTTGTTTAGCATGAACAGCACACCCGTTGCGATGAAGCCAACCGTTAGTGCAAGCGTCGATAGATCGCCTGAGTAGAACAGTGCAATGATAACAACAACACCTAAGTCATCGATAATTGCTAATGCTAGTAAGAATACCTTCAAGCTTACCGGCACTCGGTTACCAAGAAGAGCCATGATACCCAATGCGAATGCGATATCTGTTGCTGCTGGAATAGCCCAGCCCTGAAGCGCTTCAGGGTTACTTGAATTGAATAGCACGTAAATAAGTGCAGGAGCTAGCATACCACCTACAGCTGCAATAGCTGGGAAGATTGCTGTCTCTTTAGACTTTAATGCGCCTTCTAAAAGTTCACGCTTAACTTCTAAGCCGATTAGAAGGAAGAAGACAGCCATTAAGCCATCGTTAATCCAGTGAGACACAGACATACCAAGAACGTAACTATGCAATACGCCTTGGTACATTTCGTTCAGTGGTGAGTTTGCTACAAACATTGCGATCGCCGCAGCGATGACTAGTATGATGCCGCCAGCAGATTCCATTTTAAAGAAGTCACGGATGACGTCGGTCATGATTTCGCCCTTATATTTATTATTTAAATAAACGAATAACAAAGAATAACCATGAGTTTATATCCAAGCGTAATCGATAGATAATCACTTCTTCGGATGTTTAACTTCGGTTTTTCCTACAAATACTAAACAATACGTCGTATATTCCATAATGTTGTTATGCACCATAAAATAAGTATAGATGAGATCACAAAGGCTGTATGCACAATTAATCAGGGGCTCACAAAAATCATGAGCACAAAAAAGGCTATCAAATGATAGCCTTAGGTGTTTTTAGTAACCAGTTAACTGCATAAAGCCTGTCGCTTCATGACTTCCGCTCGCCATAATTGGCCCTTCCCAATATGGTATGACAAATGGCAACCACATATCTCGGCGTTTAATGCGTGTCGTGAGGTTGATATTGTGCTGTGGCACGTTAATAATCCATTGGAGCGGCATTCTTCTACCATTCTGTAGCGTCGTATTCTGTAAAGGCTTGATAGAAATATCGGAGTCCGTTAACTGATACACCTTGCCCGAACGAGTGGCCAATGTTCCAAAAACATAAGGCAGTTGTTGATTATGGCGGTAACGGTTAATGCTCAACGCTGTACCATCATCGAGATTAAACACGAACCAATCCCAGCCTTGTTGACCCACTCCGAGCAAGCCACTGCCCCACTCTTTATGCACCCAAGCAGTGCCTTCTACTTCCTTGGTAACGCCGTCCAGATTCAATACACCGCTTAGGGATAAAAATGGAGCGCTGAAGTTATAAGACGCGACAGGTAATAAATCGTGCTTTTTCTGGTAACCATTCTCGCCGTTGAGCACATAGGGCCCTTTCGCAATGGTGTCGAGTTCAAGACCAAACGTATCCGTTTTCACTTGAAGGCGACCTGGAAATGGTGTGTTGCCAAGGGCGCGCCAGTTCCAGTTATCAATCCAAATTCTAAACGGACGACTGGTCATTCCCGCTTGGCCAATACCGCCACGCGCTAAGCGTTGCTCTTTCCAAACCTTAGAATCAGAAGAGATCACGACATTTGAGATATAGACCTGTGGGCTTTGCCACCCCGGCGTCTCGCGTTCATCAGTCGCTATTCGGAAGAAGCTCCATTGAACCGAGTACTTTTTGCCATCATCCCCTTTTAGAGAAGCAAAGTAATGCCACCACTCGTGTTGAAATTCTGGGTGGAATTGGAAGTCTCGAGGTAACGAAACGCTGCGGTCAGGTAACACAGGCTCGAATACGTTAAAGTGCTCGCTTACAAGCACTGAGTTGACCTCGTTCACGCCTTTCTCGCCAACATCAACAAAGTAAGAGTAGTATGCCCAGACACCTAAAATGGTACCAAAGAAACCTATCAATAATAGAGAGGAGACAAATCGGTGTCTGAATTTCGTTGAGCCATTTCGTTGAAGCATATTAAAGCGCATCCCTCAGTGATTTCATCGGAGTGTTCCGAATCATTCTCATCACTGGCAAAGCACCAGCTAACATCAATGCTGCCATAGCCCACGCAAATGTCTGTAAATAGTCCCAGGGAATCACTTGCAACTCGAGTGACCACCCAAAAGACTGCTTGATCACGATATCGACGATCAAACTAGCCAACGCTAAGCCGAGCGGAATAGCAATTAAGGAGGAAATAAGCCCGAACACAAACAGTTGTAAGCTACCGGTCAGAATCAGTTCTTTCGCTGAGACACCTAAACAGCGCTGTAACGAAATATGCCTTTGTCGAGACACTTCACCAGCAACAGTTGCGAAGAAGATGCCGAAGACTGCAATGACTAATGTGATGTTGCCCAATGTATCTGCAATCGCGAACGTTCTATCGAACACACGCATCGCTTGGCTGTGAATATTGTTGTTATCGAAAATACGCTCCGAGCCAAGCCTGAATACGCTTTCTAAGCGGCTTCGAAGCCCTACTGAATTCACATCATCTTTGAGTATTACGCCAAGGCCTACATTGCCCCGCCCTGCAAATCCATACAGCCAGTTTCGATGCGACATCATGACTTGATGGTAAGGGTTACCGTAATCGTAATACACACCGACAACCTGCCAACCAGAGCCAAGATTGTCATAGAGATCGATGTAGTCACCTGGGCGAATACCCAACTTGAGAGACATCGACTCGCTGATCAACACACCTTTAGAGTGATGTAAGTGGTACCAGTAATTAGGAATACCTAACTTGATCGTCAGCGCTTCTAGCTCACCTTCAGAAGGCCCAGTACTGACCACTTGAATACTGCCGACTGGAGATGCAACATCTTTCTCCCAACGCCACCAAACAGAATCCACTTCAGGTTGTTCTGACAGCCAGTTACTCATACGAGCAGCACCATTGTTGGTTGGGTAGATGTAAAGGTCTGCCGCCAAGCGCTGTGTTAACCATTTATCTGTGGTATCTCTAAAGCTACCGACCATGGTTTCTACACCAATATTCGCGGTTAGCGCCAACATAAACGCCATTGTCGCCACACCACGGTAACTCATGCTTGAAGCGGCATCCGCGAAGAACCAACGAGCACGAACCCAGCGCAATGAATAAGACAGGCTGTTAAATAGCTTCCACATCAAGAACGGCGTAAACAGAGCCACACTAACAAGCATCAGCGCGATAATCGCAAAACCCGTTTCTTGAGTCTGAGGAGCTTGATACACAGCAACAGCTGCAACCAAGAAACCGCAACCAATCAAAGCCTGCCAAGTGAATTCAGTACCAGCAAAACGCATCAAAGATAAACGAGAGGTCAAACGAATCGGTTGTGAACGAAGCAGACGAACCAATGGCCAAGCACACGCTAGGAATGCACCAAGCAATGCCATTAATAAGCTGTAACCGCTCCATCGCCAATTCCAGTCGATAGTTAATCCAACGTTGGCGTCATATAAGTCACCTAAACTTGAAGATACCGCTGGTAACAGTTGGTTTGCCAACATGACACCGAATACATTGCCGCAGATCCAGCTCAATACCACCAATAACAGTAATTCTAAACAAAGCGCTTTAGCCAGTTGCCAACCCGACACACCCGTCTGTCTTAAGATTCCAACTAACGGTTGGCGCTGAATAAACGACAGCGACATCGCTTGATAGAAAATGAATAAGCCAACCACAAACGACAGCATACCCATCGCTTTTAGATTTAAGTGAAACGCGCTGGTCAGCGACTCAAGCTCAGCTTTAGAGCTGCGAGAGATCGTCAAACCATTAGGCAGCATGTTTTTAAGACGCTCAAACTTCTCAGGCGACATATCTGAACACGCAATCACAGACAACCCAGCACTGCGTTTGAGCATTCTGAGCAAAGAGATATCTGCAATCAGCCTTGTACCATCAATCAGGTTTTTTTGATCAACAGCGATAGGACCAAGCTCAGAGCCATCCATGAGAGGAATGTAGTCCCCGTTATTCCATTCCATGTGTTCTGCGAGATCATCACTCACAAGGATTGGGTATGGCGGCTTCATAAGGTTTAACGTAGTGAGATCTTTTAACGCAACACCCGGCTGAAGCTGAAGCATAGACACCGGGTCGATGCCAATAAGCATAAAGTTCGCGCCATTTTCATCAGTGATACGATGGTGGTCAAAAGGAGAACACTGTTGAAAGCCTTCACGGCGAAGCTGGATATAAAAACCTTGCGGGATTTTATTGGCGTTGTGTTTTGGTCGAATACGGTAAGGAAGAGGATTCGAAAAGAGTTTTTCGCCATGCGCATAGCTTTGCTTGGCGTGTTGGTTGATAGCAGTAACACCAACCAAAAGTGATACGCCAAGGGTTAAACCAAGCCATACCAAAATAATCTGAAGTGGGTAGCGTCGATAGTGACCGAGTAGTGCCTTAACTACGGGCCATAACATGCAGTTGCCCTCCTTGTAGGCGGATTCTGCCGTCCATGTGCTGTGCTACTTTTTCACTGTGTGTCACCAACAACAAAGTGCATTCTAATTGGCGAGCCAAAGAGGTCAGCAAACGCATTACCGCTTCTGCATTACGCTCATCTAAACTTCCCGTCGGTTCATCGGCTAACAGAATTTTAGGTTCCATGTACAGAGCACGAGCAATCGCTGCGCGTTGTTGTTGACCACCAGACGCTTCTTCAGGGTAACGTCCAAGTAAAGGCATAAGGTCTAAAGCAGAAAGAATCTGCCTCCAGAGGCCTTTGTCTTCAGGCAAGCCTTTTAACTGGCGACAAAAACGAATGTTGTCAGCAATATTAAGCGTTGGAAGTAGGTTGAATTGCTGGAAGATGTGACCAATATTATTTCGGCGATATGCGGTGCGATTGCGTTCTGTCGAATCGTGCATATTGAAGTTTGGGAAAGCAATTTCGCCAGAGTCTACTAGGTCTAAACCCGCGATAAGATTCAGTAATGTACTTTTACCTGAGCCACTTTCGCCCATTAGTGCAAGCTGGTCACCTTGGTTTAATGTTAGTTCAGCACCTTGCAAAACAGGGTGAAATTCCCCCCCGTCGACATAGCCTTTACATAGGTCTGACAGCTTTAACATTAAACAGCTCACATTAGTTAGAATTTGGAAGGAGAATCTACACTAATTCCCTGTTAGGAGGAAGTATTTTGAAAGATAGATCACACACCAACGATAAAGTGATGTGATCGATGCGCCCTACTTCAACTTCCTATCAAGTTTTTGATCCATTTTCTTGTTTTCATGCGATAGAGCGACCCACCCCACTTAATCACTTCTTCGGTGAGGAAAAGCAGATACACCCACTCAGGTGGAAACTTTAAATAGATAGCCGCAATCGCAGCCAGTGGAATACCAATCACCCACTGAGCAATCAAATCTTGATAGAGACAAAACTTCACATCACCACCCGCTCTCAACACACCAACGATCACAGTCAACGGTACCGAGCGAATAATAATACCCACGCTGAGAATTAGAATGAATTTCTCAGAGAGGGCTCTGGTCTCTTCAGTCAACGCACTGAACGCATTCAATATTGGCATTTGGACGAAATAGAGAAAAATCGCCACAACAATACTGGTTAAGAAACACAGAATCGTTAAGCCTAATGCTTGATAATAAACCGCTTCATTGTTCTTCGCGCCAAGTTGGTTACCCACCAAAACAGCTGCTGCATTCGACAGACCAATCAATAAACTCAATGAAATAGATTCAACCGGCGTCATGACTGAAAGCGCAGCCAAACCTTGAACACCCGATTGTCCCATGATCGCGTGGTAAGCAAACAAGCCACCCGCCCACGCTAAGAAATTAAACGTGGTTGGCAAAGACAACTTCAAGAAGCGAACGACTTTCTCAACGGTTGCAGCCGCTTTGATATCACAAAGTTTAAAAGCTAATAGGTGTTTAGAGAAATAGAGGCAGCCATATAAGGTCGCCACTTCAATGGCACCGCTCAATACCGTGGCAATCGCTGCGCCTTTAATTCCAAGCGATGGAAAGCCTAAGTTACCGAAGATCAGCACCCAGTTTAAGAACACATTAGACAGAATGCCGATACCGCTGAAGAAAGTGCTTAACCCAGGTTTGTGCATCGCTCTTAAACCTACCGCCATACTGCTGACGCACGACACCGCCAGCATACTGAATGAGGTGATGACGATGTATTCAACGCCGAGGCTGATGACTTCTTGAGAGTCGGTCGTCACACCCATGATTTGCGCAGGGAAAGAAACAAAGAAAACAATGGTCAGCAACGCAAACAGGGTCGAAACCAGCCACGTCAGTGCGGTACTTTCTCTGACACCTTGTTTGTTACCCGCGCCCCAATATTGAGCCGTTAGCAAAGCGCCACCCGTAGTGACACCCACCAGCATAATGGTCGTCACAAACATTGCACGGCTCGCAACCCCCACCGCCGCAATGTCTGCTTCCCCAAGCTGACCCAACATCAACACATCGACTAAGCCTCGGCTTGAAAACATAATGCTCTGCAAAGCAATAGGCAAAGCAATCGCAATAAGCCTACGAACAAAATCACCTCGAGTGTGATGAATAATTGAAGAGAGCAACATAGAGATACCTAAACGGAACGTATTGATGAATAAAGATAAATATCGCGCTATTATATCAATGTTCGGTTTTTAACCACAGATATAAATGGAGTAACAATGAAGAAAGTACTGGTTTTAGGCGCTTCTGGATATGTTGGTTCGCAGCTCCTCCCTCTCCTGCTTGAGCAAGGCTATCAAGTCACTGCTGCAGCAAGGCATATCGACTATTTAAAGGCACGAACCGAACCTCATGACCACTTGTCACTAGAGTATCTTGATCTTGCAGATCAAGCCGCAACACAAGCATTAGTCCCCGACTTTGATCTTGTCTTCTTTCTCGTACATGGGATGGCAGAAGGCCACGACTTTATTGATTATGAACTGAATTTGGCACGTAACTTTGTTTCAGCTCTTGGGCCAAAGAATCAACACGTCATCTACCTGAGTTCGCTTCAACCGCAAACGGGTGATTCAGAACACCTTCAAGCGAGAAAGAAAACCGGAGAACTGCTTCGTAAAGGACCAGTCCCCGTCACTGAACTGCAAGCAGGCGTGATCATTGGTCCAGGCTCTGCAGCGTTCGAGATCATGCGAGACTTCGTGTACAACTTGCCTATCATGATTGCGCCTAAATGGGTCGACTCTAAAGCCAACCCTATTGCCTTGCAGAACCTAAATCACTATCTGCTAAAACTCGCACAGGACACGCCTAGCGAAAGCCAAACCTTCGAAGTTGGCGGGCCAGACATTGTCTCTTATCGAAATCAATTTGCTCACATTGCCAAAACAGCCGATCGCCCACTCAGGCTTTGGGCGACGTCACTCCTCACGCCCTCAATTGCGTCATATTGGCTAGGTGTTGTGACTTCTGTTCCGTCCAACATAGGCAGAGCGCTTCTTGCGGGCTTAAAGCATGACTTTATTGCCAGTTCGACCATCATTAGAGAAAAGTACCCTCAGAAGCTGATCTCGTTCGAAAATATGGTTGAGCAAGCGATTCACGCTGAAGGAAACTTCGTAAAAAGTAATGTTTGGGGCTTTGATAAGACCGCCTTCAAACGCTGGCAAGCTGGGTACGGCTATTATCCTAAGAAAACTGGCGCAAGTATTACCTCAAGCGCATCTTTAGAATCCCTTTGGCAGGTGGCTCAGCAAATAGGAAGCCCGAAGCAAGGTTACTTCTTTGCTAATGCTCTATGGCGCACACGCGAATGGCTCGACCTTTTATTTGGCGGTGGTATTCCGATTCGACAAATGCCAGAAGGGCCGAATCTAAAAGTCGGTGACAAAATTGACTCTTGGAAGGTTATTCGCTGTGAAGAGAATCAGTTTTTATCCCTGCTTTTCGGTATGAAAGGCCCAGGGTTGGGGCGACTCGAGATTACCGTCTCTGACCACGGTGATTCACGTGAACTGAACATATCAGCTTGGTGGCATCCAAAAGGCTTTCTAGGGTTACTGTATTGGTTTGCGATGATGCCAGCCCACCTGTTTATCTTTAAAGGCATGGTTAAAGCGATTGAGAAGCAGGCACAAGAGCAGATGCGAGATTCGAGTGGCGGGATGCCAAAAGACTAAAAGCAGATACGGGATTCGAGTGGCGGGATGCCAAAAGACTAAAAGCAGATACGGGATTCGAGTGGCGGGATGCGAAAAGATTAAAAGCAGATACGGAATTCGAGTAACGAGATGCGAAACGATTAAAATCGGATACGGGATGAGAAACGATTAAAAGCGGATTCGAGTGCCGAGATGCGAAAAGGCTTAACAGCAAATTTGCGACACGCGCTATGAGAGGCAAAAAAAGAGCAGATAATTCCGCTCTTCGTATCTCTCATCTCGTATCCAGAATCCACTACTAGCCAATAACGCTAATTGGGATCTCTGCAAGTTGGTTGCCTTGGTTAGCAGGGTAAACGATGTATTCACCGTGATACTTCACCGCAGACTTATAGTCCGTTACTTTGTGAAGCATGAAACCCGCTTCCATCGCTGCTTGAATGAACTCAGCGTGGTTACCACGAACAAACCAGTTCATTGGCTTAACCATCAACTCACCGTCGAAAGAGTCGTCACACTGTTTGCCACACAAAGCAAAAGAGTGCTCACCATCGGTGAAGAATTGAATCTTACCGCCAGTCGTTAGCTCGTCTTCACTTGATACACTCCAACCCATCTCGTACATTTTGTCCATGAACGCTTCAACATCACTGTCTTTTAGCGCTTTAGGCTCTTCGCCTTCAGGGAAAAAACGCCCGTAAAACGCAGAAATACGTTTAAAGGTAAAAGTTAAATCAGAGTTATTGCCTTTTGAGCGACCCTGTTTCTGCCAGCGAACCAAGTCAGGCACAATCACGCGATCATAAGCTTGGGATTTAATCGCCTTTGTTACCCATCGAACAAGGTAAAGGTTGTTCGCGATAGGCGCATCAATGGCCTTACCAGACTTATGTAGAGCATATAGCTCGCCTAGCGCATCATTCACTAACTTCTGAATTTCAATATAGTATTTTGACATTATGCCTTCTTTCCTAATGTCCAATATAGTAATGCTGACATTACTGCACACGCAGCCATTACCATAGCCATAGACCCAGCACTGTCACTTGGCAGCATCGCAACGATAGCCCCAACGACAGAACCAGTACCAAATCTTAATGTTCCCGCAAGCGATGAAGCCGTGCCTGCCATGTTTGGATAACCACTGAGCAATAGACCCATAGAGTTACTGCCAATAGTAGAGATGGTGCCAATAAATAGCATCACAAACGGCACAATTCCCCAAAGCCCGAGATCCAATGCCCAACCGACAAGTAAACCTACGCCAGCCAGTAATTGGATGACCAGCGCTGCTCTCAGCATGGTATGAGAGCCGACCTTCTTAACGATTCGACCATTGATTGTCGTCATCAGAATCATCGCAACAATGTTCAGACCAAATAGGTAACCAAACAGGTCAGGACGTACGCCATAGACATCAATGTAGACAAAAGAGCCTGCGGTTAAGAATGCAAACATCCCAGAGAACGAAAACGCACCCGAGAAAATCAGGCCCATAGCGGTCGGGTTTTTACATAAACGAGCGTAATTACGAATCGTGGTTTTAAAGCGCAATGGTTGACGATTATCGACAGGCAATGTCTCAGGAATTTTGATTATCACCGCGAGAATGACAATCACCGCAAAAATAGCCAATACCCAAAAGATTGAACGCCAACCGAACCACAATGCTAAGTAACCACCAATCATCGGCGCGATAAGTGGTGCAACCGTCATCACTAAGGTAACGAACGACATGGTTCTTGCGAAATCTTCACGGTCGAACATATCACGCACAACCGCTTGGATAATAACCGCAGCCGCAGCACCTGCAAAACCTTGAGCCGTACGAACTAACGTTAACGCTTCAATGCCATGAGTCGTCGCACTCACAACAGACGCGACCGCAAAAAAGAATACACCAATCAGTAGAACAGGCTTGCGACCATAACTGTCGGCTAACGGACCATGTAACAACTGACCTAATGCAAAACCTGCGGTGTACGCTGTGAGTGTGATTTGAACTTCACCCGCTGTAACGCCTAGATCTTTGGCGATCGTTGGCATAGCAGGCAGGTACATATCGATGGCGAGTGGTGTCAGTGCACCAATCGCACCCAGAACCAAAAATAGCATCCAACCTAACTGAGGAGTTTGTGGTTGTGAGCTTGGGGTCTGTTGGGTAGACGTTTGCATAACTCTCCGACTAAGTACTAAGTTCTATGTGAGCACGAGCATGCACGCAGCAATATACGAATACGCACAGTGATACACGAATATGCGCACACATACATGAACATATAGTAATAATGGCTGAAACTGTCCTAGTACCAGTCAAAATAATCAGCCGACGCTATCCTTGGTCGGCTACATCTACGGCAGAAAAGATTACTTCCAGATAGAGTCGACTTCTTCTTGTGTTAGGTAACGGTATTCACCCAACTCCAAAGATTCATCCATCTCGATTTCACCGATACGCTCACGGTGTAACCCTTCAACTTTATTACCAAGTGCCGCAAACATACGTTTTACTTGGTGGTATTTGCCTTCGTGAATCGTTAATAGTACTTCACGCTCAGCACGAACTTCTAAGTGTGCTGGAAGTGTTAGGCCATCTTCGCTCTTAAGCTGGATGCCCTCTTTGAATTTTTCAACGTAATCGTCTTCAACAGGTTCAACCAACCACACACGGTACGTCTTCTCGCACTTGTGCTTTGGTGATGTGATGCGGTGAGACCACTTACCATCATCGGTAATCAACACAAGACCCGTCGTATCAATATCTAGACGACCAGCAAAGTGCAGCTTGTCCATTTTGATTTCATCGAGTAATTCAAAGGCGATACGATTTGCGCCATCTTCATGCGAACAAACAAAGCCTTCTGGCTTATAAAGCATGATGTAACGTGGGCCGTGAACATTCAGTTCATTGCCTTGCCATTCCACAACGCACTCTTCAGTTACCTTGAGTGAACCGCTTTTTTGAATGACATCATTTACTGTCACTGCCTTGGATTTTAATAAGTGTGTTGCTTCTCTTCGAGTGACGCCTAATGCATCGCACAGAAATTTATCTAAACGCATGAATACCTCAACTAATCTAAGTCGGGTATTATAGTCACCTTTGCTCAATTAGTTGAGCTATTTCACACTATTTGTTTTCTACCCTACAAGACGCGATATGTATACACTCCGCCCGTACCAAGCTGATTCTGTAAAATCAGTGATTCATTACTTCAGAAAACACCAAACTCCAGCTGTTCTTGTGTTGCCTACAGGCGCAGGAAAAAGCCTTGTGATTGCAGAGCTAGCAAGGCTTGCAAAAGGTCGAGTGCTGGTACTCGCTCACGTTAAAGAGTTGGTAGAACAAAACCATGAAAAGTATGAAGGTTATGGGCTGAAAGGCTCAATTTTCTCTGCGGGTTTAGGGCGAAAAGAGACAGACCAACAAGTGGTGTTTGCTTCGGTTCAATCTGTGGTTCGCAACCTCGATTCATTCTCTAACCAATTTTCACTGTTGGTTATCGACGAATGCCACCGTGTTCCCGATGAAAAGACCAGTAGCTACCAAAAAGTGATCACTCACTTACGCGAGAATAATTCGGGGATCAAGGTGCTTGGGCTAACCGCGACCCCCTATCGTCTTGGTATGGGTTGGCTTTATCAGTATCACACGCGTGGACAAGTACGATCTGAAGAGCCTAGGTTTTTCAGAGATTGTATTTTCGAGTTGCCGATTCGCTACTTGTTGGACGAAGGCTTTCTAACACCAGCACGCATGATCGATGCGCCAGTATTGAGCTATGACTTCTCACAGCTAAAACCTGCAAGTACAGGTCGTTACAAAGAAGCCGAACTCGATATGGTGATTGAGCAATCTAAACGTGCGACCCCACAAATTGTCGACCAGATCATTGAACTGGCCAAAGACAAGTTAGGGATCATGGTATTTGCTGCCACTGTTAGACACGCACAAGAGATCCTTAGCTTACTGCCCGAAAGTGAATCATCGATCGTAATCGGTGACACACCAACTCTCGAACGTGACCAAATCATCAGTGACTTCAAAGAACGTAAAATCAAATTCTTGGTTAACGTATCGGTATTAACCACAGGTTTTGATGCGCCTCATGTGGATTTAATCGCGATTTTGCGCCCGACAGAGTCCATCAGTTTGTATCAACAAATCGTTGGCCGTGGCTTACGCTTATCGCCGGGTAAAAAAGAGTGTTTAGTGCTCGACTATGCAGGCAACAGTTACGATCTTTACCAACCTGAAGTGGGCGACCCTAAACCCGACTCAGACAGTGAAATCATCACCATCCCCTGCCCTGCATGCGGCTTCAACAACAACTTCTGGGGCAAGCTAGACAGCAATGGCTTCTTGCTCGAGCACTTTGGCCGTAAATGCCAAGGCTACTTTACCGATGAAGACACGGGCGAACGCGAACACTGTAATTATCGCTTCCGAGCCAAATACTGCGGTGAATGCGGCGCTGACAACGACATTGCCGCACGTATTTGTCATGAGTGCGATGCCACCTTAGTCGACCCAGATAAAAAACTTAAAGAAGCACTAAACCTAAAGGATGCGTTGGTGTTTGAGTGTTTAGAGATGGATCTTAACGTTCTCAAGGACGACAAAGGTAAGTCGCAACTTAAAGTCACTTACCGTGGTGAAAACCAAGCGCAAGTGCATGAGTTTTGGTCACTAACCACCAAAAAGCAGAAGCAGAACTTCAAAGACCAGTTTGTTCGCCCTCACCTTGCAGACAGACACCGCCCTTTTGAGGAAGCCTCACCAACGAAAGTGGTTGCTCACCAACATAGATTCCGCCCACCTCAATTCGTGATTGCGCGTAAAGTCGGGCGTTTTTGGAAAATGAGAGACAAGATATTCGAAGACGAGCTTCAACAACGTTAACATCTCATTTTTTGAGAACCTAAATCTCATTATTCATCAGGTTCACTTTCTGTTCAGAATTACTTTTTTATACTGAACGCTATCAACCTTCTCTAGGATTCGCTATGTTTAGTAAAGTTATGATTTCTATGTTTTCTTTAAGCTTAGGCTTATGTGTCGCCGCTAGTGCGTGGGCTGACTCAGATCATAACGGTCATGATCTTGTACAAGATGTCCATAAAGCGGGAACCCGTATCGAATTTGAAGAAGATCAAGACGAAGTCTACGAAGCCGTACGCGAAGGCTATATTCGCCCTTTCTCAGAAATGTATGCGGCCGTTGAGAACGATCTTCATGGCAGAATCATTAAAGTAGAGCTAGAAGAAGATGACGACATTTGGGTGTATGAACTAAAAATCAATTACCAAAACAACATCATCAAAGTCGAATACAACGCTGAGACGTTAGAAATGCTCATGATTAAAGGCCGAAACTTTAAAGACGCAATTAAACACGGCGAATAATTCAGAGCCGCAACGTTAAAGACGCCATTGATCACGACGAGCAATTAAGCACAACGAACAGTCATTACAAGAATTAAGAAGAACAATTATGAAAATTTTAGTCGTTGAAGACGAACCTCGCTTGGGCCAACAAATTCTAGAAACCCTTGAGGGAGCCGACTGGGTTCCAGAACTTTCTCAAGATGGTATTGATGCACTCTACCGTGCAACATCAGAAGAGTGGGATGCTATTGTTCTCGATTTAGGTCTACCTAAGCTGGACGGCCTAACCGTATTAAAAGGCATTCGAGACGAAAACATTAACACGCCAGTGATTATCTTAAGTGCGCGTGACACGCTTACGCAACGTGTAGAAGGCTTGAATGCAGGTGCTGATGACTACCTAACTAAACCATTCGAAATGGTCGAGCTGATAGCCCGCATTCGTGCTCAACTACGCCGAGCGTCAGGCAGTGCTGCTCCTATACTTCAAATTGGTGATTTAAGCCTAGACACACGCAGCTCTAAAGTGTTGTGGCAAGGTCAAGCGGTTAGCCTCACGGCGCTAGAATATAAAGTTGTCGCGTACTTCATGCATAACCAAAACAAGGTTATCTCGCGCACTGAGTTGGTTGAGCACATCTACAAGCAAGACTTCGACCGCGACTCGAACACGGTTGAAGTTTTCATCGGTCGTATTCGTAAGAAAATCGCACCTAAGATTATCAAAACCGTTCGTGGCCTTGGCTACCAACTGAATGCTGAATAATGCTGTATTTAATTAAGCTAAGAGCAGTCGTCAATTTAAGCACAACCATCAATTAAGTGGACAGCCTGTGCTGATCGTCGTTGTTCTAATAGCAAGATGAGCAAAGACAGGCTGGTAACGTATGAATCTAAAAAAACGAACACTTAAAAACGTCAGTCTTAAAAGCCGCTTGCTCCTCGCTGCGGCTTTTTGGCTAGGTGCGATGATATTAGCGGCAGGCGTCGGAATACCTAAGTTGGTTAACGATTACTTGGTCGATGACGTCAAGCAACAGCTCAGCCTAACCATGGACGAGTTAACCGCCAACATAGAAACCAACGACAGTGGTAACCTCATCATGGCAGAGCGTCTGTCTGACCCTAGGTTTAACCAACCCTACAGTGGTATTTATTGGCGAGCTGCTACCCAAGACCAGATTATTCGATCTCGATCTCTATGGGACAAAGACCTCACCATCAAGCGTTCTCCTATCCACACATCGGTCAAAGGGCCACAAGATGAGAAGCTGATTTACATTGAGCAAGACATCTACTTACCTGAACTAAATGAGCCCGTTACCATCACCATAGGTATTGATGAAGACCCACTAGAATCCACATTGACCGAGCTTACTAGTCAAGTATGGTTGATTCTGATGTTGTTGTTTGTGGGTGTGCTACTGCTCATCGGCATTCAAGTCAGTTGGTCACTACTGCCACTTAATAAAATGCAGCGCGAACTGGTGATGCTAAGAAACGGCGAGCAACAAGGGTTAAGCGATAACTATCCGAAAGAGGTTTCCCCATTAGTTTCTGACCTCAATGCCCTACTCTTCCACTATCAAGAGTTATTGGAGCGAGCTCGTAACCACGCGGGTAACTTATCTCACGCGTTGAAAACACCGCTTTCAGTTCTGAAAAATGAGATAGAGCGACTTCCAGACGATGACAAAACATTGTTACAACAACCCATTCATCAGATTCAGAACCAAATAGATTATCACCTTGGCCGTGCGCGCATGGCTGGTGCAATGAACATTCTTTCGGTGAAGTCTTCACCTTGTGAGCGTGTTGAAGCTATCTCAATGGCGTTTGATAAAGTCTACGCTGCTAACGAAGTCACCATGATTAACGAGTTAGACTCTGAGATTGAAGTAGCGGTAGAAAAAACCGACCTTGATGAAATGGTCGGCAACCTACTCGAGAACAGTTACAAATGGGCGAGCAGCATTATCCGAGTCCATTCGAATGAACTCGACGATGGCAACATTGAATTGGTGATTGAAGATGATGGCCAAGGCATTCCTGAAGAGAAGCTTGAGCAAGTCACCAAACGTGGTGTTCGACTTGATGAAACCACACCGGGAACAGGATTGGGGCTTAACATCGTGAATGAAATGGCGCACAGCTACCGAGGCAGCCTAACGCTCAGCAAGAGCTCAATGGGCGGATTGAAAGCCTCTCTGGTGCTTAAACTAAGTAAGGGCTAACCACCGCAATAAGCCCTAGCGTAATGCTAGGGCTTAGTTCACTCGACCTTATATACGACTCTATATATCGTTCACAGCAACATCCAAAGCTTGTGAATCATCGCGGTAGGTCGCTACTCCGATCATCAAGACCCTGCCATCAGTATAATAGTCATGATCGTCATTCATCACTTCTACGGTTGCCAATGGATACTTGTCTAGCTCGATGTCTGGTAGTGACGTTTGTATCTGATTAGCGAGCCTATCTCGCTCTTCATCAACATTAGGGTCGATGTTATGAAGTATGGTCACAATGCCTGAGTAAGGGGTGACCTTAAGGCCATCATCATAGCTAATTGCGCCTAACCACTGAGGCTGGTTAGTTTTAATATCAACACCAGCACGCCACCAGCGAATATGACTGCGCTTCATCAAGTTACCCGGCAATTGAAACGCCATATCTTGTGGCTTGTCTCGCCAATACAAATCAGACACTGGTGGCGTTTTGTCTCTAAGCAATGCGAGGTAACCTGCCCATTCAATCTCGTTTCGAGAGAACGTTTGATTCTCTATCCAGCCTAATTGCTTCATTAAATCTCTGGGAGTCGCTCCAACATAAATTACGTTGATCGCTTGTGCCGAGTAGAATGAAGATTTGCCTGGGAATGCTTTATAGGTCACCGAATTCCAGTCGACTTTTTCAATTTGAACCATCTCTTGTTGATTCTGAAAATCATCGGCCTTCCAGAAAAAGTGAGCGTAGTTCGCAAACAATATCCACGCCAACAACAGCGCACTGGATTTAAGCACCAAGCGTCGCCACTTCATTCGATAACCAATAATGGTGAAAACCAATACCGCGAATACCCCGACGATCAAACTATTATGCTCAGAGATAAATATCTTAAGGCTATTAAGCCACGGAAAATTTTCAACGCCGTGTGCCAGTAACATACCCCAAGCAATGAACTGTCCACCACCAAGAGCCAAGCCGAACAACGCCAACACACTGAAATTGCGCCAAGGTACACGATGCGAACCCGCTATAAATGGCACAACCCAAGCGATAGGCCCTAATAAACGAGCAAAAAGAATGATGTATGTGCCTTTGCGAGCAACCAGATAGCGGCAGCGAGCAATTAATCTTTTGGTTTTAGGACGAAACTTAATGAGCCTTCGTTGCGCCTTAACACCGTATTTATAACCAATGAAATAACTGAGTTGGTCACCAAGAAAACCACCTAGCATCACCAAAACCAACGCCATCCATGCACCTGAATACAGTTGAAAGCCCGCTGCGATAAAGAAGGGCTCTCCCGGTACAAATAGGTTTGGGCCAATGAGAGCATCACCCAATGCCCCTAGAAACAGCCCTAGTCCATCAAACATAACAACCTCAATACTTACTGCTCTTTGTAGTGACCAAACTTGTAGTTCATCTCGTTGTTACGCATTTCGCCTTTGAAGAAGCGTCTTACATTGGCTTTAAGATAAGTTGAGCCTGTCTTCACAACGCCATCTTGGTCTAATCGACGAGGGTCAAAACCAAAAGTCATATTCAGGAATCTAAATCGCCATGTCTTGCTCGCACGTTTTACGTAGTCACAGTCTTCACACAGGACGATATCTTCATCGAAACCGCCGATTTCATCATGCGCACGTTTAGTCGAAAAAATACAGGCACCAATCGCCGTCGGGAAAAAGAACTGTGTAGTGAACAAGCCTGCGTTAAATAAGCCGTAACCAAACTTGTGTACAAGCGGCAGACCTTTCGAACTCATGTACACACCCGCAACTTCAAGCTTCTTCTCTTCTAGTTCATAAAGTGCTTTCGCAAGGAAGTTTCGAGGCAAGCTCACGTCAGCATCTAAGAAAAGGATTCTGTTGTATTGCGCCAATGAAGCACCCGTGTTCCGGCCAAGGCTCACACCACGGTTTTCCATATGATGAACAGTTAATTTTGGTAACGCGTTTTCATAAGCTTGTGCCACTTCCCTTGTGTTGTCTTCACTGTTGGAGTCGACGACAATCACTTCAAACTCTTGGTGGGTTTGCACACTCAACTCTTCCATTAAGCGGCTAATGCGTTTCTCTTCGTTTAGCGTAATTACGACAATGCTTACCGGTTCCATATTTTCACCTATTCATTCTGCTGTTTGATTAACACTAAGATTAACGAACCAAGCCTTAACCAAGTCTTAGGCAAACATTCATTTTCCGTTCATTAACTTAATGATTTAGCAGCGCTATAAATAGATAACATTGGCAATGTAAAAGACGATAAAATGGGGTAAATAAGAGTTAGTGAACGTTTTATCTTCAAACGAATCATTTATCGAAGGAAATTCACTTTGAGATGGGCTTCTGACTTGCTCAGATTTGAATGTGATGTTAGTATCCGCGCTCGCTTAAGCATGAACTCGTTTATGCATAAGCTTTACCACATACTCAAGGTCGCATTGAGGTGTGAAGTTAATTTTTACTAATTTGAGAGTAAAACTATGAAATTTGAAGCAGTAGTACGTACTGAACTAGGTAAAGGTGCGAGCCGCCGCCTACGTCACGCTGGTAAATTCCCAGCTGTAATCTACGGTGGCGAAGCAGCAGCTGTAGCTATCGAACTTGTTCACGCTGAAGTGATCAACCAAATGGATAAGCCTGAATTCTACGAAGCAATCACTCTGTTGATTGACGGCGCAGAAGTTAAGGTTAAGCCGCAAGACGTTCAACGTCACGCGTTCAAGCCTAAAGTTGAGCACATGGACTTCATCCGTATCTAATTCCCTACCAAGGAATAAGATTGGATAATTCCAAGCCTTCTGCATAGAAAAGATAATCGATCTTACCAGTCGAGAAATCTAGAAATTCGAAACCCCGATGCTACCAACATCGGGGTTTCACCGTTTTTGAGCCCTCAAAAACGTCGTAAATCTCGCGCAATATACTGAAAATAATCAACTTTCCCCTTCCCCACTTTATCCCGTTCTTGCTTGGGTGGATTAAGGGTGGACGAAAGGTGGACTTATACAGTAGTTTTCTCAACTAAAAGCTTAGATGTATTTTTGAACAAACTCAACGATAAAAAGTTCATCCATCACGTATCTGCACCAAAATGAAACGAAACCGCTATAAGAGCGAACAATAAAATTCTTATTTTGAATACTCGCTAACTAGTGGGTGGCAAAGCCAAGACATGAGCTGTCGTTTCTCCATCAAATCCCACCATCACTCGAAAAACAACGCAGATCTAAAAAATAAGATAACCTATTGATTTGATAAGTCTGCATAGTGTTATGATATAAAATAAATTGAATATTTTATCAGTAGTGGTCGAACATGAATAAGTGCCTAGTTATTTTTGTCCACGGTTTAACCGGCGGACCCAACACATGGAAAAACTCCAATAACGAGTCGTTTTCAGAGCTTCTTAGAAAAAATCAAGAGATCAGTAGTTCATTTGATTTTATGGAATTTGATTACTTTACGAAGATAATCAATATCAAGAACTCAATCCTATCCCATAGTCTGACTAAACTTGTAAATTACGTACCAGGCATAAATATATCAGTACCTAAACGGCAGAAAAATGTGTCTTTCCTGACTTTAAGCGAAGAGTTAGCAACCTTTATCCAATTTAGCTGTAGCGACTACGAGAAAATAGTCCTCGTATCCCATAGCATGGGAGGGCTTATTTCCAAAAAAATGATAATTGATTTGAGTGATAACTCATATGATGAAATCCATAGTGAAATTGTTGGTTATATTTCTTTGGCAACTCCACATAAAGGCTCCCTACCAGCTGCATTATTTGGAAAAACAAACATTAACGTGAAAGAGTTAGGACCATTAAGTAAAGAAATAGCTAACTTAAACGACTCTTGGATAGAATCTATTGAACAAATGCCTTTATCTCGCTATGTGATCGCAAAAAATGACGATTATGTAAATCAAGTCAGCTCAGTTCCATCAACAAGTAACAAGAAAAAATTTAAAACCGCATTAGTGGACCATGACCATACTTCAATTTGTAAACCATCCGATAGTAGTGATATTTCATACAAAATAGTTGAAAGATTTTTATTAGATGTAAAGGCCAACATTGATATCGAAAACTCGTTAAATATAAAGTACGACCCTAACTTAAGCTCATATGATAAAGAAATATTTGTATTAAAAATGATGCTGGCACAAGTTGAAAAGGGTTTAATAGAAGACGCAAAAGAAAGTTTCTTCTATACCGACGTTATTTTAAAATCAGCCCCAAAAAAAGACAGGTTAATCTTTGAACAACTACAAGTTAAAGTAGTTAATATGTATAAAACATACTCTTCATGTTCTCAAGGTAAATCTAATAGTGAAATTGTTAAAGAAATCCACCGAAAAATAATTGAGCTTGATAAAACATCTATTGACTGTGTTCTTGAATATGTAAATTTCATGCATAAAAAAGGGCTTTTACATCATGAAGCAAACAAATACAATCTAAACATCAATTGGTGCAATAGTATTAAAATATCTGATATAACGAATGAGATTGAAATAAATGCATGATTTCAGAGAAGAGCGATTCTACAAAATGTATATTATTATGTTCATTGTCCACCACTTTTCGACCAACACTAGGTCTAAGAAAATACTCACCATGAGAAAAATAGAATTACTCTATTTTATAATTAAAAACCCTATAAAACTCAAAACCACACTGGAAAAGCTAGAGTTAGGGAGTGTTAGAAACTACAAACCACTACTCTACGATAATTCAATTATGGCAGAGGACTTTGATTCACCTGACAATATAAAAGAAAGCATAATTTACTTATTAGAGTTGGGGGAAATAAAGAGTGAAATTATTGAAGGAACTAGATATTTCTACTCGGATTTTATTAAAGAGTTCAAAGCACCTAATGAAACCATAAGGTCAAATTTAAGAAACCTAACTAAAATAGCATCACTGCCTGAGACAAAGTTAACAAAATCAATAATAGGATTATAAATGAACAATATAAGCATGATTTTCAAAAAATTAGTTATCGGTGGTGTTGATAATGAATATACATGCAATTTTGACGAAGGATTGAATTTAATATGGGGAGATATGGACTCCGGGAAGTCTAGTATATTGAACCTAATTGACTATGCCTTAGGTGGAGGATTTAATGAACTTCAACTTGATTATGATGAGTTACGTTCTAAAGGAAGGTTTGTACAGTTAGAAGTAGAGTTCAATGAGAAAGTGGTTACTTTGGACAGAGTTTTGGGCTCAAATGTAAACACAATAAAACTCTACCATTGTAGCCAAGAAAAAACCAAAGATGTATACCCTCTGATCTGTGGAGCTTCATCCGCTTCAACTGAACCTGACGGGTGGATCTCTGACATAATTTTGGATATGCTCGGAATCCCAAAAGTAAGAATTAAAGAATCGAAAAAAAGAGACAACGCTAACTCAGACCGCTTAAGTTTCAGAGATCTAATGAAACTTATTTATCTGAAACAGAAAAAAGTTGCCAGTGATACATTAATGGATGCAGCTAACCCATATGTTCATAATAAAAATATTGAAGTTCAAAAATTCATTTATGGTGTTCATGACGACCAACTTTCTGAGCTGAATGAGCAACTAAGGCATGAATCCACACTGATTACATCCCTGACACAAAACGCTACGAGTATTCGAAACTTCTTAAAATCAACAGATTCACTAACAGACACTAGCCATGAATACGAAGACATTAGTAATAAAATTGAATCTATCAATGAAGAGATATCCAGATTAAAAAACAGTAAAACTCACTCTTTAATCGTTTCAAATGATATAAAAAAGACAATTTACAATCTAGATAAACAAATAAACAAAATAACATTAGATATCAAAGAAAGCGAAGATAAGTTAAATAACTATTCAAAGTTAAAGAGTACATATCAACACGATATAAGTTGTATCAAAGCATCTAAGACAATGAGGCTATCTTTAACTCCTAAGGAAATATCTGTTAGTAAAGCTTCATGTCCTATGTGTAGTTCAACTATTACTTTATCTGACCCTGTTATCGATGAAGCCTCATTAGATCACGAAATAAAATCTCTAAGAAACCGTCTTGCTGGTTGTGATAATACCATTAAGAATTTGCTAGTTAATATTGAAGAAAATAAGTTATTGAAAAAATCTTTAGAAGATAACTTATCTGAAGTTCGTTCTGACTTTGACGTAAATAGTTTAGAAACCCTTTCTCCTACCATTGACGCGATAATTAAAGCTGAATCGATCAAACGTAACTTGATTAGCCATCACTCTTTACTGAAAAAGAATATGATGCTAACAAAAAAACTCGATGAGAACTATACTAGCATTGAAAGTAGAAAATCAAATTTAGAACAAATTAAATTAAAAATAGAGAATATCGAAGGCGACTTAGACAGTATAGATAATGTAATAGATGGTTTAACTAAAGAGTTTAAGATATTAATGAACCAATCGAAGTTGACAAACAATTATGGTGCGACTATCGATTCAAAGTTCATGCCTAAATTTAGAGACCGAAAATACAGTGAAATATCTTCAGGCGGGGTTCGAACTATACTATCGGTCAATACTTATATAGCTAGATTAAGATACACTATCAAGAGC
Organism: Vibrio sp. QJM3NY_27; assembly: GCF_057785955.1. Classification (NCBI taxonomy): domain Bacteria; kingdom Pseudomonadati; phylum Pseudomonadota; class Gammaproteobacteria; order Vibrionales; family Vibrionaceae; genus Vibrio; species Vibrio sp. QJM3NY_27. The sequence goes on along the minus strand of NZ_CM173511.1, from coordinate 1,329,569 downwards.
GGAGCTTACCTACCGAGCACGTTAATGCTAGATACCCCAGGGCAAAACATTGGGCGTTACGCAAGATTAAACAATGAAGATACTGACAATATTTCAGATCCATCTATTTATGAAGAAATTTATCAACAAATAAAGAAAATAATAAAAATAAAACAAGACATTAAGTATCAAATTATCGTTGTAGATAATGATCTCCCTAATTGCTTGCAACATAGTGAATACAATTTAGTTAAAAGGTTCGACAAATCAAACCCCGACTACGAGAAAGGGTTAATTAATGATGCTTAATAAGTAAAAGCAACTCCCTTCTGAAACCAAAAGAACCAGAAGGGAGTAATAAAACCACACTAAATCTTTCTATTTCTAGCCAGTAACTTTGCCTTTTCCTGCCCGTGTTTACATTGTTATCACTCTATAATTACGATTCCGCACCTATTACCCCAACTCTATACGCTCTTCAAGCAACAGGTCCCATAAAGCTATCAATTGAGCAACTAGTACATTGTGCCATTCACTCCGTGTAAATCTCGACCAATGCTAGATGTTTGAACCTTCTTATCAAAAGTGTCGTTATTCCTATGACTGTTGACCTTTGTACAACAGGTTAAACACCTAATATTCTATATTTGGGCGCTCTAACACCTGTAATAAAACGCTATGCCACTTTGCCGATTGGTAAACCTATCTCAAAAACACCCAAAGATTAGAACGATACGTACACATTATCAGATAGTAATTTCACAATTGTGTTTCATATGGATTAATTAATTTGGCTATGGCCTGCAACTTTCAAAAATCTCGATATCCGACAGCACTTCAACTGGAGTAAACTGTCCTTCCAGCATTTATTTCTGTTGCTGAACACCTAAATGACAAAAATCAATTTTACTTCTCAAGGGCGTAATCGTCCTGAATGGCAATAAACATGGCAACCGACCGTTTAGAGTACTTAATAAAAAAATGCAAGCTGCAGTTAGACAAAAAGCGGAAGTCGGAGGCACGCGCATGGCTTGAAATTGCGTTGGATGAGTTCCCTAGTAACAGAGAGCTTCAACGCTTCGCTGGTAAAACCTATCTACAATTAGGTTTGACCCAGAAAGCCATCCACTTTCTAGAATTCAAGCATACAGACAATATCGTTTACGAATCTGCCGAAGGATACATGCACGATCGCGTCACTCAAAACGATCTCACTATTATTCAGCAACAGCTTGATAGCACTAACTTTCCTTCCTTCGTTAACCCTATCATTGACGTCGAGCGAGCAACTCCCACAAGAAAAACACTCGCTCTTAACAATAACGTTGTGCCTTCAAGAGCGAGGAATATTGAAGAAAGTAGCGTCTATTCAAGTCATTCGGGACAGAGTCCTGTTTTAGTAAAACACCTGAAAACAAAAAAAACACCGAGCGTTAGTAGAATTTCCGTAACAAACAAAAGCAGCTCAGATACGAAAGCTTCTCTAAACGAGATTGAAACAAGAGATAAGGAAACTGTCCAAGCGCATGTAGCTTGCACACCTTCAGAATCATCTGTTTCCAAAGCTGAGGCGATCAACTCACTATCTGAGCATATGGAAGATTTTGAATTCCATACTGAGTCCGAGCATGAAGACAATACTCAATATGAAACAGCTCAAATTTACACCTCTGAGCAAACTCTGTCGTCGCAAGAGATTTTCCAGCCGTCAAATTGCGATTTGGAATGGACACAAGATCCACTGGATTTACAGCTCTTTCAAGACGACGAATTCCTACTGGATTTTGATGAAGAAGGTTTTGATCTGTTTGATGCTTCAGATGATGCATTTGTCTCGGCATTCAGGGAATTTAATTTCGAGGAGGAGTGTGAGGAAGAGCAGCAACCTTTTGCTGAAGAAGATGATGGAAACAGCTCCAAGCTGACTCGCTGGGAGCGCGCGCAACAAATAGCTGTCGAAGTTATCTATTCAACAAACTGGTCTGGTAAAAATCTTGCGTTTCTAACTGACGTTTTCTACGAAAATGGGTGGGGAGCAACAAGGGTCACCATAGAAAAAGAGATTCTCAGTGGTACTACTATTGATGAGTTAATGCTCGCGCGAGACTTCAAAGAGATTTGGAAGAACTGCGATCGCTACTGGATCACACTAAGTAAGCTTGGCCCCACCGCACATGTAACAGAAGCCACCCACCGACAAATGAGTTGGGCTCAAACAATAAAAATAATCCGCTGCTTCAACTGGTTGCCAAGCATTGAGGAGTTAGAAGTATTTTTGGAAGACGAATTCGAATATTGGTATCAACACACATTGATGCGTAGAGTTTTCCCCGTCTTTATGAAATATCTCTGCTATTACAGGGCAAAAAGCACCCCATATATGGACTTTGAGTCTAGACCATATCAACCAGATCTGACTGATGACCCAATGGATAAAGGCGACTTCATTAACTGTAACTCTGAAAATCGACAGCGCCTGCATGAGATCGGGCTCGATGCAATCAAAGTGAACATTCACTGACATGAATAGTCAGCTATCAAAGGAAAAACCTATGAAAGATACATCTGACAGGCTCACGCCAATCACCGGAACTGCAGTGAAGTATGGTGAAAGTTGGGGAATCATTGAATCTATATCTGAAAACACCGGAGAGCTTTTAGCCACAGTTCAGTGGTTTAAAGGTGGCGCATCAACTGTTAGCGTAGAACATCTTACCTGTGGGTTTCAACGTAATATGGAAGTACGCCATAAACCCTTGTCATTCTCTCAACAGTCTCTAGGCTGTGGCAATGTCGTCAGTGTTCGAACTATTGCCAATCGTGAACAGGTGCTTGTCGACTTTCCCAACAAAGGACAACAAATATGGCTTCCATATGAGTCACTCAAATTTATAAAAGGCCCAAAATTAAGGTACTTCGGGAAAGATACAGGGGCAGCAGATGCAGCTGAAAGATTTCGGCTTAAGTCTTTAGCACACGCTATTGAAACATGGAATGAAAATTCCGGTGCTTTGTCGAAGCTAGATATTGATCCTCTACCACATCAAATTCATTTAGTACACCACATACTCGCTCATGGAAATCTGAACTGGATGATTGCTGACGACGTCGGTTTAGGGAAAACCATTGAAACGGGAATGCTACTCAAAGCTCTTAACCAAAGGGGGATGGCACGTCGAATTTTGCTAGTAACTCCCGCAGGTCTTACCCAGCAATGGAAAGAAGAGTTACATGAGAAATTTGGGTTTGGCGATTTCCGTATTTACGGTGATAACTTTAACATCGATGAACCTCGCGAATGGGGTATGTACAATCACGTAATTGGGTCTATCGACAGGTTTAAAGATCCCGAACATCTGATGAAATTAATGCACGCGGATTCTTGGGATATCATCATTTTTGATGAGGCGCACCGTTTAAGCCGTCGTCAAAACGGTATGAGCTTTGATAGTTCAATGCGTTTCAAACTAGCTAAATCTCTGCGGAAGAAGACTGATGCTCTAATTTTGCTTAGCGCTACACCTCACCAAGGAAAACACGACAAGTTTATTAGCTTGCTTGAACTACTGCGACCAGACCTAAAAAAGAAAATCGACACTTTAAAGCTCAACCCAGAGCTTTTGAAGGAAATGCTCTACCGAAATAACAAATCTGATGTAACTGATGCTGAAGGCAATTTCATCTTTGAAGGCAAGGTCACTAAAGCGATTACAGTTGAAGTTGATGAAGCATTTTCAGCTTTTGATCGTGATTTGCAAAGTTATCTCCGTAAAGGCTATGCACAAGCAAAATCTCTCGGTAGTGCAGGTAACGCTATCGGTTTTGTTATGACCATATACCGGAAGCTCGCAGCTTCAAGTGCTAAAGCAATAAACTCCGCACTTCAACGCCGTAAAGCACGTTTGGAAGGAGAACTAGGGCAACTACCAAAACTTGAAGACCTGCTAGATGCAGACCAACGATATATCGGTGAGTCCGAAGAGAATTTCGACCACTCTGCTAAAGAGTTTTTCGATGGCGAGATAGCGCTTTTGGATGAATTAATTGCTAAAAGCGAAACCCTACTTCTCAATGATAAAAAAATTAACGAATTTCTAAATGGAATTATCAGCCAGATACTTAACAATAACCTCAACGAAAAAGTTCTAATCTTCACCGAATATCGCTCCACACAAAACTACCTACTTGAAGCATTAAACAAAAGGTTTGGTTGTAATAAGGTCGAACTGATCAACGGTTCAATGAAACATCCAGATAGAAGGGAAGCGATAAAACGATTTGAAGAAAGTGGTCAGTTTTTGATTTCTACCGAAGCTGGTGGAGAAGGTATTAACCTCCAAAAAAACTGTCACATTATGGTGAACTATGATCTTCCTTGGAACCCTATGCGCTTAGTTCAGCGGATTGGGCGCTTATACCGCTACGGTCAAAAGAAGCGTGTTATTGTTTTTAATATCCATTCCCCTGGAACAGCTGATGAACAAATCATTGAGCTCATGTACGAACGAATCAATGAAGTTGTTAATGATCTGTCCACCGTCGGTGATGAATTTCATGAACGGTTGAGCGATGACATCTTGGGTGAGATCGCGGATTTGGTAGACGTTGAATCTATTCTACGAGAAGCGACTTTAGAAGGAATTCATAGAACTCAGCAGAGAATTGATGATGCATTAGAAAAAGCTAAGAGTGCCGCTAATGTTCAGCAAGAGTTATTTGAGCATGCATCAAGTTTCGATCCAAGCGATCTTAGAGGCGGCTTCATACCAAGCGAGCACCACTTGGCGAGTTTTGTTGAATCAATGTTTGGTTATCTTGACATACAAATCATAGATAAAACGCATGGCGGACAGGTGTGGCAGGTTCGCTTGTCCGAGGAGTTACAAGACTCTTTAGGAACGCGAAAATCTCGTTTGGATTTAACACTGAATCGGGATATTGCATCTAACCGCGAGAACATTGAAGCTCTCGACCTTGACCACTTGTTGATGCAGCACATGTTGGAAGTCGCTAAGTCCTACAGCTTCCAAGGGCAAACTGCGTCTATCCTATCTCCTGCCCCATTATCGGGTTCTCTGTTCTGTGGATTTCTGAGATGGCAAAATAATCAAGGAGTTAGGCAGCGCCAAGAGTACATGACTTGGTATGTAGACCCTAACGGTGATACGCGAGAAAACGACTCTAGTGTAATAGATATGTTTAAGAACCAATTCTCATCGTCTCGTTATACTCATGAACCTGAGCAAAACAAATTCGACTTCAAACTCTTGGAGATTTCCGTTGATGACAAGTTAGCGGAGCTTTCAAGCAAATGGATGCAGCCTGAAAACTCTGAGCTAGTTGCTGCTGCTTGGCTAAATTCAGACAGTTGATGTTCTATAATTCTCTCCAACAAACGCAAATAGGCGAAAGTATTTAGGTCTAAGTAATAAAAAAGTTCGAATTCCGAATAAGGAATCCGAACTTAACTTACAAGCTTTAGCGGCCTAGGTAAGCCGCGATAGCCTCTTCTCTTCCATGCCCTAACTCTTCGGTAATGACCATTCTTGCTTCAAAGTCGTGCTGTTTGTCCATTCCGGTTAGTCCCTTGGTTAACGGCCCCCTCCCGCAGCAGGAGCATTAAAATCCGTCAATTCAAAGTATCGCTGAGCCGCATACGCATGCAATGAACCATGCACTTTATCTAAGCCTATTTAGATAAAAATTCTTTTGTGTTTTTTCATCTAAGAAGCATATTTAGTATTACTGAAATCATTACCCCAACACATATCAACAACCTCACTATTTCAAGTACTTATAACTTGTGCTTTAATGCACCAATATGCTACTGGGTGAATTGAAATGGCAAAAAAACATGATGGGATTATATGGCACTTAATGGACGCTCCATGGTGGCTAAGCGTATTGCTATCAGCATGTATTTATTTTGGACTTTCATATCTATTGCCTAGCTTAGCCATTGAAAGTGATAACTTTCTCTTTAAAGCTATAGCTCCAAATTTACCCTTGATGGCACCATACTTTACGTTCTTATTTTTGCTTCCTGCACCGATAGCGTTTTTCAAGCAGTACAAGAGGAAGAGAACCTTTCTTACGACGAGCTCTCAGCTTAGAACGCATAAAAATACCTCACCGCTAAATAACCTAAACTGGATAGAGTTTGAAAGTTACATTGGGGAATACTTCAAGTCTCAAGGATATTCAGTAAAACAATCCTTCACTCAGAAAGCTGACGGTGGTGTAGATATTTGGCTGACAAAGGATAATGAATTAAGCCTTGTTCAATGTAAGCATTGGAAAACTCGCAAAGTGGGAGTGCAAGTTCTAAGGGAAATGTACGGTGTCATGATCGCGAACAATGCCAGCAAGATGATTATTGTAACATCAGGAGACTTCACTTCTGAGGCCGTTACCTTTTCCCTAGATAAACGCCTTTGGTTGGTCAACGGCAGCGAACTAATTCATATGATTGAAGATGGGCGAAGCTTTCAGAATAAACCATCAATACCTACTCCAGCACCAACAGCTATCGGTGAGTCTAGGACCTGCCCACGTTGCCAGTCTAAGCTCGTAATACGTGTCGCTAAGCGGGGAGCTAAAACTGGAATGTCTTTCTATGGTTGCTCAACGTATCCCAGATGTCGTTATACATGTGATTGTTGAATTCCCATGTGAATATTTGTTGTGTTTTTATTGAGAGTACGTATAGGTATTCCCCTCCTAACTTAAAAATATCCAGAACCTTCATGCACTGAATCTTACCCCGTGGCACTTTAGCTCGAAAGTACTCCATTGCTTCTTAGCTCCGCCGAACAGAGTCCTTCGAACATTCTAGAACAGACCATAATTAAACTACTCCATGTGTACGGTAGTTATACGGATATTTTCGGTAGGTTTCTTACGAATATCTCTTTCGATTCACACAATAGCGTTATACTTATTGAGTTTCATAATAGACGACAGCAACATAATAAAAACGCAGATACGGAAGAGTTACCTCCGTAAAGCCTTAGGTATTTACATATAGTTTTAGCTATGAGGGGGTCAAATGGGTGACTGGGATCATTTACATGACATGCATAATGAAGGTTATAACGCTGATCAGATAAGTGACGCAGCAGCTTGCGGGTATAACCCATATGATATTAACCTAGATCTATATGCTTTAGGGTTATCTCCTAAAGAATGGGAGGCGGCTGATAGTAATTTCACTTCAGAGTTGCCTAAAGTTAACCCCAAGTTAGAGGTGATCTTTGAGGAGCTGGTAAATAATGCCGAAGCTTTCTACAAGCTTACAAATCGTTATTTGCAGATTTGGGGGGAATTAGGAGAGTTATACGCCGAAATTAACTATGGGATCAAGCGGCATAAACCACAAACTAAAGGGTCAGACGGAAAGCTAGGAAATGACTTTATCGAAATAAAAACGATTTCTCCTGAAAAGAATAAAGAAGAAGTGAAAGTGAAACGCGCTGGAAACTTTAATAAGCTTCTAATTGTAAAAATATCTTCCGACTTTACGTTTGAAGGGCAGTTAATCGCCCGAAAAGATCTACCGAAAGGTGAAGGGAAACATGCAAGAGCTTCATGGGCTCGTAAGAAAACTGTAGGTACAAAACCACAAACTGTAATCACAAAATCAATGACTGGCTCACCTGAAGCCAAAATATATGCAGCCCTAAAGCTTCCTACTTATTTAGACACCGAACTTCAAAACAAGCTTGGTTTGTCAGAGTCAGATTTCACCAAAGCAGTTAGTGAGCTTTCTAAATCCCAAAAGATTAAGCGTTCACTAGAAGATAGTAAAAAATGGATACGTAATACAAAGTAACCTGGTAAATCGACAAGACAGATTTGCAACGATTGGCATTCTCAGTTCAAGTAGAATTTAGTGCTTACAGTTCAATTCTAAATAAGTTGAGTGATGGCGTCGTTCACTGCTTAATGCTACATCAGTCAACCCTCAATCTAGTAAATTAGTAAAATCGGTAACTAATAATTGTCCAGAATAGTGCCGACTGGTACGTACAAAACGAAACTGCCTCAAAGTCATTTTGGGTAGAATTTCTACTACTTTTCGATTCAGCTAATTTGTCATAGCTGAAGTTATCAAAATGCTCACACCTTTACTTACGTGGTCAGATTTACCGTATCATAACGTCAGTAGGCGATAAGAGTAGGGCTGTGATTAAGTAACCTGCCCCTTAAACAACCTCACCCTGCCCTCTTAAACTTGACCTTAACAAAAGTCATACTAATAGTGTGGTTATCTCCCAAAGTGCAACTAGTATTGTATGTGATATCTATTCATTCGACTAAAACTGATTATGGAGGTCATTTAGAATGAAACATACAGATGGAATTGAATTTTTTGACTCAGATGACATTGAAGAGCTCAATGCAAAACAGATTAACGCGTTGTCACCTGACGAAAGAGCAGCTTTGAGCAGTGCCGAAGCAAGACTGAAGAGTAGCTATACCGAAAAGCAACGTCTCATGGATATGTATACCGATGAGATGAAGCTATCTGGAAAATCACTGGGTATTAAACATCAAAAAGCCTCAACGTCGAAAAAAGAGTTCATAGAAAAATCGCAGGCTCCTAACTACTTCATTTGCTTAGCAGGGATTAAAGAATATTTCGAGTCTAATGAGAATCTGATCGCTTTCAAAAACACTGGAGGACTTTTTAACGCAGGTGTGTGTTGGTGGCATTCGCGCTTGCAGCGAGCTGCATTATACCTTACTACATACAGACCAAATGAACCTAAGTGCTCCAAGAAAGAAGCGAAAAAGATCATCCGCAACCTAATTAAAGCCAAAGAGGTAGCAGAGATTAGCGGGTTCAATAATTTTTCTGAGTTCTCAATAGAATTCAAAGAGGAAATACAAAAGTACCTAAATCTATGGCAGCTTTATGATGGTCTCCTACTTTGGCAGTGGATCAATGGGCTTTCTGGTAGCTATGAGACAACACCTGAAAAGCTAAAAAAATACATGGATGAGATCTATGAAGAAGTAGCGGTTAGAAAAAGAATCGCTTACGTAAAATTGCAAATAAAAGGGATCGATTCTCATGCATTATTAATAACTGAAATTGAACAAGCTTCCGATGGTCAGGGGTACATCTTTAATTTCATTGATAGCAACAGTCCCGATTCAGCTTTTACTGCTTACTACATGTACGGACAAACTCACCTAGACCTATACAATAAATCCGTACCGTACCTGCAAAGAGAGGATGACATCGATAAGTTTTTAAGTGCCATCGATAAATACAGCACTGGCCTATGAACTTAATTATGGTTCCTAATACTTCAATTTCTGAACAGAGTAGCTTCACTATACGTTGCTACTCTGTTACTTGGCACCAAAACTACGAGCCCGTGTTATTTTTTACCCTGTTAAGATACCCCATTTAAGTGCTCAATTTCCGTCTAATACGCTTTTACCCATTTTTTATCAAAGACGGCACCAGCTCAATCGGTGTCGTTCTGCGTTTTAGGCGACTAAAAGTTACCCGAACGACAGACAACGCGTGAAGCCTGTAACAAGCTTTTGCCCCATTCCTTTTCAGCGCGAAAGTTTACTCACAATCTGTGATTGTACGTTTGCCTTACCTGTAGTTATCCGAGGGAGTGTCGAAGTAAGCTTTTTAAAAATTATGCGTCATTTTGCAATCTAATACACAATATCTATCATTAACCCATTGATTGTAAATTGATCAATGATTAAAAAGGCTGCATGATAGGAGTATAAAAAGCGTTATGTGTAATCCAAAGTTCAGGGAAAGAATGAAAGTACTTATTGCAGGAGCCAATGGATATATTGGTAGCCACGTGACGAAGATGTTTGTTGAAAGTGGTTTTGAAGTTTCGACATACAGCAGGGCTAGCGGTGTCCTACCTGATGCTAGAAAGCTCACTAAAGTGCCCGCAGATTTATCTGGTTACTTTGATATTGTTGTAAATTGTGCTCGTCCACATTGGTCAGAATTTTCGCCAGAGGAAATAGTTGATATAGAGTCCAAGCTGCTAACGCAGTTGGATAGGCTAGCGGCTGAAGGTGCGACCAAAATTCACACTTCGGGCGTTTGGCTATTCGGTAATGCGTCTCACAACGACCTCAAAGTGTTTAGGTTGAAGCCTTTAGATGTGGTGAAACTGGACGCAGTTACAATAGGTAGTGCTATTAAAAAGAAGTGGCATGTAGTTTATTGTCCTAGTTTGGTTTATGGCGGTGAAAACTGTCAGCTAAAGCGAATTGTCGACTCTTTATCTGACCAAACGATTCAAGTAGCTATACCATCTCAAGGTCATAACCAATACATCCACGTCAATGACATCGCAAGGTTTTATTTATCGTTGGTGCAAGGTCGAATTTCCTCAGCACAACATTTTATTGCCGAGGCTAAGGGGTATAGCCCTGAAGAGTTTTCCCAGTTGTTGCTGGACTCTCGAATCATAAAAAAAGTCAGCAAAAGTAATTGGCGTGAGTTTGAAAATATCTTTAGCTTTTCGGCAGTAGAAATAGAAAAACTGAATCTTAAACTTCCAGTTAGCCCTTTGTTTGAACCGAAAGAGTCCTTAAGGAAGTACATAGAAAATTACACATACAAGCGTTTAAGGTTTCAAGATACTTTGTCTAATCCCAATCTCGCATGTTAGAACCAATACTCTAACGCGCTTCTGTCCAATAGCGAGTTATAATTATTCGGATTCCGAATTAGGAATCCGAACTTAACTTGTGAGCTTTAGCGACCTAGGTAAACGGCGGTAACCTCTTCTCTTCCGTGTCCTAATTCTTCAGTGATCACCATTCTTGCCTCAAAGTCACGCTGTTTGTCCTCTCCTATTAATCCCTTGGTTGACGGCCCTCCCGCAGCAGGAGCATTAAAACCCGTCAACTCAACGTATCGCTGGTGCGCATACGCATGCCGTAACCCATGCGCTTTGTCTAAGCCCATTTTGATACAAGCTCGTTCGTATCTTTTCATCTGAGAAACGTACTTAGCATTTTCTGGAATTAAAGAGCGATCCCCTACCCACTTTTTCACCTCATCAATTAACTGACGTTGTTCCAAAGTCCGAATAGGCACATCTCTAGGTCTTGCGCCTTTGGTTTTTACTAGATGTAAATGGTCGCCTCTATCTGCCAAATGAAGCTGGACTTTCATACATTCTTCTCGGCGCAAACCAAACGCGGCTTGCAAACGAAAACTCGCGTCAAGATACCTGTCATCGAGTGTTGCTAATTTTGAATTTACTAAGAATCTGGCTTTATTCTGGTTGGTGACATATTTGCGGTTTTCAATACCAAGGGAAGCGTTGCTTTTAGGAACTAACCCTGGCTTCCCGATTTTTTCAGAGAGCCAGCGCAGGTGAGTCATACGCGTCTTGATTGTGCCTGCTGCTAGACCTTGATCTTGCCAATGAGTTACAAGCTTCTCGATATGCTTGCGGCCCAAGTTCCTTAGCTCAAGCTTTCTGACGTTAAGCTCTCTTAGTTGTTTGTCAGCTAACTTTAGTATCTTCTTTCGCTCTGCTTGAGTCGCTTTAGAGCCATCGGGGTTACGATTTAGTACTCGGGTAATTTGGTAAAAAAAGTTCGTTGCCATAGTGCTACCTCAATATGTTGATTCTAAAAAAAAGAGCCGCTTTCGTTGGCGGCTCTTATCTCAGTCATTTCAAGGTTCTTATTTCATGGGTACAGTAGTAAGTATCAATGCGATTTCAGATTAGTGTTATTGCTCCCGTTCATTTCGAATGAACGCCTACTGCTTAAATCAAGTCAGTAAGTAATGAAGCGAGACTACTGCGCGGTTCAGAAATTCCGAACAATTGAATGACTGTAAGCCATGTGCAATTGCTAATTCCCAGAAGCCCGTTGGGCGTTTGAGATAAGAATGCGCTGGTAATTAAAGGATTTCTTCGTCTAGTAGTCTTTGCAGCAACGGCTGCTTTTTAGTTCTCTTCCATTATTGTCTCAGCTCATTCTACTCGCAACTTTTGAGGCGCTCTCAGCGCCATAGATTCTCGCCGTCATTCTTTTTCAATTCCGATAATTCGCTTGTAGCCCCCTATTGGTGAGTGCTGCCCGTCCTGTCACTCCCCAAATTTTGGAGTGACAGGACTAGATACCCTTTTAGCTAGGCGCAAAAAAGGCCGAATATATTCATATTCGGCCTCTACAATAGAGCTATTTCGACTGAAGTCTTTTAGCTTTATGAGATTGGTATTAACCTACTTCATTTACTAGGTTTTCTCTTAGCCAGATGTTTTGTGGATCATTTTGATTTATCAAAACATCAAGTGGAACTTTTACTCCACGTATTAGATCAGCACTTCTTATCTCTTCCCTTAGGGTGTTAATCTCATTTGCTAAGTTTATTGGAAAGTTAACATTTGAAAGCTGTATTTCCCCTGTATACCCTAAGGTTTCAAACTGCTTTGCAAGCACTCCTAAAAAACCAATGACATAATCACCAATCCATTTACGGCTCGAAATATCTCTATATCTATTCGGATACTTAAACATAATATCGAGTTCGCGCATCTCAATACAGACGGTTTTACCAGAGAAGTTATAGTAACCATATGCTCTGATACCGAACGATGAAAACTCTATCCAGGGGTTTACTTTGTTTTTGACTCTATTCATGACAATTCGACTTGCCAGTACTGTCGATACAGTACCATCAACAAATTCAAGTTCATTGATGACGGATTTAGCATCGCTCCAATCAAACGAGTCTCCCAATGAAAGGAGATGGTTCACAGCAGCATGAGATATACAATTTAACCTATTGTTTACTACTGCTCCCAATACGGAACAATCCAAATGGATATCGGGGTTCAAGTGAGCACGAATAGCAGGTAAGTGAGGTTGTAACAAGACCTTCAATATTTCTAAGTCCTGCTTGTTTGGAATTGTCGAGTATTTGTTCTTACTGTCGAGTACCGCTAGATCAGAGCTACTGCATAACTCTTTAAAATTGTCACAACCATACATAAATGCGACAGCTTCTTTTGCAAAACTGAGCTTGATCTTTAAAGTTCTTGAAATGTACTTTGCGTGGGCCTCAGATTGGCTCACTGATGGGTATTTAAGCATGATTAAGCATCCTATTAGATTCACGGGCTCACGAACCGTAATAAAGATACAAAATCGATGAAGTGATAATTCACTTCGCGCTGCTTTCGCTTCATCCGTGAGCTGATAGGTCGCGCATAACCTATATCTGACTGTATTCAGTAACCGTTTTCGAGTCAATACCATGTGCATAGATTCAAATTAAAGTTAATAAGGTAAAGCGACCCTTTATCAAATTCGGATTCCGAATTCCTCCAAAACTAAACAACTGACAAAAATCATTTCTGACCACTTTTCGGCATAACCTCAACAGGTGGCACTTGGTGCCAAACAATGTCACTTGTGCCTGTATAGATTTTTGTCGTTTTAGCGTTCGCGTGTGCCATTCGCTCGGTAGCGCTCTGCCCTTGCTGTTCAATCATTCGAGCAGCTAACCCTCGAATTTCATGATAGGTCGGCCTTAGCGATTTCTTTAGGTGACTATAAAGCCCTAAAGAGTCTCGAACCTTACTGAACTCTTTACTTATATTGTGGTGATGCACTTGGTAAAGATGGTCGGTCTCTTTTGAAATGCCACGTTGCTGCTGTTTGGGTTTACGGTGAACGATATAAGGACAAATCAATCTCGATGTTTTAGAAAGATCGACAATGTCTTTAATCGTCTGAGTGACAGGAATGGCGACAGTGGAAGCATCGGACTTTTTCACCTTTTCTCGGTGAACATATAGCATTCCATACACAGCATGCCCATCAACATACTCCACCTCTTTGTCAGGGTTCCAAAGAATCCCACAAACGCCTTCCCGTGGTTTATATATACGATAACGAAGCCTATAGATCTCCCTCACAGCATGAGTCGTCTCAAGAGTTAGGCTCATTGCGACCTTAAGAAACAGTGGCGCTGCATCGTAGACCTTTTGGTAGTTTTCGATATCTAGGTCGTGGCGAGCTTTGGTGTAATCTTCTCTGGTCAATCGACGCTGTTTTTTATTGAGAACAAAATTACTCTCTATAGCGCTTTCATCGGCAAGGTAGGAAAACACCTTTTTAAGGTTACTGATCTTATTGTTGAGCTGACGATTACTTAACTCTGAATAGTATTTCGAAAGGAACTCATTGATATGCTGTAACTTGATCGATTTGGTTGGCAACCGCCCCATAAACTCATCAAGGCGGTAACAGTCCCTCTCCAAATTTCGATAAACGTCTTTGGAAAGCCGTTCTTCTTTCTTCACACGAGACAACACTAATGGAAGCCACTCTTTTAAAGGCCGATTAAATTTGTCCTTGCGGCCTTTAGAGACAGCTTTGCGAAATGGGGTCATCTCAGAAAGGGAGAACGCGCTTCCTAGCTCAGGGCGATACTGCAAGTTATAAACATGCGCAGCTTGTATCGCTTCTTGCTCTACAGTCCCGATAGGAAATAGCTTCTTCACACCATCTACGGTTGTAAACCGAAATCGAGATTGCCCCCTATGGCTCATTTTCACCAAGAATGGAGGGTAATGAGCCGTTTCTTTGCTTCTAGCTCTACCAACCATTTATGACTCCAAGAATCTTAGAAGTTCACTCACCCTATCTGCAGGGTTCCCGATCTCGTCGTCAACACAGACTAAATATCGGCCCGTTGGCGTTCTAGTGCCCTCAAGCTTGCCGTGTTTAATCCAGTTTATGATGGTGGTATTGCATATCCCTGAATCAGGGTAAAACTCATCAATAAATTGTCTAGGTCTGATTTTACGCGTCGCCATGTCATTCTCCTTACCTTTCTCACTACATGAAAATTAAGATTTTTCATCTACTGGTAGAAAAACTATGCACGATTTTTTCAGTGACATTCTATTTGCGCAGCAATTAACGAAAAGGATTCCCGAAGCGTAAAACGATTCAACGAATCGATTTCAAGCCCACTTTAGGGTGGACTAATACAGTAGTACCGAGTTGCTAATACATTGATTTTATTTGACTATTTCATTGGCCTTTTTAACCGTTTTTTAGGTCAATTAGAGCTTAACCACCAGCTCTAAATACATGAAATGCATATAAATCAATACTATACAGCTAAGATTACTACCAACATCGGGGTTTCACCGTTTTTGAGCCCTCAAAAACGTCGTAAACATGTTATCGAATCCAAACTAAAGATACCTACCCACGCGCTCTACTTCTTTCAAAGCAATACCATCGGCTGCTATACCAACAGGAGCTGAACCTAGTGAATACCACTTAACATCATCAGCCTCTTGAGCGGTGATATCTCCTTCCCAGTCACTCACGATAAAATAATGAATCAACTGAAGCTCTTTCGTAGGATGGTAAAGCGAGCACAAGTATTTGTAATGAATAGGAACAACATTAAGCTCTTCATCGAGCTCACGAAACAACGCCTGTACCTGATTCTCACCTTTCTCAACATGACCGCCAGGTATGGTAATCAAGCCGGGATCCGTTTCTTTAGATTCACTACGCTTTTCCAATAATACTTGTGATTCGTTCAGCAAGATAAAAGAGACACACTCATATACATCCATCGGGGTTTCCTTAAACCGTTATAACGGCAGCTAAGTTTGTTTTCTAGCTTGTATTAATGCTTAACTTACAACAAGCTTTTTGCTCAGCCTTTCATACAATTCAAAAGCTTCCGTTTTAGATATCAAATTTCCGAGAGCGTATTGATGTGCTAACTCAATATCATCGTTTAGATTTGGGTAATAGCACTTGGCTACTGCAGCGCACTGAGACAAATCTGTGTACCAACTGCCGTCTTTCTCGGCCACAAAGTAATATGCTGCTCGAACTAGCTTCTTGCCAATCACCTTAACAACATCCGCATCTGTCATTGTTTTGAAACTCAGGGTCATTTGCTTAAGAAAAGTCGATAAATCGCCATTAAGAGCTTGGGCTATTTCAATGCTTGGTTTGTATCGTGAAAACTCAACAGATAAATCATTACCCCAAACACAACTGCAACAGTGCTTGAGCCAAAAGTGCCAATGGTATTTTTCTTGAGGCAGCAGAACATCCCGCTGGAAGCCAGGATCGATATCAAGCTTGCTCACTTGAGAATATGCTTTGGGAATGGTGTCAGAGAGATGCTTAAATACTCGCTTCTCTTTTGGGCCAATAGGCGTAGTCAGTACGATAGAAACATCCAAATCAGAGCTACCAACAATGGCCGTTCCTCTAGGCACACTCCCATACAGGTAGATACCATCAACTTGACCTGGGAGCTCTCTTAGCAACGAATCAACGACTGCTGACACCACGTCTTGAAATTCAGGCGCAATGTTCTTTGGCGAATAAAGATTTTGAATGAACCCTTCTCGATCGAGTCCTCTAGTTTGTTCTTGCACCTTGGGTTCCTATTTTAATCGTTATAATTAATCACACCGGATTCTGATGATGATTTGAGGAGTGCCAGTGGTTAAAGTAACATTAACTCTCGCTTAGTTTTATCGTCCAGCTTTTCAATCGCGTAGCGAAAAGCAACTCTTGGTATTACAGCATGCTTAGCGTTTAAATAACCAATAACCTGTTGAGGTTCCTTTTTACTGAGGACTTTAAGCATCCAACCATATCCTTTCTGTACGAGGTCATGATCATCTTTTAACAATAAATCCGACACACGAAACGGATCCAACGCAGAATATCGATTCTTATTGATAGAATAAATTAAGGTGACAGCAGCAGCTCTACGTACAGAAAAATTGGAATGCTCGACCCATTTGGTTGTGAGTTCGAACAAATCATTGTACTGAGACAGTAACTCACCAAACGCATGAGTACAGAAATCATCACAATCATTCCAGTCAGTAACGTAGTGGAGTAACCAATGTTCAAATATGAAGAACGTTTCTTTAGAATATTGTTTTCTTACTCTAAAAGCCCAGTCGTAAGCAATAACACCTAACGCCCAATCCCTTTCTTCAAGCAATTGAGTACACAGGGACAAAACATTAGAGATATCTTTATTTTTGATGGTTTTAAAAACGAGCGCCGATATAGATCGAACCTGCCCTGTTTTAACACTAGCCTCTGGATAACCAACGTCTGAAAGATGAAGCTTTACCGTTTCAACGATATTCATTAATTGCCAAACCTTCATAGAACTAAAATTAATATCAAAGTGAGATACACAGCACTTAAACCATACGCATTGGATTTATAAAATATAAGTTACCTTAATCACAACATTCATTATTGAGCATTTAAATTACCACTAAAATAAGGATATTCCCTTTGGTAAGAGTAACTTATAATGCATACTAGCGGCCTTTAAAAGAGGTGCTAAATGAAAAAGAACGGTTTTACACTTATTGAGCTTGTTGTCGTTATTGTGATCCTTGGAATACTCGCCGTAACTGCTGCTCCAAGGTTCCTCAACGTAAGTACTGATTCTCATATTGCAGTTGTAAAAGGCACTGGAGCCTCTTTTAAAACAGGGGTCGATCTTGCCTATTCAAAAAATTTAACCTCAAACGGTGGCGGTGCTTCCACGAACGTCCCTATCTATGATGACTCTGCAACAGGTCAGCTCGATTTCAATGAATGGGGATACCCGGCCCAACAATGGCACTTACCCGAAGAGTCCCCAAGATTAGATAACGCTGAAGACTGCATTTCGGTATGGGGCGCACTGCTCCTCGATCCACCTAGTATTTCAAGTTTCAATTCACCAGAAGAAACCGACTACATTGCTGAATATATACAGACGGATCAGTGTATCTATCATTATCGAGTCGTGCCGGGAGTTTCCATTAACTACAACTCAATGAATGGTGACGTCACTGTAGACGATGAGCCAGATAACTAAGCGCTAAATGTTGGTCTTTCAGAGTACTTGGGAATTTACGGTTTCTCTCAATAAAAGTGCCACACATTAAGAATCAACAGCACACATTTAAGACTGACTTATTTTGGCGTAAACAAGCGTGCTGTCCATATCTCCTGATGGCAAACGTCGATCATTGGCTAAGCGATCTTCAAGTTGATAGCCACATCGTTTGGCCACGGCCTGACTTTTAAGATTCGAGCCTGCCATCCTAATTTCGACTCTTTTCGCACCTTTTTGAGTGAATGCATATTCTTCGATAATTCGGACAGCTTCACTCACGTAACCCAAGCCCGTTTTTGATGTTCGCAACCAATAGCCGATTTCAAAGTAAGGGACAGTATCGTCTCTGATCATAAAACCAATAGCCCCGATAAATACCCCTGTTTGCTTTTCAATAATATTGAACCAGAACTCGCCAGTAAAGTTGGCGAAATTATTGGTAGCATCTTGAATGTTAAGTTCTAGCTGCTCTTTACTTAGAGAATCAGAAACCCAAGGTAAGAATGGGGAAAACTCGGCCTTGCACTCATTTATCACCTCAAACATCTCTTCGCTGTATTTTAATGATGGAGGGGTTAATTTGAGCCTTTCACTTTCCATCACCAAGCCTTTTTCCAATCAGAACGTAGAACCGCCAACACAACGGTATCCCACCATTGACCTTTGAAGAATCGATGATCTTTAAAACACGCTTCTTGTTTCATTCCCATTGACTTACATAATTTAATCGCAGCCAAGTTCTTGCTGATGGTTTCGGCGTAGATACGGTGTATGCCTAACTCTGAGAAACCAAAATCAGCGAGGGCTTCAGAAGCTTCTATAGAAAGCCCTTTTCCCTGAATTTCCCTCGAGAAAGCACAGCCCATTGAAGCTTGTTTATCGCGTTCAAGGCGTAAACAAACTGTTCCAATAAACTTCCCCGAGTCTTTGCTTTCAACCGCTAATTGAAAAGACTGGCGCGGAACTTCCAAAGCCTGCGCAACAAACAACTGAGTTAGCTCTCGATATTTGTTAGGTTCACAATCACTTTCGTCATAGAAACGCTGATACTTTACGTCTTGAGACATCGCAACAAACGCACACTCGTCTTCGAGACTCATATCTCGAAGAATCAACCTGTCAGTTTCCAGCTTAAACATCAAAGTTCCTTTTTATCTTATAGCCTTGAAGGGAAAAGTCGCGGAGGTGTTTACTCGTATACTTTCCCGTTATGCTATAACCAACCATGAGTGTGATGATTACGAGGGTCTTTGTGCGTCCAGTGCATGACGCCACCTTTCTTGTTCCATTCATATTCACCATAAAATTCAACTCGATCGCCCTTTGCCAGCCCCTGAACACGAGGTGCTAAGTCAATATTATGCGCGACTAACAAGGTTTGTCCGCTATCTAGTCGCAAAATGAATTTCTGATGTCGAGATCCTTTATTATCATCAGGAAGTACTCGATACACCGTACCCGAGCCGCGCACCTGAACGTCGCTTTGGTGATTTTCGTAAGCTTGCTTAAATCGCGTATCATTCGCTTGAACATGACTGATGCCGAAGCTAAGCAGCACCAAAAGTAGAGCGCAAAATTGTTTCATTCCTTTCATTTCCCATATCTGTGTGTTGATTTGGGATACTGACTGGGCATCCCATCTTTTAACGATGCTTGTACTGAGTCGGACAATAACCTCTCGAAACGTCCGAACTGCGCAGTTTTACATGCTTGGTCGAGCGCCCAGAAACACGTGAGCGCCACAGCTTAAAACTGCCAAGCTTGAGATGGCTACGCATAAAACGAGTCACTTGCGATTCATTCAAACCAAATTGCAGTTCTATTGCTTCAAACGGCGTTCGGTCTTCCCACGCCATTTCAATAATTCTTGATTCATTCTCTTTAGATAACATCATGCATACTCTTCCTTTATAAACTGAGAGAAATACGCTCGTCTTAGATTTAAAGATCACAGGGTGACCACTTTGAACTCCACGACTTATAAAGTTCGATAAAACAACAGGCTAGCAGCGAGGCAATCATGGGGTTAAATAAGCTTGTACGAACTCTCTAAGCACTCTCGCATTGTTGTGGTATTTGCTATCCCCGCACTTTATGCCATCCACTCTGATGTCCGGGCTGGAATAAGCAGGTATAACATCTCTCTCATAAGACATTACTGTGCCTCTCTCTGAACAAGTAGCACCGAATGAATATGCAGGAGCTTTCGGATAGCTGCCAGCGATAAAATGATCGATACTCTCGTGATCTTTTAACACCTTTTTATAGTCGTGGTTAGCGCCACTCAAGTGACCAATTTCATGTTCCATTGTCGAGTCTGGGCAATTTATCGCCAAAGAGAAAAAACGAGATACCTGAGATGCGACACCACAATATCGAGACTCGAACGCAGAATGATAATTAGAAAACACAACCCCTGAAAAAACAGGACGGCCGTCTTCTGTGATTTCTTTAATTGGCTCTTCCATCGATAATTTGAGTAGCCTCTCTGCTGCGCCCAAATCTTGAAACCAAAGGCTGTCGATTTCTGGCGTATAAGTCACCTTGGTAACTTTTCTCGTCATAGGGATGCAGGAGTTCTTCAATACCAGATTCGAATAGCTTTCCCATGTCGCTATCTTAGAGGCTATAAATGCTTTGGAATATTCGGCTAACACCGATTCATCAACATAAAGGTGTATTTCTGTATTCAAAACCTCGCTCTGTGCACAAGTAGGAAACTCGATGCTTTGAGCATTGGAGAGTCGACTATTGCTCAACACTATAATCAAAACACAACCAACTAACTGGATGAGCCTTTTAAAAGAACTCTCACTGACTCGTGTATTCATTTCCACCCTCTCCCTATATTCAAAACCACAAAAAGCATCACAAATGCCGTGACTTAAGATTCATATCAATCACCATTACACATATAAGCATTGGCCTCTCAAAGTAACCTGCACTATCTGTGTTTTTCAGAAAACAAAAAGCTCGCCATGCAATGACGAGCTTTATTGATTATGGGAGTTCAACGGTTATAAGACCCTGGCATTAACAAGGCCCAAATACGAAGAAATCTAAAGTATTAAGACACCTGATCGCGCAAAGCCAATTCAACGTTTTTCAACACTTTGAACTCTTCGCGAGTACAACCGCGTGCCACGGAAACCCAATGGTCGCCAGTTTCATCGGCTCCTTTAAACTCTGCACGCAATTCATATCTTCGCCATGTAACAAACGCCAAGATAAAGGTCAGTGCAAGCATCGGTAAACCGAACTGAGGAACAAATGCCCAAGTCGCAGCCGAGAGAACTAAAGCCAACGAAACAATATTGATTGCGTTTTCTTTAAGACCCAATTGACGAATTTCTAACTGTTTGATTTTACGTAAGCTATACACATCTTTCTTCACTCGGAGTTCGTTAGAGCTCACCAGAAAATCTGATGCTTTGTATGACCTACGGAGTCGCACTAAATTCGCTAACCTGTTGCGTGTTTGGTTCTTTTTCATCGCCTTTCTCCATGTTATTAAAGGTTAGTAAAAACTAATATAATCATGAAGTTAATGAACGAGCGCTTATTTTATAAATCAAACCAATATTAAAATCAAGCTTATACAATTAATAACACTTATAACAACACCATCTTACATGTTAAATTTCAATAGAAAGAAGGCTTATTAAGGAATCTACTCATCATAAATCGGTGTACTTTAGTTAAGTGAGATATAGGCCGATAGTGATTCCGATAATCGACCGAACATACTAAACGGCGGGCATGGTTCACCCTGCTTTGTAACTACTTATTTCAAAGAGATTTTTGCAATGAATCTCACGCTCTAGGAATGCTGAACCACGGTCACATAACGCTCCATCTTCCATAATCAGAACAGCCACCCTCCCTCTTGATCATTGATTTTTTGAATACCAAAATCATTCAATTGAACATATCAACATAGCTTATCAATTAAGCAATTGATCTCATAACAAAGAGACTGTACGCTTGCGTTATGCACACGGTTACCCAATGGAGATCACGATGAATGAACTACTGACATGCGCTATGGAACAGAAACAACGAACAACAGTGACGAGTTTATTCGCAAGAAATGGATTCAAGATCGCGGCTACTGACTTTGATGATGTGACTTTCGAACGAGAGAGTGTATTGGTCAATGTTCGTTTTGATGCGTCTTCAAACGTTGAATCGATTTCAATTCTAAACAACTAACGAGCTCACAAGCAGGTCGCTAAAATAATTGAATGCCAACATTCGAGTCATTTTAGCGTATCTTGCGACCTGCCCTTTTCTACTTCATCCCCGTCCTCTTCTCTTCCAAAAGCCACCGAGTGACAATTAAATCAATAACTCGCAATTCCATCAGCTTGGCTTATATTTATTAGTACCCTTTGAACAAAAATTCGAAATAATGCCTATGTTCCTAACTCGGTTAATTTATGTCAGTACGCTTTCCGAATGTTGTGATTCCAAAGCATTGGAGGAGATACTCGCTATCTCGCGAGATCATAATCGGCAGAGCCATTTAACGGGGCTTCTCAGCCATAATCAAAAGTACTTTCTTCAATGTATTGAAGGGTCTAGAGAGGCCGTTAACCACACGTACAATCATATTCTTAACGACGAGAGACACAATCACGTCGCAATACTTTATTTTAAAGAGATTGATAGTAGGGAATTTGGAGACTGGTCGATGGGAGACATTCCGCAGTCCAATTTAACCGAGCTGTTGAACTTACAGTTTTCAACATCTGATCAATTTAACCCGTATGAAATGTCTGGCGAAAGTGCTTACCGAATGCTTTTAGAGTTAAAGCAAAATTTGCCATCTGAATAGGTCTTCGACCCAACTTAACCCCTAGAGCGAGCAACAAAAAGCCCCAACGTAGGGGCTTTTTGCGTTTTATAGAGGCATCTATTTGTTATTCTTCAGTAATTTCTACTCTCGCTGCTCACCGTCTCTTATTCACTGCCAGCAAGCGCTTGCTGTTCGGCAGTAATATCAGATTCTTTAAACACAATAAATGCACGACGGTTTAACGCATCGGCTTGCTCTGTTCGCTCATTAATCGCTGGCTGTAACTTACCAAACGACTTCACTTCCCAAATGAACTGCTTAGGGTCGAGTTTGGTTTTGAGGTATTCAACCACCGTTTCGGCGCGGCGCTCGGCCAACTTCTCATTATAAGAGAGCGAACCCGCTTGGTCGGTATGCCCTGCTACCATGATACTGCCTTGCAAGCCACTCAACTGAGCCGTGAAATCATCCAACTGAGTTAAGTCTTCTGGCTTAAGCACTGATTTATCAAAATCAAAGTGCGGCGTCATTGCCATGTACACCTTACGTTCTGGTTTTGGTGGTTCACAAAAAGGCATCACTTCGTACTTTTGAGCCTC
This sequence comes from Vibrio sp. QJM3NY_27, assembly GCF_057785955.1. Taxonomy (NCBI): domain Bacteria; kingdom Pseudomonadati; phylum Pseudomonadota; class Gammaproteobacteria; order Vibrionales; family Vibrionaceae; genus Vibrio; species Vibrio sp. QJM3NY_27. The sequence continues at coordinate 1,306,267 of NZ_CM173511.1, read as the reverse complement.
TTCAAATACGATAAATGCACGGCGGTTTTCCGCTCGGTCTTTATCAGTTTTACCAAACAACAGAGGTTGAGTCTCACCAAGGTGCTTCACTTCCCAATCGTAATTCGTTGGATCGAGGTGCGCTGTCAAATAGTCTGCGACGGATTTAGCGCGACGCTGTGAAAGACGTTGGTTATATTCCAATGAGCCTTTGTAGTCGGTGTGACCAACAATTGTGATACGCCCTTTTAGACCTCTGATCTCTTCTACAAAGGCATCTAAGTTGATCGCATCTAAGTCGCGTATTTTGTATTTATCAAACGCAAAATGCTCTGCGATAGCAACATGCACCTCACGTTCAGGCGCCAAACATTCACTGATTAAAAACTTAGACACATCTAAGCCAGCAAACTTGTCTCGGTTTTCCTGGCTCACGTAGGTGTCTGTTGCACAGCCAACAAGCAGCAAAGCGCTCATTACACCACTGATTAGGCCAATTGTTATTTTCATCTTACTTTTAGTTCTCAACTTACTTTTCGTTTTCAATTTTTAAGTCTCTACTTTCACCCCTCTTGGGGGCTGGCTTAAATCTTACCGACCAAGTTAATGAACACGCCTGAAGCATCGTAATCGTCATCGTTGGTTAGATCGCTATCAAACGCAGAGAAGTTATAACCAATGCCTATCTTTAGGTTCTCGCCAATGTGCTTGTTCACCGAAACTAACGCTCCGTGTTCTAACTCATCATTGAGTGTGTCTGTTTTCCAGTGATACTCACCCGTGACGTCCCACTCCTTCATCACACGATAAGAGGCGCTAAGTCCGTACAAGTCGATGTCACTTTTAACCATCTCATTCGCACCAGATGCTCGCTCGAAGGCTTGTTCTTTATCTTTATGTGCGTATTTAGTACCGACATCCCAGTGTTGGTCGATCGAATAGATCGCTTCTACTTCAATGATCTGGCTGGTTTCGTCTTGATAATCCACATCGCGATCCAATTGATCGAAATCTGCAATGTAGGTGTAGCGACTCAGTAGGTTCAATCGATCGTTGTAGATCGGACGATACGCTAGTCCACCCGTTGCTTCGGTAAATTGCGCCATGGTTTCGCCCGTTGTTTCGCTTTCGGTGATGGAGTAGTTGTACTTGCCAAACAATGTGTACTCTTCCGTTAAGTGATGCGTATAACGGTTGGTCGTCACGATTTGTTGAAGCTCTCGTTGAGCGATGTCTGGATCGTCTTCGCTCTTATCCACTCGATATTCAAATTTGTGGCTTAAGGTGATGTCATCCAGATCAATCGATGCATTGAAACTGATGGATTCACGCTCTGTGGTGATGTTCTCGTCATCTTCAATTTCACCAAGCTGATAACCGATGCCCATCTCGACGTCTTCCGTCACGTCGTAACCAAAGCCATACGAGTCGATACGACCGTGACCATCGTTTTCATCAACGAACTGGTTCTCTTGGTAGAAATCGACACTGCTGGTGAGGTCCGCACGCTGACCGACAATCACGTTATTTTCGCCTTCGTAGTTATCATCAACGTAGGTCACGTATGTAGAGTGGTCATCAGATACATCGTAAGTCACCGTTGCTTCAGCAACTTGGCCACGGTCGCCGTCGGTGTATTCACCACCCAACGACAAGTCTTCCAATACTTGGAATTCAGCACCAATCGACGCGCTATCGTTCTCGTCGTAGTCATCCGATTGAGAGACTGTGGTTTGGCCTTTAATGTAGACGCTATTGTCGCTGTCCCACATGTATTCCAAACGCACACCCGCCAAGGTCGCATCGCTGTGCTCGTCGTTTTGGTTAAGCTCTTCAGTTTGTTGCCCTGCCGCCGAAACTTTGATGTGCTCGGTGATTTTAACTTGAGTCTCGACCTCAATGGTTTCAGTATCCGCTTCTAAATTGCCGTCGACATCACGCTCTTCATTGGTAGAGAAACGAGATAGAACCGCCAAGCGATCGGTCGCTTGCAAACGAAGTTCTGCACCGTAGGCTTCTTGTTCTAGGTCATCGCTACTGCTTGCGTAACTGTATCCTGCATCTTTGTCTCGATACCAAAGTTTCAGGTCATTGCCAACGGCACCAAAAATAGTTGGGGCAAGATCGTAAAGGCTGGTCACAGCAGTAATTTGAATGCTGTCACCTTCACGATCTTCTAATGTGTCGCCAATTGGCGTAAAGGTTAAACCACCATCAACCGAAACAAAATTCGACTCTGTTTGAGTACCTTCACTGTGTGCAAATTCAGCTTTAATGTAGGTGCCTTCTGTCGCACGTAACGTTAAGTCGGTGCCGTAAGACTCGTAGTCTTGATTGTCCTTTTCTTGAGTCGCATACGTCACGCCCACGCCAATGTAATCGTTGACCCAACCTTTGGCACGACCACCGTAAGACATCGCGTCTAACGAATCCGAACCTTGAGGGACATACTCATAATCGACAACCAGAAAGTTTTCGTAGTCGTCGCCGTTTTCAATCACGCTGCCGAAGCTATCAGACAAGATATTATCGAGCGGCTTGGTCAGAATAATACGGCCTTGGTACGGGTCAAAGTCATAGTCGACACCCGGCTCAAGCGGGATTTCATTTTGTACTAGACCAGATTCATCTTTTACTTTTACGTAAACCTTGTCGCTTCCCGGTACCGCTTCGCCGTGGCGAAGAAAATACAGAGAACCGCCCGTACCTAAGAACTCATCATGCGCATACAAGGAGTCAGCTTCTGCCGTAAATCCGACCACGTTCAAGCGGTCTTCACCGTATTGGGTGGTATCGCGAGTGCGGTAATCAGCTTTGAAACCATATAAGCTACGGTTGTAGTCGTTGTTCTCAGTACCGGTTAAACCTGTGTTGTAGTTACCCCACAAGTATTGCGATTTATCGTATTCCACATTGAGGTAAACCTTACCCTTAGTGTTGACCACTTTTTCGATGTTTGAGCTGTCACCATAGTTACCGTAATACAGCTCATCGTCGTCTTCGAGGATATCGAATACATCCGAATCGTCTGATGCGAACGGATGTTTGAACATGTCTTTGATCTCACTTTCTCGAGTATCGAAGTGAGTGGTCACGCGAAGCTTGTCACCAAATTTACCTTGACCAAAGTAGGCTAAACGACCTTGATTATAGATGTCATTTTGATACTGGTCATCGACACTTAATGCATCGCTATTGCCAGAAACATTGTTCTTACCAACATAAAGATCAGCCAAACCCGTTTGCGCGTAATAAGTATCTGGGATACGAACGTACAACTTGTAACGGCGTTCATCACCGTTATCAAACACAACCTTGGTTGGGAAAATATAGGAGTCTGTAGGTAAGTACTGCTCTGCGTATAAGTTGCCGTCTTCAACGTCAAATTCGTCTTCACCGATGATGACCTTATCGACGCCTTTTAAACCGGTACCAATGAATTTGGCTAGGCCTGCATTGGTCGGGATGTTGTGACGCATCAGCTTTGCCTGTCCGTAACTTTTACCTTTGCTCTCTTCATCGTCGTTATCGTTGCGATCGATATCGACTTCAGAATCAGGCTTTACTAAGTCCGTCACACTAACGGTAGTCACATCCATGTTACCATCTTTGTCCCACGCTTTTAGGCGGAACATCAACTGCTCACCAACCGCAAACTGGTAGTCGACATCGGTTTGACCATCCCAGTTGATGTCAGAATCGTTTGCCAGTTTATCGCCATCAAGCACAGCGATTGGCTCAGACAAGCCAAAGTCACCCACACGGTACACTTCCAATTGGTACTTTTTGATGTAGTAACCATAGTTGGTGGTGATGGTGAAACCGACGCTGTCACGCAGTGTGCCTTGTTCGACTTCTAATTCATCACTGACACTGACATCTAATACTGGGTCAAAGCGAGTGATGTCACGGCTTGCCCAAATAGCGCCTTGCTCTAGGTAAATACGTGAGCTGTCTTGGTCTTGATTCGGTTTGGTGATTTCAATGCCAGTCGTCTCAGAACCGAGTTTTTCAAGCTTACCTGTGTCTTTCGCTACCGCCATCACTGGGATGGCAGTCAACACACACGTCGCTAAACGAGACTTACTAAATACTTTCATACAATTTCCAGATACGGTTCCAATGGCTTACTTCTGTTCACTTTCTTGATCTTTGCGATGAACGCTAAAGTTGAACTTGGTGAGCTTGTTCGGGGTAATTCGCAACACTTTCGGGTTTTCGCTCACCACTTCCATAGAGGTGGATAACGAATCAGTGTCCAACTTCACTAGGAAGTTCTTACCTTTCTTATTGAGTACCCATTGGTCGGGCACGTGGTAACGACCGTACTGGTCTGTGTAAATAACGATTCCCTCAACCGTCATCAACTTAACGCCCGGAATACCATCTTCGTAAATACCTTTGTTCTCGATAACGATTTCCCACAGGTAATCCTCGCCATCACGATACAGGTTTCTGGTTACGTTGAGGTTTTCCGCGCTCAGTCCCTTCTTCTTATCGGATTCATGCTTAAACTGAATCTGACCTTTTATGTCGAACTCAATACGAGAGCCCGCATCGGTCGTGACATAGAAATCAAAGCTCTGCTGTGTGCGAGTCTTAAATTGGATAACCACTTTGCTGGTTTCTGGCAGTGTTCGGTTTACTGAATGACCCCAAAGATCGCCAAGATCCAAGCCCTGCTCAAGCCCAGAGTTTATCGCGCCATCTTGAACTGCAACGTCTTGACCATCACGGATGATGTGTGTCGAGTCAGCGATGTAGCCTTGCGTTGATAGGTTCGCAGTTAACTCAACATCAAAAGCGGTTGCATCAGCTTGGAATCCATCCTTGTTATGATCTTCAAAAACTTTACCGATGATTGATGAGGTATCGAACACCTTATCCGGCTCTACGGTCACTTTAGCGGTGTCTTCATTGGAAACAGCCGAGCCATCCACTTTCGCGACTGCGGTGTTGATGTAGTCACCAAAGGTGGCACCTACCGATACACGCAATAAGTATCGAATACGTATCTTCTCGCCCGGATCAAAGTTCAACGAAGTGAACATAAGCTTGCCGGTGTCAGATGGCTCTTGCGAGATAACCTGATCGTCTTCCGTATCAAACTCACCATCGATACCGCTCAACACGATTTCTGATGTGTCCACGATATACTTTAAGCCCCCCGGATAACGGTCTTCTACCGCCACGTTCTTAAAGTAAGATTCATTGTTGTTTTCGACGATGACCTCGTACTCAACCGCATCACCGACTTGCGCGGTATCTTGCAGTGCAGATTTAGTCAGCTCCAATTCCCCAGAGTTATCAGGAATCTTCTTGATGTGAGTGGTTACGCTGTCGCTGGTTTCGGTACCGTCAGATTCGGTCGCCGTGAAGGTATTAGTAATGTCGTCATCCAAACCTTTACCTAATGTACCCACCACTTCAAATGCATAGGCATTTCGCTTTTGGGACTTCAGGTTAACGGTAGTGTCTAGGTCTTTGCTCGACGGGAAGCTATGACGCTGAATCACCGAGCCTGTGTCATCGACTTCCACGCCTTCAATCGTCCAGTCAGTAAACACTTTGTTGCCAACGCTATTTTGCAGCTCGCTGATCTCATCAGTGAGTCGCACATTCGCTGCATTACCTAAACCATTGTTGGTCACGGCTAGGTAATAAGTGACACTGTCGTCATCTTCAGTGTATTCAGGTTTGTCTGAACGCTTTTCGACAACCAGATCTGCACCCACTGGCGGTAAATCCAGAGCTGATACTTGGTCTGCCACTGCCTGCATCGAGGTTTCTGATGCCAACATGCCTTTAGAACGAGCACGCATCGTTGGGCTACCGGTTAAATCAAGGTAGTAGCCAAGCACATCGATGTTGGTCAGCATGTCTTCGTTAACTGTCAGGGTGAAGGTGTAATCAATCTTGCCGCCCGGCGCGATATCGACCAAAGTGAATAAGTCTTTGTCATGATCAAACGTACCCGGTTGCGTTTCAGCCCCTTCCGATTTAGCGGTAAGTGTCCAACCATCAAAAGCATTGCTGCGAGAACCGTCGATGTAATCACCCATTGACTCAGAGAACTGGGTGTAAAGCGCGACATCTTTAGCGATGCCACGACCAATGTTTTGTACCACTAAGTGATACTCGACTTGGTCGCCCGGCACGTAATAAGGTGCGTCTGTAAAGAGATCGGCTTGAACAACCGCGGCAACAGTTTGAACCGGAGGGCTAACCACATCACCGCCGTCGACTTGCGCTGTATTGATGATACGCCCAGTCGCAGTATCGACCACGGTACCTTTTGAGCGGAATACAACCGTACCGTGCGGAGCAATATCCACACTGTATTCCGTCGGGCTAACTTGCTCGGTCGTAGTCCCGACCGTGGTTGAGTCAACAACCAAAGAAGTGGTTCCGTCAACAAAAGCAGGCCCAGTGGTACCATCGTAATAGCTCACCTCAATGGTACTCATATCATCGACAACGCTTAGGTCACTGATGTAGTTGTTTGAGGTGTTTTCAATAGTGATCAAGAATTCTAGCTCACCACCCGGTTCATACTCGGTTTGTACGTTGGTTTTCGTCGCAACAAACTCAGAGCCTTTCGGCGTAATGACTACCGTCGAGTCTTGTGGTGTACCGTTGTAAGTGATGGTTGCCGTGTTACTGATATCGCCAATCGCCGTAGTACGAATCAACGCCTTAACGTGGAAAGTCACTGTGCTCTGTGGCGCAACATCCATACTCACATCAATGTCTTCACTGAGGTCGAACGTCTTTGGAGTTACTACGGAGCGATCATCTGAGGCTTCAAAGCTCACTTCCCATAATAGAAATGCCGACTCTTGTTTATCCGCGGTCGTGTCGACTTGAATGTCACTGATGATGTCTTGCAGCTGAACGCTAGATGCAAACGCCTCAGAACTGTTGGTTACGGTGATGTCGTAGTTAATCAGTTTGGTTACTTCATAAGATGGCGTATCAACCGTCTTCTTGACCGAAACCGTCGCCAGCACTGGTGTGCTGGTTGCCGAGTCATTTAAAGTTGTGCCATCAAAGGTCGCTGATGCGATGTTAGTAATATCGCCTGTCGCAAGCGCATTCGTCGCTACTTGAATCGTAAAAACAATGCTGTCTTCCGGTGCGATATCGAGCGTCTCCTTGAGGTCTTCACCACTGGTTGCGTCTGGTACTGGCGTTTCACCCGTCGTCGATACCGCTGAAATTTGGATTGAAGCAGGATCAAAGGCTTGATTCATCTCACCACCAGCAATCGTGGTATCAACCGATTTCAACGCATCTTCAATCACAACATCTTCTGCCCAACCTAAGCCGTTATTTTTAACGGTCACGGTGTATTGAAGTGTTTCTCCCGGAAGGTATTCCGCTTTATCGACGTCTTTCGTGATCTCGACTTGTGCGTCTTCTGGAATGTAAGTCGCGTCTGCGGTGTATTCACCATCATTGCCAGCCACTTTAACAACGTTAGTGATCTCACCTTTGGCTTTGTCATTCACGGTATTGGTGACAACAAACGAATAGCTATCGCCGGGGTGAATGCTGTAAGTGGCGCTGTAACCTTGAGTGGTATTGGACACATCTTTGCGAGCATTCAATGTTGGGTCGCCACTACCATCAATCTGCTCATCGCTGATGATCCAGTTGCCGGTAAGGGCTTGTTCTTGATCTGGGCTATTCGCCACTTCTGTCATGATGGTATCAATACGATCCGTCAGGATTTGATCGACAAGATAACCTTCACCCGTGTTAGCCACAGTGATCTTGTAGGAGATAGGTTGACCTGGTTGGTACTTAGCGTCAGGCTCGACAATCGGGGTGGCTTCTTTGGTTAGCACCAACTGTCCCGGTTGAGGCGTGATGTACCCCTCTCTTAAGCGAGCAATTTTCGAATCGTCCAAGCCATGTCGTAGGTATGCAGTATTGGTAAAGCGACCAATCGCGTCATCACGCACCTTGCCTTCAACATGGATTCGAACAACCGTGTACTTGTCACCACCGCCAGTGCCCGCATCATCACGCCCTGCCATCTTGACTGACTCTGCAGGTAAATCGATGTCTGGGCTGCTTTGCCCAACGAGCTTGTCTAACTCTGAGAAATCATTCGCGTTAGGATCAGATGGTGCAGAGTTGTATAAAATATCGTAATCGACACGCCACTCTGTGAGTGCGGTTTGCATTGAACCATCGACCGTTTCGACTTCGAAGCCACTGATGATGTCGCGGATTGAGAACAGGCCAGAATCCACATCGTCATTAGTGATGTCGATGTAGTAATTCACCGTTCCACCCGGTACGTACGTGGGTGTATCTGTCCACTTATCGATTAAGATATTCGAGCGACCGGGGTCAAGTACGATGTCGTTGGTGTCATCGCCGTTCACTTGTGCCGTGTTAGTAATGGTACCTGTTGCCGATGTTGAAACCGTGCCTTTAACATCGAACACGATGCGTTCGCCGGGGCGAAGATCGACAGTCACATCCAACGGGACACTTCCGTTGTAGTCGCCCTGTACGTCATAAGATCCTACCGGTTCAACTGCAATCGCTGTTGCCCAATCAGAGAACGCATCATCGCCATCTTCCGTTTTGATGGTATGGATGGCATCGATAACACGTACATCATTGGCAATGCTATCGCCCGTGTTATCTAACGTGACTTGATATTCAACATCACCACGTGGTGCATAAGTACAGCTGCTGCCATCGTTTGAAGGAACTGAACAGCCAGCCGATTCACCATCGGTGTATACCAAGGTTTTGAAGTAGTCGAGTTCAGCCGCTTGTGGTGGAATCGTTTCTGATGTTGCAGACTCATTTTCTGCCGTCACTCGGTTAGCTTCAATAATCCCCAAAGCGTCATCACGGATGACACCCGTTAAGTTGAACGTCAGTATCTCACTTGCGGCAATATCGGTTTCGATATTCAGGTTACTGTTTGGGTTATAGCTAGGAACATAGGTATCTACGTTAGCATCAATACCATTGCTGATTTCGTGAGTGATATCGCCCGAAACAAAGGCAGATTCCATTGTTCCGCCAATAACCTCAACTTGAATATCCTTTACCGTGTCTTTGATCTGAATGTCATTTGCCCAACCGTTTTCAGGGTTAGTGACCACAAATTCATACTCAACTTCATCACCCGGCAGATAAGTATCTCCATCGTTAAACGGGTTACCATTAATCGACACCACGCGTTTTTCAACGCTGATATTATTGCCAAGAGGCATTAGAGTCGCAGTGCGAACCATACCGTCATAATTCGCTTTGTTTTGAATATCACCCAACGCATCCTCACGAATCACAGCATGGATGGTGAACGTTAGGCTTTCTTGAGGTGCGATAACAATGTCGTTATCAATATCGATGTTATTGCCCGGTACAAAGTCAATCGCGTCGGTAATAGAGCCTGTCGCCGCCGTTTTATCTAGGCTAACTTCCCAGCCAGCCAAGAACGGTTGTCCTACAGGATCACCACCTGAAGTGGTGCTGTCTTCTGCAATACGAGTCTGGATTGCAGAAATGGTATCTTCAAGATGAGAGCCATACTCAATGCCGTTACCCGTGTTCTTAATTTGAACTCGGTAGTAAACCTCACTCTCACCAACGGCTTGAGAATATTCAGTTTTTTGCGAAGAGAACCCAGCATCATAAAACGCCTTTTTCGAGAATGTTATCTCAGGTTCTGACATCGACGTGGGTGGAGACACAGCGATAAACTGGTTGCCATCATCTTCATCGATATAAGCTTTGTTGGTAAAAGAGCCTACCGCTTTCGGGCTGATTTTGGCTTTGATAACATAACGTACAAAACCTGATGACATTGCGCGACCAAAATTATCTGCCGAGATATCGAAGTGCGTATCGATTGGTTGATTGTCTTGGATCGAGTTATCAACATCTGGGTCAGAAATACCTGAGCTGTCTGCAGACGTTTCGATAGTCCAACTATCAAACGCCGGACCTCGACTACCATCGTAGTATTGAGTGGTTATCTGATCGATGTCATCACGCAGGCTGATGTCATCAACGTGAGCCGCCGCGATATTCTCGATATAGATTTCATACTCGATGTAACCGCCTGGCATGTAGCTCGTTGCTCCCGGAATTTTGTTACCATCGGTATCGTAGTAATCTACTATATTTTTTTCATAGTCAATTTGGCGAACGGTTTGTGAAATATCATGGGAGATCGTATCTCCATCGACAGTGAGCACATTGATAATATTGCCATTGGCTTTATCATTAATAGTCGCGACCACTTGATATTCAAGCGTGGCACCCATTGGAATATCGGCTTCTAGATCTAAGTTACTGTCTGTTGATGTATAAACCTTGCCCGCACCCGCACCTGCATCCACGTATTCAGAATCAGTGCCCGTTGCGATAGAGGTAATGGTCCACGTTGAATACGCAGGTCCAGTCGTTCCGTCTACGAGATCGACGGTAATATCTTTGAGGTTATCAACGATTGGAATATCGTGAGCGTTACCTTTGCCGTCATTCTCAATCACTAAATGATAGGTCACGGTTTGAGCGGGCTCGTACACCACTTCATCGGTGGTTTTATCAAAATCTAAGTGGTAATCATCAGGGATGACCACTGTATCTCGATAGTGAATATTACCGACCGCATCAGGCCTAATAGTACCGGTTACCGTGTAAGTCACGTCTTCGCCGGCATCGATATCAATAGAGGTCACAATGTCAGTGTCGTTCGCAACATCACCGTCTTTTGTCCCATCGGTCGTACCCGCGTTTGTAGGGTCACTCTTAACTACCGCAACCGTAAACTTGTTGGTACCCGTTCCACCGTCAAAGAATGGATTGCCTGAACTGCCATCTTGTAGCTCCACTGATATGTCATTAATCAGTTCGTTAACGTCAACGTTGTTTCGATAACCGCGCCCGTCTTGAGAGTTGTACTTGATGGTATAAGTCAACTGATCGCCCGGAGAGTAACGATTAATATTGGTTGTACGAACAACGCCGCCACTGTTATGCACTTGATGGTTTTCAGCCACGGCACGTTTGGCATACTCACAATCGTCAGTACAACCGGCATTATCGTCATGAATCAGCACTGCTTCGTTGCGGATTATGCCGCCGTCTCTGTCAGCGACACCGTTAGATACCGCATTGTCTTTGACATGCGCCTTAATACGCACCGTGACAAAGTCTTTGGCCGGAATTGAAACTGGGAACTCCACATCTTCAGTCGTTTGAGGACCGAAACCTGAGCCAGTATCAACAGACCAATAGTCAAACGGGTTTTGATTAAGAACATCTTCTACTTCACCATCTTTATCATTCGCTAGCGTAGTGGTGATCTCACTCAGGCGATCCATGAAGATAAGATCGGTCTCATCAGTGTCGCTATTATTGCCAATAACGATGGTATAGGTGAGATCTTCACCCGGCGTGTAGCGGACAACATCGGTCGTTTTGGCTAATGAAACATTGATGTCATAGGTACTGTGTGAGTTATCTATTTGAGCGGAAGAGCTGTGGTCACGGTCTGTAATAGGATCGTAAACATCAACACGGTTGGATACTTGTTCTTCTTCATAGTCAGACTTAACAATGCCGCTCACCTCATAGTGAACCCACCCTCCAGGAGTGATATCAACGTCGGTATTGATGTCAGTGTCGTTAGCAATGTCACCGTAACGAGAACCCGGTTTATCGGTGTTGGTCGAACCTACAATTGTCCAGCTATCAAAGAAATTAAGTGTTGAAATGCTATCTTGTACCGTTGCGTCATTTGCGTAGCCGATGCCACGGTTATAGATATAAATATCGAACGTAGCGCGCTCACCTACAAGAAAATCGGTATTACGAGCTGTCTTAGCGACAACAAGATTAGGTTCATTTGGGTATGTGCGAACGGTATCCGATAGGTTAGTATCTGGTCCCGTCACTGTTGCGGTATTGGTGAACGCTCCCCAAAGAATCTCGCTGTCGACACTGCGATCGAGTGTCCCAACAATGGTATAGGTAATCGTCGCACCTGGCGGGATCTGAGCGGTGGCATCCAAATCATTATTATCCGAGAACGATCCAGGGTCGGTTACGGCTTTCACCCACGGAGAGTCTGCTTCTCTTTCTGCACTGATCGTCCACGATGAGAACACAGGCTTGGTTTCACCCGGTTCATGCAGTAACTCAGCCTCTATCGTGCTGATTTCATCTTTAATATTGATGTTAGACGCGAAACCATTCCCTTCTGGGTTGGTAACGCTGATTGTATAAGTGACTTCCTTTGTCGTATCGGTGTAAGCGTTTTGTTCATTGTTGCCATCGACACGCTTATCCAAGACTAGGTAATAGTCTCTTGGGTATGAACCTCTGTCGGAATAAAGCACGCTGTCTACCGTCACTTCATTTCGAATCTCATCATCGGCAATCGGGTTTACCACCGCTGCAATGCTGTAGATGATTTTGTCGTGTGGGGCTAGCTTCGCTTCCACATCCAAAATGTTCTTATTGCTCTGATTACCTAAAATTTCACCGCTAAAACCGGGATCACTGTTTATTGAGACTAAGTCATCCGAACCATAAGATTTCGCCGTCACAACCCAGCTCAAATACGCTTTGGTCGGCTCATCCGTGATTGATTTGGTCATGATTGATGCAATGTCATCGTATACTGGCACATCGATCGCGTAGCCATCACCGTTGTTTTCTACAGTAATTTCATAATTAAGATCGCCACCTGCAGAGTAGTAGCGTGAATCCACTTCTTTTTGGACTTTTAATTTCGAGTTTGGCATTTGAACACCAGAGCCTGACTCGCCTAAATTATCCCCTAAGCACAAGCCCGCATCGGTACCATCATCAACAATCTGACCAACACTTGTGTCTGCTACCTTTGCTGTCAGCTTGTAGTGAACAAAGCCCTCAGGTGCTAGATCGACTTTTAGGTTGATGTCGTTCGTAGTCCAAGCTCCATAATTAAATGAGCCATAGTTAGAACCCTCACCGCTGCTCTCATCCACTTCTAGCTTCCATTCAGAGAATGCAGAAGCGGTGGTGCCATCGGCTTGCTCTGTCACAATACAAGCGAACTTATCGATCACTTCAACATCGTTAGCGAAGAATTCAGTGTCTTTGTTAGAAATAACAATGTCATAGACCACTTCATTTTCACCCGATATCCCAGGTACATAAGTGGTATCTGTTGTGTTCTTGTTGCGGGTAATCTGGCTTGATGAAGAGTTTAGAACTTCTTGTGTATCTAGAGGGTTAGTCACCACATCAGCAGAATCAGCCGTGCCTTCGGCATTCACTACACGTGCGATAACTTTAGGAATTTTGCCAATTGAAACAGGGCTTACATCGACTTCAACCGAGTAAAGGATCTCTTCGCCAGGGTAAATAGAGACTACATCATCCAGTGAATGGTTGGATTCTACGCCGCTATCAGCCAGTTGAGAGGTACTGTTAGGCCCAATAGTAATAACTTTATTGGTCCAAGATTCGTAAGGATTCCCCTTGGTATCGTTAGCATTTTTATCGTTGCTGACATCGTTACCTAAGTCGGTCTCTAAATCGGCAAGTAGCTGCTGAATAGAATAGTGATACGCAATACCAGAGTTTTCTTGGTTGGTTACCGTAACCGTGTAAGAAAACTCATCGTCAACAAGATAGTTCTCTGTTTGGTTCAAGGTATGTTTAAGAGTGACATTAGGTGCTGTGGGTGGCGTTGTGATTGTGTCACCCGTTACCAGCGCATCTCGTGTTTCTGCGGTTATGTTGTCATTAACAATGTCGCCGACGAGTTTGTCGGCAACAGTCGTTCGAATTGTGTAGGTGATAGATCCGCCAATATCTATCGATGCATCAGCGACTGACAAGTCCCCTGAAAAACTATAGGTACCCGCATCACTTTCGCCGCCTTGGACCTCGGCAGAGTTCACGTTGTCAGTGAAGGCCTGTTGAAGAACACCATCGATGTCGAATGCCTTGATATCTGAAATAGCATCTTGAACATCAAGCGTTCTAATCACCGAATCGCCAGTATTCGACACCTTGATCGAGTACGTGAGTTCATTCTTCAGTTGGTAGTTTGTCTTGTCTACTGACACCACAACATCATGTTGGTACACACCACGCTGAATGGATTCTGTATTTGATTCAACAGCATCCAACAGTCCAGTGCTCGCACTAGCGACATTATCAATCGTACCTGCAGCGTCGGCAGAAACGGTGGCCACCATGATATAGGTCACCGATCCACCAGCCGCAATACGTACACCTGATGCATCTAAGTTTCCGAAGCGACTGTAATCACCTGGAGATGAAAGGAAGGTGGATTGCGCTTGAGTCGAGACTTGCGAGAACGCACTTACATTATTCCCTTGGTCATCTGTCGTTAAGATATTTAACAGCTCATCTTTAACGTCCAACTCAGTGATAGCTTTATCCGACTCATTCGTTAAAACAAGCGTATAAGCCACCTGCTGGTCGTTGTCGTAAGACGCACTGTCAACAGACAGATCTATAACAAGACCCGTTGTGTCCGCATAGGAGGTCAATGGAAACAGCAGAATGGATAAGAAAAAGGCAAGATTGTATCTGAACATTAACGCGCACTTCACAGTAGATTGACAAGTGTCTAGGCAAAAAGCCATAGATTTGACGTCACCAATTTGGCACTTAGCCTATTAGGGACATGCGCAACATACAGTTCAAATAATCCGAACAATTAACATCCGTAAAAAACAAATTACTGAAGATGTTAAATAGAGAGTCTGATGTCTAAATTAGAATCAAGACATTGAGTTAATTATCAGAAGGTTAATGTTTTAATGAGTGAGTTTTCACAGTTGTTACGTAACTTCAGAAAGGAACTTCAATTTACACAAACAGAGTTTGCAACCTACTTAAATCAGCTAGACGATGAGTTTAATGCGGTAGACGTCGTAACGATAAATCGCTGGGAAAACAGTAAGGTAAAGCCTAGTGCATACAAAGCACTCAAGATCTTACAGTACCTTGGCGGAGATTTGTTTGAGACAATAAAGAGCTTTAAATCCGAACAAAAAGACACACTAATCGAACTGTTTTTAAACGAATCCTATGGTTCATTTCAAAGTAGAATTTCAGCTCTATCAAGCCTGAATGAACAACAAGGCAGTCGCAGCTTTAAGTCACAGCCTTTAATGTCAGAGCCTTGTGACACTGGCGTTATCGACAGAATCAAACTACTTTCTAAATTCACAAAAGTCGATATTTCGCCACTGAACCAAATTGATTTATATCTTTATTACTGTGAAAAAAAAGCACACGGTCACAAGCTCATCAATACAGATGGCGACATCGTGAGTCACAACGTAGGCTTTTTCTTTGAAGAGCATCAATTCGAGAATTTAAAGACTCAAGAGCTAGATCTAAGAATGGCTTGCTCTTTAAATTCAAGCAAAAGCATAAATTATTTTAATATAAGCTCACACTCAGAGACAAAACATCATGTTATTGAGCATATAGTTTCAGATATACAGTTACTTTCTCAGAATGAAAATATAAAAAGATACTCTGTTTTAGTAAAAGATCCCAACATGATGAAACTCTTGAAAGGCGTGGGATTTGAAGTATTCAAATTTTCAGAACCTTCTGCTAAAAAATGTAATATCACATTCAAAAATAAACATTATAGCTACTGTATATTAACGATTGACAAAATAGACTATCTGACTAATCGGAATGTAATGTCACTAATCAAAGATGAATATTCTACCATGATGAAATTTCCGCAATTACTGCGCGAAGCGCGCAAGAAGTTGAAGTTAACGCAAAAGGATTTTGCGGCATACATTAATCACTTAGATGATGAATTCAGCTCTGTAGATGTCGTAACGATAAATCGATGGGAAAATAGCAAAGTAAAGCCAAGTAATTACAAAGCCCTAAAGTTATTAGACAGCCTTGGTCTGGACTTGTATACAACGTTGAAATCCTTTGATTCCGAAGATAACGAAGACAGTGCACTACTCGAAGACTTCCTTCGTGAGAGGTTCTTTTCGTTTCAAAGCCGAATATCGTCTATCACTAAAGGGGAGATAGAAGAAGGCTGCGACTGTCAGATCATGCCATTGATGACAGATCAGAATGACAAAGCAGTAATAGATAGAATAAAGCTGATTTCACAATATACAAAGGTGGATTCTTCAGCCCTTGATACTATCGATCTGTTTCTCTATTGCAGTGAAAAAAAGGCGCATGGCAGAAAAATGGTCAATGTTAATGGTGATATTGTTAGTCATAGCCTAGGTTTTTTCTTCAACGAAGATATATTCGCCCAATACCAGAATAAGAACCTACATATTAAGCAAGCCTGTTCTTTAGAATCCAATCATAACTTAAATTACATTGTGGTTAGCGGTCATTCTGAGAAGCGCGAACAATCTATTGCGAACCTAATTTCCGATATGAAGCTTCTTGCAAGAAACACTAAGATTAAAAAGTATTCCATGATCATAAAAAACCCCAGTGCATTGGACCTTATGAAGAATATCGGATTTGAAATCTATAAGTTTTCTGAACCAACAGAGGAAAAGTCGAACATCACCTTCAAAAACAAAAACTACCGCTATTGCGTACTTACTATCGACAAGATTGAATTACTGAGTAACAAGAATGTTATCGCATTCATTAATAAATATGGTTAAGCACCAGATTTTACTAACTATAGGAATCTTATACTAAATTCTTCTTAAGCTTCTCTTCCAACGCTTGGATACACAGCTTGATAGCGATAGGCGTATTTGAAGCGAATGGGTTTAGCGCATAAACCGTGTTGGTCGGTAGTTGGAATGCTGGCATCACGTCGACAATTTCATTGGATAACTGAGGAAGACAAAAATCTGGAATCACACCGATACCAACGCCAGATTTGATCAAAGCAAGACAACTGTGAAAAGAGTTCGTGGTGCAGCTTGCTTGTTGTTGATAAACAAAGTCTTGCTCATTTTGAGAACTAAAATGATGAGTCACCTGTTTTCCCTGCCAAGAGTTTGCAATATAAGGAATAGATTCAAGCTCTCTATCTCGCATGCTTTCAACACCACACAACACGTCTTTAAACTCACCTAAGCGTTTCTGCTTAAGATTACTGTCACGCGAGCTTCCCACACGTACCGCGAGATCAATATCGTGTTCCATGAAATCTAAGTGCTGATCATCGCTGATCAGTTCTGGCTTTAGCTTGGGGTATTGCTTCATCAGTTCCGCAACAACGGGCGCAACCAATAAATCCATCAACGCGTTCGGAGCCGTGATACGAATCCGACCTTGTGGCTCTTCTAGCTCAGCTTTGGCCATATCCCAAGCCGATTCAGCGATCACGTTAATGTCTTTGCAACTCAAATAAAAACGCTCACCCATGCTGGTCAGAGATTGCCTGCGTGTTGTGCGCTTAAGAAGAGAAGCGCCTAGCTCTTGTTCTAAGATTTTGAGGTGCTGACTGACGACAGATTTAGATAACTCAAGCTTTTCAGCCGCAGCTGATACTGAACCCTGCTCTACGATATGAGCGAAAATCGACATCTGCTTTAACTTACTCATCTTATTGTTCTCTTTTTACAAACAGTATTTTCTATTATCTCTGTTTTTCAAATTAATTTCCAAGACTAAACTCAATTCAACTTATCGAGATACCAAGTCAAAAAAACAGTGCTCGACACAATACTGTTATGGAGAAAGACAATGTTAGACAACCAAATTTTAGAAGCATGTAAGCAGGGCATTAACGCGTGGCAAAAAGCTTTCAACAGCCAAGATGCGAAAGGCTGTGCAGATCAATATACTGAAAGCTGTGTAATGGAAGCGCGTCCGTTTGGTACTTTTGAAGGCCGTGAAGCGATTCAAGCATTTTGGCAAAACATCATCGACCAAGGCTTCAAAGACGTTGATTACACCGATGTAAAATGGGAAGAACACCCAGAAGGTGGTTACATTCTTACCGCTAGCTGGACAATGAACAAAGCGTTTGGTGTTGTACATCGTGAGCACTGGGCACTAGAAGCGGATGGTTGCGCTCGTTTAGTCAGCGATGATTTTGAGGTTCAAGGCGAACGCTAGAGCTGTAATTAAAAGCTAGAAGCTCAAAGCTCAAAAACAGAAACAGAAAACAAAAAGCCAGCAATCCAAATTGGACTGCTGGCCTTTTAATGTTTGACTCTGTCGCCTTTTCACTTGATTTGAAGGTGATTCAGTGACTCTACACAATCACTCAACACGCTCATCATTTCAAATCAAAATGTCTGGTAAGACAGAGCAAATACAAGTCAAAGTTACAGTGCTGCTTTCTTCGCTTCTGTAATCCAACCATCGAACGTGCTTTGGTTCGCTTTAATCCAACCGTTTACGTGCGCTTCGATATCTGCAGAGCTGTTCTTACCTTTACTCATCATCATGTTCTGAGCACTTACATCATTGATGTTAAGTTTGATGATTTCGAAAAGCTTCGCTGCTGATGGGTTGTTCTTAGCAAACTCTTTGTTCGCAATAATGCGCATTGAGTTCATTTCGAAGCCGTAGTTTTTGCCGTTAGATAACGTCGTGTCCACATTCGAACGCTCGCCAGGAAGTGCTGAGAAAGGTACTTCTAACCAAACTACATCTTCGTTAGGTACCAATACGCCACTTACCCAGTAAGGTGTCCACGTGTAATAAAGGATTGATTCACCCTTTTGGTAACGAGAAATGGTATCTGCGATGATCGCCGCATAGTTACCTTGGTTGTGAGTCACCGTATCGTCCAATTTGAACGCTGAAAGTTGATGTTCAATCACCATCTCACAACCCCAGCCTGGGTTACAGCCTGTAAGGTCTGCTTTGCCATCACCGTCAGCATCAAACAGCTTCGCGATTTTCGGATCCGTCAGTTGACCAATGTTAGTGATGTTGTATTTTTCAGCCGTTTTCTTATCAATCAGGTAACCTTGCGCAGCACCACTTACATATTGACCTTCACGGTAGAATTTTTCATCACCACCCGCCATTTTGTATTTATCAGCATGAAGCGGGAACCAACCTACCGTTAAGAACGTTGCGTCACCTTTTGCGATAGAGGTGTAAGCTACGTTGTAGTCCACTTCTTGTGTTGATTTTACGTCATAGCCAAGTTCTTCTAAAGCGCGGTTAACAATCAACGTTTGGAATGTTTCTTCCGCTACAGACGATTGAACTGGCTGAACTGATACACCTTCACCCGGTAAGCTTGCTGCCCACACGTTCGTTGATACTGCTAATGTAGAAACGATGCTAACTGCAAGTTTGCTCTTCCATGAATTATTCATTGGTGTTTTTCCTTAATTGTAGTTCTGATTTGTTACCGCGATTTATCGCATTGAGCACAAGAGAAACAGGGCCCATGTGGTACCAGCGTAATTTTGTATTACCTGCATTTACCCCGAGAACTTGGGTAATGCGGTCAAGTAGGATGGCGAGAATAACGATGCCGAGACCACCAACAGCGGCCAGTCCCATATCTAGACGGCCGATACCTCTCAGTACCATTTGACCTAAACCACCCACCGCGATCATTGATGCGATAACCACCATAGATAGCGACAACATCAGTGTTTGGTTCACGCCCGCCATAATGGTTGGTAATGCAAGTGGCAGTTGAATTCGGTAAAGCATCTGCTTTTTGCTTGCACCGAATGAATGACCCGCTTCGATCAAATCTTCCGGTACTTGCTGAATACCTAGGATCGTTAAACGTACCACCGGTGGCAGTGCGAATATAATGGTCACCACCACACCCGGAACGTTACCGATACCAAACAACATTACGATGGGTACTAAGTAAACGAAGGCTGGCGTTGTTTGCATAGCGTCCAGAATTGGTCGAACGAATTTAGCCGCCGTGTTACTTCGGGCGAGCCATATCCCCATGGGTAAACCGATCAACAGGCAGAAGAATACAGATGTCATCACCAGTGAAAGCGTGGTCATCGCTTCAGACCAAGCGCCAATCAAACCAATCATAGTAAGAGATACTGCCGTAGCAACACCCAGTTTCAGGTTTGAAAACTGCCATGCCACCAAGAACAAAATGATGAGCATAAATGGGGCTGGCGTAGACACCAATGCCGTTTCAAATGAACTTAGAATGAAATCGATAGGTACACGAATTGCTTGAAACAATGGTCGTCCATGTTCAACTAGCCAATTCAATCCAGACTCAACCCAAGTATCAACAGGCAGAACGGCTTCTGCAAAAGGATTAAGAGGATCAAAAGGAATGGTTTCTACGGTTTCACTGCTTAGCCAATCTGCCGATGGTGAAGTGTCAGCGGCTTGACCCCAAGGATCACTTGATGGCTGAGCGGCAGGAGCAGACTGTGACCATGGGTCATTATTTGTTTGTTCAGACGACATGATCTACCCCTTATCCAATGTTTGTAGCAAACGTGACTTAGTTACCACGCCAAAGTAATTACCTTGCTCATCCACAACAGGAACTGAGTAAGGCACACCACCAACAAGGCCAAGCACGTCATTGATTGGTAAATCAGGGTTCAGCGTTAATCCATCATCGAGCTGCGCGCTCACTAATGATTTGTTCTCTTTGTGAGCTTTGCGAAGGGAGTCAATGGAAACAATGCCGGAGTAAAGACTGCTCTTCTCAACAACGATGCCGTATTCACGGTCGTTATCCATTAGGATTTGCAGAGCGGAAGCTGGGCCGTCGTGTTCTGACTTTTTAAATACCGCAGCCGGTTTCTTACGCGCAATATCTTTCACAGTAAGTACGCTTGCGACATTTACACCACGGAAAAAGGCTTCGACATAGTCGTTCGCTGGGTTGTTAAGAATTTCGTCTGGTGTGCCCACTTGAACCACTTCACCGTTTTGCATAATGGCAATACGGTCACCGATTCTCATCGCTTCATCCAAATCATGGGAGATGAATACAATCGTTCGTTTATCGTCATTTTGAAGACGAATCAGTTCATCTTGCATTTCAGTACGAATCAAAGGATCGAGTGCCGAGAACGCTTCGTCCATTAACAGGATATCTGGGTCACATGCCAAGGCACGCGCTAGACCAACACGTTGTTTCATACCGCCAGACAATTCATCTGGGTACGATTCTGAGTATGCGCCAAGGCCTACGCGCTCTAACGCTTCAAATGCTGACTGTTTTCGTTTATCTACTTCAACACCTGCCAACTCAAGGCCAAATGCAGCATTTTCGATAACTGTCATATGCGGCATCAGTGCGAAATTTTGGAAAACCATGGAGATGTTGTTGCGGCGGACTTCGCGCAGTTCATCTTCTGAGATGTGGGCAATGTCTTTGCCTCGAAGAAGCACATTACCTTTGGTAGGTTCGATTAGGCGGTTAAGAAGGCGTACTAGGGTTGATTTGCCAGATCCTGACAATCCCATAATCACGAAAATCTCGCCTTCTTGAATACTAAGAGAAACATCGTTAACACCGATCGTTAACCCTGTTTCTTCGAAAATTTTGTCTTTATCCGCGCCTTCATTAATCATCGAAAAAGCACGGTCGGTATCTTCACCAAACACCTTGTACAGTCCCTTAACTTCCAGTATGGGATCCATATAATCTAATCCTTTCTTAGCTATTTTAACTTAAAAATGGTTATTTAAGCTCGAAAAACGATTAGCACTCTAAGCAATGTGAAGCTGTAAATCAAGGGGTTGCGTTCGGTAACCCTTATCAAAAACAATCATTTCGCCAACCAAAATTAAGTTTCAACATCCAGATGAAAACCACCAAAATACTGATAATAAAGGATATTAAAACGATATAAATGCGTTCGAGATTATCTATTACTTACTGATAGATTATTGAATATTTATTTCACATTAAAACAATTAATGGGTGAAACAGACTAGGATCCAACGCAAATACTTCGTGTACAAATAATTCGAATACAAACTATTTATTGTAGTTTTAACGATATCTAAAAACTGGAAATTTGCGCATTACGAAGAGCAAAACCTCCCCCTTTCTTCTTTATCGACGTAACAAGAAGATCGGTATAGCTTCGGCAAGAACGCAGAGGTATTCACAACCGCTCATTTAAACCAACAGAGGGCCAGAAAGTCACTATATAAAAATAGAAATAGCCGATGGAATAAACCAAGTTTGGCACTGGTCAAATTGATAGAATTATCTTCAGTATCCAAAACATAACGCCAAGTGTGATGCTTACTGCAAACTAATGAGTGTCGATTATCTAAGCCGAAAGACAACTTGTAGAGTCCTCATTGCTGAGCCATTATTTATAGAAGAAATCGACATACTTTCCGCGATTATTAAAGAAAAGGACAAGGCGCTCGAATGATAAAAATGCTGGTGTGTGACTTTGACGGTACGCTTGATGGGGGTTCATCTCATGGGGTTAATCAGTTATTTGACTACTTAGCGGAGCAACCCGATATCCGCTTTATCATCGCGACGGGTAGAACTCTGCCCTCAATCCGAGTGGGTTTGGCATCAAATAACTACCCGAAACCACACAGTATTATCAGCGATGTGGGTACCAGAATTCATCACGTTCACTCCCAAAAGCCTGATCATATTTGGCACAACCAATTAGAAGCTTCTTGGAACAAATCAAAGGTAGAGTCAGCACTGGCGCCACTCGATTTCATGGGCGAACGCTTAGAGAGCCATCAGGGTGATTACAAAATCACTTTTGAAGGAAAGCTCTCAGAGCCTCAGCATGAACTGATCGAATCGAGCTTAGAATTACATGGGATAGATGTACACCTCACTTACTCTCACGATTGGTACCTAGATATCACGCCTAAAGGTGTCAATAAGGCCACAGCGATTCATCATCTACTTAAACAACATGAGTTGAGCGTTGAAGAAGTGTGCGTTGCCGGTGACTCTGCCAACGACACCTCTATGCTGACGATAAAGGGCGTAAACTCAATATTAGTGGCTAACCATTATCCTGAGGTCGCTCACTTGTCTGATCGAGACAATGTGTATACTAGCAGAGCAACACACGCTGAAGGTGTGTTAGAAGGACTCAAATACTGGCAATTGCAAACGGTAGCGGGCAGTTAAAACGGGTGTAGTGAGATACTCTTCGTTACTTCACGTCCTTACTTCCAACCTGGAAGCCAATGCTCCTTGTCGGTTAGATCTCGCCAATTAATGGCTTCCTCTCGTTTGGTCATCACTGCTTCTATCAAGCAACGAATCACCTCCCCTTCTTCGAACTCGACCTCAGTGACCATAAAGTGCTTTTCTTTCTTAACTGGGCTAACCGCGGTCCATTTACTGCGGAGCAGTTTCGTTGGGTTAATTCGATTCATGATCCTTTCCTGCACAGTTGGTTGATGTTTTATCTATAAGCTTCAAAGAGTTAAAAAGATCATTTTAAGTTGAAAAAGCCCACGACTAAAATCCAGATAAGTCATAACTAAAGTCAATAAAACAAGTCGTAGACTCGGTACAATAGCTGCCACCAGTTCAGAGACTAATCCCCATGAACCAAACAGAATTCCAGCAAAAAATAGCGAGTTTCACCGCCATAGAACAAGCGCTTGATTACTTTGAAATTGGCTTTGATAGCAAGTTTATCGACCAAAATAGAATAGAGCTCGTGAAGCGCTTTAATGGTTATCTGATCCTCTCGAAACCCGATGATTGGTTTTCTGGAAGAAGAGCACTGAAAAACGCGTACTGTAAGGTTCAACGCAGTAAACTGGATCGCTACACACGTTCTGCTTGTCGTGGCTGTACGACTTGCCAACGCCGCTAGTTCAAAATCAGATAGCTTAAACGTAGATAACAAAAAATAGAGAATTGAAATAACATCTCATTACGATTTAGTTAGTGGTTTGCTCGAAAAAAAGTGTGCTAGTCTTACGGCAACTCAACTACGAGATAAAAACTACAATGAAAATTTTCAGCAATTTCGAAAGCGGCAACATTCACGTCGTTTCAGCAGATTCACCACAAAATATTCAACTGACTATCCCAGCAGACAACCAGACTGAAATCTCTCAGTGGTTTCACTTCCGTTTAGAAAGCGAAGCTCAACAAGCTCACCACTTTGAAATCGGCCAATTGGCAACATCTGCTTACCCTGATGGGTGGAAAGATTATGATGTTGTAGCATCTTATGACCGTGAAGAGTGGTTCCGAATTCCATCTCAGTTCGATGGCGATACATTAAGCTTTGATATCATCCCTGAACACGATTCAATGTACTTCGCGTACTTCGCGCCGTACTCATACGATCGTCACCAGGATCTTCTGCACAGTGCTCAAACGCACCCGGCTTGTAAGCTTGAAACTCTAGGTCACACGCTAGACAACAACGACATCACCTTGCTAACCATTGGTGAGCCAAGTGAAGATAAGAAAAACATCTGGGTTATTGGTCGCCAACACCCAGGCGAGACTATGGCTGAATGGCTAATCGAAGGTCTGCTGCAACGCCTGCTTGATGAGACAGACACAGTCGGTCGCTCTCTTCTAGACAGCGTTGTTTTCCGTGTTGTGCCTAACATGAACCCAGATGGCAGCATCCGTGGTCACCTGCGCACTAATGCGATTGGTGTAAACCTTAACCGCGAATGGCAATCACCTTCTCTAGAGCGCAGTCCTGAAGTTTTCCTTGTGCGCGAGCGCATGCTAGAAACTGGCGTTGATCTGTGCCTAGATATTCATGGCGACGAAGCAATCCCGTATAACTTTGTAGCAGGTAGCGAAGGCACACCTTCTTACAACGAGCGCATCGCGAAGCTAGAGAACCACTTCAAGCAAGCGCTTCTGACTATCACGCCAGAATTCCAAGATGAATTTGGTTACGATAAAGACGAACCGGGCAAAGCAAATATGACCGTCGGCACAAATTGGATCGGTGAGCAGTTCAAATGTTTAGCTTACACTGTCGAGATGCCGTTTAAAGATCACATCAGCCACGCTGACGAACTTTACGGCTGGTCTCCAGAGCGCAGTGTTGCATTTGGTCACGACATGCTAGCAGCGGTTTGGGCAACAGTAGACGAGCTATAAAACGAACCATAGACAGGCTAAGCGCCTTAGTTTGTCCGTATAGTTAGTTTGCTTGCATATATAGCAAAGCCCAGCACTTGTGAAAGTGCTGGGCTTTTTAATATCGGATCTGAATGAATGACTTGGGCTTTAAGGCATCTAACTTTAAAAGCTTTTTATGCCACTCTGAGGCTAGCAAAAAATACTGGGTATCTTTGTCTAATGTGTCTTTGTTCTGACACCATATCTTTGAAGCTTGGTCCTTCTAACAACTGAACGATAACTTCGTCGCCTTCTTGTCGCAGCACTGCACCACTAATATCAATGGTGTTGTTATCGTGCAGTCTTAAACTGCCCGCCATTGAGAAGCCTCGATAAACAGGAATGATGTTACGCATCATCAAGCGCACACCCTTTTCAGACACTTCGCTGACATGAAAAAGCTCATCCTTAATTCGCATCACTGGACGTGCCTTTTTTGGGTACTTCAAGCGGTAATATTTGCGTTTCTGGGTGAATGACTCTTCACTCATCTGCGACTCCCTGTCTCTGTTTATTCGGTCAAGCAATAGCCTTTAGCTTCAATTGGATTTCGAACGAACACATTCACTGAATTGATATCTGACCATTATATCGACTTTACGAGCTAATGCTTTAGAGATTTATGCACAGAAACAAGGATTGTTGAGTATTCAGTAAAAAGTGAGATATGAGTCGTAGATGCTAGGGGGTCGATTATTAACTATGAACCCTAAAGCTGAAACAGCGCCAACTGAATACTGAAGCCAACAAACAACAACCCGCACACAATGTTCATCCATTGAGACGTGCGCTTTTTCGTCAATAATTTCTTAAACGTATCAGCCATCAAAATGACAACCAAAAACCATGTAGCAACCACTGTCGCCTGTATCGCGCCCAGCATTAAACTGTCGGACACAATGTGATCCTTAGAAACAAACTGAGGGAATATCGAAAGGTAGAACAGAACGATTTTAGGATTCAGTAGGTTAGTGAAGAGTCCTTTGAAAAACTGGTTATAAAGCTTACTGCCCGATGCGCTCACTATAGCAAGCACGCCCTCTTGAGCTCGCAATGCCGCCCGAAAATGGTTGTACCCAAGCCATGCTAAGTACAATACACCCACCCACTTCAGTCCCTCAAAGGCCATTGGAGTCTGAGATAACAGTAAGCTCATGCCATTCGCAGAAACAAACGCATGAAACAAGAACCCGCATGACACACCCAACACGTTAATAAACGCAAACAACTTTCTTTGAGTTAAAGCCGTGCTCAATACCAACAGAGCATTTGGGCCTGGAATGATCGCAATAAAAAACACGATGACAATAAACAGCCAGATACTTTCCCAACTCATTTCGCTCTCATTTCCTTAAAGCTTCCTATTCATTTCTTGATCATTTTAGGGCAGGTATTGTACGTCCATTCAATACCATTACAATATGCCAAACGTTTAATTAGCTTGCCTTAGTTCAGTTGTATGGATAACGCTTAAATTTAACGTGTATAATTCACCCGTTTATCCTGTAACACAGCAAAACTCATTCTCTAACATTTATAGCCCTGTTAGACTCCACCTCTATTTTGATACTTGGTTCATTTATGTCATTTGATAACCTCACCCTTAACGCAAAAACCGTCACAGCGATCCCTTCTCAATTCGACAAACCGACTGAGATACAACAAGCGGTAATTCCATCAATTATTGCGGGTAAAGACGTACTTGCGTTGGCTCAAACGGGTAGCGGAAAAACATTGGCGTTCGGCTTACCCTTGCTGAACAACATCAACCATGATGTGAATGGACTGCAAGCGCTTATCATCGTCCCGACACGTGAACTCGCGTCTCAAGTGACTGAATCTTTAGAGCCGGTGGCGACAGCGCTCGATATCAAATTCGTAACCTTAACCGGTGGCGTGAATACTGATGATCAGCAGCAACAATTACTAACCCAACCACAATTAGCAATCGCTACTCCGGGGCGTCTACTTGCTTTAATCAAAAGTGGTGAACTGGATGTCGCTCAGTGTTCATCATTGGTTCTTGATGAAGCCGACCGCCTGATCGACATGGGATTTTGGCCAGATATTCAAGCGATTATTGCAGCACTACCGAGCAAACGTCAGTCACTGTTGTTCTCTGCGACACTTCCGCCCG
The DNA here is from genome assembly GCF_057785955.1 of Vibrio sp. QJM3NY_27. Taxonomy (NCBI): domain Bacteria; kingdom Pseudomonadati; phylum Pseudomonadota; class Gammaproteobacteria; order Vibrionales; family Vibrionaceae; genus Vibrio; species Vibrio sp. QJM3NY_27. The sequence goes on along the minus strand of NZ_CM173511.1, from coordinate 1,279,091 downwards.
AATTAGTGGGGCAAGCTCAAGAGCTTCTTTTAAATCCAGTTAAAGTCACGACACACCAAGAAAACAGCGTGGTCGCGACTATTGAGGAAACACTGTATCTAGTGAATAAAGGCAGTAAGGCTCAAGCACTTATCGCCCTACTTCATCAGACCCCATGGCCGCGAGTATTGGTGTTCATTGGTGCGAAAGACAATGCCGACGCATTAACCAAGCGATTGAATAAAGCCAAAATCAGTGTGAGTGCGTTACATGGAAATAAGAGCCAAGAAGAACGAGAGCAAGCATTAGAAAGTTTCAAAAATGGCGAGACTCGAGTGCTTATCGCGACAGACGTGATGGCTCGCGGCATCCATATTGATCAGCTGCCTGTCGTGATTAATTTTGATTTGCCGACACACTCCGCAACTTACGTACACCGAGTTGGTCGCACAGCAAGAGCAGGAAGCACTGGTTGCGCTATCTCTCTGGTTAGTCACAGCGAAACTGATTACTTGAATGCGATTCGTAATCTGACCAATAAGCCTCTTGTGCTACAAGAATTAGAAGGTTTCCCTGTGACAGACAAACCTGCATCGGAAGCGACAGCTCGTAAACGTCCACCTAAAGACAAAATGGCTAACCGAAGAACCGCAAAGAAGAAAAGTGCTAAGCAATTTAAGAGCAAGCCAAGTTCTTCAAAATAACCAGCTCTTCAAAATAACCATAGAAAATCGATTGGCCCAGTTTGTACTGGGCTTTTTATATGCAATCAGATGTAAAATCACAACCTATCGACTCAGACAAAATGCCAATTTAAATGACACTTTTGTGAATTATGATGCCAAGGTATTGATTCTTGGTTGCTCAAAAAAAATACTTTCTGATCACGTTGACGCCCCTATATCTGGCAACTAGATTTTTCTATTAGTGTCTAAAAACCGGGAGGTCATTGAAATGAAACGTGCAAGCTCTACATATCGATTACAACTGATTAAGGAAGTGGCTACTCGCCGAGATCGTCAGAGTTCCAATGACCCAATGGCAAACTACATACAAAACCTAATCGACAACAAAGACGACTGTGATACCTCGGTGGAACGCAACCAGAGGTTCAGTGGTAGTCATTTTGATGAGCATATTGGTGGTTGGGTTAGCGACCACTGGGGTAGCAAGTAGTCCGATATCTCCAGTCACTCGTGTCATAAATAAAGCAGCGTAACCGTTGTAGAATTTATCTCCGCATTAACCTATCATCTGCAACAAATCCCTATCATTGAGTAAGCAGAAAGTGTCTGAGTTAAAAAGAGAAAAAGAAGTGATGGTTGCCTTCCAAGTGATCCCTCGCGTTAAAGAAGGCAACAACTTCGAAGTAGTTGATAAAGCCATTGAAGTTGTGAAAGCAGCCGATGTGCCTTTTCAAGTTGGTGCGATGGAAACCACAATGAAAGGTGAGCTCAATCAATTACTCGATATCGTTAAAAAGGCAGAGCAAGCTTGTTACGATGCAGGGGCTGTAGAAGTGATAACCAACATTAAGATTCATAGTAAAACCACCGAGGCCGATGATACATTTTGTACATACCATCGTGGTGTAACGAAAGCGAATCACATGTTTGTTTAATAATATGTTTATTTCAGAAAGCTGTTTATTTAAGAAAACAGGGGGTTAAGAAAGACTCTGAAGAACCAGTGATGTTATTGAAAAGGCATGTCTGAAAGGTGAGAAAGGATTTCCATTCGTTCTTCTTCTGACATCGAATGCCAATCACGCGGGCTCTCTTCAGGGTCATTTTTCGCCCCAATGTTTTTTCGATCCAGTGCTTTAACCGGTTCTTTTTTGAGTTTTACGTTCTTTTTATTCATACCGACATCACTCCTTCTGGTACAAAGGTACCTACCTTAATATTACACCCCAACCATTATGTAAAGTAATAGTTACTTCGGAGTTAAATAAAATCTTGATACTTCCTCTTTAACCGAAAAGATCTCTTTGGGGACTTGTATTTCCCTCTTCGTCGACCGACTTACCAACCAAGTTTTTTTGCTTCATTATCTTCCTCCGATAGCGCTGACGACACAGCTTAATCACGTGCAATTGTTCTGACGGAGTCATCGACATCCAATTAAAGCGCTCTTCTCTTTTGCGCATACAACCATTGCAATAGCCTTTATCATCGCTTGAGCAAACCCCAACGCAAGGGCTTGGAACCTGGAAAAACTCTAACTGCTCCACCATGCCTCCTTACACATCAAAATCGAGCTTACTAATTAAAAAATAAGCGATTAACTTGTCGCCTAGCTCGTGAAATTCATACTAAACTATGACCTTATACTGACACATATAGTGTTTTGTAAACTATACTTTGAACCCATCAAGTTACACTTATTCGGTAACTTCGTTCTTTCCTTTGGAGCCTTATAATATGAAGTTTAGTTCAAAAAAATTACTAGCAGTAGCCGCTTTACCTATGATGCTAGCAGCATGCACAACAACAGGTGACAACGCGATGCAAGTAACACCAACCGATCTACAGCACCATAATTGGGAACTTGCGCAAATTGATGGCAAGGACATTGTGAAAAGCGAAGACCAAGCAGCTCCTCGTCTAGAGATCGGCGAAAAGATGACTGCAAACGGCATGGCTGGTTGTAACAACTTCTTCGGTCAAGGCGAGCTGAAAGACGGTCAATTCCGTATCAAGCAAATGGGCATGACAATGAAAATGTGTCACGGCTCTGCGATGGAAATCGAACAGTCGGTTTCTGCTACTCTAAGCGAGTGGAGCGACGTAACCCTAACAAACGATACGCTAGTACTGAAAAACGATGTACACACGCTAACGTACACAATTCGTGATTGGGTAAACTAATCCGTTCTCGAAATAGATATTGATTAAAGGAGCCTTCATGGCTCCTTTTTTATTGCCAGCTAACCCTCACAACACCTTCAAAATTAACACTCATCGCCTACTTTTCGTACCAACCTCCAATAAACCTCAAATATCTCTCATTCAGATGCAATAAATTCACTGGTTTATCGGTCTATTGCTAGGATGGTAAGAGCCTAGAGTCTGTCGAGCTTTCGAGACGATTGCATATCGAACATAGTTTAACCAAAAAAGACCAACACGCCCTCCCTGCTTGTTCTCAAGTAATTGATTGAATTTACTGTTGAATTAGAATTTTTTTCAGAAACAGATAGAATAACTGTAGGGAGTTCTAAATAACAATGCTCTTACCCGTTCACTACCAAATGGAAAAGTTTATGAACAAGATAGTAAGTACGTTAGGAATCATGGCAACCGTTGCATACAGCGCAACCATTTATGCTGATGAAGCAACATCAACCAATAACTGGAACCAAATCGAACAGCAGGCAGAGGGACAGACTGTCTACTTTCACGCTTGGGGCGGTAGCCAAGAAATCAATCGTTACCTACAGTGGGCGGGCAAGAAATTACAAAGTGAGTACGGTGTTACCTTAAAACATGTGAAAGTAACCGATATTGCAGAAACTACCACTCGCTTACTCGCAGAAAAGGCGGCAGGAAAGAACACTGAAGGCAGTGTCGATATCGTCTGGATTAACGGCGAGAATTTCCGTTCAATGAAAGAAAATGCCTTGTTGTTTGGACCATTCACTCAAACACTTCCAAACTGGCAGTACGTGGATAAGTCTTTGCCGATCGATGTCGATTTCTCGGAGCCGACAGAAGGCTTAGAGGCACCTTGGGGCGTTGGGCAACTTGTCTTCATCCACGACCAAGAAACACTGCACAACCCGCCACAATCGTTTTCAGAGATGTTGAGCTACGCTCAGGCTTTCCCGAATCGCTTAAGCTACCCGCGCCCACCAGAGTTTCACGGTACGAGCTTCATTAAGTCTCTACTGATTGAGCTAACAAACAACAGTCCTGCGCTTGCTAAACCCGTTTCAGAAGATACCTTCCAAGAAGTTACGGAACCACTGTGGGCTTACTTAGATAAATTCCATAAAGTGGCATGGAGAGGCGGAAAGCAATTTCCTGCAGGTACATCTGAAAGCATTCAACTTCTGGATGACGGACAGCTCGACCTCGCGATTACGTTCAATCCAAACTCTGTATATTCAGCACAATCAAGTGGCCGACTAGCGGAAACCACCAAGGCTTATGCGTTAGAAAGCGGCGCTCTGTCTAACATTCACTTCCTTGCGATTCCTTGGAATGCCAATGCAACCGCGGGTGCTCAAGTGACCATCAACTTCTTGTTGAGCCCAGAAGCACAATCTCGCAAAGGTGACCTCAATGTCTGGGGGGACCCTTCTGTATTGAGCAGTAAGTACCTAACCGGCAGCGCTAAAAATACTCAGCAATTTAAATCTATTGATGAACCGCATCCTAGTTGGCAAAACGCGCTCGAGAAAGAGTGGCTTAAACGATACGGTAACTAACCTCCATGCTTCGCGCTCTATATTTTGTTGTTATAGCTGTGTGCATTATCCCAACCATTCCTGGGGTAGCGGGAGTCGTAGCTTCGTCACTGAGTTTCATCCCGCCCCTAGGTTTAGATGAGCCAACACTCAACGGCTTTAGCCAAGTCTTTCAATGGGAAGGGGCTTGGCACTCTATTGGCTTAAGCCTAGGTTCAGCGGTCGCCAGCAGCTACATTGCCTGCTTCCTGACCTTTTGTATTCTTCAGGCTTCTTGGGGAAACAAGTTTTGGAGAAAGATTGAGCTAACGCTATCGCCAATGCTTGCCATTCCGCATGTGGCTTTCGCTATCGGCTTTGCTTTTCTGTTTAGCCCAACAGGGCTTGGCGCAAGAGCCGTGCATCACTTACTTGGTGAATCGGCTACAAGCTCTGAATTGGCTTTGCTGATCAAAGATCCTTACGCGTTTGGCCTAATCATTATGCTCGCACTCAAAGAAGTTCCTTTCTTGTTGCTGATGAGCATATCGATACTTCAACAAATCGATGTAGAACGTATCACTAAGGTGAGTGCATCACTCGGTTACAGCCGCGCTCAGATCTGGTGGAAGTGTATTTTCCCGCAATGGTTTACTAAGCTTCGCTTCCCAATACTGGCTGTGCTCGCCTATAGCGTATCGGTTGTCGACATCGCTCTGATCATTGGCCCAACCAACCCACCGACTTTTGCCGTTTTGGTATGGCAATGGTTCAACGACCCAGATCTTAATCTACTACCACGAGCTGCTGCTGGTGCGATCGTTTTGTTTGGCTTGGCTTCGTTGATCATCGCCTTGGCGCGTTTAGTTGAATGGGCAATTCTTAAGTACTTTCGAACTTGGCAATATTCAGGCAGAACAGGGGTTAACTTGCCGGGGAAAACCGTATTCACAGCTCTTGCAGCTTTGTCACTGATGATCATTCCATTGATGATTATCTGGAGTTTTGCGCAGCGCTGGCGCTTCCCTGATTTACTGCCTAGTCGCTACAGCATACGCTTCTGGGAGTTCGAGTGGGATGGCATCATGAGCACCGTTGGTCAAAGCTTATGGATTGGTCTTATTGCTGCTTCAATCGCTTTGTTGCTTGCGCTGGTTGCTCACGAATACAGAATCAAATACAAGTGGCAAGTCCCAGGCTTTATTATCGCTATTCCAATGTTGATACCTCAACTGTCGGTGTTATTCGGTATGCAAATCACCACCCTATACATTGGCAGCAGTGCCTATGAGCTTTGGGTTATTTGGGCGCATGTTTTCTTCGCCTTTCCATTTGTGTACTTGTCTTTGGACGGCCCATGGAAAAGCTTCAACGATGGGCTGATAAAAGCTTCACTGAGCTTGGGTAAATCGCCATTTCAAAGCTGGTATTCGATCAAGCTGCCTATATTACTGCCCGCCATCGCCTTCGCTTGGGCGGTTGGGATCAGTGTGAGTTTGGCTCAGTACTTGCCGACATTGATGCTCGGTGCTGGTCGTATTAGCACCATCACCACAGAAGCCGTTGCCCTAACCAGTGGTTTCGACCGCAGGGTAACCGCAATTTATGCCATTTGGCAGGCCTTGTTGCCTCTGTTCTTTTTCTCTTTAGCGATATTAGTCAGCCGACTTCAACTTAGATATCGCCGTCTTACTTTTAAAGGTTTTCTTACTAATGAGTCTGCACCTCAACGACCTCGCCATCCATAAAAACGGTGGCGAATCGCTGTTTTCAGCGCTAAACGTAACATTAGAATCAGGTCAAATATTGGCGTTGATGGGGCCAAGCGGCTGCGGAAAATCGACGTTGTTAGATGCCATCGCGGGTCACCTGAATGACGAGTTCTCATACTCTGGCACCGTTATTTTGAACGATATTCAACTAGACGACCTCCCATCACATCAGCGTGAAGTTGGTATTCTGTTTCAAGACGACTTGTTGTTTCCACACCTAAAAGTATGGGAGAACTTGGCCTTTTCGTTACCAAACTCGGTTAAGGGTTCAGATCGCCAGCAACAAGCAATGGAAGCATTAAAAGACATTGAACTGACCCGCTTGGCTGAGTCGTTTCCCGACCAAATATCTGGCGGCCAGCGAGCGAGAATTAGCTTAACTCGTATGCTATTGGCGAAACCGAAATTGGCGTTGCTTGATGAGCCGTTTAGTAAGCTCGACCAAGAACTCAGAGCCCAGTTTCGCGACTGGGTATTTGAGCAACTCACTAAAGCGAATATTCCGACATTAATGGTGACGCACGACCAAACCGATGTGCCTCAAGGGGCAAAAGTTCTGTCTTGGCCATGGAGAAGTAACCATGCTGGATAAGTACTCTATTAAGGTCATTAAGTGGCCATTAAATCAATCAGCCAAACTACTTAATAGATTCGGCATCACAGCCAACCAAACCACCCTGTTTGGGTTTCTGGTTGGATGTTTAGCGTTTCCAGCATTGGCATTTCAACAATACGAATGGGCGTTGGGGTTTATTGTATTTAACAGGGTTTGTGACGGGCTTGATGGAGCCTTAGCTCGAATCCAAGGCATTAGTGATGCGGGCGGTTTCCTCGACATCAGCCTCGATTTTCTTTTCTACTCGTTAATCCCTTTTGGCTTTGTTATCGCCAACCCAGAACACAACGCCATTGCCGGTGCATTTTTGATTTTCTCTTTTATCGGCACAGGCAGCAGCTTTTTAGCGTTTGCGGTTATGGCTGGTAAGCGAGGGATTGAAAACCCAGTCTATAAACATAAGTCTCTCTATTACATGTCTGGACTGACCGAAGGCACAGAAACCATCACTTGTTTCATTGCTTTCTGTATTTGGCCTCAACACTTTGCGGTTATCGCCTACACCTTTGGTGCTGCGTGTTGGCTAACTACGTTCATGCGTATTTATTTTGGGTTTCAGACACTCAAGAATCAAAACAACTAGTGTGAATTTCTGCATTCCTCATAAACAAAAACGCCGCTCATATGAGCTAATGCCGTTCGGATAAGCATTACTGCTTGAACCTAAACGGATATTTGGCTGGAACAAAGAGGACTGAACGTGGAAACGTTCGGTCCTTTCTTTTATCTGGAAGAATGAAGTGACTCAGACTTTCTCTCATCCTTTTAAGTTTGACTGGTAGGGTTCCGTCTGGACTTAAAGCTAACCAACGTAACTGAGCATCTATAAGGTTAATTGCAGCAGTAAAGCTTACCCTAGTCGCTCGAACCCCGGCTTCTGAAGCTATCTTAACCATCTCTAATCGCACTAAGTTATAGGCAAGTAATACGCCCCAAAGCTCTTGCTTCACACCGGCAGAAAAACGACTTCGTAAAGTGACGTGACTTTGCAGTTGAGTCTGTTTAATTTCACCATAACCCTCTTCAATCTCCCAGCGTTGCCAATAAACACGCAGCAGGCTTTCTAGCGAGTATTTGCTAGGGTCTGTAAGTGAAGTAATAAAACCTTTTATCTCACCTTTTGGCTCTTGATATAGGACTAATCTGGCTTCCCAACGTGCGGGTAAATTCGGATTCTGCCGTTGAGCTTGAGGAGAGATAGGCATTGAAATGAGCATGTCGTTTTCCGCATATTTCTCCAACACTTCATAGCGTAGTTTACGTTTTGCAGGCATTAACCAGTGAGTATTTTCCGCACTCTCTTGCCACGACAACAAAAGGTCTGCCGAGAAATAACAACGATCAAGTAAGGTCAATGAGTGTGCGGGGATATCATTGAATAGGCGCTTAGCTAAGGTCGTTTCACCGACATGACAACCATCAAAAGCCGCCCCCATAATCATTCGTGTTTCTGTTGACATCAAAGCGACTAAACGAAGTTGAGGGTAAGGTTTCAATTTTTTAGAGATGAACCCAAATTCTTCAGCGTTCTCTGTGGAATCTTGACATCTAAATGTTGTTCCATCCACAGCAAGTACATTAAGTTCTAAGTCTCTGTCTTGTTGAAGGATATCTCCGTGCCAAGCCTTCACCGTTGTGTTAAATAGAGCTGCTAATGGGCTCTCATCTAGACGTCGACGTGAATCAGTTAGGACACTAGGTGCGACACGAGACCAACTATCTTCAGGTTTAGGCTGAAGCGCAATGTCTAATGAACTGCATACCTCTTTGATAGACATGTTGCGTTGCAACCCCATCCAAATAACTAACCAGACAGCTTGCTGCGCGGGAAGTCGGCGTCGTCTTATGCTCGCTTTATTTGTTTCAAGAAGAGCTTGTTCTATCCACTCAATCTGAATAGCGTCGACGACAGATTCATAATTATCGGCATCTTCAATGGTCTCGTGTGCCATTGCTAATTCTTGTTCAAGCATAAAAAATCCCCATCAACATTGTTGATGAGGATTATCTTCTAACTGCAGGATCGTTCAAGTCTTCTTAAACGATCGGCATTAGCTCATATGAGCGGCGTTTTTTAGCTGATTCTGAAATTCAATTAAGCATCGGCAGAGGCTTTAATTTGAAATCTCAATACCTTTAGACTTGAATCAAGATCGACATCGACAAACTCAGGTGGGTTGTCTAAACGTTCGATAAACTCAACACTAGGCGCTTCTTCTGCCATCGTCTCAATTAGGAAGTTTGGCGATACTGCTGGTGAGTTAACACAAGCAATCACTTCTCCGCCTTCTGTTAGAAGATCAGGCAAGCGACGCAAGATCTTTTTGTAATCTTTAGTTAAAGCAAAGCTGCCTTTTTGGAACGAAGGCGGGTCGATGATAACCAACTCGTAAGGGCCACCCTTTTTGATTTTTCCCCACGACTTAAAGATATCGTAGCCAAGGAAGTTAACCGAGCGCATGTCGTGATCATTCAAACGGTGGTTATCACGGCCTTTGTTTAGCGAGCCACGTGACATATCCACGTTCATGCATTGGCGAGCACCACCAGCGATAGCCGCGACTGAGAAACCACAAGTGTATGCGAACAGGTTAAGGACATTCTTATCCTTAGCATTGTCTTGTACCCACTGGCGACCATTACGCATGTCGAGGAACAAACCAAAGTTCTGGTTACGGCCAATGTCTAGTTGGTACTTAAGACCGTGCTCAACCACGATGGGTGAGTCATTAAGTTCACCCCATAAAACCTCTGACGGCGCACCATCGGCATAACGATGTTGCAGAACAATACTGGTGCCCTGCTTTACTTGCCAGATATCTTTATTGGTGAGATCGACCAGTCCTGCTTTAAGAGATGATAAGAACTCGTCATCTACTTCTTTGAATACGTTAACCAATAACTGCCCATCAACCCAATCACATGTTAGTTGATCTAGGCCTGGCCAAAACTTACCGCGACCGTGAAAAATACGGCGTAGTTCATTCGGCACTTCATTAAGTTGCTGTTCAATATGACTAAAAAACAGAGGTAAAGCTGATGCTTCCATTATTTCACTCACTTAGTGTTTAGCTTTGGCCAAGTTAATGACCAAGGTTCAAGCCAGTTGTCTAAACCATTAGACACGATCTCTTGATGCCACTTCTCACCCAAGGAGTTTAGGCTTCTTGGATCGCAGACATATTCGTAGGCTTGTGATTGATAGGTAAATCGAATCGCGAAGGCATGCAGATAACCTCTGTCCGCCTCACGCGATGGATTATAAATAGGGTCACCAACAATGGCTGAGCCGATCGACTTCATCGCAACACGGATCTGGTGAGTTCGCCCCGTATAGGGTTTACATAAAAATAGACGCTCACCGGGTTCAGCCGTTGCAGATAAAAACTGGGTAATCGCTGGGTTTTCTTTGCTTGTCAGTAACTTCCAGCTCGAGCGTCGTGAACGCTCCATATCTCCTGAAATCAGCCCCTGCTTTTTCTTCGGCTTCTTCGAACCAATCGCAAGGTAGTACTTCTCGACTTCACGCTTTGCGAACAGCTGTGAAAGCTCACTTGCTGCCGAAGCATTTTTTGCTAACAGCAGAATACCTGAGGTCATTTTATCGAGGCGGTGAACGAGATATAACTTCGGCTCGTTGATTGCCTTAGCAACTTCTTGCAACAACATGGTATCGCCATCGTCTTTATGGACGCTGACGCCAGGATGTTTGTTTATGAGTAAAAAATCAGAGTGGTTCAGAAGAATGTCGAACATTTAAAGGCTAGCTCCATTGTAGAACGTGGAGTATACCGTGTCTGAATCCAGATTCCAGCTACGAAAAAGCCCAACTCACTCAATAAATAAATAAATAAATAAATAAATATTGAATCATTGGGCTTCTTTTCAGCAAGTAGCGATCAGTGCTTGGTCTTTACTCGATTAGCATTCGGCAAATAGAACAAAGCCACACACACTAAGCAAGTTTGAACTTACCCACCAATGCTTCTAGCTCGGCAACCTTAGCGTTCAAGCCTGAAGTATTTTCAGAGCTGCGAGTCGCCAATTGCAAAGACTGCTCAGAAATATCACTGATCGCCGTAATATCCGCTGCAATTTCTTTGGTCACAGCTGTCTGTTCTTCTGCCGCAGTAGCGATAGAGTTGACCATGCTTTGTACATTGCCAGCACCACTTACAATCGCTTCTAGCGCCGAAACTGCGCCAGAGCTTTGCTCTACACCAATCTCAACTAAACGACAGTTATCTTGAGTGTAAGTCACCGCTTCTTGCGTACCAGATTGAATCGACTGAATGATACCAGACACTTCTTGAGTCGCTTTGGTCGTTCTCTCTGCCAGTGCTCGTACTTCATCTGCAACCACCGCAAAGCCACGTCCAAACTCACCAGCACGTGCCGCTTCAATCGCAGCATTCAGCGCCAGTAGGTTGGTTTGTCCAGCGATGTCTTCGATTACCTTAATAACACTGCCAATCTGTTCGCCATGTGAACCTAGCGTATTCATTTGTACCGACATGTCGCTCATTTGAGTCGACACTTGTTGGATACTTGCCACCATTTCAACAATCACGTTACGGCCATCTTCTGCTGACGTTTCTGAGCGACGCGCTTCTTCATAAGTAGAAGTACCTTGTTGCGCGACTTCAGAAATGGTCAAGCTTAGCTCTTCTGCGGCAGTCGCAATCAGGTTAGCTTTATCAGCTTGTGCAGAGGCACCAGAAACGATGTCTTGACTGATTGATGATAGCTCACCTGTCACCGATTGAACTTGGTTCGTCACAGAAGAAATTGAACCTAATAGGTTGACCAAAGATTTCTGCATCTGGTTAATCGACGTAGCAAGATCGGCCAGTTCATCGCCAGAATTATCAACAATATCTCCAGCGGTAAGGTCGCCATTTGCCACGCGTCGCGCAACTTGTTCAACACGAGTTAGACGGTTAGTAATAGAGCTAGACAATACATACGCAATCACACAACCAAACACAATCGCAATGGCAGACAACACCATGATGGTACGTTCGATGGTGGTAAACGAATCGGTTAATACAAGCAGCGATTGTTCTGTATCGGCACGCTCACTTGCAGACGCTTGGTCCAGTAAGTTTTCAACCGGGATTAGATTGCTCTCATATAAGGAGCGAAGCTGCTGGATATTCGATAACAGAGCAGACTCATCGTTGATCATAGGTACAAGCTTAGATTCAAACTCTTGAGTAAAGCGCCCCATCAGGTCTTCAATTCGCTCAATGCGGCGATGGTCTTCTGAACCTCGACTCTCTAAACGTTTTGCTTCTTTAATAGCCTGAGCAAATTCATTCTTGTTGGTTCGATAATCATTAAGCGCATTATCGGCCTGAGTTATCGCACCAAGTGCATCGCGATAAACATCCCCGGCTTCATCTATCAATACAAGGTAGGTCACCGTTCCCGGTACATCATCCATTCTAATTTCATCAGCGCTCTTGTGAGCTCCAATGACTTCTATCCATACAATACCGACTAACGTGACAAGCACCGCCAATATAGAGCCAAACCCAGCGTACAACTTCTTCCTAACTGACAATTTCACACAACACCTACTTAAATAAAATACAGCTCAATCAGCTATTACTTTTCATTATATCGGCTACCAGACCAATAACTTTAAGTATTTATTTTTCTTTGATAATTAAGTTAGTAGCATAAAAAACGGGAGCCAATGGCTCCCGTTTCTTAACTTACTTTAACTCGCGATTGTAGCTACTAAGAGCTATGGTTTCTAAGAGCTGTAGCTTCTTAGAACTATAACTTCTTAGAGATGACCGCAGAGCCAGCAATAATACCAATACCTAGTAGCATGATTGCACCTTTACCGCTATCGAAGCCAGAAGAGATACCCATGAACGCTACGATAGCGATAGCTACTGGGATGATGTACTTAACAAGTGTGTACCATAGGCCGAATAGTGGGAAAGATACTTCACCGTCGTTAGTGATTTCTTTCTCTAGGTCAGCACGGTTTAGTCTCCAACCAGCGAAGATACATACCAACATACCGCCAACTGCTAGGAAGATTTTATCCGTTAGTAAGTCGAAGATATCGAATGCACCAGTACCAAACAGTGTTGGACCGAAGCCGCCAAGTGATAAAGAAGCGAAGATACATAGAATCGCCATTACTACACTTGCAGACAGTACTGCAGTCACACGCTTCATGCCTTTCTCATCGATTAGGTAAGAAACCACAACTTCAAGTAGAGATACTGAAGAAGTCAGTGCCGCAACACTTAGACCAACGAAGAACATTAGAGCAAATAGCAGTCCAACTACGCCGCCCATTTCAGCGAATAGCTGAGGAACAACAACGAATACTAGACCAGGACCCGCGGCAGGCTCCATGCCGAATGCGAACATTGCAGGGAACATAGCTACACCAGCTAGGATAGCAACGCCTGTATCCATCGCCGTAACCATAGCTGTAGTTTGAACTAGGTTCTCTTTCTTCTTAAGGTAAGAACCGTAAGTCAACATACAACCCATACCAAGAGATAGTGAGAAGAATGCTTGACCTAGTGCAGCTAGAATTACACCGCTGTCTACTTTAGAGAAATCAGGGCTGAATAGGAATTCAAGACCAGCCATCGCGCCCGGAAGCATTAGGCCTTTGATTGATACCACGATAAGGATGATGAAAAGAAGTGGCATCAGAATCTTACCCGCTTTCTCAATACCACCAGAAATACCCTTCATAACGATGACGACGTTAAGTAGTAGGTATAGGCCCATCCACATAAGTGGTTGAACTGGGTTTGAGATAAAGCCACCGAAGCTGTCACCAATTGCTTCAGGTGCGTCTAGTAGACCACCAGCAATTTTACCGATGTATGCGATAGACCAGCCACCTACTACAGGGTAGAAACCCATGATAAGTAGGCCACTGACTACGCCGATAACACCAGCGAACGTCCAACGACGGTCAGTCGATTTAAATGCACCTACCGCTGATTTTTGCGTATGACGGCCAATCGCAAATTCAGTCAGCATGACACTGAAACCGATGAAAATTACAAAAAACAGGTAAATTGCAACGAATGCACCGCCGCCACTTTCGCCTGCTGTGTAAGGGAATTTCCAAATGTTACCTAGACCAACAGCAGAACCTGCTGCAGCCATTACGAATCCTAACTTCGAACCCCAGGTATCGCGGGGTGTTGTGGTTGTATTACTAGTAGCCACGTGTACTCCAAACTTTTGTGTTGTGTGATGTTGTGTTTTGCTTTGGGTGGCGTCTTTAAAAGATAAGGTGTATAAAAAAATTTACACACTTAAAAGATTTGATTGACGCTCGTTGTATGGCAAGTAAACCAGTTTAAGAATAAAATTGGAAGTCCGAACCGTACATATTTCGTTACCAATGTAAATTTTTATGGTTAAATGCCGTCTTTTTATACAAAACAATCGTTTTCGTCTTAAGTTAACCAAAACTTAACAACTATAACCTGTTTACAGCTTTTGCTCTATTTTGTAAATAGTTGATTCCTTAAATTCCCATATCCTCAAAATAGCATTACTATCTAAGTGTCTCTTTTTTCGAGTATTCAATGTGGAAAAGCTCTACCATTTTTTAACTTTAGCTTCCGTTGCTTTGTACTGGGTTCTCGTCGCCGGTGTGACCTTTCGTGTCGTACTAAAACGACGCTCTGTCAGCGTTTCTCTCGCGTGGTTGATGGTTATCTATATTATCCCGATTGTTGGCGTGGCCTGTTACTTCCTTTTCGGCGAGCTAAACCTAGGTAGAAAGCGGGCTGAGCGCGCACATCGCATGTTTACTCCGTTCGGTGATTGGTTCCGCCAATTAAATGATTGTCAGGTTCACCTTCCAGGTAAAGTTGGCTCCCCAATCCACAAGATTGATGAGCTTTGTAATAATCGAATGGGTATTCCTGCACTTAGTGGAAACACACTTTCACTGCAAGCTTCACCCAATGAGATCCTGCACGCAATTATCGAAGATATAGAAAACGCACAAACCAGTATCAAAATGGTTTTCTACATTTGGCATCCTGGTGGCCTAACCGACTCCGTAGCCTCAGCACTGATTCGAGCGGCCAAACGTGGCGTCGATGTTAAGGTTTTACTCGATTCAGCAGGTAGTCCACGCTTTTTCAAAAGCCATTGGCGTTCAATGATGAAAGACGCTGGTGTACAAGTTGTTCAAGCATTAGAAGTAAGCCCATGGCGTATTTTCTTACGTCGCCTAGATCTAAGACAACACCGTAAGATCATCGTGATTGATGAATCCATCGCCTATACCGGTTCAATGAACATGGTGGATCCGGCGCATTTCAAGCAGAGTTCAGGCGTTGGTCAATGGATCGACGTAATGGTTCGAGTCACTGGGCCAACCGTTAACGTGCTTTCGGCCATTCATGGTTGGGATTGGGAAGTAGAAACAGGCGAGCGCATTCTTCCTGATTTACCTGAATGCCCGATTGAAGAAATAATGACGCACCATCCGGTTCAGGTCGTTCCGTCTGGTCCTGGTATGCCGGAATATTTGATCCTACAAGTTCTGACTATTGCCATCAATCAAGCCAATCGTTCTGTGCGCATCACTACGCCTTATTTTGTACCGAGTGCCGACTTGTTAGAAACGCTGAAAATGACAGCGCAAAGGGGCGTAAACGTCGAACTGATCATTCCACACAACAACGATTCATTGATGGTTAAATGGGCTTCTCGCGCTTTCTATACAGAGTTACTTGAAGCTGGCGTTAAGATTTACGAGTTTTACGGTGGCCTTCTTCACACCAAATCGGTAGTGATTGATGAAGAGTTTTGCTTAATCGGAACGGTCAATATCGACATGCGTAGCCTTTGGCTAAACTTCGAAGTGACGCTAGCCGTTGATGACGTCCACTTCACCAAGCAACTGTTTGATTTGCAGCAATCCTATATTGAATCATCTCATCCAGTGGAATTGGAGCAATGGGAGCAGAGAAATTTACGTAACCGCTTCTTCGAACGATTGTTCTATTTGTTCAATCCACTGCTGTAATCCAATCAATGGACCCACTGCGACTCATATCTCTCTGCTTATCAGATTTTTGACCTTTCACGATAAACGACGTGAAAGGTTAAAAAGCGAAAGAAAAGCATAAAAACTCCCCCTCTGCTCTTGCTTTGAATGCTATTGGCATGTTTTAAATAGGACATAACCGATTGATAAGGAATTCACAGCATGTCCGAGAACAAAACCACTAAACTGATCACTGCAGGTCGTGATAAGAAGTGGACCAATGGTGTCGTTAACCCACCAGTACAGCGCGCTTCTACTGTCGTGTTCAACTCAGTAGAAGAAAAGCGTAAAGCTACGATTAATCGCGCTAATAAAACGCTTTTTTACGGACGCCGTGGAACCAACACTCACTTCGCTTTCCAAGATGCCATGGTTGAAGTCGAGGGCGGCGCAGGCTGTGCACTTTACCCTTGTGGTACTGCGGCCATTTCAAATGCCATTCTTTCTTTTGTAGAAACAGGCGATCATATTCTGATGGTCGACACCTGCTACGAACCGACGCGTGATTTCTGTGACACCATCATGAAGAAGATGGGTGTAGAGACGACCTACTACGAGCCAACGATCGGTGAAGGCATCCAAGACCTTATTAAGCCAAACACTAAGGTGCTGTTTACCGAATCTCCTGGGTCAGTCACCATGGAAGTGCAAGACATTCCAACGCTAGCGCGTATTGCTCATGAACACGACATCATCGTGATGCTCGATAACACATGGGCTGCTGGTGTGAACTTCTCACCGTTTGATTTTGGCGTTGATATCTCGATTCAAGCTGCGACCAAATACATTGTTGGTCACTCTGATGTGATGTTAGGTACGGCTGTTGCCAACGAGAAGTGTTGGGATCAACTAAGAGAACAGAGCTATTTGATGGGGCAATGTGTATCACCAGATGACGCTTACCTTGCCCTTCGTGGTATCCGTACTCTTGACGTTCGACTACGCCAACATGCAGAGAGCAGCTTGAAAGTCGCAAAATGGTTGGAGACTCGACCTGAGGTTGATCATGTTCGTCACCCTGCCCTTGAGTCTTGCCCAGGCCATGAATTCTTCAAACGAGATTTCACTGGTGGTAATGGCTTGTTCTCTTTCGTGCTGAAGAACTCGAATACAAAAGCAACCACAGCGCTGCTTGATGGTATGACGCACTTCAGTATGGGTTACTCATGGGGTGGCTTTGAAAGCTTAATTCTAGCGAACGAACCGAACAGCTTTGATAGCCTAAGAACAGTAGCGAACCCTAACTTCGCTGGAACCTTGGTACGTGTTCATATCGGCTTAGAAGACGTTGACGATCTGATTGCGGACCTAGAGGCAGGATTGGAGCGTTACAACGCGCTCGTTTAATTTAAAGCGTTAGCAGACTCAGACCAAAAAGGCAGGATATTCCTGCCTTTTTTAGGTTAGCGCATTAGACACATCGCTTTAAAAAGCTACTGAACGTCAAAGCACGCCCAATTGAAAATTTCAGAGCGGTGTTCATTGAACAAGTACAAAGACTGATCCTTAACTGCAATAGCGTAATCAATCGTCACCCCTTTATACTCACTATATTCATTGTTAATAATTGGATCATGGAAAGGGGTCGCCGTTCTCACATCTATAATGCTCATCGACAAATTATTCCCATCAAGCTCATAGTGCCCGAAATACAGATTTTCCATAGTACTCTCCTTACCGTCTTGCTCTGTAATCGTCACAAACTCTCTCATGCTAAAGGTATGGTCAGATTGAAAAGTAAGGCTTATACGCTCATAAAGCGATTGATATGGTTGGAATGCCTGAGATAAAAAATCAGTTTTAATCGTTTTACAATGCCATCGAGTGCCCGCTAATACGTTCTGTTCTGGCAAAAAACTTGCCGCAGCAATTACCATCAAAATGAGTAAACCAATTAGTCGCAAAAGTAACTCCTCTTCTTCATATACTGAGCAAAGGAATCAAAAGACGACTCTACATTGAAAACCGAAGCACTATAATTCAGAACCTCACCATCTTTCCTTTGAATCAACATGTATAACGCGTCATCTTCGGGTTGGTCGACTGATGGGTAAATGCGGACAAATACATCAACGTTACAGTGGCTCGGTATCACCGCTGTAAGCTTTTGAGTAACCGCAGGCAACGAATAGGAGTCATTATGAGCAATATGGAAGAAGTAGTGGTTGGTATTGTCGGTGTAACTGTCACGATATTCCGCTTTATCAATAAAATAAGGCAGAGGCGTATAGTAGGCTTGGAAAAGGTTAAATGCCGTTACTGCGACACAAACCAAAGCGAGCAAATAACCGGCGTTAGCTAGGTGTCTATTAGACACGACATTTGCCTGTTCTTGCTTAACTGCACTCTGGTCTAGATGTGAGTCATTAGGTAGCTCGGAAGAAACAACTTTCGCAGAATCTGCATCAATCAAGACTTCATTTATTGTTAACGGGTCTTGGGTTATTTCTTGGGACATTTCTTGGGACAAAGGTACGTTTTGCTTCAACGTAGAATCGGCAAGCGAGACACCGAGTTCGTAGACTTCTTTACTCGCTTGAGAAGGCACCTCTTCAGTTACTGTGGACCGGCTCAACTCGTCGATTTCAAGAGAATACCCCGTCTTACTAACGGTACGAATCGTCGCGCAACCACAAGTTACCCTAGACAGTGTTTTTCGAATCTTTGAGATAACGTTAGTCAGCGCTTGCTCTGAAACAATTACATTGCCCCAACACCTATCAAATATCAGACCTCGCTCGATGCACTCGCCAGCATTTTCAAGCAAGAATAGAAACACCTTACCTTCTAACGGCGCAATAGTTTCTACGTGGCCATCTTCACGCACAAACTGCCTAAGCAAGGGATCATAACTAGCATCACATATTTGGTAGATTTGTTGTTTCACTATCGTCTTCTAGGTTTGAATTCGGTCGCATATGATATTGAATAGTTTACAAATGACCAGTAAATTTTCCAATTCTCACGCAATTATTTCGCGACGAGAAATAACGCTTTTATTTGTGTGGACAACCTTCTAGATGATCATTAACCATACCTGTCGCTTGCATAAACGCGTAACAGATTGTTTCCCCTACAAACTTAAAGCCTCTCTTCTTCAAAAACTTACTCATAGCTTTAGATTGCTCGGTAGAAGCGGGAACTTGAGACATCTCAGTCCAGTTGTTCTCTATCACCTTGTTATCGACAAATTGCCATAAAGCATTTGATAAAGAGCCAAACTCTTTCTGGAGTTCAAGCGTTGCTCGAGCATTACCGTATACAGAGGCGATCTTGCCCTTATGCTTAACCACGTCGAAGGTTTCAATGATATGAGGCACGTTGTCTTCGTTCATCGCTGCAAGCTTGTTGAGATCATAGTTATCAAACGCAGCACGATAGCCTTCGCGCTTTTTAAGGATCGTAATCCAACTCAGACCCGCCTGAGCGCCTTCTAAAGTAATGAACTCAAACAGAACTTGGTCATCATAAACAGGCACGCCCCACTCTGCATCGTGGTACTCCCTTTCTAGCTCATGTTTAAGCGCCCATGCACACGTTCTATCTTCAGTGTTTTTTTCCATGTTATTACTACCTATTTTAAATCACTCAGAAATGATAATGCCCCTAAACAGGGGCATTAATTCAAAGACTCTCTCGTCTTACGAGACTTGAATTTTATGGAATAGACGATACAGCACTGGGACAACAATAAGAGTCAGTACCGTTGCAAAGCCTAAACCAAACATGATGGTTACCGCCATCGGCTTGAAGAAGATATCAGGCAGTAACGGGATCATACCTAGAATCGTTGTAATCGCTGCCATACATACTGGGCGAACACGACTCAATGCTGCATCAACTACCGCAACATAAGGGTCTTTACCTGATTTCATTTCAATCTCAATTTGATCAAGTAATACGATACCGTTCTTAAGTAGCATCCCGGATAAACTCAAGAAGCCTAGCAATGCCATAAAGCCAAATGGTGTATTCAAGGCTAACAAGCCTGTCGTTACCCCGATTAGCGCTAATGGAACCGTTAGCCAAACAATCAGCGGCTCTTTGACCGAGTTGAACAAGAACACGGTAATCAAGAACATGAACAGGTAACCCATCGGCATAGTGGTAAACAGTGACGCTTGTGCATCAGCAGATGACTCATATTCACCGCCCCACTCAAGTGAATAACCCGGTGGCATCTCAATCGCTTCTATTTGTGGCTGTAAGCGTTTCTGTAACGTCGAAGCCGTTTCTTCACCCAATAGGTCGTTGTCGGCCATTACCGTCAGCATGCGCTTACGGTTCTTACGGATGATAAGTGGATCTTCCCATTCCAATTCGTAGCCAAGCGTCACTTGCTGCAACGGAATGTATTCACTTAATGCCGGGCTCCAAATCTTCATACCTTCGATGTTGCGAATATCAATTCGCTCATCTTCAGGTAAACGAGCCACAATAGGCATCAGCGTAGTACCATCACGATACACACCAATCGACTTACCAGAGAAAGACATCGCTAGGAAATCATCAACGTCAGACTTGGTAATACCATAACGACGCGCTTGGCTTTCATTGAACTGAGGCTCTAAGACCTTAGTTCTTTCACGCCAATCATGACGAACGTTAAACGCTCCGTCATCGGCACGCATGATGTCCATAACTTGAGCTGCGATTGAACGTAGCACGGTTGGATCTGAACCGACGATTCGAGCCTCAATTTTCGCACCGCCACCAGGACCTAATTCAATTTGCTTAAGTTTGTAATCAATTTCTGGGAACTGACTGTCAACGTGTT
The DNA here is from genome assembly GCF_057785955.1 of Vibrio sp. QJM3NY_27. NCBI lineage: Bacteria > Pseudomonadati > Pseudomonadota > Gammaproteobacteria > Vibrionales > Vibrionaceae > Vibrio > Vibrio sp. QJM3NY_27. Next base: position 1,258,496 of record NZ_CM173511.1, on the reverse strand, counting down.
CACGGAAGCGACGCATCAGCCCCTCAAGCACCTGATAATCTTTCACACGAACCGTGATTTCGCCATACGCGCTATAACTCTTCTCGGGTGAGTAGGTCAACATGAAACGCTGCAGACCTTTACCGGCCGTGGTCGTGATATGTTCAACTTCACTTTGTTCCGACAACCAACTCTCAAGCACTCTCAACTTGGTATTAGTTGCTCGAATATCCGTACCTTCCGGCATCCAAACATCCACTTGGAACATCGGAGTAGTTGAAGATGGGAAGAATGCTTGTTTCACAAAGCCAAAACCGTACACACTCGCACCTAAACCAATCACCAGAACGATCATGGTTAGCCACGCGCGTTTCATACAGAACTCAAGGAAGTTTTTATAGATAACAAAAACCATCCCGTTGTATGGGTCTTTACCTTCGTTATCGGGATCAACTTTCTGTCCTCTGAAGAAGATATCGGCAAAAAACGGCGTGATCGAGATGGCGGTAAACCAACTCAGCATCAGTGAAATCAATAGCACCGTAAACAAGGTGCCACAGTATTCGCCCGTTGAATCTTCAGACAAACCTATTGGAGCAAACGCGGTGACCGCAATCACCGTTGCGCCAAGCAGTGGCCATTTGGTTTGGGTCACGATATCAGTGGCGGCCTGCATCCGGGTTCGCCCCTTCTGCGTGCCGATCAATATCCCCTCCACCACCACAATGGCATTATCCACCAGCATCCCTAAGGCAATAACCAACGCGCCCAGTGAAATACGTTGAAGATCGATTTTGAAGTACTGCATGAAAATAAAGGTGCCGAATACGGTCAATAGCAGTATCAAACCAATCAACAGACCCGATCGTACTCCCATGAAGAACAGTAACACCACGATTACGATCGCAACCGCCTGTCCTAAACTCACTACAAATCCGCTTACCGACTTGTTCACCTCTTTAGGTTGGTTATAAACCTCGGAGATGTCGATACCGACGGGTTGTTGATATTTAAGCTCGGCGAGTCTTCGATCAAAGTCTTCACCCACTGCGACCACGTTCACGCCTTGCGCAAAAGAGACACCCAGGTTAAGCGCGAGTTCGCCGTTATAACCAATGATGTTACTCGGTACCTCAACGTAACCACGAGTTACATTCGCCACATCTTTTAGATAGATAAGCCCTTGAGCACCACCTTCCGTAAGAATCAAATCACCAAGCTGTTCAACGTTTTGGAACTCACCCGTTGGATGGATTCGAATATATTCATCACCAATCCTTACCGCTCCTGCACTGGATACAATATTTTGAGTCGATAAAAGGTTAAATACCGTGCTTGGAGACAGACCCAGAGAGCTTATCCGTTTCATCGATATCTCAATGAACACTTGCTCTTGTTGTTGGCCTGAAACGGAGACTTTACTGACCCCATCAACCAACTCTAGCTCTCGCCTTAGGTAATCAATGTAATCCAGCAACTCTTTGTAGCTATAGCCATCCCCCGTCACCGCTAGCAAAATACCGTAAACGTCACCGAAGTCATCGATGACTTGAGGATCATTGACGCCGGGTGGCAGTTCAACCTTGAGATCATTCACTTTTCGGCGAAGTTCATCCCATATTTGCGGAAGATCATCTGGGCCGTAGTTGTTCTTCATCGTCACCGTTACCTGTGATAGGCCGCGGCTAGAGATAGAGTTCACTTCGTCCACATAGGTAAGTTGCTGAATCGCTTTTTCTAGTGGGTAAGTAACTTCTTCTTCGACTTGTTGAGGTGTGGCCCCTGGGTAAGAGGTCACAACCATCGCATCTTTGATGGTAAAGGCAGGATCTTCTAAACGACCCAAGCCGAAAAAGGCAGAGACACCACCAATAAGAAAGATCAGAGATAGCATCCAGCTAATGACTTTGTTACGTATAAAGTAAGAAGCAACACCTGTGATCTGATCATCACCTTGTTGATCGTCATTTTGGGGCTTGTTATTTACTTCACTCATTGTTCGTCTCCTGAGACAATACTTCCACTGTCATCCCATCTCGCAATCGCGATATGCCTGCAACAACGACATGCTGCCCCATTTCCAATCCTTTCATGACCTGCAATGTTTTCTGATTTGCTTTTCCTAATACGACTTGCTGTTTCGAGACGGTACTGTTGTCATTAAGCACCCATACATAAGAGTTCTGACGCGTTAAATCATCGCCATCCGCATTAAACACAGCTTCGATTGGGATAAGTACCCCAGCTTTTAACTCCAAGCCGATATCTCGCCCATTTGACGTCACCTCAACGGCCATACCATCCAGAATCAAATCATCTTCCGGCATAGGTAGAGCAAGCGTAACCGTGAACGTGCCCGTGCTTGGGTCAGGTTCAGTGGTGAACTCCTTAATACCTGCAGAGTATTCATTACCACTTGGCACTCTAACCAGAGCCTCAACGTTCGATAACAGTTGTTCACTCGGTTGGTTGACGTAGATTTGGTCAGGCAGCTGAATAACAACCTCAACATCTTCGACACTGTGGATATTTACCACTTGTTGGCCTACCTGAATATTTTCATATTGATCGACACTGACACGAGAAATGATCCCATCAACAGGGGCACGAAGCTTAGTGAACGACAAGCGCAGTTTTGCGAGTTCCAGCTCGGCATAAGCGATCTGGCGTTGAGCAGCAATTTCATCAAACTGTGACTTCGCCAATAAACCTTTCTTCACTAGCGGACTTGAACGTCTGTATTGGCTGTTAATTACCGTGTAACGTGCCTGAGCATTGTCGACATCCAGTTGATAATCGGTCGGGTCAAGCTCTGCAATGATGTCTCCTTGTGAAACACGCTCACCTTCTTTCACATCAAGCTTATTGATTTCACCAGCGACTCGAAAGCTGAGATGAGCCTTCTCGGCAGCGTTTGCAACCGCAGGGAAATAGAGTTTGTCGCTAAAGTCGATGACTGAAATCTCGATAGCTTTAACCAAGGGTGTGTTATTCACTTCTACAACTTGTTTATCTTCACAAGCCGTAAGTAAAGCCAAACACGACAGTCCAGCGGCCACTTTAAGTATTTTCATGTTATAGCCCCCTTTCCTTGATCCACTCTCGAACTTTAACGCCCGGTTCAAGACCATTAACACCAGAAGTTACGATGCGATCACCATCGTTCAACCCTGAAACAATATGGCGTTTTTCATCGATGATGATTGCGACATTTTCAACAATACCGTCGCTATTCACGCGCCACACAGAGACATCATCCCCATCAGTCATCATTGCTGATGTGGGAATTTTTGTGGCGGCCGCTAACGCTGAAACTAAATGAACCGTGCCTGACATACCCGGCAAAATACCAACATCGGTTGGTCTCTCCATTACCATGGTGACTTTGTACGACCCGGTTTTGGGATCCGCTTCGGTATCCACTTCTTGGAATGCTAAAGCGTAGGAGCTACCCGGGAAAGCATCAAAAACCATGGTTGCATCCGTCTCAAACCCTGAAGAAAAGCGCGTGATAAGTTGGTCGGGTAATAAGAATACGACTTTGAGGATTTGATTAGTTTGAATATTCATCACGCCTTGTTTGGCAGCGATATATTCATGGTTTTCAGCAGGAATGATGGAGATAGTACCATCGTAAGGCGCAACCAAGGTGGTATAACGTAGGTTGGCTTTTGCTTGGTTAAGCACCGCTTTAGCAGAATTATGATTAGCTTTCGCTTGGTCGAAGTCTTGCTCAGATACGACGCGATCTTTGCGCAACTTAATTGAACGTTGGTATTGAACATCGGCAAGCTTAAAGTTGGCTCTCGCTTGCTTCTCTAACAACTGATATTCGTCAGGATTAAGCGTTGCAAGCCCATCACCTTTGGTAACCTGTTGACCAGATGTGACATCGATAGTCTGAAGTAGCCCTGGAACACGAAATGCCAGTACTGCTTTGTCACCCGCTTCTGTGGTGGCAGGAAAGCTACGTTCAAAGGCATTACTACCGACGGAGACAGTGAAGAGTTTGGCGGGTCTAGAATCAGGTTCAGGTACGGGAGGAAGCTCCTTACCACACCCAGACAACCCAGCTAAGGCTGTCAATAGGACAACGGAGGCTCTATACATTAGTGATCATCCATAACTATAAATATTTTTATAACATAGATTAATCACATGTAACTTACCAGTTATCGTAAGATTTATTGAGACAAAATTATTAAAAAAAATAACGGCTTGGAATAAATTTTCCTAAACCGTTATCTAATGTTTTTCAGGTTTACCACTACATGTTCTTAAATGCGCGATCGACTTTGAAAGTATCCGAAGTCACATAAGCTTCCATATTGCGGACACTGGTCTCTAATTTCTGGAAATCACCCTCTAAAGTGCCCAATAACGACTCTGCGGTTTGCCCCTTTTCCCAAGGTTTTTGCTTCAGCGTGTGCTCTTGTTTGGCTTTCATCTGATCGACATACTGAGGTGGTTGTTTTTCAAGCATAAATGTCAAAGCTAAATACGCTAATAACACCAAAAAGCTACCACCAAGCAGTGCCGCCGAGATAACCAAGATGCGAACCAACCACACTTCCAAGCCAAAATAGTTCGCTAACCCTGCGCAGACGCCAGACAGCTTACCGTTAATAGGATCGCGATACAGTTCTCTACTCATAGTTTCGTCTCCAGTTAGGTGACTCCGCATCCAGTATTTTTTCTAGCGTTTTCACTCGGTCTTGCATCGATTCAGCTTGAGCAGAAAGCTTGTGCAAACGCTGAAGATCCGTTTCTGAAAGACCATTACTGGATTTCTTCTTGCTGCGGTAATGTAAGAACAACCATAGCGGTGCCACGAAGATTAAAAAGACAATCAGTGGGCCTGCAATTAGAAATGTTGACATAGACAACTCCTAAATTATTTATCGCGGTTTTCAACTTGTTGCTTCAGTTTCGCCAGCTCTTTTTCAATTTCATCTTGAGCTTGTAACTCTGCAAACTCTTGGTCTAACGATTTTGCGTTACCTGTTTTCGCGTAAACGTCCGCTTCGGCTTCTAATTCATCCACTTTACGCGAGAATTGCTCAAACTTCGCCATTGCTTCGTTGGTTTTGCTTGAATGCAGATGTTTTTGAACATCACGACGATTGCTCGCAGCATTATTACGAATCATCAATGCTTGCTGCTTTGCGCGAGTTTCTACGATTTTGGTTTCGAGCTTACCAATCTCACTGGTCAGCTTTTCGATGGTTTCGTGAACCAAGGTTTGCTCTGTGTGAAGGCTTTTGATGATATCTTCAAGTTTTTGCTTTTCGATTAGAGCCGCTCTAGCTAAGTCTTCGCGTTGTTTAGTCAGTGCTAGTGTCGCTTTATTTTGCCAATCTAGAATCTGAGTTTCGATAGCTTCAACTTTACGTGCTAACTCTTTTTTATCTGCGATAGCTTTAGCGGAGTTAGTGCGAACCTCAACCAGCGTATCTTCCATTTCTTGGATAATCAGACGAATCATCTTTTCAGGATCTTCAGCCTTGTCTAAAAGTGCACTGATGTTCGAATTTACAATGTCTGCAAAGCGAGAAAAAATACCCATGAGGAACTCCTTAATTACAATGATGGCAAATGTGCTTTAAAGCGTTATTCGATTTATCAATCCACTTGCTCAAAAATTTACGTTTGTTGTTAAACCTACCATAAGTAATCCAAGTAACGTGCCAACTTTTAAGCCATTTATTATCAGGCACTTACAATAAAATGGTGATTAACCCGAACCATGCTATGATGAATTTGGCCAAGTATTGGTATTTTTCACCACTACGACTCTTATACTTAAGCTATTTACATGACGTGACTTAAATAAAGCCCTCTAAATCACATCCATCGGCGCTCAAATCGCACAAGGACCCGCTATGCAGCAGAACCTCATTGGTGAATCACCCAATTTTCTCTCCGTTTTAGATAAAGTATCTCAACTCGCACCAATCGAAAGACCGATCCTGATCATTGGAGAGCGTGGTACGGGTAAAGAGCTCATAGCTCAAAGGCTGCATTACCTTTCAAGGCGATGGGATCAGCCGTTGATCTCACTTAATTGCTCAACGCTCAGTGAAGGTTTGATTGATTCTGAGTTGTTTGGTCATGAGTCTGGTTCCTTTACTGGTTCAAAAGGTCGTCATCAGGGTCGATTTGAAAGAGCGGAAGGTGGAACACTGTTTCTTGATGAGCTCGCAACCACGCCCCTAGCCGTTCAAGAGAAGCTATTGCGCGTTATTGAATACGGGCAGTATGAACGTGTCGGCGGACAAAAAGCTTTAAGTGCCAACGTAAGACTGGTTTGCGCCACCAACTCTGACTTGCCAGACATGGCATTAAGGGGCGAATTCAGAGCTGACTTATTGGACAGGCTAGCGTTTGACGTGATTACTATTCCCCCTCTTCGAGAGCGAAAAGAAGACATCACGCTGCTGGCAGAATACTACGCCATTAAGATGTGCCGTGAATTAGAATTGGAGTTGTTTGTTGGCTTTGCTCCGTCTGCCGTTGAGGCGCTACTGGATTATTCATGGCCAGGGAATGTGCGAGAACTCAAGAACGTTATTGAGCGCGCAGTCTACCAGCACGGTAAAGACCCATATCCTATTGAATCTTTGGTGTTTAACCCATTCAAACCCGCATGGAAAATAGATCAAGATTCCACGCATGAAATTGGCAATGCGCCGTCCAACAGCCATACTTCATCAGAGAGCTCGTTTTCTTTGCCACTTGATTACAAAGCATGGCAAGAACAGCAAGACATCAAGCTGCTCAATCAAGCCCTAAAGCAAAGCAAGTACAACCAGAAACAAGCAGCACAATTACTTGGATTAACCTACAACCAATTACGTGGAATGGTGAGGAAGTACGCGATTGTCGGACAAGCTAACGATAAATAGCTGTCAGCACTTGATTATTATTTGGAGCCGAATAAATAAAATGTTAAATTGTCCGGATCTTGAGGCTCCTCTAACGCCTCGTTTCGAAAAGTATTTCTTTTTATGAAAGCACTAATAAGACTATCACTGAGCATCTGCACGCTGAGCTTTTTAGCTGGATGTGGTGAGAGTGTGAATCACGAGCAAATCCGTGAAAAAGGCTTCATTTATTGCGGCCAAGGTAATCCTAGTACTTTCAACCCACAACTGGTTGATAGTGGCATTACCTCAGAATCGCTGAGCCCTCAAATTTTCGATACACTGCTCACTCTTGATCCAATGACTTATCGACCAAAACAGAACTTGGCAACAAGCTGGTCTGTCGATGAATCAGGTACAGAGTACACTTTCAAACTGCGCCCTAATGTTGCGTTTCAAACCACAGACTGGTTTACCCCAACTCGCAGTATGAATGCACAAGATGTGGTCTTTAGTTTTGAGCGAATCATTGACAGTTCAAACCCATTTCATTATGTGGGCGGCGGCCTATACCCATGGTTTGCTGGTATCGACTTCCAAAACCTGATCGTCAATATCACTGCGGTTGATGACCTAACAGTGAAATTCCAATTAAGTCGCCCAGACAATTCATTCCTCAACAATATCGCGACCAGCTATGCGGTCATTCACTCTAAAGAATATGCCAATAAACTCATTGCTACGGATGAAAAGAATGAAATAGACTCCAAGCCAGTTGGCACAGGTCCTTTCTACTTGGATGAATACCAAATCAATGATCTAGTTCGCTTGAAAAAGAACAAGCACTATTGGAAGGGTGACGTAGAAATGGACCAAGTTGTGTTTGATACTTCACAACGTGGGACAGGGACTCTTGCCAAGCTACTTCGTAGTGAGTGTGATGTATTGAACTCACCGATTTCTAGTCAGATTCCTATTATTCAAGCTCATGAAGAGTTGAAGATTTCCGCCACGCCTGCGGTTAATGTCTCTTTCATCGCACTGAACACCGAGCACCCTGCACTGCGTGACTCACGAGTGCGCAAAGCGCTGAACTTGGCTATCAATCGTCAGAACATTCTTGATTCTGTTTATTACGGTACGGGCACGAAAGCCTACACTCTCTTGCCACCGACCTCTTGGGCTTACCAAAAAGACAGCGTTCAAGTTCGCTATGACCGCAACTACGCAGTTGCGCTTCTTAAAGAAGCCGGGGTAGAACCTGGGCTAGAGCTTTCAATGTGGGTTCCTTTAGAACCAAGAGCCTACAACCCAAGCCCAAGAAAAACAGCAGAATTAATCCAAGCAAATTTAGCTGATATTGGTATCGAACTTAAGCTCTATACCGACGACCGATTTGATCGTACGCAGCTGTCATCCATTTCCTCAACAGACTTGTTGCTCACAGGTTGGATCGGCAATACGGGCGACCCGGACAACTTCTTACGTCCGCTTCTTTCATGTAGCTCAGAACGAGCAGGATTAAACGTCTCTATGTGGTGTAATTCAGACTTTGATTTCCTTCTCGACTTAGCATTAGAGATCAATCAACAAAGGCACCGTGTGAACTTGTATCGACAAGCCCAAAACATTCTCAATGAAGAAGTTCCTGTGATTCCTCTCGCTCATGGCGTGCAATTCCGCGTGCACGATCGGTCGCTAAGTGGCTTTAAGCAGAGCCCGTTCAATGCTCAACCTTTTGATCAAGTCAGAAGAGAGGTGCAGTGATGTTTTGGTATACATTAAGACGTGTAAACTTATTCATTATTACACTGGGGATCCTGACGTTAGTGGGGTTCGCTCTGCTTCGACTAGACCAAACCTCACCTTGGGCGATTCAAGATTTTTGGCCCGGTTGGCTTAGCTATATCACAGAATTATCGACACTGAACTTTGGCTTGAGCAAGCACGGAGCGCCTATCATCGATGAGCTTGTCGTGGTATTCCCTGCAACGTTAGAACTGTGTTTCTTTGCTTTTGTGCTTGCGTTGTTTATCGGCATCCCTTTCGGCACGATTGCTGGCATGAGACAGGGCAAGTTTGTCGATACCACCATATCGTTTACTTCAATGGCTGGTTACTCTGCACCTATATTTTGGGTCGCACTACTGATGATCATGGTGTTCTCTTTACACTTTGAAATGTTTCCAGTGGGCGGCAGATACGATCTACTTTACGAAATTGAACACGTGACTGGTTTCGCCATCATTGATGCCTTTTTCGCTGAAGGTAAATACCGAGCACACGCACTGCAAAGTGTCATCGAGCATATGGCGTTGCCTTGTCTAGTTTTGGCACTGGCTCCAACGACTCAAGTTATCCGGTTGATGAGAGCATCCGTTGCTGAAGTGATGACGCAAAACTACATCCGCGCGGCGCGAATTAAAGGTCTATCTACCAGAGAGATCGTGATGCAACACGTGTTAAGAAATGCGATACCACCGATTATTCCTAAGGTCGGCGTTCAACTATCAAGTATGTTAACGCTCGCTATTATTACCGAGTCTATCTTTAACTGGCCGGGTATTGGCCGCTGGTTATTGGATGCTTTATCTAATCAAGATTACGTTTCAATTCAAGCTGGCGTAATAGTGGTAGCAACCTTGGTTTTGACCGCAAACATTCTGTCCGATCTATTAGGCGCGATGGTCAATCCACTGGTAAGGAAGGAATGGTATGCTAACAAATAACGTCTACCAAGAAGAGCAGATTCCAACCCAGTTCGAGCGTTTCTGGCGCAGCTTCCGTGGCAATAATCTCGCTATGTTTGGACTGTGGTGTTTGGCCTTGATCATTCTAATCACCGTCACTTCACCATGGCTAGCTCCGCATGATGCTCAAGAACAAACGGGACACCTGTTAACCCCACCCTCTTGGGATCCCTCAGGAACAGTTGAGTATTTCTTAGGTACCGATGACTTAGGCCGAGATATTCTTTCTCGTCTGATTATCGGCTCTCAGCTGACGTTTGGTGCCGCGGTTGTGATTACCTTTATCGCAGCAGTCATTGGTTGCCTGATTGGCGTACTTGCGGGGATGACTCGTGGATTACTATCAAGCACGCTAAACCACCTGCTTGATACCGTTATGTCGATTCCGTCTCTGTTACTGGCCATTATCTTCGTGGCGTTTCTTGGTTTTGGCGAGTTTAATATCTTGCTTGCCTTATGTTTAGCATTGATTCCACGCTTTATTCGTTCGGTATACATTGCCGTGCATGCTGAGGTAGAAAAAGACTATATTTTGGCTTCTCGCCTCGATGGTGCGAACGACTTCTACCTTTTATGGAATTCAATCCTTCCTAATATTCTTACCGTGGTGGCACTTGAAATTACGCTGGCATTGTCAGTCGCCATTCTTGATATCACGGCTTTGGGTTTCTTAGGGCTTGGCGCTCAAGCACCAAGTACCGAATGGGGCTCAATCTTGGGTGACTCTGTAGAGCTGATTTACCTCGCACCATGGACAGTAACCCTACCCGGTTTAGCCATTATGTTTACAGTGATCGTGATTAACCTCGTCGGTGAAGGTGTTCGCCAAGCGCTAAATGCAGGAATCGAATAATGCCTTTACTTGATATTCGACATCTAACCATCGAGATTGAGACCCCTCAAGGGATGGTTAAAGCCGTTGATAGAATGAGTCTTACCCTCAATGAAGGGGAAATTCGCGGCTTAGTAGGTGAATCAGGCTCAGGCAAGAGCTTGGTTGCAAAAGCGATCGTCGGAGTATGTAAAGAAAACTGGAAGGTTTCTGCAGACCGAATGCGCCTTGGCAATATCGACCTCCTGCAACTGACACCCAAAGAACGACGCCGAGTTATTGCTCGTGATATCGCGATGATCTTTCAAGAGCCATCCTCCTGTCTTGATCCATCTGAAAAAGTGGGCCATCAACTGATTGAAGCGATTCCTTCCTATTCGTTTGAAGGTCGGTGGTGGCAGAGATTCAAATGGCGTAAGAAACAGGCCATCGCTCTGCTGCACAAAGTCGGTATTAAAGATCACTCTCGTCTTATGGATAGTTACTCTTATGAGTTGACCGATGGTGAGTGTCAAAAAGTCATGATCGCCATGGCGATCGCAGCCAAACCAAAAGTCTTGATCGCTGATGAACCAACCAACGATCTAGATCCGATCACACAGTCTCAAATATTGCGTCTGTTGAGTCGTATGAATCAGATCAATAACACGACCATCGTGCTGATCGGCCATGACTTAACCACCATTACCCAATGGGCAACTCGCATTACCGTTATGTACTGTGGTCAGTCTGTGGAATCAGCGGATACGCAGAAGCTGTTAGATGCACCTAAACACCCATATACCGTCGCTCTACTGAAAGCGATGCCTGACTTTAACGACTGGATTCCTCATAAAGAGAAGCTACAGTCTTTGCCAGGTTCAATCCCTCCGTTGCAGCACCTTCCTATTGGTTGTCGACTAGGACCACGTTGCCCGTATGCGCAAAGGCAATGTGTTGAGATTCCTTATACCAAACGAATCAAAAACCATAAGTTCAATTGTCACTTCCCTCTTAATATGGAGAAGAAAAAGAAATCATGAGTGCATTATTAGAAGTCATTGATTTATCTAAAGACTTTACGACTCGCTCTGGTCTTTTCCGTAAAAAGATTCATCAGGCAGTGAAACCAGTCAGCTTTTCGCTTGAGGCGGGACAGACGATTGGTTTTATCGGTCAGAATGGTTCAGGAAAGTCGACATTAGCAAGAATGCTAGCGGGCATGGTAGAGCCAACTGCGGGCGAGATTCGTGTGAACGGTGAAAAGCTAGAGCACAAGGACTACTCGACTCGCTGTAAGCTGATTCGAATGATCTTCCAAGATCCGAACACCTCGCTTAACCCGCGCATTCAGATTGGTCGAATTCTTGAAGGTCCATTAAAGCGAAACACCAATATGCCACCAGAAGCCCGTATGCGTCGTGTGAAAGACACCCTATTACGTGTGGGTCTTCTACCGGAACATGCTTACTTCTACCCGCAGATGCTGGCTGCAGGTCAGAAACAAAGGGTTTGTTTGGCTCGTGCCTTGATTCTTCAGCCATCGATCATCGTTGCGGATGAGGCGTTGAATGGTTTAGACATGGCAATGCGCTCGCAAATCATCAACCTGTTCTTAGAGTTACAAGAAGAGATGGGCGTATCGTTCGTTTATGTATCTCAACACCTCGGTATTGTTAAGCACATTACAGACAAAATCATCGTCATGCACGAAGGTAATGTGGTTGAGAGTGGGGAAACGGATCAAGTGCTAACCAATCCAACTCACCAAATCACACAAAGATTAGTTGAGAGCCATTTCTCCAAAGCGCCGAACCACTAACCTCGAATCACGCTACGTTTAACAAAGGGGAAAGGTATGTTATTAAGAGCTTCAATGCTTCCCCTTTTGTTGGCGCTGTTTTCCTTTAACGCAGCAAGCACACCGCTCACTTGGTTAGATAGAAGCTTCGTCGAAACTGCCTTTTATAACGTCGCACTTCAACACGAATATTCCCAAGGCAACAAGCCACTCGCCAAATGGAAACAACCGATCAAGATTTGGATCGATCATCGAGTGGGTGATGAAGAACTGCATCAAGAGCTCACAGAGCTTCATATCCGACACTTATCCGAAGTCACTCAGCACCCGATAACAATCGTCAACAAAGAGTCTGAAGCGAACGTAAAATGGATATACACGCGGCAAAGTCAGTGGGTATCTGAGGCGAAATCGTTGCTCAAACTCAAATCAACTCAGCATCTAAACAACGCTATTTGCACGGCGGGTTATCGAACTAATTCTAAAGGTGAGATTGTTTACGCTGGGATTGTTATTCCCGTTGATCAAGCAAGATCTCGAGGTAAGCTCGTCGCCTGTATCGTGGAAGAAATCACACAGGTTCTAGGCCTGCCGAATGATTCAGATAAAGCCTACCCTTCTATTTTTAATGACCATACGCCAGAAGACTTGTTATCACCCTTAGATGTGGTGCTACTGCAACTACTGTATGAACCAGAATTGAAAGCTGGAATGACAAAATCTGAAGTAAAACCTGTCGTTCGAAAGATACTCAAGAGGTACAGTAAAACAGGTGTGCTTCAACAAGCTTCAAAAGCCGCACAGCAAGCGCCGTTGTATCAGTTGATTGGGTACTAACGAAAATGCGTTGTAAATAGCTTAGATGGGATAATTGAATGATAGCGCTGCCTAAAAAAGGCAACGCTGACTTAAGAACTGTATTGCGGCAGAATTAGCGCTTAGCAGCTTGCTTCTTTAATTCGAAATCGAACTCATCAGGGAACAAGATTACGCCTTCTTCTTGCTCGTTCGGGAACACAACCACTGCAAGCTCGTCGTCTTCTAGACCGTTAGTCCAACGGCTGTGCCATTTGTTCAACGAGATAGACTCAGCTTTACACTCAGACCAATCACCCGTAGCCCAAGATTCAGCAAACTCTTGATTTGGCCATACTGGAACACAGTCTTCATCTTCTGTGTTCAGCATTACACAACCGTGTTCATCGGTTAAGATCCATACTTCACGGTTCGCTACGATTTCTTTCACACAGTACTTTAGGCGTTGCTCACCCGTATACTTATTGATTTCAGCGATTTTTTTATCGTCTAGCTGTGTAGTCATCTTAATTTCCTACTTTAGTCAGTAACTTTGCTCTTAAAGCTATTTTATGCCGAGAGCTTTTAACTTCAAACATTTTCGATGAAGAAGAAAATCCACTTCAAAGAAAAACGCCTGCTAAATTAGCAGGCGTTTATAATTAAGCGACTTGATTAAACAAGCTCACCCTGTAACCAAGGCCAGCCTTGCTTCTTACGGCTTAATGTATTTTCCATCATTAATACGCCGTCTTTCTCGTGCTTAACCAGTTTATCAGCCCACTCGCCTTTGTATAGAAGGTGAGTTTGCGCAGTAGTGATGTCTGTTAGCATTACCGCAGCAAATGCTAGACCGTCTTTCTCACAACGTTCTTCAAGATCCGCTTCTAGCGCTTCAATCATGCCATCTACTTGCTCAAGAGTCGCAAGCTCAACTTGACCAACAACAACATCACGACCGTTGAATGGGTAGCCTTTAAGGTCTTTTTCTACTAGTTGTGCAGCAGATAGGCCTTCGATGTTTGTCTTAGCGATTAGAAGCGCTTTGATGAATGCATCAATGTCAGTCACGCCAGCGATTTCAGCAAGCTCAGCAACCGCGTCTTTGTCTTTTTGAGTACATGTTGGAGAAGCAAAACCAACCGTGTCTGAAAGAATTGCAGACATCATCAGTTTAGCGATTTGTTGAGAGATAGCGTGACCTTCAATCTTGAACATGTTGAAAAGTACAGTATTTGTACAACCAACAGGCCAGATCCAAGCTTCCATAGGGTTAACTGTCATCGCGTCACCTAAACGGTGGTGATCGACAATACCTACGATCTCAGCTTCAGCAACATCGTCCGGTGCTTGTGCTAGATCTGAGTAGTCTACTAGCCAGATTTTTTCACCAGCAACAGAAGTACGAAGTTCTGGTTTTTCAGCACCAGCGACTTCTAGAATGTGTTGAGTTTCGCGGTTGATCTCGCCTTGGCGAATTGGTGTCGCTTCCTCGCCACGAGCTTTAAGAAGCTCTGTTGCAACTAACGCACTACAAATACTGTCACTATCAGGGTTTTTGTGACCAACAACTAAAATCATGTTTCTTCCTATTACACTAACAATTATGACTCTACCTTTAGAGTCTCTCTTTATTAGCCATACTTTACCTCATTTTTTCAGGTTGGTCATGTTTCGTAGGTTTAGCCAATGGTAACAATAGATAAAAAAACAACAAATGCAATTGATAATTATTATCATTCGTATATATTTATCTTAAGCCACTAATTTTGAGTAACACCTATGGATCGACTAATCTCTTTTTTGCCAAGCAGTAGCGCTGCGAAAACAACTCAGTTTTCACTGTCATTTAAGCGCCTGCTTTTACCTATCTCACTTGCAGCTTTAGTTATGGCGCCTGCCACGCGAGAATTGACGGTCACTACCTTGTCAGACGCCTTTTGGGCCGTGTCTTGTTATGTTGCTTTGACCTTAGCGATTTACCACGGGTTAAGCCTGTATATCAACAAAGATAACGTCTTCAACAAGCTCGTCCATCAATCCCGTTCAAACCAAGTTGTATTCGCTGCACTTATGGGGGCGCTACCCGGCTGTGGCGGTGCGATCGTGGTGACCACACAATTTATCTCGGGCAAACTCGGATTTGGCGCAGTTGTTGCTGTGCTCGTCTCAACCATGGGTGATGCGGCCTTCCTGCTCATTGCAAGCGAACCCAAGACTGGTTTAGCCATGATGGCGATGGGCGTGATTGTCGGAACTGCGTCAGGTCGAATCATTAACTTGTTTCACGCAGATGACTTCTTGCGCCCAAAAAAAGCAGAGAAAAATGAAGCGGTGAGAAGCTGTGCTTCTCAATCTCAAGACAAAGAAGCAGTATCGAAAAAAGCGATCAACCTACAAGGTTATCTATGGTCTGTACTCATTATTCCAGGTGCTGCGGTTGCCCTACTTGGCTCTTTTCAAGTGGATGTGAATGAGTTGCTCGCTTTGCCCGAAATGTCGATGGAATGGGCAGGAACTATTTTGCTGATTAGCTCGATGTTTCTATGGGGTCTCACCCGTGAAATTGAAGATTACAAGTCAGCCGTCAGTGAAGACGAGAAATGTGTAGGCTCTCATCCACTACAAAAAACGGCTCAAGATACTAACTTCGTTACTGCATGGGTGGTGGTTGCTTTTCTTTTCTTCGAATTTGGCTCTGTGATAGCAAATGTCGATTTTGCGACGCTATTCTCAAGCTGGGGCATGATGCTCCCCCTGGCGGGAGTGTTGATGGGATTGCTACCGGGGTGTGGTCCGCAATTGCTGGTCACTAGCCTATACCTTTCTGGTGCACTGCCACTATCAGCTCAGGTAGGTAACGCAATTTCTAATGACGGTGATGCGCTATTCCCTGCGATTGCGATGGCACCGAAAGCCGCTCTTGTCGCGACCTTGTATTCCAGTGTTCCCGCTTTGATTTGTGCATACGGTTACTGGTTTATGTTCGAACTTTAGGCTTACGTTCGAAGCTTAGGTTTATAATTGGAGCTTAGGTTTACAATTTAAGCTTAAGTTTATATCCGAGGCTTAAGCTTTTATTCATGGCTTAAGCTTTTATTCAAGGTTTTAGCTTTACTCCATAGGTTTCTATTAGGTCGGTACTTTGTATCGGCCTTTTTGTTTCCATCTGCCTAAGCCCTTACAACAGGTTCTTTGTGCATTCCCTTCCGGCTTCATGCTAATGCTTTATGTTTCTACAGCCTACCTCAAACAGCACGTTACAGCTGGTCTCAAAAACGCCCCTCTGGCGCTGTTACAATGCTTAGTTAGAAATCCCAACACGTACACTAGAAAAACAAAAAGCCCCTGTAAGAGTACTTACAGGGGCTTTAATTCAAGCTTTAGTCTTGGTTCTTAAGTACAAGACTTAAGAAACTTCGATTGGACCACCGAATGAAGTTACTGGAGGCAGTTTGCCTTGGAACTTCTCGAAGTTAACCAAACATGTGTTTGCTGACGTTGCTTGAGCAAGTTCAGACGTACCGATGTCTTGAGTTAGTGTGTTTGGATCGCCGTATGTATCTAGCGCACCCACTTTCTCGTTGATCGGGCCGTACCAAGCACCTTCTTCGATACGAACAACACCAGGAGCGTAGCTATCCATTAGAACAGCACCTGCTAGTAGTTGACCACGGTCGTTGAACACACGTACTACATCGCCATCTTTGATGCCTTTCTTCTTAGCATCGACTGGGTTGATGTAGATAGGCTCACGGCCTTGTACCGCGTAAGTCGCACGCCACTCTTCAGATTCACACATCTGAGAGTGAAGACGCTTGTCTGGGTGACAAGATTGTAGCCAGTACGGGTGTTTGTCAGAGCCTGGACCACCATGTGAACGTTCAGATTTCTCGAACCACATTGGGTGTTCTTGACAGTGCTCGTAACCCATGTTGCCAACAGTACGGCTTGTGATTTCGATGAAACCAGAAGGAGTACCTAGTGCGTTGATCTCTGGATCTTCACGGAATGAAGCGTGACGAGTCCATGGCTTACCTTTACCGAAGTCTAGGAAACCTTTCTCCCAGAACTCAGCAAACTCAGGCATTTCGAAGCTGCCTTCGTTTGATGCACGACATTCGTCATACAGAGATTTAACCCACTGCATTTCGTCCATACCACGCGTGTAATCGTTATAACGACCCCAACGCTTAGTTAGGCTAGACATGATCTCGAAGTCCGTCTTAGACTGGAACAGAGGATCCACTAGCTTGTGCATTGCGATCAAACCACGGCCAGAGTACGCGCCATAGCCATCAATATCGTTACGTTCCCACTGAGTACATGCTGGAAGCACGATATCAGAGTGACGACAAGTTGCAGTCCAAGCGAAATCAACAGCCACTACAGTTTGTAGACTCTTGAATGCTTTACGCATCTTGTTGCGATCTTGGTGGTGGTGCCACGGGTTGTTACCACTGAATACCATCATCTTAATGTCTGGTAGCGTTACAGTAGAACCGTTCGCTTTGATCTTCTTACCTGGTTCAAGCAAGCTATCAACCCAACGAGCTACTGGAATTACGCGGCTATAACCGTTGTAATCTGTATTCGTGTGTTTAGGTGATTGACCTTGGTCGATGTTCAACGGGAAAGAACCCGGAGCAGCGAAGCCAGTTGAAGATACACCGATACCTGAGTAGTGGTGACCGTAAGAGATACCACCGCCCGGAAGACCAATTTGGCCAACCATTGCTGCGATAACTGCACACATCCAGTAAGGCTGCTCACCGTGCTCTTGACGTTGGATACTCCAACCAACAAGAATTTGCGTACGACCGTTAACCAGCATCTTAGCGAATTCACGGATAGAGTCCGCGCTTGCGCCACAGATAGCCGAAGCCCACTCTGGTGTCTTCTCAACTTTATCTTTCGTTTCACCTTGAACGTACTTGATGAAGTCTTCAAAACCTAGACAGTAAGTTTCGATGAACTTCTTGTCGTATAGGTCTTCGTTGTAAAGAACGTGAGCAACACCAAGCATGAACGCCACATCAGTTTGTGGGTTGATGTACATCTGCTCGTTTTCTAGGTAACGGCCTGTTTTGTTTTGAACAGGGTCAACAGAAACAACGTTGATCTCTTTCTTAGCAACTTTCTCTTTCAGTTGTTCTAGGTATGCGAACGACTCGTGAGTCTCACATGTCCAACCTACTTGAAGGTTTTTAACTGGATCGTTACCCCAAAGAACAATGTTGTCACTGTTTTCTAGGATAAGTTCCCAAGATGTACCTTGTGCGTAAACTTCAGTCGAACCTAGCACGTAAGGCATGATCGTTTGACCAGCACCTGTTGAGTAGTCACCGATTTTCTTCACAGAGTAACCGTGAAGTGCCATTGCACGTTGCATATGGTTAGTACAGCTGTGGAACTGACCCGTTTGTCTCCAACCAGTTTGACCGGTGTGAAGTGCCCATGGACCGTAATCTTTCTGTACGCGCTCTAGTTCGCGGTAAACAAGGTCTAGTGCCTCATCCCAAGTCACACGAATAAAGCGGTTGTTACCACGCGTGTCTGCGCTGTATTTATGCTTCTTCAACCAATCTAGGCGAACCATAGGGTAACGCACACGTGATGGACTGTAGATAATACCTTTAATACCTTTCAACATCTCAGTTGGGTGTTGATCGATTTCTAAAGGTTTAATTTCTTGCACTTTACCCGCGTAAACGCGAGCTCGGAATGCACCCCAGTGAGAACCAGAGACTTTCCACGCGCCGTCTGTTTCTGCAGCAGACGCTGATGCCGACGCCAATAAGCTTGGACCGATAACCGATGCCGCACTTGTAGTAGCGACACCTTTCAGAAAACTTCTTCTTGTAATTGCCATTGTGTTACTCCAATTGACGTCTTATTAGTGATGGCCTTCAGAAAAATCTGATGAGTGCTTCTGTAGATACTTAAGAACAAGTGCTTCTGTATCTGTATCGAAGTTAACGAACGCAATCATACCATCTAGCATGCCTACCCAACCGTTAGCGCTGAAGTGAGCTTCATCTGGCTGTGAGTGACACGTTGAACAGTTAGATTGGTACGCTTGACCCGCTGCGTTCCAGATTGGATCGAAGTTATCAACCATAGACTCTTTCTTCATCCAAAGTGCTAGGTTAACTTCTTCCCATGGAAGGCCAGTAAGCTCATCTTCTTTCTTCTCACCAACAGTGATAACGTCACTTTGAGATACTTCTTTCGTCAAGATTGCAGTCGAGATGTTCATACCGAAGTCTTCTTGGATTACACGTCCGAAGCCTTTCGCTTTACGCCAACCGTCGATTTGAATCTTGATC
Organism: Vibrio sp. QJM3NY_27; assembly: GCF_057785955.1. NCBI lineage: Bacteria > Pseudomonadati > Pseudomonadota > Gammaproteobacteria > Vibrionales > Vibrionaceae > Vibrio > Vibrio sp. QJM3NY_27. The sequence continues at coordinate 1,239,168 of NZ_CM173511.1, read as the reverse complement.
ATGTCGCCTTTTTCGTCGATAACCGCAACTTTACTTGCAGGGCTTAGTAGACCCGCTTCAACTGTTGCTGTTTCATCTGTGTACATTGGTAGGTGACGAATAGAAATCACATCAGAACCATTTGCGTAAGATGTGCTGCTTGCTACATTTTCTAGCTCGCCAACAATGCCGCTCGCTGATGCCATATCTAATGGAAGGTTGTGAGCAATACCTTTGTGACAGTCAACACAGCTTTGATCACGCTCTGCCGCATTCTTCATCTGGATACGCGCTGTTGGGCGCATGTTTTCGAAATCCATTGAATCGTAGTTGTGGCAGTTTTTACACTCTAGAGATTTGTTCGAAGAGAAACGATCCCATTCGTGTTTAGCCAGCTCGATACGACGAGCTTCGAATTTTTCAGGCGTATCTAGGTCACCAAATACTTGAGCGAAGACTTCTTTAGATGCTTGCATCTTACGAGCAATTTTTGCTGTCCATTCATGTGGAACGTGACAGTCAGGACAAGTAGCACGCACACCAGAAGTGTTTTTCCAGTGAACCGTTTCTTGTAGTTCTACGTATACATTGTCACGCATGGTGTGACAGCTTACACAGAACTCTTCTGTGTTTGTATGTTCTAGCGCTGTATTAAAACCGCCCCAGAAAATAACACCGGCGATAAAGCCACCCATAGTTAGTACACCAAGACTGATGTGTACTGCTGGGCGAGTCATTGTGCGCCATAATTTAACTAAAAATGATTTCATGTTTAGCTCTCTTAAAAATTAGTTCTAATAAAAATGTGATAGCAAGAGGGCATTACATGCCGCCGTGTGCACCTGGAGGACCTAATACAAACACTTGCAGTGCCCAAACTAGAAAGCCGTAGCCTCCTACAAAAGCCACACTTAATATTGGAAAGAGAACCACTGCAATGAAGAGGAATGACTTCCACTCCAACGAGCGTTTTTCGCCAGTTTCAATTTTATTAACATCACTCATACATTTTGCCTATTTTGTATTTAGTAATTTCGAGTAGCTCATTCTAAGGAGCTAAAGTTCTTGAGTATCTAACAACAAATTTTAGACCATACACAAAGTAGGGTTCAATCAAATCTCCTGTTATATCCCTTGCTAATCAATACTTTTTTGAGGTCATCCAAACTTGTTTTTAGTTAAACAAAGTTATTAAAAAGTATTAACAAATGTGAAGAATTAAGTATATTTCACAAATGTTAAAAACCAACATTTGCGCAACCACATTGTAACCAATTTTAACGTTTTACCTACTAAGTAGTAGCCAAAAAACCCTCAAATAACCATTATTTTGTACTTTGAATGTTAAATGATTGATCGTTTTTAGAATCGATGACTTTGCAGTCGAAATGCATCATTTGGCACTTTCAGATATGATAGAAGCCTTATTAAAAGGAAGCATTATGCAAGACGTTATTGATATATCTTGGTGGCAATTATTGTTTTTCAGTTCACTTCTCTTGCTGCCAATTGTAATCAACCACAAGCTAAAACTTGGCGTTGGAAAAGAGGCTTCTATCAGCATCATTCGCATGACTGTTCAGCTATTTCTGGTTGGCCTCTACCTAGAGTACCTGTTCACTTTGAATAGCTTGTGGGTCAATTTACTGTGGTTATTTACGATGATTATCGTTGGGGCAAGCTCGATTGTTGAAAAGTCCAAGTTACCCCGAAACCTCTTGTTAGTCCCTGTCGCTGTGAGCCTAGCGGTAACCTGTGTACCCATTGTCTTGTTCATCTGCTTATTTATCATTAAACCAACACCGGTTTTTAACGCTCAGTACCTTATCCCGATCGCAGGGATGTTATTGGGTAATAGCTTAAGCAGTAATATAGTGGCATTGCAGAACCTGTTTGGTGCTTTTGAAACACAGAAATCAGAATATGAAGCAGCAATCGCGTTAGGCGCGTCTCCTTCCTATGCTGCAGCGCCTTTTGTGCGTAATGCTATACAGAAAGCGATGTCTCCTATTATGGCCTCAATGGCAACCACAGGCTTAGTAACGCTACCGGGGATGATGACAGGACAAATCTTAGGGGGAGCTTCACCAATGATCGCAATTAAGTATCAACTGATGATCATGTTGGCTATTTTCGTGATGATGAGCTGCTCCTTAGCGCTTGTACTTCATCTATCGTTAAAGACTTCCTTGACCAAAGAAGGGCGAGTTCTCGCTCAAATACAGCCTTCAAAATAACCTCCCGTCTCCTCTTAGATCTGGTTACTCACTGAATTTGATACAGGTTATCCACAGAAATTGTGGATAACCAAATCAATATAGATCCTTTTTTGTCCATTTCGGCTCGAGCAAAGATCATTACCATTGATCCTTGGGTGATTTCAAAGACATATACACACGCGCAGAACTGCGTTGTTAAACGTTCAGATGATAATTTAAGAAATCAACGAGTAAGTTTTCCACAAATAAAAAACGGCCTGCAATGCAGGCCGTCTTGTAAATGTCATAAGTCAGTTCAATGTTTTCACTGAGCTTTAACTAATCTTGTCACTGAGCTAGTCACACAAGCTTTGTAGATCCGCCATCTTTATTAATCGCGTAAATAAATCAACCAATACCACATGCCAACAAAGATCCCGCCGCCGATGATGTTACCGATAGTAACGGGCAGCAAGTTGTTCATCAGAAAGTCCATCATGTTTAGGTCAACATAGTCTGCTGGATTAGCCCCTGTCATTGTCCAGAATTCAGCTGGAGCAAATGTTTTGATACCGATAGCTAAAGGGACTTGGAACATATTCGCAATACAGTGCTCAAAACCCGATGATACAAACATCGCGACAGGTAAAATCAGTACTGCAATTTTGTCAGTCAGTGTTCGTCCACTAAATGTCATCCATACCGCGATACAAACCAATACGTTACACATGATGCCAAGCGCGATAGCTTGGATAAAACCATGGTGCATTTTGTGCTGAGAAATGGCCATCGCATTCAAACCCACTTGCCCATGGTCGAACATGTACTGTTTAGTCAGAAGCATGCATGCCACTAGCAATAAAGCACCAATAAGGTTACCGATATAAACGGTCGCCCAGTTCTTTACTAGGGTTCCCCAGCTAATCTTGCCACTTGCGCGAGCAACAAGAGTGAGCACCGAACTGGTAAACAGTTCGCCGCCAGTAACAACAACGAGGATTAAGCCCAAGCTAAATGCAAGGCCACCTAGGACGCGAGTAATACCCCAAGGTAAATCACCAGCGCCAGTGGTTACAATTGTGTAGAACACAAACGCAATACCGATATGTATGCCAGCTGAAATCGCTAGGAGAAAAGATTTGGTTGGATCTTTGGTTGCTTTACCTACGCCAATATCTGCAGCGCGCTCAGCCATTTGTGGCGGTAATAATGAGTCAAATTGGTTCAGATTCATGATGATTTACATTTTGAAACATGTTGTCGGGAGCGAGATAATCCTCTCTTTCATTTCTGAATTCAAGAGCTATTTGAGACTCAAAATACCTCCCACAACCTTGTGGAAAGGAAATAGCCCAAGTTATTCAAAATTCATACAACTTTAGTAGTAAAAAGAAAACTATGCTGAATGAAAGGTTATCAACTTAAAAAATGGCACACTTATAAATATCAATAAGTTACGAAAGAAAGCAAAGGAATAACGTACACTATAATGACTCACAGATCGCTGTTGCCTCTAGATTTTGATATAGATCAACAGAACGTAAAAAAGCGCCCTTAGGCGCTTTTAACTGAATCACAAATAAAGAAATTAGTGATGCTAAACCGAAGGTTCAATCACTTCTTCTGATGATTGTTCTAGAGCAGAGCCCTCTAGATTCGATCCAGTACTCAAAGGGATTACATCAGAATCACTTTCATTGGCAACTTTACCACCTAGATTTCTCAAACTGTCCACTAGCTCTTCTAAACTCTTAATATGCGCATCACTCTTGGTAATCTGCTCATCTAGAAGATTGCTATGCTTAGTCGCCTCAGACAATTGTTGCGCCTGCTTCTGATTATCACTCTCTAGCTTAGCGAGTTGTTCAGTCAAAGTTTCAATTTCTGACTTTAATGACGCTGTCATATCTAAGCTTTTTAACGCTTTCACACTCGATACAATTTTCTGAGATTGCTGACGCAACCCAACATCTCGGTAATCTTCATCATTAACTACTTGTGAAATGCTCAACAACTGATTCTCTGCATTCAAAACCGACTGTTCGAATTTGTCGCCTTTTACGCTCGCTAGCACTTTGACTTCATGAGCGACACTGCGCACGTGGTTCAACTCAAACTCCGCAGCGTGGACCGCATCTTCAATGATCGACTTTTCACGAGGACTGGTTTTGACTTGGCTTTCTGCCAAAGCAATTTGAGATGCTGCTTTAGCAAACGTCAGTGGAGCAACGTCATCAAAATCTTCATCTTCCAAGAACTCTAACTCGTCCTTCAATGGTTCGATGTATTTCTTATGTGCCACTTTAACTTCCAATAAGCGAGCATTATTAAGAAACTCCACCTGTGCTTCTTGAGCGTCTTCAAGCTCATCGACCAGCACATACTCAAACAACTCGCTGTATTCTGAATACAAGCGTTTGTAGCTCGAGGTAAACATGGTATCTGCGCCAAGGAACTTGAGGTAATCCATTTGCACAATCGAATCCGCTAGTACTCGGTCAGCCTTCTTCTTTAGCACTAATATCGAGTCATAGTTTGATTTGATCAACGCAATTTTTTCATCAAAAGCTTCAGCGTAAGTCAGGCTCGAAAAAATTGAATAACTCTTGGTGAGCCGAGTTTCGTCTTTCAGTAAATCCGCATAAATGCTTTCAGCGTCGTCCCAAGCGTCTAATAGTTCATTGTAATTCTCTGGAGCATAGAGAGACAACTGAGCGTGGTCTGCGAGCTTAGCCTCCCATTCGGAGTAAACGCTTTGGACAGACTGAAATGAACGGACCTCGATTGTAGATTGGTTATTGTTGTTTGTGGTTTGGTTCGCGTCTGTCTGCTCTGAAGGTGTACTCTGACACCCTGCGATAGCAAATAGCATACTGATCATTAATGCTACTTTGTTCGCTCTCACTTATGCATATCCTTTTTATACAATATTCGCTCAATGCAAATTATTTTTAGTCACAATATATTACAACCGCTTAGCAATAAACATCACTGATGATTTAAGTGGATGCAAATCACCCAATATAACCAAAATAAACTCATCACTCGATGATTAATCAATCAATTTGGTATCACTTATCAATTCTCTTTATTTGCTATTGCCTGAGCCGTGAATGCGCACTAAGGTGAAGGTAGAGAACGTTATGAATATATAGGTTAATTATGAAGTACAACGCTGAAAACATTGCTGATTTAAACCTCCTTCTTCAATTTGATGTAAGTAGTGCCGCTACTGGAATTAAAGTTCATCAAGAGGCAGCTCAAGAAACTCAAGACGCTGTTAAGCGCCTATTCGAAAAGAACCTTTGTACTCAGCCAGACGGCGGTTACCTAACAGATGAAGGTATACAGATGGCAGAGCGCGCAGACAAACTACTTCGCGTACTAAACTAAATCTCCATTGTTCCAGTAAAAACTCCACTCGCCTCGGCCGTGGAGTTTTTTCATTTTTGGGCAAAGGTTTGTTAGGCTTATTGTAAATTCGTCATTTGCAGTTGTGAGGAACACATGGCTTCTATATTTATTGTTGGTGCAGGATGGGTCGGTGCACCTTTATCTAAACATCTAGAAAAACATGGTAACCAAGTGGTGGTCACAAAAACGACCCGAGCGGGTGCAGACACCATTGGTAACAAACGTATCCCATGTGAAGTTTTCAGCTTTGACTCATCGGAGCCTGAGCATACTATCGGCCAACTCTATTCACTGTTACTCGAAAATAATGCAGAGATCGTCATTGGTAGCTTCCCTCCCGGCTTTAGAAAAGGTGCGGGACAAGAATATGCTGAATACTGGCAACAGCTAACCAATGCTTGTCAGAAAGCCAATGTCAAAAAGCTGATCATGGTTAGCTCGACTACGGTCTACCCGACCAAGCCAGGGATCTTATACGAGCAAGATGCCTCATTAGCGATTTCTACGTCGAGTGATGAACAAGCCAACTCATTTTCGGACAATGCACGCGTGATGCTACAAGCAGAACAGTACATCATTGATTCCGGTATCGACTACACCATCCTTCGCTTCAGTGGGTTAATCGGCCCTAGCCGCCACCCCTCTAGGTTTGCAAGTAAATTGAAACAGGTCAGCACTCAAGCTCCTGCCAACATGCTTCATCTTGACGACGCGATTGGCGCGGTCAACTTCGCTATCAACCAACTGCGCAACGAAGTGGTTAATGTTACGACCCCAAACACGGTGAGTAAGGCGGAGTTTTATGCCGCTGCACTGAAAAGCGCCAACAGCAGTGAGCCGCTGCCCCTCGTGGTCGATACACCAGACAAGCTGATCTCTTCGAAAAAGATTCTCGACTTAGGTTACTCGTTTAAATTCGATTCCACACTGGACGCTCTTTATGACTAATCAATCCATAGCTAACCAAGACATAGCTAAGCAATCTGTAACAAATAACTCAAGGATTAAGCTACATCGTTCGATCGACATCCTTTGGAACTTCATGTCTATGGGCCACAAGGTTACGCCTTCAGATTGCATCTTTGTGCTGTGCAGTAATGATACTCGTGTCGCTGAATACGCTGCAGAGTTATATCATCAAAAAATTGCTCCATACATCGTTTTTTCTGGTGGTGTGGGACGTTTTACAGAAGGAAGCTTTGAGCGTTCAGAAGCAGAAACTTTCGCTTCTATCGCACAAGATTGTGGTGTACCAGGTTCTGCAATTATCATAGAGAAACACGCAACCAATACTGGGGAAAATGTACGATTCACCCACGAGCTGCTGACTGAGCAAGGGTTGTCACCGAAAAAACTAACCTTAGTACAGAAGCCCTTTATGGAGAAACGCACCTACGCCACGTTTAGTAAACAATGGCCTGAAGAGAGTGTAGAAATTACCGTGACTTCGCAATGGCAAAATTGGGATGATTACTTTAATGAAGAGTTGCCGTTAGACATGGTTTTGGGCGCATTGATTGCTGATTATGAACGAATCAAATTCTACCCAGCCCAAGGCTTTCAAATTGAGATGCCAATCCCCGATGACGTTGATCATGCCTATCAAGCCTTGAAGCAGCTTGGCTTCGAATAAATCAAAAGCTCCACTTCGAATAAAGCAAAGGCGCGACTTGGAATAAAGCAAAAACACAGGCTCAATAAACAAAAACGGTGACACTTGGTCACCGTTTTTCGTTTTAGCAAGCTGAACTCTGAGATCGGCTTATTTACCTAACGCTTCTTTGTAGTGCAAACGGCAAGCTGAAACATACTGATCATTCCCGCCAATAGCCACTTGGTCACCTTCAGCAATCGCCACACCGTGCTCGTCGGTACGGATTACCATATTAGCTTTACGGCCACAGTGACAAATGGTTTTAAGCTCAACCAGTTTATCTGCCCAAGATAATAAGTAACGGCTACCTTCAAACAGTTCACCTAAAAAATCAGTACGTAAACCGTAGCAAAGTACAGGGATATGCAGTTTATCGACCACTTCTGTTAACTGGTACACCTGCTCTTTCGACAAGAACTGACACTCATCAATCAAAACACAATGACGCTTTTCTTCTTCATTGAGTTTTTGGATTGCGTCAAACATATTGGTGTCATTTTTAAAAAGTTGAGCTTCAGATTGCAAACCAATTCGAGAGCTAACTTTACCGATACCATAACGATCATCCAATGCTGCCGTAAAGATCACTGGCGTCATGCCACGCTCTTGGTAATTAAATGAAGACTGAAGAAGCGTTGTTGATTTACCCGCATTCATTGCCGAGTAATAAAAATACATCTGAGCCACAGAAATATTCCTGTTAATTAAAAGTTGAAGATAAAAAGGTGAAATTAAAGAATTTTTGCTAGAAAAAAGGGCTGAAAATCAGCCCTTTTTATAATATCTACTTACGACGCCAAGTCGTACCTTCTGGACCATCTTCCAGAACAATACCCAACTCGTTTAGCTTGTCACGTGCAAGGTCGGCATTCGCCCAATCTTTCGAAGCACGAGAGTCGTTACGTAGCTTAATCAACGCTTCGATTTCAGCCACTTCGTCATCGTTGCCTGCCGCATCACCTTGCAAGAAAGCCTCTGGATCTTGATGAAGAATACCGATGATGTCTGCTAGTTCACGCATCAATGCACCTAGTGCACTTGCTTTTTCGACACTTTCAGTTTTGATGCGGTTGATTTCACGAGCCATTTCAAACAGTACTGAATAAGCTTCTGGAGTGTTGAAATCATCGTTCATCGCTGTAGAGAAACGAGTCACGTACTCTTCACCACCAGCCGGAGCTGCTGTAACGTCTAGGCCACGAAGTGATGTGTAGAGACGCTCAAGTGATGCACGAGCTTGGTTTAGGTTATCTTCGCTGTAGTTCAGTTGGCTGCGGTAGTGACCAGACATTAGGAAGTAACGCACTGTTTCTGCATCGTAATGCTGAAGTACGTCACGGATAGTGAAGAAGTTACCCAGTGACTTAGACATTTTTTCTCTGTCTACCATCACCATGCCACTGTGCATCCAAGTATTCACATACTGTGTGCCGTGTGCGCAGCAAGATTGTGCGATTTCGTTCTCGTGATGCGGGAACTGTAGATCTGAACCGCCACCGTGGATATCGAAGTGATTGCCAAGAATAGAAGAGTTCATCGCTGAACACTCAATGTGCCAACCCGGACGACCTGGACCCCATGGTGATTCCCACGTAGGTTCACCTGGCTTAGACATCTTCCAAAGCACGAAATCTAACGGGCTACGTTTTGCAGAATCGACATCAACACGAGCACCCGCTTGAAGCTGATCAAGGTCTTGCTTTGAAAGCTTACCGTATTCGTCAAATTTCTTAACTTCGAACATCACGTCGCCGTTGCTTGCAACATAAGCAAAACCACGTTCAATTAACTTTTCAACAAGTTCAACGATTTCAGTGATGAATTCAGTCGCACGAGGCTCAACATCAGGGCGTTTCATGTTCAATGCATCGAAGTCCGCGTGCATTTCCCCGATCAGGCGCTCAGTCAGAGAATCACAAGACTCACCGTTTTCATTAGCGCGCTTGATGATTTTATCATCGATATCAGTGATGTTACGAACGAAGTTCAAATCGTAACCAAGGTAACGAAGGTAACGAGTTACTACATCGAAAGAAACAAACGTGCGGCCATGACCAATGTGACAGAGATCGTATATGGTTACCCCACAGACATACATGCCGACTTTGCCAGCTGTAATTGGTTTGAATTCCTCTTTCTGTCTTGTGAGTGTGTTATAAATTTTCAGCATGATCTCTATCTATATTTGTGTATTAATCAAAATAAGAGGTCAAGTATATCAATTCATGCGTTATTAGGTAATCCCCCAAAGCAGTAATTACCTCAAACAACCAAGTTAAGTTAATGATTTGGTGATTTGAAAGTCCGCCAACATGCGCTAGAATTCGAACTTCATATTAAAAAGACAGTAAGGTAACAATCATGATCATCCTTCACACAAATTTTGGTGACATCAAAGTTCAACTTAACGAAGAAAAAGCACCAGAAACAAGCGCAAACTTCCTACAGTATTGCCGTGACGGTTTTTACGACAACACGCTATTCCACCGTGTTATCGATGGTTTCATGGTTCAAGGCGGCGGCATGACTTCTGGCCTTAAAGAAAAAACAACTCGTGCAACTATCAAGAACGAAGCAAACAACGGCCTAGCGAACAAAGTTGGTACGCTAGCAATGGCTCGTACTATGGAACCGCATTCAGCGAGCTCTCAGTTCTTCATCAACGTTAACGACAACTCTTTCCTAAACTTCCGTAGCGAAAGCCTAGACGGTTGGGGCTACTGTGTATTCGCAGAAGTTGTTGAAGGCATGGACATCGTAAACAAGATCAAAGGTGTTAGCACTGGTTCTATGGGTATGCACCAAGATGTACCTCTAGAAGAAGTGATCATCACTGGTACTACAATCGAAGCTTAATTCATCGCTTTCGATTAGTATTAATAATTGATGAGCCGATAAAATCAGGATATAGGGAGCGAATCGCTCCCTTTTTTTAGACCTATGAAAACATATTTTATATCAGACCTGCACCTTACTCCGTCACGACAAGATATCACTGACTGCTTCTTAACCTTTATGAAGAAAGAAGCCGTAGAAGCTGATGCACTTTACGTGTTAGGCGACCTTTTCGAATTCTGGATTGGTGACGACGATAAGAGTGAGTTCGCGACTTCTATCCGCCAAGCGTTTATCGACTTAGTGAAAACGGGCGTACCTTGCTACTTCACACAAGGTAACCGCGACTTTTTAGTTGGCAAAAAATTTGCCAAGCAGACGGGCGTGCAACTTCTAGATGAAGTATCAACGATCGATATCTACGGACAAAAAGCGGTGGTGTTGCATGGTGATACCCTGTGTACCGAAGATGTAAAATATCTCGCCTTCCGTGAAAAAGTGCATCAACCATGGCTGCAATGGGTCTTCAACAGAATTCCATTTTTCATCAAGAAGAAAATTGTCTCGAAGGTTCAATCTGACATCAAAGATGACAAGCAGACCAAATCCCTCGACATCATGGATGTGACACAACAGGAAGTGGAAGATGTGATGGAACGAAACAGCGTCGATCTTATGATCCACGGCCATACTCATCGCCCTGACATTCACACCTTTAATGCTAGTAATTGCACTAAAACTCGTATCGTATTGGGTGATTGGTATACGCAAGGTTCAGTGCTGGTGTTCACTCCGCAAAGTTTTGAACTACAGAATCGAGAGTTTAGCAACCGCTTTTAACATCACTATTAAACTTTCACTTTGATTATTATTATCGGTCAGACTTTCATAGAAAGTGTATGGTAATTTCTACTGAATTAGCTATTATCTCTCTACCAGAAATAAACAGAACACAGTACCAAGTTGAAATATTCATACGTAGCGCGTCAACCAATACTCGATACAGACAAGAAAACCATAGGTTACGAGTTGCTATTCAGGGATGGTCCTAAGAACACTTTCCCTGAAGTAGAGCCGGAGCTCGCTACTAGCCGTTTGCTTTCCGATCACTTTTTATCAACTCACTATAATACGTTGGGTGATAAATTGGGGTTCGTGAACTTCCCTTATGCAAGCCTAATCAACTTAGTCCCGACTCTGTTCCCCAAAGAAAGCCTCGTTGTTGAGGTTCTTGAAGACTGCGAACCAACAGACGAACTACTTGAAGCAATAAAAACTATCTATGACGCGGGTTACACTATCGCGTTAGACGACTTTGTACCAAGCAAAGCATGGAAGCGCTTTTTACCGTACGTTTCAATTATCAAGTTTGATATCCGTTTGATCTCAATCGCGAAAGCTTCGATGTTCATGAACTCTCTCAAAGGGTTGGATATTAAGTTCCTCGCAGAAAAGGTCGAGACTTACGATGAATATCAAGAAGCAAATAGAGCAGGCTTCACCTACTTCCAAGGTTATTTTTTCAGCAAGCCGGAAATGATTCAAACTCGCGCTCTCAACCCTGCGTTCTTGACGATTGTTCAGCTGTTAAAAGAGATTGCGCACGACCCTATCGACTTTGGCGAAGTAGAACGCTTAATTACGTTAGATGTGACGCTTTCTTATAAAGTACTTGCGTATGTAAACTCCGCAGGTGGCTCAGCAACGACCATTCGTTCATTTCGCCAAGCGCTTATTTTCCTTGGCGAGCAAAAGCTGCGTAAGTTCGTTTCACTGGTAGCGATTGCCTCTGCGAAAGAAGATAAACCCGATTCACTCTATGGTTTAGCGGTACTGCGCGCTCGTCAGTGTGAACTCTTAGTAGAAAAGATGAATGTAAAGGTAGAACCCGGACAAGCCTTTTTAACCGGTATGTTCTCTCTACTTGATTCACTGTTTGACCAACCGTTACAGCAAGTCTTGGATTCAGTACCAATCGATGAAGAGATCAAGCAAGCTCTGATTCAACGAAAAGGTGTCTTAGGCGCCATTATGGCAATGGTCATTGCATATGAACAAGCTCGCTGGGACGAAGCAACGCGCATTCGTAAACTTCTCAAGCTAAGTGAAGCGGAACTTGGTCAAGCTTATGATGAAGCGACTACTTGGGCTCAAGAGCTGTTATCACCTTCGTTGAAATAGTTCACTTCACATTGCTGCTTCAATAGAAGCTAAGCTTTGGTGAGCGATCGTTTCTTGGTAAACTCCAACGCATTCATATATGGCCTCTTAATAGAGGCCATTTTTACAGGATCTGACTATGCCTTTATGCCCATGCGGTAGCAAAAATACTTACCAACAATGTTGCGAATCAGCACACCTTAACCACAGTGCAGTTGAAACACCCGAGCAATTAATGCGCTCACGTTATTCTGCACATGTACTTGGTTTAGTTGATTATGTGGTTGCTACTTACCACCCGACTTGTAATGCAGAAGCGCAGAGAGAAGGTATTGCTGAATCCATAGATAGTGATTGGGCGGGTTTAGAAGTCATCGATACTGCCGCAGGTTCACATGAGAACGAAGGCTTTGTTGAGTTTAAAGCATACTTCAACGACGAGGCTGAGCAGTTCTGTATGCAAGAACGTTCGCGCTTTGTTCGTGAAAACGGTCTTTGGTATTACATTGATGGTACCTTCCCTGAGCAAGAAGAACGATCAGCGCCAGAGATTGACCCGCGTCTAAACCAAACGGTTGAGAGTTTCAAAATCGGCCGCAATGACCCATGTATCTGTGGTAGCGGAAAGAAATATAAGAAGTGCTGCGGGTAAGTCAAATAATTAGAATGTTTGATTAAGTAAAGAGATTCCTGATGTCGCTTAGGCTCCTCGGAATGACGTAAAGTCAGAGTTTAGAAAAGTGACGCAGGGCTTAGAAATCTTGAAATCTTGAAATCTTGAAATCTTGAAATCTTGAAATCTTGAAAATTTAAAAGCTAAAAAGCTAAAAAGCCCCGTAAACATGGTTGTTTACGGGGCTTTTATCTATCTGTTACGTGGTTCGATTAATCTAAAGAGAGCTTACTTATGGCGCTCTTTTAATTTGTTCACCACATCGTTCATCGATAAGCCTTGGTCTTGTAAAAGAACCATCAAGTGATAAATCAAGTCTGCTGATTCACACACTAATTCCGCCTTATCGCCCGACGTCGCCGCAAGCGCGACTTCAACGCCTTCTTCGCCCACTTTTTGCGAAATACGCTTGGTGCCACGGGCATATAAACTGGCAGTATAAGAAGACTCAGGGTCTGCGTCCTTGCGGGCAGCCAGTAGCTGCTCAAGCTGATGAAGCCACACCATCTGTGTTTCTTCTTGCTTATCGCCATCCCAACACGTTGTTGTACCTGTGTGGCACGTTGGGCCAATGGGATTAACCTTAACCAGCAAGGTATCGCTGTCACAATCCAATGACATGTTTTGCAGTTGCAATACGTTACCCGACGTTTCACCTTTGGTCCAAAGGCGCTCTTTAGTGCGAGAGAAAAACGTCACTTGGCCAGTTTCACCTGTTTTCTCGAGCGCTGCTGGGTTCATGTACCCCATCATCAGCACTTGGCTCGATTGGTAATCTTGAACAATAGCCGGCACTAAGCCATCTACTTTTTCCCAATCAATACGCTCTGACAATGCGCCTACTTCTGTTTTTGATAAGCTTACGGGTTCAAAACTCATAGTCGCACCTCTACATCTTGTTGTTTCAAATACTGTTTAAGTTCACCAATATTGATGACTTGCTTGTGGAATACCGAAGCCGCAAGTGCTCCGTCCACGTTGGTTTTTTTATAGGCTTCAGCAAAGTGCTCCATCGCACCAGCGCCACCTGATGCAATCAGGGGTACATTACACACTGAACGTACCATGTTTAACTGGTCGATATCATAGCCGTTGCGAACGCCATCTTGGTTCATCATGTTTAACACAATCTCACCTGCACCACGTTTCTGTACTTCCTGCACCCAATCTTTGGTTTCCCACTTGGTTGCTTTGGTACGCGCTTCATCGCCTGTGAATTGGTAAACCTGATATTTACCCGTCTCTTTATCGAAGTATGAATCGATACCGACAACGATACACTGCACGCCGAACTTATCAGCTAGGTCAGTGATCAGCTGAGGGTTAGCCAATGCAGGCGAGTTGATGGATACTTTATCTGCACCAAACTCAAGAATGCGCGCTGCATCTTCTGCTGACTTAATACCACCAGCCACACAGAAAGGGATATCAATCACTTCTGCTACGCGTTTCACCCAGCTCTTATCGACCACACGGCCATCACTTGATGCGGTAATATCGTAAAATACTAATTCATCAGCGCCCTCTTCTGCGTAGCGTTGTGCTAGCGGAACGATGTCACCAATAATTTCGTGATTACGGAATTGAACGCCCTTAACCACTTGCCCATCACGGACATCCAAACAAGGGATTATTCGCTTTGCCAACATGCAAATGCCTCCTCTGCGGTGAACTTGCCATCAAGCAGTGCACGACCAACAATCACACCCGCAACGCCGCTGCCTTTCAGTGCTTCGATATCAGCTAGGCTGCCAATGCCACCCGATGATTGGAATTGCACTTGTGGGTACTGTTTACAGAGATCAACATAGAGCTCTACGTTTGACCCTTCTAGCGTGCCATCACGTGAAATATCTGTACACAGAACGTGTTTAAGGCCAACCGTGAGGTAATCTTCAATTAGCGCTTCAATGGTCACGCCTGAATCTTCTTGCCAACCTGAAATCGCCACTTTACGTGTGCCGCTTTCGTCAATGTTGATATCCAGAGCCAGCACGATTTTTTCCGCGCCGTACTTTTCCATCCAACCTTTAACCAACTCAGGTTGCTTAACTGCTGTAGAACCAACCACAACGCGCTGTGCGCCAGCTTCTAGTAGATCAACAACATCTTGTTCGTTACGCACGCCACCACCAATCTGGATGTTCGCAGGCGTTCTAGCCAGTAGCTTAGCAATTAAGTCTAACTGACGAGCAGTGGTATCTTTTGCGCCTGTTAAGTCAACAAGGTGCAGCCAACCAGCGCCAGCTTGGTGATACAGGTTAAACTGCTCTGCTGGATCGACTTTGTATTCTGTTACTTGCCCGTAGTCCCCTTGAAATAAGCGAACAACTTGGCCTTCAATTAAATCTAACGCGGGAATAATCATTTACATTCCTTATCTGGCAACGGTAGCCGCTACCTAATCCTTATTACAATTCCAAGAAGTTCTGAATCAGCTTAGAGCCAGCTTTCGAAGATCGCTCTGGGTGGAATTGAACACCATAATAATTGCCACTTTGCACTGCCGCTGTGAACGGATTTCCGTAATCACATTGTGCAATTGTGTAGTCACCCACTGGCATTGCGAAGCTGTGTACAAAGTAGAAGTACTCGCCCTCTTCAATGTCTTTGAATAAAGGGTGGTTAGGTGTCGCGGTAACTGTGTTCCAACCCATGTGTGGTAATGGCAAATCACCCGTTTCAAGTAAACGAACTTCACCATCACACAATCCTAAGCATTCAACTAACTCGTCAGCTTTTTGGCCTTTCTCTTGAGACAGTTTGCCTAACAGCTGCATACCTAAACAGATACCCAGCAGAGGCTTCTCTACTTGCTTCACAAGACTAACAAGGTCACGCTCTTGCAGGTTCTTCATTGCCTCACTTGCTGTACCTACACCGGGTAGGAACAGCTTGTCCGCAGCTAGAACAACTTTTGGTTCTTTCGAAATTTCAACTGCGTAGCCCAGACGTTCAATCGCAAACTTCACTGAGGAAACGTTGGCACAACCAGTATCAATAATAACAACTTTTTGATCTTTCATTGTTTTTCCTTGCTAACGTTAACCTTACAGAACGCCTTTGCTGCTTGGTAATTCATTACCTTCAACTTTGATTGCTTGGCGAAGAGTACGACCAAACGCTTTAAACAGGCTCTCAATAATGTGGTGATCATTATTACCAGCTGAAGAAAGGTGCAATGTACAAGCCAATGTATCGGTTAGAGAGCGGAAGAAGTGAACCACCATCTCCGTAGAAAGGTCACCCACTTGCTCGCGGCTAAACTTAGCATCAAATTTTAGGTACGGACGACCAGATAGGTCTAAAGCACACTGAGCTAAACACTCATCCATAGGCAAGCTGAAACCGAAACGGCCGATACCACGTTTGTCGCCTAATGCATCTTTAAGTGCTTGGCCTAAAGCAAGAGCGGTGTCTTCGATTGTGTGGTGATCATCAATGTGTAGGTCGCCCTTCACAGTCAGGTTCATCTGGAAACCGCCGTGTGTCGCGATTTGATCAAGCATGTGATCGAAGAAACCCATGCCAGTATCGATCTTGTTACCACCGGTTTCATCAAGGTTTACGGCTACCTTAATGTCAGTTTCTTTCGTTGTACGAACCACTTCAGCAACACGAGCATTAACCGTTAAATCTTTAACGATCTGTGGCCAGTTGAGTGTGCCTTCCGTTTCTGCATCCGGGCCGTATTGGATACCACGAATTGCCATGTTCTCAGCAAGTTGAAGATCCGTCATTCGATCGCCAATCACAACAGAGTGTTGGAAGTCGACTTTGCCGCCTTGTAGGTATTCTTTAACCATACCCAGTTTAGGCTTACGGCAAGAGCAGTTGTCTTCGTCAAAGTGAGGGCAAATAAGCACGTCGTCAAACTTAACGCCTTGAGACTCAAAGAACTCCATCATCATATTGTGCGGAGCATCGAACTCTTCTTGTGGGTAGCTATCTGTGCCTAGACCATCTTGGTTAGTCACCATCACTAAACGGTAACCCGCATCTTGCAATGCTAGTAGGCTAGGGATCACTAGCGGTTCGAATTTTAGTTTGTCTAAACGGTCTACTTGAAAGTCGACTGGTGGCTCAACAATTAAGGTGCCGTCACGGTCTATAAAAAGTATTTTCTGTTGTTTACTCACTTGAACTTCCTTTTAATTTTAAATCTGCTGGCCTAGCTAAAATCAAACGCTAACCCAAAATATTGGTTTCATTTGCCAGTCTGTTTTTAATCAACTCAAACTGACAAATGTTATTAATGGTAAGCCTTTCGTTACTGAAAAAAGTTACGAATGAATCCAAGTGTCTTTTCGCACTCTTCGCGGTTACCAATACTAATACGAACACAGTTCTCAATTGGCGAATTACGCAAGATGATGCCCGTGTCCCATGCCGCTTTAAACAACTCATCGCCGTTCGGGAATTTAACCAGCAGGTAGTTACCCCAACCATCAAATACCGTCACTTGAGGCATACCCAACAAACCAGCTTGCAAATACGCTCGGTTAGCACTTAAATCCAAAACTTGGAACTTCGCTCGCGCTAGTCCTTTCTCTGAGAGTGCTTGAACGGCAATGTCAGCAACAGGGATTGGCACAGGATAAGGAGCAATCACTTTCAACAGTACATCGATAAGCGCTTTGTTGGCTAGCGTAAAGCCACAACGTAAGCCCGCCAAAGCAAAGGCCTTCGACAAAGTGCGCAGAATCGCTAGGTTTGGATATTGCTCCAGTAAATCAACGGTTGATGCTTCTGGACAAAAATCGATATACGCTTCATCCATCACCACAATCGCTTTGTCTTGTGTCATTTCAAGCAACTTGATGATGTCTTTGCGATCAACCAAATTACCGGTTGGGTTATTTGGGCTACAAACAAACACCACTTTTACGTTGTCGAGTTGCGCTTCAATCGCGGGAAGATCCAATTGCCATTCAGACGTCAGAGGCACAACTTTACGCTCAACACCAATCGTCTCGGCACTGATAGCATACATACCGTAAGTCGGAGGGCAGTACAGAATCGAATCTTCGTTCGGCTCGCAGAAAGCTCGAATCAAAAGTTCGATACCTTCGTCAGCGCCACGAGTGGTCAGCGTTTGCTCTGATTTCACGCCTGCATATTGAGCGTAAGCATCGATCAGCTCTTTAGGCTGGCACTCGCTGTAGCGATTAAGACGAGACAAGTTTAGGTTGTACTCGTTATCAAACGGAGACTCGTTAGCGTTTAGCCACACATCTCCGCTGCCACCAATGCGTCTTGCAGACAAGTAAGGTGTTAGAGCCTGAACTTGTTTTCTTGCTAACTTTTCCATGCTCCGCCCCTACTTCGCTTTATTTAACTGTTCAAATCGATTTAATTTTTCAACTCGGATAGTCACAGCACGTTTGTGCGCATCCAAACCTTCGGCTTCCGCCATTGTGACTACCGTTGGCGCTAGGCCTTTCAAGCCATCAGCAGTTAACTCTTGTACCGTCATACGCTTAGAGAAATCAGCCAAACCTAGACTTGAATAGGTTTTGGTATAGCCGTAAGTAGGAAGAACGTGGTTTGTACCTGATGCGTAGTCACCTGCAGATTCAGGAGACCAGTCACCCAGGAAGATAGACCCCGCATTATCTAGCAATGGCAGTAATTCACGTGGGTTCTTGGTTTGAACAATCAAGTGCTCAGGGCCGTAGAAATTCGAAATAGCGATGGCTTGAGTGATCGATTCAGCAATGATAATCAAGCTAGATGCTAATGCTTGCTGAGCGATGTTCGCACGAGACAGTTCTTTCAGTTGCTTCTGAACCGCATCGGTTACTTGGTCGGCAATAACTGGCGATGGTGTTACCAATACAACCTGTGAATCTGGGCCGTGTTCAGCTTGGCTCAGTAAATCCGCAGCAATGAAGTCAGCATCCGCAGTTTCGTCTGCAATTACCATCACCTCCGATGGGCCTGCCGGCATATCAATCGCAGAACCACGGAAGTCGTTACTCACTTGGCGCTTAGCTTCCGTTACGTACGCATTACCAGGACCGAAAATTTTATCTACTTTAGAGACACTCTCCGTACCGTAAGCCATGGCAGCAACAGCTTGACCACCACCGACATTGTAAACCTCATCGATTTTACAAAGATTAGCGACATACAAGATTTCATCCGCGATTGGCGGAGGTGAACAAAGCACAACCTTGCGGCAACCCGCGATTTGAGCAGGTACACCTAACATAAGAACCGTTGACGGAAGTGGCGCGCTGCCACCCGGAATATAAAGGCCAACAGTATTAATAGCGCGTGTCACTTGCTCACACACAACGCCTGGTTGTGTTTCAACCTTAATTGGTTGCGGCTTCTGAGCTTCGTGAAACTTAGCAATATTGCTATAAGCTTGCTCTAACGCTTGCTTCATTTCTGGTGTTAAACGAGCACATGCCTCTTCAATCTCAGTCGAGCTGACTCGAATGGATTCTGGAGTCACACGATCGAACTTTTCAGTCAGCTCTTTAAGTGCGGCATCGCCTTCATTTCGTACTTTTGCAATAACATCAGAAACAGTCGCAGTGATGTTTGCACCTTCAGTAATAGCTGGACGCTCTAGTACCGAGTCTTGCTGTGATTCACTTAAAGATTGCCAAACAACGGTTCTCATCGTCACTACCCCATCATTTTTTCGATTGGTAATACTAGAATCGAGCTTGCACCCAACTCCTTCAGCTGTTCCATAGTTTCCCAGAACAAGTTCTCAGTACTTACTAGGTGAACGGCAACTTTGTCTTTGTCTGTAGATAGAGGAAGAACAGTAGGATCTTCAGCTCCAGGTAATAGCGCTTTGATTTGCTCTAGCTGAGACGTTGGCGCGTGAAGCATGATGTACTTAGACTCTTTCGCTTGTTGAACACCCTGCATACGAGTCAGTAGTTTTTCAATCAATGCTATTTTGTCTGCATCAAATTCGCCAGTGCGTTGAATCAGAGTTGCTTTAGATTGGAAGATAACTTCCGTTTCTTTCAGGCCGTTCGCTTCTAGCGTAGCGCCTGTAGAAACCAAATCTGCGATAGCGTCAGCTAGACCTGCACGAGGAGCAACTTCAACCGAACCTGTTAGCATACAAGTGCTGAATTCAACACCCTGCTCGTCCATGTAGGCTTTAAGTAGTTGTGGGTAGGTTGTCGCAATACGTTTACCCGCAAGATCTTGTGGGCCGTTGTATTCTTCATCTTTGTTGATAGCGATAGAAAGGCGGCAACCACCGAAATCTAAGCGGCGTAGAGTGCTGAATTGCGATGGCTCGTTTAGAGCGATACGGTCTAGGCGAACTTCTTCTAGTTCATTCTCGCCAATGAAACCTAGGTCAACTACACCGTCCATGATAAGACCTGGGATGTCATCATCACGAACCAGTAACAAGTCGATTGGCATATTTAGTGAATGAACAACTAACTGCTCACCCATGATGTTAAATTTAACACCACATTTTTTAAGTAGATCTTGGCACTCTTTACTTAAGCGACCTTTCTTTTGAATTGCGATTCTTAGGCGTTGTGTCTGCATTGCTGTATCCCTGTGCAAATATTTGAATTTATTGATTATTTAAAAGTGCTAAAACTAAAAAACCCTCGGAAGACTTTGTCGTCCCGAGGGTTTAAATCTAAATTCTTTGACTTAACCTCCGGGAGAATTCTTGCTCCCGGGTATACGTAAATCTCCCCGAAAGACTAGATAGGGTGATGATGGTGATGAATGTTCATTGCTAATTTACGCATACTTATCGGCTCTTAGGTTGTTTGCTGTCTTGTCTCCACACTAACTAAGCTGACACCCTTTTTCAACCATTTATTCGAACTTTTTTCACGAAATTTAAAATTAAATTAACGAGCACAAAAAAAGGGAGGCAAACGCCTCCCTTTTCATTATTCAATCAAGTGATGATTAGCTTTTGCACGTCGACATTTTACAACGTGAGAAATAAGCCAATGCAAAACATACTGCCACAAACGTTAGAGACGCTGCGCCGAACGCGATGCCAGTTGATGATGTCATACCTAGAGTGATGAAGCCGATACACGATACGAACGCCACAGACAGCGCATAAGGAAGCTGAGTCGATACGTGGTCAATGTGGTTACAACGAGCACCGGTAGAAGACAGAATCGTTGTGTCTGAGATTGGAGAACAGTGGTCACCAAATACAGAACCCGCAAGAACCGCACTTAACATAGGCAGAATTAGCGCGATGTCAGAGGCTGCAGCCATGTCACCCGCGATAGGTAGCATGATACCGAACGTACCCCATGATGTACCTGTCGAGAACGCCATTAGGCCAGCAAGAAGGAACAAAATAACGGGTAGCCAGTGGTAATCAATGTTGCCCGTTGCTAGAGATGATAGGTACGAACCTGTTTTCATGTCACCGATGACAGAACCGATAGTCCAAGCGAACACAAGAATCAGGATAGCGCCAAACATAGAGCTAGCACCGATCCACATTGTTCTTGCGATATCAGACATTGGTAGCTTTTGCTTAAACACTGTCGCTAGCGCAACAAGCAGACCTAAAACACCACCGTAAACAAGAGACTTGCCTACATCTGTATTTTCGAACGCACCAAGCAGGTTAAATGCTTGACCGTCAGCAGTCAGCGCTTGGCCGCCTGTGTAAAGCATGGCAGCAACTGTTGCTACGATTAGCGATACGATTGGCATAACAAGATCAGAGACAGAACCGTTTTCGCTCTCTTGAATGTCTAGCTCTTCGTTTAGATCGTGCGCTTGCTTTTGATCGTTGTCGCCTTCAAAGCCACGGCCTTGAGAGGCTTCAATCTCATGTTCACGCATCTTACCAACGTCTAGACCGAACCATGCAACGGCAAATACCATTAATAGTGCGAACACAGCGTAGAAGTTCATTGGGATAAGACGAACGTAAGCACCCAGTGCAGAATACTCAGTCACACCGTGTGTCACTAAGATGCCACCAATAATAGTGATGATGTAAGCACCCCAACTAGAAGCAGGCATAATCACACACATTGGAGCAGCGGTAGAATCTAGAATATAAGCTAGCTTAGCGCGAGATACGTAGAAGCGGTCTGTTACAGGACGAGAGATAGCACCTACCGCTAAGCTGTTGAAGTAATCATCGACAAAGATGAATACGCCTAAGAAGGCAGCAAGTAGTTTTGAACCACGTTTGCTCTTCACACGAGACTGTGCCCACTCAGCGAATGCGCGAGTACCACCAGATAGTGTGAGTAATGCAGTTGTCATTCCGAGAATAATTAGGAATGCGATGATGCTCATGTTCCAAGTGTTAATGCCACCATCTTCGATGAAAACACCAGATGCTTTAGTGAACACGTAACTAGCTGCGTTACCTACTGAGTAGTCAGCAAGTAGAATCGCACCCATAACGATACCAACACCCAAGGAAACCAATACACGGCGGGTAACAATAGCTAGAGTCAATGCAACCAAAGGAGGAAGCAGCGATAAAGGCGATGTTGCAAAATCTATTAAATTCATGATCTTCAAAAACCAGTTTTTTATTTGGCTAGAGATCTACTGCAGACAAACTTGATACGGTTTATCAAGCTCATGTTGAACTAAGCGAAAGGGAAGTGAACACTTCACCCAACCCTACAGTAGCGCTCCATAGTTTAAAATTAAGACTATGGCAGTGTTGTACCTATTGAGCACAACCCCAGCAAATTGTTTAGATATACAATTTACTTCGGCAATTACACCTTTCATTCCCGTTCATTGGCATCACCCCAACGAAAACTACTTTTTATAATTGCGCCTCTACGTGCGATAACATTATTAACTGTGCAAACCAGAGTTTAACAACAAATTAACCAAAGCATCGCATCAGGTAGCCGCAATTGTACCCATCAAGAGCAACAATGCAACATATCATTCCGACAAAAATGTCTTTTTGTTAATGAACTAATCAATAAAAAAATAGTCTACATATAGCAATTACTCCACCAGTCACATATCGATTTTTAAGATAATCTTAATAATTATTATAAATTCATCAAAAGTGAGTCGTTTCTTTTTCAACTATTCATCTCACTTTTATATTTAAATAACCAATACAAGAAATACTATTTGTTTTATTCCTAGGCACTGTTTATTATTAGGAGGATTATTTAGTTTACCTTGATGGGAAATATCATGTCTGAATTAACAAAAACACTATTAAATATCCGCAGCCTTCGTGCGTTCTCACGTGAATTAACTCTTGAGCAACTTGAAGAAGCGCTAGACAAGCTGACTATTGTTGTACAAGAGCGTCAAGAGTCTGAAGCTGAAGAACGCGCTGCTAAAGCAGAACAAGAAGCTAAGCTTTCTGCTATTGCTGAACAAATTGCAAAAGACGGAATTGATGTTGCAGATCTTATTGCTGCACTTTCTGGTGAAGCAAAATCTAAAACAACTAAAGCTAAACGTGCTCCTCGCCCAGCGAAATACAAATACGTAGACGCAAACGGCGACGAGAAAACTTGGACAGGTCAAGGCCGTACGCCTTCAGCTATCCAAGAACAACTAGATGCTGGTAAATCTCTAGAAGAGTTTGCTCTTTAAGGCATCCTGTTTGCTAAGTGAATAATCAATAAAACACTAAGCAATAGAATTAATATTAAGTCGACTAAAGTATTATTTACGGCTTCAATATATTCAGAAACAAAAAAGGCTCCTTTCGGAGCCTTTTTTATATTTCACTATTAGAAATATAAATGAAAAAGATAAAAATATCTTATCTTTCCCAGTATGCTTCTTCTAGACTGTCTTCTCTTTCAGGAAGGCCGCGAGACAAGCGAGGAGAGTGCTGAACCAACACTTCATAACTTGCACGGTTTGAATATTTACAAACTTGTGAGAAAGATGAATACGTTAAAAATGCATGTTGGTGCTTGCTAGAATTCGGTACATTTTCTTTATGATATTTATTTGCTGCCATATCATGTAATAAAGCCGACAGCGCCGCATCCCCTGCACCATTGGTATTCTTGATCTTTTCTGGACCACCCATGTAAGGCGCGATATGCGAATAGATTTTCGTTGGGTTGTCACATAACTCTTTATGTGCAGGACGGCTAAACTCATAGCGGTTAAATTCTGCAATCGAGCCTGGTAACAACGGCAATGAAGTTTCACGCTTCACCGCGTCTTCAGTATAACCCGCCATGAATAAGCCAACAGGGCCTGCTGTACACAGAACCAAGTCTACCCACTCTAATGCTTTGTCTGAAGCAGCAAGAGGATCGCTTTCACCTGTTAAGGCTTCTGCTTCGTCTTCATTCATTGCAACAACGGTTACGTGCTGTTCAAGGAAATCTTTCCAAAACTCTGGATCATCTTGAATAACGAATTTAGTACCAAGTGTTAAAACAACAGGCACATCGTATTTCTTCGCGTATTCGATCGCTTTCATTGTTGCTTCAGGCATAGGGTCACCTGGTTTACAACGAACTAAATACGCCGTTAATACTAAAGCAGAAGCACTTTTGAAAATTTTCTCAGGGATGCTTTCTGGTTTTAATTGGTTCATTTGTCCTTCGCTAATTGCGAAAGTACGTTCACCATCTTCTGTAATTAATGCAAAGCAGCGACCAATTGCGCCATCTACCCCTTGTAAATGGTTCAGATCCATTCTGCTTGATGTATTACATAAATAGCGGTAACCGTAACTACCAATTTTAATATCTTGGCTCATTACACCCAATAGCGTTGAACGGTCATCCGCAAGTACTGAATAGTTGTGCAATGTATTACCAATAGTGCCACCAGCGTATTCATTGGTGATCAGGCACTGTTCTTTTAATTCTTGATACAAGGATTCAGCAGCTTCATCACCAATAACCAGTGAGTGTCCCTTACTTAGCCCGTATTTTTCGATTAGCTCAGAACTCACTTTCGCTTCAATATCCACCAAAGTTTGGTCAATACCGATAATATGAGTACGTGACATTCTTTTGCTAGTTTGAGCTTGGCTTACTAAAGGATCACGAGCGTGAACCGGAAAATAGTGCTTTGATTTACGTTGTCCAGGGAATTTCATAAGGCTAGTCTAAGTCAAGGGGAAATAGGTGGCGGATTCTACCGCGCTATATTTAACGCGGCAATCTTTCAAACTATAGCAAACGTTTGCTAGGCTATTTTTTTATTCGCCTTCCATAAAGCTTAAGTCAGGTAGCATACCCAAATGCTCGGCGTAACGTTTTTGATTAAACTCAGCGCCGTTTTTCATTACATCAAATACTTCAATAGCCAGTGCACATGCCATAGCCGTAATCGCCTCTTCACGAGGAGTACCTGTCATCATTAAACGCATCAGCGTCTCTTTCACTTTTACAGGTTGGCCATCTTCAAGTTGGTTCTCGATAATCTCGATCAACTGTTCTTCTTGCATAAACTCATTTTGTTCAGACATTTTTTATCTCAGGTCTTGGATTTCGAGCGACTATGCCACATATAGATCTGACATCCTAGCGAGTCTCCTCGCGTTCATGCGATTCTCTAACGAAGTCAGCGCAATATTTGTGCAAATGAAACTGTGATTCCGGTCTCGGATCTGTCGCGGTGTTTCTCTTTCTGTTAGAATCTGCGACCAAGTAATAGTAACGGTGTTTAGACATGTCAGATATCAGCTCTGGAAACAGCGAAAAGAAAGTAATTGTCGGTATGTCCGGCGGTGTAGATTCGTCAGTATCGGCGTATCTTCTTCAGCAACAAGGCTATCAGGTAGAAGGCCTTTTCATGAAAAACTGGGAAGAAGATGATAACGAAGAATACTGCACGGCAGCTGAAGACCTTGCTGATGCTCAAGCGGTATGTGACAAATTAGGTATCCACCTTCACACTATCAACTTTGCCGCAGAGTACTGGGATAATGTATTCGAGTACTTTCTTGAAGAGTACAAAGCCGGTCGTACACCGAACCCAGATATCCTTTGTAATAAAGAAATCAAATTCAAAGCATTCTTAGAGTTTGCGGATGAAGTATTAGACGCAGACTACATTGCGATGGGTCATTACGTTCGTCGTACTTTCCCAACTCAAGAAGAGCTAGACGCTGGCGTGAAACCAGAAATGCTACGTGGCCTAGACGGCAATAAAGACCAAAGCTATTTCTTATACACGCTAAGTTCAGATCAAGTGGCACGCAGCCTATTCCCTGTGGGTGAATTAGAGAAGCCTGAAGTGCGCCGTATTGCTGAAGAGCAAGACTTGATCACTGCGAAGAAAAAAGACTCAACAGGTATCTGCTTTATTGGTGAGCGTAAGTTCACAGAGTTCCTTGGCAAATATCTACCGGCTCAACCAGGTAACATCGAGACACCTGAAGGCCAAGTTATTGGTCAGCACCAAGGCTTGATGTACCACACTTTGGGTCAACGTAAAGGTCTTCATATTGGCGGCACTAAAGGTGGCGGCGGTAACGAAGAACCATGGTTTGTTGGTGAAAAAGATCTTAAGCGTAATGTTCTGATCGCGGTTCAAGGTAAAGACCACCCGCTTCTTAAATCAGAAGGCTTGTTCGCATCTCAGCTTCATTGGGTTAATCGCACACCAATTACTGAAGTTATGACATGCACGGTAAAAACACGTTACCGTCAAACCGATATTCCTTGTACAATCATCCCAATTGACGATGATAACATTAAGGTTATCTTCGATGAGCCGCAAATCGCTGTAACGCCAGGCCAGTCGGCTGTGTTCTACCAAGATGAAGTCTGTCTTGGTGGTGGTATCATCGAAAAACGCATCTAATCTAATCGAACGAACAACAAACGATAGAAAACAACTAGGAGTTACTACGTGGCTAATACACTTTATGACCGTACTATTGCTTTCGCTGGAATTTGCCAAGCTGTGGCTTTGGTTCAACAAGTAGCGAAAGACGGCCGTTGTGATAAAGATGCCTTCGAAGCTTCACTCAATGCCATTTTAAATACTAACCCAGCGAACACTGTGGGTGTATTTGGCCGTGAGGCGAACCTAAAGCTAGGCCTTGAATGCTTAGTAAAAGGTATCGACAGTACTCCTGCTGGTAGCGACATTACTCGCTACATCATCAGCTTGATGGCGCTTGAACGTAAACTATCTGCTCGCAATGACTCTATGTCACAGCTTGGTGATCGTATTCAAACTGCAGAGCGTCAAACTGAGCACTTCGATCTGTTTGACGAGCAAATGATCAGCAACCTTGCGAGCATCTACTTAGATGTAGTGAGCCCTATTGGCCCTCGTATTCAGGTTTCTGGTACGCCAGCAGTACTTCAACAGACATCGAGCCAGCATAAGGTTCGTGCTCTGCTGCTATCAGGAATTCGAAGCGCTGTGTTATGGCGTCAGGTTGGCGGCAAACGTCGTCACCTTATCTTCGGTCGCAAAAAAATGATCGAGCAGGCTCAAATCCTGCTAGCTCGCATGTAATTTATTAGCTCGCGCCTCGTCGCGAGCTTGTTTTTTGTACCAATACAATTCTCGCGCAAACGATTGCGCAATATGCGTGACAATTGAGATTGTTACTGGTATAAACCTCTCAAAATTTAGAAAACTCAATTCAGGAGAACACCATGGAACTGTCAGCATTGACTGCTGTTTCACCAGTAGACGGCCGTTACGGAAGCAAGACTGTTGCATTACGCAGCATCTTTAGTGAGTTTGGCCTACTAAAGTACCGCTCTATCGTTGAAGTTCGTTGGTTACAAAAGCTTGCAGCTACAGATGCAATCAAAGAAGTACCAGCGTTCAGTGCAGAAGCTAACCAGTTTCTTGATGAACTAGCTGCTAACTTCAGTGAAGAAGATGCTCTACGTATCAAAGAGATCGAGCGCACGACTAACCACGACGTTAAAGCGGTTGAGTACTTCTTGAAAGAGAAAGTTGCTGGCGTTCCTGAACTTCACGCTGTAAACGAATTTATTCACTTTGCATGTACTTCTGAAGACATCAACAACACCTCTCACGCGCTTATGCTTAAAGAAGCTCGTGATACCGTGATTCTTCCAGAAATCCGTAACGTAATTGAAGCTATCAAAGCGCTTGCGAACGAGTACCGTGACATTCCATTACTGTCTCGTACACACGGTCAGCCTGCTTCTCCTTCTACTATGGGTAAAGAGATGGCTAACGTTGCGTACCGTATGGAACGTCAATACAAGCAAATCGAAAACGTTGAGATCCTAGCGAAAATCAACGGTGCTGTAGGTAACTACAACGCACACCTTTCTGCATACCCAGAAGTTGAATGGCACCAGTTCAGCGAAGAGTTCATCACTGAATCTCTTGGCGTAACTTGGAACCCGTACACAACTCAAATCGAACCTCACGATTACATCGCTGAGTTATTTGATGCTGTTGCTCGTTTCAATACTATCCTTCTTGACTTCGACCGTGACGTTTGGGGCTACATCGCTCTTGGTCACTTCAAGCAGAAGACTATTGCTGGCGAAATCGGTTCTTCTACAATGCCGCATAAAGTTAACCCAATTGACTTCGAAAACTCTGAAGGCAACCTTGGTCTAGCGAACGCAGTATTTAGCCACCTAGCACAAAAACTTCCAGTTTCTCGCTGGCAGCGTGACCTTACTGACTCTACAGTTCTTCGTAACTTAGGTGTGGGTGTTGGCTACGCAATCATTGCATACACTTCGACTCTGAAAGGTATTAGCAAGCTAGAAGTTAACCGTGCTGCGCTACTTGCTGAACTAGACAAAAACTGGGAAGTATTGGCTGAACCAGTACAAACAGTAATGCGTCGTTACGGCATCGAGAAGCCATACGAGAAGCTAAAAGAGCTAACTCGTGGTAAACGTGTAGATGGCGAAGGCATGCGTGCATTCATCGATGGTCTTGAAATCCCTGCAGACGAGAAAGTACGTCTAAAAGAGATGACGCCAGCGAACTACATCGGTCAAGCAATCGAGCTAACTGACAAGCTGTAAAATTCGAAGTTCGAATCACAGAATAGACTAAGGCTTCCCATGTGGAAGCCTTTTTGTTGCGTAGAACAAATGTCTCGAACAGTAGTCCCTAAGTAAACAACAGTCGTCAATCAAACCTGACTTGTCCTACTCACCTCCCCCATTCAAATACTGCAAGCCACATTAGACAAACATCCTTAAATGCCAAGATCAAAAAAGGCCTCCCGAAGGAAGCCTTTAGAATACATATTGCCACTTAACGACAGCAGCTTGTGTTAGAAATTACATGTTACGTAAAGACGCAATACGCTTATCTAGCGGTGGGTGGCTCATTAGAAGCTCTGTTAGAGACTTCTTACCATTGATACCAAATGCCATCATAGAACCTTCTAGTTGTGGCTCATGGCTCACCTTTAGACGCTCTAGCGCTGCAATCATCTTCTCTTTACCCACTAGGTTCGCTGCACCTGCATCGGCATGGAATTCACGATGACGGCTGTACCACATCGTAATGAAGCTTGCTAAGAAACCAAATACCAATTCCAACACCATAGACACACCGAAGTACACCATCATGTTGCTGCCGCCCTCTTCTTCGTTGTCATTCGACGCAACAATGTTGGCGATGAAACGAGATAGGAAGATAACGAACGTGTTCACTACACCTTGCATTAACGTCATGGTCACCATATCGCCGTTCGCGATGTGGCTCACTTCATGCGCTAATACTGCTTCAGCTTCATCACGCGTCATGTTGTGCAGCAGACCTGTTGATACTGCGACCAATGAATCGTCACGCTTAGCACCCGTCGCGAATGCGTTGATGTCTGGCGAGTCGTAGATCGCCACTGTTGGCATACCAATACCAACTTGTTGAGATTGACGGCTTACCGTCTCCATCAACCAATGTTCTGTTTCGTTACGTGGGCTTTCAATGACCATGCCGCCTACTGAGCGTAGCGCCATTTTCTTTGACATCATTAATGAGATGAATGAGCCGCCAAAACCAAACACCGCAGCCATTAACAACAAGCCTGAAAGGCTTCCTGGTTGCATACCTGTGACTGCATATACAATATTAAGAACAACACTTAGTACCAATACAACCGCAAGGTTGGTTGCAAGGAACAACATTACTCGCTTCATTACTTATCTCCGCATGAAAGCTGTTTTTATAAAACTTATTGTTATAGACAAGGCAGACAGCAATAGATTCCAACCTTGAAGACTTATACTTACTTATACATATAGTCTTAGATTAAGAAAACAAGGTTAAGCATTAAATTGCAACATTTGATTACGAGATTGTAGATGAGTTAATCACGGTCTATTAGACCTAAGTCGTATGGTGTCGATATAACAATCCGTTTACAGTGACCTCAGATGATTTATTGGCTAGTCCATGTACAAAAAGGGAAGAATCATGGTTGAAGGTACTAACACTCAAATGGCTATCGATTTACTGTGCTGTCACCTAGGGATTACTGAAGAAGAAGCAAAAAAGCAGATTGGGATCCTAACACCACAAACGGCACAGACAAAAATCACAGAAACGCAACAAGCATTAATGGGACTGACAAAAGAACATTAATCCCAAACTTGTTCAAAAGACCCGTTTTTACAAACGTATGGTCTAAAGGCTTAAAATAGCAAAAGGGCTGCAATCGCAGCCCTTTTCTTATTTAGTACACAAGGTGAGAATTAAAGCGCAAGCAAAGGCTGCACATCAATGTACTTACCAATGTTCTTAGACTTTGCTCTTGGTACGTAAGGGATTTCACCTAACTTCGGCGCACCTAGCTTGTCTTCAAGCATCGCAATAATATCAGCATAATGTTCAGTGCCTGGATTAATGCGGTTCGCTACCCAACCTACTAGGTTTAGACCATCTGCACGAATCGCTTCAGCAGTTAACAGAGCGTGGCTTAAACAACCCAGCTTAATACCAACAGTTAGGACAACTGGAAGCTGCTCTTTCTTTACCCAACTAGATAAGTATTCGTCATCTGAAACGGGTACACGCCAACCACCAGCACCTTCAACTAAAACGATGTCAGAGTTTTGCTTATGCTGTTCTAGCTTCGCTGATAATACCGCTTCATCAACCACGACACCGTCATGCTTTGCCGCGATGTGAGGCGATGATGGTAGCAACAATGCATACGGGTTAACGTCTTCGTAAGCAACATCTTGCGTCGCAGCTTCTTGAAGGTGCAATGCATCACTGTTACGTAACCCTTCTGGGTATTGTTCACACCCTGCAGCAACTGGTTTATAACCAATTGTTGATAAATCCTGTGCGGCCAAAGCTTGAAGAATCGCTTTTGAAACCACAGTTTTTCCCACTTCGGTATCCGTACCTGCAATGAATAATGCATCAATCATAATTGAATAACCCCTAAACAAACTTGATATGTTGCTGGTAAGAAACCTTGATGGTTTTTAAACTCTCGATATTCCCGTTCAACAAGCTGCAACATGCGGCGACTTGTTAAACCTTGTGAGCGACCACTTACGTGATTAGCGCCGATACCTTTAAGGTCGCGCATCAGTTCAAACGCAGTGTCGTACCAAACGGTGATGGTGGGCAAGTCTAGTTGATGAGCAGTACAGCTAGATTGCGCTAACGCAATTTTTACCTGATTGATTGTAATAAAATGGTTAACGTGTTGATGTGCGTCAATTTTGGACCATGATTTTTCCAGTTCAAACAGTGACCCATCAAGCAAAGTTGAGAAAATCACACGTCCGCCAACCGCTACAACGCGCTTCATCTCTTTTAAAGGTGAGGATAAATCATCGCACCATTGCAACGCTAAGCTTGAAAAAACGATGTCAAAACACCCATCTTCAAACGGCAATTGTTCAGCATCGGCTTGTTGATATAAAGAAACCGATGCACCACAGCGCTGCTCTGCCCTTTCTAACATTCCAAC
Organism: Vibrio sp. QJM3NY_27; assembly: GCF_057785955.1. NCBI lineage: Bacteria > Pseudomonadati > Pseudomonadota > Gammaproteobacteria > Vibrionales > Vibrionaceae > Vibrio > Vibrio sp. QJM3NY_27. The sequence goes on along the minus strand of NZ_CM173511.1, from coordinate 1,207,399 downwards.
AGAAAGATCAGCACACACCACTTCAGCACCACGCTTTACCATCTGCTCAGAGAAGTAACCAGTACCACAACCTAAATCGAGCACCTTTAAGCCAGAGAGGTCTCTCGGTAGCTCGTCTAGGAGTCGGTGGCCGACATCGCGCTGAAATTCAGCGTGTTTGTCATACGTTGTCGCTGCTTTACCGAAGGCTTCGGCAATCGCACTCTTATCGTGGCCTACGTAATTATGCACTACTGCTTCTTGTGACATTTACTGAGCCTCTTTCTTTAATTCAAAGCTTGGTTCTATGCTTGGTTGGCTTCCAGAGTCGTTGCTTCGCTCTATTGCTTGAAGCAACGAATCAGTTAACTGAAGAATCTGTTCCTGACTGTGATTGGCCGTTAACGTAATTCGTAAACGAGCAGTCCCTGTCGGAACGGTTGGTGGCCTTATCGCCGTGACCCAAACTTGGTTACGCTTCAATTCTTCCGCTATAGATAATGCAGCTTGAGCATCGCCAATCACAAACGGCTTAATCGGAGTCTGAGTATCAATGAAACCTGTTACACCACTCATCTGCTCTTTATAGAGAGCTCCTAACTCAGTTAACTTCTCTCGACGCCACTCTTGCGTCTGAATCATCTGACACGCATGAGACAAAGCCACCGCTTGTGAAGGTGGCATCGCCGTCGAATACACATGATGACGAGCAAACTGAGTTAAGTAATCACCCACTTCTGACGAACAAAGAATCGCAGCACCTGAAAGACCAAATGCTTTACCAAAGGTCACCACCAAAATATCGGGTGAGATTTGTGCCGCACTGCAGCTCCCTGCCCCTTTATCACCTAACACGCCGATACCGTGAGCATCATCAACCGCCAACCAACTGTCGTATTGATTTGTCAGGGTAGATATCTGGCTGAGAGGCGCTTGGTCACCATCCATGCTGAACACACCTTCAGTCACGACTAACGATTGTGGAGAGCGGCTTAGTAAAGACTCTAAATGCTGCGTGTCGTTGTGCTTAAAGCGTTTCATAGTTGCAGGTGAGAGCATCCCCGCTTCCATCAAGGAGGCGTGGTTAAGTTTGTCTTGCAACAGAGAGTCGTCTTTTTCGAGCAGAGAAAACAACAAGGCTTGGTTAGCACTGAAACCAGAACTAAATAGAATGGCACGTTCAAAGCCAAGCCATTCGCACAGCTGAGCCTCTAAATTTTTATGAGCAGGACTAAAACCCGTGACCAATGGCGATGCAGCACTGCCGGCACCATATTGGGAAAGTCCGGTTTGCCATGCATCAACCAGTTCAGGATCGTTTGCCAACCCTAGGTAATCATTACTCGAAAAGTTAATAAAGCGAGAACCTTCACTATTAAGCAAAGAGCTATTGCTGTTTTCGAGTACCTTAAGTTGACGAGTTAACCCTTGCTCACGGCGATGAGCAAGGGCTCTTTTGATGCGAGATTTAAACAGTGGCATCGTAGAACATGTCATCTTTCGTTGGACGAGCAGCAACGCGCTCCACCACTTGATCTAACAGTTCATTTTCTTGAATTTCGTCAGGTTTTTGAGCGACCTGTTGGCTGTTGATACCCAGCTTCTTAAACAGCTGCATATCCGTGTCTTCGTCTGGGTTTGGCGTAGTCAGTAGCTTACAACCGTAGAAGATAGAATTCGCGCCCGCCATGAAACACATCGCTTGCATCTGTTCATTCATGTTCTCACGGCCCGCTGATAGACGAACCGCAGACATTGGCATCATGATACGAGCAATGGCAATCAGTTTGATAAAATCGAAAGACTCAACATCATCAACGTTTTCCATCGGTGTGCCTTTCACTTTTACGAGCATGTTGATTGGCACACTTTCAGGGTGTACAGGAAGGTTAGCTAGTTCTACAAGTAGACCTGCACGGTCATTGGTGCTTTCACCCATACCAATAATGCCACCAGAACAAATCTTCATACCCGCATCACGTACATGAGATAAAGTATCTAAACGATCTTGGTAAGTACGAGTAGTAATGATGCTGCCGTAGAACTCAGGAGACGTATCAAGGTTATGGTTGTAGTAATCTAAACCCGCACCCGCTAGTTCACCCGCTTGATCGGGCGTTAACATGCCCAGTGTCATACAGGTTTCCAAGCCCATGCCTTTCACACCTTTGATCATGTCGGTAAGGTGAGGCATATCGCGCTCTTTCGGGTTTTTCCATGCAGCGCCCATACAAAAGCGAGTTGAGCCCGCATTCTTGGCTTTTAGCGCAGCATCCAAAACACGCTCGACTTCCATTAAGCGTTCTTTGTCGACATCCGTTCGGTAGTGAGCACTTTGAGGACAGTACTTACAATCTTCAGGACAAGCACCCGTCTTTATCGATAAAAGCGTACTCACTTGCACGTGGTTTTGCTCTTGGTACCGTCTATGAACGACTTGAGCTTCAAACATTAAATCCATAAACGGTTTTTCAAGCAGTGCTGTTACTTCAGCAACTGTCCAGTCATGACGAACTTCCACGTGTCGATCCTTTTTTATTATTTGATGTTGCATCTCTATTAATAGAGATTGCATTTATGCTTGGCTAGTCTACCGACAAGCTTTAGACTGTCAACACATTGATAATATCAAAAGTTTACATCTGGTTATTTTTTAATCACATCAAAAATGGAAGTTACTATGGATCTCGCCTTTGATCGCCAGCATATCTGGCATCCTTACACATCAACGTTAACACCTCTGACCTGCTACCCAGTCACCAACGCAGACGGTGTTTACCTAGAATTAGAAGGCGGAAAGCGAATTATTGATGGTATGTCATCTTGGTGGTCAACCATCCACGGCTACAATCATCCAGAGCTCAATGCTGCAGCTCACAGCCAAATCGATAAGGTTTCACACGTTATGTTTGGTGGTATCACCCACCAGCCAGCTATCGATTTGTGTAAAAAGTTGTTGAATCTAGCGCCAAGTAATCTAGAACACGTATTCTTGGCTGATTCAGGTTCAGTGGCCGTAGAAGTTAGCCTTAAGATGGCACTGCAATACTGGCATGCTAAAGGGCAACCTCGTTCAAAGTTCCTAACGCTAAGAGATGGTTACCACGGTGATACCTTCGCGGCGATGTCAGTGACCGATCCGGATAACTCGATGCATAGCCTTTACAAAGGCTTTTTGCCTGAGCATATTTTCGCTGATTCGCCAAAAACTGGCTTTTGGGATGAGTGGAATTCAAGTGACATCAATAGCTTTCGAGAGAAACTCACAACCCATCATGAAGAGGTTGCAGCCGTGATCTTAGAGCCAATAGTTCAAGGTGCTGGCGGCATGCGCATATACCACCCTGAGTTCTTAAAACAGGTTCGCTTACTGTGTGATGAATTCAACGTATTACTTATCTTGGATGAGATTGCGACCGGGTTTGGCCGCACTGGGAAACTGTTTGCCTGTGAGCATGCCGGTGTTCAACCGGACATTCTATGCGTAGGTAAAGCGCTAACTGGTGGCTATATGACGCTGTCAGCGACGCTTGCGAGCAAAGAAGTCGCAGACACCGTATGTAGCGGTGAAGCAGGTTGCTTTATGCATGGGCCAACCTTTATGGGCAACCCATTGGCTTGCGCAGTCGGTGCGGCAAGTTTATCCATCATCGAGCAAGGCCATTGGAAAATTCAGACTCAACAGATTGAACAACTCTTTTCTGAGTTGCTACCACCGTTGCGAGAGCATGAACTGGTTAAAGACGTGCGTTGGTTAGGGGCTATTGGCGTTGTTGAGACTCACACGCCTGTGGATATGGAAACCATCCAAGCTCACTTTGTAGAGCAAGGCGTTTGGATACGCCCGTTTGGCAAATTGATTTATATGATGCCTCCCTTCATTAGCAAGCCTGAGCACATCGAGAAACTTGTTTCCGCTATTAATTGCGCATTAAAAGATCGCCACTGCTTTAAATAGAAGACAAAGCTATTACCTCTCCTTACTGGTTCATTTGCTATCTGCAATATTGAAGTTAAGGAGAGGTCGGTTCATTATTATCGACAATAGAGAGCGACTGCCTTCTAACGAAGTTGGCTGTCTTTACTTGCTCTGCGATTGAACAATGAGTGACGATGCGCAACGTGTTCAAACATGGACTGGCATCCAATACAGAAACGCACGCCTTTAATCGCTAGCCGTCTCTTTTCTGATATCTCATCACCGCACTCGTCACAATAATGCAAGCTTTCCCCACTTTGAATGTTCCCTCTTACACGAGAGATCTCATCATCAATGGTATTTTGAATTTGCTGACTGACGCTATCGTCACCTGCCCATCCTACGGCCATAAGTCCTCCTCTGTAATTGCATGAGAAAATTTGTACCTACCGCGGTAAGAACGCATTATAACCATTTTTTAGTGATGTAATAATAACCAAAATTAGAGAAACACTATTACAAATGAGTAATGAAATTGGTCCTCGACTCGCTACTTTCCGGTGTAACAGATAATAAAAAACCCAGCCGATTGACTGGGTTTTCGTATAACAGTTTAACTGATTAACCGATGTGCGTTACGCCGCCCATGTATGGTTGAAGTACTGTTGGGATAGCAATACGGCCGTCAGCTTCTTGGTTGTTCTCAAGGATAGCAACCATAGTACGACCAACAGCAAGACCAGAACCGTTTAGTGTGTGTACAAGTTCAGGTTTCTTCTCGCCTTTACGACGGAAACGAGCTTGCATACGACGCGCTTGGAAATCCCACATGTTTGAACAAGAAGAAATTTCACGGTAAGTCTCTTGTGCTGGAACCCATACTTCTAAGTCGTAAGTTTTCGCAGAACCGAAGCCCATGTCACCAGTACATAGAATCACTTTACGGTAAGGAAGCTCTAGAAGTTGAAGTACTTTCTCAGCGTGACCTGTTAGCTCTTCAAGCGCTGCCATTGAGTCTTCTGGCTTAGTAATTTGTACTAATTCAACTTTGTCGAATTGGTGCATACGGATAAGACCACGAGTGTCACGACCGTAAGAACCCGCTTCAGAACGGAAACATGGAGTGTGAGCTGTCATCTTAAGTGGCAGTTCAGCTTCATCAGTAATCGTGTCACGAACCATGTTCGTTACCGGTACTTCTGCAGTAGGGATAAGCGATAGCGTCTTAAGAGGTACATCACTTACTTGCTCAGTTAGCGGGCTTGTGTGGAACAAGTCTTCGCCGAACTTAGGAAGTTGACCAGTACCGTATAGGCTATCGTGGTTCACTAGGTACGGTACGTACATTTCTGTGTAGCCGTGTTCATCAGTGTGAAGGTCCAGCATGAACTGAGCAATAGCACGGTGTAGACGTGCGAATTTGCCTTTCATCACGATGAAACGAGAACCAGAAATTTTAACTGCGCTAGCAAAATCAAGACCGCCAGACATTTCGCCTAGATCCACGTGATCTTTCACTTCGAAGTCGTAAGTCTTAGGTTGACCCCAACGAGAAACTTCTACGTTGTCGTCTTCATCTTTACCGTCTGGCACTTCTGCGTCAGGTAGGTTAGGAATCGACATTGTGATCGTTTCTAGCTCAGATTGAAGCTCAGCCAATGTTACTTTAGCTTGGTCTAGTTCTGCGCCTAAGTTGCCTACTTCAGCAAGGATACGCTCAGCTTCTTCATGGTCGCCTTTTGCTTTCGCTTGACCAATGGACTTCGATCGAGAGTTACGTAACGCTTGCAGCTCTTCAGTTTTCATCTGAAGGGACTTACGTTTTTCTTCAAGTTCACGAATTGTCTCTACATCAAGGGTGAAGCCTCGACGTGCTAATTTTGCCGCTGTTTCATCCAGCTCAGCTCGAAGTAATTTAGAATCCAGCATTGCTAATCCTATGCTTTAGTTATTTGAATATTCAGTAGATTGCTACTGAATCACTGCTAAACCCCTAAAATTGGTGCTATTTCGACCAATTTCAAACGATTTAATTGAATTTTTATGACTAGGTAACGATATCCAAAAAAGACTACTTTTCATAGCGTTTTTGTGGGCTTTTTGCGTCCAAATCCGCCAGATAATCTAGCTTCTCGCCAATTTTAGTCTCTAAGCCTCGTTTTGTTGGGAAATAGTATTGCTTCTCTCCCATTTCAGGGGGCAAATACTTTTCGCCAGCTGCGTAGGCACCAGGTTCGTCATGAGCATAACGGTATTCTTGCCCGTAGCCCATGTCCTTCATCAAAGTTGTGGGTGCATTTCGTAAGTGATGAGGAACTTCATACTCAGGCAGATTGTGTGCATCCGTTAACGCTTGCTTCCAAGCGGTGTAAACGGCGTTACTCTTTGGTGCACACGCGAGATAAACAACCGCCTGTGCAATAGCACGCTCCCCTTCGGCAGGACCAATTCGAGTGAAGCAGTCCCAAGCGGACATTGCGACCTGCATTGCTCTTGGGTCAGCGTTGCCAATATCTTCAGAAGCAATCGCCAGCAAACGTCTTACGATATACAAAGGATCACAACCCGCAGCAATCATTCTTGCTGACCAATACAACGCTGCATCAGGGTTTGAACCGCGAATCGATTTGTGAACAGCGGAGATCAAGTCGTACCAAATATCGCCCTTATTATCAAAGCGAGCGACTTTCTCCCCTGCTACCTCAGCCAGCAACTGTAACGTTATCGCTTTCTCGCCTTTGTCGTTGTCTTCTGCCATGTCATACAGCAGCTCAAGATAGTTGAGCGACATACGTGCGTCACCGTTGACCAGTTCAGCGAGGCGATCTAAGACGTTATCAGCAAAATCAGCCGTCACATCACCCAGACCGCGCTGTTTATCTTCAATAGCCTGGCGAATAACGAGAGAAATATCATCGGTATTAAGCGAAGTCAGCTTGTAAACACGCGCACGTGACAACAAAGCGTTGTTCAATTCAAAGGATGGATTTTCTGTGGTCGCGCCGATAAACGTAACCGTGCCATCTTCGATATGAGGTAAGAACGCATCTTGCTGACTTTTGTTAAAGCGATGGACTTCGTCCACAAATAGAATCGTTCTACGCCCTGCTTGTTTGTTTTCACGCGCTTTTTCAATCGCGATACGAATGTCTTTTACGCCCGAAGTTACCGCCGATACGCGCTCAACTTCAGCATTGGCATAGTTTGCTGCTACTTCGGCTAACGTGGTTTTACCGGTGCCCGGAGGCCCCCATAAAATCATCGAGTGAATATGGCCCGCTTCCAACGCTCTACGAAGTGGTTTACCTGGGCCTAATATATGCTGCTGACCGATGTACTGTTCGACAGTTTCAGGTCTCATACGAGCAGCAAGGGGACGAAAATCTTCGTCCCCCGCAAAATCTAAGCTGTAATTACTCAATTGCAATCTCTTGATTCGTTGATGGCATCTGTGCCTATCGACGTACTACCAAATGATCTGCTTCATTAGATCAGTTTCTTTGGTCGTCGACCTCGACACCTTCCGGTGCCACAAAAGTAAAGCGGTCTGCTGCAGGTTTACCTAAGTCAACATTGCTAAAGGTAAACTCACCTTTCTGACCGTCTTGTTCAATCACGTTAAAGCCCTGAACAATGCCCTTTTCAGTGATCTTAATCTGGAAATCGCCCTGATTAGAATCCACAGCTGTTGGCGTTAGCGTAAATTGGTTACCCGTTTGTGCGACATTGTAGTTGTCCCAATCGCTTTCTTGGTTACGAGTCAGCAAGACAAAAGGTGTTTGTGATGTTGCTTGCTCTTGCCAGTAAATACTAACCTGCTCAATGAACGGGCTGTAGTACCACAAGCTTTGACCATCAGATACCAACACGTTTTCATCAGGGAAAGTCGTTTCCCAACGGAATAAGCTTGGGCGTGCAATCTCAACCGTGCCCTCGCCTTCCATAACAACATCACCATCAGGGCTAGTCACGACTTGTTTAAAGTCGGCGCTAAAACCTGCATTCAATGACAAGCGGCTACTCAGTTCTTCTTTCGGAGAAGCCAATACTGAAAAGCTCATAAATAAAAGTGCGAATACTTTTTTCATCAATAATCCTGTTAGAACATAAGTCGGTCATATTTTCGATTTGACCGACTTAATAGTTATGAGTTCCGAATGGAACTAATCTTTTGGTGGCGCTGGCGCTAAGACTTCACGGTTACCGTTATGGCCCGGAGTACTCACAATGCCTTGAGCTTCAAGCTGCTCAACAATTCGTGCCGCGCGGTTGTAGCCAATCTTGAATCGACGTTGCACGCCAGAAACTGAACCACGACGTGAATGGACAACGTGTTCTACCACTTGATCAAACAGTGGATCGACTTCTTCATCGCCTTCCATCTTCTCACCCGGTAACAGTGTTTCCGGGGTTTGGTCGCCGTTCGTAATCTCTTCAATATAGTTTGGCTTACCGCGTGCTTTCCAGTTGTTCACTACCGCGTGTACATCATCATCAGATGCAAACGCACCGTGTACACGAGTTGTGTGGCTTGAACCCGGTGGTAAGTACAACATATCACCCATACCCAATAATGATTCTGCACCACCTTGGTCAAGAATAGTTCTTGAATCTGTTTTGGTTGATACCGTAAAGGCAACACGTGTTGGGATGTTTGCTTTAATAAGACCAGTAATAACATCCACCGAAGGACGTTGAGTGGCTAAGATCAAGTGAACACCAGCCGCACGCGCTTTCTGCGCCAAACGTGCAATCAGTTCTTCCACTTTCTTACCGACTACCATAATTAAATCAGCGAATTCATCGACGACAACCACAATATAAGGCAGTTTTTCCAACAATGGTGCTTCAGGGTCCATGCTGTCGCCCGGCTTCCATAGTGGGTCATGGATTGGGTGACCCGCTTCCGCGGCCATCTTCAACTTGTCGTTGTAGCCTTTGATGTTACGAACACCTAGAGCCGACATCAGTTTGTAACGACGTTCCATTTCACCTACACACCAACGAAGGGCGTTAGATGCATCTTTCATGTCAGTCACAACTTCAGACAACAGATGTGGAATACCTTCATAGATAGATAATTCCAACATTTTCGGGTCGATCATGATGAAGCGAACATCTTCTGGTGATGCCTTGTAAAGCATACTCAATATCATCACGTTTACACCGACAGACTTACCAGAACCGGTTGTACCTGCAACCAGAACATGTGGCATCTTCGATAGGTCAGCAATAACCGCTTCACCAGCAATATCTTGCCCTAGAACAACGGTCGTTGGTGACTTCGCTTCTTGGAACTGAGGGCTGCCCACCACATCGGAGAAGAATACGGTTTGACGGCTCATGTTCGGCAATTCTAAACCAACATAAGGTTTACCCGGTATTACCTCGACGACACGTACTGCCAATGCAGAAAGCGAACGAGCTAAGTCCATAGAAAGGCCAGAAATACGGCTTACTTTGACGCCCGGAGCCAGATCGAGTTCAAATCGAGTGATGACAGGACCTGGGAAAATATCAACCACATCAGCTTTGATCTTGTAGTCCGCTAGCTTCGATTCAACAAGACGAGCGATCGCCTCTAGTGCATCGCGGTCAATAAAGGTTTCGCGTTTTTCAGGGTGGAACAACAACTCAAGCGTTGGCAATGGTTCGGCCGGTTTCGGTAAGTTAACATCTTGCTGTACCAGGAACGGGTTTTGTGTCGCCGCCATGTTCGCTTGTGCCTCAGAGACAAGGCTTTGGAAGGCTGCAACATCTTGATCTTGGTGAAGAGGCTCTTCTTCTGTTACCTGTTCCCAAGGAAGATCAACCGTTGGCTCTTGAGTTTGTTCGTTTGATTGCTCAAATTCTGAATTATTCTGTTGGTTAATTAAAGACTCAGGTTGCTCTGCATTATCTTCTTCAGTCGATACAGACTCGAATTCTGAAGGCTGCTCATAACTTTGTTCTTCAGCCACATCAAACGGTGATGCTTGTACTGAGAAATCGTGTTCGCTTGGTTCTTCTGGTTCGCCCATTGGCGAAGCGTATAACGATTCAGGTTGAACATCTTCCGTATCGAATTCGCTCTCAACTTCTGGAGTGCGATCAACTTCTAAAGTGCTATCGACTGCTGACTCAGCACTTTCAAGGCCAATATCAGTAGGGACAACTTCTGGTTGGTCGTTCTGCATGTATTGTTGGTACGCAGCCTGAGATTCGTGAGCATCAGTCTGATCTTGCTCAGCAAGATCATCTTCATACATAGCGGCATTTTCTAGCTGCTCTATCGTCGCATTCAACTGCTTCGAGCGCTCAATACCTTCTTCTAAAGGTTCTTCTGGCGCGTGGTAAACAGGAGCGACAGAGATAGGTTGCTCTGGTTGAATTTCAGGTTGAACTTGCGGTGCTTCATAAGTAGAAACCTCTGGCTTAGCTGGAGCCTCTACTGGCATATGGATATTGTAATGACGCTTCGACGTTGCACTGTTGTCCAACGCATTGACGCTAGTGTCTGAAGAGTCGTTGGTCGCAGAGAAGCTCATCGCTGGGTCGATCTGATCTTGTTCTGCTTCTTTATACCCTTCTATAGCCTTACCTTCGATAAGATTGTCTTCTAACGCAGGGACATCACGGAAAGTCGGATTTTGATGACGTTCTGTTAGAGAATCTCTGTCTGTCGATTCTTTCAATTCAGGCTCAAGTAGCTCTTGATCTTGGCCACGAGCCTTATTAACAGCAGATGTAAAAAATTTAATGGCACATTCGCCTAGCCATTCCACAATACTTAACCAAGAAATTCCGGTTAATAGCGTCAAGCCAGCTCCCCATAAGAAAAGAAGAACCAGCGTACTACCGAGAACATTTAACGTGGGAAGCGCAAGGCTTGTTAGTACATCCCCCACGACGCCACCTGACGAAAAGTACCAAATGTCGTCAAAGTTGATATCGGCTAGACCGCAACTAGTAAGAATAAGGACAGTAAGGCCAAGTAAGCGAGTGCCCCACAGCATGAAATCGATCTGCTCGTCTTCATTACGTTTACGGAATAATACCCACGCAGCAACCGTTACCAAGATAGGTAAAGGGTAAGCCAAAGAACCAAACACAAAGAAAAGCGTATCCGCCAACCATGCACCTAGGTAGCCACCCGCATTTTGAATGTCACCACCCCACGCCGTTTGCGACCATGATGGGTCTGCAGGACTAAAAGTTAATAACGCAACGGCAAGTAGAATAGAGAAGAGAACACCCATAATCAGGCTGCACTCTTTTAGACGTTGAGAACCATTCAAACGAGGAGACTGAGGCTCTTCACTCGTTTTAATGATTGTTTCTACTTTATTACTGCTCTGCTTGAACATAAACCAACTTAATAATTAAACGGAATAAAACATCTCGAGCGACCAAAGCCGCCCGTTTCAATGAAACTACTGTTGATTTAACCATATCAAACAGAAAAACCCAATTCCAGAAAGCAAGAAAGCGGAACAAATGTCCGCTTTCTTTCATTTCACCAATTGTGACTAACGAGTTTTAATCACAAGTTGATTGGTTTGTTTCACTTCTTCCATTACAACGTAAGTTCGAGTGTCGTTTACGCCCGGTAGACGAAGTAACGTATCACCCAGTAGCTTACGGTAAGCACCCATATCCGATACACGTGTTTTTAGAAGATAGTCAAAATCACCCGACACTAAATGACACTCTTGGATGTCATCCAGTTTCTGCACAGCGGTGTTGAATTGTTCGAACACATCTGGAGCACCACGGTTCAACGTAATTTCAACAAACACTAAAAGTGAAGCATCAAGATACTGTGGGTTCAGCAACGCTGTGTACCCAGTAATGTAACCTTGACGTTCTAAACGACGAACACGCTCAAGACATGGAGTGGGAGAAAGTCCTACTCGTTTTGAGAGTTCAACGTTTGAGATACGACCGTCTTTTTGCAACTCATTAAGAATGTTGCGGTCAATACGATCTAGTTCCTTGGACGGCTTCTTATAATTGTCTGCCATTTTTTATTCCACCTTATTACTTCCTTGCAAAAAAATATACTACAACTTTTTAATATTCGGTATCAAATTCTATCTGAACCTATCTATACTAGATATTAATTCGACAGAATTACCCTACACATAGATAAAACAACCATAATATAATGAGGAGTCAGGATGATCATTGGCGTACCGAAGGAAATCAAGAACCACGAATACCGCGTTGGTATGACCCCAGCTAGCGTGAGAGAACTAATCTCACATAGCCACCAAGTTTTTGTTGAAACCAATGCCGGTACTGGTATCGGTTTTTCAGACGATGATTACATCGCTGTAGGCGCATCCATTCTTCCTACTGCTGCTGACGTTTTCGCGAAAGCAGAGATGATTGTAAAGGTTAAAGAACCTCAAGCTGTCGAGCGAGCTATGCTTCGTGAAGGGCAAATATTATTTACCTATTTACACCTTGCACCAGATTTTCCACAAACGGAAGAGCTAATCAAGAGCAAAGCTGTCTGCGTAGCCTATGAGACTGTAACAGATAATATGGGTCGCTTGCCACTATTAGCACCAATGTCTGAAGTCGCTGGTCGCATGTCTATTCAAGCAGGTGCACAAACACTAGAAAAATCTAACGGTGGTTGTGGCCTTCTTCTTGGCGGCGTTCCTGGTGTTGAACCAGCGAAAGTTGTTGTTGTTGGCGGCGGTGTTGTGGGTGCTAACGCAGCACGTATGGCTGTTGGCCTTCGCGCAGACGTAACCATTCTTGATCGCAACGTAGATACGCTTCGTCGTCTTGATGAAGAATTCCAAGGTCGCGCAAAAGTGGTTTATTCTACTGAAGACGCTATCGAGAAGCATGTTCTAGAAGCAGACCTAGTGATTGGTGCAGTACTGATCCCAGGTGCAGCAGCGCCTAAATTGGTTACAAAAGATCACATCGCTAAGATGAAGCCAGGTTCAGCTGTTGTTGACGTTGCAATCGACCAAGGTGGTTGTTTCGAAACTTCACACGCAACCACTCACGCAGATCCAACTTACATTGTTGATGACGTAGTTCACTACTGTGTTGCTAACATGCCAGGTGCCGTTGCTCGTACTTCAACTTACGCACTAAACAATGCAACACTTCCTTACATTGTTAAGCTAGCGAACAAAGGCTACCGCGAAGCACTTCTATCTGATGAAGGCTTCCTAGAAGGTCTTAACGTTATTCACGGTAAAGTAACTTGTAAAGAAGTTGCTGAAAGCTTTGACCTAGAATACGTAGCGCCTGCAGAAGCAATCGCAATGTTTAACTAATGCTGCAATAGCTAACTGAACGCAATAATCTTCTCGTTGAAGCGTTCAGTTAACTTATACACATTAAACAAAAAGCCAGTACGACATTATGTCGCGCTGGCTTTTTTACATTTATGACTTTGCTTTGCGTTTATGAGTTTATGAGTTTAGATCGTAAAACACGCACAGTTCTGTTTACTGATAACGCTCGACTTTAACCCCATGAATCAATAGGTTTCTTGGCGTAATACTGCGTTCACAGAACTCTTCAATCGAAGCTTCATAGCCTTGTTCTTGCAGATAGATGACACGATCTAAGGCCAACCATATCTCCAATGGGCGTCTAAAGACTTGTTGTACTAAGCTCAACTTCTCCATTTCCCAGAAAAGCGCCTCGCCTTGGGCTAAGTAGAAATCAAAATCGACGTCTGAGCCCAGCGATACTTTTTTAACTTCAGATGCCCAGCGGCAGAATGATTCAAAACCCTTAGATAGCTCTGATTTTTTTATGCTTGGCACCGGAATGTATTCGTCGATATGACGTTCAGCTTTGAGCAGTTTGCTGAAGCCCAAACGATAACTCATCTCTAGTTGGCGATGTCTCTTTACTCTTTCACCACCAGTGACGGTTTCTTGAAGCGGGATTCTTAAATCACTTTTACTTAGGGCTAATGCAGAGCTTTTCGCAACGGAAGACATGGCTTGGTAGTTTTCACCACGAATAAGATGGTAGCAGCAAGGAGAAATGGTCACTGCAGGAAGCCCATGTGAAACAGATTTCTTCACTAGTTCAACATGAAGGTCGCCACAAGCATGAAGAGCAACAGCATGTTGATTTGAGTTAAACACCCGATCTGCATCTTTTGAAAACGCGTCACCTTGAACAAAGCTCATATCTAGATGTTGAGCATCTGCAATCTTTTGCCCGCTTTCACACAGTGACTGTTGCCACTCAAAGCTAGTGACCTTTTGATCTGACTGCTGAGATAAGATTCGACCGAGAAAGCCTTTGCCAGAGCACCATTCAAGCCACTCTTTACCGTGATGGTGTTCAAGTGCAGCCTCTCCCATCGCCACGATTTGTTGCAGCTTTCTGCCGGGAATACCACCAGCAGCACCACGAGGGAGGTCTAATCCAACCAAAGCCGTATTATCAAACTGGATATTTTGGTTAGCAGCATCTAATCGAGGGAGGAAGCGAGTCAGTTCCTCGACCAAAAGCTGAGGCTGCTCTTTTAACGTTTGAATGCGCTCAATACTCAAACTTTCTAACCAATCGACAAGTGGGCGATTCACATCTTTCCATGGTTGATGGTGAGTTTGGCATAGATGAAAAGGCTCCGAACGCCAATAGACTTGGTGCTCTAACAAGAATGAGTCGAGTATTGTAAATCGTGAATGCATGCTTCCCCCTATGGTGCGAGGATTGTAGGGGTAAGAGGCCGAAATGGAAAGGAAGGATACAAATCGAGGCTATAGGGACAGGCTTTCAGTAAGTAATACCAATCACGGAAAGTCAGTGAACAGAAGTAGCGCAGGTAAAGGCTTGAGAACAAGGCAGCTCTGTTCGGCAAGTCGTTTCGATAAGTACTTATTCTGCAATCAAAAGTTCTAACAACGTTATCGAGCGTTTTAACAAGTTAGGGTGACCAGTTATTTACTACGATTGGTATAAACCAAAACCGAGTTCAAATGAAAACGGCCTGTAAACAGGCCGAATAGGAATCGAATTAAAGACTGTGCCCCTTAGCGAACAGGCAGGTCGATGTCTTTAAACATCTCTTCGATTTCTTCATTCGATTTCAAAGAAATAGCTTGTTCAACCACAGGACGAGTTAAGTGCGGAGCAAAACGCTCCATAAAATCAAACATGTAAGAACGCAGGAAAGTACCTTTTCTAAAGCCAATGCTTGTGGTGCTAGCACCAAATAGGTGACTCGCATCAATAGCAACCAAATCTGTATCCTGCTCGTGGTCAATCGCCATACTTGCGATTACACCAACTCCGATCCCCATACGAACATAAGTTTTGATTACGTCTGCATCCGTTGCGGTAAATACAACTCGAGGTGTTAATCCTACTTTGTTGAATGCAGTATCAAGCTCGGAACGGCCAGTAAAACCAAATACATAAGTCACGAGGGAATAAGCAGCAAGATCTTCAATCGAGATATTTCGTTTCTGTGCAAGAGGGTGATCTTTCGTTACCACTATCGAACGGTTCCAATGATAACAAGGCAGCATAATTGCATCTTGATATAGGTGCAGCGCTTCCGTTGCAATCGCAAAGTTCGCAGTCCCTTTAGCGACCGCTTCTGACATCTGGCTTGGTGTACCTTGGTGCATGTGAAGCGACACTTTTGGATAACGTGCCGTGAAACCTTTAATCACATCAGGGAGCGCATAACGAGCTTGAGTATGAGTGGTTGAAATATTCAATGTGCCCATCTCAGGATGAGTGTGCTCACCCGCTACTGCTTTAATACTCTCTACACGTGCCAAAATCTCTTGAGAGATACGAATAATATCCTCACCGGCTTGTGTAACCTGAGTTAAATGCTTACCGCTACGTTCAAAAATCTGAATGCCTAGCTCGTCTTCAAGTAACCTAACTTGCTTACTAATGCCGGGCTGAGATGTATACAAACTCTCTGCTGTCGCTGAAACATTTAGGTTATGGTTTAGAACCTCAACAATGTACTTCAGTTGCTGTAACTTCATATCTAACCTCGTAATCCTTTACTCATTTCTGCGCTAACTTATTTGCAAATAGAGCTTTATAATCTCGTGTAATATAATTAATAGTTATAACGCTTCGAGAACCAAAATGACAGAAATAATGAGTTTTTCTAGCTTAACAAACAAAAACATCACTAACGCTTTGCAACCCACACCTCATTCTCATACATTAGTTGGTAAGTTTTGATTGCCGATTGTGCTCAACAAGAGATAATCAAAAATTGCAATTTACGAGTGCCGATACACAATGGAATCGTGTATCCTCTCAAGTTAGCTATAGAAAACAACAAGCAGACACAAATATATGAATATTGGTTTAATAATCGCCTTAGTCGCCGTTCTTTTGGTGTTGGTTTTAGGCTACAACATCATGCTTCAATACAAAGTTAAGGTAGAAACAGCGAAGAAACAGGAAGCTTCTCGTTATCTAACCATTATTGACGGAACAGAAGAGTTGATTGGTAATGCTCATCACATGCCGTTTAGCCAAGATCTTCTTATATGCTTAAACAATCGAATTCTTGATGCGTTAGAAAACATGTATCAGCTCGATCCCAAAAACAAGCAGCTTGCCCAACGCATTGAAAGCGTAAAACAACAAATCACTCAGCTTAAAGAGAACTACCAAGGTGGTGAAAGTACTACCTTCCGCGTTCCAAGCAGTGACAAACAAGCGATCATGATGCTGAAGCTAGTTAAGCGCCTACGTGATACGGTCCGTAACGAGCACAATAAAGGCCGCTTCGAGACTCAAGCTTATGTGGTTGAAAACGCTCGTTTAGAGACGATTCAAATTCGTATCAACATCGAAAATGTTATCAAGCGTGCAAACGACTCGATTTCTCGAGGACAACCAGGCACAGCAATTCAGTTACTGCGTAAAGGTATCGACGCATTAGCAACTAAGAACGATTCATACTCTACTCAAGCGAAAGAAAAGCTTCAGCAGATGCTTAACGATCTTGATCAGAAGCGCCAAGATAAAAACGCGCAAGATTTACAACAGATCGAATCTAAAGAGCGTGACGAAGACATGGACGCCCTCTTCGGTCAGAAGAAGAAATGGTAACTGTCTAACGCAATACTTAAAGGCCGCTTATTTACATTAAATTAGCGGCCTTTTTTGTAGCTGTTGAATTTCCTTTCTCTGTATAGGGAGATCTCTTGAGCTGTGATAAAATCTCGCATTATCAACAAACTTGCCCTGACCATGTATCAAGAATTATTAGCTCCAATCCACTCTTTTCTTAAAGCTGAAACGCCAGATTCATGGATCGATGAAGCCAAAAAGCCTGAAAACCTTCACATCATTCTACGCGATCACATGCTTTGTGAGCTTAAGGCGGCACAGAGTGCTTTGTTCCTTATCCGCAAGTACGCAGTTGATAAAGAAAGCGCAAAGCAACTGAATGAATGGATTTTGCCCTACGAGCAATTTGCTTACCGTCGTATCGGAGACTTAGAGTCTCTGCGTGGTAAAAGCAACGTATCAAAGCAAATTACAGCGAAAGAAGGCTGTAATTACGGCGCTGACCTGATCGATAAAATGGTATTGCTGATCAAAGAAGAGCTGCATCATTTCTACCAAGTCATGGAATTGATGGTTAAGAAAGGCGTCACTTACCAACCGATTGAAGCGGGTCGCTACGCTAAGGGTTTAATCAAGCAAGTCAAAACTTACGAACCCGATGCTCTAGTTGATAAGCTCATCATCGGTGCGTTTATCGAAGCTCGCTCTTGTGAGCGTTTCGCTAAATTAGCTCCATTCTTGGAAGAAGATATGGAGAAGTTTTACGTGTCTCTGCTTCGCTCAGAGGCTCGTCATTACCAAGATTACCTTGAGTTAGCAGAGCAGATCGCAGGGAAAGATATCTCAGAGCGTATTGCTCATTTCGCGCAAGTAGAAGCTGATCTTATCACTTCAGAAGACAGCGACTTTAAGTTCCATAGCGGCGCTCCGGTTTAGACTAGGCAAGATAACTCAAGTCCAGACCAATTCAATGCCTCATACACAAATGAAAAGGCCTCGAACACAAATAAGAAGGCCAGCAATTTGCTGGCCTTCTTATTTGAATAGCTTTCTGATGCAAACCTAAGCTAGCGTACCGTTGATCTCTGCAAGTACAGCGGCAGGGTCTATCGCTTGAGTGATAGGGCGACCGATAACAAGGTAGTCAGAACCTGACTCAATCGCTTTAGAAGGCGTCATGATTCTCTTCTGGTCACCAACATCAGCACCTACAGGACGAATACCAGGAGTTACTAGCTTGAACTCTTGGCCAAGTGCACCTTTCAGTAAAGAAGCCTCTTGTGCCGAACATACAACGCCGTCTAAGCCTGAGTTTTTAGTCAGAGATGCCAAGCGCATCACCTGCTGCTGTGGCTCAAGATCCAAACCAATACCCGCCAAGTCAGATTGCTCCATACTGGTCAGTACTGTCACGCCAATTAGTAACGGACGATCTTTACCATACGGTTCCAAAATTTCGCGAGACGCCGTCATCATGCGCTCACCACCACTTGCATGTACGTTCACCATCCAAACGCCTAGTTCCGCGGCAGCTCGCACAGCTTTTGAACATGTGTTCGGGATGTCGTGGAATTTAAGATCCAAAAATACTGAGAAACCACGTTTATGCAATTCACGAACAAATTCAGGACCAAACAAGGTAAACATCTCTTTGCCCACTTTTAGACGGCAGGATGCAGGGTCAATACGATCAACAAAGGCTAACGCATCCGCTTGGTTATCATAATCCAATGCTACAATGATTTTTTGGTCGTTCATTTCATCTCCTAACGCAGTTAACTTTCTACAAAATATTTATACCAATCAGGCCATAAATAACAGTCATAAAAATGCAGCCCGAAAGCTGCAATTAATAATTTGGTCTTAAAATGACCACAAATCTATTCACCATCAAGCCCACGAATAGGCTTGATCGTTCCCCACCCCTTACATGAAGGGCAGTGCCAATACATTGAGTGTGTTGAGAAACCACACTGACGACAACGATAATGAGGCTTAACCTTAAGTTGTTCACCAACCATAGATTGAAGTGTGGTTAAGCTGTCTTTCGCACGACCTTCTTCTGCTTCCGCTAGGTGATAATCGATTAATCGATAAAAACCCTTCATGGTTGGATTTTTGACTAGCTGCTTTGTTAGTAGCTCTTGAGCAGAACCAACATCTTCATGGTGAGCAACCAATTGAGCGAGCATCAGTTCAGCGGATACACCAGCTTTATTCTGAATACAAGCTTTAAGGAACTCGACCAATTGAGCCTCTTGCCCAAGCTTGTGGTAACACTCAGCAAGGGTTGGCAACACCTCACTAATAAAGTCGATATCTTGCTCGAGTACCGACTCCAAACAATCGATTGTCTTTTGGTAGTCTTCGTTCGCTAAGTGGAACTTGCCTAGAGCAATGCTAGCACGAACACATTTAGGGTCTTCAGAAAGTGCCTTTTTGAAATTCTGAAGCGCTTTAGAGCGATTACCATCGGCTTGCTCTTGCATCGCAAGTTCACACCAGAAATGTGCAACGGTCGCGCGCATCTTCATTTTCTTCTTACCGAGCTTAACTAGGATATTTCCGTAATGAATAGCCTTGTTCCACTCTCGAGTTTGCTGATAAATAGCAACCAACTGCTGTAGAGCACCCTCTTTGTGATCGGGTTCTTCTACAAGCTGTTCAAAGATTTTTTCGGCGCGATCAAGAAAGCCAGAGACCATATAATCTTTAGCTAATTGTTGTAGTGCGAGGTTTTTCTGATCGAGAGTAAGCCCCGAACGGGAGATAAGGTTTTGGTGGATACGAATAGCACGGTCGACTTCACCTCTAGAGCGGAACAAGTTGCCCAAAGCTAAGTGAGTATCGATGGTTTCATTGTCGACTTGAAGGAGTTCAATGAAGTGATCAACCGCTTTGTCAGACTGATCTGACAGTAATAGGTTCAAACCCGTCACGTATTGACGGGAAATCTGGTGTGATTGTTTCTGTTTTTCTTGCTGAGCATTACGATTACCCATATACCAACCGTAAGCGGCGGCAATAGGTAAGAGCAAGAACAGTAACTCTAACATCAAATAAGACCTTTAAGCTTTGGTATCAGCAGCTACCTGCTTTGATTGCTTATTGAGTTGTTTCTTCAAACGATGAATTCGCAGTTGAGATCGCATGTGGATATTGCCGAAGACTAACCAAGCAAGACCAAAACCTGAAACAAAGACAACACCTAACAAGCTTGATAGGTGAAAATCATCTTGCGCTAGCAGATAGTTGAAATTCACACTTGTTTGGTTTTGAGAGCCTAAAGCCAGTGCAATTAGGAAAAGTGCGATAACGGCGACTATTTTTATAATTTTCATAGTTCATCACTCATTGGTTAGTTAGCTGTACGATTATGCAGGAAAATTACTAATCAGACCACCATATTATGGTCATAAAAAAGCGGCATACATTATAGTATGCCGCTTTTCTTAATTCCGATAAGTAGTCTACAGTCCTGAGTTTACTCGTTCGCGTAGCTCTTTACCTGGTTTAAAGTGAGGAACGTATTTGCCTTCCAACTCAACCTTGTCACCAGTTTTAGGATTACGTCCAACACGAGGTTCACGGAAATGCAGAGAAAAACTGCCAAAACCGCGAATTTCGATTCGATCACCACTTTCTAGTGTTGAAGCCATGTGCTCTAAAATGTCTTTTACAGCGTCTTCAATTTCTTTTGCAGAAAGGTGCGTTTGCTCAGCGCACAGTCTTTCAATCAATTCAGACTTAGTCATAGTTACCCTCGTTGGTTTTCTTTTTAGAAATTATAGACCTATCGGAAAAATAAGCAAAAAAAAAGGAGCCTTGCGGCTCCTTTCTTGGCTATATAGCTATAATTCTCTTAATGAGAAGCTATTATTCGCCTTTAGCAGCTTTGAATGCGTCTGCCATTGCGTTACCGAACGCGCCTTCATCAGACTTGTTCAGTGAAGCCATTGCTTCTTGCTCATCAGCTTCATCTTTAGCTTTGATAGATAGGTTGATTACGCGGTTCTTACGGTCTACACCAGTGAACTTCGCTTCAACGCTGTCGCCAACGCTTAGGATTAGAGATGCATCTTCGATACGGTCACGAGAAACTTCAGAAGCGCGTAGGTAACCCTCAACGCCTTCGATTAGCTCGATAGTAGCGCCTTTCGCGTCAACTGCAGTTACAGTACCGTTTACAAGAACACCTTTCTTGTTGTCAGCAACGTATGCGTTGAACGGGTCGTTTTCCATTTGCTTAACGCCAAGAGAAATACGCTCACGCTCTGCATCTACTGCTAGAACAACAGCAGAGATTTCGTCGCCTTTCTTGTATTCACGTACAGCTTCTTCGCCGGCAGCGTTCCAAGAAATGTCAGATAGGTGTACAAGACCGTCGATACCGCCTTCTAGACCGATGAAGATACCAAAGTCAGTGATAGACTTGATCTTACCAGTAACTTTGTCGCCCTTAGCTTGCATTTCTGCAAATGACTGCCATGGGTTAGCTTTACACTGTTTCAGACCTAGAGAGATACGACGACGTTCTTCGTCGATATCAAGAACCATAACCTCAACTTCGTCGCCAACATTAACAACTTTAGAAGGGTGGATGTTCTTGTTAGTCCAATCCATTTCAGAAACGTGTACTAGACCTTCAACGCCTTCTTCGATTTCAACGAAGCAGCCGTAGTCAGTTAGGTTCGTAACACGACCAGAAAGTTTGTGACCTTCTGGGTAACGCTTAGCGATTGCTACCCATGGATCTTCGCCAAGTTGCTTAAGACCTAGTGAAACACGAGTGCGCTCACGATCGAACTTAAGAACTTTAACTAGGATTTCGTCACCAACGTTAACGATCTCTGATGGGTGCTTAACACGCTTCCAAGCCATATCTGTGATATGTAGAAGACCGTCAACACCGCCAAGATCAACGAATGCACCGTAGTCAGTAAGGTTCTTAACGATACCTTTAACTTCAGTACCTTCTTGTAGAGTTTCAAGAAGTTCGTCACGCTCAACACTGTTTTCAGATTCGATAACAGCACGACGAGAAACAACAACGTTGTTACGCTTCTGGTCTAGCTTGATTACTTTGAACTCTAGCTCTTTGTTTTCTAGGTGAGCAGTGTCACGGATAGGACGTACGTCTACTAGAGAACCAGGAAGGAAAGCACGGATACCGTTAAGTTCAACAGTGAAACCGCCTTTAACTTTACCGTTGATGATACCAACAACAGTTTCAGCTTCTTCACAAGCTTTCTCAAGTACGATCCAAGCTTCATGACGCTTAGCTTTCTCACGAGAAAGTTGAGTCTCACCGAAACCATCTTCAACAGCGTCTAGAGCTACGTCTACTTCAGCACCAACTTCAACTTCAAGTTCGCCAGCAGCGTTCTTGAATTGTTCAGCAGGGATAGCAGATTCAGACTTAAGACCAGCATCTACAAGAACGAAACCGTTCTCGATAGCTACTACAGTACCTTTAACGATGCTGCCTTGTTGGAATTCAGTTTCAGATAGAAACTCTTCAAAGAGTTGAGCAAAAGATTCAGTCATTATTTAATCTTCAATAATTAAACGTCCATGGGTATCCTACCGCATGGGGTTGATAAATTCGCCGGTCATCATCCTTGCGACCAACGTTCGTACTAGCTCGGCGAAATTACCCAGCCAGTTTCGATTCAATATAGTGTAGTGCTTTTTCTACTACCTGCTCAATATTCATTGAGGTGGAATCAAGCACTAGAGCATCCTCTGCAGGGCGAAGTGGCGCCACTGGGCGATTACGATCTCGGTCGTCTCGCTCTTGGATCTCGCTCAAAAGGTCGTCAAATTTAACATCTAACCCCTTCTGTTGCAACTGTTTAAGGCGGCGACTCGCACGCTCTTCAGCACTTGCATCTAAAAATATTTTCGCTTCAGCTTCAGGAAACACAACCGTTCCCATGTCACGGCCATCAGCAACCAAACCAGGTGCCGCGCTGAATGCGCGTTGACGACGAAGCAGTGCTTCACGAACGCGAGGTAAAGCTGCTACTTTTGAAGCTGCCATGCCAGTTTCTTCTTTGCGAAGTTCACCAGACACATCTTCACCTTCTAGGATAACCTTAACTAAGTCGCCTTCAGCAATAAACTGCACGTCTAAGTGTGTCGCAAGCGGTACTAAAGCATCTTCTGATTCAGTATCCACACCATGGTGAATTGCCGCTAAAGCCAATACGCGATAGATCGCGCCTGAGTCTAGAAGATGAAAGCCTAGCTTATCTGCTAGCAACATACACAGGGTACCTTTACCTGCACCACTTGGTCCATCAACCGTAATCACTGGGCTTTGAGAAGGCATCTTTTACTCCACGTTTTGTCGTAAGTTTTATTCTGTACTAGCGATTCGCCACTACTTTATAGGCGGCATATTATAGAGAAGAATTGGAAGTCGAGCGAGGTAAATCTCAGATAATTCCGAGTTGATGATGCATAAACCAATGCAACCAGCCCAATATCCGTTTGCTTAGGTCAATAAGACACGCACGCGCTTTTCGATAGCGCACTTTTCGATAGATAGAAAAAAGCCTTGCAACTAGCAAGGCTCATGAATTTGCATTTTGTAGAGCAAAGAAGAAGTAGCTCCAAGAAGCTTAGCCAATAATAGCTCGAACCGCTTCTAGGTCTTCAGGCGTATCAACACCAGCAGCAGGCGCCTCTTCTGCAACTGCCACATGGATTTTTTCACCATACCAAAGTACACGTAACTGCTCTAGGCACTCAATACGCTCAAGTGTACTTGGTTCCCAATTGATGTAGGTATTGATAAAACCCGCACGGTAAGCGTAGATGCCAATGTGACGAAGCAGTGGAGATTCCGCTGCTGTACCGTTGTTCGCGTAAGCATCGCGATCCCAAGGAATAGTAGCTCGGCTAAAGTACAGGGCATACCCATCTTTGTCCATCACAACTTTTACAGCGTTAGGATTAAACACTTCATCAGCATGAGTTATTTCCACACCGAGTGTTGCCATCGGAGCTGTACTGTTCGCAAGATTGTTAGCAACCTGATTAATGATCGCAGGTGGAATAAGTGGCTCATCACCTTGAACATTCACGATAATATGATCATCAGGAATCTTCATAACTTCAATCACTTCAGCTAGGCGTTCAGTACCTGATTCATGATTCGGTGATGTCATACAAACGGTCGCGCCAAATGCTTTAGCCGCTTTTTCAACTCGAGCGTCATCGGTAGCGATAATAACGTTATCGGCACCCGCTTTCATTGACTGTTCGTATACCCATTGAATCATCGGCTTTCCACCAATGTCAGCAAGCGGCTTCCCAGGTAAACGGCTCGATTGGTATCTCGCAGGTATAACAACCGTATAAGACATTACTTACCCTCATCCATTGAAACGGTGCGAGCTTCAGGTTCTAAAAGAACAGGAATACCCTCTTTAATTGGGTAAGCAAGGCGATCAATTTTACAAACAAGCTCTTGCTTATCCTTGTCAAAAGTTAGTTTACCTTTACATACAGGGCAAGCAACGATCTCAAGCAGACGGTGATCCATAGTATTCCATAACCTCTTTTATTCTTTTTAAAATTTGCTGTTGCGAATCTTCATCGAACTGCGCAGATACCGGAAGATACCACCAGTTGTCTTGAGCATATTCTTCGCATTTTACAGCGTCTTTTTCTGTCATAATCATATTCATACCTTTCTTTGCTAAGGCATAAAGTTCATCTTTATCGAAATCTTGATGGTCGGCGAAGCCCTGTGTGAAAACCACATCACCATCAAGATCTTCCAATGTTTTAAAAAAGCGTGGCGGATGACCAATACCAGCAAAAGCGACCAACTTCTGTAGTTCTGCTACCGATATTTTCTGACCAGTCTTTAGGTTAACGGCTTGGCTTGGTCGCAAAGACATAGAGAATTCCCGCCCCTGCACTTCACCGCCATTGTTAACCAAAAAGTCTACGTCATCTAAACGAGATACAGGCTCTCTTAATGGACCCAAAGGAATGAGGCATTCACTACCAAAGCGTCTCGCACCATCGATAACCGCAAACTCAATATCGCGTTCAAGTGCATAATGCTGAAGGCCGTCATCAGTGATAATGACATTAACACCTTCGTTCAATAAAGCTTTCACCGCGTTTGCACGCACAGGATCGACTGCGACAGGCGCACCCGTTCGCTTTCTGATTAAACGAGGTTCATCGCCAGAGTGTTCAGCAGGCGTGTTTTCATCCAATACTAACGGGTAGCTTGGCGCTTTTGCCCCATAACCTCGAGAAACCACTCCAGGTTTAAAGCCGTTAGCTTGAAGCACCTCAACTAACCAAATCACAACCGGTGTTTTACCATTGCCACCAGCGGTAATATTACCAACAACAATTACTGGTAAGGGCGGACGGTAGGTCTCTTTTTTACCGGATAGATAGGCGTCACGTCGTTGACCGCTGATCATTTTGAAAAGCAGACTCAATGGCCACAGTAGCGGCCAAAGAAGGTATTTTAACGGATGATTGTTAAACCAAATCTTTTCGATCACAACAAGACCTAATCTTATCCGCTGAACTGAATTCGGTGTAGTTGCGCATAAGCGCCATCATGCGCAATTAGCTCCGCGTGTGCACCTCTTTCTACAATATGACCATCATCAACCACTAAGATCTCATCGGCTTGTTCAATAGTAGAGAGTCGGTGTGCGATAACCAATACTGTCTTGTCCTTTTGCAACTCTTCTAACGCAGATTGGATCGCTCTCTCTGATTCAGTATCCAAAGCCGATGTAGCTTCATCAAGAATCAATACTGGAGCCTCTCTTAACAACGCTCTTGCAATAGCGATACGTTGTCTTTGGCCGCCAGATAGGCTTGCCCCATTCTCACCAACAATCGTATCAATGCCGTTTTCCATGCCTTCGATAAATTCAGTAGCATGAGCAAGCTTAGCCGCGTGTTCGATCTGTTCGCGAGAATATTTAGCTTCTGCTGCGTAAGCAATGTTGTTGGCTACCGTATCGTTAAACAGGTGTACATTTTGAGAAACAAGCGCAAAGTGCTCACGTAGGTTCTTCAATTCGTAATCACGAATGTCGTGGCCATCAAGTTCGATAGAGCCTGAGTCTACAT
The DNA here is from genome assembly GCF_057785955.1 of Vibrio sp. QJM3NY_27. Taxonomy (NCBI): domain Bacteria; kingdom Pseudomonadati; phylum Pseudomonadota; class Gammaproteobacteria; order Vibrionales; family Vibrionaceae; genus Vibrio; species Vibrio sp. QJM3NY_27. Next base: position 1,181,346 of record NZ_CM173511.1, on the reverse strand, counting down.
CATAAAAACGAGTAAACAGGTTCGCAATAGTACTCTTGCCCGAACCTGATCGGCCGACAAGTGCAACGGTCTTGCCTTTCGGTATATTAAAGCTGACCTTATCAAGCGCTGGTTTCTCAGCACCTTGGTAAGTAAATGTCACATCTTTTACTTCGACTTCACCCGCTACGGTTTCAGGCTTCAACGTACCTTTATTTTGTTCCGTATCTAGATCCATCAAACCAAATAGGGTCGTACTCGCTGCCATACCGCGTTGGAATTCAGACGTTACATTGGTTAAGGCTTTCAGGGGGCGTAGTAAGCCAAACATCGCGGAGAACACAACGGTAAACGTACCTGCTGTTAGCTCAGCTTTAATTGAATCAACACTCGCGAGATAAAGAACAACAACAATCGCGATAGAGGCAATCATCTGAATAATCGGGTTTGCAGCCGCTTGAGCCGTCACCAGCTTCATACTTTGTTGGCGCATCTGGTTGCTAACCGTATCAAAACGGCCTCTTTCTAGCTCTTGACCACCGTAAGTTAGAACCACTTTATGACCTTTCAGCATTTGTTCTGCTGAAGAAGCAACATGTCCCATGCTGGTTTGCATGTTCTTAGAAATTTTTCTGAATCGCTTTGATACAATACTAATTGCCCAAGCAACAAAAGGAGCGACAGCAAATAGAACTAAAGATAACTGCCAGCTATTCCAGAACATCAGCGTCAGCAAACCAATGATGCTGGCGCCTTCACGCACGATACTCACCAAAGCTTTACTGGTCGCAGCAGATACTTGTTCTGAATCGTAAGTAATTCGAGATAGCAGTGCGCCCGTCTGCTCTTTATCAAAGAAAGAAACTGGCATGTGCATAAAGTGACTGAATATTTTACGACGAATCTCCATCACCACATTGCCAGAGACCCAGCTTAAGCAATAGGTTGAAACGAAGCCACTCACACCACGAATGAACATCATGGCAAAGATAATAATAGGGAGCGTGCGTAAGAAGTCTGATTCAGCGTTACCAAAGCCTTCATCAAGTAGAGGCTTCAGTAAAGAAATCATATAGGTATCAGAGACGGCATTTATAATAAGCGCAATAACCGCAACACCAAGGCCGGCCTTATACAGTCGAATATAAGTCCAAAGTCTTTTAAATGTGACCCAGGTAGTTTCATCTGTTTGTGTTGACATAGAATCGCTTAATTTTCTCACAATAATCTATCTATTCTACTCCCTTACGAAGCATCTGCCTATACCACTGCCTGCCTTGTTGTTCTCTAATCGTATGATATTTCCAACCTTCCTTGCTGATAGTGATGGTTATTTGTCCGCTTTCTCCGGTATCAAGCCAAGCACTACCCGTTTCATGATAACGTTCAATCACAGATTTGCTTGGCATTCCCCACTGATTACCTTTGGCCAAAGAAGCAATTGCTAGCTGAGGTGAAACTGCCTCAATAAACGGCTTAATCGACGACGAATTACTACCATGATGCGGGACAAGCATCACGTCGCTCTTGAGCCGCTGACCTTCACGAGCAAGTAGCCACTCACTTACCCGTTCAATATCACCAGTTAGCAACATCGAGAACTCAGAATTGGGCTCAAAAATCCTGACCACACACGAATGTGGGTTGTACGCCCTCTTTACTCTTTGAGGTGGCCATAAAATCTCAAACTCTAGATCCTGCCAGTTCCACGCCTCTCCAAAAGTACATGTTTGGATATTCGACTGAACTTGAACAGTAGATTTTGTTTGTTGATTGATGTTCTGACTGGCTCTTATCCACTTAGGATTGTAGTTTTCAAGTAACGCCGGATAGCCACCAGCATGGTCAGAATCGAAATGACTCACTATCACACCTTCCACCTCATGAACTCCTCTCTGATTCAAGGAGGGAATCAGCAAGGATTCAACAATCGAACCTCCCTGCCACGCGTTGCCGAGATCGTAAACAACGACCTGATTGTTCTTTTCCAAAACTAAAGACAACCCATGCCCTACATCCAAGATATCGATTGTTAATTTGTTTTGCTGCTTACCGAACTCCCACCACAATACAAACACTGCAATGACCAATATTGATAGTGTTCGTTTGAGATATCGACTGACGAACCCGAAAAATAAGATGAGGAATACAGACAACACCATACTGTGATTATCAACTTGAATCCAAAATCGTTCAGAGAAAGGAAGGCTAAATACGAGAGGATCAAGCGACAAGTCGACCAACATCCATAGCTGTTCAGAAAAACCATTACTTAACGCTGTTAAACTAATCACCTCCGGCACTGACTCCAATATTAAGCTAAGTAACATCGCAAGAAACAGTAGCGGGATCGTCACCATTGATACCCAAGGCAAAAGGAGTAAGTTGTAGAGAACAGAGACTAGACTCACCCCTTTGAAAAACAGTATCGAAAAGGGAGCAATAAGAAATGTCAGCATCAGCTGAATCTTGATGAGCTGCAGCCCTCGATCGATAAAAGTGGCATTTGAAGATGATGACCGACTATTCAAGGCGATATAAATAACGGCACCCAACGCACCAAAGGATAGCCAAAAGCTACTCGACAATGCTGAAAACGGCCAAATCAGCAGAACCACGCACAGGCTTAAGACGACATACCGAAGCACACTGATATTTTGCCCACGCCACAAGAAATAGCTCGCGATAATACACATCACTAAAGCTCTCAAGGTTGGCAGCGTGAATCCAGCAAACCAACTATAGAAATAGGCTAAGCCAAGCCCGAATATTGTGGGAAACCAAAGAAATGAAGCTGAGAGTAACCTGAATATCTTTCCTGCCTGATAGCCAATACCAAAGGCAATCCCAATATGTAGCCCCGAGATAGCCATCAAATGAATCAAACCACTACTTTTAAGCAAATCCCAACGCTGAGGATGGATAAGGTCTCGATAACCAAAACTCAAAGCCATAATGAGGTCTTGATTTGCTAACTCACTTAACCTTTCAAGACGGTTTTCAAACCAATGAGACCGCATGTTGGTATTGGTGTGAATTCGATATTTGGTATCGGCCCTGTAAGTTGCATTGGCAACCACACCGGTGCTAAACAAATACTTTTCTAGATCAAAGCCTGCTTCATTAAGTTTACCCCACACTGGTTTTATTGAGACAGATAAATAGACATCATCCCCGAGCGTCAACTTAAAAGGAGTAAACAAACGCAATTTTATCAATTGGGGAAAGATTAATTTTTCGCCGCCAATTGATCTGGCTACTATTACGCTTTCAAAACCGTGGCTATTTTCACTAAAAAGGCTAACAACCGAAGCATTTATGGTAGTATTCTGCCCTGATTGGAATAAGCGACTCGTTTGTATTTCAATCGCATTCCCTAGGCAGATAACTAGTATCAATGCTGTTGCTAGACCTCTTGCACTCCGGAAAACGCTATACTTTGTTGATGCTAGCAGTAACAACAGCATCAATGGTGCCCAAACCCAATGTGGCATCACAGGCCAGAAGCTGGCAGACACAACTGTCGCAGCAAATGAAATCAAGAACCAAGTGTTAAACAAGAGAGTAGCTTCCTCCTATGCCAAGAAAGTTTATCAAACGATTTATGCCTGACCATGAGCTAATCAAGCGTCAGAAAGCATTGAAAGTTTTTGGCAATGTTTTGTACAACCCCAACTTATGGTGCCTTAATCGTCGCTCTGCGGCTGGTGCGTTCGCTGTTGGGTTATTCATGGCGTTTGTCCCTTTACCAAGTCAAATGATTATGTCTGCAGGCCTTGCGGTCGCATGTGGTGTTAACCTACCACTGTCTGTCGCATTGGTTTGGATCAGTAATCCTGTGACTATGCCAGTGCTGTTCTACTTTGCTTATAAAGTAGGCGCGTTTGTGATGCATGTGCCGCCTCAAGCCTTTCATTTCGAACTGTCTTGGGATTTCATCTTGGCGCAAATGAGCACCATAGGACCTCCGTTCTTGCTGGGTTGTCTGATTTGTGGTGTGGTATCTGCAATGGTTGGCTACTTTGGTATTCGCGGGTTATGGCGTTACTCAGTAGTAAGAAGCTGGAAGAAGCGACAAGCAAGGTACTGAACGACCGTTCCTTGTTATTCAATCTATCCTTGTATGCGCTTCTCTTAAAATGCACATAAGTTAAAGTCAGATGAACCACTGAACTCTGCAAGATTGACATGTAACGAAAGTCGTAAATAACACGAATTGAATTCAATAAAAAAGGATCCCATCAGGGATCCTTTTTTGTTTATGCCGTTAGTCTATCGCGCAACGTGACGTTTACTTAGCGTATTACTTCGAGCTAAGCACCGAGGCTGGGTTTAGCTTAGCCGCTCGTGAGGCTGGATACCATGTAGCCAGTAAGCTCAACACAATCGCGGTACCGGAAACCACAACAACATCCGTCATATCAAGTTGTGATGGCAAGAAGTCGACAAAGTAGATATCACCGGACAAAAACTGGTGATCGACCAACTTTTCGAGCCCTTTGATAAGCGTAGTGAGATTAAGCGCCACCAAGACACCTATCGCACTCCCGACTAAGCTGCCTAACACACCCGAGAATACGCCCTGCCAAACAAAGATGCGTTTAACAAGGCCGTCTGATGCGCCCATGGTTCTTAAGATCGCGATCTCCGATGCTCTGTCTTTTACTGCCATCATTAAGGTCGAGACAATATTGAAACAAGCAACACCAATAACCAGTACCATCACCAGATACATAATGGTGCGAACCAACTGAATATCTCGGTACAAGAAGCCAAACTTCTGTTGCCAGCTTCGTAGATACACATACACATCAAGCTGGTTACCCACTTCACGCACAATAGAGTTCGCGTTCAGCACATCGGTCACTTTTAAAGAAACTCCAGTTACTGCCTCGCCTAGGTTTGCATAAGCTTGAGCATCGCCAATCGGGATTAGCGCCAAGCTGTGGTCTATCTGGCCATTAAGCGTCAACAAACCGACCACTTTAACGCGTACACGCTTCGGTGCTTGCACCTTCACTGAACCATTAACAGTGGGAATCATCAAAGTCAGATAGTCACCGACTTTCGCGCCAAGCACATTCGCCACACCAGAACCCAAAATGATCTGTTGTTGCCCTGCTTTAAACTCACTCCAAGCTTGTTTATCGATAAATTTCGATAGGCTTGATACCTGTTGTTCAAGTTGTGGATCAACACCGCGAACTTCAATTGCTTTGAGTTCTTTGCCCTTTTCAGCAAGCGCGGTAATTTTTACATAGGGTGCTGCAGCTACAACTTTATCATTTTTCACCGACTGCTCAATCACGTGCTCCCAGCGAGCCACTGGTTCATTTACACCCTCGAATTCACCATGTGGAATAACGGAAAGTACACGCGACTCAAGCTCTCGCTCAAAGCCATTCATTGCAGACAAACCGATAATGATCACGGCCACACCAACGGCAATACCGATCGTCGAAGACAAAGAGATGAACGACACCATTTTGTCTCGTTGTTTCGCTCGGCTAAATCGGCCACCTATCAATAGAGATAAAGAAGAAAACACTTAGCTCTCCTCTTTTTCTACGTTGACCAATAACCCATCTTGCATGTGAAGTTGGCGATCCATCTTACCTGCAAGTTCACCATCATGAGTTACTACCAAAAAGGCCGTGTCGTACTCGCGGTTTAGTTCACGCATTAAGTCGTAAATAGAAAGTGCTGTGTTGTGATCAAGGTTGCCGGTAGGCTCATCCGCCAACACCAAAGCAGGTTTATTCACTAAAGCTCGAGCAATCGCCACACGTTGCCTCTCACCACCAGAAAGCTCTGAGGGTCGGTGGTCAACACGATGACTCAATCCAACTTTATCCAACAGACGTTGCGCCTCTTCTTTTGCTTTAGCTGGCTTTTCACCACCAATCAGCAGCGGCATTGACACGTTTTCTAACGCTGAAAAGTCCGAAAGAAGATGATGGAATTGATAAACAAAGCCAAGATGCTGGTTGCGAAGCTTCGCCTGCTTATTTGAGCTCAAAGATGCTAAGTCTTGTCCGAGAAAGCTCACGCTGCCGTCAGACGCATCATCCAATGCCCCTAAAATATGCAATAACGTACTCTTACCGGAACCAGAGGTACCAATGATAGCGACTAGCTCACCCTTTTCGATTTCAAAGCTGACTCCCTTGAGAACCTCAGTATCTAACGAGCCTTCACGGTACGTTTTACGGATATCATTACATTGAAGAAAATTACTCATAACGAAGGGCCTCAGCAGGTTTCACAGACGATGCACGATAAGATGGGAATACAGTGGCAATCAAGCTAAGTGCAATAGCCAGAACCACAACAACGGCGATTTGAATTGGGTTAATTAAAATTGGCAACTGTCCACCAAATGAAAACAGAGCAACACCCATAGCCTCTAAAATAGTATTGAGGTTCATCGCTAGAGCAACGCCTAACACGCCACCTGATAGGGCACCAATCACGCCGCTACTTGCGCCTTGAACCATGAATATCCCCATAACTTGACCATCGGTCATGCCTTGGGTTTTAAGAATAGCCACTTCAGACTGCTTCTCCATCACCACCATGATAAGTGCCGAAATAATATTGAAAGCTGCAACACCGATGATCAGCCCAAGCATTAAGCCCATCATGTTTTTTTCCATTCGAACGGCCTGGAATAGTTCACCACGTTGGTCTCGCCAATCACTCCACAACCAACCTTCAGGTAACGGTTGATTAGACAGTTTCGCCACTTCAAACGGGTCTTCAAAGAACAAGCGCCAGCCTGAAATGGTATCTGATTTATAGCGCATCAAACGCCCAGCATCTTTAATGTCTGTCACCATCAGTTGAGCATCAATATCAGAACCTGTATTGAAGATGCCGGCTACAGTGAAATTTCGTTGGCTAGGAATACGTCCGAGCGGTGTGTATTGGCTGGCACTGGTGACCATCAGGCGAACTTTGTCACCCATAGATACCTTCAAATTTCTTGCCAAGGTATGGCCAAGAAATAGCTGATACTGACCCGCTTTAAGTGAAGACAATCTACCCGCAATCAAGTGGTTCTGAAGAGGGTCATCTGAATTAGGTTCAATGCCGATCAACAGACCTGCAGATAACTGAGCAGGACTTTGAATTACCGCTTCGCTGCGAACAATAGGTTCAACGTGACCATTGAGCGACATTTGCTCTGCAAAATTAGGCGCTTGAGCAGAAAGAGAGGTGATACCGCCTTGCTCATAAACCACCGCTTGAGGAAGGACACCGAGAATCCGGTCTTTTAACTGCGCTTCGAATCCATTCATTACCGATAAAACAGTAACCAAAGACAGCACACCAATGGTGATACCTGCCGTCGACATATAAGAAACAAAACGGCTAAAGCGATCACCTGAACGACCTTTCAAATAACGTAGGCCAACAAACAATGAAATAGGATGAAACATACTTTGAACCATCTAAAGGAGATGCGGGTTAATGTAACGGGTATTGCCGTTACTGTGTAGGGGTTAATTGAAAATATAGAGTGAATTAACTCAATTAGTTAGGCTTGAAAAACAGAACCTTGTCAAATAGCCAACTTTCAAACAACTATTTGAGACTTTCAATTAACTGACCTTGATTACTGCGGCCACATAGCGATAATCAATAGATCACTTCAAGGAACTAACGCATGACAGAACAAGAGTTTTTCACCGTTCACCACAGCCTTACCGCTAATATTGAGCCAATGGACAGTAACTTCGCTTTACCTTCTCAGATTCAATTCGAATCGGAGATCCCTGCCCCTTTTGTTGTGGCAAGTGAGTTTAGCCAATTGGACCTATTAGCCGACAGTGCTCGCAACGAACTGAAAAACAGCGACTTGAAGAATGTCATCAGTTTATTGGATGCACAGAACTCTAAATTAAACCTCTTGTTGAGCTTTATGTTATCGCAACAAGATGATGAACAATTTCGTACCCACACGTATTCATTTGGCGCGAGTCAGTTCTCTTGTTTTTCCAAAACAGATATCGAAGCGGGTCGCTTAGTTAAAGCTAAGCTCTTTATCGAGCACCCAGCCGCCGCTATTTATTGCTACGCAGAAGTCTTCGCTAGCGAACCAAAAGATTCAGGCTTCGAAATCAAATTCAAATACGCTCATCTTCGTGATACTGACCAAGACTTGCTGATCAAGGCTGCACTTCATCAACAACAAAAACTCTTACGTCAACGCTCTCTAGAACGAGATAACAAGTAAATAGACATGACAAAACAATCCATTTTTACACTACCTAAGCTCAAAGGTGCCGGTGATAAAAAACACATCGGTAACCTAGTTGGTTCATCTCTCGCGCTTGCTATCGCTAGACTTGCGGAGCAGCATAACAGCCATACTTTACTTGCAGTGCCCGATCCTCAAATCGCACTCAAGCTTCAATCAGAAATTGAACAGTTTACGTCACATGAAGTGGCACTATTCCCTGATTGGGAGACTCTGCCATACGACAGCTTCTCACCGCACCAAGAGATCATTTCTGACCGTATCGCTCGCCTTTATGCATTGCCAACGTTAAAAGATGGCATCACGATCGTTCCGATAAGCACGCTACTACAACGTCAGTCGCCACGTGACTTCTTGTTGCAGCACACCTTAATGGTGAAAACGGGTGATCTGTACTCGCTTGAGAAGCTGCGTCTTCAACTTGAAAAGTCTGGCTATCGTTACGTAGACCAAGTGTTTGGCCCGGGTGAGTATGCGAGCCGAGGTTCAATTCTCGATTTATTCCCAATGGGCAGCAAAGACCCGTATCGTATCGACTTCTTCGATGACGAGATCGACACCATTCGTACTTTCGATCCTGAAAATCAGCGCTCTATCGAAGACATCTCTGAGATCCGTTTGCTGCCAGCTCATGAGTTTCCAACCTCAGAAAGCGCAATCGAAGATTTCCGTATTCGCTGGCGTCAGCAATTCGATGCGCGCCGTGAACCAGAATCGGTTTATATGCAGGTTTCAAAAGGCACTTGGCCCGCAGGTATTGAATACTGGCAGCCGCTGTTCTTCGACCATACTGAAACCTTGTTTGATTATGTTGCCGATGAAGCGCAAATCCTCGTTCTAGGTGATGTCGAGACTGCGGTAGATTCATTCCTAACGGACGTTGCTCATCGATACGAACAACGCGGTGTTGACCCGTTACGACCACTGCTGAAACCTGAACAACTTTGGCTACAAAAAGACGAACTGTTCGCACATTTCAAACAAAAGCCACAGGTCAATCTGAGCTTAGATTCAATTGAAGAAAAAGCTGGCCGTATCAACCTTCCGGTTGTGTCTCTGCCGGATCTCAGCGTTCAACATCAGAATAAAGAACCTTTGTCTAACCTAAGAAAGTTCACTGAAGCCTTCGACGGCAAAGTGGTCTTTTCGGTTGAATCTGAAGGCCGCCGTGAAGCATTGAGTGAATTGCTTCGAGGCATCAAAGTTCGTCCAAGCGAAGTTGAAAACCTCGACGCGGCGATTAAAGGTAAAGATAAATTCAGCCTGATCCTAGGTTCGGCTGAGCATGGTTTTATCCACGAAGAGCAAAACATCGCCCTTGTCTGTGAAAGCGACCTGTTAGGTGATCGCGTTGTACAACGTCGTAAGAAAGACAAGAAAAGCGTTAACAGCGACACTGTCATTCGTCACTTAGCCGAACTTAAACCGGGTCAACCTGTTGTTCACATAGACCACGGTATTGGTCGCTACATCGGCCTGCAAACTCTAGAAGCCGGTGGCATGAAAACCGAATACGTAACGCTTGAGTATCAAAATGATGCCAAGCTCTACGTGCCCGTTGCATCTCTGAACTTAATCGGCCGTTACTCTGGTGGCGCTGAAGATTCCGCACCGCTACACAAACTTGGCGGTGAAGCATGGCAGAAAGCTCGTAAGCGCGCCGCAGAGAAAGTCCGTGACGTTGCAGCCGAACTGCTTGATGTTTACGCTAAGCGTGAACTAAAACCGGGCTACAAGTTTGTACTCGATCGTGGCCAATACGCGACCTTCAAGTCTGGCTTCCCGTTTGAAGAAACGGATGACCAAGCAATGGCCATCAATGCTGTTATGTCGGATATGTGCCAAGCAAAAGCCATGGATCGCTTAGTGTGTGGTGACGTTGGTTTTGGTAAAACCGAAGTCGCGATGCGCGCGGCATTCGTATGTACCGACAACAGCAAACAAGTGGCTGTGTTAGTACCAACGACGCTACTTGCTCAGCAACACTTTGAAAACTTCCGAGACCGTTTCGCGAACCAACCGATACGTGTCGAAGTTCTGTCGCGATTTAAATCAGCTAAAGAACAGAAATTGATCATGCAAGATGTTGCCGACGGTAAGGTCGATATCTTAGTGGGTACTCACAAGCTGCTTTCCAGTGACCTTAAGTTTAAAGACCTTGGCTTGTTAGTCGTCGATGAAGAACACCGCTTCGGTGTGCGCCAAAAAGAGAAAGTGAAGGCGATGCGCGCGGATGTCGATATCCTCACGCTAACCGCGACACCGATTCCGAGAACGTTGAATATGGCAATGAGCGGTATGCGAGATCTTTCCATCATCGCCACACCACCCGCACGACGCTTAGCAATAAAGACTTTTGTTCGCGAGAGTGATGACGCAATAGTCAGAGAAGCGGTACTGCGTGAAATCATGCGTGGTGGTCAAGTTTACTTCCTGCACAACCAAGTCGACACGATTGAAAAGACGGCTGAGTCACTGCAAAAACTGATTCCAGAAGCGCGTGTAACCGTTGCCCATGGTCAGATGCGAGAGCGAGAGCTAGAACGCATCATGAATGACTTCTATCACCAGCGTTTTAACTTGCTAGTGTGTACCACCATCATCGAAACGGGTATCGACGTACCAACAGCAAATACCATATTAATGGACAGAGCCGATAACCTTGGTTTAGCGCAACTGCACCAATTGCGTGGGCGTGTGGGTCGATCTCACCACCAAGCTTATGCCTACTTGCTAACACCTCCCCCGAAAGCAATGACCAAAGATGCCGTCAAGCGATTAGACGCCATTGCTTCCCTTGAAGACTTAGGTGCAGGCTTTACGCTAGCAACCCATGACTTAGAGATTCGTGGTGCAGGTGAACTACTCGGTGATGAACAGAGTGGTCAAATCCAATCGGTAGGCTTTACGCTTTACATGGAGATGCTTGAGCAGGCTGTTGAAGCATTGAAAGAAGGTCGAGAACCTTCGCTTGATGACCTACTGCGTGAACAAACTGAAATTGAGATGCGCCTGCCGGCACTGTTGCCTGAAGACTACATCCCAGACATCAATACACGTTTGTCTACCTATAAACGTATTGCGAGTGTGAGTGACACCGACGAATTGGCCGAGTTGAAAGTCGAGCTGATTGATCGCTTCGGCCTTCTACCTGATGCGACCAAGAACTTGTTGTCAGTTTCTGAGCTAAAATTAGCCGCGGCGTCAATCAAAGCGAAGAAAATTGAAGCTCACGATAAAGGTGGATTCTTAGAATTCTACCCAGATGCTGACATAAACCCGGCCTACCTTGTTAAACTGTTGCAATCTCAACCGCAAAAGTTTTCAATGGAAGGACCAACAAAGTTCAAGTTTACGATACCATTGGTCGACAGACGGAAACGAATTCAATTTGTTAGTGATTTATTGGGCGAATTCAGACAGAACTTGCTGCCTTCAGCATAAGAGCCAATCCACTTGCACATATAAATTATCCAGCCGATAGATCGGCTGGAAGACGGAGTAAAAATGAAAAGACTGATCCCACTGCTACTATTGTTCGTCTCACTGCCAAGTTTGGCGCAGAGACAATTTGATATAGAAGTGATCATTTTTAAGCGTGCTGTTGATGCAGAAAAAGTGAATGAATCTTGGCCTAACACTCAGCCTAAGATTTCACTTGAGCGCGTTGGTTCATTTCAAGATACCCAATACCGAGCAAAGAAAGGCGTTCAAATGCTGCCTTACTCGGAATACAAGTTAACGCCTCAGAAAGACAAGCTACGTAAACACGCTGGTTTTGAAGTGCTAATGCATACCGCTTGGCGTCAGGGCGACCAAGGTAAGAGCTCGGCACCTGTATTCCACATTCAAGCAGGTAAAGATTTCTCTAAAGACTTCAACGCTGACGGTTCAGAGAAAGGTGCAGTAACTGCAGCAAATACTGATGGCTTCAAAGAAGAGACCATTGATAAGCCACTATACGAATTAGACGGCAAGCTACAAATCTACGTTCAGCATTACCTCTACGCTGAAACAACATTGGATTTAAAAGCGCCGAGCGTTCGTGAAGTGACTCTTCAAGAGCAACAAATCGAGCTAGATTCACCAGTAAGTGGCGCCGAAAGCAATGTTCAAGTGGGCAACCTCACTGAAATCTCTCCGACGGTTGAAGTGGAAGAGTTCCTTAAGAGCTACCGCATGGACCAAAAACGTCGTATGCGCAGTACTGAGACTCACTACCTTGATCACCCGCTTCTTGGTATGGTGATTCAAGTTCGACGTGTGGCGCAATAATTAGCCTAATAACAATAGCTCAGTAACTCAGCTATTCTTATATAGAACCGAACTTGATGCATTCAATACGCCCTCCATTGTGAGGGCGTTTTATTACGCGGTACTTACTATCCTTATCTACACGTTACTTGGTACGTCCTATGAGCCCTGACTTTCAGATCAATACACAAAATCTCAGCCTCAAAATTATTGAAGCCTCAGACGCTCAAGAATTTTCGCAGCTGGTTAAGTCCTCCCCGAGTTTATTGCCATGGCTCGACTGGTGTCATAGCGAGTTTTCTATCATCGAGGCCGAGAAATTCATTCTGGCGACTCGCTTAAACTGGGTTAAAGCCGAAGCGTTTGGCTTTGGTATCTTCGAGCGAAAAAGCGATAAGTTAGTCGGTATGGTGGCCATTAATGAGCTTTACCACACCTTTAACATGGCAAGTTTAGGTTATTGGGTAGGTGATGAATTTCAAAGAAAAGGGATAGCCAAGGAAGCGATGATTGCCTTATTTGAATTTTGCTTCGCACTGCTCAAATTAACGCGTTTGGAGGTTGTATGCGATACAGAGAACCTACCCAGCCAAAAGCTGATCGAGAAATGTGGCGCTGAACGTGAAACCATTGCTAAGAGTCGCTTTATCTTTAACGGTAAGCCGAAAGATGGCGTGGTTTATTCCGTGCTACCTCCAACCTCTTAACAGCTTAATAAAGTAACAATCCGTCACAACACGCAGTCGACACGATCAAAAAAGAGCTCCGAAGAGCTCTTTTTTATTATCAGCGTAATGACCTTAGAAGGCTTACCTGATTAGTGAAGCTTTAGGTTTGGACGAAGTACACGGTTAATACGACCAACTAACATCATCAGCGATGTTTTAATTAGTCCGTGAAGCGCCATCTGATGCATACGGTACAAAGAGATGTAAACGATACGAGCAATACGACCCTCAACCATCATCGAACCTTTAGTTAGGTTACCCATCAAGCTACCTACCGTAGAAAATCGGCTTAGCGAAACAAGTGAGCCTTTATCTTTGTAGATGTAATCTTTCAGGTCGCGGCCGTTTAACTTAGCAATGATATTGCTAAACGCACAACTTGCCATCTGGTGAGCCGCTTGTGCACGTGGTGGAACGAATGAACCATCTGCTTGCGTACATTGCGCTAAGTCACCAATAGCAAAGATGTTGTCATCAAGCGTAGTTTGTAGCGTATTTTTCACAACCAACTGGTTGATACGGTTCGTCTCAAGACCACCGATATCTTTCATGAAATCTGGCGCTTTAATGCCTGCAGCCCAAACCATGATTTGTGCTGGGATCTTCTCACCATCTTTAGTCGTTAGGCCGTCAGCATCAGCTTGTGTAACCATTGTAGTCGTACGCACAGTTACACCAAGCTTCGTAAGCTCAGAGTGCGCTGCGCTCGAAATACGAGGAGGTAGGGCAGGAAGAATACGCTCACCCGCTTCAACAAGGTTAACGTTCAGCTTGCTTGAATCTAGATCGCCAAAGCCATAAGTACGAAGCTCTTTAACCGCGTTGTGCAGTTCTGCAGAAAGCTCAACGCCTGTCGCGCCAGCACCAACAATAGCAATATCCACTGTGCCTTGGCCGTTCTTAGCGTGAAGCTTTAAGAACTGGTTGTTCATTTCTGTACGAAAACGGTGCGCTTGCTCTGGACTATCAAGGAAAATACAGTTGTCGCGAACGCCTGGTGTGTTGAAGTCATTTGACGTTGAACCTAGCGCCATCACAAGAATATCGTATTCAAGTTCACGGCTTGGCATAAGCAGTTCACCGTGATCATCTTTCAGTTCGCTCAGAGCGATCACTTTACGTTCACGATCGATGTCGTTCAGGCTGCCCATTTGGAAATCGAAGTAATGGTTTTTTGCGTGTGCGCGGTAGCTTAACGCATCAACACCCTCGTCCAATGAACCCGTTGCTACTTCATGAAGTAATGGTTTCCATAGGTGGCTTGCTTTACGGTCTACCAGAGTAATCTGGGCACGCTTTTTACGACCTAAAGTGCGGCCTAGCTTAGTTGCTAGTTCTAAACCACCAGCACCACCGCCTACTACGATAATTTTTGTCACAATGACAATCCTCTACAAAATGAATAAATGGGGTTCGGCTCGATTACTCCAACCGATAAATTCTATGTATCTACTCGGCCTTGAATGCGAAGGCTATACAAATTGGATTACCGCGAAAAAGAATAACGACAGCTCACCGAGTAGTTAGAGGGGTTACAAGCAACAAACATTGGCTTGCCGCTTTGCTCACTTGGATAAAAAAGGTGGCTACCTGAGAGGTAGAGCACAAATAATGGGCAAGTTTCATCACTCGCTCTCAATTTTTCTTGATATTTATCAAAATATTTTGCTTGAGAACATTATATATAGCAAAAAGATGACCGCAACAAAAATCCTTGCCCACAATGAGGATTCGCGGCGAATTAGTTAACGTTTGCGCAAACTTATCTATAAATGCTCAAACTCTTCGAAAAAATAGCTACAACCATTTGATTAATGTTCGGCTCTTGAGTTCAGATGTAAAAAAGCAGCACTCAATTGAGTGCTGCTTTTATAAAATAACTGGAATAATTAAGCGTTTTTAAACGCTTTCATTGTCTGCAAGTGCTGAGAGATTTTTTTGAACTTATGACTCTCTTTTTCGTCCCAGATGACATCATAATAATCTTCTAACGCGTCAGCTGTTTTGGTATTGTCGTGAATCTCATCTTCACGAGAAAGCACCACTAAGCAGCGACCTTTGTTCTTCATACGATATTGAGCAACACACTTAGTCGCGATGTCTTCGTACTCTTCTGGACGGTCAATTCGACCTACCATGTTGTTCTCAGGGTGCAGATTCGGGTTGAACACCACCTGCTTAATACCACATAAGAAACCAATACGCTCAGACCAAAAACCACCTAAGCCTACACCACAAATGATCGGATGCGGGTCATCGGATTGCTCTATCACTTTATGCACTTCTTTTAGCAAATGTTGCATATCGTGTTTTGGATGCAAAGTACTGTAGTTGATGAAACGAACGTCATCATCAATGAATTGCAACTGCAGTATTTTTTCGTGATTGCCCGGGCTAGTTGAGTCGAAGCCATGTAGATAAATAATCATTAGTACCTCCTTGTTGAATATTGGTACGTTTTAATTAATCTAACATGAAAAATAAGGTTTTAAAGGGAACACGAACGAAATTATATTTTTCACTTCCTAAACGTGATCCTAGCTACATAAAGTGTGACTCAGCGCCTCTGCTTCACGCAGATAACTTTCATCTCCCCAGAGCTGATGAGCAAGTAAATACCACAGCATCGCCATCATTTGGCTTCTTGGTAACCATGCTTCTACCCCATCAAGCCAAGGTTGGACATCATGGATGCCTCGCAGCTGACAGTACTTGTTTACGGCTTCAGCAACTGGTAATCCTGCAACAGCAATGGTCAGCGTAAGATCAAGTCTAGGGTCTGCTAATGCTGCATATTCCCAATCAATAATCTTAATCCCATCGCTATTTCTCACTAAGTTATAACCACCTAAATCAAAATGGCACAAAGACAGGTCAACATTTGTAACACTCGGTGCTACTCGCCACTCTTGGTAAATTTTAGTGCAGGCTTCCGTCTTATGAACAGCATCAAGCTGCAGCCAGTAATGATCGACTCGCGCTGTGAAACTGAACGGTTGAAGCGGCAATCGCGCGGTATTAACCAAATGCACCGAGATCAGAGTCTTCAACAAATCATCAAGCTCTAAGCCTTCGTAAAGCGTCTCACCCGCAATCCATTCAACCAATAAGCCTTGCTCATTGACCACTATTGGACTTGGTCCAATACCTAGACGCTCAATTGCGGAAAGCACTTGATACTCCTCATGACGAGAGGTGAAGAAGGCTTTGGTGATGGAAGTGATGGGCCGCCAAACATACGCAGTACCATCAGCATCAACCAACTTCCAACATCGATTGGTCAAACCGCCGGTCAGCGTTTGCGCTCTAACAGGTGGCTCAGAAAAGTATCCATCAAGCGAATTCAAACTGGTATCAAGAAGCTTGGCTTCAGACCAAGAAAAAATTGCCATATTTACTCCCTATAAACGTCTTAACTGTCCTATAAACGTCTTCATTTCCCTACAAAAAAGACACTGACCAAAAGCCAGTGTCTCTTCATAAGCAGCACATCATGCACTGCATTGGCGTATAACCAAGCTATGTGTGGCCAAGCTATGCACTGCCAAGACTAAACGCTGTCAAAACTGGCTGCGTTTAGTTGGCAAGTAAGCGAAATTAAAGGCCCAATAGGCTCTTAGATTGTTGCTTACGGATTTCAGTCTCGTCAGCCCATTCAATCAAGCCAGACTCAAGATCCATTAGACGCATCGTCATTTTGTAGTAAACGTCTTCGTCGCTACCGTCTTTCTTAACGATGCTTGATAGGTTGCCGTACAACATGTATTGAGCACCGACCATTTTACCGAATTGAATTGCTGAGCTTTGGTTTACAAGCTCATCATTGTTTTGGAAGTTCAATTGGTCACGAACAGACTCTACACGGTCCATATCAACGAAACGGAACTTACCAGAGTTCAGCATCTTAGTACTGATAGTGTCAGTGATTGACTCAGTATCGATGTGCTCACTTGTTTTGTTCTTGATTCGCTCTACAAACACGATTGGACGCTGTTCACGAGTAATGTAAGACACAGAACCAGACGCCATCATGCTATCGACCATTTCACCCGCAATCGTTTGAAGGTCAGTTGAACCGAAATCGATTGTCGTGGTTTCTACTGCTTGTGCATCTCCGTAGCTTACCTTGTTTGAACAACCGCCTAAAATAACCGCTAAACTTAGTAGCGCAACGACACTCTTTTTCATTTTGTTTCCTCAACTTATCACTGAGTGGGTTTACCCTCACTCTTAAATTCTTGTATTGGCGAATCATTAGATCCGTTTTATCTAACTTACTGCTCTCGGAACTGAACTCTGAACTGAGTCGCTTTCGGGTTTACCGACACTTCCGACAACGAAATACTTTCAAAACCACGAACGATCGCTTGCTTCCAAGGGCCTTGCTTTAGGTTAACCTCAAGCCCGGCATCGTCGTACCAGTAAAAACGATAAAGAATATGTTGATCGCCTTTATAGTTACTGTTTAAACGAACGATTCCGCGCGTATGACCGTCGACCAGATCGGTACGGATATCTTCAACCTGTAAACGGCTGCCCAATACCTTGTCACCAAAGAAAACGTTCTGAGTCAGACTATCGACCCTTACGCCAGCTGTATTATCAGCACAACCAGCCAGAGCCATAACCGCTGCTAAACTCACTAACCACTTTTTCATTACAGCCTCCCTAGCTGTTTATGCCACATTGTTGCATTGTTACCTTGTCGAGAAATCCACACCAAAGTGGTCTGCCCTTCTCGGATATCAAAGTCGTACGTTTTAGCGCCCGCTTCTAGCGTATATTGACCGCTGTTTGCTACGAACGTGCTGCTCTTAATCTCAGCCGGTAGAGATTGCCAACTGCGAGTGTCTGGTTGTTCGGTGAATGTATTCCACACATTGAACAAGATATTACCGACATCGTTGCCTTTGGTCGCTTCTTTACGGATACGGTCTTTAGCTACCACACGTAAAGCCTGACGGATAACAATGCTCGTCATACGTTCAGATAAATCGTTCTGCGCCATCGCGTTTACGTCAGTGATCAAATGTTCTTGTAGCGGTTGCCCGCTGATTCGCAAGGCAGAAAAACGCTCCACGTTTTGGCTCGGATAATAGGGCAGTGCCAGAGAGTATATTGCGCCCTGATCGCGACTGTCATAAACAGGTAAATCTAATCGCCAACTGTCCATTGCTTGTACAGCGCTTTGTTCTTGAAGAACAATCACTCGCCCTTCACCTGCGCCAAGCTTAGATGATTGCTTGTAACGCTTTTCCAATGTCGCTAAATCTTGTCGCATCCCTAAACGCGCGGCAGTTGCCATCGTTCTGTCGATAATTTCTTGGTTGTCTGGCATAACAGCCAAAGCACGACGATAGTCAACGTATGCGCTGTTTAAATCATTCGAAGCTTCATAAAGCAGCCCAGACAAGAACATCAAATACGCATTCTGTACCGACTGCAGCTTTTTACCCGCATCAGGATAGTTTGCAAGGATGCTCCCCACATTGGCAGACAACCCCTGCTTCTTCGCATCGCTGGCTGCACGGTCTAACTCAGCTTCACGTTGCTTCTTTGCTTGTTCTTGAACTTGGTTGGCGCGACGCATTTCGATCACCGCACCTTCTAAATCGTTTTTCTTGAGATAATTTAAACCGAGATACAGATGAAGAAACCCCAGCTCATAATCGGCTGGCACATACTCGGTAATATTATCATTCACCGCCAACGCACCCACGCTGGTTGCACTGTCTGAAATCGAGATCACGGCTTTTCTTTGCTGCTCAGTTACCGCCTGATCCGCCACTTCAAACGAAGACTTACTCTCTGGGTATTGCTGATCCAGAAGGTTAATTCTGCCTCTTTCAAAGTTATCAAGGATGTCACCCGCAGCGTAATCTGGTAGCTCTTGTTGAGCCTCTGAATAATCTCCAGATTTAACGGCTTGGTAGATCTCTTTGTTTTGCGCGCTGTAATGACTGAACAGGTTTCCTGCAGACATACTTGCACAGCCCACAGTCAACGCCGATAACAGGGCAATGGAAGCGAATCTAAACTGTTGCTTCACTTATCGTCTCCGTGCATGTTTAAAATGCCAACTTTGTTAGGGTCTGCTGACCTTTCGTGGTTAAATTTTGTTCGAGATAGAATCATTTTAGGCGCGGCAAGGAGTATGTAGCCTAGTCATTCTAAGTTAATACTTCTTAACAAAGCATAAAACGATTCTAGCCGAACTCTTCGGGCAGTCTTTGTGGTTCATTTCTACTGCGTTATCAGCTTCTCATGTAGGCTAGCTACACTTCAAAGCCTCTGCCTTGTAGAAATCTCCCACAAAGTGCTGCAAAAATCAGCTCGAAAGATCAACAGACCCTAGTCTCATTATCAAAACGAAACGTGTTGTAAAAAGGATCTCAAGCCAGTTGAAACCCTACTGATTTAGCTTCCGCCTAGGCGATGCCGACATTCAGACAACAGATAGAACTTAAAGTTGGCATACAAACTACAAATTTTCCAACTAACTACTTGGATTAAGCCACTAATGAGTTCGTTTAAACTAGCTCATTAATAGCGGACCAAGTGGACGGCCACCAACCAAATGCATGTGAATATGGTAAACCTCTTGGCCGCCATGAGAATTGCAGTTCACAATAAGACGGTAGCCATCTTCTGCGATGCCTTCTTCTTTTGCTAACTTGCGAGCCACGGTAAACATGCGTCCCATCATGGCTTCATCTTCTACTTCAACATCATTCGTTGTTGGAATCAGCTTGTTTGGGATGATTAAGATATGGCTTGGCGCGCGAGGGTTAATATCGCGAAATGCCGTTACTAAATCGTCTTGGTATAGTAGATCTGCTGGGATTTCTTTATTGATGATCTTACTAAAAATGGTTTCTTCAGCCATGTTTCTCTCCGATAAAACATTTATTTTTTAATGCTTTGAGTATGCGCTATGCCGCATCAAACCACAATAAATCTGCTTTAAAGCATAATAAAAAACACCGTTCAAATCAAAGAAAACGAGCCTTAGATCTCAAGAATGGCATGTTGGTTATAACTGAGGGCTATTTTTGACGTGTGCGTCATAAAATGCGTAAACGGAGCTCAATAGAATGCTGATAATTTTGTTAGTTTTACTTTGACCTGACATTAGGTCTGCATTTTTATTTAGGGAGAAAGCCATGAAGGGATCTGTGATCAAGCGTATGTACGCTGGTTTCGCACTGATCATCATCATGTTCGCAGTCACGATAACCATCATGATGAACAGCATGAATCAGATACACAGCAATTTTGAGAGTGTCTCAGAAACCTCACTACCACTTGTCGCGCTTTCAAATCAAACAAGTGTTCAATTGCTTTCTGCTGATAAATCATTCAAAGATTACTTAACCACACAAAACGCTGAACGCATGTCTGCAATGCGTACTGAGTTTGCTGCGTCAGAAAACTCGTTTTCAGAAGTTCTCGGAAGTTTAGAAGCGGCAAGCCAAAACAATGTTTCGCTCACTGAACGCATTGCACAATTAAGAGCAATGGAAGAACGCTACTTCGCTGAAGCTGACGAAGCGATGAACAACTACGTCGCGATGTTTGAAGCTCAAGAGCAAGTACAGAAAGCATCTCGCGATTTCCAACGCTTACATTCAGAGTTAGCTGTTGGCATGAAAGAGTACGTTGCCGACCAAAAAAGCATCTCTGTAAAAGTGATGGCAAAAAGCTACTTCATTAAACTTCAAGATGCTGAAGTGATTACCTCTGATGCGCTGGCTAGTTCTGATGTTGCCTTCGTTCAAAAAGCCGTTAATCAAAACAAAAAGGCCGTTACTCACCTTAACTATGCTTATCGCGGCCTATCCACACAACTGCCAGCACTTAAAAATGTCTTTGATGAATCGGTTCAGAAATTCACCAAAGACGTTGGTCAAAAAGGCGGTGTGTTGGACAAGCACAACAACTACTTGAAAGCGAAACAAGCTCTGTACATCAACATTGCTAACTTAGCCGTAGAAATAGACAAAGCCATGGCTGTTTTAGACTCATTCAACGTGACTGCGGAAGAGCAACTGAACGCTTCACTTGAAGACGCAAGCAGCATCTACGACAAAGGCCTGTTCAATGCGATTGCAATTGGTATTGTTGTCACCGTATTCGCTGCAGCAATTGGTTACCATATTGCACATAGCGTAAGAGAGCCATTAACTCGCATTCTAGGTACATTAGAAGGCCTAACTGAAGGCGATATGACTCAGCGAATCGATATTCGTTATGACAACGAATTCAGCCGAGTGAGTCGTCACATCAACACCTTAGCCGACAACCTACGCAATATTCTGGTGAAACTGAATGACGCTTCAGATGACTTAACTAAGACCGCAAGCGTAAACCAGAAAACCTCTACAGAGACGCAAGCTCAACTGAACAGCCAACGTGAGCAAACGGCAACTGTCGCGACCGCAATGACAGAAATGTCTCATTCTGTACAAGAAGTGGCGAACAGCGCGCAAAGCTCACTTACCATGGTTCAACAAGTAGAATCGGCTTCTGAGTCTGGTCGTCAGATAATGAACACCAACATCAGTACCATTAACCAGCTTGAGGTTCGTCTTACTGAATCTGTTGGTGCTGTAGGTGAGTTGCAGCAGATGAGTAGCCAGATTGGCTCAATCCTCGACGTGATCCGTGGTATTGCAGAACAAACCAACCTACTTGCACTCAACGCGGCAATCGAAGCGGCGCGTGCCGGTGAGCAAGGTCGTGGTTTTGCAGTGGTTGCCGATGAAGTACGCGTGCTAGCACAGAAGACCACTCAATCAACGTCTGAAATCGAGACCATGATCAGCAACCTGCAATCAAGCTCGAAAACAGCAAGCAACGTAATTGAAAGTTGTATGAGCGATATGGACATGTCGGTTCAACAAGCCTCAAGTGCCAACAGTGCGATGGAAGAGATCCAAGCCTTGATTCTAGAGATCAGCCACATGAGCACACACATCTCTCAAGCAGCCGCTGAGCAGAGTGAAACTTCTGGTGATATTGCGCGGAATATAGAAGACATCAACCATATCGCCGATAAGAGTTACCAAGCGATGTCTTCAATTGCTGAAGCAAGCCAAAACCTAACAATTCTCGCAAACCAGCAAGGTGATTTGGTTCATCAGTTCAAGCTATAGATAGCTGAAAAATTGATAGATATTTAGTGAGAATATTGGGACTTCTTACCCAATAGTGATAACTATTTGAACAAGGGCAACTTTTATCAAGGGTTGCCCTTGTTTTTTATGATCTTTGTCATTATATGATTATTAAGGCTTGCTGCTTCCCGTTTTTTCTTTCACCTTTATGAGCGAGCCGCTATTAAGGAATTTATATGGCTGTTCATGTTGGCATTATCGATCAAGATCCCATTCGCTTGATCACCCCACTACTCGATAACCGAACGATCAGCACTCACATCGTGTTCATCGGTGACAAGAATCAAGTCAGTATTTACCAACGCTTAGACAGCGTTTTGCAAAAACGCGACATTACGAGTGAATTTTTCGAGATCCCAACCCTCGTAAATACGTCCGCGATTAAAGAGTCTATCCAAAACCTTGCCGAAGACCTCAAAGCTCGTGGAGAAGAAGTGAAACTCAACGCAAGTTGTGGCCTTCGTCACCGCCTACTTTCTGTCTACGAAGTATTTCGTACTTACCACTGGCCAATCTTTGTTGTTGAACCAAACAGTGACAAGCTGTGCTGGCTTTACCCGAATGGTAAAGAAGATGCACAAGTTCAAGACCGCATCACTATCGACGACTACCTGACTGTGTTTGGCGCTCGCGGTGAATTCAGCGATGTACAATTGTCTCCGCAACTTGATCAGAAGCTTTATGAACTGGGTGAACGCTGGGCAAGTAATGCACTAGAACTCGGCCCAGGCCTTGCTACATTGAACTACCTTGCAACGACCTGCCGTAAAGAACAGAGGCTTGATGTAGGGTTGTCTGAGAAACAACAAGGCTATCGCGAGCTAAACATGCTGTTGAGCGATTTGGTTGAAGCTAAGATCGCCACTTATGACAATGGTATTTTGACGTTTGCCAATGAAGACGCACGACGCTTCTCAAACGGCGAATGGCTTGAAACATTGGTTCATAGCACAGTTAAGCAGATCCAAGATGATATGCCGACCATTCAAGATCGCTCTTTGAATGTTCAAGTTTATCGTCAACTCGGCGAGCGCGAGGTACGTAACGAGCTTGATGTTGCTTCTGTAGTGAACAATAAGCTGCACATCATCGAGTGTAAGACCAAAGGTATGCGTGATGATGGCGATGATACCTTGTACAAACTGGAATCGCTTAGAGACCTTCTGGGTGGCCTACAAGCACGTGCAATGTTAGTGAGCTTCCGCCCTCTTCGTCATAACGACATCACACGAGCAGAAGATCTTGGCCTTGCATTGATTGGCCCTGACGAATTAAAAGATCTTAAAACACACCTAGCGGCATGGTTTACCGCCGCCGGTGGTGATGAAGATTTAGAGTGCTAAAAGCCAATAGACTCTTGAGAGCTCAACGCGCTTAAGTAAATCTAAAAAGGCGAATGACGATTAGGTCACTCGCCTTTTTTGTTCTCCAGCCATTTATCTGTTCCGCTCTATTTCCATCTTTCAACTCTCTATATCTTTAATTTATTTGCCCCATAAAAAATGGCCGCATCATTCGATGCGGCCATTTTTAAATCTTGGAAACAGACTTAAAGCACTTTAAGACTAAAAGTATTTTTACAACTTAAAGCATTTTACGAGCAGCTTCTACAACCACTTTGATTGAACGAGCTTCTGTTACTTTTAGTGTTTCGTGATCAGGCGTCTCTTTTTGAGTACGGTTGATGATTACACCAGCAACACAACCCGCTTTAAGACCAGAACTTGCACACATAGTTAGAAGCGTTGCAGATTCCATTTCGAAGTTTAGAACGCCCATATCTTGCCATTCTTGCATAGAGCCTTGGAAACGCTTAACAACGCGACCAGAGAACGTGTCGTAACGCTCTTGACCTGGGTAGAACGTATCACTTGAAGCCGTTACGCCCATGTGAACTGTTGCACCTGATTCATCAACTGCCGCTTTCATTGCTGTTGCAACTTCGAAGTCAGCCACTGCTGGGAACTCCATTGGAGCAAAATGCAGGCTAGCGCCGTCTAGACGAACAGAACCTGTAGAAACAATCATGTCACCCACGTTTACGTGTGGTTGGATAGCACCAGTAGTACCAACACGAAGGAAAGTGCGAACACCAAGTTGAGCAAGCTCTTCAACTGCGATAGAAGTAGATGGACCACCGATACCTGTTGAACATACAACAACTGGCTTGCCGTCTAGCTCTGCGCGGTAAAGCGTGTATTCACGGTGACTAGCAAGAAATACAGGATTCTCCATCTCTTCGGCAATTTTTTGCACACGAGCAGGATCACCAGGAATGATCGCAAGAGTAGCACCGTTAAGATCTGCTTCAGTAACACCTAAATGGAAAACAGCTTGAGACATAGTTCGCTCCTTTTGGCTTATTGGGCTTTGTTAACCCTTATTTAAGCTCATAGTAAATTCGTGGGGTACGAACACACTCTAACCAAGCTCATTACAAAATGAAGTGACGAGCGTCACACCAATGATCGCAACAAGATTTCAAGTTTCACGAAAAACCGATTGGCATCACAAAAATAAGCAATCCATACGCCTACGTTGCATACTAATGAGACAAAAAACGCCTTTAGCTTATTAAGACTAAAGGCGTTTATTTGCATCAAAATAGTGAATATTAGCGAGAAGTGCTTAATCCGCTTTTGATTTGAATCGAAGCAAACGCAGAGCGTTGAGTGTCACCAAAGCTGTTGCGCCACTATCCGCTAAGACTGCCACCCATAAACCGGTAATACCCAGTAAGCTTGTCACCAAGAACACGCCTTTCAAACCGAGTGCAAGTGCGACGTTTTGACGGATGTTATTCATGGTCGCTTGCGACAGTTCAATCATCGCAGGGAGTTCTGTTAAGCGATTATGAGTCAGAGCTGAGTCAGCCGTTTCCAACGCCACATCTGTGCCACCGCCCATTGCTATACCCACATTAGCGGTTTTCATAGCCGGCGCATCGTTGATGCCATCGCCCACCATGGCGACGTGTGACTGCTGAGATAACTGTTCAACGTAAGACACCTTATCGCTTGGCAATAGGCTTGCTTTATACTGCATACCAATCTTGCTGCTGATCGCTGCCGCGCTTCGCGGGTTATCCCCAGTCAGCATGATAGATTGAATTCCCAAGTCATTGAGTCGTTCAATCGCAAGCTTAGCGTCACTACGTAACGTGTCTTGCCAAGCAATCAGACCAATCACCGTCGCAGCTTGCTCGGTTGATTCTTCTTGATCTTTAAGCTCAAGAGCAACCACAACCGTCTTGCCCTCGCCTTCTAATGCCTCAACCTGAGAAACAACATCGGCACCAAGATCGAACGTCACCTTAGAAGGCGATAGAACCTGATACTTAATTCCGTCGACATCGCCTTCAACACCACTACCGATCAGCGCGGTCTTGTTGTGTGATTCAGGAATCTCAATATTCAGTTCTTTCACTTTAGCAACTAGCGACTGCGCCAATGGGTGAGTAGAACCCACTTCAATTGCTCCAACCACACGAAGCATCGCATCTTGTTGCCAACCCGATAGAGGCTGAATGTCCGTAACCTGAGGCTTACCTTCAGTCAGTGTGCCCGTCTTATCGAAGGCAATAGTTTGAATTTTACCAAGCTGCTCCAGTGCTGCGCCGCCTTTAATTAGCGCACCACGTTTCGCTGCTGCTGCCAAACCAGACGTAATCGCGGCTGGAGTCGAGATAACCAACGCACACGGACAAGCAATCAACAATAGCGCTAAACCACGATAGACCCACGTTTCCCACGGCTGGGCGAACAGCAATGGTGGTGTGATGATGACTAAAAGAGCAACCAACATCATTAACGGTGTATACCAGCGACTGAACTTATCGAGGAATCGCTCGAGTGGCGCTTTGCGAGATTCTGCTTCTTCAATCAGGTGAAGAATACGGTCGATCGCGTTCTCACCCTGTTTTGAAGTGATGGTAATACGCACCACTTTATCGACCACCACAGCGCCAGCCATGATGCTATTGCCTTCGATATGTTCAACAGGAACAGATTCACCGGTTAACGCACTTTCATCAAAGCTTGCTGCGTCGGTAATCAGTTTGCCATCAGCAGGTAAACGAGAGCCCGCCGCCACTTCAATCACATCACCGGGAACCAGTTCACTGACTGCAACTTCGACACGCTCGCCGTTGATAATCTTAGTCGCGTTTTCTGGTACCAATGCCATTAGCGCTTGAACGCCACTTCTTGCTCTTGATGAAGCAAACGCTTCTAAGCGCTCACCAATCAAAAACAACAGTAAAACCATCGCCGCTTCCGCGGTTTCGCCCAGATACAAGGCACCCAGCGCGGCAACACTCATTAGAGTTTCTATTGCGAAAGGTGTACCTGAACGTGCCAACTGAACCGCTTTCTTAGCAACCGGATATAATCCGAGTAGACAGGTTGCGGTGAATAAGCCTTCACTTAATTCAGGATATGTACTTTTCAGAAGCGCAGCGAACAGCATTGCCGCTGCAATCGCGATAATCTGAAAATTAGGTTGGATGTACGCTTGCCAAAAAGTCTCAGGTTGTTGTTTTTCTTTCTTAGAACCGACTTCCGAAAGAGGGAAACCCGTTTTGATAGAGACCTGTTCAATGGTGTCGGCAAGACTTTCATTATCGAATTTAACAACCAGTTTTTCGGTAGCAAAAAGAACCTTCGCTTGAATAACACCGTCAATATTACTGATCGCGTTTTCTATTTTTCTTGCACAAGCTGGGCAGTCCATTCCGGCAACCAGCCAACTTTTGGAAAATTGGGCGTTGAGAGACTCAGTTAAGGGCAGCCGGTCTTCTTCTCCACTGTCTGAACCACAACAATCATCTGCTGATGCAGAAGCCGTCGTAGAACTACAGCATGATGAAGTACCCGCTGCCGTGATGCTGGAAATTTTAGGGCTGGAACAGCTTGCTCCTGCCGCTTGAGGTTGAACGTCCACTTTTGTTGAGCGGCACGCTGCATGTTTTGCGCACATAATGTATCTCCTTAATACTCAAAAGCCTTGAGGTTGTTGCCGGCTAGTCACAGCAACCAAACCTTAAGTTCATCAAAAGTATAAACCTTGGAGGTAACTCCAAGGTCAAGAAGAAATTGTCCAAGGCCAAGAAGAAATTTGCAAACCGACCAACCTCATATTGGAATGCCGGTGTTATTGCGACTTGAACTCTTTACACTCTTCTCTGTTCGCAGATACATCATCAATAAGAACCGCATCGTGTGAACAAAACGGCTGTGTATTCAAGCTCACTATCGACACATCGTCTTCTACAGGGTCAACTTGGGAACCTTGCATAAGCTCGGCAATATGATAGCGAAGCACCAAGGTACCAAGTATTCCGAACAAAACATTACCCAAGGCTTGCCCATACAACACACCCAATGCGCCATACCATTGCGAGCCTAAGTAGACGAACGGCAATGTACCGAGAGTGGCTTTACCCAGATTCAGTGCTGTCGAGTAAAGCGGTTTACCCAGGTTATTGAAAGAAGTATTCGCAACAAACAGCGCGCCATTAAAAGTAAAAGTTAAGGCGACATAAGTACAAAATGCCGCAACAATAATTGCTGCATCACCTTGCAGGCTAAAGCCTTGGATCACATAATCTTGAACAAAGTACAACAGGATACAGACGGCGATGGTGTATGCCGTAGTAACCAACAATGAGTTGTTGAGTGTTTCTTTTACTCTGTCCATTCGTTCTGCACCAAAGTTTTGCCCAATGATTGGGCCTACAGCGCCGGACAAGGCAAAAATAACCGCAAAGCAAACCGGCGTTAGACGACCAATCACGGCAAAGCCCGCGACAAAATCCTCGCCGTATTGTGCGATACCCGTTGTCACAATCGCATTACCGATAGGTGTTGCGGTGTTAGTGATAATGGCGGGAAGCGCAATGGCCAATATAGGGCGAATATTAATGCGCCACTGCACCAGTGAAGGAGGTGCAACCAAGTGATGACTACGAATCAGAGGATACAGCGAGAAGAGAAGCACCGAAAAACGGGCAAAAACAGAAGCAATAGCCGCCCCTTCTATATTCCAGCCAAAGCCAAAAATAAACAGGGGGTCCAAAATCGCATTAACGATACCGCCTGACAAGGTCGCCCACATCGAACGTTTGGCATCACCTGCCGCTCTTAAGCCCGCACCCGCTGCCATCGCCAACGCCAAAAAGGGACCACTTGGTAGCAAAATCTGTAGGTAAGCTTGAGCACGCTCTGCGGCAACCCCTTTTGCCCCTATAGCGGCTAACAGTTCTGGGATATAAGCAAACATCACCGCGGTAATCGTCAAACTGATGACAAAAGCGGTCAGCATAATACTGGTGGCGAGGTTTCGAGCGTGTTCCTGATTCTTTGAACCGATCGCTTTGGAAACTAACGCGCCCATAGCAATGGAAGTACCGATCGAAACGGAGGTAGAGAAAAAAGTCAGCGTGCCTGCAAAACCCACCGCAGCGGCCAATTCGACTTGTCCCAACATACTGATGAACAACATATCGAGTAAATCGACCACGAATAACGCCATCAAACCGACTGAGCCAGCCCCCGACATCACCAATATGTGGCGCATCGTTGAACCTTCTACAAACTTTGCCGTTTGATTTGACATGAAACCTCCAAAAGCTGGGACACCCACAAGCAAGCTCTCTAAACTAGTGACCCAAAACTAGCGTTCCACAAGCTAGGGAGCCACAAAGAAAGGATCTACCAAGAAAAGCTCTATACAGAAAAAAGGCGCTAGTGCGCCTTTTTTCAATTGAAGGTATTGAGAAAAATAATCGTTCTTAACACGCTACTATACCTGATGTTTGAAGCATTCTTCCAAGTTCTTGCCAATTGCTCTCAAAACATCGGTTCTGGTGATCATACCCACTAGCTTTTTGTTATCGAGCACTGGATAAGCTTTGGGTTTACCCACTTGCATCATATCTGCCAATTCAATGATGGATAAGTCTGGTGATACCGACAGCACCTCTTGGTACATGCAATCACCCACAATGTGTGTGTCTTGGCAGAAATAGCTCACCTTCACCAATTTTTCTAATAAATCTTGCTCAGAAAGGAAACCAATAACTTGCTCATTATCATCAATTACTGGACCGCCCATGTGATGGCTGCTCATTACTCTATCTAACGCGAGACTTAACGGCATGTCAGGAGTGAATGTCACAACCTGCGGCGTCATGTAATCTTTCACTTTTATTGAATGCATTTCGTTCTCCCTAAATACTTTTCGTCATGTCTTTTTCTATCTTGTTAACCTAATTGTTGTCTAAAATCTTGATTTTACTAAATGGATTTCAACAATTTTATTGATAGGTAAAACCTACCAAGGCGAGAAAACAAGGTCACAAAAGGCTTGTGAGCATTTTTACGCGAGCAAAAAAATAAAAAATAGAGTCCTTACAAAGCCTTACTTTATGACACTGGCTTGAATGAATAAACCTTGTACTCTTCACACCATAAATAATTATATCGTGACAATTAGGCCGTTTATGCAACACAACAACAGTATGTACGCGTACATTTATTCCGGTGTCGATGGTACAGAAAATACCCTCATCGCCACTGTCGATAACCAAGAAAAGCCGCTTATCTCTAGCTGCGTCGATGAGATAAAACACATGTCTAGCTTAGCGATTGATCTGGCGGCAAAACACAATTTGAAAGTAAAGCTGGTCAAATACCAAAGAGAGCAAGAAATCGACTTCGGCTTGTTCGTTAAATAGCAGACTCATCGCACATGTCTTGACTGACAAGCTCAACAAGCATTGTCAACGACACATGAATACCGTATTTTGTGGCAAGTTCTTGAGTAGGTAATCACATTGACGATGATTACCTGCTTTAACCGATAAGCGCTCGAATTGGAAACATCCGTCGCACCGCTTTTCATTGTCCAAACGGTTCACTATGACTTCGCTTCGTTCCCCTCACACTGTTCTATCTCACTTTATACCTAAGCTAAAAAACTACTTTAGCGAATTGTTAGATTTCCAATCGCGCATTTGGGTGGTTCATATCTTTGAAGACTCCATCACCGATCAGTCCTTTGTGATAAATGAAGATGGCTTTAAAGAACCGTTAGAGTGGATGAAGAAACGAGCCTATCAAACAGCAATGCTTGAACGAGTAGAGAAGATGAAAATCTCACAAGTCATTGAGATTCAATTTGAAGACACGATGCATCGATTGATGCGAGTAAAGTAACTCTTATTGTTTGATCATTCACGAAAGCCCTTTGC
Source organism: Vibrio sp. QJM3NY_27 (assembly GCF_057785955.1). Lineage (NCBI taxonomy): Bacteria > Pseudomonadati > Pseudomonadota > Gammaproteobacteria > Vibrionales > Vibrionaceae > Vibrio > Vibrio sp. QJM3NY_27. Next base: position 1,150,695 of record NZ_CM173511.1, on the reverse strand, counting down.
TAGAAATCAAGCACAAAAAAGGCCAGCACTCGCTGACCTTCTCTCATTGATTAAAAACCATCATCTAACGCGCACAATACTCATGCCACAGACGCACCGCTTTCTGGTATGCCTCAGTTTTATCGTGCGTTTCTGCGAATAAAATCGCAGTCATACTGTCCACAACACTGTTCGCCATCAACTCCATCTCATCTTCCGGTGTACCCAGCACACATTCAGAAGGCAGAGGCAGTTCAACATTCATCGTGCCTTCCCAGTAGAAAGATTCCACCTTCTCAGGAGAACTCATCCACACAGTTTGACTCACTTTAGGGTTGTATTCTGATTCGCCATTCATGCCTTTAAATGAAATCACCGAGTGGGATTTATTACCAATGACATGCTCAACTTCAGCGTGTAACTGAGGAAAGCCCGGGTGAAAACTTCCACGTAAACCCAAACGGCCACCACCTGGGTTCAATGCTCGAACTACCGTGTTGATCGGTGTTCTCAGTCCGTAGCGGTGTTTCCAACCGATCATAGTTTGAGCTTCAGGAGCGAAGTTCGCTAAAGGTAAGTAAGCAATGCCATCCGCTTCTAGGATCTGCTTTGCGTCTTGTGGGTCGGCAGCACTGCGAACACCAACAAGATGCAAGTGAGTCTCGACGTGTGTGCGACCACTTGGCTTATCCATATAGCCATGCATTAAGACTTTATAGCCATTATCAGCTAAGATTTTTGCCGCCAGCAAGTTCCAAGGCTTACCACTGGCAGTATCGTTACGCTTACCTGCGTAGCACGGCCAGTCAATATCAGCGCCTAAGTCTGGTACTCGAGATTGAAAGGCTTTTACAAAGCCTGCGATCTCTTCATTGGTTTCATTCTGCACACGAATCAACATCAGTAGCATAGCCATTTGGTCGTCACCGACCTCTCCGCTTAAATACTCATCCATGATGCGGTAGGCTTGTTCGAACGATAAAGGCTTACGCCCTCTTTCTCCTCGTCCAACTGTACGAATACACTCTAAAATACTACTCATTGATTGTTTATTCTCTTCCGTTGATATCAATAAAATTCGAATACGCTTTCGATTCTATGATACCCACAGTGCATTGCAAAGCGATTCAGTTGCTATCGACCTAATTACCAATACGTGGATTGGTGTTCTAAAAGTAAACTTACTGGTGTAAAATTATCGTATGCAATGCTAACTGCGACCTATTGAGTAACATCCAAATGACTGTAAAAAAAACGCTGAGCCAAAGAAAACGTGAATCGATCGTTGCTGCTGCTATCGCAGAGTTTACTGAGCACGGCTACAAGGCCACCAGCATGGATAAAATATCGAGCCGCGCGGAAGTATCAAAGCGCACTGTATACAACCACTTTGCCAGCAAAGAACTGCTTTTAGATGAGATTCTAGACAGTATTTGGAGCAAGACTCTCGCCGCGACGCATTTCCCTTATCAAGCAGAACTGCCTCTTAATGATCAGCTCGCTTCGATTGCTAATCAAGAACTAGAGCTTTTAGAATCAGAAGGCTTTATCGATTTATCTCGCGTGCTGTTCTCAGAGTATTTCCATAACGCCGAACTGGCGCATCAAGCTATGGAGAAATATTCCCAAGCAGAAAGTGGACTCACAACCTGGATTAAAGCAGCACAGGCAGATGACCGCTTAATTGAACTAGACCCTCTATTTGCATCTACCCAATTTATTGCACTGTTAAAGTCTTTTGCATTTTGGCCACAAATCATTGGTCATGCGCCGTCACCGGATGCGGAACACAAACAGGTGATCATCCAATCCAGTGTCGAGATGTTCCTGAAACAGTATCAAGCGTAATAAAAGTTGAGCTCGGCTAAGTTTTATTGGTTTTGATTAGAGATGCACAAACGAGTGAGGTATGATTCGCCCGCTTCACTCGTTTACCAAGACTAAGAATTCATGCCAAAGTTGATTAACAAAATTTGGGTACACGCTTTCATGCTCTTCGCTATGCTAATGGCCACCATTAGTGTGGACAGCATCGCGAGCAGCAATGCTCTGCAAGCCCCCCAAGCTCAATCAACTTCTGCCAATAGCTTCTCTTTCTCTGCTTCTAACATCAGTTCTGTAGAGAGCACCCCAACACCTTTTTCCAGCGTACAACCCAACGTTGAGCACCACTGCTGTGGATCGGTCTGTCTACTGAAAATGCCACCACTTATCGTTTCTGAATCTTTCGAACCGCAGATTGAATCACTGGCACTGATAGAAAAAGAGCCTTCGCACAAAGCGATTGTTTCACCACAGGCGCCATACCGCCCCCCTATTTCCTAATCGTTTGTCCCTGTTTGGCAATATCTGCCACCAACTTATAACAGCATTTTTGCTGTATCAAATGACATCCGAATTTAGGAAATGAACACATGAAAAAACTATTTAGCCTCTTTGCCGCTCTACTCTTGAGCGCTTCAGTAAACGCCGCACAATTTGAAGAAGGCACGCACTACAAAATCCTTGATGTAGCAAAGGCCGACAAGCCTGTCGTTACCGAATTTTTCTCTTTCTACTGCCCGCATTGTTACAAGTTTGAAGGGGTCATTAAGTACCTAAAAGCAGACTTGCCAAAGTCAGCAAGCTTCGAAAAAGTGCACGTCGCTTTTATGGGTAACAACATGGCAGTACCAATGGCGAAGGCTTACGCGACCATGATTGCTCTAGACGCTGAAGAAAGCATGGTTCCTGCCATGTTTGCTCAGATCCATGAGAAGCAACAAACACCAAAAAATGAAGCAGAACTGCGTGAAGTTTTCATTGATAACGGTATCGATGCGAAGAAGTTTGATGCGGCATACAACGGCTTTGCAGTGAACTCGATGCAAAAACGTTTCGATAAAGAGTTTGATCAAAGCACACTAACAGGTGTTCCTGGAGTTCTGGTTAACAACAAATACATCGTGAAACCGGATCAAATCAAGAGCTACGAAGAGTACAACCAACTAGTGAATTACCTGCTAACGCTCTAAGTCCGTTTTTCATCTCAAAGCCAGTGATTTCATCGCTGGCTTTCTTATATATGAAGTCTCCCTAGTCACTCACCATTCCCGTAAATCTGCTTGGGAAGTATTGTTAACTGGCATCCTCCAGATTTTTTCATATACTGCACTCAATTAAGCTATCCACTGTGCTGTAGCATTCAAAATATTAGCACTCAAATATTGGGACCTTTATGATCATTCTGACCACAAACTTTGGCGACATTGAAATTGAACTGAACCTTGAAAAAGCGCCGGTAACGTCGAAAAACTTCCTTAAATACTGCCAAGATGGCTTCTACGAAGGCACAACATTTCACCGTGTTATTGAAGGTTTCATGATTCAAGGTGGTGGACACACTATCGACATGACAGAAAAGCCAACTCGTGCACCTATTGTGAATGAAGCTAACCGCGGCTTAAAGAACGTGATTGGATCTCTCGCAATGGCTCGCACTGACGCACCCCATTCAGCAACGGCGCAGTTCTTTATCAACCTTAACGACAATGATTTCCTTGATCATACAGCAACCAGCAACTCAGGTTGGGGCTACGCTGTGTTTGGTAAGGTATCAGCAGGCATGGATGTGGTAAACAAGATTGCGCTTGCACCAACCACCACTCGCTGGGGACATGAAGATGTGCCGTGTGAAGACATCGTGATTACTAAAGTCACTGTTCGCGACTAATTCACTCACGCGCTTTCCTGCCCCTAGTGCATTCGAATTAATTGCACAAAGAAAAGAAGGCAGCGCGATAGAGCTATGGTGGTAAGGGTTCGACTTTACCACCTGTATTCAAAGCTCGTTGTTAGAACCGTTACCAACGAGAGCGGTAAGTACGGTGACATCCTTTACAAGTATTGTTCACAGAATCTAACCCTTGTTCTGCGCTCGACAAATCTTGCTCAACACTCGCTTGATAAAGCTCTGAAAAGCCTTGGTTCATCTGCAACATCAGTTGGTTAAATTTCTCAGGCTTGCTCCAAATCTCCTTTTTTGCCTTACCTCCAGTATCACCTTCAGCAAAACTCACATTCAATACGGTTCCATGTTCCACCAACATTTCACTTAGCTCACCCACTTTCAGCCAATCCACATCACTGTTATTCAATTCTGAATCAACTTGTTTAGTAACCTCTTCAATAGAACTGAAAGCTTGCTGACGATTATTTACAGCATCCGCTGCGGCGATAGAGATCATAGGTAGAGCAATCGTAGGCAGTGCGATGATTAGAGCGATAGTGAATTTTTTCATAATGTCATTCCTAGTGATTAATTGATTGAGTGGTTAATTGACTGAATGATTTCGTCGTTAATTACTGATTGGTTTCTTAGTAAATTACGGCTTGATAGTTCAACCGTAATCGAAGATATGCATTCAATTTACACAACAACAGTTGCATGAACAACTATTGTTGTGTAAATTATTCCCACCAAGCAAATTCGCAAACAGGAAAAGCATTATGAAAATCTGGGATCTACCAACTCGACTTTATCACTGGCTTCAAGCCGCACTCTTTATTGGACTTGCTGCGTCAGGGTTTAACGGACAAGGCCCTCATGTTTACTTAGGCCTCGCACTGTTCAGTCTGATTTTATGGCGCTTGGTTTGGGGAGTCGTCGGCAGCGATACCAGTCGCTTTTCTCAATTTATTAGCTCTCCAAAATCGGCTTGGATTTACTTACGGGGAAAAGCACGACCAAAACCGGGCCATAATCCGTTAGGTGCGTGGATGGTGATAGGAATGATCACGACTCTGTTTGTCCAATGTATGACAGGGCTTGTTATTGCTGGTTTCTTTGATGCGATTCCAGGTTCGGAACTCGTAATTACTGATGCAGTATTCGATGTGTTATGTACGGTGCATGGCATTGCAGCACGTATGTTAGTGGTATTTGTCATACTGCACTTGGTGGCCATTATCATCTACAAACTGCGTTCAAAGCCGCTAGTCCTTGCCATGATTACAGGTAAACAAAACCATTCAGCGTCAACGGATTATTTCATAAATAGCAGTCAATTAGCTTTTTCATCAAATAGGAAAGCGTTGTTGGTGCTAATTGCATCGGTATTAGTTACGATGACAATAGTTGTAATATCACAGTAAAATTAGGTAGCGAAAGATGCCAGAAGAGTTTGATAGACAAAAAAGCTTTGGTTGGATGATCAATGTGATCGCCAATAAAGCGACCAAAGATTTTGACACGGAATTGAAGGAACATGGCTTAACCATTGCTCTATGGCCAACCATGATGTGCCTTTGGGAAGAAGAAGGACTTACACAGCGTGATATTGCTGCGAAGTCCAAAGTCGAGAATTCGACAACAACACGAACATTAGACAAGCTAGAAAAGCTTGAGTTGGTTGAACGCAGAGCCGATCCAAACAGTCGTCGTTCTTTCAGAATCTACTTAACGGAAAAAGGGAAAGCACTCGAAGAACAACTCGTTCCAATCCCTATTCGTTTAAACAAAGAATTAATGAATGAGTTGGACGCTGAAGAACAACAGCAGATGATCAAGCTACTTCAAAAGATGGTCGCAGCGATCTGATCTTACTGTGACCGGATCTTATTGCTAGTGCATGCTTAATGAGTTCTAAACATACACTAACAAAGAATACTCGGCCTTGCGCCGAGTGTTTTATTTTCGTCTCGACCATTTGATATAACAAAATAGCGAACCAATAATCACCGCTCCGCCTAGCAACTTTTGCATCTCAACCGTTTCACCCAACACGCTGACACTCAATAACAATGTCCACACGGGCTCAAGAATCATGATCAATGCCGCCACTTCCATGTTCACGGAATGCTGACCAACGGTTTGTAATAAGTAACGGATAGACGTCGCGATCACCGCAGACACGATAAACCAGAAGACTAAAGTTTTGGTGATTTCGAACTCCGGCTGAGTCGTCATGGAAGCAAAGGCTAAACCACTTACACCCACCACAAACAGTTGCACACAGATTGATGCGATAGGTTTAATATTGGTAATAACACGTTTGTTCATCACAAAATGAACAGACAACAACATCGATGCTAACAAGAAGTAAATCTGACTCTGCTCTACATTCCAACCATTGCCCAAAGTCAGCAGTAGCATGCCGATAATCGCGATCGGGAAAGACATCCAAAACGCACGATTAGGTTTAACTCGAAACAAAATCCAAGACACAAAGGGGGCAATGATCATAGCTAAGCTCATGATGAATGCCCCTTCCGACAAGCTTTCTGTCACCGATACTGCAAACACCCATACCTGCAATGAGGCAGACAGCAGCAAACCAACGCCGCAAAGAGAAAGAACCTGCTTAAGCGAAAGCTTGCGAATATGATGAATACAAAATGGCAAAAGAATCAAACTCGCGACGAGGAATCGCACACCAATGAACACTGGCCCCGGCATTTCTAATACCACCAGCTTAGATGCAATCCATCCAATCCCAGCTAACAGGGTAGCAAATAGGAGGTAAAGCTCTCCGCGCATCGCTTTCATCATTTTACTTGGTCCAATAACAAAAAAAGCAACCCGACTCTGCAAGGTTGCTTTTTATAAACATTCAACAGGATCAAGATACTATCTCAATACTCTGTTTCAGGCAGCTGTTTTTAGCCTGCGTATTCTGGGTAATCCGTTAAACCTTTTTCAGCACCACCGAACAATGTGTTTGGATCGTGGGCTGCAAGTGGGTAACCATTTTGAATACGAGCAGGTAAATCTGGATTAGCAACAAATGGACGACCAAAACCAACCATGTCAGTTACGCCTTCAGCAACGGCTTTTTCGCCACGCTCGCTATCATATTTACCCGCATAAATTAGGACACCATCGTAAGCTTCACGAACTGCCGCTTTAAATGCTTTTGGCGTTTCAGGTGCATCGTCCCAATCGACTTCTGCAATGTGCAGGTAAACAATTTTGTATAGGTTAAGTAGTGCTGCCGCTGCTGTGTAAGTCTCTACTGGCGTAGCGTCAACCGTACCATTCAACGATGTGAACGGAGCAAGACGCACACCAACACGGTCAGCACCAATCGCTTCAACCATAGCTTCAACCACTTCACCAAGGAAACGTAAACGGTTTTCAATTGAACCACCGTATTCGTCGGTGCGGTTGTTTGCTTCAGAATCGATAAATTGATTGATCAAGTAACCATTCGCTGCGTGAAGTTCGATACCATCAAAGCCCGCTTCAATCGCGTTCAAAGCCGCTTGGCGATACTGTTCAACCACTGCTTTGATGTCTTGTTTCGTCATCTCACGAGGTTCAACCACATCCACAAAACCCGGCTCATCAGTGCCGTTATCGATGAATACTTTTACGTTTTCTGCTTTAAGTGCAGAAGACGAGATTGGCTGTTCACCGCCGATGTTATCTGGGTGTGTTACACGGCCTACATGCCAAAGTTGAGCGAAGATAACACCCTCTTTGTCATGTACTGCATCGGTGACTTTTTTCCAACCGGCGATCTGCTCATCAGAATAGATACCCGGAGTCCAAGCATAGCCTTGGCCCATAGGTGAAATTTGTGTGCCTTCAGCGATAATCAAACCTGCAGAAGCGCGTTGAGCGTAGTAAGCCGCCATCATGTCGTTTGCTGAATTACCAGGTTGCGTTGCGCGAGAACGCGTCATCGGTGGCATAACAATACGGTTTTTAAGCTCGATATTACCAAGTTGAATTGGTTGAAATAATGCATTTGTCATTGTTATATCCTCGATTAACCTAGTTGAATCAGTTCGATTTGGTAGCCGTCTGGGTCAGTAATAAAAGCGATATGAGTTGAACCACCTTTCACTGGACCCGCTTCGCGAGTGACGTTACCACCTAGCGATTTGATCTTATCGCATGCTGCGTAAATATCGTCTACACCCAATGCCAGATGACCAAACGCGCTGCCCATCTCGTACTCATTCGTATCCCAATTGTACGTTAGCTCGATCGTCGTACCACCTTGCTCGTAGCCAACAAAAACCAATGTGTAGCGGTAGTCTTTGTTTTCATGGCGTTCAAGTTCCGTCATTCCCAATACCTTGGTGTAGAACTCGATAGACTTGTCTAAATCAGTAACTCGGATCATTGTGTGTAGGAATTTCATATTTCGCCCTTATTAGCACCACAAGCATGGCGCCGTTATTATTTTGAGTGGAGGTTATCCACTAATCTCTGAGTGAAATAATACGATTTAGCGAGGAATTAAGGAAATTATCAAAAATTCTCAATGTGATAATTTTTTGTTATGCATTTTATGGCTAGATCGAACTCAATGACACAAAAAAGGGAAGCCAATGCTTCCCTTCGAGTTAGACTCTTAACTAAAACCGTAAACGCCTATCTTTAAGAGTTTTCGACATTGCATCAGACGTATTAATCACTTGTTCTCTGAACCATTTATGAGCAGGGTCGCTATTCTGCTTCTTCAACCAAATCAGGTAGTGAGACATTTGCTCATAATCAAAAGGAGGCTTAAAGAGTTGTAAGCCGAGCCTCTCTTGGAACTGCAGAGCCATAGAGAGTGGGACTACCGTGATATAATCCGACTGACTACACAGCAAAATATTGCTAAACAGCGACCGTCCGTGAAATGCGATTTTGCGTTTGGTTAAATCCAAAGAAGTATAATGACTCAAGCTGCGAACTTTACGTCGCGTTCTGTCTAATACGGCATGCTTTTCACTCATGAACTGCGCTTCGCTGATCTCACCTTGAATGCGAGGGTGCCCCGAACGGCACACGATGGCAAAGTCTCCCTGATACAGGGTTTCACTCGCAATACTTGGGTGTTCAGGAACCACTATCTCAATCATGGCATCGAACTCTTGCGTCAAAAGATCTTCATAGATGCGATCATCACTGTCTGGTTGATCAAAGACTTCTAGCGACAAATTTTGATTGGGAAGCGCCGCAAAGCTGTCGAGCAGTACCCACTGAAGATGTTCGGGACAAGAAATAACAAACTTACGTTCAGAGACTTGCTCATCAAAGCTAGCCATCGATTGAAACACGCCATTCAATTCATTGATCGGCGCTTTGATCTGTTCATACAAACTTTGGGCATAGGATGTGGGCACAACACCACGTCCTTTTCGAACAAAAAGCTCTTGGCCAATCTCTTTTTTTAGGCGTGCTAATGCGGTACTGATGGTCGATTGGTTGGTACTGAGTTGATCCGCAGCCTTACTTAAACTGCCCTGCTCCATCACCGCAGAAAACACGGCAAGTAGGTTGAAGTTGGGGATGTCGTTGCTCATATATCATTACTCATTAGGCGACCATAAGTACTATGCTATCGTAAAAACGATAGAACATACAATTGTCTCGCTTTTCATGACACTTTGTTCAACGCATTGGGATATACATTTGACCAATAATAGCTACAATATTTTTAATTCAACATTCAACAAAGACTTCTTTTCTAACAACTATACTCATACATTTGGCATATCATTAATATAGCTTGCAAATACTCAGTGAATAACTCCCTTTACGGACCAAACTTATTATCAGTCATATATATTTCATCATTCATATCCATCACTCTTTCTAGTGTGAAAAATGTGTAAAAATATCAATTTCAATAAATTACTTACTGATGATTTTATTAATCATTTCCTTGATCCAAACCAAGTTAATGAACAATGTTTTCTATGTCTATATGAGCCTTTTCAAATAAATCGACCTACCGATTTAGAGTTATAACTACTAATCGTAATTACGATATTATCAAATCGTAATTCTGGGTAGATACTGGTCAAAACTCTTCCTATTATCCTGCTAACAAATCAATTATCAGCCCAAACAGAAAACTGACAAATGTTTTACTTTGGTATGTCAATTGTCATGGAAGAGCCCCTCGATTTCCGAGGTAATACACGTAATAAAGACAGTCGCTGAAAAGCCGCACGAATATTAATTCGAACGCCTCATAGCCATCTAATTTACGTCTGCTGACAAATAATAGAGATTGATTTGTAGAGGAGCATATTCGCTTCTTGATACCGAGAATCGGTTGTCTGGACTGAGCAATATCACTTTAAATGTCATCTATTACTTTTGTTTATTATGAGCACCAATCTACCCACATAATAAACATCTACTTTTTAAGATGTCATTAAAGGTGACTTCTAGGCTGCAAATTCTCTCTTCTTATTGATGTAGGTTGAGATATGAACTTTATAAAAATCGTTTTCCAGAAGATCTGGGCCGTTGCTATGGTCTTGATTAAATTCTGCCTGTTTATGGCGGTGATGTTTGCTGGTGCATGGGCTCTTGCACCGCTAGGCACTATCCATTCTAAAGACATCGACATGTCTCAATTCAACAACCATCCCAATGAAATGATGATGAACTTCTTCCAGATGGAGTACTTCTCTGGTTACTTGTTCTCAGTGACAATTGCTGTGGTATTAGCCGGTGTTTACGGCATGTGGCAGTTGCATGAACTGGGTGTACATAAAGCAAAAGAGCACAAAAGTGCTCACGTACAGATCGTGTTTGCACTGTCACTTTGCGGACTCTTCATCAGCAAAACATTCTGGGTTATCGCCTTGGTTATCGCGTTGGCGAATTGGAAACATATTGGCCAATCATTGAGTGATGTTATTCGCCGTGGTGTACAACCTAAACAAGACGCGGCCAATACAGAGACAGCTGCAGTCCACGTATCACCTGAACAATCGGTAACAGAGCCGTCTCAAACGAATCAGTCTCAAACACAACAGTCTCCAGTAGAGCAATCTTCAAAAGAACAGTCTTCAGAAGAAAAGGCTCCAACAAAACCATCCCCTACAGAAAAAGAGGTCGCATAATGAAAGAGATGATGATTCCATACATCCTAATTGTATGGTCACTGTTTGCGACAGGCGCACTTAAGAAGAACTTCAAAAACTACACGTGGGCTGCCATTGGCGGTGTAACGATTCTTGCGATATTAGCGGTTATCTCTCGCTTGTGGGCACCCGTTGATTTAACGAACTCAACCACAGTGAAAGCACCACACGCGGTGATGTCACCTATCTTTGGCCAGCAGATCGACCAAGTGCTTGTTGAGCACAACCAAATGGTTAAAGAAGGCGACGTAATTTACACACTCGTCGACATTGACTCTGCCGCCGACAAAGCAAAGATCGAATCTTCAATTATTCAGAAAGAAGAAGAGATCAAGCAAATGAATCGCGACTTAGAGCGTGCTGAAACGTCACCTGAAATCTTCAATATGCGTGACGTAGAAAAGTACGACTCCGATCTTCGAGTGTTGCACGCTGAACTTGTGTCGTTAAAAGCCGACCTACAAAAAGTAAATTGGGCGCAAGAGAAGAAAACCATTAGGGCTGAATTTGATGGTCAGGTTTCGATAGTGAATATTGCTGAAGGTTCTGTAATGGGTAACATGCACCTCTACAACACCAGCAAAAAGTTCCTTGAGATGCGTATTTCAGACCAAACTTATGGCTATGTTCAAGTAGGAGACTTCGCTGAATTCTTCGTTGATGCCTACCCAGGGCATGTATTCCGAGCAAAAGTACACAGCTTTAATGCAGGTACCGGTGAGTCGAGTATTTCTCCGCTTCAGGGACCACAAAGCGTCGGTCAACACGTGGTAAGAAACGGTAATGGTTTAGGTCGTACTATCGTACTTGAGATCATCGAACCTGAAGGTTACAACATCCCTATAGGTTCAACTGGCGCGGCTTGGATCTCGGCTGAGAAACCACATCCGTTCTGGGGCTTCATTGATGTAATCGGCGCAGCAACGGTTCGCCTACAATCTTACAAGTCATACTTAGGTGCTTGGTAAGTACTGAGGTTCTCGGTAAACACTTATATAACAGCCATTAGTTCCAAATTAAATGCCCTGAATTTCAGGGCATTTTTGTATCTGTCACAAGCCCCAGTTACTAATTGATTTAGATCAATATAAATCGTTAATACAACCATTAGATAAATAAATCATCGAAAAAACGATATATCGATATCCTATTAGCGCGTAGATAGCGACCTTTCCCACCTCTATCATTTGGCTCAAGAAATCCAATTCCTGTATCCAAACATAAGGTCACGACCATGACTAATACATTCAAAAAAATGGCGCTTCCTGTTGCTATCGCGAGCGCTCTATTTGCTTCTGGTTTTGCATCTGCAACTCCAACTGTAGAAGCGACATCGAAAGTAGGTCAAGAGCTTCAAACTGCAAATGCTGCGCAATACCAAAACATTGACCTTGATGCTCGCTACAAGAGTGAGGTTCTATTCGAACACAAGTCAAACCTATTCTGGGGCAAAGGCGAGCGCATCCAAGTTGTATCGAAAACGGGCGACTCTCTGGCTTACACAGAAGAATCTGATCACGTTCATCCAATTCTAACCAAGCACGGTCGTAAAATGGACCAAGCAATCATCAAAGTGGATGACAATATTTATCTTGGTTACGGCTTCGGTCTAGACACTCCTGTCATGATCGAAGGTACGGACGGCATCATCATTGTTGATCCAGGCGAGTCGGTAGAAATGGCTCAATCGGTTAAAGAGCAATTCCGTCAAATCACCGACAAGCCAGTTAAAGCTATCATCTATTCTCATAACCACATCGACCACATTTCTGGTGTGCGAGCATGGGTAACAGACGAAGAAGTCGCATCAGGTGAAGTAAAAATCATCGCTGAAGAAGGCCTAACCGCTGCAGTGGCTAACTGGTCTTCAAACCTAGGTACTCTATTTGGTCATCGTACTTCTTACACAGGTGCTAAGCACGTAGAAGAAGGTGAGCACGGCACAGTAAACGACGGCCTTGGTCCACGTTTCATGCAAGGTGCAATCTCGTTCATTGAACCAAACCTGCTGGTACCAAGCCAAAGCCACATCGAAATTGAAATTGCTGGCGTTAAGATGCACATCGAGAACGTGCCATCTGAAACCAAAGATGAGCTAGTGATTTACTTCCCAGAGCAAAAAATCCTGCACGCGGCTGAAGTACTTCAAGGCGAAAACTTCCCTAACCTTCACACCATCCGTGGTACTAAATTCCGTGACCCATCAATGTGGTTCAAGGGCATCGACGTAATGCGTAAGTTCGACACTGAGATCATGATTAACTCTCACGGTCGTCCTGTTGAAGGTAAAGAAGCGGTATCTGACGTATTAACGGCCTACCGTGATGCGATTCAATACACGCATGACCAAACTATCCGTTACATGAACAAAGGTATGACGCCAGACGAGCTAGTTGAAGTGGTTAGACTTCCTAAGCACCTTGCAGAGCACCCTTGGTTAGGTGAGCACTACGGCACTGTGGCACATGCCGTGCGTCAGATTTACGTAGGTTACAACGGTTTCTTCGAAGCGGATCCATGGCAGCTAGAGCCAATGGCTTACGAGCAACGCGCTAAAGCATTCGTAGAGATCATGGGCGGTCGTGACAACATCCTTACTACTGCACAAGCCGCAATTAAGGCTGAGAACTACACCTTTGCAGCAGAGATTCTTTCTTACCCAATCACGGTAAACAAAGATGACATGGAAGCACGCTTACTGAAAGCACAAGCTTACAAAGCATGGTCTGCAGATCAAGTGAACATCAACTGGCGCAACTGGGCATTGAATGCTGCAGCTGAACTAGAAGGTACTCGTGATTTCTCTAACATGATCAGCTTCGCTTCTGTTGACGTTCTCACTGCGCTACCAAGCAAGCAGATCTTCGACATGATGACTTCAACACTTATCGCTGAGAACTCGTTAGACGTGAACATGATGCTGACGTACAACTTCTCGGATACGAACGAAGCATTCACTATCGAAATCCGTAACGGCATTGCTCAGTTACATGAAGAAGCGGTTCAAGAGGCAGACGTTCAAATCGACACCACTCGTGCCGTACTGAACCAAATCTTGATTGCGGGTCCAAACGCTCAACAAGTGATAGGTACCAACCTACAGTCTGGTGCATTCAAGTTCTCGAATGGCGACATCAAAGGCTTCGGTCTCTTCATGAGCTACTTCGATAAATCAATGTCTCCTGAAGAGATCATGCTTATCGTTCGTTAACTGACGCACGTTAGTTAAAGGCTCGCTAGGATAGCAAGCGGATAAATATAGGGACCCTCGTGGTCCCTTTTGTTTATTGTGTGTTTTTTGATCTCATCCGTTCACATCAACTTTAATGATGACGTGATGGGAAATTTACTCGTTCAATTTAAGGTTTCTTGATGCTAAAACGTTTCGTTCTGCTACTTTCACTCAGTTCATCTCTGGTTTTTGCCTGCGGCCTACATCAGGATACTGGACTTAGCTTGATCACTGAACCGGGCTCTCTCGAAGTATTTGGCAACATCATTAATGCTCGACAAGATGACGAGTTCGGAAACCTAGATAAACCGGATCATTTCAAACTGTTTGCGATAAAGTCAGCACTCGCAAAGCCGCATCCGAGTAAGATTGAATTCAACTTATTTGAAGCGATTAAAGGTCATTACAGCCAAGTGAAGTTTGAGAAGGGTGTCGATGTGTCAGGCAGAGATACTTTGCCTACCGAGGAAGATCTATTACTGATTACGGAACTCGATGTGTTCGATGCGCTAGCAACTGGCACCATATCTTGGGATCACGCGACACTAAACGACTTAGTGATCATCAATGGCCCACAAGATAAACGAGAGCAGCTTGAAGATTGGCTTAGTGATATTTTTGAAGGGTAATAGCTTAAAGCGGGACAGATAAAAAGTCGTCAAACCCTCGGACTTCAGAACATTGAGGGTTCAACGACAAACTTAAATCAAAAAAACGTAGGCAACGGAATCAACTCCAGTCCCAGCACACCACTGATGCTCATCACCACCAGCAGAGAAACCTTGAAGACGGTCTTTGACCACTGGATGTAGTTGAGGCAATCGACTTTGCGAAATGTCACTTTGGTCCACATAAAGCAAACCGCCGCCGACACCGCGAGGTATTCATAACCTGCTTCCCCGAGTAGGAACAACGCCAATGATACTGCACCAAACGCTACCACATAGGCTTTCATGTGTTGATGCGCTTTGTCGACGCCCTCTTTCACCGGTAACACGGGAATGCCTGCATCTCGATAATCTTGAAGGCGGAACATCGCAATCGCGTACGAGTGTGGCATTTGCCATAAACAGAACATCGCGAACAACAAAACCGCTTCAAGGCTGATGTAATTCGTCACCGCCAAGTAACCTACCAATGGCGGAACTGCGCCAGAGATACTGCCGACTAAAGTGCCGTAAACCGATGTACGCTTGTACCACATGGTGTAGAAAAAGACGTAAAACACATAGCCAAGCAACACCATGACCGCAGAGATCGGATTAGCGAACTGAAACAGCAGCGCTGTGCCTGCTAGCAGTAAAACCAAGGCATAGACGAACGCGACGTCTGTATTGATGTTGCCCTGAACCAATTCTCGATTTTGTGTGCGCTTCATCTTCTGGTCGATGTCTCGATCAAAGATGTTGTTCACAACACAACCTGATGCAATCACAAGCCCTACACCCGCTAATGTCGTCAGTAACAACATCGCGCTGGCTGGTTCTGTTTTTGCAGCGAGGAAGAACCCCGCCGCAACAGAAATCAGGTTGCCGAAAATGATGCCCGGTTTGGTTATAGACAAATATTTTTTCAGCATACCTTGGCCTACAACTTCATATTGACGTTCATGTTGTAGATGATCCATACCGAGCCAGCGATAAGAATCAATACAACAATCGCAGTAAACATCAGTGACACCAAGTTCCAACGCCCATCGGAAGATTTCGCTTCCATATGTAAGAAGTACTTAAAGTGCACAAAGATTTGCACCAGCGCACAACCGAACAAGATCACGTAAGTTTCCGTGCTTGGTAGCGCATGTGACCACACAATGTAGAACGGAATAATGGTCAGAATTAGTGACGCAATAAAGCCTTTCACATAGTCCGTTGCACCGCTGTCTAGATGCTGTTCCATTACATCACCCCCATTAAGTACACGATGGTAAATACACAAATCCAAACGATATCAAGGAAGTGCCAAAACAAGCTCAAGCACTGGAAGCGCATCGACATATTGTCGTTCAAACCTTTGGTTGAAAGCTGGTGATACGCCACCGCCATCCAAATCAGACCGAACGTTACGTGCAAACCGTGTGTGCCAACCAAGGTAAAGAATGCTGAAAGGAACGCACTCTCTTGAGGACCATAGCCTTCTGCAATCAAGTGATGAAATTCATACACTTCCATACAGATAAAGGCTAAACCCAATACAAAAGTGACTTTTATCCATCGCTTCAATCCGGTCACATCTTTGCGCTTCATCGCAATCATGCCAAAACCGAAGGTGATACTACTGAACAGCAGCATCATGGTTTCGACAAACACGAACGGCAGTTCAAAGATGTCTTTGCCTGTCGGCCCTGCGATAGATCCACTCTCAAGCACGGCATAAGTCGCGAAAAGCGTGGCAAACAGGACACAGTCACTCATCAAGTAAACCCAGAAGCCAAACAACTTGTTGCCCGCCGCTTCATGGTGATGATCATGCGAGTGTGCAAGATCATAAGTGTGTGACGGAGTATTAGCTTGCATACGTCGTCTCCAAATCATCTTTCTTTTCGTTGTTATCAGTGTCAGTATCACTGTCAGCGCTGTTACCGCGACCAGAATTGTCGCCTTTCACTGACTGTTTCTTAGCTTCTTCAAGCTGTGCACGTCGAGCCGCTTCAATCGCTTTGATCTCTTCAACTTCCACGTAGTAGTCCACATCGTCGTTGTAGCTGTGTTGAATACACGTCACCACGATGCCCACTAAGCTTGCTGCTGCTAACCACCAGATGTACCAGATCATCGCGAAGCCAAATGCCAACGCCCATGCAGAAACATAGATACCTGTCGGTGTGTTCTTCGGCATGTGAATACGTTCGTATTCTTCTTCCTGAGTTGGGTCAAACTCACCACTTTGCTTTTGATACCAGAACGAATCGATCTCATCGCCCTTAGGCAACTTTGCAAAGTTGTAGAACGGCGGTGGTGAAGACGTTGCCCATTCGAATGTACGTCCACCCCATGGGTCACCGGTTAGATCTCGGTTTTGGTCGCGGTCACGAACACTCACGTAAATCTGAACGAACTGACACACCACACCCATCGCAATTACGCCGGTACCTGCAGCCGCAACCGCCAGTAGAGGGAAGAACTCAGGGTTGATGTCTTGGCTCAAACGACGCGTCATGCCCATAAAGCCCAGAGCGTAAAGCGGCAAGAACGCCATCAAGAAACCGATGATCCAGCAGTAGAATGCGCGTTTGCCCCAAAGCTCGTTCAGAGTGAAACCGGTCGCTTTCGGGAACCAGTAACCAATCGCAGCAAAACAACCGAAGACAACACCACCGATGATTACGTTGTGGAAGTGAGCAATCAGGAATACTGAGTTATGCAGAATGAAATCTGCGCCCGGTACTGCCATCAATACGCCCGTCATACCACCAACGGTAAAGGTGATTAGGAAGCCCACTGTCCACATCATTGGCGTGGTAAAACGGATGCGTCCTTTGTACATGGTGAACAGCCAGTTGAAGATCTTAACCCCGGTTGGGATAGAGATAATCATGGTCGCGATGCCGAAGAAGGCATTCACGTTAGCGCCAGAACCCATGGTGAAGAAGTGATGCAACCAAACCACAAACGCTAAAATAGTGATCGCCACCGTTGCCCATACCAGTGAGGTATAACCAAACAGTTTTTTGCGTGAGAAGGTTGCTGTAACTTCAGAGAACACACCGAAGATAGGCAAGATTAGGATGTACACCTCAGGGTGCCCCCATGCCCAAATCAGGTTCACATACATCATCACGTTGCCACCAAGGTCATTGGTGAAGAAGTGCGTGCCGATGTATCTATCCAAAGTCAGTAACGCGATGGTGACCGTTAGGATTGGGAAAGAGATGATGATCAGGATGTTGGCACACAGAGATGCCCACGTGAATACTGGCATCTTCATCATTGGCATAGACGGAGTACGCATGCGCAAAATAGTCGCGAAGAAGTTCACACCCGTTAACGTGGTACCCACACCGGATATTTGCAGCGCCCATATCCAATAATCGACCCCGACTCCCGGACTTGCCTCAATGCCAGACAACGGCGGATACGCCAACCAACCCGTACGGCCAAATTCACCTAAGCCTAGTGACATGTTGGTTAGGATGATACCCACTGCAAACAGCCAGAAGCTCAGGTTATTGAGGTAAGGAAACGCAACATCACGAGCACCAATTTGCAGCGGCACGATGATGTTCATCAAACCGATAACCAAAGGCATCGCAACGAAGAAAATCATGATCACGCCGTGAGCCGTGAAGATCTGGTCATAGTGATGTGGCGGTAAATAGCCTGTCTCACCCGCTGCAGAAAGCAATTGCTGACTACGCATCATGACGGCATCGGCAAAGCCACGAACTAACATCACCATCGCGACCGCAATGTACATGAAGCCCAATTTTTTGTGGTCTACAGAAGTAAACCATTCATTCCAAAGGTATTGCCACTTACCGGCTTTTGTTACCGCATACACCACTAAACCACCCACTAAAGCGATCATGGTTAACGTGAACAAAATAATGGGTTCGTGGTAGGGAATTGAGTCTAGAGTTAATCTTCCAAACATGACGATTATCCTTGGGTTTCCGGCAAACAGTTCATTGAACCAGGGTGCTGGGTCACGACATCAGTGAATAAAAATGGTGGGATACTGGAGAACAGAGTCACAGGTTCAGCCACACTCGGCGCAGCCAAAGAACGGAATTGCTCCCAGTCTTCAATGCGGTCGGGGCTTGCTTTCACTTTTTCCACCCAGTTTAGAAACGCCACTTGATCAGGCATGGCTGATGCGGTGAATTTCATTTGAGAGAACCCTTTACCACTGTAGTTCGATGCAAAACCTTTGAAGTCACCTTCGTGGTTCGCGATCAAATTCAGCTTGGTCACCATTCCCGGCATCGCGTAGATCTGCGAACCAAGACGCGGGATAAAGAACGCGTTCATGATGTTGTCTGAAGTTAGCTTAAACGTCACCGGTACATCTTTCGGGAACGCAACATAGTTAACCGTCGCAATGTTTTGCTCCGGATAGATGAACAGCCACTTCCAGTCCAGAGAGACCACTTCGATCACCATAGGCTTAACGTCACTCTCCAGAGGCTTGGAAGGCTCTAGTTCGTGTGTTGTTCGCCAAGTGATGGTGGCCAGAATCGCAATAATGATGATTGGAATCGTCCATACCACTATTTCAATCTTGGTTGAGTGCGCCCAGTCAGGTGCATACTCTTCTGTGGTGTTGCTTTCACGGTATCTATAAGCAAAGTAGATGGTCATCAGGATCACGGGGATGACGACAATCAGCATCAGCAACAGAGCAGTAATAATCAGCTCCTTTTCCTGAACGCCAACGCTACCTTTTGGGTCGAGCAATGCGGAGTTACATCCTTCGAGCATCAGGACGGTCCCCACCAAACCAATCCTCGACAGATTTGCTCTCGATAAAATGCGTTTATATCTTGAAGCTTCCATTAACTTTCTCGATGGTTATCCAGCCTCAGAACGAACGCCCGAGTACTGGTTGTCATGGTCATTAGAATATTTATGTGTTGAGCATGTGAAACGACGCATCTCAAAGCGAAACGGAATTAGCCACTATCTTGAACAGTCGACCGTTGAACAGTTGAACTGCCAAGTTAAAACGACAGTGCTGCGTAGCCGAAACATTGCCGCACGGTTAAAACCACACAAAAAATATGACTTAATTGTTACACTTTGAAATACATTGTTACATTTGGCGCATTATGAGGAGTTGAAATTGAAAGCTCACCAAACAAACTTGGAAACTAACCTTCCAGTTATGAAAGTGAGATGTGGGAAATTGATGTAATTCAGACGCACGATATAGGCGTGCCACACGAGTCGAGCCATGTGCAGAAAAGGATTAAAGCGAAACGAAAGAAAGAAAAGTAAACACGCAGTAGAAACAATAATGATTGATTACATTAGAAAGAGCGAATTAAGCAAAGTGTGATGATCGTCAAATTTATGAATTCACATACGATTTCAAAGGTATTTACAAAAGATATCACTCTAGACAGCGACCCATCAGCCACTCGAATGACACGTTGATTTTTATGATAATCATGTCAATTATACGCAGTAGAAAACGGGCAAAGATGAAGATAAAAAGCCGATTTTTGGGTATTAAGAGATGTTTTAAGCGGGTATTACTCCCCTCAAGGGAGGGGAGTAATAGTCATCAAGAGAGAGATTATGCTGTTGGTTCGACGACGGTTTTGCGCTGATTTTTAGTCATCAAATGATAAACCACAGGCACAAAGTAGAACGAGATAAGCGTGGTTAATACGGTCCCCCCCACAATCGCGACTGCAAACGGAGGCCAGAAACCGCCACCAGCGATGATCAATGGCATAAAGCCCCCCACCGTCGTAATCGTGGTTGAACTGATATGTCGAGTACACGACATAACGGCATCAACGACTGCATCAACATTCCCAGAGGAAGCCTCCTTGTCTAGCTTCAATTCGGTCAGAATGACAATAGCCGCGTTGATAGCCAAACCTGCAATGCCGAGCATGGCGATGATCACCGTAAAACCAAATGGGTAACCGAAAATCCACACCGACAACAACCCTAACCCACCCGCCAATCCTGCTACCATGAAGATGATGCTACTCATTCGGAACGAGTTGAACGACATCACCACCACCAACACCATCAATACCACCACAACGGCGACATTCGATATCAGGCTATTGACTGAATTGTCTCGTTCAGCGGATTCGCCACCAAAACCAATGGTGTAACCCGATGGCATCTCATAGTCTGCAAGGCGTTTTTGGAATTCATTAAGCACGGTTTGAGGTAAAACACCCGCTTCAATGTAACCCTCGATGGTATTCACACGCTGCCCGTTACGACGAGTAATCGCACCACGACTAGTCGTCAGTTCAAGCTCAGCCAGAGTCGACACATTGATGCCAGTTGAGTACACCTCAGAGCTTATCGGCAAGCGAATATTACTCAGATGTGCTAAGTTTTCACGCGCGTCATCCGCAACTCGAACACGGATTGGCACCGATTCACTGCCCTCAATCACAGAGCCACTTTCACGACCTGTCAGCGTGGTTTGCAACATGCCTGCGAACTGGTTCAATGAAATACCGTTGAGTTTCGCGGTGTCTTCATCGACCTTCAACCACACCTTCGGCGTACCCGGTTGCAGTGTTTCCCTTGTGTGAGTCACATGAGGAACACCTGCCAGAATCAAGCGCACATCCTCACCAATCACTTTTAAGGTATCGAGGTTTTCACCATACACACGCAGTTCTACTGGCGCGGTAAATGGAGGCCCTTGATTAAGCTTTCGTACCAAGATCTGCGCCTGTGGTACTTCTTTATCTAGCACCTTTTGAAGTTCAGGAATTAGCGCATTTGCTTGATCAAAGTTTTCTGTTTTCACCATCGCTTGTGAGAAGTACGGCGCGTTGTTTTGTCTAGCTTGTAGGTTGTAATAGAACGATGGGAAATTTGCGCCCACGAGCCAATCGATACGCTCCACTTCAGGGTAACGATGAATGATATCGTCAATTTTCTCAGAGGTATTCTTCGTCGCATAAATGCTTGCTTGCGGCGGCATGTACACCTGAATCTCAAACATATCTCGGTCTGATGGCGGGAAGAATTGCTCAGTCAGCTGAGACATACTCCAGTAACCGGTAAACGGTACCAATAACACCAAAGCAATCGTGATGATTGGATGCGTCACACCAAAACGGACAGAAGACGAGAACCAACGCGTCAAAGCCGGGATTCTCAAACCCGTCATGTACCAATGGTGCTGCCCTTTCTTATCGACATCACTGAGTTGTTTCGGCAATAGCTTGGTCGCTAAGCCTGCGATTAAGGTGTGCGAGATGATGTAAGAGCCGATCAATGAGAAAGAAACGGTAATCGCAATACCACCGACAAATTCACCCGATGCACCCGGCATCAAGATAATCGGAGCAAACGCCAACACGGTAGTTAAGGTTGAGCCTAATAACGGCACCCATAAATGCTTCAATGCATTCATGGTCGCTTCAGCGCGCTGTTGTCCTTTCAAGCGATAAGCTTGAATGGTATCGACCATCACCACCGCGTTATCCACCATGATCCCGAGCGCCACAATTAGGCCTGTCACCGACATTTGGTTAATCGGCACGCCGGTCATTTTCATGATCGACAGGGTCAATAATGAGGTTAACGGCAGAGAAATTGCCACTAAGATCGCGGCGCGAACGCCCAAGGTCACGAATAGCACAATTAAGATCAAGCCGAAACCGATCATCAAGCTTTTGCCTAAATCGTCTAAGCGAGTTTCGGTATAACCTTGCTGATTAAAGAGCACCGTCACCTTAACGTTACTTGGTAACTCTTGCTCAAATTTACCAATCAGAGCATTAGCTCGCGACGTCCAGTTGTCGACTCGCAGATCAGGATGC
Organism: Vibrio sp. QJM3NY_27; assembly: GCF_057785955.1. Taxonomy (NCBI): domain Bacteria; kingdom Pseudomonadati; phylum Pseudomonadota; class Gammaproteobacteria; order Vibrionales; family Vibrionaceae; genus Vibrio; species Vibrio sp. QJM3NY_27. The sequence goes on along the minus strand of NZ_CM173511.1, from coordinate 1,128,154 downwards.
ATTCTTGCCGCGACAATCACACCCGGCTCACCATCAATAAGAGCAATCTGGTCTTGTGGGGTTTTCTCACCACGTTTCACAGAAGCAATGTCTTCCATACGGATGATGTGACCATTGCTATCAGTGGCTATTGGCACTTGCTTAATGCGTTCAATAGAATCGAGTTCAGATTTAATTTCTAAGCCAAAGCGAGAATAAGCACTCACTAACTCACCGGCGGAGTTCTTGGCGTCTGCCCCTTCTAGCGACTCAGCAATATTGGCACTTGAGCGCCCTAACGCCGCTGCATCGGCAGTACGCAAGCTGATTTGAATCTCTTCTTGTGGCATCCCGTATTCATCAACGAATTCAGTGCCCGATAAAGTTCGTAATCGCTTAGCGAGTTCTTTGGCATAACGACCCAGCGTTAATCGGTCAGGCTCGCCTGAACCAGACCAAGTTAGAGATGCGATGGTCGTGAAAGCATAGGTGTGGTCACTGTCGAGATCGGGGGAATGAGAGCCCGCAGGCAAAATGGATTCGATGTCAGATAGCTTATCGCGAGCTTGAGACCAAACCGGCTCAGGCTCGGTGATGGTGTCATTCAATTCTAAGGTGACAATAGACACGCCCGGCCTTGAGGTTGAGCTCACGAGTTTAACTTCACTCAGCTCACGCAGCTTGTTCTCGATAACTTCTGTTACCAAGGTTTCAACACGCTCGGCACTGGCGCCGGGGAAACTGGTAGTAATGTTCGCGTAACGGTTGATGATCACCGGATCTTCTGCACGTGGCAACGTCATGAACGCAGAAATACCACTCACCATCAGCAGTGCGGTCATTAAGATAAGCAGCCGAGTGTTGGAAATAGTCTCTATGATTTTCATGCTATTCCCTATTCAGCAGTAACGCTTGCTGGCTTCACGGTTTGTCCGGGAACTAAACGATGTAAACCACTGGCAATCACTTGTTCACCGTCTTCAATCGCCCCACTTACGTACGCTTGTTGATTGTTAGCAAACAACACCTGAACACTTCTACGCTCAACCTTGTTGTCTTCACCAATCACAAAGATGTTCCACACCCCGCGTAATCCATCAATCAAACCAGTTATTGGCACCCAGTAACCTTGGTCATCAATCTGTTCATCAAATTTAAGGTAGGCAAGTTGCCCTTCTAATACCGACGATTGTTCAGGGAACAGATAACGTAAGCCGACACTTTGAGAGCGAGTGTCGACCATCGCACCAGGGTTCAGCAGAGTCACAGAGAAATCATCTCGCCCGACACGAATACTTGGTGCGGAAAGTGAAGTAACCTTTTTCATTTGATGGGCAGGAATACCGATGAAGGCTTCTTTCCCTTCAGAGGCAAGCAAAGTCAGAGTTGGGTTACCCACATTCACTACATCTCCCAAAGAGACAAAACGCGTTGCAATAGTGCCCGAATAAGGCGCAAGAATTGTCGATTTCACTAGCTTCAATTGATTGCCTTTTACGGAGGCACCAATACGCAGCAAGTTAGCCTGCAATACGCGTTGCTCACTAGTCAGCGAGTCAATTTCCGCCTCAGCACTGAAGCCTTTAGCTTTCAATGAACGCTGACGTTTAAGGTTCGCTGCAACAAGGCTCAACTGAGCTTTGACTTCTTCAGCTTGAGCTTTCAACTGACTAGATTCAGTTTCCAAAAGTTGGGTATCCAATCGAATCAACGACTGACCCGTTGTGACTGTGTCACCGACATCCACCAGAATCTCGTTTACTTTGCCCGCCAGTTCGAAACCTAAATTGGCCTGCTGACCCGCCTTAACCACACCGACATATTCACGCTGAACTGCATAAGAGGAAGAGAGCGCCAAGGCCATCGTTTCCACGGTTAAAATGGTTTGGACGTTCGATGCCGTTTCAGCGGTTGAATCAACCGACTCTTGGGCTTGTTCCTTTTCGCCACATCCAACAAGAAAAGCCGACAACGCCACTGCCACTGCGCTTCCCTTCATCAATTTATACATACGTACTGTTCCTATGCGGTACTCAATTATGTTCTTTTTTTAGACTAACCAAATCAAACTAGACTGTCTAGTTTGATTATGTTAAAAATAAGTTTCATCGTTAATGATTGATAAAACCATCACAAAAAGCATAATGCTTAGTGTAAAACGAGACACATAGAACTGAGCACCAACAGGCACCAAGCAACGAGACAAACTAGGTAACGAGACAACACTAAGTAACGAGAAGCAAGCACGTGACTAAAATCATCAAGAGTGAACAGAAGAGATCGCAGATCTTAACCGCAGCAAGCCAACTTTTCTCTGAACATGGCTTCAAGATCAATATGGATCAGATAGCCAAAGCAGCGAACGTTTCCAAGCAAACGGTCTACTCTCACTTTAAAAACAAAGACGAACTTTTCGAAACCTGCATGCAAACCAAGTGTGCGGAGCGAGAACTCAGTCCTGCTGCCTTTGATATGGATGCAGCGGTGGGTGATGAGTTGGTGAAATTTGGTGTGAAATTTCAGGATTTGTTACTTGATGAGCAATCTAGACAAACCTTCCAAAATGCCATTAGCCAAGCGAATACGCATCCAGAGATCGCCTCAATCTATTTAGAAACTGGGCCTCAGAAAACCACAAAATTACTCGCCGATTACCTACAGTCGAAAATAGAATCTGGTGATCTCACACTGTCGACATCAAGCTCGCCAGTCATTGCTGCACGCCAACTGTTGCTGATGTTTCACGGCAAATCGGCGTATTGGGGATTCTTCGGACACGATAGCGGTGAGTCACAAGATGAAAGACTTCACTACACGCGTGAATGTGTCGCACTATTCTTAAACGGCAACCAACCTCGTTAATAGCCCATAGCTAAGTTTCTCATAGCACCTAGTCCGCATTCTGGGCTGATTCAAGAAGCAGTTCATAGAAACGATTAGCAGCAGGGCCTGTCTTGGCTCCTTTTGGCAAAGTCAGGTGCAGCGGAACGTGATACCCACTGCCATTTTCCACGTTCAACACAGTGAGCTTGTCACTTCCTCGACTTTCAACAATGTGCTTAGGCAATCGGCAATAGCCCACACCCTGCCCTACCGCGCCAAACGCATGGTCGAAATTATCCACCGTAATACGCTGACTCGACTTCAACCACCCTACATCCTTTTTCTCACCTTGTTTTTTACTGCCTTGACTAGCTTGAGCACCTAAATCTCTCACCACAATTTGTGGAAGAGACGACAGCTGATTAAGCGATATGGATGACATGCTAGCTAACGGGTGCGAGCAAGCAACGACAGGTTCCATCATCGTAAAACCAAAGGCTTCGGCTGAGTAATTAGTAATAGGCAAGTTGATGATAGCCACATCGGCCAGTTCTTGAGTCACCATTTCCGTTGTTTTAGACAATGAAGTTTCAATCACTTGTATTGATGTGGTGTTGTTCTCTGCCATAAACGCAGCCATAGGTTTATAAAGGCGCTCAAGGCAGCACAAGTGATCAACAGCAACCACAATTTCAGACTCAACACCTTTCGCTAGCTGTTCACTAATCAACTCTAGCTCGCGAGCTTGTTCCAACATGCTACTCGCTCGGCGCAGCAGCGACTTTCCGTCTTCCGACAGTACCGCCCGACGACCTTCAACCTGAACCAAAGACACGCCCAGTTGATCCTCCAATTTTCTCAGCGCATAAATCAGCGTGGTGTGGCTCTTATTCAATTGCAGTGCCGCCGCCTGAATGCTGCCAGCCCGGTCTATCTCATAGAGTGTTTGCCATTGGTCGAGGGTGGTCTTTAATCTCATTGGTCTAAAATCCTGACAGTTATTAACTATATTATGAACTTTTCTGTCTGTTTTTTACAGGTAATATCTATTTCAACAGGCAATCAAGCCTCCTATGTTTTGCGAAATGACCATGAGTCTCAGCGCAATACCAAGTAACTGTTTGGAGAAATAACCATGAAATTATTACAAGTCGATTTTGAATTTAGCGGCCCATTTGGTGAAGAGATGTCGAACGCACTCGTTGACCTAGCAAAGTCTATTAACAACGAACCGGGTATGATCTGGAAAATCTGGACAGAAAATGAAGCTGAAAAACTGGGCGGTGGTGTCTATCTTTTTGAAGACCAACTCAGTGCAGAGACGTACCTAGCGATGCATAGCGCTCGCCTTAAACAGATGGGCGTCGACGAAGTACGTGGTGTGATTTTTGACGTTAATCAGCCTTTAACTACCATTAACAAAGGCCCAATCAACGACTAGTTAATTCGCTGAATGAAAACAAAGCGATTGAAATGAAAATAGAAACAGCGAAAGGCACGAGATAGAGAGATAACAAATGAACAATAAAACGTTTTTAGGCCTACACGGCATCATTTACGCAGGGTTTGCCTTCGCGTTGTTTTTCCTACCAACGGTCATGTGGCCTATGTACGGCGTGGAAATTAATGATAGGTACGCTTATTTTCTCTCTCAACACACCAGTATCTTCCTTGGTGGTATCGCCGCGATAAGCTGGTTATTGCGAGATATTGAGCCCGGAGTCAGTGCCAAAAAGCTCATCCAAGGTTTGGTTGTGGCCAACATGCTGGGTGCCATCATCACCCTGTATGCCGCGTTTACAGGCATTTTTGTTGGCTTCGGCTGGAGTGATCCTGCGTTCTTCCTTTCACTATCGGTGCTCAGCGTGTTGCAGGTTCGTCGACAAGGCTAGTTCATACAAAACACGAAACCAATAAAAAGGGAACAGGTGCACTCTTCATCTGTTCCTTTTTCTCAATCAACTGTCGTTAACTTCGCGCGCTCAGCTTATTTGCTGTGCTCAACGTAAATCAATTCATCAGTATTGAAGCCACGCTCTTTAGACATCGCTTTGAACTTCTCCATCACTTCTGGCGCAACCTCTGGTGTTCTTGAAAGTAACCACAAGTAGTCAGTATCTGGGCCCGAAACAAACGCGTATTGGTAGTTCTCTTTATCCAACTCAAACACCACATAAGCGCCATAGAATGGACCAAAGAACGACACCTTCAGATAGCCTTGTTCGCTGCCTTCGACAAAATACGCTTTGCCTTCCGCCTCGTTCCATTCGCCATCTTCAGCCGAATAGCCGCGGTTAATCACCTTAACGCCACCATCATCACGCAGACTGTATTCGGCACTGATGTTGTCTAAGCCACGCTCAAACGAATGGTCTAAACGAGCCACTTCGTACCATTTCCCTAGGTATCGATCCAACTCGAACTGTTGAACGGGCTTAACCGTTTCAGGCATGCCAACGCAACCACCCAATAGAATCACACTAAGCAGCAATAATATTTTTTTCATCCTAACCTCGGCTTTTTTTTATTAGTAATGAGAGTAAGCCTTGTGAAAACATAAACTTACATCCTTGGTAATACGTTAAATCCATTTTTAAAGTTCACCTAACTGTAATTTATTCAGAATCTTATGTGAATGATTTAGTCTGTGAATGAATCAATGGTGTTTCATTGCTATTCGATATTGAGTCGGAGTCACCTGCTTATACGATTTAAACTGGCGATTAAAGTTGGCTTGGTTGTCGTATCCCACTTTCTCCAAAATCAGATTCACTGGCAGTGAAGTATTAATCAATAAATCACACGCCACATTGAGCCTAATTTTCTTTAGCCTTTGACTAAAACTCTCGTTGTAGTGTTTTTGAAATAAGCGCCTAACGCTACTCTCACTAATGTAGAGATGCTTGGCTAAGTCATTAACCGAGATGTCGTGATTAAAATTGTTCACCAAGAAAGCTTCAACCTTGTCCAACTTATCGCTGACTTCATCTTCATCATCCGAGTTGAAGACAGGGTTAATCAACTGCACTACCTCTTGATCCTCAAGCAAAAGTGCAAACAAAGAGAACAAGGTAAGCAGTTGTTGATGTGGCGACTGGTTCATCACCTTATTCAACAATTCCGTCGCTTTCTCTGCAGTCGCGGGTGAAAACTGAAGCCCTTTCTTTGATTCTTCTAGCAATACACGTAGCGGTTCGAGCTCTCGACAGCACGCTATCAATTGCTCTATCCAATCTTTGCGAAACCAAACTACGTGCGTTTCACATATTCGCGAATCATCAGCGCTCTCGTCCGAATAGATAGCATGAGGTAAATCTGGCCCAACCAAGATCATGTGGTTGTGAAACACATCGCTTTGGTGATGCCCAATAAAGCTATGGCCAGTAAAGTGACGATGAATCGCGATCTCGTACTCTTCATGTCGGTGCCAACCATAGCTTTTACCGTTCTCGACGATTTTCTTATAGCGCCATGATGTGCCAATTCGTTGTGGCACTTTTTCCAAGTAACCTTTCATTGTGATGCTCACTGACGTTTTAATATTGAAAGTATACGCATCAAACCATTCAGATGAGCACATTGACTGAAAAGTATTGAACATTGCGCTAACGATACTCATCCGGTTGTCACCGCTAAATATACTTCAGGTGAACTTAATCAGGAGAGCAACTATGGACACTTTATTATTAAAAATTCGCGATATGATTCTTGCCACACGTCAGCAGTGGATAGGCGAGATCACCTACAACCACAACATTAAGGGTGATCACACTTGGAAACTCTATGGCTATAACTCTTATGACGAATACAGAAAAGATCTGCGTGAAAGCCTAAGAAAAGAGTCGTGATTGAAGATTTGTTCAAGCCACAATTTATTGATTAGTCGCGGCTTTTATCTGTCATTCATGTAGAGTTTCACACTGGCCACTCGCTTTCTATACTTATTAAACAGTGGAACATGGAATAAATAATAATGAACAATAAGCTCACTTTGCCACGCACTGCATGGATTGCATTATTCGCTAGCCTAGTCACTGTGCCATCGGCTTTTTCTCAAAGCCTAACCGCAGACCAGATCTTTACCAATGCCGACATATATGGGCATCGCGAGTCAGACTCGATCGTTACCCATAAAGGCAAGATCATCTTCATCGGTGACAACTCGCAAGCGAAAGCTTTTCAAGGCCAGAATACCGATGTCATCGACTTGGAGAATGCCTTTGTTTTGCCGGGGTTCATTGATAATCATAACCATGTGTTTGAAGCCGCCTCAGAGCTGGGTGGCAATTGCGAACTGGATTCTGAAGCCACATTAGAAGAGCAAATCCCTTACTTAGAAGCGTGTAAAATCAATGCCGAGACCAATGGCAGAGGTTGGCTAATGGGTTATGGCTTTTCTCTTGAGTCAACACTCGACAGCGATTCTGAATACACACCACTTGAGATCATCGACAGCATCTTCCCTGATCGCCCCGTGGTGCTTATGGAGCAAACCTCTCACTCGATGTGGGTCAACTCTAAAGCACTGAAAATTGCACGAATCAGCCAACAATCGCCAGACCCACAAGGCGGCGCCTATTTAAAAGATCCTGATAGCGGAAAGCTTAACGGCATCTTGTTGGATAACGCTGGTGACCAAATCATGGAGATGGCATGGAACAGCCAAAGCGAGCTCTTTGAACAAAGCTACCAAGGGTTAATGTTCGGTCTTGAAGAAGCCGCTGCACACGGCATTACCACCATTGGTGACGGCCGGATGTATTGGAAACGAGGTTGGTACGACGTTTGGCTAGAAGCGGAGCAAAACCAAGATTTGACGGCTCGCGTGTCATTACGCCCTTGGGTTTACCCATCAATGGCTATGCTTTCTCAATTAGAAGTCTTCGAGAAGATGTATTCCGATGATAAAAGCCGTCTGCTACTGGTCGATCAGGTAAAAATGTACAGCGATGGCATCTTTATTAATGGCACAGCAAAAACACTCGCGCCCTATTTAGATACCTATCTGCCACAGTCTCCCAATGGCCTAAACTACATTCCACCAGCACAGATGAAAGAGTGGCTAACCGCGCTCGATAAAATCGGTTTTAGCGCTCACATTCATGCGATTGGTGATGGTGCCGTTCGTGAATCCCTTGATGCAATCGAAAGTATCCGAAAACAAGGTTCGCAAAAACCCTACACCCTAACCCATGTTGAATTAATCAATAATGAAGACGTTCCCCGCTTCAAACAGCTCAATGTCTCGGCGGATTTCCAAGTTGGATCTGATTACGTAGCCAAGCATCAACACCAATGGGCCGAAGCTTTTCTTGGTGCTCGCCTTGCTAAAGCCATGATGAACCTAGACGCAATACTCAAAACCGACGCCAATATCACCTTAAGCAGTGACTGGAACGTACACGACATCAATCCCTTAGTTGGCATCGCAAATAGCTTAATCATGGGCAAAACAGGCCTAACTGATATCTACACAGCTATCGACGCTTACACGCTCAATGCAGCCAAAAGTCTTGGAATAGAAGACGTCACGGGTTCTATTGAGGTTGGGAAATCAGCGGACTTCGCGATTCTCGATAAAGACATCACCACAGTATCGGCAAGACAAATAGCTAAGACTCAGGTGTTGATGACAGTGTTAAGAGGGGATGTGGTTTACGGAAAATAAAGCCAATAAACGGAGCGAATTGGTTATCGCCACACAAACGAAAACGAGCCAGCTTATTCAGCTGGCTCGTCTGTTATTCACATATGTATTTTAGTTCTGTTACGCGTTGGGCTCTTTTAGTGCTTTCTCATTTGATTCTTGCTTTTCATCCAGAGCAAAGTAGATTTTTGATACAATCACTTCAGCAACCAGAATCGTAAATACCACAGCGAAGAACGCAACTACACCGCCCCAAGGGCCTGTGAAGCTCACCTTGTCACCGAACATAAGGTTTATCGCTTCTAGCATGACGAATTTTGAGCCAACAAGAATAATGTATGTCGACAGCGCTCGATACACCTTAGGTGCCGTTCCAGATTTCTGTTTGAAGTAATCCGCTACCTTGTGTTCTAAGCCAATAGAGAGCTTCAACAATAACTGCAGTAACAACGCCGCTATCAAAGAAATAGTGAAAGATTCAATGTTGACGAAGTCCCAGTACTCATCGAAAAAGTTAAGCACGACTAAGTCCACCAGCACGGCTAACGTGTAACCTACAAATAGGCGTTGTGGTGTGTTGAACCCGTAAACTTTGTCTGATTTAGTCATTCTGTCTCTCTCTAATTTGATAAGTAGCCTTGATTTGAAATACATCTTAGCGTTCGAATAGAGGCAAAACTTACCATTTCATGACACCACTCAAAATCATTCACAACACAAATGAATCGTCATAATGTCTTCGCACCTCCACCTTCAATAATCCTGATCGACCACGTATCACTGTAAAGTAAAATGGCACTATCGAGCAAAGTGCCACTCTCGAGTAATTTGCTACTCCCAAGTAACCTTCCACTACCGAGTAACCTGCCACTACCAACTAAAGAAAGAATAGAGACGCTAAATGGATGACCCATATTTAAGCAATGAGTGTGTTAGTTGAAATCTTGCGTCCAATAAGACATCTTCGATGTATCTGACTTACTGACTTTGTATCCAATCCCCATCTTTGTGTGTCGGCTATTCATCACGTTTTGGCAGTGACCTTCGTGACCAGCCCAACTATTAAGACCGGCTTTGTTAACTTGCCCATCACTTCGCGGACTGGTGTAACCAAAAATAGGAATCACAACCGAATTGGATGAGAGGACAAACGCATTCTGACCAGAACTGTTCACAACAAAGTGACCTTGAGCATCTCTTCGGTACTGCTCATCAGAGTTCAATTGGGCATTACTCGCCGTGTTACTATCCCAAGCGATAGGAGCTGCTGGTGGGTAGTTACCACTCGAAAACGATGAACCAAAGGCATCACAATAACGTTGTGCCGACCTCGCACAATTTGTCGAGATAACAGATTGGTACTTGATACTGTTCTGGCTTAAATCTTCCGGAATGTTCACAATTCGGCACCATTTTTCATCGGCAACGCCTTGACCGGGCATCCCCCAAATCGCACCATTCAATAATTGATTTGTATCTAGTGAAGCGAAATCGATAAGAGTGTCGCTATTAAGCTGACCTAGATCCAAATCGATCTTTCCAGATGAAGTGTTCAACTCAAAGATCGAGGTCCCAACCTCCTTAGCTGCTGCATTAATTTTATCGCGCTGTAATAATTCCCAAGAATCACCAAACCGCTCTTTTGACTGCTCTCCATAAGCTTGAGCGATAAAATCGTAAGTGGGTAGATTAGACTCCACTCCGTTCTCATCTTTGGAAACTACGCTGCCAACGGTTTTAAATTCCAACGAACTGTCGAACACCGCATCGTTAAACACATACGATCCCAAGAGCTCACTAGAACAAGCGTTGCTTTGCATATCGTATCGATATTCAGAAATTGTACCGTCCACAAGTAACTGATGACTTTTCCTTTGCGCGCTTAACCCTGCGGTTTCATAACAGTGCCAATCGTTAACAAAGTTACTGCCATTATCGATAACGATCGTTGGTACCGCGATATCCACATCAACCTTCTGAGTATCCCCACCTTTGAATGCAGGCAGTTCATTTTTAACGGTTATAGAAGAATAATTTCTGATCGGAGCCGTTGTATCGACAAAGCCTTCGATAGCAAAAATCATATTGTTGCTAAGAGCTTTAATGTCAGGCTGCTGAGAGGTAGATGATGAGTCGGGATTACTTGGATTACTTGGATTACTTGGATTACTTGGAGCATTAGCGTTGTTAGAAGTTGTACTGTCACCTCCTGACGAACTTTCTCCGCCACAACCTGTAATAATCAGTGCTAAAAGGGCGACTGCCGAGATATTTTGTTTTTTCATGAGTTAATCCTTAACCATATATTTTTCTTGATGTAAGGATGTTGCCTCATAGAACGAACTTAAATTTCAGACCAATGTCAGAGCCCCCAAATACTGACACCGATTTAACATTTTATAAGATATTGTCAATTTAACGTTCGCCCTTTAAGTCTATGAACTAATTCAGCATTTCCTTTAAGCCTTCCGTTTTAGAGCCAGTTACAGTTCGGTAAATTGATTCTCAACACAAGGTGACTACGATTTGAAATACACCTGAACGTTCGAATAGGAAAAACTTAGAAATATAGAAAAGCACCAAAAGATAAGTCTCGTTATTGCTTGTCACCAAATGGCCATTCTTCAAATGCTGCGCCCCATATGATGACTCCATCAGCGACACACACTCATTTCCAAAAGGTGCAGAATATGAAAAAGCTAATCACTAACGCGAACGTATTTAACGGTGTTGATAACAACTTAATCGAGAACGTATCAATCCTCATCGAAGATAACTTGATCACTCAGATTGGCGAGATTGATTCAACGTTAGCCGATGAAATTATTGATGCTCAAGGCGGCACGGTCATGCCAGGCCTGATTGATGCGCACGTTCATATCACGCTCTCTGCCTCTTTTAATGTCATTGATACAATGACCCGTGAAGAAGTGGCGATTCGCTCAGCAAAGATTTCAGAAGAGATGTTGATGCGCGGTTTTACGACTATTCGTGATGTGGCGGGTAACACGCTTGGCCTAAAGAAAAGTATCGATAACGGTTACGCAACTGGCCCACGAATTCTTCCTTCAATGGCCGCTATATCTCAAACCTGTGGTCACTCCGATTACCGCCAGAACCAAGCACAAGAACGTTTGGCAAACGGTCACGAAGATTCACCAATGATGAAGCTAGGTGCCATGAAAATTGCTGATGGTCGTTCAGAAGTATTAAAAGCCGTGCGTGAACAGCTGTTTATGGGCGCTTCTCAAATCAAGATCATGGCTGGCGGTGGTGCATCTTCAACATTCGACCCACTAGACACGTTGCAATTCACATCAGAAGAAATGAAAGCCGCGGTTGATGCCGCTTCTGATTATGGCACTTATGTTGCCGCGCACATCCACACCTCTGATGCGATGCGCCGAGCAGCCGAAGCGGGCGTGATGTCTTTCGAACACGCGACAATTATGGATGACGACATTGCCGAGATCATCAAAGAGAAAGGCATTTGGGTGATTCCGTCTTACTTTACCTCTTCATTGATTGCAGAACGCAAGATCCCACTGCCGAACGAAGAGACATACCGCAAGACAGAACGCGTAGGTAAAGCCATGTTCAAATCGGCGGAACTGATTAAGAAATACGATATTCAGAACATTGCTTTTGGCACTGACTGCGTGGGTGAAACCAACGTTCATGCAACACAATTGAATGAACTTGGTGCGATTGAGAAAACATTCGACACCATCACAGCACTTCGCATGGCGACATCAAACTGTGGACGCTTGTTCGAGATGTCGACTTACCAACACCCATACCAAGAAGGCAAGTTAGGTCAGATCGTTGAAGGCGCGTATGCCGATCTATTGATTATCGATGGCAACCCACTGGAAGGCGTTGAGTGTGTAATGAATGATGATGCTAAGAAAGTCATCATGAAAGACGGTAAGGTGTACAAAAACACGCTTTAGCGTTCAAGAGTTACTCTCTGAGTAACTAAAACTCAAAGGCAGGCAAGCGAACTTTTTAGTCGCTTGCTTGCCTTTTTATTAAGCGTTGTTTTATTGCTACTATTAAACTCATGCTGTTTGTTTATGTATACCCACTTTTTGGCCTTTGGTTATAACTAGGGCGATCTATTTAATACAAACAGTAACGATGGCGTCATCAATTTATCAAGCCAGTTGTCGCGCCCCGCTCAATTGAATGCCGACCAAATTCGCGGTTACAACGAAAACCATCTCAGTATTTTAGACAATGACGCTCTGTTTGAAGACTTGTCCAGCTTTTGGTTAACAGCTGAGCGATAACCTCTCCCTATACATAACCCGACAAACCAGTTGGCGTGAATGGTATGAACATTGGCGGTATTTGCACTGCAAGCCAACACGCTAATCTTTATTCTAATCCCATAAATAAGCACACGGAGTGACGCTAAGCCTAGCGAGCTAGGTTTCGAAACAAGGATAGTGACTTTCTAACTGGGGATAGAAACGATGACTATCAATGAATTAAAACGCAGAGATTTTTTCAAAGTTATGGGGAAAGGTGCTGTTTCTGCTGCGGCTCTCTCTCTGCCGACCTTAGCGAATGCAACGCCAACTTCACCAACAAATTTGCCTTCAAATCACCAAACCGTTGACTCGCCACTGGACGCGACTGAGATGGCAAATCTGATAAGAGACAAAAAAGCCTCGCCAAAAGAATTCGTACAAGAAGCCATCTATAAAATTCGCCAGACAAACGATCAAGTTAATGCGGTTGTTTCTGAGTGCTTTGACTTAGCGCTAGAGCGTGCCAACTCATTTAACCCGAACTCCCCTTTTGCAGGCGTGCCTTTCTTAGCGAAAGACTGCGTTGATGTTGTCGGGCTTGAATGCACGATGGGATCGAAGTTAAACCAAGGTAGAAAGCCCAACGCTACCTCTTGGTTTATTCGTGCAACACAGAATGCAGGGCTCAACACCATTGGTATGACGAATATCCCCGAGATGATGGCACTAGGCTGCACGCAGAATCCCCTTTATGGCGCGACGCGTAACCCATGGGATCTAAGCCGAGGTGTTCACTCATCGACTGGTGGTGGCGCAGCGGCGATTGCTGCTGGCTATGTACCATTAGTGCATTCCACTGATGGTGGCGGCTCTTCGCGCATGCCCGCTTCAGCGACAGGTATTTTTGGCTTTAAGCCAAGTCGAGAGTCTTTGATTTCAGGGCTAACTGACGGCTCAACAAACGAAGATTTTACTCATCAATCGTTTATGTCGAGAACCGTTCGTGATGCAGCTTTGGCTGTATCAGTCACAGAGCATCATACAAAAAATGACTTTGAGACGCCTTTTCCTCGAACCCCTATAGGAATGGTTAATGCTTCTCTTAACCGTCAGGTAAAAATTGGCGTCACCCTCAAAGATATCCACGGCAGGCTTCCCGATGAAGATACGCTCGCAGCTATTCGTTCGACGGTCTCTTTGCTCGAGCGACTTGGACATATCGTTATCGAAGTTGAGCAACCGATCCAAGATGGCGATGTATTCATGCACAACTACATGGGCGTATTTGGCAACAAGATGGCAAGCTTTGCTGAGCAGTTCGACCGCCTAGGCATGCCGCTAGAATCGATGCCCGACAAAGTAAGCGATAACATCGTCTATTTAGCTCGTACGATGCAAGCACGCTTGAAAGCCGCTCCTAACATGTATATCGACTCTCAAGCGCAATGCCAAAGTTTCGCGCTCACTCACAACCGAGAGTTCTTTAAAAGCATCGATATTTGGCTAACTCCTTGTGCAAACCACGTGCCTTTGGAGATCGAATATTTCGACCAGCAAGCGCACTCAGGGAAAGAGATATGGACACGTTCAGAAAAGTTAATGTCCTACACGCCTATCGAAAACGTGGCAGGTAATCCCGCCATGTCGGTTCCCTTGTATTGGAACAAGCAGAACCTTCCCGTCGGTAGCCATTTTTCTGCAGCAAGGGGCAACGACCGCCTGTTATTTGAATTGGCCTATCAACTAGAAAACGCCAAACCTTGGGCAAACAGAAAGGCCCCGATTGCGCTTTAACAAGCAATTCAATTTAGAAAATCATTCAAGTACGAGTCTATTGATGAAACATATTATTTTCCTATTTTTGGCGAGCCTGACGCTTGCACCTTACTCATACGCAGCTCTAGCACCAAGCGAAGGCTTCAGTGGCAACATGACCTTCTTAACAGGCTTCACCGCAAACTCAAGCAACCTAGATGTTGGGCAAAGCAATCATCAATCTCAAGCCGATTTAATGTCGTCGGGTAATACCGAAGCAGAGGGAATGGTCGCTGTTTTGGGTTCAATGCAATACACCTTTGGCGCTTTGAATCACAAACAGTTTTTCTTAGGTACCTCAAGAGACGACATCATCACAGGTACGTTGGCATTTGAAATTGGATATAGGCAGCAAGTCGAGAACGGTATGGTGGTTGAATTTTCTATCTTACCAACTCTGATATCAGGTGAAGTATGGGATGACCCTTATGCCGTTGACTCAAATAGAAAAGAAACCGACCTCACCGGTAATGTCGTTCGAATGCAGCTTTCAAGAATAATGGGCTCGAACTTTAATCTCGATGTCGCCTCTGGTGAGTCCGACGTTAAAAAAGAAAACACCGGCCTAAAGGGCCTTGGTTTAACTGAAGAAGAACGCGCACTAATGATTCGAGAACGAAAATATTTTTATCTCAAGTCTGGTTACCAGTATTTCTTGAAAGATGGCTCTGGCATTCTCACACCTTCAATGAATGTTTTCTCATCAGACTCTGAGGGTGATGCACTATCGTTCTTGAGCCTTGGCGCGGAAATCAACCTAGCGAAAAGATTTGGAAATCATGGCCTTGCTTTTACACTCAATGCAGCAAAACGCAGCTATGATAAAGAGAATCCAATCTTTAATGAGACTCGTGAAGACAAAGACTTTGGAGCCTTCGTTGCTTATGAATACACCAATATCTTTGGTACAAAAAACTGGTCTTTGGTATCACTACTTGGCGCCAAGACAACAAATTCGAATATTGAGTATTACCAATCATCGCAATACGTGATTTCAGTAGGTGTTGATTACAAATTCTAAAGTTGAACTGAGAGTTTCATTGCTTGTAACCCGTAAACAAATCCTTTAATTTGGGCATATTAACGAGAAGAACACTCTTCAATCACCAGTAATAACAGGGAGTTATGGTGGAAAGTTTCAGTACTCAATTGCCCATATTCTGGTTTAAAACTTTAGATTCTGCTATTCAGGCTAGAATTGGAGACAGCAGCGACATCTGGTCGGGAGCAGAGGCCTATAAACAACTTTGCTCCGCCGAATCGATCTCGGCTTATCAGCTTCAAACCGCCATCAACAATATCTACCAACATTTTGATCATGAGCTGATCGACTTATTTGATGAATCGGCTCGCTACTTCGATGAGCTTGAAATGGGCGCGCCGGTAATGGCCATGCTCACCGCGCCAGATCTCGCCAGCTTTTGCCAACTGCTGAGTCGCTACTCCATTCATATACATCCGCTACTGAAAATATTCAGTCGTGAAACAGAGAGTGGCGAAATTGAGCTTTGGGGCGTCACACCCGAGTACATTGACGAAACCACACTGATGACACACATCAGCTTGGGGCTCTATTTCAGTATTATGATCAAGCTCGTTCGCAGATACCTTAATGCGCCGAATCAACAGCTCGCCATTCACATCCACAAGAACACCATCGGTGATGAGTTCTTGAGCATCTATGAGCGTGTCTTTAATGTTGAAATGAAGGAAGGCTTCCCCGCCCGCTATCTCCTTTTTCCTAACGATCTTGTCCAGGCGAAACCTCGCCAATTCCAAGCTGACTTTCATGCAGAGTTAGTACGAATCGCCGATCAACAGATGGAAAAAACATTAAAAACTAACCTGATCTACAAAGTGAATGAAACGTTCAAAGTGCTCGCGGTGAAAGACACCAACCTAGATAGCGTGGCGAACAATCTTCACATCAGCCCTCGAACCCTGAATCGTAAGCTTAAACAACAAGGTGTGAGCTTTCGTCGTTTGTTCGATAAATACCGACTTGAACTGAGCATGACGTTACTGAATCAGAACGACGGCAATATTACCTATGTAGCTCACGAACTTGGCTTTTCAGACTCGAGCGCATTCAGTCGAGCATTCAAAAATTGGACTGGGCACTCTCCTACCGGACTAAAGTCGTAGGCTTACAGTGCTGATGATGCCAATATCACTGATGGGTACGCTGAACACCTAGGCTCTAGATAATTGCCTATCTTGAGCCGACTACTCCCAAACCTATACCTACTCAAATTCAACGATCTTTAAAGATCTTGTGATCCTCATTTATGTTGTATATTATCCGCACTACAAATTACAGACCGGATAGTCGGTCTGTAAAATAATTGAGTGATTCCCATGGACAAGAAGCAGCAAGCAATCCAAGCCGCGATTGAATTATTCGCGACACAAGGCTTTGAAAAAACGTCTATCGCACAGGTGTGTGAAACGGCAAAAGTATCGAAGGGTTTAGTTTTTCATCATTTCAAAAATAAAGATGACCTACTAAGACAGGTGTTTGTTCGCATGGCAGAGATCATTAATGAAGTCGGCGAAAGTGTTGACTTGTCTAGTGAGGGAATGTCGGTAAAAGAGAGGTTTATTAACCTTATTGAGCACATCTTCTTGTCGATGGCCGACCCACAACAAAAACTGTTTTATCAACTTGATTACCAAGTGAAATGTCAGCCGTCGTTAAGGCTGATATTAAAAGACCTGTTGGACGAACGCTACCAACTGATGATGGATTCTTTTGAAGTTATTCTATGTGACATCCCAAATGCCAACAGCATTGTCGACGACCACATGTTAATAGCCGATATCGATGGTATCGCACTCAATTACTTGTTCTCGGATGGTGATTACCCGTTAGAACAAATTAAAGAACGCTTCATAGCTAAGTACTTACTGCTGCTGGATTTATAAGTACCTCGCTTAAAGCTCAATAGAACGTTGTTGGCTATCTAAAGTAACTCTCTATCTAAAGATATCTATCAGAGAACGCTAGCAACAAATAATTTAAGTTAAGAATTTTTTAAATGAAACCCCCTTATGATGCACCACTTGAGTGCTGGTTCGCTAAAGCACTGACCCCTAGCGCACTAGACGGCGTAGGTGAATCTACCTCAAGCGTCACAGGCCCTTACGCAAGCGAGCTAATGTGGGGACACCCAATCGAGCAGGTTTAAGGTAAATCAGATAGGAAAAATGGAACGCTCAGGCGTTCCATTTTTGTTTGGGTGAAGCGTAGTGCTTTTCTGAATTGAGAGCGTTGATATCGCGTTCGGTCTGATTTCGAACACCCTCCCCCTCTAACTCCCCCTCTAATTAAGTTCATCCACCCCTTTTGATCTGCGACCGAGGGGGAGAACCTTCTTTAGCGCTGAACGTACAGCTTCACATATCACGATCGGTATTCTGTTCCTCCCCTTTTCCAGAACCACAATGGATCGAAGATGCTAGTTAAGGAGAGGCTAGGAGGGGATTCAATTATGAGCTAACACGGATTTGCCCCTTTTCGTGTTAGATTAAATGCTCTACACCCTTTAGGGGCGTACATTTTCCCTATCAAACCTAATTCAATGAAAAAGGGTCAGGCCGAGCTTATTTTGGGTATATGGGTTGGAAATCGTATTGCTCCGAAGCCGCGGGAGTTATACGGCATCTTTCGGCCATTTCTGAAGTTCACATCCAGGACGCTAGGCAATACGGGCCTGAGATTGAGCGTGAGTATAATTAGCGTTATGATTGGTAACATATAGTTACAGCAAAAAACCGTCCATGAAGAGTTATGTGATCGTAGTATTGTAGTATTGTAGGTTTAACTTCTGTTTCTGGATTGAAGTTTGCAAACTCGTACAGCATAGATTGGAAATAGGGATGAATAGTTTACTGGAAGCATTGATTCAACAAGGCTACAAGGCAAAAATTGAAAGAGAACGGATAAGCATTCGCTTTTCTAACGGCAAACAGTTTTGTCTTGGTGCTATTAAACAAGCTCTCAGTACTCATTCCAAGCAATTTAGTGTTTCTCATTTGGCTTTACTTGGTTGCTTTCTTTTTCTTACTTTGGCAACTCGTCGTGGTTACTTTCTGTGGCCTTTATTACTTAGCCGAAAGATTACATGTTGAATAAAAAAGCCAAACCCTCTCGATAAAGGTTCGGCTTCTTTCCTTCTTGATATGACCCAAAAGAAGGACTGACTACTTAAACAAGGAATTTCAATGTTCCAGTCGCAGTTACTCTACAAATAAAAATCACATCGCGTTAATTATGCTCACTCAACTCAGAACTCGCTCAAGAAAAACTATACTTTTCTGACCCTATTTCTTGATATTTGCTATCGCCCTAGCAAGGCCAAGTAAGTGTGTTGAGGTCTTAATCTCTAACTCAGATTGAATTCCTAATAGTGCGATTCCTGCCAAAATCTGTAGTGGCCTTACGATTTGACCCGTAGGCAGCTCCATCCGGTCAATGTGACGGTCTTTACACTATCGCTTAATTTTAAACTTAAGTGCAACCGTGTATCGGCTTTGGGAGCAGATGCGTGTTGGTAGTGTTCCCATGTGTTCGAGTTCACCGCTGAAGATCACGAATCTCCCTGGTTTGGGGGAAATGGCATATTTCGACTCACCATCTTCATAGAATATCGTTTCCCCTCCCCATTCTTTAGTCCATGATGTCATGGGATAGTATAGCGCGGTTACTGCTTTCTCTCCTAACTCACAGTCTCTATGTGGATACTCCATATCACCATAGTGACATAGGTTCACGTAGGCCCTTTGAAGGTACAAGTTCTCATGAAAATAAGAGTGCACTAACTCAGTAGCTATAATGCCAACTTTATCGGAGGAACTAAATTCTTCTGGTTCGAAATCAAAACTAAATATCGGGTATTCATCTTGGTCAGAGTCTCGTTCTTGTCGAAAGAAGCCCTGTTTGGATATAGCAGTATAAAAGTCATCTATGGACATCTCATCCATTAATCCATCAACCACAAATACTGTGGAGTCTTCAACAAATAGTTCCCTTACTTTCATGCAAATACCTTTGGTTCTCGTTCTTCAATTAATGAGGAAGTAAGCTCATCAAAGTTTGCTTTGATGAACTTACCGAAGCTAGACAGATTCTCCGGCCTAATGAAGTTTTGTGTAATACTTATGGAAGCCTCAAGGTTTTCGACACTGTGCCACCAGTTCGCTGGTGTGTATATGAGATCGCAAGGATTTTGTATACACGTAATTGGAGTATCTTTATCTGATAGAGGGTTAAATTCCGGGCTATAGAAGTCCCATGATTTTCTTCCAGAAAGAGAGACATTCCATGCGCATGTTTCTGCCACATCTTGGTGAAGTGTTGTGTGACTCCCTTTCAGTCCTATAAATGCCCAGCTTAGTAGCAATGAGCCTTCCAACGCGATGTGTTCATTGAGAGAAAATTCATCGAGAAAGCACCTAAATTGTTCAGGTACAGCAAATGTGTCAGCGAGTTCAGGTAAATCGAGTAGGAACTGCCAGTTCTGTATGTACGTATTACTACCGGATCTATTTCGTTCAAAAAACTCTCTGATAGTGGCCGAGAAAACGGTTTTATCTACCATATCAGTTTGAGGCACGACCACATTTTTAAACGCGCTTTCAAGGCTTTCGAAGGTAAGAATTTCTCTTATTAACCAATCTGCCCCATAAGACCTGACAATAAAGGGGCTGTTCAAATCAACGTTGGCAGGATCAAAATCTGATACATTATACTCAATCATGTTCATCTAGCGCCTTTAACAATTCAGCTTTGACTTCTGCGTAAATACTCACGAGCTCCTCTTCCGTGATTCTTTTAAGCTCTTCATGTACGCTTGATTCCGTGATACCGCTTATTTCTAATAGCGCACTCCTAAAGCCTCTACCAAAGTTCAAGTAGTAGTGGTCGAAATGATTTATAGCGGATGTACAGTAATCACTAAGTTTAAATCTTAAGGGACAGAACTCTTGCGTTCTGACGTAGCTCAAAAAAATATCCAAACCCTGAGATTGAATAACTATTCGATCTGTAAAAAAATCATACCATGCATCAAAGTTATAACCCTTCCCGCTTAACCGGATATCATGCTGATGATTAAGAGCTAGAATTCGCAATAATAAGTTCAACTTGTATTTGTCAAACTCTTCGCACAATGCGCCATAATTAGCCCCGGTTTCGTCGTTTACTATAGGATAACCGTCAATGTCAGGCGTGCGCCGAATACGCATATCGCCTAAAGCCAGATGGTGCGTGTTAACAAGGTCAATTACGTTTACTGTACGCTCCACATCAGATGTATTGGGGCTCTTTAATCCCAAGAACAAATTTGTGTTTTGGCATAGAAGTACAACCCCACCACACCAAAAATTAGGTTCGTAAACATAATTCATTAACTCTCTTACATCTTCTTGAACTTTGAGGTGCACGTTGAAAGCTAATTCATTAGAAATCACTCCGGCTTGATCGAACCTAGAAGGCATCCACAGAGTTGTCTCTTTATGCGCGGATAGCTTTGGTAACGATGTAGACACTGTAGATATTGATTCATCGCAATCAAGATTCTCGATGTTTTCAAACAGTGCTTCAGCGATATCGCTGTGAGTTAGACCTGGTTTAAAAGTGTGGGAACATCCCGTGTACCCTATTTGATAAGAATCTAGAAAACTACTGATATGCTCCCATACTGTGTACTTAGGTGATGAAGAAAGCTTCCTCAGCGTGTCGATCTGGAAATAAGAACCAGAGCAACTAACTGTTTTTTGTAACATGTACTCTAGATCAGACATTTGAAGAAAGTGCATTCGCATTGACATCAAGTGTCTTTCAATTTTGGTCACCAAGGTTTGTACCAGTCTATAGGTATCGTTCTCGAAATAACTGTTAACTATCAAAGTTAGTTTTCCTGCGGTTTCACTAACAACTTCAAACTCGTAATTGGGGACTGCGTCAAGTAGTGCGTTCATTACCACACCTTCTAAAATCACAGATGTAATTTCATCAAGGGGCTGGTACACGATGTTATAAGCGCAAAAGTGAAGTGCTTTTTCACCAGTCCACGATTTCAGATGTGCTGCAGCGTAATACTTGGAATAATCGAAATCCATCGCCTTTGGTCTAACTTTTTGAGGCTCAAAGTCCTCAATCGAGAAATTTCCAAAAGTTAGGAATCTATGTGGAGAACTACCAAATGCCGATTCAAAACTGCGCCCGATGTCAGAGATTGACGTTCTTGCTAATGCTACCAAGTCCCCACTTGGCTCGGTTATGTGTCCATTAAACAACTTATCTATAAAGATACTTCTAGGTCTTTGCTTGGGATTTGAAAGAGTATCAGCAAGTTCGTTGAATATTACTCCGTGCACGTCCAAGTTTTGACCTAGCCCCATGACTTCGGCATGAATAAACTCTTGATCGATCCTTATAGTTTCAGTGTTTTCTAACAAGTTTCGGTATGCATTCTCCGCACTTTCAATGCTGTCAGAAGCAAAGCTGAATGAAGTGCACTTAGGGCCAGTTATTGCGTTAAAATATGTACATTTGTTTTCTTTCGGCACATCAAGGTACGTCCTTGAACTTTTGGTTTTAGAATGTCCCAAAAATAGATGCTCATGAATGTGCGGTAATCCACTTAACCCAACAGCATTTCGGTATTCAAAAATGAATCCATGACTCCTACCGTCATTTTCTAGATGAAACTTTTCCATCAGAATTGAATTCTTCTTAAAGCTTGGTCTTCATTAATCTCACCAGCTAGGAACTGGATAATCAAGTCAGATATATAGCCTGAGGTAATAGAGTTCGAAGGACCATAAGATGCTGAAAATACGCTACCTATTTCGCCTAAGGTATCTAACAATTGTTGCGTGTCTGCTAGTTGTTCCAATTTGCTGTCTTCTGAGATTAGTAGTGGACCACAGTTACCGTGATTTAGCCCGACACCTCCAAAGACAATAGGAGTATCACTGTGTAAGCTTTCCGTTAACAGATATCGGGCGATAGCGAGTGGCGGAGAATCAGCAGCACAAACGATTAGGTCAACTTCTGGCACATCACATTCATTCTCAAACGGAAAGTCAGATTCGATCTGCATAGTTTTCTGAGAGATAGTTGTCGATGGGTTGAAATCCTTCAACTGAAGAGCGAGTTGTTGAACTTTAGGCTGACCAACCATATGCTCTCGATATAGGTATTGTCTGTTTAGGTTATGTAGAGCTACAGTGTCGAAGTCAACCAAAACTAACTCACCCACACCCGCTGCAGCGAGATGAAGCGACACTTCTGCACCGACTCCACCACAGCCCACTAGGAGAATTTTTGCTTTCTGAATGTTATCGAAAGCATCATCATTGAACTTCGAGTCTATATAGTCACTCAGTTTTTGATACCTTGTTTGCTCAAATCGAGCAGCTTTATGTGGGACCAGAAAGTTTAGCTCGCATAACTCTATCGCTTGCTCTTGAGATATTATATTGCTACTCACGGGTTGCCTTGTACCAACAAGGTTCAGCAACTCTCGACGTGCATCGTCAAAAGAAACTGTTACGTCATCCAAAGTGATTGATGTTACCCCATCAGAATGTGAATAGAGCGATCCTAGATTAAACATGAGCATAAGCGGCTGACTTCCTCTCGATGTAAATAACTGCAAGTACAAATAGTATGGCGATCAACAGGTATGCGAAGGCTGTATACAATGTGGTATCGACTGAATACATGGTGAACATCCAACCAAAAACCAGATAGTTACAGGTAGTGATCAGGCTTGTGAGCATGGACTTAGAGGATAGTAATGTTGCCCTTTTTTCTTCAGGCAGGAATGTCTGAAAATAGTCCTCTAAAGGAAGGCAAATGATTTCAGGAACCATTATGAGCATTAAAAAGAGAGAGACCGAAAGGAGCCCCGCGCTTTCAATAAAACAAACATAGATAATGCTGGTTAGCAGTAAGCTACTAATTACGACTGGACGGAATCCAAATCTATTAGTCAGGAAGTTACTTGATAGATAAACACCCGCGGTTAGGAATTGTAGAATAGAATATGTAAGCGCAATATACTCCGTAGATATTCCCTTGGTTGGAAGAACAAACTGACCATACATAAAGATCATTGTCATCGATGCTTCTACTGTGACGAGTCCTATCATCAGCAGCAATATGTTTAGCGTTAACCCTCCATTTGAAAAGACCTTAAGAATGGAAGGTGTTTCTTGTTGCTCACTTTCTTCAGTGGTACCACCCGATTCATAGTTGAATGCCGCAATAGAAATAAAGGAGGCTGAAACGCAGATAATTGTAGCAATGTAGACCCATTCGAAATTTATTTTTTGAAGCCATCCACCAAGTCCGATAGCTACACCCAAAACCATTGATGATATTGCAGAAATTCTACTACGATGCTTTAAATATTTATCTTCCTGACCATTTGCTTTCAAAAAACTAAACAGCAGCGCTTCTCCAGCACCAGAGTTAAATGATAGCGCTAGTGCTTCCAAGATGAACACTAGGGCGAAGAAGTAGAATTGGTTAGAGAAAAGCATTCCCACCGCTGATAAAACCAGTAATATGGAAGACACCATTAGAGACTTTTTCCGCCCATATCGGTCAGCAAAATATCCAGATGGAACCTCAACTACCACCATAGTCCAAAACAAAAGTGATTGTAAAATTCCAACTTGCGTCATGTCTAAGCCATTATCTAATAGATAGATAATGAATATACCCCTATAAAATAGCGCGCTTGACAACGCGTTATAGATATATATTAAAGGGAGTTTAATCATATTTGAGGCCTCTTAAATCAAATGCTCTTAATTCTGTAAATAAGCTCGTCACAGCCGTCTTCAACGACTTCCTGTATAACACTTTTGCTGTTAACCACTCTCCCTGTACTAGGGATTCATATACCGTTCTATCTAGCTCACTATCAGTCCACTCAAAGGTTTCCAGTTGGTCACTCAGATAACTCAGATAAGAGTCCCACATGATTTCTCGGGTACCTTCGTCAAAGTAAGTAATGTATTCAAACTCAAATGGCACCCCTTGTACTACAGGTGACGGATAGACAAATGCGCCACAGACTTGATCTCTGGAAGCCATATACTCAATTTGCTTTAACTTTGCCCTAGACCCAAATACTTCACATACAGATTTCGCAAACAAATGATTTGGATAGTATGGATTGTATGAAACAACGCATTCTCCAGAATAGCTAGCGGTGCTTGTTCGTGCTGACAAGTTCAGTGCTTGAATAACGGAGCGCTTTGAGTGAGGAATTCCAAAGGTATGAGCAGCCATTCGAAGGGGAGTCTGTACTGTTAGACTGTTACCAGAGCGAGTATCAAGGTCAAACTGATAAGGACATGTGAGGTCTATTTCACCATTTTTGAACATAGCTAGAGCTCTATCTGCACTTGGTTCGATTACCAGTTTTATAGTAAATGGCTCAATCGAAGACCAACAAATGTGACTTAGGTTTGGCACCAGAACCATACCGGAGATGTTAAATGGGCCAAGCCCTTTAGCGTAGATTGCAAACTTAGCGGAGCTTAATAGATTAGAAAATGGAACCATTTCAACAGGAATAAACATGCTGATGCTGTCAGATTTTGGTTTCTCAAATTCGATGAAAAACGTGTCCAATACAGCTCTATTTAGCTCTAGAATCTGATAGACATCTTCAATGGTAAGGATCGGTTTAACTGACTCTTTAATGGAGAGTTCATGTTTGGATTCTGATGATTTCAAATCAACTACTGAGTAGAGACTAGTACCTGCAAGCTTGATCACCTCAAGCGTGAATTTGTCTTGTCTATTTCTAAGGGTTGGATCGAAATAGTCTGTTTGAAGGTTGATATTTTTCATAAGTAATAGTGAGGGATGTTCCCTCACTACCTGCTTCATTAAGTACGGTTTGTTAACGCAGTACGGTTTGTTAACGCAGTACGGTTTGTTAATGCAGTACGGTTTGTTAACGCAGTGCGGTTTGTTAAAGCAGGCTGACCAGAAGATTGTTCAGGAGACTCTTTTTTCTTCTCGGCAAGGCGAGCTTCTATTTTTTTCAACACTTCATTTTTCTTATCAATCATGAGAAATTCCTTTTATTTAATTAAAGTTTGAATTTTGCCAATAAGACGCATTCCCATTCAGAATATCAATTGTTTTTCTTGAATATATGGATTATTGTTAACTTTCTGATTTGGCTAACAAATTTAATAAAAAATTAACAGATATGCACACAATTGTATATTTTTTCACTCAAGACTGATATGGTCGCTTGCCGTTAATTCTAAATTGTTGAAAATACGATAAAATATTTTTTTTTGGGGGGGGGGAAAGATAGAGGCTGCTCTTCAGTTATCGGAAAAAATTAAGAGCTGACTGATAATAATTAATGATAGTAGGCACATGGATTAGAGCATTTACTCTGTCACGTTTATGTCCAAATCCAATTCAGTCCCAAAACAAAAAAGGGATTGGTATCTCTACCAATCCCTTCCAAAATTCTCTTTCTACTTACAAGCTCTCAATTGCCTTCTGCACCGCAGGGCCAATCTGGCGCTTGCGAGAAGTGACGCCTTCCAGAGTTAACATATCGCCTGTTGGTTCAGCGTTGAAAGCCGACTTGATGACTTGATAATCGCTTTCGTCCACCCACAGTAAATTAGCTTCTTTGTTCTTAGTGTCTGTGATTGAGAAGAACAGATGATCTAAGCCGTTCTCTTCTTTATAAGACTTCATCGCTGCCAAAAGCTCATCTTTACGGTCAATCAGTTGTTGAGCGGTTAGTGTTTCAGCAACGCCGATGCCCACTTGTTTGCCACCGTACTTAAAGTTCTTGTAGTCCAGTGTCAGGATGGTTTCAGATGAAAGGTGGCTAAGGTCTGATTTAGCAATCAACATCTGTTGACCGAAGTCTTCGATGTCTGAAATGCCTGCAACCTTTGCCAGTTTCTCTGCGTATTCACGATCGTGTTCAGTGGTGGTTGATGATTGGAACACCACGGTATCAGAAAGAATCGCGCCTAAGCCGACACAAGCAAGGTGCTTAGGTAAAGTCACATCAAGCTTTTCAGCGTTGTCAGCCAGAATAGTTGCAGCCGATCCCCAGCCTCGAATATCCATCTCAACAATTTGTGGCGTATTAATCGGTGAGCCACCAATCGCATGGTGATCGACCACAGCAACAATAGATGCTTGGTCGATGGTTGGCGCTAGTTGAGTCACTTGGTTGAAGTCCACCAGCCCTACTCTATATGGAGAGTAATCTGTCTCTACTCGTGGCGATTCTGCATTACAGTAGTTCAAGATAAACGTCGATTCAGGGTTGATAGGCTCAGGCACTGTCGCCGTACCACCATAAATATGAGCCGCGAGCATCGCAGAAATTACCGTGTCGCTGTCTGGGCTAAGGTGCCCCGTCCATACGAGATCTTCACTGTTTTCATTGGCAGATTGCTGCAAGCTGAAAGCAAAACTTGCTGAACTGAAAGACATAATTACGGCAGCAACGACAGGTGTTAGCTTCACGGGTATTTCCTTTTCTGGATTCGTTTTAGAACCCAATAAGCTAGCTATTAAAAATTTCAAAACCATGTCAGCGATGTTTCAGATTTACTTCAGTAAGTAACGAAATGTAATTTGGATCTCGTTAGGTTTGCCCAAAAAACAAAAAAGGATCGGTATCTCTACCAATCCTTTGAGTTTCACAAACCAGTACAGGTTTAGAGACAATTAGTGTTTGTACCTAAAGGTATTGCTGTCATCAATAATCTCGATTTTGACAGGCACGGTTCCTTGCTTAACATTGCCGATTCTTGCAAACGCCTTGTGCGAAAGATCGATAACGCGGCCTTTTACATAAGGGCCTCGATCGTTAATTTTCACATCGACAGACTTATTATTGTTTGTATTGGTCACTCTCACGATAGTGCCGAATGGCAAGGTTTTATGAGCCGCAGTATTCGCATTCATATTATACGTCTCACCACTTGCTGTGAGCCTTCCATGGAATTTATCGCCATACCAAGAAGCTTTACCAGCAAGAGCATGTGACTTGGCATATTCCTTTGTTTTAGAACTGCCGACAGCCGACGTTGAGGTACATCCGGCTAGTATCATAAGAATAAGAGCGGTAAAGATAATATGTGATTTTTTCATGTGATTTGGGTGAGCTAATCTCTGCATGTTTCTCTGTTTTCGTTGTTGTTGGGTCAGCCGTATGTTTCTGAGTATAGTCGCTACTCAGTCAAGGCTGCCATTCGGTATGATTTACCAATGTTTTCATGAACGATGATTTCTTCCGTCATATTCCTGAAAGGTTTTATCTTCAAAACGTCAACTTTAACATGCCTTAAATCTGTATCTTTCTTAATCACTTCATATGGATAAGTCACTCAGCCAAGTATCCAAATACAAAAAAGGATTGGTATCTCTACCAATCCTTTTTCATTTGAATAATTAGAATGGCGCTCAGTTTAGTCGGAGTCAAAATTGTCATCAAATACCATACGCTTAAGAAGAGGCCTCAATTCATCAATCAAAATATTGAGTTGAGTCTGATAATATTCATGAGCTTCTTTCCAATTACCACGGTCTTTTAAGTTGATCTTCATCTTGGGTAAGACGATTTTTCGCTCTGCATCTATCCAAACCGCCTCTCCCATTAATGACTCTTGAAAAAAACTCTTGGCTAATTGTATATCTTGATAAAGCTTCTCTCCTTGAGGGCTTTTAGCGAAACGGACAAATACACCAACCTCTCGATTATCAAACTTATATACTGTAATCCAACTAACTGAAGTCGAAGGCGGTAACTGAAAGTAGAGATGGCTTTGGGTTGACGTAGTAGGAAGAGGTTGAGTCTTATCATTTAGTTTGATGTTATCGAGAAATACACGCCAGAATGTTGCATTAAGTTCAGAACGATCTTTGGCTTTCTGCATTGATGGAGAGTCTTGAGCAGGGGCATCCTCGATAAGTTCTACTACATGGTCACTTGAGTGATTTTCTATGGAGATAACATGCCTTTGAATTATATTCGTTTTATGTAAAACCTCCGGTTGCACAAGAAAATGCTTGTCATTCATATGAAATACACGCATTTCAACCATCGCAAATACAAATTCCATTGATGCGTTTTGGTTTAAAAATTTCTTGATATCAAATGCTTCTTCTCGGATTCCATCACCGACAATTAGTAAAAGAAAACGCCCTCGTTTTAAATTACGTTGTACAGCATCAACGAAATTGGCTTCGGATATCTGAGAGTCGATTTCACAAGCGAAATCATAGAGGGAACGGCCGTTTGTGCTTTTTTTAATACTCTCATCGAGCATCATATAATCCATAGACACAAGATCTTTCGCATAATCCAGAATCTGCCCCATAACTTCTCGCCTTGATTCTGGATTCCGATATAACTTTACTTCAGTTATAACTAATCGTCCGGTACTAGTAACATGTAGACAGTCAATCCTGCCGGAACGTGTAGGTAACTCCATGCATACTGGGAAAGCACCTATGTAATCAGGTTCAACCTCATAAAGAGGTAGTAATCGCTCATTATTGAATATCAATTCTTGGAGCCACCTTTCATTGTAATAGCTATTATCCAGGATATTGACTCGCTGGAGAACAGAGGTGCTATTATCAGGAGCAACAACAATCGGGGAGTAGCCAGTATTCATATCCTTCCCTCAAGTTTGATACCTAAACTAAGCTAAGTCGAATATATGAAAATGTCTTAAATATTTAAATGGAGCCCTATTTATAATCATTTAGTACAAGTTGCATTTCATATTGTTTTAAAGCGACCCTATTACTCATTTTACAAGCAAAAGCTAATGACTCATCGACTTGACCACAGACAATCACTCCTTTACAGATCCGGTCAGGAAATCTTTCTTCTAGTAACCCTAGATACATCGCGACTTGACCAAACACTTTAAAATCAGCTATTCCTGCTTTTAATTCTAGAGCTAAAAATGTCTTGTCTAATTGATGCTCTAAAAGAATATCTATTCTTTTTCCATTAATGGCAAACTCCACACCTTCTAAAGTATCACCACCATATATTTGATATTCTGGGAAAAGAGAATCGATTTGAAGAACCATTGATGATTGTAAATCACGCTCATAAGATAAATTGAAATACTTATCGTCCGAAGTATCGCTATTCTCACAATCAGATGATGTCGAGTTATCCTCTTCCTCAATATCTTTAGGTAAAGATGAGTTTACTGCCCGCTCCATTCTATATCTGTAATAAGTGGCCACAGCATTTCTAATCGTCCCATTTCCTTTCCCACCGAACTCGCTAAACTTCCCGTGCATGGAATAATCTTCTTTAATGTTCCATAAAAGCTCAGTATCTAGAATTCTATATAAATCAATATTCTGCTGAGTATGTGTCGAATAATGATTTGATACTTTCTCGATAGCCTGAGCATATTGGTAAGAAGTATTTGGCTTTTTACGCTCTTGTTTGACCATCCACCGCTCAAATTCTCTTCTCATTAGACACTCCCCCCTTAACCCAATGACGTTAAGGAAGTTTAGTTCGATATTGATATTTTGGTTAGTTGCCATTGCTCTTCTACTTTCTAAGCCATTTCCTTAATCTAGAAACAAAAACTCTTAACCAGTTGAAAGTGTCAAAAATAACTTCCCAGCCATACAATACAAAAGCAACCATTTGAACGAACCCTGCCCTCAAAATGCTTCTCCCTAATATTAACCAAACACAAAAAAGAATTGGTATCTCTACCAATCCTCATTTAGGGATGTTTCGTTTTTCTGCCTATGGTAGATAGATAACGCTATTACTCATAATCAGTCACGTACGCTTCTTCGCAGCTGTATAAGTTACGCTTTACTGGTTTGTACCGAACTTGCCACAGGCTTGGTTTTGTTTTCTGGAACCAGAGACATCAACCCAGTAATCACCAGAGCAGCAACACCCGACATCGTTACTGGTGAGCCAAATATGCTTTGTACTAGCTTAGGTGCTTCTTTCAATAAATCCGGTACCAGCATGACCCCAGGCCCTAAACCTAGTGAGATAGCAATCGTCATGATTCTGCGGCGATCCAGCTTCTCACTAGCGATAATCTTGATGCCCGCTGCGGCAACCGTACCGAACATCACCAATGTCGCCCCGCCTAATACTGGCTTTGGAATCGTCATTAATACCGCGCCTAAGATAGGAAATAGCCCTAATAGAAAAAGAATTGCCGCGATGAAGTAGCCAATGTAGCGGCTCGCGATTCCGGTAAAATGAATCACACCATTGTTCTGGCTGAAAGTCGTATTCGGAAAAGTGTTGAATACCGCGGCGATAAGCGAGTTCACACCGTCACCTAGCACGCCCGCCTTGAGTCGATTGATGTATTTTGGCCCCTTAACTGGTTGGCCTGAAAACATGCTGTTAGCGGTAAGGTCACCGGTTGTTTCGATAACGGTAATCAAGTAGATAAACGCAATAGGTAGGAAGGCTTGCCAATCAAAAGCGAAACCATATTTAAACGGAACAGGAATACTCAATAGCGGTTGAGAGGCAAAAGAAACCATTGGCGCTTTGCCCATCAGAATAGCAACGCCCCACCCGACAACCAGACCGACCAAAATCGACGACAGCCTTACCATGGTGTTGTTGCTTAGGTTAAGTGCCACTATGGTTCCGAGAACAATCGCACCCAGCATCAGGTTACTTCCAGAGCCAAAATCTTCTGCGCCAACACCACCAGCGATATCAGTGACGCCAACTTTAATCAAAGAAACACCAATCGTCGTGATAACGATGCCGGTAACAACAGGTGTGATAACGACTTTGAGTTTTTCGATAAAGCGCGATAGGACGATTTCAACAAATGCACCGAAGAAACAGACACCGAAAATCGTGGCGAGCATTTCATCCGGCCCGCCTCCATTCGCTTTCACAAGAAAACCCGCGCCTAGTACGGAACCTAAGAACGCAAAGCTGGTTCCTTGGACACAGATCATCCCTGCACCAACTGGCCCTATTTTTCTAGCTTGGATGAAGGTACCAACCCCAGACACCATCAGTGCCATGCTGATCAAATAAGGGATGTGTTCACCCAATCCTAAGACACCGCCAATAATGAGCGTGGGTGTGATAATGCCGACAAAGCTGGCTAATACATGCTGCAGCGCCGCGTAACTGGCTGCTTTGACTGATGGTCGATCGTCTAATCCGTAGATCAATTCACTGTTCTGTTCCATGTGACTTCCTTTATGTATTTTTTATTGTATACAATTTACATAAAGGCAATAGAGCAACATATATGCCAATGGTTTAACATTATACTTATCAATCAGTTAAGCTTTCGCTCAAGCCAATGCTGCACTATAGAGCAACACTGTCGGTTTGTTTTAGTGCAACCGAGAACATACAAAGCACTCACTTGCTCTGGCTTATCTGTAACTTCTAACCCTATACCGCAGACACAAAAAAAGGATTGGTATCTCTACCAATCCTCTTTAGGGGGTGTTTCAATTTTTCTACCTATAGAAGGCAGTAACGCTATTACTCGTAATCAGTCGCGTACGTATCTTCGTATGTGTGCGAGTAAAATTCGAATAGGTTGCCAAACGGGTCTTCTAGGTAAACCATTTGTGCTTGTTTTAGTTCATCTTCTGGGTGGTAACGCATGATGTCCATACGAACCTTTCCGCCATACTCTTCAACGCGCTTAATAGCTGAATGAAACTGCTCTTTTGGAAGCTGTAGACAGAAGTGGAAGATGCCTAAGCGAGAGAAATCAACTTCGTGACGCTCTTGGCGATCTTTCATTTCGAACAGCTCAACACCAATACCATCAGACGTTACTAGGTGAGCAATGTTGAAGCCTTTGAAGCCTTCACCAAATACCGCGATACACATGCGGCCGATTGCTGATTCGCGCTCTTCCATCACTTTGGTGTTGTTCATTACGATTCTTAGACCTAAAGCTTTCGTGTAAAACTCAACTGCTTTGTCCATATCGCCAACCATTAGGCCTACGTGGTTCATTTTCATAACTTGCTCCAAATTCGTTTTTAATTCTGTGCGTTTCGAAGACTGGCTTCGATGTTTCGTTTCGATGAAGAGAGTATAGGGAGAGACCGTGATTAACTGAAATTATCATAAATTATATTAATGATAATATTTCGTTATTTACCAATTAGCATGAAACCTCCTCTCACTTAAAGAAGCCATGCCTACATAGATATTTACGTGAATAGATGTTTGCGCGAATAGAGATAAGCCTAAATAGATAACAACCTAAAGAGCATAGCTACCCAAATAGAGCCCTGCCCACTTTGATAGTTTTTGTTGATAAGTTCTGTTGATAATTCTTGTTGATAGCTTTTATCGATAGCCTTGTTCTTTCAAAGATAGGATTTGCCTATTGAATCTATAGAAATGTCCGATTTCACTAATTTCCGGTGCGAATGCAATATATCTCCATCGACGCGGGATAGCGTTAAACACTACAAATTAGAAAGAGAGTCGAATCATGATCAACACAGAAATCAAACCATTCAACGCAACAGCATTCAAAAGCGGCGAGTTCGTAGAAATCACTGAGCAAGACGTTAAAGGCAAGTGGGCTGTATTCTTCTTCTACCCAGCAGACTTCACGTTTGTATGTCCAACTGAGCTGGTTGACCTACAAGACAAATACGCAGAGCTTCAATCTCGCGGCGTAGAAGTTTTCTCAGTATCAACTGACACGCACTTCTCTCACAAAGCATGGCACGATACTTCTGACAAAATCGGCACTATCGAATACTTCATGGTAGGCGACCAAACAGGCAACATCACAAACAACTTCAACGTTATGCGTGAAGGTCAAGGCCTTGCAGACCGTGCAACTTTCCTAATCGACCCAGAAGGCGTTATCCAAGCAATGGAAATCACGGCTGAAGGTATTGGCCGTGACGCTGAAGACCTACTACGCAAGGTTAAAGCAGCACAATACGTAGCCGCTCACCCAGGTGAAGTTTGCCCAGCTAAATGGAAAGAAGGCGAAGAGACTCTAGCGCCATCTCTAGACCTAGTAGGCAAGATTTAATCAAAGCCTAGTTCAAACAAGAACTGCTAAGAAAGAACAAGTAAAACAGAACAGTTAAACGGTTCTACAGGCGCGCTTCGGCCTCCCTCCTAAAGGGCAGTTGCGCGCCACCCTTTCAAGCCATCAACACCACAATATTTGCCGACTTGCGCCCCCTTTTTATTTTCCTTTTTCAGCAAGAAGGTATTGGTCAATACCAAGACACCGAATTTAAGAGCAGGCACGATTATGTTAGATCAAGCAATGAAGCAGCAGCTAAAAGCATACCTAGAAAACCTAAAAACCAATGTTCAGTTAGTGCTGAGCCTTGATAGCAGTGATACCGCGAACAAACTTCAAGATCTGGCGAATGATATCGCCTCTCTCACCGATAAAATTGAAGTAATTCGTGATGATAGCGCAAGCACTCGCCGCCCTATCATGCAGGTCGTTAACCAAGAAAAAGGCACTGCGATCGGTTTCGCAGGTTTACCAATGGGTCACGAGTTCACGTCACTGGTACTCGCACTGCTTCATAGCGGTGGTCACCCTATCAAGCTTGAAGCTGACGTAATCGAGCAAATTAAAGAACTCGATCAAGAACTTAATGTTGAGATTTTCATTTCGCTATCGTGCCAAAACTGTCCAGAAGTGGTTCAAGCATTCAACATGATGTCGGCGATTAACCCGCTTATTAAGACAACCATGATTGATGGCGCAGCGTTCCAAGAAGAAGTGAAGTCTCGCGATATCATGGCGGTACCAAGCGTATTCATTAACGGTGAGCTATTTGGTCAAGGCCGCATGTCACTGGCTGAAATCCTCAACAAAGTCGATTCAGGCGCAGCAGAAAAGAAAGCAGCCAACCTAAACGAACAAGCACCGTTTGATGTATTGATTGTAGGCGGCGGCCCTGCGGGTTCTTCGGCGGCAATTTATGCGGCACGTAAAGGCATTCGCACAGGTGTGGTTGCTGATCGATTCGGTGGTCAAGTGATGGATACCATGGCGATTGAGAACTTTATCTCAGTGAAAGAGACGACCGGTCCTAAGCTAGTAGCTAGCCTTGAAGAGCACGTAAAAGAGTACGGTGTTGAGATAATGACTGAGCAGCGCGCTGCGAACATCATTGCGGCCGAAGACACAGAAGACGGCTACATCCACGTTGAGCTAGAGAGCGGTGCAACATTACGATCTCGCACAGTCATCACCAGTACGGGTGCTCGCTGGCGTGAAATGAACGTTCCGGGTGAGCAAGATTACCGTAATAAAGGCGTCGCTTACTGCCCACACTGTGACGGTCCTTTATTCAAAGGCAAGAAAACAGCAGTTATTGGTGGCGGTAACTCAGGTATCGAAGCGGCGATCGATTTAGCGGGTATCGTTGAACACGTAACCGTACTTGAATTTGCAGACACACTGCGTGCCGACCAAGTGCTTATCGACAAAGCGAACGCAACACCAAACATCGAAATCATCAAGATGGCTCAAACCACACAAGTGATTGGTGATGGCAACCGTGTTACCGGTCTGGAATACAAAGACCGCAACACCGATGAACTTAAACAGATCGAACTAGCGGGTATCTTTGTTCAAATAGGCCTGATGCCAAACAGCGAATGGTTGAAGGGTTCAAAAGTTGAGCTGTCACCACGCGGTGAAATTGAAATTAACGCTCATGGCGCTACATCAATGAAAGGTGTGTTTGCGGCGGGTGATGTAACGACCGTACCTTACAAACAGATCATCATTGCGATGGGTGAAGGTGCGAAAGCAAGCTTAGGTGCATTTGACCACCTAATCCGTAACTCAGCTCCAGTTAAAGAGGCTGAAACCGCTTAATCTTAAAACTTAAAACTTAAAAGCTTCTAGGCATAAAAGCTTTTAACTCAAGTTCCTTAAATATTTGTTAACTTAATTCTTTACTGTTAACGACTTAGTCGACATTTAGACACCACTCCTATGGATTTAGGAGTGGTTTTTTTCTTTCTGATCTATGCCGGTTGATAAAGCATGAAAGCAACAACAAGCGCAAGACTTCCACCCAAGCAACGGTTCACAAACATCATCTGTTTTGGTGATTGAAGTAATTTTTTAAGCATCGTTCCACAGTACGCCCACACCAACATGCACGGTACACCGGTAATAACCATACCCGCGATAATGGTCACCACTTGAATCAAGTAATCGGCATTCGGGGTGATGAACTGTGAAAACACAGTTAATGAAGCAATCCAACCTTTAGGGTTCAACACCTGCACCAACACGCCTGACATAAAGCCCGAGCGATTGTCGGTGGTGCTTTCTTCGATTTGCATGTTAGCAATCGACCACGCCATGAACAGCAAATAAGCTGCGCCCGCGTATTTCAAAATGTTGTACAGCTCTGGGTAAAGGGTAAATAAGCTCACCAAACCGACACTGGAACCCGCCAGTACGATGATGATGCCAACAGCGTTTCCAGAGATAAAAGGTAAAGTCGCAGCAAACCCATAACGACTTGAAATCCCAAGTAATGCGATATTGCCTGCCCCAGGGGTAATTGCAATTGATGTTGAAAATAGCAAGAACGCCAGCATTAATTGAGAGCTCATTTCCTCTCACTCCTAATAAGTAAAGTATATATAGGGAGAGAGTTTACAGATTCGACTAGGAATTAAATTGCTATATAGGCTAATATTAATCCAAATTTGAGCAAGACTTTTCTAAAATAGCCATGAAACAGAAAGAATCCACCAAAGAAGTGTTAGATGACACAGATATCGCCATCTTAGAACATATCCAACAAGACGGACGCATGAGCAACAGTAAGCTCGCAGAGAAAGTGAACCTCAGCGAAACCCCATGTTGGCGCCGTTGGAAACGCATGGAAGAGACGGGTTACATCGATGGTTACGCAGCGAAGCTAAACCGCAAAAAGCTTGGTTTTCATGTAGCTGGCTTTACTCTTGTGACCTTAGGTAACCATGAAGTAGAAAACACAGAACCGTTTGAAGAGTTTGTCGAAGTAACCGATTGGATTCCTATGTGTCACTGCATTGCAGGCGGCGCCGACTATATGATTCAAGTGCTAGCGAAAGATTTGGAAGAGTACTTTGAGCGTATTAGCTCGATCAGGCGAGTAAAAGGCGTGAGTGCGATTCAGTCCAATATCTCGGTTAAAGAGTTGAAAAACAGCTATAAGCTCCCTCTTGGAGAATAATCTTGCTCCCAGTTGATAAGCAGTCGTCTTGCAACAAAAAATGATACTTAAAAGCCCAGCCACCTTAGAGTCTTAAAATCTAACGATGCTGGGCTTTGATATTGAGCCTAATTAATCTGTTTGATGGCTATTCACATGGCGCTGCAAGGTAAATTAGGGCAAGGCCACCGAGTGAGGTTTCGCGATATTTCTTGTTCATGTCCTTACCCGTTTGATACATAGTCGCGATCACTTTATCTAATGAAATCAGACTTTTGCTATTACGTTTAAGAGCCATTCGTGAAGCATTAATCGCTTTCATCGAACCCATCGCATTTCGTTCAATACATGGTACTTGTACTAAGCCACCAATTGGGTCGCATGTCATACCCAATGAATGTTCCATCGCAATTTCGGCCGCAATGCAGATCTGCTCATTGCTGCCACCACGTAACGCTGTTAAACCCGCTGCCGCCATAGAAGACGACACGCCCACTTCACCTTGGCACCCTACTTCCGCACCAGAAATAGAAGCATTGGTTTTGTATAAAATACCAATCGCACCCGATACTGCCAAAAAGTCTTTCAGTTGCTTAGTGTCGAGTTCTTTAATGAAGCGATGGTAATACATCAACACCGCAGGGATAACGCCCGCTGCACCATTAGTGGGTGATGTCACCACTTGACCGCCGGCTGCATTTTCTTCACTCACCGCAAAAGCAAACAAGTTAATCCAGTCCATGATTTCCATTGGGTCGTTTTCAACGGCCGCATTTGCTTCAAGCTTCTTCAACAAGTTTGGCGCACGACGTGTCACGTTCAAACCGCCATCAAGAATGCCTTCCGTTTCAAAGCCGCGTTCCATACAACGAGTCATCACTCGCCAGATTTGATCGGCCTTTTCTGAAATAACATCAGCGCCTTGGAAAGCCGCTTCATTTTTCAGAATCATGCCACCCAAGCTCATACCGCTGTCTTCTGCTTTTCTCAGCATTTCATCGGCATTCTTAAAAGGATAAGTGACTTCAACCGATTGGGTTTTAGCGCCATTTTTTAGTTCATCAGCGGTCGCAATAAAACCACCACCTATGGAGTAATAGGTTTCATCAACAATCACATTTCCACTTTGGTCGAACGCGGTAATCATCATGCCATTTTCATGTAAAGGCAGATTATCTTCGTGAAATAGCATGTCTGTTTGGTAATTAAAGCCAATGGTGTGATGGCCACTCAGCTGCATTTCACCACTGTCGATAGCAAGGCGCATCGCTTCATTCGCGCTAGTGATTTTAATCGTATCAGGCTTATTGCCAAGCAAACCCAAGATGGTTGCTCTGTCGGTATGGTGCCCTATTCCGGTTAACGATAACGAACCATAAAGATCGACCTGAACACGAACCACTTCCGTGATTTTATCCGCGACTAATTGAGTGAAATGGAAACCCGCAATCATTGGGCCGTTAGTGTGTGAGCTTGATGGCCCAACACCAATTTTATAGATATCAAAAATGGACAGCATACATTTACCTGTTAAAAATTAGCCAGTTGAGAAGATTTACTCATTAAGAAAGAGCGGCATAAAGCCAATCAGGAATAACAGTACAAGCCGCAATCGTGACGACAGCGAACACTAGCAAGCCGTAATGACTCGCCGTAGGTTTTGCAAACAAGTGTTTTTGCTTGGCGATAAATTCGTTTTGTTGTTCAGTTACTTGCCCATAGAAATGGCTAACGACAACACCTAGCACTAAGAAAACCACAGTGCCGATTAAGGCGAACCAAGGCCAAGATATGCCATAGTATTTTGCAATGAACACCACAACCACACTGCCAATACTGCCCGCAATTACGCCGCTCTCGTTAGCTCGTTTAAAGAACAAACCCAAGATGAAAGAGCCAAGACGAATACCGACAAAAATGGAAGTCAGGCTAGCGATAGTCTTGAGCACTGATTCATTTGAAACGGCCAATAAAGCGGGCACAACAACCGAAGCCGCCGCGACAAGGCTCATTTTTCTTGCCACCGATTCATAGTGTGCATCAGAGGCTTTTTTACGGAAAAATCGCTTGTAGAAATCGAACGTTGCGACCGTTGCCATTGAGTTATAGGTTGAATCCAAGGTCGACATTGCCGCTGCCGACAGAGCTGAAATCACCAGTCCAACAATGATTGGGTTGGTATGATTGAATACAAAATCGAGAATCACTTCATTGCTGTTTTCAAAGCTTTGGTCTTGATAAAAGACACTCAGAAGAACGCCCATTACAGAGAAAAACAGGTAGATAAAGAAGGCGCCGTAACCACATAGCAGCATCGATTTCTGTGCCGTCTCAACGTTTTTTGTTGCCAATGTTCTTTGAATAATCAATTGGTTAGTGCCATACACACTCAGATGCAAAAAACTCACGGCAACCACACCCGCCCACAATGTAGTATCAACTCCCAAGTCGAAATCGAGGTTGATGATATTCAGATGTTCAGGAGACAACACCTCGCCCGCATCAATCTTCAACAGCAATAGGGCAAAGATCGCAATGCTGCCAATGATCAGCACCGCCGACTGCAGCATGTCTGTCCATATGACGGTCGAAATACCGCCCGCATAAGTATACAAAGCCGTAAATAAGCTGATGTAGATGATCGCCTCGGAGATACTCACCGGCAGCACTTGCACCAAGATCAGTGCAACTGCATACAAAATTACCCCAGCCGAAATACACTGAACCACAATAAACACGATTGAGTTGATCGTGCGAGCAACAACGCCAAAGCGGTGCTCTAGGTATTCATAAATCGAAGTCAGGCCGAGTTTGTAAAACACCGGGACAAAGAAAACCACAGCGAAAAAGATCACTATTGGGTAATTCAAATGGACGCTCATTGCTTCCATGCCTGAGCTATAAACCCAGCCCGGCATGCCCACGAACGTCATCGCACTGATGTAGGTTGCAAGAATCGACACACCTGCCGTAAACCAACCAAATTGTTTTCCGCCCGTTGAGAAATCGCCACCAACGCTATAACGCTTGTTCACTAAGTAACTGATAAATAATGTAGTTAGCACATATAAAGCAATAACCACAAAACTTGAGTACGTAACCATTTTTAGATTCCGTTTATTATATTTCGCAATTCATTCGCCGCCAATAGTACTCAAAAATCGATATTTTCCCTCAAAAACCCACAGTAAGTGTGAGTATTGTCACTAAGATAGATGATTAAACACTCTAAATGCTCAAAAAGTCCCAAAACAACGATCTAATGAGATCAAGATCACTAAAATGCACAAAATGGGTGCGCACTCATTTTAAAGTTGACTTTGATCACGGATCTAATAACCACAAAAATCCTATTATCTCTCCCGAAATGAAGATGGTGTGGTGATATTCAATAACCGCCACACAATAATCGAAACTAAAAACACCCTATAAAAAATAAAGGTTTATCGGTCATGACTACTAAAAAACACATGAGCGAAGTTCCTATGATTCAAAGGGTAGCTGCTTATCTTGCAATTCTAGTTGGCTACTTTTTCTATTGTTATAACTTTGTAATTATTGACTACGTACGCCCATACATCGTTGATGCGTATGATGGTATTAACTTAGCGGATACCGCTCAGTTCTATACATGGCAGTCGGTTGGCGCACTTATTGGTGCCTTAAGCTGTGCATGGGTGGCATCAAACTTTGGTAAGAAATCGACTCTTATTGTCATCACTGCACTGAACGGTGGCGCAACCATCATCAATATGATGTTTACTGACTACGCGATGTGGGCAGCAATGCGTTTCATCATCGGTATTTCTTTAGGTGGTTACTTCACAGTAGCTGTGAGCTTGATGATCGGCCTATTCACGCCATCAGTTCGCGGTAAGTTGACGGCATTCGCCTCTTCTATGTTCTCTGTGGCTCTAATGGCAATGGGCGCGTATGCAGCATTCATCTCTAGTGTTGATGCGCCTTGGCAGAGCCTAATGTGGGTAGGTGGTATTCCTCCTCTCGTTGCTGCTGCATTAATGATCTTCATCCTACCTAGCGACAAGAAAGTGATCGCCTACGGTGAAGAAGAGCAAGCCGCTGCTGAAGCATCGAATAAACCAGCGAAGAAAGGCTCTTGGGGTGAAATGCTAAGCGCACCATACCGCAAGCTAACGATTACTTGTCTATTGCTGGCTGGTCTTAATTTCTACGGTTACCAATTCTTCTCTGGTTTTGTGACAACGTACCTAAAAGACGTGCGTCAATTCGACGGTGCGACTATCGGTATCATCTTCTCTATCTCTGCATTCGGTTCGCTATTCGGTGCTTGGGTATGGGGTGCAATCGCTGACAAATACGGTCGTAAAGTGAACGCGTTTGGTTTCATCCTTGCGGGTGTAATGGCTTCAGTATTCTTCGTGGCACCAAGCGACGTGATGATCGGCAGCCTAAACATGCTGGCTATCCTAGGCCTTATCTACAACTTCGGTTTGTCTGCTTCTGCGGTATGGGGTGGTTACTTCTCTGAATTGTTCCCAGCTCACTTACGTAGCTTCGGTGCAGCGCTGTTCCACGGTGGTCGTATCATCGGCATGTGGGCTCCAATGGTGTTGGTATTCATCCAAGAGCGTTCAGACCTAGCAACAGCAATGTGGGGTTCACCAATCGTATGGATTCTGGCTGGTCTACTGTGGCTATCTCTACCAGAAACATTGAAAGGCGGCATTTTCGACAAGAGCAAAAAAGCGGAAACAGCAAAAGCTTAATCCCCTTTAGTTGAAAACCTTTAAAAGTTGAAAACCTCTAAAGACACGAAATAAACATCAATCCGGCTGAGAAATCAGCCGGTAACAAAATCCAAATCGAGTCCTGTTCCGAATGTTGGCTCGACAACAAAAAAGAGAATTTACTATGTCTAAATATCAAGAAGCTAAACGCATTGTTCGCGATTACTTTGACGCTATCGAAAACGCTACTCACGAGAACGTGGCTGAAGTTTTAAAAGCACACACTTCTGAAGATTACTTGTGGCGTGGTGTTTACCCATTCCGTGAGCAAGAAGGCGCACAAGCAGCGGCTGACGTATTCTGGGCACCAATGATGAAATCAATGACACGCATGCAGCGTCGTCAAGATATCTTCATCGGCGGTAACAACGAAGTTAACCCAGATGAAATTTGGGTAATGAGCATGGGTCACTTCATGGGTCTATTCGACGCTGAATACCTAGGCATGCGCCCTACTGGCAAGATCATGAACGTTCGCTATGCAGAATTTAACTGTGTTGTTGACGGCAAAATCACAAAAACTGGCCTGTTCCTAGATCTACTAGGCATGATGGACCAAGCGGGCTGCTACCCACTTCCACCATCAACAGGTAAGCACTTCGTTTACCCTGGCCCACGTAACCACGACGGTCTGTTGTTTGAAGATGCGGCTCCAGAAGAAGGCGTTGCGACACTAGCTCTAGTGAACAAGATGGTAGATGACCTTTCTGCACTTAACGACAGTGGCGCAATGGGTTGCCCACCAGAAGTGCTAGCGAAGAGCTGGTCAAAAGACATGATTTGGTACGGCCCTTGTGGTATCGGCGCGTCTTACACGATTCCTCGTTACCAACAACAGCACCAACTTCCTTTCCGTAACAACCTGAAAGACAAGAAATTCAACGGTCATGTTTGTCGTTTCGCTGAAGGTAACTTCTCTTGTTTCTTCGGTTGGCCAAACCTATCAAACACCCCTACAGGTGGCTTCCTAGGTATGACTGGCGGCGAAGTACGCGCAAACATGCAAGTGGTTGACGTTTACTACCGTGACGGTGACAAGCTGTCTGAGAACTGGGTTCTTATTGACCTTCCTTACTGGCTACAGCAGCAAGGTCTAGACGTGTTCGAACGCACTTCATCTATCATGAACCCAACGCTGTAATCCCAATGCTTTAATACAGGTGCTTTAATAGAAACGCCTTAATCCTAGCGATAAAAGCCAAAAGATAGAAACCAAACAATAGCAACCCAAGCCGACATCTAATTTGGGTTGCTATGACTTGCTAGGCGTTCCTTCTCGCGCCTAGTAAGTGCTCCACCAACTAATCAATGTTCAATCAATTAATTGCTTCATCAATCAATAATTGCTCCACCAATAATTGATCCAATTAGTGCCTCATGGATGGGGTACACCCTGCCAAACCATTACTAA
Source organism: Vibrio sp. QJM3NY_27 (assembly GCF_057785955.1). Taxonomy (NCBI): domain Bacteria; kingdom Pseudomonadati; phylum Pseudomonadota; class Gammaproteobacteria; order Vibrionales; family Vibrionaceae; genus Vibrio; species Vibrio sp. QJM3NY_27. The sequence goes on along the minus strand of NZ_CM173511.1, from coordinate 1,085,202 downwards.
TATAACGAGCTTGAAAGCACGGCGGCTTTCTACGGCTCGAATAAAGAGAATAACAATGAAAAAGTCGATTCTTTCAGCAGTGATCCTGACAGCGCTTACGTCGGGTTCTGCTTTTGCTGCACATACTTTTACCAATGACGCAGGCGATAGCCTCACTCTAGATGGCCGTTTTGACGTTCGTTACCAAGATAAAGGTGGCGATCATAATGGCGAATGGAACAGCGGTAGTTCTCGTTTCGGCCTTAAAGGTCAAATGGGGTTAGACAACGATTGGACTGGCTTTGGCCATGCCGAATGGGGTTACAACTCTGGTGCTAACGGCGACAATATTTACGACCGACTTCTATACGCAGGTATAGAGCACGACAAATACGGCAAGATCGCTGCGGGTACTAAGCAGTGGTCTACCTTCTACGATGTAGCTTGGTTTACCGATATGGGTCGTGTGTTTGGTTCACGTGGTTCTGGTTACTACAACCTTTCTGACTGGGGTATTGCTTCTGGTACAGGCCGCGCGGAAAACTCGATTACTTACCGCAACAACATCAGCGATAACTGGAAATACGGCTTCACTTATCAGACAACTCGTGAAGATGTTGGCCTTGCAGATGGTTTAACCGCAACACTGAAAAATGGTATGGGCGCATCAACCCTATACACGGTTATGGACGGCCTAACGATTGGTTTGGCTTACCATCAGAATGAATTCGATGATGTCGATGCTGTCGTTAAAAACATCAAAGATGGCGATACACAACGTATTGGTTTATTGGGTGTCAACTACACCAATAATGGCCTATTCGTTGGTTTCACCTACAGCCAAGGTTCAAATTGGGAAACCACCAGCAAAGCCGAATTTTACGACCACCGTGGTGCTGAATTCTTCACTTACTACCACTTTGAAAATGGTCTGCGTCCAACCTTTAACGTTAACTACTTAACGGACACAGACGACAACGCTAATGGCTACGATCGTCAGTTGATTATCCCTGGTCTTGAATACCACTTTAAGAAGAACAAGTTCTTAGTATGGACTGAGTACCAATTCGATAATGGTAACGACAAGTCCGTAGGTAACCATTACGAAAACAGCGATGACCAATTCGCTGCGGGTATTCGTTACTACTTCTAACGCCCAGTTAATCGAGTCACAAATTCGCTAAACAAAGCTCTGCTCTTAATGCAGAGCTTTTTTGGGTTATACCCAGAATAATATCCAACATTCTCTATTAACCCTTATTTTTCATCCCATCATGGCATATTGTATTTTTGAATACGTACCTAATTATGGTACTCTGTGCACTGTCAATTTAGTTCAAAAGTATCTTCTATGAGCTCTCCAAAACACTCCACGGCGTCAAAACCAACCGTTACTTCAAAAGATGTCGCTAAGCTGGCTGGCGTTTCTCAATCTACCGTTTCTCGTGTATTTGTTCCGGGCAGTTCGGTATCTGAAAAGACCAAACAGAAAGTATTCGAAGCCGCAAAAGCACTCAACTATCGCCCGAATGCCTTTGCTCGTAGCCTAACGACAAATGAATCTAAGTTGATTGGTTTGGTCTTCCCTGATGCTGATTACCCAATTCACATGAAAACCCTGCAACTCATCTCTACTGAGCTACAAAAACAGGGCTATTCTGCTGTGCTTATCCCTTGGCAAGTCGACGGTAACGACATCCACTCGATTCCGAATATTTTCCAATATCGTGTTGATGGTGTGATTGCTGCTTCTGCGACATTCAATAAGTCACTTTATGAAGAGTGTGAAGAGTTTGACATCCCTATCGTTCAGTTCGCGCGTGTTGTTGAAGGGACGAAGAGTAGCCATGTTGTGAGTGATAACTACGCGGCAGGGCAATTTGCAGCGCAACACTTTCATAAACTTGGTATCAAGACTGCGACTTATGTGACGGGTAATGTGCCAACGTTTACTAATGGCGAGCGCCAAGTCGGTTTCTGCACAGAATTTGAAGACTTAACAGGCAAACAGGCTCGAGTTATTGAAGCTGATTACGACTACCTTGATTCGTTAGAGATCATCCGCGACATGTTCAACGAAACAACGCATCCGCAAGCGGTGTTTTGTGCGACAGATAACCTTGCGATGGCGGTAATGGATGTAGCTCGTTTAGAGTTTGGGCTTCGTATCCCAGAAGACCTGCAAGTGATTGGTTTTGATGATATCCCGCAGACTCAATGGCTCAACTACCAACTGACCACCTTCAAGCAGGATTTTAGACGCCTTGCGCGTGAATCAGTGAAAATTGTGGTTAACCAAATTCAAGAACAAGACACCAGCTTAGTAAAATTAATGGTTCCTGTTCAATTTATAGAGCGCAATACCACGCTGAAGATTAAGTAAACTCGTTCAAAGTAGAAACAAAATAGTAGCGTGAGTACGGAAAAGAAAAATCCCGTTGGCGACGATTAGAGTCTCCAACGGGATTTTGTATTTCTACTCAGCCTATACTGTCCCAACTACTTGAGACAAGTGCGTATTAGTTACCCACACCACCTGTTTTCTCAGCTGGTAAATCTGGTGTCACTGGGGGCCACTCTTGGAAAGTTGCTAGATGTTGTTGAACAGCAGCTTGTGCAGGACCAAATGCCCACATTTTCTGCCCCATCCACTTCAAGTACATGCCCGACTCTTCTGCCGCTCGCTCATATGGGTCACGACGTAAGTTAAAGAGTAACGGTGCGTTAAGCTCTTCTTTCGGACCACTCCAACCGTGATTTTGAACCACAAAGTGCGCCTTCCAATCACCAATACGAACCGCTTGCAGCTTGTCTCGTTCGTAGTAGTAGATCTCTTTACGATTTGACTCGCCTTTCTCTGTCAGCATATCAACTTGGTTGTAACCATCAAGGTGCGCTTTAAAACCATCGTGACCTTTCAGCATTTTCTCTTTTAGATCCGTTGGACCACCAGCCGCAGCAACCAGAGTTGGTAACCAGTCCATACCATCAAAGATGCCATTGCCTACGCTACCTGCGGGGATTTTACCCGGCCAGCTAACCAGTGCAGGCGCTCTTACGCCACCTTCCCAAGTCGTACCTTTTTCACCATGGAAAGGCGTCATGCCGCCATCAGGCCAAGTCATGATCTCAGGGCCGTTGTCTGCAGTGAAAATAATAATGGTGTTATCGGCAATGCCTAACTCTTCCATTTTCGCCATCATTTCCCCGACGTGGTCATCAAGATCTTTCATCACCACTTCTTGCAGCCCCCAACCGTTTTGGCCAAGCATCGCTTCATATTCAGGAGAAAGGTGCGTCCATACATGGCCACGAGATGGGCAGTACCAAGTAAAGAATGGTTTATCCGCTTCTACGGCTCGTTCAATGAAGTTGATAGCATGCTTATTTACTTCATCGTCGAGTGTACGCATACGCTCAATCGACAATGCACCATCGTCTTCGATCGTTTGACCACCTTTGCCATCTGATTTGGCGTAAATAACATTACGAGGTGCAAAGGCATCCAAAGATCCATCTTTTGGCCAATCTGGATCTTCGGTATATTCCATCGCATTCAAGTGATACAACCAACCCCAATACTCATCAAAACCGTGCATTGTCGGTAAGAATTCATCTCTATCACCAAGGTGGTTTTTACCAAATTGCCCAGTCACATACCCCATCGTTTTGAGCATCTCTGGAAGCGTTGGCGTATCCGCACTTAAACCAACGGGACCGCCAGGTAACCCAACAGAGTGCATTCCGGTTCTAACTGGTAATTGCCCGGTTAAGAAAGCAGAACGACCAGCGGTACAAGATGGCTGCGCATAGTAGTCTGTCAGAAGCATTCCCTTCTCAGCAATACTATCGATGTTTGGTGTTTCGCTACTCATCACGCCATTGTGATAAGCGCTCAGGTTTGAGATGCCAATATCATCGGTGAAAATGACGAAGATATTAGGTTGTTCTTGTGCCGACCATGCCGATAGCGAAAAGCTACTCAACACGCTCAAGGTAAGAAGGTGAAAAATCCCTTTCATATAATGTCCTTATATTGTTTCAGATTGTTCTTTGTGAATCATTTTTATTCCGACCAAACCAAAGCCAAGCTCCAAGATTAGATAGACAAAAAGCAGCCAGTGCGGCATTCCATCTAATACTAAACTGATGACTCGGCCTGCAGCCAAACCCAACATAAAAACCACCAAACTATAAAGCGCTGGCAGTCGATACTTTTTTATCAATGCGCCACTAACCCAAAACAGAGCCAGTGCCAAATACAGCCACATCACGGCTCGAAAAATATGAGTCACGTTGATAGAACTAGCATCAATTCCGAAAAGATAATCCATAGAAATAACGGGGGCGTAGCCGTAAGACAACGCAATAGGCGTTAAGCCTAAAACCGCTACCAACAAGAAAACACTTTGTAGCTTCATATTCCCACTCTTTAAATTTGGCTCTTTTTAAAAAAACGTAGTCTACAATCAGCAATATACAAGTTGCATATATAGAAAATGGCTAATTAATACATACATTTATAGTGTGCACTCTTCAAACCAGATAAGGATATCAATATGGCTAAATGGCATTATCTAATCGCATCAGTGTTGGCTGCGAGTTCAACCGTAAATGCACAAGAAGCAAGTTCACAATCGGACACGAAAAAGTGGCAACACAGCATAGAAATTTATGCGCTCGCACTCAACATCCGCGGAGACAGCACCATTGGTGATTTGTCTGCAGATGTCGATGTTGATCCTGCATTCATCATGGATCACCTTGATATGACCGCAATGGTGCGTTTAGAGGGTATCTATGACAATCAGTGGGGCTATTACATTGACTATAGCTTCATGAAGCTAAGCGGAAAAACAAACTCAGTGTTAGGTAGCAACCTAGAGGTATTGAGGGGCAACCTTGATATCCGACAAGGTGTTTTAGATGTGAAGGGTTTTAAGCGCTACCAGTACGATTTTGGCACGATTGATTATCTGTTTGGGCTTCGTTGGTGGGATAACGACATTGATGCCAAGCTTTACGGTTCAGGTGGTAATCTAAGTGCAGACCGATCACTCGATGAAGATTGGGTTGACTACCAAATAGGTGTGAGATGGATAACGCAGATCAATAAGGATTGGAAGTTTCACGCAACTATTGATGCAGGGCTTGGCAGTGACACCGACTTTACCTCATCTCTATTAACTGGCGTGCGATACCAGATAAACAATTGGTCTGACTTAAATGTCGCCTACAAATCGACCTGGGTTGATTACGAAAACAAAGGTACCTTTGAATACGATACCGCTTCACAAGGCTTCCTGGTTGGCTGGGCTGCTCACTTTTAAGCCACTGGTTACTTTACCCTTACGCACAAGCGGAAAGACTAGTCATCCCTAGTATTTAATCTCTATTAAATTGCTCTCTAATTCAATCTAAATGAAGCTCTAGCGAAGATTCACCGCTAGGGCTTTTTCATTGAGGTACAAATAATCCGAAAGCCAATAAAAATGCTAAAAATCAATAATTAAATTGAGGTTCAACACTCCCTATCATACCTAAAAAAATATAATCCGAGCCTTCAAACCTACCCTCCTCATTATTGATATATTTAATCTTTATTTAATCGTCTCTCCACTCATTCGAACCGTGTTTTTTATTTTGAAAATATCGCTAGAATCCTCTCCCGAAATTTACGAACCTTAGAGAATAAAATGAAAAAATTAGTCTTAGCGGCGCTTGCCATTGCATCAGTTACGGGCTCTTCAGCATTCGCAGCAAATGAAATGTATGCTTTAGGTGGTGTTGGTATGGATAGTGATGATGTCGGTGGCCAGTTCACACTGGGTAGCCAGATCGCACAAAGCAACTGGTATGTAGAATCAACATTGTTTATTACCAGCGTCGATGACAAAGACAGTTACGTTGATTACAGCAACAACGAGACAGTACAACGAAAGGAAGAGTTCGACACCTTAATGCTCTCGTTGACGCCTGTGTACAAACACAGTTTCAGTGAAAATTTTTCTATTTTGGGCAAGTTTGGTGCTTTCTATTCACACTCAGATACAAAGTTGGTGTATAGCTCTAGCAAAGGAAATGAAGTTCATAAAGGTTCTCATGGTAATTTTGGCTTAACTTACGGTATCGGCGCAGAGTACAAGTCATCAAAACCATTGTTTGGCAACTCCAAGCTGTTGACTCGTGTAGGGTTTGATTGGTATGAGCTCGGAGGTTCAAATGATTGGTATACCAAGGAAACAACTTTAGGTATTCAAACTGGCTTTACCTTTTAAGCCAACATATTCATTACCCTGAATAAAAACCATTTAGGGCAATGAATTAAAAGCCATAATTTAAAAATAAGATAAACCTCGTGTTGTTATGCGAAGCTTATCTTATTTTTCAACACACTCTTTTTTCATGATCGTTAGACCAGCATCCAGCGTTTCTGCCCAAGCTCGTTCTACGTTCTCATCATAATGAGGATCGTACTTTTTAACCGTATTGAGCAGCGAATTAAACCATTCGTTTAATTCAATTTCTGAAATGTCCAACCCCAAATCTTTGTGCCTTTTACCCAGTTTCTTGACCGAGTTCCGCACACTTGGCAGACCAGAGGAATTATAAATAAGAATGATCGAGGCCTTAAGCATCTTAGTTTGCTGCTCTAACCCTATCTTTTCAAAACGTTCTGAAAACCTTGGGTTATGCTCGCAGAAGTCTGCCAGAAAGCTTTCCAAGAATTCTTGATCAATCCGGCAACGCTCGAAGCTTTCATAAAACAGTTCATTCGGTTTCATCTAGCAAGTCCTTTGCAATAGTCAGCCAGTCTTTAAAATAACGGGTTAGTTCAGAGCATCATAAACTAACCCTGAACAATCAATATGACTTAATTATACGCCACCGTGGCATAAAGTTAACTATGATATAAGGTGAACTGTGGCATAACGTAAACTATGGCATAAAGTGAGTTGCACAAATCTTGTTTCCATCAGGGTCTCGCAAGTAAGCCATGTACAAGCGACGCTCGTCAGAACCTCTCGCTCCGGGGCCACCTTCAATGCTAGTACCACCATTTTCGACGCCGATGCGATGCCATTCATCCACCATTTCTGGTGAACTCGCCAAGAATCCTACCGTCATACCATTGCCATAAGTCGCTGGCTGACCATCAATCGGTTTGGTTAAACCTAGTACACCCGTTTTGCTCACGTAAACACAACGCCCTTTAGGATCGATTGAGCCTTCGTTGTAACCAAGCATCTTCATAATTGGATCATAGAACGACTTCGCACGTTCAATATCTTCGGTTCCGAGAAAAACATGGCTGAACATAACTCACCTCTTTTTATTGAAAGAAAGAACCACCCAAACTAGACCTTAAATTCGCTTTTGTCTAGGCATGCTATTCTGTCATAACTGCTGCTTAACCCATTGAGTAAACACTTGAAACTTAGTCCGTTGCTCCATCCCTTTCGGACATACAAGATCGTAACCTTTACCCGACTCAATACTCATAAAAGGAGCAACCAACCCACCCTGTTCAATTTGAGTTGTCGCAAACTCGAGTCTTCCTAGTGCTACACCCATCGATAACCTTGCCGCGTCCATCGCTATACGGTTGTCACTGTAGTAATCACACTTTAGAGTACAATCAACCTCACTTTGAGCCGCTTCCAACCAACGCTGCCAAGCCGTCACGTCTCCACTATGAATAAACTGCACACTATCCAATTGTTGCAAGCCCTTCTCAAGATTGAACCTCTTCGCGTATTCAGGACTGCATACAGGCGTTCTAATTCCTGAAAATAGTCGCTCACTATAATGATTCGGATAGTGACCCTCGCTGTAGAAAATTGCCACGTCATAAGGTTCAAACTGAAAGTCAGATTGGTTCTGTTTGGTTTGTAATTTAATACTTAAATTCGGGTATAACTGTCTAAACTCTGGTAGGCGCGGCATTAACCAAGACGACGCAAAATAAGGAGAAGTTGCTATGTACAATTCACCACTTAGCTCTCCAGTTTGAATGTCCATCAGTTCAGAGAAAATAGATTCGAATGAGACACTCAGCATCGAGAGAACGCGTTGTCCTTCTGGGGTCAATTCTAGCTTTCTTGTTTTACGCACAAACAGATTAAATTTAAGCTGCTGCTCAAGTTTCTTGATGCGATGACTGACTCCACCTTGAGTCAGAAACAGTTCATCGGCGGCAAGGGTGAAGCTTAAATGTTTAGCCGCTACACTGAAGGTGTGCAGCAACGACAATGTTTGTTGGCGATTTTCAAACAGCCCCATAGATTAACCTCACTAATTCATAAATCATCGATACTGGTTTGTAGACGTACTGACTCATCATATAGATTAAACCATGTAATCTACATAATAATGGTGAGTCAAATGAAGCAAGCACAAAAACTCAAAGTTGCGGTCATTGGTGGTGGATCAAGTTACACCCCTGAGCTGATCGAAGGCTTACTAAAACGCTATCACGAATTACCTATTTCTGATCTTTGGCTTGTCGATATCGAAGAAGGTATGGAAAAAGCCCAAGTGATTGCAGATTTGACGCAGCGAATGATTAGAAAAGCGAACTGTGACATCACAGTGCACCTCACGACAGACCGAAAAACAGCGCTTGTGGACGCGAACTTTGTCTGTTCTCAGTTTAGGGCAGGTCGATTAGAAGCAAGGCTACGTGATGAAAGAATTGCTTTAAAGTATCGCATGATAGGGCAAGAAACTAACGGATTGGGTGGTTTCTCTAATGCTTGTCGAACCATACCAATTGCATTAAAGATCGCCAAAGAGATGGAAACACTTTGCCCCAATGCATGGCTGCTCAACTTTACCAATCCATCAGGTATGGTGACCGAGGCCTTGATTAAGCACTCAACCATCAAGACGGTCGGCTTGTGCAATATCCCCGTGAACATGGAGCGCGGAGCAGCAAAAATGCTTGGCGCTGAACGCGAAGACATCACCATGCAAATCGCAGGTTTGAATCACCTAGTGTGGGCCCGAAAAGTACTTCATAACGGCGAAGACAAGCTCCAAGAAGTGATAGACCAACTCCTAGGAGGCAATGACCAAATGATGCCGAAAAACATCCCACCCTTTGAATGGGATGCCGAGTTGATTCGCTCATTGAACCTGGTGCCGTGCGCTTACCTACGTTACTACTACCAGTCACGAGATATTCTAGACAAAGAATTTTCTGCGTCTGAAAAGAGCGAAAATCGCGCCGACTTGGTTTCAAAAGTTGAACAACAATTGCTCGCAATCTACAGAGACCCGATGCTGGATACCAAGCCGAAATTATTAGAAGAACGAGGTGGTGCCCATTATTCTGAAGCAGCTTGTGAACTAATGAGCAGTATTCACAACAACAAGCGTTCTATCATGCACGTTAACACTCGCAATAATGGGGCGATTCAAGGGCTTCCTGATGACTGCGCGGTAGAAGTCAGCTCAGTTATTACTAACAGCGCGATCCTTCCATTGAATGTCGAACCTTTTGATAGCGATACGTTACGCCTAATCCAACAAATGAAAGAGTTTGAAACCTTAACAGTGAAGGCCGCGATGACGGGGGATATTGCATTAGCTAAACGCGCTTTGATCCTTAATCCTATTGTTGATAGCGGCTCACACATTGATGAGGCGTTATTAGAAACGATTCGAGAGAACTTAGACTTCATGCCTGCATTTGCTCATCGATTAACACAAAATGAGCAATAACCTTATGTACATTAACTCAGTCGAAATTAGGTTAATTCAAGTTGTTCACAATCCATTTTAGTCACCAGAGGTCACGATGAAACTAATACTGAACGCCGATGATTTCGGCCTCACTGAAACGGTAAATCATGGCATTGTTGAGTGCTTCAAAGCAGGCGTAGTAAAGTCAACCACCATCATGATGAACCAACCTGGAACCCAACACGCCATTGAGCTTTATCACCAAGGTTTGGTTCCGGAAGTAGGCTTGCACTTTACGGTTACTGCGGGAAAACCTCTTAGCGCACCTGAATTAGTACCAAGTTTGGTTGATGATCAAGGTAATTTCTTAGACAAAGTGGCCTTGTTCAACAAAGTCGATGTGGTTGAAGGCGAAGTTGTGCTTGAACTTAACGCGCAATACCAAGCGGCTATCAATGCAGATTTAAAGATCAACCATATCGATAGCCATCATTTTGGGGGCGTATTTAAACCTCTCAAAGCGGCGTTTACTCGATCAGCTAATACGATTGGCCTGCCTGTAAGACGCATCGACAACATTGTGAACGGGCAAGATTCTCTCTTAGTACCGACACCTAATGCTTTTGACATGCGCTTTTTTGATGACGGGGTCTCTCTTAGCAACTTGCAAGATATTCTGTTGAGCTACCAAACTGCCATGCCTAACGGTACTGTCGAGTTGATGTGTCATCCATCACTTAGTGTTGATGAAGAGCTAAAATCACTATCAGGCTACAGTGATAAACGCGTCGAAGAGCATCAGCTTCTCACTAGCCCAGAGCTAAAACAGTGGCTAGCTGACCATCAGATTGAGTGCATTGGATTCGACGATCTCAAATAGGGAACCTTAAGTCAGGGCTACTCAACGATCCGTTGTGCGCCCTGCCCTTGATCATGCAAAATATCTTCAGGGTTCAACAAGTGGCATTTCTGCATACTCAAACATCCGCAACCGATACAGCCGGTTAGGTTTTCTTGTAGCGATTTAATCTGCGCCATTTTGCTGTCGAGCTGCCCCTGCCACTTCTTCGCAACTCGCTCCCAATCTCGCTTAGTCGCGGTATGGTTCATCGGCAGTGTCGATAACTCTTCGGTAATCTCTTCCAACGTGAAACCTATCGACTGCGCCACTTGTATCAACGCTATTCGTCTCAACATCGCCGACTGATAACGGCGTTGATTTCCGTTAGTACGAATCGAAGCAATCAACCCTTTAGTTTCATAAAAACGTAAGGCAGAAGGAGCCACGCCACTGCGCTCTGCCAACTGGCCTATGGTGAGGTATACAATGTTTCTCATTGTTACACTATCCTTGAGATCATAAATATTTAAAGCTTACTTTAACTTTAGAATAGCGGCCTATTCCAGCCCTCACCAATGATTAACCTTAAACTTTGACAGAGAGCTCAACGAAAATCAGCCACGATCATAACTGCTTTGTTGAATCAGATGTCATTCGATTTCTAAATCTGACTCATGATAGATTTCAGGCTCTCTGCTATTTCGGCATTGATGATTTCTCCCGTTTCTACATTAAAGTTATCGTAGAAACTCGGCACCGACATCGAACCCTTCACATCTGCGTCAAAGTAAGGTGCCGAATTTACCGCAGACGACAACACAGAGCTTGCGCCGCCTGGGCCTGGTGATGTGGAGAGCATAACAACAGGCTTGCCTTGGTACACTTTCATGTCGATTCGTGATGTCCAGTCAAACACATTCTTAAAGGCTGCAGTGTATGAACCGTTGTATTCTGCAAAAGAGATGACCACAGCATCTGCTTCGCCAATCTTGCTAAAAAAACGCTGCGCGTGTTGATGAACGCCGGACTCTTTTTCTCTGTCTTCACTGTAAATAGGCATCTCGAAATCATTAAGATCGAGCACCTCTACTTGCGCGCCCTCGACTAAACTTGCGGTGTACGCTGCTAATTGTTGGTTAATCGATGCTTTACTGTTGGTCGCGCCAATCGCTAATACTCTCATTGTTGATCCTTGTTCATTTTGCTCACCTTTATGCATTCATGATTTCAATTACGGAGCTCAAAGTTCATAACTGAAGATTCGTAACTTCTGTTTGATAACATCAAAACCTGTACTAGGCGACAAGGTGATAGATTGTGTTTTTAGATTGAGGAGGATGATAAAACCTCAAGCTAACTTGAGGTAAAGAGGTATTTTCAAAAAATAGAAAGTGATTTAAAAACACTCATAAAACAGGTGATTACGAAAGGTTAAATATAGATTTTCATTACACAGACAAAAATGAGCACACCCAAAATGCAAAGGGTGTGCTTTATTGAGGTGTTATCTACTTAGATTGATTCAATGGACTGACACCCGAATAGGCAACACCCGATAGCTCCGCCATTTCACGATTCCACGTTGCCAGATCGTGAGGGTTAAACTGATTCAAATGATCATGGCCGCACGCTCTCGACATCACTTGCATCAACTCAGTCGAGGCTTCGAAGAAGTTTTTCAATTGGTTCGATGCCTTTTCGACATTTAACCGTTGGCGTAAATCGGCTTTTTGAGTCGCGATACCCGCCGGGCAATTGTTGGTGTTACACATTCGGGCAGCAACACACCCTATCGACTGCATGGCACTGTTTGAGATGGCGACACCATCTGCGCCAAGCGCCATCGCTTTTACAAAGTCCATCGGAACACGAAGTCCACCGGTAATGATTAAGGTGACTCTGTCACTTGCACCTTGCTTGTCTAAATAAGCTCTGGCACGAGCAAGTGCTGGAATGGTGGGCACACTAATATGGTCACGGAACATTTCTGGCGCCGCGCCTGTACCGCCGCCTCGACCGTCTAAAATGATGTAATCAGCACTGGCATCAAGTGCGAACTGAATATCCTCTTCAATATGATTGGCACTCAGCTTGAAGCCAATTGGGATCCCGCCCGTCACTTCTCGAACTCGGTCGGCGAACTTTTTGAAATCCTCGACGGTTTTTAGATCAACAAAGGTGGGTGGAGAAATCGCGGCTGTACCTGCTTCAATACCACGCACCTCAGCTATCTTGCCAATGTTCTTCGCCCCCGGTAGGTGACCGCCAGTTCCGGTTTTAGCACCCTGCCCGCCTTTAAAATGGAAGGCTTGAACGTTTTTGAGCTTAGATTCGTCGTAACCAAATTGTGCGCTAGCTAATTCATAAAAGTAGCGAGAATTCGCAGCTTGCTCTTCGGGCAACATGCCGCCCTCTCCAGAGCAGATCCCCGTTCCCGCAAGCTCCGCGCCCGTCGCCAAGGACACTTTCGCCTCTTCAGACAAAGAACCAAAACTCATGTCAGATACAAACAAGGAGATGTTCAATTTAAGCGGCTTTTTCGCTTTTGGCCCAATAATAAGCTCAGTACCGACTGGCACATTCTCCAACAAAGGCTTGGTCGCCATTTGTGCAACCATCACTTGAATATCATCCCAGTGAGGTAACAAGTACCTAGGCACGCCCATTGAGGTCATTGGACCGTGATGCCCGACCTTAGATAAGCCATCGCGCGCCAGTTGATGAATGAACTCGACCGTGGGTTCTTCTTTGGTTGCAGTTGCGGCTGGCGAGCTTTCGGGAGCCGCAGATTGGACATGAACATCAGGGCCTTCTTGACCCACTTGCTCAGCCGTAAACTGTTTATGGGTACCGTCACAAAATGGGAGGTTGTTTGAATATTTACAGCGGCACAGGTAAGCATCGCCGTTTTCCTCGGCCACGAAACTCTTCGGTTTGAAGCCGGTTCCTGCATGAGAGCCGTCGCAATAAGGTTGGTTTTTCGATTTACCACAGGTACAGAAGTAATACTCCTCCCCTTCGGTTAGCTCCACTTTGACTGGCTTGGTATCCGCTATCACTGGATTCTTCATAGTTCGCTCACCTTTTCTTTCTTATGATTTGATGACTGAAGCGATGACTTGCTCACAAGAATAAAGTAAAGGTTAGATACGCAGCGAATTCAATAAATGGGCCTGAGAAAACAAGCTGAATAGACAGCCCAAAAACAGAAGCATTACTTGTTCAACGCAAACAAAAATGGCCACCAAATCGGCAGCCATTGTGTTTTAAATCTAAGCCTCAGCTAAATGCGAATGGTTAATCGAATAACTCGATGACCAGCTTGTTGTCTTTAATCACTAGATTAGGTTCCGATGACTTGATCAATGACTCTTGAACCTTATTGCTGTCCAGTTTGTAAACCGGTGACTGGGACAAAGCAAAGCCAATCATAGAAACGGCAGGCTTAAGTAGTTTGGCGACCTCAGGCGACAGTTGTTTATCTTTTTCTTCAAAGCGCTCTAAACGCAGTGATTTCAAATAAATCTCGCCACTCTCTTTGTCATATTCAGGAATCGCACTGAACTCGATATCAAGATCCAACCTCATATTCGGCACGTTAAACACCTGAACTTGTGCATTGGTATTCGCCAGAACAGACACGCGCTCGGCATCAGCTCGGCCAATTTGCACCGCTAAGTCATCGACAGCGACTTGCGCATACATAACGTTTTGTACACCCACTTCTTGCTCTAACATCACCGAATCTTGAAGGTAGTTCGTCATTTCTTGCTCGGTCACGCTGTAGCTCACACAACCGCCTAGCATCAGTGCAGACGCTGCCAAAATGAACTTTTTTGCTACGTTAATTATCATCAATATCAGCTCTTTATCGTTAGTGATTAGCGCGGAGTTTACTGTGTGAGCATCAATAAACAAAACAGAAAAAACACGATATTCGTGACTACCTTTAATTAATAAGCATAAATATCAGTAAGTAAAGCACCAGATTGGCTTTCCCGCTTAAAATACTGCCACTTGCTTGCTCAACGTTCTTAGGTTTATGTACTCGAATTATTCGAATTTTGCTCCTAAGCTTATGGAATATTTAGGGGGCTTACTGAAGGTTTCATCATGGATATCGAAACATGAAGAGTGAGCACAATGCCATCAAAAAGAGTATCACCTGAGCCAATAACTCGTTCTGTGATTTTGTTATGCAACACCGCATGCCTGCACCATAGTCAGTGGGTTGGAGAACTGCGTCTCCATAACTGGGAAGCTCAAGTTGCAGAAACAACCGAACAGGCCATTCACTTACTCGATACACGCAGCGAAAGCTACGCACCAATTGTGGTTTCTTGTCTAACATCATCCTCAATCGACAAACAATGTGAGCAAATATCAATGCTGAAGGCTCGCTTTCCAAGTTTAAAAGCAATTGCTATCTGCAGCCAACCACCAAGCCGTAACTTATCACTCATTAAGCAAACCTTTTGGGATTATTACCACCTCCCTATTGATACAGAATGGCTTTGTCGAAATTTAGGGCATGCGTATGGCATGGTAGACACCAAGCAAACTAAACCTAAGCCTGTCTCGTGCAATGAATGTCAATTGGTGGGGCAATCCAGAACCATCCAGCAACTTAAAAAGAAGATAGCCAAGATCGCTAACAACGATTTCCCAGTGCTGATTCAAGGGGAAACCGGTACAGGAAAAAGCCTATGCGCACGTTTGATACATGAAGCCTCTGCCCGCAGTCAGAAACCTTTCATCGCTGTAAATTGTGGCGCAATTCCACAATCCTTGATTCACTCAGAGTTATTTGGCTTTGAAAAAGGCTCGTTCACGGGAGCAAACAAACGCTACGTCGGACACGTGGAAAGAGCGAATGGTGGCACGCTATTTTTGGATGAGATCGGCGACCTTGAACTGTCGCTGCAAACCTACTTACTCCACTTTCTAGAAAATAACTTGATAGAGCGATTAGGCAGTAACAACCAATTACCCATAGATTGCCGTGTGATTTTCGCCACCAACGTCAATATCGAACAAGCCGTTGCTGCAGGTAAATTTCGAAAGGATCTCTTTCATCGGATCAATGTACTTCCATTGGACCTAGTGCCACTCAATGATCACAAAGAAGACATTGAAGATTTGGTTCGATTTGAGCTGAAGCACAATTACGCATCCAAAACCAAACTGCCTAGTGACACCCTTGAGCAAATGAAACAGTACCATTGGCCGGGCAATGTTAGAGAGTTATTCAACTGCATAAAAAGGGCGATCGTTCTTTCTAATTCAAGCGCCCTCTCTACTCGTCATATGGGAATTCAATTGAAAGACGCGTCGCCCGACGTAGAAAATGATACTCGACTTTCTTCAAAAAATGTTCGTCGAGTGATTCAGCAGCACCACTACAATATTTCCCAATCTGCCAAAGCGTTGTCTATTTCTCGGACGACCTTATATAAGCTGATAAAAAAACATCAGATAGTAATTTAAGTCGCCTAACTAACCAACTAACCAACTAACTAATAAACTAATAAACTAATAAACTAATAAACTAATAAAGCAGCCTAACGAACTAGGCTGCTTTGGAGTTTAGTTGTACTCAATTAATGAAAGTACTTAAGGCTCAGGTACAGTAAATGGACAAACATCACAGGTTGCAATGTTCGATGTTTCCATAAATGCATCTTGCAAGAACAACGAGTCAAACGTTGCTGTCACTTGATTAGATAGCATTCCTGCGGTTCCGGTTGGTAACACATTTGGCGCATAAGTTTTGCTTACTTGTGTACACACTTGACCGATCGCATCACCAAAGTTCGGTATCCACTCTCCTTCACCCGTTTTACAAGCAAACAGCTCAGGGTCGGCACTTAATGCACTACACATATTGCCAGCACCACATGTGGTCACATCCTCAAGATCATCACAAGGTAAAGCAAAGTCGAGGTAATAACTGCTGTTGACTACTTCAGTAGGTAAATCAGAACGGCTCAAAGAGTCATCCTTAGAATCCACCAGCGATTCAATAGCCAATGGGATATCACCGGTATTACATATTTCAACATCATAGGTTTTCTTAAGCACAACTTGGCCGCCATCAACCTCTAAGAAGCTATTACACACCTTAGAAATCTCAACCATCGGGCTCAAGTCTATTGGTGGACAATTGTAAGCCACTGGCGCTTGAGCATTCACGATAAGCCCATCAAGATCCACCGCACCATCTATCACGCCGACGGCTCCGTTATTTACAGACAGATAATTCCCCATGAATGAGAATGACTCGCCGACACTCCACACTTCATCACCGTTACCCACGACAGGAAGCGCACCTAAGATTGGTGACTCAGATAAAAAGGCCACTTCGTAATCACCATTGGTGCCTAACGAACCAGGGCCGGTATTGGTTACCGTCACGGTGTAATCGATGTTGAACATGCCATCAACCGTAAAGCTGGTTGTGTTACAAGTCGCCGCTATATTGATGCTACATAAACTGAATGAACCGACAACGAAGTCAGCCAAAGATGCATCAATCGAACGAGAAGCTCGAGACTCCACTAAGAAACTACTGAAACAAGGAATATCCTCAATACCGAACTCATCATTCAACAGAGCTGACAAGTTTAATCGACCTTCCACAAAGCTCTCGGTTGGAATAGAGGTTGTTTCACCCGTTTTAGCTAGATAGTCCCAACCTTGTACATTGGGTAGAGCAATTGCACCGATAGAATCATCATTTGAAATCGCACAGATCTTCTC
Source organism: Vibrio sp. QJM3NY_27 (assembly GCF_057785955.1). Lineage (NCBI taxonomy): Bacteria > Pseudomonadati > Pseudomonadota > Gammaproteobacteria > Vibrionales > Vibrionaceae > Vibrio > Vibrio sp. QJM3NY_27. The sequence goes on along the minus strand of NZ_CM173511.1, from coordinate 1,067,936 downwards.
GACGCCGACTGCGCCACTGCCACATCTTGCCCCCACAAAATCATTCGATTTAGGGTCACCGTCAGTTTGGAAAATTCTCGTCATGTTGTCGGTGACATCACCATTATTCAAATCCCACTGCAACACTTCTATGTACGGATTACCGCCACTTGCTTGTGGGAATGAAATCAGCACAAGGATGTCTCCATTGACATGTTGCCCAACAAAGTCGCCTTTAGTTTTCCCATCCGGCAATCCAACCTGGTCTTGTAAGAACCAGAAGCCAATGTACATATCACCATTGTTCGCATATCGGTCTGCACCAAAGTAAATCAGCAAGTCACCTTCGCTTTCAAAGGCAGCGGCATACGCATTGGTAAAGTCATCTTTCGGTTGTGGCGACGCACTTCGAAATGCCCAATCCGTAATGTCGGAATCATCTTTTGATCCACCCTTCCAAAAGATTTGATCCACACCGTTACGGTCTTTTTGGAAAAACTCCGCAATCCCGACCATGCTGTTGGGGTTATTTACATCGTCCCAATCAATACCACTATTATCGCTGGTCGCGTTACCATCGAGTTCCATAACATCAACCGTAGCCCATGCCAACTGGGGGCTACTAAACAACAAAAGCACACTAAGTAAATAATTTATAACCTTCATGTTCTCTCTCCATTTATCCATACTTATGCTTTTAGGGTTTTCTGCCATGCCCAAATTAGAGAAAATCCTTTAGCAATTCGTAGGTTCGATAGAGCATATTCCAAGCCAATTTCAACTTATTGAATTGATTGATGTTTATATATTGAAGGCACACCTTTATTGGACGCTTTGTTATCATTTGTCCATAAACCCGAGATTTGACCAAACAATCAAGGACTTGAAAGGATGAACAAAGTGTCTACGTCAGACATTCTTAGAGCTTTGGATACAAGGTAAGTGATCTTTAAAAGGTGCAATAACGTAGCCATTGCTAGATTATTGAATAACAAGCGATTGAATTGACGGGTGCCGACTTAACGGGAAACTGAAGGTTCACTCGTGAAATGATAGGCGAACAGACGATGACACAACTTACGATATTTTACGATGGGACATGCCCGTTGTGCGCAAAGGAGATGGCGGCACTTGCAAAGCATGATGCCGAGAATAAGATTCAAACCATCGATATCTACAGTGAAGCCTTTTCAGACTACCCTCAGATTGATGCCGACGCAGCCAACACCATTTTGCATGCACTGGATGAGAATGGAAAACTGCTGCTGGGCTTAGACGTGACCTACCAAGCGTGGCGCTTAGTAGGAAAAGGTTGGCTATACGCCCCTTTACGTTGGGCGATATTCAAGCCAGTGGCCGACTGGTGTTATCTTCGGTTTGCCAAGAACCGATACAAAGTCTCTTTCTGGCTAACTGGAAAGTCACGCTGCGATGGTAACAGCTGCACAAAATAGTACTTGGTTAAGACATACCACTTGCGACTTTGTAATACACCACACCAAACAGCGCAGCAAAAACTAAAACGGTAACCGCGACTTTTAACCAAATAAACTTCATGTTTTGTCCTTTAAATTCTGTTTACTGTTTCGCGAGACAAGTTACCACAACAAAACATTCGGTTGGGTAATGATTGATAGAACTTTGTAGTGAGTCTTGATAACTAAGTGAGAACCTTTATGTCGGCAAAAGAGAGAAACCTTCCTACACATCGAATTTCTAGATTCAGCAAGTTTGCCTCGCTGGCAACAAGGGTCGCGGGCAACGTGATAACGGAAGGCACCAAGCAGATTGCACAAGGCAACAGGCCCAAAGCAAAAGACTTATTACTCACCCCGCAGAACATTGCACGCCTGACTGATCAACTCGCCCACCTGCGCGGTGCTGCCATGAAGCTTGGGCAGATGTTATCAATGGACGCGGGCGATGTCCTCGAACCGGAACTCGCCGACATTCTTTCTCGCCTTCGCTCAGACGCCGACCCACTGCCAACAAAGCAGCTCAACCAAGTGTTAGAAAGCTCACTCGGCATCAACTGGAAAGCCGAATTCCTTTCCTTCAACTTTAAACCTATCGCCAGTGCGTCCATCGGACAAGTTCACCAAGCCTACAGTGATGCGGGAGACAAACTTGCCATCAAAGTCCAATATCCCGGTATTCGAAAAAGCATCGACAGTGATGTGGACAACGTAGGTACATTGCTTAACATCGTCGGTTTGATACCCAAGTCTGTCGATTACAAAAGCTTATTAGAAGAAGCAAAGAAACAGCTCCATGATGAAGCAGATTATGCTCGCGAGGCTGACTACGCGACTCGTTACTATCATGCACTGAAAGAACACGCTCACTTCGTTGTACCTAAGATTCACCCTCAAATGTCTTCAGAATCAGTGCTCGCGATGGACTTCATTGAAGGCGTCTCGATAGAGAAAATAGAAGGTTACGATCAAAGTACTCGTGATTTTGTCATGCGCAGCTTGCTCGAACTCATGTTCAGGGAGTTGTTCGACTTGCAGATGGTGCAGACCGACCCTAATTTTGCCAACTACCTTTACGTTGAAAACACGCGCCAGATTGGGCTGTTAGATTTTGGAGCAACCCGTGAATACAGCGACCGCTTCAGTGATGGCTATCGTTTGGCCTTTACCTCTGTGATTAATCACGATGAACAAGGCCTCAACAAGGCGCTAGAGCAGATTGGGTTCTTTAGCGAGACGATTCTCCCCGATCAGCGCCAAGCCATTCTCAACTTAGTGACAATGGCGTGTGAGCCCATGTTGGTTGACGAAGAGTACGATTTTAAAGCCAGTGGACTCGCTCAAAAGCTACGCGAAGCCGGAACTATACTCAGCATGGAACAAGAGTATTGGCACACACCACCAGCAGACGCCCTGTTCCTACACCGTAAAATCGGAGGCATGTATCTGTTAGCCGCTCGCCTTGGCGCAAGGGTGAACATAAGTCGTTTGGTCGATCCGTATCTCATCAGCGATGACACTTGATTAGTTCATAAATAGTGACGGTTAATGACCAGAAAAGTGATCATTTCGCGCTGCGCAAGAGTAGTAATAGTTATGCCAACTAAAATGAGCCAAACCCATGAAACCTTCACTGCTTTGCTCCACAGCCCTGATTGCAAGCCTAACGAGCTCTATCGCTTTTGCATCAAGCTGCCCTGAGATACTCAACGGCAAACAACGGTTGCTAAATTCGAACGAAGAGATAGAGCTGTGTGAAGAGTTTCAAGGCAAAACTCTTTTGGTTGTAAACACAGCCAGCCAATGTGGTTTCACTCCTCAATTCGAACAACTCGAGCAATTGCATCAAACCTATAAAGACCAAGGCTTCACGGTTGTCGGCTTTCCAAGTAATGATTTTCGCCAAGATAGAGGAAGTGAAGAGAAGTCCGCTAAAATCTGTTACCTCGACTACGGAGTTACCTTTCCTATGATGGCGAGAGCCACATTATCTGGCAGTAACGCCAATCCTGTGTTTGCAGAAATACAACAGCAAGCAGGTGTCACACCCAAGTGGAACTTCTACAAATTCTTGATCAATAAAGAAGGTAAAGTGGTAGCAACCTTCCCTAGCTCTACATCGCCAACCAGTAGTACCCTCAAAAATGCTATCGAACAGCATTTATGAGGTCAGATTTTATGGAGACAACTCAAACACGCAACACCATGGCCAAGCTCGGTTATATGGGTTTAATCCCCTTTTTGTTCGGTCTACTGTTATCACTCACCGACAGCCAGTTCATTAGCTTGAGTGGCGAAACACTCTTCATCACCTACAGCGTGGTTATCTTGAGCTTTTTGTCGGGTATCTTGTGGGGCAATGGGATAGAGAACTTCGAAAGCCAATCGAGCAACAAGGCGCTGATTCTAAGCAACGTGATTGTGCTAGCCGCGTGGGTAGCTGTGCTACTTGGGGAACAAAAAGAGTTCCTCACTACTCTGATTCTTATCATTGGCTACATTGCGGTTTGGCGAGCGGAAAGGTCAATGAGAGAAGAGAACCAAAGCGAAGGCCCCGACGGCTATTTTGATATGAGAACCCGATTAACCTCTAGCGTGGTGTTGATGCACGGTATCGTGATGTTGACCTAGGTCTGTGAACCTTTAATTAAGGTGTGCGCCTTTGAATAAACAACGTTAGCAAGAAACTAGACGATGAGCTGCATCACCAACCTTGGCTCATCATCGCCAAAATAGTTCGACTCTTCTTTGATAGTGACAAAACCCATAGACACATAAAGCGCCCAAGCCGACGCATTATTTGGATCAACGGTAAGCAACACCTTGGATTCTTTAGGCAGCGTCGTGATCGCCTGTTCCATCAACGAACGTCCCACTCCCATACCTCGAAATTGACCATCAACGGCCAGTGACAAAATCCAATATTCTTGTGGCTTGTCTGTTGGTGTCATCAACACATAACCCGCAACTTGCGAATCCTGTTTCGCCACCAGCAAGCCCTTCCCCCAGCAATCAAAGGCCTGACGAAAGAAAAACTGCGGATAGGCGTGGTCGCCAAACAAAGCATGTTCAAGCTGGTAGATATCAGCCAATTCTTGTTTTTCCGCACAAACAACATTCATACATCGACCTTAAAAAGATTAACTACACCGCCCTTCAGCTACAATCTGCCTTCAACTGAAGCCAGCCAAGTTGGCAATTGCTCTCTAAACCAATTGATGTATTTCGAAGCTTCAGGGTTGTTACGCGTGACTAATATATTCATGACTTCGACTACAATCCAGCTTTTAGCCATGATCAATTGCTTTATTAAATCTTCACGCGGAATCAAGGTGTTATGGCAAAGGTACTGATCAACAATGCGCTCATAATCAGACAAGGAACCCATTCGCGAAACGAGTGGTGCTAAATCTATCGCGGGGCTACCAAAACCAAAACGCTCCCAATCAAATAACACGAGCTGATCGTTATCTCTTCTTCCCCAATTTCCTTCATTGGAGTCACCCGAAATTAACGTGTCATGGTTAAAAATCGCATCACTCTGCGATTGAATATACTTAAGACTGTCTTGCGTAACTTGAGGCAATTGTAGGGAAGATAAAGCCGCCGTGGTGTCATCTAAACTCCATTGATGGCGCTTAACTTCAAATGTTGGTCGATATTGAGAACAGTGAATACTAGCGAGCTGCTGAAACACATCACTTGTCGTTTGTAGCTCGGCAAGACAAACCGAATGAGGAATGTATTCGAGATAAAGATCACAACCATCGACCGCAAGAAGTTGAGGCGTATTCACTCCATCAAGATGCTGCGCTGCATGTTGGTAAAAAGCGACTTCAACCTCGCCAGTCCCTTGTTTATGTATACAAGGAAAGCCATTATGCTCAGTTAAAGAAACCTGCGCAGCGCCCATTTGTGAGAGGTCTTGATTACTCATCGCATTCCTTCTATCCGTGTAAACAGCAGAACGAACCCTACTGACGGCTCACTAACAAATTCGCACCAGATAGAGCAAGAAACACCGAGCAGGCTTTATTGAAGCGCTTAGCCATTTTAGGCTGTGAGAACCAATTTCGTAGATATAAACCAAAAGCAGCATAGATAGAAATAGCGAGTATTTCTAACATAAGGAATGTGCTTCCGAGGATGAAGAATTGCGTGTTTACATTAGCGGTGACATCGACAAATTGAGGAAGGAATGCGGTGAAGATAAGAATGGCTTTAGGGTTGCCAGCTGCGAGTGTAAACTCTTGTTTGACTAGGCCGAACCAATTTTTGTTACGATCAATTCCAACAATAGGGCTGGCTTGTGAGCGCCATAAGTTAAACGCAATCCACAATAAATACATGGCGCCAAACAGCTTGATGAGAAAGAACAAGGTTTCAGAAGTATAAAGCACAACGGCTAAGCCCGATGCAGCTAACGCGATCATGCCAGAAAAGGCAGCAATTCTTCCTAACCCAGCAACTAAAGCAGCTTGAAATCCATAACAGCGAGCGTTGTTCATTGATAACAAATTGTTTGGGCCCGGCGTCATGTTGAGCGCAAAACAAGCAGGGATAAACAGCAGCAACTTCCATATTTCCATTGGGACTTCCTAGTTACAATATGCCAAGGTTATTGAATCGTTTAACCGCAATATTACCTTTTATAACAGCATTTGAAATCTTTTATAGTACCACTTGAAAGCTGTGCCAATACTCTGCCACACCCCTTGAATTAGTTTTCGAAGAATTGCTCGTATTCTGGAGTCGACAGGTTTTCCGCAACCCCAATCTCACCGACGATATAAATCGCACTCGCGAGAGTTTCTAACGTTTGATTCGGCTCGCGTTCAGGTACGTCGCCAACAACCGGAACAGATTTAGGTTCAGAGACAGAATTACAAACAACACTTTCACATACGATGTTTTGTCGTTCCAACGAGATGGCTTCTGGTACATCAAAGCCTCCCGCTGATAAATCAGAGTTAGAAAGGTCTAAAGCACCGTAAGAGAAGGTCGAAAACAGAGCTGAAAGTACAATCCACTTATTCATAATTCTTTCCATAGTTAATATTCATCAAACTTATAAATACTATCTAATCATAAACATTATGAACAGTGTTTTATTTAAAATTTCTAAGACTTTTGATTCACTGACTTAGAAACATTCGAGTTCTGAATAGGAGGTAATATCAACTTACCTGTGAATGTTTGTTTGACGTGAACCTATCAAGTACCGCCTGAGGGATCATGATGACCGAGTATTTAATAAAGGCCACAAGCGTCATCACTGCCACAAAGCTTCCTAAAATAAAGTCATGAACATCAACGAGCACCAATCCGAGCAATCGATCACAAGTGACCGCAACTACCGCAATACTGAGCGCTACAATCCACTTACTGTGCTGATAGGGTAACGGCTCCATTGTTTGACTAACGAAATATAAAAGTAGTAATCGCAATATGTAAGTGCCACAGAGAACAACAATAACACCCCACACGCCATAAATGGGCGTCACGGTGACATAACCAATAGCGGCCAAGATCGCGCATCCGCCTTGAATCCACATTTGTGATTGACTTGAGTTTCCACTGAAACAGCCAAGATTCAAATAGTCACCTGCGTTCTTGATAACACTAATGGCAAGCAATGCGACAACAATCGTACCCGCATATTGATAGCTACTTGGCAAAATTAAAGCGATAAAACCTGGAACAGTTAGAATCATCAAAGCACCCAATACGATGGCAAAATTAACGCCGACTAAGGCTTTATCAGCACAATGTTTACTGCCGCCTGTTTGTTGAAGAATGGCGACACGGTTTGGGAACCACCAAAGTGCATAGGGTTGTAATAACAATCCGAGAATCAAAGCAAATTTACCACTGACTGCATAAATCGCCAGCTCTTCGACTCCAACGAAACTTGCCATGACCCAACGATCTAAACCCGTAATCATGTACATCGATGCCCCCCCGACCAAAGCGGGTAACCCAAACTTCAAGATCTTAGTGGAGTATTTAAAGCAACCAAATGTTCCCATCTCTTGCCATTGATAGCGCACTAAACAGATCATTAGCAGCACACTAGAGACTGCAGCCGAAATCAACACACCATCAATACCATATCCGGCCTCAAGCAACGCAAAAGTCATGAAGGCTTGAACACCCGCTTTCAATACATTAAGCAGGCAGAATCGCTTCGCCATCGCGTTCATTCGCATTAGGGTAAGAGGAATAGAGATTGCCCCATCAAGCATCGTAGGAATAAGCAGTAGTAAAATTTGGTAGGGTTGAAATTCGACGGGCAACATTAAGAGTAACAACGGCATACTGAGCACAATTAATAGCCCTCCTAGTACACACACCAAAACACTTAACGTAAAACAGTTCGAGATGAGTTCCCGTTTTTCATCGCCATCAGCCACGCCCACATAACGGTACATTGCCTCAACGATACCAAAACTAAACAATATCGTTCCAATATCGGCTAACAAAACAATCGCTTCTAAAGAACCGTATTCTGCTAGCGTCATTTTGTGAGTAATGTATGGAATCATCACTAGTGATATTCCTTTCATCATCACAATACCAATGGCGTAATAGGCTGACTGTTTTAAAGACCCCATAGCAATCACCTGTTCCTTACCATGCGGGTGTTAGGAAACTCTTACAGTCTCCAAGAAGATGTCGTAACGTTCGTTTTTGCGGAGCCAAAACTAACGAGCGGATACTGTATGAGATGGCCAATCGGTTTTGTTGCAAGCCTCGATAATAGTCAGCGTAACCTTCCAATATTCTCGCCTTTGCGATTTTAAAGCTAGAAGAAGGCAGGTTCCAACGTTCACTGCCATTTTGGTAACGCTGAAGAATAGTCTCTATAGACTGCAAATTCCTCAATTTGAAGCTTTCAGTTTGAGTGACAGAACTCGACCTCATTAAATAACCAACCTGCACTGAATTCAGCACACCAATCTGATGATTCTCACTTAGTCGAAGCCACAACTCCCAATCTTCTCCATACTTAATGTCAGCATTAAAACTGTCTGTTTGAGAGAGCACATCAGCTCTAACCATCACTGTCGATGTACCAATCACGTTGTTTTCAATAATGAACTCCAGTGGCTTTTCAATATTGAAGAACAACTCATCTTTCTCTTGGAACTGTGACCAATAGCTAAAGCAGTCAATAATCACTTGGTAGTCTTCAGTGAGATGTTCGTAATTGGTAAAACTCATCGCCAACTCAGGGTTTCGTTGATGGAACTCGATCTGTCGCTCGATTTTCTCTGGATACCAAAAATCGTCGGCATCTAAAAAAGCGATGAATTCACCGGTCGCCTTTTCAATCCCTAGGTTTCTGGCTTGAGGTGCACCTACACCCAGAGTCGCTATTTTAACTATACGTTCGTCGTGTATGGATGCGAGATAAGTTGACGTTCCATCATTGCTGTTATCATCAATAATGATTAATTCGATATCTTGATGAGTCTGTTTGAGTACGCTGCCGATTGCCTTCGGAAGATAGTCCAAACAATTATAAGTAGGAATAACAATACTAACTTTAGCCATAGTGACGATCTCAAATTTATACGTTGTACAGCTACTTCTGCATATCCTGTGCCGAGCATTCCTCACTATTAAACTGGCTTTATATCAGCAGCCTACGTGCTTGTTCGCAAAATGACGACCAAGCGCTGTCTGCAGAAACACTCAAATCTCCAATTTGAATGCCATTTTGAGAAAACCAGTAGCAACCTAACGATAACCACAAAAAAACCATTAAGAAGCGCCGAAAAAATACTCTTTCATCTTGGTTCGTATCTTGCTTAATCCATTTTAGTGGCCAGTAAAAGGAGCAAAAAATGAAAAAAGTAGCATTTATAGCGCCGACCTACCCTGTACTGAGCGAGACATTCATTCAGACAGAAGTCGACTCCGTGAAAGCGTGTGGGCATCAGGTATGCGTAATGGCATTCGAAGTAGAAGAAAGTGAAAAAGCTTTCGACTATGACATCGTGAAAATTGGCAAGGATGTTCGGGCGGGCAAGATAACTAGCATCAACTGGGTGGGTTTTGTCAAAGCGCTTTCGTTTGTATCTAAGCAGACTAGCATGCCGAAGAAGTCACTTTTCGCTTATGGATTTAAGTTGGCGTTACAACTCGCAGAAAAAGACGTTAACCATGTCCATGCTCACTTCTGCCAACACACCACTGCCCACGCTATTGTCGCCGCTAAGCTTCTCAACATCACTTGCTCGTTTGTCGCCCATGGCCATGATGTTTACGAATTCGCTTACGATATTGAACATAAGATTACATCGAGCGATTTTGTGGTCGCGGTCTGTAAAGACATGCTCACCGACTTTAATCACATGGCAAAAGGTAATATTAAGCTCCTGCATTGCGGTGTAAATACCAAGCAATTTCAACTACACCCAAAGACCGAAACCAAGCAGCTTCGCTTTGTTTTCCTTGGAAGATTAGTTGAACAAAAAGGTATCCACTTTCTCATTGATGCCTTAGCACCCATAGCCGAGCCTCTGGACATTCATCTCGATATCGTCGGTACTGGAGATCTAGAGTCCCAGTTAAAAGCGCAAGTCGAACAACAAGGGCTAACTCGAAATGTCAGCTTTCTTGGTTCAAAGCCTCATGGGTGGGTAAAAGAGCACTTACCGAGCTACGATTGTTTAGTCGCTCCTTTTTGCTTTTCAGAAACAGGTTGTGTCGATACTGGACCGTTAGTACTAAAAGAGGCCATGGCAGTCGGAACACCCGTGATTACAACCAACATTATGGGCTGTAAGGAAATTGTCACACCTGATACCGGATTTTTAGTGAATGAAAAAAACGTCGAAGAGTTAAGAGAAAGCATTGAGCGTTTTGCGCAATTAAGTAGCGAGGACAAAACAGAAATGGGGATGATGGCAAGAACCAGAGTAGAGAAGCGATTTAACTCTCTTAAACAAGCTCAACAGCTGTCTCATTGGATAGAAAACCCAGTTTAAGACTATCAAAAAACACGCAAATAGATGTGAAATGAATTAGAGACTAGAAGAGAAAGACACAAACCATAGCGTTACATTGATGCAAACTGTAACGCTTAATATGATATTAGTTTGGATAAAACTAGCCCTACGCTGGGCTAGACTTGCTTCCGTGATTAAAAAACAGCTCGCCGAGCTTTCTTAACCCGCTCGCAAAGCTAATATCTCAGTAAGATCGTCTGTCTCTGTATATCGATTCAGATCTTGTTCTTTAGAAGCAATCGCAACGATAGACATTCGGTCTGCAAGTTCATTACCTTCAATACCAACATGACCGTTAACATGGTGGATAGTGATTTGAGAAGCGAGCTCTTGGTACATCGCATAAGCTGGCTTGATGATATCGAGGTTTTTGATTTCACCACCCGACTTCGTCCAACCTTTTTTCTCCCAGCCCGTTGCCCACTTAGTAATACAGTCAATCGAGTATTTTGAGTCACTATAAATTGCAACAGACAAGCCGGCTTGCAGTTTCTCTTTTGCAATTATAAATGCTTGCTTCAAACCTTGTAGCTCTGCGGTATTGTTAGTACCCATTGGTTGGTAAAGACCATACCACAACTCAGTTAAATCGTTGTTCAGGTACACCGCTAAGCCTGTACCGGCTTCACCTGGGTTTGGCTCACAACCGCCATCAGTAAAGATCTTGATATCAAAAGGCATATCAGTGATTTGTTGTTGAGAGAGAGGCGGAACCTTCGCTTTAGTCGCCTTACCCGCAGAGCTTGGCTTTGTAGCCGAAAAACCTGACGCAGACGACGTTTTACCACCGAAAGCAGATTCAGCCTCGCCTAATGTAGGAAACGATTTGTATCTCGCACCAGCAAAGCCATCAACTTGCGATTTACACTCATTCCAAGTGGTAAAAATACCCGGTGTACGACCTTTCCAAACCACATAATATTTCTTAGCCAAACTAACTCCTTACCAGAACCTTAAAACACAAACAGTGAATCGGTACATTAGATGCCACCATGTCATACGTTGCAAGGTCAATCAGTCAAAAACAGGTCTAAAAAAGCTTCGCTCATAACTCACGATGCAATCAACTTCATCTGCAAATTCAAACGCTTTAATACACTCAGCATCGCTCAGCGATTTAATCCGATACTCTTCATAGGCAGCCAAGCTTTCAAAGGTAAACAGCGCCAAAGCAATATTGCTCGCCCCTTCCGACGGCAAGAAATAACCATTGTGTTGGCCACCAAATTTAGCGACCAAAGGAATCCACATTTTAGCGTAGGTTTCGAACTCCTTTGTTTTCTTAGGATCAATCACATATCGAACATAACAAGTAATCATATCTATATAGCCCTTAAATCATGGGAGAAACATAAAACCTAAGTCGAAGCTCAAGAGAAAAGGTAATCAACCGCGACTAAGTTATAGAACAAAAACACGGCCATACTGACTCCAATCGTTAACAGCACATTGCCTGTTTTCCATATCAACAACCCAGTCACAAGAGCACCGATCAAATATGGATTCTCGAGGCTTGGCCAGAATGATTGCTCAGGAGCGAATACAATCGGTCCCCAAATAGCCGTTAATACCGCAGGGCTTGAATAACGTAGTAGACGCCTTGCTGTACTATTTAGTCGAAGAGGAATTGTAGGTTCTAGAAACACATATCGACTGAAAAAAACAATCGCTGTCATGAGTACGATCGATAACCAAATCATGCAGACTCTCCTTCATTGGCTTGTTTCTGACCATTGTTACGTTCAACAAATGATTCACTAATGAAGCCCGCCAACATACCTGAAATCGCAGCAATCATCAGCCCTCCTTCAACCTGATTGACCGCCATTGCCACAGAGATCACCAATGACACCACAACACACACCACCGTTGGCAGTGTTCGAATCAAAGGAAAAACCAAAGCAATGAAAGTCGCGGCGACCGCAAAATCGAGGCCAATCTCGTTAAGTGATGGAATTTGACTACCTGCGACAATGCCGACAAAGCTCGCAATATTCCAAACGAGGTAAAATCCGCCGCCCACGCCTGCGGCATACCAACGATTAAACTCTTGTTGGGATTGCCCACTGCAAATCGCGAACAGCTCATCAGTGAGCCAAAAACCAAGCAATAAACGCCAACGAGCTGGCAGATGACTAATTTTGTCACGCATAGAGACACTATAAAGAAAGTGTCTTGACGTAATAAACAGCGTGGTTAACAACATAGTCCCTAAACCAATGCCCGCTTTAAACATACCCGCAGCCACCAGCTGAGCTGAACCCGCAAATAAAATGGCAGACATAGCCTGAGCTTGAAGCTGATTCAGTCCAGCATCTATCGCATACGAGCCCGCTAATATGCCCCACGGTATGACGGCAATACTTAACGGCATCGCTGCCATAACGCCTTTCCATAACTGCGTACGTTTATCCATTGTGTTGTTATCCATATTTTTCTAGTTCTCGTTACATTGGTTTTCCACTGTAAAAGAGCACTCACTTATTCGATTGTACAAATTTGCTTTATCGCCAAAGCACAAAGTTAAAAGCGATCAGATCAACGCATCTTAATATACTGACCTGGGGTGTAACCGTTGGCTTTCTTAAAATGTCGATGAAAATGGCTTTGATCGTGAAAGCCACACTCTTGAGCAGTGTCCGAGATCGAATGCCCTTGCTTTAGCAACTTACGCGAAAGCCTGAGTCGAGATTGAATTTGATATGCATGTGGCGGAAGACCAAATTCTTTTTGAAAGGAGCGCACCAAGTGAAATGGGCTTAAAGCCGCAAGCTTCGACAATTCTTCCAATGACACATCCGCTTGTGGAAAATCGTCTAAAAACTCTTTCACTAGAACAAGTTGGCGTTGAGTTTTTCCATCTAACAGAGGCTTAAGGCTCGACTTCCCATGTCGGCTAATCAGTTTAACCAACATCCCGTACATCAAGGTTTCTCTTAGCAGGCGATTATCTGATTCATCAATCGTGTTGAAAACTAATCTGAGTTGATTGGCGAGTTCAGGATCTTCAACAACTGCTCTAGGGAAGTAAGGAGCCCCGTAATTCGGCAGATTGAGTTCCTGTGTGATTTTGGCAAGTTGTTCTGGCAGTGGATACATTGCACGATACGCCCAACCACCTTCGGTAGCAGAATGACCGCTATGAACTTCATCAGCGTTAACCAGAATGATGGCATCTTGAGGCGCGACATGATGCCCTCCCGTTCGATAGAAGCGCTGAGCACCCTGCTCAATCACACCGAGAGTGTAACCTTCATGGCTGTGACGTGAGAAGTTCTGCTTTTCATATTCTGCATTGAGGATTTCAAGGCCACCGAGTTCTTCTGTGATCTTGTATTCGGCTTTCTCTTTAGATCGCTTTTTGTTATCCATAACCATCCCCAAGCCTTTTAATTATCGAGCGACTTATCAGTCTACTCTATAGGCTCTCACAACTTTTGTACAAAATTGCGCATTTGATCGTTAATACCGTTTTTATCGCTGGCTTAATAACGCTTTCTAACTGGGAGGAAAGTCTTGGTCTATAACTAGTTGGCGAGGAATTGACAAATTAGTGTAGCAATCATGGCAATACTCTCTTCAAATCATCGGCAACAGACCTGATACACCATGAAAAATACGCTAATCTTTTTCTTTTTCCTGAGCCTAACTGGCTGCACACACAATCAATCCAAAGCTTTAAGTATGAACTCCTCGTCAGTCAATACGTATCCTCAATCGATGTCGAACCTGCAACTGTGCGACACCTTGTATTACGGGCGCTCAAGCAACCAAACACTCGCAGCGATTGGCAGTGAGTTTAATCGCCGAGGGCTGTCAAAAAGTTGGTGTGATATAGAAACCAACAAGCTCTACTTAACAAAGACAATTGATTGGGTTGCTGACCAAGTAGAAGACAAAGAAGATTCAGACGAAGAAGCGTCTGCTGTTGTGTTGCCTGCGAATTGAGAGGTTAGGTAATTTAAACTCAACTTAATACACAAACAACACTTGGAAGAAAGCTAGAACAAACAGGTTGTTATGCATGCCTTTGCTCACATCAATATGTATTCGCTATGTATTCATATTGAAAAATGTTAACAAGTAGTTAATTATCAGTATCCATTATTACTATAAGGAAATAACAAATGAAATGGATACTTGTTGCATTCGTCAGTGTTTTCTCTGTGTTCACGTACGCTAAAGATTGGAAACAAATTCGCTTTACTGTTGAAGGGGCTTACCCACCATTCAGCTGGACAACGCAGGACGGTGAATTAGAGGGATTTGAAGTCGATTTAGCCAACGCGCTTTGTATCGAATTAGGGGTAAAGTGCATCATCTCCAAAACAGATTGGGACGGTATTATCCCTTCGCTCTTGAGTCGTAAGAACGATGCGATAATTGCAGCTATGACGATTACCGAAGAGCGTGAAAAGAAAGTTAACTTCACCATCCCATACGCCAAAGTCCCTACTCGTTTCGTGATGAAGAAAGATCGAGAGATCAATATGAATGACGACAGCTTGAATGACCTAACTATCGGGGTTCAACGTGCAACAATCGGTGATAAGTACCTTTCTGAGATCTACCCTGATGTAGACATTAAACGTTACGGTTCATTCGATGAAGCCTTTACTGATTTACTCAACGGCCGTCTTGATTCTGTATTTGGTGGTTCAATGGGTCTCAATGCAGGCTTTCTCGAAACAGAACAAGGTAAGGACCATCACTTTACGGGCCCTAAATTTACAGAAGAGAAGTGGTTTGGTCGTGGGATTGGTGTGGCGGTACGAAAACAAGACAATGAACTGAAAGATCTTATTGATGACGGTATCCAACGCTTGATCGACAATGGTCAGCATCAAAAGATAGCGAGTAAGTATTTTTCATACAGTATTTACGACTAACACAATGCCTTTCAAATATTGCTGACTGCGATTGTTTGTCTTTTGATTCTAAACACAGCAATGTTTTTTAACTAATGATGGCAAGGTCAACCGTGCCTTGCCCATTAAACTAAACTCAAGTCTTCGCCAGTTTAATACGGCGCCACAATCTTCCATCGATGGCCGACAAGCCAATAGCGATCAACAACATGCCAACAAAATGAATAACTTCTAACGACTCATTGAGGAACAGAGAACCAAGCAAGATGGCGGAAACAGGCACTAACAAGGTAACGAGTAAAACATTGGTCGCCCCTGCCAGTTCTAGAATTTTAAAGTACAGAACATAAGCGACCGCTGTCGATAAAACTGCAAGCCCAGCGATAGCCGCCCATGTATCTCCACTCATTGCTACAACATCAAGTGGGCCATCCACCATTAACGCAACAGGGGTTAAAACAATCGTTGATGCTGTTACTTGCCCTGCCGCTGTGATAATCGGATTGATCTCCATAGCTTTGAATCGACGACCGTACACTCCTGCAAAAGCGTATGACAAAGCAGCCGCGATGATTGCCAACTGAGCAATAAAACTGCCACCTCCGCTCAGAGCAGGCAACCCTATCATCACAACCACACCAACAAAACCAATGCCGACACCCACGAGTTTTAGCGGTGTTACACGCTCATCAGGTAATAGTATTCCTGCCACCACAACCGCGAAGATCGGTGTCGCTGCGTTTAGGATCGACGCTAGCCCAGACGCGATTTGAGTTTGCCCCCATACGATAAGCGCGAACGGGACGACATTATTAAGTAAACCCATTCCTAAAAAGGCCCCCCAAACACGCAACTCTTTAGGCGGGCGAAGCCCTATCATCAAAGCAATAATCCACAAAGTGATGGCAGCAATTCCCACTCTAAGCGCGACTATGGTTAACGGAGGAAGATCAGTAACCACAACACCAACGAAGAAGAACGATCCTCCCCATAGCATGGAAAGAACAATCAGCATTGCCCACACACGGGCATTCATTGAGATATTAATAGTCGATGTCATGGTTCAGTTCACTCTTGAATAATTGGTATATGATCAATCTTAGCGACCCACAGAAATACAAAACATCCGATTTTTGCGTTATATCTATATTGTTCAATCCAAGAGCGATTGAACCTCAAGTGCTTATAATAAAATTAGTTAGCAAGAAACGGATGGAACCATCACCGAACATGCGGTTAGATAATGATAGACCAGTAATTAAGTAGAGATTAAGCCATGCCAATGCCACCAGAACTCGAAATGAGAAAAGCGATAGCCGTCAGAGACAAGTCTTTCGACGGGCAATTTTTCTATGGTGTTATCACTACGGGTGTTTATTGCTTGCCATCGTGTTCTGCGAGGCCTGCAAAACCTGAGAACTTGAGGTTCTTTGAAAGCATTGAAATGGCGATGTTGGCAGGCTTCAGGCCATGCAAACGCTGCCACCCTTTTCCGGGAAACTCTCGAGTGGCAAAATTGGTAGAAGTTGCACGCCACATTGAAGCGCACGCTGATGAGAAACTCACACTTTCTAGCTTAGGTGAAATTGCGGAATTATCTCCCTCACGATTACAAAGGCTGTTCAAGGAAGCATTCGGAGTGTCACCTAAAGCGTATCAAGATGCCGTTCGAATGCGTCACTTTAAGAGCTCTCTAAAACAAGGAGACGGCGTAACCGATGCCATCTACGCCTCTGGTTTTGGCTCAATCAGTCGTGTCTATGGAGAAGCAACTCGCAACATAGGTATGGCACCAAAGGCCTATCGAGCAGGAGGCGCTGGCGAAACGATCAATTATGCATGCCGCCAAACCTCACTCGGTTTCATGATGATGGCCGCGACCGATAAAGGCGTCTGTTTCGTGCAATTTGGTGACAATGAACAAGCACTATTAGAGCAATTGAGTAGCGAGTTCCCAAAAGCCGAACTGACAATTTCTGCGTCACTAGATACGCCCGAGTTGGATTTCTGGATAGAAGCACTCGATCAGCACATCAGTCAAGGCGCCCCAAGACCTGATTTGCCACTGGATATTCGAGGAACTGCATTTCAGATTAAGGTATGGCAGTTTTTATTGAGCATCAAAGAAGGCGATATTGTTAGCTACAGTGAAGTAGCTTGTGAGATCGACAAACCAAAAGCCGTTCGAGCGGTAGCATCAGCTTGTGGTAAAAACCGAATTGGCGTGCTGATACCTTGCCATCGCGTTCTGAGAAGTAATGGGGAGCTAGGTGGATACCGTTGGGGATTGGAACGTAAACGCGCGTTATTAGATAAAGAGCGATTAGTACAAGACAAGTAAGCGCTAGAGTAGCTAATCAATAGACTTAAAGACGTTATTTAAAACTACAATTAAAAAGCTTCAGATAGCAAAAAGCCGCTCATTAAGAGCGGCTTTTTATATGGGTGGAAGCCCCAGCCACATCCCGGCACACACGTCGCCTGCTGCGGCTGCTCCCTTCCAGGCCTGACCGAGTTCACAAGTTAGTGTTGCGGGAGGACCAGAGCCTCCATAGATTCTTTTTCTAAGAGGCTTGCCTCAAAGAGTGATTGGATTATTAAGCATCGCAGCAACCATTGCAAGCTCTTCGACCCTATTTTTGAACAATTGCTGTCTAAGTGCTTATCCTTTATTCAAACCACTAGAAAATCGCAGGTAAATTCACCATTTACCTGCGTTCTAACGGCTTGAGTTTCTGTGGTGCTAGATATCTATATCTTCGTTATCTTCGGTGCGAAGGATGTAATCTGTCATCCATGCCGTGCCTAACAGGCACAACCAAACCACAAATACCGGACTTGGAACCTCAATGCTTGGAGTAATCACCAGAGCAGCAAAACCGACCGTTGGTAATGTCCAACACAATAGCTTATTCCATCGGAAGGTTTTCAAACGCGTCAGTGTTTCCATCGATGCCATAATGCCTGTAACACACAAGGCAACCAAAGCTGCATAAGGTAAGTCGGCTATCCACAATGGAAGAATCAAACCTAATGACCACCAGCTGTGTCGGCTGGCTGGTTTAAGGTGATTCGCTGCCCACCAAATCACAATGATCGACAAAGTCTGTAGTGTGGTAATCCAGGGAGCGCCATCAAGCTTACCTGCTGACTGCGTGACCATAATCCCGACTTGCAAAGTTGCTACAATCAAGCCAGAAATAATCACGACGGATAAACTACTGCGTTTTGAAAAGACCACCATAAGCAGTGGGAATAATACCCACGCACTGACAGACAGCGTGATGGGTTGTAAAGGCAGGGTTAAACCATAGGCAGTCATGGATGCGAGCAAAGCTAACCCTGCGATGCCTCCCTGCGGTAAGATCCATAAAGCAGGAATAACCATTGCAAGTACTGGGATGTCTCCCTCACTTAAACTGATTGCTCTCGCGCAAACAACCGCTAATAATGTGGTTATCAAGAACTGAAACGTTGAAAATACCATAGCCCTCTCCTTCTACCGATCCGTGGTATTAATGAACTAGGAACTTTTAGTATGGACCAATTTTTGCTCCAAATCTTTGCTGTGATTCACCAAATTCCATATGGGAAAGTAACAACTTATGGAGACATAGCACGTTTTTCAGGTTTTCCGGGCTATGCACGACATGTAGGTAGAGCATTAGGCAACTTGCCTGAAGGAAGTAAACTACCTTGGTATAGGGTGATTAACAGCAAAGGTGAGATCTCTTTGAAGGGTGATTCGTTTGATCGCCAAAAGAAGCATCTGGTCGAAGAAGGGGTTGAAGTGAGTGACGCAGGAAAGGTAAAACTCAGAATATACAAATGGCAGCCCTAGAGCTGCCATCAATTACATAACTAGTTAATCAGCTAATCAGCTAATCAGCTAATCAAGATGCCTTGATATGGCATCCATTCCTAGTTAACGAACACCAACCAAGCGCAAGTCTGCTTGTTGCGTGTTTTCTACATCAGTAATTACAGACTTAATTGTGTCTGTTGTGAAACGTAACTTACCGTCGACATGAATCGTTGCGCGCATGTTGTAACGGTGGTTAGCTTGAATTTTGTTGTTGTCGTAGCTCAATTCGAATGCGAAAGGTACTTGCTTACCATCAGCTGTGAATTCTTGAGTCGCAATCACCGTTGATGGTGCGTCAGCAAGTGAAATATCTTCTAGCGTTACGGTAATAACTGCATTCTCTGGCAATGCAATTCGTTCACGATAGCTTACTGTACCTGAAATCACTTGGGTATTCTCTGCAACGGCTTCTTGAGAAGCATTCGTTTCTGATGTTGCTTGGCAACCAACCAATAGGCCAAACGATAATAAAGACGTAATAAAAATTAGAGCCTTTTTCATATTCAATTTCTCTCAACATGTTTGTCGGAATCGACAAATCTACGGCCTAATTATAAGAGAGCTTTCATATTCTGTCTCGAAACCCTATGATTTATTGACAGATATTTGACTAAGCTAAATGATTAGCACACTAATCTGACACCCATTTTACGAAGAGGAATGCTGGTGATGAGTCAACCTTTACAAGAATTACTCAGTTTACTTCAGCTAGAAAAGCTGGAAGAAGGTTTATTCCGAGGGCAAAGTGAGAACCTAGGTCTTCCCCAGGTTTATGGCGGTCAGGTATTGGGACAAGCGCTTTCTGCGGCTCGCTATACCGTTCAAGACGACCGCAGTGTTCACTCGTTCCATAGTTACTTTCTGTACCCTGGTGATCCTGAAAAGCCAATTATTTACGATGTTGAAAACCTAAGAGATGGACGCAGCTTTAGCACACGTCGTGTTAAAGCAATTCAAAATGGCCGCCCTATTTTCTATCTCACAGCTTCTTATCATGGCGATGCTCCAGGCTTTGAACACCAAATTGCAATGCCTGATATTCCAGGGCCAGAGAACTTTGCATCAGAAACCGAGTTAGCGAGCCATATCGCTGAATTCTTACCAGAGAAGCTACGCAAAACCTTTTGTGGAGAAAAACCGATTGAGATGCGCCCTGTTACGGTCGTTAATCCACTAAACCCTAAAAAAGCCGAAGCGAAACAATACCTGTGGGTAAGAGCAAATGGTGCGTTGCCAGACAACCAGCTTATTCACCAATATTTGTTGGCATACGCGTCTGATTGGGGTTTCTTGGTGACAGCGCTTCACCCTCATGAAGTATCGATCATGACGCCAAACTTCCAAGTTGCGACGATTGACCACTCTATTTGGTTCCACCGTCCATTCAAAATGGATGAATGGCTGCTATATGCGATTGAAAGCCCGACCGCGGCCAACACTCGCGGCTTAGTGCGTGGTGAGATTTACAACCAAAAAGGTGAGCTAGTCGCGACAGCCGTTCAAGAAGGTGTGATGCGCTTTACCAAGTAACGAGCAAACACTTTTTATAACTGTGAGCATTTTTAAAAGCGACGTACATTTTTAGAAACGGCGAACAAGCACGTTCAAACCCAAAAGGGGCTAGGTATCATACCTAGCCCCTTTTTAGTAACGCTGACGAAAGAACGTCACACAAAAACAGTAAAGTCTATTCAACCTCTAACGTCGGCTCGAATTCACTTTGTACTCGCATTTTAATGCCATCTCCAGCGTCTCGCAGTAGATTAAATGGTGATAGCACCACCCCTTTCACCGCACCTTCTGCCGCTCCCTGAGCTAACTCTCTACTCTTATCGGCTAGCAAATTAGCTTGTACCAAAATATCAGGCACTTCAGCTCTAAGCATTTCGGATTCAGTGACAATCACTGGAATGGTTTGCTCTCGATAAGATTTACTTTCAGCGAGCATTGGCGGCATTACATCGACACGGTATCGTTTTAATTCCGTCAGTGTTGGGGGAATAACATCGGCTCTTACTTGCTCTACTTCGGTTCGAACACTCTTAACTTCATCTAAGATAGCGGGGATTTTGCTATCGACCGATGAAACAGTTTGATTAACTTCATCGATGGTTTTACGGACATCTTCTACAGTATCCAAAACCTGAGGAGCCAGTTCATTAACATGCTCAGCAAACGCTAATAGCTCTTCCACTTTTAGTCCCTTGGTAAGACCCGATAAGTCTTCAATAACTTGCGGATAAGTATCGACGATCTCCCCGACTTTATTGGTAAATGAATAGATGGTGTAGCCCAAGAAAAAAATGGCGACCGCTAATACCAACTGGATTGCGGTAGATACTTTTGCAAACATGAATAATCCTTTTCTTATATCGCAAAGGCGATGTCTAAACTGAAACGAGAGGTAGCATAAGATTAGGTTGAGCTTAAAGCGGCAACGCTGTCGTGTACTTCAGTGGTTCCATCGCAAAAGTCGACGTCACATTAGATATACCATCAATGCTATTCACTAAGCGTTTGTAAAAGTCGTCAAAACACTTCATGTCTTTCACCTGAACCTTCATCATATAATCATACTCGCCCGCCATACGATAGAACTCCATCACTTCTGGAAATTCAGACACAGTATTAACAAAACGACCATACCACTCATGAGAATGATCACTGGTTTTAATCAATACGAACGCGGTAAAGGAAAGATCGAGCTTTTCAGGGTTCAACAACGCGACTCTTTTCTCAATAACTCCGTTCTCTTCAAGCCGCTTAAGTCTTTTCCAACAAGGCGTGGTCGTCAGGTTGACCGCTTCAGATATGTCATTCAACGACAGCGTGCTGTCTTCTTGTAACAACCTTAATATCTTTTTATCTACGGCATCTATCACACTTTCACCAAATCAGTTTTAAAGAGAATAATTTTCTACAATTTAAGCAAAACAAAGGAAATATGGCAAAGTTTTTCTCCTTGGATATCGCTAAATTATAACCATACCAATTACAAAGAATTCCTACTTAGTCTCAGGAGAACGCCTATGTGTACTGACCATCAATGGATTAACAACGCGATTCGTAAAATTGAAGCCGATTACCAACGCTCAGCGGATACGCACCTGATCAAGCTCGATCTACCTAGCGTAGAAGGCATTGATATTTATCTTAAAGATGAAAGTACACACCCAACAGGCTCTTTGAAGCATCGTTTAGCGCGTTCCCTTTTCCTCTATGCGATTTGTAATGGTTGGGTTGGCCCAGAAACCACGATCATTGAATCTTCATCAGGCAGTACAGCGGTGTCTGAAGCGTACTTTGCTCGCCTGCTTGGCCTTCCGTTTATTGCGGTAATGCCAAAATGCACAGCGAAAAAGAAAATTGAACAGATTGAATTCTACGGCGGTCAAGCGCACCTTGTTGAGCGCTCTGACGAAATCTACGCAGAGTCTCGTCGTTTAGCTGAAGAGTTGAATGGGCATTACATGGATCAATTTACTTACGCTGAGCGTGCAACCGACTGGCGTGGTAACAACAACATTGCCAACTCAATTTTCAATCAAATGCAGATGGAAGATCACCCAGTTCCAGCGTGGGTGGTAATGAGCCCAGGCACTGGTGGTACATCAGCAACCATTGGTCGTTTCATTCGCTACCAACAACATGAAACTAAACTTTGTGTTGTCGACCCTGAGAATTCTGTATTCCATGAATTTTTCAAGACAGGCAACGCGGATGTCAAAGGCAACACATTCAGCAAAATTGAAGGTATCGGGCGCCCACGTGCAGAGCCTAGCTTTATCTCGGGTGTGATTGATGAGATGCGTACAATTCCAGACGCAGCAAGTATCGCTACTACGCATTGGCTGTCTGATATTCTTGGCCGAAAAGTTGGTGCATCAACCGGTACCAATATGTACGGTGTGCTTCAACTAGCCAGTGAAATGAAAGCACGTGGAGAGAAAGGTTCTATCGTGACTTTGCTATGTGACAGTGGTGAGCGTTACCTAGACACTTACTTCAATGACGAGTGGGTAAATCTGAATATCGGTGACCTACAACCTTATGCAGCGAAGCTAGAAGCTTTCTCGCAAACAGGTGAGTTAGCTTAAGCTCGACACTAGCATTCAAAGCTAAGATTAGCGTACAAAATTAAAAAGAGCCCTGATGGGCTCTTTTGCTATATGCGGTTTGTTCTAAGTGCTGCTTGATCTATAAATCGTTGCTGCTAAATCGACAAATTATTCTGGCTTCTGCTTCGCTTCAAACGCCGCTAGTTGCTCAGGTGTCGCTTTTGGTTGATGGTTTTGTTTCCACTCATCGTAAGTCATGCCGTATACGCGCTCACGAGCGTCATCGATATCCAAGTCTAGGCCTTGTTGCTCAGCTTCAGCTTTGTACCACTTGCTGAAACAGTTGCGGCAGAAGCCCGCCAAGATCATCAGGTCGATATTTTGCACATCTTTGTTGCTATCTAAATGTGCTAACAGGCGACGAAAGGTTGCTGCGTCTAGTTTATCTTGTTCTTCTTGAGAAAGATCTTTGTATTTAAATTCAGCCACTTTACTTTCCTTTTATATTTATTTTCTTGTATTCATTCGTTGAGCTGTATTCGTTATACAAAAAAAGCCTGCAATTCGCTAGGAGCAAACGCAGGCTTTTCAATATTGTTACACTATTCCATGTTCATTAACCGTGCGTATTCATTAACCGTGAGAGCTTCTACCCACGTTGTCATGGCTCAGCTCTTTATTTAGAACCGCTTCCACATGGCCAGGTGAACGCGTCGTACCCGAAACCAGTCGATACATCGCAGGGATGACGAACAGAGTAACCAAAGTTGCAAAGCCCATACCAAAGAAGATAACCGTACCCACAGCCACTCGGCTTTCGTAACCCGCGCCCGTTGAAGTAATCAATGGGATTGCACCGGCTAGTGTGGTGAACGCCGTCATCAAGATTGGACGTAAACGTCGAGCCGAAGCATCAATAATCGCCTTTTCAAACTCAATGCCACGGTCACGAAGTTGGTTAGCAAACTCTACGATCAAGATACCGTTCTTGGTTACCATACCGATCAACATGATCATACCAATCTGGCTATAGACGTTAAGCCCTTGATTCATCAACACCAAACCTAAGAAGCCACCAAAGATACCCATAGGTACGGTGAACATCACCACCAGCGGGTTAATGAAGCTTTCAAACTGCGCGGCCAGTACCAAGTACGCGACCAGCATCGCTAGCGCAAATACCACTAAGATACTTGATTGGTTCTCTTTAAAGTCTTTTGACTCGCCAGAATAGCTAACTGAGATATCGCCTGGTAACTGCTCAATCGCTTGTTCATCAAGGAAATCCAGAGCATCACCCAGCGTGTAACCTTCCATTAGGTTTGCTTTAATGGTCACCGATTTCTGCTTGTTGTAGTGCGATAAACGAATCGAGGATGCCACTTCTTCAATGTGCGTCAGCGTGTCGAGCGTAACTAGCTCGCCAGACTGAGTTCGCATGTAGATTTGGCTTAAGTCATTAGCGTTGTTAAAGCTGTTTTCATCACCACGCAGGTATACGTCGTACTCTTCACCACGGTCAACGAAGGTGGTTTCACTGCGTCCGCCAAGCATGATTTCTAACGTATCTGAAATATCTGAAACGCTAACACCTAACTCTGCTGCACGCTGCTTATCTACGGTTACCAATAGCTCTGGTGTTTTCTCAGAGTAATCGATGTCCGCGCCTTCCATCATTGGAGACTCTTCAGCGGCTTGCTTTAATAGCTCGGCCCATTTTTGAAGTTCAGTGTAATCAGAACCGCCAAGTACAAATTGAACTGGCTCACTTGACCCCCCTTTGAAGCCAGGCATGAATGGGAATACACGTACATCAGGAATGCCATTCAAAGATTTACGAACTTCATTCAACGCTTCTTGTGCTGTAACGTCACGCTCATCCCAATCTTCTAGGATCATGATAACGAAGCCCGTTTGGTCGCCCGCATTACCACCAAACGCTGGTGATTGAATACTGAATGACTTCAAGAAGCCTTGACCAAGCAATGGCATTAAGCGCTCTTCAACGATGTCCATGTTGGCAGACATACGGTTGTAACTGGTTGCATCGGCACCACGAACAAACGCAAAGATAACACCACGGTCTTCTTGTGGAGTCAGTTGCGACGGCACTTGTTGCATCAAGCCATAACTACCGCCCATACACGCGATAATGATGATTGGAGCTGCCCAACGCCAGTTTAGAGCACGACGCAAGACCGAGCGATATCCAGACTCAAGCTTGCCAAATACGCGCTCGACAAACAGATTGAAACGGTTCGGTTTAACGTTCGCTTTTAGGATTTTACTGCCTAACACTGGCGTTAACGTTAATGCGACTAGCGACGAGAAAATCACCGACATCGCCAACAATACCGAGAACTCAGTAAACAGAAGACCTACCATGCCATCCATGAACGAGATTGGTAAAAATACCATCACCAATACAAGCGTTGTTGCGATTACCGCGAAGCCTACCTCTCGTGTTCCTTTATAGGCTGCAAGCAGTGGTGACTCACCACGTTCAATATGGTGGAAAATGTTTTCTACTACCACAATCGCGTCATCGACCACCAAACCAATCGACAGGATAAGTGCCATCAAGGTAATCAGGTTGATAGAAAAACCGAAGTAGTACGCCGCAATAAACGAAGAGATCAAAGAGACGGGTACGGTTACCGCTGGAATAAGTGTTGCACGTGCTTGACCAATAAAGATGTAAAGCACAAGGATAACTAAGCCACCCGTAATAAAGAGTGTGCTGTAAACCTCTGAGATCGAACGATCGATAAAGACCGTTGAGTCATAGTCGACCGCCAGACGAGTCCCATCAGGTAGGAACTTTTGAATTGCTTCGACTTCTTTGTGTACTAAGTCAGCAACCTCAAGTGGGTTTGCATCTGACTGAGGCACAATACCCATACTTACGTTAACAACGCCATCACTCTTAAAGGTCGAGTTCTCGTTTTCTGCACCAATGTATACATCCGCTACGTCTTTCAGGTAGATAGGCGTGTTATCAGAGGCACGTTTTACCACTAGGTATTCGAAATCTTCCGCTTCAGTGTAAGAACGAGCTGTACGCACCGACATCACAATCGCGTCATTACGTACTTCACCACCCGGGCTTTCAATATTCTCATTGTTCAATGCAGAAGTGATGTCCGAGGTAGTAACACCACGACCCGCCATCTGAGCAGGTTTCAGCTTGACGTACATTACTTTGTACAAGCCACCTGAGATATCCACCGAGCTCACACCTGAGATCAAACTAAAGCGGTCAATCAACACTCGTTCGGTGTAGTCGGTTAACTGCGTTCGGTCCATCTCAGTCGAGCTTAAGTTAATGTAGACCGAGGCTTCGCCACTACCATTGTTCTTATAAACAATGGGGTCGTCGGCTTCATCAGGCAATGATCGCTGAGCACGAGCGACCGCATCACGCACATCACTCACACCCGTATTGAGGTCGTAACCAAGCTCAAAGGTAATAGTGATACGCGACATGCCGTTACGCGTTGTGGATTCGATCTCATCGATACCACTGATACCGGATAATTGGTCTTCAAGATTGGAGGTTATTTGACTTTCAATGATGGTGGCAGACGCACCCTCATAACGAGTACTGATCGATACCACCGGGCTTTCAATATCAGGCATCTCACGAACCGCGAGCTTATTGAAAGAGACGATACCAAACACAACCAAAAGCAGGCTCAATACGACAGCCGCTACTGGTCTCTTTACAGAAACATCAGATAACAACATTAGTTAGCGCCCTCTTGTGCTTTTTTATCACTTGCTGCATCAGTTGGGCGATTAACGGCAAGCTCTTGAACCAAGACTCCGTCACGCATGTTCACGATACCTTGCACCACGATCTTCTGACCAATTTCGATGCCTTTATCAATCACGACTTCGTTATCGATACGCGCACCCAAGAACACTTCTGTTCGAGTTGCCTTGTTATCCTCGCCAATCACATAAACAAAACGTTTAGTGCCCGAGTACTCCAAGGCTTGGACTGGAATAATTGGTGCTTCTACTGGTGGGAAGTCCATATCAGCCGCGACTAGCATACCCGGTTTTAGGTAATCATTGTTGTTATCGAAATGAATTCGAACTCGCAGGTTCAAAGTTTCAGCGTTAATACGGGAATCGATACCAACTACTGTGCCAGTGAACTGAGTATCGCCCCAGGCACTGGTGTGAGCCGTTACTTTCATACCTTTAGAAAGTTTAGAAAGGTAGCGCTCAGGAATTTGAAGATCTAACTGCATCACAGACAAGTCATCTAAGGTCACGAGTTCAGTGCCTGCTGTCACCATTTTACCGCGGCTAAAGTCGATAAAACCGACAGTGCCAGAGAAAGGTGCGCTGATGTGTAGATCTTTAAGGTTAGCGTTTGCGGCAGCTAAGCGAGCGTTGGCGATCTCTACGTTTGTTTTCTGAGCATCAATTTCAGTTTGCGTGATCGCGTTACGTTTCACTAGGCGTTGAAATTCCGCTAGCTTACGTTGCTCGTCTTTTAAATAAGCTTGAGCCTCTGCAACCGCGGCTTTCGCTTTGTCATCATCGAGTTGAACCAACATCTGCCCTTTAGTGACATCTTGATTGGCTTTAATGTTGATAGAATCGACTCTGCCAGCTACTTCAGAAGTGATCATGACCGATTGCTCGGCTTCTAACTTACCGACCAACGAAAGAGATTGGCTAACTTGGTGAATATCAACCTGCTCAGTCACAACAGTGACAGTGCTAGGGCCCATACGCTTAGCAAGTACGGCTGGAGACGCCATAAGAATCGACAAGCTAAGCAGGGTTAAAACAGATTTATGCTTCATAATAATGGTCTGCAAGTAAGGTTTATACCAATCACAGTAGGTAAGTGGTCAGAAATAGCGTAGGGAAAAAGCTTGAGAACAAGGCAGCATTTTCGATAAGTAGTTATTCTACAATCAAAAATTCTAACGCCGTTATCGAGCATTTTAACAAGCTAGAATGACAAGTTACTTACTACGATTGGTATTATTATCTATAAATGAAATTAACCGTATTCTATCAACTGATGAATGCTGTAACGTCAAGAAGTGTAAATCTAGGTTAAATTCCATTTACGTTTCTTCGCCAATAACACAAACCAAACACAATACAGAAAGTCAGTTACCTCAAGGTGTTACCTGTCACTACGTAAACCTGAGCGTAGGTGTTCACTTCACGAGCAATATGCATACTTTTCGCCACCTTTGCCCAAAAAGGCAGCATTTAACACAAAACCATAAGAAAAACTCTTTACAGGTTTAACGTGTTTGCTATGATGCGCTCCGCACTTGAGAGATGCGTTGGGAAAAACATCTCTTTAGCCTATCCATTATGAGATAGGAAAAAACACCCTGGAGGGGTTCCCGAGTGGCCAAAGGGAGCAGACTGTAAATCTGCCGGCTCCGCCTTCGATGGTTCGAATCCGTCTCCCTCCACCATATTCTTCTTACCTCTTTTAAGAGTTAAGAGAACAACCTGATTGATGGGCTTATGGGAAAACATCAATTTAGGCTTACTTTGTGAAAAGTAAGACACACCCTGGAGGGGTTCCCGAGTGGCCAAAGGGAGCAGACTGTAAATCTGCCGGCACTGCCTTCGATGGTTCGAATCCGTCTCCCTCCACCATATTCTTCTTACCTCTTTTAAGAGTTAAGAGAGCAACCTGATTGATGGGCTTATGGGAAAACATCAATTTAGGCTTACTTTGTGAAAAGTAAGACACACCCTGGAGGGGTTCCCGAGTGGCCAAAGGGAGCAGACTGTAAATCTGCCGGCACTGCCTTCGATGGTTCGAATCCGTCTCCCTCCACCATATTCTTCTTACCTCTTTTAAGAGTTAAGAGAACAACCTGATTGATGGGCTTATGGGAAAACATCAATTTAGGCTTACTTTGTGAAAAGTAAGACACACCCTGGAGGGGTTCCCGAGTGGCCAAAGGGAGCAGACTGTAAATCTGCCGGCACTGCCTTCGATGGTTCGAATCCGTCTCCCTCCACCATATTCTTCTTACCTCTTTTAAGAGTTAAGAGAACAACCTGATTGATGGGCTTATGGGAAAACATCAATTTAGGCTTACTTTGTGAAGAGTAAGACACACCCTGGAGGGGTTCCCGAGTGGCCAAAGGGAGCAGACTGTAAATCTGCCGGCACTGCCTTCGATGGTTCGAATCCGTCTCCCTCCACCATATTCTTCTTACCTCTTTATAAGAGTTAAGAGAACAACCTGATTGATGGGCTTATGGGAAAACATCAATTTAGGCTTACTTTGTGAAGAGTAAGACACACCCTGGAGGGGTTCCCGAGTGGCCAAAGGGAGCAGACTGTAAATCTGCCGGCACTGCCTTCGATGGTTCGAATCCGTCTCCCTCCACCATATTCTTCTTACCTCTTTTAAGAGTTAAGAGAACAACCTGATTGATGGGCTTATGGGAAAACATCAATTTAGGCTTACTTTGTGAAGAGTAAGACACACCCTGGAGGGGTTCCCGAGTGGCCAAAGGGAGCAGACTGTAAATCTGCCGGCACTGCCTTCGATGGTTCGAATCCGTCTCCCTCCACCATATTCTCCTTAATTGGAAAATCGAAAAGCCAACTCATTGAGTTGGCTTTTTTCGTTTCTGTGTATAATATTTCCCTGTACCCGTTACCTTTCTCGTTCAACGATCTTGATAACCTATCATCCAAGTTGAGAAACATCTCTCAACAACTGAATAAAAGTCAAATATGCAGCTACAAACTCTAGGAAAAGGACGCTTCGAAACTGAGTGGACTGAAGACAAGCAACTAATCGAACAAACCATTCGTGATTGTATTTGTACGAGCAGAATATTTGAGGAAAATGAGAAGCTATTAACTCAAGGAGAGCATGTAGATAACCTTTACCTTGTTGATTCCGGTAGAGTTTCTATGGGAATGACAGCTCGAAACGGTAGAACATTTTTGTTAGGTACTCTTGAGTGTGAGCAACAAGTCTTCGGAGAAATGGAATTCTTTACAGGATACCGATGCCAAATGGATATTATGCCAATCGAGCCCGTCAACGTATCTATCATTGATGCTCAAAAGCTAAAGAAGTACTTGTTAGAACAACCTAGGCTTTCTCTCTATTTCGCTAGCGCTATCGCTATTGACTATCAAGACACGGTCGAGATCCTAACAAGGCGTCTTCTATACCCGATTACTTATAATGTTGCCTACGATATTTATCATCAATATTTGAATGACTTACCCGTCGATGGCTTTCAAAAGAACTATCTTGAAGCGGAACGCTTCGCTACTACTGATAGAGTCTACCGCCGTGCAGTGAAAGAACTTGAACACAAAGGCTTTATTGCAAAAGAAAAGAAAGGCTTAAGGATTCTTGATCTAGAAGGGCTTAGAAAGTTTACGGAGCAGTAAAGGCCTGCATAAATGCAGACCTTTTCCGGGTCGGCTTAAAACCGATGACGATTTACGCTATTTGAGTTTGATCTGATTGGTTTGCTTTGTACTTTATAGATGCCATAAGCATCACTAACACAACTGCATAGATAACAGGGATAGCGTACATAACCGTTTGGAGACCAACAATACTTTCCATCATAGAGCTAATCGCTGGGCTAAACATTGCACCAGCACTACCGCTGACCAATATATAAGAAACATTCTTACTTGATGCATTGCGAACAAATGAGACACCATAAGCAATGAAAGCATTGTAAAGTGCGGCACATACAAACCCGTAGCCGTAAGTCAGGTAAGAGAGCCATTCTAGTTGATTTGTAGTAACGATGACGCTCGTTATCACCATAGCAAGCGTAATAATCGTCAATAAGAAATATTGAATCTTCATACGCGATACAATCACAGTCGAAACCAAGGCACCAACCAACGCAGCTGACCAATACTGAGTAATAATATTACCCGCTTGTTCAAATGGAATATCGAATTTCTCTTTCACAAACATTGGTGCCCAAGTTAAGAAAGTATAAAGCGCAAGCATTCCTAAGAACAATCCGATACCACCGCTGATAATACCAAAGTTCCACTCAGACTTTGATTCAGTTTGTGTTTCGCTTTCATCACCACATTGATTGAAGTTAGTCAGCAAGGCGATAAACATTGTGGCCAACGCAACCACGCCAACACTCAAGTAACTAATGCTCCAACTCATAGCATTAGTAAGTGCGTAAGTAGTGATCATAGGGAACACAACACCAGCAATGTTAAACGTCGCGTCTTGTACCACTAACATTGTGCTCTGAATTTTGTCTTTCCATAGTGAAACGACAATAGTACCAGCGATACACAGACCGACACCGCCACAAAAGCCAATGATAGTCATACATAACATCACGATCGATAACGAAGGTGAGATATAAAGGCCTAATGAAGACAGTGCGATAATGCCGTAGCACAGCACCGTCATGCGCTTAATCCCGACTTTTTCAATTAGGAAAAAAGCAGCAATAGTTCCGGCGAGTGCTCCACCATTTAATAAAGAAAATATTGATGCGACTTCATTTACATTCGCGTTAAATGTATTGGCTATTGGTTCGACCAACATACCAAATTGTGTCGCAAAACCCGCCATAACGAAGTTGGCGAGGAAACTGATAGCAGTGAGTGTCATTTTATTTTTCATTGTTCACTCCAAGGGCTCGTAGGTTAGATGTTCTAGTTTTGGAGAGCTTAGCTTTCAGCTCTCCACATAGGCTTAAGCTTTTATTGCCGTTTCTAAAGCAATTTCAATCATGTTATTGAATGAAAGCTGACGCTCTTCTGCAGTCGTCTCTTCGCCCGTAATGCAATGATCAGATACCGTTAGAATAGCTAATGACTCAATACCGAATTGTTGCGCTAGTCCGTATAAACCAGCAACTTCCATATCGATACCTAGCACACCAAAACGCTCCAGCGCAGGAATGAGGTCTTCATCAGGATCGTAATAAAGGTCACCAGTGAAGACGTTGCCAACTTTTACATCTATATTTTTTTCTTTCGCTGAGACATAAGCATTGTGCAATAATTCAAACGTTGCCGAGGTCGCCATGTGGTAACCATTGCTGCGCTTAGCATTCGTTGGAGAGTCTGTCCCAGCTGCTTGCGCCAGAATCACATCACGCATCATCACATCTTTCTGTGTTGCACCAACACTACCAATACGAATAATTCGCTTCACACCGAAATCATTAATCAGTTCGTGACCATAGAGAACCATTGAAGGAACACCCATGCCATGACCCATTACTGAGATACGTTGCCCTTTGTAATAGCCTGTATATCCAAGCATGTTACGAATATCGGTCACGAGCTTTGAGTCTTCTAAATAGGTTTCAGCAATGTATTTCGCTCGTAGTGGATCTCCCGGCATAATTACCGTAGATGCGAAATCCTCAGCAGTACCAGCAATATGTGCAGTCATAATGTTTCCTTATTTGTTTTGTTGACGCAATCATAAGGAGCAATGGCACAAAGCATTGAGGACAAATGTCCGCTTTCAAAGTACTGCCTCTCAAATTTGAATCTCTCTATCAAAACAGAGAAAATAGCCGTTATAAGAACCTAAGTATGACTGGCTTACTATCCTTAGCACACAAAAAAGCCCCTGCTGATTTCTCAGCAGGGGCTTTCAATTATTTGGTGTCATTCCGAATAACTACATCATATTGATGTTGAGTTAAATCTTGGAATTAGCCTTGAATACCAACAATTAACCAAGGTGCATTGTCAGTTGTTAGGTCACGCTCTAGGTGCCAGATATCTGTGATATCTTCTTCAACGCCATCCGCAGTGTCACGGTAACGACCACTAAACTGAAGGCTTAGCTGTGCTTTGCTACCATCGTGGTCTGCACGAACGATTTCAGCATCAACGTACATTACGTCTGTGTGCTGATCACCGTCTAGCTTATTACGCTCAGCTTTTAGGTCTTCAAATAGGCTTGGAGATACGTATTCTTCAATCGTGTTTAGCTCGTTGTGGTTCCATGCACCTTGCAGTGTACGGTAGTGCTCACGAGAACCATTGATGAATGCCGCTTGATCAAAGCCCGGCGGGTAGTTATGTGGAACATCGCTTTGTGCACCAAAACCGAAGCCACCAGCAGTGCCTTGTGATTGAGGTTGTGCTTGCTCGAAGTTATGAACATTTGGTTGTTGCTTAGGTTGTTCAAACTTGTTCTGACCCATGCCGCCGAATGCTGGCTGTTGGCCACGTGCATTCTGCTGATTCATTGAGCCCTGCTTCGCACCCAACATTCCGCGTAGGAATTTAAACGCTAGGAAAGCAATCAGACCCATAATCAGAATATCCATGAACTGGATACCTTCAAATGCGCCACCAAAGAATGCAGCTAAAAGACCACCAGCAAGTAAACCACCTAGCAGACCGCCCATAAGGCCTTTCTTGCTAGAGTTAGCTGCTGTGTTCTTACCTGTTTGATCTTGACGGATCGAATTCGTGTTTTGTTGTTTTGGTGCTGGAGCCGTTTTAAAGCTTTTGCCAAATGACTTACCACCACCAAACTTTTTCGCTTCCGCGATTGGCGTCACCGCGACTGTTACCAACAGGATCGCGACTAGTGAGAAAAATCGTTTCATTATTATCCTTTATAGGTTTTTTATCTTTCGACACCTTAATCATACTCGTTAACAAAGAACAATGAAATATTCACGACGTTTACACATGTATCATAATATTGCGGCTATTAATTGATTACTAAACTAGCGAAGGGATTGACGGCACTCTGGGGCAGCATTAAAATATTGAACGATGTTCATTTAATAGAAAGTACCCATGGCAAGACGAAACGATCACACTCGCGAACAATTAGTGCAATTAACCTTAAAAACGGTGACCGACTTCTTAGAAGAGCACTCTTATCACGAGTTAAGTCTACGCAAAATCGCCAATATGATTGGTTATGTTCCAAGTACCTTGGTGAATGTATTCGGCAACTACAACCTATTGCTATTGCATGTTGTTGCTCAAACATTAGATGAACTGGCGTCAGAATCTGCTGTAGCAGTTGAACAATCGAGCAATCCTCAGCAAGCTCTATTCAACCTAGCCTACTGCTACCACGATTTTGCACAAAAACACCCTCACCGTTGGCAGCTTATCTTTGAGCACAACATGAACGGTGAAAACCTTCCTGAATGGCAATCGAACCGTATCGATAGAATGACAGGTATGCTAGAGCAACTATTAATCGCGATTGCTCCTGAACATACTGAAAGCGAAGTCGTTAAAGCCAGCCGTGTATTATGGTCTGGAGTACATGGAATTACTCTACTTAGCGTTGATGATAAATTTTTCGCCTCTGAGCCTATCGATGGTAAAGAGTTGATCAATAACCTAGTCTCAAACTACTTAACCAACTGGTAATCATCCAAGGAAAGACAATGAACAACAGCAGCCAATCTTCGCTGTTAACGCAAAAAAGGTTCCTACCCTACTTTATTACCCAATTTCTGGGAGCCTTTAATGACAACATATTCAAAAATGTTCTGTTACTGTTTGTTGCTTTCGCAAGCGTAGACACGCTACCTATTTCCAGCAATTTATTCATTAATTTGGCCGCTGGCCTTTTTATTCTGCCCTTCTTCCTATTTTCTGCTTTGGCTGGTGTGCTGGCAGACAAATATGAAAAATCGTGGTTTATCCGTAAAGTTAAGCTTCTTGAAGTGGTGATAATGTCACTGGGTGCGGTCGGATTTATCTACGAAAGCTACGAAATATTACTGCTACTTCTGTTTTTGATGGGGACACAAAGTGCCTTCTTTGGCCCCGTTAAGTACGCCCTACTTCCGCAACAGTTAGAAACCAAAGAGCTTGTGTCCGGAAATGCTCTGGTTGAAACAGGCACATTCTTAGCCATCCTAATCGGTACTCTAGGTGCTGGTATTATTGCGTCAGAAGAAAGCGCAAAACTCATTGCTGCTGTGTGTATTGTTTCTTTCGCCGTACTCGGGTATGTATCAAGTTACTTTATCCCAGAAGCGCCAAGTAATGCACCAGATCTGAAAGTAAAGTGGCAGCCAGTAAAGCTAACCCGCGCAACACTCGCTATTGCCAAAAAAGACCGCCCAACCTTTCAAGCACTGATGTCGATCAGCTGGTTCTGGTTCCTCGGTGCAGCTTACCTCACTCAGTTTCCCAACTTCACCAAGGTTTACCTAAACGGTACTGAAAGCGCTGTCGCGTTTTTATTGGCACTGTTCTCGGTAGGCATTGCGATTGGCTCTTTGGCTTGCGATAAACTATCTAATCACCGTATTGAAATCGGCATCGTGCCAATGGGTAGCCTAGGTATTTCGATCTTCGGCCTGTTGATGGCAACATCAATTCCGGAGTCTTTGCCTGACTTTAACTCTTTCCATCAGTTTGTGACGTATTCCGAACTTTGGCCGCTGTTTGCTTATCTTCTATTACTGGGGATCTCTGGCGGTATCTTTATTGTTCCGCTTTACTCTCTAATGCAGCTACGGGCAAAGCCAAATGAGCGAGCTCAAGTAATCGCTGGGCTCAATATCTACAACTCGCTATTCATGGTCGGGAGCGCTGTGTTAGGTATTGTTTGCCTTAGTATTTTGGAGTTTTCAATTCCACAACTGTTTGTACTGCTCGCGATAGGAAACACTTTGGTTATGTTGTATCTGTTTTATCAGGTGCCTATTTACGCTTTCCGTTTCTTTACGTGGGTGGTCACTCACACCATGTACCGAGTTAAACATAAAAATTTACATCACCTGCCAGAAAAAGGCGGCGCATTGATTATCTGCAACCATGTGAGTTATATGGATGCATTATTGCTGAGCGCCGTTTGCCCTCGCTTGATCCGCTTTGTGATGGAAGAAGATTACACCAAGTTGCCGCCTATTCGACGTTTCTTGAAAAGAGCTGGGGTTATTCCAATCTCCGCAACCAACCGTAGCTCTATTCGAAATGCTTTTAAAGAAGTAGAACGCGCCCTGCATGAAGGCCACATCGTGTGTATTTTTCCAGAAGGAAAGCTAACCTCTGATGGTGAAGTCGCAGAGTTCATGCGTGGAATGGAGCTGATTATCAAACGATCTCCGGTGTCAGTCATTCCAATGGCTCTCAAAGGGCTATGGGGCAGCTACTTCAGTCGTTACAAAGGCAGTGCCTGCAAAGGACTACCAACCCGCTTCTGGACCAAGTTAGAGATAGAAGCTGGCAAGCCAATTCTCGCTAAAGATGCCTCATGCAAAACTCTTCGGCAGTCAGTCTCAGACCTTCGCGGAACACTACGCTAGCTAACCAGCCCTTTATTCATATCAGCTGAACAAGCGTTAAGTTTTCCTTAACGTTTGTTCAATTCATTTAGACTTACTTATCATTTTATTGAACGTATAGTGGTCTCATTACAATAACGTGACAACACAACAAGACTCTAAATACAATGAACCTAAAAAAGTCTGCTCCATTTTATCTTGCTGCACTGTTTTGCTTAACACCTTGGGTAAGCTCACCGACGGCCCTCGTTATTGGCTTCCTGCTTGCTAGTTTAGGTTTAGTCCCTGAGCATCTAGAAGTAGGCAAACTCACAAAGAAGTTACTGGCCTACTCGATTGTCGGCTTAGGCTTTGGCATTCAGTTTGAAAAAGCATTGGCGGTAACAGGCGACGGTATTGGTTTAATTGTCACGACCATCATTGGTACGTTAGTCATTGGTTGGTTCTTAGCCAAACGAATGGGATTGGATCGCACCACGGGCTACCTTATCTCTTCAGGTACCGCTATTTGTGGTGGTAGCGCGATAGCAGCTGTGGCACCTGCAATTAAAGCGGACGATGAACAGATTGGCTTGGCGTTAGCTACGGTATTTGTGTTGAACTCTGTAGCCCTATTCTTATTCCCGATGATTGGCCACGCGCTTGAGTTAAGCCAACAAACATTTGGGACTTGGGCCGCCATTGCGATTCACGATACATCTTCTGTGGTAGGTGCAGCTTCGGCTTACGGTGAAGAAGCACTGACGACAGCGACAACATTGAAGCTCGCTCGTGCACTTTGGATCATCCCAATCGCTTTAGTCAGCGCGATGATCTTCAAGAACGATCAAAAGAAGATTACGATTCCTTACTTCATTTTCTTCTACTGCGCCGCCATTGCTATCAGTGACTTGCTGCCACAATTTGAGATGGTCTACCAAGGGATCTTTGATGTGTCCAAACGCGCGTTGGTTGTGTGTCTGTTCTTAATTGGCTGTGGTATTTCTGTAGAGAAGTTAAAAGCAGCAGGGCCGAAGCCATTGATGTTTGGTATTACGATGTGGACGATGATTTCGACAGGTTCTTTGGCGTGGTTAACTCTTGCTTAGTTCGCAAAGAAACGCTTTAACTGGTTGTTCGGTTACCTAGACACTCAGATTAGCGAGCAACAAAACAAAAAGGCAAAGCTCAAATGGGCTTTGCCTTTATCGTTTGTGGTAAAGATATTCTTTGTTGCAACAATCACAAATCAAACAGGGGCTTATCACTCTTCTTGCTCTCTCTTTTCATTAAAACAAGTACCACAACCAACACAAATGCGGTGAGTTCAGCCAACGAGCGAGTCAACCCTGACGAAGTGACCGCTTGGCCTATCTGCAGTAAAACCGCAATGATGAGGGCAATTTTCATAATAAGACCTTATTCTATAATCCGTTATTTATAGGACTTATTATGATGGATGGTTATAAAGATAATAAATTCTGTTTTGAACTATCTAATTGCTAAATTAACTAACCGTCTGCCAACTTAATCACCTAACAACTTAGTCACCTAACAACTGAATCACCTAACAGCTTCGCAAATAACGTCGAGGTAAGCGCTTACCTTTAACTCCTATGCTGAGACAACCACTGTGCCAACCCAGAGCGTGAGACTTTAATACCCTGTTGTTCTTGCTTAGGCATTCGATAATACTCAACAGGAAATTTGAACCGTTCAAGACGACCCGTCAATTGCTCGATAAACCATTCTTTAGTTGGTAAATCAGTACAATCTACAATAGCGACAGGTCGGAATCCGAACTCATCATCTTTAATAGGAACAATAAAAGACTGATTAACCTCAGACAATTGGTTGAGTGCTCGCTCAATCTCCTCGCAATGAATGTTCTCACCACCAGAAATAAACTGATTGTCGGCGCGACCAATAATCGACACTTGTTCGCCTATCCACTCACCAAGATCTTTGCTATCGAACCAGCCATTCTCATCAACTAAGGACGTTAATTTACCTTGGTGGTAATAACCGGAAGCGAGCGTCTCGCCGCCAATAAAGATACGTTGTTCTTCAATTTTTAGTTGGCGATGGTTAAGGACAAATCCGGCCGTGCTACTGGCATCAACGGGCTTCGCAGTCACTGTTGAAGCCGCTTCTGTCATGCCGTAGCCAAGCCATGTTTCGATACCCATGTGTTGAGCTTCAAGCCCAAGAGCTTCTGGAATATGGCTACCACCCAAAAGTACATGAGTTAAAGTAAGTGCTTGCTTACTCTTTAGTAATCGATGTAGCTGCGTAGCCACTAATGAGGCATGGCTGCAACCTTCGATGTCGGTTTCAAGCTGACCTGTGCCTATTTTGATGCAACCACCTGCCGACAACCAACGATGAACTATCGCTAATCCTGACACATGGTACATAGGTAAACTCAGTAACCAAGTGTCACCTTGTTCAAAGTTGAAAACATCTAGTAACCCCTGAGCTGAACATAAGTGTTGCTGCAACGTGTGAGCCACCGCTTTCGGGTTTCCGGTAGAGCCAGAAGTGAATACGATGCTCGCTAGATTTTGCGGATTGAAGTTGGAGTCTTGAGATGTCGTTATCCGATTATCATCACCATCGACCTTCACTTCATTTAAGCAAGACAAGGTCACCAACTGAGTATTCAAATCGACAGTCTCTGATTGCTCTATCCCGCTACTGTCCAAAAGCCAAAGGTAGCTTTGTTGACCTACTTGATTTAAGGAATCGAGCTTTTTCTTCAGGCGTAAGCGAGGTTGAGGCATGGTGAAAGCGCAAATAACACCCAAATTGAGTGCGGCAAAATAAGCAGGAATCACTTCAGCTTGATTCTTACCAACAATCGTCAGGACGTCACCTTCAGATAGGCCTTGATGAGATAGCTGTTGTTGGTACTCACTCACGAGCACAGACACTTGCTGCCAAGTATAAGTGTGGTGAGTAGTCACTAACGCTGTTTGATGTGGGTTTTGCTGCGCCCACTGTACCCAAAGCGGGTGATGATTAGATTGTGGGCGCATCATAAGATAACCAAGTTATAGATTGAAAACGGTCTAAGCCAATCGAACGATCAGCTTAAGAAGACCAAATCAACTGTTGCTGTTCAAGAGTAGAAACCGGAAGCTGACAACCTGGCCAGGAGACTTCGAGTTGTTGTTGATACAAACCAATAGTATCAAGCCCCGGCACTTCATTTGGTAAGTATTGTTGCGCTAATCGTGCAATCTGAGTTAAGCCAAGGCTAGACTCTATGCTTGAGCTTAGTACTGGTTTGATACCGAGTTGCTGTGCACGCTCAATGATTGTCACACAACGCTCTACAGAACCAATAAGAGTTGGCTTGATCACGACAGCTTTAACACCAGTAAGGTCGCTAAGATCAAATTCTGGGCTTCGCACCGCTTCTTGCAATGTTTCGTCCCACGCAATCGCTACGCCATGGTCAATGGCAAATGCCAAGCTGTCTTCTGGTTTTTGGCAAGGCTCTTCAATAAAGCTAATACGTTGACGCAGTGAAGGCGCAATGTACTTGATGAACTGCTTGGCTTTTTCCGGCTTCCATGCACGGTTAGCATCAAGTCTTAAAGTTAAATCAGGAATCGATTCAAGGAATAAGCTCACCAGCATGCCATCACGGATCGCTTCATAAAGGCCAACTTTTACCTTAGCAACCTTCTCGCCTTTCATCTCATTGAGCACAGGGATCAACTCATCGGGATCGCCTGTACACAAAGGCGCAGCTTGGTAGTTACCTTCTGCGTTAAGATCGCCGCATAGTTCCATCATCGCCATCGAAAAGCCAAACGCGACAGAAGGATATAACTCATCAAAAGGCGTTTGAGGGTTATTGTGGCTCCAAAGCTCTAATTCGTGTTGAAGCTGAATACCAGCTTGATCGGCATCTTCTAGGCTAAAACCAGGTAGAGGTGCAACTTCACCAAAACCAGTTTTACCATCACACTCAAGTTGGATAATGTAACCAATTCGTTCGCTCAACTTATTATCACGAAGTACTACACCACTATCCATAGGCAATTGATAACGGTAGAGTTTCGCGTGACGCTGAGAATTCACAGAGTTCATAAGGTGTCCTAAAAATGGGAACATCAAAACAAAACGAGCCGCTATTTAGCGACTCATTCTGGAGAGGAAAAGGCTATGGGTTACGCGGGAACTTGTCGAAATCAGGTCGACGCTTCTCGTTAAATGCGTTTCGGCCTTCTTGGCCTTCTTCTGTCATGTAGAACATCATGGTTGCGTTACCCGCCAACTCTTGTAGACCGGCTTGACCGTCACAGTCTGCGTTTAGTGCGGCTTTCAAGCAACGCAGCGCCATTGGGCTGTGTTGAAGAACTTCACGACACCAACGAACGGCTTCTTTTTCTAGATCAGCAACAGGTACCACTGTGTTTACTAGGCCCATGTCCAATGCTTCTTGAGCATCGTAGAAACGACATAAGAACCAGATTTCACGCGCTTTCTTTTGGCCAACGATACGAGCCATGTAAGAAGCACCCCAACCGCCATCGAATGAACCGACTTTAGGACCTGTCTGACCGAACTGAGCGTTTTCAGCTGCGATGGTAAGGTCTGCCATCATGTGAAGAACATGACCACCACCGACCGCCCAACCCGATACCGCTGCGATTACTGGTTTTGGACAAGTACGAATTTGACGTTGGAAATCAAGTACGTTCAGGTGATGTGTACCTGAATCATCTTGATAGCCGCCGTAGTCACCACGAATACTTTGGTCACCACCAGAACAGAACGCCTTCTCACCAAGACCCGTCAAAATGATTACGCCAACCTTCTCGTCATAACGAGCATCAGCCAGCGCATTGATCATCTCTTTTACGGTTTGTGGACGGAACGCATTGTGGACTTGAGGACGCGCAATCGTGATTTTCGCAATACCGTCGTCAGACTTGTGGTACTGAATATCTTCGAATTGACTGCTTTCATCGCTCCAGTTAACTGCCGCGTAAAGTTCTTCTTCTGTGATGCCTACTGTTTTAGCCATGGTGATTCCCATTGTTCTATTAGAGACCACGACTAACAAGTAGTCGTGACGGTGTTGCTCTGCTTTTGATAGTGCTTGAGACTAGAGATCCGCTCAGTCAGATTAGCGACGACTGGCGATACATTGGATTATCAAGTTTGAAAACAACTCTGGTTGCTCAAAATGAACATTATGACCCGCGTAATCAACCTGACTATATTCAAAGCCACTATTCTCAGCTAGCTCCATGAATTTACGATCTTTTTCTCCACACACATAATGCAATAAATGCTCATGAGATTTCAATGTGGCACGTAAATCCGGTTGCTTAGCTAACGAAGTAGATAACAACATATTTGCTACGGATACTCCAAGGTTACCACTACGCTTTATGACCAAAGTTTGTCTTTGCTCATGATTTAGTGAAGAAAAGACGCTTTGTTGATACCAATCGTCTAAAACATCTTCAATCGACTGCTGCGCAAAGCGGACAGCCCACTGCGTATCATGTACTAACCTTTGTGCTCGTTCTTCATCACGCTCCAGACCAAAGTTGCCACCTTCAATAATGACTTTCTCTAGATTGAGTGTTTCGAAGCAAGGGCTTGTCACCCCATACATGGCGAGCCTTCCTCCCATAGAGTAGCCAATTACCACGATAGGGTAATCCGCAGGAAGATCGTTGAGGGCAAGTTGAGAAGTAATGCACTGAACGATTTTCTTGCAGCAATGATCAAAGCCTACCGGATCGATAAAGCGGCTTTGTCCGTGCCCAGGCAAATCTATGCAAAGACGAGGAAAATCCTCTAGATATGGATGACATGCACTCCAATCATCCCCGCTTCCGAGTAAACCATGTAAAAAAACAAGCAAAGGTTTGTCGGAAGGTTCTTGTACAGCTGGGTAATAATTGGAGTAAAGCATGTAAAGTCCTTAGGCTAATGCCTCGGTGAGCATTGAACTGAATTGTTTCAGCAAAGTAGACGCTTGTTCGGGAGGCGTCTTAACTTCAACGAGCAAGGTACCCTGACCCTGTTCGAAATGTTGTTCGATAATGTTTTGATAGCAATTCAAGGTTTCTGGTGCAGCGTAACCAAGTTGGAACTGCGCAGCAGCGTGTTCAAAACTGAAACCATGAGGCATTTGATAAAGTGACTGTTTTTGCTGCTCTGGTACCGGCAACAAGTCAAAGATTGCACCACCGTCATTGTTGGTCACAACAATAACCATCGGCGTTAAATTATGAGTCAGCAGAGCCAGTGAATTGAGGTCGTACAACAAAGAGGTATCACCAATCAACATCAACAAAGGATTCTGGTTGGCTTTCACCACGCCCGCAGCCGTCGCCACCAAGCCATCAATGCCCGATGCACCACGGTTACTGTAAACTTGATTCGCAGATATTGATGACAGCATATCCACCAGCCTTACCATCAAGCTATTTCCCACAAATAGCTCTCTGCCTTTAAGTCTAGACGACAAGTCAACGGCAACACTGAGTTCCGTCAATTGGTCATTGTTGGATATTTGCGCGAGGGCGAGTTGCTGAACAGTATTTGCGACCTCGATTAAAGGAGCCGCCCAACCTGCATGCTGGCCTAGCAAGGTGGGTAAATGCTGCTCTGACACCCATGACTCGATAGCAGCAACGATATGAGTTTGAGGCAGATGATCTTGGTTGATTCGATGCGTATCTGGTGACACAACAATATATTGTGATGAGCAGAATGATGATGCTTGCGACTTTATCCAATGATTAAGGCGCTTAGAAACAATGCGCTCACCGAACTGAAGGATGAAATCACATTGGTTAAGTTGCTCTTTGGCTTTATCACTCTGCATCCACAGATCATAATGTTTCCAATCGCTGCTTACGCCCGATTGAGGATCGCAGAAAATTGGCCAACCTAAAGCTGATGCAAA
Source organism: Vibrio sp. QJM3NY_27 (assembly GCF_057785955.1). Taxonomy (NCBI): domain Bacteria; kingdom Pseudomonadati; phylum Pseudomonadota; class Gammaproteobacteria; order Vibrionales; family Vibrionaceae; genus Vibrio; species Vibrio sp. QJM3NY_27. The sequence continues at coordinate 1,024,492 of NZ_CM173511.1, read as the reverse complement.
CTGTTTTGCTTTTCTCGCTGATTTATTATCGATAGAGCCAATAATCACCGCACCTTTACGGGCAACGTAATCGCCCGGCGCGACTGGCTGTTCATTCAAATGGTTAGGCAAGTAGGTATTGGTATACGGGCTTGTCGAAGCTTTCCACCCAGCGACACTGGATGTGTATTCCGCATACATTTCCGCGCTATTCGCAGAATATAGAGGTTCTGGGAACGGACAGTTGATATGAATCGCACCACCAACATTGCGTTGTTTCACCAGCGCGTGATCAACCGATGTCAGCAACCAATTCAGAGAAACTTGTGTACTAGGGCTTGGTAAGTTTAAAGCACTTTCAACATGGGAAGAAAAGATACCCTGTTGCTGAATCGCTTGATTGGCACCACAGTCGACCAAGTCGATGGGTCTATCAGAGGTCAGCAAAATCAGCTTCTCTCGTGTCAGCCCAGATTCAGCCGTCGCAGGAAGAAGGTTAGCGACAGCAGTACCAGAGGTAACAATCACGGCAACTGGCTTATCACTGGCTTTAGCTAAACCTAAAGCTAAGAATCCAAGACCACGCTCATCAAAGTGCGTGTGTAAGGTTAACTTGGGGTTGGCTTCAGCTTCGAGAGTTAACGGCGTTGAGCGAGAGCCCGGTGCAACACAAACATGTTCAACACCGTTGCGTGCTAGCTCTTCAAGTAATGTGTGACTCCAAACTCTATTTAATACGGCTTGGTCGTGATTCATGACGCCACACCCAACGGCGGGTGATCCGAAATCAAGCTGAGTAAGGTTGACATCTTCTTGTTCAATTCCTGCCATTCATACTCGGCAACCGATCCCGGCACGATCCCTGCGCCAGCAAACAGCTGTACTTGATCGTTTACAACTAACGCGCTTCGAATCGCGACACAAAACTCCGCTCTCTGATGACTAATATAGCCAACAGAACCTGCATACCAGCCTCGCGCAAACGGTTCGTGTTCAAGAATGAAGTCCATCGCCTCTTTACGCGGTAAACCCGCCACCGCAGCAGTCGGCTGTAATGCAGCAAGCAACTGCACACCGTTAACGCCATTATTAAGCTGAGCGTGGATATTACGCTTAAGATGCTGCACCTTACGCAAGCGCACAAGACGCGTATCCTTTTCAACATCGACCGTTTGAGAATGAGGAGTGAGGCGCTCAATGATGTCGTCAACCACATACTGGTTCTCATTGAGGTTTTTACTGTCTTGAGAAAGCCAGTTCGCTAACTCCATATCTTCTGTCGCGTTTTCTCCGCGACCAATGGTTCCCGCTAGAGCTTCAGTATCCAGCTCTGTCCCATACCGGCTATACAAACGCTCTGGCGTTGAGCCAATAAAGCTGTGTTTAGAATCCAATACCAACATAAAGTGAAAGCTGTGATGGTTTTGCAGGTAGCTGGCCTTGAGTAATTGAGCCGCGCAGATTGGCGCATCGAGCTGCAGTGTGGTTTTACGCGCTAAAACAACTTTCTTGTACTCTTCGTCGCTAATGCCCTGAAGCACTTTATCGACCAAATTACCCCACTGTTCTCGTTCTGGAACGTGGTTAATCTGTTCAATGTGAGCCGACAAAGGTGCCAATATCGCCGCTTCTACAGAAAGCTTATTCAAAGCATTAATGGAGGCAACGCGATCAGGAGACAAGTTAACCGCTAGCGACCAAGTGTCGTCAAAGCGGATTAATTCAACCTGAGGAAGGAAGAAAAACGATTCCATGCAACGACGGTTCTTTGCGGTATGTCCATCAAATGAACGTCCACCCCAGATTCGTTGATCTTCACCAAGAATTGCGTACGCGGGAGCAGGATCAGAAAAAGTGTGCAGTTGACCGAGCGCGACGACCTCTTCACGAGTGTCACGTGACTGCCAGTAGAACTTTGGAAAGAGCGGTTGAGCATGAAGCCATTCTATAAATGCAAACGATGGTTTTTGCGTTAGAACTTCAACACAACGAACTTCACTTGCTTGGGCATTTTGTACTCGCTCAATCAAAGCGGAGATAGTTTGCTGGAAATGTGACAAATCGACCTCGTTCACATCTAAATTATTATTATATTAGTTTGATACTTTATGGGCAGCACCCACTTAGATCAAGAATCTACTATATCTTTTGAACATTCCTGTGATTTTAAGCGATCCAGCCTCTTTATTCATCTTAGACAACAACAAAGAAAGCGATTAATTAAAATTTAGAAAAGAGTGACAACAAAAAGACCAAACGTGACACTGAAATGCGACATTCATCAGATTTTTATTCTATCAAACCCCATTTTGCGGTACTTTAATAAAGTATTTAAATTAATTTCAGGAAATCGGCAATGCAAAATATCGGGATGTCGTCAAAACTCAACAGCGTATGCTACGAAATCAGGGGGCCTGTACTCAAACATGCTAAGCGCATGGAAGAAGAAGGGCATAAAATACTAAAGCTTAATATTGGTAACCCCGCCCCATTTGGTTTTGACGCCCCTGATGAAATCCTTGTTGATGTAATCCGTAACCTACCGACATCTCAAGGTTACTGTGACTCAAAAGGCATCTATTCAGCCCGCAAAGCGGTTGTTCAGCACTACCAGAAAAAAGGCCTACGTAACCTTGATGTAGAAGACGTTTACATTGGTAATGGCGCATCAGAGCTTATCGTTATGTCTATGCAGGCGCTACTGGATAATGGTGATGAAATCTTAGTTCCCGCTCCGGACTACCCACTATGGACAGCGTCTGTTGCGCTTTCTGGTGGTACACCGGTTCACTACCTGTGTGATGAAGATGCTGATTGGTATCCAGATCTAGACGACATGCGTGCGAAGATCTCACCAAAGACTCGCGGCATCGTTCTTATCAACCCGAACAACCCAACGGGCGCGGTATACAGCCGTGATTTCCTACTGCAAGTTGTCGAAATCGCACGTGAGCACGGCCTAATCATCTTCGCTGATGAGATCTACGACAAAGTGCTTTACGACGGTGCCGTACATACTTCAGTCGCAACGCTTGCTGAAGACGTACTAATGGTCACATTCAATGGTCTATCTAAGGCTTACCGCGTGTGTGGTTTCCGTGGTGGCTGGATGTTCTTAACGGGTCCGAAGCACATAGCGAAAGGCTACGTTGAAGGGCTAGAAATGCTGGCCTCGATGCGTTTGTGTGCCAACGTACCAATGCAGCACGCCATCCAAACAGCACTCGGTGGTTATCAGAGTATCAACGAACTGATTCTTCCTGGTGGTCGACTGCTTGAGCAACGTGACCGTGCATGGGAACTGATCAACAAGATCCCTGGCGTTTCTTGTGTGAAACCAAAAGGCGCGATGTACCTGTTCCCTAAGATCGACACCAACATGTACAACATCAAAGACGATCAGAAATTCGTGCTCGATTTCCTTAAGCAAGAGAAGGTGCTATTGGTTCAAGGTACTGGCTTCAACTGGCCAAAACCGGATCACTTCCGCATCGTGACTCTGCCACATATCGAAGACCTAGAAATCGCGATTGGTCGTCTAGAGCGCTTCTTACAGACCTACAACCAAGACGACCTCATCGAAGGTTAATTAACACAAAGAAAGATGACTACAATTTGCTGTTTTAAAAGACTTTAACTTGTAATCAATCACTTCTATGCTTAAAGGGCTCCTGTTTGGGAGCCTTTTTTGTATCCGCTGTCTCGTATTACTATGTTGAACACATGATACGAGTGGAGCACAGTTTAGAAAGGACTCTTATGAAACAAAGCCATTTCTTTGCCCATCTTGCCCGTATGAAGCTGATTCAACGCTGGCCCCTCATGCGTTCAATCTCAAGCGAGAATATTTCAGAACATAGCCTGCAGGTGGCTTTCGTCGCACATGCCTTGGCATTAATTAAAAATAAGAAGTTTGATGGTCAGCTCAACCCCGAGCACATTGCTCTGCTTGGCATGTACCACGATACCAGCGAGGTACTGACGGGCGATTTACCAACTCCGGTTAAATACTACAACCCAGACATCGCCCAAGAGTACAAGAAGATAGAAGCCGCAGCAGAACAAAGACTGCTTTCAATGCTACCGGAAGAATTCCAAGACGATTTCGCGCCCTTCTTAATATCCGGAACAGCAAACAAAGAAGAACAAAGCATCGTCAAGCAAGCCGACACTATCTGTGCTTACCTCAAATGCTTGGAAGAACTCAGCGCGGGAAACCACGAATACGAACAGGCCAAACGCAGGCTTGAAGAGACGCTATCACAACGCAAAAGCCCGGAGATGGACTACTTTCTCACCACATTTGCGCCAAGCTTTGAATTATCACTAGACGAGATAAGCTAGCTGGGTATAACTTGAGTGTAATTAGCTAAATAAATCAGATTGATAGGTGCTATTTTGACTTCTCCACTCGAACCACCATTTGAACTCGAACAAGAATGGCAACATCGAAATGACGATGAACATAAAATAAGGCGTGATGACCATCGTAGCCCGTATCAACGCGATCGTGCGCGTGTGCTTCACTCTGCGGCTTTTCGTCGCCTCCAAGCAAAAACTCAAGTTCATGGCACCACGGTAAACGATTTCCACCGAACTCGCCTTACCCATTCGCTAGAAGCCGCACAACTTGGTACTGGCATTGTCGCTCAACTCAAGAAAAAGCAGCCCGAGTTTCGAGATCTTCTCCCCTCAGATAGCTTGATTGATTCACTGTGTTTAGCTCACGACATTGGCCACCCGCCTTATGGGCATGGTGGTGAAGTCGCACTCAACTACATGATGCGCGACCACGGTGGCTTTGAAGGCAACGCCCAAACGTTTCGCATTGTCACTCAGCTAGAACCTTACACCGAACATCACGGGATGAATCTATCTCGACGCACTCTGTTGGGGCTGATTAAATACCCTTCACTTCTTAGCGAAGTTCAAGCTAAATTACAGTCTGAGCCTGTTAAGCACCAACGACAACTCCGAGCCAAAGACTGGATGCCTGCAAAAGGCATCTACGATCATGATGAAGAACTTTTTAACTGGGTACTGGAGCCGCTTTCAAGTAGCGACCAACAGCTTCTAAAACAGAAAAGAAAAACGCATACCGAGCCACTTGAGCACAATAAGACCAAATATAAGTCACTTGATTGTTCAATCATGGAGTTGGCTGATGACATCGCGTATGGCGTGCATGATTTAGAAGATGCGATTGTGCTTGGCTCTGTGACCAAAGCTCAATGGGTAGATTCAGCTTACCCTCAACTTGAAGAGATGGCCGATCCTTGGATTTGTGAACACCTAGATTCAATTACAGAGATGCTTTTCTCTGGTGAGCAGTATCGTCGAAAAGATGCGATTGGTGGGATAGTTAACGCTCTGTTGACCAGTATTTCGATTGAACGAGTGAATGCTAGCTTTGAGAATGTGCTGTTGGCTTACAATGCCGTGCTTGAACCGAGCATGGATGGCACACTCGATAAACTGAAACACTTTGTCAGCGAGTTCGTGATTCAAGTGCCCCAAGTTCAAGTCATCGAATACAAAGGCCAACAGATCATCATGGATATGTTTGAAGCATTCAGCGCAGATCCTGAACGCTTGCTGCCACTGCCTATCAAGAAGCAATGGCTACAACATCAAGATGAATCAAGAAAGATGCGCGTGATTGCGGATTACATCTCATCAATGACTGATGACCTTGCGCAGAAAATGCATCAGCAATTGTTCTCAGCTCATACGGAATTTTAACGGCGTACTCGCTTCAATGTGACGGCTTAATCTAAATAATTTTTCTCGAATACACCTGGCGGCATTTGATTGATTTGAAACTGAATCATTTGGTCAAATGCCGTTAGTAACGGGGTAAAGTCGCCATCACTCTCTAGCAAGCTAAGCAAATGATAGCCAGCTTCGACGGTAGAAAGGCTGTTTTCACTTGGGGCTTTACGAATTCGATAATTACCCTTGAGGTCTTTCGGTAAGTGAACTGTGCTCAGAGCATGCAAGTTACTCGACACCTGCCACATCTTGAACGCCTTCTTCCACGTCCCATCCAATAAAATCACACGCAGCTTCTTATTAGGAGATGTTGCCGACTCAACTAAAACAGAGTTTTCGCTTGGGTATAAAATTACATGTTGGTACTGTTCATCGGCCAGCAATGCGTTCAATTGTTCGTTGTCTGAAAAATCTTCACCGACAAGCGTCACGCTGTTATTTAGAGATAACGAGAGGATACGCGCAGTTCCCATCGGGCGATGCTCTTCTGATGGATGCTGAAGAATGATAAGCTCAACATTCGATTCGAGTGGTGTAACCCACTGACAAATACAAGCTTTCAAAGCCTTGCTGCATTGGGGGCAATAACGAGACATGGATTTAATGTGTACCCTGTTTTAATTTTCACTTCACTTTTATGCGTCTTATTCCAATTTGAGCCAATACAAGCTTGGGTCGTTTGGGATAGCAATGCGATTGCCGAGGGGCAATGGTGGCGAATCCTAACAGGAAACTTTTCACATACCAACTACTCGCACCTTCTGATGAATCTAGCAGGCTTATGGATCATCAGCTATCTGTTTCAACCGAGTAAAAAACAGCTTGTTCTTGCTCTGCTTGTGATTAGTTTAGTGACAGGGATCGCTCTGCTGTTTTCGAGTATTCAGATCTATGTTGGCCTATCTGGCACTTTGCATGGGTTGTTTGGCTTATTCGCGCTCAGTGAGGCTTTAAACGGTAGGAGATCAAGTTGGCTGTTAGTGTTGGGATTAATCGCTAAAATCGCTTGGGAGCAGCTTGTTGGCCCTTCTAGCACCACTGGCGAACTGATTAATGCTCGTGTCGCGATTGAAGCCCACCTAGCAGGTGCACTGGCCGGAGGCTTCATATCTATCGCTTCATTTCTAACAAGTAGAAAAACGGATCAAAGTTGAATTCTTTCGCGGTTCTTTTCAACCGTGGCTTCACCTATCCCTTTCACACTCACCAAATCATCAGCAGTCGTAAACGCACCGTTTTGATCTCTGTAATCGACGATCTCTTGGGCTTTCTTGTCCCCAACACCAACTAATAGCGCTGAGAGTTCTTCTGCCGTCGCAGTATTGATGTTTACCGTAATCTCGATGCCATCGTAAAGCTCAGCTTTAGTTGGACTATCAGAAAACGCTGGGGAGCTAAGGGCCATCAGAAATGAAAGAAGTAGTGTTGAATATATCGTGCGCATAAACCGTTCCTTTGAACAAAAAACGTAACTTATGCATTTACCGCACTAGATAACACAATCACCAGACAAAAATAAAGCGGGTCACCTAAGTGACCCGCTTCGTTATACATCTTGTTTTCATCAGCTTGTTTGTTGGCTCGCAATTCTTATTTATCGAATAAACCTAATTTGCAAAACAACAACCATCGCATGTTGATTCTCGGTAGTCAGCCACCAAACAGGCCTAACTACCGAGCTAAGCTAACTCAAACTAACCTGAGCTTACTGACCCTGACCCACTACGTAGTATTCAACGTCTGCATTTTTACGCAGTACGTTTAGTACATTAGTAAGGTCTTGCTGATTACCAACTCGTTCCAACTGTGCACCAATTTGAGTGCTGTAAGCTGGGTTGATTTCAGCCGTTACTTTAGAAAGCTCAACAACAACGATGTTACCGTCTTGGTCTTTAGATTGACCGAACACAGCTTGACCTGCTTCTGGTTTCGCTAGAGCGAATACAGACGCCGCTAGTGGCGAGTTACGGTCAATCGTTTCAAGTTCAGTGAACACAAGGTTGTTATCTGCAAGTACTGCTTCGTTACCTTGCTTAAGCTCGTTCACTAGAGAAACACCTAGCTCAACTGCTTGTTGCTCAGCTTGTACAGCAGACAATGCAGCGACAACTTGATCTTTCACTTCAGCTAGAGGAAGAACTGTCTCATCGCGAGTCTCTTCTACACGAACAACAATCACGTGCTCAGGTGCAACTTCGATAACTTCAGAGTTCAGACCGTCTTCTTTCACTTCAGGGCTCAGGATAGCTTGCATAACTGCAGGCGTCATCAGAACTTCTGGAGCGTCAACTTGAGAGATGAAATCAGTTGTCGTGATCTTCGCATTGATAGCTTCAGCAGAATCATCCAAAGAATCTGGGAATTCAAACGCTACTTTTTCTAGCTCAGTTTGCTGTTCGTAGAACTGGTCTACAGCATGCTGATCTAGTAGTTCTTGCTTAATCTCAGCCGCTACTTCTGTATAAGGCTGAGCTTGAGACGCTTTTACTTCGTCTAGCTTGATGATGTGGTAGCCAAAATCAGATTTAACTAGTCCAGTAGTATCACCAATATTCTCAAGAGCGAAAGCCGCGTCTTCGAATGCAGGGTCCATAACATCGCGTTCAATCCAACCTAAGTCACCGCCAACATCTGCACTGCCGAAGTCGTCAGATTTCTCTTCCGCTAGCGTAGCAAAATCAGCGCCTGCATTTAGCTCGTCTAGGATAGACTGAGCTTTCGCTTCGTCATCGCCTTGAACTAAGATGTGACTAACTTTACGTTGCTCTTCAGTTGAGTACTTGTCTAGGTGCTCTTGATAGTATTTCAGTGCTTCTTCATCGCTTACTTCAAGCTGAGACTTAAGTGCTTCAGCTGAAAGCTCGATGTAAGACACCTTAGCTTGCTCTGGACGAGTGTAAGCTTGAGGGTTCTCAGAATAGTACTGTTCGATTTGCTCGTCAGTTAGCTCGATGTCTTTCGCTAGATCAGCAACAGACAAGGTCACTGTACGAATGTCACGAGTTTGAGCAATAAGTTTGCTTTGCGTATCGATTTCGCCTTGAAGAACAAATTCACTGCCTTGAAGCGCAGTCACAAGCTGGTTACGCATTAGGTCACGACGCATGTATTCAGCGAAGCTTTCTGCGCTGAAACCTGCACGGCGCAGTGCTGATTGATAAACTTCTTGATCAAATTGACCAGCAGTTTGGAACTGAGGCATTTCTAGAATCATTGTACGGATTTGAGAATCACTGATTCGTAGGCCTAGTGACTCAGCTTGCTGCTCAAGTAGAACATCGTTGATCATGCGATCAAGTACTGATTTACGGAAAGACTCTACGTATGCAGGGTCTGCAAGCATTTGAGCGAAGTAATCGCCAAGTTGAGACTGCATACGATTACGTTCGTTTTGGTAAGCTTGTTCGAACTCACCACGAGCAATTTCTGTGTTGCCAACTTTAGCTGCTGCGTTGTTACCGCCACCGGTGATGTAGCTGCCTACACCTGCGAATACGAATGACAGGATAATCAACCCAAGGATAATTTTTACCGCGATGCTATTCACGCCTTCGCGTAATCGATCCATCATAATTTAAGTGCTCTCCGGATATGAAGCATTGGCTTCAAAATAAAAATCTATTCACGCGATATTATCAGAAAAAGAAATGCGCATCAGTAGGATGCGCATAATTTAAATAAGTTCAATGTGCTTTGCACACATACTGTCTAAGAATGAAACATCATTTTTCAAACAGTAAACGCATTTTACTGCCTTCCCCTCTCTAAAATTGAGGTTTCAGCAGTGAAAATTAGTTACATGCGTCTTTAAGTGCTTTACCTGCTTTGAAGCCAGGTACTTTAGCTTCTGCGATTTGGATCTCTTCACCAGTTTTTGGGTTACGACCTGTACGAGCAGCACGAGTACGAACACTGAAAGTACCAAAGCCAACAAGTGCAACTTGGTCACCTGATTGTAGCGTTGTGCCAACTGCTTCGATGAAAGCGTCTAGAGCGCGACCAGCTGAAGCTTTAGAGATGTCTGCGTTTTCTGCGATTGATTCTACTAGTTGTGTTTTATTCACTGTTTTTCCCCTATGTGTCATCTGTGACTACTTCTCGATGACTGTACGTTCCATTTTGGTTTTAATTTAGCCGCAAGCCTTATTGCAAAAGGGCTGCAGCTTTAGTCAAATAACTTAGCGTCCAAAAAAAACGCTGACAAGCCTTTTCGGGTCTATCAGCGTAATTCTTTACTTATTTTTGCTATGCATCACTATTTTTTCACGTCAAACTCGACCCCTGACGGATCTCGTTCTAGCGCGACTTTAAGTACTTCATCAATCCATTGGACCGGAATCACCTTTAAGTCAGCGATTACATTGTCTGGAATCTCTTCCAAATCACGCTCATTGTCTTTAGGAATCAAGACAGTTTTGATGCCGCCACGGTGTGCTGCAAGCAGTTTTTCTTTCAAACCACCGATAGGTAAAACTTCACCACGAAGGGTAATTTCACCTGTCATACCGACCTCAGCTTTCACAGGATTACCCGTTAGACTGGATACCAATGCAGTACACATTGCGATACCCGCACTTGGGCCATCTTTTGGTGTTGCACCTTCCGGTACGTGAACGTGAATATCACGTTTCTCGTAGAAATCTGTGTTAATACCCAGATTTTCCGCACGAGAACGAACCACAGTCATGGCTGCTTGAATCGACTCTTTCATCACATCGCCAAGAGAACCGGTTTGCGTTAACTTACCTTTACCTGGCATTGATTCAGTTTCGATAGTCAGTAGGTCACCACCCACTTGAGTCCACGCTAAACCTGTCACTTGACCAATACGGTTACTCTCATCCGCTTTACCAAAGTCATGACGTTGAACGCCTAAGTACTCTTTCAGGTTATCAATGTTAACCGTTACAGACTTAAGGCTGCTGTCTAGCAAGATATTCTTAACTGCTTTACGACAAATCTTCGAGATTTCACGCTCTAGATTACGCACGCCCGCTTCACGCGTGTAATAACGAATAATGCCAACGATAGCTGAATCTTCGATATTAATCTCGTGAGGCTTAAGGCCGTTACGTTGGACTTGTTTGTCCAGTAAGTGACTTTTAGCGATGTTCAGCTTTTCATCTTCTGTGTAACCCGACAGACGAATCACTTCCATACGGTCCAGTAACGGGCCAGGAATGTCCATTGAGTTAGACGTTGCAACAAACATGACGTCTGACAGATCGTAATCTACTTCTAGGTAGTGATCGTTGAATGCAACGTTTTGCTCTGGATCTAACACTTCTAGAAGCGCTGAAGATGGGTCGCCACGCATATCAGAAGACATCTTATCGATTTCATCTAATAGGAACAGTGGGTTCTTAACACCAACTTTAGACATCTTCTGGATCAGTTTACCCGGAAGTGAACCGATGTAAGTACGACGGTGACCGCGGATTTCCGCTTCGTCACGTACGCCACCAAGAGCCATACGAGTGTACTTACGGCCCGTTGCCGCTGCAATCGAACGGCCTAGCGAGGTTTTACCGACACCAGGAGGACCAACAAGACAAAGGATTGGACCTTTTAGCTTGTTAATTCGATTTTGTACTGCCAAGTATTCAAGGATACGTTCTTTAACACGCTCTAAGCCGTAGTGGTCTTCATTCAAGACCTCTTCCGCTTTCGCTAAATTCTTTTTAACTTTTGAACGCTTAGCCCAAGGAACACCAACCATCCAATCAATGTAGCTACGTACTACTGTTGCTTCAGCAGACATTGGCGACATCATTTTCAGTTTTTGCAGTTCTTGCTCGGTTTTTTCACGAGCTTCTTGAGGCATTTTAGAATCTTCGATCTTCTTCTTCAGAGTCTCGAATTCATCAGGTGCGTCATCCATCTCGCCCAGTTCTTTCTGAATCGCTTTCATTTGCTCATTCAGGTAGTACTCGCGCTGAGATTTCTCCATCTGCTTCTTAACGCGGCCACGAATGCGTTTTTCAACTTGCAGGATGTCAATTTCTGACTCCATTTGGCCCATTAAGAATTCCAAACGTTCAGTCACATCTGCAATTTCTAGAACGTGCTGCTTATCAACCAATTTAAGTGGCATGTGCGCTGCAATCGTATCGGCTAGGCGTGCAGCCTCATCAATACCGTTCAGAGACGTTAGAACTTCTGGTGGGATTTTTTTGTTTAGCTTAATAAAGCCTTCGAATTGATTGATCGCGCTGCGAACAACCACTTCTTGTTCTTTTTCGTCAAGTTCTGAGGTTACAACGTATTCGGCATCCGCTAAGAAAAACTCATTCTCTTTGAACTGGTGAATTTTTGCACGCTGCTGACCTTCGACAAGTACTTTCACAGTACCATCAGGCAGCTTTAGCAACTGAAGAATAGTAGCGACTGTACCTACGTTAAATAGGTCGTCGATTGAAGGCTCATCAGTGTCCGCTTCTTTCTGCGCTACAAGTAGTACTTGTTTGTTAGCTTCCATTGCCGATTCAAGGCAAGTAATCGATTTTTCACGACCGACAAACAATGGAATAACCATGTGTGGGTAAACCACTACATCACGTAGAGGTAGCACGGGGATTTCGATACGCTCGGAACGTTCCAAGTTCATATATTTCTCTCTTCCGCTTTAACTTATAAAGCAGTATATGGGGCTTAAACGACTGGATTCAATGGAAGAATAAAAAAAAGGAGGTAATTGCTTACCTCCTTTTTCAATTTGAGTGACTTGTCTAAAAAAGACCTACTCTGCAACCGCTGCTTGGTTATCTGAGTTGCTGTAAATCAACAGTGGTTCTGACTCACCATTAATTACCGACTCATCAATCACAACCTTGCTTACATCTGTCGAAGATGGCAGTTCGTACATAGTTTCTAGTAGAACACCCTCCAAGATAGAACGCAGACCACGAGCACCCGTTTTACGTTCCATTGCTTTCTTCGCAATTGCACGTAGAGCATCGTCGCGGAATTCTAATTCAGTCTCTTCGATTTCAAATAATGCTGCGTACTGCTTAGTAAGCGCATTCTTCGGTTCACAAAGAATTTGAACTAGAGCTTCTTCGTCAAGTTCTGTCAATGTCGTTGTCACGGGTAGACGACCAATGAATTCCGGAATTAGACCGTACTTCACGAGATCTTCAGGTTCAACTTGAGTGAACAGTTCACCCACAGTTTTTGCTTCATCTTTTGAACGCACTTCTGCGCCAAAACCGATGCTCGAACCTTTTTCTACACGTTGCTCAATCACTTTATCTAGGCCAGAGAACGCTCCGCCACAAATAAATAGGATCTTAGACGTGTCCACTTGCAAGAACTCTTGCTGTGGATGCTTACGACCACCTTGAGGTGGAACTGAAGCAACTGTACCTTCAACAAGTTTAAGTAGAGCTTGCTGTACACCTTCACCAGACACGTCACGCGTGATTGATGGGTTTTCAGCTTTACGAGAAATCTTGTCGATTTCATCGATGTAAACAATGCCGCGTTCTGCTTTTGCTACGTCATAATCACACTTCTGAAGCAACTTCTGGATGATGTTTTCAACATCTTCGCCCACATAACCAGCTTCGGTTAGTGTTGTTGCATCTGCCATTGTGAAAGGAACGTCCAGGAAACGAGCCAGTGTTTCAGCCAGTAGTGTTTTACCACTACCAGTAGGACCGATAAGAAGAATGTTACTCTTACCTAGCTCTACGCCTTCAGCTGTCGTGTCACCATTACGCAAACGCTTGTAGTGGTTGTATACCGCAACTGCTAGCACTTTCTTCGCGTATTCTTGACCGATTACATAGTCGTCAAGATGCTCACGAATCTCACGCGGCGTTGGCAGCGATTCCGATTCTTTCTTAGGAAGAACATCTTTAATTTCTTCACGAATAATGTCGTTACAAAGATCGACACATTCATCACAAATGTAAACAGAAGGACCTGCGATTAACTTGCGAACTTCGTGTTGGCTTTTGCCACAGAAAGAGCAGTAAAGCAGTTTACCGCTACCACCCTCTTTGCTTTTATCTGTCATTCGCTAACCTCTTAGCCTTTACTCTCTATGCTTGAGTGTATATCAATTTGAATCACTTTGCGTTAAACAATTGCCGTGCAATTATTGACCGCGGTGATTAAGAACTGAATCTACCAAGCCGTATTCTACTGCTTGATCAGCAGACATAAAATTATCACGATCTGTATCACGCTCAACAACTTCTAAAGGCTGACCAGTGTGCTCTGCCAATAGTTTGTTTAGCTTTTGTTTGATCGTTAGGATCTCTTGCGCGTGAATTTGAATATCAGACGCTTGGCCTTGGAAGCCGCCAAGTGGCTGGTGAATCATTACACGTGAGTTTGGAAGCACGTGACGCTTACCAGGAGTACCACCCGCTAGTAAGAATGCACCCATAGAGCAAGCTTGACCCATACATACTGTGCTCACGTTTGGCTTGATGAACTGCATTGTGTCATAGATAGACATGCCCGCTGTTACGCTACCGCCAGGTGAGTTGATGTAAAGATAGATATCTTTGTCTGGGTTTTCTGATTCCAAGAAAAGCAGTTGAGCCACGACAAGATTTGCCATGTGGTCTTCCACTTGACCTGTTAAGAAAATGATACGTTCTTTTAATAGACGAGAATAAATATCGTAAGAACGTTCACCACGGGAAGTCTGTTCAACCACCATAGGAACTAGTGCGTCCATAATCGATGGCATTGTATTTTTTTCTTGGTAGCTCATATTCTTATGTCCCTAAAATAAATGGCCCGAATGATTAAATCATACGGACCATTGTTAGCAGAATTGTTGACCGTACGTCAACCTTCTACGTCAGATATTACTATATTAAGCAGGTTGCTGATTCATTAGCTCGTTGAAGCTAACTTCTTTATCAGAAACTTGAGCTTTAGCGATGATTGCATCAATAGCTTGCTCTTCTAGAGCAACATTGCGCATGTTGTTCATCATTTGCTCGTTTTGCTCGTAGTAAGCAATAACTTCAGTTGGATCTTCGTATGCTGTAGCCATCTCTTCGATGATAGCTTTAACTTTCTCGTCGTCAGCTTTTAGCTCTTCAGTCTTGATTACTTCACCAAGAAGAAGCCCTACAACTACGCGACGTTTAGCTTGCTCTTCGAACAGCTCACGTGGAAGTTGGTCAGCAGCTTCAGTGTTGCCACCGAAACGTTGAGCAGCTTGTTGACGTAGAACACCGATCTCTTGATCGATTAGAGCTGAAGGTACGTCGATGTTGTTTTCATTAACTAGACCGTCGATTGCTTGCTCTTTGATGCGGTTCTTAACAGCTTGCTTAAGCTCACGCTCCATGTTCTTACGAACTTCAGCTTTAAGGCCTTCAACGCCTTCAGCCGCGCCGAACTTAGAAACGAATTCTTCGTTTAGTTCTGGAAGCTCACGAGCTTCAACTTTGTTCAGCTTGATAGAGAACTTAGCAGCTTTACCTTTTAGGTTTTCAGCGTGGTAATCTTCTGGGAAGTTTACTTCGATTTCGAATTCCATACCTGCTGTTTTACCAACGATACCGTCTTCAAAACCAGGGATCATGCGACCAGCACCCATCTCTAGTGGGAAGTTCTCAGCTTTACCGCCTTCGAACTCTTCACCGTCGATAGAACCAACGAAGTCGATAGTTGCACGAGAACCAGCGTCAGCAGCAGCTTCAACTTCAGTCCAAGTTGCTTGTTGCTTACGTAGAGTTTCGATCATCTCTTCAACGTCAGCTTCTTTAACTTCTACTGCTGGTTTCTCAACAGTGATGTTTTCTAGACCTTTCAGCTCAACTTCTGGGTAAACTTCAAAAGTTGCGTTGAATACTAGGTCAGCGCCTTCGTTGTTTTCAACTGGTGCGAAAGTAGGTGCGCCAGCTGGGTTGATTTTCTCTTTAACGATCGCTTCGATGAAGTGACGTTGCATTACTTCGCCCATCACGTCTTGACGTACTGCTTTGCCGTACATTTTAGCAACCATCTTCATAGGCACTTTGCCTTTACGGAAACCATCGAAACGACGGTTTTTCGCGATGTTGCGTAGTTCAGCTGTAACTGCATCTTCGATGTTAGCAGCAGGAACAGTAATATTAAGACGGCGCTCTAGGCCTTCTAGCGTTTCAACAGTAACTTGCATTATATAAACCTCAAAACTGGCTCAGTAATCTGAGCATATGAGCCGTAACTTAGCTTTAATTCAAAAGCCGACGTTGTTGGCTGCATTCTTGTGTAGTGCTCTATCCGAACACCTAATTTAAAATCGAGCATTGATGTCTGAATTGATCATTCAACCAAACACCAGACTAATCAGCGATATCTTCGTTCTTCACATGCTTATTGAACGTTCTCACGCAGTTATAAAACGTTTTCACGTACTTATAAAACGTTCTCACGTACTTACAAAAAGCAGTGAAGCTTGTTTTCGGAAACAAGAAAGGTATCTCCGATTAGCCTCAGGACAGAAATTTTAGATGCGACATTCTAGCGATCTGTTTAATCTCTGTCGAGCCGTTCACCTCTGCATGATGATGAATGCTCTAAATTCGTCCAACTAAATGATACAAAAACGATCAAATCATCACTTAGCACAACAGAAATGGGGACAATAGCGACTTTTTCAAGGGAATCGAGGGCTTTTTTTGCTAAAAACCTTAAAAAGAGATCTTGCTCTTGTTTTACCCCTCAGAGTCGATAACTTTTTCAACAATCCCCGTTACAAACCCTTAACCTACCCCCACCTGTCGACTTTCTCCTTTCAGCAAAAACTACCGCTATTTGCTACCATAAATGAGAGAAAACAGGCTTGATTGATTACCAAAGAAATTAGCGGAGAGCCTTCATGTTTCAAGCTTTTAGAATCCCAATACTATTAATGGCCATATACAGTCTACTGATGGTCTTTGGCGGTCATTGGGTATGGAGTACTAGTCATGAAAGTTTGTTAAATGATCATCAATCTAAGCTAAACCGCTTTTCGGTTCATATTTCAAGCCAATTGGATAAGTTCGCGCACATTCCCGAGCTGCTTTCAAAAGACAAAGAACTGGTCGATGCCCTTCACTCTCCAAGTAACTCTGCGCAAATCGAGCTCACCAATCGCTATCTAGAGCACGTAAATTCGGTGATTCAAGCGTCCGACACTTATCTATTAGACAGCATTGGCACCACTATCGCAGCCAGTAACTGGAATCAACCGCGTTCTTTTATTCGTCGAAACTTTGCTTTCCGTCCCTATTATCAACAAGCCATTCAGGGCAATGAGAATCAATATTTTGCGCTAGGTTCAACGTCTGGGAAGCGAGGCTATTATTATTCTTACCCCGTCTCCTATGCCGCTGAGATTATTGGCGTCATTGTCGTAAAGATGGATTTATCGCTGATTGAAGCAAGTTGGAAAGGCAAACAGAGTTTTTTTGTTGCTGACGATAAAGACCAAATCGTATTCATGTCGAGTAATCCTGAATGGCTGTTCAAAAGCCTTCAGCCGCTGAGCCAAGCACAGCAAGCTCGAATTCAAGAAAGCAGACAATATCTCGATACCAAAATAGAAAGCCTTCACTTCTCTGGTGATTTCGAGAGTGCGACTAGCAATATTGAGTCTCCGCACAAGCTCGTCCAAGAGCAATTCTTTAGCTCTTCACGCTTCTTAGCCGAACCGAAACTCACTATACGAGTATTTTCTCCGACCCACTTAGTTTGGTGGGACCTGGTGGCTTACCTAGTGGTTTTGAGCCTTATCTTTGCGATTATTTATCTAACGATGCAGCTCAATCACCATCGACAACAAAGGCGTGCCCAAATTGATAGACTGCAATCTGAAGCCAAGCAAAAGCTAGAATTTCAAGTGCTTGAGCGCACATCAGAGCTGCATGTCGAGATTAAACATCGTACCGAAACCGAACATGTACTGAGGCAGACACAAGACGAACTCATCCAAGCTGCCAAACTGGCGGTGCTAGGGCAAATGTCGGCAAGCATAAGCCATGAGTTGAATAATCCTCTCGCTGCGATTCGCAGTTATGCTGACAACGGCCGACTGTTTCTTGCCAAAGAAAAGATCGATCGTGTCGATGACAACCTCTCGCGAATCTCGGCGCTCACTGATCGCATGGCGAAAATCAGCCACCAGCTTCGCTCCTTCGCCAAGAAATCCACCGCGGAAGAGCTACACACGTTGCAGATACTTCCCGTATTACACTCGTCAAGAGAGCTGATGAAACCACAACTCAAGAGTGAACGAGTTAAGGTTAACGAACTCCCTGAAACCTTTGATGCTTGCGTGCTCGCCAACGCCATTCAATTGGAACAAGTGATCATTAATTTGCTGACCAACGCGATTCAGGCGATGGAACAACAAGACGACAAGCAATTAGCTATTCTGTTAGAAATTAGGGAATCCGACCATCAACAAGCCAGCACCTTGCTGATTCATGTCGATGATAATGGCCCCGGCTTCATTTCCTCTTCGAGTGGCGATTTTTTTGAACCTTTCCATACCACCAAGAAAAACGGACTTGGACTTGGGTTATCGATTTCTCAACAAATAATCAGCGGAATCAATGGCAAGCTCGTTACCGGTCACAGCCCTCAAGGTGGTGCTCGATTCAGCATAGAGTTGCCCCTTGTTGAACACCAGCAGCAACAAAAACAGCAAGAAGAACCATTACGTAAAGCAAAAACAACAGACTGAGATTAAACCGTTAACAAGCTAGCTATTTAACAAGCGAGCCAACCAACAAGCAAAAAACTCAGCGATAATCAGAATACAAAGAAGTAAAGGAATCACTATGTGTCACGTCTATTTCATTGATGATGAATCCGATCTAAGAATGGCGATTGAACAGAGCTTTGAGCTCGCCGATATTGAAGCGGAGTTCTTTCCCGATGCCGAATCTGCTCTGCTCGCAATTCAAGAGAACGGCTTACCCCACGTAATCATCACTGATATCTGTTTACCGGGTATTTCCGGGCATGACTTGCTCAACACCGTAATGCACAAAGACAAAGAAGTCCCCGTAATCATGATCACTGGCCACGGCGATATCTCCATGGCCGTACAAGCAATCCAAGACGGCGCCTATGACTTCATTGAAAAACCGTTCGCCAATGAACGCCTAATCGAAACTACTAAGCGAGCGATAGAAAAACGCCAACTTACCCTTGAGAATATTGAATTGAAGCGCTCTCTCAAGGCCAGTAAAGCGCTTGGACCAAGAATCATTGGTGACACGCAATCAATGACCGAGCTGCGTTCTATCATCACCCACGTTGCCGACACTAACGCCGATATTTTGTTGTTTGGTGAGACAGGCACGGGCAAAGAATTAGTCGCACGATCCCTACACGAGCAAAGCAGTCGACGAGAACAAAACTTTGTTGCCGTCAATTGCGGGGCGGTTCCAGAAAATCTGATTGAAAGTGAGTTGTATGGCCATGAAAAAGGCGCATTCACAGGTGCTGAGAGTAAACGCATTGGCAAGTTCGAGTTTGCTCAAGGCGGAACCCTATTCTTAGATGAGATCGAATCCATGCCGATGCAGGCACAAATTCGCCTGTTACGTGTCTTACAAGAACGCGTCATCGAAAGAGTGGGCTCAAACGGATTGGTCCCACTTGATATTCGAGTAATCGCCGCAACCAAAGTTGACTTGAAAAAGGCAGCTGAAGAAGGAACTTTCAGACAAGACCTTTACTACCGGTTGAATGTTGTCACCCTAGATTTACCGCCGTTGAGAAGCCGCCAAGAGGATATCCCAGCACTCTTCCACCACTTCTTACTGGTCGCTGCGGCACGTTATGGTAAAACAGCCCCGGCAATTCCACAGAAAGAACTGCACGAGCTTTTAGCTCACGATTGGCCGGGAAATGTACGAGAATTGCGTAACACTGCGGAGCGTTTCGTACTTTTAGGCAAGCTATCTCACTTATCAGACAGCACTTCGGAGTCGACCCAACATTTGTCGTTAGCAGAACTGGTTTGTGATTTTGAGAAAAACACGTTAAAGCAAGCGCTTATTGAATGTAATGGCAGCATAAAAGAGACGATGGATAGGCTGCAACTTCCCCGAAAAACACTCTACGATAAGATGCAAAAACACCAGCTAGTGAAAGAGTCATACAGACAAAACGAAAACTAAATTAGATTTGGGAGCAAGATCACCTATACTTATTTTGATAACAGGATGTTATGCAATCAAAGTAATAAGGAAATAACTATGGGTGAGAAAACAAGAGTTCCCTCGATCACCGATACTTTCGAGATAGATGGTGTTTTTTATACTGACAATCATGTCGATCTATACACGCCAGAATTAGAGGCAAAAAGAGCGCTGTATGAGCAGATTGATTCAGGTTCTAGATATGGCAAGATTATCGATGAGGAGGTTTAACCCTCCTCATCACTTCGTTGTTACTTCACTATCTACTTAGTGATGATCTCTGGCCCCATCAACGTGGTCGGTAACCATGTTGATACCCAAGGTACGTAAGTTACGATAATCAAGAACAAGAACATCACGCCAACCCACGGCAGTGCTGCTTTTACCACGTTCATCATCGACATCTTCGCGACCCCCGCGGTCACAAACAAATTGAGCCCAACAGGCGGCGTTATCATCCCTATCTCCATGTTCACAACCATCATGATACCTAGGTGAATTGGGTCGATACCCAGTGCAATTGCAATTGGGAATACCAATGGCGCAACGATGATCAGCAAGCCTGATGGCTCCATGAACTGCCCACCAATCAAGAGTAGAACGTTTACCACAATTAAGAAGGTGATCGGACCTAAGCCCGCAGAAAGCATAGACTCAGTGATCATCTGAGGAATGCGTTCCTCTGTCAGTACATGCTTAAGAATCAGAGCATTGGCAATGATAAACAGCAACATGATCGTCAGCTTACCTGCATCATAGAGCGTGTCTTTGGTATCTTTATGGAAGAAGGTTTGGAACACTTTAACCAAAGCAGGCTTTGTATTCTTCTTGTCCGCAAACGGCCCCATATCTTTGTAGATAAAGTTGGCAATAAAGAACGCGTATACCGCTGCAACAGCCGCCGCTTCCGTCGGTGTAAAGATACCGCCGTAGATACCACCCAAAATGATGACAATCAGTAGCAGACCCCAACTTGCGTCTTTTGCTGCTGCGAACATCTCGCCCCAGCCCACAAACGGCTGTGCAGGAATCTTCTTAATACGTGCTGCAATGTAGATAGCAATCATCAACATCACACCGGCCAACAGACCAGGAATAACGCCACCGAGGAACATACGACCTACAGATACATCCGTCGCCGCAGCGTAAACAACCATAACAATTGACGGTGGAATCAAGATACCTAAAGTACCCGCATTACAGATAACCCCTGCCGCGAACTCTTTTGTGTAGCCGTTTTTGATCATACCAGCGATAACAATACTACCGATTGCCACTACCGTTGCTGGAGACGATCCAGATAACGCTGCGAACATCATACATGCCACAACCGACGCCATCGCTAAACCGCCGCGGAACCAGCCGACCATTGCGATAGCAAAACGGATAATACGTTTCGCCACACCACCTGTAGACATGAAACTAGAGGCCAAGATAAAGAAAGGGATCGCTAAGAGTGTGTAGTGGCCTGCAAATGCATTAAACAGCGTTTGTGCAACCGAAGCTAGTGACGCATCAGAGTGCATCAACAAGAATATGACGCTCGATAAACCAAGGGAAATCGCAATTGGCACACCGACCAACATGAAAGCAATTACCATTAAAAATAGAAATAACATTGCCATGATTAGTCTTCCTTACCGTTAGATTTTGTACCCGACTCGTTCGCCTTGTTTTGCTTAGTCGAATCCAATACCGCTGTCGCGTCTTCATCAGAACCCGCTAACACATCAGCTTTCAATGCATCCAGCTCTTCTTCGGCTTCATGGCCTGCAATCATGCGATCAAGCTTGCCCGTCGCCACTTGATAAGCGATTTGGATGAATCGGAACGTCAGCATTGCCATACCAATCGGTAGTGCCATGTAAGGAATAAAACGTGGCAGTTTCTCGTATCGCTCGCCTTCATTCAGCCAGTCGGCAAGAAACTGAAGCATCTCTGGCATTGGAATATCATCGGTTTCATACCAAGCTCGCTCGGTCGCGAACGGGTACCAGTAATTCCAAGAACCGATAAGAAGTAGGATTGAAAAGGCTAGGCAGCTTGTAACGGCGATTAACGCATACACTTTACGTAGCTTTTCTGGGGCAAGGTTAATAATGACATCAACGCCAATGTGAAAGTGTTTTTTAACGCCATAAGATGCGCCTACTAACACCATCCAAGCGAACATGAACACAGTCAGTTCTAGTGCCCACAATATATTGCCATTGAATGCGTATCTGAATACCACATTGGCAAAAGTAAGTAGCGTCATTGCGCCAAGGAAAAATGCGATTAATGACTCTTCAATCACATCTGTAACTCTTCCGACTTTGGAAAAAAAAGAGGTTTCCAGTGCTGATTCGCTAGAATTTGGTTGTTCCATTTGAGGATTATCCATAATTGACTCCGCTTATAGTTATTTTAATAAGGAGTGGCGAAATGCACGCCACTCCCTTAGCGGTGTTATTGGTTTGAAGCTAACGCTGCATCGATAAGGTCTGAACCGATGTCTTTTTCAAACTTCTTCCATACTGGTTGAAGTGCAGCTACCCATGCTTCACGCTGTTCAGGCGTAAGTGTACGAACCTCACCACCGGCTTCGATGATGTTATTTTTGTTCGCTAGGTTAACTTTTGAAGATTCTGCATTACGTGTTTCAGAGACTTCTTGAACGATAGTACCAAGCTGTGTACGTACATCTTCAGGTAGGTCTTTCCAGAAGTCGTTTGACGTTACCACTAGGTAATCCAAGATACCGTGATTGGTTTCAGTTACGCCGTCTTGTACTTCAAAGAACTTCTTACCGTAGATGTTTGACCACGTGTTCTCTTGACCATCGATAACCTTAGTTTGCAGGCCACCATAAACTTCTTTGAAAGACATCTTCTGTGGGTTAGCGCCTAGTTGTTCAAACTGAGCCACCAATACGTCTGATGCTTGAACACGGAATTTCAAACCTTCCGCGTCTTCAGGGTTGATAAGAGGCTTATTCGCCGACATCTGTTTCATACCATTGTGCCAAAACGCTAGACCTTGAAGGCCACGACGCTTCATCGCATTCTTCAGTTTTTCGCCAGATTCTGAGTTTTGGAAACGGTCAACGGCTTCTACGTCTTCAAATAGGAAAGGAAGGTCAAAAATGCGGTATTTCTTAGTGAACTTCTCAAATTTAGACAGCGATGGTGCTGCCATTTGAACATCACCATTTAACAGGGCTTCCAGTACCTTATTATCATCGTAAAGTGTTGAGTTAGGGAAAACTTGCATACAAGCTTTGCCGTTCATTTCCGTGTTTACTCGCTCTTCCAGTAAAGAAGCGGCAATGCCTTTCGGGTGCTTATCGGTATTGGTTACATGACTGAATTTAATCACGATTTCACCTGGATCACAGTTTGCAGCAGCATTAAAACTTGTGAGCGCCAGAGCAGAGACAGACAGCAGGGTAAGAGGCTTAAACATTATTATTCTCCTTATTAAACAAAACAGCCCTTCAATGGGAACTGCGTGCTTTCACTAAGGCAATTAGCGCGCCACATTGACACAAATCATTAACAACCCTTTAACCATAAGGCTTCATGAGATCTGCCTGTAGTAGTCGCCAACTCGCTGCAAAAATTAATGGGTGGGAAGTGACACATAGAATATTTGTAAATGGGTGGAAGCTGACCAACGTATTAGTAATGAATGAGGCCAAATGAGGTCTGACCAAAAGCGAGTTTGGCTATGATGCCTTGAAGTAATTTCAACCTATCCTGTAAAGTGCTGCACAACTTAGCCAGATTTACACTTAATAAGAGTTGATACCAATGAGTCAGATCTACCATCACCCAGTACAAATTTACTATGAAGATACCGATCACTCAGGTGTGGTTTTTCACCCTAACTTTCTAAAGTACTTTGAGCGTGCACGCGAGCATGTATTGGGCAGCGATAAACTGGCAACCTTGTGGAACGAGCATGGACTGGGGTTTGCGGTGTATAAAGCCAACATGACTTTTCAAGATGGAGTTGAGTTCGCTGAGATCTGCGACATCCGAACCTCTTTCGAACTTGATGGAAAATACAAAACGCTATGGCGACAAGAAGTGTGGCGCAAAGATGCAACTAAGCCTGCGGTGATTGGTGATATCGAAATGGTTTGCCTAGATAAAGACAAGCAACTGCAGCCAGTGCCTGCCGAAGTATTAAAAGCGATGCTTGGCGAAACGAGCTAACTTCACCTCACCAAACTCGCTTAAAAGAGATGAGACAACGAAAAGGTTCTCATCTCTATCTGCATGGGTAGCAAATTTCCACCAAGAGTCACGGCAAAACGGTACTGGTCATCTAATCGACCCAAGCAACATTGCCAATCTGTAGAAATATCGTCTTCTTGAGCAGAATCCAAATCCAACCCAATCCCGCTATATAGCCTGATTTCGCTATACAATCTAATTTCATCCTGCAAGTTTGGTTGAAAATCCGAAGAGTGAATTGGCAATGTTTGCTCCGTCAAATTAGAGAAATCAAACGAAAAGCTTCGCAACGATGTCGCTAGCCCCTTGCCCGTCGCTTTGATGTACGACTCTTTCAATGCCCACAGATCGAAAAAACGCTCTCTCTGTTCTTCTTTGTTGAGTTCAAGTAAATCCGTAAGTTCTGCATCTGAAAAATAGTGCTTCATGATCGAATCGATATTGGTCGAGCTTCTTGCATGTTCGATATCTACACCTAGTTGAAGTGGTTGTCCTTGGAATTGGCAAACTACGATCAACAAATGCTCTTGGCTATGGCTTATATTGAAATTCAATCCCGTTTTAATTTGTTGTTCTGTAATTAGGCTTGGCTTACCTTTCTCGCCATATTCAAACCGCCACTCTTCTGGCCTCAAATCAGAATAGCGAGACAGCACCTTTCTTAGGTAGTTTCGAACATACAAAGCTTGAGTCTGAGATGAGGGCATTCGATAGCGCTCAACTTTGGCTATCTCGTCGATTGTCAGCCTCTTTTTGAGCTGAGATACATTGTTTGGCTGGTCATTTAAGTTACTCAGAGAACATAGCCACAAATCAACAACTGGAGTTTTCATTTAGCTCGCACTCACTTCTATAAATCACTCTTCACAACACGATTGGAACAACCCAATCGAACAAATTTAACTCACCTATGAATTAAGCAGAACCTAGAGAATACGGGAGGGGAAACCCCTTCATATGAGGACTTAAAACTGATTTTTCAAATAATAACAAATTAAAACACAGATCACACTTAGCCTTACACAAGAGGCATCCATTAAATGTTACTTACAAAAATATGACATAGATCTCACCAAGTCAAAATATAGAGTAAAAACACTAAAAAACAACCCATACCCATTAATTATCAATAAGTTAATTAAATTAAAAATACAAAAATCAAAACCATGCCAAATTCATCTGGTCTGAACAGATCATAGTGGCCTCTGGGAGCATTGTATCGACCACTCACCTCGGGTAGCCTGCTCAACCATTAAACAAATTCACACGTTTTCTTTGCGGATACCGACTTGTCGTTTAGTCAGACTTTGAACAGGATTTTAATGGACATCGCCTCAACATTTGAATGCCACCGTCGCGCATGAAACACCTCCCCTACTCTCGTAAGTCAACGCACTTCGAAAAACTAATTTCTATCTGGTTGCCGCCACTCAGCAACCTGAATTTTCAGCTGCGCTTCCCTAAGTCTGTTTCAGATTTTCTTTCTATAGCTTTAAAAGCGCAGCCTCAAAACACGACATCACTTTCTGTGATTTCTAGTGGAGACTCATAATGAGCCAACCCGAGACAAATACACCGGAATCAGTCGACGATTCTCGACTGAATAAACGCCTTAAAGATATGCCTGTCGCTATCGTTGGTATGGCGAGCATGTTTGCAAACTCTCGCTACCTGAATAAATTTTGGGATCTTATCAGCGAAAAGATCGATGCGATTACTGAAGTACCAGATACGCACTGGCGTCCAGAAGATTACTACGATTCAGATCGTACTACGCCAGACAAGTCTTACTGTAAGCGCGGTGGTTTCATCCCAGAAGTAGACTTCAACCCAATGGAGTTCGGCCTTCCGCCAAATATCCTAGAACTGACAGACACTTCACAGCTGCTTTCTCTGATCGTTGCTAAAGAAGTACTTGAAGATGCCAAGCTGCCTGAAGGCTACGATCGCGATAAGATCGGTATCACGCTCGGTGTTGGTGGTGGTCAAAAGATCGCTCAAAGCCTAAATGCACGTCTTCAATACCCTGTTTTAAAAAAAGTCTTCAAGAGCAGTGGTATCAGCGACGACGACAGCGAAATGCTGATCAAAAAATTCCAAGACCAATACATCCACTGGGAAGAAAACTCATTCCCTGGTTCATTGGGTAACGTAATTTCAGGTCGTATTGCTAACCGCTTTGACCTTGGTGGCATCAACTGTGTAGTAGATGCTGCGTGTGCGGGCTCTCTAGCCGCAATGCGTATGGCTCTAAGTGAGCTGGTTGAAGGTCGCAGTGAAATGATGATCACAGGTGGTGTGTGTACTGATAACTCGCCAACCATGTACATGAGTTTCTCTAAAACACCTGCATTTACCACCAATGAAACCATTCAACCTTTCGACATCGACTCAAAAGGCATGATGATTGGTGAAGGCATCGGCATGGTTGCTCTTAAGCGCCTTGAAGATGCAGAGCGCGATGGCGACAGAATCTACTCAGTAATCAAAGGTGTCGGTTCTTCTTCAGACGGCAAGTTCAAAAGTATTTACGCGCCTCGCCCTGAAGGACAAGCAAAGGCACTAAAGCGTGCTTACGATGATGCAGGTTTCGCACCGCACACGCTTGGTCTTTTAGAAGCGCACGGCACAGGTACAGCTGCCGGTGATGTAGCTGAATTTGGTGGCCTAAACTCAGTATTCAGTGAGAACAATGAAGAGAAGCAACACATTGCGTTAGGCTCTGTGAAATCTCAAATTGGTCACACTAAATCAACCGCGGGTACTGCAGGTTTAATCAAAGCGGCACTGGCACTGCACCACAAGGTACTGCCGCCAACGATTAACGTATCAGCTCCGAATCCTAAGTTGGATATCGAGAACTCACCGTTTTACCTAAACACACAAACGCGCCCTTGGATGAAACGTGTCGACGGTACACCGCGCCGCGCAGGTATCAGCTCATTTGGTTTTGGTGGCACTAACTTCCACGTTGTATTGGAAGAGTACACGCCTGAACACGCTCGCGGTGACAAGTACCGTCAGCGCCAAGTTCCGCAAACGCTGTTATTCAGCGCAGAATCTCGTCAAGCACTGTTCAATGAGCTCAAGCAGGTTTCAACTCAAGCTGCAGACGCTGCGTTCAAACTGGAAGCGCTTGCTGAGCAGCACGCTCTACGTGAAGTTGACGCTAAGCATGCTCGTATTGGTTTAGTCGTGACTGACCAAGCAGATCTTCAAGCGCAACTGACTCAAGCGGTTTCAATGCTTGAGAGCCAAACAAAAACACATTGGCAGATGCCAAACGGTACTAGCTACCGTGAGTCAGCACTGATTGCTGAAAACGGTGCAGTTAAAGTGGCAGCGCTATTTTCAGGTCAAGGTTCGCAATACCTAAACATGGGTCGCGAGCTTGCTTGTCATTATCCTGAAATGCGCCAACAGCTTGCTCAAGCGGATCAAGTATTTGGTCAGCACAAGAAGACGGCTCTGTCGCAAATTCTGTTCCCAATTCCAACCTTCACACCAGAAGCAACCAAGGCTCAAGAAGCTGTGCTAACCAACACGGCCAACGCGCAAAGTGCGATTGGTACTGTGTCTATGGGTCAGTTCGACATCATGACTCAAGCAGGCTTCAAAGCAGACATGGTCGCAGGCCACAGCTTTGGTGAGCTAAGCGCACTATGTGCATCGGGTGTTATCTCGCAAGACGATTACTACCAGTTAGCTTTCGCTCGTGGCGATGCGATGGCAGCGACACCTGAACAAGGTGACAGCGGTACTATGTTTGCGGTCATCTTAGACGCAGACAAACTTCCAGCCGTTGAAAGCTGCATCAGCCAATTCGAAGGCGTGAGCATTGCCAATTACAACGCTCCGACTCAACTGGTTATTGCAGGTCCAACTGCGACGGTTCAACAAGCAGCACAAGCGTTAACAGAACAAGGCTTCAAAGCGATTGCTCTGCCTGTTTCTGGCGCGTTCCACACACCGCTTGTTGCTCACGCTCAAAAACCATTTGCTGCTGCAATTGATAAAGCTTCATTCAGCGCTCCAACGCTGCCGCTTTACTCAAACGCAACGGGCAAACTGCACAGCAAAGACGCGAAAGCAATCAAGAAAGCATTCAAGCAACACATGCTGCAATCGGTTCGTTTCAGCGAGCAAATTGAAGCGATGTATGAAGCAGGCGCGCGTGTATTCGTTGAGTTCGGTCCGAAGAACATTCTTCAAAAGCTGGTTGAGAAAACATTGGCTGATAAGAACGAAGAGCTTTACGCAATCAGCATCAACCCAAGCCCTAAAGGCGACAGTGACCAACAGCTTCGTTTAGCTGCGGTTCAACTGTGCGTGGCAGGTGTTTCATTAGACAACATTGACCCTTACCAAGCTGACATTGCTGAACCTGCAAAGGCATCACCAATGAACATCAAGCTGAATGCAACCAACTACATCAGCCCTGCAACTCGTAAGAAAATGGATCAATCACTGGCTTCGGGCAACGTCACCGAAAAAACTGAGATTGTTGAAGTGAAAGTTGAAGTCGAGAAAATCGTGGAAAAAGAAGTGATCAAAACAGAAATCGTTGAAGTACATGTGCCTGCTCCTCAAGCTTCAAATGTACAACAGTCAGCAGCTCCAGCACCAAGTGCACAAGTAGTAACAACAGCTCAGCAGCCACAAGTGGCGCAACCTGCACCAGCGACTATTCAACCAACAGCTTCAGTAACGGTTGATGAGTCTTCACTGCAATCATTCTTCAATGCTCAACAACAAGCAGCAGAAGTACATCAGCAGTTCCTTGCGATTCCTCAGCAATACGGTGACACGTTCAACACCCTAATGTCTGAGCAAGCGAAAATGGCAACAGCAGGCGTAACAATTCCTGAGAACCTACAGCGTTCTATGGAGATGTTCCACCAGCACCAAGCTGAAACGCTAAAAGCTCACGCTCATTACCTAGAAATGCAAGCGCACAGCAACAACTCAGCACTCAATATGCTGACGCAAGGTTCAGTACTAACGGCACAACCAACCTTCGTTGCGTCTGTAAATGCTCAGCCAGCGATTCAAGCTCCAGCTACTCCAGCAGCTATCGTTCAACAGCCTGTAGCTCAAGTACAGTCTGCTCCTGTACAAGCTCAGTCTGTTCAAGCAGCACCGGTTCAAAATACAACAGCTCAGAAAGCTCCAGTACATAAAGCAGCTCCTGCACCGCAAGTAGCGGCTCAAGCGGCAGCGCCTGTTGCAGCCCAACCTTTACCAGTTAAAGCACAACCAGCTCCTGTAGCTGCACCAGTAGCAGTACAATCAGCAGATGCTGAAAAAGTGATGCTAGAAGTGGTCGCTGAGAAAACGGGTTACCCAACGGAAATGCTTGATCTAGAAATGGACATGGAAGCAGACCTTGGTATCGACTCAATCAAACGCGTAGAGATCCTTGGTACCGTTCAAGACGAAATGCCGAACCTACCTGAGCTGAACCCTGAAGATTTAGCTGAGTGTCGTACTCTTGGTGAAATCGTTACCTACATGAACAGCAAGATGCCTTCTGGAGTTTCAATTAATGAAGCTGCACCAGTTCAAGCAGCTGCTGTAGCTAATGGCCTTGATGCAAAAGTCGTTCAACAAACCATGCTAGAAGTGGTTGCTGAGAAGACAGGTTACCCAACGGAAATGCTTGATCTAGAAATGGATATGGAAGCAGACCTTGGTATCGATTCAATCAAGCGTGTTGAGATCCTTGGTACGGTTCAAGATGAACTGCCTACTCTTCCAGAGCTAAACCCTGAAGATTTAGCTGAGTGTCGTACTCTTGGCGAAATCGTTGCTTACATGAACAGCAAGCTTCCGGCTTCTGCTCCCGTGTCTTCACAAGCACCAGTAGTTGCTCCGGCAACAGCTAGCAATGGTCTAGATGCGGCTGTCGTTCAAAAAACCATGTTAGAAGTAGTCGCAGAAAAGACGGGCTACCCGACTGAAATGCTAGACCTAGCAATGGACATGGAAGCTGACCTTGGTATCGACTCAATCAAGCGTGTTGAAATTCTAGGAACTGTTCAAGACGAGCTACCGTCTCTTCCAGAACTGAACCCTGAAGATCTCGCTGAGTGTCGCACTCTAGGCGAAATCGTAGCCTACATGAACAGTAAGCTTCCAGCTTCTGCTCCAGTAGCAGCTCAAGCATCTGCACCAGCGCAAGCAGTATCAAACGGTTTAAACGCAGAACAAGTTCAAAGCACAATGCTGAGCGTAGTGGCTGATAAAACAGGCTACCCAACAGAAATGCTCGACCTAGCAATGGACATGGAAGCAGACCTTGGCATCGACTCAATCAAACGTGTTGAGATCCTTGGAACAGTTCAAGACCAGCTACCAACATTGCCAGAGCTGAACCCTGAAGATTTGGCTGAGTGTCGTACTCTGGGTGAAATCGTTGCTTACATGAATACTAAAGGCATGAACAGCAAGCTAGGCGCTAATGAGGCTCCTAACGCAGCACCTGTTTCAGATGCAGCTGTAGAAAGCACGAGCAACGACCTAAACCCTGCTCACGTTCAATCCACAATGATGGAAGTGGTTGCCGACAAAACTGGCTACCCAGCAGAAATGCTCGACCTAGCGATGGACATGGAAGCAGACCTTGGTATCGACTCAATCAAACGCGTTGAGATCTTGGGTACAGTTCAAGATCAGCTACCAACGCTGCCAGAACTAAACCCTGAAGACTTAGCTGAGTGTCGTACGCTTGGTGAAATCGTTACTTACATGCAAAGCAAGCTATCAGCAGCTGCACCCGTAGCGACTCCAAAAGCTGAGTCAGTAACGCCTATCGCAGAAACAGCGACAGCGGAACTTCCTCCACACAATGAGGTAGCGCTAAAAAAGCTACCAGCGGCAGATAAACTCGTCGATTGTTTCTCAAAAGACGCTTGTGTCGTGATCACAGATGATGGTCACAACGCTGGTGTTCTAGCAGAAAAGTTGACCGCTAACGGCATTCAAGTTGCCGTAGTGCGTAGTGCCCTTTCTGCCGCGTCACCTTTAAACAGTGAAATCGCAAGCTACACACTCAACAGCGTCGATGATGCTGGTGTGACTGCAGTTATTAACGACATCGAAGCAGACCTTAAAACGTCGAACAAAGTGATTGCTGGCTTCATTCATTTACAAGCTATCGTTGATGCGAAACAAAGCAACGAGCAAGCGGTTAACTTGAATGCAGACTCAAGAGCTTCACTAACCACAGCGTTCTTATTCGCGAAGCACCTAAATGGTCAGCTGAATACCGTTTCTGGTCGCAGCGTGTTTTTCACACTAAGCCGTATCGATGGTGGCTTTGGTTACCTAGATACTAAGCAATTAGCGAACGCAGAACTTAACCAAGCGGCGCTGTCTGGTCTAACTAAGACACTGAGCCATGAATGGTCAAACGTGTTCTGCCGTGCATTGGATGCTGACGCTTCTATTGATGCTCGTCACCTAGCTGAAGCTATCACAGGCGAACTGTTCGATATCGATACCAACACGGTTGAAATCGGCCTTAGCCATGCGGAAAACGGTGAATCTGGTC
Organism: Vibrio sp. QJM3NY_27; assembly: GCF_057785955.1. NCBI lineage: Bacteria > Pseudomonadati > Pseudomonadota > Gammaproteobacteria > Vibrionales > Vibrionaceae > Vibrio > Vibrio sp. QJM3NY_27. Next base: position 992,816 of record NZ_CM173511.1, on the reverse strand, counting down.
GTGCAACATTGATTGCGGCAACACCAGGAGCTGCACAAACGAAGAACACAGGCGCTCAACTCACCAAGAGCGACAAAGTTCTCGTAACTGGTGGCGCTAAAGGCGTGACGTTTGAATGTGCACTGACGCTTGCTAAGCAATGTAAGTCTCATTTCATTCTTGCAGGTCGTAGTAAGCATATTACTTCAGCTGAGCTACCTCAGTGGGCACAGGGCAAGCAAGAGAAAGAGCTAAAACCAGCGGCTATTGCTCACCTACAAGCAACAGGTGACAAACCAACGCCGAAAAAAGTTGATGCCTTGCTAAAACCGGTATTGAGCAGCCTTGAAATCAACGCAGCACTTGCCGCTTTCAACGAGATTGGCGCGAGCGCTGAATACCTAAGCCTAGATGTATCGAACCATGAGTCAGTAGCAAAAACGTTGGCAAATTTCGAAGGCATCACAGGCCTTATCCACGGTGCAGGTGTACTGGCTGACAAACACATTCAAGACAAAACGCTTGATGAACTGAACATGGTTTACGGCACGAAAGTGGGCGGACTAGAAGCGGTTCTTGGCGGTCTTGAAAGCAGCAAACTAAAACTGATTGCGATGTTCTCTTCGGCAGCGGGTTTCTACGGAAACACAGGCCAAAGTGACTACTCGATGTCTAACGAGATCCTAAACAAAGCGGCTTTACAATTGTCTGCGCGCAACCCTCAAGCAAAAGTGATGAGCTTCAACTGGGGACCGTGGGACGGTGGCATGGTAAACGCAGCACTGAAACGTATGTTTACAGAGCGCGGTGTGTACGTGATTCCTCTTCAGGCGGGTGCAGAGCTGTTTAGCTCTCAACTACTGAACGAAACTGGTATTCAACTGTTGGTTGGTACGAGCATGCAAGGTTCTGACAACAAGGAAGCTGCTGTAAAAAAGCTTAATGCGGAGTCTGTGCATCTTGCAAAGAGTCCGCTGAATACAAGCATCACTGTGACACGTCATCTTGACCCGAAGGCATTGCCTTTCATTCAAGATCACTGCATTGCCGGTAACCCAGTGTTACCGACAGTGTGTGCCATCCAATGGATGCGTGAAATCGCAGAGCAACTGTTAGGTGTGAACGTTAGCGTTCACAACTACAAACTGCTTAAGGGTGTAATTTTTGATACTGATGAAGTGCAAGAGCTGAAACTGGTTCTTTCTTCTGATGCTAAATCAAAAGATCAGCTAAAAGCGGTGATCAGTTGCCAAGGGCGACCACAGTATCAAGCTCAATTGCAAGTTGCCTCTGTGCAAGTGTCTGAAGATGTTCAACAAGCGTCAGAAAAGCGTTTTGAAGCCAGCACTTCAGCACCTGTGACAACGGCACAAGCTATATACAGTGACGGCACTCTGTTTCATGGACCAAGATTGCAAGGTATTACCTCAGTCGAACACTTTGACGACTTAGGTTTATTGGCTCAATGCCAGTTGCCCCAGATTGAAAACAGCGACTGCGGAGCATTTATTCCTAAGCAAGGCTTTGGCGATAGCCAGCCATTTGCTGAAGATTATCTGTTGCAAGCAATGCTGGTATGGGCTCGATTGAAATACGGCGCGGCAAGCCTACCGTCTGCAATCGGTGAGTTTATTTGTTACGCACCGATGCACAATGGTGACCAAGGTTGGCTAGAGCTGAGCGTGATAAAAAGCACGGCTCGTTCGCTGCAAGCTGATATCTCGCTTTACCACCAAGATGGTCGTTTAAGCGCAGTAATGAAAGGTGCAAAAGTCACCATCAGCAAGAGCTTAAACGACGCATTTTTGCCGAAGTCTAGCTCAGCAGTATCGAAGAAAGAGGCGACTAAGAACCCAGAAAAGGAGCAATTATCATAGTGACTGTTCCTTCTAATAAAGCGATGCCATTGCGCATCGCTCTTTTAGCTCAGCCAGCAAACGCGGCTGAGCTTTCTGCCGACTTATTCCCCTCGTTCCCAGACATGATAACTGTTGTGGTTGATGGCGATTTTAATCAAGCACTTAGCCGTGCGATTGAGACTGTAAATCAAGGCACTGCTGTTAAACTCTGTTTGGATTCTCACTCACCATCATTGTTGATGTTAAGTGCGCTGAATGCTGCTCAGAATAAGATTCACCCACACGCAAATTTAGCGGGTTTTGTCGAAGCTCTCGATCTAGATAATGGAGATAGCGTTCAGCTTGCTCTGGATATGTCACGCCGTCCCATTTCAGACTTAAATCATCAACAGCAATACTCAGCCCTATCTGCTTCGCAGCAGTTTGATGAATTGTTGAATATGGTTAATGCGATATCGAGCCGTTCATTGCCGAGCCATTCATTACCGAGCTCTTATTGGTTCACTGAGCCGAACAAAGCACGTGTTACTGCGTTAACTTTCAATGACGATAGCCAACAATCCACCAGCCTGATATTGACTCAAGCGACCGGTTTGCAAGAACCAAAACCATTGCTATCCAGCGAGCGTTTGATGTTTGTGGTTTCAGGCAACAAACAAGCCGAATTGGTTTCTCAATTAACCTCGTTAATAGAAGATCTTAAATGCGTTAACGAATCGGCAGACCGTGAACTTGCTATCGCTACCTTAATGCATTCAAACCTAAGTCACTTCCAAAGCGTTCAGCACAATGCTGGCCGTGGTGCGAACATCGTGATTCAAGCCGCTTCAATTGAGGCTGCAATACAAGAGAGCACTGCGCTAGAAAATGCGTTGCCAAAAGTAATGGCGGACAATAGCCAATACAAAACCCCAGCGGGCAGTTGTTTCTCGCCGATGCCTCAAAGCAAAGGTGGCGTTGCATTTGTTTACCCTGGTGTTGGCACAGTTTATCCCGGCATGTTGCGCGAATTTCACCACCATTTCCCACAGTTATTTGCTCGTTTAGAACGTGAAGGTAACTTGAAAGAGATGCTGCAGGCTGACAAAACCTACGCCGAAGACTCGCAAGAAATGTCGCTCAGTGAGCTGGCAATTGCTGGTGTGGGCAGCAGTTATCTGTTAACACAACTGCTATGTGATGAATTCAAAGTGCAGCCAGATTTCGCTTTGGGTTACTCCAAGGGCGAGGCATCCATGTGGGCCAGCTTAAATGTTTGGAAAAACCCACATGCGCTGATTGAGATGACTCAAACTAGCCCTATTTTCACCACGGCTATTTCTGGCGAACTCACCGCAGTACGTCAAGATTGGCAGCTAAACAGCGACGAAAGCATCCAATGGAATAGCTTTGTAGTTCGCAGTGATGCGCAAGCGATTGAGGCTCTGTTGCCAGAGTTTCCACGTGCTTATCTCGCTATCATCCAAGGTGACACTTGCGTGCTAGCCGGTTGTGAAAGCACATGTCGTGCACTACTCAAGAAACTGGGTAAACGTGGCATTGCCGCGAATCGTGTTACCGCAATGCACACCACACCAGCGTTGAGCCAACATAGCCAAGTGCGTGAGTTTTACACGCAACCACTGTTCGACGAATTGCCAAAGCATATCCGCTTTATCAGCGCAGCAGGTCTACCGACTGGCGCACCAATCAATATCGACAGCGACAGCATCGCCCTTTCGATTGCCGACACTTTCTGTTCGACGTTAGATTTCACCGCGTTGATCCAGAGTGCGCGTCAACAAGGTGCTCGTCTGTTTGTTGAAGTGGGTGCCGATCGTCAAACCAGCACATTGATCGACAAGATCAATCGTAGCGACGACGTAGCCGACCAGTACTGCACAATCGCTTCCAATGCCAAAGGCGGTGACGATGTTGTCACGCTCATCAAGTGCATTGGTCAGCTCATTACTCATCAAATTCCACTGTCTGTCGAGCCTCTTATCCAAGGGCTAGAACAACAGATCACCGCAGCTAAGCAATTAAGCGGTTTATCTCAAGGCAGCGCAGTGAATTATCAAGGAGAGCTAGTATGAGTTCTCAATCGAAGCCATCTCAATATCAAGCTCAAGCTAAGAATAAGCAGCAAGTGAAGTGCAATAAGATCGCGATTGTCGGTATTGCTAACCAATACCCAGAAGCTGATACGCCAAAAGACTTTTGGCAAAACTTGCTGGATAAAAAAGATTCTCGGACCACATTAAGCGCTGAAAAGTTAGGTGCTAAACCTGAAAGCTATCAGGGCGTGCAAGGTGAGTCAGACCGCTTTTACTGTGACAAAGGCGGCTACATCGAAAACTTCAATTTCGATAGCAATGGCTACCGCTTAACAGCAGAATCATTTAACGGCGTAGATCAAAGCTTCCTATGGGCTTTGGACACAAGTCGTAAGGCGTTAGTCGACGCAGGCATTAATTTAAATGCCGATGTTTTAGAGCGCACAGGCGTGATCATGGGTGCCCTTTCGTTCCCAACCACACGTTCAAACGACCTGTTTCTGCCGATGTATCACTCGGTGGTCGAGAAAGCACTTAAAGATAAATTGGTTAATGACCAGTTTTCACTGCTACCAACCAATGAAACCGCGCAAGACCTCAACCCTATCAATGGTGCTGCAGCACATAATGCCTCTAAGTTAGTGGCTGATGCATTGGGTCTAGGCAACGTGCAACTTAGCCTAGATGCAGCATGTGCAAGTTCAGTGTATTCATTGAAGTTAGCGTGTGATTACTTGAACACGGGCAAAGCCGACATGATGTTGGCAGGCGCGGTATCAGGTGCTGACCCATTCTTTATCAACATGGGTTTTTCCATTTTCCACGCTTACCCTGACCACGGTGTGTCGGTTCCGTTTGATAGCAACAGTAAAGGTTTGTTTGCTGGCGAAGGTGCCGGTGTTTTAGTCCTAAAACGCTTAGCTGATGCAGAGCGTGATGGCGACAACATTTACGCAGTCGTCAGCGGTATTGGCTTGTCGAACGATGGCCGTGGCCAGTTCGTATTAAGCCCAAATAGCAAAGGACAAGTACAAGCCTTTGAACGCGCTTACGAGGCTTCGAACTTATCACCAGATAGCATTGAAGTGATTGAATGTCACGCAACCGGCACACCATTAGGTGACAAGGTTGAGTTAACCTCAATGGAGCGTTTCTTTGCTGACAAATTGAATGGTTCTAACCCGCCATTGATTGGCTCTGCGAAGTCAAACCTCGGTCACTTACTGACTGCGGCAGGCATGCCGGGGATCATGAAGATGATCTTTGCGATGAAAGAAGGTGTGCTTCCGCCAAGTATTAACTTGGACAAGCCGCTATCTTCACCAGAAGGTTTATTTGGCTCACAGACTCTGCCAACACAGGTTCAACCTTGGCCAAGCAAAGCGGGCAACCCAGAGCGCTGTGCGGGTGTTTCTGTATTTGGTTTCGGTGGTTGTAACGCTCACTTACTGCTTGAAGCGTATTCAGACACGAGTCATGTAAACCAGACTCTAGAGTCAGCGTCTCCAAGCCTACAGCCGTCTAATTTAAGCATTACTGGCCTCGCGTCTCACTTCGGTTCTCTGCAAAGCATCAATGCGCTAAGCACTGCGATTGAGACCAACAACGATGCTTTCATTGCTTTGCCTAAGAAACGCTGGAAAGGCTTAGACCAACATCCAGAACTACTGAATCAGTTTGGTTTACACGGTATTCCAAACGGAGCGTATATCGATCAATTCGGTCTCGATTTCCTACGCTTCAAAGTACCGCCTAATGAAGATGACCGTTTGATCTCTCAGCAGTTGCTACTGATGAAAGTTGCAGACGAAGCCATTAAAGATGCCAAGCTTGTGGCGGGCCAAAAGGTTGCGGTTTTAGTTGCGATGGAAACAGAGCTTGAGATGCACCAATTCCGTGGACGCGTAAACCTGCATAGCCAACTGGCTGACAGCTTTGCCAACATGGGTATTGAGCTAACACAAGACGAATACCAATCGCTAGAAACCATCGCGATGGACAGTGTGATGGACGCAGCCAAGCTGAACCAATACACCAGTTTCATCGGCAATATCATGGCTTCGCGTATCTCTTCATTGTGGAACTTTAACGGCCCTGCGTTTACGATTTCAGCCGCTGAACAGTCGGTTGCTCGTTGTATCGATGTCGCGCAAAACCTAATGTCGCAAGAATCAATGGACGCAGTCGTGATTGCAGCCGTTGACCTAAGCGGCAGTGCAGAACATGTGATTCTGAAGAACAGCGTCAGCCCAGTGTCACTTGCTCCAAAATTCGGACAACCGCAAGACGGCAGTTGGAATGTCGGTGAAGGCGCAGGTGCGATTGTTCTTGTTGAAGAAAACCGAGTAGCGCACAACCAAGACACGGCTTACGGCAGCATCAACGCATTGGCCTTTGGTTCAAGCGAGTATAGCAACGCCGTTTCTGATGAGTTACTGACTCAAGTTGGTATGAGCTCGAATGATATTTCTCTGCTTGAGCTTAACCATGCATCAGAGTCTTTGTCACAAGAGCAAACACCTATCAATCTAGGAAGCAGCGCTAAGACAACTCAAGCGAGTCAACGTGTTGGGCACTGCTCTGCAGCTTCTGGCATGGCCAGTCTACTACACGGTCTGCTCAACCTGAACCTTGAGTCTCTGAATCCAAATGTCAGCTCTAAGAGCGCGATTGTTGCCAACATCAGCGAAGGACAATGCTCACAGCTGCTACTAAGCCAATCGAGTGTTGAATCTCAATCACTATCGGTTCGTTTAAGCAGTGAACTGGCGAGTGATGCTAAACGTCAATTGGTTAAGCAAGTGACTCTTGGTGGCCGCGATATTTATCAACATATTGCCCAAACCCCAGTGACCAACTTGGCAACAATTCAACAGAAAGCTTCTGGTAAACAAGCAGCAAGAGTGGCGTCGGTTCCAACGACCGCAAGCATTCAAGCAGCCCTTGCGCAAAAAGAGTCAGAGAAGAAAGCACTAGCGCAGAACGCGGTAGAGCCAATAATCGAAACTCCTACATCAGTATCCCCTACTCTGGCGCCAACTCGCCACAGTCAGCTAACAGGTAACCACAGCAATATGACTCATGTCTTATCCGCTAAAAATGGCGTATCGAATATCGACGCTAATACGGACGCAGCAGCGCAGCAAGTACACAAAGCATTCCTGCACACTCGCGCCCAAGGCATGCAAATGGCTGATGCGCTATTGAAAGCGCAGCTAAACGCAGTTACGTCTGGTTTAGATAGCAATGCCCTGATTCAACAAACGACTAGCCAACAAACAAATAGTCAACAAACGACTGGCCAACAAACGCCAGCTCAGCCTGTTCAAGCTCAACTAGCTCAGGTTCAGTCAACGCCAGTAAACGTAATTGCGACGCCAGCACCAGTAAAACCTATCCGTAAGCCATGTATCTGGGATTATGATGATCTGGTTGAATACGCTGAAGGCAACATCGCCAACGTATTTGGCCCTGATTACGCGATCATCGATAGCTACTCGCGCCGCGTTCGCTTGCCAACCACCGACTACCTATTGGTATCTCGTGTGACTAAGCTCAACGCGACCGTTAACGAGTACAAGCCAAGCACCATGACCACCGAATACGACATCCCAGTTGATGCGCCGTATCTTGTTGATGGTCAGATCCCTTGGGCAGTGGCGGTTGAATCTGGTCAGTGTGACCTAATGCTGATCAGCTACCTAGGCATTGATTTTGAAAACAAAGGCGAACGTGTTTATCGCCTACTTGATTGCACACTGACCTTCCTTGGCGACTTGCCTCGTGGTGGCGATACGCTGCGTTACGATATCTCAATCAATAACTTTGCTCGCAATGGCGACACGCTGCTGTTCTTCTTCTCGTACGAGTGTTTCGTTGGCGACAAGATGATCCTGAAAATGGATAACGGTTGCGCAGGCTTCTTCACTGACGAAGAGCTAGCAGACGGCAAAGGTGTGATTCACACTGAAGATGAAATCAAGGCTCGTAAACTGGCAACTAAGCAACGCTTCGACCCTATGTTGCACTGCCCTAAAACTCAGTTTAACCACCAAGAACTGCGCCACCTGCTGACTGCAAACATCGCAGAGTGTTTTGGCTCGACTCACCAATCTGATCGCCACCAGCCTTCTCTATGCTTTAGCTCAGAGAAGTTCATGATGATCGAAAAAGTAAGCCGTGTTGAACCGCAAGGCGGCACATGGGGGCTTGGCTTAATTGAAGGTCACAAGCAGCTAGAGCCTGAGCATTGGTACTTCCCTTGTCACTTCAAAGATGACTCAGTAATGGCTGGATCTTTGATGGCAGAAGGTTGTGGTCAACTACTGCAATTCTTCATGATGCACCTTGGCATGCACACGCTTGTTCAAAATGGTCGTTTCCAACCGCTTGAAAATGCCCCTCAACAAGTACGTTGTCGTGGACAAGTGCTACCACAATCGGCAGAGCTGACTTACCGCATGGAAGTGACTGAGATTGGTCTAAGCCCTCGCCCATACGCGAAAGCTAACATCGATATTTTACTGAACGGCAAAGTGATTGTTGATTTCCAAAACTTGGGTGTGATGATCAAAGAAGACGACGAATGTACTCGTTACCTACCTTCTTTAGAAACATCTGTCGCGACCCCTGTTATCGAAAACTTGGGCCATACACCAGCAATGAATCAACAGGCTTCAGCGAATGCACCACTCATGGCGCAAATTGAAGACCTAGCAACAGCGCCAAATAAAGGTGTGGTTCCTCTTCAACACGTTGAAGCTCCGGTAACGCCTGATTACCCGAACCGCACACCCGATACGGTTCCATTCACGCCTTACCACATGTTCGAATTCGCAACGGGTGATATCGAGAAATGTTTCGGTCCTGATTTCTCTATCTACCGTGGCATGATTCCACCACGTACTCCGTGTGGCGACTTGCAGCTAACCACTCGTGTGGTTGAGATCGACGGTAAGCGTGGCGACTTCAAGAAGCCTTCATCGTGTATCGCAGAGTACGAAGTGCCAGAAAATGCATGGTACTTTGATGAAAACAGCCACCAGACCCTAATGCCTTACTCGGTATTGATGGAGATTTCACTGCAGCCAAACGGCTTCATCTCTGGCTACATGGGCACAACTCTGGGCTTCCCAGGTGAAGAACTGTTTTTCCGCAACCTAGATGGTAGCGGCAAAATGCTGCGTAACGTCGACTTGCGTGGCAAAACGATCACCAACGATTCTCGTCTGCTTTCAACAGTAATGATGGGCACCAACATCGTACAGAGCTTCAGCTTCGAACTGAGTACTGACGGCGTGCCTTTCTACCAAGGTACAGCGGTATTTGGTTACTTCAAAGGCGCAGCACTGAAAGACCAACTTGGTTTGGACAACGGTAAAGTGACTCACCCTTGGCACGTTGATAACAACCGCACACCGGATGTAAACATCAACCTGCTAGACAAAACAACGCGTTACTTCAATGCACCTATTTCTGCTGCTGGTGAAGTGCAAGAGCACTACCAACTGGCAGGCGGTCGTTTGAACTTTATCGATACTGTGCAGATCACCAGCGATGGTGGTAAAGATGGCCTAGGTTACCTATACGCAGAGCGTACGATTGACCCGAGCGATTGGTTCTTCCAGTTCCACTTCCATCAAGATCCGGTAATGCCAGGCTCTCTAGGTGTCGAAGCGATCATCGAACTGATGCAAACCTATGCGCTAAACAAAGACCTTGGCGCTGGCTTCCGCAATCCGAAGTTTGGTCAAATCCAATCTGAAGTGAAATGGAAATACCGTGGTCAGATTAACCCTCTGAACAAACAGATGTCACTGGATGTACACATCACTGCAATCAAAGACGAAGACGGCAAACGCATCATCGTTGGCGACGCAAACCTGAGCAAAGATGGCCTGCGTATTTACGAAGTGAAAGACATCGCAATTTGTATCGAAGAAGCATAAGCCTGACACGGATCTAGGAAAGAAATAATTATGACAACTCAAACCACTATCAATAACGAAAAGCTATCTCCGTGGCCTTGGCAGATCGAAGAGAGCACAACTCGCTTTGATAACGCGGCAATGTCGACAATATTAAAAGACTTAAGCCTTGCTTGTTACGTCGTGAACCACCCAGAAAAAGGGTTAGGTGTTAGCCAACAAGCGGAAATTACATCGGGCGATTCAGCAAGTTCAGCGAACAACCAACCTGTTAGCGCATTTGCTCCAGCTCTTGGTACACAAAGCCTAGGCGACGAAGATTTTCGCCGCTGCCACGGTGTGAAATACGCGTACTACGCAGGCGCAATGGCAAACGGCATTTCATCTGAAGAGTTGGTGATTGCGCTTGGCCAAGCTGGCATTCTTTGTTCATTTGGCGCGGCGGGCTTAATCCCATCTCGCGTTGAGCAAGCGATCAACCGTATTCAAGCAGCACTGCCAAACGGCCCTTACGCGTTTAACCTGATTCACAGCCCAAGCGAACCCGCTCTAGAGCGCGGCAGTGTTGAACTATTTTTGAAGCACAAAGTGAAAACCGTTGAGGCTTCAGCCTTCTTAGGTTTAACACCGCAGATCGTTCACTACCGTGCCGCGGGCCTTAGCCGCGATGCACAAGGTGAGATTCAGATTGGCAACAAAGTTATTGCTAAGGTAAGCCGTACTGAAGTTGCAAGTAAGTTCATGCAACCAGCTCCAGTTAAAATGCTGCAAGCTTTGGTTGATGAAGGCCGAATCACAGCAGAACAGATGGAACTGGCACAGCTGGTTCCTATGGCTGATGACATTACTGCAGAAGCCGATTCTGGTGGTCACACCGATAACCGTCCACTGGTTACCCTACTGCCAACGATTCTTGCCCTGAAAGAGCAAATCCAAGCACAGTACCAATTCAAAACTCCACTACGTGTCGGTTGTGGTGGTGGCGTAGGTACGCCTGACGCTGCTCTAGCGACGTTTAACATGGGTGCTGCTTACATTGTTACTGGTTCAATCAACCAAGCGTGTGTTGAGGCTGGCGCGAGCGAACACACACGTAAGCTGCTTTCGACAACTGAAATGGCTGACGTGACTATGGCCCCGGCGGCAGACATGTTCGAAATGGGTGTGAAACTGCAAGTGGTTAAACGCGGCACCTTGTTCCCAATGCGTGCAAACAAGCTATACGAGCTATACACGCGTTACGATTCAATTGAAGCGATTCCAGCAGAAGAACGCCTGAAGTTAGAGAAGCAAGTATTCCGTTCAACACTGGATGACATTTGGGCGGGAACTGTGGCTCACTTTAACGAGCGAGACCCTAAACAAATCGAACGAGCTGAAGGCAACCCGAAGCGTAAAATGGCGTTGATCTTCCGTTGGTACTTAGGGCTTTCTAGCCGTTGGTCAAATACAGGTGAACAAGGTCGTGAGATGGATTACCAAGTATGGGCAGGCCCTGCACTTGGCGCATTCAACGCATGGGCAAAAGACAGCTATCTAGACGATTACCAACAGCGTAATGCCGTTGATCTAGCAAAACACCTAATGCATGGCGCAGCCTACTTGGCTCGCGTTAACTTGCTGACCTCACAGGGCATTAAGCTTGATCCTGAACTCGCACGCTGGAAGCCAACTCAAAGAATGGCTTAAGTGACTCATGACTTAGCTAAACTTAAATTAGCTAGGCTCAACGAATAAAAAAAGCGACCACTTAGGTCGCTTTTTCTTTAGGTGTTCTTATCTAAATTTGATAGACGATTAAGAGTTTTGCATACGCTTTTTCAGTCGCGCTAAATCAATAGCGCTTGAACGAACCGTTAATTTGATGTGTTCGTAATCGTACTCTTCTTTAACCACACTCATGTTTGAGCGAATCTCACCGATGATGCCTTGTCCAGAATAAGGGATAGTGATCTCTTCTTCGATCATGCCTTCTTCAGCAACACCAACGATGTACTTGTGCAGTTTCGTGATATCTAACGGATCACGAGTCGACGTTAGCATTGCATCTGGGAATTCTTCGATCAGCTCTAATTGCTGTTCTTCAGTCAATCTATCGCACTTATTCAGCACTAATAGTTTTTCGCTACCTTCAACGCCCACTTGTGCTAATACGTCGTGTACGACATCAAGCTGAGCTCGGAACGAAACGTCAGAAGCATCAACGACATACAAAAGCAGTGAAGCATCATGCGCTTCTGCTAGCGTTGAGTGGAATGAAGCAACCAGATCGTGTGGCAGTTTCTTGATGAAACCAACCGTGTCTGAAACCAAGATACGTGGCTGAGTAATCGGCTGAAGTGCACGAACCGTAGTATCTAGCGTTGCGAACAGTTTATCTTCACCCACCACTTCGGTTGCGGTCATTGCACGCATCATCGAAGACTTACCGGCATTGGTGTAGCCAACTAAAGCAACAGTGAAAAGCTCCGCGCGCCTTGTGCGTCTGGTCTTCATTTCATCTTGTACGCTTACTAGCTCACGCTTAAGCGCAGCAATTTGGTCACGTACGTTACGACGGTCTAGCTCTAGTGAAGTTTCACCTGCGCCCTGACCCATTTGACGCTCTTTATCACCCTCAGCCGTTTCACGCAGTCGTGGAACTAAATAGTTTAGACGAGCGATATCAACTTGCAGACGAGCAGTACGAGTACGAGCGTGACGGCTGAAGATTTCGATGATGATGCCAGTACGGTCAAATACTTCCACACCCAAACTCGCCTCAACAGTACGCATTTGAGATGGACTTAAATCACAGTCAAATACCACAACATCAGCGGCACCGTATTGGAAGTTGCCCGTTGGAAGATCATCAAAATCTAGCTCATCGATTTCAGAACTAAAATCAAACGACTCATCAATAAAATCTTCATCTTCAGCTTCTTCAATAGAGCCTTGGTAACCAGTTAGATGTGCAATTTCGGCAAGCTTACCTGCACCCAACACATTCTGTCTTTGAGATGAGTTATGGTGCTGCGATTGCGTACCGACGACTTTAAACCCTAGGGTTGACACTAAGCGAGCAAGTTCGGCAAGAGACTCTTTTGCTTCGTCACCTTTAAAATCCGGTGTCGTAATAGAAATAAGTAAAGCGTTATTCGCCGCTGGTTTTGCTGTTAGTTTCATGTATTCTTCTGTTTATGCACCAAGGTGCAACCTAGTTTTTGGTCTAAAGTAGTGTGATCCTACGCGTTTCTACGTCAGCTTTATAGAGCTAAGGGATACTAAATCAAGATATTATTGCAGTAGAAGCATATATATCGTTTATCCCTCTGTTTTTATAAGGGATAAAAAGCAAGTATAGACAACGAAAAGGCAGCATCACATTACTTATTACTAGTTGGTGATACTGCCTTTGATTTAGACATGAACTTTGATTGTTAAACTAACTCAGCAACTAGACGTTAGAAGTTAGAATTCGATTCTCGCTTCGGTTTGAGCATCGAAGAATACAGCCTTTGATAAGTCAAAATGAAGCGGTGCCATTTGCCCAACCGACACTTCAAACTCTGGCGACAAACGACACGCCACTTCTTGGTCGTTAACTTTGACCATCGCGATAGTATCTGGCCCTGTCGGTTCCAATACCTCTAGCTGTAAGTCTAGTTTTGTTGAAGCAGAAACATCATCACTTGGCTGCTCAGTAATATGCTCAGGACGTAGCCCTATCACCAACTCTTTGCCATCTTGGTCACGCATACTCTGTGGCAATCGGATGTGATGTTCTTGTTCGGCAGTACCCACCACTTTGATGATCGGGTTGTGCTCATCATCCAAGTCCACCATGGTTTTAATGAAGTTCATTGATGGTGAGCCCATAAAGCCCGCTACGAACATGTTGTTTGGCTTGGTGTAGATCTCTTGTGGTGTGCCTAACTGCTGCAGTTCACCGTCTTTCATTACTGCGATGCGATCCGCCAGAGTCATAGCCTCGATCTGATCATGGGTTACATAAACGATCGTGGTGTTGAGCTTCTGATGCAGACGTTTAATCTGGTGACGCATTTCAACACGCAGCTTGGCATCCAAGTTAGAAAGCGGCTCATCAAACAGATACAGCTTAGGACGACGAGCCAAGGCGCGCCCCATCGCGACACGTTGACGCTGACCACCAGAAAGTTGCGACGGTTTACGATCCAGCAACTGTTCGATTTGCAGCATTTCCGCTACTCGGTTTACCTCTGCATCAATCTCTTGCTGTGGCATCTTACGGATCTTCAAACCGAAAGCGATATTGCCGCGTACCGTCATGTTTGGGTAAAGCGCGTACGACTGGAATACCATCGCAATATCGCGATCTTTAGGTTCTACCTGCGCCACGTCTACACCATCAATTACAATCTCACCCGAGCTAATATTCTCGAGCCCAGCGATGGTGTTCATTAGGGTGGATTTCCCACACCCCGAAGGGCCGACAAGTATCAAAAATTCCCCCGAATCGATACTGATGTCGATGCCCTTTAACGTTTCGTTGTCCGCGTTGCGATAGGTTTTACGGATCTGTTTTAAATCTAATGTTGCCATGGGTAATTATCCTTTTACTGATCCTGCCGTTAGGCCACGAACAAAATATTTTCCTGCGAAGACATACACCAACAGCGTTGGCAGCGCGGCGATGATCGCGGCAGCCATGTCGACGTTATATTCTTTAACGCCAGTACTGGTGTTGACTAGGTTGTTTAATGCCACGGTGATCGGCTGAGTTTCTGAACCGGAATAGACTACTCCGAACAAGAAATCATTCCAGATTGCGGTGAACTGCCAGATCACTGTCACCATGATGATAGGTGTCGAGATCGGTAATAAGATCTTGAAGAAAATGGTAAAGAAGCCAGCACCATCAAGCTTTGCCGCTTTGATCAATTCATCAGGAATCGAGATGTAGAAGTTACGGAAAAACAGCGTCGTAAACGCCATGCCATAGATAACGTGCACAATCACCAAGCCGATGGTTGTGTTCGCTAAGCCCATCTTGCCAAGCATGGTTGCCATTGGTAAAAGCACCACTTGGAATGGGATGAAGCAACCAAACAACAACAAGCTAAAGAACAGGTTCGATCCTCGGAACTGCCATTTCGTCACGACATAGCCATTGAATGCACCCAACAATGTTGAAATCGCAACCGCAGGAATCACCATTTGGAACGAGTTCCAGAAGTAGCCTTTGATGCCTTCACATTTCACGCCCGTACAGGCGGTATCCCACGCTTTATACCAAGCATCGAACACCCACTCTTTCGGCAAGCTCATTAAGTTACCCGCCTTGATGTCAGGCAGAGTTTTGAATGACGTCAGCGCCATTACGAACAGTGGCATTAAATACACCAAGCAGAAGAAAAGCAGTGCTGAATAAATAAAGATTCGAGCAAAGTTGATGTTATTCATCATGACTTTTTCTCCCTAAGTTCAGAGTAAAGGTAAGGCACGAGAATCGCTAAGATACCGGCAAGCATCATCATGGCACTGGCAGCACCAAGGCCGATTTGACCACGAGTAAAGGAGTGTGCGTACATAAATAGCGCAGGAAGATCCGATGAATAACCGGGACCACCTGCCGTCATTGCGGTCACAAGGTCGAAGCTCTTAATCGCAATGTGTGACGTAATGATCACCGCACTGAAAACCACAGGGCGCAAGCAAGGTAAAATAATTTTGAGATAGATAGTGGGTAAGCTTGCCCCATCAATTTGTGCCGCTTTGATGATTGAAGAATCGATACCGCGAAGACCCGCTAAGAACATCGCCATCACGAACCCTGAAGACTGCCAAAGTGCCGCGATAACCAAGGTATAGACCGACATTTCAGAGTCGACTAGCCAATCAAATTTGAAGTCAGTAAATCCCCAGTCTTGCATCAGCTTTTCAATGCCAAGACCTGGATTAAGAATCCATTTCCAAGCGGTACCCGTCACGATGAATGACAGCGCCATTGGGTAAAGATAGATAGTTCGAATCGCCCCTTCTTGGCGGATATTCTGGTCAAGCAATACGGCCAAACCAACACCTAACAAGATAGCAATCGCCATGAATAGAAAACCAAACAAACCGAGGTTGGTGATTGAGGTGATCCAGCGATCGTTATCCATCAGCTTTTCATATTGGGTTAAACCAACGAAGTTAAAGCTCGGCAGAAATCGAGAGTTGGTGAACGACAGCGCTGCCGTCCAAAATATATAGCCGTAGATACACACCACGGTCACTAACGCGGTCGGCGCCAGTACTATTTTAGGTAACCAATGTTGCAACCTGTCAGCAAAACTTGGTTTTGGCGCAGGCTGGCTCCTTGTGGATTTTGGAGTCGACTCAGTCAAAACATGCTCCATAACTTATCCTTGTTGCACAATCGAGCCAATGGCTTACCTTTCGGCACCACATCAGCATCACGCATATCAGAATTAGAAGTGAAGAGCAGATAGACTCCCTACGAGCCTACCCACCCTGGGGGTTCGATAAAGCAACACATCCCGTCACTCACGTGCGTTGTGCGTTGCTTATCAAGTTAGATTAGATAGCGGCTTTCACTGCTTTAGCTAACTTAGCTGCCGCTTGTTTAGGATCGGCATCTTTATCATTGAAGAAGTTGGTCACTACGTCATAGATAGCGCCTTGAGCGTAGCTTGTTGTCGCTAGGCCGTGAGCCATACTCGGAACAAGATCGCCAGATTCAGCACTCGCTTTGAAGGTTGCCATTGAATCCAACGCACATTGGTCGAATTTAGACATGTCCATATCGAGACGTACAGGGATTGAACCTTTGTTAAGGTTGAAGACTTCTTGGAAATCTTTGGTAAGAATGGTTTTCGCTAGGTCTTGTTGCGCTTTTTGGTTCTCTTCGTCGCTTAACTCAAAAAACGCAAAGCTATCGATATTGAAGGTAAATTGGCCGTCAGTACCTGGAGCTGGTGCACAGATGTAGTCTTTACCCGGTACTTTGCCTGCCGCAGTAAATTCACCTTTAGCCCAGTCACCCATGATTTGCATCGCGGCTTCGCCATTGATAACCATTGAAGTTGCTACGTTCCAATCACGACCTGGAGAGTTGCTGTCGATGTAGTCACGCATCTTTTTGAACTTGGTGAACACTTCCACCATTTTGTCGCCAGATAACACGTCCATATCAAGCTCAACGAACGCTTTGTTGTAATCTTCACTGCCTAGTACATCAAGTGCCACGGCTTCGAATACCGTCGCGTCTTGCCAAGGTTGACCACCATGAGCCAGTGGAATGAAGCCAGCCGCTTTAATCTTGTCTGCAGCAACAAAGAACTCATCTAACGTAGTTGGAACCGTAACGCCTGACTTTTCTAAAACAACAGGGTTAGCCCAAAGCCAGTTAACACGGTGAACGTTGACAGGAACTGCGACATATTCGCCATCCCACTTCATCACTTTAGTCACTACTTCTGGTAGTAGTTCATCCCACTGTTCTTGTTTCGCTGTTGCATCGAGAGACGTTAGAAAACCTAAACCACCCCACTCCTGAATATCATGACCTTTGATCTGCGCTGCAGATGGTGGGTTGCCTGATACTGCTCGCGTTTTTAAAACGGTCATCGCACTTTCACCGCCGCCACCAGCCACTGCAAAGTCTTTCCACGTATGGCCTTGTTCTTCAATCATCTCTTTCAGTACCGCAGCGGATTTCGCTTCGCCACCGGCAGTCCACCAGTGAAGCACTTCCACTTCACCAGCTTGAGAAAATGTTGAGGCAGCAAGAAGAGATAGAGTAAGTAGGGTTTTATTGATTTTCATTATAATCTTCCATGTTTAGCGGACTCGACGTCCGGTTCAATAAAGAGTCTACTTATTTTGATTTTTAGGATTGAAACAAAAGGTAAGACTTATGTAACACAATTGTTACATTATACTTCTAAGCCTCTTGGTATATAGACTTTGGCTTCTAGGCCACCATGAGAGGAGTTGCGAACAATGAGATCTCCGCCGTGTCCATGCAGAATGTTTCGACAGATCCCGAGCCCTAAACCGTGCCCTTGGTCGTCGGTTGCAAGCCTAAAGTAGGGTTCAAAAACCAACTCTAACTTGTCTTCAGGAATGCCATTACCACGGTCTTGAATAGTCACGACCACCCAAAGCTCATCACCACTAACTTCCACTACGGCAGATGAACCATACTTAACTGCGTTGTCGATTAAGTTGGTCAGTACACGCTTAATCGCCAGTGGTTTCGCGACCAATGGCTCAATGACGACCGGCTCGAACTCTACCTTTGTTTGGTACTGGTTATGAGATTCAATCACAGAGAGCACCATTTCATTGAGGTCAATAATGGCATTATTCTCGTGTAGATCGGTGTCTCTTACCGCTTGCAAAGCACCTTTGACCATCATCTCGAGCTCATCGAGATCTTTATTGAATTTGTCTTTCTTTACTTCACTCTCCAACAACTCTGCACGCAATCTTAGACGTGTTATTGGTGTCTTTAAGTCATGGGAGATCGCAGAAAAAAGGTGCTCTCGGTCGGCAACATAGCGACGAATCCGTTGCTGCATGCGATTAAAGGCTCGGGTTGCAGTGACCAGTTCAGTCGCCCCTTCTTCTTTCAGTTGGGGTTGCTGAATGTCCATACTCATCTCATTAGCTGCTCTTGCTAACTTTTTCAGAGGACGCACTTGGCGACGAATCATCAAGTAAGTTAGAACCAGCAGAATAAGCGTTGAAGAAACTAAGAAGATCACCTGCTCTCTGCCAAGAATCGTATCGTCGAGTTTCACATATGGAGCAGGCAACAATGCCGCAATGTATACCCATTCGTGACTGGTCAATTCGATTTGTACAACCAGAATGGGTGGATTCAGCGGCTCTAACGTTAAAGTATGATGTGCCCAAGATCGCGGGAGATCGCTTAAATATATGTCATTTTTGAGCAAGCGAAGGTGTTCAGGACGAGAAAAATCAACCCGCACTGACGCCACTTTATTGAGTTTGCTACTCAAAACACTTTCTATCGCTTCAATCGAGGCGGTTTTTAAACGGGTATCAGGGATCGGTTCGACAATCAAAGCCTCTTTATTGAAAGAAACGAAGAAACGCGTTCCCCCCATATTGCGGATTTGATCCAGCACGATATGACGATATTTGACGGGTAGAGATTGGAAAAAAGTCACCGTTGAAGCAAACATGTTCGCCATGCTCGACGAAGCAGAACGAATCCCTTCCAGCTCTTTGTGTTTTGATTCGCTATACCATATAGACGTTGCGATACCTTGAGCTATCACCACGGCTAACAGCGTCAACAATAAGGTTCTTGCGACTAACGAATTTGGTTTCAACCAACTCATCCAGTTCATACGAGATATTTCATCCGGAATACTTCATTGGAAATACTTTATTAGCATTACTTCATTAACAGTAGGTCATGCTTAGTGTTCATACTGAACCGGCACAGCAAGAATGTAGCCATTACCGCGCATAGTTTTGATGTAGTGAGGGTATTTACCACTGTCGCCCAACCGACTTCTCAGGCGACTAAGCTGCACATCAATACCACGTTCAAAAGGCAGCGCTTCGCGGCCTCTGGTGGCGAAAGAGATGGTGTCACGGTCGAGAACTTCATTAGGACGAGTCAAGAACAGCATTAACAAAGAAAAGTCACTGCCCGACAAATCCATTTCCTCTGAATTTTCATTGTGGGAGATTCGATGCGCTAGTGTATCGAGCGTCCAATCACCAAAAATAATCTGCTTTGGCAGTGCATCACTTGGCTTGTCATCCACCACTTGAACACGGCGTAGTAGTGCTTTGATACGAGCCATTAATTGGCGCGGACTAAATGGCTTCGCAATGTAATCATCGGCACCAATTTCTAAACCAATAATTTGATCGGTTTCATCCGATACCGCTGTCAGCATGATGATTGGCACATTAGATTGCTTTCGAACTCGCTGACACAAGGTAAAACCATCGTCACCGGGGAGCATAACATCGAGCAGAATCAGGTCTGGATAACCTTGGCTTTGCAGGTGGGTTTCTAATTCAACACCGTCTCCAACAGAAGAGACATCGAAACCCGATTTTGTGAGGTACTCTTCCAGCAGCTCGCGGATTTCTTGATCATCATCCACCACGAGAATTCGAGTATTTGTTGGCATCGCCCAAACCTATTAAATTTACAACTTATTCACATAGTGTATAGGCTGGCCGATTATTTGATTATTGACATGTTTGTAAAGTTAGACGAACAAACAGATAAAGATCACATCTTAGTGACCTCTACCTGTACTTAGCGATTCAAAGAATCATCGAAGGTTAAGAGGAACAGCTGATTTCCATGGCTTTGCCCCACTCAGGAGGCAGAGCTGCAAGGTGTTCATAGTCTGGGTGTTCTGCATAAGGGTCAGCCAGAACCACCATTAGTGCTTCAATATCGCTGCTATCACCGCGTTCCGCTTTATCTATGGCGAGTTGAGCAAGGTAATTTCTGAGGATGTATTTCGGGTTCACCTGTCTCATCTTTTCACAGCGCTCTGCCACTGAACTGTCTTCCAATTCGCAGCGCTGTAAATAGTTATCCATCCATAGCTTTGCTGCCTCGCGGTCGATAATCAAATCAATCACTTCCTGTGGCGGCAAGGTATCCAAGTTCGACAGCGTTCTAAAGAACCTTGGGTAATCGACTTTGTTTTGCGACATCAGCTCGAACATAGATTCAAACAAGCGAGTATCACCTTCTTGTTTGGAAAGTAGCCCCAATTTACGACGCATCAGTTGACTGAAATAACCGTTCATTTGTGGCTCGTATTGTTCGAGTGCAGCCTCAAGTTCGGCTTTATCCACCAGCGGCGAAAGTGAGTGCGCCAGTGCCGACAGATTCCAAAGCCCTATTCTTGGTTGCTGATTAAAGGCATAACGACCTTGGTAATCCGAGTGATTACAGATCAATCTTGGGTCGTATTCATCAAGGAACGCGAATGGGCCATAATCGAAGGTTTGCCCGATAATCGACATGTTATCTGTGTTCATCACCCCGTGAGCAAACCCATTGGCTTGCCACAATGCGACCATTTCAGCAGTACGATCAACAATCTCATTAAACATGGCAGCGTAGGGTTTCTCTTCATCGAGGCATTCTGGGAAGTGCCATTCGATGACTTTGTCGGCCAATAATTTATGTTCTGCCAACTGATTGGTATAAAACAGGTGTTCAAAGTGACCGAAACGAATATGCGATTCAGCAGCGCGCACCAATAATGCACCCCACTCTTGCTTCTCACGGTAAACCGGCGTGTCACTGGTCATCATAGCCAGCGCACGTGTGGTGGGGATATTAAGCCCCGCCATTGCTTCGCTACATAGATACTCACGAACCGTCGAGCGAATAACTGCGCGGCCATCGCCCATACGTGAATATGGCGTTTTACCCGCACCTTTCAGGTGTAAATCGAACGTTTCGCCATTTTTAGCGACAATTTGCGCTAATAACAGCCCTCTTCCATCACCTAAATCAGGGTTATAAGAGCCAAACTGATGGCCTGCGTATTTCATTGCTACCGGTGAGAATGGCTCAGGTTCAACATTGCCAGATAACGTCTCAAGCAATTCCTCAGAAGCATCTTCAAATGACGGAAAGTCGAGCTCACTCGCAAGATTATGGTTCCATGCGAGCCATTGGACATTGCTGAGCGGTGTAGGTTGAATTGGGGTATAGAACAGTCGAGGTAATGCGATAAATCGATTGTTAAATGAAATAGAATCCCAGACAGACATGAGAGGCACACTGTAGATAAAAGATGATTTAAGATTATCACAGTTTGATAACAACTTCAGATGAGGTTACGCGATGAGCTTATGAGAGAAGATTGATTAGCTGTTTTGCGAAGAGGAAAAGCTAAGTGGCTAGACTGATGAGAAGAGCCACATTTACGAGAATAAGAGTTCTGACTTTGAAGACTTTTTAACAAGTGTATTCATAATAAAAACTGAAAATATTGAGCCATAAAACTGACTACATTAGAGCAAGAATACCCACTAGAGAAAGGGTAGAGAAAATCCAAGTGCGACTGATAACGCCAAAATTACTGTGTTGAATCATTTCTTGATGCTGCATATGTCTCTCCTCGAGAACGTGATGGTGTAACACCAATATATCGACTTTATACCGATATCAGCAAGCACATTAATATTAACCTTTTATTACAACACCAAGAAACTTCTGTAACTATTCAACTATTTGATAAATCAAAAGCTATGCTCGACTGGTCGTCGAAAGCAGTGCGCCAGCCCCAATAAAGACACCTCCAGTGACACGATTGAATACCTTGGCTCGGCCTTTAGCAAACAACCAATTTGACGACTTCGCGCCTAAATAGGCGTAAACCAATAACCAAGACAATTCCATTACAATAAAGGTCAAAGCAAACACGGTGAACTGTGGAACCAGAGCGATCGATGGGTCAATAAATTGCGGAAAAAGTGCGGAAAAAAATAGGATAGCTTTGGGATTGCTCGCGCCAACAATAAAGCCACTGAGGTAATGCTGCGCAGCACTTTCTTTAACAGATTTAGAATCGGCTTGTTGATTTGATAACTTGTCATAATCTTGCTGGTTAGATCGCAATGATTTCCAACCGAGGTAGATAAGATAGGCTGCACCGGTCCATTTAATGACGTTAAAGACCACTTCCGACGAAGCGATAATCACACCCAGCCCAGTAAACGATAACGTTAGAATTCCAGTAATCGCAGTTAAGCTACCCAGCGCGGTAAATATCGATAATTTAAAGCCAGATTGCACACCTTTGGTCATGCATAATAAAGAGCTTGGCCCGGGCGAAGCTGTCAAAACCAGCACCGCTAATAAATAATAAATCCATGTATCAAAGCTCATCGCGAATTCTCCTTAACTCACTAAAACGAGTAAACATTGATCATCAATATGTGATAGTTATTCACATTAAGCAACTAAATAATATGAAACGAATCCTCAACGCTAAGTACGATATCCAAAATTTAGGCAATAAAAAACGCCATGCAATGCTGCATGGCGTTTAAATTAATACAGATAGGGTTTCTTTAATAACGAAGGTAACCCGAATCTAATCAAAGAAGCTTTTTCGATACAAAGTTTAGTCTGTACAAACTTAGTCTATAAAAACTTAGTCTTTGTAGATAGAGAACTCATCTGCGCAAGCCACTAACTGCTCGCGAGTGATCATGAATACGCCATGACCGCCATTCGAGAACTCAATCCAAGTAAATGGAATTTCTGGATATTGGTCCATCATGTGAACCATTGAGTTACCCACTTCACAGATCAAGATACCATCATCAGTTAGGTAATCTGGTGCGTTAGAAAGAATACGGCGAACCAGTTTAAGGCCATCAGTACCCGCTGCTAGGCCAAGTTCCGGCTCATGAGTAAACTCTTCCGGTAGGCTGTTCATATCTTCTTCGTCCACGTAAGGTGGGTTCGATACGATCAGGTTGTATTTCTCTTTTGGTAAATCACGGAAAAGATCTGAACGGATTGGGAACACTTGCTGCTCCATTCCGTGATCTTGAACGTTCTGCTCAGCAACTTGCAATGCGTCAGTAGAGATATCAATCGCGTCTACTTCAGCATCAGGGAATGCATGAGCACAAGCAATAGCAATACAGCCACTACCCGTACAAAGGTCCATGATGCGCGTTGGCTCTTCAGTTAACCAAGGTTGGAATTGAGCTTCGATCAGCTCACCAATTGGCGAACGAGGCACAAGAACACGTTCATCAACGAAGAACTCTAGACCACAGAACCAAGCTTTGTTGGTTAGGTAAGCCGTTGGTGTACGATCATTGATACGCTTGATTACGCGCTCAACAATACGCAGACGTTCGCTGCTCGTTAGACGAGAGTTCATCACATGCGAAGGAACATCAATCGGCAGATAAAGAGTAGGTAAAATAAGTTGTACCGCCTCATCCCACGCGTTATCAGTGCCGTGACCATAAAAAAGGCCCGCTGCGTTAAAGCGACTAACAGTCCAACGAATCACATCTTGAAGCGTGTGTAGTTCTGATACCGCTTCTTCTACAAAAATCTTATCCAAAATTGTCTCCGAAAAGCGCTACAATACTGCTAATTACGTTTCTAATTAGAATTCATAACCTGATGAGCAAAAAAGACACCGACTTCGATGACGATTTCGCCCTATTCAACGATGCAGTAAAGGGCGTTAAAAAGTTGCAACAGGATACCATAGTCCAGCAGCCAAAAAGAAATGCCAAGCAAAAAGAAATTACTCGCACGGCAAGACAAGCCAGTGATAGCGAGTTTTATTTCTCGGATGAGTTCATTCCGCATCTTAGCGAAGAAGGTCCAACACGTTATGCGCGTGATGATGTCTCTAAGTATGAGGTGAAGCGCTTACGTCGTGGTGTCTACGTACCTGATGTGTATCTTGACATGCACGGTATGACTCAACAAGAAGCGAAACGCGAGTTAGGTGCCATGATTGCGCACTGCGTGAAAGAGAGCGTGGCGTGTGCCTGTGTTCAGCACGGTATCGGTAAACACATCCTTAAACAGAAGGTGCCTTTGTGGTTAGCGCAGCACCCAGATGTAATGGCTTTTCACCAAGCACCATTAGAGTTTGGCGGCAACGGCGCGCTGCTGGTTTTACTTTCCATTCCCGATAAATAACCTCTAGTTTGCTGTTTATTCAACAAAAGTTAACTAGCCAGTTATTGATTCGTACAAACAGCGTTTCAGAAATGACAAAGGGCATCTCAATTGCATTGAGGTGCCCTTTTTATTTGTCTTCAACTTTGTCTTTTTTTTTGTAAAAAAAGAGCCCAACGAGCTTTGTCTAGTCTATGGATTAATATTCCAAAGTAACTCGCCCTTTTGTGTCTCAAGGTCGAATTCGATACAAGCTAATCCAGAAGTCGGAAACATTGGTGGTGCCATGCCTGTCGCGAACTCAGCGGTTAAGTAGCCAACTAGAGGTAAATGAGAAACAAACAAAATGGTCTCTAGTTTTTCTACTTCAGCCATCGCTAAAGTCAAATCAAACACGTCGTCAGACATTCCATAAGGCGTAATATCATCACAGGTTTCTACTTTCTTTCCGGAAAACGCCTGAGATATTTCTAACCACGTTTCTTGTGCCCTTAAATATGGGCTCACAAGCACTTTATCGAATTGACTAATCCCCTGCTCATTTGCAGCTTGAGCCACTGCAAGAGATGCCATTTTCCCGCGCTTGGTTAACGCTCGTTCTGCATCCGAGTCCGCAAAATGTTCTGCTTCACCGTGGCGCATTATGAATATTTTCATGTTCAGTCCTGTCTACGTAACATTTCGAAAGTCGATATATCCCATATCAGCGATACGCTACTTAGCGTTTGGCTCTCAAACTAGAGAAGCCGCAGTCTATATAAATAATTATATCAAGTCACTTGCTAAAGAGTTCGACTTTCTTAACAATCTTATTAAAAGAAAATAAATCACTGATAAAAATCGATAAAAATGATTTAGAAGTCGCCAAAAAGCTCTTCATATCCCAAAATGTGATCGCAAGGTTTGCACCTCAAATCATCGCGTACATAATTTAAAAACCACCTTCTCTGGAGATGCTTCTGTGCATTTAAGCCCTAATGATGAACATCAATACCGTTACGTAACCTTGGATAACGGATTGCGAGTACTGTTAGTTCACGATCAGAACGCTCAAAAAGCTGCAGCCGCACTCGCCGTTAATGTCGGGCATTTTGATGACCCTACCGACCGAGAGGGTTTAGCGCACTACTTAGAGCATATGCTATTTTTAGGAACTGAAAAGTATCCAAAGGTCGGAGAGTTCCAAAGTTTTATCAGCCAACATGGCGGTAGCAACAATGCTTGGACCGGAACCGAACACACCTGCTTCTTTTTTGACGTTGAATTGAATGCCTTTGAAACCGCACTCGATCGCTTCAGCCAATTTTTCACAGCACCACTTTTTAACGAAGAAGCACTAGACAAAGAACGCCAAGCCGTTGATTCAGAATACAAAATGAAACTCAACGACGACTCGCGACGCTTATACCAAGTTACCAAAGAACTGGTTAATAACAATCATCCATTCTCGAAGTTTTCTGTCGGTAATATCGAGACGTTGGGTGACAGAAACGGTGAAACGATTCGACAAGAGATCTTGGCTTTCCACCAGCAACAATATTCAGCCGATCTAATGACGCTGACACTGTCTGGCAATCAATCATTAGATGAGATGCAAAGTTGGGTTGAGGAGCGTTTTAGCTCGATTACCAATCACAAACTACAAGGCAAAAAGGTTGAAGTACCGATTATTGGCGAGTTAAGCACTGGCGTACAGGTACACGTAGAGCCGATAAAAGAAGTACGAAAGCTAATTTTAACCTTCCCTATGCCAAGCATGGACGAGCACTATGGGATTAAGCCATTATCATTCTTTGCACACCTTATCGGTTACGAAGGCGAAGGCAGTTTGATGATGCAGCTGAAAGAGAAAGGTTGGATTACTTCCCTCTCGGCAGGTGGCGGCGCAAGTGGCAGTAACTATCGTGATTTCACGATCAGTTGTTCAATGACCATCGAAGGCTTAACCAAAACCGATAACGTCGTTCAAGCAATATTTCAGTACATCAAACTCATTGAACAACAAGGCATCGAAGAGTGGCGTTATCTTGAAAAGCGCGCCGTTTTAGAGTCCGCTTTCCGCTTTCAAGAGCCCTCCAGACCGCTCGATGTCGTCAGTCATCTTGTTATTAACATGCAGCACTATCAAGAGCAAGACGTAGTGTATGGCGATTATAAGATGTCGCACTTTGACGAAGAATTACAACGATCTTTGCTTCCCTACTTATCTGTCGACAACATGCGGGTCACCATCGTAGCTCAAGGCTTCGAGTATGATAGAGAAGCGAAGTGGTACTTTACGCCCTACTCCGTCACACCTTTTAGCCCAGAGCAGACCCAGTGCTTTACGTGCATCAACCCCGGCTGGATGTTTGAGCTGCCAAGTAAAAACCCATTTATTTGCTACGACTTAGACCCTGCTGAACTCGAAGGTGATGCTAAGCACCCACAACTGTTAGAAGAACTGGATGGCTTTAAGTTGTGGCACCTCCAAGACCATCAATTTCGAGTACCTAAAGGTGTGGTGTATATCGCTATCGACAGCCCACACTCAGTCGCCACCCCGAGAAACATCGTTAAAACACGCTTGTGTGTAGAGATGTTCTTGGACTCGCTTGAAAAAGATACGTATCAGGCTGAGATTGCGGGTATGGGCTACAACATGTATACCCATCAGGGCGGTGTAACACTCACGCTTTCGGGATTCAGCGAAAAGCAACCACAGCTGCTCAATATGATCCTTGAGCGCTTCCAAGCACGCGACTTTAGTCCAACACGCTTTGAAACTATTAAGCACCAATTGCTCAGAAACTGGAATAATGCGTCGCAAGATCGTCCTATTTCGCAACTGTTTAATGCGATGACCGGAATACTTCAGCCAAATAACCCGCCTTATTCCGTTTTAATTGAAGCATTGGAAACGATTGAGGTCGATGAACTCTCTTCTTTTGTTCAAGCGATTTTGGCAGAACTGCATGTCGAAATGTTTGTGTATGGTGATTGGAAAAAAGCCGATGCACACAAGATGGCTGAAACGCTAAAAGATGCATTACGTGTTCAAGACCAAGCTTACGAAGAGTCACTACGCCCGTTAATCATGTTGGGTGAAAACGGCAGCTTCCAACGCGAAGTCGTATGTAATCAAGATGATTCAGCCATCGTGGTTTACTACCAGTGTGCTGATATTTCACCTAAAAATATTGCGCTGTATTCATTGGCCAACCATTTGATGTCAGCCACCTTCTTCCATGAGATTCGTACCAAGCAGCAGCTAGGCTATATGGTCGGCACTGGCAATATGCCGTTGAACCGACACCCAGGCATTGTGTTGTATGTGCAATCACCGAATGCTGCCCCGGCAGACTTATTAGCCTCTATAGATGAGTTCCTCAATGCCTTTTACATGGTGCTGCTGGAGCTTAACGACTATCAATGGCATAGCAGTAAACGCGGCCTCTGGAATCAGATTTCAACGCCAGATACCACCTTGCGCGGTCGCGCTCAACGTTTATGGGTTGCGATAGGCAATAAGGACTTGGAATTCAATCAGAGAGAACGAGTCTTGGAAGACCTCAAAGGTCTAACACGCTCAGACATGATGCGTTTTGTGGTCAGCCAACTTAAACCTCGCACGGCTAATCGTCTGATTATGCATGCACACGGTAATGCTCATAATGAGGAAGAGAAGTTGTCAGCAGGTGTGGAGATTGGCTCAATTGATGAATTTCAGTTACGCCCTAAAGACTGTGAGCTTGGCTGATAAAGCTGGAATGAAAATCAGTAAGGTTGATGTGAAAGCATCAACCTTTTTTCTTGGATGAAGCACAAAATCAGATCTCCGATTACGCTCCTTCGTCGCTTTAGGAGATGACGGTAGTTTCGATTGCAATGCATTAGCCACAATCCCACTATTAACACTAATAGCTTACTTTCAACCTCTCTTTCATCATTCCCAAGAGGGAGGAACGACCGAGTTGGGAATCTCCCGACACACCGATAATATCTGGCAGAACACATCCCTCTCCTCGTCATTCCCGAGAAGGAGGAACGACTGAGTCGGGAATCTCCTTCCTTTCGCACACTCAAAAAAATAAAAAAAACCGCATCAATTGCTTGATACGGGCTTGATAATCAATGTGCTAGAACGTTACTTGTAGAGAGAGTTACCTATAAAAAGACTCATCCAAACCAGCACGTGTCAGTAGGCCATCGCATGGCGCAAAACGATCACCGTACTTCTTAGCGAAGTCGTTCATCATTTCGACCAATGACTTAATACCAATTTGATCCATGTATCGGAACGGACCTCCTAAGAATGGAGGGAAACCGATACCGAAAATAGCACCAATATCGCCATCACGTGGGCTGCGGATAATACCGTCATCCAAACAACGAACCGCTTCGTTTAGCATAGGTAACACACAGCGCATCGCGATATCGTTATCGCTCAACTTAGGATCTGGTTGCAGCTTAAGCAGCTTGTAAACTGACTTATCGACTTCTTTCTTCTTACCTTTGTAAGTGTAGAAACCTTTGCCACTCTTACGGCCTTTGCGGTTGTCATTCAAAAGAATATCGAACACATCAGGGCCTTGGAAACGATCGCCAAGCTCATTCACTAAAATTGGAATAATCTTCGCGCCGATATCAACACCCACCTCATCTAATAAGGTGATAGGGCCAACCGGGAAGCCGAAGTCCAATAACGTGCTATCGAGCTTTTCAATCGGCTCATTTGCCAATAATAAGTGCGCGGCTTCATTCATGTACGGAGCAAGAATACGGTTCACGTAGAAACCCGCCGTGTCTTTAACAACAATTGGCGTTTTGCCTTGCTTCTTCGCTAATGCAACAACTGTCGAAATCGTCTCTTCTGACGTTGTTTCATGAGGAATAACTTCAACCAATGGCATTTTATCTGCAGGGCTGAAGTAGTGAAGACCGACAACGTTTTCTGGTCGCTGTGCCTTCTCTGCAATCTTGTGGATTGGCAATGAAGAAGTGTTGGTCGCAAAAATAGTCTCAGGTTTCGCATTCGCCTCAATGTCGGCAATCATCGATTGCTTAAGATCGAGGTCTTCAAATACCGCTTCAATCACCACATCGGTGTGATTGAAGCTCGTAAAGTCGATACCACCAGAAAGCTGAAGCATTTTGCTTTCAAGTTCAGCTTTACTCAAAATGCGACGTTTACGCTGCTTATCGAACAACTTAAAGTTGTAGTTCAGCGCGTTCAGCACGCCTTCATTGGATACGTCTTTAATGCGAACAGGAACTTTCGCTTTGGCAACGCTGACATGACTGATACCAGCACCCATAAGGCCGCCACCCAGCACACCAACACGCTTAACCGCTTTGGGTTCTGCGTCTGCACCGTGTTCTTTTTTCATTTCAGTGGTTGCGAAGAAAATAGAGCGGAGAGCTTTAGATTCTGCGGTCATCACCAATTCAGAGAAGCGCTTCGCTTCATGCTGAAGGCCTTTATCAAAACCATTCTCTAGGCCATAGCGAATTACATCTAGAATCGCATCTGCTGCTGGGTAATTGCCGCGTGTTTTCTGATTAGTTTTCTTAGAAGCTTGTTCGAAAATTACTTTACGACCAAGGCCATTACGTGAAATCAGCTTTTCTTTAGTTGAAGCCTGATTTTGAGACGCTAGACGTTTGCCTTTTTTGCTACCAGCATTCTTTTCAACAAAGCTTTTAGCCACTTCGAGCAAGATAGTTTCTGGCACACAAGCATCGACTACACCTAAAGATTTCGCTTTCTTAGCGCGCAGTTGCTTACCCGTAAGAATAAGGTCAAGAGAAGGCAGCAAACCGATAAGACGAGGAAGACGTTGTGTCCCGCCCGATCCGGGCAACAAACCTAGTTGGACTTCTGGTAAACCAAGGCGAGTCTTGTCTGAATCGGTGCATACGCGATAATCACAGGCAAGAGCTAGCTCTAAGCCGCCACCTAAACATGGACCGTGAATCGCTGCGACTACTGGGTACGGAAGATCTGAGAGTGTTTGGAACATCTCCTGTCCTTGACGAGCGAGAGACTGCGCTTCATCAGCCGTCTTACAAGCATCCAGCATTCGAACATCAGCACCAGCAATGAAGTTATCTGGCTTTAGTGAATGAACGATCAAGCCCTTAACTCGGCTTTGCTTTTCCTTCAACTGCTCGAAGATGGCTTTCATTTCTTCGGCAAACGCCGCTTGTAGCGTGTTCATTTTTTCGTTTGGCACATCGATCGCTAGCCATGCAATATCTTGGTCATCGATAGTTAAAGAAAATGCGGTCGCCTGTTTTACGGCTTCATCGTTTGTAACTGTCTTGTCACTTTTGGATGCAGCCACTGGAGTTGAATCCGTTTTTTTGACTGCTTTCTTTTCTTTTTTCACATCAAGAGTCGTAGACATTATTCCACCTCCAAGATCATTGCTGCACCTAAGCCACCAGCCGCACAAGCTGTATTCAGTGCTAAGCCGCCGCCGCGACGTTTCAGTTCACGTAGTGTTTGGGTCATCATGCGTGCACCAGTCGCTGCAAACGGGTGTCCGTAAGCAATTGAGCTACCCAGAACGTTGAACCTCTCCATATCAATCTCGCCAAGCGCTTTTTCACGGCCAAGGTTTTTCTGAGCAAATTCGTCACTTGCAAACATTTTAACGTTAGCCAGAACTTGGGCTGCAAATGCTTCGTGCATCTCGATAAGCGTTAGATCTGATAATTCTAGACCGGTATTCTTCAATACTTGAGAGGTCGCGTAAGTTGGCCCCATCAACATATCCGTTTCAACACCAATCGCTGAGAATGCATAGCCACGAATATAGCCAAGCACTTCTAAGCCTAGCTCTTTAGCTTTACCTTCGCGCATCAACATCACCGCAGCGCCGCCATCGGTAAGAGGCGTGGCATTGGCTGCCGTTACACTGCCGTATTTTCTATCAAATGCTGGACGTAATTTAGCGTAGCCTTCAACCGTTGAGTCGTGGCGAATATTGTTGTCTTCCGCTAGATACTTTTTATAAGGTGCCGGGAATGCCGTCATAACTTCATCTTTAATCTTGCCTTCTTTCCATGCTTGAGAAGCCAGAGAGTGAGATCGATGAGCGAGCGCATCTTGTTCCAGACGAGTGATACCATGAGTTTTTGCCATCTGCTCTGCGGTTTGTCCCATGGATAAACCTGTCGAGTATTCTGCGACTGCCGGTGGTACTGGCATAAGATCTTTAACGGAAAGCGTTTTAAGAATCTTAAGCTTTTGACCCATTGTTTTGGTTTTGCTGAGCGCTAATAAGTTTGCCGCTAACTTTTTCGAAACACCGATTGGCAATACAGAAGAAGAATCCGCACCGCCTGCAATACCGACATCAATCGTGCCAGCCATAATGCTCTCGGTCACGTTAACTGCCGCTTGGAAGCTGGTCGCACATGCTCGTGTGACACTGTAGGCATCGGTATTGATGTCCATGCCTGTACCCAACACGATTTCACGTGCAATGTTCGGTGCTTCTGGCATTTGCACTACTTGGCCGAACACCACTTGTTCAATAAGCGCAGGATCGACATCTGTTCTTGCAAGCATTTCGCTCACAACCATTTTGCCTAGGTCGACTGCAGGCACCTGACTAAATTCTGTGCTCTGACGAGCGAATGGGGTTCGTAATCCAGCGACAACGGCAACACGTTCTCCAGAACGGGTTTTGACTTCCTGTTTGCCCATGGTTTCTCCTTAATGTTAAGAGGTCTGACCTGAAGCATTGTAAAGAAGTTGTTAATTAAATCAAACGAGCGTTTAAATAAACGTGATACGAGTATCTCACTGTTTGAAAATATAACTGCGCATTCAGGCGAACCTTTTGGGGGGAAAGGTTGTCGTAAGAGACTAAACTATTGTAAGCAAAGACTGTTATCGCTGTGTAGGGAATGGTTTTCTTGAGGCAAAAAAAAACCACACAAAACTGTGTGGTCGGAATGTATATAAAGCAATTAACTTAACGCCAATTGAAATAATCAGTTTCCTGATTAGGAGAAAGTAAAGTCAGCCTTCAAAAGGAAGTGTCGTCTTGCTCAACATGCTAGCCACGAATGACTAACTAGACGACAAGGTGTACTATAGCTTGTTCGAGGCCTTAGATTTTGAAGTAGATCAATTTTAATGTGATTTTACGGTTTCCTGCCGATCGTTAGCCCTAAAAACGAAACAGAATATAAAAACGAAGCACAACGTATAGAGGACAGCTATACGCAGAGCAATTATGGAGGCTCGTGTGTCAATAATAAAAATGTTTGGAAAGAAAACAGCCAAGCGTCCGGTCAACTCTGATATGGACAAACAAAGAAAATATGAAGCACTCGTGCGTGCCTATCATCGTGACCTCTTTCGCTACGCCTATTGGCTATGTAAAGACAAGAGCATTGCCGAAGATTTAGTACAAGAGACTTGCCTTCGTGCATGGAAGTCACTCGATAGCCTTCAAGATGAAAAAGCCGCTAAATCTTGGCTGATTACCATCTTGCGACGCGAGAATGCTCGACGTTTTGAACGCAAACAGTTTGATCTGGTTGATATCGACGATCATGGTAATGATGCTAGTGTCAGCGATGACCCGCACCATCAACATTTGTGGTTGCAAGCTCAGATCATGAAACTTGAAGTCGATTACCGTGAACCGCTCTTCCTACAAGTGATTGGTGGATTTAGTGGTGAAGAGATTGCCGATATTCTCAATCTCAACAAAAACACAGTAATGACACGTTTATTCAGAGCTCGAAATCAGTTGAAAGAGATGCTGGATACAGAAGAGGCAGAGAGGGGGCAACATAATGGATGATTTGGAATTTCGTCGTAGTGTATTGTCGGAACCTAAGCAACGTACACAAGATATTATTGATGCAGCAGCAAATAGCGAAACCAATAGTAACTTTTTAGACGATGTACTATCGCTTGATAAGCAGATCCATTCAGCGATGAATGTCGATGTGCCAGACGATCTTGCTGATCGTATTCTGTTCAATCAGACCTCAAGTGAAGAAAGTAAAGTAGTAAGACCTACGTTTGCTAGACGGGCAATGGCGATGGCCGCTTCAGTGGCATTCATTGCTGGCTTACTTGTAGGACAGGTTAATTGGGGAAATGCACTGGTTGCTCCTGCTCAAGCAAGTTTAGTCGATACTGCAATGAAACATGTTGTTGATGAAAAAAGCTTTGTGAGTTCAATCGACGAACAAGTTACATCACAACAGATCAACGCAAAAATGAATCCATTCGCTTATCAATTTGATGAAGCCTTCCCTTACCACGTCTATTACCTGAACCATTGTGGCTTTGGCAAGTCCAACGCAATGCACATGGTTTTTCAAGGCGAAAAAGGCAAGGTAACTCTGTTTTTAACTGGAATTCCGACTGACAAGTCTATCGACTTTGATGAAAAAGGCATGTCAGGCTCAGTAACACCAATCGATAACAGCAGCCTGATCCTTGTAGGTGAAGATGGCGAGGACGTTTCTAAGATCGCCGAAAAGCTAACCAAAATGATCAAACCGATGAGCTAACAAGCCTCTAAAGCCCCGTAATTAAAGGCCCAGCAATTATACTCTTGATATTGCTGGGCTTTACTTATCAATTTTCCATAAAATCATTCACCACACCAATACCTCTAGAGTTAAAACTCTAAAAAACAGCATTTCACACCATTTTCGTGCCAGATAGGCGTCATTTCCATAATTTTACCCTCAAAATTTCCAATGGTCGGATTTGTATATCGTATACTTGCGAATAGGATCAGCCACCATTGAGCAATTGCTCAAATTAATCGCCCTGTAGAGGCGGATATATAAAGGAATAAATGAATGACTACCAACAACACGCGTCTGTTTAAAAAGTCTCTTTTAGCAGTAACAATTACACTGGCGTCTTCGCAAGCGATGGCAGCAGGTTTCCAACTTAACGCACAATCAGCAACCGGCATCGGCCGTGCTTTCGCTGGTGATGCAGTAATCGCAGATAACGCGTCAGTAATGGCACGTAACCCTGCAGCAATGGCACTATTTGACAAAACTGAGCTATCTCTTGGTTTTGAAACAATCACTTCAATGATTGAAGTGAAAGATACTAGCTACAATACGCTTGGCGGCGCAATGCCAGTCGATAGCGTTGATGATGTTGGTGATACTTCTGTAGCTCCAAACATTCACCTCATTGTTCCTGTTAATGAAAAGTTTGCTTGGGGTGTGAACGCTTACTCTAACTTCGGTACTAAAACTGAGTTTTCAGATGATTACCTAGCTAGTGAATATGGCGGTTTAACAGATGTAATGAGCATCAACTTCGGTCTAGCGGGTTCATACCGTCTAAACGATCAATGGAGCTTTGGTGCCGGTCTAGACCTAATCTATGGTGAAGGTACAATGAAACGTACTGCTGGTATCGGTTTTGGCCAAGCAGCAGGTACAAGCCTACTTGACGTGGATGGTGCAACTGGTTGGGCTGTGGGCTTCAATGTAGGTACAGTCTACGAGTTAGATGAAAACAACCGCTTTGGTTTCTCATACCGCTACAGCCCAGAGTTCACAGCTGAAGACGATAACGGTCAGGAAATCACTCTTCCTCTACCAGATATGGCTGAGTTCTCTGGCTTCCATAAAATCGAAGACACTAAGTTTGCAGTTCACTACTCTGTACAGTGGATTGGTTGGAGTGCATTTGACTCAATTGATTTTGAGAACCTAGACCCTACACAATCAACACTAGCTTACGCATTAAGTGGTGGTACTGGCGCATACCAAAAAGACTACAAGTGGCAAGATGGTTGGCACTACGCTATTGGTGGTACTTACTACCTAAACACTGATTGGACACTACGTGCTGGTTACATGTATGACACAAGTGCGCAAGACTCACTAACTTCTATCTCAGTTCCTGACTCAGATCGTCAGTGGTTCTCTGCTGGTTTTACGTACCACATTAATACAGACTCTAACGTAGACTTTGGTTTCACTTACCTACTAGGTGATGACACTAAAGTTGAAGAAAGCTTAGGTGCGACATCTGTTAGCGCAACTACACATGCTGATGCAATCCTACTAGGCTTGCAGTACAGCCGTAGCTTCTAATATAAGCTAATAAGTACCCCCCAAAGGGTCGCATTACGCGACCCTTTTTTATTGCATAACCCACTGACCAACATCAATTTAAGCTTACAGCTGTAGCCTGCAGAGGCAAAATATGCCTACAAGTGTACGCTCAAACTTCGCAACACAGCCGAAACATTTAGATTATTTCTCTAATAATTAAACACATTTACTCATTTAATCCCTAAAACACTGTTTTATTCGAATTTCATTTTTAAAGTAATAACTCTAAACGTAGAATCACGACACTAAATACTTATGATTCAGCGAACATAATAATGAAAATGAATAAGACTCTTCTATCTGCTGCAGTGGCAGTTGGACTACTTTCGACTTCTACCGTCACTAAAGCGGCTGGTTTTCAACTAGCAGAATACTCAGCAACAGGCCTCGGCCGTGCGTATGCTGGTGAAGCAGCAATCGCAGACAACGCAGGTTCACAATGGCGTAACCCTGCCCTTCTTACTTACCTAGAAGGCACACAGGTTTCTGTTGGTGCTATCTATGTTGACCCGAACATTGATATCGATGGTACTTCTACATCTGCTTTTACTGGCGCTAAGTCCTCATCTAACTCTAGCGATTTTGCACACAGTGCCGTGATCCCAAACTTTTATGTTTCTCATAAGTACAACGACAAGTTTGCATTAGGTTTTGCTGCTGGTACTAACTACGGCATGGAAACAGATCTAGGTAAAGATTTTGGTGGCGCAAACCACGGTAACGAAGCAAGCGTTACCACAATGGAGCTAAACTTAAACGCGGCATACCAAGTACTTGAAAGCGTTTCTATTGGTGGTGGTATTCGTTACATCATGGCTGAAGGCAGCTTTGGTGCGGTATCAGCAACAACAATCCCAACGATGGTAAACCAAGGTGATGCACTTAAATACATGGAAGGTGATGATACAGCATGGGGTTGGCAAGTCGGTACAGCTTGGCAGATCAATGAAAGCAACCGCTTAGGCTTCACCTACAAGTCTGAGGTAGATCTAACATTGGAAGGTCACGCAAAAGGTCTTGCTTTTGATTCCGTAGCAAACGCAATTGGTGGACCAGTTAAATCTAAGTACAACGGTTCTATGGCGTTAGCTCTTCCTGCTACAGCAGAATTAGCTAGTTTTCATCAGCTAACAGACAAAGTAGCGGTGCATGCGAGCGTAAACTGGACAAATTGGAGCAGCTTTAAAGAGCTTGTTGCCGACATCCCTGAATTCGGTCCAGCTCGAACTCAAGAGATCAAGCAAGAGAACTGGGAAGACAACTACCGCTTTGCAGTTGGTACGACTTACCAAATGACGCCTAAGTTAGCTTTACGTTCTGGTATTGCATACGATACTTCAGCTGTAAGTGAAGAGCACCGTACTGCGACGATCCCAGAAACGGACCGCACTTGGTTAAGTATTGGTGCTGGCTACCAATGGTCTGAGCAATTAACTCTAGATGCAGGCTTCACTTACATTTTAGCGAAAGATGCGAAAATGCTAGAAGATGACGCAGCATCAGCACCGTTTGGCGGCACTTTTGAAGGTGAAGTAACGGGTAGCATTTGGCTAGTAGGTATCCAAGCTAACTACCGTTTCTAATCTGGTTACTTAATCTAAAGTAGCAAATATAAAAAAGGCTCGATGTTATTTTCAACATCAAGCCTTTCTTTTATCAGTTATTCAAAATCTTATATCTAGTAATCTTCTAGGTATCCGTCAATGAAATCTTCTTCTTCAAGATCGACTTCTTCCGGTTCGATTTCGGCTTTAAAGTCACGACGCTGAATGTAAACTTCACGAGTCAGAGCATATGGATCTGGCGAGTCATCCAACAGAGCTTCTTGAGAAACTAACTGAGCTCGAGTTTCCATACCTTCAAATGCCCACTTTCCGAGGCTCGCCCAGAAGTTCAACAGAGCTAAAGGCACATATAAACTATCCACTTGCTCCGTCACTTCACGAGTCGTAATAGGACCATAACCCGGCACCATAAAGTACGGCCCATTCCCTACCCCATAATGACCAATCGCATCAGAAAACGACTTGTCGTCATATTTGGTGATACCCGCTTCACTGGCAATATCGATTAGGCCCAACAGACCAAAAGTTGAGTTAATCCAAAAACGGTTGAAATGGTCGAGTGCTTTCTCGCCATTACCCATGAATATGTTGTTCACCATGCTCGCAGGTTCGTCTAAGTTGGCTAAAAAATTTGAGATACCAGAGCGAACTGGAACAGGGGTATAGCCAACATAAGCGAGTGAAACAGGACGAACTAAATATGGATCAAGATATTCGTAGTTGATATCCCACATAGCTCGGTTGAACCCTTCGAAAGGGTCATTCGGGTGGGACTCTTCGACGTATTCAGAGGTTTCGAGGTTATTATCGTTCGTGCTTTCATCTGGCGCGCTAGAACAGCCCACCGTTAAGCTTGCGATAAAAAGTAAACTCGAGAGTCTTAAAACACTGACAGACATATCACCTTTTCCATAAGGAATTCATATAATAAAAAAAGGCCAGCAATCGCTGGCCTCAATTGGTTGCGTAAGTCTATACCGTTTGTTGAAAAATCGGAATAGCTAACACCTATGCAAAATGATGATTAATATTGCTTATTGATATTAATGGTCACTGGAGCGCCCAGTTCAACCACTTCACTTTCACCGTACCAATCACCATCGCGAGTTGAAACGTTACCATCTGTATCAAGCCTAGCTCTAACCATCAGAGTTTCAAGGCTAGACAACTTCGAGCCTTCCATCATGCTGTTACCATCATCGAGAACAACAGTGCGAGGGAAAGAACCCAATGGGTAACGGGCTGCAGCGACCGGCATTGGCGAACCATCAGCTCTGTGTACTGAAACAACCAACACAGACTTAGGATCAGCTTTCACATCAGCGGCCAATTCAAGCGTTACTGCAACACTCTTGCCTTGGTCAACACCCATGGTGTCGCCCATTTTCTTCTGAGCACTTTCAATACTGCGTGACAACATTTCGTAACGACTGTCTTGTGGACCAATCATTTGTTGCATGATGCTCCAGTACTTAACAGCACCAGGGTAATCTTGACGCTCAAACGAATCGAACGCTAGCAGCGAGAATACTCGAAGGTCTACATAGTCATTTTGAATCAAGCGGCTCAAAATCAAACGCGCTTGGTTTTGGTCTGCTTCATCAGGTGAAAGCATTAATGCTTGAGCAAAGCCTAGCTGAACATCTTCATTCTTGGGCTCAAGCTTGTAAGCTCTTTCCATAGAATCTTTCGCTGTTTCAGCATCACGGTTTGCTAACGCAATACGACCAAGTAACAACCAACCAGTTGAATCTTTTGGCTGATAATGAAGGCGAGTACGAAGCGCCAGAGTCAAATCTTCAAGTTCATCATCCGTTAACGCACCGCCTTCTGATGACATTAACTTTTTAGACAACTCAGGAAGGTTCGAACTCACTTCTTGCCAATGTTGAACCTTATCTAATGCACCGAATTGAAAGTACATACCATAAGTCACAACAAGAACCAGAATCACAGAAGGAACGACAACACCCAGCGTAGAGATTTGTGTCTTCTTGATTTTTTCTTGTGTTGGAACATCATCAAGTAGCGACTGTTTTAGGTCAGCGATCAGTTCTTGCTGGTTATCAACAAGGCCTTCTTCCGCTTCTACTTCTAATTCAACTAAGCGATCTTTATAGAAGGCTTTATTCAACTCATCGCGAAGCACGTCATCGTTGTTTTCCTTCTTGTTCAAAAAAGGCAGAACAATCAATAAAACTGCGGCTAGCGAAAGGACAATTGTAGAAATCCAAAATAGAGTCATTACTGTTTATCTCCGTCATTCTCTTCGTCGAGTAACGCTTTTAAACGTGCTTCTTTGTCTGCATCCCAGTCTTTATTGGACTCTACTGCTTTTGATTTTGACTTTCTGCTTCGTAAAACAATCAAACCAAAACCTAATACAACAACCGCAAACGGGCCAACCCAAAGAATCGATGTCGCTAAGGTCAGTGGCGGGTTGTACGTTACAAAGTTACCGTAACGAGCAATCATGTAATCAATAATTTCTTGCTCAGACTTGCCATCTTTTGTCATCTCATACACTTTTTGACGCAAGTCGACCGCAAGTTCCGCGTTCGAATCACCAATCGTGTTGTTCTGACATTTTGGGCAACGAAGCGTGTTACTCAATTCTTTAAACTGTTGCTCTTGATCAACCGTATCAAATTCATGAAATTCGATAGGAGCTGCCGAAACAGTCGCAGAGATAGCGAACGTGGCGAACAATGCTACAAGTGTTTGTTTAATCATTTCGCCTCCTCCAAT
This sequence comes from Vibrio sp. QJM3NY_27, assembly GCF_057785955.1. Classification (NCBI taxonomy): domain Bacteria; kingdom Pseudomonadati; phylum Pseudomonadota; class Gammaproteobacteria; order Vibrionales; family Vibrionaceae; genus Vibrio; species Vibrio sp. QJM3NY_27. Next base: position 952,937 of record NZ_CM173511.1, on the reverse strand, counting down.
AACTCTTGGTACATCGGTTGAAGAGTCGATGCCCAGTTTGTTGGGTTCACATCTCCAACGTGGCGGTAACGAACAACACCATTAGCGTCAATTAGGAACGTCTCTGGTGCGCCATACACACCAAGGTCGAGACCTAACATGCCATTGCCGTCGAATAAACTGATCAGGTAAGGATTACCTAACTCGTTCAACCAACCTACCGCTTTGTTGCGGTCATCTTTGTAGTTAAGACCAATAATCTTAACGCCTTGATCAGCAAGCTTATTCAAGTAAGAGTGCTCTGCATAACAAGTAGGACACCAAGTAGCCCACACGTTAAGGAGCAATGGCTCACCTTTGAAAATCGCTTGATCATGAAACTTACCGGGTTGCTCTAAGTCTTCTAAACCAAACTCAGGAACCTGTTTACCGATCAATACTGATTCAAGCTTAGTCGGGTCATCACCCGACTGATTGCGCATCAACTGAGTTGCAAAGATTCCAGCAAGAACCAAGAACGCGATCAATGGAATGAATAAAATCTTTTTGTTCATTCGAGTTAAGCCTCCTGCTCTTGAGCCGATTTTTTCGTTGGCTTACGGAAACGGTAACGACGGTCACTGATTGCAATTACACCACCAATCGACATGATCAAAGAACCCGCCCAGATCCAACGTACAAATGGTTTGTAGTAAATACGTACAGCCCAAGATTTGTTGTCGTCTAAACGCTCACCCATTGCGATATAAAGGTCGCGTGTTACGCCGCGGTCAATCGCAGCTTCAGTCATCATAGACTTAGCTGTGGTGTAGAAACGTTTTTCAGCGTGAAGCGTGTTGATGTATTTGCCTTCTTTGGTAATTTCAAAGTCAGCAATGTAACCATCGTAGTTAGGGCCATCTTTGTCACGAACCCCTGTAAACAGGAAGCTGTATTCTTCAAGTTGGTAGCTTTCGCCTGGCGCTAAACGCACATCACGTTCGATGCTGTAGTTTTGCACCATCGCGATACCGATCACTGTTACGGCTAAACCCATGTGACCACAGATCATAGCCCAATGGCTACGAGGCAGCTTAGTTAGGCCTTTCATGAAAGTATGACGATGTGTTGCACGCTCATGCAGCTCAAAGCCGTGCATGAAGAAGATCCAGAACGCCATCACCCAACCAGCAAAAGCAGTACCACTAAAGCGATCAGCTAGCATGGTCACCATTAGCGCACTTAAACCTAACGAGAAAATACCCGAAACCAACATTGGTTTAATAAGTTTAGACAGGTTGTCACGCTTCCAACGGATAAGTGGACCGATACCCAATAGGAAAGAGAACGGGATCATTAACCAGAAGAACAACATGTCAAAGAATGGTGCACCGATTGAAACCGAGCCCAGACCTAACTGCTTATGAACGAGTGGCAGCAATGTACCCACTAACACAACGACTAACGCCGCAATCAATAAGATGTTGTTGCCGAGTAGCGCATTTTCACGAGACACTAAATCAAAATTACCGCGGACACGAACCGATGCGCCTTTAACAGCGAACAACAGCAGTGAACCACCGATAACAAATACTAGGAAGCCTAGAATAAACATACCACGAGCAGGATCCGACGCGAACGCGTGAACCGAAACCAAGATGCCCGAACGAACTAGGAACGTACCTAGTAAGCTTAATGAGAACGCAGAAATCGCAAGTAAAACGGTCCAAGCTTTAAACGTGCCGCGCTTTTCTGTTACCGCAAGCGAGTGCATTAACGCAGTACCAGCCAACCAAGGCATGAATGAAGCGTTTTCTACTGGATCCCAGAACCACCAGCCACCCCAGCCAAGTTCGTAGTAAGCCCACCATGAACCTAGTGCGATACCTACTGTTAGGAATAACCAAGCCGCGATTGTCCAAGGACGAGACCAACGAGCCCATGCCGTATCTAAACGACCACTCATTAGAGAAGCAATAGCAAAAGAGAACGCTACCGAGAAACCTACATAACCCATGTAAAGCATTGGCGGGTGAATAATCAAACCCGGATCTTGCAATAGTGGGTTCAAGTCACGGCCATCGACAGGGAAGAAAGGCAGTGTACGTAAGAACGGGTTAGACGTTACGATAATGAACAGCAAGAAGCCGACAGTAATCAAACCCATAATCGCAAGTACGCGAGCAACCGACTCTTGAGGCATACCACGGCTAAACGTCGCAACAGCAACCGTCCAACCCGCTTGGATTAGAACCCAAAGTAGTAAAGAGCCTTCGTGTGCACCCCAAACCGCTGTTATACGGTAGTACCAAGGAAGTTGGCTGTTTGAGTTACTTGCAACGTATTGAATCGTAAAATCATTGGTGTAGAACGCGTAACACAAGATGAAAAACGAAATCGCTAGGAATCCGAACATACCCCATGACAACGGTCGAGCACTGTTCATCAATAATGTGTTATTTCGAGCGGCCCCATACAGTGGGAGCACACTCAATAGCAATCCCAGCCCTAAGGACAGGATCATGGCAAAGTGGCCGATCTCGGCTATCATTGAGCACTTCCTTCTTTTTGTTCTGTCGAGTACTGCATTGGCTCATGGGTCTTCTTCATTGCTTCAGCAACTTCAGAAGGCATGTACTCTTCATCGTGTTTCGCTAATACTTCGAACGCTTCAATTGTTGTCGCATCTTTTAGAACGCCTTGAGCAACAATACCTTGTCCTTCACGGAAAAGATCAGGAAGAATACCATCGTATAAAATCGTTACTTTAGGACCAACATCTTTCAAATCAAAGCTTACACGTAGTGATTCGTTGTCACGGCTTACAGAACCGACTACAACCATGCCACCAATACGCAAGCGCTGGCCAACTTCAGGTTTTTTACCGTCTTTACCATTAACAAGCTCAGTTGGTGTGTAGAACAGATCCATGTTCTGGTTAAGTGCGTAAACCATCAATCCAACAGTTGCACTGATACCAAAAAAGATCGCTAAGATAATACCTAGCCTCTTTTTACGTCTTGGGTTCATAGAGTGTTCTCCATATTTTTTGCTGCATCGATACGAGCTTGACGATCAATCTTAGCTTGTACTTCACTGAGTAATTGCTTACCACGACGAACGCTTACGACTAGTAAGACGATCATCGCGAAGAATGTGATTCCAAATGCACTCCATACATATGAGGCGTAGCCCCCCATAGCAAAGAAATCACTTAAAGATTCAAAATACATAATTACCTACCCTACTACGCTTTTTCGGCCGCAAGCTTGCGAACCCATGGACGGTGACTTTCTTTACTGATGATTTCATTTCTAAAACGAACCATAGTCACAGCACCAAAGAAAAAGGCGAAGCCGAAAATGTTGAGAAGAAGCGGCCATAGCATGTCACTAGATATAGAAGGCTGATCGAACTTAGTGATCGTCGCGCCTTGGTGAAGTGTGTTCCACCACTCTACTGAAAAGTGAATAATAGGTAGGTTGATTACGCCCACGATAGCCAGAATTCCAGCCGCTTTTGCTGCTGTTTTTTGGTCATCAAACGCGTGGTGTAAGGCAATCACACCCAAGTATAGGAATAGAAGAATAAGCTCTGAGGTCAATCGTGCATCCCAAACCCACCAAGCACCCCACATTGGCTTCCCCCAAACAGCACCCGTTAACAGTGCGATGAAGGTAAATACAGCACCGATCGGCGCCATAGCCAATGCCGCCATGTCAGATAGCCTTACCTGCCATACTAAGCCGATAAAGGCCGCAATCGCCATAGACATGTACACGCCCATAGACCAAATTGCAGAAGGAACATGGATGTAGATGATTCGAAAGCTATCACCTTGTTGGTAATCTGAAGGCGCAAATGCTAACCCCCAAACCGTACCGGCGGATAAACACAATAGCGCTAGGATCGAGAACCATGGCAGAAATTTACCAGCAAGCTGATAGGATGTTTCTGCTTTGGCATAGGGATGGAGCCATTTCCACATGTTGTAATCTCACTCTTACTTCATATTGCTTACAGCTATTAAAGCTATAATTATAATAATTTATTTTGTCTTGCTTTCAGTTTTGCTGACTCTATGAGTCCGGTCGAGGCTTTTGGTTCACATTAGCTATACGATAACCGCATCGTTATCAGTTCACACTAACTCTAAGTGCGGCACTGATCGCAAAAGGCGTTAGAGTCATCGCACCCATCAACATCGCGCCAAGCACCGCTAATTGACCGTTATACGCAACACCTAGTGCTGCCGCATCAATCGCTGATGTAGCAAAAATAAGAATTGGGATATACAACGGCAAAATAAGTAGGCTTAAAAGCACACCGCCTTTCTGAAGCCCTACCGTTAGAGCAACACCAATCGCACCGATAAAGCTCAATGCTGGCGTACCAATCAATAACGTTAAGACAACCGATAACCAAGTATCGAAATCCAAAGAAAGCAGCACAGCCAATAACGGACTGATCAAAATTAATGGTAACCCGGTCAATAACCAGTGTGCTATGACCTTGGACAAGACTACCAACTGCAACGGGATGGGCATCAGCATCATCTGCTCGAGAGCTCCGTCTTGAAAATCATCTCGGAAAAGGCGCTCTAGAGAGAGCAACGCAGAAAGTAAAGCGGCCACCCAAACAATACCCGCGGCAATGCGTGCAAGTAGATTTGGCTCAGGGCCAATACTTAAAGGAAAAAGGGTAATTACAATGATAAAAAACCACAAAGGGTTAAAAATATCCGCTTGGCGTCTAAACGCAATCAGCAGTTCACGTCGAATGATCGTGGTCATTGAAGAGATCATATTAATCACCCAACTTAATTTTTCTTAGTTTAGGGCTATCAGCAAACATGTCTTGGTGTGTGGTTAGCAACACAATACCGCCGTTATCTGCATGCTGAGAAAAAAGAGATTCCAAAACTTTGACACCCTGCTTATCTATAGCTGTTAGCGGCTCGTCTAAAATCCACAACATTTGCTTACTCAACCACAGTCGTGCTAATGCCACTCGGCGCTGTTGACCCGCTGAAAGTTGACCGGCGGGCACATCTTCTCTTCCAGCAAGACCTACTTGAGCCAAAGCTTGATAAAGCTCTTCTTTAGTTGTGCCGTCACTATGAATCGACTGGTAAAAACTCAGATTCTCATAAGCACTGAGCTCGCGTTTAACGCCAGTTTGATGCCCAAGAAAAAGGAGATTTTGATGATAAACATCTCGACTCGATTCAATAGAATCGCCATCCCAAGAAATAGTGCCTTCATCACGGTCGCCTAACCCTGTAATAATCCTAAGGAGTGTCGTTTTCCCGGTACCGTTTCGACCTTCAACTTGAACCAATTCACCCGGTTTCAATTGAAAAGACAACGATTCAAACAGAACCCTGTCGTCACGAATAGCAGTTAAATTTGAGACTTCTAGCATAGGTAAATTTAGTCGAGTAATGAAAGGGCTATAGTAGCACACCAATATGGTGACAAAACAGGACTAGGCGTTTTCGATAGAACAAACTCCGTAAGAAACTGTTACCACCGCATCACAATTTACACATTTTTATCCCAATAGAAGATATCCTCATAGATACAGTCACTTATAAACATCGTTCTATAAATAAAATGACAGGTATAAAAAAAGAAGCCGAGGCTTCTTTTTAAGAGTTGTGCACAATAAACATAAAGTGCCTAATACGCTTTCAGCGCTCAATTTAACGACGTCGAGGAGGGTCTCTGCGATCACGAGAGGCTGTTGGCTGTTCATCAAACGATGAAGGATTACTTGTTAGCGAAGGAATTTTTTCCTTACCAGCAAGCTTATTCTGCAAAGACATCATTAGCTCGGCTTCAGCTTTAGGCAATTCACATTCTTCGATCAATTCGTTAATCCCAGCGCCAAGTTGAACCATTTTCGTTGCTCGTGTGTACAAGCGTCCGTCGGTATCAACATGCTCTAGCTCAACAATACGTTCATTCAAGTGTTTTATCAGATCTTGCTGTTCAGTCACTTTTTGGCCAAGGCCAATTACTACAGAGCGAACCTCAAGTAATTGCTTACTCGATTTTTGAAGCTCTTTGTCCAAATTTCGAACTTGCAGGCGTGACTGATCGAGCTGCTTTTGAATCGCACTTTTTACTTTGCTAATCAAAACAACAATGAATAACGTAAAAACCCCGACTCCAACGATTAGAGCAACAGGGCTTATAGGGAGCGCTTCAAACATTACAGATGAGCCATCTCATCCCATTCGTCTTCGCTTAGTAGTTTGTTTAAATCTACTAAGATAAGCAGCTTGCCTTCACGGTTGCTTACACCTTGGATGAACTTAGCACTTTCATCAGTACCCACACTTGGAGTTGTGTCGATCTCAGAAGAACGTAGGTAAACCACCTCAGCAACGCTATCCACTAGAATACCGATAACTTGACGCTCAGATTCAATAACGATGATACGAGTGTTATCCGTGATTTCACCTTGCATCAAACCAAAGCGAGAACGAGTGTCGATAACGGTAACAACGTTACCACGTAGGTTGATAATACCTAGAACGTAGTCTGGAGCACCCGGTACTGGAGCAATCTCGCTATAACGCAGAACTTCACGAACCTGCATTACGTTAATGCCGTAAGTTTCTTCTTCCAGTTGGAATGTCACCCATTGAAGTACTTCATCATTCGTTTGATCTTTTCTTACTTCAATTTCACTCATATGAGACATAGATAATCCTCTTGCCGTCGTTACCGACCACTATTATTAACTTGATGCTTATTACTAGCTTAATGCTTTTACATCTAGCCCTGCATTTAGCATGGCGATTAATGCTTCAACATGGATCAAAGCACACATTTTTTCTTTTACCATACCGGCGAGCCATGGGCGTTTCCCTGCCATTTCTCGCCAACGTACTTTATCTGTATTAAGTAACTCGGTGCCTTTTAACTCGGTGCCCGCAAGGCCCCACAAGCTTTCTCCAAGCATGACTATATATTGATAGTTTTCTTTGTATTCGTCACCCGATAGTTTCTCAGACATCACCCACTTTGCGGTATCGACCACATCTAATTGGCTATCACGGTTGGTTTGCAAACCCAAATACCAAGCAGGTTTACCAATAATGTGACTTAACTCTTCAAGCCGATGGATACCACCTAGCTCATCAAGTGGCACCGCAAAAGTCACACCGTTCACATCAAAATACAAGACTTGAAAATCTTCTGTTCGAGCCGTATTTTCCCACGAGGTGAACTGGTCAGTGCCTCCGGCTTGAGTTTCCGGAACGATAGCACTCTCGATGTCAGGATCTTGAGCGTCCATTTCAGGAGCTTCAACCTCTGTATCAGGATGTTCGGCTTTCGCTTCTATTTGTTCAGTTTCTACCAATTCATCCTGAGCTTGCGGCAATTCTACTTGAGGCTTTGCAGTAATGGATAAATCCGGTTCTGGAAGATTCCAATCTTGAATTTCAGGTTCCGCAGATACTTGAACTGATTCGACAGCGGCATCGAACATTTGCATGTCTGCTTGCTGCGCAATTTTCTGCGTATTTTGATCCATCAATTCATCGAGGTTCAGATCATCAACAACATTAGTCGCCTCTAAACGGCTCAGTAGTTTCTGAACATCCTCAAGGTTTGGAACCTCAAACTCAGCCGCACGTATTTCTGCGTAGCTTGAGTAATTTGTAGTAATTTGTGGCTCTGGCTCTGGCTCTGGCTCTGGCTCTGGCTCTGGCTCTGGCTCTGGCTCTGGCTCTGGCTCTGGCTCTGGCTCTGGCTCTGGCTCTGGCTCTTCAGATTGTGGTTCGTCGCTAGGCTCGTCAACAAAAAACTCATCAGATTCAAAGTTTTCATCGCCTAATAGCGCAGTAAAGTAGTCATCCAGTGCTTGTTCACTTGATAGACTTGGTCGCTCCACTGTTAATTCTTTATTCGCGCTCATTTATCGCCAACCTCTCGAGATAAATAAGCAGCTGTTTATAAGCAAATACACCACGGCTACCCGATGCAAAATGAGATGCTGGTAAGCGTTTTAAGCTCGCATCTCTAAATTTGGTATCAATAGGAACAGCAGATGTCCAAACTTGGTTCGGATAGTCATCTTTAAGCTGAGTTAATGTTTGCAGCGATGCTTTGGTTCGCTTGTCGTACATCGTAGGGACAATCGTCACTTTAAACGGTGTTTTGCGTGACTTTTGCATGATAGCCAAAGTGCGGATCATGCGCTCTAAGCCTTTCATAGCCAAGAACTCAGTCTGCACTGGAATCAAAATACGATCGCTGCCAGCCAATGCGTTGACCATCATCACACCAAGAATTGGAGGACAATCGATAAGCACATAATCGTAGTCATTTTTTAAAGCAGCCAAAGCTCGCTTTAAGATCAAACCCATGCCGCTGCGATTACCCATGACACGGTCTAATGTCGCCAATGACATGTGTGCAGGAATAATATCGATACCTTCGACTTCCGTTTGCAAAATCAAAGGTCTTACCGTCTGAGCAGTAAACTCTCGCAGTTGAAAAAGATCAAACAGACTTGACTCCACGTTATCTGAGTCGTAACCCAGATACGTGGTTAGTGATGCATGTGGGTCAGTATCAACCAACAACACTCGGTGCCCTTTCAAAGCAAGTAGCCCTGCCAAGGTCACAGTCGTGGTTGTTTTACCAACACCACCTTTTTGGTTTGCAACACTCCAAACAATCATTTCGATTTACCTAAGCTAACCCAACTTCAACCAAAATTCTTTCCGCAATGCGGTCTAGAGGTAGGTCTTCAGTAGAAATGCCAGCTTTTGCTACAGCTTGAGGCATACCATATACAACACAGCTATCTTCGTCTTGTGCCCAGATCGTCGAGCCCGCGGTCTTCAACATACGCGAACCTTCTCGACCATCAGCACCCATTCCGGTCAGAATCATAGACAAGACTTTGTCACCGTAGATTTTCGCAGCAGAACCGAAGGTTACATCCACACAAGGCTTGTAATTCATTCGATCGCCGCCATCAATAATTCTTAGGCGTGCGGACCCTGCGCGGCCATCAATCATCATCTGCTTACCGCCTGGTGCAAGATAAGCCACTCCAGGTTTCAACACATCTCCGTCTTGAGCTTCACGAACTTCAATCTTACACAATGTATTCAATCGGCTAGCAAAAGCGGCGGTAAACGTAGCTGGCATATGCTGAACTAACACAATTGGATGCGGGTAGTGTGCAGGAATGCGTGTCAAAATTTTCTGTAGTGCAACTGGGCCGCCTGTAGACGTACCAATTGCTGTCAACTGATATTTTTTACCCGACGCTCTGAACTTCGCAGTTGAAGCCACAGCTGGCTTCACAGCCGAAGCTGCCGCTGAAATCGGTTGACGTAATGGCGTTGATGTCGACGTAGAAGTTGTTGCCGTAGCTCGTGGGGCAACCGGTGTACGGCGCATAAACGCACGCTTTGCGGCAATCTGAATCACACGCTGTTGAAGCAATGCGACTGCATCATCTCGGTTACGCGCAATGTCTTCAAACTTCTTAGGTAGGAAGTCTAGAGCACCAGCGTCTAACGCATCTAATGTTGCTCTCGCACCATCATGCGTTAGCGATGAAAACATTAAAATAGGCGTTGGCGACGCAGCCATGATTTCACGAACGGCGGTGATGCCGTCCATGACAGGCATTTCGATGTCCATCGTGATTACGTCAGGTCTCAGCTGTTTCGCTTTCTCAACCGCTTCTTTACCGTTTACTGCTACATCAATGACTTCTAGGCGAGCCTCTGAGTTGATGATCTCGCTAACGCGACGACGAAAAAAACTCGAATCATCAACGACTAATACTTTAATCGCCATATTTATCCTTAAATTAAATTCTTGACGCAGCTGCGTACTGCTTCAACAAGTCCGGCACATCTAGAATCAATGCAATGTGTCCATCACTTGTAATTGTCGCGCCTGCCATTCCTGGCGTGCCCTGTAGTAGTTTATCAAGTGGCTTGATGACTACTTCTTCTTGACCAATAAGCGTATCGACAACGAAACCAACACGTTGACTACCAAGCTGTACGATAACAACATGTCCGTGCCCTTTGCGCAATTCCACAATACCCGCTTTGGGTGCTAGCCAGTTTTGCAAGTAGAACAACGGAATAGACTTATCGCGAACGATGATGGTCAGCTGGCCATCAACCACGTTAGTGCGGCTGAGATCTAAGTGGAAAATCTCGTTTACAGAAGCCAATGGCAATGCAAATGGATGACCAGCAACACCGACCATCAAGGTTGGCAGAATCGCCAGCGTCAATGGAACCTTGATCGTGATCTTGGTGCCTTGTCCCATCTCTGAATCAATATCAATCGAGCCATTCAGTGTGTTGATCGCTGTTTTCACAACGTCCATGCCTACACCACGACCTGAGATATCCGAGATTTTTTCTTTACTTGAGAAGCCAGGAGCAAAGATAAGATTGAAACATTCTTTGTTTGATAAACGAGATGCGGCATCTTCGTCCATCAGACCACGTTTAACCGCAATAGCACGCAACGTATCAGGGTCCATGCCGCCGCCATCATCAACGATAGCCAGTTCAATGTGGTCACCTTCTTGCGAGGCGGAAAGAATCACTTTACCCGTTTGTGATTTGCCAGCCGCAATACGGGCTTCAGGCATTTCAATACCGTGATCCACAGAGTTTCTCACTAAGTGAATCAGAGGATCGGCAAGTGCTTCAACTAAATTCTTATCAAGATCCGTTTCTTCCCCGCGCATTTCAAGAACAATGTCTTTCTTCAAACTACGAGCAAGGTCGCGGACAACTCGTGGGAAACGACCAAAAACTTTCTTGATCGGCTGCATACGAGTCTTCATTACCGCACCTTGGAGGTCTGCGGTAACAACATCTAAATTCGAGACAGCTTTTGCCATCTCTTCATCGTTACTGTTTAAGCCAAGGCTTACAAGTCGATTACGAACCAACACCAGCTCACCCACCATATTCATGATGGTATCCAGTGTTGACGTGTCGACACGAACTGTAGCGTCGGCTTGTTGTTTCTTCGCTGGTACTTTAACTTCAGCTTTCGCTGGTGCTTCTTTAACAGCGACCGGTGCAGATGGCTTAGGCTTAGGAGCTACTTGTGGAGCAGGCACTGGTGCAATAGGCTTCGCTGCAGCAGGTTTAGTTGCTGCATCTAGCTCTTCAATAGTTGGTCCATTACCTGAACCATGTAACTGGTCTAGTAGCTTCTCAAACTCTTCGTCGCTCATCAGGTCATCACCTTCAGACATCGCCGAAACGGGTGCGGAAGAAGGTGCTGGCGGAGGAGGAGGCGCTGAACCTACTGCCGTCGGGCTCTTGCCCGCGCCATGCAGTTCATCTAATAACTTTTCGAATTCGTCATCCGTAATATCACCGCTCTCAGAAACCGGCTGAGGAGCAACAGGAGCTGGCGGCGGTGTTGGTACAGAAGATGCTGTTGGTGAACCACCTTTACCATGAAGCTCATCAAGCAGACGCTCAAACTCATCTTCAGAGATATCATCCACTGAAGATGCACTAATGCTTGCGCTTTCGACGATCGGTTCAGCAGGCGCTTCAAAAGCGGGTTCAGCGATTACTGGTGCTGGGGCTTCTACTGGAACTGGAGCAGCTTCATCGGTCGACTGTGGTTTACAGAGGCGGTGAAGTTCATCCAATAAAGCTTGATCAGCTGGCACTAAAGGTTCCTGATCTTGCACGGCTTGAAACTGTACATTAACTGTATCTAGAGCCTGCAGCATGGTATCCATCAAACCTGATGTTACGCTGCGCTGGCCGTTTCGTAGAATGTCGAACACATTCTCAGCACCATGACAAGTATCCACCAGCTCAGTCAATGCTAGGAAACCAGCACCACCTTTTACTGTATGGAAACCACGGAAAATAGCATTTAATAGGTCTTTGTCGTCAGGGTTATTCTCAAGCTCTACCAGTTGTTCTGATAGGAGTTCAAGGATCTCTCCTGCTTCGACTAAAAAGTCCTGAAGAATATCTTCGTCTAAATCGTAGCTCATACGTTACCTTTAAAATCCAAGACTGGATAACAAATCGTCGACTTCATCTTGAGATGCAACAGCATCTTCACGCTCTTCTGGGTTCAGAATTGGACCTTCAGGCGCGATAGATGCTTCCTTCTCTGACTCTGGAGTTGGCTCTGTTTTATTCGCACCGAATACGGTGAGAATCTCGACCAAACGTCCTTCAACCTCATTCACCAAGGTAATAACTTTGCTAATTATCTGCCCAGTTAAATCTTGGAAATCCTGAGCCATCAAGATTTCAGTCAATTGTCCACGTAGTTCAGTACTATCGCCTTCTACTTGGACAAGCAATCCATCAATGCGGTGACATAAAGCTTTAAATTGTGCCAGCTCAATGCGGCCATGCATCAGTTCATTCCATTGAGGCCTTACTTGAAGTAAACACTCGTGTAGGTTGTCTGCAATTGGCATACAACGATCGACAGCGTCCATCGTCTTATTTGCCGCAACTTCCGTTTTATCAATGACATACTGAAGGCGATCCCTTGCATCAGGGATTTCATCATTTGCGATAACGCTGATGCGCTCATCGAAATTGAATTGAGTCAAAGAGTCATGGAGGTCGCGAGTCAAACTTCCTATTTCTTGAAGCATTGGATTGTCTTGAAGACTAAAATTGTCTTCATAAATGCTTCTAACAAGAGAATCAGCATCTTGCTGCTCATCGTTCTCAAGCAGCTCTACTAATTTTTTTGCTTGTTCTAATGAAATCATCCTGAGTTCGGCCTTACTCCGCATACTTTGTGCGCTTAGGCTATCGAGATAAACAGAGATCTTATCGGTCAGTGTTTGCCTAGAAGTGCCTAAAACTTATTGATGCTTATAAGCGATCAAAAATCTTATCAAGTTTCTCTTTCAGCGTTGCAGCAGTGAAAGGCTTCACAATGTAACCATTAACACCCGCTTGCGCTGCTTCGATGATCTGCTCACGCTTCGCTTCCGCAGTGATCATAAGCACTGGAAGGTGCTTAAGTTCTGCATCTGCGCGAATGTGTTTAAGCAGGTCAATACCTTGCATGCCTGGCATGTTCCAGTCAGTTACCACGAAATCAAATTCGCCTTTTTTCAGCATAGGTAACGCGGTTAAGCCATCGTCTGCTTCTTGAGTGTTGTTGAAACCTAAATCGCGAAGTAGGTTTTTAACAATTCGGCGCATCGTTGAAAAATCATCAACAATGAGAATTTTCATGTTTTTGTTCAAATTAGCCTCCACTGAATAGAATCAGTGTTGTTAGTCGTTCTGTGTCCAAGCACTTAACTTAGTGCGTAAACGCTGCATAGATTGGCTCAGTATTTGGCTGACACGAGATTCGCTGACACCTAGTACTTCCCCAATCTCTTTTAAATTGAGTTCTTCGTCGTAATAAAGCGAAAGCACAAGGCCTTCCCTTTCCGGAAGTTGTTTTATCGAATCGATCAAAGCTTGACGGAATGACTCATCAGCAACCCCTTGAAAGGGCGTATTATCTTGAGAGTCTTCATTCGGAGATATTACATCATCTGAGACGCCTAAATCTTCGATCCCGACAAGTCTTGAGCAATTAATATCAGTTAAAGCGTTGTGGTACTGGTCTAAACTCAGCCCCATGTGCTTTGCCACTTCGGCATCACTTGGGTCGCGGTTGAGGGTACCCTCTAATTCCGCGATTGCACTGCTGATTTCTCGATTGTTTTTATGAACCGATCTCGGCACCCAGTCACCACGGCGAATGTCATCCAACATAGCTCCGCGAATCCGAATACCTGCATACGTCTCAAAGCTTGCGCCTTTGGTACCATCATAGTTTTGTTGCGCTTCAATCAAGCCAATCATGCCAGCTTGAATTAAGTCATCAACCAAGACATTAGGCGGTAATCGCCCCAACAAGTGATGAGCGATACGTTTAACCAACACAGAATACTTCTCAAAAAAAGCCTGTTGGCTATTGTGATTAGCATGTTGATCGTAAGTAAGCGCTTTATTCACCAAATGGTTCCTCTATAAATTCAGTACGATTCAGCAGCCTTTCAACAAAGAACTCCAAGTGTCCACTTGGCGTTTTTGGTATTGGCCAGGTCAATGCTTTATTAGCCAAAGAGCTGATTGCCAATGCAGCTGGAGAGCGAGGGTACGCATCTACTACGATTTTCTGTCTCTTGACTGATTGACGTACTTTATCATCTAAAGGAATACATGCTACGAGTTCGAGGCTCACATTCAAGAAGCGCTCTGTGACCAAAGTCAACTTTGCAAATAATTCTCGGCCTTCGCGGTAGCTTCTGACCATATTTGCAACAATTTTGAATCGCTGAACTTGGTGCTCTCGGCTCAAAAGCTTGATCAGTGCATATGCATCTGTGATTGAGGTAGGCTCATCACAAACCACAACAACCACGTCTTGCGCCGCTCTTGAGAAGCTAATTACCATGTCTGAAATACCCGCAGCGGTATCAACCAACAAGATATCCATCTCATCTTCAAGCGAACCAAATGCACGAATCAACCCAGCGTGTTGAGCGTGTGAAAGTTCAGTCATGCTTTGTGTGCCAGATGTCGCTGGAATAATTCTAATTCCGTGCGGCCCTTCGACAATCGCATCCTTAAGTTCACATTCGCCAGCCAACACATGACCCAGGTTTCGTTTAGAACGAATGCCCAGCATGATGTCTACGTTAGCCAGCCCTAAGTCGGCATCCAGTACCATGACTTTCTTGCCTTGGCGAGCCATACAAATAGCCATACCTAACGTCACATTCGATTTACCGACGCCTCCCTTACCACCGGTTACAGCGATAACTTTTGTGAGTGAAGGCTTGGTTAAGCGACGGAGGCCGCTAGCTTGATCGTGTATCATATTCTCATTCATATTTATCCGCCGCCTAGAGCCCTTCAGAATCGCTATTCCAGTAATGAGGTTCATTCTCTGTAGATTTTTCTAATAACTCATTGGCCTTAGCAATCATATACTTTGGCTGAGCTATGACGATATCTTCAGGAACTCGTTGACCATTTGCTATGTAAGCAACTGGTAATGCATTTTGTATTACCACACTGATGAACTCACCCAAGCTAAGGGATTCATCCAGCTTAGTCAGGATACATCCCGACAACGGGATTCTTCTAAAGTGTTCAATGGTTTCTTGTAGTACTTTGCGCTGTGCGGTTGCAGGCAACACAAGGTAACTATTGATAACGGAACCACTCTCTTGCATCAATGTGTCTAACTGCTCAGATAGGCGAACATCTCGTTGTCCCATGCCTGCAGTATCGACCAGAATCAGGCGACGATTACGTAACTGATATATTACATCGGCCAATTCACTAGAATCTTTAGCAACTCTTACAGGACAACCCATAATTCGACCATAAATCGATAACTGCTCATGTGCACCTATACGATATGTATCCGTTGTCACTAGTGCGACGTTGTCGGCGCCATATTCCATGGCTGCGCGTGCAGCTAGCTTAGCAACCGTCGTTGTTTTACCTACGCCAGTCGGGCCCAATAAGGCCACAATACCACCGCGTTTTAAAATATCTTTTTGCGTTACCGAGATCTGGTCAGCAACCAGTGCTAACAAGGCCTTCCATGCACGTGCAGGCTTGGTATCTTCAGGAATGTAACAGGCCATTTGATCGGCAAGCTCGGCAGATACACCCATACGCTCGAGGCGTTTGATAAGCATGGCTCTGAGCGGTTCACGACGCTCAACTTCTTGCCACATTAGCCCTGATACTTGATGCTCTAATAGACGACGAATTGAGGTCATCTCTTCACGCATCGTCTCCATTTCTGCATCTGAACCTTTCGACTGAGGGTTCTCACGACCACGATCATAACGGGTAGGATCCAAACGAGGTGCTGGACGCTCTACTCTGCGGTCTTCGGCAATCAATTTAGATAAGCCTGTTTCACGAGCAAATGCTGAATCGAGGCTCCCGTGAGATTGCTGGTTACCAGAAGACTGTTGATTGCCAAGAGACTGTTGATTGCCAAGAGACGACTGGTTGCCGAGAGACTGACGATTACTATGTGGCTGATGATTGCTATGCGGCTTATGACCCGTGCTGGATTGGCGATTTAGCAATGCTGACAACGAGTCTTCGTTTTCAGCGCGGTGCTGTGGCTCATCATCAGCGCCATGACTGTATTGCTTTAGCATATTCGCAAAGCGTTTAGTCATTGAGCGTCCACCTTCAGCACTTGTCTGTAGGCTAACCTTGTCATCGTCTAATTGACGACGCCCTGCCGGTGCTGCGGGTGCGGCCATTTGCGTATATTGGCTTTGCGCAGGCTGCTGAGGTTTATTTAATCTCTGGCTCGCTGTCGACGGGCTAGATTCGCCATCAATAGCGGCAACAATTTCCACGCCACCTGCGACCTTTTTGTTAGACATGATCACCGCTTCTGAGCCAAGTTCTTCTTTAACTTGGAGCAGTGCGGTTCGCATATCTTTTGCAAAAAATCGTTTAATTTTCAATTCGATCGTCCGTTCTAATTAGGCGGCTTAATTACCAACAGCTTGTACTATACGTATCTGCTTTTCGTCCGGTATCTCTTGGTAAGATAACACTCTCAAGCTTGGGATCGTGTTCTTCACGAACTTAGCCAGAGTTGAACGCAATACACCAGAGGTCAGTAGCACTGCTGGCTCACCTTTCAGCTCTTGCTCTTGTGTGGCATGGCTGAGTGAGGTCTGTAAACGTTCGGCTAAACCAGGTTCAATACCAGCAGATTCTCCGCCGGATGCCTGCATGGTTTGATGCAAGATTTGTTCCAGCTCTGGAATCAAGGTTATTACGGGCAACTCTGGCTCTATACCATTGATTTCTTGAACAATTAGTCGTTTCAAAGAGATACGAACAGCCGCCGTAAGTATGTCAGGTTCTTGACTCTTACTTGAGTACTCCGACAAAGTTTGGACTATTGTTCGAATATCACGAATTGGAATGGCTTCATTCAATAGGTTCTGTAGCACTTTCACAACGACGCCAAGCTGTAATTGGTCCGGTACAAAGCCTTCCACCAGCTTAGGCGTTGAGCGGCTAAGCATCTCAAGTAAGTTCTGAACTTCTTCGTGACCAATCAGTTGTGATGCGTTATTCGTTAGCTGTTGACTGAGGTGAGTGGCCAACACGGTTGATGAATCAACAACCGTGTAACCTAAGGCTTGCGCATGTTCACGCTGCTCTTCACGAATCCACACCGCTTCTAGACCAAAGGCAGGGTCAATCGTCGGCTCACCATCGATCATTCCATACACTTGGCCTGGGTTAATGGCTAATTCCATATCCGGCTTAATCTCAGCCTCACCAACCGCAACCCCCATTAAGGTGAGTCGGTAACTGTTTGGCGTCAATTCTAGGTTATCGCGGATGTGTACTGCTGGGATCAAGAAACCAAAATCTTGAGACAGCTTCTTACGCACCCCTTTAACGCGTTCAAGCAGTTCGCCACCTTGGTCTCTGTCAACTAGAGGAATCAAGCGGTAGCCAACTTCTAAGCCAATAATATCAACAGGCTGAACATCATCCCACGAAAGTTCTTTCTGAGAACCCGTCTCCCCACTCGCTTCAACCGTAGCTGGAAGGTTGGGTTGTTCGGCTTTTTTCTTGTTCTTTTTATCAATGTAATAGGCACCTGCACCTGCAACGACAGCAAGGCTCAAGAACGAGAAATGCGGCATACCCGGCACAATACCCATGATGCCAAGGATTGCAGCAGTGATCATAAGGGCTTTAGGATTATCGAACATTTGGAAGACAAGCTGCTCGCCCATGTCTTCATCGGTGTTTTGACGCGTAACCATCATCGCTGCAGCAATAGAAAGTAATAGCGATGGAATTTGAGCAACCAGACCATCACCGATAGTCAGTAGTGTATAGATTTCGATTGCTTCACCAAAACCAAGGTCAAACTGAACCATACCAATACTCAAGCCACCAATAATGTTGATGAACAAGATCAAGATACCAGCGATCGCATCACCTTTAACAAACTTAGATGCACCGTCCATTGAACCGTAGAAATCGGCTTCTTTGGTCACTTCAAAACGTCGAGTACGAGCCTGATCTTGGTCGATCAAACCTGCATTTAAGTCGGCATCGATTGCCATCTGCTTACCCGGTAAAGCATCAAGGGTAAAACGTGCACTTACTTCCGAGATACGACCCGCACCTTTGGTGACAACCATGAAGTTGATGATCATCAGGATCAAGAACACCACCAAACCAACCGCATAGTTACCACCGATAACCACGTTACCAAAGGCTTCGATAACGTTACCGGCAGCGTCACCACCCTCATGGCCATGGAGCAATACCACACGTGTCGAAGCAACGTTCAAGGCCAAGCGGAGCAGAGTCGCAATCAGGAGTACGGTCGGGAATGCAGCGAAGTCTAAAGGCCGACGGGTATAAACCGAAACCAATAGCACAACCATAGACAGTGCAATGTTGAAGGTGAAGAACATATCCAACAAGAAAGCTGGAATGGGCAACACCACCATAGCTAGCGTTGCAAGCACCATAACAGGCGCGCCAATCGCAGGCATGGCACGGTTAGGAATTTTAGGTAGCTTGTCCGCAAAAGGCAGGGTGAATTTCATAAATCTAGGCAGTTTCGCTATGTTGTAGCTATCTCACTAAGCAGATTGAGGCCTAGGTCTAAGCTATGTTGCTATGGGCTAATATGTTCGGAATTGATATAGCAAACACTGTACCAACATCTCACGTCAAATTATCGCCATCACCTCGGAAACAAGAGGGGTAGCTAAGTTGCTATTATCAGGGTTCATCAAGCTGAGCTCAAGCAATTGATCTAATGTCGTAAATCAGGTGGGATCGGCATATTAGAATCTTGCAGTTTTGGCCTCTCTCCACCTTTTTTTCGGTATTGCTTAAGCTGGAAAACATATGCAAGTACTTGTGCAACTGCCGCAAACAGACCGTCAGGAATTTGTTGTTCTAGCTCTGTGGTGTGATAAAGCGCCCTGGCCAATGGCGGTGCTGGAATAATATAGATGTCATTTTCTCGTGCGATTTCACGGATCTTCATCGCCATGTGATCGACACCTTTAGCAACCACAATTGGTGCCTTATCTTGATTCTGCTTATAGCGCAGCGCCACTGAAAAGTGTTCCGGGTTGGTCACAATCACATCCGCTTGAGGAACGTCAGCCATCATTCGTCGTTGAGCGGCTTCTCGTTGCAGCATACGAATACGACCTTTCACTTCGGGTTTACCCTCAGTGTCTTTAAATTCATCTTTGACTTCTTGCTTGGTCATCTTCAGCTGATCGGCGTGTTGCCAAATCTGGAATGGGATATCAATGGCGACCACGATGAGTAGAGAACAACTGATCAACAAGATGAAGTTAAGCAAAATATCTAAGGCATGGAATATATTCTGTGGGTACACATCCATACTCAACTGCATCAAGTCATGTTGAGAAGCTTGAATCAGGTAAATGGCCATGCCCGATACCAAAGCCACTTTCAAGATAGATTTCAGCAGTTCAACCCAGCTTTGTAAGCCAAACATACGCTTGATACCACTCAAAGGATTGAGCTTAGATGCCTTTGGCATAGCGGCTTGCATTGAGAAATTGACCCCACCAACACCCGCAGCGCCAATCACAGCAGCAACGAACAAAGTGATTAGAATCAAGAACAGTGGAAACAACAAGTTTACTAATGCGCCACCCGCTATTTCCAGTAGCTTATTAGTATCAAAAATCTCGTCACGACTGAGTGAAAACAGGCGTTGCATGGCCTCGAACAAAGCCTTCGCCATCGATTCGCCAAACCACATTAAAGAAATCGCACCGACTATCAATACCGATGCTGACGCCAGCTCTTTTGACCTTGCAACCTGCCCTTTCTCTTTGGCCTGTTGCAAGCGTTTGGGCGTGGCGTCTTCTGTGCGTTCTTGACCGTCTGACTCTGCCATTTCAGTCTCCTAGCAATCTAACCGGATTAGACGACATATCTGTTGCTCGCCTTGTATCCAAAATAGCTCATAATGGCTAAACAATCCGCCAAGGATGTACCAACAAAGTAACAGACCCACGAGTAGCGCAAATGCAAAACCCAAAGAAAATATGTTTAGCTGAGGTGCCGCACGTGTCATTACACCAAATGAAAGGTTAATCGTCAGCAGCGCAATAATACCCGATAACGACATCGCTAATGCTGTTTTGAACATGATTCCAAGCCACAATGCCAGCTCTCTGAAATCGACGGCGGTTAAAGAGCCACTGCCAATCGGCAAGGTTTTAAAACTGAACACCACCAATTGCAGCATTTTCAAGTGGCCATCGGTCGCCAAGAAAAACATGGTCGCCAACAGCATGAACAGTTGGCCAAGTACTGGCGTATTTTGACCGTTAGCAGGATCGACCATAGAGGCAAAACCCAAACTCGATTGCATACCTAAAATCTGACCGAGCATAACAAAAGTTTGAATCAAAAACTGAGTAACAAACCCCATGGCGACACCAATCACGATTTGTTCAAATACCGTCAAGAATCCTTGGAAGGACAGCAGCTCAATCTCTTTAGGAACTGCTGGGATTGCGGGCATCACAGCAAAGGTGATCGCCAAACCTAAATACAGACGGATACGCGGCGACACAAAGCGTGCCCCTGTTACCGTCATCACCATCAGCATGGCTGAGATGCGAGTGTATGGCCAAAAATAATTGGCTAACCACTCTAATACAAGGCTCGTTGGGTATTCCATATTGGTTTAATACAGAACTTGCGGCAAGCGTTCGATGAGTTCGAAAAAAAACTCCATCATCATCTGAGTCATCCAGTGAGCAAACATCATCAACGCCAATAACGTCACGATCAAACGTGGTAGGAAACTCAATGTTTGTTCATTGATAGACGTCGCAGCTTGGAAAACCGCTACGACTAAACCAATCAATAGGCTAGGAATAATAATGGCACATACCATTATCAGTACCATCCAAAGTGCATCTCGGAACAACTCTACGAATATTTCAGGATTCATTATTCCCCCAGCTACAAGGCAAAACTGCCGGCGAGAGTGGAGAGTATCAAGTTCCAACCATCAACAAGAACGAACAACATCAACTTAAATGGTAACGATACAATCATCGGTGACAACATCATCATACCCATAGCCATCAATACCGAGGCGACCACCAAGTCGATGATTAAGAAAGGTAAGAACAGCATGAAGCCAATTTGGAAAGCCGTTTTCAGCTCCGATGTGATAAACGCTGGAATCAGAACCGCCATGGAAACATCTTCAGGGTTAGTCACTTCCGCACCCGAGATCTCAACAAAGGTTTCTAGATCTTTGATTCGGGTTTGTTTGAGCATGAAAGACTTGATCGGGCCTTGGGCAACGTCGAACGCCTGTCGTGCCGATATTTGTTCATTGAGATAAGGCTGAACCGCTTGCTCATTAACTTGATTGATCACTGGTGACATGATGAAAAAGGTCAAAAATATCGCGATACCAATAATCACTTGGTTTGAAGGCGTTTGTTGGAGACCCATAGCCTGACGCAAAATAGACATCACCACCACAATACGGGTGAACGACGTCATCAAAATTACCATTGCCGGCAAGAAGCCAAGCATGGTCATTAGGGCCAATATCTGTAAATTGATCGAGTAGTCTTCACCGCCATTGGCGTTGGTGGTCATGGTAAAGGCAGGGATGCCACCACCATTACCCGTTAAACTACCAGTGGTCATGGTTTGCGATTTAGCTTGGTCTTGTTCCATCGTGCTGATGGTAACCGACTCTGAGCCTGCTGTATTCGCTGGAATGACGGTGCCATCTTCAGCCTGTGCAAATACCGACACACTGAACACTAAAGAACAGAGGAGAATGAGCTGAACCAACAACGCTTTTACCACTCGAAAAGATCCGATTTGGCAAAAGTAAGATGAGGTAAAAAGTCCGTTACTTGTTTGCATCTTTTTTAATTAGCTGGGAAAGCTGACTTGAAAACGTACTTTTTTCCAGCATCTCCTGAGTAAGAGGTTTATCGAGCTTAGAGATCAGCTGAATGGATTGCGTGGTAATACCTACTAAGAACTGTTCATCACCTGCTTGCACAATCGCAATGCGTTCCTTAGTTCCAACAGGAATCTGCCTAACAATAGCCAAACCTTGTTGATTCGACATTGCAGGCACTTGCATTCGCTTGAGTAACCAAGCAATAAATAAGATGAATGCGATAACGAAAATTAGCGACCCAAAAGTGGTCGCTAAATCAAGAGAAGGAGGCGCGGCAAAGGCAATAGAAGGCGTAGACAACAGCCCTATTCCCAATATTCCACGGGACAAGCGTGTGATTTCACGAAACAAGCCGGTCACTCCGCTAAACAAACCAGCTATCCCGTGAGACGAGCCCACCAATCTTTTTGGCGAAAAGCGCATTAACGTAGCTTCTTAATTCGTTCTGTTTGGCTAATTACGTCAGTCAGACGAATACCAAATTTGTCGTTCACCACAACCACTTCCCCGTGCGCAATCAGGGTACCGTTAACCATCACGTCTAGTGACTCACCAGCAATTCTATCGAGCTCTACAACCGAACCTTGGTTCAATTGAAGTAAGTTACGGATACTGATCTGAGAACGGCCAACTTCCATCGAGATAGTCACTGGGATATCCATGATGGTATCCAGTTTACGACGCTCATCTTCAGAAATCGGAGACGATGAATCAGTTAGCTCATCAAGTGGTGCCGCAAGCACATCATCAACATCAATTGACGGTGCTAAAGGGTCTTCACCAAGTGCTGCAGCCCATTCGTCTGCTAACTTTTGATCTTCACTAGGTTCCATTACCAATTCCTATACTTTTATCTATGCTGCTATTCGTCATCATCGCTATTTTCGAGCTCAGACATTAAGTCTTTGCCTAGAAAAGCGAGATCAGTTTTGACCACATGCGGTCTTTGAATTTTTTCCGAAATCTGTACCGCGAGCTTCTCACCAGAACGCCCCATTTTCACACGATAAGTCGGCAGTTCTTCGACAAACATCGTCGCGTGTTCAGGCATGTTCATAGGAATGACATCCCCTGGGCGCAATTCCATCAAATCACGCAGGGAAATATCTTGCTCTAACAAGTTCACGCGAAAATTGACTGGCACATCCATGATTTCATCACGCAGCGCGGTGCTCCAACGAACGTCGGTTTCCATTTTGTCTGATTGAACACCGGCATCAAGCAATTCACGAATCGGCTCAACCATGGAATAAGGCATCACGACGTGGAAATCACCACCACCGCCATCCACTTCAATGTGGAATGAACTCACAACAATCACTTCGGTTGGGCTCACAATGTTCGCCATGCTTGGGTTCACTTCAGAATCCAAGTATTCAAACTCAACCCCCATCACTGGAGACCAAGCTTCTTTGTAATCTTCAAAAACAATTTTCAGCAGTAACTGAATAATTCGTCTTTCTGTTGGCGTGAATTCACGGCCTTCAATCTTGGCGTGAAATCGTCCATCGCCACCAAAAAAGTTTTCTACAAGAATAAATACAAGGCGCGCTTCCATAGTGATCAGCGCTGTGCCTTTTAATGGACGGAAGCGAACCATGTTTAAACTGGTGGGTACATACAATGTGTTTTGGTACTCACCAAACTTCATCATTTGGACACCATTGATCGACACTTCAGCCGTTTTACGCAACATGTTAAACAAACTGATCCGCATATGACGTGCGAAGCGCTCGTTAATAAGTTCAAGGGTCGGCATTCGACCACGGACGATTCGATCTTGAGATGAGAAGTCGAAATTGACCGCACTGTCATTCTCGGTTTCTAAGACATCTTCAACTTCTTCAACATCATCAACGCCATGTAATAGCGCATCAATTTCGTCTTGGCTTAATAAATCGGTCACAAATTACCTATTGAATTACGAAGTCAGTGAATAACACTTTTTCAATCACAGGCTGGCCAACAGCTTGAGCCAGACTTGCTTTAATATCTTCCGTTGCCTTGTCACGCAGTTCAATTCGCCCAGTGGGTGAGCGTAATTGATCAACCGTTGCCGAAGCGAACGTGGCCAGTAGCGTACTTTCTACGAGTGGAGAGTGGTAACGTGCGAGGTCTTCATTCTTACTGCCACGTACCATCAGCTGTGCTTTTATCTGAACTAGGCGATCTTTTTTATCCCCCGTCACATTAAACAAGAAAGGCTGAGGAATATTAACATACATGACAGGCTCTGCTGCGACCACTGCGGTGGCTGGCTGAGACTGAGATTCAGAGGCACTATCATCGGAGCCTAAGAAAAAGAACAGCGCACCACCTATGCCAAGCAGCAAAACGACTACCGCTATAATGATGATAAGGAGCTTGCTCTTCCCTTTAGGTGCATCTTGTTCTTCTGCCATACTTTACTCTAACTTCCTGTTCTTTCGATTAACTGATGGTTCTTTCTATCAACCAAGCGTTCTTAGCCTGATATTAGGCATAATAACTAATTCCATCACGCTTTGATGCGACATTCAATTCAAGATTGCTGCCACTATCAAGGTTTTCATCACCTTGGCCATCATTTGTGCGGTTAGTGCCGGATTGTTGCTCACCATTGTTGTATCTATCCTGCCCCTGACTAGAGCTCTGTTGCTGAACTGACGAATCGGCTAGTTGTAGACCTTGTTGAGCAAGCATCTCCCTCAAGCGAGGTAAGGTTTGTTCAATCACATCTCTTGCCTGTTGATTGCTAACCGTAAAGTGCACGTTCGCCACATCATTATTCATGGTCATTCGGATTTTCATCTGACCCAATTCTGGTGGGTCGAGACGAATGTCTAAGTTCTTGAGGTTCTTAGACATCATCATTTGGACTTTTTCCGCGACCTGCTCATTGGCTAGCTCTTTGGTGAGCTGTAAAGGCGCTTGTTGAGCAGCTTGAATTTCAGCTCGCGTAGGTGCTGAACCAACCGTTGCTGTACCCTGTGCGCCAGCCGCAGAAGCGATCTGCTGGGCCAAGGTCGAATCTTTAGAATCTTCTTTAGCACCCGCTTTACCCAAACCAGACAATGCAGCGGCACCAGCGCCCGCTTTAAGAAGCGCGTCAGTCGAGCTTGCTTTTGTGGCTGCTGGCGTTGCATTCATCGCTAGGCTTTGTGCCGTTAAGCTAGGATCTAAGGCCGCTTGCTGCTGCATTGGAGCGGCATTACCTTGTTGAGAAGCCAATTGTTGAGCCGCATGCGCATTATTGGCGTGCAGCATTGCCGCCTTATCCGTAAGAGCATTATTTGCTGATTGAGAAGCGGCCTGCGCTGATACTTGTTGTGCAGCCGTCGCTACTGCCGTTGTTGATGCCACCGCGGCTAAGGCTTTGGCTTCATTTGAATCAGTGTTGTCCCAATCAATAGCGGCGGGTTCACCGGATGTGCTGTTCACGTTCGGAGCTTGGTTTAGTAAAGCCGTTGCTTGCTGTTGAACATTGGTTAGTTGTTGATTCAATACTTCTAAGTTAGAGGTTGCTTGAGCCAGCGCAGCTTGCTCATCGACCGTCAACTTAGCGCCACTTTGTTGCTTTTGAACCAGACCATCGACAACAGACTGTTCTGATTCGATTTGACCATTCAATTGGTTTAACGCTTTGGTATGGGCATCAACCTGTTTTGCGAGTTCCATATCTGCTGCTGAGAGTGCTTGACTCTGATCGGCAGCAACCGCACTGGCCGCGTTCTTTTGGCGCAACTCTCGGCTCATACTCGCTTCAATTTGTTCTGGGGTGACGCCTTTATCCATCAACTGTCGAATTTCATCATCAGTCAACTGTGAAACACCCTTACCTCCGGTAAGCACGGCAATTTCAGAATCGACCTCAAGACCGTTTTCTTGATTTGTTGCATTGGTTTGTTGTGCCGGTTTACCCACGGTGTCGGTCGCAAGAACGCCCACAGCAGTGGCACCTACAATCTTGCCTTGAGCTTCATCAGCCTTCACTTGCTGAGGCAAGCCTTTGCCGTTGTCAGGTTGATTCAGTGTTTTGTTTGCCTCGTCCAACTGACCAAGCAATTTATTGCCTTCACTCATCGCAGCACTAGCTTGAGATGCCCCCTGAGCATTCAGCTCTGCGGATTGTGTATCAGAATCACCTTTGGGCTGAGCCGCAGCCAAGGTATCGTCATCAGACGGTTTCGACGAGGCTTTATCGCTCGACTGTGAATTTAGTTCAGACGTCTGTTCAGTAGCTGCGTTGCTAGTAGCCGTATTTTCAGCATCCGTCGCTGCTTTAGCCTGCTTGGTTTGAGCTTCGCTAGCCTCATCAGCGATCTTAGACTCAGTTGAATCACCTTTAGTCTTTTCAGCCGATACTTCTTCTTCCGCAGAGGTCTGTTTTTCGTCTGATTTTGGGGCGCCATCAGTGTCTTTTACTGCCACTTTGCTGTCACTTTCTTCAAAGCCTAGCGCTTCTTTAAAAGACTCTAAGAAACCTTTAGAGTCGCCGGTCTCTTCTACCTTTGAAGAGGCAGAACCGGTGTCCAACAACGATGACGTTTTGTTGGTCGCTGAATTTGAGGAAAGGCTAACATTCATATATACAAGCTCTATCTACTAGCTTTGCTGCCATAAATCGGACAACAAAAAGAAAGTCGGGTGCTTTTCATGCCTTTGCTGGGCATAACGCGCAATTTTATATAAAACGGAGCAAGAAACATGCCTATTAGTTCTGTTCTCACAATCTGAACGGCAACACCAGCGTCATTCAGGGCTTAGGATCACATCTTCTTTCGGCCATACATCAGCGTCGAGAACTCATCCATTTGCTTTTGTTCTCTTTGATCTTGCAGCTTTGCCTTCTCTTTCTGTTTTTTCTCCATCAACCACTCGTAGGATTTACGCTTTTTACGTAGCTCCATCCAGTAGTTTTGGCAGTTGTCGACTTGGTTTTTAAAATGGTGCTCCGCTTCTCTCTGTTTAGATAATGTTTCATCTAGTTGAGTTAAGAAACGGTTCAAGTGACCGTACTGACTCGCTGTGAGTCCTGCTTTTCCGCGGTCAATAAGTTGCTGACAGTAATCAAGTCGGTACTTTTCAATCTGAGCGACCTGCTCATAGTAACCTTGAAGCTCTGAATTCGCTTTGTTGAGCGCGAGTACGGCTTGGTTCTCTTGATCCTTGGCTTGGTCGAGCAAAAATTCTAATGCGTTATCCATGACTAACCTTATTCACTCGTTAGCCACCCAATACATGTTTCAACATGTTGACACACATGTCATAGGGAACCGTTTCTTTCATTTTTTGCTGTAAGTACTCGTCCAACCTCGGTTTCAAGGTGAAGGCACTATCAATGGCAGGATCAGTCCCCGGTTTGTAAGCACCAATCGATACCAAATCTTGGTTTTTACGACAGATAGAGAGTACTTGGCGCACCGCTTTCGACATCAATACATGTTCTTCGGTGGTGATTTGCGGCATAACACGACTGACGGATTTCTCGACATCAATCGCAGGATAATGTCCGGCATCGGCCATCTCACGCGATAAAACAATGTGACCATCAAGAATCGCTCGTGACGCATCGGCAATGGGGTCTTGTAAGTCATCACCTTCAGTTAAAACGGTAAAGAAAGCCGTGATAGAACCTTGTTCATCGTTGCCGTTACCCGCACGTTCCACCAGCGCAGGAAGCTTGGCGAATACTGATGGCGGATAACCTTTGGTTGCTGGCGGCTCACCCACAGACAGAGCAATTTCACGCTGAGCCTGAGCAAAACGGGTCAATGAATCCATTAATAAAAGAACATCTAAACCTTGGTCGCGGAAGTACTCAGCTACAGCCAGTGCAGTTTGGCAACCTTTCAATCGCATCAGCGGCGATGAATCCGCAGGAGCAGCGACCACCACAGATCGTTTGCGTCCATCTTCGCCAAGAATCTCTTCAATAAATTCTTTAACTTCTCGTCCACGCTCACCGATTAGACCCACCACCACCACTTGCGCGGTTGTGCCTCGAGTCATCATCCCGAGCGTGACCGACTTACCGACACCGGAACCAGCAAACAGACCAATACGCTGACCTTTACCTACCGTCAGCAAGCCGTTTATGGCCTTCAAGCCGACATCGAGCGGTTCAGAAATCGGTTTTCGAGCTAAAGGGTTGATTGGCTCAGCATTAAATGAAGCGCGTTGTTCGGTATAGATGGGACCTAGCCCATCAAGTGGATTACCCACACCGTCGATCACTCGGCCAAGCAATTCCATTCCAACAGGGATACCGCTTTCAGTGGTCACGGGGGTCACACGAGCGCCAGGTAATATCCCAGTGATTTGTTCACTCGGCATCAAAAATAAGTTATCGCCAGAGAAGCCGACGACTTCGGCTTCCATCTGACCAGACATGGTTTCTACTAAACACAGGCTGCCGATGGGTGCTTTACAGCCGGTCGCTTCAAGCGTTAAGCCAACAACGCGTACTAACTTACCAGAGGCAATTGGTCGCGATTTTAGCCCTTCGACTTTGTATTGGCTAAGACGATTTGCTAATTCAAGCATTACTCATGACCCTGATGACGGTTTGCGCCACAGAAGTTTTGAATGACGTTTTTCACACGGTCTTCCATGCGGTAGTTAACGCTCGACTCACCCGCTTCGATTTGTACGTCACCACGGTTGAGTGCAGGCTCTGCAACTAACGTCCAATTGCGGCAATCCAATTCAGTTTCGCCATACGCAGAACGAATAATCGCGACGTCTTCGGGATTAAGCTTCAATGTGATCGCATGACCTGAGATCGGCAACGACTCGACCGACTCTTTGACGGTATCTAATATGATTTGTGGGTTGGTTTGCACTTCAACATGAACCACTTCTTTGACCATGGTCAGTACCATGTCCACCAATTGCTTCTCTACCTGAGAGTTCATCAGCTCTAACGGTTGAGCAAACTGGTTGGCTAGCCCCATAAAGATGGCAACTTGCTGCTGAATGTACTCTTGACCAGCAGTCACGCCTTCAAGCTTGCCGGCTTGGTTGCCTTCTTCGTGGCCTGCAACAAACCCTTCTTCTTTACCTTTATCGTAACCCTGTTTAAAGCCAGCTTCTTGCCCTTGATGAAGCCCTTCTTGATAAGCACCTTGCTTAATCAGTTCGATTTGCTCTTCAGTCAGAACAAGCTCTTCGTCTTCAATGGCTTCTTCAACCGTCGGCATCCAACTAGGATCGTAATTAAAGGCCGTTTCTTTGGCTTGTTTATTCACATCAGAGGTGTAGTCAGGCAACCCCCATTTTTGAGGTTGGGCAACCGTATTATCTTCTTCAGGGCGAAGGAAGCCGCGTTTTCTATCACCTGACATATCAGTACCTATCTATGAATGCGTCCAGCTGCATGTAAATTCAAGCCGTTGAACGGAGTTAATCTTGGGTTCGAGATTGGATAAAGAAAAGCCCCAACAGTGTGGGGCTCTTGAGGTTTCTGTATTAAAGGAACTCGTCGGCGCCACCAGACAGCATAATCTCGCCACTGTCTGCCATCTTCCTCGCAATACCCAATATCTCTTTTTGAGCCGCTTCCACGTCAGAGACTTTTACTGGCGGCATCGCCTCAATGTCGTCTCTCATCATATCGGCAGCACGTTTAGACATGTTCTTGAAGATCTTCTCACGTAGACCGTCATCAGCACCTTTAAGCGCTTTTTGTAGAACGTCTTGTGGAACATCACGCAGCAGTCGTTGAACACCTTGGTCATCAACTTCAATAAGGTTTTCAAAGACAAACATAAGATCTTGAATCTGCGTTGCCATATCTTCGTCTTGATCTCGGATTTGATCCATCAAGACGCCTTCCACATTATTGTCCATGTAGTTCATGATCTCAGCCGCGGCTTTCAGGCCACCAATTTTGGCAGCTTGAGCACCCGCTTGACCCGCAAACTGTTTCTCCATGATTTCATTCAATTCAGCAAGAGCCGAAGGTTGAACTTCTTCAAGGTTAGCGATACGCATCATCAGATCCAGACGAACTCTTTCTGGGAATTGAGACAGAATCTCAGCCGACTGATCAGAATCGAGGTACGACAATACAATGGTTTGAATCTGAGGGTGCTCGTTGATGATGATACTCGCCACCTGACGAGGATCCATCCACTTAAGTGAGTCCAAACCTTTCGAGCCAGTACCAAGAAGGATTTGGTCAACAAGGTTATTCGCCTTGTCTTCACCCAAGGCAGCGACCAGCGCATTACGCATGAAGTCTTCACTGCCCATACCAATGTTGGTGTACTTCTGAATATCATCTAAGAAAGCACGGTGAACCGCTCCCACTTTTTCTTGGGATAGATCAGTAGCTCGCGCCATTGCACTACCCACACGCTGAACCTGCTTTGGCTCTAGGTGACGAATAATACCAGCAGCATCTTCTTCATTTAAACTTAGTAACAAGATCGCAGCACGTTCGTCGCCTGAGATAGAATCGATATCCACGCTAGAGACATCAAGCACTTCACCGCCTTCCGTTTGTTGTGGAACTATTTCGTTAGCCATCTACCATCCAATTCTTAACTACTTGAGCTGCTAGCTCTGGTTCATTCGCTACAAGTGCACGTACTGCTTTCAGCACGTCTTCGTCTTTATGAAGGTTTGGTAAGTCGATGCTTGAACCAAATTCAAACAACTCGCCACCTTCAATATCACCACCAATTAAGCTGGTTTCGCCGTCGGCACCAATTGGCATACCATCAGGGCCGTACATTTGGTCGTCGTCGTCAGCTGCTGGGTTAAGCAGTTTCTTCATTGCAGGGCGAACAAGTACCAATACCACGACAATAATAACCAACGCGCTCGCAAACCAGCGTACCCAATCATTGAAGTTTGGATGCTCCCAAATTGGCACATCAGCGACAACATCCGTCACTTGTGGTGCGAACTGCATGCTTAACACATTGAGTAAATCGCCACGATTTTCATCAAAACCGACAGTACCAATCAGTACCTGACGAATCGCATTAATTTCGCTGGCAGGGATTGGCGTATGAACCACTTCGCCCGTATCAGGGTTCAGTGATTGACGGTCTTTGATCGCTACCGATACCGTCTGACGGTTAACCGTGCCGCTCTGTTTACGTTCATGGCTGATGGTTGTGTCTAGCTCAAAGTTTCGGGTCGCTTCTTTGTGAATCGAGCCTTGCCCCGTCATCGCACCGTCTTTCATCTGAGCAACATCTTGGGGAATTGAAGCATCTGCAGGAGGCTGGTTACTCAAAGCACCAGGAATACCAGCCACAGTGTTGCCGTTGTTGTAATCTTCTAACGTGTATTCACTTCGAGTCGCTGGCGTATTCGGATCAAAACGTTTTCTCGTTTGTTCCACTGCACTAAAATCAAGCTGAATATCAACCTGAGCGGTATAGTTACCAAACCCAAGAATAGGAATTAGGATAGAGTCAATTTTTTCACGCAGCGCTTGCTCTTGATTGCGCTCTAGCTCATGTTCTTTACGACGCGCAGCTGACATCGGGTCTTGAGAACCTGAGTTCAACAGTCGGCCATGCTGATCGGTCACCGTGATACGTGAGGTTTTCATTCCCGGAACGGCACTTGCCACCATGTCGACAACAGAATCAACTTCTTGCTGCTTGAGGTTACTGCCCGTTTTCAGAGTCAGAAATACGGAAGCTGAGGCTTCTTGATTGTGACGAACAAAGACACTCTGCTTTGGCAAGGCTAATAAAACCTGAGCTTTACGTACCTGTTTCATCTGCTCAATGGCTTTCGCAAGCTGTCTTTCACGACTTAACTTAAGGCGCTCTTGCTCTAAACGTTGTGATACACCAAAACCCATGTCTTGCATGAGGATGTCATCACCGGCGTTTCGCTCTTGATTCAAACCCGCTCGTACCATATTAAGCTTTAATGAGTTGTACTCACTAGCCGGTACCGAGATAGTGTTACCTTCAAGAGTGTATTCGATCTTTTGTAGATCCAAGTAATCAAGAACGGGAATCAACTCTTCTGTTTCATAAGCCCCTAATGGACGCATTTCTGGCTCTTTCACCCAGAAAAACAGCATCACAATCAGCGCTACACAGATAGAAATAGATAGGACTAAGACGACCTGACGAAGTAAATCGAGATCACCGACGGCCATATCGAACTTAGAGGAACTGCGTTCACCTAGATCGGGATTTTGCCCTTCCCCATCAAGCTCCGAACCTGCAATGAGTGCATGGTCATTGCTATCGCTTACGGTTAAATCTGTTGTTTGACTATTATCTGCCACTATTTAATTACCCAACTTATACCGGCATATTCATCAGCTCTTTGTACGATTCGACCAATCTATTTCTAATTTGGATCGTCGCCTCAAAAGCCACACTAGATTTATTACGAGCAATCATCACGTCCGATAGAGACACGCTTTGGTCGCCACTATCAAAACGAGCTTGAAGATCACCTGAGGTTTTTTGTAATGAGTTCACGTTATTAATGGCCTGCGTCAGCATGTTGCCAAAATCTGCACCGACCGCTTGCCCCGTTGCAGCAGGACGCGCGCTAGCAGCTTCAACCATCATTGCCTGCATTTCGCCTTGTAAACCATCTATTCTCATCTACTACCTCAGGAGTCAAAATTATGACTATCTATTTAGCTGTATTATTGACAGAGCAATTAGCGTGCCACACATTAAATTGACTAGATATCGTAATACACTAGTCAGAAAGCTGACACTACTAACCTATCCTCAGTTTGGGATATCTATCCCAGCATCGCGCATCTTTGCCAACTTATAACGCAATGTACGAGGACTAATGCCCAACTTTTCTGCCATTTCTTTGCGTCGGCCATTACAAGCGATCAGCGTCTCAAGAATAATCGCATACTCTTGATCTCTAAGCTCATTACCTAACCCTTCGCTGCTGGCAGCCAGTTTATTGATTGGACTCGCTTCAGCTATCGGCTTAATTTCTGGCGCTGCAACACTGTTGCCTTCAACAATTTGCTGTAGGCCACTTGCGTCTTGCCAATCGACACCTTCAAGTAAGATGTGCTCACCTGAAATATTTTCTTGCTCACTCAGAATTAGAGCGCGCTGCACGACATTATCCAGTTCACGCACATTACCCGGCCACGGATAATTGACGAGCTTATTGATGGCTTGCTCGGACAGAACAGGAACGGGCATACCAAGTTTGGTGCAATGGCGCTCAACCAAGTGCTTCGCAAGCGGCTCAATATCGCCTTTACGTTCACACAGTGCTGGCCAAGTAATTGGAAATACATTCAGGCGGTAGTATAAATCCTCACGGAAATTCCCTTCAGAAACATACTGCTTTAGGTCGCGGTTACTGGTTGCCAGAACACGAACATCCAGTTTGATACTCTTGCGGCTACCAAGACGTTCAACTTCGCGCTCTTGCAACACGCGCAGTAGTTTCGCTTGTAGGCTAAGATCCATTTCACTGATCTCATCCAACAAAATAGTACCGCCTTGAGCTTGCTCAAATTTACCAGGACAAGCTTGAATAGCACCAGTAAATGCGCCTTTATCGTAGCCAAACAGTGTTGCTTCCAACATATTATCTGGAATCGCGGCACAGTTAATCGCAACAAACGGACCGTCTTTACGGCTCGAAGCGTTGTGAATATAGCGAGACATCACCTCTTTACCAGAACCACTTGGCCCCAACACCATGACGTTAGCATCGGTTTTAGCCACCTTGTCAGCCAACATCATTAACTTGATGCTTTTCTCATCGGCAACGATGGCATCGCCATTATCATCCGATTTTACCGGAGCATAACGGCTCACCATATTGAGCAGTACTTCAGGCGCAAATGGCTTTGCCATATAGTCTATAGCGCCCTCTTTCATTGCGGCAACGGCGTCTTCAATGTTGGCATACGCTGTCATCAACAATACTGGTAGATTTGGCCAATGCTGCTTGATATTTCTTAGCAGTGCTAAGCCGCCCATACCTGCCATCTGCACATCAGAGACAACAATATCAACGGAGTTCGATTTCAATTTTACCAGAGCATCTTCCGCACAATCCGCTTCCAGCCATTCATAGCCAGCAAGCGCGAGAGTGTCGACAAGGGCTTCGCGTAGACCTTCATCATCTTCGACGATTAACACTTTGCTTTGAGCCATAGGATTCTCCAGTGTAAATTCAGTTAAAACTTATTAGTCTTCAGAAGAAGCGCTTCTTTCCAGCGGTAGACACATAGTAAAGCATGCGCCATCCCCTTCTTCTGATATCAATTCCAGTCGGCCTTCATGTGCTCGACAGACCATTTGTACAACGGCTAAACCTAGACCTGTACCTTGCGAACGAGTGGTAAAGAAGGGTTCCATAATTTTACCTTGAAGCTCTTTCGGTACGCCGGGGCCACTGTCTTGCACTGATATCTTAAGCTCGCCGTTTACGGGCCTAAAAAAAACATCAATCTGCGATTCTTTACCCGCAATTTGCACTGCGTTCAAAACTAGGTTGCTCAGAGCAGAAGCTATAGCATTAGCATTGCCAAACATCTGAGTCTCTTCGCCTTCCACTTCTTGGCAATAATCAATCTGGTTCGATTTTAATGCCGCTTCCACCATTGGGTGAAATTCAGTGATCAGTTCAGCAACGGTAAATGGCTTCACAACCTTGTTGTCGCCACCTTTGGCAAACAACAGCATGTCGTTCACTTGCTTCTCTAAGTCATGCAATCTATCCATAAGCTTAGATTGAAAACGTGTCTTTGTTGCCGGCGGTAAGTTTGGCGCGGCAAGGTTTGATGCATAAAGCATGGCGCTAGAAAGTGGCGTACGAACCTGGTGTGCCAACGAGGCTACCATTCTGCCTAACGACGACAAGCGCTGAAGATCACTCACGCGAGACTGTAGAAGACGAGTTTCTGTCAGGTCGGTAATCAAGATAAGTTGACCCGTGGTAGAAGCTGAAATAGCCAAACGAACCTTACGCCCATTCTTCAGTGAGATCTCATGTCCATCATCGTCTTTTGGATCAAAGGCACTTTGAATAACCGAAAACCACTTCTCGCCCACCAGTTCCACACCTAAAATTCGGTGCGCTTCTGGGTTCGCTTCCCTTACTTCACCATGAGTATCTAACAAGATGACACCTGCTGGCATCACATCAAGCACTTGCTTATAGCGCTCAACCTGCTGTTCAACTGAATCTAGGTGTGACTGATTTTCTGATTCGTTAGATCCGTGCATGTCAAAAATTTGCCTCAAATACTAAAACAGCCTGACACGTAAAACACGCGTCAGGCTATTTGCTATATTTATCACATAGTTAAGCAAGCAACAACTCGACTATGCCCTCTCTATTCTCTCAACCAAAACGATGCTTTAACTCAACACCCGTCTTAATTTGATATCGCTGAACACGAATCTGAGCTCTATCGCTGTAGATTATACTTACGCATTTTTTCAACCAGAGTGGTTCTGCGCATTCCAAGCATGTCTGCAGCACGGGCAACAATGCCACCCTGCGCTTCCAAGGCTTGGTTAATCATGTTCACTTCCATATCCGCCAACAGCTCTTTCAAATTAACACCTTCTGGTGGTAACTCTTGAGGCGCATTCGCGTTATCGGCAAGATCATCTTGCTGGTCAAAGCTAAAATCTTCTGAGAACAAATCAGAAAGTGCATCACGTTCTTGCTCTTCTTCCGACACAAAGCGATTAAATTCAGGCTGGAACTCAGGGATATCACTGTATCTATATTTAGTGGGTAGATGATTCACATCAACCAAGCTATTCGGATACAGGATAACCATTCGCTCAACGAGGTTCGCTAGCTCACGAACGTTACCTGGCCAGTAGTGCTCCATCAAAGAATTGATAGCACGAGCCGTGAAGCAGATAGGCATACTGCCTTCCGCTTCCATTCGAGTCATTAGTTCTTGAAGCAACAGTGGAATATCTTCTTTACGATCTTGAAGCGCCGGCATTTCAATCGGGAATACATTCAAGCGGTAATAAAGGTCTTCACGGAACGAGTCATCGTCGATCATGTCTTCAAGATTGCGGTGTGTTGCTGCAATCACACGAACGTCAGCTTTAATGGTGCTGTTACCACCTACGCGTTCGAAACAGCGCTCTTGCAGTACACGCAACAACTTAACTTGCATTGCCATTGGCATATCGCCAATTTCATCAAGAAACAGTGTGCCACCTTCAGCCAATTCAAAGCGACCTTTTCGTGCGGTAATCGCACCAGTAAATGCGCCCTTCTCATGACCAAACAACTCACTTTCGAGTAAGTCTGGTGGAATAGCACCACAATTCACAGGCACGAAAGGCCCAGAACGGCGCTTAGAGTGATAGTGAATATTACGCGCTACGACTTCTTTGCCGGTACCAGATTCACCAAGAATCAGCACGTTCGCTTCCGTAGAAGAGACTTGTTCAATTAAGTGACGTACTTCTTGAATGCCAGCACTTTGCCCTACTAAGCTGCGAAACAGTGTGTTCT
The DNA here is from genome assembly GCF_057785955.1 of Vibrio sp. QJM3NY_27. Lineage (NCBI taxonomy): Bacteria > Pseudomonadati > Pseudomonadota > Gammaproteobacteria > Vibrionales > Vibrionaceae > Vibrio > Vibrio sp. QJM3NY_27. The sequence continues at coordinate 916,479 of NZ_CM173511.1, read as the reverse complement.
TGCGTGCCGAAGACACCACTTGAACACCCTTGCGGCCTAAGAAATCTTTACAGTGCCTTAATGCATCACTTAATTGCGGGTAGTTAAGAGGAAGTTCAAGCTCGCCAACATAGTTAGTTAGCTCGTCAACCGGGTGATTGTTTTTACCAATCACCAGTAAAGGGATGTGATTGGCGTGAACAAGCTTTTCGTTCAGTAATGCGTTGAAGCCTTTACCTTTAATGGTACCAATAATGCAGCCGGCCCACTGTAGTGACCAATCAACTTTACGTGCTTGTTCAGAGCTGATTACTTCGCAGCTCTCTCCTACAAACTCTAATATTGTGCTTAAATTGTGACGATCTTGAGCGCTATCGTCGACGACAAGCAGTTTTGCCAAACCTTGCATAAGTAGGAATTATTGCCTTTATTTTGGTGCGATGCAGAAAAACGGTGAGCGACGTAATCGATAAAACAGAGAAAAGTATCAATGATTATGGTCTACGTGGACAAATTTAGGAAATCAGCAACGAAAAAAGCCATTAGGCTATCTAATGGCTTCTATTTTATTTGATTAAAAAAATAAGGCAACCAACCAATTAAGGGATATGAGATTGGTTAAAACTGCAGTTTTTCTTTAAATACCTACGTCAGCAGACGTCAAGTTGTGATATTCGTTCGGAATTTGGTCCCAAGCGCTCTTAATTTCGCGGATAATATCGATAACATCATCAATAGGCTGTGGGTCATTTTTGTGATTTGCCGCAGAAATTTGCGTGATCATGAACTCATAAAGTTGATCTAGGTTTTTCGCAATATCGCCACCATCGTCCATAGACAGGCAACTACGTAGGCTAATAATGATATCCAGAGCCTTACCAAGTCGCTCGCCTTTCACTGGGATGTTGCCCGCTTGCATTGCCGCTTTACCTTGAATCAAGCGCTCGATAGCACCTGCCATTAGCATTTGTACAATCTTATGCGGTGAGGCAGCTGTTAGCTGACTATCCACTGATACCTTTTTATATGCCTGTAAAGAACCGCGCATAGTAAACCTCTTTTATAAAAACTTTTTGTATTGTTGAACTGATTTAGCGCCGTGACGATATTTGTGTAGGGTCTTACCGACTCGACTCGTCTCAGACTGCATCAATTCGACTAATTTTCTGGTTCTGGTAATGGCTTCAAACCACTCAGAACTTTGCTTAACGTCGGGGTGTGAGTCGATTATTTGAAGCACGTTTTGCAATAACTGTTCTCTGTTATCGACAAGCCGCGTTATTTCTTCAGCATTAATTTCACTAAATTCAAGCTTAGAGATAATTAATTGATCGAGTTCACAAAGCTCTTGCAGCTGACTGTTCATCTATTAGCCCAACGCATTCATCATACTGCCCAGCTGGGATTGCATCTTGCTAGTCGCATCTTGCATGGCAGTAAACTTAGAATGTGTGCGGTTTTCTAGGCTGTCCATGCGGCGATCGAGTGCGCTTTGATCATCAACCAAGCGGTAGTTTTGCTCGACTAAGCTCTTTTCTCTAGTACGAATCGAACCGGTGATACCTGTGATACCTTGAATCGCATCTTCCACTTTTTTGGCGAAACCATTGTTGCCGCCAAAGAACTCACCCAACTTATCGAAGTTATTATTAAGTTGACGATCAAGCATGTCGTAGTTAATTTCTAGCGAGCCTTGCCTTGTGGTCGTGATACCAAATTCAGTCAATGACTTGAGATTATCAGGCGCGCCTTCAATACTTGATGAGAACACCCCTTTCAATCGCGAGTCGGCATTACGTACAGTACTGTCGCCAGAAAGCGGCCCTTTTTGGCCAGTCGTTGGATCAACGCCCGCCAAGTTCTTAGACACTTGATAAAACTGATTGTAAGAGTTAACGAAAGATTCAATGTCTTGGCGCACACTATTACGGTCGTACTCAACACCGATTTCGGCCGGTGGCTTATCTTTGGGCGTTTTTCCTTTCACCGTAATATCGATACCTTCTACGGCATCTTCAATCACATTGTTATTACTAGAAAGCTGTGCAACGCCGTCTAGAACGACCATTGAATCTTGCCCCGCCTGAACTTCAGCCATACCGCTATAGGTATCAAAAGACTGTTGTGCCTGTTCGAGGTCAGCTTGCACTTTATCGACTTTCTCTAAAAGCTCACGCTCTTCGGGTTCTAATTTCGCACGCTCAATTTTTTTGGCTTGTTCCGCGGTCAATTCGCCTTTTTGAACTTTCTCAGCCAAATCGGCTTTTTCTTGTGAAATTTTATCTTCGATTCGCGCTTGTTCAGCTTCAAGCTTTTGCTGAGCTTCTTTCGGCGTCACATAAGAATCGGTCAGAGTACCCGAGGCAGCATTTGACCACCCCGGCACGTCAGGCGCCTTCTCTATCGCTTTTTCATCAAGCTCAAGTTCTGGTGTGTAGTAAGAATCTAAAAGAGTTCCTGAGGCTGTCTCAGTCCAACCTGGGATATTGTCTTCGGGCATCACAGACTTTGACGCCTGAGCTGCGTCTAGGGCAGCTTGACCATCGGCTGCAGCTTGCTCGCCGTAGCTAAGACTTTGAGAGTCTCCGTCAACATCTGAGGCAGAATCGGTTTGGGTTGCTGGGATAACATTTCCGTCTTCATCGAGTTTTTCACTCGCATTTGGTTCATCGTTAGCGATCGCTTCATCGATGAGTTCAACGGCTTTTCCTGCAGGGGTTAGAGCAAGAACATCTTGTGCAGCAAGGCGCGCTTTCTCAAGCGCCTTCACACGCTCTTCTAGAGTTTTGTATTCGAGTTTTTTTAGAGGATTAGCAGCATCAGACTCTACATTAATGCTGATCTGCTGATCTGAACCAGACTGGTTCGAGGCGACAATAAGTCGTGGGCCTTCGACATCATTGATAATAGATGCACGAACGCCTGGATTGCTATCTGCGCCGTTTATACTGCGAACGACATCGATAAGTTTCGATCTGTCGCCAACTTGCACATCAAAGCTGTCATCACCAAGCGAAACCTGCAGCTTACCTGGGCCAAATTTCATGTCCTCTGACAGTACATCAGAAGCCACTTTATGACTCTGGGCAAGCTGCAACACATCGATGGCATATTTGCCAGCGATCGCTTCGGTAGTCGCGGTTGCAGAAACCAGACCTTCATCGGTACTTTCAACTGTTCGCACAGCAAAAGCTTTTTCCTGACGAAAGTTTGTCATCAGGTTTTTCATCGAATCAAGGGATTCTCTGAGTCTTCCATAGGCACTAATGCTGGTATCGATTCGCGTTCGTTCATTATCAATTCGTTGCTGTTTAGGTACACGCTCCGAATCAACAATTTTGCTGACCATGGAATTGATATCCATGCCAGACGAAATCCCCATTGGGCCAAAACTCATTAAACCACCTCAATAATACGACTTAAACCTTCACCTCAAATATTCTACTATTTGAATTTTGGGCTGCTAGGCGTCTTAGAATTTCAAGCATTTCTTCGTCAGGGATCTGGCGAATAATATCACCGGTAGTGGTCTCATAAATGGTAACCACATCTCTCCCCGACTCTTCATCGACTTTAAAGGCAACACCCTTGTTGAGAGAGGAGATAAACTCGTTTACCTTCTCTACCATCTTGACTCGCTCTTCATCGTTTAACTCTTGTCGATGTTGAGCTAATTGAATCGCCGCTTCGGTAGCTTGCTCTTTCGATTTTTCTACCTTGCCATAAGATGTTGCTTCTTTCAGTCGTGAAGTGCTCAACGCACTACTACCTTCATCGCTTGCAAATTTAATGCCATTAGGTGAGCCATAAGGCTGGATGTTCGATGCGTTGGATGGTATTTCCATAACAGTCTCCCTCCCTCCTTTGTGAGCCATACAGTAAAACTCTACCCAGAGTAGAGTTTACCGCCACTTACCGAGGTAAGTTTAGCCCAATAAGCTTAGAGCTGCTGATGGTGATTGTTTTGCTTGAGCTAGGATAGAAGTACTCGCCTGTTGTAGGATTTGAGACTTCGTCATCGCTGTCGTTTCTTTCGCGTAATCAGTATCTTTGATACGGCTCTTAGATGCATTAACGTTTTCGTTGATGTTATCTAAGTTGCTGATTGCGTGGTCAAAACGGTTTTGGAAAGCACCAAGAGAAGCACGGTTACTATCAACAGATTTTAGTGCGCCATCAATGATAGATACCGCTTCGTTCGCGCCAGCAACCGATGTTACGTCAATGTCGTTAACAGTAACGTCTTTAGCTGCACCAATACCAAGTTCACCAGCAAGGCTGCCGCCGAACTCAACATCACCTTCAACTTTTTGGCTTGAAGCGAAAAGTTGCAGTTTGCCGCCTTCACCAACTGACGCTTTAACGTCTTGGCTCTGACCGTTGATGTAAGTTGCTAGCTCTTCCATATCGTTGCCTTCCTTCGCAGAAATAGACAACTCTTGTGCTTCACCAAACTTATCGTTGTATTTGATAGTCAGATCAGAACCTGCAGCTACACGCCAAGAAGCATCTTTGCCTTCTGTAACGCCGTAGCTCTTGCCACCCATGTCTTGAGTGTCAGTACGCATGTTATTCATAGTCAGCATTACTGCTTCACCAGAATCAGCACCGATTTGGAAAGATTGGCTGCCGTAAGTACCGTTAAGAAGCTTGTTACCACCAAAAGAGGTCGTTTCAGCAATACGGTTAAGTTCAGTGTTTAGAGCAGAGACTTCTTCTTGGATCGCAACACGTTCAGATTTGCTGTTTGAACCATTTGAAGATTGAAGAGAAAGGTCACGCATACGTTGCAGAATGTTGGTTGACTCATTCATTGCACCTTCAGCTGTCTGTGCAATAGAGATACCATCATTCGCGTTTTTCACAGCCATATCTAGGCCACGGCTTTGCGACGTTAAGCGGTTAGAGATTTGTAGGCCTGCAGCATCATCTTTTGCGCTATTGATTTTATAGCCAGAAGACAAACGCTCCATTGATTTTTGAGTACCTTCAGCCGCGCTATTTAGGTAGCGCTGAGCCGTCATTGCAGACACATTAGTGCTTACATTAATCGCCATAGTTGATCTCCTTTAGGCATTTTTTAATGTACTTATGTGACTCTCACCTCACACAAATACATGTCAATTTTGTTTATGCACCAGTGTCTCTCTCACCTTACATTGGTACATATCATTTCTCTCAATCCCTTTAACGGCCCCTTAATTAGAAGCTTTAATAAAAATTGCGAGTTTTTTCGTATTATTTTCAACAACAAGGAAAAGTGTGATCGGGCTTCAATTAATAGGGCGACATTCGCTAAAGTTTCGTATCTTCGCTCATTTATAAGTGTCGCCTTGCGCATAAAAACCAAAGCAGATCCCTGATATCTCGTTCTACTCGATTCTGGGATAACGAAAGACTGCTTCGATGTAGTAAGCGAGGAAATCATCATTTCCCAATTCCCGTCATTCCCTACAGTGAGGAACGAACGTGATAGGGAATCTCGCTTTTGCTCCTGCTTACCAACATTGCACTTTCCAAATACACCTTCGCCAAATTGCAGGCAATAAAAAACCCAGCCGAAGCTGGGTCTGTTTAGCGCTCATCTCTCACCACGAGCTAATTTGTGGAGGCCTAACGTTAACGCTTATGATCAACAACGCTTATAGTCAACAGCGCTTATAACCAACGTGGCAACGTGGCTTTTTAATCGATTAACCTAGTAGGCTAAGTGCCGAGTTCGGAGCTTGCTTCGCTTGAGCAAGGATCGAGCTTGAAGCTTGAGAAAGGATCTGAGACTTAGTCATCTGAGTCGTTTCTTTCGCGAAGTCGGTATCTTTAATACGGCTCTTAGATGCGTTAACGTTCTCGTTAATGTTGTCTAAATTGCTGATAGCGTGGTCGAAACGGTTTTGGAAAGCACCCAGTTCAGCACGGTGGCTATCTACATACTTAAGTGCCGCATCGATAACTGCAACAGATTCTTGTGCGCCGCCAACTGATGTTACGTCGATAGTATCAACCGTTACATCTTTACCAGGTTGCATGCCTAGTTCACCAGCAAGGCTGCCAGAGAATGCCACTTCGCCTTCAACTTTATTGTTGCCAGTAAACATTTGCAGCTTACCGTCTTCAGTTACAGACGCTTTAACAGAATCTTGTTGACCGTTGATGTACGTTGCTAGCTCTTCGATGTCGTCGCCCGCTTTCGCAGACACATCGATTTCTTGTGCTTGGCCGAAGTTATCAGTGAACGACATTTTTAGGTCGTTTGCCCCAGCTTGAACGTTCCAGTCTTTGTCTTTCGCGTTCTCAGTTTGGTAGCTTTTACCACCCATCTGAGCGTTATCAGAGCGCATGTCTTTCAGTTGAAGCATTACCGCTTCACCGTTATCCGCACCGATTTGGAATGATTTAGTACCGTGAGTACCGTTAAGCAGCTTATTGCCACCGAAAGACGTTGTTTCCGCGATACGGTTTAATTCGTCATTCAGTGCTGTTACTTCTTCTTGAATCGCTACACGCTCAGATTTTGAGTTTGAGCCGTTTGAAGATTGTAGAGACAAATCACGCATACGTTGCAGGATGTTCGTTGTCTCGTTCATTGCACCTTCAGCAGTTTGTGCAATTGAGATACCGTCATTCGCGTTACGAACAGCAACATCAAGGCCGCGGCTCTGAACGTTCAAACGGTTCGAGATTTGTAGGCCCGCAGCGTCATCTTTTGCGCTGTTGATTTTAGAGCCTGAAGCTAGACGCTCCATTGATGTTTGTTGTGCGCTGTTTGCGTTGTTTAGGTAACGTTGCGCTGTCATCGCTGAAACGTTTGTATTTACATTCACTGCCATGGTGATTTCTCCAATTGATTTTCCGGTATAGCGGTTTCCGACGTCTCGGAAAACCAAGTAGTTCTCTCAAAGTTACATTTAATAACGGCTCAAAATCCCGAAGCTTTAGAAAAACTTTAAAAAAACCACAAATAAAATAATAAATCATTATTTATCAGTAGTTTAAATTTCACGCTTTTCTAAAAAGGCGATAGAGCTTAATCGGGTACAAACCTTAATTTGTTCAAAAAATACGCTAATCGCCGTTCAAGTTGCTCAACGCTCAGAAATGATCAATCACCAAAGATCATTGATGGGCATAAAAATTGTGCAATTCATCTAGCTAAGCAGAGCATTTGTAACGAAGAAAATGGGTTGAATTCAAACTTAAGGATCAGAAATCTAAAGTTAGAAACCAGTGGGAAACGCAAAAGACAGGAAACAGAGAAATAAATAACAGAAAGGAAAAAGCCCCTTTTCCTTTGAGAGAACCGGGGCTAGTTGGCAGGTCAGAGCCTGTGTGGAGATCATCGAGAAATGAACACATTTCTGACGCGCCGTTGCATTCTTACCGTAAAAATGAATAGCAGGTGAGAGATGAGAGAGCTAAACACTCATAGTAAGTATGCTTGCCAGTTTCCCTTGCTGCATGGCTCACGTCTGAACACGAGCAGCAAGTTCAACCAATAACTATTGCAATAGTGTCATTGCAGAGTTAGGCAACTGTTTTGCTTGAGCAAGTATCGAAGTACCTGCTTGTTGCAGAATTTGTGATTTGGTCATTTGCGTCGTCTCTTTCGCAAAGTCCGTATCTTTGATTCGGCTGTTAGAAGCGTCGACGTTCTCTTGAACGTTTGCCAAGTTATTAATACTGTGGCTTAGACGGTTCTGTTTAGCACCCAAATCAGCACGCTGTGAATCTACGTACTTCATTGCAGAATCAATTACGCTGATTGCGTTTTGTGAACCTGCAACGCTAGTCAGGCTGATATCTTGAACCGATGTTGCACGGCCTTCACTCTTAATACCTAGCTCAGATGCTAGGCCACCAGAAATCGACATGGCACCGTCAAGGTCAGGTTCAGCAACAAATAGTTGAATGCGACCATCATCGGTAACCGATGCGTTAACAAGATCAGATTGACCATTAATGTAAGTAGCAAGCTCTTCGATATCATCACCCGCTTTGGTATTGATATCTAAAACGATGTCTTCACCTGCTTTGGTTCTGAATTCAAACTTAAGGTCGCTCGCCGTTGGCGGCACTTCCCAGCTTTTATCTTTACCATTTTCAGAATCAAACGTAGTACCGCCCATACGGAAATCATCAGCACGAACACTAGTGAGTCCCATAATCATTGCTTCACCAGAGCTAGAACCAATCTGGAAAGATGCTTCACCAAATGAACCATTCAACAGACGACGGCCACCAAACGAGGTCGTTTCCGCGATACGGTTTAGCTCATCTTGAAGTGCCGAAGACTCTTCATTAAGCGCTGTACGTTCCGCTGCCGAGTTCGTACCGTTTGATGATTGAATCGCCAGATCACGCATACGTTGTAGTACGTTAGTTGATTCATTCATCGCGCCTTCAGCGGTTTGTGCAATTGAAATACCATCATTGGCATTACGCATTGCCACGTCTAAACCACGTGATTGCGCCGTTAAACGGTTAGAGATTTGCAGACCGGCTGCATCATCTTTCGCGCTGTTGATTTTATGCCCTGATGACAAACGCTCCATAGAAGTCGCTAAATCATTAGACGCTTTATTCAGGTAACGCTGTGCTGTCATAGCAGAAACGTTAGTGCTTACATTAATAGCCATTTTGCTCTCCTTATGAGTTCGCAAACTTTCTGCGAAGCGGCCAGCTTTACTCTCATATGGATAAGCACTGACCGTGTATTACTCGCTAAACCCTATGCAGGGTTTAAGATCTGTATAAATCATTTTATGACCAACACAGATACAAGTTATATGCCAAGTTTAATACTGATTTGATTAATTTTTAATATACATAAAATCAATCACTTAAATTAAAACTTAACTCGATTTGGTTTAACTGGCTTGGGGAACAAAAAGTACCTTCATTGACCCATTGCCGCTTTTTGCCGCTATTTTCAAACAGATGATGTCCTGTATAAAAAACCGGCAAAGGTTGAAGTGATTCGCTCATACGGCATAGCACATACGGCAAAGAATCTAACTTCAATGGTGAGGGTTAATTCACCACTAAATACCGATCAATTATTAAATATAATTGAACAAGGTCAGGTCTTTGGTTTTACCAAACGCTTGTTGCGAAGCTTGTAATGCTCGAGAGTTTTCATTGAACTCAATGATGGCTTTCGAGTAATCCAAGTCTTCAAAGTTGCTTTTTGCTTTGGCTAAAGACAACTTAAAATCTTCATGCTGTTGCTCTTGAATATCCAGCGTACTTAAACGCGCACCAACATCGGTTCTCGCCTTGGTCAAATGGATAAACGCAGCGTGGAACTCTTCGGTTACTTGGTGCAGTTTCGCTGTTGCTGATGCATCCGATACCGGGTTTTCAGCCTGCTCAGCCGCCTCTTTGAACGTATCAAAGATAGAGAAAGTCTCTCGTGGTTCTAAGGTGATCGAATCACCTTTAGTGATTTGGCCTTTGATTTGGATATTCAGACCTTCATAGACAATGCCAGTCGAAGGATCAAAGTCTTCCGCGGCCACCACTGCGCCATCTTTTTCAAGTTGATAAGCATAATTTCCTGTCTGCATATCAACGAACGTCACTTTATACGTTGACCCATCTTCAGCTGAGTTCGTCGCACGTTCCAAAAGTAATTCAGAAGCAGGTTCAAGCTCGTATTGAGGTTCGTAATCACCAAACGGGTTATCTATTTCCATAAATAACTTGCTGCCCGGATCATTCATCGCCATCTCGAAGCTACTCGCTACACGCATCTTTCGCTGATAGTCATCGCCCTGATAGCTGACATTACCTTGGTTATCTCTAAAGAAGGGTTGATTCTTCGGCTTAGTACCCGCAAACGTGTAATTGCCCGACTCATCTTGAGAGTTAGCTAGATGCAGAAAGTTATTCGATAGCTCTTGGATCTCGCGTTTCTTCGCTAAGCGGTCCTCTGGAGAAAGCGCACCGTTAATCATTTCCATCACGGTTCGTTTTGCTTCATCAGCAAAACCCTCGGTGTTGGAGACCAATACCTCATGATGCTCCAATCGATTACGAACCAAGACGATTGCGTCACTATATTGCTTTAGCTGCTCTGATTGCTGACCAATATTCTGTAAATAATGGGTCGCAAGAGGATCATCACTCGGCGACTGCAACTTCTTACCTGAAGCAAGTTGTGCTTGGTTGTGATGTATCTTGTTCTCTTGACGGCGCAAGTCGTTCTGAACAGATTGGTAATTGTGGAAGCTAGAAATACGATTCAACATTTATACTTCCTACCTCAGAGCCAAAATAGTATTGAACGTATCATTAGCTGCTTGCATGATGCGTGAAGAAGCCATATACGCTTGCTGAAATTTCATCATATTTGCCGCTTCTTCATCGAGGTTAACCCCCGACACTGAAGCAATACGTTCCTGAGCGGATTCCTTTTCTAAGGTGGCAATGTCGCTTAACCGATTTGCCGTCGACGCTTTCAGGCCCGTGTTGGTATTCAAGTTGTGGTAAAGGTCTAAAATCGTAGACTCACCATCATTCAAGATCTTACCGGTTTGGAGATCTTGCAGCTTACGCAAGTTACCGTTGTCACCCTCTGATGGGACAAGGTTTGCCGTAAATTTATCGTTTGCCACAGCGCCAGCGGTCAACTCGAAAGTCGTGCCATTAATCGTAACCGGACCTTCAGGTGGGTACGGCTGCGGCTGCATTAAAATATTGCCTTTCGGATCAGTCACGGCAAACTGCTCACCTTTTGGTGAAACAATCACTTCAAACTCACGTAATTGACCGGCCGCTAGGATCTTGAACCCCGCCGAGCCTTTCGCGAACGTAGTCGATGCCTCATAACTTTGTGCGGCAATATCTCTAGGGTCTTTGGTTTCCATCTGAATCTGAGCAGCAAAGTTACGCGTTGGACGCAGTAACAACTTTTCACCCAATGCAGGCGGGTTTCGAACTTCGACTCGCATACCATCTAGGTAAAAAGCATTGCCTGCTGCATTCGTGCTGACTTTTACCGTTTCACCGTCAGGCTTGGTCACGACATAGTCACTGCCGTCATATTTAAGACCGTACTCACCGCCTTTTAAGGCAGAGGTGTCATCAATATAAACGGCAACATCAGCCTTTGATTGGCTGCCAGCCGTCACGCGTGATTTCGCCACCCGCTCAGAGTTCACATCGGTGAAAATATCTTGGCCAACGTTGCCATTGAGATCTAAACCTTGTGATTGAAGTGAGTTTACTTTCTCCGAGAAAGCCGTCGCCAAACGCCCAAGCTCATCCATGATGTCAGGAATGTGTTCGTCTCGCATATCAAGCATGGCACCGATTTTCCCATCGATATCATTACTGGTAATCGGCTTCAGAGACTTACCTTCAACAATCGCCAGTCGACGCTGATGCGTATCAGGTAAACCGTCAACTAGCTTCAGTTGACTTGCTTCGCTACCAGAAACCAAGGTATGACCATTACCAATATGGACGTTAAATCCTTCCGCATTAGATCGCGGCGTTACCGTCACTTTGGTGTAGCCAGATAGCTCATTGATCAGCTTTTCGTGCTGATCTCGTAAATCATTGTGAGGTCCAGGTGTTCGCATCATCAGACGCTGAACGTCACGAATCTCAACCGCAATTTGGTTTACTCGCTCAATGCCGACTTCTAATTTTTTGTTGGTAGAATCAGACTGTTGACGTACCGTTTCATGAAATTCATTCAAGGTTTTAGTTACAAGCCCTGCTTTCTCTAACACGACCTTACGCGCACCCACATCATTTGGGGTATCGGCGAGAGTCTTAACGGAATCAAACCATTCGTTGAGGTTTTCTGGAATCTTCTTTGAAGCGACCGACGACAACATGCTCGACAGCATATCGAGATTGGCTTCGGTATCGCCTTTGTTGGCGGCATTAGTTGTCGATAAGTTAAGTTCTTTGACGGCAAACTGATCCCAAGAGCGGCGAACATTTTCCACATGCACACCCATACCGTAGGATTGCCCACCGTACTGGCGCGGGTCATTCACACCTTGAATCACAGACTGGCGGCTATAGCCCTCTGTGTTGGCGTTAGAAATGTTATGACCTGTGGTGTTGAGCTGTCTCTGAGCCGTAAGAACACTTTGTGCCCCTACATTCAGAAGATCCGACGCCATAATGCCCCCAAAAAACTTAACAAAACCAGAATGAACTGATTAACTACAACCGCATATTACTAAGATAAATAGCAATATATGTGCCAATACAAATAGTGAAGAGTTAAAATACAATAATTTATTGAAGTGTAAGGAGATAACTATGGATGACGCGCAAGAACTGAAGGGGCAGAGAAGAAAAGAGCCTGCCAGGAGCAAGCTCTCTATGTTGATTTATGACGCTAGTTCATCTCATCAATCTTGGCTTTAACTCGTAAAACCTTGTCTGCATAGTTAGGGTCAGTTGCGTAACCAGCTTGATGAATACCTTTGATGAAATTCTCTGAATTGCCTTGATGCTGTAGTGCCGTTTCGTATCTTGGATTTTCATTCAAGAACTTCACGTAATCATTAAAGCTATCTTCGAAATTAGAGTAAGAACGGAAAGAAGCTGACTCTTTAACGGCTGTTTTGCCATGGAACTCAAGAGTTTGGGTTGCGACCTTATCGCCCTTCCAACTTCTATCTGCTTTGATGTTAAATAGGTTATTGCTGTTACCCAAAGAGTTCTTAATCATCTTAGAGCCCCAACCTGTTTCAAGTGCCGCTTGTGCTAATAGCAGTGACGAATCAACACCGAGTGCGCTCGCCGCTTTTTCAGCGTAAGGCTTCATCGACGTAACAAACGATTCCGGCGAATCAAATGAAGCGGGTTGTTTTGCAGCGGAAGCAGACTGAACTTGAGATACTTTATTTTCTGAACGACCTGAATATTGAGGTCTTTCCAGCGAGGTATCAAAACCTTCACTGCGAACCTTATCTTCTGTCGCGTCGCTTGCTTGACCTGCGCTTAACTGAGCTACAATCATGTCCGCAAGACCGAGCGAACCTGATGCACTCAACTCACTCGCCATTTGGTCATCTTGCATCTGACGATAAAACTGTTCGTTCTGGCTGTTCAGCATATCTGATTTAAAGCTAGAGTTCGCATCACGCATCGACTTAAACAACATCGACGTAAAAATGGATTCAAACTGTTTTGCCGCAGCGGTTAATGCTTCTTTCTCGCTGCCTTCTTCACCGTTTACTGCTTGTTGACGAAGACGATCTAGGCTGCCGATGTCGTGAATAAAGCCGATGTCATTGTTATTTTTAATCATGCTTTACTCCTTAGATAATGATCAACTGGCCTTCAATAGCACCCGCTTGTTTCAGTGCTTGAAGGATTGCCATTAAATCAGAAGGCGCTGCGCCCACTTCGTTGACTGCACGAACCAAATCATCCAGCGTTAGACCCGGTTCAAACTTGAACATCTTGCCATCGGCTTCGGTGACTTCGATATCAGAATCAGGAACCACTACGGTTTGACCACCAGAAAATGCATTCGGTTGGCTCACGTTGAGGTTTTCTTTGATTGCGACCGTCATACCACCGTGCGTTACCGCTGCCGCTTTTAAGCGAACATGTTTACCAACCACAATCGTACCAGTACGAGAGTTAACAATGATTTTTGCAGAACCCTCTGCAGGGTCGAATTCGATATTTTCGATGGCAGATAAGAAAGCTACACGTTGGCTGATTTCACGTGGCGCACGAACTTTTACTGACGTCGCGTCGACCGCTGAAGCCATTTGTGGGCCTAGGAAATTATTAACCGCGTCAGCCAAGCGCTGAGCCGTTGTAAAATCGGATTGGATTAGGTTGAAAGCAATGTAGTCACCACGGCCAAATGGAGTTGGGATTTCTTGCTCAACCGTCGCACCGCTAGATATGATGCCGACATTAGGGTTGTTACCGACGATTTTAGAGCCATCGTTACCTTGTGCACTAAAACCACTCACCACCAAGTTACCTTGAGCCACAGCATACACTTGACCGTCTAGACCTTTCAGGAAAGTCTGCAGTAAGGTACCACCACGAAGGCTTTTTGCTGATCCGATAGAAGAAACGGTTACGTCAACTTCCTGGCCCTGCTTAGAGAATGCCGGGAGTTCAGCGGTAACAATTACCGCGGCGACGTTTTTAGTTTTTGGCTTGGTGCCGGGCGGCAATTGGATGCCAAAGTTTTGCAGCATTGCGTTAAACGTTTGATCGGTAAAGGGAGTTGTCTCACCTGTCCCCGGCAAACCCGTAACCAAACCATAACCGACAAGTTGGTTACTACGAACACCCGCCACTTTTGCCACGTCTTTAATACGCGCAGCATGGGCACTGGTGGCAAGAAATAGCATGCCGAATAGTACGAGTGTGAGTTTTTTCATTGAGTAACCTGTCTGTATTGCTTTAGTTTATAATAACTTAGCGAAATATTTGTGATTGATGAGGGCTGTCAGTATCCCGACGCCCTATCAAGCTCTACAGAGATACATTAAAGAATCGTGCCAAGAATCCAGGCTCTTGCATATCTTTCTGCACGCCCGTACCTGAATACTGAATTCGTGCGTTAGAAACACGGTTTGAAGCGATGGTATTTTCGAAGTCTATATCATCAGGACGGATGGTGCCGCTTAGGCGGATGTACTCATCGCCCGTATTCAGTGTCATCCACTTTTCGCCACGGACCACTAGATTACCATTGGCTAATACTTCGATAACTTCAACGGTAATGTAGCCGCTGATACTGTTACTTTGGTTGGCTGACGCGTCACCCGCAAAGGTGTTGGTGTTGCTCAGATCATAAGAGAAGTTGTACTTGTCGATAGTCAGCTCTTGACCACCGACTGCCAGCGGCTCCATCGTTGCATCGTTCGACTTAGACATGTCTGCGTTGGCTTTCTTGGTCGCTCGAGTATTCTCGTCTAACGCCACGGTAATGATGTCACCAATACCACGAGGTTTTGAGTCGTCATACATGCTGCCAATGTGATTAACATTGAACAATGAGCCCGTTGCTGCTGCGTAGTGTTCTGGTTTTTCTTTTGGATTGATTGGCGCCCATGCTGGGTCACCAGCAACTGGATCGGTTCGACCACGAAGTGTATCAATAATGCCTGAGCTCTCTTGAGCCGACTTATCACCTTCCACTGCATCAACTACTGTGGTTGCGTTTTCTTCTGCTGGAGTCTCGATCGGATCCAGTACAGCACAACCCGTCATAGACATAAACAGAGCTAAACAAAAAATACGTTTCATGGCGATATACTCTCAGCAGGCAGTGGTAAATGGATCAATTAGCAAAAACAGATCTATTAATTAAAAAAGTAAACGGCAAATAAACCAATTACAGCTGTTGGTTAACAAAGCTCATCATCTTGTCTACCGACGAGATAACTTTCGAGTTCATTTCATAAACACGTTGAGCTTCAATCATATTAACCAGCTCTTCGGTTACGTTGACGTTCGATGTTTCTAGCATCGACTGACGAATATTACCTAAGCCATCAAAGCCAGGAACACCCTCTTGCGGGTCGCCACTAGCACCTGTTGGTAAGTAAAGGTTTTGACCTACAGGCTCTAAACCACCTGGGTTTACGAAGTCAGTGATGGTAATTTGGCCAACCACGACGTTGTTTTGCTCACCACGTAGGCGTACTGATACTTCACCGTCGTTACCAACAGTTACCGAAATCGCATCTTCAGGAATCACGATTTCTGGTTGCAGAGCATAACCTTGACCTGATGTAACGATCGCGCCGTCACCGTTCAGAGTGAACTGACCATTTCGGCTGTAACCTGTTTCACCGTCTGGCATTTCAACTTGGAAGAAGCCGTCGCCTTCAATCATCATATCTAAGCTGTTCGACGTCGTTTGCGCGTTACCGTGAGTGTGCACTTTTTGAGTTGCGACTACTTTTGAACCTGCACCTAACATCAAGCCACTTGGCAGCTCAGTATTTTGAGACGATTGGCCACCTGGCTGGTTGATATTCTGATAGAACAGATCTTCAAATACCGCACGGCTCTTTTTAAAACCAATGGTCGAGGCGTTGGCAAGGTTGTTCGAAATCGTTGAGATATTGGTTTGTTGTGCGTCTAAACCTGTTTTACTTACCCATAATGCTGGATGCATAGCAAATTCCTTTAAATTCTATTAGCTCATACGAAGCAGCGAATCAGACGATTTGTCCATTTCCTCTGCCGTGCTCATCATCTTGACCTGCATTTCAAACTGACGTTGTAAGTCAATTAGGCTGGTCATTTCACCTACAGCATTTACGTTACTGCCTTCGATAGCACCTTTAAGCAACGTTACCGCTGCATCTGCTTCGTATGCCTGATCTGGGTTTTTCGAACGGAATAGACCATTCGTATCTTTAAACAAACTTTGGTTGTCTGGGCGTACAAGTTTAATACGGTCAACAATCGCTAATTCTTCAGCTGGAGCGCCTTGAGGAATCACCGAAATCGTACCATCTGTACCAATTTCTACTTTGCTGACCGGGATTGGGAGCGTGATTGGCGCGTCATTCTCACCTAACACCAAGTGACCGCTTGCGTTGGTTAACAAACCGTTTTGGTCAACCTTTAGATTACCATTACGCGTTAAACCTTCACGGCCTGTGTTATCCATCACTGAAATCCAACCATCACCTTGAATAGTGACATCAAGATCTCGGCCAGTGGTGACCACACTACCTTGTGCGAAATTATGACCCGGACGTTCTGTCATGCTGAAAACACGAGTAGGCATGCCTTCACCGTACGCTTGCATTGAACGTGCTTGTGCTAAATCAGCACGGAAACCCGTTGTACTTACGTTGGCAAGGTTGTTAGCACGTAGCTGCAAAGCTTGCATATTTTGCTTAGCGCCACTCATGGCAAGAAACAGTGCGCGATCCATAATTTTGCTCCAAAAAATCATCTTCTGGGGCTAACAAAGCAAACACTGTGCCAGTATTTTTAACTGTTATTTATCAATAATTTAAATAGAAAACAACGAAGAAGAGGGATCACAAAAGGATCATTGAGGAAGAATTGTTGCCAGTGGCATTACCGGGCGGCAATAGGGGCGGCAAATAGAAAAGTAAACAGCCATATCAAATTCAGCAACAATACCCAATTCAATAACATTGAATTGGGTATTCGCAGATGATTCAAACGCTCGAAACGATTAACGAATCTGAAGAATATTCTGTTGCAGTTGGTTGTGTACTTCTAGAGAACGAGAGTTCGCTTGGAAGTTACGTTGAGCAGAAATCAAATCAACCAGTTCTTGAGTCATATCGATGTTCGACTGCTCTAGCGAGCCGTTGTTGATGCTACCAAATGAACCTTTGTTCGATTCACCCCAGATTTTAGAACCTGAGTCATTAGTAGAATCCCACTGAGTGCCGCCTTTCTTATCTAGGCCTTGCTCATTGGGTACACGAACCAAGCCTACACGGCCAAGCATCACGTTTTCACCATTTGAGTAAGTACCTAAAACACTACCGTACTCATCGAAATCGATTTTAGTTAAGAAACCTGTTGTCGCGCCATCTTCATCGAACTTAGTCAGTTCAAATGGAGCGGCAAACTGAGTTGATGAATCTAGACCAAACTTAAGCACCTGCGTTGGATCTGCACCGTTCAAATCAATTGGGTTCGCTCCAGCACCTAGTGCCTCAGAGTTAATTGGCTGGCCATTGTTAAGGCTCGCCAACGTACCGTCATTATTGAACTTCATTGTGTGACCAACATGACCTTGTGCATTGGTCGCATCACCACCAGTAATGTTGACCGGCTTTTCACCGTTCTCATCTGACATGGTGTAGTACGTCTGCCAAGTGTTTGGTTGAGTCTGATCTTTGAGGTAGTAAGTCGTTAACTTGTAAGACTGACCCATAGAATCGTATACCGTCGAAGACGTTGCACGGTTATAAGTATCAGCATCTTTGAAGTTAAATGCAGCCGGGTCTTTAAGATCACCGTTTGCAGGAAGGTTAACTCCTACTTCAATGTTTTCTGTCTGTTTTGGCTTACCAAACTCAGCAGGAATGTCGAGAGGCTTTGGCGCGTAAGAAAGAACTTCACCCGAGTTTGGATCAACATCGTAACCTAAAAGAAACTCATCGTTAGCGGTAACCATGTAGTTGTCTTTGTTTAGGTGAAATGCACCATTACGCGTTAGTTCATTGATCTCCGGTACCATACGGTCTTTCGATACTGCAAAGAAACCTGTACCACTTACACGTAAGTCCATTGGGTTGTTCGTATAAATACTTGAACCTTCATGGAACTGTTGCGCCACTTGGCTAGCTTGCGCACCGCCACCTGCCGTCGTTTTTGCGTTAGTGAATAACGAACTTGAGTAAACATCGCCAAACTCCGCACGTGACTCTTTAAAGCCGAATGTGTTTGCGTTTGCAATGTTGTTACTGGTTGTATTCAGGTCTAGTTGTGCAGCGGATAGACCGCTTAAAGCTACATATGACATTCCAATATTCTCCTAATCTCTCTAGCTAGCATAATCACTCTTTTAAAGCGTTACGCTTTACCAACTTCTAGTACTTCAGCAAGTCGTACTGGCGATGTGAAACCAGCCAGATTGAGTAGTACGTTGCCATCGCCCTTACCAAGAAGCACACTGTTCACGTTCGCATAACTGGAAACTTGGAACTCTGTGTTCTCGCCATCCAGTAAACCCGACGCTTTCACGTTGTATTTACCGGCCGGCAATGGGTTACCGTCTTCGTCTTTTCCGTCCCATTCAACACGTGTGTCGCCTGATGGTTTAGAGCCGATATCAAAAGTGCGAACCAATTGTCCAACTTCGTTCTCAACACGGACGATTACATTGTCCATTGCCTGAGGAAGCTTAACCATGGACGCCATACCGCCATCACCAGGTTTCACACCTGCCGCACCAGGAACCAATACATCGCGGCCAACCAAAGAGGATGCCTGTAATGCTTGGTTAGAAGTCATTGATGAATTCAAGCTTTCAAACTGTGTATTCATTTTGCCAATGCCATCTACGGTCGCAAATGAAGCCATTTGCGCAATCATCTGGTCATTGCTAACCGGCTTAAAAGGGTCTTGTTGGGCTAATTGCTTAGTCAACAAAGATAAGAAGTCTTCTTGTTTAAGATCCTGCTTACCTGTTGTTTCGTCGGGCTTCTTAGTACCATCTTGAAGACTCTTCAGCTGGTCAACATAGGACAAGCCGCTTTGACCAACATTGTTGATTCCAGCCATTTGCTACCTCCTTATCCTTATTGACCCATCTGCAGCGTACGCAGCAGCATTTGTTTACTCGAGTCAGCAACCTGCACGTTTGTTTGGTACGCGCGTGATGCCGAAATCATGTTGGCCATTTCTTCCATAACGTTCACGTTAGGCTTGTAGATATAGCCTTCGTCATTCGCTAATGGGTGATCTGGGTTGTACTCCGCGCTCAGCGGCTTATCGCTTTCCACAATACCTAATACTTTCACAGGCACAGTGTGACCACTGTTACGTGCTTTATTTAACTCAGCGCCGAACACTGCGTGGCGAGCCTTGTAAGTTTCTTCAGCAGAACTACTTACACTGTCCGCGTTTGCAAGGTTGCTCGAGGTCGTATTTAGACGAACAGATTCAGCACTCATCGCAGAACCAGTCACATTGAATACATTGAATAAACTCATCTAATTATTCCCCTTTAATCGCTTTAGTTAAATTCTTGAACTTACTTCCTAGGAAGTCGAGAGAGGCTTGATGCCTAATTTGGTTTTGCATGAAAAGGTTTCTTTCCAAATCCAAATCAACCGTGTTGCCATCTCCTGTATCAGGTTGGGTAGGAATTCGATACTTCGTTTCCCCGTTCACCGTTGTTGAGGCAGAAATGTGCCGACCATCTGTACGGCTAAGACCAATGCTTGCCCCAGAACTTGCCGCTTGCAGCGATTTCTTAAAGTCTAATCCTTTTGCTTTATACCCAGGCGTGTTTGCTTGCGCGATATTGGTGGAAAGCACCTCAGCGTTACGCTCACGTACACCAACTGTGTGCTGGTGAATGCCTAAAGCATTGTCAAAAGAAATAGCCATGTAAACCTCAACTCAAGAACTGACTGTTATGAGATAACCAAAGCAATATATATACCAACTTTTCAAACAAAGCGGGCTATCAATACTTTTACAGGTTACTCGTGGGTAAACTTGCAATATACAAGCCAAAAAATAGAGTAAATTGGAATGTCACTCTGACTTAAAGATATAGGTTAAGCCGGAAAAAGAAAACCCAGCACTTGGCTGGGTTTTGAAATTAGGCAGTAACGTTGCACCTAGTACTGGTGCCACTCATTACTTTAATTTGTAGATGATGCCTGGATTACAGCGAACCATTTCAAAACGATCCGTTAAGCCTGTTAACGATTCAGACGCACCCAATAATAGGTAACCACCAGGATTCAGGCTGTTTGCCATCTGGTTAAGTACCTTTGATTTCATATCAGGCGAGAAGTAAATCAGCACGTTACGACAAAAGATGATGTCGAACTTACCTAACAATGCATAGCTGTCCATCAGGTTCTGAGGGCGGAAGTTCACCATGCGCTTAACGTTATCTTTCACTTTCATACGGCCATCGCCCGCATCTTCAAAGAAAGTACGACGACGCTCAGGAGAAAGTCCACGTCCCAATGCAAGGTTGTCGTACGCGCCAGTGCGGCACATATCCAACATACTTGCTGAGATGTCAGTTGCGGTAATCGATACATTTGGCAACATACCTGGCTTACGAGCTTGAGTTTCAAGAATCGTCATTGCCATTGAGTATGCTTCTTGGCCTGAAGAGCTTGCCGCAGACCAAATCTTAATAGGACGTTTATTTGCCGCTATTTCCGGTAGAAGTTTATCCGCAAGCACAGCAAACGGGTAAGTATCACGGAACCAAAGTGTCTCGTTCGTCGTCATGGCATCGACTGCAGCCACACGCAGCTCACGGTTTCGACCTGTTACTACATCTCTCAACAAATCAGACAACGAAGCTAACTTAAACTTCGTTACTAATGGGCTTAGACGGCTGCGCACTAAGTACTGTTTGCTGTCACCTAATACAATGCCACATTGAGATTCTAAGAAACGGCTGAAATCGCGATACTCTTGATCACTTATTGTTATAGCAGTCATTAATGTCTCTTTTAGTTAGTTAACGCAGCTTTTACCGCTGCACCAAGCTCATCGGGGTTGAACTTCGCGATAAAGGAGTTAGCTCCTACACGCTCAACCATGGCTTGGTTAAATACACCACTCAATGATGAGTGTAAAATTACGTATAGATCTTTAAGTTCGGCGTGACGACGAATCTCAGCAGTCAGCGTATAGCCATCCATTTCTGGCATTTCGATATCTGAAATCACCAATGAAATCTGATCGTAAATACTGCCTTCTGATGACATCTCCACCAGCTTCTCATAGGCTTCTTTACCATCTTTCACCGAAATAACTTCAAAACCAATCGACTCAATCGCACGCTGAACCTGCTTACGAGCAACGGTTGAATCATCAGCAATCAAGATACGACGAACCAATTCTTTACCTTGTTCTACTTCTGCGATTTCTTCAGCAATTTTGCTGTCCATTGTTTCATCAACAGGTGAAATCTCCGCTAGAATTTTTTCTACATCAAGAATTTCTACCAGCTCATTATCAATGTTGGTGACTGCAGTCAGGTAGTGGGCTTTGCCTGCACCATCTGGCGGCGGAAGAATCGACTCCCAGTGCATGTTAATAATGCGTTCTACTGAACTGACCAAGAAACCTTGAATGGTTCGGTTAAACTCAGAAATAACCACAAAACACTTTTCAACATCCGTTGTAGGACGGCCACCAATCGCTAAGCTCAAATCGATTACAGAGATCGTTTGGCCACGAATGTGTGCTACACCTTTAACCAGTGGGTTCAAGTTTGGCATTTTTGTCAGTTTAGGGCACTGAAGTACTTCTTTTACTTTAAAAACATTAATGCCGTAACGCTGACGCCCCATTAGGCGAAAGGTTAGTAATTCTAATCGGTTTTGACCGACGAGTTGCGTACGCTGATTCACCGAATCAAGAATACCCGTCATGAGCTCATCTCCATATCAAACTTTTTTGTATAAAAAGTGTTAGTCTACTGCAGGCTACGAACCACTAGAGAAACGGAATGATATATCATAAAACAAATCTGCCGCTTTTTTCCATAGCAATGTGTAGAGCTACTTTTAAAACTGTCGCTAAGTTTATCGGCATTTTATCAATATTGTTTAGTTTTTTTGTACAAGCTGCGACTCCAGAGCAAATTGAAATGATTCAGTCTGCGGCGGAACAACACATCCTAGAGACAGTTGAGCAGCCACAAGGCGGCGAACTCTTTGTTAACTCAGCAAATGTGGACTCTAGAATCAAAGCAACAGATTGCCCTATTCCTCTAGATACCAGCGCCTCAACCACCAGCAATACCCGTAGTAGCATTACGGTTTTAGTGCAATGTGTTCCTGATGAATGGCGAGTTTACGTGCCGGTACGCCTTTCAATGTCAGTACCACTAGTCACAACAACACGCTCACTAGCAAGAGGCGAAATCGTAGGTCAATACGATGTCACCACCGCTATGATTTCGCTTAACAAGTTTCGTCGCCAAGGTTTCACCGCTCCCCAACAAGTGATCGGCGCTAAGGTAAAAAAGAATCTGAGGCCAGGTGATGTTGTCGAAAGAGGCGATATCTGTGTCGTATGCCGAAACGAGAAGGTTATCATACAGGCAATAAAAGGTGGCATGACCATTACCACCAAAGGGACTGCGCTTACGGATGGCTCAATGGGTGATCAAGTAAGAGTGAAAAATGATAAATCACAGCGTATAATTGAAGGTATTGTTACCAGCATGTCTGAAGTCACGGTTTACTTTTAACTCTTTACTTCTAAATTGACGGTATCGTTAGTTATTTTGCTCTCAACTTTAACGCCAAAATATAGCGGCTGCGGTGTTTTGTCCCTTTTCGACTATTGAGCTAAAAATTGCTAAAGTATTCGAACCCTTGGTCGATATTGACTGTACAGGTTCCCATTTTTGAAGAAAAAGGCTTAACTATGGCAGGCATTGATAATATTCGTTCAGGGCAAACCCTAACGACCACTAACCGACCAGCAGTACGCTCTGATTCTAGCTCTGAGGCATCACGTTCTGATGCGTCAACTAAATCACCAGCAAGCAAAGACGCGGTTTCACTAAGCCAACAAGGCAAAGCGATTGGCCAGCTCCATCAAGACATGGCAGCACAACCAAGCTTTGACTCTGTAAAAGTTGCGGCGATCAAAGAAGCGATTGCGAATGGTTCATACACTGTCGATCCAGAGAAACTGGCTGACAACATGATCAAGTTCGAAGATGAATTAAAAGGCCTTTAAGAAAACACTAACTTTTCATTGAAGTTATTGTCTTAAAGTACACGAGGTTATGAATAGGTTTACGTTATGGCGGCACTAGCAGATTTAGTTAATTTTCAACTTCAAAATGCCAAAGCCTTATCTGAATTACTAAGTTCAGAGAAAACCGCTATTACGAGCCGACAATCAAACGATATTGAGCGAATCGCCAAAGAAAAAGTGGTCCTTGTTGAACAGCTAAGATCAACCGATCAACGAATTGCTACCCATACCAATATCTCAGAATTGACCGAGAACCCTGAACTTGCTCAGTTAGTCGAGACCATCAAGTCCATAGTGCACGACTGCCACCAAGCGAACCTAGTCAATGGCGAAGCCTTGAATCGAGCACACCTCAGTTTCAAAAAACTCAGCAATATGATGCAGCAAAGCCATGGTAAAATTGGTATGACTTACAATGCCGGTGGCCAAACGCATACGATTTCTACGCTGGGAACCAATGTAAAAGCCTAATTGGGCTAATCTTCTTCGCACAACACCCTTCTTGCTTGTATCTGTATCTGTATCTCAGCCTACCCTTCTCACTACACCGTCAAAGTCTCTCTAAACCTGTAAATACCCCTAATAAACGATAAACACAAAAAAAGCGGCAAGTATTTTCATACTTGCCGCTTTTTTAGTCATAACCGTTATTTGTTGCCGACACGCCATCTGGAAAGCGAGTGGCAGCCAATATAATTAGGTAAGCCTATAACTGGATGCTCCTAAAACTAGAACAACGTTTGTTGTCTCTTCTCAGGCACTGCCTGAACTTCACCGTAATTACGTAGCTGTTCCATCTTACGGATATCTAATTGGAGCTCTGTTACATAGCTATCACCCACTGGGTAGCTGCGCACTACTTCTGCGCCACGGATTACACCATCAACTGCACCAGAAGTACGTTCAGTGCCAAGGCGTTGATCTTCAAGCTCTGCTCGGCCGCTTACTCGCATACCATACACTTGTTCAGCAAGTTCACGATAAGCATCGATCTTGGAAGCTCTCATCGCACGAATGCGCCTTTCCTCATCGTTACGTCCCTTTTGCTCACTGATACTCGCGTAACCAACGGCAACTAAGTAATCGTCTGGCCTCATGTTTTGCAGAGGCTGACAGCCAACAAGCAGCAAAGCGGCAACAACAAATATTAACTTCTTCATCTCGAACTCCTAGGGGCGAAGAATAACGGTGTAAGGCTGAGTCATCGTTGGATCAGAACGAATAATGACACCATCTTGAGTTCGAATGCTGTTCAGAGTATCTAGATCTCGACCAATACGATCCGCTGGCAAAAAGCCTTGCGCGGAAGCAACCACAATACGAGTTTGCATGCCTACCACACGAGCATTAACTAGAACACCGCCCTCTTGACGAAGCATAGTGCCTGTCAGCACGTACTGGACATCTTGCTCTTGAGCTAAGTCTTTCCAATCACGGCTTAATGCAAAATCACCTTGGTGAGTGACTTGGATCGAACCGGTTGTTTTAAAATCAACCACCTTGAAGCCACGACGCTGAAACTGATGAATGAAGCCTTCTGATACCGAGTTACCTAGCCAGTTTGTTGTGTCCATGTGCTGCAGGTCAACAAACGAAGTAATCGCAATTGGGGTTCTTGCTGAAATACTCGTATTCGAAATGATCAAATCTTCAGTCATACTTTCCACGAAAAAGTCCATGGTATGACGAGGGCTGTCCATCAACATAAACTGACTGCCTGAATATTCAGACTTGCCGTTATAGATCGGCGAATAAGCGCATGATGTCAGTAACATGACACTCATTACTACGAGCCATTTTTTCATTCTCTAATCTCCAGATATGTTTAGTGCTACCTATTCCAATATGTTCTCACCATTATTCTTTTCAATGGATTACAATGTTGGAACAGTCTTTGCTTTTCATTAATGGTTCAGATTAAGAAAAACGCACTTAAGTCAGCTTCAAGCTTATAGTTATTTGTTAAGCAATATTTATACCCAACTGGTAACGAATAGATGAAAAAAATAATTTCTTACTTATTTTCAATAAGTTCACTGATAACCATAAGCTTCAGTGCTCATGCCTCTTGGTATGAAGTTACCGGTACAGCAACCATCGTATCGTCAGAGGAAGCCGCAAGAGTCCATGCGCTGGAAGACGCGGTATATAAAGCGATCCAGTTCTCTGGTGCTGACATTGGTAGCATTGCTAACCTCACGCCCTACCTCGACGCGAAGAAGAAAGAGTTTCAATTTACCAATCATGAAGTGCGCTACATCTTGGTAGAAAAAGAGAAGAAACGCAGTGGCAATATAATGATCACTGCAAGGATCGACATCTACCCTTCGGCAAATGCTTGCCATGAGAGCCAATATAAGAAAACATTTTTGGTCGGCAACATTGATGTGACTTCCCCACAACAAGCTGTAATGGGCAGAATCTATAATATTGGTGATGATTTTAGCCATGTCGTTGACCGACAACTGGCGCAAGAATCTCGTAGCTTTGTTTCTGTTGGCACAACCAATTACGATATCGACAAGCGTCGACCGGAAGTGATCAAAATGATCGCACAAGACACGGGAGCACAGTACATTATCGGCGGTGATATCACCGATTTAACTGCGACCATTGAATCCAAGCTTCTAAAAGACGACATTATAAACCGCCAGTTTGCCTTAGAGATGCAAGTCTTTGACGGTAAGACAGGTCATCAGGTTTATAACCGTAGCTACCGTGAAGTGGCAAAATGGCCTTTTGCTAAGACCAGTGAGGTTGATACGCGCAGTGCTCGTTTCTGGGCATCAACCTACGGCAGTATGATGCTTCGCGTCAGCCGCAATATTATGTTGGACTTAGAATCAGAAGTATCATGTAAAATCACGCTTCCAGAGGTGGCTGCAGTATTTGGTAACACTGTGACCATTGATTTAGGTCGAATGCATGGCGTGCAACAAGGTGACAAACTGCAACTGTGGCACACTGGTTCGTTTATCGACCAACGAGGCTTGCCACGTAATAAGGTCTCTCAAAGCGATATCACGCTGACCGTTTCTCGCGTTTATGAGAACGAAGCTGAACTCACGATTGATCAACCTAGCCTAGCTGGAAGCATTCAAATTG
This sequence comes from Vibrio sp. QJM3NY_27, assembly GCF_057785955.1. Lineage (NCBI taxonomy): Bacteria > Pseudomonadati > Pseudomonadota > Gammaproteobacteria > Vibrionales > Vibrionaceae > Vibrio > Vibrio sp. QJM3NY_27. The sequence goes on along the minus strand of NZ_CM173511.1, from coordinate 889,968 downwards.
GTGATGTAATGCAGAAAATCATGTAGTTAGCGACAAGCTCACTTCATAGTTTCTAATATAGCCTTAGCACTTTTGTTAAGGCTCTATTTTTTTCATGATGATTAGTTTCGGTTTTAACGTATTTGTCGTAACCTTATTAATAACATAATCATCATTTAGCAAACTATGAGCCAGAATAATCTAATTGGTGCGACCGGTTATCGATTTATATCGAAAGGCCAAACCGCTTTTAAAATCCACATCCATACTCCCGAAGATACGGTGTTACATCGTTCTGTCGGTTTTGTTCGTATGGGTGAAGACAAAGCACTAAAGAAAACCATCAAGTTAAGAGATGAGCTTGGCAGAAAGCTCTGGGGAAAGTTTTGGCCAAAAGTCCTTAGAGAGCCCTATCTGATGACGCGTTTACCGCACAGTTTAGAACCTAAAATAGTATTCAAACCAAACCCGACTCAGACAGATCCCGAACATCGAGATGAATGCTACATCGCTAAGTGGCGCGTATTCTCTGAAAGTGGTGAATACAAATACAGAACCAAAGTATGCTCTATAAGGAAGCACGGGCGACTCGCCGCCTACAGCCAAACCAAACGAGCGCTGCTTGAAGCCCACAAAGATGTGATTGAGTTACTTATCTTTATGGGACGATTGAACAGCATCGACCTGAAGTAGTATCAACTTCAGTAAAGCGAGTAAGCTAAGAATCAGCTTCCCATATTTAGCAGATACAGAAACAGCCGCATTGCGGCTGTTTTGATTTATAGGCTTTATCATTATGGTGCTTTAGTAGATTGCTACACCTTAATCGACCACCTAGCTTCGGCATATCTCCGACAGTGTCGTCAGTCGGCGTTTTGATTCTTTCACATAGGGGTTACTTTGATCCCATGCGTAACCAGCCAAAATAGAACACACCATTTGCTTAATCTTCGGGTTGGGATCTTGATAGAAAATCACATCCTGCAAAGTACCTGAGTACCATCCCTCAACATAAGTTCTAAAGGTGTTTACGCCAACCATCAATGGATCTGCATAATCACGTTCCCAATCAACCTTCTCACCATTGAGCTGCTTTTCCACGCACTCAACCGCAAACTGAGCCGACTTCATCGCAATCGTCACACCTGATGAAAATACAGGATCAAGGAACTCACCAGCATTACCTAATAGTGCGTATTTGTCTGTTGCAAGGTGCTTTACGTTGGCAGAATAGCCACCGATTTCACCCGCAGGGTTCGGATACTCTGCATTTGCCAAAATCTCAGCCAAACCCGGCTCTTCCATTGCCAGTTGCTTAAGAGCCGTAATCTTATCTTGTGGGTATGATTCAAAGAACTTAGGCTCACCGACGACACCAAACGAAGACACTCCGTTACTAAACGGGATCAACCAATACCAAACGTCAGGGTTGGTCGGGTGCACCGAGATCAGAATTTTGTTTCGATCATATTCAAGGTCGGTATCAACCTCTGAAATATGATCGTTAACATGCGTGAAAATAGCTTTACGTGGAGGAAGCGATGATGGCTCCTCTAAATCAAGCATCTTAGGTAGCACGCGACCAAATCCACTGCCATCCAGCACGTATTGAGCTTCTAGCTGATAGTGTTCTCCATCAAGCACTTGTACGTCTAAAATGGTGCTGTCTTCAGTGAAGTTAATACCCATCAACTCATGTTGATAATCAATAGTAACGCCTTGTGCTTCGGCTGTGTCTGCTAACACCTTATCAAAGGCCCCTCGCTGAACCTGAAACGTGGTTCCCGGCCCAGCAGAGAACTTATCTTCAAAATTGAACGCGGTGTACACGCCATTTTTACGAAAAGCGGCACCATCTTTAAATTGAAAGTTAGCGTCAGCCACCGCTTCGCTCATGCCAGCTTGTTCAATCACTTCCATGCAAGCCGGTAACAAACTTTCACCAATAGAAAAGCGCGGGAAAAGGCTCTTTTCAATCACTCGTACATCGATGCCTTTTTTGTGAAGCAAAGACGCGGCAATAGACCCTGATGGCCCAGCTCCGATGATCACTACTTGAGTTGACAGTTTTTTCATTAATTTAAGCCATGTTTATTATTTTTTATTACGCGCCAGCTTTCAATTCAAGAAGCGTATGACCAAGGCCGATATCGTCGGTACGGGTCACCACTTCAAAGCCAGCTTCTTCAACGATCTCTAGGAAATCTTCACTGCGGTAAAAACGGCTGTTGCCATTGGCCAAGCAAGTGAAGTAAAGAGAGGTCGCGTTTAAGCTATAAGAAGCCGCATCGTATTTCTGTGCATCCCAAAACAGTTCAAGGATATAGACCGTCGCCTCTTCTGACATATGAGAGCGAACACGCTTTAATATGCTCAGAATCTCCATTGGCGAGAAGCAATCAAGGAACTGGCTCATCCACCACACATCGGCGCCCGTTGGCAGGGCTTGCTGTTTGTCGAGCATGTTGGCAGGGAATGGAGTCACTCGGTCTCGATGGCCATGTTGTGTCGCGTTTGCCATTGCCATTTCTAGTTGCTGTGGCAAATCAACAATCGTCACCTCAACGTCAGCATCATGGTTGCAGCACTGCATCGCCCACTTACCGGTGTTACCGCCAATATCCACCAGCGATTTAGGTTTCTTACTGAAGACTTTCTCAAGCAAAATAGGGAAAGAACGGTCTGAATAGAAGTGATCAAACTTGAACCAGCTCTCTTTTGCTTTTTCTGGCAATTGAGACAAGCCTTGGTAAATAGTTTCCCAGTCACCCAGCTCTTTCAAACCCGCAGGTGTACCTTCTTCAATTGCTTCAGTTAGATGCATCATCGCGGCGTAACAAACATCGGCTGTGAAATCCATGTTTGCGTTGGTCATACCATCGTGCAGAAGGTAAAAACCAAGGTTGGCCATTTTATAGTTAGGTTTGTCCCAAGTAACAATATGAGCACTTAACGCCATATCAAGCAGAACTTTTACGCCGTACTCAGATACGCCCGTTATTTCCGAAAGAGTCTCTGCAGGTAAACCATCATTACCCGCGTCATCTAACGCTTTCAAGATACCTAAATCACGAAGTGTACGAGCAGTGTGAAAAACAATTGGAGCGAAAGACAACTTTTGCGCTTCTGTTTTTGCTTCTAATGCATTGAATGGATCTAATTTATATTCCGACACGAAAAACCTAACTTTAAAATAATAGAGGGTTACTCAGCAGCCATTTGTGCAAGCTTACGTTTAATATCAACGTTTAAGTTATTAACCCAACGGTTGTAATTACGGTGTATTTCACCATCGTCATACTTCAAATTCTCTGATTCAACGTAAAGAATAGAGTAAAACTTGTCACTATAAGGAATTTCAACCACCGCATGGTGTGAACGAACATACAGTTCAGCACGAATCAAGCCAGGCTTTATTTCTGAAACCAACCAGCCTCGGTTTTTAGCAGACTCATAAATAGCTGATTTCACCTGTTTACTTTGAAGATTAAGTGCAACTGGAGTATCCTCAACATTCATTACAGGTTGGACACGTCCACACCCTGCAAGAACGAATATGAATAACATTGAAACGGCTATTTTTAGTAATTTCATTTAAATTCCTTACCTGTGTTTATTTATAAGCACGCATAGTATTTAGTTAGACCCAAAGCAAATCAATACTCTATGTCAAATCAATCCCAATTAATGTCGTTTAATATTGAGAAATGGTCTGCAAATTCTGCGGGGCTCAATTCCGTTGCCGAATGGCAAACATGGAGCACAAATTTAGATTGGCCACAAGATGGCTCAACTGAATTTAAAGCCATCCCGCCGATGATGCGTCGCCGAATGAGCCTGCAAAGTAAGCTTGCCGTCCAAACCGCATTGACTCTATTAAAAGACACCTCGGTTGATTTTCTGGTTTTTGCCAGCCGACATGGTGAGCTGCACCGAACTGCCACATTGATTCAATCAATCTTAGAAGGTGATGACGCCTCACCAATGGCGTTCTCGCAGTCGGTGCACAATACCGCTGCTGGCCTCACAACGATTGCCGCAAAAGCGCCGATTCCACTGACCTCTATCGCTGCTGGGCAAGATACCTTTCATAACGCCCTGATTGAAGCTTACCTTTATCTTCATCAATACCCATCGCATCGTGTCTTAGTCATCGACTTTGACCAACCGCTGCCTGAGCTTTATCAAGAATACGAAACTCAGCACTATGCCGATTATGCTCTGGGCTTAGTGCTCACGACTGGCAGTGAATACTCTATTACTAGAACAGTAGAAGCCAACCAAGTATCTTCCGGGTTACCACAAGGGCTACAAACGCTCCAACATATCTTATTGGGTACAAATAAGTGGACTGTTGCTGGTAAACACCAAACTTGGTCGTGGATAAATAACGCCAAGACAGGTACACAGCAATGAGCAAGTTAGACCAATATTGGCGAGTGTTTGCGACAGGATTCTGCTTTACCACCTTTGGGCTGGGAGGCTTAGTATTAAGCTTCTTAATCTTACCTTCTATTGCAATAACGACACCCAATACCATTCAAAGAGAGCTTAAGGCTCAACGACTGATTCGCTTCTCATTCAATGCGTTCTGCCAGATCATGAAATTCACTGGCGCGATTGATTATCGAATTGATGGTGCTGAACTGCTGCGCGAAGATCGCAACTGCATCATCGTTGCCAACCATCCGAGCTTAATCGACTATGTGCTGATCGCCTCTCAACTTCCTCAATGTGATTGCCTCGTTAAAGCAGCGATATGGGAAAACCCATTTATGAAGAGGATCGTGAAAGCGGCAGGTTATATACCCAATCAAGCACCTGACGATCTTTTAGAACGTTGTGAAGAACGTTTTTCACGTGGCAACGTACTGCTGGTTTTTCCCGAAGGAACTCGCACAACGCCGGGAATTGAACCATCCTTACAACGTGGTGCGGCGCAAATTGCTACTCGAACACAAACCGATTTACGCGTGATTCATATTACGGTTTCTCCGACATTCTTAACGAAAGAGAAAAAATGGTATCAAGTTCCTGCTACGAAACCCTTTTTTCATATTGCGGTGAAAGGTAAAATAGAAGTCGCACCATTTATTGAGAATTCGAACAACTTAACTTCGGCAGCAAGACGCCTTAATCATCATCTTGCATATACTATTTTCCCTTCCGAAGAAAACATTTAGATAATCAATAAACAGCAGGCGATATCGGCATTTCGAAAATACATCGCATAATGTAGAATCGCCCCATTGAAGCAGCATTTAGATAAAGCATTAAGTAGGCCAAAGTGGAAACATTACACAACGAACTGAAACAACTAATCATCGACGCGTTAAACCTTGAAGATATGAGCATTGATGAAATTGAAACAGAAGCTCCACTATTTGGTGATGGACTGGGACTAGATTCTATCGATGCACTTGAGCTTGGTCTTGCTATCAAGAAAAAGTACAACATTATCATCGATGCCGACGATTCAAACACTCGCCAGCACTTTGCCTCGGTTGAAAACCTAGCGAATTACATCTCATCTCAAACGAACAACTAGACAGATCTTTATGACACAAGCTAACCAACAAGAAGTATACAACCAGGTTAAAGATGCGCTGATTGAGCTGTTTGAGCTTGATGCTGAAGATATCACTCCTGAAGCACACCTTTATCTCGATCTAGACCTAGACAGCATTGATGCTGTCGATTTGGTCGTTCATCTACAGAACGTAACAGGTAAGAAGATCAAACCTGAAGAGTTCAAAGCAGTACGCACCGTTAATGACGTTGTAGAGTCTGTGGTTGAACTTTTGAAGGACGCATAATGCGTCCTCTGCTGACTTTACTGTCGGCAATCATACTGTTCACTTATCCAATAGCGGTTTACTTTGGACTCAACAAGTTTGGTCTACAAACCGTTGGTATCGTCTTGGCCGTTATCTTTGCTGTTCGTATTTTCTCTGGCGGGCAGGCTAAAATAAAAGAGCTAAAACACTTAGCTTGGATCAGCGGAAGTGCCGGAATTGTTCTGCTAGCACTAGGATTAACCTTCAAGCAGCATGGTTGGTTAACCTATTATCCCGTCATCGTTAATGTTTGTATGTTGGCTGTATTTGCTTCAAGCCTATGGCAACCTCAAACGATTATCGAGCGCCTTGCTCGTCTCCAAGAGCCTGAACTTCCGCAAAGTGGCGTTGATTACACGCGAAAGGTCACCAAGGTTTGGTGCCTGTTCTTCGTTATCAATGGCTCAATCGCGCTTTACACTTGCTTCCTACCGCTTGAAATCTGGACCTTATACAATGGCCTACTCAGCTATTTTTTTGCCGGGTTACTCTTTGCGGGGGAGTGGGTAATTAGACAGCGCATTCGTCAGAGTTAAATTGTTATGACCCAAACCGTCTCTTACACTTCCTTGTCTGCGCTTCTCAGCCAGAACAGATCGCCAGATTCTATTGTCTGCTTTGACGACAATAGCGAGATTACGTGGCAAACATTTAACGACGACTTATCTCGACTCGTACACCTTTTATCTTCACTCTCTTTTCAACGAGTCGCGATTTGTACCCAAGACAGCTACCTATTTTCGGTGGCCTTTTTGGCATGTGCTGTCAGCAAAAAACACATCATCTTACCGGGTAACTATCAACCTTGTGCACTTGCCGAGCTAAGTGAGCATTTTGATTGCCTACTGGTCGATGATTCGATTGGAACCGTTGAGGTTAGTGAAGTTTGCAACATTCAAACGATCTTGAATTCCAAACACTCAAACACCGAAACATCAACGCTTTTAGTGAATGACCTAGCCGCGATTGAACTAGCTGTTATTGACCCTGTATCTATTGATTTAGCTTCTATCGACTTAGCTGCTATCCACTTGACCCTGTTTACTTCAGGTTCAAGTGGTACGCCCAAAGCTATAGACAAAACCTTAGAGCACCTAGATATTGAAATCGCTCAGCTAGATAAAAACTGGGGCGATTTACTTAAGGGCAACAGAGTCCACAGTACGGTCTCACACCAACATATCTATGGTCTGTTGTTCCGAATTTTATGGCCACTTTGTTCTGGTGTTCCATTTGCTCGACACAATCTTGAGTACCCTGAACAAATCCTATCTCACGCTAATAAACAGAGCGTGCTGATCAGCAGCCCTGCGCTACTCAAACGATTAAAACACGAGACAAAGTCTGCACAGCTAGCTGGTATGTTCTCTTCTGGTGGCCCTTTACCCACCGAATCGGCTCACCAGTCACGAAACCTGCTTGGTCATCTACCTATCGAGGTATTTGGCAGCACAGAAACCGGTGGCATCGCATTTCGTCAGCAAAAGAGCGCTCAAACGCCTTGGCAACTTTTTGACTGTATTGAGGCAAGTCTCAACAGTGAGAATTGCATTAAGTTATTGTCGCCCTACATCGATAACAATAACTGGTATCAAACCGCAGACGAGTGCGAAATGGTCTCGGAGAATCAGTTTATATTGAAAGGCCGAACCGACCGAGTGATCAAGATAGAAGAAAAACGAGTATCACTGGTTGAAGTCGAAAAGCGACTTGAGCAACTGCCTTGGATAAGCGAATGTGTCGTCATTCCATTTGAAGAACCGGAGCGCTTAATCTTGGCGTCGGTTTTGGTATTATCAGAGGATGGCCAAGCGAATCTCACCACCATGAGTAAAGGTAAGTTCTGGTTGATACTGCGTTCAGAACTTAGAAAATGGTTAGAACCGATCGCTATCCCAAGAAAATATCGCATTGTTGATGAGATTCCACTCAACAGCCAAGGTAAGCGACTAACCTCTCATATCGAACAGCTAATAAAATCATAGAAACCGCTGATCGTATTTTACACTGAGGTTATCTTTTTATATTTTTGTCACAACACCCATTTTCAGCCCAAGGATTCTAAGCACACGCTATGGATAAGAGAAAACCAAACGTCATTGTTGTTGACACTGCAGAGAAAGAATCGACCCTGACACTCCATATTACTGGAGACATCACCGATTTTAAGGGGCACTTCAAGAGCTTTCCTATTCTTCCTGGTGTTACACAGATTGATTGGGCACTTCACTACGCAGTCCAAGAACTGAGTGTCCCTGGTTTTTTTAAAGGCATGGAAGTCATCAAATTCCAAGAACCGATCCTGCCAGACTCGACCATACAGTTGTCACTCAAGTGGGACGCTGACAAAGACAAACTTAGCTTTAGTTACACCTCAAACAACGGCGAACAGATTCACTCTTCAGGCAAAATGAAGCTGGGAGAGAAAAGTGAATAGCGCTGAGGCTGCTTCTCAACACGCACTTGAAGAAAGCAACTACAAGGCTTGCTTCCTAATTCCGTGCTTTAACCACGGTGCAACCATGCCCTCGGTGGTCTCATCACTTCTTAATTTCAAACTTCCGATCATTATTGTTGATGATGGCAGTGAACTCGCGACCAAACAGTTTCTGACTCCACTTGCCGATAGCCCAAGCGTGACTTTGGTAACACTTGATCACAACCAAGGCAAAGGCGGCGCGGTAAAAGCGGGAATTAAGCGAGCGCAAGAGCTCGGCTTTAGTCATGCCATTCAGATTGATGCTGATGGGCAACATGACCTAGACGCCCTACCCGCATTAATCCAAGCTTCACAAACTAAGCCCCAGCACCTTATCTCTGGTCAGCCTGTCTATGACGAGAGCGTGCCTAAGGCAAGGCTCTACGGACGCTACGCGACACACATTTGGGTATGGATAGAAACCCTCTCTCTATCGATTAAAGACAGCATGTGTGGCTTTAGAGCGTATCCGATCAACCAAACTCAAACGGTGTTGGATAAGTACGATGTTGGGTCTCGAATGGACTTCGATATCGAGATTCTGGTTCGCTTATATTGGGAAGGCTGTGACATCGACTTCGTTGAAACGCGAGTCATCTATCCTGAAAACGGCATATCTCATTTCGATGCGCTGTGGGATAACGTGAAAATCAGCTGGATGCACACGAGACTGTTTTTCGGCATGCTGCCGAGAGCACCAAAATTGATTGCTCGCCATTTCAAGATAGATTCAGTTAAAAGTGGGCAAAACCAATATTCCTTGGCTGAATCAAACAAGAACGAGTCAGAACAACCCCATTGGTCTCGCACTCAAGAGCGCGGCACAGTATTAGGCATCAAACTGTTATTGGCTGTTTATACCTTGTTAGGCCGAGGCGTATTTAATCTGATTTTACGCGGCGTGATGCGTTACTACCACCTAACGGGCAAACGTGCACGAAACGCCTCAGAACAGTATCTATTTCAACTGAAAACCTACGCTGAACAACAGAATATTGAGTTACCCACTGAATTAACCAGCTATAACCATCTGCTTTCTTTTGGTCATACGATGCTAGACAAGTTGGCTGCATGGAAAGGGGATTTTTCGGTCGATAACCTAAGCATTCATGGTCAAGAACAATTTGAGAGCATGGTGTCAAATAAGCAAGGTGTGCTAATCCTAGGTTCTCATCTTGGCAACATCGAACTGTGTCGAGCTTTGGGTCGCAGACACTCGAACATCAAAATCAATGCATTGGTTTTTACCGAGCACGCTGAGCGTTTTAATTCGGTGATGAAAGCGGTCAACCCGCAGTCTGATTTAAACCTGATTCAGGTAACTTCAATGGGGCCTGATACTGCTATCTTGTTGCAACAGAAACTGGAACAAGGTGAGTGGATTGTGATTGTTGGCGATAGAACCTCCACCAGCAAAGAGAGCCGTTCAGTATGGGCTGAGTTTTTGGGTAAGGAAGCGCCCTTCCCTCAAGGGCCATTTATGTTAGCCTCTGTTCTCAAAGCGCCAGTATTTCTATTATTTGGGCTACGTGATGACTCACAATCTAAGCCGCATTTTAATGTCTATTTCGAGCATTTTAGCGACAAAATAGAACTACCCAGAAAGACTCGCGAACAATCTTTACAGCAAGTCGTGCAAAAATACGCAAATCGACTTGAGCACTACACACTGAAAGCACCGCTTCAGTGGTACAACTTTTTTAATTTTTGGACATTGAGCAAGCACCATGACGAAAAAGAATCCAAATAGCATCACCTTTGGTGCCGAACGCCTCACGATTGAGGATGTTGTCGCTATCTCACAAGGCGCAAAAGCTTCGATGAACTCAAGTGAAGCCTTCACATCTAAGATCGACCGTGGTGTCGCTTTCTTAGAACGTCTGTTGAAAGAAGAAGGCGTGATCTATGGTGTGACAACCGGTTACGGTGACTCATGTACCGTTGCAATTCCGCCAAACCTAGTTGACGAGCTACCACTGCATTTAACACGTTTTCACGGCTGTGGTTTAGGCGAAATACTGTCTCACGAACAATCTCGTGCAGTATTAGCAACTCGCCTGTGTTCTCTGTCACAAGGTGTCTCTGGTGTGACTCATGATTTGCTCAACCAGATCGTTACTTTGATTAACCAAGACATCTCACCGCGTATTCCTCAAGAAGGATCGGTGGGTGCCAGTGGTGATTTAACGCCGCTGTCTTACTTAGCGGCCGCACTGATTGGTGAGCGCGATGTTATCTACAAAGGCGAAGTTCACCCTACTAGTGACGTCTACAAAGAGCTAGGAATTAGCCCTATCAAGCTTAAGCCAAAAGAAGGCTTAGCATTAATGAATGGCACGTCAGTAATGACGGCTTTAGCTTGTATCGCCTACAAACGTGCAGAATACCTAGCTCAGCTGTCGACTAAGATCACCGCAATGGTGTCTGTCGGTATGCAAGGCAACGATTTCCATTTCGATGAAGCACTGTTTGCAGTGAAGCCTCATCCGGGTCAACAGCAAGTTGCTGCATGGCTACGTGATGACTTACAAGCAGATCGCCCGCCACGTAACAGTGACCGTCTGCAAGATCGTTACTCATTGCGTTGTGCTCCACACGTTATCGGTGTCGTTCAAGACTCTCTGCCTTGGCTTCGCCAAATGATTGAGAACGAGCTCAACAGCGCTAACGATAACCCAATTATCGATGGCGACAACGAGCGCGTACTGCACGGTGGACACTTCTACGGCGGCCATATTGCCATGGCGATGGATACGTTAAAAACAGCAGTAGCCAACCTTGCGGATCTGCTTGATCGCCAAATGGCACAGTTGATGGATTACAAGTTCAACAACGGACTGCCATTTAACCTAACAGGCGCAGAAGGCGAACGTAAGCCAATCAACCACGGCTTCAAGGCAGTACAGATCGGTGTTTCAGCTTGGACAGCAGAAGCATTGAAACACACCATGCCGGCAAGCGTGTTCTCTCGTTCAACCGAGTGCCACAACCAAGACAAAGTCAGTATGGGCACCATCGCAGCTCGTGATTGTTTACGTGTTCTGGAGCTAACAGAGCAAGTAGCAGCGGCATCACTTCTGGCGGGTACACAAGCACTCGAGCTTCGTAAACGTCACAATGAGCTTGATGAGCACCACATGAGTGAAAACCTAAAGTACATTCGCGACGAAGTGCTTAAAGAGTTTGAATTTATCGTTGAAGACCGACCACTTGAAGGCGATCTACGCCACTTCATTGCTCGTATTCAAAGTCAGCACTGGTCACTTTACTCATAGAGTAGCTAACCCTTTACGCAATATTGTTGAGAGCGATTTATGTCTGAAATCCTTCATCCATTACAATCTGAGGTGACTCTGATTACCTCATTCCAAGATGCCGACCCGATGGGCGTGATCTATCACGGTAATTACTTCCGATTTTTTGAAGAAGTAAGGTGCATCATGATGGATAAGATTGAGTACAACTACCATGAGATGAAGGACTCAGGCTACATGTGGCCGATCATCGACACGCGTGTAAAGTACATTAAGGCGATACCGTTCAATCATCAGATCAAGGTATCGGCTAAGTTGACTGAATGGGAAAACCGCCTGCGTGTTGACTACGAAATTCACGATGCCAACACAGGTGCTCGCATGACACGCGCCCACACAATGCAGGTTGCGGTGACCATTGAAGAACAAGAAATGTGTTTTGCTTCGCCGAAAATATTTACCGATAAAATCGATCATTGGCACCAATTTGGCTGTTTGCCACAATCAAACACCACTCAGCCAAATAATCCACTATCCGATCAATCTCAAGCAACTAACACACAGCAGCAGGTGAAACATGAGTCTGTTTAAACACGGACGTAAGCAAATCAGCATCGCACTACTAGGGCTTGCCTCTGTGATGGCGAGTGGCTTTGTTATTGCTAATGAAAGTACAGCTGCGGTTGGCTCTATTTCAGATCTGCAAACAGTATTAAGTGCAAACAACATCGTGCGTGGAGAGTTTACTCAAACACGCAATATGGAAATGTTCGCTCAACCTTTAACATCACAAGGTGCTTTCTTGTTAGACAAATCGAATGGTTTGCTTTGGACACAAGCGACACCCTTCCCTGTGAGCTTGGTGTTAACCGACAACAAACTGAGCCAAAGGTTTGCTGATCAACCAGCTAAGATCATCACCGACCAAGAAAACCCAATGGCGTTTTATTTCAGCCATATATTCCTAGCGGTGTTCCACGGTGATACTCAAAAACTCCAAGAGCAGTTCTCACTGTCATTTGAACCCGCGACTGAGCAAAGCTCAGATGAAAGTGCAAATGAAAGCACAGAGGGTACCTCATGGACGCTCACTCTAAAGCCCAAAAGTGCGCCAATGAATGCGGTATTTGAAGCCATCACACTACAAGGTAACAACGATATTGAACGCATTGAGCTGAAAGAGATTCGTGGAGACAGCACAGTGATCGAATTTAGCCAGCTAAGCCATCAACCGGAAGTATTATCAGATGCTGAAGCGCAACAATTCCAACTCTAGCCTTGCCCTTATTTGGCTTGTTGTCGTGGTGCTATTTAGCGGACTGTTAATCAAACAGTTCGCTTTTTCTTCTTCAGTACCGATTGAAAGCAACATTATGAAATTGCTGCCAGAAAACCAGCAAGATCCTATGGTAGAACAAGCCTTTCAACAGATTTCCAACTCGATGAGTGAGCAAGTCGTCTTCATAATAAGTGGCTCTGATATCGAACATGCCACCGCTGCCACTAATGCTTTTGAAAAAGCCCTCAACCAAAGAGCGTTCTCCAGTCAGCCAACTCTTTTTAAGCACGTGCAAGGCAAAATCAACGCCAGCACTCAAAGCCAATGGAGCGATTTCTATTTTCGTCATCGGGCTCAACTGTTGACCGTTCAACAAAAAGAAACACTGGTACACTCGCCCGAATCTCGCGCTCAACATGTAATTCAGTCGTTATACAATCCATTTTCAGGCGTCACTGCAGCCGAACTGACACTCGATCCTTTTTTGTTATTTCGAGACTACATTAGCGAAGTTGGTACTCGTTCGAGTAACTTTAGCCTTAAAGAGGGCTACCTAACGGCGCAATCGCAAGATCATTCACACATTTTGGTTACCGCAACCTTGGCTGGCTCTCCCTATAGCTTGGCTATTCAAGAGCAACTTCCGGCACTTGACGCTTTAGAGCGAGACATAGAGAAGCAATTTGACGTCAAAGTTCAGCACACTGGCGTGGTTTTCTACGCTAATTATGGCACTCAAAGTGCAAAATCAGAGATCAGCACCATTGGTTTAGGATCGTTAGCTGGCGTTATTTTGTTGGTGTGGCTGACATTTCGTAGCGCCCTACCACTTGTCTTGTCTCTACTTTCGATAAGTACTGGATTACTGGTTGCACTCGCGAGCACCGTCGCTATCTTCGGCAAAATTCACTTGTTCAGCTTAGTGTTCGGTGCCAGTTTGATCGGCGTATCAATCGATTACTCTTTTCACTTCCTTACCGATCGCTTAGCGGCAGGAAGTAAATGGCAAAGTAAAAAAGGGTTGCAACATATCCTTATTGCGATCAGCTTGGGGCTTATTACTAGCTTGATTGGCTACCTAGGCTTGCTTGTTGCACCTTTCCCAGGCTTACAACAGCTTGCTTTGTTCTCGTCAATTGGACTCATTGCAGCTTACGCCAGTGTAGTGTGTTGGTACCCCGTTTTAGCGGCGAAACCAAGTCAGGAACGTCCACTCCCCCTAGCGAAGCTTTGGCATAGTTGGTTGAGTGTATGGAGCAAGCCAAAATTCAGAATAGGCTTACCGTTAACGGTGACTGTCGTTAGCATAATGTCACTCAGTCAAATTCGTTACGACGACGATATACGCCAACTTCAGGCAATGCCAGAGCAGCTCAAACAGCAAGAGCAAGCCATCACTGAGATTTCAGGATTAGGCAGTGGTCAAAATATGCTGTTGGTGACTGCGAAAAGTAATCAAGCATTACTGAAAAAATTGGCATTGATCACCTCTGAATTAGATTCATTGATCGAGAAGCGAGGCATCTCAGGATATCGCAGCGTCAATCAACACCTGCCAAGTGAGTACGAGCAAAATGAAAACTATCGACTGGTGAAACAGCTCTACGCTAATCAGAGCTCAACATTACAAACCACATTAGGTTGGTCGAGTTTCCCTGATCTTCCTAACTATGAACCAATAACAGTTGATGAGTTTTTAGCATCACCAGTATCAGAACCCATTCGTCCTCTTTGGTTGAGGCCGATAGATGGACAAGCTGCGTCTGTTATTTTAATCAAAGATCTCACTGACTCAGAGCTGTTCTCTCAATGGCTTTGTTCAGATTTTACTCAGCAACAAGATGTTAAGTTCCTCAATAAGGCCGATGAAATATCGTCGCTTTTTGCTGAATACAGAGTCAAGATCACCGAACTATTATTAATAGCATTGGCAGCCATTGGAATGGTTTTAGGTTGGCGCTATGGCGTAAAACAGAGCCTGTTGATGCTGTTGCCGTCTTTGATTGCGGGAATCGCAGGGCTAGCGATCACCGGCGTTTTAGGTTCGACCTTAAACCTATTTAACTTATTGGGTCTGATTCTGATTCTAGGGATTGGCATCGACTACACCCTTTTCTTTGCTGAGCAGAAGAAATCACTGAGCACCTTGTTAGCCATTACCTTGTCTGGTCTCACGACGCTGCTTTCATTTGGTTTACTGTCACTAAGTCAGACTCATGCCATTCATAGCTTCGGTGTTACCGTCTTAACGGGTATTTTTGTGGCGTGGTTGCTTTCTCCACTCGCGATTAACAACGAACAAGCCGCGGAAAAATCAAACTCTCGAGAGGCTTTTAGATGAACAAAACAATCAAGATAGCGCTCGCCGTAGTATTTGGCTTATTACTCAGTGCTTGTTCGATGGTGTCTCAACAGCCAACAGGCGCAAGTGTCTCAATCGACAAAGACACAGAGCTAGCCTTGCCGCAGCCTGCGGAGCTGGGATACTCATTTACGGCGAGCCAACTGATCAGCGCAACATGGCAAGACGATACGCAGCAACTTCCTGTTCAAGTCGAAGTGACAGCGGATAAAGTGGTTTTGGCGGGGTTTTCTTCTTGGGGTACTCGCATCCTATCGCTGCAATATCAAAATCAAGTGATTGATACGCAGGTTTTGTCTGGGCTTGGCGCGACCCTGCCGCAACCCGAACAGGTGCTATTTAATTTAATGCTGACCCTATGGCCAGTTGAAGCGTGGACTCAACCTTTAGAAAGTATCGGCTGGCACTTGGTCGACACAAAAAACAGCCGCACAGTGTTTGACGATAACCAACAGGCAATCATTCGAATTGATTACCAAGCGGATTCCGGAGCTGACAAAACTCGCGGCGATATTGTTTTCACGCATTTGACCCAAGGCTATACCATCACTATACAAACGTTGAACTCAACGATTGTCGACAACCCAAGTAAGAGCTGAACACTATGCCTATTTACATCCAAGACTGTGGTTTCCACTCGGCGCTAGGCTCAAGCGTTGCTGAAATTCACGACTGCCTTACAAATGAGCACCGCTCGAACATGGTTGAAGTGGACGATATGCTGAATGACGGCAAGTCGACTGTCGTTGGTAAGGTAGCGGGCGATCTGCCAGAGGTTCCATCCAATCTCGCACAATACGCCACTCGTAACAATCAACTGGCGTTATCAGCTCTAAATCAAATCCAAGACTCTATCGAGCAAGCAAAATCACAATTTGGCGCAGATAGAATTGCTGTTGTTATCGGCACAAGCACCTCGGGGATTTCTGATGGTGAAGCCGCTTTCAAACATAAATTGGCAAACGGTGAGTTTCCTGAGCATTATCACTACTCCAAACAGGAGCTAGGGAATCCCTCTGAGTTTGTTAGTCAATATTGCTCATTAACAGGGCCAAACTACGCAATCTCGACCGCCTGCTCATCAAGCGGCCGTGTTTTTCTTACCGCTCAACGCTTGTTAGATTCTGGAATGGCTGATGCTGTGTTGGTTGGAGGTGTCGACACCTTATGTAAGCTGACGCTCAATGGTTTTCATGGTCTTGAAGCACTTTCAAGCACACATTGTCAGCCGTTTAGCGCCTCTCGAGATGGCATCAACATCGGAGAAGCGGCAGCATTTATGTTGCTCAGCAAAACAAAACTGAATGTTGCTAATACAAACCAGAATATACCTAGCATTGCCTTGTTAGGCTGTGGCGATAGCTCTGACGCACATCATATTTCAGCGCCCCATCCTGAAGGGAACGGCGCAGAACAAGCGATGAGAAAGGCGTTAAAATCTGCACAGTTACAAGCAGAAGATATCGGTTATATCAATGCTCATGGCACCGCAACTCCACTCAATGATTCAATGGAAAGCAAAGCCATTCATCGTATTTTTGCAAACAAGGTTCCCGTCAGTTCCACCAAGCCTCTCACCGGGCATACTCTTGGAGCCGCAAGTGCGATAGAGGCTGCAATAGCATGGCATATTTTAAAATATGACTTACCGCTTCCCTTACAAAAATGTCAGGATAAAGCTGAAGATATTGAGATTGATTTGGTAAACTGTTCCCAGAAACTTAAAGTAAAGAACATCTTAAGCAACTCGTTCGCTTTTGGTGGCAACAACATTAGCCTGATCTTTGGTGTAGTAAATGACTGATATCCCTTCTGTAGACCAACTTCTTCCACACGATGATCCGATGATATTAATCGATCGTGCTATCAATGTAGAGGCGTTGTCGATTCACTGTCAGGTCGATATTGGTGCGCATAACCTGTTCTTTAATGCCGAATCTCAAACCGTACCGGCTTATGTCGGTATCGAATTTATGGCGCAATCTGTGGCTGCATGGTCTGGATACCATGCGCTGAAAAACGACACGACTCCTCCAATCGGCTTCTTACTTGGTTCTCGTCGCTACAAGTCACTATGTGATGAGTTCACTCAAGGTCAGACCCTTGATATCTACGCCGAGCAACTGATGGAAGACAGTGGCATGGCCGTGTTTACCGCCCGAGTCGAAGACCAAGGTGAGTTAGTGGCTCAATGTCAACTCAACGTCTACGTGCCGACCGAACAAAAATTACAAGAAATGAAAACTAGGAGCCCATCATGAGCCGTCAGGTTTTAGTCACAGGTGCCAGCAAAGGCATTGGTAAAGCGATCGCTATTCAACTCGCGAAAGACGGTTTTGAAATCGCCGTTCACTACATGGGTGACAAGCAAGGTGCTGAAGACACATTAAAGTCGATCACCGAGCTCGGTGGCGCAGGACGTCTGATCCGATTTGATATCAGCAATCGCAGCGAATGTCGCGAAAAGCTTGAGTCAGATATTGCCGAACAAGGCGCTTATTATGGTGTTGTAAATAATGCCGGTATTACTCGTGACACAGCATTCCCAGCCATGACTGAAGAAGAGTGGGATGGTGTTATCCATACCAACCTCGACAGCTTCTACAACGTACTTCACCCGTGCGTGATGCCAATGGTTCAAAAACGCAAAGGCGGTCGAATCGTTACTCTGGCGTCGGTATCTGGCATCATGGGCAACCGCGGTCAAACCAACTATGCTGCAGCAAAAGCCGGCGTGATTGGCGCGACTAAGTCTCTAGCTTTAGAGCTAGCGAAACGCAAGATCACGGTAAACTGTGTCGCTCCAGGTTTAATTGATACCGGTATGGTTGATGAGCACGTGAAAGAGCACGCTCTACCTCAAGTTCCACTGCGCCGCATGGGCGAGCCAGAAGAAGTGGCTGGCCTAGTCAGCTACCTAATGTCTGATATTGCAGGCTACGTCACTCGCCAAGTAATTTCAGTCAATGGAGGCTTAGTATGACCCACCGCGTTGTTGTAACTGGCATGTCTGGTGTTACTGCCTTTGGTAATGATTGGCAGCACATCGAGCCAAAACTGAAAGCGTGTGAAAATGCCACTCAATATATGCCAAGTTTTGAGCAATACGATGGCCTCAACACTAAGCTAGCTGCGCCTATTGATGACTTCCAGTTACCAAAACACTACAAACGTAAACAGGTTCGAGGCATGGGTCGGGTTTCTCGCTTAGCCACTGTCGCGACTGAAGATGCTTTAACACAAGCTGGGTTGATTGGACATGATGTTCTAACTAACGGAGAAACGGGCATTGCCTACGGGTCTTCAACCGGCAGTACTGATGCCGTAGGTGCGTTTGGTGTGATGCTTAACGAGAAATCGACACGAGCAATCACAGCAACCACCTATGTTCAAATGATGCCACACACCGCTGCGGTCAACGTTGGACTGTTCTTTGGCTTGCGCGGACGCGTGATTCCCACCAGCAGTGCCTGCACTTCAGGAAGCCAAGCGATTGGTTACGCCTATGAAGCGATCAAACACGGCTACCAAACCGTGATGGTTGCTGGTGGTGGTGAAGAACTATGCCCAACTGAGTCTGCCGTTTTCGATACCCTTTTTGCTACCAGTTTAAAAAACAACACACCAGAAAAATCCCCTAGCCCTTACGACAATGAGCGCGATGGTCTAGTCATCGGTGAAGGCGCTGGTACGCTTGTGCTCGAAGAGTATGAACATGCCGTCGCTCGCGGCGCAAAGATCTACGCTGAGATTGTCGGCTTTGCCAGCAACTGCGATGCAGCTCATGTGACCCAACCTCAAATGGAAACCATGCAAGTTTGTATGGAGAAAGCACTCAAAGACGCGCAGCTTCCGGCTGAAAAGATCGGTTATGTCTCTGCTCACGGTACTGCAACCGAAAAAGGCGATATTGCAGAAAGTAATGCTACAGCGAACATTTTCGGTGAAGTGCCAATCAGTTCATTGAAAAGCTACTTTGGTCATACGCTTGGTGCGTGTGGTGCAATTGAAGCTTGGTTAAGCCTAGAGATGATGCATTCAGGCTGGTTCAGTCCAACATTGAACCTTGAAAACATTGACGAACGCTGCGGTAAACTTGATTACATAACGGGCTCAGGCCGCGAACTGGATGTTGAATACCTAATGAGCAACAACTTTGCCTTTGGCGGGATCAACACTTCCATCATCTTCAAAAAAATCTAGGATAGATAATGAAAAACTGGCTAGCTCTTGTTGTTGTCTTTTTACTCGCAGGTTGCAGTGCTCCGAAGTATTCGGGCAATGCACTTCCTGAAGCAAACAACATCGAAAATATCACGATCGTGGAAGATGTAAAAACGCGCAGCATTTTCCTCGATTCCATGCTTGATTGGTGTCTGAATAATCAGGTTAAATGTAAAGTAGTTGCCGACGGTTCAGAACATAATCCAGAGGACATTACGCTTGATTATGTCTCTCGCTGGAGCTGGGATTTCAGAACTTTTGTGGCGGATGCTAAGATCTCAGCTTATCAAGATCAACAACGCATAGGCAACGTTGAGTTTAAAGCACCGAATAGCGGAAATTTATCAAAGTTTGGCGACGATATGGAACGCATCAAAGCGATGATGGATATCTTGTTCGATAAGAAAACAGCGGCTCAAGCGACCCAAATGATTGCTGACGACAAGCTATAACGCGAAGCCAAATTCGAATCGACATAGCTTTAATAGAACAAGCTTTAATCAACCAAGCTCAAAACAAATAAAAAGGGTCAGTAACCAAGTTACTGACCCTTTTTTGAATCTAGCAATCGCTCTATTAAGCGTTAGCTTCACGCTCTGCGATGAACTCAAGAGCCATCTTGATGCGAGCGATTACGCGCTCTTTACCAACAAGCTCCATCACTGCATCAACAGAAGGAGACTGACCGCCGCCTGTTACTGCTACGCGAAGTGGCATACCGATTTTACCCATGCCGATCTCTAGCTCTTCACATACTGCTGCAATCACACCGTCTTTGATGTTTGCTGTTGTGAATTCTTCAAGCGCTTCAACCTTAGCAAGAGCAAGTTCTAGTGGGCCTTTAGCAACACCACGTAGGTGCTTCTTCGCTGCGCCAGCTTCAAACTCAGAGAAATCTTCGTAGAAGTAACGAGACTGCTCAGCAAGTTCGATAAGCGTGTTACAACGCTCGCCAACTAGCTTGATCACTTCAGTGATCGCTGGGCCGTTTGTTGTATCGATCTTCTGTACGTCTAAGTGCCATTGTAGGTATTTTGCAACGTACTCAGGCTCAGAAGTCTTGATGTAGTGGTTGTTCAACCAAAGTAGTTTTTCAGTGTTGAATGCAGATGCAGACTTGCTGATTGCGTTTAGGCTGAAGAATTCAATCATCTCTTCTTGAGAGAAGATCTCTTGGTCACCGTGAGACCAGCCTAAACGAACTAGGTAGTTGTTCAGTGCATTTGGTAGGTAACCTTCGTCGCGGTATTGCATTACAGAAACAGCACCGTGACGCTTAGAAAGTTTCGCACCGTCATCACCAAGAATCATGGCACAGTGAGCGAAAGTTGGAACTGGCGCGCCTAGTGCTTCATAGATGTTGATTTGACGAGGTGTGTTGTTGATATGGTCTTCACCACGAACAACGTGTGTAATACCCATATCCCAGTCATCCACTACAACTACGAAGTTGTAAGTTGGAGCACCGTCTGTACGACGAATGATTAGGTCATCAAGTTGGCTGTTTGCGATTTCAATGCGACCACGAATTTGGTCATCAAATACTACGCTGCCTTCTTTAGGGTTACGGAAACGGATAACGCATGCATCACCTTCTTTTGCTGCTTCGTTTGCTGCAACAATTTTAGGGTGGTTCGCGTCGTAACGAGCCATTTCTTTGTTTTCTTCTTGTACTGCACGAATCTCATCAAGCAGTTCTTTAGACGCGTAGCATTTGAATGCTTTGTCTTCAGCAAGTAGCTTAT
The DNA here is from genome assembly GCF_057785955.1 of Vibrio sp. QJM3NY_27. Classification (NCBI taxonomy): domain Bacteria; kingdom Pseudomonadati; phylum Pseudomonadota; class Gammaproteobacteria; order Vibrionales; family Vibrionaceae; genus Vibrio; species Vibrio sp. QJM3NY_27. The sequence goes on along the minus strand of NZ_CM173511.1, from coordinate 868,809 downwards.
CAACCATTTCGTTGTAACGGTCAAAACGCTTAGATTGGTAGTAAGGACCTTCATCCCATTCCATACCCATCCATTGCATGCCTTCTAGAATTGCATCAACCGCTTCTTGAGAGTTACGCTCAAGGTCCGTGTCTTCGATACGCAGAACGAATTCACCACCTTGATTCTTAGCGAATAGCCAAGAGTAAAGTGCAGTACGTGCACCACCAACGTGAAGATAGCCAGTTGGGCTAGGAGCAAAACGAGTTTTAACCGTCATTTAAATACCTTGATTATGTAGGTGATTCTTTTAGTGATTGCCATTACAAAGCCTGCAACAGAAAAATATCACTAAATTTTGGGCGCTATTTTATCACCACCGCTTAAATCTACAATCAGTAGTGAATGATTAATGTGCTGATCTTGTACGAAAGCTATTGTGGAAAGGCTAAATCCAGCTTCGATGTAGCAAATCTATAGCCTGAGCCAGTAAATTATAGCCATGCTTTTCTTCAACGCTCGCCTATCCCACAAACTTAACCCACCATTCATATGCTACTAAGATCAAATTCTTGAATTTATGTTTGACCTTACCCTTACGGTAAGGTTTATGTTGGGTGTAGATGAGAATTGGAGTATCGATATGAAGCATTACACTACCGCACTCAACGGCCTAAATTGCATGGGTTGCGCGAAGAAAGTCCGCACCCTGCTTGGTGATTTCGATAACACGACGATCAACGACATATCGCCGACGTACATCGACATTTCGACTCCTTTTAGCTACGTTGAACTCAACGAACAGTTAGCGACCCTTAGTTATTCCATGGGTAATTCGCTGCATCTATCATTATCGGGCCTCAGCTGTGGCAAGTGCGTGAGCAAACTGACTCAAGCACTTGAACAGACTGAGCAAATCTCAGACCTAGAAGTCAGCAAACATGAATTGTCCTTGGTTACTTTACTTGCAGAATCAGAGGTTATTGAGCTAGTCGAAAGCGTGGGTTATCACGCGACTCCCTACTCTGAAGCTAATGACCTTTTATCGAGTTCAGATTCAAAAGAAGATAAAAAACCAGCGCCCGTAGAACCGACACAAGCTAAATCTGCAGCTAGCCAATATACCTATCACCTTGTTCTTGAAGGAATGACATGTGCGAGTTGCGTTTCTTCGGTAGAGAAAGCGTTGAAAAAGAATGAGTTCGTCGACCAAGCTCAGATCAACCTCGCTGAACAGACAGCCTTGGTCTTCACGTCTAAAACACGGGACGTCATCGAGAACGCTCTCATAGAATCGGTAAAAACCGCAGGTTATGGTGCGGAGTTCGTTGATGACGCGGCGACTCAACAACAAAAACAGCAAGAACAACAACTTCGTACCCAAAAAGTTTTCCTAAAGAATTCAGTAAGCGCGCTGGTTATCGGAGCTCCGCTGATGGCGTGGGGTCTGTTCGGTGGCAGCATGACCATTGTTACATTTAACGACCAATTGGCTTGGGGATTGGTTGGTGTGGTCTGTTTGATACTGCTTGCGACTTCAGGACGCAGCTTCTTCACTAACGCTTGGCAGTCTCTCATGCATAAGCGTGCAACCATGGATACGTTAGTTGCTTTAGGTACGGGCGCTGCATGGTTCTATTCAATGCTGGTTGTACTGATTCCATCATGGTTCCCAGAACCATCGCGTCATGTCTATTTTGAAGCAAGTACAATGATTGTCGGCCTTATCTCTTTAGGGCACTACATTGAAGCCAAAGCCAAAGCACGCACCACCAAATCTTTACAGGCACTGATTAACTTACAGCCTCAAAAAGCGGTAGTTATCGTCGATGGTAAAGAACAGACCATCGCCGTCGAAGCCATTCAAGTCGGTATGCAAGTGCGTGTAAAACCGGGAGAAAAAGTCCCTGTCGATGGCGTCGTGGTAGCGGGTGAATCTTATATCGATGAATCAATGTTGACTGGTGAACCGCTTCCCAACGTCAAATCGCTCGATGATGGGGTTTCAGCAGGAACTATTAATGGTGATGGCAGCTTAGTTATTGAAGCGACCGGGATTGGCTCAAGCACCATGTTGGCTCGAATCATTCAGATGGTTCGCCAAGCACAAAGCAGCAAGCCTGCGATTGCTAAACTCGCTGATTCGATCTCTGCCGTTTTCGTCCCTGTTGTGGTTGCGATCGCAGCCATTGCCGCCCTAGTTTGGTTTTTTGTTGGACCACAACCTAGTGCAAGTTACATGCTAGTAGTATCAACCACAGTACTGATTATCGCCTGTCCATGTGCGTTAGGCCTAGCAACGCCACTGTCGATTACTGTTGGCGTGGGTAAAGCCGCTGAGTTTGGCGTTCTTATTAAAGATGCGGATGTATTGCAGTCTGCCAGCAAGATCGATGCTGTTGTGTTTGATAAAACAGGTACGTTGACCCAAGGCAAACCAACCGTTCAACAGGCCTTTTACTCTAATCTAACGGAGCAAGAGTTACTGGCTTATGCTTATTCAGTAGAAGTGGGATCTGAGCACCCACTCGCCAAAGCCGTTTGCCAATATGCAGAGAGCCTACAAGTTTCAGCACTACCTCATAGCGAGTTCGAAAACCAACGAGGGCTTGGCGTACAGGCAACAATTAACGGCAAGAACGTGCAAGTTGGCTCGCTTAAATACCTAACCCAGTTAGGCATCAATACTGAGATTGGCGCGGATTTTATCGAACTTTGCCGCTCGCAAGCGTGGACGCCTATTTTCATTGTGATTGACCAAAAACTGGAAGGCATATTGGGCATTTCAGACGCGTTAAAAATAGATAGCAAACAGGCGATAGCTCAACTAAAATCCGCCGGAATTCACACTGTGCTATTAACGGGTGACAATGACTCTGTGGCTCAAGCAATAGGTAAAGACGTCGGTATCGACGAGGTTATCTCGGAAGTGCTTCCAGAGCAGAAAGCTCAACATATTGTTCAGCTGCAACAGCAATATAAGAGTGTTGCTATGGTCGGAGACGGTATTAACGATGCACCAGCTCTTGCTCAAGCAGATATAGGAATCGCAATGGGCAGTGGCAGTGATGTCGCGATTGAAAGTGCGCAAATGACGCTACTCAACTCATCGCCATTATCAGTAAGCAACGCGATCGAGCTATCTCAAGCGACCGTGAGAAACATGAAGCAAAACCTGTTTGGTGCCTTCATCTATAACTCACTTGGTATTCCTATCGCAGCCGGTGTGCTCTACCCATTTTTCGGATTTCTGCTTAGCCCTGTCGTTGCAGGCGCTGCGATGGCGATGTCGTCAATCACGGTAGTAAGCAATGCCAACAGATTAAGACTTTTCAAACCCACACATTCTAATATCAACAAAAACCATATTCATGAGGTTAACCATGATTCGTAAAATTATGACTCTTACAGCACTCGCTGCAATTTCAGGACAAGCTCTCGCGACTGATGTTCTAAACCATAAGTCTCCATACTGTGGCTGCTGCACAGAATGGACAGAACATATGCGAGATGCTGGGTTCGATGTTACAGAGAAGCTCCACGATGATATGAATCCAATAAAGCAGAAGTTAGGGGTAACGCAAAAACTAGCCTCTTGCCACACTGCAGAGATCGACGGTTACGTATTTGAAGGGCACATTCCAGCAGAGGACGTGAAAGCCTTTTTAGAAAATCCACCACGTAATGCGATTGGCTTAGCGGTTCCAGGCATGCCAATGGGCTCTCCGGGCATGGAATATGGCGATAAGAAAGACGAGTATTCTGTGTATGCGTTTAATGAAGAAGGTCAGGTGTTTGAGTTCCGTCATTACAACGGAAAATAAAGCTTAACTAGACCAACGCCAAGCAATTAAAAGAAGTCATAAAAATAGAGCCTAGCATGAGTAAACCCAAGACTGTAGTTTACTTGCTAGGCTCTTTGCTTTTGGACAGTAAAGCAAATCTTGTCGCGGTACCAACCGGGCTGTTAGTGCCGCTATATTTCTCCTCGCTAATTGGCTAAGAAGCTATTTAGCGAAGAAGCTCACTCGGCTAATAATCTAATCGACTAAGCAGCCAAGTGAATCGGCTTAGAAGCCGTAAGAAGCACCGAATACGAATGCGTTGTTCTGCTTAGAATCGCCGTTTGCGAAATCTACGCCGTTAGCTTGGCTACGGAACTCAAAGTAAGGTTGAACACCTTGACGAGTCCATGTAGCACGTAACTCATGGTCCATCGCTTCAGCATCAATCATGTATACGTTGTTGTAGCTAAGTGCTAGGTCAGCATTCACTGTGTAACCAATGCGGTTATCCATGCGGTAGTCTGTGTCAGCATTAGCCGAAGTATCATCGATGTGTGCACGAGTACGGTTGCTAATAGAGATACCGTTATCGAAGTTGTAACCGATCTTAACTAATGGACGGAACTGAATGCTCTCACCTGCAGAGAATAGGTGTTGGTAACCAGCAGCAACCCATAATTTGTCAGTAATGTTGAAAGATTGCTCACCACCGACAGTGATGCCTGGAGTAGTATTACCTGCACCGCCATTTTCAGATTCAAGTTTGCCAAGTTGGATGCCATCAAACTCAGAATAAACCGTGAAGCCGCCTAGAGAGTTGTCAAACGTGTGACCAGCTTCTAGCGTAGAAGTCATATCAGAACCGTGGATACGGCCATCGTCATGAATTTGGATGTTACCTGTAACGTAAGAAGAACCAGCAAAAGCACTAGAAGCAAAAGCAAGAGAAAGTGCACTTAGAGCGATAATTTTTTTCATAGTAAACTGCCTTAGTTTGATTTTTTCAGCGGCACATCTTCGGTACATCATTCACCTTCACCGCTTGAGTAGTTAGTTGCCTCCCTGGCATGAAATCTATGTTGCTCGAATTAATTTGCGTTTCAAAATAAAAGAGTAAGCAGAGTGATCTCTCTCACTATCAAAAAAGAACAAGTTATTTAATGCATTTAAATCAATCACTTAAAAATATAAAATTTAATAAAAAAGTTAAGACTTAAAAATACACAGATCGAGATCACGTTATTTCACGTCACAAAATTAGATTAAGTTAGTTCAATCACACCTGATTTAGAGTTTTTGATGAGAGACTTATTTTTTGAAGAGAATAATGAGAAGCGCGTCACTTTTGCGATGGAACTCACCTTATGTACATTGTTGACGATATACATAAAGGCTATTTCTATATGTTTCAGTTTAAGAGAAGTGGCTAACTTGATTTGGACGAAAAAAAAGCTCCCACTCTTATCTGAATCAGATAAAAGCTAGGGAGCTCTTCTATTAATGTTGCTTGTCGATTATTTTACCGAAGTTACTCGACTTACTTTCTCGCCACTTTCAGAGATAGAGCGGATGTAAGTTTCGCCTGAAACCGAAGGACGTTGTTGCTCATCGTACGTTAACCAGTTTTCGCCATCAGCAGAGTATTGCAGCTCTACGCCTGGGAATTGTACGTTCATCGCTAGCTTGCCATCAACAACCTGAGCGCCCGGTACTGGCAGTCGGTAATCAATGCCAGCTTTCTCAAGCTTAGCCAATTCACGTTGCCCTACAATATTCGCGAAGCGATTAAAGTCACTGTTTAAAGACTGCTTATTCACTAAGTCAGTATCTTGAGAGTATTCAACGCCCACTTTGTAGTCGTTTTCCCAATCAGCTCTGTGCCATGCGCGCTCTGCTGCTGCAAGTACGCGAGGGAACACCATGTATTCATACTGCTCGTCGGTACGTACTGTTTCAGACCAAAGTTGTGCAGACAAACCGTAGAAAGGTTTCGCTTCAATCTCGCCTTTACCAGAGAAACCATTGCCGTCACGGTCTAATGATGTTTCTGCGTTTTGTGGCATGTTTTCTGGTGCGAAGCCAAACATCTTACGAGTATCGGTTGCACGTGTTGCCCAGTAGTAACCACGCTCTGCAGCATCAACTTCGTATGGCATATCCATGTATACGTAGTCTGGGTTAGAGACGATTACGTCATACCCTTTTGCTGACCAGTCGTATACTGATGAAGTACCGCCCCAGTAAAGAACGTCCCAGAAGTTCACGCGAGTGCTTTCTGTTGCAAATGCTTTTTCGCCTTCACTGTATTTCAGGCCATCTTGCCATGCTTGGAAGTGAGGGATGCCTTTGTCAGCAACAATCTTAGATACCTGCTCTGCAAAGTGACTTGGCAGGTGACCGAAATCGCTCACAGTACCATCAGCGATCAAAGACTGACACTGTGGAGATTGTTGGAATGGCTTATCTTGCTTAGCCAAGTCAATATTACCTTTCCATGCCACTTTATCTTCTGCATTAATATCTTGTAGGCCCGCGCCTAACTTGATGTTTTTCGCTTCATCGCCGCCAAAGTGCCAAGTCGTTAATGGAACGCCCGCTTCTTGGTGCATTGCCGCCACTTCAGAGATAACTTTATCGACAAAGTGAGTAGAAGATTCCATACATGGATTAATGAAGCTTTGCTTATCGTAGAACTGAACCGTGGTTACGTTCGATGTATCTTGTGGATCCATCAAGCGGTATTCGTTCGCTTCCGCTTCTTTACCTTCCGCCATTAGGCGAGTGTAACGCGCTTCCATCGATACCACAGCAGAACGAGCGTGTGCTGGCATATCAATTTCTGGAATTACTTCGATGCTGCGCGCTTTTGCGTAGCTTAAAATCTCGACGTAATCCGCTTTACTAAAGAAACCAGAGCCAAAGTTGTCTGTTGTTGGACCTGAACCTAGCTGAGGCAGTAAACAGCTTTGCTCTTCCAAATCAAAACAACGATTAGACCCTACATCCGTTAGCTCTGGTAAACCTGGGATTTCTAAACGCCAACCTTCATCATCTGTTAAGTGAAGGTGCAGTTTATTCATCTTGTATGCCGCCATTTGATCTAGCGTTGCTAGGATGGCATCTTTTGAGTGGAAGTTTCGAGCAACATCAACCATCACACCACGGTAATCGAAACGTGGCGCATCTTTGATCGACAGTTGTGGTAATGATTCAGCGTTCTGACTGTCTATTAGGCCAAAAATAGACTGAACTGCGTAGAAAGCACCTGTTTTATCAAACGCTTTAATCGTAATCCCCTCTTCCGAGATGCTTAGTTCATAAGCGCCAGATTTCGCCAAATCACCCGTAAACTGAGTAGGAACAACAGCAACACTAACAGGTAGGTCGCCACTCACATCTACGTTTACCACATCTGCACGTTCTTCAATTGCAGCGAACTGCTCAGCATCGAATGCGTCTTTAGGTAGGGCAATACCACCAGCAATGCTCACTGAACCTTCGCCCACTTCTACCGACATTGGCGTTGGTAGTAAAGTGGTTGATACATCTTGCGTTACCAGATCAGCATTCTTTTCAAAGCGAGTAACCGCTGTTGCCATGACATTGTTGTCATCAGGTGTACGCTTAAGGTTGTTTCCTTCCAAACCGGTTACGAACGACGCGACATCTTCCGTATTCAATGAAGCAATCATCTTAGGTTCAGCGTTTGGCGCCGTTACGAATGCACCCGGCATAAAGTCGGTTTCAAACAGTTGCCAGTATTCACTTGTTAGTGGAAGAATCACTTCTTCACCAGCGGCAAAACCATCGAACTTATCTGTAGGTTCTAGTTTGTGTAGGTCGCCCGTTACACGAGTGATTTTAAACTGCTCATTATCAACATCTAAGATAAGGCGAATACTGTGGAAATAGATAGTCCAATCTTTCGAATCGATCGCTTCACCGTCATTGGTCAGAGTCATGTTCACTTTGTTACATGATGCCCACTCTGCGCCTAAATCCTGACAAGCCATGCCTTCGTTTGCGCCGTGGTTCGTCAAAATTTCGTATTGCACATCAAGGTTATCAGCCAGTGCATTAACAACCTGTTGCTCAGGTGCTTGCGTTACGGCACAACCCGATAAACCAGCTAATACCGCGACAGATAGTAAGTTTCTTTTCAACATCGTATTCACCCATAAATTAAAAAATTGAGTCAGAAGCAAAGTGGAGCGCTTCGAAAGTTAGATAAACTATATGGGCTTATTTTTTACCGTGAATTAAATCAAGTTAATAAAGTGATCAGCTTCAAATCTCAAAATTTGCGATAAAATTAATTACATAAAAATCATTAAGTTAGAATCGACGGCACTTCCGTCAGTTTTATTTTGACGTAAAAATTGAGAAATGAATCACAATCTTTTTAACGGATTTCATAAAATCGTGTCGTTGTTACTGAGAAAGGTTTAAGAGTTTGTTGGTGTTGTTATACTTTTCGTACAAACAACGTGACATCGTTCTCAAAAAAAACCGTTAAAAAACACCGTCAAAATCGATTTTAACGAGTTTAAGACTTCCTAAAGGAGCTCCCTTTGCGCCCATTCTTCTACATGACTTTATTCGTTCTCGCTTTTTCAGCTAGGCAAGCGGTCGCCGAGCCCCTTTATTGGCAAGCAAAAAAGGATGAACTGACACTCACTATCTTAGGTTCTGTGCACGTTGGGGACGAGAGTATGTACCCACTTCCTTCAGCGATCACCGATGCGCTAAAAAACAGTGATGGGTTAGTTATCGAAACGGATATCAGAAAGTCTGATGGCGTTGTATATCCTCACAGCAAACTCACCACAGCCGATGTGCTCAATGAAGAACAACTGCAATTATTAACCGACATATCAAAATCGTTGGAGATGCCGACGCAACAACTGCTTAGTTCACCGCCTTGGGCTACTTCTCTCTCCATACAGATGCAGCAGTTAAAAAACCTGGGTTATGGCTCCGCCAGCGGCGTTGATGCGACACTAGCTCACAAAGCAACTATCCAAGATGTTCAGGTGATCAGTTTAGAGCCTCTGCAGTTTCAAATAGACCTGATGACAAAACAAAAGGACGACGGTAAGGAGTGGTTAGTCAGTAGCCTTGAAGAATTTGACCAAACTGATCGTGTAGTTCATTGCCTAATTGAAAGCTGGAAAGCGGGTGATTTAGCAAAACTGGAAGCCTTTTCAGAGCTACCAGAGATGTCGCCTGAACTTGAGAAAGCATTCTTAACCGATCGCAATATCGACTGGGCAAACAAACTATCCACCACCGATTGGAAGCTTAAGTCAAAAGGGAACTACTTGATCGTGGTTGGCACCTTGCACCTAGTTGGCGAAGGTAACCTTTTACAGTTGTTAAAAGAAAAAGGTTTTAATGTCACTCAACAATCACAAAGCCAACAGGCTAAGTGTCAATTTGAGGTTAGTGACGACAACTAACTAAATTCGATACTATGACCTTCTCATAATATAACCATTACCTAATAACAGAATCATTACATTTAATAGCACCATAACGGTGCTATTATCTTTCGCTCTTTTTATACACGGTGTTGTTCTCATGAAACCAGTTCTCTTCGCTTTACCTTTAGCCCTCGCAATCTTGATGCCCACGGCAGCGTCTGCCAAAGAAACTTGTACCATCGAACAATTCCAACCAATAGACATTCAGCCTGATACAAAAGGCGGCGTGCTAGATAAAGAAAGCGGACAGTTTTTGATTACTGAAAAGCCACCAATGCGCTGCGCCAATATTACGTTCACAACCTCTACAACACGAAACCGTATCGCAAGCCAAATGAACAACAATTTTGAAGCGAACTTTTACGACAACCAAACGGGAAAATCTCACTCGGTGGCGTTTGATGAAGATGAAGTAAAGGCAGGTTACATTCGAATAGGCCCGAATAAGCAAGCGGAAGCGTATGTTTGTTTTGTTACCTCGGAAACACCAATCAAGAACATCACGTGTGATGTTAAGTAAGTAGTTTGGGGACTGACATCCCAGCCCCATCCTCATGGCCTAAACCATATAAATACGTTAACTATTTCGAAATGCAAAAAAGCCGTAACATTTCTGTTACGGCTTTTATTAATGTAGTCGGTGAAGAGCTTATTTTGAACATCAGGCGAACCCCACCTAGGTTCTAATCCCATTTCTCATGTCCTGAAACGACGAAAGCCTGCTCATTGAGCAGGCTTTCTAAATGTGGTCGGTGAAGAGGGATTCGAACCCCCGACCCTCTGGTCCCAAACCAGATGCGCTACCAAGCTGCGCTATTCACCGAGATATCTAACTGGCTGATTGCCTGTCGATGAATCGTATAATACGGATTCTGAATTTATGCGCAAGAGCTTTTTTCACTCTTTTTTACAATATCGAATCGTTCGAACAAAAGACGTACAACCCAACGGCTAATGTGACGAAAAACACACACTCACCAACAAGTATTTAACTTATGAAACAGGATTGATCCAGATCAGTGAATTGATAACGCGACTTAATACACTGAGCCATGTCATATAACTTTGAGGTATACACATGGACTTTTGGCTAGAACTCCTATTTGGTAATGCAGTGGGGCTATCTTCAATGATAGTAATATTCGGGGCTCTGGGTCTCATGATGTTCTATGGAGGCTTCTTCATCTACAAAGTTATGACTGAAAAATCTCCTCACTAGAATCGCTCAGCCTAAGTCATCTACTTTTAAGTATCATTTTCTTTGGGTGGATGTAAAAACGCTTTGCACCGGAGCAGACTTATTGTCTTCTCCGGTTTTTTCATTTTTAAACCCGGCCTCAACTTAGGTATACTCACCCTATCCTTCTCCAACTTGAGATACACACTATGTCTCATGATGACGACTTAGATCTATTCCAAGAAATGATGGGCGATGTTAAACGTATCGACCATGACACCGCCGAACACCAGAAAGTACACCGAGTCACAGAATCTCACCTTGCTAAGCGTGAAGCCGCTATGTGGCTGTCTGACGACGAGAAAGACTACTTATCATTAGACTACTCACCAATGATCAAGCCAGACGACGTCATTGCTTACAAGAAAGATGGTGTACAAGAAGGCGTATACAAAAAGCTGCGCTTAGGCAAATACCCTATTCAGGCCAAACTCGACCTTCATAGGAAAACACTGAAAGATGCTCGTAACGAAGTACTCTCATTTTTACGTCAGTGTTTAAGAATGGATGTTCGCACCGTTATCATTGTTCACGGTAAAGGTGAGCGCTCGAACCCACCAGCAATGATGAAAAGCTACGTGGCGAATTGGCTCACGCAAATTAACGACGTTCAATGTGTTCACTCTGCTCAGCAATTTCATGGTGGTACTGGCGCAGTCTACGTTATGCTCAGAAAGAGTAACGAGAAAAAGCTAGAGAACAGAGAGCGCCATCAAAAACGCACCAGTTAACTGGTTGAAACAGATAAGTACACTGATAGCGAATTGCATCAAGATCGATATTTCGTGCCTAGACTCACACCAAGTGCTAAAATTGTCCTCAGTTAACGAATCCCAACTCAAAGCAACTATCCAAAGGTTGCTTTTTGTTTATCTATATTTCCGTTGTGAAACGCTAAGAGAATATCATGTCACAAGAATCCCAAGCTAAACGCCTTAATAAATACATCAGTGAAACTGGTTTTTGCTCACGCCGCGAAGCCGACAAACTCATTGATGCAGGCCGAGTTACTATTAACGGTAAGATCCCTGAAATGGGTACTAAAGTCTTGCCCGGTGATGATGTTGAGATCGACAATAAACCTGTTCGCTCAAAAGAGAAGCCGATCTACATTGCTCTTAATAAACCAACAGGCATCACCTGTACTACTGAACGTGATATTCCTGGCAACATCGTCGACTTTATCGGCCACCACAAACGTATTTTCCCTATTGGTCGTCTAGATAAGCCTTCTGATGGTCTTATCTTCTTGACCAACGATGGCGACATCGTAAACAAAATCCTACGTGCAGGTAACAACCACGAGAAAGAATACGTGGTTCGTGTAGATAAACCAATTACGACGGAATTCTTGAAGCAAATGGGCGCTGGCGTTCATATTCTCGATACTGTTACCTTGCCATGTAAGGTCGAGAAAGAAACCAAGTTTTCGTTCCGAATCACACTAACGCAAGGCCTTAACCGCCAAATTCGCCGTATGTGTGAAGCATTGGGTTACGAGGTATTTAAGCTGCGCCGTGTTCGTATTATGAACATCTCACTAGACGGTATTCCTAACGGAAAATGGCGCTACCTGAGCGACGAAGAGATCACTGAAATTTTAGCGATGTGTGAAGGCTCTGTAAGTACTGAAGATGCATCAAAAATGAACGCGAAAGGTCAACGCATTCGCAAAGCGACAGACGCAAAACTTTTTGATAGCCGTGAAGAAAACCAAACTTCCACAGCGCGCCGTAATCAAAACGAGAACCGTACTCGCACCTATCGCGGTAATAATGCGGATGAATTCCGTCATGCGCCTAACTCGAAACGTGGCCGTAACTCATCGAATGGTGAAAGCGGTGGCAATACCGAGAACTGGAAATCGAACTCTCGTTCAGAGCGTTCTAATTCAGATAGAAACAGTTCGGATCGCACCCGCACAGATCGCAACAATGACGATCGTCGAAGCGGTAAGCCAGCAAACCGTAGTCAAGATTCAAACAGACCAAATAAACCAGCAGCAAAACGCGTTGGTGGTACATTAGGCCTGAAGAAGTAGTCAGAATCAGTAAGATGAGACACTCAATATAAAAGCGCCCGCTAGGTTAATCTAACGGGCGTTTTTGTTTGTCATTCGGTAGTTGTATCATCATGACGACGACAATCTATAAACATAGATCAGCAAACTCACCGCGAGTCAGTAGCGCTAAGTCTTTCGGGTCGAGTTCAATTTCTAGCCCGCGCTTCCCTGCACTCACGCATATCGTTTCAAAATCTGTCGCGCTGGAATGAACAAAGGTAGGCAAGGCTTTTTTCTGACCAAGAGGACTGATCCCACCCACCACATAACCCGTGGTTTTCTGAGCAATATCAGGGTTCGCCATCTCTGCTTTTTTGCCTTTTGCCGCTTTTGCCGCAAGCTTCAAGTTTAGCTTCTGATCAACGGGAATAACGGCAACAGCTAAATCTTTAGCGACGCCATTCAAACAGAACAAAAGCGTTTTAAATACACGTTTGGGATCTTGACCAAGCGCTTCGACAGCCTCTAATCCATAATTCGTGTTATTCGCATCGTGGTGATATTGATGCACGCTATGAGCGATTTTCTTTTTCTTGGCGAGATTGATTGCAGGGGTCATAACAAATCCAAACGATAGATAAACAAAAAGCGACGCCGAGGCGTCGCTTTAGTTAAATTTATCATGGTGCTAGAGTCAATCTAATTTAGCACCTATTGACTCTATCAACTGGGTTTAATTACTTGTAAACCATTTGACCAGAAGGTGCGTACTTGTTCACGTCAACTGGGCTATTCGCTTCTAGGTACTCTTTCAGTACTTCAGCATCAACAAAACCTGTGTTCACGTAACCAGGGTGATCTGACAGTTTAGGGTAACCGTCGCCACCAGCCGCGTTGAAGCTTGGCACTGTGAAACGGTATGTTTCGTCTAAACGAAGCTGTTTGCCACCGATGAAGACATTCGATACTTCACCGTTTGCTACTGTCATTGAAATGCCAGCGAACTGCGCGTAAGCACCAGAATCGATTGGTTTCGTCGCCACAACGTTTAGGTAATCTAGAACTTCTTTACCTGTCATGTCTGTATAAGTCAGGATGTTTGCAAAAGGTTGTACCTTCAATACATCTTTGTAAGTGACATTGCCCGCTTCAATTGAGTCACGAACGCCACCAGAGTTCATCACAGCGAAGTCTGCTTGTGCACGCTCCATGTGAGAAGTCGCAATCAAACGACCTAGGTTAGTTTGTTGGAAACGCACCACGTTACGATCGCCTTCAAGCTTGCCATTTGTCTCAGCAATTTGAACTTCTAGCTGTGCTTGACCTTGCTCTTGGAAAGGACGTAGGAATTCAAGTAGCTCTGGGTCTTGTGCGATTTCATCTTGAATAAGAACACGTTGTTTCTTACCGTCAATCTTAACTTTCTTCTTAAGGTTAACTGGAACCAGATCGTAGCTCACCATCTCTAGTTCGCCGTTACGGAATTCGTAATCAGCACGACCTACGTACTTGCCCCACTCGTGAGCTTGAACGATGTAAGTACCGTTCTGTACGTCTGGTTTACACTCATCACCCGGCTTGAAGTTTTTCTTCGCAACGTTAGGGCCTTCCATACATACAGGCTCTTGAGAGTGACCACCAACGATCATGTCTAGGTCGCCTTCGTTTAGGTAACGAGCAAGTGCTACATCACCCGGAGCGTTAACACCACGCTGGCCATTTTCGTAGTGACCCATGTGAGTCACAGCGAAGATTAAGTCTGGCTTCTCTGTTTCTTTAAGTTCAGCGATCAGCTTCTTCGCTTCTTCTTTAGGGTCACGGAAGTCAATGCTCGCGATGAACTCAGGGTTACCGATTTTTGCCGTATCTTCAGTTGTTAGACCGATAACCGCAATCTTGATACCTTGCTTTTCAAACATCTCGTAAGCTTGGAACTTGCGCTCGCCTGTTGCTTTGTCGTAGATGTTTGCAGATAGCATTGGGAAGTTAGCCCAGTCGATCTGCTTTTGTAGTACGTCTAATGAGTTATCAAACTCGTGGTTACCCAATGCCATTGCATCGTAACCAATTTTATTCATACCTTTGAAATCAGGTTCTGCATCTTGAAGATCTGACTCTGGCACACCAGTGTTGATGTCACCACCAGATAGAAGCAACACGCTACCGCCTTCTGCTTCAACTTCAGCACGAAGTTGATCAACAAGCGTTTTACGCGCAGACATGCCGTATTCACCGTATTTGTTCTGCCAAAAACGACCATGGTTGTCGTTAGTGTGTAGAACCGTTAGCTTGTAAGTTTCGTCTTGGTTCCAATCTTGAGTTGATTGAGACGCACACCCAGCTAGAGTAGCTAGGATTGCAGCACTTAGTGCTGTCTTTAGAATAAGGCGTTGCTTCATTGTCATACCTTTGAACTTTTTAGGGGAATCCACTGCTTTTTATGATCTATTGCGACCCCTTATTTGGAGTTCGAACAATAAGACTTCACATCACTTATCTTAAATTAACATTTCAGATGTAACATGATGATTTCATATTTATGTCGAATTGGTCACGCATAGTTCAGCAGTTAAGTGTAACAAAATTATGAGATTACACTCAAACTTCCCCTGCATCACAAGCAATCGTTTACTTACAAAGTGTGATGAACATCAGTAATTTACTGCAAACAGGACTGATCTCACACTCATATACGAGTTTCTTAGGTAACAACCCGCCTCGTTAACAACTCTTTAAATGAACGGTTTATGTTTGGCTGCTTTTACGAGATAAAAAAAAGCCCAATTCAAAGAACTGGGCTTTCTTAAATCAACTTTTGTTAAATAACGTTTCCGTTACTTCACATCCATCTCAATTATTTAATA
Organism: Vibrio sp. QJM3NY_27; assembly: GCF_057785955.1. Classification (NCBI taxonomy): domain Bacteria; kingdom Pseudomonadati; phylum Pseudomonadota; class Gammaproteobacteria; order Vibrionales; family Vibrionaceae; genus Vibrio; species Vibrio sp. QJM3NY_27. The sequence continues at coordinate 853,459 of NZ_CM173511.1, read as the reverse complement.
TCAATATGCTCAAAGCCTTTGATAAGGTCATCAAGTGCCTTCATCTGCTTCAAGAACGGCTCTAGCTTATCTAGTGGTAGAGCTGATGGGCCATCACAACGCGCTTGATCTGGGTTCGGGTGTGCCTCAAGGAACAGACCAGCAATGCCAGTAGCAATACCCGCTTTAGCAAGCTCAACAGTTTGCTCACGACGACCGCCAGATGCTGCGCCTGAAGGGTCACGCATTTGAAGCGCGTGAGTCACATCAAAGATGATTGGGCTGCCGTTTGATGATTTTTTCATTACACCAAAACCAAGCATATCAACTACTAGGTTGTCATAACCCATGCAAGAACCACGTTCACAAAGAATGATGTTCTCGTTGCCGCACTCAGCGAACTTATCAACGATGTTACCTACTTGATCCGGGCTCATGAACTGAGGCTTCTTCACATTGATAACCGCGCCAGTCTTAGCCATTGCTTCAACAAGGTCAGTTTGACGAGCAAGGAACGCTGGAAGCTGGATTACATCAACCACATCTGCAACAGGCTGAGCTTGTGCTTCAGTGTGAATATCAGTGATGATCTTCACGCCAAAGGTATCTTTCAGCTCTTGGAAGATTTTAAGACCTTCTTCCATACCAGGACCACGGTATGAATGAACAGAGCTGCGGTTCGCTTTATCAAAAGACGCCTTAAATACATAAGGGATGCCCAGCTTCTCTGTTACTTTCACGTAGTGCTCACAGATCTGCATCGCTAGATCGCGAGATTCAAGAACGTTCATGCCCGCAAATAGCGTAAATGGCTTATCGTTAGCAATTGGCATGTCGCCAATATGAACTATTTTCTGTTCCATCATATTCTCTCTAAATAATAATTAACTAGTGAACGACGACGGTTTTTTCCGTCATGACATTCACTTGAGATTTAAGTAACTCAGATGCAGGGTCATCTGGGCATTGATCAATAAAGTACTGATAATCGGTGGCGGCAATCTGGTGACAATCCAGTTGCTGATAGATGAAACCACGGTCACGGATTTCATACGGATCATCCGGGACGAATGTTAACGCCAAATCGGTACACTTTAACGCCAATGTGTAACGCTCTTCTCTCAGCAGTGCACTTTTCAATAAAGCTAACCACTTACCAATAATGGTTGGGTGGTCTGCGACTTTCAAATGCTCACTTTTCAGCTTAGCCAATGGGCCATCATGGCCAATTAACCATGCTCGCAACGTTTGCTGACCAACATACTCGCCATTGTAAGGATTAATATAGACCGGAGTTTGGCCATACCAACTGACTTTAAGCAGAAACTGAGTCGGAAAAGAGACACCCTCTACAGGAAAGCCTAGTTTGCGTCCTAGAAAAAGGAAGATTGCCCCAAGACTGACTGGGATCCCTTTCTTTCTCTCAAGTACTTTGTCGATAAACGCGTTTTCCGATGAGAAGTACGCATCTTTATCGCCAGCAAAGCCCCACTCGTAAAAGAATAGTCGAATAAAAGATTCAAACTTCTGCTGCTCATCGGTTTCATTAACCAAAGCAAACTCAGCGTCTTTTAACAATCTCACCAGTTCTTGCTCAGCCCAGCTGTCTTGAGTTTCTGGGTTAATCGCTTTATTTAAGATCAATGCACCTTCAGCTAACTCTAGCTGGTCAAAGTCTTCATCAAAAAATTCGTACATACGTAACTAACCGAAATAAGGAGATAATTAACCGAAAAATGTTGGTGTCTTCGTCATTGCAATTTTGCCTGCCATCGCTAACCAGCCAAGCGCACCAAAGAAAGAGAAAACTCTCAATAGCTTGTTTTTACCCAACTTAAGTGCAAAGAAACCCAGTGCGATGTAAGCCATAACACAAGTTAGTTTTTCTGTTAACCATGGCGCTGCTGGTGTAAATGGAATAAAACCAGTGATAAAAATCAAACCAATACCCGATAGCAGCAGCAACGAGTCATTGATATGAGGGAAACGCTGCAAGAAAGGATGCTTAAGCTTTGGTGAGTTAACCATCATCAGAGCGAAACGAATCGAAAGAAGTAGCGCGCTTATAGCAATCGTTAGTAGGTGAAAATGTTTTAAACCTTCGTACATGGTATTCCTTTATATTTTTATATGTGCTTTCGTTAACACGAGCCACACAATACCCGTTAATGGCCTGTAGTTCTGCGTTAATTCTCTGTATTTCCGCGTTAAGTGTATTGTCGAGTTAAAGGTATCAATTTAGCAAGTTAATCACCTATTGCTCACAAGATGATTAACAGCAGCCTATGAGCAACCACTATCTATGAACAGTAACGACCCAATGTCACTCGGTCATTACCACCGTAATCTTTTTCTGTAACCACATCCAAGTAGCCCAGTTGTTGCATTATCTCACGTACCGCCAAGCCTTGGTCATAGCCGTGTTCAAATGCTAGCCAGCCTTCGTTTTCTAAAAAACCGCGTGCGTTTTCAGAGATGTATCGAATATCAGCTAAACCTTTCTCTTCAGCAACTAACGCTGTGATCGGTTCAAAACGCACATCACCTTGAGATAAATGAGGGTCATTCTTCTCAATGTAAGGTGGGTTCGAGACAATCAACGAGAACTTCACAGCTTCTTCAGAATTCACCGAGTTCAAAGGCTCAAACCAACTGCCATGTAAAAAAGTGGCGTTAGTGATATTTAATCGCTGAGCGTTTTCTGTAGCAAGTTGCTGCGCTTCAGGGCGAAGATCAATGCCCGTAACTGGTCGATTCGGCATTTCAGACGCCAATGCTAACGCGATAGCACCTGTGCCCGTGCCTAAATCTAGAATCGCACCTTGTTTGCCATACGTTTTGTCTAACGCCACTTCAACCAAACGCTCGGTATCCGGGCGCGGGATTAAAGTAGAAGGAGAAACTTTTAACGGCAGCGACCAAAACTCACGTTCACCAACAATATAAGCCACAGGCTCACCGGTTAAGCGACGTTTTAGAAGGGTATGGAATTCGGATTCTTGTTCTGAAGTGAGGTGCTTCTCAGGCCAAGTCAGTAGGTAAGATCTAGGTTTATCTAAAGCGTGACAAAGCAGTACCGCAGCATCAATCGAGGGCGATGTGTTATCGCCCTCTTGAAGCTGTACGATTGCTGACTTTAAAGCACTTTCAACCGTATATGCTGACTGCATAGTAATTAGTTGTGCTCAGCAAGTGCTGCTAGTTGATCGGCTTGGTGCTCTTGTAGAACAGGATCAAGCAGGCTTTGCATATCACCTTCCAGAACTTCGTTCAGGCGGTAGATAGTTAAGTTGATACGGTGATCAGAAACACGGCCTTGTGGGTAGTTGTACGTACGAATACGGTCACTACGGTCACCAGAGCCTAATAGGTTACGACGTGTATCTGAAATAGCAGCAGCACGACGCTCTTCTTCAGCTTGAACGATACGAGCCGCAAGAACAGCCATCGCTTTCGCTTTGTTTTTATGCTGAGAACGCTCGTCTTGACACTCTACTACGGTACCTGTTGGCAAGTGAGTAATACGGATTGCTGAATCCGTGGTGTTAACGTGCTGACCACCCGCGCCAGATGCACGGAAAGTATCAATTTTAAGATCGCCCGCTTTGATCTCTGGAAGATCTGCTTCTGGGATCTCAGGCATAACCGCAACGGTACAAGCTGATGTATGAACACGACCTTGAGATTCAGTCTCAGGTACACGTTGTACACGGTGACCGCCAGACTCGAACTTCATTGTGCCGTAAACAGCGTCGCCACTGATTTTAGCGATCATCTCTTTAAAGCCGCCCTGCTCTGAAACATTGCTGCTCATCACCTCAACGCGCCAACCTTTTTTCTCGGCAAATCTAGAGTACATGCGGAAAAGGTTACCCGCAAAAATACCCGCTTCATCACCACCAGCACCGGCACGAATCTCTAAGAAACAGTTACGTTCATCGTTTGGATCTTTTGGAATCAGAAGAATTTGCAGCTCATCAGTCAGACGTTCAATATTCGCTTTCGCATCTTTGATCTCTTCTTGAGCCATTTCGCGCATTTCTGCGTCGTCTTCATTTGCCATCTCTTCAGCAGCTTCTAAATCTTCTTGAGCTTGCTGGTATGATTTGAAGCACCCCGTCACCTCTTCTAATTGAGAATACTCTTTTGACAAGGCACGGAATTTGTCTTGATTCCCAAGTACACCGGGATCACCAAGTAGATGTTGAACTTCTTCATAGCGTTCAACAAGTGTTTCAAGCTTTATTAGAATCGAGGCTTTCATAATGTCTTATTCTGTTGGAGGTCGAATATTATTGAGGGTTTTCTAAGCCCAAACTCTGTCTAATGACCATTAATTTTGCAGGTTCTCCTTGCTCAGCTGCACTTTGAAGTGCACGCGTTGGAGCATGGATCAATTTGTTTGTGAGCTTATTACTCAGCTCAAGTAAGACTTTCTCAGGGTCACCGCCAGCGGCAAGTGATTGTAAACTCTTACTTAATAAATCTTCTCGGATTTCATTGGCCGATTTACGGTAATCACGAATACTGTCTACCGCTTGCAGTGAACGCATCCAACTCATAAACGCGGCGCTTTCTTCACTAACTATTGCTTCAGCTTGAATCGCTTCTACTTTTCGTTGTTCAATATTGCCATCAACGATCGACTGCAAATCGTCAACGGAATATAGGTAAGCATCATTCAGATCGCCGACCTGAGATTCCACATCACGAGGAACCGCAATATCAACCAACAACATAGGTTGATGTTTTCTTGTCTTCAGTGCGGTTTCAACCATGCCCTTACCGATGATAGGTAACGGACTCGCAGTTGAGCTGATCACGATATCCGCTCTATGCAAATGGTCAGGAATCTCATTCAGACTGATCACTTCAGCACCAAACTCTTCAGCTAGCCCTAAAGCACGCTCACGAGTTCGGTTAGCCACTATCATCTTGGTGCAGCCATTCGCAGAAAGGTGTTTAGCCACCAATTCAATCGTCTCACCCGCACCAACCAATAACACTGTTGAATCGGCAATCGACTCAAAGATGTGTTTAGCTAACGTACAGGCTGCGTAAGCAACGGACACCGCGCTTCCGCCTATTTCAGTTTCGGTTCGAACACGCTTGGCGACAGAAAATGATTTCTGGAACAGTTTTTCCATTGAAGCATCAACAGATTTGTTCTCTCGCGAATCGGTGTAAGCCTGTTTTACCTGACCAAGAATTTGCGGCTCGCCCAAAACCAGAGAGTCCAAACCACAAGCAACGCGCATTAAGTGCTTAATCGCGGCTTGCTCTTCATGGATGTAGATGCTCGGTTTTAATTCTTCAGGGCTAACTTGATGAAATACAGACAGCCAATCGATCAACTTGTTTTTTGCCACGCCTTTGACGTCACAATACACTTCAGTTCGATTACAGGTAGAAAGTATGACACTTCCATTTACGTGTGCATTTGCGTTAAGTTGCTTGAGTGCCTCAGATAATTTATCTGGACCAAAAGCGACTTTTTCTCGCAATTCAACCGACGCTGTATTGTGATTGATACCTACGGCAAGCAAAGACATGTATCAGAAGTTCTCGATCAGGGAATGGAAACAAGGGGCGAATTTTACTTGATGCATGGCTCTATTTAAAGAGCAAGCGGGATTTGTTTTCCTGACTTCGTGAATTCAATGCTATAGTTGAGACGTTTTTTAGATAAATTTGAACAAGTTGTGAGCAAGTATGAGCAAGCTTCGTAAAATCACGTCTCTTATTTTTATAACCATAATTATGGTGGGTTGCTCGTCTATCCCAGAACAACCGACCAGCGTCGAGTGGCAAAGTCACCAAGATCGGCTTTTACAGATAGAAAACTATCAAGCCTCAGGCAAGCTCGCTTACATTTCTCCAGAGCAACGCCAAAGCCTAAACTTCATTTGGAAGCATTCACCAAATCAGAGTCAATTGAGGCTCACTACTTTCCTTGGTCAAACCGCCTTGAACCTCACAATTGACAGTTCGGGTGCCAAGGTAGTCACTTATGATGACCAAGTTTTTACTCATGCAAGTGCTTCCGTTCTTGTGGAACAACTTACTGGATTGCAGATTCCCATTGACCATCTACCGCAATGGTTCCTTGGCATTCCAGATCAAGCCGATAGCTACCAATTGAACACCACCAACACGCTTGAATCTCTCACCAAACAAGTTAGCAACCAACTATGGACACTGAATTTTGATAACTATCGAAATACAGAGATGCCGAGTAAGCAACTATCGGATGAAGACAACACTAAGGTAGAGACAATCCCACTCCCTACTCGATTGTCATTCAAGCAAGACGAGAACAAAATCAACATTGTAGTTTCGAAGTGGACACTGAAAAAATGATAACAACGCCAACCCACTGGCCTTCTCCGGCTAAACTGAATTTATTTCTTTATATCACAGGTCGACGTGACAATGGTTATCACGAACTTCAGACCTTATTTCAGTTTGTCGAGTTTGGCGATGAACTGACGGTTAGTTCAAATCAAGAAACCAGTGCGATCACAATAACCCCTGAAATCCCAGGTGTTGCACTGGAAGATAATCTGATTTGGAAAGCCGCCACTGCTCTTCAACAATATACATCGACCTCTTTCGGTGCGGATATTGAACTCAAGAAAGTGCTACCAATGGGAGGTGGCATTGGCGGAGGCTCTTCAAATGCAGCCACCGTGTTGGTCGCGCTTAATTATTTATGGCAACTCAACCTCTCGGATGATCAACTTGCCGAAATCGGTTTGCAGCTTGGTGCAGACGTTCCGGTCTTCGTTCGAGGCCACGCCGCCTTTGCCGAAGGGGTTGGAGAACAGCTACAGCCCGCTAATCCGGATGAAAAATGGTATCTCGTTGTTAAGCCTCAAGTGAGCATAGCAACTGTCGACATATTCACACATTCAGAATTAACTCGAAATACGCCAAAGCGAGCACTAGCAACGCTTCTAGAGCAAGAATACGTAAACGATTGCGAAAAAATTGTGCGAATGCTGTACCCAGAGGTTGATAAGCAACTTTCATGGCTGCTACAATACGCGCCGTCGAGATTGACTGGTACTGGTTCGTGCGTTTTTGCTGAATTTAGCAGCAAAAAAGAAGCTGAATTGGTTCTAGAACAACTGCCTGACACTGTTTCTGCATTTATTGCTAAAGGACGAAACATTTCGCCTTTGAAAGAAACTTTGGCTGAATACCAATCAGCCCACCCACAATCTATTTAAAACTGGACGCAACCCGAGGTTTCCACCGTGCCTGATATGAAGCTATTTGCTGGTAACGCAACACCTGAACTAGCCCAACGTATTGCTGATCGTCTATACATCTCTCTTGGCGATGCTACTGTAGACCGTTTTTCTGATGGCGAAGTCGCTGTTCAAATCAATGAAAACGTTCGTGGTAGCGATGTATTCCTGATTCAATCAACTTGTGCACCAACCAATGACAACCTCATGGAATTGGTGGTAATGATTGACGCAATGCGCCGTGCTTCTGCTGGCCGTATTACTGCTGTAATCCCTTACTTCGGTTATGCCCGTCAAGATCGTCGTGTACGTTCTGCTCGTGTGCCTATTACTGCAAAAGTTGTTGCAGATTTCCTTTCTAACGTTGGTGTTGACCGCGTTTTGACTATCGACCTACACGCAGAGCAAATCCAAGGCTTCTTCGATGTACCTGTTGATAACATCTTCGGCACTCCAGTTCTTCTAGAAGACATGGCTAACCGTGGCCTAGAAAACCCAGTCGTGGTTTCTCCAGACCTTGGTGGTGTTGTACGTGCTCGTGCAACCGCTAAAGCGCTAGGTGATGTAGACATCGCTATCGTTGATAAGCGTCGTCCACGTGCTAACGTTTCTGAAGTAATGAACCTGATCGGTGATGTTGAAGGCCGTGACTGTGTTATCGTTGATGACATGATCGATACTGGTGGCACACTGTGTAAAGCAGCTGAAGCACTTAAAGAGCGCGGTGCTAAGCGTGTATTCGCTTACGCTACTCACGCTGTATTCTCTGGTACTGCTGCAGAAAACATCCGTAACTCAGTTCTAGACCAAGTTATTGTTACAGATTCAATCAAGCTTTCTCCAGAGATGGCTGCGACAGGCAAAGTGACTGAGCTAAGCCTTTCTCGCATGCTTGCTGAAGCAATTCGCCGCATCAGCAACGAAGAATCAATCTCAGCGATGTTTAACTAATCAAAGCTCTATAGCTTTGTTTTAGGAACTCGTGAGAGAGACATATTAAGCACTTCATTGAATGAAGTGCTTTTTTTATGTCTAACCAATATTAAGCCGCAATTCACCACAGTCAGGAATCATCGTGTTGCTATCAGCTAGCTCGCACCTTTTTCATAAACTGTGATATCATACGGCGCTTTTTGAAATCCCAAGAGAGATCCATACCTTGAGCCAACAAATAAAACTTCTCGTTGGACTGGCTAATCCAGGTCCAGAATACGCCAAAACTCGCCACAATGCGGGTGCTTGGGTAGTTGAAGAATTAGCGCGTGTACATAACGTGACACTAAAGAACGAACCAAAGTTCTTTGGCCTAACGGGTCGTATCATGGTTCATGGTGAAGATCTTCGCTTGCTGATCCCAACGACTTTTATGAACTTGTCAGGCAAAGCTGTTGCTGCCTTAGCAAAGTTCTACCAAATTAAACCAGAAGAGATCATGGTGGCTCACGATGAGTTAGATCTTCCTCCAGGTATTGGAAAGTTTAAAAAAGGTGGTGGTCATGGTGGACATAATGGTCTTAAAGACATCATCAGCAAGCAGGGTAACAATAAAGAATTCTATCGTCTTAGATTGGGCATTGGCCATCCAGGACACAAAGATAAAGTTGCAGGTTATGTATTAGGCAAAGCTCCTGCGAAAGAGCAAGAGTGTATCGAGGCTGTCGTTGACGAATCGGTTCGTAGCCTAGACATCTTATTAAAAGATGGCCTACCAAAAGCACAAAATCGCTTACATACGTTCAAAGCAGAATAAGGTTTATATCATGGGTTTTAAATGTGGCATCGTTGGTCTACCAAACGTTGGTAAGTCAACTCTGTTTAACGCACTGACTAAAGCAGGCATCGAAGCAGCAAACTTTCCATTTTGTACAATCGAACCAAACACAGGTATCGTTCCGGTTCCAGATCTACGCTTAGATGCATTAGCAAAAATTGTTAATCCACAGAAGATCCTTCCAACGACAATGGAATTCGTAGATATCGCAGGCCTAGTTGCTGGCGCATCTAAAGGTGAAGGTCTAGGTAACAAATTCCTAGCTAACATCCGCGAAACTGATGCTATCGGTCACGTTGTACGCTGCTTTGAAAACGAAAACATCGTTCACGTTTCTGGCAAGGTCTCTCCAATCGAAGATATCGAAGTGATCAACCTTGAGCTTGCTCTTGCCGATCTAGATAGCTGTGAACGTGCAATCTTCCGTAATGCTAAAAAAGCAAAAGGCGGAGATAAAGACGCTAAATTTGAAACTACAGTTCTTGAAAAGCTTCTACCTATCCTGACTGAAGGTGGTATGGCTCGTACTGTTGAACTTGGCAAAGAAGAAGTAGCAGCAATCGACTACCTTAACTTCCTAACGCTTAAGCCAACAATGTACATTGCAAACGTTGCTGAAGATGGTTTTGAAAACAACCCTTACCTAGACGCCGTTCGCGAATATGCAGAAAAAGAGAACAACGTTGTTGTTGCTGTGTGTGCTGCAATCGAATCTGAACTTTCTGAGCTTGACGATGAAGACCGTGAAGAGTTTCTAGCTGACATGGGCATCGAAGAACCAGGCCTTAACCGAGTGATCCGCTCTGGTTACGAGCTACTGACTCTTCAAACTTACTTTACTGCCGGTGTTAAAGAAGTTCGTGCTTGGACTATTCCTATCGGTGCAACAGCACCGCAAGCAGCTGGTAAGATCCACACCGACTTCGAGAAAGGTTTCATCCGTGCAGAAGTAGTTGGCTACGAACATTTCATCGAATTTGGCGGTGAAAGCGGAGCAAAAGATGCAGGTAAATGGCGTCTTGAAGGCAAAGAATACATCGTTAAAGATGGTGACGTAGTTCACTTCCGCTTCAACGTATAATTCTGATTAAACATCTAGAAAAAAGGCCAGTGAATTCACTGGCCTTTTTGTTTTCCCCCTTTAGAAATAGCCCCACATCCAAAACTTAACTTCCTATATATATCGCCTTTTAGACCTGTTTTTTGTCGACAAATACACCTCTTTGCCTAAAAAGAAACCGAACAGATGTTTATTCGCGATTTATTCAAAAAAAAAGTTGACGGGTTTCGCTCAACTCCGCATAATGCGCCCCGTTCACAACGAAGCGGCAACGTCTCGAAATGAGCAACAATTTGGAAATGGCTACTTAGCTCAGTTGGTTAGAGCACATCACTCATAATGATGGGGTCGCAGGTTCGAATCCCGCAGTAGCCACCATTTCCTAAGCACTCTGTTTGTTATTAAACATCTGTCTCTTAACAACAAAGAGTTTTTAGGAAAGTAAAGCGGTCGTGGCGGAATTGGTAGACGCACCAGATTTAGGTTCTGGCGCCGAGAGGTGTGAGAGTTCAAGTCTCTCCGACCGCACCATATTGAGATATCTTAATTGATATCATTGTTGGGCTATCGCCAAGCGGTAAGGCACTGGCTTTTGATGCCAGCATTCCCTGGTTCGAATCCAGGTAGCCCAGCCACAATTTAAAGTGTAATTATCTTTAAAAAGATAATGGCATTGGAAGCGAGATTATATTATATTACTTCGCTCTCAGATGGCTACTTAGCTCAGTTGGTTAGAGCACATCACTCATAATGATGGGGTCGCAGGTTCGAATCCCGCAGTAGCCACCATTCTTTCTTTATGAAAGAAAAAGTACAAACAACGTTATATTGAATTACCAATGTCGATATAACTATAAAGATTTGCTGCGGTCGTGGCGGAATTGGTAGACGCACCAGATTTAGGTTCTGGCGCCGAGAGGTGTGAGAGTTCAAGTCTCTCCGACCGCACCATTATTTAGATATCTTAATTGATATCCTGTTGGGCTATCGCCAAGCGGTAAGGCACTGGCTTTTGATGCCAGCATTCCCTGGTTCGAATCCAGGTAGCCCAGCCATTACAACGTTACTTAGACAAACCATAAGTCTTCTTAACTATACTCTTTGCTAGAGTAAAAGCTTTGCTGCGGTCGTGGCGGAATTGGTAGACGCACCAGATTTAGGTTCTGGCGCCGAAAGGTGTGAGAGTTCAAGTCTCTCCGACCGCACCATTATTTAGATATCTTAATTGATATCCTGTTGGGCTATCGCCAAGCGGTAAGGCACTGGCTTTTGATGCCAGCATTCCCTGGTTCGAATCCAGGTAGCCCAGCCACTACAACGTTACTTAGACAAACCATAAGTCTTCTTAACTATATACTCTTCGCTAAGCTCTTTGCTTAGTTGAGAGGAAAGCTTTGCTGCGGTCGTGGCGGAATTGGTAGACGCACCAGATTTAGGTTCTGGCGCCGAGAGGTGTGAGAGTTCAAGTCTCTCCGACCGCACCATTATTTCTCTTTTATTAGAGATAAAATAGTGAATACATAAAATTCATTATTGGCTACTTAGCTCAGTTGGTTAGAGCACATCACTCATAATGATGGGGTCGCAGGTTCGAATCCCGCAGTAGCCACCATTCTTTCTTTATGAAAGAAAAAGTACAAACAACGTTATATTGAATTACCAATGTCGATATAACTATAAAGATTTGCTGCGGTCGTGGCGGAATTGGTAGACGCACCAGATTTAGGTTCTGGCGCCGAGAGGTGTGAGAGTTCAAGTCTCTCCGACCGCACCATTATTTAGATATCTTAATTGATATCCTGTTGGGCTATCGCCAAGCGGTAAGGCACTGGCTTTTGATGCCAGCATTCCCTGGTTCGAATCCAGGTAGCCCAGCCATTACAACGTTACTTAGACAAACCATAAGTCTTCTTAACTATACTCTTTGCTAGAGTAAAAGCTTTGCTGCGGTCGTGGCGGAATTGGTAGACGCACCAGATTTAGGTTCTGGCGCCGAGAGGTGTGAGAGTTCAAGTCTCTCCGACCGCACCATTATTTAGATATCTTAATTGATATCCTGTTGGGCTATCGCCAAGCGGTAAGGCACTGGCTTTTGATGCCAGCATTCCCTGGTTCGAATCCAGGTAGCCCAGCCATTACAACGTTACTTAGACAAACCATAAGTCTTCTTAACTATACTCTTTGCTAGAGTAAAAGCTTTGCTGCGGTCGTGGCGGAATTGGTAGACGCACCAGATTTAGGTTCTGGCGCCGAGAGGTGTGAGAGTTCAAGTCTCTCCGACCGCACCATTATTTCTCTTTTATTAGAGATAAAATAGTGAATACATAAAATTCATTATTGGCTACTTAGCTCAGTTGGTTAGAGCACATCACTCATAATGATGGGGTCGCAGGTTCGAATCCCGCAGTAGCCACCATTCTTTCTTTATGAAAGAAAAAGTACAAACAACGTTATATTGAATTACCAATGTCGATATAACTATAAAGATTTGCTGCGGTCGTGGCGGAATTGGTAGACGCACCAGATTTAGGTTCTGGCGCCGAGAGGTGTGAGAGTTCAAGTCTCTCCGACCGCACCATTATTTAGATATCTTAATTGATATCCTGTTGGGCTATCGCCAAGCGGTAAGGCACTGGCTTTTGATGCCAGCATTCCCTGGTTCGAATCCAGGTAGCCCAGCCACTATTAAACTCTTTGTTTTTACTTAGCTTGTTTTTAAGCTAAATAGCAAACCAAGAGCATAACGTTACATCGAATCACCAATGTCGATATAACTATAAAGATTTGCTGCGGTCGTGGCGGAATTGGTAGACGCACCAGATTTAGGTTCTGGCGCCGAGAGGTGTGAGAGTTCAAGTCTCTCCGACCGCACCATCATTGAATAGAACCCAGCTTTTTAGCTGGGTTTTGTTTTATCTGGAATATGCAATTCTGCTAGCCAAGTCACCAAGTATTCTCTTCTATAACCTCACTTTTAATACGATTTTATAAGACAATGTCTGCTCCACTTTCTAATTGAGTATGACTACCTATGAAAACCCTCCCATTAACGATCGGTTGCTACACGGATACGCCAAGTAAAAGCCAAGGTGTCTATCAAACTCAGTTAGATCTAGAAACAGGAAAACTATTACCTCTAGAGCTTATTGCCGAATGTCATAACCCCTCTTTTATCACCGCGACAAAGTCTGGAATCTATACAGCAGCTGAGGTTGAGCAAAAGAAACAACCGAAGCTCATTCATATACCTAATGTTGACTCACAAATCACGTCCAATACAGGCCTCATCTCGGGGGATCACCCCTGCCACGTTGCGATAGATCCCCACAATAAGTTTGCTATTACATCGCAATACTCGTCAGGGACATTCGATATCTTTAGTTTAAGTATCAATGGTAATATCGATAAACGACTCAAAACACTCAAAATGGTTGGCTCAGGGCCGAACAAAGAAAGACAAACTGGCCCACATGCTCATCAAAGCCTTTTCCTGAATAACTCTCCGCAGTTTGTTACCGTCGATCTCGGAGCCGATCGAATCAACTTCTATTGCTTCGACGAAGAACAAGAAGAATTCCTTGATGAGCCAATGCAGTCTATTAAAGTGCCAGCAGGGAATGGACCTCGTCACCTAGTCTTTAACCAAGCTGAAGATAAAGCCTATGTGGTGTGTGAGCTCTCGGAAACGATATTGATTTTGGAGAAGTCTTTAGGGCTGTGGAATATTGTGGAAGAGGTTGACGCACTTCCTAATACGGAGAAAGGAGAAGCCGCGGCTGCAATTAAGCTATCGCCAGATGAGCAATTCCTTTACGTATCTTGCCGACATCAATCAAGAATCAGTTGTTTTCGAATAGATTCAACTACTCAAAAGCTCATATTTATGGACAGTTACGATATTGAAGGCAAGTTCCCTCGCGACTTTCATATCACTAATGACGGACAATGGCTTATCTCCGCAAACCAGCACTCCAACAACCTCACGTCATTCAAACGAAATGTTGAAGATGGCTCTCTGACCTATACCGGTTACTCGTTAGACCTTGATGCACCAGTTTGTGTCACTCAGCAACAATAAGCATTACAACAAAAACAAAAAAGGAGAGCATCGGCTCTCCTTCTCTATATAAATAACCTGATCTAGCCGTTTTAAAGGCCCAAGGCGTATTTCAATACTTGAGCTTTAATCGGCCCTGAGCTTTCTGCTAACTTTAGTGCAGCATTGCGGACAAACTTTAACGGGCCAATGTCATTACTGAACGTTTTATAGAAGAAGTCCATGCCACTTTGCATCATTAGATTGTCACCTCTTCTGATCACTTCATAGCGTCTCGCCACAGATTGATTCAATTCACCTTTCTCTTTGGTGATATCCAATAGTACTGAAACATCTTTAAAGCCCAAGTTGACGCCCTGCCCTGCTAAAGGGTTAATCGTATGCGCTGAATCACCGACTAAAATACAATTATTCTTCGAGTATGATTGAGCATGACGTCGTGTCAGAGGAAAAGATCCAGAATTCAATACCTTGATATCACCTAGCTCTTTAGGAAAGTTAGCGAGTACTTCATTACGCAGCTTTTCAGGGCTCATCGATGATAATTGTTTTATACGAGATGGGGAGTCATACCAAACCAACGATCCCTGCCCGACTTCTTGACCGTCAGAGGTTAGAGAACACAATGGCAAAAATGAACGAGGACCACTTGGTAGGAATTGCTGCCAAGTAATATCTTGTTGAGGCTGCTCGGTTTCGACATTGATAAGCATGCAGTGTTGTCGGTAATCCCACGCTGTAATACCAATTCCAGCTTGCTGACGAACGGCTGAGTTCGCGCCATCAGCCCCAACCACCCACTTCGCTGATAACTCAGCTCCTGATTGAAGCTTAACGATATTGGTTTCACCAAACTCAATCTCATCCAGCTTTTCTGGGCATAACAGTTCGAGATTGTCGTAGGCATCAAATTGAGACCATAATCCTAGTTGAATGAGCCTATTCTCAACAATATAGCCTAGACGAGGCAGATCCAGTGATGCAGCATCAAATCGAGTACGACACTCTGGATGCTCCCACGTTTCTAAACGCTTGTAAGAACACACGCGCATCGCTGCGATACTTTGCCACGCACCAAGACCTTCAAGTAAATCGACCGATGCTTGAGAAATCGCAGACACACGAGTATCCATCGCTTGTGACTCACCAAAAGCTTGTGGGGCAAAACCTTCGATCACCGCAACACTCAGCCCTTGCTTCGCAAAGCCGACCGCTGTTGCTGCGCCAACCATGCCGCCACCGACTACCACAATATCGTAACTGTTCATATTTTGTACTTATCAGTTTGATTCTTTGACTGTTTTTGATTGTACTTTTTCATAACTAACTTGTAACCAAAAACCTTATTCGAAAAAAGGGTTATCCCTTATGGTATATGGCGTTAACAATAATAAAAACCACTGCATAAGAGATTTGTTCAGACTACTAGTCAGTCGGTTTTGAAACCAGTACAATACGCCGCTTGCCGCTAGAGCCAGTCATAAAATTGAATACCGAATTATGACAAACACTACTGGCGGATGAATAATGGGCGATTTGCTCCCTTAAATTAAACTAACGATCGAGCGAACATATAATGAGTAAGAAACTGCTAATTAAAACTTGGGGCTGTCAGATGAATGAATACGATTCATCAAAAATGGCCGACCTGCTTAACGCTGCAAATGGCTATGAGCTAACTGAAGTACCTGAGGAAGCAGACGTACTACTATTGAATACTTGTTCTATCCGCGAAAAAGCGCAAGAAAAAGTATTCCACCAGCTTGGTCGTTGGAAAACGCTTAAAGATAAAAAAGAAGGTGTAGTGATCGGTGTGGGTGGCTGTGTAGCAACTCAAGAAGGTGATCACATTCGTCAACGAGCACCGTACGTAGACGTTATCTTTGGCCCACAAACATTACACCGTCTGCCAGAGATGATTAAGTCATCACTGTCTAACGAAAAGCCAGTAATGGATATCTCATTCCCTGAGATCGAAAAGTTCGATAACTTGCCGGAACCTAAAGCAGACGGTGCAACAGCCTACGTTTCTATCATGGAAGGCTGCTCTAAGTACTGTACTTACTGTGTTGTGCCATATACTCGTGGTGAAGAAGTTAGCCGTCCAATGGATGATGTGCTCTACGAAGTTGCACAACTGGCAGAGCAAGGCGTACGTGAAGTAAACCTACTAGGCCAAAACGTAAACGCATTCCGTGGCCCTACTTACGAAGGCGACATCTGCACATTTGCAGAACTACTTCGCCTAGTTGCGTCTATCGATGGTATCGACCGTATTCGTTTCACTACAAGCCACCCGCTTGAATTTGGTGATGACATCATTGAAGTTTACAAAGATACGCCAGAGCTAGTGAGCTTCTTACACTTGCCTGTACAAAGTGGTAGTGACCGTATTCTTACGATGATGAAACGCCCGCATACGGCAATCGAGTACAAGTCTATTATCCGCAAACTGCGTAAAGCTCGTCCTGATATTCAAATCAGCTCTGACTTTATTGTTGGTTTCCCTGGTGAATCTAAGCAAGACTTCCAAGATACAATGAAGCTAATTAAAGAAGTTGATTTCGATATGAGCTTCAGCTTTGTTTTCTCTCCTCGTCCAGGTACACCTGCCGCAGATTACCCATGTGATGTACCAGCACAAGAGAAGAAAGATCGCCTGTGGGAGCTGCAACAGACAGTCAACACACAAGCTATGCGTTTCTCTCGCCTAATGCTAGGCACAGAGCAGCGTATCCTTGTTGAAGGTCCATCAAGAAAGAATCTAATGGAACTGCGTGGCCGTACTGAAAACAGCCGTGTTGTGAACTTCGAAGGTTCTGCAGACC
The DNA here is from genome assembly GCF_057785955.1 of Vibrio sp. QJM3NY_27. NCBI lineage: Bacteria > Pseudomonadati > Pseudomonadota > Gammaproteobacteria > Vibrionales > Vibrionaceae > Vibrio > Vibrio sp. QJM3NY_27. The sequence continues at coordinate 836,511 of NZ_CM173511.1, read as the reverse complement.
TAATCGGCCAGTTCGTAGACGTGAAGATCACAGAGGTGTACACCAACTCACTACGTGGTGAGCTAGTTCGCACAGAAAAAGACATGGGTCTACGCGTGGTAATGACTCCAGCAGAAATGATGGAAAAAACAAAACGTGAAGACGAGCTAGGTGTAGCCACGTTTACGCCATAGGTAATACAACTGTTTGAGCACAAAGCTCAAACACAAAGCTTGAAATTACCTAACTAAGTGACCATCTTAGAAATAGGGAATCACCATCAGAAGCCCGGTATCAATCGGGCTTCTTGCTCTTTTTTTTATTTAAGAGTGAGTGGCACAAAATGAGAGGCTAATTTGAGCAATAAAATCGTTACCTTAGAGATAAATCTAGAGCCAGCAGACAACAAGCGCTTGGCAAGTTTATGCGGACCATTTGACGACAACATCAAGCACCTTGAGCGTCGTCTGGGTGTTGAGATTAATTACCGTAGCAACTTTTTCACCATTGTCGGTAAGCCTCACACAACTGCCGCAGCTTTAGACATCATCAAACACCTCTATGTTGAAACGGCTCCAGTTAAAGGCAACATAATCGATATCGAACCAGAGCAAGTACATCTGGCGGTCACTGAGTCTGGCATTTTGGAGCAACACGTCGAGTCTGAAATCGACTACGGCAAAGAAGTGACCATTAAGACTAAAAAAGGCGTCATCAAACCACGCACACCAAATCAAGCTCAATACCTAATGAACATGGTGACTCATGACATCACCTTTGGTATTGGACCTGCTGGTACTGGTAAAACATACTTAGCTGTTGCGGCTGCGGTTGATGCACTTGAACGCCAAGAGGTTCGCCGAATTCTGCTGACTCGCCCTGCTGTTGAAGCCGGTGAGAAGCTTGGTTTCCTACCGGGTGATTTAAGCCAAAAAGTAGACCCATATTTGCGTCCACTTTACGATGCACTGTTTGAGATGCTTGGCTTCGAGCGTGTTGAGAAACTGATTGAGCGCAACGTGATTGAAGTTGCGCCACTGGCTTACATGCGTGGTCGTACATTAAATGATGCGTTTATCATTCTTGATGAGAGCCAAAACACCACGGTAGAACAGATGAAGATGTTCTTAACCCGTATCGGTTTTAACTCACGCGCTGTGATCACAGGTGATATTACGCAAATCGATTTACCTCGTGGAGCTAAGTCAGGTCTACGTCATGCAACTGAAGTACTCAACGAAGTGGATGACATTAGCTTTAACTTCTTCATGTCTGAAGACGTCGTTCGCCACCCTGTCGTTGCTCGTATCGTCAATGCGTACGAGAAGTGGGAAGCAAAAGACCAGAAAGAGCGCAAAGAGTTTGAAAAGCGCAAACGTGAAGAGCGTGAAGCCAAACTTCTTGAAGCTCAGCAAGCCGTTACGACACAATTAGCAACACAAAATAACTCTGTAATTGCAGAACAAGGTGATAAATAGATGTCTATTGAACTAGACCTGCAAATAGCGGTCGAAAATGAGCAAGGACTTCCAACCGAGCAAGATATTCAGCTTTGGTTAGATAAGACAATTCCTCAGTTTCAAGAGAATGCCGAGCTCACCGTTCGTGTTGTTGATACAGAAGAGAGCCACCAGCTCAATCATGACTATCGTGGAAAAGATAAGCCAACTAACGTGCTGTCTTTCCCATTTGAAGCACCACCAGGAATGGAATTAGATCTACTGGGTGACCTCATTATTTGCCGCCAAGTTGTCGAAAAAGAAGCAGAAGAGCAAAATAAGCCTCTGCTAGCACACTGGGCTCATATGGTTGTACATGGCAGTCTGCATCTGCTAGGTTATGATCATATCGAAGATGATGAAGCTGAAGAGATGGAGTCACTCGAGACAGAAATCATGCAAACTATGGGGTTTGAAGACCCGTATATTCTAGAAAAGTAAATTGATTCTAGTAAAGTAGGTTGCAGAGAAACAATAACTCATCGAACCTGTGATTTTCGCAGGAATCTGAGTTGTAACGTGTGCTATCACACTTCTGATAGCGTTATTTTTTGAGAAATCATGAACGAAGGTAACCCCCCCACTTCTGAGGGAAGTAAAAAATCTGAAGGTCCGAGTAGAAAGTCCTTCTTTGAACGCCTAGGCCAACTATTTCAAGGTGAAGTAAAAGATCGCCAAGAGCTCGTAGATGTAATCCGCGATTCAGAAATTAATGACCTAATTGACCACGACACACGCGACATGCTCGAGGGTGTTATGGAAATTTCAGAGATGCGAGTACGCGATATCATGCTGCCTCGCTCTCAAATGGTTACAGTTGAACGCACCGATGATTTAGATACATTGATTGCGCTTATTACTGATGCTCAACACTCTCGCTACCCAGTGATCAGTGAAGATAAAGACCATGTTGAAGGCATTCTATTAGCGAAGGACCTACTTAAGTATTTGGGTTCAGAAAGTGCCCCATTTGATATCGAACAAGTAATTCGCCCTGTCGTGGTTGTTCCTGAAAGTAAGCGAGTTGATCGCCTGCTCAAGGAGTTCCAAGAAGAGCGTTACCACATGTCTATCGTTGTCGATGAGTTTGGCGGTGTTTCTGGCCTGGTAACCATTGAAGATATCCTCGAAGAAATCGTTGGTGAAATTGAAGACGAGTTCGACGATGAAGAAGAGCTAGATATTCGTAAGCTGAGTAAGCATACCTATTCGGTTAAAGCTTTAACCACCATTGAAGAGTTCAACGATACATTTAACACTTCCTTCAGTGATGATGAAGTCGATACTGTGGGTGGTATGGTAATGACAGCACTCGGTCATCTGCCTGTTCGTGGCGAAATTGTAGAAATCGGAAACTACCATTTCAAAATAACATCAGCAGATAACCGTCGTGTGATTCAGCTACAGGTAACCATCCCTGACGAGCAGCCTCTTCCGACTATCGAAGAATAACAACTTCTCTCTAAAGAGATGACAGAAATTAGATGACTAAGACCTTTATTCATCGCCTATTACGGCCGCTTGCGGCCGTTTTTGTTGGCGCTATAACAACCCTTTCATTCGCTCCATATTCAATATGGCCTCTTGCTATTCTCAGCCCAGCTTTGTTGCTGTTACTGATCCACAACCGTTCTCCTAAAAGTGCGCTTTGGATTGGTTACGCATGGGGCTTAGGCCAATTCACGACTGGTATTAGTTGGGTATACGTCAGTATTGATGGCTTTGGCGGAATGCCTCTGGCTGCCAATTTATTCTTAATGGCATTGCTTGTCGGTTATCTTGCGGTCTACTCCGGCCTATTTACTTGGAGTTTAAACAAGTACTTCCCTGCTAATAACCTAAGCCGCTTTTTCCTCGCGGCTCCTGCATTGTGGTTAATCAGTGATTGGCTGCGTGGATGGGTAATGACTGGCTTCCCGTGGTTATGGCTAGGTTACAGCCAAATCGACTCTCCACTAGGCTCATTCGCACCGATTGGTGGTGTCGAACTAGTGACGTTTGCGATTATTGTGTCAGCCTCTGCACTCGCTTATACAGTCATAAATAAGGCGTGGAGTGTCGGCATTATTCCTGCGATTGTCTTTAGTGCGGGTTTCGGTATTCGAAACATCGATTGGGTGACACCGAACCCTGAGAAAACAACCTCAGTAGTATTGATTCAAGGCAACGTCGATCAAGACAGCAAATGGCTGCCGAGTCATCGCTGGCCAACCATGATGAAGTACACCGACCTAAGCAGAGAAAATTGGGGAGCGGATATCATCATCTGGCCTGAGGCTGCTATTCCAGCATTCGAAGTTGAGATTCCATCTTTCTTACGTAACTTAGATAGCGCAGCAAAGATGAACAACAGCTCAATCATCACTGGCGTACTCAATCAGTCTGAAGATAAGAAGTACTACAACAGCGTTCTTTCTCTAGGTGTCAATCCATACGGTGAATACAGCTACGATCCAGACGAACGCTACCATAAACATCATCTTCTACCATTTGGTGAATTTGTTCCGTTTGAAGATATCCTGCGCCCATTAGCACCTTTCTTTAATTTGCCAATGTCATCATTTAGCCGTGGCGACTTTGTTCAACCAAACATCGTGGCAAATGGACGTCATCTAGCACCGGCGCTTTGTTATGAGATCATCTTTAATGACCAAGTTAGGCAGAACGTAACAGATGAAACTGACTTTATCTTAACACTCTCTAACGATGCGTGGTTTGGTCGCTCTATTGGCCCGTTGCAACATATGGAAATCGCACAGATGCGTGCTCTGGAGCTGGGTAAGCCGCTGATTCGCTCAACCAACAATGGTGTAACAGCAGTAACGGATCACAAAGGCAGGATCATCAAGCAAATACCGCAGTTTGAAACCGCAGTGTTGAAAGCTGAACTCATTTCAACGGATGGTCAAACCCCTTATCACGTGGTCGGTACTTGGCCACTGTATATCTGGGCGTTGCTTAGTTTGGTAGCTGGCTGGTTTATGAGAAGAAAAGACTAGATTCGAGATTCGACGGAAAGTTGTTGAGGGTTGGCTGATTCAGTCAACCCTTTTATTACTACGGTGTAAAGTTGAAGATGCTATGCCGCCAGTATTTACGGCTTAAGCGCTTTGCGGCTAAACCCTGTCGAGCCACATTTAATACACGGAATAATCGTCGTTGGATGGTTATATTCAGTTTGATGTCCGCACTCATCACAGACAAGCGTCCCGAGTCCGATAACCTCTTCCGCTTGATACAACCCTTGATGTTCTAAGTCTTGGAACAGTTCAACCCATTCCACCTTAGTGCGATCAGTGATATCCAGCAATCCTTGCCAAATAGAGTCTGTGATCATCAAATAAAATGGACCACCTTTACTCTCTTCATAACTTTCGGAAAACTCTTTTAAGTCCGACTTCACATAGGCAGAGATCAATGAGAGCTCATCTTTGGTCATATCATTGGCTGCTTTCGCATACTTACCTGACGTTTCGATTTTGTTGTTAAGCTCTTCAGGACTATGCTTCAGCGTTTCTATCACCTCTTCGACGACTTCTTCATAGAGTGCTTTTTTCTTCGGCATAACGACCTCCTTAAGATGACCAAGCTTTATCTTAGTAAATGGGTCCGTAGTTAAGCGACCAGTTCCTAACAAACAAATGCAATTCATACCCTTAAGTATAGCTGTCCTAAGTAATTTGGTTGAATTTACGCAATCAACCGTGCTGCAACTGCAAGTATGAAGGGTATAACTATTGTTGTACTAAGCTCCTTTAGGTATTCTATGACGATCTGTAAGATTCTGTTCTAACCGAACTCACAAATTCCAAGATAACCGGATACCATCGATGCAAGAACAATATAACCCGCAAGAGATTGAACAAAAGGTTCAACAACACTGGGATGACAGCGAGACTTTCGTTGTAAGTGAAGACCCAAATAAAGAAAAATTCTACTGTCTTTCTATGTTCCCGTACCCAAGTGGCCGACTGCATATGGGTCACGTGCGTAACTACACCATCGGTGATGTGGTATCTCGTTTCCAACGTCTACAAGGCAAAAACGTAATGCAACCAATCGGTTGGGATGCATTCGGCCTACCTGCAGAAAACGCAGCTGTAAAAAACAACACAGCGCCTGCTCCGTGGACCTACGAAAACATCGAATACATGAAAAACCAGCTTAAACTTTTAGGCTTTGGTTACGACTGGAAACGTGAATTCGCAACGTGTACGCCTGAGTACTACCGTTGGGAACAAGAGTTCTTCACTAAACTTTACGAACAAGGCCTAGTTTACAAGAAGACATCTTCTGTTAACTGGTGTCCAAACGACCAAACTGTACTAGCGAACGAGCAAGTAGAAGACGGTTGCTGCTGGCGTTGTGATACTCCAGTAGAACAAAAGAAGATTCCACAGTGGTTCATTAAGATCACTGAGTACGCTCAAGAGCTGCTAGACGATCTAGACAACCTTGAAGGTTGGCCTGAAATGGTTAAGACCATGCAGCGCAACTGGATCGGTCGCTCTGAAGGTGTTGAACTATCTTTCGCTGTTAACTGTGAAGAAGCGCCGCTAGAAGTGTACACAACACGTCCAGACACACTAATGGGTGTTTCTTACGTAGGTATCGCAGCAGGTCACCCTCTTGCGGAGAAAGCATCTAAGAACAACCCTGAGCTTGCTGCATTCGTTGAAGAGTGTCGTAACACTAAAGTGGCTGAAGCTGAACTTGCAACGATGGAAAAGAAAGGCATGGATACTGGCCTAACGGCTATCCACCCTCTTAACGGTCGTGTTGTTCCTGTTTACGTAGCGAACTTCGTTCTTATGGATTACGGCACAGGTGCGGTAATGGCAGTTCCCGCTCACGATCAACGTGACTACGAATTCGCAACTAAGTACGGCATCGATATCATCCCAGTAATCAAACCTGAAGACGGTTCTGAGCTAGATGTGTCTGAAGCGGCTTACACTGAGAAAGGTGTACTGTTCGATTCTGGCGAATTCGATGGTCTTGCGTTCCAAGAAGCATTCGATGCAATTGCTGCGAAGCTTGAAGCAGAAGGCAAAGGTAAGAAGACTGTAAACTTCCGTCTGCGTGACTGGGGTGTATCTCGTCAGCGTTACTGGGGTGCTCCAATCCCAATGGTAACCACTGAAGACGGTGAAGTTCACCCAGTACCAGCAGACCAACTGCCAGTCATTCTTCCAGAAGACGTGGTAATGGATGGCGTTACTAGCCCAATCAAGGCGGATAAGTCTTGGGCTGAAACCACATTCAATGGCGAACCAGCGCTACGTGAAACTGATACGTTCGATACGTTCATGGAATCTTCATGGTACTACGCACGTTACTGTTCACCACAAGCTGACGACATTCTAGATCCAGAGAAAGCAAACTACTGGTTGCCAGTTGACCAATACGTTGGTGGTATCGAGCACGCATGTATGCACCTGCTTTACTCTCGTTTCTTCCACAAGCTTCTTCGTGATGCGGGTTACGTGACATCTGATGAACCGTTCAAGCAGCTTCTATGTCAAGGCATGGTTCTGGCTGATGCGTTCTACCACACGAACGAGAAAGGCACGAAAGAGTGGATTGCTCCAACTGACGTGACTATTGACCGCGACGCAAAAGGTCGCATTGAAAAAGCAGTCGACAACCAAGGCCGCGACGTTGAACACTCAGGCATGATCAAAATGTCTAAGTCTAAAAACAACGGTATCGACCCGCAAGAGATGGTAGACAAGTACGGTGCTGATACAGTACGTCTATTCATGATGTTTGCATCGCCTGCAGACATGACGCTTGAGTGGCAAGAGTCTGGCGTTGAAGGCGCAAACCGCTTCCTTAAACGTGTTTGGAAATTGGTTCACGCTCATTCTGCTAAAGGTGCAGCTGAATCTGTTGACGCTTCTGCGCTATCTGGTGATCAGAAAGCACTTCGTCGTGATATCCACAAGACTATCGCGAAAGTAACGGACGATATCGGCCGTCGCCAAACATTCAACACTGCCATTGCTGCGATCATGGAACTGATGAACAAGCTAGCGAAAGCACCTCAAGAGTCTGTACAAGATCGTGCAATCCTTGATGAAGCGCTAAAAGCTGTCGTTCGCATGCTTTACCCAATGACTCCACACATCTCTTACGAAATGTGGATTGCACTGGGTGAATCAAACGTAGACTCAGCAACATGGCCAACTTTCGATGAGAAAGCGCTAGTTGAAGACGAGAAGACTATCGTTGTCATGATCAACGGTAAGCTACGTGCGAAACTGACTGTTGCTGCTGATGCGACCGAAGAGCAAGTTCGTGAACTTGGTCTAAACGATGAGAACGCTAAGAAGTTCCTAGATGGCCTAACGATCCGTAAGGTTATCTTCGTACCTGGTAAGCTTCTAAACATCGTAGCTAACTAATATTTGCTAGCTAACATTGGCAAACTTACAGTTGCAGATTAAAGCGAACCAGCTTTAGTCTGCACATATAACTGCTGAAGCGAACTTATTTTGTTTTCAGCAGTCTTTAGACAGGGTGCGACATCGCCCTGTCTACTTATTTAAGCGCTTTAGATTCATAGCTCAACAGTTCTAACGAATTAAAGCCTTTAAATAAGTATTCTACCTTCATGAGAGCCATCAAATAATGCGCCTGATTTCACTATCTTCATTGAAAGTTACTGTTGTTGTTTTAACCGTTAGCCTACTGAGTGCCTGTGGTTTCCACCTGCGTGGTGACTATTCTGTACCAGAAGAACTCAACAAGATCTCTGTGACCAGTTACGACCAATACAGTACGTTTACACGTATGATGAAAGGTCAGCTACGTATGAATGATGTAGAAATCGTACCGCCCGCAGAAAACACACCTAACTTGCACATTATTGGTGAAAGCGTTGGTGAGCGAACATTATCCCTATACCAAAACACTCGTGCGGCAGAAATAGAACTAACCTTCAATGCATCTTATCGTGTAACGATACCAGAGCTTGGAGACAAAACATTCTCAACGAGCGTAACCCGTAGTTACCTAGACAACCCGTTAACTGCACTCGCGAAATCGGTTGAGCGCGACATGATTGAAGATGAAATGCGTAAGCTTGCAACAAGCCAAATTCTTCGTCAGATGGCTCGACTAAAAGCGAACATCGCAGCTGATAGTATGAACCTAGACCAACTTGAACACGTTCAAGTGAAAGAGCTTGAGAAACAATACAACATCAAGAACGTCGAAATAGATCCAAGTTCTACGGAAACGACAGAGCCCGTCGAATCAGCTGAACAATAGGTTTATTTGATGCGTATTTTTGCTGACCGCTTATCAGAGCAACTTGTTAAACAGTTAAGTAATGTTTACCTCATTTTCGGTAACGAGCCTTTGTTGTTACAAGAGAGTCGAGAAGCGATTCAAAAGGTTGCAAAACAGCAAGGCTTTGATGAACGTCACCGCTTTGCTATTGATAACAGTCTGGACTGGAATCAAGTCTATGACTGTACTCAAGCATTAAGCCTGTTCTCTAGCCGCCAAATCATCGAGCTTGAACTGCCAGAGTCCGGGGTCAATGCGGCGATAGCCAAAGAGTTACTGGCAATCTCAGAGCATATCCACAGCGATATTCTGTTGGTCTTGATTGGTACGAAGTTAACCAAGGCTCAAGAAAGTGCTAAATGGTTTAAAGCACTGTCTAATCAGGGTCACTGGATCAGTTGCCTAACGCCAGATGTCAGCCGCTTACCTCAGTTTGTCCAAGCGCGCTGCCGTCAAATAGGCTTATCTCCAGACCCTGAAGCGATTCAAATGCTGGCACAATGGCACGAGGGTAACCTATTTGCTCTCACTCAAAGCCTAGAAAAGCTAGCGCTCCAATACCCTGACGGAAAACTTACCCTAGTACGCTTAGAAGAATCACTGAGCCGCCACAACCACTTTACTCCATTCCATTGGAGTGACGCGTTACTGGCTGGAAAAGGTAATCGTGCACAACGAATTCTAAGACAACTGGAAGCTGAAGGTGTAGAACCAGTCATTTTACTGCGTAGCATACAACGTGAACTTGCCTTGCTATTACAAATGCAGCAACAAATGAAACAGATGCCGATCGGCCAAGTATTCGAAAAACACCGTATCTGGCAATCTAAAAAGCCTCTTTATAACGCTGCGCTAACAAGAGTTTCGATTTCTCAATTACATTCGTTGTTTGCGTTGCTGACTCAAGCCGAATTGATGACAAAAACTCAATATGAACAGTCGCCTTGGCCACTAATTCATCAGTTAAGCGTAGAGTTTTGTATCCCTTCAGCTTCAATCCCATTTCACGTATAAAAGCGTGGTATATTCTAGGGTCAACAGATCCTAAAAAGCTAAATTCAGATTAAAGGAACACCCCGTGTTACGTGAAGAACTAAAAGATTTTCTTGCAGACAAAGCCGACGACATGAAAGCAGAATCGATTGTGACTATCGATGTAGAAGGCAAATCAAGTGTTACTGATTACATGATTGTTTGTACTGGCACCTCTAAGCGCCATGTTGCCTCTATCGCACAACACGTTGCCGATGAAGTGCGTAAAGCTGGTATGCAACCACTAGGCATGGACGGGCAGCAAGAAGGTGAATGGGTTGTTCTAGATATGGGAACAAGCATGCTTCATGTTATGCAAGAAGAACATCGAGAGCTGTACCAACTAGAAAAACTTTGGGGCTAAGCGTTGAAGATCCAGTTAATCGCAGTTGGTACAAAAATGCCAAAGTGGGTCGAAGAAGGCTTTAAAGAATATAAACGCCGCTTCCCTCATGATATGCCATTAGAACTCATTGAGATCACTGCGGGAAAACGTGGTAAAAATGCTGATATTGCACGTATTCTTCAAAAAGAAGGCGAAGCAATGTTGGCAGCAGTGCCAAAAGGCAACCGCATTGTCACGCTTGATATCCCAGGTAAAAAGTGGGATACCCCACAACTGGCAGAACAATTGGAAAGTTGGAAGTTGGATGGACGCGACGTTTCTATCCTTATTGGCGGGCCTGAAGGATTAGCGCCTGCGTGTAAAGCGGCTGCAGACCAAAGCTGGTCTCTATCGGCGCTTACTCTCCCTCACCCATTAGTACGCGTTATCATGGCGGAAAGCTTGTATAGAGCTTGGAGCATCACTGCTAACCACCCTTATCATCGAGAATAAGCGTTAATGTTACGTAAACGTAGCCAAATCCGTGATTACAAAGCAGAAGCACGACTATTTACTAGTCGTGCTTTTGTTGCGTTTGCGGGGATCATAGTCATGATGTCGATGTTGGTTGTTAACCTGTACAACATTCAGGTCAACCAATATCAAGACTATAAAACCCGTTCTAACGACAACCGTATCAAGGTCGTTCCAATCGCACCTAACCGTGGTTTGATTTACGATCGCAACGGTGTACTTCTTGCCGAAAACCGCCCCGTTTTCAACCTAGAAATTACGCCCGAAAAAATCAAAGATATGGATGACACGCTCGTCCGTCTACAAACGTTAATCGAGATTCCACCTGAACGTATCGAGCGTTTTAATCGCGACCGCCGCAATTCACGACGCTTCAAGTCAGTGCCTATTCTAAATCAGCTCACCGAAGAGCAAGTTGCGGTCTTCTCTGTAAACCAGCATAAATTTCCGGGTGTTGAGGTAACAGGCACATTAAAACGTTTTTATCCGTATGGTGATGTACTGACTCACGTTATTGGCTATGTATCGCGCATCAATGATCGCGATATACAACGCTTAGTACGAGAAGAAAAAGACGCCAATTACAAAGCAACACGTGACATCGGTAAACTTGGTATTGAGCGCTACTACGAAGACATGCTGCACGGCACCGCGGGTTATCAAGAAGTTGAAGTAAACAGCCGTGGACGAGTCATTCGCACACTAAAATTTGTCCCTTCGGTTCCGGGTAAAGATATTGTACTTAACTTAGACATCAATCTTCAGTTATACGTGCACAAACTGCTCGATGGACGCCGTGGCTCTGCCATCGTTCTTGACCCGAAAGACAATGGCGTGTTAGCAATGGTGTCTAGCCCAAGCTACGACCCAAATGCCTTTGTACATGGTATCTCCTCTAAAGGTTATAACGCTCTACTACAGAACAAAGATCGACCTTTGGTTAACCGTGCCACATTGGGTATTTATCCACCAGCTTCTACGATCAAACCGTTTATTGCCGTTGCTGCTCTACAAGAAGGTGTGATTACACCGAATACAACGCGTAATGATCCAGGCTATTGGAAAATACCTAACTCCAAAACCAAGCCGTTTCGCGACTGGTTACGTTGGGGACACGGTGTTGTTGATATAGAGAAAGCGATTGAAGAATCAGTTGATACCTTCTTCTACCAAATCTCCTTTGATCTAGGTATCGACCGTTTATCTCAATGGATGATGTTATTCGGCTTTGGTGACTACACAGGCATTGATATTTACGAAGAAAGTAAAGCCAACATGCCAACTCGTGAATGGAAAATGGCAAGACACCGTGTGCCTTGGTATCAAGGTGACACCATCCCTGTTGGTATCGGACAAGGCTATTGGACGGCAACACCGATGCAAATCGCTAAAGCCACGTCCGTATTGGTCAACGAAGGTGAAGTAACAGCGCCTCACCTATTACGTGCGACGATCGATAATGGTCAGCCATTCGATGACCAAACAGTATCAGAGATCGAAACTTATCCTCCAATCACTGGTGTTAAGCAGAAATACTGGGATATCGCGCAAGAAGGCATGAGACTGGTAAACCACGGTAAGAAAGGTACTGCAAGACGTTCATTCCAAAAGATGTCTTACCAAACCGCTGGTAAATCAGGAACTGCGCAAGTATTCGGTCTCAAAGAAGACGAAGAATACAACGCGGACGAAATCGCAGAGCATTTACGCGATCATGCACTCTTTACGGGTTATGCTCCTTTTGAAGATCCAGAAGCGGTTGTGACTATCGTATTAGAAAACGCAGGTGGTGGCTCATCAAATGGCGGCCCTGTCGTTAGAAAAATATTAGACCATATTATTCTCGCTGAAGAAGATGAAAGTAAGGCAACAAAATAATGAAACTTGATCCTTCTACTGGACGAAATAGAGCCTTGTTTGAAAGGCTCCATATCGATCTACCATTACTGCTCGGTATTCTGGTGTTGATGGGCTTTGCCTTATTGATCATGTACAGCGCCAGCGGACAAAGTCTTGCGATGATGGATCGCCAAGCAATGCGTATGGTGCTGTCTTTAGGTGTCATGATCTTCCTAGCGCAACTTTCGCCTCGTACCTATGAAACCTTGGCCCCGCTGTTATTTGCAGGTGGTGTCATCTTACTCTTGGGCGTGTTGTTCTTTGGTGAAGCATCTAAGGGTGCCCAACGTTGGTTAAATTTCGGTTTTGTTCGATTCCAACCCTCTGAACTATTAAAGCTTGCGGTACCTTTGATGCTGGCTCGATTTATCGGTAAACGATCACTGCCGCCAACCTTTCAAACATTAGCGATCTCGCTAGTGATGGTGTTTGTACCTACCATTTTAATCGCTAAGCAACCCGACTTGGGTACATCCATCCTTATCGCCGCATCCGGTATCTTCGTAATATTCTTGGCTGGTATAAGTTGGAAAATCATTGCCAGTGCCGCCATAGCGTTAGGGGCATTTATCCCAATATTATGGTTCTTCTTGATGCGTGAATATCAAAAAGTACGAGTAAGAACCCTTTTTGATCCTGAATCAGATCCATTAGGTGCGGGCTACCACATCATCCAAAGTAAGATTGCGATAGGTTCTGGTGGTGTATCAGGAAAAGGTTGGCTACAAGGTACTCAATCTCAATTGGAATTCATTCCAGAGCGCCACACTGACTTCATTTTTGCGGTAATTGCCGAAGAATGGGGCATGATTGGTATTTTGTTCTTGCTTGCTATCTACCTATTCATTATTGGACGGGGTTTAGTGCTCGCGAGCCAAGCTCAAACGGCATTTGGTCGAATGATGGGCGGCAGTATTGTACTGAGCTTCTTCGTTTATATCTTTGTAAACATTGGCATGGTAAGCGGTATTCTACCCGTGGTTGGTGTTCCTCTACCTCTCGTTAGCTATGGCGGTACTTCAATGGTTACCCTTATGGCTGGTTTTGGTATTTTAATGTCGATCCATACACACAGAAAAGCATTCTCAAAGGCGACCTAATCGATGTCTATTACAACGTTTCCAAAAAAAGCATCTTTTGATAAGCTGCCAATCAAAAAAATAGCCTCTATCCTAGGCTTAGCGATTTTAATCAACGGCTGTTCTTCACAAAAGCCAACCGGTCGCTACGATATTGATTCAGATATTGCACCGGATGCACCTATATCGGTGGAGCACTTAGAAGACGCTCACCCTCAATATGAACCTTATAGTTTGGGCGGAAACACTAATTACACTCTGCGTGGTGAAGACTACAAGATCGTAAAAAAAACCGAAGGGTTTACCGAGAAAGGAAAAGCATCTTGGTACGGTAAGAAATTTCATGGCCATTTAACCTCAAATGGCGAGATCTACGACATGTATTCCATGTCGGCAGCGCACAAAACATTGCCGATTCCGAGCTATGTAAAAGTGACGAATACCGATAACAATAAAGCGACGATTGTTCGTATCAATGACCGAGGCCCATTCCACGAAGGCCGAATCATTGACCTTAGTTATGCGGCAGCTTACAAGCTCGATGTCTTGAGAACCGGCACCGCAAATGTTGAGATAGAAGTCATCACAGTGGCGATGCCAACCGACGCGAATAAAAAGGCCGCTTTGCCTCAATTTATTATTCAGGTCGCCACCTCTCCACATGAAGATAGGACCGAGAAGTTAGCTAAAGATCTAGGCGAAAAGCTAGCTGTAGCAACGTTCTTGCAGCCAAATGACGATAACTACCGTCTGATGCTTGGGCCATTTCATGACTATGCTCTGACTCAAGAGAAATTAGAACAAGTTAAGCTAATGGGTTACCCGTCAGCTTATATAAAAAAACACACACTAACCCGCTAATTAATCTAACAGTTACTTCTGGTAATCAGCGCTCTGGTGTGACAGAGTGATTCTGTTAATATATGAATAGTTCACCAAATAATTGCATTCAAAATGATTAAATCTAATAAACTTGTTAAATCGATTTTTGCTACTTCTGTTGCTCTTTCTGCAACGATAGCTACATCGTCATTCGCCGCTCCAATTGTAGTCCCTGATGCACCGCAAATCGCCGCTAAAGGTTTTGTTCTGATGGATTACCATTCAGGCAAAGTACTAGCAGAGAAAGAGATGAACACTCAACTTTCTCCAGCAAGTTTAACCAAGATGATGACGAGCTACGTGATCGGCCAAGAGCTAGAACGTGGCAACATCAATCTAAACGACGATGTTGTAATCAGTGAAAATGCTTGGGCTAAAAACTTCCCAGATTCATCGAAAATGTTCATTGAAGTGGGCACAACGGTTAAAGTGGAAGAACTGAACCGTGGCATCATCATTCAATCAGGCAACGATGCTACTGTTGCAATGGCTGAACATATTGCTGGTTCTGAAGATGCATTCGTTGACCTAATGAACGCATGGGCAAGCTCTATCGGCATGAAAGACACGCACTTTGCTAACGTGCACGGTCTAGACAACCCGAATCTATACTCAACACCTTATGATATGGCGCTACTTGGTCAGGCGCTGATTCGCGATGTTCCTGATGAGTACCGTATCTACTCAGAGAAAAAATTTACTTACAACGGCATCACCCAGTACAACCGTAACGGTCTGTTATGGGATAAGAGCATGAACGTTGATGGCATCAAAACGGGCCATACAAGCAAGGCAGGTTATAGCCTAGTAAGCTCAGCAACCGAGGGCAAAATGCGCCTAGTTGCTGTTGTGATGGGAACTAAAAATGCTAACGCTCGTAAAACAGAAAGCAAAAAGCTGCTTAGCTACGGCTTCCGTTTCTTCGAAACAGTGGCGCCACACACAGCCGGTGAAACCTTCGTAGAAGAGAAGATCTGGATGGGTAGCAAGGATACAGTTGCACTAGGTGTCGACGAAGATACTTTCGTTACCCTACCTCGTGGTCAAGCTAAGAACCTAAAAGCAAGCTTCGTTCTTGAAAAGGAACTAGAAGCACCAATCAGCAAAGGCGATGTTGTCGGTAAACTATTCTACCAAGTTGATGGTGAAGACGTTGCTGAATACCCACTACTTGCACTTGAAGATGTAGACCAAGGCAGCTTATTTAGTCGTCTATGGGACTACCTAGTATTGCTGTTTAAGGGTTTATTCTAAACCAGTCAAAGCTTTGCTCTAAGCAATACACAAGCTCAGTGCAAAGCTAACTCAATGAGTAAGTTCATTATTTACTCATTGACGAACTAAAAGCCGCCATGTGCGGCTTTTGTTGATCTTGAGTTCAGAGATATTTACACGTAATATTCCGCCCTATTACTCGTGTCTGTTGACCGAACACGCTTTTTATCGACATTTCGCCAATTTGCGAGAGTCTAGCCTTTTGGAGCTATTCATGAACATCAATTCTGATGCAAAACTAAAAGATCTCTTAGAGTTCCCTTGTTCATTCACTTACAAAGTAATGGGCTATGCAAAGCCAGAACTTACTGAGCTAGTGCTAGAAGTGATCCAGCGTCACGCTCCTGGTGACTACAGCCCAACGCTAAAACCGAGTGCGAAAGGTAACTACCACTCTGTTTCTATAAATATTACGGCGACTTCAATTGAGCAAGTAGAAACGCTTTATAAAGAACTGGGCGAGATAGAAATCGTTCGTATGGTTCTGTAATCTCCGATTACACATGAAAAACAGCGGCTTATTGCCGCTGTTTTTGTTTGAAGCACCCTATCTAGGTCAAATTCATTCAACTTAATTTTCAATAAATACAAAGAAAGTTGAAAAACCTTGCAGTCCGTCTGTAGTTAGAATCATGTTTCGCGTTTATAATGCGTTCACTTTATTAATCCTTGGGGGAGTGCTACTTTGCAAAATAAGCTAATCGTAAAAAAATTAGGCCGTCAGGATTACGAACCTGTATGGAAAGCCATGCATAAGTTCACAGACGAACGCACAGAAGAAGACGTAGACCAAGTTTGGTTGGTTGAACATAACCCTGTCTTCACTCAAGGACAAGCAGGCAAAGCCGAGCATGTACTAAATGCTGGTGATATCCCTGTCATTCAAAGCGATCGCGGTGGCCAAGTGACTTATCACGGCCCAGGTCAGTTAGTCGCTTACTTTTTGATTAACATCCGCCGCAAAAAATTCGGAGTACGTGATTTGGTGACTCATATTGAGAACCTCGTAATCAACACTCTGAAAGCTTACAATATAAATTCAACTGCCCGACCTGACGCTCCTGGTGTCTATGTCGATGGCAAGAAAATCTGTTCACTCGGATTACGTATTCGACGTGGCTGCTCGTTCCACGGGTTAGCACTCAACGTCGATATGGACCTGTCTCCATTCCTACGCATTAACCCATGCGGTTACCAAGGCATGGAAATGGCGCAGGTAAGCCAACTCGGCGGACCAAGTGAACTAGAAAACGTTGAGCAACAGTTAATACAAGAGCTAGTAGAACTACTCGGCTATGACCAAGTAGACATTCAAGCCACCAGTAACATTACAGCAGAAGCATAAAATCATGAGCAAACCAATCCAAATGGAAAAAGGCGTTAAATATCGTGACGCTGACAAAATGGCATTAATTCCCGTAAAGAATATGCCTGCTGAACAGAAAGAAGTTCTACGTAAGCCTGCATGGATGAAGATTAAACTTCCTTCAGACAGCCATCGTATTCAAGAAATCAAATCAGCAATGCGTAAAAACAACCTGCACTCAGTTTGTGAAGAAGCGTCTTGCCCTAACCTAGCCGAGTGTTTTAACCACGGCACGGCAACGTTTATGATTCTTGGCGCTATCTGTACTCGTCGCTGCCCGTTCTGTGATGTTGCCCATGGTCGCCCTGTTGCTCCTGAAGCAGAAGAGCCGAAGAAACTGGCTAAGACGATTAAAGACATGAAACTGAAGTACGTAGTAATCACTTCAGTTGACCGTGATGACTTGCGTGATGGCGGTGCTCAACACTTTGCTGACTGTAACCGTGAAATTCGCGAACAAAACCCAAATATTCGTATCGAAACGCTGGTACCAGACTTCCGTGGTCGTATGGACGTTGCGCTTGATCTAATGAAAGACAACCCGCCAGATGTTTTCAACCACAACCTAGAGACAGCGCCGCGTCTATACCGCAAAGCGCGTCCAGGTGCGAACTACAAATGGTCTCTTGATCTATTGAAGAAATTCAAAGAACAGCACCCAACTATCCCAACAAAATCAGGGGTGATGATGGGCCTTGGTGAGACGAAAGAAGAGATCGTTCAAGTACTGAAAGATCTTCGCGAACATGGCGTAACGATGCTGACACTAGGCCAATACCTAGCACCAAGCCGTCACCACTTACCAGTAGAACGCTACGTGCCGCCTTCTGAGTTCGATGAGCTGAAAGAAATTGCTCTAGAGCTAGGCTTCACTCACGCCGCTTGTGGTCCGTTTGTACGTTCTTCTTACCATGCAGACTTACAGGCTCAAGGTATGGAAATTAAGTAATCACGATTGCTTAACTAGAAATACGAAGGCGCTGACTATTATGTTCAGCGCCTTTTTTCTATCTTGTTCGTGCCACTTAAAAACAACAAAGCCACTCTTCATGAGTGGCTCTGTGCTTAACGTTTCAAGTTCTTATGAGGGTTTACAGAGAGTCCAGATAGGGATCAGCGTTAGCCGAAAGATGCCCAGATAACCGTTGCGACTAGGATTGGGCACACAAACTTCACATACATTGGCCAAACCTTACCAAACCGACCCAATTGGAAATCAGGGCAACCTTGCTCAAGCTCTTTCACCTTAGAAGCTCGACTCCATACCCAACCACCAAACACACAGAACATCAGTGCTGCGACCGGTTGAAGGTACTGAGTCGCTATCATCGCAACCATGCCAAACATCGCGGCAAAGTTATAAACAATCACCACACTAAACAACGCGATAACACCACCAATTACCCAGCTAGTAGGCGTTCGTCTGGTATTGAAACGCTCGCTCACTAGTGCTACGGGACCTTCAAGCATCGAAATCGATGAAGTCAGTGCTGCAATCGTTAGCAATAAGAAGAAAACAATCGCGAAGATCTGACCAAGTACGCCTAAGCTATCAAACATCAACGGCAGAACCGTAAATACTAGCGTGTCAGAGCTTAATAATGAGCCATCTTCAGCGTAGATTTGTACCCCTTTCTGCATCGCTACAAACATTGCAGGCATGACGACTAAACCCGCAATAAACGCAACAGCGGTATCGACTAAGGTAACGTTCATTGCCATTTTTGGCAGGTTCTCTTTCTTACTTAAGTAAGAGCCATAAACCAACATCGAGCAACCGCCAATAGTCAGCGAGAAGAAACCTTGCCCCATTGCCGCTAGAATCAGTTTTCTGTCCCAAACTTTCTCAAAGTCTGGAACTAGGTAATGTTTCAGGCCTTCCAGCGCGCCAGCTTGCGTCATGATGTAAACAAACAGTAAGCCAAACAAAACAAATAGCGCAGGCATCAAACGAGTCGACCATTTCTCGATGCCTTGCTTAACACCGCCCTGAACAATCAAGATAGTCAGCACATAGAATGCGACAGTGCCAAATACGTTTCGCTCAACACTGAAGCCTTTAAACCAATCAGCAGCAGCCTCTAAACCCATCAGATCAGCGACTGCACCAATTAGGAAGCAAATCAACCAACCGCCGACAATACTATAAAAGGCTAACACGGCACTTGGGACACTTAGGCCAATCCAACCGACAAATTCACCGACTTTCTTACCTAACGGATTTGTCGTCAACGAGCGCATACTATCGACAGGGTTCGCTTGACCATGGCGGCCAATCGCCATCTCAACCACCAGCATCGGGAAAGCAACCACGAAAATCATGATTAGGTAAACAAGCAGAAAAGCGCCACCACCGTTACTGGCAACTTGAGTTGGGAAACCCCAAATATTACCTAAGCCAACAGCTGCACCCGCCGCTGCTAAAATAAAACCCAAACGAGAGCTAAAATGCTCTCTTGAAGAGGAAGATTGTTGGTCCATATTGCCCGCATCAAAAATCAGTGAACTAGTTTAGAAGTACAGTAATCAAAAGCAATGATAGGTACAACCAATAAATGAACAATTCTCTAATTTTTACAATCAATGCGCTATTTACAACCGCAAAGTTAACAATCTACCGGTGTTATCGTTCGCCAAATAACGATCAGTCAAGATGTAGACCTAGGAAAACGAAGAAACGAAGAAACGAAGAAACGAAGAAACGAAGAAACGAAGAAAATATATCGGGTTAAATGCTCGTGCGGCTGAATTCATAGATCCATAAACACCTACATCCATAAGCACATACATACAAAAAGAGCACCAAACGGTGCTCTTGTTATTCATCAGTCAATTCAGATTAGATCGTGAATACTTGATAGTCTTTTAGGTTCGGAATGATTTCATGCAGCTCTTGCTCTTGTTCTGCCATCTCATCAAGTGAATCACAGAACTCATTCGCTTCCTCTTGCACTTGTTGAGAGTGTTCTTTCATTCGCTCTTCAACTTTAAGCTTTAATTCAGCCATGCTATCAGCCATTTCGGTCAGATTTAGTCCGCCGTCTTGCTTCATTTTTTCTGACATCGCATTAAAAGCGCTGGAGATAAACTCTTGGTTAAAGATCTCCTTAGCCTTTTCGAAATCTTCAGACCAACCATTGGCCATCGAATCGAAACTATTAGCCGGTAGGACTAACTCGCCATCTTTATAATAACGAGCCTCTAATTCAGCAAAGTACGTTTTCATTGATTCTTTTACATTATCAAACGACTCTGGAGAATCTAGGCTGGCAGCGATGTCATCAATAACATCATTCGCCAAGGCTAAGCTGTCATTCGCCATTTGTTTTGCGCGTGGTAAATACTCATTCATGCTGTCGCGGTATTTTTCAATTGCCGCTTGTTGGTCGGCATCAAGTGCGACCTTTTCACCATGAATATAAAGATCGTTATTGCCATCCAGAATAGCTGTATCACCATTTACTTGATGGATTTCGACTTTCTGCTCGTCAATTCGTAGTTCATTTTTCAAATCAACTCGACACTGAGCTGCAAAAGTTGGCAGGCTCACAACAGTGGTAGCCACTGTTAATGATGCAATTAATACGCTTTTTTTCATAACACCCTCTCATCAATCTGCCCAACGACTATACCGCTAGTTTATGCTTCTTTGTCAGAAAAACGTTTATATTTATAAGCCTGTCATTCAGTCAATCGATACTACTTCATAGCAAAACTGTTTATCAGCGACCCTAAACTCAATTTCATCACCGACTTCTTTGCCCATTAGAGCCTGACCAAATGGTGCATTCGACGTCACGATGGCAATCTCATTTTCGTTCCATGTAACAGAAAGCCCACCGACTCTTGGCCCTAGGAAAAAGTGCTTATGTTCATCATGTTCGTCAATGACCACAACATAGCTGCTGACGGTAATTCTTTCACTATCTCGTAATACGAGGTTTCGGTAACACTGGATGTCATCTTCACACTCTTGAACCCGCATCGCTTGTCCATGGGCAAGGTACGAGGCTTCTAACGCTAAGGTATCGTACTTGTGCTCTGGCACGGTCTCTTCATCGGTGGCAGCATCAATAGCTCGCTGAGTCGCAGATTGTGCGATGCTTAACCGGGATTCGAGTTGCTCTAAGATTATTTGGCGAAGCTCAGACTTATTCATACTATTGGGGTGCTTTTCTATAGGAGCTACAGAATAGAATTAGGTACAATCAGGTGCAAGACATTTGATTCATCAAGCGACGCTATCATGAATGGACGCTCGCTTTATCATCAATACGACACTTAATAATTCAGGTAGAACATAAATGATTGAGCAGAAGTTAAAACAAGTATTCGGATTCGACTCACTGCGTAATGGGCAAAAGCAAGTCATTGATAATGTTCTATCTGGTCATTCGACGGCGGCCATATTCCCAACCGGATCAGGTAAGTCGCTTTGCTATCAATTGCCAGCGCTAGCATTGCCACATTTAACCTTAGTGATATCGCCACTGTTAGCTTTAATGAAAGACCAGCTCAGCTTCTTGCACAGCAAAGGCATTAGCGCAGCTGCAATCGAATCAAGCCAAGACAGACAAACCACCCAACAAGTGATGCAGTCGGTACGTAACGGAGACACCAAGATCCTCATGATCTCCGTTGAACGCTTGAAGAACGAACGCTTTCGCCAGTTTATCTCCCAAGTGCCGATCTCGTTACTGGTGGTCGATGAAGCGCACTGTATTTCAGAATGGGGACATAACTTTAGACCAGACTACCTAAAGCTTCCCCAGTACCAAAAACAACTCAATATTCCTCAGGTACTGCTGCTGACAGCAACCGCGACCACATCAGTTATCCAAGATATGAAGTCTAAGTTTGATATCGATGAAGATCGAGTTGTCGTTACCGGTTTCTATCGTGAAAACCTTGACCTCTCAATTCAACCTTGCGAGCAAACCAGCAAACTAGAAACCTTGTGCAACGTCGTTAATCAAGCTTCTCTTGCTCCGACTATTGTTTATGTCACCCTTCAACAAACAGCAGAGATGGTGGCTCAGCAACTTCGTAACGCTGGCGTAAATGCTGTTGCTTATCATGCAGGTCTTAAGCCTGAAAACCGAGATGTAATTCAACATCAATTCATGAATGATGACGTGAACTGTATCGTGGCCACCATTGCGTTTGGTATGGGCGTCGATAAATCCAACATTCGCCGAGTCATCCACTTTGATTTACCTAAATCGATAGAGAACTACTCGCAAGAGATCGGTCGAGCAGGCCGAGATGGCCAGCCTTCAGAATGTATTCTTCTCGCCAACAAGTACGGCCTCAGTACACTAGAGAACTTCGTATTTGGCGATACGCCAGACAACATATCGACCCAAGCAGTATTGAAAGAAATCTACGAAAATCAAAACATTGGCGTTTCTGGCTCAAACCAATGGGAGATTATGCTTAACCAGCTATCACGTGAATCCAACGTTCGTCAGTTACCGCTAAAAACGCTACTGGTGTATCTTGAAATTGAAGGTGTAATTGAGCCGAAGTACAGCTACTTTGCTGACTACAAATTTAAGTTCGTTCGCCCGAAACAGCAGATCACCGAACAGTTCCAAGGCGAACGTCGTCATTTTGTCGAAGCGATTTTCCAGTGCTCGCCTCAAGCCAGAGTCTGGTGCCAAGTCGACTTCGATGCGCTGTGGACACATTTCCAGACAGATCGTCAACGTGTGATTGCGGCAATCGATTATTTCAATGAACAAGGTTGGATTGAGTTGGAAAGTAAGCAGATCACAGATGTATATGCGATCCACAACACCTCTGAAGACATGATGCAGTTATCGGAACGTCTAACTGAATTGTTTAAAGAAAAAGAGAACAGTGAAATAAACCGTCTTAACCAAATGCTGAGCTTCTTTGAGGCAGACACTTGTCTAAGCTCACGCCTAGCGAGCTACTTTGCCGATGATAAGGCACCAAAAAAATGTGGTCATTGCTCGGTATGCCGTGGTGAGGTGGCAATATTACCAACCGTCGATGTTGAACCCGTTGACGACGAAACCGTAATGACATGGATTCATGAATTTGTATCTAAGAGCCAACAATTGATCACCGACGAAGCCATTACGCGTTTTCTATGCGGAATAGCAACCCCGCTTTCAACCAAGCTTAAAGCCAGCAAAATGGTCGGTTATGGTAAGCTAGAACAGCAACCATTCAGTGATACCTTAGCGCGAGTTAAGCAACTTCCTAGGTAAGGCATCTCACGTATTGATATAGAAACTGGCTAGGCTATGAAGTCTAGTCAGTGCACATCTCATTACTCTCTATTCTCACTTACCCTCTATTCTTATTGCTCTCTAAACAAGACAGCCTAAAAGAAACTCAACTGACGCATCTGGTCTTTGGGTTGTAGCATCACGCTCAAACCAAGCAGGCGTATTTCTCGCCCTTGTTGTCTTTTCAGTATTTCACTTAACAGTTCTTTGAAGTGTTCGCGATCAAGAGAGGCGTGTATGTGTTCAATTGTGGTTTGCTGGAAATCGGCGAACTTGAGCTTAATACCCTGCTTGATGATCGCTTTACTTGGGCTGGCTTTTTCGAGACGAGTTTCAAGCTCAGGAAACAGCTTATCTTCGATCACCTGCCAACATTCCTCGTAGGTAGAAATGTTTTGAGTAAAGGTGCGCTCCACACCTACCGATTTTCGTTCACGTTCGATGATAACTTCTCGGTCATCAACTCCATGACTGCGCTTCCATAGTGATGCACCTTGACGGCCAAACCTGAGCAATAGATCGCGATAATCAGACTCCTTAATATCCTTACAAGTAAAGAAGCCTGCTTGATGCAGTTTTTCGATACTGACCTTGCCAACACCGGGAATCTTTTCGAGTGGGAGCTCATCAATCACGGCTTGTACGTCTTGTGGAGGAATCACAAACTGTCCGTTAGGTTTGTTCATATCTGACGCTACTTTCGCTAGAAACTTTATTGGAGCGATGCCAGCCGAAGCGGTCAAGTTGAGTTCATTCCAGATATCGTGACGAATCGCCTCTGCAATCAGTGTGGCCGAACCATGACATTGCTTGGAATCGGTGACATCAAGGAAAGCTTCATCCAAAGAAAGAGGTTCGATGATGGATGTGTATCGAGAAAAAATTTCGCGGATCTTTTTCGATATATCGACGTAGACCGACATTCTCCCAGGGACAACCAACAGGTTGGGGCAAAGCTGCAGCGCTTTTCCTGTTGGCATTGCAGAACGAATACCAAACTTGCGAGCTTCGTAATTACATGTACTCAAAACCCCGCGCTGTTTTTCATGTCCCCCGACGGCGAGCGGGCGATTTCTATAAGATGGGTTATCTCGCATTTCTACAGCTGCGTGGTAAGACTATCGGGTAAAAAATGTAAATTTTAGTGAGATAATGAGCAAATAATTTTTAAAAATATATAGTTAAACTAAAAAATATACTTACATAATCCACTTACAGAAAATTCACGAGATTCGTAAGATAAATGCCTCGCAAACGCTTCATTTACACTTACATTTTCACCACTTGAGGGTCATCTGGGTGTTGGACTGACCTTCCTGAGGTTCTAACCCTACACTTAATCCAATAAGACGAATTCCTCGGCCATTAGCTCGCGCCCAAGCTTTTTTTAATAAAGCAGAGAAAAAAGCTTTATCAAGACTGATTTGTTTATGTTCAACCGTTGTTTGCTGGAAGTCATCGAATTTAAGTTTAAGACCCTGACGGATTATTCTTTTATCATGAGAAACCTTACTGAATCGTCTCACTAGTTCATCATATAGTGATTCAATAACTTCTAGGCATTCTGATTCAGTCAGAATATCTTGAGCAAATGTCCGTTCAACACCAAGGGATTTTCTAATTCTTGTTGGTGTTACCTCTCGACGATCAATTCCATGGCAGCGCTCCCATAGGGAACTGCCAAACTTACCAAAATGTTTGAGTAACATGTGTTGGTCGTAATTTTTAACATCAATACCTTGGTACAAACCAAGGTTATGCAGCTTCTCCAGTGTTACCTTACCAACACCGGGAATTAAGCCTAATTCTAGATCGTCAACAAATCTGTCTATTTCATCTGGAGTTACGACACAAATTCCGTTTGGTTTATTAATATCGGAAGCGACCTTTGCAACAAATTTGATAGGGGCTATTCCGGCACTGGCCGTAAGGTTTAATTCTGATTCAATGGCCTTTCGAATATCCTCTGCGATTAATGTTGCCGACCCCCTAAATAGTTGAGAATCTGTCACATCAAGGTAAGCCTCATCAAGCGATATAGGCTCAATAAGGTCGGTATAACGAGCAAAGATTGCATGGATCTGCTTGGATACAGCCTTATACTTTTCCATATCTCCACCTATAACCATTAGATTTGGGCATAGTTTCAGAGCATGAGCGGTCGCCATTGCAGAGCGAACACCATATTTTCGCGCAATATAGTTACATGTTGAGATCACACCACGCTGATTCTGGGAGCCACCAATCGCCAATGGTATATCCCTTAACTCAGGATAATCTCTCATTTCAACTGCGGCATAGTAACAGTCAAGGTCTATGTGTATGATTTTTTTCAGCATTTTCATTACACCCAAAACACAGGCAACCAAGTACTTAAAGTCACCATTAGCTTTATGTTACCCAAAAGCTCATTACAAACAAACTGAGCTCCACAAATATCCTCATTATTATACTGTATATCCAACCAGCTATCGAGAAGTATATCTACAAAGAAAATTTGCCAGTGGGAGTAAGGATGCTTACCATCACAGAATTTTCGGCTAAGTCACTAATTTTACGACCAATAGTAAAAACCTCGCTAAGAGCCAAGACTTTACCCTACGTCTTTCTGGGTCATAGATACTGTAAAGATGTGAGTCACTTTTGCCCCAAGATGAGTTTCAAATGGATTTGTAAATACCTATTTCAATTCGTCTTCCATTAGTTTAATTAATGATTATTCCCTTCGGATTAATCAGTGCATGAAGCAAGGATACAATAGTTCACTTGCTATGGTTTAAATTCCTAAACCATGCAAGGATCTCATCATGCAAGTACTTAACAAAAATCGTTTAACTGGAGTCAAAAAGCCATTCAGGTTAGAGGAAATTTGGCGTATACGAACAAGGTTAGAAATTGAGGGAAACCTCATGCAATTGGCACTTCTAAATCTGGCTATTGATAGTAAGCTAAGAGCAAGTGATTTATTAAACCTTCATGTCTATGACGTATCATCTCAAGGTTCTATTTTTGAACGGGTCCATTGCGTACAGCAGAAAACTAAAACAAGTGTTCACCACGAACTCAACAAAGCCTTAGCCACTGGCTTATCACAAGTAATCTTGAACCTGAAAGTTTTTTATTTCCTAGTTGTAGGCACAAGAACCAACCCATTAGCTATTCGTATTATCGAGCTATAATTCGTCAATGGGCAAAAAAACTTGGTTTAAATGCTGATAGTTACGGAACTCACTCGATGAGACGAACCAAAGCTACATTAGTCTATGCAAAAACAAAAAATATCCGTGCGGTTCAACTTTTACTTGGACATGCAAAGGTAGATAACACGATCCGCTACCTTGGTGTGGAATTAGAAGACGCACTGTTACTTTCAGAAGGCACTGATTGTTAGTCGAAACGAACCCTATTTCGTAGGGTTCACCTTCCTCCAATTGAATACTAAATTTTTTGCCAATGTTTAACTCTCCGCTTAATGGTTTGACAGGAGTAAGCTCAATGAGTCTCTGTAAAGGTGGTTCGTGATGACTATCGGACAGAGCCTTTTGAAGCAGCTTTGTAAAGGCAGAAAATGACGTAAATTACGCTGAGTTCGTCTCACGTAGATAGGAACAGGGACATCACACTTCAGTAATAAAGCATCTTTCACTCCATAGTTAAACTGCTCAACAAAGGTAATAGCCGCATACTGTAGACTGGATTGATCAATCCAAGTTCTCCTATTTATTATGATTGAATAATAAAAACGCTCACATCATTTTAGCTGTGAGCATTACTTTTATAGTCTGGAATTAGGCCCGTTTTATTTCCATGTTTGCCCATAAACTCGCATTAGGTTGCCGCCGAATAGCTTGGCTAAATCATCATTCGAATAACCCATTGCCCATAAGCTATCGACGACACCTGCGATGTGTTTTGACAGTTCAGCACAGCCTGTAGAACCTTTGTTAAAGGCATTAACCATGTAGCCGTTATCCGCGTACTTATCTGGGTTAGCGATGGTGAAAGGAACGACTTTCGCTGTGGTCATCATATCATCGGTTGCGATGCCCACATGTTCAATCCCTGCTACTTGCACTGCGCCATCAATCATCTCTGCAAATTGCTTAGGCGTAATATCTTCAGGCCACACACCATCCATCATCCACTCGGTTGCGGTCACAGCGATAACACCGCCCATGTTAGCAACAGTTTTCGCTTGTTCGTCAGAAATAAGGCGGTAACAAGCGGCTAGGCGAAAGTCTGGATCACCTTTTTTCAGGTTCTTCTGCGCCATACGCTTTTCTGTTTCCGTCAGTGTTTCATGTGGTTCACAACCATAAGTAGAGGCGATTGGTGAGTGTGAGTAGATGACAGGCACACCTTTATGGTGTTTCTGCATGTAGTCAGTAATGCCTTGCGTTGTGTAATGAGAAGTATGAGAAAGGTCGACGGTAATGCCATGCTCAACCATCTCATCAAGTACTTCTTTACCAAACTCAGTCAAACCACTGGTATCACCGTTGATCATTGAAATCACACCAGAACCCGTCAGTTCGGTTTCGTTGTAGGTAAGCTGCATGGTTTTGACGCCATACTCCGCCATGACTGCCACGTTTGCTGCGTCGCCCTCTAACGGCATGGTGGTTTGGCTTGCCCACATAATCGCGTATTCACCGTTGTCGTGCGCTTTTTGAAAGTCATCGACACTCTTAACGTAACGAATCGGTGTTTTTGCCGCAGAAGAGGCTTTGGTCCATTTTCCATGCTCTGATTTAAACGCAAGCAGGTTCGGTGTATGTGGTGCACCAAGGGTAACAGAAGCGCCGGTGATGCCACGCTCATGAGCTAAATCAATGTAGTTCGCTACTTCAGAATCTTTGCTAAACCCTGTACCGCTTGGCGAGGCATAGAAGTCGAGCACAATATTGTCAGCAACGTACTGCTTGGCTTCTTTAGATGCAAATTGGTGCCAATCTTTGGTCTCAATTGATGCGTGTGCATTAAAGGTTGCTGCGGAGATTAACGTTGCGATAAGTAGCTTTTTCATCTGTTTGCCCTCGAATTAGTTTACGAGTGCAAATATATCGATTTGAAATGGCCAAAATGTGCAATTTACGACAATGTATGACAGCGCAGTGAATTGTTAAGGTTGTCGAGTCTGTTTAAGCCATTGCAGTGGCGTTGTGTTCTCAGATTTTCTAAAGGCTCGGATAAATTGAGAGGTGTCAGCATAGCCAAGATGTTCTGCCACATCAGAAATCGAGGCATTGCGCTCAACTAAGACTCGTTTTGCAAAAGTGATGTTTAGTGACTCTTTGATTCTTCTGAACGTATAACCCTCGCTCTTTAAATATCGCTGAACAGTGCGCTCATTGACCTCAATGATTTGGCTCAGTTGTTCAATAGAGAGGTTCTCTCGCCCAATATAGCCTTCAAGCACAGCGGAGATCTGGTCTGCATAATTGCGCGGTTCACTATGAAACACTGCGGGATAAGTGACATTGAGGTTTGATTCAAGCTTAACGGTCTGCTCGTAGAAAAGAGCGGTGGACTGCTGGCCTAAGAACTGGGGCGTGCGACTGTCGATGTTGAGCTGCTCAAGGTCAGAGGCATGAGTGTGCTTCAAGTGATATTTAATCGGTGCGCCTATATGGGCATCTATCCTTTTACAGCAACAGTGCACGGTGACTAACAAGTAGAGCTCAGCCAAGAACGGAGACGAGCTTTGTTGCGGTGTTTCAAGTTCTACTGAGTAAGAACTGGCGCTTTCATTTAAGGTAATGGAATGGACAGGTATGTATTCTACAAGGTGCTGTAATAAAGGTATTTTTTGATCATTGGTAGGTAGAGTTTGCTCAATGAACCTTTCCGCAGACTGCTGCATTAGTGCGATGAATGTTGTAGAGGGTAACTTATCATGCGCCTCTTTAAGTAACGTCGAAAAGGCAGAAAATGACGTGAACTGAGTTGAACTGGTTTCTAAATAAATAGGAACGTTGGCACTTTTCACCAATGGCCAAACATCATTTACTTCACGTTTGAGAGACTCAATAAAAGTAATGACTGCGTATTTATGGATCAGAGGGATCAACTCACACTCTCCTATCTCAACTTTTGTGGCTATTCACATACTAAAACGCTCACAATGTTTGATTGTGAGCGTTAAGTCTTGTTACGAAAAAGAGCGGTTAGACTCTATTTCCAAGTTTGCTCATAAACGCGTAATAGGTTACCACCGAATAGCTTAGCGAGGTCGTCATTTGAGTAACCCATCGCCCATAAACTATCAACAACGCCTGCGATGTGTTTTGACAACTCAGCACAGCCCGTCGCCCCTTTGTTAAAAGCACTGACCATGTAGCCGTTGTCTGCATACTTATCTGGATTTGCAATGGTGAAAGGCACGACTTTCGCTGTGGTCATCATATCATCGGTTGCGATACCGACATGATCAATACCAACCACTTTGACGGCTCCATCAATCATTTCTGCAAACTGCTTAGGTGTAATGTCTTCAGGCCAAACACCATCCATCATCCACTCAGTCGCGGTCACTGCAATAACACCGCCCATATCAGCCACTGTTTTAGCCTGCTCATCCGAAAGTAGGCGGTAACAAGCCGCTAGACGAAAATCTGGGTCACCTTTTTTGAGGTTCTTCTTCGCCATGCGCTTCTCTGTTTCCGTCAAGGTCTCGTGTGGTTCACAGCCATAAGTCGAGGCGATAGGAGAGTGAGAGTAGATGACAGGGACACCTTTATGGTGTTTCTGCATGTAGTCTGTAATGCCTTGCGTAGTGTAGTGAGATGTGTGAGAAAGGTCGATGGTAATACCGTGTTTCACCATCTCATCAAGTACTTCTTTACCAAACTCAGTCAAACCACTGGTATCTCCGTTGATCATTGAAATCACGCCAGAGCCTGTCAGTTCGGTTTCGTTGTAAGTGAGCTGCATGGTTTTGACGCCATACTCAGCCATGACTGCCACGTTTGCTGCATCGCCCTCTAACGGCATGGTGGTTTGGTTTGCCCACATGATGGCGTACTCGCCATTGTCGTGCGCTTTTTGAAAATCATCGACGCTCTTAACGTAACGAATCGGTGTTTTTGCTGAAGAAGACGCTTTAGTCCATTTTCCGTGCTCAGATTTAAACGCAAGCAGGTTAGGTGTATGTGGTGCGCCAAGGGTCACCGATGCGCCAGTGATGCCACGCTCATGAGCCAAATCAATATAGTTCGCCACTTCAGAATCTTTGCTAAAACCTGTACCGCTTGGAGAAGCGTAGAAGTCGAGTACGATGTTGTCGGCGACATATCTTTGAGCGTCTTTAGATGCAAATTCGTGCCAATCTTTGGTTTCAACAGATGCGGTTGCCGCAGTAGAGAGCGAGGCAATGGTCGTCGCAAGGAGTAATTTACGCATGGTAGTCCCTTATCCAATATGTGTAATGTTTAATAATTGTTTTATTTGATTGTATTGAAATAGTTAATAATTTCAACTAAGTATAGAGCATTATTTAGTATATTAAGTGACGTGTGAGTTATAGTTTGAGCAATGGGAAGGATAAGAGCGCAATGTTTGAGGCTCGTCACTAAAGGCTTAGGAAAGTGAGCTATGCTCTTCAATGTCGCAAAATGCCTATATTTGCCCAATATGAACTCTACACTCATCGAAAGGAAGTCGAGATAATGAGAGAAGCTTTAATGAATATGAAATTGTCCTCACTAAGTTTAGCGATAGTGGCCACTATGGGCTCTGGGCCTATTTGGGCTGCCAATTTTGATAGCCCAGACTCGGTTGAAAATACCATAGCGCAGCAGAAGTCTGAGCAACTCGATTGGCGCGAGTCGTTAGCGGCTGAGGGCTTTACGTTTGGTGCGGATTACTTCTCTTTGGCGATGCAGTCACCAGATGGAATCAATGGTGATTCGGTTGATGCTTCGTCTGGTGTAGCGCGTGTTTATGGTTCTTGGCACCTAACGGGTAAAAGCACAGAAAACAGCGGCAGTATCGTCTGGAAGGTAGAGCACAGACACTCATACACAGATACGTCACCGAAGCAGTTTGCTTGGCTTGGGCAAGATCAAATCGGCTACGTTGGTATGATTGGCCCGGCGTATAGTGATCAAGGTTTTCGCGTGACCGACCTCAACTGGAAGCAAAAAATCAACGATGGCAAAGGGACGATCATTGTCGGTTGGCAAGATGTTACCAACTATGCGGATGTTTATGCGTTGGCGAGTCCGTGGTCAGGTTTTACCAACCTTGCGTTTTCAACGGGTGCAGGGGCAATGGGATTACCTGATGATGGTGTTCTAGCGCTATCTGCTGGTCATATGCTGGGGGAAAATTTCTACGTTGTAGGCGGAGTTGCCGATGCTAAAGGTAAGTCGGATGATATTTTTGAAGGCTTTGATACGCTGTTTAACGACACGACGTTATTTACCACACTAGAACTTGGCTGGACGGCATCACAAGAGCAAATTTATACCGACAATTTCCACGTGACGTTTTGGCATATGGATGCGGGCTCAAGACACAGTTTGTCTTCAACGGTATTGGTTGATGGTACAGTCGTAGGTGGTGAGTCAGGTCAAGGTGTGAATTTCTCATGGAGCCAATTTGTTACGCCTCAAGTGATGTCGTTTGTTCGTGGTGGTATATCGGAAGGTGATGTTGCGCTGTATGACAAATCGTTATCAGTTGGTGTAGGCTACTTTGGCCTTGGTAAACCGACCAATAACCTCGGATTAGCAGTGAACTGGTCAGAAACGAACAGCGATACGTTGCAAACGTTCTTGAATGCAGGAAAAGACCAAATGGCTGCCGAGCTTTATTACAACATGCAGTTTGGCGATCACGTACAAATTACGCCAGATATTCAATACATCAAAGAACCAGCATTCTCCAACGAAAGCAGCGCATGGGTGTTTGGTGTAAGAGCTCGAGTGTTTATTTAAATTACTTTCTATACGTTCAACATTTATATCAGCATCGAGTTCACTGAGGGATACACAGGTTAAAAAAGTAAGTTGATTCGGCGTATCGGATGTCTCTTTTAACCTCGTTTATGCAATTGTTCTGTACCATTTATACTGGACATAAAGTTAACGACTTTCCATACCTGTAGTTATCTATGAATTACTAATTTAGGAGAAGCACTGACACACTTTTGTCCAAAGACGTGCTGACGCCGATCTCGGCAAACACGTCTTTGTCGGGTGGACGACACTTGTTACCAAGTGCCGTCTCCCTAAGAACCCAGCGTGCAACTTTCACTGCACTAGGCTCAAGCCTCCACAAAGGCATCAAAT
This sequence comes from Vibrio sp. QJM3NY_27, assembly GCF_057785955.1. Classification (NCBI taxonomy): domain Bacteria; kingdom Pseudomonadati; phylum Pseudomonadota; class Gammaproteobacteria; order Vibrionales; family Vibrionaceae; genus Vibrio; species Vibrio sp. QJM3NY_27. The sequence continues at coordinate 803,792 of NZ_CM173511.1, read as the reverse complement.
GATACCCAGCAACTTATAACGCAGTCGGGACAGGCTCTTTCCAAGAGTTACGGGCTAGCCTTTTGGACTTTCTCTTTGCCAAGTACTCTTGGTATTGAGGGTCAAATGGTGTCGCTGCACTTCGGATTTTCACATGTCTTTCTATCGGCACTTTAGCTATTTGGAAGAGATTGAACTGGCAATCCATATCCATGATCTTCTGCCAACCGTGAAACTGCCATTGTCCTTTACGGTTGATGAAGTATTTTAGGGCGATCCAAGTTTTAGACTTTGTTGGATGACGCCTTTTCGTCCAGTGCCATAACGTATGGAATAGTTTGTGACCTACATAACCGAATATCTGTTTTGCCACGCAGTGTCGATAGTAGTTCGACCATCCCCTGAGTTTCGGATTTATCAGTTTGATAAGATCATTCACTGGAAGGGTTACGTGCTTTTTGATGAGTTCACGCAGATTACTTAAGAACATTAACGTGTTGGATTTACTCGGCTTAATGAGCAATTTTCCTTTGTACTTCCTATGATTAAAACCTAGGAAATCAAAGCCATCGTTGATGTGAGTGATGTGCGTTTTCTCTTCGGAGAGTGTTAAGCCTCGTTCAGCTAAGAAGTCAGCAATCAACGGTTTGATATCGTTCTCAAGCACTTCCTTTGAAGCGCAAGTGACGATGAAATCGTCGGCGTATCCAATAAAGTTGGCTCTTGCTCCCTTTTTGAGAGCGGTAGACTTAATTTGCTGTTCGAGACCAGAGAGCGTCATTAACATCAAGGTTGGGGATATAATCCCACCTTGAGGCGTGCCTTTGTTGGTGTCATAGAACAGCCCTTTGTCTATAAAGCCAGACTTTAGCCATTGTCCCAACATACGCTTATCAACGGCAACATTATTCATCAGCCATTGATGCCCGATTTTGTCGAAACAGGCTTTGATGTCCCCTTCAAGAACCCATTGCGCTGAACGCTTCTGACTCAGGCAGATGAAACACTGTCCGATAGCATCAGCCGTGCTGCGTTTTGGTCGAAAACCGTAACTGTTAGGGTCTGCAAGGCTTTCCGATACGGGCTCTAACGCTAATAGGTGAAGCGCTTGTTGCGCTCTGTCTATCATGCACGGGATACCCAGTGGTCGAAGTTTGCCATTCTTTTTGGGGATATAGAGACGCTTGAGTGGTCTAGCTTGGTAAGCTTTTCGACTCAATTGATTAACTGCTTTCATGCGGCGTGTATCTGTATTCCAGATAACACCATCTATTCCAGGCGTTTTACTGCCTTTGTTTTGTGACACTCGCTTAACAGCAAGAAGTTTTGCTGAACGCGAGTGAGTCAGTATCCATTGCAAAGCTTTCACTTTGCCGTGTTTACCTTCTCGAGTTGCCTTTGCGATACGCATCTGGAGCTTTAATACGTGCGACTCAACAGATTTCCAGTCGATTGACTGCCATTGAATGCTGTCAGGAGAGGCACTAATCTCTTTTGAAATCATCATTTGCGTTTCTCCTTGAATAAAGTTCTTCAAATTCTCTCGCAACGGGAGACCAGTCGGAAGTGGGCTCACTTTCGTGATCAGACACAGGTCTGTATCTGCATCGTTACAATGCAGCCTTCGCTTTTTACAACCTCCTATACCTGCATCACTATCGGCCACATAGGCTTTCCCAAAGGGAGTGATACAGGCTTACCGTGTTCCGTATGTTGCGCAATGTCAGGGTAGATGCCCGCTATGGTGCGAAGAGTTCAATGATCACGAAAGAGCATGGGGCAATCTCTTTCCGACTCTCGTGCCTTTTGGCTACAGCGTATTAACCACTTCCGCTGTTTCATCACATAACGCACCTTACGCGGATTCACTTCTGTTCATCATACTGACTACCTAGCACTCACCCGATTGTGGTTATCAGGAGGATCGTTCTCTCACGATTCAGATCCCGATTGGCTAATAGCCAATCTTCGTTACATTGTCAGACTCGCTACTTTATTCAGAGCCTTAGGTTCATCTGGTGATACAGATGGTTCACACATTAAGCGGTGAACAGCGCTTCATACGACTTCACGTCGCACGCCCCATTATGAGTTAGAAGATAATTTTTCGGCGATGAAATCTACAAGTAACTTTGATATGTGTGAATGAAAATTTATTGCACGATGATGAATGAATATTGTCAGTGGAGATAAATCATAATCTACAGAAACTTGTTGTAATTCATTCTGTTTTATTTCATCTAAGCAGAAGCTACTGGGCAGAGCGACAAACCCAAGCCCACGTTGTGCAAGAGCTTTTGCCGTAAATCCACCATCTACTTTTATTCTCGATTTTGGCGATAGTGACTTATACTCATTTGACTCTGGAATAGCAAAAATCCAAGGATCACCTCCAAAAGATTTATAGCTTGATATACAAGGCATTGACTCCAGTTCAGTTAGGTTTTTTGGCAAGCCATAGCGGTTAATACACTCTTTAGAAGCCAAGATAATAGTGTCCCATTGGCAAAGTGGCTTCGATACCCAATCTCTGTCATCGAGTTCTCCTCGCTCACAGCTAATAATAATATCGGGGTCGTTTGAGATAGCATTTTCAATCGCAGTACTGTGCTCACAGTACAGTGTAATGTCTGTATATGTGGCTAAAAAATCCGCTAAAACCTCACCAATAATAGGTATATCTGGAGAACTAAGTCGAATGCTTCCTTTAAGGGAGGTCTGTGCCTCACTTAGTCGCTGTAGTGACTGATTGAGGTTGTACAATGGTTCTCTAATTTCTTGGAAAAAACGCTCACCCATCAGTGTTGGGGTTACTTTACGAGTTGTTCTATAGAATAGCTTTTCACCCAATACCGACTCTAGTTGTTGGATGTGTCTGCTGACGTTGGAACTTGGAATTGCTAGGTGTTCGGAGGCTTTAACAAAACTATGGTTTTCATAAACGGAAAAAAATGATTGTAGCCAAACATTATCAATTCTATCTAACATGATTATCCCAAAATTTGAGCTATAGAAACCCATATTAGCTCATTTAATAGGCCTAAACCATATCCTAGAATGGTTCCATAACAACCAGAGTGAGTATATAAATGAACGATAGAAATCCTTTACTTGTCCATCGTGATAATTATCATTTACAAGTCGAGCAGCATGGAACAGGCCCACATTTGTTAATTATTGGTAGTGTGAACTACTACAAGAAAGTCATTCCCGAATCTCTGCACAATTACTTTACTTGTGTGTATGTGGATCATCGCGGATTCTCAAAATGTGATGCTGTAAATCCAGTTGAGTTTGTCAGCTTAGATACTATCACTCGTGATATTCAAGCAATATGCGACAGCCTAAATCTAACTAAAACTAGTGTTTTAGGCCATTCAGGTCATGCGTATATGGCAATGCACTTTGCAAGTCATGCGAAAATAAAGATCGAAAAGTTGATTGTAGTTGGTGCTGCGCCAAGTCTGTCAGGTGATATGCAAGAGAAACAGTTTACTCATTGGTCTGAAAACGCTTCTGAACAACGAAAAAAGTTGCTAGATACAAGTATGGCTAGACTAGAAAGTGATATTGCCAAACAGCCAGAACGTAAGTTTGCGCATATCTGTCGTAGATTAGGCCCAATGAGATGGAAAGATGCATCATTTGATGAGTTACCTTTGTGGGATGATGTTGAAATGAATACACCGCTACTAGATACGCTTTGGGGAGAAATATTCAGAGATATCGAACTTACGCAGTTTTCTTCAAACTTGGATGCCACCGTCATTAATGGGGAACTAGATTTTAGCATTGCTCCGATTGAGGTGTGGGAAAGCATTGAAGGCGCATTTAAATCATTACAGCTAATTAAGTTAGAAGATGTATCGCATACGCCAATGCTAGAAGAACCAGAAAAATTTATTGAAACGATCCTGAGTATATTTAACCATTAGATAAAATTCATAGTTATGTGTAGTTGATAGTTCAAACAATAAGGAGCGGAAGTTTGAGTAGTTCAGACTCTAACAAGCTTTTGTCCAGAGGCTTCATATACCTGAAGTTTTACTCGTGGCACTTTTCTCAAAAAGTGCCAGTTAGCTCAGATCTGCCCCAATATTAGTTTCAGCCAGAACATGCACTTTCTTAGCCAGCCTAAATTCTGCTAATGTCAGATGAAATACGCGAAAAAGAACTAGACTTAAAGTCAATATCGATTTTAACGGACTGAAAGCTCTATGAGTATAGATTTTCTTACAAGAAAGAAATATTTAACGAGTCATGACTTCTATCGAGATCTCATTGATTTTTTTGTACAAGAAGCCAAGAGCGATATCGGATATTTCCACTTCTATTCTCATACTAACGAAGAAATCGCATTAAATGTTTGGTCAACCTCTGTTTTGGAACATTGCCATTGCAGCTATGAAACCCACTATCCACTATCATCTGCAGGAGTATGGGCAGATAGTATAAGAACTAAAAAGCCCGTAATACACAACCACTATGATGCAAACTATTCCATAGATGACTCTTTACCGAAAGGCCACATAAAACTAACTCATCACTTCAGTCTTCCCGTAATACAAAATAATGACGTAGTTGCGGTCATCGGTATAAGCAACAACAACGCACCATACAGTCATGACTTCGTAAGTTATTTTTACAGTATGATCAATGACATCTGGCCTCAGGTACAAACAAAGGTAAGTAAGATTGAATCTGGATTAGCTAAAAACAAGCTAGAATTTGATTCTTCTACCCCCATCGCGATTATGACTAATATGCTAGGCTCAATATCTCGTGCGCTTGAAATTCGTGATGAATACACTTCCTCTCACCAACGTAATGTCGCTCATATATGCGATCTTATAGCTAATAAACTTTCACTAGAAGACTCTGTGAAAGAAGGACTAGTCATTGGAGCATTGATTCACGACATCGGGAAAATTACGATCCCGTCTCAAATCTTAAATAAGCCTGGGAAGCTCATGCCAGCAGAGTACAAGTTACTCCAAAGTCATTCAGAAGTAGGAGCAAAGATTTTTCATGAAGTAATTTTTCCTTGGCCAATCGTCGAAATGATCAAACAGCACCATGAAAGGTTGGATGGCTCGGGCTACCCAAACGGAATCAAAGGGAATGAAATTTTACTTGAGGCTCGGATTATAGCTGTTGCAGATACCTTCGATGCTATGGCAAGTGATAGACCATATAGGAAGGCTGTCGGAGCGGAGAAAGCTATCAATACCTTAGAACAAGGCCGAAATAAGCTATACGACCCCTGTGTAGTAGACGCTTTCCTTACTTGCTACAAACAAGATGAGACTTTAGGTGGGTTGTATACACCTGTGAATTTACAATACAAATGTAGTAATAATCTTTAGCAAAGCTCCAAGTTAGCCTATTTCTAATTGTTTGGTTTGCCATAAAAAAGGTAATTCGAACATACTCAATTTAAGTAATTGCCCTAAATTATTTTTGTCCAGAAACGTTTTTAAAATTGATCAAACTCTATTGTCCTCCGACAATAATCGCTAGATATAGAGCGAGCATAGGGTCAGATAGTGTTTAAAAGTAGGTAGTGGTTAGGGGGAATTGGTGATCTTAATTACACATCCCTGTGTAACGTATTCTGAATGTCAGTTGGCTTTAAAGCGCTTCATAAATTGACTAAAGCGAGGAATCAGGTTTTGCACAGTCGGCGCATCGGGAATCTCATTTACAAAAATCATAAAGCGCTGTGCTTTACTTTTATCTCCTTGAGCAGTCCCTGCTAGTATTGCTTGAGCTAAAATTACATGCTCAGCGGTAACGTCCTTATTCGAAAATTCATGAATCAACATAGAAAATCCTAATAAGTATAAATACGGATGTAATAATACAATATGTTGATATTTATATCGATAGCTTCTGGCATTCATCAATGTCAGGTTTGTGTAAAAGCAAGACAATGATGTGCACCATCAATACTGGACAGTGAGCTTAGTGACTTTCCATACTTATGCTAATTCGTGATTTGCTAATACTTGGTTCTCCGATACTCATTTCTGTCCAGAGGCTTCATAGATCTGAAGTTTTACTCGTGGCACTTTTCTCTCAAAGTACCACTAGCTCAGATCTGCCCCTTTTTTAATCTCGATTATTGATAAGCTTAAGCACAGATGCCTTCGCCGAGCGCAAATTTTAATATGTAGACTCAAGCGGCTTTTGCAACTAATTGCTTATGGGTTACAATGTCCTTTTATCTATATGGTTATGGGGAATATGATGGAAAGAGGTGTTATTGCGTTACCGATGAACATTCAGTACAACATGACAGGTTTGTCATTCAGTTCGAAACTAACTCCTGAGATGGTTAGGTACTATATGTTGTACTGGGACAAGATGATTGTTCCCGACAACAACCTCATATCTTTCGGTATTCCCGACCAAGAAGACCTCGTCGCAACAGGAAAAGTTCTGAGACCTAAATTGAGCTTTGGCAATGGACGATACTCTAGCCAAGATATTGCTGATGCAATGCTATTAGAGCAAGCTGAACTAGCTAAAATGTTCAACAAAGATCCTAATGTTGATTGGCTTATTCATCAATCTGATTGTAATCAGTTCTACTTACCTCCTGAGTTGTCCGAGCAAAACGATCATATTCGTTTTGGCTTGACTAACGTGCTTCCTGTTCCTGATCGTTCGGTGAATATTAACGAGATACTTGAATTCAAAGATTACCGAAGTGACGAGCTAGGTGATTTACATAACTGCATAAATGAAATGTATAAAGAAGTGTTATCTGCACCCGATCAAACTCTTGAGGGCAAACAAGCAATAACTAGATTTCAAAACTCGATCAATAACCTTGACCAAGTATCAAAGGAAAGATTCCGTATTTTCAATAAGTTTGATATTGACGTTCAATACAAACTTTCTGGGAAAGACCTAATTCAAACAACAGGTTTGGCTAACCTCGGGGGGGCAGCATTACCGGCTTTTGGAATCGATATGTTCACAGGTTATTCTTTTACTATGGCAACTGCGGTTGGTGCTCTTGCTGGATTTGTGTCTGGTTTAGAAGTTTCTGTGTCAAGAGGCCAAGCATTGAAAGAGCCCACCAACAACCCATTAATGTACCTGTCTAAAGCATCAGAAGTTGGAATAATCACGATTTAAGGCTTGTAGTGATCTGAACCAGCAGAACTGGACACCTCACTGAGCGACTTTCCGATAGCAAAAGTTATCCGAGTTTTTCTATTTTACGTGATCACATATTTTACGTGATTACTCTAAGAAGGCTTTGTTCAAAACCAGTTTAGAGCATTTGATCTAAATGGTTTATGCCCCACCTTTTACTCATTCATATCCTGTTCATGGGGTTTTGTCCTACTAGAAGTTATCCATTCTTCAAATGCTGTTCGTCGTGAATCCCCGTGTTGTATCACGGGGGTAAATTCGACCAACTCAACAGAGTGCGCTTAAATGGCTTCAATAATTATGAACTAAGTGATTTTTTTATGAAGTGGTTTTCGTTATCAGTTTCAAGAACGAATAAGCACTGAAAATACTCATTTTCTTCTATTTTATTTGGTTCACATATTTTTATTAAGTTAAGAGCAAGTATGCTATAGCGGTTATACCAGATAAAGTACTCTGTACAGACATGAGCTTCCTTCTCGTCTTCTGTTTCAATTATCTTATGATTCATCATATGGCTATACGTATAAGCACATTGGACAAGAACGTTTACACTCCCAAGAATGGAATGAGCAAGCTTCAACATCTCTTGCTCTTCTTCGTTAGTAAGAACCCTAGTTGTATGTGCGTACGCTTGTAGTATTTCAACAATTTTTTTCCCTTCTAGCTCATTGTGAAAATTTTTATTGTTTACTCGAAGATTGATTTTTTCATCGAAAGCCTCTTTAAACCTTAAAAGTTTATCTTTATATGAGTCCACTTCAATTATAGCGACATTTTTTCTGTAATTTTTTCGTTCAATTTCTAATGTTTTATAAACAAACCATGCCGCTATTCCTGAAGCAGCAAACGTAAGTGGCCCAATTATTACACCGCTAAAGAATGTTGAAAAATGTGCCCAAGGTTCAGGATCATTGCTTATAGGAAGTTTATAAAAATTCATGATGTATAGCCCTAACCAAATCACAGCCCAAGATGTTACAACCCAGATTAAAGCTACTGTCTTATTTTTTTTCATTGATAATCACTTTTAATAGTCATAAGGACAAATTGTCAAACAGACACAAACCACCTCGATTGAGCATGGTGATTTCTATGAATTATATTGATTTAAGTTCTTTGACAATAGTTCTTTATAGTCCTACCAAGAAAGAAATCAATGTAGGTTCAGATAAGTTTAATAATTACTTCGTCTAGTTAAGATTACCTTCCCCTGCTAGTTAGAGGTGATTATACTTTGCATAGACTAAGTAATCAGAGGTTTAATTAATGAGTTCGAATTTTTTCGATCCCCATAAGAGTTTTTTAAGTCTTAATGTAGTGAGAGTAACAGCGTTTGCTCTACTTTCCTTTTCAGTATCAATTGCAATCACAATAGCTTGTAATTCAAACCTTACGTTTAATTGGAGTTATGACGGTTTCAATCTATTTTTTATGGTTTTCAAATTCCCTCTTTCTATTGCCGCCCTAATTATTCCAGTAATCGCTTTGCTTGCAGCGAACCACCGTTCAGAACAAACAAAGGAACAAATTCGCGTCACCAATGAACAGAATGTATTCTCCAACTACTACAAACACATAGATGAATTCACCAAGTACCTATCTCAACGTGTAGATAAAGAGATTGATTTAAGATTTGCTCATAACAATATCTACCCAGATGCGCCGACTGGCAATTATGCGATTAATCCGTTGCTATTAGCTTTACTGTCAAGACTTGACCTAGTTGTTAATGAGATTGAAAGCTCATACACTAACGCTATAGATTCAAATTTGGATCAGGAAACCCAGAAGCGTTACTACAAAATAATTTGTGACCTCTATGACTTTATGTACAGAGATAGCCAGGACTATGTGAATTTTCTGGCTGTCAAAGCTAACTCACAATACTCAAACTCTTATCTTTATCAATCTATGAGTTTTATTTATGTGTCTCGACTGGTAATTGAAAAAATAGAATTACTTTGCAAATTTTCTATCGATTACGCTTCCCCGATAAAACGATTAACATCGATACACCTCGATTTAAATAAGATCTATGTACAGACAACGCCCGACAGTCAAAAGGGATTGGACATGGGGGTCTCAAAAAAAGAAGACCAAACATTAGAACAAGCAACCACAAAATTTATGGGATTTGTACATAAAGCTTTAGAATAAAGTAAAATAAAAAAGCCGAACCCTCTCGATAAAGGTTCGGCTTATTTCTCCTTGATATGACCAAAAAGGAGGACTGACTAATCCACTAAACAAGGTATATCTTTGTGCCAGTCAAGGTAACCATATCAACGAAAGATTACCTAGTTAACTGATGCAACCTAGACTTTGAATTCGCATTGATAAAACCATACTTTTCTAATCCTATTTCTTAATATTCGCTATCGCCCTAGCTAATCCAAGTAGGTGTGTTGAAGTCTTAATCTCTAACTCTGATTGAATCCCCAACTGCTAGTATTTGTTGTGGCTTCACCACTTGGCCTGTCGACAGCTCCATACTGTCGTATAACATTTTGAACTGCACCCAATCTTCACGAATGCTAAGTTCTCTACCTTTGGCCATCCGCATAAGTCTTGTGCACTCAGGAGGTATTGGTTTTTCCTCATCTCAAGCTGTGACTGTTCTCACAGTTTTAAAACACAGTTCAGCGACTTCGTCATTTAGCACTCTAACTCTCGAAAAATGTAATTCTTACTCATTTCGCGATACTTCAATGAGCCCCCCCTAAACACAAGAGGTTGACTGATTTTACAAGGTATGCACCATTAAACATAATCAGACAAAGTGCGCACTGTACAAAGGCGTATTAATTGGCAAACTGGCCTTATAAAAAGTTATTCATGAATCACTAATATTAGAATCCCTGAAACTCAATTTATGTCCATCTTTGAGCTAGCTCATAGCTTATTCTGTGATATGTGGCGAATTTCAACCTAAACGGTGTCGGTTGAAATTGGCCGAGTTTTATCATGTTATAAAGAAAAGCTTGGGCTTAGTAGCTATGAATGTTACTGCCCGAATGGAACATGAATTAGCGGTCTTGTATCACGACTTACGTCTATGACGTGTTGGTCTGTTTCCGCTCAGAAATGTATATTTTAGAGTCGGTTATTACGCTAGTGGCTTTGCGATTAATAATATAACCTGCTTATTTATTGGACTATCGACGGATTAATCTTGATAACGAAATACATCAACAATTTGCTGTCTAAAGTCACCAACGATATCAAAATAGTGGTTGTTAGATTCAGAATTTTGACTCATTAGGTTTGCTGATTTTTGATCTTTTTGAGTTGTTCGTGATGCTTCCCATCTATCCATATCGAGTGAGTCATCTTGGCGAGTGTCGTTGGATGGTTGAGGTTCATGCTTCTTTGGGAGCGTCGAGCTTTTGGCATCTATGTGTTTGTGATGTAAGACATTGTGTTCAGGGATTTCTTCAGCAACTCGGTGTGCATATTTCACTAAGTTGGGCTCGGCGAAGGTGTACAACCACGCTTCTTGGTTCAACCCTTGGTTTATCCTCAATATACGGCCTAATACCTGCCTAAAATAAAGCTCTGTTTTTACGTTGCTTAAGTGACAACAGACTTGAAGCCTTGGAATGTCGGTTCCTTCACTGATCATTCCCACACTGACGATCCAATCAGTATCATTGCTTCTAAAATCATCAATAATGCTTGGTGGGTCATCATGCTTATAAGTAACAATAGCCGCTTTCTTTTTAAACTCCCCAGAAATAATCGCATGTAATCTAATCGCATGTTCGATGGATGAAGCAACCACTAATCCCGCGGCATTCGACTTCTTTTGTTGAATGGCTTCTAGTGTTGCTATGCCAGACTTTATTAGATACCTCATGCAGGTATCATCATTGATGATGCTTTGATAGCGAGCACAAGGTTCATCGAGATAGTCACTAATGGATGAGAAATAGCGAGCTTCGGATTCGCTAGAGGTAGCTGTGATCTGATCGTTATCTACTAAAACAATATTGGGTAAACGGCACACGCCATCTTTAACAGCTTGGCTTAACCCATATATATAATCGCATTCAATTTTTGTATTGGCGGTGTTATAGCTCGATAAGCTAATTGGTGCTTTATCTGAACGCCATGGCGTACCAGTTAGTGAAAGCGTGTAACGGGCATGAGATTGAATATGTTCAATAATCGTTTTACCCCACGCATTTGCCTCCGCAATATTTAGTCCTGCACAGTGGTGAATTTCATCAAATACCACCAGTACACGATGGTTTCGCAATAGTGTCCAAAAGGACTCATCAAAGAACGGCAAACACTGATAGGTGTACGAGGCTCCTAGAGCGCCGATAACGCCATCAAAGCGACAATTAAGACGAGCCTTAAAGGTGCGCGACAACCCTTTAGATATAGCGGAAGAAGGCGAAAAACAGAGTACAAAATCAATTTTATCTTTTTGAAATAGTCGGGATGCGACTTCTGCAGCCATGACGGATTTTCCCGCCCCTGGTGTAGCGAGGCAAAGAAAGTGATGTTGGCCTTTTTGGTAACGATTTAAAGCTAACTCTGTACACTCAGATTGCCATTGTCGTAAAAGCATCATGAGAGGGTTAATGCCATTTTGATGGCTCGTATTTCCCCGACGAGCTTTGAGCTCTGTACTTTAGTTTTATGCCTTACATCATAAAGGCTTTCTTTTAGGTGGGGGAACTGAGAACTCAGGTCCTGATAGGTTTCAAACTCATGTAAGCATGCCAAGAAATCACTTTCACACTGTTCTAGCCTTTCTTGAAGTATGGCTTTAGGGAGCGCTAGCTTGCTTTTACAAGGTGTTTTTTTTTGGCAAATAGTTTGGTCATCCCCAGTGGTTTCCCATGATGTTTTGGAAAATAGAGCTGTCTTTTGGTACGTAGCTTTCTGACCTTCATCAACGCATACCTTATTGAGTAATTTTTTCTTCACTAGACGTAAGATATGTCGATATACAAATCTTCTTGCTGTTGCTTTATCGAGCTTTGGATCAGAAAGTACCATGAAGCGATCTCTAAGTTCTAACACAGAGAAATCATCAAGTTGTTCTTCAACGAGTATTTGATAGAACTGCTGAATTAAGGTGATTGGCTTGCTTGGCATTTTGTTGACCAGAATTTCGAGTTAAACTTTTAATGCGGATTATAGTCCGTGGCTTTGTATACCGCAACTAAGGATAGTTTTCATTTTTACTTGGACTAAAAATGAAAGACTTAGCGGTTAAATTTGGCATGAAACTACGTGACGTGCGCAAAAAAAATGGCATATCTCAAGATAAGCTCGCATTGATTGCTGACATCGATAGAAGCTATGTTGGCCGTATTGAACGTGGAGAAGTGAACATCACATTAGAAAAAGTTTATGGTTTAGCGCAAGCATTAGAGTGTAATGTTACTGAATTACTACCAGGAGCTTAGTTATTCGGAATCGTCGGTCATCGTATTCAAGAAACGTAGTGCTCCCCATTAAGTATCCTGTATACACTGTTTTTTGAAATATATAATTATCGATCGGTCTCTGTGATGTACGGAATGCTTAGTTGGCTAACGATCACAGAATAGTTATGAGTTAGTTCAATAGCACTAGCTCTGTTTTACCTCATTCTTGTTGAGATCATTACTATCTATCAGTTTGTGAATCATTATTTGGCCTATTTTTCTTAATGTAGGTATGGTGTATAAGACCTATCACATAAACTTAGGCGGGGTTTAAAGTGAATAAAGAAACCAAAAAGAATTATGACAAAGCATTTCTGACTGCGCTAACACTCTTTGGAAGTGAAGAAGCCGCTAATCATTGGTTCAAGAACCCAGTTCGAGGACTGGGTAACAAACGACCAATTGATATGCTTTCGACAGCCGAAGACACTAAGGTTGTAATCGATTTTATCGGCCGTTTAGAGCATGGAGTGTTTTCGTGAGATTTTTATCCGTGGTACTTTCTAGCTCGAAAGTGTCCAGAGACGTTTCAGCGAGTGTCGTAACTCGCCTCTGTCCAGAACCTTAAAAGTCTAACACTTTACTCATGATAAAAATTTATTGTCCACCGACAAATATAACGAACGCATAAGTACAAGTTTGATTTAGAATGTTGGTATGAAAGTAGTACATTGATGAGTCATGATTTACTCTACCCGAAGAAGTAACTAGAACAACGACGCTGAGTTTAGATTGAATAAAAATAAAAAATGCAACTTACCCGAACATCACATTACTCCTGAAAATTTTGTGCGTCATGCTTGGGAGATGGACTTTAGAATCTCTACTGCTGACTCATCAGTACTTCACTCTGATTTCATTAAACATACCTCATTACTCGCCGAGCAAAAAGGTATCGGTGTTCACTATTTAGATTTTTCAGAATATGACTCAGCAGCTGCAGCATTCTCCGCAAAAGAAAATTCAAGATTTCTTGAAGCTATCGAAAATGGAAGCAAAAAAACTTTGTTATGGTTTGTTAATTGCGGATCACTGGCTCATTTAAATGTTGATGTTACGTACTCTCTCAGAACCATTTTGACGACTAGGTATGGAAGCAACACACAATCAGTATTCATAACAACTAAAGCATCATTATTAAAGATGTTTGCAGATCGCGAAGCCCCTTTTTACCAAAGTCACTTTAGGTTGACTGGCTATGGTTGCTAGCTTTGCAGCTCACTTATCATAAAACGTGTCTTACTTTTAACTTTCCGGAAAAATACTCTCTGAAGTAGAATTTCAGCACTTCATTTGCATGTACGATGTCAGTACAAGACATGCTTATAGGGCTTTTAAGTCTATTTCCTTGACCACCTCGCTTGATAACGTAACGTTGATGGGCGCATTAAAATAAAGTTAACTTAGCTAAATAGGAAGTTACAACCCAAGCTTCACTTTCAAATCCAAAGGTATTTTATCAACAGCTAAATCAAGAACATCTTTTGTCGTTTTAGCTTTCAACTCACTCAGTTCTTTATCGATATTTTGATGAATCTTAACGATTAAGTCTTTTTTCTTAGCTCTAATACCTGTGTTCATTTGTCTGCGTCTTTGTTTTAACTGCTCTTTTCCATAAGACTTTAACAAATCAGAATTGGTTTCATCAAAAAAGCCCAGAATCATAGGGCTAAATTTTGACATTCTAAAAATGCTTTGTGCACTGACTCCCAAACTTTTAGCCACTTCAGATTTTGTTATTTGATATAGTGATTTAGGAGTTTTTTCATTGGCAATCTTTCCATAGTTTTTAATGTTCTTTTCTTTTTCTTTTTTAAGTTCCAAGATCATTTCCCAGGACCTATAACTTGTATGACTCTCATTACCGACAACCCAGTCAGGTTTAATAAGAACCTCAGTCCGAGCACTAACCTTATCAAGGTCATCAAGAAATTCCTCACTCATCAGTTCATCTAAATCAAAGTCTGTCTTATCCATAATTCAACCTATCTTGTTCCAATTTAGACTCAATAGCACTTATCGAATTTTCAATAGCACTCAATATCTGTCCCACTTGTTCTTTATTTGGAGCAGTTGCCTGCAACTCTCTGATTCTCTTGTAGCCGGAACGGAGTGTTGGAAGGTGATTTTCTAACATAAATCCCAATGCATCCTTATTGAGAGCCTCTTTGACCATCGGTTGAATTGCTTCCCAAATCCCGCGAATATGACCTTTTGTAATAACTGAATTTACACAATGAAGACAAAACTCTGGCTTAGCGTCCTGCGGGTTTATGCTACCAAACTTGGCACATTTCGCACGCTTCTCACTACCTTCCCTAGGGACACAAATAGCAAAAGGACTTGGCTCAATGGTAATAATACGACGGTTAATCGTTTCTCTTAACGCTTTAACTTCACTTTCAGAAATCGCTTTTGTTAAACTCTTGGCTTTTTTTACGTACCTTGCAAAACCTCCAAGATACTCTTCTCCAATCTTATCAGCATCAAGCAGTAGCATTTCAACTATAGAATTAAGATAACGCTGCCTTGCTACCTTAATTAGACCACGTGCATCCTTATCTCTAAGGTAAGCCATAAAAAAAGAGTTATCTAGATGACAAAATTGATGCTGAATAACAGCTCCGACATCTCCTTGGTAGCGAGTTAATACGGCCTCGGCCCATACATGCCGTAAAGAATGACAGGATGGGTAACGAACTCCTTCAAGTAACTCATTCATAAGATCTGAAATAGATTTGGTGTCTAGTACCACGAAACGAGAACGAAGCAGTGACTTAGTAACATCTGACAGATAAATTTCAAACAAATTCTGATGTTGTTCATCAATTGCTTCACCAGTTTGAATATAAGATTCAAGTGACGCTTTCAGCTCTCGTTGAGCTTTGGGGGACTTAAAAGATGTAAAACGTAACCTTTTATCCCAGTCTTGCCTTACTTTAATAGCTGTTGTTAGTAGATGCGTGTAACTAGCACTCCCAACCCTATAACGCGCACTCAATTGTTCTAAATCTTGTATGTCACGCTCATCAAGCGTATTTTTTTTATGTAATGAATCTAGCTGTATTGCATCAATAAAAGGCTGATAATTTAATACGAAAAACTCCCAGTTGGACTTCACTCTCATTTCAATAAACATCCCTGATTCGTTTGTTCTTTCCTTAACGAATGTAGGCTCGTACAGACATGGGCCACCTTCTACAGGGGAAAATGCGTCATTAAGTTGAACGGCGATTTGGTAACACTGAGAAGTAATTTCCCTGTTGATTTTTGTTGATTTATTAGTTTTAGGTACAATCCATTTCAGTTTAAAGCGAAAAGGAATATACGAATTATCAAGAATATCTTGATTTCTTTCTATATGAATGGCGTCAAGTGGGAAGCCAAATTCACTTTTTCTGTAACCCAACCAAGCAGCAACAAGCGTAAGCATTGAGTGAAACACTCTGTTCAATTCAGCCCTAAAGGATCTATAATTAGGTCTAGTACCTCTTTCTAGAATCCTACTACCAAAATCTACTATATCTCTCAAAAAATCTATTTTACTTAGCTTTTGGGTCTCCGTTATATCATCCATTTGTGAATACACTTCATCAACATGCACTTCTGTCAGGTTTCGAATGTCTAGAAAACTCTTTTCGAGCGAAGATATATACCCTGCCCACACTTCCTCCGGTGATTTATGACAGCCTAAATCATAGAACTTCTGGAGCATTAAAATCCGTATAACTTCAACGACATCAAATCGCATCCCCAAACCTAATTTCAAGGCCAATTCTTCTATGCATTTTTCATTTAGTGACATAGCTTTATCAAATTCAGCTAAATACTGAGAATAGATAAATTCTTTTACTTCCTTAAAAAGGTCATTATGACGAACGCCTCTAGTAATCATGGTGTTACTTTGTAAATCATAACTGCTCATCGCAGATACAATCACACCTAGGAGTCTTGAGTATAAGCCTTTATCTCTTTCTCTAGTTAGGCCGTACTTTGAAATAAAGAAGGTAAGGGTCTTTTTATAAATGATTGTGTAGAGATAATCTTGCTGATAATTCTGCCTGAGGTAGTCAATGTAGTATTGACCAAGCTCTAACCCCAAGAAATTGAAGCTGCCTCCCTTTCGATATTCATTTAATGTAATATTGAGAGTAGAACGGCACACATCATCAAGTTTGGACTCAATTTTTTTCTGTGTGAGGCTTTCATCAATAACCCCAATAACACCTAACGATTTAAGGTGATTGCGAATTTTAGCTAGAGGCAAAAACTTGATAGCCCCGTTATAAGATGGGGGTGACAACCGGTTGTAAAAACCATTTTCATTTACCGATTGGATTAAGTAAGACTCCCAGAATGCATCTATATTACTTGAATCAATCATTTGGTACTGTGAAGCATTTAGAAAAGCAAAAATATGCTCTATCATTTGCGGAATAGCTGTAGCGCCATAGATATTTTTTTCGGGCAGAGCTGCAACAAAAAACAGCTTGCCGTACTCCTTCGCTGAAAGCGAATATCGGAGCCCATCAAGGCATAATGTAGCTGCCACATCACGATTTACATGAGGACAGTCTAAAATTGAAAAATCAATCTTAGTTACAGATTTAACAGTCTTATGATTAAAATAAACTGCATCATCAAAAAGAGTTCCTTTCCCAACAAAAAAATCAGGATGTGCTATCAGTTTTTTATTTTCACTTTCCCAAAAATCACAATAACGACTATCAAGCTTCTTCACCTCCATAATAAATCCCCTTATAATCAGCCAAATACACTCACCACCACACCGTTCCTGAGAGACTTTTCAAACATTATCAATCCAATTTTTTGACTATCTTTCGATAATTGACTTAAAGTATGCTCTATCCACTCTACTGTAGGTAATACTGTTTTATAGAAGTATTCTGGTTTTTTAGATAGTAGCTTCTTATAATCTTTCTTAAATTCATGTAAATAATTATTCATCTTCCATGCTGTTATTGGGCTATCTATAACATACAAATGGGAGAAACCGGTATTATCATCAGTACCTTGGTGTACAAACACACCAACTTCATTCATTTTCCCTTTCTTCTTACCGGTAACGACTTTAAGCCTTGCTAACATCTCTTCGGATCGGTAAGAAATATTTTCCGTTACGACCATAAACTCGCTATTAAACTCCTCGACTACCTCTTCTCTATTGTTCGGAGGCAATTTGTCAAAATTCAAATCGAAAACATTATTTATAAGATCTAACATTACCTCTCTGGTAATACGACCTGACGAATTTATCCACGCCTCATTTTCACTATTTAAGTAATTTTCTTTTTCAGTTCTATTAGTGTGGGAGTTTCTATTTACCAAGTAATTGAGCGTATAAGGATCACTATATGCGTGTACGGCACTGTTTTTTATCATTTTTAGACCAAAAATCACCGATGGACAAGTTGTTCCAAATTTATTAACTATCTGAGTTCTTTCTCGATTTGAAGTGCTAACTGGATTAGATATAGAATTATAAATGTACTTCCCGTTCCCAAGTAACTTTTCCAATGCTCTGGGAATGACCAGTGGTAAATTATCTAGCTTTAAATGTTGTTTAATTAGGCTAACTTGTATGGAATTCGTTGTTAGTAAACCATAGAGGCTACCATTTAATGAGTTTAATCCCATCAAAATAGAGGATTGAGCCTTTCTTACACACAGAGGGCTTCCTTCTTTTTTCATTGATAGATAAGTAACAAGAGCTTTACCTTCAAGGGTTTTAGTCGATAATGAGCGAATAGTACAATACACTTTAGCTCGACTCTTAAAGTACTTGCATTCAATTTCTCTTATTGCCCCACCGACTTTTAACATGCGGAATGAGTTATGGGTTAGTTTTGGGATATCATATGGTTGGACTGTTAAAGACGCCATCAGCCATGAAAACATTAACTCATCGAGAGCAGTAGTTGGACAAGAGAAGTCATTTTTACTAAGCTCCCTCAGTACCTCCAAACTAAAAAGGTTACCTGACTCTACTTGTGAAAAGTTATCTGCACAAAAGCTAATACTCACCTTTTTTTTATCTCGATTCTTATTGAGAAAAAGATCATTACAATATTCTTGAGAAATTAAAGAAAATTTAATTCTTTCAAATGACTTAAAGCTATTTGCAGTTGATAATAAAACAATTTCTAACGCACCATATAACCTTGGATTTGGGTTTATTGATTTGTGATAAAATGAAATAATTTTATATAGTAAGAGTCCAACAAACTCCCTTTTTTTTGTATGAGATAAATCTTTAGGGAGAGTAAATTCCGAAACTTTAAAATCAAAAAGTTTGAAAAAATTATGTAATTCAAGCTTGCTCTTGTACAATTCAAGAATAATATTGGATGCACTCAAACTCAACGATTGAACCGTAAGTTTCGGAGAGGCTAATATACTATATAAATCACTTCCAATTCCTACATCACTCCGCCTTAACCAATCGATCCCCCCAAAATAAGTTGCTAAAGACTTATGCGACTTATTCAAATTCGGGCTAACTCTCGTCTTCCTCAAATCGTGAAGGTACCGCAACTCTTCTGAGGTCAAATACTCATAAAGTTCTATTGAGCGATCTAATGCATGTGTAAATATAGTTTTTATAGAGAGCAAGGCACTAGACCCGCCATGATTATCAAATAAATCGAAATGATATGCTTCATAATTCTTTAATACATCATAACGGTTATCTATTTCTGTCTCGTTTAACCAATCAATAAATCGAGGAACTGCCGAACAGAATACATCGACCGACGATATAGCTGCTGATTTATCATAAAATGAATAATTATACGCCGCAATAACTAGCTTATATAAAGCTTCTTTCTCTGGGCTTTTGCTATCAGTCATAATTATTTTTAGCGGAGAAAATTTTTGCCTACTGCGAGATCTAATGATCAATGTTCTCGTGCTAAGTGGGTATATTGATTCTCTGATAGACTGATTACTACGAAGCTCAGCTTGCAGCTTTTGTTCGTAATAATCACTGTCTCGTGGGGCATCACGCTCAGGGTTTGGGTTTGGGTTGCCAACCCTCTTATCCCTCATTGGTCGCCTTTAATAAACTATCTATATGCCCACACGAATGTATGTAGGTTTTAGTCGTTTGGTTACCATATTTAGCATCTACTTTATGTCCCATGAGCCTTGCTGTCTCAATATAAACTGCAGATTCAGTAGTAATTGAATCATAAATCTTCCCCCTTTTCCTACACTCTTCGTAAAAAATGTCTGTTCCAAAGGAGTGCCGTAAATGATGGTAAACAGCACCTTTCTCAAGAGTTTGAAATCCCCGATACATATAGGGCTTATCTTTCATATCTTTAATCATTTCGTTCAATATTGCATGAAATGTATCTGACGGAAATCTCGATGATATACAGTTACCTTTGGAACCATTATTAGAATTTGATACAAAAAGGTGATTAGAATCACTTTCTGGCCTCTCTGTATCATAATAACGTTTCATCTTAATCAATAATATTCTTGGTATGTATAATGTTCTAGAGCGCCCATTTTTGGTGTATATGGAGGACAAATGATATTCAAATTCATCCTTCTCTGTTTTTTTTTCCAATTGGGAGAACAAAGTCAAAAGACCGCTATGTTTGTTTTTATTGGTTATGAAGTCCTCCAATAAAAATCCTCTATTCTCACTAGCCCTACAACCTAATTCCCCACCATTTCGTAAAACAACTTCTTCAAGCAACGTCGCGGCTCGACGATAGAGCAACTCTCTTGTTGCCGGCAAGAGGTACTTAACCAATAGGTTTTCTTTATTGTTAGATCTCGCTAGTTCTCTGTGAGAAGAGAATATAAAAATATTTTTATAGGCATTCCCAAAAAAATAATGCAACCAGTTGTAGTAACTCCTTAACGAGTAAACAGCTCTGTTTACAACAACCTCACTCTTACCTTGGCTACAAATCAGGTAATCGTTAATGTAGCTATTAATAAGTTCACTGGGCATTGCAGTATGATTCGTCAAGGATAATTGACTTCCAGAAATATTTTGTTCTTCAACCCACTCCAAAAATAATCCTATTTGATTAGATCGTACATATTGTCCATTTGTGCCTATTTCAACTTCTTCAAAACAGTGTTCAGTTTTGGATAAAATTCGATCAAATTTTGACTTCAACTCTATAGACACACCCTTATGAGTTGTATAGCGAGCATACAAAGAAGGCAAGAGTATAGGTGTATTAGAATCATCCAAATAAATCCAGTGACCATTAAAAACTTTGTCGCTGATTCTCTGCATACACTCTCCTACACAAGACAATACCTCAAAGTTTAACAGTAGCAGAGAACCGTCTACTTACAACCTGCTACAAATGCGCAACACCCTCAAGTTTAAAAACAATCCATATCAACATGGATTATTTTTCTAACTTTCTCTTCGCCCGCACTACACATTTAGGAATAACTCAACCTTACAACTGTATCTATGAACAGTATAATCAATTATTCCTAGATTTAAAATGATCTGGAGTCCAGCTCAAGAGGTTTCTCTTCAATAGCCGCCTACTATTCTGATAGTATTGTTAAGGAGTATTTAGTCTATAAGTAGGGATAGCTTTTGAGTGAGAAAATACTAGTAGTAGAAGACAGTCGTGCATTCAGAAACTACCTGTACCAGCAATTTAAAAATGATGGCTATGATGTTTCACTGGCTGAATCTGTAGCAGAAGCCAAAGCTATCTTAGAGCAAGAGACGGATTTCTTGTGTGCGGTGCTCGATTACTGCTTACCCGATGGCCAAGATGGTGAGATCATTGATTTGGTACTCGGCTATCAACAAAAAATCATTGTGCTCACGGGCATGTTCAACAACACACTTCGAGAGCAAGTACTCGCAAAAGGTGTGCTTGATTACATCCTCAAAGACAGCATGTCGTCAGTTAGTTACTTACTTCCTCTGGTTAATCGAATCTCGAATAACCGATACCATAAAGCTTTAGTTGTTGATGATTCTGCTGTGGTTCGTCGATATGTCGTCCAACTTCTTGAGCATCAATATATTCAAACGATTCAAGCGGAAGATGGAGAGCAAGCACTAGAGCTCCTCCAAAACGATCCTGATATCACTTTTGTCGTTACCGACCATGACATGCCGAACAAAGATGGCATTTCGATGACCCGTGATATTCGAGTCCAACACGATCGTAATCAACTCGCTATTCTCGGCCTATCTGGCAGTGATGATCGCACAATGACTGCTCGCTTCCTTAAAGCTGGCGCCAACGACTTCCTTTATAAGCCATTTAACCAAGAAGAATTTTTCTGCCGTATTCACCAATTACTCGACATGAAAGAAGCGACCAACGAGCTGTTTCGTCATGCAAACGAGGATGCTCTGACCGGACTTTGGAACCGTCGCTACCTATTCAATAAAACATGTAAAGGCTGCGAACATCGCAGTATCGCCATGATGGATATCGACTTTTTTAAAAAGGTGAATGATACCTACGGCCACGACGGTGGTGACGCGGTATTAATTGAGATTGGTAAAATCATCAAAGAGCACTTTAAAGATGATTTAGCGGCTCGCTTCGGTGGCGAAGAGTTTTGCATTCAGTCATGCGAACCATTTGAAGATTTTATAGAGACCTTGGAGTCGATGAGAGTCGCAATTGAAAATCATGAAGTGCAGCATGATTCACATGTGATTAAAGTGAGCATGAGCATTGGCGTGACCGACCAAGAAGGCTCTTTAGACGAGCAAATCAAAGCAGCAGACGAGCTACTTTATACCGCGAAAAAGCAAGGTCGAAACCAGTTGATATGCGCTCGTAATAACCTTCAACGCGTTAATGAGTAACTCCTGTTTTCCTAGAGCACGAATCGAGTCAGCCTTTAAAATGAAAAGCCCAAGGTGTTAACCTTGGGCTCTTTGTTTTTTGAGGAGCAGGTTTCGCTCCTAATCGTTATTGCTGCTAATCGCAATTAAGCAATACGATCTTTATTCCAAGAAGCTTCTTTTTGCTGACGCTCAGCCAGTTTCTCTTCGCGGTACGCTTCACGTGCTTCACGCTTTTTGCGCGCATCACAAGGTTCAGGACAGTTACATACTTTATCAATACCAACAGCACCTAAGCCACCACAGCTACCCTTCACAACTTTCTTTTGGATAATATAGCCAATAGACATCGCTGCGATTACTGCAAGAAAAACACCAAATGTAATCAGAAATGTATTCATAATTCTCTCGCTTACCTTATTTACCTAAGTATGGCTTAAATGCTTCTGAAGCAATTTCTTTAAAGCCATCTGCTGTTTTAACCACCATAAACGCTGGGATGTTATGCTGGTTAGCGATTTCCATTCCTCTTACTTCACCTAAGACCATAAGGCCTGTAGATAAGCCATCTGCAGTCATTGAAGACGGGTTTAAAACGGTTACAGAAACCACTTTATGATGAAGCGGCTTGCCTGTTTCAGGGTTGATGATGTGTGAGTAACGAACACCATCGCGCTCAAAATAGTTACGGTAGTCACCAGATGTTGCGATCGCCATATCACCCGGCTCGATGATCTCTTGAATGTTGCGCTCGTCGACAGTTGGCTTCTCTATGGCGATACGCCAACCCACACTTTCACGGTTTAAACCCTTCAAGCGGATTTCACCACCTACTTCAACCATGTAATTATGAATACCAATTGAATCAAGGTAATCAGCAACGACATCCACACCCCAACCTTTTGCGATAGTTGAAAGGTCAACATACAAGTTAGGCAAGTCTTTGCTTAGCTTATTACCTTC
This sequence comes from Vibrio sp. QJM3NY_27, assembly GCF_057785955.1. Lineage (NCBI taxonomy): Bacteria > Pseudomonadati > Pseudomonadota > Gammaproteobacteria > Vibrionales > Vibrionaceae > Vibrio > Vibrio sp. QJM3NY_27. The sequence continues at coordinate 780,413 of NZ_CM173511.1, read as the reverse complement.
AACGCTTAAGTGATGAATACCAACCTTAGCCTTGCGAGCCGCAAGCTCTTCATCTGATGGAACCACTTCAGGACGAGCTTCAGGACCAAAACCCCAAAGGTTAACTAATGGTCCAACCGTAACATCCAATGCACCTTCAGTAAGACCGTTCAAACGAATCGCTTCTTTCACAACAATAGCTGTTTGTTCAGATACTTCGAATGCATCGGCACCTTGATGCTGGTTAAAACGGCTCAGTTCTGAGTCCTCACGGTAGGTCGACATTTGATCATTCACTTCTTCAAGCAGACGGTCGATCTCGGTATGAACTTCGTTAGACTCAGGAAATTCATCACCATTGATGTACTTAATATTGTAACTGGTACCCATTGTAGGGCCACTTAAATGCACTTGCTCTCTTGCCTGATCACAGCCCGCAAGAAAAATCAAAGAAGTTAATGCAACAAGCCAAATTCTCACTTGCTTACTCCTGTTTAAGGTTAAGGATTTATATAAGGAAAAATAAGAGTAAAAAATAGGTATTTTGAATGCCTTACTCTTTCTTATATAAGCCAGTTTGTTGTGACGAGTAGTCTTAGAAAAACAAATGGCTGACTCGTAAGAGTCAGCCATAATATCAATCACTTAAATGGATTAACCACCGAAGTCATCTAGTAGAATGTTTTCATCTTCTACACCAAGATCTTTCAGCATGCCGATAACAGCCGCGTTCATCATTGGTGGACCACACATGTAGTACTCACAGTCTTCAGGAGCTTCATGATCCTTCAGGTAGTTTTCGTACAATACGTTGTGGATGAAACCTGTGTAACCATCCCAGTTGTCCTCTGGTTGAGGATCAGACAGTGCACAGTGCCACACGAAGTTCTCGTTTGCAGCCGCTAGGCCATCGAAATCTTCAATGTAGAACATCTCACGCTTAGAACGTGCACCGTACCAGTAAGACATCTTACGAGTAGAGTTAAGACGCTTAAGTTGGTCGAAGATATGTGAACGCATTGGCGCCATGCCCGCACCACCACCGATGAATACCATTTCATTGTCTGTGTCTTTAGCAAAGAACTCACCAAATGGACCAGAAATAGTACATTTGTCGCCTTCTTTAAGAGACCAGATGTATGAAGACATCACACCAGGAGCTACATCAGGGTTATTTGGCGGCGGAGTTGCGATACGCACGTTAAGCTTGATGATGCCTTTCTCTTCTGGGTATGAAGCCATAGAGTAAGCACGAATCGAATGCTCTTTAACGATAGACTCGTAACGGAACAAGTTGAACTTATCCCAGTCACCACGGTATTCGTCAGGAATATCGTAATCTGCGTATTTCACGTGATGTGGTTCAGCTTCAATCTGAATATAACCACCCGCGCGGAATGGAACTTCTTCACCTTCAGGGATAGCAAGTGCTAGCTCTTTGATGAAAGTAGCTTCGTTATCATTAGAGATAACTGTACATTCCCACTTCTTAACACCAAAGATGTCTTCGTCTAGCTCAATCTCCATGTCAGTTTTCATAGCAACTTGACATGCAAGACGTTCGCCTTCGCGAGCTTCGCCTTTGGTGATGTGATCAAGTTCAGTTGGTAGGATGTCGCCACCACCAGACTTAACTTTTACACGACACTGACCACAAGAGCCACCGCCACCACAAGCAGACGATACGAAGATACCAGCGCCAGCTAGGGCACCAAGTAGCTTGCTACCAGGTTGAGTAACGATCGCCTTTTCAGGGTCGCCGTTTACAGCAATAGTGATGTCACCTGATGGTACTAGCTTAGACTTAGCGAAAAGAATCACTAGTACTAGAGCCAATACAATAATGGTAAACATCGCTACGCCAAGAATAATGCTTTGCATTTGTTATTCCTTATTACTGGGTGCTTACCCTACAGTTGAACACCAGAGAAAGACATAAAGCCTAACGCCATCAGACCAACAGTAATGAACGTGATACCAAGGCCACGTAGACCTGGAGGTACGTCAGAGTACTTCATCTTCTCACGGATACCCGCAAGAGCAACGATAGCTAACATCCAACCCACACCAGAACCGAAGCCGTAAACAACAGATTCAGCAAAGTTGTAGTCACGAGTTACCATGAAAGATACACCACCAAAGATTGCACAGTTAACTGTGATCAATGGAAGGAAGATACCTAGTGCGTTGTACAAAGGTGGGAAGAAACGGTCTAGAACCATCTCTAGGATTTGTACAAGTGCAGCGATAACACCGATGAATGCGATGAAGTTAAGGAAACTTAAATCGACACCGGCAACAAGTGCATTTTCTTTTAGGATGTGTGTGTAAACAAGGTTGTTTACAGGAACAGCGATTGTAAGTACTACAACTACCGCAACACCAAGACCAAAAGAAGTTTTAACTTTCTTAGAAACCGCTAGGAATGTACACATACCTAGGAAGAAAGAAAGCGCCATGTTTTCGATGAAAATCGATTTAACTAGCAGACTAATATAATGTTCCATGACTACCTTACCCCTTCGCTTCTACTTGTTCTGGTTTGAACACACGAATTGCCCAAATCAAGAAACCAATTAGGAAGAATGCAGAAGGTGCTAGAAGCATCAAGCCGTTTGGCTGATACCAACCACCGTTGCTCACTAGAGGTAGTACTTCCATACCAAATAGTTTGCCAGAGCCTAGAAGCTCACGGAAGAAACCAACAGTGATAAGAACGAAACCGTAACCAAGACCGTTACCAAGACCATCGATGAAAGATGGGATTGGCGCAGACTTCATTGCGAATGCTTCAGCACGACCCATTACAATACAGTTAGTAATGATTAGGCCAACGAATACAGATAGCTGCTTAGAGATATCGTATAAGTATGCTTTAAGCACTTGGTCTACCACGATTACTAATGATGCGATAATTGCCATCTGAACGATGATACGCACACTGTTAGGAATGTGGTTACGGATCAAAGAAACGAAGAAGTTAGACAGAGCAGTAACGAACATTACCGCGATAGTCATAACAAATGCAGTTTCTAGCTTAGTGGTTACCGCAAGAGCAGAACACACACCAAGAACCTGTAGCGCGATTGGGTTGTTATCCAACACAGGCGCTAAGATGCTCTTTTTAATTTCTTTTGCACTAGACATTAGTTCAGACCTCCGTCACGAACTTTTGCTAGGAACGGACCAAAGCCCATATCACCTAACCAGAAGTCAAATGTATGTTGAACACCAACGCTGGTCAGTGTTGCACCAGAAAGGCCATCTACACCGTGCTCAGAACCTTGAGGAGCGCCACCTTTAACAACCTGGATAGCAGGTTTGTGGTTTTCGTCGAATAATTTCTTACCAACGAATTGAGCGCGCCAAGTTGGGTTCTCAACTTCACCACCAAGTCCAGGAGTTTCACCTTGCTCGTAGTAAGTGATACCAGAAACTGTGTTGCCATCAGTTTCTACCGCAACGAATGCGTACATCATTGACCATAGACCGTTACCGTGAACAGGGATGATAACTTTAGAAGTTTCAGCGCCATCTTTCACTAGGTATACCGTACCCGTGTTAGCACGACGAATGATCTTTGCGATGTCATCTTCAGCTGAAAGCTTGATTGACTGAGCAGGATCTTTTGCCGCTTTACGTTGGTCGTATGCAGCAGCGTCGCCGTCAACGAAATCGCCAGTAGCGAAATCGACTAGACGAGGTTCGATGTTCTCTGCGTACAGTGCTGGGATATTACCCGCAAGTTCAATGCCCGCAACTTCAAGGATCTTAGTTTGCTGATCCAGAACTGCGTTAGCTTGTTGCTTAGGTTTAAGAACAACTGCAGCTGTTGAAACGATGATTGAGCACACTAGGCTCAATGCGATAACAACAAACAGCGTCTTTTTAATGCTATCGTTATTACTTGCCATAGCGCGCTAGTCTCCGCTTAATGTTCTTCTCGATTACAACGTGGTCAAACAGAGGAGCAAATAGGTTTGCGAATAGAATCGCAAGCATCATGCCTTCTGGGTATGCAGGGTTAACTACACGAATCATTACACACATTGCGCCGATTAGGATGCCGTACCACCACTTACCTTTATTGGTAAATGAAGCTGATACTGGGTCAGTCGCCATGAAGAACATACCGAATGCGAAACCACCTAGAACTAGGTGCCAATGCCAAGGCATGCTGAACATTGCATTAGTGTCAGAACCAATCACGTTAAATAGTGTTGATACTGCAACCATACCGATCATTACACCCGCAATGATGCGCCATGAAGCAATGCCCATGTAAACAATCATTGCTGCACCAATCATAAGTGCAAGCGTTGAAACTTCACCGATAGAACCTGGAATGTTACCAATGAATGCGTCCATCCAAGTGATTGCTTCACCTGATGTTACGTTCATTAGTGCACTACCGCCGCCTTGAGCCCATTGGCTAAGAGCAGTTGCACCAGAGAAGCCATCTGCAGCAGTCCAAACTACGTCACCTGAAATCTGTGCAGGGTATGCAAAGAACAGGAACGCACGACCAGCAAGAGCAGGGTTCAAGAAGTTACGACCCGTACCACCGAAGATCTCTTTCGCAACAACAACACCAAAGGTAATACCTAGTGCTGCTTGCCATAGAGGAAGCGTTGGCGGAACGATAAGCGCAAATAAGATAGAAGTAACAAAGAAACCTTCGTTGACTTCGTGCTTACGCACCATACAGAACAGTACTTCCCAGAAACCACCAACGATAAATACCGTTGCGTAGATAGGTAAGAAGTAAGTCGCACCCAAGAGCATCTTACTGCCCCAACCTGCATCGGCCCCTAAGGAGGCTCCAAGCATTTCGGTTAGCCAGTAGTGCCAGTTACCATCAATGATAGAAACTAGTTCTGCACCTGAATACATGTGGTTTAGTGCTGCGATAGCCTGACCACCTGCGTTGTACATACCCCAGAACATTGCTGGGAATACCGCAAGCCAAACCATGATCATGATACGTTTTAAATCAACGCTATCACGGACATGCGAGCTTTTCTTTGTAACAGTACCTGGTGTGTAGAAAAGTGTTGCTGCTGCTTCGTAAAGCGCAAACCACGTTTCGTGTTTACCACCTGGTTCAAAATGATGCTCGATGTCTTCAATAAACTTTTTAAGGCCCATGAAAATTACCCTTCCTTCACAATTGTATCTAGGCATTCACGAAGTAACTGACCGTACTCGTACTTACCAGGACATACAAAGGTACACAGTGCTAAATCTTCTTCATCTAGCTCTAGCGCACCAAGTGCTTGTGCACTATCAACGTCACCAGCGCATAGATCGCGAAGCAGCAAAGTAGGCTCCATATCTAATGGCATTACTTTCTCGTAGTTACCAATTGGAACCATAGAGCGATCGCTACCGTTCGTTGTCGTTGTCATGTTGAACAACTGACCTTTAAACACGTGACCAAGGAATGAACGAGTAACAGAGAACTTGTTCTTACCAGGCATAGCCCAGCCGAATAGCTCTTTATCACGACCTTCACGAAGAACCGAAACTTGTTGATGGTAACGGCCAAGGTAAGCATGTGGACCTGAAGCGTGAACACCAGATAGCACTGAACCTGAGATCAGGCGAACTTCACCTGGCATCAACTCGCTGTCCGTCAACTCTTCAAGGCTAGCACCAATTTGAGTACGAACTAGACGAGGGTTGTTAACTACTGGACCAGCCAGAGAAACAACGCGCTCAGAGTAAATCTCACCAGTAAGGAAAAGCTTACCGAATGCGATCACGTCTTGGTAGTTAATGCTCCACGCTACATTTTGTGCATTTACCGGATACAGGTAATGCATATGCGTGCCTGCAAGACCTGCAGGGTGTGGGCCATCAAAAACATGTTCTTCAACGTTTGACTGAGCTGAACGAGGTAAGCTAGTACCTTTTTTACAAACGTACACTTTACCGTTAGTCAGAGTTGAAAGAAGATCTAAACCAGCAACGAAAGCATCAGAGTGCTCGTTAATGATTAATTCTGGCTCAGCTGCTAGCGGATTAGTATCCATAGCAGTAACGAAAATAGCCTGAGTTTCAGAATCAACTGCTGGAACCTTGCTGAACGGACGAGTTCGCAAAGCGGTCCATGCGCCAGACTCAACTAATTGAGCTTTAACCGTTTCACGGTCAAGGCCTACTAGTTGGTTAGCTTCATAGCTATTGAACGTGATTTGCTCATTGCCTGCTACTTCAATCACTACTGATTGAAGAACACGCTTAGCACCACGGTTCACTTCAATAACTTTACCGCTTGCTGGAGAAGTAAATACAACACCTGGGTTCTTTTTATCTGCAAAAAGAACTTGGCCTTTCTTCACTTCATCACCAACGCGAGCATGCATCGTAGGACGCATACCAACGTACTCTTCGCCAAGCAAGGCGACTTTAGTGATGGACTTACCATCATTAATCACCTGGGATGGAGTTCCTGCGATAGGAAGATCCAAACCCTTCTTTATTGTAATCATACGCACTTGCACTACTTTATCGGGAAAAAGATTCTTTTAATTGCGTAAATTCAGGACGTTTTAAAATCGCCCTTAGACACGACATTACAGTGTCCGGTTTTGGTAAATTTGAGATACCAAAATCGCAACAATACATTAATAAACTCATCACAAGAATTATGTGAGATTTATCAGGTGCCATATTCTAGCATTTTTTGACAACTTGATGCCATGACCAATAACTTGAATACGGCCTTTATTTGGTGAGATTTGAAGCATATGGACTCTCAAATATGTATAAATTTGACGAGCCGCACAGATAGAATGGCTTTTAGAACGTGTTTTAAACAAGAGATTAATACTCTGTCACAAACTAATATTTTACGTGTTATGTTGAAACACTGTTAATAAAAACATTACTCATTGTAGGTATTTTCGCTAGGTCAATTTACCATCAGCTTGAGTGATATAACAACAGAAAACAGATAGATTTTGAGACAAAAGAGGCGGTCTAGCCGCCTCTTCTATATGGGTTAATTATCTTACTTACCACCACCCATACACATCGGGCTATCTGGCACGTTATTTAGCTGCTTCATCCATTCATCTTTTGTATAAGTGTGAATGGATAGTGCGTGAATATTATTCGCTAACTCTTCTGATAGTGCTTTATTCACCGCTCTATGACGAGCAATAAGACGCAAACCTTCAAACACATCGCTGACAACAATCACTTTAAAATGACTCTCAGAACCAGCCGGAACATTGTGCATATAGCTCTCATTCACCACGTTTAAATGACTTGGTGAAAACTCATTGTGCAATTTTGTTTCGATAACTTCTTGGATCATCGTGATTCCTTAAATAGCGTATTGGCATTATCTGTCGCTCCAGTATAAACCCTAACTAACCGACTGTCTGAGTATTTCATCGCTGACTCGAGGGGTTTAGTCGAGTTTTTTATATCTTGTTCAGGCTGCATTTGAGACAATATCTTTGTTATTTCTTACATAAGTATCTCAAGCAATGAAAACTGAACTTACCCTTCACGATAGAACTTTAACCCTAAATCGTTTCCCCAACCGTTCAAATGAAACCCTTCAAGCTTGGGATGCCGGCGACGAATATCTGATTAGCCATGTTGAAGAGATGAACCTTGAACCTGGTAAACACATCCTGATCATGAACGACAGTTTTGGTGCCCTATCCGCTTGGTTCTCCAAAGATCATGACGTGACCATGATGAGTGACTCTTTCATTTCTCATCGCGGAACGCTAAAAAACTTACAGCGCAATCAAAGTAACCGAGTGAACTTCTTGAACACGATGGATGATATCCCACACGGTATCGACCTTGTGATCATGCAATTGCCAAAAACCAACCGCCACCTAATATGGCAATTGAGCCAGTTGCGCCAAGCATTACCTGAAGGTTGCCAAGTGATTGGTGTGAATAAAGTAAAAGAGATTCACACTTCAACACTGAACCTGTTTGAAAAATATCTGGGTGAAACCAAAACCTCTCTGGCTAAGAAAAAGCATCGTCTTGTGTTCTCTTCTCCAAACTGCCAACCGATTCAAACAGTAGAACCTTATGTTGAATGGGACGTAGACGGTGAAGATATCCGCCTGAAAAATTTACCAAATGTTTACTCAGGGGAAGCACTCGATCAAGGCGCTCGTTATATGCTAGAGCACATCCCTCAAGATCCTGAGCTACGTCATATTATCGACTTAGGCTGTGGCAACGGTGTATTGAGTGTAAAAGCTGGGCAATTGAACCCACAAGCTCGTATCACCTGTGTGGATGAAAGCTTTATGGCGGTGGAATCGGCGCGCCAAAACGTCAAGGATAACCTTGGTGAAGAAGGCAACTTCCAGTTCATCGCCAACAACTGTTTAGATGGCTTCAAGAAGAACAGCACTTACTTAGTTATGTGTAATCCTCCGTTCCACCAGCAACAAGCGATTACAGACCACATTGCATGGCAAATGTTCTGTGATGCAAAGCATGTTCTAAGCAATGGAGGCAAATTAATTGTTATTGGCAACCGCCACCTCGGATACGATGTCAAACTAGCAAGATTATTTGGTGAAGCGAACGTCGAAACGCTTGAGTTGAACCAAAAATTTGAGATATTACAGGCAACAAGAGAACCTGCTAATTTTAATAAATAGGCAGTAGACTGCTTCATAAGAATTTAAAATACCGAGCTTCTGGTGTGAATTTAGAAAGGATAAAGGAATGAAAAAACTGATTTTGGCTGCCTCTATTATGGCTTTAACAGCATGTTCAGCCCCTCAGCAAGAACAGATCAATGTAATGCCAGAAGCTTCGCTAAGCTCAAGCAACCTTGTACAAGGCAAAACATACACACTAACCAGTAAAGATGTTCGTGCAGCTCAGTACGTAGCATTAGTTGATAGTGGCCGTTCAAATATCCAGCCGATTCACGCTAAACAGAACATGCGTATTTCTCTAGAGGACGCATTAGCAAAACAACTGGAATCCCAAGGTTTCCGCGCAAGCGTAAACAGTGAAAACTCAATTGTTTTAGAGATTCAAGAAGCACTTGTTACCGTAGAACACACCATTATGGAAAACCAAATGGACGGTAAAGTCACACTTGAAGTTACCGCTGAGACACCTGAAGGTAAGCTGGTAAAAACATTCAACGGCACTGCAACTCGTACCGGAGCATTAAGCGCTTCAAACGACGACATTTCAATGGTTCTAAACGATGTGATCAACTTGGTTCTTACTGAAATCGCGAACGACCCTGAACTACAAAACTACATGAAGGAACGTTTCTAATGAGCCGCATTCTAACTTCTATCGCATTAATGCTGGTTAGCGTAAGCGTTTGGGCTGGCCCTAAAGTGAACGTAGAGACAACATTAGGCGACTTCACTATCGAGCTGAACCAAGAGCAAGCACCGGTTAGTGTTGATAATTTCCTTAAATATGTCGCAGACGGCAGCTACGAAGGCACTATCTTCCACCGAGTAATTCCTGGCTTCATGGCTCAAGGTGGTGGCTTTGACCAAGATATGAATCAACAAGCAACTTATGCTCCTATCAAAAATGAAGGCAGTAACGGTCTAAAGAATGATACAGCAACGATAGCAATGGCTCGCACTAATGCGCCAGATTCTGCGACTCGTCAGTTCTTTATCAACTTTTCGGATAACGACTTCTTGAATGCAAAAGGTGGTAACCCGGGCTACGCTGTTTTTGGCACGGTAACTGAAGGGTTTGATGTCGTACAAAAGATGGCAACCATTCCGACTAAGCGAATGGGCCGCATGTCCGATATTCCAGTCGACCCTATCATCATCAACAAAGTAACACTTCTTAAGTAATCTCATACAGCGCCCTTAACCTCTTAAGGGCGTTTTTCTATACAAGGACGCCCCATGTCATCTGGCACTCCCTCTCTTTCTTGGATGCAGACTTTCCGTAGCTACCTAGATAAACGCCTACTTTGGGTGTTTATGTTGGGTTGTTCGAGTGGCTTTCCTTGGGTTCTTATCGGCTCTAACATGTCAGGCTGGCTAAAAGATGCAGGATTAACTCGTGCTGCTATCGGTTATTTCGGTAGTGTATTTGCCGTCTATGCCATTAACTTTCTTTGGGCACCACTGGTAGACCGAGTCAAACTGCCGATTCTACATGCGATATTGGGTCAACGACGCAGTTGGATATTTCTATGCCAAAGCTTTGTATTGATCTGCACGCTGTTCATTGCCGGGGTGAACCCTGCCAATGACTTGATGTTCACCTCAATGTTGGCTCTCGGAATTGCGATTGCGTCGGCAACCCAAGATATAGCCATTGATGCCTTCCGTATTGATTCATTTCCTAAATCTGAATCTACCAAATTACCGCAAGCATCCGCAATGGCAGTGATGGGATGGTGGACAGGCTACTCTCTTCCTGGTTATCTCGCATTTATCAATGCCGATACCATAGGTTGGAATGGTGTTTATTACGGTATGGCCGGTGTCGTTATCATTCTGATGCTATTCACCCTGTTTGTCGGAGAACCAACAACACAACGTGAAGCATTACAAAAAGAAGCACAACAGCGCCATAATAAAGTTGTGGGCTCTAAAGTTGTGGCCTGGCTAAGCGTTACAGTGTTGGAACCTTTCTACGATTTCTTTAAGCGAAACGGTGTTCAAGTTGCTATTACGCTTCTGCTGTTCGTATTCCTGTTTAAGATAGGTGAAGCCTTCTTAGGCAGAATGTCGATTCCCTTCTATAAAGAGATCGGCTTTAGCAATGAACAAATCGGCCACTACTCCAAGTTAATTGGTTGGGGTGCAACAATATTCTTCACCTTGCTAGGCAGTGTCTTCAATGTGAAATTTGGTATTGTACGTGGGCTAATGATTGGCGGCGTAGCAATGGCAGCCAGCAACCTAATGTTTGCATGGATTGCTCAAGTAGGACCCAATGAAAACTTATTCCTTGCAACGATTATTGTCGATAACTTCACAACCGCCTTTTCGACAGTGGCATTCGTTTCCTTCTTAACGCTACTAACTGGGCAAGCTTTCTCGGCAACGCAATACGCCTTGCTAGCATCATTGGGAAATTTCGGTCGTACAACTCTGGCTTCATTTAGCGGTGAGCTGGTCGACTTCCTCAATGATTGGTCAACCTTCTTTATACTAACGTCATTAATGGTGATTCCAAGTTTGATCATGCTCTACTCGTTACGCCACTTTTTCACTGATTTATTAGAAAAAGCCAAAAACAACCACGAATAAGAGTAGAAGAGAAGAGGGTAGCTCAGTGCTACCCTCTTTTACTTTCTGCCAGCAGAGACTTAAACGCTAATCTGTTGTATCACTTACGATTAAGTTAAAACCGGTTCCCGTCGAGTCATCAATCGCGACGACTTGATACACAACTCCGTTAGCCAAAGTTGCAGGCGCAGAGTCAATGGCAACAGTAGTTGGGTCTCCTGCTACAGTAATCGTCACGTAGTAAGATCCCGCTGCCACATAAATACCATTCGCGTAATCTTTGAACTTCACATCACTTAGTGCCGGAGTGCTACCAGAGATTCCCACGTTCTCAGTCAAGTAAATATCAACCGATGCTGCAACTGGGTTTGCCGCCGCATGAGTAATGTTTAACACCGCACTGGTCGCAACCGGGCGACGGTTTTCAGGGACAACTAGTGGTTCCAAATTGCGTGGACTTACCGTACCCACTGCATAAATGCTGTAATCCATTCCGGCAAATACAGCTAAACCATCAACATCGATAAATGTTGGAGTCGTCGTTGCAGTTTCATAAATATCAATATCGAAACTACCTGCAGCCAAGTCTAGGAAGCCGCGAATCTCTTTAAACATCAGAGCATCAAGAGGAGCAAACTTAGTAGCGTTAACGAACACATCGACATCAGGTGCACCATCAACCAAATGCCCCACTCTCACTTCTGCCTTTTCTGCCATATCGTAGATTAAAGATGATCCAGTTCCGTCCATCACCATCAATTTTACCGGTGAAGCGCTATTGGAGTCAGCTCTTGGCACCGCCGCTATGGTTAGCTCACTACCGCCAGACAGAGTGATTTCTCCAGAGTCAAAAGCAATAGCACTGCCACTTACCGTTTCAAGTCTCACACGATATTGTCCTGCGGGAATATTGAGTACGTCAGTAAAGTCTTTATAACCGAGAGTGCCAAGCGGAGCGCCCAATGGATCATTCGGTGCCGTTACGTATAAGTTCACATCTCCAACCCCTGTTGCCGCGTGAACAACTTGCACATCTAAACTTGAACTTGTTGCCGTTCCCTCAGCAGGCCTTGTAACAACTAACGCCTCAACCGGGTTATTAGAACCATCAGCATCGCCGACCACCATTACGGTGTAATCTAGATCACCGCTCAAATCGAATTGGCTTGGCGGAATCACAGTCGCTACTGCGTCACCTGGGAGTTGGGCATCTACTTGCAGGGTGGTTTGACCTTCATCTACTGAGGCATATCCGGATGCTTGAGCATAATCGACACCGCTCCAACGAGCCTGACTATTTACTAAGACATTAGCCAACGGAGCATCTGGCGATGCATGTACAGCTTGTAGTTGAGTTGTTGGTTCATCGTCATCATCACACCCAACAATGAACAGGGCTGACAACGCAACAGCGAGTAATGGTGAATATTTCATCGGTCTTCTCTCCAAAAAAGTTAGACCAGTTCGTCACACAAATGATTAGTCCAATAACTAATCTTTAAAAATTGTCTCAAAATCTAGTGCAGTGAACTGTCTTTAATTCTCCGTGATTCAAAAAGTAGCTAGGTTGAAATTCCTAGTCAGTCATCACATGAGTTGTTCATCAATTGATTCCAACATCACTACGCAGTTGGTCAAAAATAGATCAAAGACAAGATTGAAAGGAGGTTTGAATGAGTCATTTTTAAAGAGAAAACTATTAGAAAGGAATACTGTTGATTTTGATATGCATGTCACTCTATTTAGTAGAATCGTTTGCTTAGCGCAGTATTTCACCGATTTATCCACAAAATAATCTAATTTCACAAAATCAATAGAAACATGGGTGCATCAAGATGCATTGCCATCTTAAAGTTCCATCATTTAGATCGTTAGTGTGATCAACCTCACCATAATAATTATAGTTTTCACTCTGTCTCACTTTTATTTGAGAACAAAATCGCTATTATGCTCGGCATTCGGACATACAAACACGCACGGATTAGCGGGTTACTTATTTTAAACATAGAGAGTTCCATTATGCGTAAATCACTTTTAACTCTTGGCCTACTTGCAGCAGCTTCTGCTCCGGTAATGGCAGCGGATTATTCTGACGGCGATACTCACAAGAACGATTATAAATGGATGCAGTTCAACTACATGTATGTAATTGGCGAAAAAGGTCCTGGTGAAGAATCTGACCACGATTACATCGAGATGGAGTTTGGCGGTCGTTCTGGAATCTGGGATCTTTATGGTTACGTTGATTTCTTCAACCCAACAGGTAACCCAAGCAGCGATAAATCAGGTTCTGACAACCTGTTTGCTAAAATTGCCCCACGCATGTCTATTGACGGCTTAACGGGTAAAGACCTTTCTTTCGGTCCTGTACAAGAATTATACGTAGCCAATGAAATGAATATTTATGGTGGATCTTTTGAAGGTCTACAGAAAATAGGTCTAGGTTCTGATGTAATGGTTCCATGGTTCGGTAAAATGGGTTTAAACCTTTACGGTACGTACGACCTAAATCATAGAGATTGGAACGGTTTCCAAATCTCCACCAACTGGTTCAAACCATTCTTCTTCTTCGAGAACGGTTCATTCATCTCTTATCAAGGTTACGTCGATTACCAATTTGGTATGGAAGATGAATACTCTCAAGCGAGTAATGGTGGTGCCATGTTCAACGGCATCTACTGGCACAATGATCGCTATGCAGTTGGTTACGGTCTAAAACTGTACCATAATGTATACGGCTTTGAAGATGGTGAACCAGCATTTGGCCCAGGTTCAGCAGAAAGTGACTCTTCAGGTGTAGCTCACTACTTCGACGTAACTTACAAGTTCTAATTGAACTTCTAAGAAAGTTTCCTAAATGGCACCCTCCGGTGCCATTTTTTATTGCTTTCATTTAATGCCTCGCTATCCTTGCAGCATCACTTTTTTATCTCGGTATCGCTGTGAACATCACGATTGTTGGGCCAGGGGCCATCGGCTCTTTATGGGCAATAAAACTACTTCAAGCTGGTCATAATGTCTCTTTGTGGAGTCGTTCCACTGATAACTCAATTGACTTATCACTTGATGGACAAGCTTCCCTTTCCTTCAGTAACAACAATATCGAAAAGCTATCAGCGAGTGACTTGGTTATTTTCACGGTCAAAGCTTGGCAAGTAGAAGAAGCAACCACTCCACTGCTTCAACATCTCGATCCCGACACCATTCTCATGTTCATGCACAACGGAATGGGCGCGGTCGATCAGATAGCAACTCAAATTGATACTCACCCGGTAGTACTAGCGACCACCACCCAAGCGGCATTCAAACCCAATCGCAACAATGTATCCCACACAGGAATAGGCCAAACTCAACTAGGTGCTTTTAACCTCAAAGGTCAGCAATGCACTTTTTTAGTTGATGTGTTGGAGCATGCCCTACCTGTTGTAAGTTGGAATCCTGAGATAAAAACAGCGCTATGGACTAAGCTCGCCATCAATTGTGCGATCAACCCACTGACTGGGTTGGAACAGATCAAAAATGGCGAGCTTACAGATAAAAGGTTTGAGGATATTTTGAGTTCTATCGTTAAAGAGCTCACGCAGGTTATGCAAGCCGAAGGGATCGTTTGTTCATTCGATGAATTGGAAGCAAGCGTCAAACAGGTTATCCAAGCCACGGCGCAGAACAACTCATCCATGAAGCAAGATATGTTTTACCAACGCAAGACAGAGATCGACTTCATTAACGGCTACCTTATTAAGACCGCACTCAAGCATCAGATAGACGTTCCCGTTAACCAAAGACTGTTCGCTCAAGTCAAAGGGCAAGAAAATCGCTGGAATCATCAAGATTAGTCAGCAACAGTTAACAAGTCGCGATAAAATAACAATACCGCTAAGCACAACGCTAGCACCAATTTCCAAGATTTTAGGTAAGAATAGATGCTTGATATCAATCACATCCGAGAGCAGTTTCCTGCGCTATCACAAACCATCAATCAACAACCATTGATTTACTTAGACAGCGCGGCAACGACACAAAAACCTCAGGTGGTTATTGATGCCATTAGCCAATATTACTCCAAGCAAAATGCTAATGTTCACCGTGGTAGCCACAGCTTAACAGCTCAGGCGACCAGTCAATTTGAAGCAGCAAGAGACAAGGTCGCTCAGTTTATTGGCGCGACATCGTCAAAAGAGATTATTTGGACTCGCGGTGCCACCGAAGCACTTAACCTGATCGCACAAACATACGCAAGAAGCACCCTTCAACCTGGCGATGAGATCTTAGTGAGTGAAATGGAGCATCACGCCAACATTGTGCCTTGGCAAATTGTGGCTGAACAAACTGGTGCTAAAGTTGTGAAAGCACCGATGACATCAGATTGTGAGTTTGACCTTGTTGCGTTTAACGCTCTGTTGAATGAGCGAACCAAGATTGTTGCTCTGGCTCAGAGAACCAATGTCACTGGTTCTCGCCAACCGATTGAAGCAGTCATCAAGAAAGCACATAAAATGAATGCCATCGTTGTGGTCGATGGTGCGCAAGGTATCGTTCATGAGCCCGTTGATGTTGCTGCTTTAGGCGCTGATTTCTACGTTTTCTCAGGACATAAACTCTATGCTCCTGCAGGTATTGGTGTGCTTTACGGCAAGCTTGAATTGCTCGAAGCGATGCCACCTTGGCACGGCGGTGGCAAAATGGTTGAGCGCGTCTCTTTTTCCGGCACTACTTTTTCAGAACTGCCTGGCAAATTCGAAGCCGGAACGCCAAATGTGGCCGGAGCGATAGCATTAAGCACTGCATTAGAATGGTTAAGTGGTTTTGCACAGCAAGATGTCGAAAATCATATCCACCAGCTTCAACACGAAACCTACCGTGCACTCAGTAAACTGGATGATATTCAGGTTTTGGGGTATCAGCCCAACGCAAGCGTGATTACTTTTGTGATCGATGGTGTTCACCATCAAGACATTGCGACACTGTTGGATCAGCAAGGGATCGCGGTACGTGCAGGGCATCATTGTGCTCATCCATTGATGGATGCGCTTAATGTAAAAGGAACGGTTCGAATTTCATTTGGTATTTACAACAACATGGATGACGTTGATAAGCTTATAGCTGCGATAGAAAAAGCCGTTGATATGCTGTAGCGAGTAGCGAGTAGCGAGTAACGAGTAGCGAGTAGCGAGTAGCGAGTAGCGAGTAGCGAGTAGCGAGTAGCGAGTAGCGAGTAGCGAGTAGCGAGTAGCGAGTAGCGAGTAGCGAGTAGCGAGTAGCGAGTAGCGAGTAGCGAAATTATTTAGGGTTGGCGTTTAGCGTCAACCCTTTTTATTTTTGTGTATCTAAGAGATATTAAGCACTTAGTTCTTGGATTTGAGCAACGATCGCTTTTAGTCCATTACCGCGAGATGGGCTTAGGTGGGTGACTAAACCGATGTTTTCAAAGTAACCATCAATATCAAACGCTTGAACCTGCTCTGATGTTTTTCCATCATACGCAGCCATCACTAATGCAATCAGACCGCGCACGATACGAGCATCAGAATCAGCACAAAAATACCAAACACCGTCGATGTTTTGAGACACTAGCCAGACTTGGCTTTCACAACCAGAAACTACAACCTGCTCACTCTTCAGCTCATCAGGCATGCTAGGTAATTTCTTACCCCATTGAATCACTTGGCGATAACGATCTTCCCAGCCGCTGAATGTCTGCATTTTCGCGACAATATCATCACTGGTAATTTCAGTACCAAATGGAGAGCTTGGGAATGACATCATTTTAATATCCAATAGATTATGACTAAATGTACAAGTGACAATGGTTTAGTTCTTAAGCAAATAATAGAGAACTATTTAGAGTGTTTTTGAATCAGCTTTTCAACAATACGCGAAACAGCCACAAAACCAAAAGTTGCAGTGACTACTGTCGCAGCGCCAAAACCCGTCGCACAGTCCATGCGCTTTGGCCCTTCTGCTGTCGCTTTCGCAGCACATACACTGCCGTCGGCTTGAGGGTATTTCAGTTGCTCAGTCGAGAACACACAATCGATACCAAACTTACGCGCAGGGTTCTTAGGGAAATTATGATGACGACGAAGGGTGTCTTTTAGCTTCTTCGCTAGCGGATCCTGGATCGTCTTAGTCAGATCGGCCACTTTAATTTGAGTAGGGTCGATTTGTCCACCCGCGCCACCGGTGGTGATCACCTTAATTTTGTTACTACGACAATATGCCAACAGTGAAGCCTTAGCTTTCATACTATCAATCGCATCTAACACAAAGTCGAACTCTTTCGATAGGTATTCAGCCTGATTATCAGGGCCAATAAAGTCGTCAATCAGGTTCACTTTACACTCAGGGTTAATCAGTTTGACGCGTTCTGCCATCACTTCGATTTTGCTTTTACCAACCGTGCCCGACATCGCGTGGATCTGACGGTTGATGTTAGTCACGCAAACATCATCCATATCGATCAAAGTCAGCTCACCTAAACCGGTACGAGCAAGCGCTTCAACAGCCCATGAACCTACACCGCCAATACCGATCACACACACATGTGCTGCTCTAAGTATGTCGACTTCACTATTGCCATATAAACGACGAGTGCCGCCAAATCGTTGGTCATAGTTTTCTGAAGCTGGAGTGGTCAATTCACGCATTATTGCCGCCAATTTATTTCTGAGAAAAAGAAAAGAGTGCGTTTTATACGCACTCTTGAATTAAAAGTCTAGGGGATTAGCGATTCGCTTTCAATGCCCTATTTTATTGTTGTTTACTCGACCTTTTCTGGAGGCAAAGCCCAAGGCGCTTCGGTTGCACTGCCATCTAAGCCAAGCTTCCATACACGACCAAAATGCTTGTAATGACCCGCTTCAGTTCCCGCTCTTGGCCCCATTCCGTGGTAGAGATCCAAATGGTTCTGCTTAACTGCGCCACCAGTATCCAAAACCAGTAACAGTCTTAGTTGGTGCGCACCGCTCCAAGTACCGTCTGCATTCAGTAATGGAACCTCAGCTAGGATTGGCGTCCCCATTGGCAATATAGAGCGATCGCCCGCGACTGCCGCCATAGGTAATAGGGGGATGCCCGCGCTACCCATTACTGATAGGTCATCTCTCGCTTCAAAAAACACGAAAGATGGGTTTTGCTCAAGCAGCTCTTTGACTACTTCAGGATCGTTTGCCAATACCCACTCTTTGATTGCTTTCAGTGACATTTTTTCGCGTGGAACTAAGCCTCGCTCGATCAAAACACGGCCAATGCTCACGTAAGCTTTATTGTTCTTACCCGCGTATGCGAAATACTGCAACGTATCGTCATCACCGAAATGCACGAATCCACTGCCCTGCACTTCCATCATAAATGGATCGATGCGGTTCGCCGAGTAACCTAACTCAAGGCCCTGGCCTTCTAATGCACCGTTGTAGATCTCTTCGCGGGTTGGACACTCTTTATCACACTCTGGAAGTCCATAAACAGGGAAACGGTATTCTTCACTCGCTTCGTGGCGTAGCTCCATTACGGGAGAAAAGTACCCCGTGAACAAAACGTTGCCTTGCTTATCACCACCACCCAATTGAGCAGTTTGAACGCCAAAGTTAGCGAGCTCGCTTGGATCTCCACTTTGCATCGCCCACTCATTGAGTTGCTGATAAAGCGGCTCATAGATTTTAGCCATCGAAGGGGATTTAGAAACCACCATTTCAGCTTGCTCTGCAAATGCGGTGTAGTCTCTTGGTTTATTGGATTCAACCTGATCGACCTTATTTAAGGTGCGGGGAAATTCGTCATCAAGGTGTTGTTGAGCAAGATCAGTCGGTTGAGCACAGCCAAATAAGAAAGAGGCAGCGACAAGGGGAAGCCATTTTTTAATCACAAGAGTCATCCTAAAAATTCTATGCATCGAGGATGACAAAAACAGTCAGATAACACAATCGTAGATTGTAAGAGTTTACAATAAGATAACCTATCGGACTGAGTTCTCGATATGGCCTTTAAGGCGGAAGACGGGATTGTAGTGATTATCAGAATCGAGCACCATTTCTGTGTTGTCAGAATTGGTCATGCGGAAGCGATAGGTTTTATCACCCGCTTTATATTCGAAGTAGTTACCATCAAAGTCAAAGCTCGTCGAAACAACAGACCCACGCACTGACACGCCATTAGCGTTTAGTCGAAACTCGTCCGTCGCATAATGTGCAACGTCCTGCTCTACCCACGTACCGTATATCAGATTGTCGGGCGTCGCCGCATCTTGTACTCGGGAAAGCACATCACCGAACAAAGAAACCACAGCAAACGATCCCACCAAAGCTAAAACCATTAAACAGCGTTCAATAATCTTACGCTTCAACTTAGATTGATTGCGTTGCTCAGCTTCACTGTAGAGGCCTTGGGTAATCTCATCGATCTTATTCTTTGTTGCTGGAGCTTGTTGCATTCGGTTACGACTCATAAAGATGCTATGTGCATTCTACACTGAGACAGTTTATATAATGAACCCTAGATGAGAATAGTTTGCGCTTTATTCCAAAAAAGGTGTTGTTTATATTTGAATTTAAATGCTAAATTATCGAATAAATAAACACAAATGGACTTGTTCTGTGAAATTAAGAAGTACAGCGCTAGTAAAAGGTTTCAGACAATCAACCCCTTACGTGAACGCTCACCGTGGCAAAACCATGGTTATTATGCTTGGTGGCGAAGCCGTTGCCGATAGAAACTTTGGCAACATAATTAGCGATATAGCCTTACTCCACAGCCTTGGGGTAAAGATTGTTCTCGTTCACGGAGCAAGACCACAGATCAACCAACTATTAGCAAGGCAAGATTGCCACACGCCTTACCATAAGAATATTAGAGTTACTGACGAATATTCTTTAGGTGTCGCGATGCAGGCTGCTGGTCAACTACAACTAGCCATCACAGCTCGACTTTCAATGAGCCTAAACAACACCCCGATGGCAGGCACTCAACTCAATGTGATGAGTGGTAACTTCATTACCGCTCAGCCGCTAGGTGTCGATGATGGTACGGATTATTGCCACAGCGGACGTATTCGTCGAATAGACATCGAAGGGATTAATCGCACACTTGACCAAGGTTCCATCGTTCTTCTTGGGCCTATTGCTAGCTCCGTGACTGGCGAAAGCTTTAACCTGCTTTCTGAAGAGGTCGCAACCCAAGTTGCTATTCGTTTAAAGGCCGACAAGCTGATTGGTTTTTGCTCCGAGCAAGGGGTAACCGATGAAAGCGGTGATGTACTCGCCGAACTCTTCCCTAAAGACGCCAAGCAAATTCTAGAACGCTTAACGGAATCTCAGAACCCTAAAGAAGATATGAGCACTGGTACATTACGCTTCTTAAAAGGTGCTATCTCTGCTTGTCGTGCTGGGGTACCTCGTTGCCATCTAATTAGCTACAAAGTGGATGGCGCATTAATCCAAGAGCTATTCTCTTTTGATGGTATTGGCACCCAAGTGGTCATGGCAAGTGCCGAGCAAGTAAGACAAGCTCAGATTGATGATATCGGTGGCATCTTTGACCTCATTCGTCCACTGGAAGAACAAGGCATCTTAGTTCGCCGTTCAAGAGAGCAGTTAGAGCAAGAGATCTATCGCTTTACCATTATCGAAAAAGACGGCCTAATTATTGGTTGCGCTGCGCTATACGCGTATCCAGAAGACCACATGGCAGAGATGGCCTGTGTTGCTATCCACCCAGACTATCGCGATGGAAACCGTGGCCAGTTACTGCTGGATTACATGCGCCACCAATCAAAATCTCGTGATATCGACCAGATCTTTGTCCTTACTACGCACAGCCTTCACTGGTTCCGTGAGCAGGGGTTTTACGAGATAGGCGTGGACGAGTTACCGATGAAAAAACAAGGGCTATACAACTATCAGAGAAACTCAAAAATCTTAGCGCTAAACGTATAAATAAAGTTTTGGAGCGGAATCTCAATTTAATAGAAAAATAATTGCAAATGTAATCGTTTACTATATGAGATTTATCAAATATGCACTTTCACTCACACGAATAATTGTATAGAATTTAGGCGCTTTATAATATTAACAAAAGTTTTTATTGGAATTGCCATCTCGATAGTCATATCGAACTCATTGAGATGGTCACTGCACGGATTGCTATACCCGTTGACGGTCAACACGCTAGAAGCCGTTCTGACCGTTGATATAAACAGCAAAAAGAGCAACATTGATATGAGAACCATTGTTTGTAACTCGCTGCAAAGTTTTTGGGATATGGCTGATAACCAATTCTTAGAAGGGCTAGACGTACACTGCGTATTCCCTGTTAGCGAGAATCTAAAAGAGTTTATTTTGAATTGCCAAGCAAAGTACAAGATAAACCATATATCGTTTACTCGAGCGTTTTTAAGCAAAGAGTCTTAATAACGTTCAAAGCAACCAGGGATGGTTGCTTTGTGTTTATCTAGCTCTAAGTTCAAGCCCTTTTCTAGCGGCCATTAACGACTAATTCGTTAAGCGACTGCCTAAACCACTCACTCGCTCTGTTTTCACCTTAATCCCACGCTTCAACACATTTGTGTCGCTGAACATCATCAGTCGTTTCTTAGCACGCGTAATCCCTGTATAGATAAGCTCGCGCGTTAAAATGGGGCTGAAATCTGGCGGTAAGATCATTAAGGTCAAATCAAATTCACTGCCTTGAGATTTGTGTATCGTCATCGCATAAGCGGTCTCATGATCGGGGACTCGGCTTGGAAGCACGGCTTTCACACTGCCATCGGGCAACTCAAAATACACCTTCAGTCTAGGTGTGGAATTCGCACTATTTGACTCTAAAGTCGTTGAATCGGCTTCGAGCATACAGATACCAATATCACCATTGTACAAACCTAAACCATGATCATTACGCGTCACCATGACTGGTCGCCCGTGATACCACAATTCATCGTTGTGCGGATTCACCAAACGTCTTGCGGCAAGCGCCCTTTCGATTCTGTGGTTGAGGCCTTTAACACCAAAATCCCCTTCACGAATAGAACACAATAGTCGACATTGACTGAACAAATCGAGCACCGACTTCGCTCGCGCTTCTTGGGTTTCTAGCTCTTCCAACGGCACATTCATTCGGTTGAGATACGCACCATACTCATTAACCAAGGTACGCAGCATCAAATTATAGCTGTCACTCGACAGGGGATGATTTTCGATATCGCCAAATCCTTTAGCAAAGACTTGATCCACCTGACTCGCAGAACCATTATTGATTGCTTTAGCCAGTTGGCCGATACCTGAACGCGCGTCGAAGCGGTAACTCTTCTGCAGCATACACAAACTATCTGCAATCGCAGGCGGATTCACCGCTCCAGCTTTGTCTTGTCTTGGTTTAGCTATCGCATCAAAGCCTGTCATCTCCGCAATCAAATTGCCTTGCGCTGAACTATACCCGACAGAGTTGAATGAACAGATATCACCGAGCACAGCACCTGCCTCTACTGAAGCGAGTTGGTCTTTATCACCCAATAAGATGAGCCTTGCGTGCTCAGGAAGCGCATCCACCAGCTTATACATCATAGATAGATCGACCATCGATGCCTCATCCACCACCAAGATATCAAGGTGAAGTGGATTACGTCGGTTATGTCTAAATTCCGCTCGATTAGGAATCGCGCCGAGTAACCTATGTAAAGTACTGGATTCAGTCGGTATGTTGGCCTTTACTTCAGGCGCTAAAGGCAATTGCTCAATCGCTTTACCAATTGACTCAGTTAAGCGTGCCGCCGCTTTACCTGTCGGAGCCACCAGCTTGATCGTCGGTGTTTTACCTTGGCTTAGTGATTGCTCAACCATCGCCGATAGTAATTTGGTTACCGTAGTGGTTTTACCCGTGCCCGGCCCACCAGAAATCACCGCGAAACGACGACTTAACGCCACCGCTGCCGCGACCTTTTGCCAGTTCAAACATGCAGATAACGGCACCAAACCGTCTAGAACATCTAAGTCCGTTACCTGCTTAGCTTGGACAATCGCTTGGTCGATTGCACCCCAATTCAGAGATTGCTCATCGACGATATCAAGATGATCACACACCAGCTGTTGGCGTAATACCTGAGACGTTTGTTGGTTTGCTTCAGCCTTGGCTAAGGCATTAAACAGAAAATGGTAACTGCGTGCGAATAACTGATTCAACGTTTCGGTTAGCGCTTTTTTCTGTTCAATATTGAACTCTACCGGCTTACTTAAACGGTTTAAGGTGTCAGCCAGCACAACTTCGTAGTTCCAATAACGCTGTAAGTAGACACGCTGCCCATCAAACATCAGCGGCTTAACACAGTCATTGGTTGTACCTACTAGGTTTGACGATTGAAGTACCGCCACCCAATCAATCCCCAACAATTTTAGGTTCAGTTGCAGCGCCGTTTCACCATACAAACCGAGTAACTGAGCTAGATCTGTCGTTAGTTCAGGGCCTGCCGTTTGAGCTTGTATAAGCTGAGTACAAATATGCCCCTTGCCTAATTCATGGCTCACGACCCCAGCAAGAAAGCCAATCTCTTGAGAATGACTCGTCGCTTGCTGCGCAATAAAACGGGCAAATTGATAATCCAATTGGCGAATCGAACCCTTATCCGCGAGGAACTTTAATACATCCATGAGCTGTTCAGGGATAAGTGAAACTGGCTTAACTGAGCTCGCTGTTTCTATGCTGGTATTAATGGTCGTTGTTGTCATTATAGAAGCCCCATCTGTCCAGTTTCATCGTCATTCAATTGTGCTGAACGTCTGTCTATCACTTTACCGTCAATCAATTGATCCATTTCATCGAGCAAAGCCAAGGTTGGTTTAGCCGAGAAAATACCTTGTTGAGATTGGCCGTCCATTCCTCTTAAAAACAAGTAATAAACCCCACCGAAATGTTGTTCATAACTATAATTTGCAACACGGCTGCGTAAGAAGCGATGCAATGCCAACGCATAGATTTGATATTGCAGATCGTAGCGGTGGTCGGCCATCGCCGATTTCAATGCTTCACCATGGTAGACGGCAACGTCATCACCTAGATGGTTCGATTTCCAGTCGAGTACATAGTATTTACCTTGATGCTCAAACACCAAATCGATGAAGCCTTTCAGCATGCCTTGTACAGTTTGAAAACCTAGGTCACCCGCTTTTGCCGACAATGGATCGTGATACTGGATGGTTTGATTAAGTTCAGAGGATGCTAATACTTCGATCGGCAACAAGAATTCCATCTCAACCAGTCGTTGAGTTGAGTCTTTCTCACTCAGCTTTAGATTTTTGCCATCTAATGCGGTGTTAAGCACCGTATCGACAAGCTGTTGAAGTACGGGTAACCATTCGAGTTCGTATTGCTCTGACTCTAACAAGTGAGTGATTACTTGCGTGTTATGGTCACTGGTTGCAGGCTCTGTAAATTCAACATCCTCAAACAAGGTATGTAAGAAGGTACCTGGGCGAGCACCGCGAGGGAACGTGAATATAGAACGTTCCGGTTCAATAAGTTCCGACTCATCTTGCTCATCGGCTGAATCAATATCGAAGCCAGACACCTCAATCGTAGCGTCATGGCTTGCTCCATGACTGCCTTGTTTTACAAGCCCCGAGTAACTGGTGATTCGCCAAGCTCGGTCAATTGAAGCCTTCAGTTCACTAGCATGTAAGTCTTCACTCACTTGTTCTGTTTGTACAAAAACGTGCTCATGAGCAGTCGGAGTTTCAGACAGTAATACGCTTGAATTCTTACCCTCAATCGCTGACAAAGCTTGATTCAACTCGGCAATGCCTTGTTCTTGTCCGTTTTGAACCAAGTAGCCCATGGCACTCAAATGAACACCTGTCGGCTCTTTGGTTGAGCGCCCTTTACGTAAAGGAGCCATACCAATAAAACAGCCATAAACCGCACGGGTGAGAGCTACGTAAATCAAACGTAGATCTTCTGCCAATCGTTCTTTATCCGCTTGTGCTAAAGCACTATCACTGCCCGTAATATCAAGCACTGTGGTATCTGATTCATGGTCGTAGAATTTGCCTTCGCTCGCTTCACGATAGCTTGCAACGAACGGCAAAAATACTAGGTCATATTCCAAACCTTTCGACTTATGAATGGTAACGATTTGAACCAAGTTTCTCTCTGATTCAAGGCGTTGAATGTCGTCTTCACTGCCACCTAAACCATTTTGAGCATCGGAAATCGCTTCTGCCAACCAACGCAGCAAGCCATAGTCGCTGTCGAGCTCCTGCCTTGCTTGTTGCAGCAGTTCGCCAATGTGCATCAAATCAGTGAGTGAGCGCTCACCATTTTCTTCTTCCAGTAAGCGTTCCGCGAGGTGTCGTTTGCTGATCACGCTGCGTAACATTGGCAACACGCCACGTTGCAGCCACAACTTACGGTATTCTCGGAATTCGTTAACGACGTTTTCCCAAACCACTTCATCGTTGTTGAGTTCATCCAATGAGGCCGCATCCAGAGCAAACAATTCCGACGCTAAACTGGCGCGCAACGCACGGTCATTTTCCGGTGTCAGCACCGCCTGTAATAGGCGCTGAATATCTTGCGCGACCAAGCTGGTGAACACGCTATCTCGGTTGGACAAGTACACGCTCGCGATACCTTGTTCAGACAACGCGTTCTTGATCAGACGACCTTCACTACCAGTTCGAACCAAGACAGCAATATCACCTGCATTCACGGCATGTTGTTTTTTACCGTTATCAAAATAGGCTTGCTGGTTTTGAGAAGCGGTCAGAATGGTTTGAATTTGACTCGCCGTCGCCTCAGCCATTGCCTTGTGATATTCGCCTTTCGGTAAGGGCTTATCTTCTGCATCCTGCAGCCAAAAGGTAAGCGCGTGCTGAGTTTGACCATTCATCACCCATTGGCGTTTGTCAGCCGATGGGCTCGCTGCTACGGGCAAAAATGGAATGTCTTGGTCGTAGATAAACGGGCTATCCGAATTCATAAACACTTGGTTTACCGCGCTGACCATATCAGCACTCGAACGCCAGTTAGTGCCTAACGTATAGTGAGCACTAACTTGGTTTCTTGCCTTAATGTAGGTAAAGATATCCGCGCCACGGAAGCCATAGATAGCCTGCTTCGGGTCGCCGATCATAAACAGGCCGCATTGCGGGTTATCTAGGTAGATTCGGCTAAAAATACTGTACTGCAGCGGATCGGTATCTTGGAATTCATCGATCATCGCCACCGGGTAGAGCGTGCGAATTCTTTCCACCAGCAATGACTGTTCATCAACGTCAATCGACGCAGATAACTGAGTCAACAAGTCATCAAACGATAGCCACTGCTTCTGCTGTTTAGCCTTAGCCAACATAGTTCGACAATGAGTAATCGCATGTGCCAACAATGGGGCTTTTAGATCTGCTGGAGAATTTAAGAAGTCCTCAATCGCTTCGAAAACTACGTGCTGAGGTGCAGTACCCTTCGGCGTTTTTTCAATTAGAGTGGCTTGAGAGAACTTCTCTAGTTTATCTGGGAACTGGTAATCATGAGTGTCGCTTTGCGCCCATGTTGTGACGACTTCTAACCATGTCGGTAGAGACTTCTTGGTGTAGCTGCGCTTATTCACATCCGATCCTGAAATCAAAGCAAAAAAGTCCGCTTCGGATTCACACCACAACGCTTTAAGCTGCTTCACTTTGTCTAGGTTCTGATTGTGCAGAGTTTGCAGGTCGCCCGACATCGCATCTACCGTCAACTTCAGCGGAGAGCCCGTCAGGTAGCGATTTACGTCAGCTAATAGCGAAGCGGGAGAACCCCAGATATTACGAACCTCACCAGCTAATTGAATCGGCAGCGGGTAGAACTGTTTACGCCAATAGTCGGCAACCACTTGTGCTTTTAGGTGGCTTTCATCGGTCACAAATTCATTATCAAAGCGGCTTCCAGACTCGAAGGCATTTTGAGTCAACATTCGCTGACAGAAACCGTGAATGGTGTAGACCGCTGCTTCATCCATTTGTCTTTCAGCGTTAAGCAAAGTTTTTGCCGCGCCAGCATGATCATCGATAGCTTGTAACAAAGGCGCAATCACTGGGTCGTCACTTTGCCCGCGAGCAAACGCGATACGTGCATCATGGATTCGAGCACGGATACGATCTCGTAACTCAGCGGTAGCCGCTTCAGTAAAGGTCACCACCAAGATTTGGTCTACGGTCAGCGGCTCATGGTGTCGAGTAGCTTCCGTCAGATCGCCTTGCGGCGCAGCAGTGCCGTGCCCGAGCAGTAAGCGCAAATACAAGCCAGCAATAGTAAATGTTTTACCCGTACCCGCTGATGCTTCAATTAAACGCGCGCCATGAAGTGGAAACGTCATGGTATCAAGTGTTTGTGGAGCGATTACCTGAGCACTGCTTGTGGTCGTCATGCCTTACTGCCTTCTGATAAATGTGTTGTTACAAATGTGACCTAGCGTGGAAAACGTCATTCAATTTACGTCCTACGCTGATTTGTTAATAGTTAGTGCGATCTCTCTCACGGATCAATTCAGATCGCCTCGCTACTATGCGCCCACGAGTTCAGGAGCCCGATTCGAGTTTTATACTCATGCGTTACTTTGAACCACAGAATAATGGTCCCTCTGACCTGTGGCCGTACAGCGAACGCCCTACACTAATAATGATTTACTGGCGGCCACTTTATTTCCTGTACCTTGATTCCTCATAAACGACTTCCTCTCGTCATTTTATAAGCCCTGCACACCAAGTTTACATCTAACTCTTTATTTCCCATGCTTTTATTCAAACGCATCTCTTTGATAAACATATTGTTGGTGATCTTGCTGATCACTGCCGATTATTCCTGATCTTCAAGATCGGCAGCGGCGAGTCTTGCGGCCTGCAGCACAAGCGTTGAATACATTCGCGACTCAGCAGCCAGAGCATCATCCCACTTAGACCAAATACGTGAGATGTAGGTATCTCGACCCTCGCCAGTAAAGGCGAAGCTGTCATTAAAGGTATCAGCCATTTTCTTTAGGGACTTTTCTTCGTCATCAACCCATTTACCGCGGCTAAAGCCCGCTTCAACACCAGCTAACGAGGTTTTCGGGAGGTAAGGTAATGGCGTTGTCATACCTTGATAAAACAGTCGTATTAATTCAGCCAGTAAACTCTTCGCCTGTTGCACATCGCCAATAGGCTGTAGTGTTTGGTGAACCACGCCCTCTTTTCTGTCATAGCCAATAATATGAGTCGTTTTTCCGTGCCCCATAACAGCGCAAGATAGATGATCAATCCACGCAGCCAAGTAATCTTGAGAGCGTATTTTGCCGCTACGGAAACGCACTAGACCTGATTGGTAGTTTTGAGTTAACCACCCCATCAAACGAACAGGTTTGCCTTCGCCTAACACGTCAAACTCGATATTCACTTCGAGATCTTGCTGCGGCGAACCGCTCACAAATCGAATCTCTTTGGCTAAGTCTTCCGCTTGAACACGGTTAGTTTCAAATTCGATATCACCAAAAGCGCCGACCGGTAATCGGCCCTGTGCTTTTTGCTCAGAGACAAACAATCGAACCGCTTCGTCTGCGCCTTCAGGGTGGTCCAACAACACTTGCAGCAAAGCATCCTTAAGTTGGAAACTCTCTAAACCATTAAGTACGAACGGTTCATCATCTTCCATCACAGGAAGTGGCGGTTCAAACACCACTTTTAGACGGCGATTAAAGAAGTACTGTACTGGTAAACGCCAGAAACGTTGCAGTTCAACCAGATCCAACTCCAACGGGTACGTTGCACCGAACAAATAGTCATCCAATGCACGATTGAATTCACCACTGCGTTCACCGGAACGGTTAGCCGCAGGAAGCCATTCTTTGGCGTAACTCAGCACATGGTTTGCATCACCTTGAGTAAAGGCTGCAGGGCTGAACGGTGTCATGGTGTGTTCAAAGCTGATCGCTTGAGTCAGGTTGATGCCTGAATCATCACTTGGTAGCGCTTGGTCTTCGCTTAAACAGTAGTTCTGTTGGCAGTACTCTATCAGCTCTGAAACGAGCACCGATGGCACTCGCTCAGTATTATCTTGAATCGAACGGCCGACATAGCTGATGTACAAGCATTCTTGCGCTGACAGCATCGCCTCTAAGAAAAGATAGCGGTCATCATCACGACGAGAGCGATCGCCTGGACGAGCTAGACTCTTTTTGCCTACGCCATTCGGCGAGCGAGTTTGGGCGCTCATCAAATCAAAACCTTCTGGCGGCATTGAGCGAGGGTAAACACCATCATTCATGCCTAACAAACAGACGGTTTTGAACGGAATAGAACGCATCGGCATCAAGGTACAAAAGTTAACTTGGCCCGCTAAGAAACGTTGGCTAATACGAGCGCCAGATAGCTTATTATTGAGGTACTGATAGATAATGCTCGGCGACAACTCTTGTTCGTACAAGGCATCATCAAGTTGTTCATTCAGTTGTGAAAGCGCATCACGAATCGATTTGAGCACCACCTCGCCTTCCAGCTCAACCGCAAAGAAATCATCAATCATTTGCAGCAAGGTTTCACGCCACATATCGATAGATTGTGTTTCAGTTAAACGTTGGCGGTAATGGGCAATACGATCGATAAAGTGCGCTAACTTACCAGCAAGTTCGGCGTTAATGCCTTGAACTTCGTTATAAGCGGCAATCGGAGAGTGTTCAGTTTCAAATAAACCCGCAGAGTCTGACATCGCATAGCCTAAGAGCATGCGCTGAATACCGAATAGCCAAGTATTTTGCTCGGTCGCAGGTAGATCAAATTCTGTTGCAGTAGAAGAATCAACGCCCCAACGGATACCCGCTTCTTCAACCCATTGCTTGGCTTGCTCAAATTGAAACTCATCAATACCAAAGCGTGCCATCATCGCTGGGATTTCTAATAGCTCTAGCAATTCAGAGGCTAAACAGCGCGTGTTCGGTAGCGCGACCAACTGCATGAAAGCGGTCAGAATTGGGCTTTCTTGGTCTGCGGTTCTATCAGAGATCGAGTAAGGGATATAACGCTCACCCGGAGCATTACCAAATACCGCCTGAATCGCTGGGCTATAAGCATTAATGTCAGACACCATCACGATAATATCGCGTGGTTTTAGTGTCGGGTCGGCATCAAACATCGCCAACAACTGGTCATGAAGAACCTCAACCTCACGCATTGGGCTGTGACACGCATGTACGGTCAGAGATCGGTCGCCCAGTT
The DNA here is from genome assembly GCF_057785955.1 of Vibrio sp. QJM3NY_27. Lineage (NCBI taxonomy): Bacteria > Pseudomonadati > Pseudomonadota > Gammaproteobacteria > Vibrionales > Vibrionaceae > Vibrio > Vibrio sp. QJM3NY_27. Next base: position 750,004 of record NZ_CM173511.1, on the reverse strand, counting down.
CAACCACCTGTTTATGGTTACTGGAATCTAAGATGTGGTCGTCTTGATGCTCTTCTAACTGGAGAATATCGGCTTGCAGTTGATGCAGCAGGTTATCCCTCTCAACATCAATAAAGAACTCGTGCTCTTCGCTATCTGACTGAGACAGTAAGAGCAGGTTATCTCGGCCTAATTTTCCCATAGACGCAAGCAGGCTGTTACCTACGGCTTGGCTGATATGCAGTTCATCTTCAACATTGGCTTCAATGCCATCTTTCAATGGTGAAGCTTCGCCCTCTAATTGAGGTAAGCCATCGACCAGAGCAAACTGCTTACGGCGCTGGGCCTCGACTCTCGCCAAATATTTACGGTCACGAATATCACCCCAGTAATGCTGACAAGGGTTGGTAAACATTAAGTGAACATCAATCTGCTCACCGAGTGCTTTCAACGCATCCATGTAACGAGGTGGCAGCGACGAAATACCAAATACAAATAAGCGTTTCGGCAGATGCTGCAGTCGACCTTGTTGATTGGCTAACGCTTCAATGAAGTCGTGATACAAGTTGCCACGGTGGTATTTTGATTGGCCTTGAGACAGGGTCTGGTCATAAAGTGCTTGCCACAAAATTGGCTGCCAAGGGTGATCTTGTTGTCCTTCATCATCGACTAATTCAGCAACGGGTTCTCCTGCTTCCCACATCGCCATCCATTCAGGTCGATACACCAAGTATCCATCGAAGATATCGGCAATTTTCTCTGCCAATTGATACAGCTTCGAATCATCTTCGTCGTTTTCAAGATAGCGTTGCAAGGGTAAGAAATCAGGGTGGTCAAGCTTAGCAGGTAGCAAACTCATCAACTTCCACGTCATCGCTTCTTTGTTAAAAGCACTGCGTTTAGGTACATCAGGAAGCACTTGGGTAAACATATCCCAAATGAAGGTTGCAGGAAGGGGAAAGTCTATATTTGCTGCTACACCAAACTCTTTGGCGAGTTCCATCTTAAGCCATTGAGACATACCTGGGCTCTGAACCAAGATCTGCTCTTTTTCGAAAGGATTGGCTAAAGGATCACTTTTGATTAAGTGAACGAGAAGGATTTTTAAAGTATCGACTTTATTGGAATGGTAAACAGTAAACAAAGTGCACTCACGCTAATCTTGCCACAATATAAAGCCAGATTAGCATAAGTGCCGAGTTTGGATTAGGAATATAAGCTTATGAAATACTGAAAACTTAAGGTCCGTTTATCTTTTGAACTATTGCTTCTTACAATCTACTGCCTACCGCGCTTAGTACACGATGAGGTTTGTAATTCATGTAATAACGAACCGCAACATAACCCACTACAAACGTTGCCACAATCAATTCTAGATACGCTAGGTTGAAGACTTGATCCACATAGTGAGTTTCCACACCAACAGTTTGCATCCAAGCCGCCAATTTGAATAACGCCGTTGCACCAATCACGATTGGGAAGGTAAACGCCGCATAACCTGGGCTAAATGGCAGACGAAGTAGTTTGAAAAACGCAATGTAGATAATAAAGGTCATTAACACTGCAATGCCAAAGAGTAACCCAATGATCACTGGCGAAGGGTTTGCCGTCACCGTTAGGTAGCCTGCTAAAGATAAACTGGCTGGTGCCGCCATAATCGCAATCGTTGGTTTTGCTGCGTCAGGCACTTCATGAGAGAAGATCAAACGGTAGATCATGAGAGGTAGCATTACAGCATAAACCAATAAGCCAAAGACTAAAGTCGCGTGAGCAACGGGTTCTAAGATCGGGTTACCTGAAAAAGAAACGTCTGCCACGATAATACCGATTGGTGGTACAAACCAGCTTGGCACCATATGGTGGATCTCAAAGTTTTTAGCTCTGTGGTATAAGAAGCTCACCAAGAACACGACATGTAACGCTACCGAAGCCAACCACATTGCTTCTTGAAGAAACGGAGATATTGGAGCCAACGAAGCAGACACCACCATACAACCCATCGCGAATGTGGGTACAACACTGCCGACAACAGGGTGAGCAAGGTCTTCACGTAATAAGTGGCCGTGAATCAAAAATTTCACAGCTAAAACAAGAAGTAATACCGCCGCAATACCCGCACTGATCCACTGCACCAAACCCGGAGTGTGTAAAGTACCTTGTGCGACTAAAACACCATCCCAACACCAGCCTAAGCTTGCAATTGCGAGTGCTAACCCTGCCATGGGTGTTGGAGCTCCTGTTAATCTATATTTAATACGTTGAATCATGTCAGCCTCTCTTAAACTTAATTCACTAAACTTGTGAACTCATCAGCTTGTTGAAGCCATAATACGCTTGCGCTTCGTTAAACAATATCCAATTATATATAACAAGTGTTCATTAATACTGAACGATAACTTTCCACCAGCAGCGTAAAACTAGGAACCTGATGGCTAATATTTCAATCAAACAACTCAAAGTGTTTGTCACCATTACCCAACATTCGACGCTTACCGCCGCATCGGAAGCACTGTTTTTGTCTAAGGCTGCTGTCAGCATGGCGCTGGGCGAAATGGAGAAACAATTGGGCCACTCTCTATTTGACCGGGTCAACAACCGATTAATTCTCAATCAAGAAGGACAAAAGCTACTTCCTTTGGCTGACGAGATTCTTCACAGAGCCGCAGGCATCGATGTTTTGTTCCGCAATGACCAACCATTAAGTGGCAATTTAAAGGTTGGCGCGAGTGACACGATTGGTAATCAGGTCGCACCGTTTATTCTGTCTGGCTTTAGAGAGCGTACTCAGCATCAAGATCAGAGCTTGTTTATTTCAAACAGTGCGCTGATATGCCAAAAGTTGGTGGATTATGAACTGGATATCGCGTTAATTGAAGGAAAAACACTCCATCCGGAGTTGATCTCTAGCCAGTTCAGTAGCGATGAAATGTGTATTATCGTTAGCAATCAACACCCTCTCCTTTCTCAAGACAAAGTTGCATTGCAAGATTTAGAAGGCAGCCATTGGATACTGAGAGAGTCAGGTTCAGGAACTCGCGAGTTTTTCCTGCGTGCTGTCGCACCTCGTATTGAGCATTGGTATGAGTCCTTTGAACTCAACACCACCGAGGCCATCATCAATTCAGTTTCTGCAGGGCTTGGGCTCGCTTGTTTATCGAGGTTAGCCGCACAACGAGCGATTGATTCCGGCCGAGTAAAAGCACTCGATGTCCCGCTCGACATGAAACGCCGATTCTGGATGCTGGTGCACAAAGACAAATATCAGAGCCCGCTGCTGAAATCTTTCATGGGTTATTGTGAAGACTGGGCTACACATCAAGATTGAGGCCGCATAGTTAGGTCATCAACTGGACTTTTTGCATCAGAAACTGTATAAAAAGCCAGTAAAATTTATCAAACTTAGAGGATTAACCATGGCTGTTATCGTCAAGTACGTGGTCGAACGCAACGGAGAAGAGAAAATGACTTTTACCTCTAAAGCCGAAGCTGACGCATACGACAAAATGCTGGATATGGCTGATGAGCTTTTTGAACTGTTAAGCAAAAGCGATTTAGTTGAAGATGAAGGCAAGCAAGAAGAACTTGCAATGTACCTAGCGAAGAATAAAGAAGAAGTTCTTTACGCACTAGGTGCTAAGCGCAAACCAGCTCCGAAAAAAGAAAAGAAACTTGAAGCTGTTGAAGACGCAGAAGAAGATGCAGCATAACTAGCTGATATTTTTATAGAAAACGTCAATAACGCCTCTTATCGGAGCTCGTTATTGGCGTTTTTTTATACTTATTGAAATATAATGAAGCCTGTTTATAGTCGAAATCGCTCTAAACATTCGCTTGCACAAAAGTGTGATTAAGATCTAATCTATAGTCATCAGGTGATGGGGTTCCACCTAAGCTTTTGCTTCAACCGCCCGTTCTTTTCGAACAGTGCTAATGACTCCTACAGAATCGAAAACAGGTAATACTGTTGGATGTATCGCTATTCCTCCATTTTGAAATGGACTTAGTCTATTAAGACCGAGCTTCATGACACCTTTGGATTACCGATACTCAAGATCTGTAGTGAATTAGCCGCACCTCTTCCAACACGTCCTGTTTTCTCAACGCCCTAGGTCTTAAATGGCTCTATCAGTGAGAAAACATTATGCACTACTCTTCAGAAATTCAATCAATGTGCCCTATTCAAAGGGGTGATCTTCACACTTCAGCTCCCATTCCAGTTGAAGGCGCCATGGTTAGCCCAAAAGATGTCATCGCTATTTCTGGCTTAAGCCATGGCGTAGGCACTTGTGCACCACAACAAGGTGCAGCCAAACTGACGCTAAACGTAAAAAACGGCATCATCGAAGAAGCGCTAATCGAAACGATTGGTTGTTCAGGCATGACTCAATCAGCCGCGATGGCAGCCGAAATCCTCACTGGAAGAACCATTCTTGAAGCCCTGAATACTGACTTGGTGTGTGACGCTATTAACGTAGCCATGCGCGAAATCTTTCTGCAATTCGTTTACGGTCGAACTCAGTCTGCATTCTCTGAAGGCGGCCTAGAAATTGGCGCTGCATTAGAAGACTTAGGTCAAACACAACGCAGCCAAGTGGGTACTAGCTACTCAACCGCAGCAAAAGGTGTTCGTTACCTGGAGCTTGCAGAAGGTTACGTGACCAAGCTTGCACTTGATGACCATAGCGAAGTAATTGGCTACGAATATCTCAACCTCGGCAAAATGATGAAGGCGATTAATCAAGGTATGCCAGCCAATGAAGCAGCAGACCTTGCTATGGGAACCTACGGTCGCTTCGATGAAGCCGTCACCACCATTAATCCACGCCAACAATAATTTTTGCCAATTTAGAGGAAAGATATGATGAACACTCAATTTAATGAATCAGTAACTCGCGTATTGGCAGAAATGAACTTCGACTCTTTAGAGCAAGCGAACCAATACTGTCTATCACACAATGTCGACCCAAAAGCGTTAGTGATGGATACCCAACCTATTGCTTTTGAAAGCGCTGCCGATGCTTATATCCTTGGTTCAGCACTAGCGCTATTCCGCAAAGCAAGCAACGCTGAACAAGCTGCGAATATCATTGGCGAAGGCCTTCAAGCATTCACCAAACCTGGCAGTGTTGCTGAGCAACGTCAAGTAGGGATCGGCCACGGTGCGCTAGCTGCGCGTCTTCTCAATGAAGAAAGCCACTGCTTTGCTTTCCTTGCGGGCCATGAATCTTTTGCTGCAGCAGAAGGTGCGATTAAAATCGCACTCAACGTCAACAAATCACGTCACAACCCATTGAAGGTAATCTTAAATGGCCTGGGTAAAGATGCGGCTTACTTAATCTCTCGTATCAATGGTTTTACCTATGTACGCACTCAATACGATTACCAAACGGGTGAGCTTGTTGAAACAGAACGTCGCCGCTTCTCACAAGGCCCTCGCGGAGAGATCTTGTGTTACGGCGCTGATGATGTACGTGAAGGCGTGGCAATCATGCACAGAGAAGAAGTGGATGTAAGTATTACGGGTAACTCAACGAACCCAACGCGCTTCCAACACCCTGTTGCAGGTATCTACAAAGCAGAACGTACTCGCCAAGGTTTGCCTTACTTCTCAGTTGCTTCAGGCGGCGGTACAGGTCGAACATTGCACCCAGATAACGTGGCAGCAGGCCCAGCGTCTTACGGCATGACAGATACCATGGGCAGAATGCACGCTGATGCTCAGTTCGCCGGTAGCTCTTCCGTCCCTGCTCACGTGGCAATGATGGGCTTCATCGGTATGGGGAACAACCCAATGGTCGGTGCGACGGTTGCATTGGCTGTGGCTGTGAGCGAATCTCAAAACGCATAACGACAACGTTGAGCGCCATGATCTATCCATAGAATAGAATCCGTTAACTGAGAAACAAGCAACAACAGACGACCAAAACTCTACACCTATCACTAAAACCAAACAGCCAGCCTTATGCTGGCTGTTTTTTATTCACACTTGCTCTACTATCTATTTCTAATAATTATTTGTATCTAAGATTAAATACACAAACTATTGGTATTTAACTGCATCTTTTCAAAGGAATAATATGAAAGAGCTCATCATTCATACCATTACCGTGTTCATGGGCTTTTTTGCCATTATGAACCCTATCGCTAATACGCCAATCTTTCTTGGATTAACCGGTGATAATGACAGGGAAACGGTTAAATCTATCGCATTCCGATCGGTACTTATCGCCTTCGTTATCGTCAGTACTTTTGCGATTTCTGGCAAACTGATCTTTGACCTCTTTGGTATCACGCTGTACGCACTGCGCATCACAGGCGGCATTCTGGTCTTTTTGATTGGCTTCCACATGCTGCAAGGTGATTCAACACATTCAAAAGCAAAAGAGAAAGTAAACTCAGACGCCCAGCGCGACGCTGCGTTAAGCATCGCTGTATCACCTTTAGCCATGCCAATACTGGCAGGCCCAGGCACCATTGCCACTGCGATGAATTTTGCCAGTACTGAAGGGATTTACGAGACCATCATTACCATTGTGGCATTTGGCCTCCTCTGCACCCTAACCTACGTCTTGTTTGTATTCGGTGAACGCTTCGTTAAAGCGGTTGGACCAAGTGCACTAAACGTGATTACTCGAATGATGGGTCTAATACTCGCAGTTATCGGTATGCAGATGTTGATTGAAGGGATTGAACAGGCTTACAAGGCGCTGTTTATTTAACGTCTAATTCCACTAAGTTTTATACAAATATAGCCAGCAACTTGCTGGCTATATTTATTTTATTGTTAATCTATGACCTTGTATTTGAAGGCTTTCATTAACAATACATGACACTCCTATAAGAGCGTATCAATACTATTTATATTCCATCGTTGTTGTTTCAAATCCTAGTGGCTCTAATACTTTCTTATGCTCAGCCCAAGAAATAAATGATTCGGCATCAGTATTACATACGTCACCTGAGCTTTCCGCACATGGTTTAGTACCACCATCATAGTTGACGCTATATTTCTCGGTACTTCCATCGTATGTCAGGTTATTAACTTTGTAAGTTTTAAAACCATTGCCTGAAATGACAATGTCTTGACGATCTGTTGATGTTAATTGAGCATCGCCTAATACATTCCAACCATCACTACCACTTGCATTATAGTTATTAACGATAACAGTGTAGTTATCAACATCGTTCATTGTCGTCCACACTGGATTGTCTTCTGTTCCAGTATTTACCTCAAGAGCCGTCACTGTGCCAGATACACCTTTCACATCTTCTGTAAACGTGTAACGCATGCCCGAGACGTACGGAAACTTACCAGCATGAGCACCTTCCGCAAGCGTAGGCTCAATTGTGCTGTCGATTAGATTTCGAATCACTTCGCCTTTAACGGTTAAAATCGACAAGTAGTTCGAGAATGGTAATAATTCTAATGTCGCATTGCCTTCCCTGAAATCACCTGACGCAATATCCGTTCGAACACCACCAGCTCCCACCAAACCAATCTGAACATTTTTACCGGTAACCGCTGTTACCGACGGTTGATTTGCCCAATAAATCATACCTTGAGCAATCATCGGAGCAACATCTGAACCGTGCTTATCAGTTCCAGCATCACCAGGACGGCGCTCATGACTGATTTCAGTCGGTGCAGCTGCAACAACATCACCATACGCAGCATCGAGAGCTGGCTTATAAGTTGCGTCGATACGGGTTCTTAAATCAATATCTTCATCTTTTATCGTGATTTTTTCATTATTATCAATAAACGACGTTACATCATCTTTATCAGTGCTAATCATTTGATGTTCTCGATGAGAATCATGATAGAACTCATCATTTGATAATAAAGTATTGTTCCCAACGCATGACATGAGATTGCCATTTATGTCAAATGATACATCAACGTCTCCAATAGCTTCCGCATATTGGCCCGCTTGAACCACACAAGTATTTTGTGTTTTGTCTTTTTGTGGAATCATTTCGGCGTAAATACCATTATTACCTTGATCAAGATCGGTAAAATCACCAAGTAAAGTATGAGAATGACCGCCAACAATGATATCGATACCCGTTGTATTGGCAGCAAGCTCCTTATCGGCAGCATTACCTATGTGTGATAGAACGATGATTTTATTCACACCCTTGGTTTTTAAATCATTTATAGTGGCTTGAGTTGCTATAATTTGGTCACTAAATGTCACATCACCAGTGCCGGTAGCAATCGTTGGCATATCCCCCAAAACAACACCGATTACCGCAACAACTTTCTCATCATCACTTGCATCAGAAACAGAGATAATTGCTCTTTTTTCTGAGCCTTCAAATGCAAATAGTTGATACGGATATAAATTATCTACATTACTTAAAGACTGATCTTTTGATGCATCCATATTATTTGCTAATACAGGAAAACTAACTGTATTGATGAACGATGCGAGCTTGTCGGTATCTAAGTCGAATTCATGGTTCCCAAGTACCATTGCATCTAACCCCATCTGGGACAATAAGTCTGCGTTTGCAGCCCCTTCATTTAGCTTAAAGTAAGCGGTACCTTGCCATGCATCACCACCATGCAAGAATAACAAAGGTTCTTTGTCTGCTTTAGCCCCCGCTTTGATATCGTCAGCGGCTTTCAATAGGCGAGGATAACCGCCAAATTCGTTATAAACCTTCTTGCCATCAGCACCCATAGTAAAACTGGATTTTACAGGATCAAAATTTGAGTGGGTGTCATTCACATGTGCTATGCGCAATGTCATATCGGGGGCAATAATATTGTCGTCATTGTCCGAGCCACAACCAACCATCGCTACGCCGATAGAGAGCACCAGTAAAGACTTAGTAAAATTCATAGAAGATCCTTTATTAATCGTTTTAATGTCGTTATGGCAGGCAATATACTGACATCTTGCAGGGTTTTAGTGATCGTTCTCTTAATTACACGTCTGGAAATTGAGTATTTACCCTAACTGTAGGCACAAGCGATTAATCAACAGAAGTCGAATAATTCTGATAATAAACATGAATTTATAAAGAAAGTGTGACTCACTCTATTGATACTGCTAACAAGAGGATGGGCTAAAGATAAGTGTCAGGTGTGGAAATGAAATGGCACCGCGCTACTTAAGTAAGCGCGCCCATATTTAAGAGCGAGGTATAATATCCGGATAATGAAAACTATCTCTAAAAAGACAAGCAATATCATTTTACAGACTTTATCCCGATACGCCCTTTCATAACGAGGGCGCTCTCTTTATGATGAACGCAATTAAATTAACTTTGCTAACGGCAGCACTCATTATTCGAGTCACTGCTATGAATAGCAAAATCAAGACTCAACACATGGAGATTCAACATGGCTTACTTTTCACTAGCCTTCGGTACGGCAACCAAAAACCGCGACAATAAAATCATTGAAGCGTTCTTCCCTAACCCACTTCTAAACCCAAGCGACGCTCTTGTAGCAGCTGTAGCTGAAGTGTCAGGTTACGCTGAAGGCAACCAAGCTATAGAAATCTCTGCTGCACAAAGTGCAGAACTAGCGAAAGCATTCGCAGTAAACGACGATGCAGCAAACGCATCTTTCGCAGAAAAAGCGGCAGCGTCTGAACAGCCACTTGTTCTTGTTGTTCTTGCAACTGACGAGAAGCCAGCATCTGTTGCTGAAGGCTTCCTAAAGCTACAACTTATCTCTAACCGCCTAGTTCAACCACACGGTACGGTACTGGACGGCATCTTCGGTCTACTTCACAACATTGCATGGACAAACGAAGGCCCAATCGATCTTCCAGAGCTAGCTGAGCGTCAAATCGAAGCTCGTCTTGCGGGTCGTGCTCTCACAGTAGATTGTGTAGACAAATTCCCTAAAATGGTGGATTACGTGGTACCAACCGGTATTCGTATTGCTGATACTTCTCGTGTTCGTCTTGGCGCACACGTAGGTGAAGGCACAACAGTAATGCACGAAGGTTTCATCAACTTCAATGCAGGTACTACTGGCGTAAGCATGGTTGAAGGTCGTATCTCTGCGGGTGTTGTTGTGGGTAACGGTTCTGATATCGGCGGCGGCGCTTCTATCATGGGCACTCTGTCTGGTGGCGGTACTATGGTTATCTCTATCGGCGAAAACTGTCTACTAGGTGCAAACGCAGGTCTTGGCTTTCCAATGGGCGACCGTTGTACAGTTGAGTCAGGTCTTTACGTAACTGCGGGAACTAAAGTTCGCATGCTAGATAAAGAAGGCAACGAAGTAGAAATCATTAAAGCTCGTGACCTTGCTGGCGTTTCTGACCTTCTATTCCGCCGTAACTCGATCACTGGTCAAATTGAGTGCCTAGCGAACAAGTCTGCTGTTGAACTGAACAGCGAGCTACACAGCAACAACTAATCTACGCGCTAGATGCTAAATTACTAGATATTAAAAAATACGAGGCCGCTGGGGTTTAATCCAGCGGCTTTTCTTTTATAGCGGTAAAGCTGAGAAGATTATGCTTTTTCTGCTGCTAACTGCTCAAGGGCTTGAATTGAAGTTTCTGAAACAAGCGCTCCATCCATGTAGTAACTAACTTTGTCGCCATCACGAACACCCATCAGTACAGCTTTTTGGCCATCATTGTAGGTAATGTCCATACGTATGGTATTTTCATCGATTTGTTGCATTTCGCCTTGTTCGATATGGCGATTGTTGAAGCCAAGTGGGGCTTCTTTCAATGAATCATCTAGGCTGTCGTTCACATCAATCATGGTATCGACTTTGCTATCAAAGATGTGAGGCGCGCCAGTGAGTGGGTTTTTACCTGCCCAGAATTCGATCGAGTTAAATACGATGTAATCGGCTGCAAATGTTAAAGCGTAAACTGGAGCAAGCAAGAAGTTGACCCCAGCACGAGCGTAACGGTTATCTACAACTTCAACGTTGAACTTCATTAATTTACCAGTAACGGCATTACTACCGACACACCCTGCTAACGACATGACAATCGCTGCCACTGCAACTGCTTTTGTGATTGTTGTTTTCATAGATCCCTCTTATGCCACGATGATTGATTCATTTTTTTGTAAGGCCAAACGAGGTTCTCTCTGCATAAATACAGAAACTCGTGAGCTAACAAATTGATTCCATAACATTTAGCGTAGTGGAGATTTTTAGAACAGCAAACTGCAAACCTAATTTGTTTCGCGTTGGTTCCTAAAATTTGTGTAATAAAAAAGCGCAGACCTTTCGAGCTGCGCTTTTAGCTTTTAGTTTTTAGTTAATCCAATCTAGATTAACGCAGCATGTAGGTAAGTGATTAACCCACATTCTTACGTGCGTTTTGGAACATACGCATCCAAGCACCATTCTCGCCCCAACCTTCTGGAGACCAAGAGTTTGCTACCGTACGGAATACACGCTCGGGGTGCGGCATCATGATAGTCACGCGGCCGTCTGTAGTCGTTAAACCAGTGATAGCGTTTGGCGAACCATTCGGGTTGTTCGGGTATTGCTGCGTTTGGTTACCGTTGTTATCAACGTAACGTAGAGCAACCGTGCCTGAATTTTCGATCGCGTTTAGGTGGTCGTTGTCACGCACTTCTACGCGGCCTTCACCGTGAGAAACAGCGATTGGCATATGAGAACCTTCCATGCCGTTGAAGAATACAGAATCAGACTTCTGAACTTCTACTAGGCTGAAACGAGCTTCAAAACGCTCAGATTCGTTACGAACGAAACGTGGCCAGTACTCAGCTCCAGGGATAAGTTCACGCAAGTTAGACAACATCTGACAACCGTTACACACACCTAGAGAGAAAGTATCTTCACGCTTGAAGAAGTTTTCAAATTGGTCACGCGTAGAGTCGTTAAACAGAACCGATTTAGCCCAACCTTCACCAGCGCCCAATACATCACCGTAAGAGAAGCCACCACAAGCCACAAGGCCGTTGTACTCTTCTAGTACCGCTTGTCCCGTTAGGATGTCGCTCATGTGAATATCAGTTGCTTCGAAGCCTGCACGGTCGAATGCTGCTGCCATTTCAACGTGAGAGTTAACACCCTGTTCACGTAGAATCGCCATCTTAGGCTTAGCGCCCGTGTTGATGTAAGGAGCAGCAATGTCTTCATTTACGTCGAAGCTTAGTTTCACGTTCAGACCTGGGTCTGAGTTGTCTTTCTTCGCTTCGTGCTCTTGGTCTGCACACACTGGGTTATCACGCAGACCTTGCATTTTATGCGTAGTCTCAGCCCAGATAGTACGCAGTTCAGTACGGTTACGCTCAATCACTACAGACTCGCCAGACTTAATCACTAGCTCATCTGAATCTTGAACCGAACCAATCACGTGTGAACACGCTTCTAAACCGTTTGTTGCAAGAGTAGAAAGAACAGCGTCTAGGTCATCGTTGCGAACTTGGATTACCGCACCTAGCTCTTCGTTGAAGAGTGCTGCTAGCGTGTCTTCGCTATTCTCTGATGCAGATAAAAGCGCCGCAATATCAGCATTAACACCACAGTGACCTGCGAACGCCATTTCTGCTAGCGTTACGAATAGACCACCGTCACCTTTATCGTGGTAAGCCACAACTTGGTCGTTAGCAACAAGCGCTTGAACGCCTTCGTAGAAACCTTTTAGTTGCGCTGCGTTGTCTACATCTGCTGGCTTATCACCAAGCTGCTTGTAAACTTGCGCTAGTGCTGTCGCACCCATACGGTTTTTGCCGTTACCTAGGTCGATAAGTACTAAGCTTGTAGCGCCTAAGCCTTCAAGGTTATTCGGGGTGCGAAGCTGAGGCGTAATCGTCTTACGAACATCTTCAACACGTGCGAACGCAGTGATAACAAGAGATAGCGGAGACGTTACTTCTTTCTGCTCGCCGTTCTCTTCCCACTTAGTCTTCATCGACATTGAGTCTTTACCCACTGGGATAGTTAGACCCAGTGCTGGACATAGCTCTTCACCGACTGCTTTCACCGCTTCGTAAAGGCCTGCATCTTCACCTGGGTGACCTGCTGGAGACATCCAGTTAGCCGACAGTTTAATGTGTTTGATATCGCCGATATTAGTCGCTGCAATGTTAGTGATTGCTTCACCAACCGCTAGGCGAGCTGATGCACCGAAGTCTAGTAGTGCCACTGGCGTACGCTCACCAAGAGACATAGCCTCACCGTGGTAAGAATCGTAACTTGCTGCAGTTACTGCGCAGTTAGCAACTGGAACCTGCCATGGGCCAACCATTTGGTCACGAGCGACAAGACCCGTTACCGAGCGGTCACCGATAGTGATAAGGAATGTTTTCTCTGCCACTGTTGGTAGGCGAAGAATACGGTCAACCGCTTCGTTTAGTTCGATACCAGAACGATCAATCGCAGGGTTGTTTGCTTTTAGCGTCTTCGCGTCACGGTGCATCTTAGGTGTTTTACCTAAAAGGATGTCCATTGGCATATCGATTGGCGTGTTGTCGAAGTGTGAATCTTCTAGTTTCAGATCACGCTCTTCAGTTGCTTTACCAACCACTGCGTAAGGTGCACGCTCACGCTTACAAATCGCGTCAAATGTTGCCATGTCTTTATCAGCAACTGCCATTACGTAACGCTCTTGAGATTCGTTACACCAGATCTCAAGTGGGCTCATGCCCGGCTCATCGTTTGGCACGTCACGTAGATTAAAGATACCGCCACGCTCACCGTCGTCGACTAGCTCAGGAAGTGCATTCGAGATACCGCCCGCGCCCACATCGTGGATGAATGCGATTGGGTTCGCATCACCAAGCTGCCAACAACGGTCGATAACTTCCTGACAACGACGTTCCATCTCTGGGTTTTCACGTTGTACAGAAGCAAAATCTAAGTCTTCAGAAGAAGAACCAGAATCCATTGAAGATGCAGCACCGCCACCAAGGCCGATGTTCATTGCTGGACCGCCAAGAACGATTAGGCTTGCACCTACTGGGATCTCTTTCTTCTGAACATGATCATCACGAATGTTACCTAGACCACCAGCCAGCATGATTGGCTTGTGGTAACCACGCACTTCTTCACCTGCGTGAGAGTTTACTTTCTCTTCGTAAGTACGGAAGTAACCTAATAGGTTTGGACGACCAAATTCGTTGTTGAATGCTGCGCCACCAAGAGGACCTTCAAGCATGATATCCAGAGCAGTAACGATACGGCTCGGCTTACCAAAGTCAGTTTCCCAAGGTTGAACGAAGTTCGGGATCTTAAGGTTAGATACAGAGAAAGCAACTAGACCCGCTTTTGGCTTACCACCAATACCTGTCGCGCCTTCATCGCGGATTTCGCCGCCTGAACCTGTTGACGCGCCCGGCCATGGAGAGATTGCCGTTGGGTGGTTGTGCGTTTCAACTTTCATCAAGATGTGTGTTTTCTCTTGGTGATAGTTGTACTGACGAGTTTCTGGATCTGGGAAGAAACGACCGACTTCAGAACCTGTCATTACCGCTGCGTTATCTTTATAAGCAGACAGAACGTGTTCTGGTGTCGTTTCAAAGGTGTTCTTAATCATCTTGAACAATGATTTTTCTTGCTTAACGCCATCGATAGTCCAATCAGCGTTAAAGATCTTGTGACGACAGTGCTCTGAGTTCGCTTGTGCAAACATCATTAGCTCGATGTCAGTCGGGTTACGACCTAGCTTCTCAGTGAAGCTTTCAAGAAGGTAATCAATCTCATCTTCTGCAAGTGCTAGACCTAGGGTAACGTTTGCTTTTTCAAGCGCTTTACGTCCACCAGTTAGTAGGTCAACTTCCGCATAAGGAGCAGGCTCAGCAACAGTGAACAGCGCCGCTGCTGATTCGAAGTCAGTGAAAACCACTTCCATCATACGGTCGTGCAGAATTGCTTTCAGCTCAACAAGTTGAAGCTCAGAAAGTTCAGAAGAGGTTTCAATGTAGAAAGCAGTACCGCGCTCTAGACGTGACACTTTAGCCAGTCCGCAGTTGTGTGCGATATCTGTTGATTTTGAAGACCAAGGCGAGATAGTGCCTGGACGTGGCGTTGCAAGCAGCAGTAAACCTTCAGGTTCATGCTCTTCAATCGTTGGACCGTAAGTCAGTAGCTTTTCTAGCTTCTCAACTTCAGACTCATCTAGGTCTGCCGTTAGATCAGCAAAGTGGGCAAACTCAGCGTAAATACCTGTTACAGGTAAGCTTAATTCACGACAAAGCTCTAAAAGCTTGTTAACACGAAACTCAGATAGAGCTGGGGAGCCACGCAAAATTCTCATGTGCTTACGTCTCTTATGCAGTTGATTAAGGTAGTATTGGAATAAATTCAGTGGGTTATAGGAACAACCTAACTGTTTTCTTCGAAGCTATTCCCGAAGGTTGCCAAACCTATGCCGATTCCACCTCTTCAATGCGAGCGCATTATAAAGCATTTCTTTTTGTGACGTAACACCAAAAGCAACCGTTTGCGTTATTTTTTTTATCTTTCTGCGTAAATGGTACTTTTGCTGCATTTATCACCACTTTTACAACTGTTTAAATAAACCTGCTTTGCCAGCCTTGCGGGGTTTGGTATAAAGGGGCTTCCACTTTTCGAGATTTCATTTTGATGCCTAAATTTACGCTCATCTTTTCGTCTAAGTTCCTTCTGCTCGCTATTGCCCTATTTGGGTTGGCTGGATGCCAGATTGAATCTGAACCTAAAAGTGTCCTTGAGCAGATACGAGAGCGTGGCGTTCTTCGTGTCGGCACCCTAAATAACCAACTCTCTTATTACATCGGTCCAGATGGTCCTGCTGGCTTGGATTACGAGTTAGCTCGCGAGTTTGCAGAAGAGCTTGGTGTAAAGCTTGAGGTTAAACCCGCTTACCGTCTATCCGGCCTATTTCCGGCGTTAAAGAAAGGCGAGATCGATCTTATCGCAACGGGGTTAACACAAAACAGCAACCTGACACGTGCCTATCGCGCTGCGCCCGCTTATTACTATGTAAGCCAGCAGGTCGTGTACAAAAAAGGCCAGTGGCGCCCAAGAAACCTTGAGCAACTGATCAAGTTTGAGAATGAGCGTCAGGCTGATTTCGTAAAAGCACAAACGGAACCAGAAGAGGTAGCGTCTACTGACACATTGACGCCATCTTTGGTTGTAGTGAAAGACTCACACTTTGAGCCAACACTAAAACAGCTGCAAAACACGCACGATGACTTTATCTACGATGCGATCGGCAATGCTGACATCAACGACCTGCTAAAAGAAGTCTCTACAGGGGAACGCTTGTTTACTGTGGCGGATTCGATTGAGCTGTCACTCGCACAACGTTTATACCCAGACGTGGCTTTGGCTTTTGAACTTACAGAAGACCAACCGATCTCTTGGTATTTACAGAAGTCTGAAGATGAAAGCCTTTATGCGCTGCTGATTGAGTTTTTCGGTAACCTAAAGCAGTCTGGTGAGCTCGCTTCACTAGAAGAGAAATATATTGGCCATATCGGCACCTTCGATTATGTCGATACTCGTGCCTTTATCCGCGCTCTAGACAGCAAGCTACCGAAATGGTCGCCACTATTTCAGAAATACTCGCAAGAATTTGATTGGCGCTTAATCGCAGCTTTGGCATACCAAGAGTCACACTGGAACCCAGTCGCGCGTTCTCCTACAGGTGTTCGTGGCATGATGATGTTGACGTTGCCAACCGCGAAGAGCGTAGGTGTAACCAATCGTCTTGACCCGAAACAGTCGGTACAAGGTGGCGTGGAATATTTACGTCGTATCGTGAATCGAGTTCCTGACTCAATTACTCAACATGAAAAGATCTGGTTTGCCCTAGCCTCATATAACGTAGGTTACGGTCACATGATGGATGCACGTCGCTTAACCAAAGCACAAGGCGGCAACCCTGACGCTTGGGGTGATGTAAAAGATCGACTTCCTCTATTGAAACAAAAGAAGTACTACAGCCAAACTCGATACGGCTATGCGCGTGGTGATGAAGCAAGGAATTACGTTGAGAATATTCGCCGTTATTACCAAAGCATTATTGGTCATGTGAATAAGCGAAATAAAGAAGAAGAAGCGAGCCTCGAAGGTTTGGTGGTTATCCCACCTTTAGAGATCTCGGGCGCTGAATCGACAATCAGTGCGGCTGAATCCGCTGTCGACGAAGCTGAGTCTTCCAAATAAATAAAAAGAGCAATGCCATGTAGCGTTGCTCTTTTTTTTATACATGAGCCACTGGTTCGTATTGGCTAGTTCGCATTGAGAAACTAAACCAACAAAGTGACCGTTAAATTTTAGGTGTCATATTGCAGTAACAATCGAACTTTATAACGACACACCATAAGCGCCATGATGTTCTGTTGTATTCAGACACTGACAATCGCGATGGTTACTCAAAAAGTATCGCTAAGTTCGCGGCAGAGATCATAAACAAGTAACCACTATAATTAAAACTGAAGTCATAATTACAAAGCCAGACGACAAATAGGAAATCGTTGAAATGATGAAGAGTAAACTGAAATCGAAGCGCCTTGATAAGACCGTTGCTGCAAACCGTCGTAAGCGTATGCTTTCAAATAATAAGAAGAAAATCATTTGGCGCAACCGTGCTTTCATGCAGATACTTTCTGAGTAAATATACCGAGTAAGTTTTCTGCGGCACTCTTGCGATAGAGAGTGCCGAAAGCTTGCTGCTATTTTTTGTTACAGACCTTGTTCTTGTTACTGACCTTATTCTTATTACTTGCCTTGTCAGATTCTAAACACTGCTCTTCCAACAGACGGTCTTGCTTCCGTTTTTCTTTTATCTCTTTTCTACGACGCTTGAAAAACGCCTGCAACTGCTCACGACATTCTGCTTCTAATAAGCCATGCTCAACATCGGCATAGTGGTATGAGGCTTGGCTTTCAAAGAGATTCAATACCGTACCCGCAGCACCCGCTTTTAAGTCAGGTGCACCAAAGACAATCCGCTTCACTCGGCTGTGTAACAAGGCACCAGCACACATTGGGCAAGGCTCAAGCGTGACGTATAAGGTGGTATCAAGTAAGCGATAGTTTTCCAAGGCTTGGCCAGCTTTACGCAAGGTTTCGATTTCTGCGTGTGCCGTGGCATCGTGGCTGCCAATCGAACGGTTCCAACCTTCAGAAATAATCTCCCCCTCTTTCACCAACACAGCACCAACGGGAACCTCTCCCTCTTTCTCTGCTTGCTTAGCAACCTCAATGGCGCGTCGCATGAAGATTTCATCTTGAGGGGTGAATTGATGGTCTGACAAAGGGAACTCCAGAAAACAAAGGATAAGAACAAAAAAAGGTATGCGGAGAAGCATACCTAATCTTAGTAATAATGAACAATAAAGAGATAATGAACAACAAGCGTTGGCTTGTTCGTTTAATCTCTCGCTAGCGGCTTATCTAACTAACATCATCGCCTAGCTCATTGACTAATCTTGTCGCTTTAACACTCACGATACGGTTGTTCTCAACCGAGATGATTTCAAACTGCCATTGCTGACACTGAACCACTTCTCCCGTATCGGGTAAACGCCCAATCAGCCAAGTGACAAGGCCATTCAATGTTTGGAAGCCTTCGCTTTCCCCTTCTAACTCTGACAGCTCTAAGCGGTTCTTGAGCTCACTGATAGGGATTAATCCATCCACCAGCAATCCGTCTTCCACTTGTTCTGTCCATAGGTCATTGGGGTTATTGGATAACTCACCTGCAATCGCTTCAAGAATATCATAATGAGTCACAAGGCCTTGCACATCACCATATTCATCGACAATGAATGCCATCTCGGTACCCGACTCTTTAAAGTAGCCAAGTAGCCGCAGTGCCTTCATCGATTCTGGAACGTAGATCGGCGACTTAGACAACCCCATGATAACTTGAATACTTAAATTGCCTGCCTGATTCAGCAAGGCTTTGGACGACACCGTACCGACCACTTTATTGAGGTGATCTTGGCACAATGGAAATACACTGTGCTTTGAAGAGCGCAGTTTCTTAAATATCTGCTCTACAGGTTGCTCAATATCTAGAAAGTCGACATCTCGACGTGGCGTCATCAATGAGCTTACAAGGCGATCATCAAGCTGCAAGATATTACGAATCATCTCTTGCTCGCCGCGCTCAATCACTCCAGATTCTGAGCCCTCTTTCACCAGTGCATGGATATCGTCTTCAGTGACACTATCTTCTTCACCGCCACGCCCCATCAGCTTTAAGATGCCTTCGGTTGACGCAGACAACGCAAACACAAACGGCGTTGCGATTTTAGATAACCAGAAGATTGGTAGCGCGACTAACACAGCAATGTTTTCAGCTTGAGACTGAGCAAAACGCTTTGGTACCAACTCACCCACAACAATCGCGAAGTAAGTAATACCGACAACGACTACCGCAGTAGACAAAATATTCGCTTGTGTTGGGTCGAATCCCCACAGTTCAAGTTGAACCGCAAGTGGAGCTGATAGCGTAGCCTCGCCCACGATACCGCTGAGTAGGCCGATTACCGTAATACCGATTTGAATGGTTGAAAGGAAGCGGGTTGGGTTTTCTTTGAGCTCAAGAGCAATCTGAGCGGAGCGATGTTTTTCGGCCAAGCGTTTCAACCGACTATTTTTTGCTGCTACCAGTGCAATCTCAGACATGGCAAACAGACCATTTAAAACAATTAACCCTACTAAAAGCAGAATCTTCATGTGGCTTGGATTTCCTAATTTTACCGGCCAACAATTAGCCGTAATCCGGAGTATAAGCTGAGTGCGTTTCTTTTGGATATAGAAAGTTTTGGATATAGAAAGTCTTGGCTATAAACATCTTGGATAAAAAAACGGAAAAAAATAACGAAAAAAAGCCCGCACATTTCGGTGCGGGCTTCGATGATTTTATCTTACTAACTTTTGCTTTTATTACTTAGCGTTACTTATCTTACATTGTGTAAGTGTAAGGAGCTTGGATACCTAGTGGGATACCAAGAGCCCAGTAAGCTAGCAAGAAGATTGACCAACCGATTAGCATAGCAATCGAGAATGGCATCATTAGAGAAGCTAGAGTACCGATACCTGTCGACTTAACGTAACGTTGACAGTAAACAACAACCAATGGGAAGAACACCATCAGTGGAGAGATGATGTTAGAAACTGAATCACCTACACGGTAAGCCGCTTGAGATAGCTCTGGAGAGATACCCACAACCATCAGCATAGGAACTAGGATAGGACCAATCAGTGCCCACTTAGCTGAAGCAGAACCTACAAGAAGGTTAACTGCAGCCGTTAGTAGAATCATACCAACAACCGTTGCTTCACCAGGAAGATCCATCGCTTTCAAGCCTTCAGCACCGTAAAGCGCCAGCATAGTACCGATGTTTGATTGAGCGAATGCAGAAAGGAACTGAGCACAGAAGAACGACATTACAATGTATGCGCCCATCGTTGCCATTGTCTCAGACATCGCTTTGATAACATCGTTGCTATTCTTAAATGTACCCGCTACACGGCCGTAGACGATACCCGGAATGATAAACAGGATGAAGATCAGAGGAACAATAGACTTCATTACTGGCGCTGAGAACGCTGTTAGCTCACCTTCAGGCGAACGAAGTGCTGAGTTTTCAGGAACTAAAGCTGCGATAAGCAGACCAATACCCGCAACCATTGCCCAACCAGCAAATTTGAATGCTTTAGATTCAATCGCCGTGAACGTACCTAGATCCGGTGCTTGTTCAGCATCTTCATCTACAGGTGTTTTTGCAAGACGAGGTTCAATGATCTTCTCTGTCACATACCAACCGATACCAACAATGAGAACTGAAGACAAACCAGTAAAGAAAATATTCGCTAGAGGGTTAACCACGTATGCAGGGTCAAGAACGTTTGCCGCTGTTTGAGTGAAGCCTGCTAGTAGCGGGTCAATACCTGAAGGAATGAAGTTCGCTGAGAAACCACCTGATACACCAGCAAACGCTGCTGCAATACCCGCTAGAGGGTGACGACCCGCTGCGTGGAAGATAATACCGCCAAGAGGGATTACTAGAACGTAACCTGCATCTGCTGCTGTGTGAGACACGATAGCAACAAGGATTAGCATTGGCGTTAATAGCTTAGCTGGCGTGAAGTTCAGCATCTTCTTAAGGCCAGTCGTAATGAAGCCTGAAGAGTCAGCAACGCCAACACCTAGCATAGCAACAAGTACGATGCCTAGCGGTGCGAAGCCTGTGAACGTGGTAACCATATTCGCTAGGAAGCTAGCAAGCGCTTCGCCAGTTAATAGGTTGTTTACTTCTAGAGCAGCACCCGTTTGAGGGTTGATTAGGTCGAATGAAAGATTCGATAAAAGTGCAGATGCTACCCATACGATAACTAGAGCCCAGAAGAACAGAATTGCAGGGTCTGGAATTTTGTTGCCGGCGCGTTCAATGAAGTTTAGAAAGCGGTCCATCCCACTGATCTTCTCAGTCGATGGTGCTTTTTTTACAGCTTGGTTACTCATTGTAACTCCATATGTGATGTTGTTTGTTTAGGCCTAATAAAAGTTTTGACCATGGCCTATTGGTACAGCACATATTCTATTAAAGTCGCTGTTAAAAAGCACAAGGTTCCACATCATTTTCCATAAATGGAGACATATTTTGCAAAAATACTGTACAACAGCAACAATATAAAAACACAAAAAACACCATTCCATATACAGAGTTTTAACTGGCACGTAAACAATGTCCGAGGAGTGAAAACTATCAGTAAAGAGGATGCTTAGGCCTTGGCATGCAGTAAACGTTTGCTTAGGGATCAGTCAAACTCACTGTATTTGGAAATCATAGTATGTAATTCGATAACTCGATTACTACCAAACCGGTCTTCCCATGAACTTGTTATCTGAACGGTCTTCAGCGATCCAGATAAACTATTCGTCACTGTCCAATCAAGTTGATATTTAACATGCGAGTGATCCATACCATCAACAATATCCGTAGCAAAATCCGCAGGCGTTATACTCGATAAAGCGGCAGATGCACCACGAGTTCTAAACCATTCCAGCTTATTTTCAGCCAAATGCAGAGCTTCTACACTATGAATAGCAAAGTCAGATTTTTGCTCAACATACGTTTGTAATTTAATTAGCCCTAGAGAACCAACACCGATCAACAAAAACGAAATAAGCACTTCGATTAGGCTAAAACCTTTCTGTTTACAAATCATTCCATGAACCTTTTTGCCATCTTGGTTTAGGTGAAAAGCCGAACTCATCAATGACATCTGAATTAAATGAAAAATTCAGAGAGTTATTAAATAGCGCCATTTGCCCTTCTGTATCAAAAAATTGCCCTCCTGTGAAACTGAATGCGCCCGCTTGCGCATAAGTTGCATGGTATGGCGTAAGAGTGCTTGATGAACCATACATAGTATTAATTAGGTCACTAAATACAGTATTTACAAAAGGTTTCACTTCCGTCATCGAGTCCCATTGGGAAGGTGTGGGAGAGTAAGTATTATTAAAATGAAAAAATACACCGCTAATATCGCCAGAGCCAGTGACCCCAAAAACACCGTCATGAACAAGTAAAAACAAATCTGTTCCCGGGTGTGCAGCCTGTAAGTTTACAATATTCGTCACATCAGCTGGCGCTAGTTGGCAAGAGCCATCAATCCAAACTTTATTGGGCTGTCCATTCACTATTGAATCAGAAAATTGGCTGTAGCAATCAACACTACTAGAGGGCATTGAAACTTTAATAAATTCGTTATCTACATCATCACGAACCTCTTGCCACTTACTTTTATCGACTCCGAAAAAATCTTTAAAAGGGTCAATAGTGTCATCTCGCTGAATATCTAACCCAACATTATGAGAACTTATCACTCCAAAGGAGTTCTCCCATATCCCTGATTTAGCGGCTGTCGATGTCTTATGAGAAGGCTTACAATCCTTAGTGGGGTCATGCCCAGATCCTGGAGATTCAATAGAACTACTTACGCCATGATTGGTAATACCAGTCGCAATAAACCTATATTTAACCACAGCCCCTATACACTCATAAGCATCAGCATCCGAGTCAAATTCACCAGGGTCTGGTGGTGAAAAAAGTGCTGAGCCAAAAGAAATAACATCAGAAGTCGACCTCATAGATCCATAACCACCTGAAGATGAGAATATTATTGTTTTATTAACACTGCTATGACCAACTTGAGAAAGCAAAATTTCAGGGTTTGTAAAGTCCGCATTTAAAGAGGAAAAACTATACGAGTTACAAACTGTCGCCAAATTATTGGGTATTGATTGCAATTTTTGATTCACAATGTAAGTAAACCCACACTCTAGACCACCTTCAGCCTCCCATTGCTGCTTACGTGCTTCGACTTCATTTTGAGATCTTTTTATTTGATAAAAAACTGAACGATAACTACCAAAAGTCAACATTAACGCCGTAACTAGTAATACACTTGTTGTAAGTAAAACAACCGCACCTTGTTGATTTTTATTCATCGCCAATTCCTATTTTTTACAATCACACTTGATGAATAATTAACGGACGTATCTCCTACTAATTCAGCAGAAATCGTAATAGTTGCCATGCCTGAACTAACACCTTGAGCTTCAATACTTGATTGATTGACATTGAAATCAATCACTCGTATTTGATTCGGCTCAAAAATTGAAGAACATCCACTAGTAGCCGCTGATACCGTTTTTACGATACTGGAGGGACTATCACAAACTTTGACTAAGCCGGAATCAAATACAAAAGCAACATTTCGAATCTCTGATTGATGAGCATATGCAAACGCGACAATTTTGGAGTCTGGCGAGATATATAAGGTATTTGTGGCTCCTGATAATTTTAGAGACACACCTGTCCCTCCATCGTAGCCTGCTCGCTGGATATCCTCTTTAAAGTATTGAAGAGTGCCTGAAACTTGTTGTAATAATAGTAATTCTTTACTTCTCTCGGATGCGATGTTTTGTCCCGATATAAATACCGACCCCACACTTCCAATAACTACAATTCCCAAAATAGAAGAGATCATTAATTCGACTAATGTTGCACCGAATTGCTGCCTCTTAAGTGCAGGTCTGATAACCATAAAAGTCTCCTCCCACACCACAGATTCTCATTCTTCCAGAAGTACTATATGTTATAAGCTTTAAAGGCTTAGAGTTCATATCAAATAAAAGATGCCCATCTTTAGCTTTACCGTTTACTCCACTAAATTTAATTTGTTCAGAACTGTAGTTAACGGTGAAATCTATGTTTCGAAATGAAACTCCTTCCATTGTAAGGATTGCGGTACCGGTATTCGGAACATCGAATTCAGTCAATTCAATTTTCCAATCACCGGTGTCATTTGAGTTACCATTCATTAGAAAATGAGCCCAAAGATCGGTATTTCTCATAACTGCCTCAGATTTCGCCTGCATCATAAAACCATTCAGCTCGGTAGCTAGCCGTTGCATTTTCACTGTTTCCGAGACCGAACTAAAACTTGGAGCGGCAACTGCCAATAATATAGAGAGCACTGATATGGTTATGAGTAGCTCTAAGAAGGTAAACCCGCGAGACATTTCCCAAATTCCTATGTAAACCGATACGTAACCGTATTTAATCTTGCAAGGATGCTACCACCGAAGAAAAATAGGCTGAATATAGAGAAGGAACTACTCGTGATGATTCGAAAAAATAAATGTAACAACAACAACTTAAGTAACAAAGGGATGACATTGATCGAACTATTGATCGCAGTGGCTCTTATTGGAGTGCTAACCGCTATTGCCTACCCAAGCTATACCGAGCATGTAATAAAATCCCATAGAACAGCAGCATTAGCTGATATGGCAAAAATACAACTCACGCTTGAGCAGTCTTACAATGGTGTATATAGCTGGGGAAGTATTGTTTCAGGAGGGGCTTGTACTATGTGTGAATCACCAAGTGATCGCTATGTATTTTCTGTCGCAAGTTCAAGCAGCATGGCATATATAATAACTGCCACGGCACAGTCAACTAAGGGGCAAAGTGGTGACTCTTGCTTAGGCACACCCAAAACAATGACGCTAAAATCTTCAGGTGAAGAATCCCCTGTAGATTGCTGGAACTAGTAGAAATTAATGCCCTTGGTTTGATTAAAGAATGACTAGGCATATACATGGCTGCATTTTTTAACTAAACGAGATGATCAAAAAAGCCTGCACACTGGCAGGCTTTAAGATTTTCAAATAACTATCAATTACTTAGTTAGGTCATCGAAGAAGTTTTTCACGCCGCTGAAGAAACCTTCAGACTTTGGCTTGTGCTTGCTTGCAGCTTCACCACAACATGTCTCTTCGAATTCACGCAGTAGTTCTTTCTGACGAGAGCTTAGCTTAACCGGTGTTTCAACCACTAGTTTAACGATTAGGTCACCTACACCGCCGCCACGAACGCCTTTCACGCCTTTGCCACGCATACGGAACATACGGCCCGTTTGTGTTTCTTCTGGCACTTTAAGGTTTACACGACCATCTAGTGTTGGAACTTCAACTTCACCACCTAAAGCTGCCATAGAGAAGCTTACTGGCACTTCACAGTAAAGGTTGTTGCCGTCACGCTCAAAGATGTTGTGCTCTTTTACGTGTACTTGTACGTACAAGTCGCCAGCTGGAGCGCCGTGCTCTCCTGCTTCGCCTTCGCCAGATAGACGAATGCGATCACCAGTATCAACACCTGCTGGGATCTTAACGTTAAGCGTTTTCGTCTTCTGTTTGCGACCTTGACCATGACATGAGTTACATGGGTCTTTGATGATCTTGCCTTTACCGTTACAAGTAGGACAAGTCTGTTGAACCGCAAAGAAACCTTGGCGCATTTGTACCTGGCCGTGGCCATGACAAGTACCACACGTTTGTGCAGAAGAACCCGCTTTCGCGCCGCTACCGTCACAAATATCACACTCTACAAGAGTTGGTACTTCGATTTCTTTAGATACACCACGAACGGCTTCTTCTAGAGAAAGCTCCATGTTGTAACGCAAATCAGAACCACGTTGTGCACGCGCTTGACCACCACCGCGACGACCGCCGCCAAAGATATCGCCAAACACATCACCGAAGATATCGCCGAAGTCACCTTGGCCACCGCCGCCGTAACCGCCGCCACCCATGCCACCTTGTTCAAAAGCTGCGTGGCCGTATTGGTCGTAAGCTGCTTTCTTTTGAGAATCGGTTAGGATCTCGTACGCTACTTTTACTTCTTTAAATTTGTCTGCTGCGCTGTCATCACCCTGATTACGGTCCGGGTGGAATTTCATCGCTAAGCGTTTGTACGCTTTTTTAATATCGCGCTCTGATGCATCGCGGCTTACGCCTAATACTTCGTAAAAATCACGTTTTGACATGTTCTAGGTCACCAAATAATTGCTACTACCGAATAATCACTTCAGTAGTCTATGTATCAATCTAGATAAAAGTTCTGCCGGCTGAAATGCCGAATAAAGCTATTATCTAGATCGACAAGTCTAAATACAAATTTACGGGCGTGAGAGTTACCTCTGACGCCCGTATTAATAAGTCTTTGAGACAATGAATTTCTAAGCAAGTAGCTTGAGTTCTAGGAGGAAGCGCGGAGCCTACGCTAGTAGGTGAGCACTTCCGACAACGAAATCAGGCTACTCTGCGACGAAATTATTTTTTATCGTCTTTAACTTCTTCAAACTCTGCGTCTACCACATCGTCGTCTTGCTTCGGTTGTTCACCAGCGTCAGCACCAGCTTGTTCAGCTTGAGCTTTCTGTTGAGCAATTTCCATTAGCTTTTGAGCTGCTTGCATAAGTTCTTGAACTTTAGCGTCGATAGCTTCTTTGTCGTCACCAGACTTAACTGATTCTAGAGCTTCGATAGCTGCTTCGATTTTAGCTTTCTCGTCTGCAGGTAGAGCTTCACCAGCTTCTTCTACTTGCTTCTTAGTGCCGTGAATCATTTGGTCAGCTTGGTTACGTGCAGTTACTAGCTCTTCGAACTTTTTATCAGCTTCTTTGTTAGCTTCTGCTTCTTGAACCATTGCTTCGATCTCTTCCTCAGACAAACCGCCTGATGCTTGGATAGTGATCTTCTGCTCTTTACCCGTTGCTTTATCTTTAGCAGATACGTTCAGGATACCATCAGCATCTAGGTCGAATGTTACTTCAACTTGTGGCATGCCACGTGGTGCTGGTTGGATACCTTCTAGGTTGAACTGACCAAGAGACTTGTTGTAAGTCGCTTGCTTACGTTCACCTTGAAGAACGTGGATAGTTACTGCGCTTTGGTTGTCTTCAGCTGTAGAGAACACTTGATCCGCTTTAGTAGGGATAGTTGTGTTTTTCTCGATAAGCTTAGTCATTACACCGCCCATCGTTTCGATACCGAAAGATAGAGGAGTAACGTCTAGAAGAAGAACGTCTTTAACTTCACCAGCTAGTACACCACCTTGAACAGCAGCACCCATTGCAACAGCTTCGTCAGGGTTCACGTCTTTACGTGGTTCTTTACCGAAGAACTCAGTTACTTTAGCTTGAACCATAGGCATACGAGTCTGACCACCAACTAGGATAACGTCAGTGATTTCGCCTACAGATAGGTCAGCATCTGCTAGAGCAACTTTTAGTGGCTCAAGAGAACGTTGAACTAGGTCTTCAACTAGAGACTCAAGCTTCGCACGAGTCACTTTGATGTTCATGTGCTTAGGACCAGTCGCATCAGCAGTAACGTAAGGTAGGTTTACGTCAGTTTGAGTAGTAGAAGAAAGCTCGATTTTCGCTTTTTCTGCTGCTTCTTTAACACGCTGCATTGCTAGTGGATCAGATTTAAGGTTGATACCTTGCTCTTTCTTGAACTCATCTACTAGGTAGTTGATCATGCGGTTATCGAAATCTTCACCACCAAGGTGAGTGTCACCGTTAGTTGAAAGAACTTCGAAAGTCTTCTCGCCTTCTACTTCATCGATCTCGATGATAGAGATATCGAATGTACCACCACCAAGGTCGTATACAGCGATAGTGCGATCACCACCTTGCTTGTCTAGGCCGTAAGCCAGAGCAGCAGCAGTTGGTTCGTTGATGATACGTTTAACATCTAGACCAGCGATACGGCCAGCATCTTTCGTTGCTTGACGTTGAGCATCGTTGAAGTAAGCAGGAACAGTAACAACTGCGCCAGTTACTTCTTCGCCTAGGAAGTCTTCAGCTGTTTTCTTCATTTTCTTAAGAACTTCAGCAGATACTTGAGGAGCAGCCATTTTTTGGCCTTGCGCTTCAACCCATGCATCACCGTTATCAGCTTTAACAATGTTAAAAGGCATGATTTCGATATCGCGTTGAACTTCTTCATCTTCAAAACGACGACCGATTAGACGCTTAATCGCGTATAGCGTGTTTTGAGGGTTAGTAACTGCTTGACGTTTCGCAGGTTGACCAACTAGCGTCTCGCCTTCAGTGTATGCGATTACCGATGCTGTTGTGCGTTCGCCTTCAGCATTTTCTAATACGCGTGGTTTGTCACCGTCAAGAACAGCAACACAAGAGTTAGTAGTACCTAAATCAATACCAATGATTCGACCCATCAGGCTTTCTCCGAATAAATTCTATTTAGTTTTTTGCTATACCCACTATGTGGGGGGTAGTAATCAGGGATTCAACCCTAATACACAAAATTTAAATGCAAATGTATTTTGCTTTCGTATGCACCATAGATAAGGGCTGCAAACTAATTTTCAAGGGAAATAGGTAAAAAAAATCTGTTTTTCCCTCTATCTTTCTACTTAAAGGTAAAAAGTGGCTTACCCCTTACTGCTTAAGGCTCGAAAGTTGACATATTCACGTGTTCATCTTCATAAATAAAATGTCTCCCTATTCTATCTCGCATAAAAAAAGACCTTCATATGGAAGGTCTTTTTTCAACTAACAGCGCGTCGAACCGTTATTGATTCGGCAATATTTTTGATTAGGCAATATTATTGATTAAGAACTAACTGGTAGAAGCTTGCTTGGGTGTAGTCACCCGCTTCCATACCACGCCACTCACAGGCGGAACTCGACTTCTTAGTATTACACTG
Organism: Vibrio sp. QJM3NY_27; assembly: GCF_057785955.1. Lineage (NCBI taxonomy): Bacteria > Pseudomonadati > Pseudomonadota > Gammaproteobacteria > Vibrionales > Vibrionaceae > Vibrio > Vibrio sp. QJM3NY_27. The sequence continues at coordinate 721,025 of NZ_CM173511.1, read as the reverse complement.
GTTATACGCACCCGCTTTGAAGTACATCCAATCTTGACCATAGCCAAGATCGATATCGTGCCCCTGATATTTACCCTTTGCCAAGTCAACATCATACGTCTTCACAATAGGATCGGCTGAGTTTGGATTCTTCGTAAAGGTTAAGTGCATGATGTTATCTTTGATATTCACATCGTATGAGAATACTTCACCTAACTTGATACCATCAGTAGGATCCGAGCTGCCTTTTTTCAGATTGTATTGGCCAAATACATCATGGCGAATGTCTTTACGAAGCTTCTTACCATTTTCATCCTTCGCATTTTTCATCTCTGTTGGCGGATTTAATTCATAGTTCCACGTTAACGAACCATGCTCGTGCTCTGGCAATTTACGGTAAACAATTTTCAGAGGTTCATTATCCGAGCCGTGGATTTGACCAATAACCACAGAGAATGCACCAGTTTTCTTATAGTTACCGCTGGTACTCACCTGATCAACAGAAAGTGTTGCCGTCATCTGCCCACCGATAGAGCCAAACTCTTCCGCGTTCTTATGGCTTGAAATCGCGAAGTTGTTGCTCGGCGCAGAGTAGCTATCCGCTAGCATCGCTCTTAGCTCACTACGCGTGTTTTTACTGTTTGGCGTCGTTGGAGCTGTATTCGGAGCCACAAACACCATCGCACCAGATTCAGCATCCGTGTAGAACCATTTAGGGTGAACGTAAGGCGTGTCTACATTCGACAGTTCCTTTTTTCCAATCTCCAGCGTTTTACCTTTTCTAGACCCTTCAGTCGTCAGCTCCGGTAAGTTAATTTTCCATTTAGATAAATCGAAGTTTTGTGCTGGTGCTTTTGCAGGGTCAAGATTGAACTGTTGACCAATATCGTGATTAGAAGCAAGAGCGGGAGCGGCTAAAAGGCTGGCAGTCAATAGGCTAAGGTAAGACAGCTTCATTATTGGGTTTCCTTTATGTCGTCATAATGTAGGTTGCCAGAACAATAAAATAATATTGTATTATTATATGTGATCTATATTAAAGATTGAAAACTGATGGCCAATTCGGCACGAGTAAAAAGAAAAAATGAGACTTAACACCAATCAAAGATCTTTTTAGCTAAGTTATCAGATAGCCCAAAGCACTTATCATCAGAAACAAAAAAGCCCCGCTCTCATTGAGCGGGGCTTCTAATTATCTAATCTTAATTAAGAATTATGCTTCTGCTTTCTTTAGCTCAGCTTCTTCGTTAGCTTCAACGCCGATTTCGTTTTCAGATTTCGCTACGATAGTGTTAACCGCAGTATCACCAACAACGTTAGAAGAAGTACAGAACATGTCACAGATACGGTCAACAGCAGCAACAATCGCTAGACCTTCTGGTGGCAAACCTAGTTGGTGCAATAGAACACCGACCATAACCACACCACCACCAGGAACACCACCAGCACCGATAGACAGTAGCAAGATAGTTAGACCTAGAGTAAAGATATCAGCAGTGTTGATTGGCTGACCGAATGCGTTTGCTACGAACATAGTTGCTAGTGCGATGTAGATAGATACACCAGACATGTTCATTGTTGCACCTAGTGGTACACCGAAACCTGCCACTGACTTAGATACGTTCAGTTTGTCCGTCAGAGTACGCATTGTTACTGGAATCGTCGCGTTCGAACTTGCAGTCGATAGTGAGAAAAGGATTTGCTCACGAGTTGCACGTAGGAACTGCTTTGGAGAAATACCAGTGAATGAACCAACCATCATTGGGTAGAAGAAGAAGATCCAGAACACAAGCATCGCTACAACAAGCGCTACATAGCCAGCAACTGACATTAGCGTGTTTGCATCAAGTGTTGCACCCAGTTGAATCATCAGAGCAAATACACCGTATGGCGCAAGGCTCATTACTAGGCCGATAAGCTTCATCATGATCTCGTTAGCCATCTTGAATGTCTTGATAGCTGGGCCACCACGAGAATCAAGAGCTTGGATAGCAAGACCAGTCAGAATAGCCATGAAGATGATTTGTAGCATGTCTCCACTTGCAAATGCTTCTACAGGGTTGCTAGGAACGATATTAACAACAAGAGAGAAGATATCTGGCGTTTCAGTTGTTGTAAGCGCAATTGTCTCAGAAACTGTACCCGCTAGATTCGCACCAGCACCCGGTTGGAAAATAAGACCAATCGTTAGCGCTGCAGAAATCGCGATGATGGTGTTAATAATGTAAAGACCAAAGGTTTTACCACCAAGACGACCGAATGAACGAATATCTTTTAGCTCAACGATACCGCAAACAATAGATACGTATACAAGAGGTACTACAAGCAACTTGATAAGTGATACGAACATACCACCAGCACCTTCAGCAGCGCCGAGTAGGTACGTATCAAAAATAGCAATGCCGCTGAATAGGTACTGAATAGCAGTACCAATAATAAGGCCGGCAAACAAGCCTACAAAAATCTTACTTGAGAGCGATTTGTCCATCGTTCTTCTCCAGTTTGTTGTGTTTAAAAATTGTACTTTTATAGTTATATATGCGACCCAAATCGCTATATTGCAGTGGATTTTACATACAAAGGTAACAATTAAAAGCATTTATTTACAAAAACATTACAAGTGTGACATCAAAACATTTCTTCATTAACAACCAGTTTCATAATATAAAACTCTAAATCACTGTTCTGGATAAAATAAAAAGAACGGCATTCTTAATGCGATTTTGGTGACTATTCACGTGGACTCTCAAGTTACAGGCATAAAAAAAGAGAGGCATATGCCTCTCTTTTCATTTCACGTTAACCAGTGAATTGTTTTGTCGCCGCTATTGTCTTACTTCGCAACTGCAATAATCAACTGCTTAGCAAGCGGCTACTCAATTACTTAGCAACCATTACCATTGCAGGGCGAATAACACGGCCGTTAAGCTCGTAGCCTTTCTGCATAACAAACATCACAGTGTTTGACTCGTGGTCTGGGCTTTCTTGAATCGACATTGCTTGGTGGAATTCAGGGTTGAATGCTTCACCTTCAGGGTTGATCTCTGTAAGACCAAATTTAGCCACTGTATCTACGAACGTTTTGTGAGTTAGCTCAACACCTTCAAGAATCGGCTTAACCGCTTCGTTCTCAGCATCTGCAGCTTGTACTGCACGCTCTAGGTTATCGATAACAGGTAGTAGGCCTTCAGCGAATTTGTTTAGCGCGTATTTACGTGCTTTATCCACTTCTTGCTCAGTACGACGACGCATATTCTCAACTTCAGCCTTTGCGCGAAGAACAGAATCTTGCTGCTCTTTCACTTTAGACTCACTAGAAAGCAGTGCGGCTTCTAGTTGAGCAATTTTTGATTCCTGCTCATCAGCCGCGTCTTCATTCAGTTCAGCTTCTTCAACTTTCTCAGCTTCAGCAATGATCTGATCTAGCTCTTCTTCGGTTACTTTGTTTTCTTCGTTGCTCATGATATCTCCAGAATTCGTTTTCAATGCCAGTGACAGGCGTGTTTGCGCCTCAAATTGATATAAAACACTCGCATAGACGTTCAACTTGCCTTTATTATGGGGATGAAGAATTTTGATTCAAGCCTAATTCGTTTGGAAACGTTATGAAAAAGCCATTTGAAGTCATCGCAATTATTGGTAAACCTCGAGATCAGCAAGCAATTCAGACTCATAGAGAGCTCTATCAGTGGTTAAGTACTGAGGGTTATCAAGTGTTTGTTGATGATAGGCTCTCCAGCATTTTGGACGATATCCCACAAGAACATTTTTCTAGCCTGATTGAATTAGGTAAACGTGCCGATCTCGCGATTGTAGTGGGTGGTGATGGAAATATGCTCGGTGCCGCTCGTATTTTGTCGCGTTTCGACATTTCAGTCATCGGTGTTAACCGAGGCAATTTAGGTTTTCTGACAGACCTGAACCCTGAAAACTTCCAAACCTCACTCACCGATGTACTTAAAGGTGAGTTTATGGAAGAAGAGCGATTCCTACTCGAAACAGAGATACATCGTCACGGCCAAATAAAAAGCCACAACGCGGCACTCAATGAAGCCGTACTTCACCCAGGTCAAGTCGCGCACATGATCGAGTTTGAGGTGTATATCGATAACAGCTTCGCCTTCTCACAGCGTTCTGATGGCTTGATCGTCTCAACACCGACAGGTTCTACCGCTTATTCGCTTTCTGGCGGCGGCCCTATCCTGTCATCAAGCCTAAATGCTATCTCACTAGTGCCAATGTTCCCGCACACCCTTTCAAGCCGCCCACTGGTGGTGGATGGCAAGCGTCGAATCAAGCTTATCGTATCGCCTGATAACCGCGGTACACAGGAAGTCAGCTGCGATGGCCAAATCTCGCTACCGGTTTCTCCTGGCGATGAGATCCACATTTACCAAAGCCCGAATGTACTTAAGTTGATCCACCCTAAAGACTACAACTACTACCATGTTCTACGTAACAAACTAGGCTGGTCGAGTAAGCTGTTCTAAACAAACGACTCTAGTAATAACCGAAATTTGAAAGGCTGACGACATGCGTCAGCCTTTTTTATTGCTAGTAAAAAGCCCGCCATCTCTCTTCGTCTCAATGATTCACATCGTCATTCCCAAGAGAGAGGAACGACTGAGTTAGGAATCTATAGCGGTTTCAGTGATCTACGAACAACCTCAATTCTGATAACGGTCACAAAAAATTTTCACCTGTCGACTTTACTGTATAAAGAAACAGTATATACTGAGCTTATATACAGTATTGTTCAGTTATACAGGTAAATAAAAATGCTGGCTCATCTAAGTGTTAATAATTTCGCTATTGTTAAGTCTTTACAGCTAGAACTCTCTAAAGGCATGACAACAATCACCGGTGAAACGGGTGCAGGTAAATCTATCGCTATCGATGCTTTAGGCTTATGTCTTGGGGGAAGATCAGATGCGGGAATGGTTCGACAAGGTGAAGAAAAAACCGAAGTCAGTGCCGCTTTTTTACTTGAGAACAATCTGCATGCTACCCGCTGGTTAGAAGACAACGAACTGCTTGATGGCAGTGAGTGCATCCTGCGCAGAACCATCTCAAAAGAAGGTCGTTCTCGTGCGTTCATCAACGGCAGTCCTGTTCCTCTTTCACAGTTAAAATCGCTTGGGCAGCTGTTGATCAACATTCATGGTCAACACGCGCACCATCAGTTGATGAAAAGCGATTACCAAATGGCCATGCTTGATCAATACGCAGGTCACTTGAACCTATTGAAGTCGACACGTAACGCCTACCAATCATGGCGACAAGCCGATAACCACTTAAAAGAGTTACGTGAAAATAGCCAGCAAAACCAAGCTCAAAAACAACTTCTTGAATACCAAATCAAAGAGTTAAATGAGCTGTCTATTGGGGAGGAAGAATATGAAGACCTCGAACAAGAGCATAAGCGCCTCTCCAATAGCGGAGAATTGGCCACAACCTGTCAGCAAGCTATCGAGCTTATTTATGAAGGCGAAGAAGTTAATGCGCTTGGTATTCTGCAATCGGCCAATCACTCCTTAATTCAGTTAGCGGAGCTAGATGAAAGATTGGCTGAATTACCTAATTTACTTTCTGAAGCCATTATTCAGATTGAAGAAACCAACAACGAGTTAAGAACATACCTAGACAGCATTGATGTTGATCCCGGTCGTATGGCTTACGTTGAGGAACGCTTCTCTAAAGTGATGTCGATGTCTCGTAAGCACCACGTGTTACCAGAAGAGCTTTACAAGCACCATCAAGACTTATTACAACAGGTTGAAGCACTTGATTGCTCGGATGAAAAACTCGAAGAATTAGCAAACGAGGTAGAAAACCAATACCAGTCGTTCGTGGCTAAATCAGAGAAGCTTCATAAATCTCGAACTCGTTACGCAAAAGAACTCAACAAGCTGATCACGCAAAGCATGCACGAACTGAGCATGGAAAAAGCGCAGTTTGCCATTGAAGTGAACAACACCAACACACACCCTTCTCCATTGGGTATGGATAACGTGACCTTCATTGTTTCGACCAACCCAGGCCAACCAATGCAGCCAATAGCTAAAGTGGCCTCTGGTGGTGAGTTATCACGAATCTCATTGGCGATTCAGGTGATCACAGCGCAAAAAGTCGATACACCAAGCCTGATTTTCGATGAAGTCGATGTGGGTATCAGTGGACCAACCGCTGCGGTTGTCGGAAAAATGCTACGTAAGCTGGGCGAATCTACGCAGGTGATGTGTGTGACTCACTTACCTCAAGTTGCCGGTTGCGGTCACCAACAGCTGTTTGTTGCGAAGAACACGAAATCAGGTAAAACCGAGACTCAAATGCACACGCTTGATGAACAACAACGCGTTTCAGAGCTTGCTCGACTGCTTGGTGGCAGCCAAATTACCGAATCGACACTTGCCAATGCAAAAGAGTTATTAATCGCAGCTTAGGTTACATATTTGGCAACTTTCTGATAATTTACCGAAAATTCTTGGCAATTTTGCAACTTAATTCAAAATTGCCAGTCATAACAAGCTCAAAGCGCAAGGAGCTTTTTACTTCTTGCTGGAGCTTGTTTATTATCAGGCAGTATTTTAGCGAAGAAAGATCTCAAACTATGCGAATTAAAAAGTGGTTAGTTGCAGTTCCACTTGCACTAACAATGTTGACCGGTTGCTCTCTACTAGAGAAGTTGGTTTATCGAATTGACATCAATCAGGGTAACTATGTTGAACAAGAAGCTGTCGATCAGCTCAAGTTTGGCATGACAAAAACACAAGTTCGTTACGTTATGGGCTCACCAATGCTTATCGAAAACGGCTACCCAGATACGTGGTATTACATTTACCACCACCAAAAAGGCCATGAAGACCCTATTCAGAAAAACCTAGTCGTTAACTTTGATGCCACAGGTACTCTAGTAACGATCAACGGTGATTTTGAAGCCAGTGATGAGTTCTTCGAAAGCCTTCGCTAGCTTTCAACCAACGAAGCTTTCCCGTCGACAAAGCTATCGGTCGACAAAGCAATAATCGCAAAAGCCTGCTCATATGAGCAGGCTTTTTAATATCAGCTAACAAATTAGCTGCGTGTCTAACCAACAGGCACAAAAAAGCTCGCCAACATAGCGAGCTCTCTTCTTAGTCAAACTTGTTTAGCACTACGATTTAGCTGCGGCCGCTTTCGCTTGTTCAGCACGCTTACGACGAATCTCTTTTGGATCAGCCAATAGCGCACGGTAGATTTCGATACGATCTTTATCGCGAACCGTCGCATCTAGCTTAACGTTACGGCTAAACACACCAACCTTGTTTTTCGCTAAGTCGATCTCTGGATACAATTCCAAAACACCAGACTGTGCGATGATCTCTTCAACGGTCGCGTTCTTGTTCACCACCAAGGTAAACACACGCTGCTCGTGCGGAAGCGCAAACACAACCTCTACATGGATCATATCCGATTCAATAGTCATGGCTTAATAAACCTGTTTCGCGCGTTGAGTAAAAGCACTGACCATATTGCTCGTCAGCTCATTGAAAACCTTACCAAATGCCATTTCGATCATTCGGCTAGAGAATTCAAACTCTAACTTAAGCTCAACCTTACACGCTTGCTCATCGAGCGGAGTAAAGTACCAACCACCCTGCAGCTTTTTGAATGGGCCGTCCACCAGCTCCATCAAGATCTCAGCACCATCCGCTAAGCGGTTCGATGTGGTAAATGTTTTGCTGATACCAGCTTTAGAGACATCAACCGAAGCCACCATAGTTGAATCTGAAGATTCGATCACACGTGAACCAGAACACCCTGGCAAAAACTCGTGATAACGAGCAACATCATTGACCAAGCTGAACATCTGGTCGGCACTAAACGACACTAATGCTGAACGAGTAACCTTTGGCATATAGACTCCTGTTAAAGACAGCGTTACATTAACACAAACTGCAATTTTAATTGTATTGGGCCAGAGCGCAAATAAAAAGGATTCCCCAACTAGGGTGCAATCCGTATAATGAGGCCATTATGGCAAAGAATAAATCAAAATCAAAAGCCGGTAGCAATACCATTGCGCTTAATAAGAAAGCTCGCCACGAATATTTCATCGATGATGAGATAGAAGCGGGGCTTGAGCTACAAGGCTGGGAAGTAAAATCCCTACGTGAAGGCAAAACCAATATCGCAGAAAGCTACGTCTACATCCGAGACGGCGAAGCATTCATCAGTGGTATGACGATTACTCCGCTAACTCAAGCGAGCACTCATATCGTGGCGAACCCAACACGTATCCGTAAACTACTTATGTCGAGAAAAGAGCTCGACAACCTTATCGGTCGTATTAACCGTGAAGGCATGACACTTGTCGCAACCGCACTTTACTGGTCTCGCTCTTGGGCGAAGATTAAAGTTGGCGTAGCGAAAGGTAAAAAGCTGCACGATAAACGTACTGATATGAAAGAAAAAGATTGGGCGAGAGATAAAGCACGAATTATGAAGAGTAATTTGCGTTAATTTTAAGCACTTAAACGCACAGTGCTAGACAGGCAAAGCTTTTCTGGTACTATGCAAATAACACTTGGGGCTGATTTAGGATTCGACAGGAATTTTGAAGTCTGAGGTGCATGCCGTGGGGCGGTTGGCCACGTTAAAAGCCGCAAAAAAATAGTCGCAAACGACGAAAACTACGCACTAGCAGCTTAATAACCTGCTCAGAGCTCTCTTACCCTAGCTTCCGCTCGTAAGACGGGGACCAATAAGAGATCAAACCCAAACTAGCTAGCGCGGATTCTCCCACCTGAGAGGAAAAGCGCGAATAACAATTCAGGTTAGCCTTTAACTAGCGTGTCGGTTCGCAGGTTGCTGGTGAAATTAAAGATCGACTAAGCATGTAGTACCAATGATGAATGATTTTTGGACGCGGGTTCAACTCCCGCCAGCTCCACCAAACGTTTGGAAAGGGCCAACTCGAAAGAGTTGGCCCTTTTTTTATGTCTCATTTGAGGATGTCTTTTTACATTAGTGAACGTACGCACTATATGATTAGATTTAGTGCATTTCCTCTAAGCCACTCTTTATGCTCTTTATAGTCGGGCATGACTCGTTCAACTTCTTTCCAGAACTGTGGCGAATGGTCATGGTGGATTAGATGACAAAGCTCATGCACCACTACGTAATCAACAACCCTGTTGGGAGCCATGACAATCACCCAGTTAAATTCTAAATCACCGTAAGGGGTACAACTGCCCCATCTACTCTTAAACTCTTTAGTACGAACAACTCCCGTTTCAACGCCCACCAACGATTCGTAACGCCTTACCTTCTCTCGAATCTTCTTATCAGCATGGCTGCTTATACCAATTCGTTAAAGCTCGGCGAATATAGTGCGTTTGTGTGGATGGGTCGGTAACGGTGACCGTAATACGTCCATTAAGTAGTTTTGTAGGCTTTAAGTCGCCTTTAAGCTCTTTTAAGCGATAATTCCGCCCTAAGTATGGCAATGACTCACCTGACACATACTCTCGCATTGTCGTAGGGCTGGTGGGGCAATGAAAGAGTGCAAACACAACAAATCATCGATGCAATCCATGATTTGCATAACATTTCATATTAATATCTATTTTTTATGCAATTAAACACCCGTGATGTATGTAAAATATCTATTACGTAAACAAATCATGAGCAGAGCACTATCAACAACGATACCCCGAAGCCCAAATTGGCTACGCCCTCTTTAAAACACTATTTACAGCAGGCTGATTGGACATTAAGTCGCTTGCTAGGATTTATTTTAAAAGCGTTAATTTACATTTTCCTCGTCAGTATGAGTATTGCAGTCATCAGTTTTGAATTACTCAATATTTTTGAATATCAAGATGGATTCTCTGATGTATCAACCATCGAGATTATCTTTTTTATCTCATTTCTTGTGTTGCTAAAACGCTATTGGGTATATACAAAACAAACCTCACTTCGCTGGTGGCATATCATTAGCACCCCGTTTTTATGGCACGGAAAATTCGTTACGGCTGCGTTACTTTGTGCCAGTACGATTGTTTTTATTGACCTATTCGAAGGTACCGAGCACTTTAAAAACCTGTTATTGCTAGAGCAAAGTTACGACCAAATCTTTTCTTTCAGCATTATATTACTGTGCTTGTATATTGCAGTTCCAAGCCAGGATCTGATTCTAAACCCAGGCTCAGACACCCCATTAGAAACCCCAAATAACGACAACGATACTAAACAAGCACAAACGGACGCTGAGGTAACAAATGCTCAATAAAAAACACGCCATGCTTGCTATTGCACTAGCGATCTTACCAATGGTTTCCAATGCTAAAAAACTCTCTCTGGTCGATAGCTGTGTTGAACTTATCAATATTTATGACTCCAAAAGTTCGAAACGATTGTTAGCGGCACAAACCACATCGCTATCAGAAAGTTTACGTGCAGGATACTGCTTGGGAGTGATTGACCAATATGAAAAGTCCGAATATGGCTGCCGTTCAGATTGGTATGAGCGAGCACAGTTTATTGCACGCGAGTCATTAAAAGATAAGCCGTTGCCAGAGCGAAAACTATTGGAGCTATCGTGTGAAATCTAACGATAGCTACACCTCAACCGATAGCTACATCTCAACGCCTGATGCAATTAAGAAGCTATTTAACATAAAGTTAGCCGAACATAAATCATTCAAAGATTTGGTGTACCCACTAGTAAGAAGCAAAGGTTTCTTTGAGGTTAAAAAAGAGCCTATGGCGCTGGGCTCAACAAAGAACAACTTGCTCATTGCAAGTAATAGCCTAACCAAACTCCATAATGCCGTTTTGCTACAAGGGTTCTTTGCTGATAGTAAACGAGTCAAAGAGATCTTTTCTCATTCTAAAAAACGCATAGAAGCGGCGGACTTTTTAGAAACAGTCGTCATGGGTAGACAATCTATTCTCGCAGTTGGCATTCAAACGACTGCGCTGTCAGAGCTGATCGTAAAATTAAAATCAGAACACATCGACCTGAGTAAGGAAAAGTTACCAAAACCTTTTCAAGAGTTACCGCAACTTTCTCTCAATGGCGTAACCAGTGTAATGCAGGCTCTATTGGCTCAAAGCGCCTTGCTGACACAAGGTGAATCAATGATCATGCACTTTTTCAATCAGGATATAGAAAAAGCCTACCTTGCAGCATGCTCTCTAGGAAATACAACTCCTGCGCTGGCTCAATACCAAACCCTTATCAAGCAGAAATACCTCGAAGCCGTCGAGTTCGATGACCTATTAAATAATTTATTAAATTAGTTGTTGCGAGTGCAGTGCACTCAATCATTCTTGCTATCAGTTCATCAGGGAGAGCAAGAATGACTTCAACTAAACAGCTTATTGATACATTCCAGTCTCAACTTCCTTCATGCTATGCAGAGCGAGCTTTCAGTATTGAAGCCCAACTCAGAGCAGGAGCTTTATACCCAAACTTAGGGGGTAAGAAGATCCGCTCTTGTCCGACCTATATTAGGTTTAAGTTGGGTAGAGGGTTCCGGTTTGTTTGGCGTGTTGCTCCTAATGGGCTTTATCCCAAAGCAATCACAACTAGGCAAGGATTTGAGCGAATCATTAAACAAATCCGCAAGGCTAGTTATTAAACAAGGAAATTGATAATGGCTAAGAAAATCACACCAGCAGACAATGCAGCAAACATCCCGAATTCTAACAAGGGAACAAGCGGCACTAACCGTCAGCATGACCAGAATCAAGGTAACCGTGGCAAACAAATAAACCCGAACCAACAAGGGAAGAAATAGTATGCCGGACTCAAGTGACATGTCTCAAGATGAGCTAGACGTTTGGTCAGACATTAACAACCCAAACAACGATGCTGATATGGATGATTGGTCTGATACACATAACCCAAATAATGATGATTATTTAGGTGATGACTAAGTAATAAGCGGCTCTCTAAGGAGCCGCTTTTTTTAACTTGTTCACAAGGCATTAATGGTTAGCCGTTTAGGCTCTTAATAAAAACCACACATCCCAATACTGAAATGTGTGGCTGTTTAGAACTGTTCTATTACGCACTTAGATAAGTTTAGAGGTTAATCCATCTCGCCCAGCAAGTAATCTTCATCGCTACTTACTACCGCGCCGTGCTTCAAGAAGTTCTTACCTAGGATCATGCTGTATTCAAAACGAGAGCGATCTTGAAGGTTTACTCTCACCTCTTTCTCTAGATCACCCAACTTAACCTTCATTTCAACGACAGGACGAATGTTCACCTTCTCGCCTTTCTTAGCTTTGATGCGCATTACATCAATCACTGGCTTAGTGAAATCTTGCTTATCGCCTTGATTGTTTTGATAGGTAAAGCTCACCATGTCTTGGCCGTCTTTCTTAAACCGTTTGATGTTGACTCCGTTCATTGAGCTTACATCAGCACCTGTGTCTAACTTGGCCGGGAACTTCATGCCGTTCACTTCAACAACTTCGATGTGCCCTACTTTAAACAGCGGCTCAGCTTTCAAAAGGTAGTCAGATCGAGTGTTCACATACACCCCATCTTTTGCCATCTTCTTGCCTAAAATAAAGTACGCTTCTTTCTCATTTGTATTGAGCACGTCGATGGCAAACTCTTGCGTACGAACGTTTCCAGAGACCGCAAACTCACCACTAACGACCGGACGAGTGTCATCACCGACTTTAAGCTTCTTAATAATTGGCTTTGTTATCTTCTGCTTCTCACCATTTACATCTGTAAGATAAAATTCAACAGAAGCATCTTTGCCTTTACCTGTCATTTCAAAACTGTCGACCTTCAACAAAGGCGTGTTGACAGTAAATGAGGCAACGGCCTTGAGAGGGAAGTCATCAAGGGTGATGTCCTCTTCTGGAGAAATAACCAAAGGTTCACTCTTTTTAGCGACATCACTAAAGCTTTCTGAACCTTCAGAAAGAATATTTTCTGCATTGGTATCAATCATGAAAAGTTCACTGGCGGTACTGGTACCAAATCTCAACTGCGACTCACTACTCGAGCGCTCACGTAGGTACACCAGAACGTCTTTAGTTGTGTTTTCATCGAGTTGAACCGGCACATACACCAAAGGTCTTTTCTTACCACTCACGCTTAACATACGAACTAATGGCAGTGTCATCTCTTTCTGCTTGCCATCGTTATCGAACATATCAAACGTCACTTCACTGTTCTTCTTATCTACATCGATGTCTTTTGCATGAAGGATGCTGTAGCGATTTTTTAATGAGAAGGTCGCGTTCATCGCCATTCCCGAGATAGACACTACCTCTTTTCGACCTACTACTGTCGCGTTTTCCTGCTCTTGCAAGTAGTCATAGCCCGCAAACACTAAAGCGTTGTCAGCAAGGAAGGTTTTACCAATCAGCACTGGCGCTGAAAAATGGCTTCTGTCGGTCAGGTTAACATCGGTTTTTAGCTCTTGGTCTGCAATGGTGAGCGACATTTTTACGGTAGGACGAAGCAAAGGCGTGCTGCTAGTGCGGCTGCGTATCATACTGACACGCTCTAAAGGCGCTTCGATTAATACCATGTCTCCCGTACGCGGGTTTTGAACCTTAAAAGACACCACAGCTTCATATTTCGCAAAGGTACTGCCATTCCAATCATCGTAATCAACATCGGAATTGTTCAACAGGTCTTCGGTTAATGCCGCCATCAGCTCTTTGTCTTTAAGATTCTTGTAATCGGCATTCGTACTCTTCACATGAATGTCTTCAGCGTGCATAGAGGTGGTTTCTGCACCAGTATCGATTTTACCAATGAAAGGAACGTCTTTTAGCCCTTGAACGCTAGATAGGTACACGCTCTCAGTACGGCCTAATACCGCCTTACCATCGAGTTCGTAAGTAGGGTTTTGCGTGGTAGGTGAAGTATCAGTAGCCAAAGCATATTGTGAAAAAAGTAGCGTACTTAGAAGAGTTAGAGCCAAAGGTATCTTTTTCATTAGTTGGTCCGTTGTGATCAGTTCACTAATAATACTGGCGTTTCGGCGAAGAGTTCCCCTACCAGTACAGGTTCTCACATAACGTTAACGCTATGAGTTTTTCAATGACAAACCGATGACTTTGCGCTGCATTCGCTTATCGATTATTGACTAATGGATACCCAATAACCTTTTCAATGCTCGGTGTTCTATTGAAGAAATGAATACAAAAAAAAGCCAACGACGAGCGCTGACCTTAGCTATTCAAAACACACCTGAAGCGAGTTTAACTTGCTAAAACACAAACGGTTCTAGATAAACATAGCACTAAAAAGTCCCGACTGTTTTCTTTGCACAGATAGCCCGAGCTTTTTCTGCGTCCTCACCTTTATTTTTGAGATAGCATTGTCGATAAGATTCGACGTAACGCTCAAATAACACCTTGGCTTCAGGTTGTGGTTTAGAAAGCAGCTGGTTAACGAATTTTCTTGAGCCGACCTCAAAATGTTGAGTATCGATGGGGCTATTCCAATCCCCTCCCCAGATCATAAATCCGTGATGGGCAAAAAGCTCAACCACATCTTCTGCCATGCCACTGCGTTCAATTTCATCACGCGCGCGAAAACGAGTACGATTCACATAGCGAGTCGCAGATTGTGAAGGCTTTACCGTGATTCGTCCGTTGCTATCGAACTCTAAGAAAGGGTTTTGAACTGGGTTGATGTCGATTGCCACACCATAGGCATGTTTCGACCAACCTCCTCCGCCAGTAATAGGACGAGCGTTAAACGCACTGCTGTTGTTCGCGTCCATTGAGGCGTTATCGTCACCTCTGAATTCACGCATTAAGCGAGCAGAATGAAGAGGAAAATTGCGCTGTTTAAGCTCTGAAAAGATTTGTTCAACAGCAAGTGCAACCACATCAAGCACGATCATATTGCCCTGTTGCGTTTCCCCTTTGAAATTAATGAAGTCGAAATCCACTTTGGATAGTCGCTCACAACCAACAGGCGCACCACTACTCAAGACATTGTTCTTTTTCATCATGTCGCATTGCCATTGAGATATAGGGGCAACTTGGGCATAACTCGCAGCACTGAGCACAGTGGCCAGCCAGCCGACAATAAAACGTTTCATATCAAAGACTCAAAAATAGTAAGAGTGAAAAGTAGCAGAGTTGGAAAATAACATATTAAGCCAAGTGGAGCGCACGCTTTGTTAGCGCGTTTTGTCCCAATAGACAATCTCTCGAACTCGTCCGTTCTGATCGACATCCGCTTCTCCACCAACATCAGAAGGCTCTGGTAAGGTCGATAATTGCGGAGCGTAATAGGCAACCAACATAAGTACAAAAGCATCGTAAATATCGTCTATCGCGACGTCTTTACGCTTGGTGTTTGAAATGGCCAACGACAAGCCGTCACACCATTGAGGGGCGAGTTGCTGAATAATAGAAAGCCGTTCTTCTTTGCCTTCTTTTGTTCGTTTAGAAAAGGTCAACGGTTCGCCTTTCAAAGCTGCAAACACCACCTCCGGGTGAGATTCTCTGATCGATAAATTTGGGAGCTCATCGATGAGTTTATCCAACTCTCGAATTTTAGGAACAATCCCCCAAGTTTGCTTAGAGAACTTCTTACCAAGCTGCTGCACATTGGCATTACACGCCGCAATGTAATCAGTTTGGTAAACCGCCTCTCGGCACGGCACCGGAAACACCGAAGAACCACGCTTGCTGGTTAGAAAACGTCTTGCCGCTTTATCGCATAATCTATCTGGAGTAAGCGAATCGCTAAAGCCAATCGGCATATCGATTAACGTTGTTGCTCCCATAAGATCATCGACCAACTCATCGAGCCTGTTTACCACTTTGAACGTAGGTGGCTCATTGCCTGAGACAATCCAAGCGATCCACCCCGCCTTGCAACCATCAATTCCGATGTATTTCATTATGTTCTCGATGATTAATTTGTTGAGGGCTATTTGGGATAACTAGCCCACTTAATGTTCAGTGCCACTCACTAATCAACAGTCGGCTTTTTACACCACGTATCTGCAATCCCATTGCATCGAACACCTCTTCAAAGTCTCGACACTGTGCAGGGATGTTAGGTAACGAAAGAGCGGCTTCTGAAAAGAATTGTTGTTCAAAATGAGCCGAATCGTTCCAAGCGAGTTGCCACCACTCTAGAATCCGCGACTTGGACGAGCGAAGCTTTTCAGCCGTAGGAACTTTGTCACTTTTACTTAAGTTCTCTTTGCTTGTAGTAGGAAAGAGATTCCACTTATCGTTGTTTGGCCAGTAAGCGAAAGGCAAACAGTGATCAACGTGATACTCATTTTTTAATGATTTTCCACTCCATACGCTGACAATACCGGCACGATCAGTTCTAAGTTGCTCGACACGTTTACGCACATCGCGAGTATCATGCTTTTGATCGATCCATACCAAGCAGTCGTGATAAGTCTGTAGTGAGATACTTCGCTGTCGGTTCAACTCGAAGCGCTGCATCTCCATTACCCATTGGTTCACCACCAGCGGTTCAATCCAAGAGTGGTAGATTCTAAAGCACTCCCACAGGCTTTCATCGAGTATGAAATAACCAAAGCTTTCTAGGAACTCACTATCAATGATCAGCGATTCTCGGCTCTTCCGTCGTTTTTTAGGAGGGTATATATCGAATAGTCGGGTGTCTTTCGAGCCTTGATAAATAAAAGTCACAGGCCCTGATTTAATGGTGCTGATCGTTTGTGAAAATAGCTTTTGTAGAGCCTTAGCTTCATCGCCGAGAAACATAGCGCCTATCGCTAGATCATCAGCACTTAAGTGTTTGAGTTTATTCCATCCGTCCTCTTTTACAAACCCAAGTCCCTTCGTTGTGTTGCTATTTTGCTGAATCCCAGCGCCTTCTATGTCGATATCAATCAGTCGCTTAAACTGCCTAACCCAATACAGAGCAACCAAGCCCACTGGTAGAGAAATTTTCCCATCAGTTCGATCAATCACAGAGCCTGAATGAGCATCAGCAATTCGCAGTAATGTTCTCAACAAAGCCAACTTGTATGTCGCCGACTTGTTGTCATTCACAATAATGTGGCGCACCTTGTTCAAGTCGCCAGAACCATCATCTGGTAATGTCATCACAACGGTTTGCCACCACACTTCACTGCGGTTCAATGTATCTTGGCTATCATCGACATGACGAACCAACAAGGCGCTGTTTTTTGATAAACGCTCAAGCTCTTCAACCGAGACTTGATACCCTTGCCGACTGTCTTGAAACTCTCCATGACGTAGAGTGATCACCAGCTTGCCATTTGGAGCTAGCAAGTTAGACAACTTTCTAAATGCACGCTCTCGATGAGACGGAGCGAGATGCATCCAAACCGCACTGACCAATATCAAGTCAAAACGCATTCCGAGGTTTTCAGTGCGGCTAAGCGAGGGAAGTGAATCATCAATCCAGGTAACACTTGGGCCTGTATATTTCGAGCCTTGTTCGCGTAATGAAGCACTTGGTTCTATCGCAATAACATCAGCTCCGGCATTGTGCATCCATAACGCATCACGACCGCTCCCAGCACCGACATCTAGTACTTTATCGCCCTCTAAAGGCCAATAAGCTTGCCAGCTTTTATGCACCGTCTCGAACGTCACTGAGTTGTACTGTTCACAAAGTGTGTAAGCATTTTTATCGTAAAAAGAAATCGATGAGGACATATGCGCTATTAGAGTAAGGAGCCTATCTCAATAGTAATGGGGAGCTTGGGTGATTGCTAGCGGCACATGTAAGTTCAGCAACACGAATCGACATTAATCGTTAGTGACTGTTTTATATCAACATCTACCTAATGAGCTCATCAGGCGAGTCACATCTCGAATCAGTTTCGTCAGAAAAATAAAACAAACAAGGTGCAAGGCGACGTGCTAACGGAGATAATTGCTTTGATAATTAAACCAACCTCAAGCACCTAGCCGATAAAAGACTAATGACCACATACTCGTACATAGACATCCCATTTAACCTGCGCCACACCTGTTGGTTTTGTGGTGAACCTTCCAATGATGTTGTTGAATTCCCTAAGACTGCACAGGCTATTGCCAAGATAGACTATTCACCGATTGCACTGCCTGCTTGCAAGGAGTGCGCGAGTGTTAGGTATGCAAAGGATCTAACCTCAATTTGGGCTGTGCGCGATCAGATAAAACACGCACTCATCGATAAATACGCAAAGCACCTAGGGATTGGTGAGAACTGGACGGAGCAAGAGCTTATTGATTCAGATTTCTCTGGCTCGACGCTCGGTGGGTTTGGGCGCAGTGCTTGGAAGATGTATCAAATCGCCAAGCAGCGAATCGACTATAAAGGTTGGCCTTTGTCGGTTGATGACATTGTAATCGAGGCCTACGACGAAACCAGTGGCTTTGAATTCGACGGTACTCGTTATGCTTCAATCAATTCATGTATCGACTATTTCACCAAGGCTGCGGGCGTAGACAAAGAACTGCTATCGCAACTTGTCGACATCGTTTCAACAGACCGTTTTAGCTACGCACTGCGAATCGCCAAGCTGAATAAGAATGTCTCTAATACCAAACGCTCAGAGATCATCGAAGAGGTGTTACAGCAAGAGTCTGAGCAAGAAGAGATACAGCTTGAGCAAGCCAATTCACTGTTCAACCCAAATGTCGAAGAAGTCAGCATTTCAGGTTCGACGGCTCCGGTGTTCGCTATTCAATGGGCAATGATGAATAACGTTAAAGATTTAGCTCACCTTTGTTCACTCGAAGATGATTATTTTGACTATTTCGAACATCTTGGTGGCCCTGCAGCTTTCATGTCCTATAACGGCCTACAACTCTATTTAGAGTCGCGTCAAGATCCGGAATGGGTAGAAAAGTCGGATCCAAATAAACAGTATTGGTGAACATGCCTCGCTACTGGTGAACACGTGTAAGCTCGATGATCGTGTCAAACACCCATTGTTAGTCATTGTTTTATATAAAGATCTAAAAACAGCCCCCTACAACAGTTAATTGTTGCAATTCGGTTAAATAGAGTGAAAACTTCAAGCATCTAAAACTATTTAATCACTGCAATCTTGCGGTGAGTAAGGAGTGAATTGTGCTTGCTGTTCTTCGTATAATTTTGGCTACGGTGTTTATTATTTTCACCACCCTCTGTGCTTTTGTTTACTGCTTGTTTAGCCCCAAGAATCCCAAGCATGTGTACGTTTTCTGTCGTTGGTTCAATCAGCTACAAAAGATCGTCGGTGTAAAACTGGTGCAGCGCGGCCTAGACAATGCGCCAACGTCAGAAAAAAGCGTATACATCTCTAACCACCAAAGCATATTAGACTTTGTGACTGACCCAGGGATGCTAAGGCCTCGTACCGTTTCTTTAGGCAAGCGTGATTTGTTGTATGTGCCTTTCTTTGGTCTGCTGTATTGGATCACCGGTAACATCATGATTAACCGCGAAGATAAATCTAAAGCACGCGATACGATCAAGCAAGTGGCGGAAGCCATTCATCAGCGAGATCTGTCTGTTTGGGTTTACCCAGAAGGAACACGCAGTAAAGGGCGTGGATTACTGCCATTCAAAACGGGCGCTTTCCGAATGGCGATTGAAGCCGGTGTACCTATCACCCCTATGTGTACCAGCACCACGCACAATAAGATTGACCTCAACCGAGTTAATAATGGCATTGTGATCACTGAGATGCTTGAACCTATCGATGTGTCTGGATACAAGCTCAGCGATGCAAGAGAGCTGGCCAATCGCTGTCACGCAATTATGGCTGAAAAAATAGCAGAGCTTGATGCCGAAGTGGCTCGTTTAGAGGCTCAACAAAACCCAGAGCTGGATTCAGACCGTTCTTCTACGCGTTAATAAGGTAGTCACAGAGGGAACAGGAGCTAACTCGCAACGAATACACTGAGTCATCGCTCAGTTACTTAAAAAGACACTCAACGATCGCAACTCTCATTGTTCTTGTTTTACATGCCGGCGCTTATCCGCAAAATAAAAACAGGCGTTAATGGCTTTATAGAGCAATGGGAGTAAACGATGGAAGTGATTCACCATGGCGGCAAACATACCGTCACAGGATCTTGTCACGAATTAAGAGATTCAGGCCAAGCGGTACTCATCGATTGTGGCCTTTTTCAAGGTTTAGATCTTCAAGGTAAAAAGCTTCAAGGGGAAGACGCACGCCCTCTTGATATTGAATTTGAAACGTCCCACCTTAACGCTCTGCTGCTGACTCATACTCACATTGATCATATTGGTCGATTACCTTGGTTACTCGCCAGTGGCTTTAACCAACCGATTTATTGCACTCAGGCGACGGCTGAACTCGCTCCTTTAATGATTGAAGACGGCTTAAAACTGCAAGGGCTCAGCCATAAACAATCCAAACTCATCCTTAAAAAAATTCATTCGTTGATTGCTCCCAAGCCTTATGGAGAGTGGTTTCCAATTGTCTCTAAACAGCAAAACGACGGAAGGGATCATCATAGGCCAAATACTCTGTATGCTCGTTTTCAAACTGCTGGGCATATCTTAGGCTCCGCCTATATTGAGCTTAAGTTACCAAACCAAGAAGTGGTGGTCTTTTCAGGCGACTTGGGCCCAAGTAACACGCCACTGCTGCCGGATCCAAAACCACCACAACAAGCCGATTACCTATTTATTGAATCCACTTATGGCACCAGCACGCACGACGATATTGCAACACGCTCTGAGCGTCTCAAAGCAATTATTGACCGTTCACTACTCAATGGTGGTGTCATCCTGATCCCGGCATTTAGTATCGGAAGAACACAAGAACTGTTGTTTGATATTGAAAACCTGATCTTTGAGCATCAACTCAGCGCCGATATTCCTATCATCCTCGATTCGCCTATGGCAGAGAAAGTAACGCGTTCATACCGACGCTTTAAAGAGTTATGGGGTCAAGAAGCTAAACAGCGCCTAGAGCTGAAACGTCACCCACTCGCTTTTGAGCAATGCATTACCGTTGATGGGCATAGAATGCACAAGAAAATCGTCAATCGTCTTAAGTCGACAGGTGAACCCGCAATTGTGGTCGCAGCTTCTGGAATGTGTCAGGGCGGCAGGATCATGAACTACTTATCGGCTTTGCTTCCAGATAAACGCACCGATTTGATTTTAGCGGGCTATCAAGCACACGGAACGCTCGGGCGCGAGTTGCAACAAGGTAAAACACAGGTTTTTATTGATAACAAAGACGTTGAGGTTAATGCTCAAATTCATGGCATGTCTGGCTACTCGGCTCATGCCGATAAAGAGGATCTCAACCGATTTATAGCAGGAATTTCCGTTCCACCAAAAGAGCTGCATTTGATACATGGCGAACCAAATACTCAGTCTGAGTTCGCTCAAGAACTACAGGCGCGAGGGTTTGTGGTTGTTTGAAACACGCATCAAACTAGCCACTTTTACTCAGTAAACATTAAGGCCAGAATTATCGAGCCTTCAAAGGCACAGTTTCTTAGACCTGCGAGATCACTCGATGAAGGTGATATATTCCAATCAAATCCATCTCGCCACTCATATATCAGCCGTTCATGCTAATCGGTTTTCACCGCTGTTTTTCTCGATTTTGTCTCTTCTGCATGGCTCAAATTTCCATTTTTGTATTAATCACTATTTATTCACTCTGCAAAACGCCAGAAAATACATACAGTTGCATATGAAGTTAAATGGAACGATTATCGAATTAGAACTAAGCGTTAACAAACCTCCTCTGTAACTTGCTTTATGTCACAGTAATCCTAATGCGCAGTTAAATAATTTAACACTTGGGTTACAAGTGAAGTATTGTGTTGTTCGAAAAACAATCATAAGTAAAACTAACAGGGAAAATACTCATGCAGTCATTCGTTGATTTTTTGAATGGAATAATCTGGAGCCCAGTACTTATCTACCTATGTTTAGGTGCAGGTTTGTTCTACTCCATCATGACTCGATTTGTTCAAATCCGTCACTTCTTTGAAATGTGGCGCTTGCTACTATCAGGTAAAAGCTCTACAAAAGGCATCTCGTCTTTCCAAGCTCTTGCCGTTTCGCTATCTGGCCGTGTAGGTACAGGTAACATTGCCGGTGTTGCTGCCGCTATCGGTTTCGGTGGTCCGGGTGCAGTATTCTGGATGTGGGTTGTAGCCTTCTTTGGCGCCGCGACTGCTTACGCAGAATCTACGCTAGCGCAAATCTACAAAGAAGAAGACGAAGGCCAGTTCCGTGGTGGTCCGGCTTACTACATTGAAAAAGCGATGGGCCAGAAGTGGTACGCATGGATCTTCGCTATCTCAACTATTTTTGCATGTGGTATTTTGCTTCCAGGTGTTCAGTCAAACAGTATTGGTAATGCTGTAGAAGCTGCATTTGGCTCAGGCGACATGATTGAAACAGCTATCGGTACATTCAGTTTCGCTAAAATTTTCACTGGTACTGTTGTTGCTATCATCCTTGCTTTCATCATCTTTGGTGGTGTTAAACGTATTGCGAACTTCACACAAATTGTTGTTCCATTCATGGCATTGGCTTACATCATTATCGCGTTCGTCATCATCTTGCTAAACATCGGTCAAGTGCCAGCTGTTTTCGGAATGATTCTTGGCGATGCATTCACACCTATGGCGGGCTTTGGTGCTGCAATTGGTTGGGGTGTTAAGCGTGGTGTTTACTCAAACGAAGCGGGTCAAGGTACTGGTCCTCACGCGGCAGCGGCGGCAAATGTAGATCACCCAGCTCAACAAGGTTTGGTACAAGCGTTCTCTATCTACATTGATACTCTTCTAGTATGTTCTGCTACAGCGTTCATGATCATCATCACTGGTGCTTACAACGTTCACGGCGGCGCTGAAGGCGTGTTCCTTGTTCAGAACCTAGCAGCAAACATTGGCGCGAATGGTCCTGTATTTACACAGCTTGCTATTGAAAGTGCACTACCAGGCATTGGTAAGCCATTCATCGCATTTGCTCTGTTCTTCTTCGCATTTACAACGATTCTTGCTTACTACTACATCGCAGAAACGAATATTGCTTACCTACGTCGTACCATCAAGATCCCTGGCATGATGTTCGTACTTAAGCTTGTTCTTATCACTGCGGTTTTCTATGGCACAGTCAAAACAGCTAACCTTGCATGGGCAATGGGTGATGTTGGTGTTGGCTTGATGGCATGGTTAAACATCGTAGGTATTCTGATCATCTTCTTCATGTCTAAGCCAGCGCTTAAAGCACTTGCTGATTATGAAGAGCAACAGAAACAAGGCGTAACTGAGTACACATTTAATCCTGTAAAACTAGGTATCAAAGGTGCTACTTACTGGGAAGAGAAGTACAAGCGTAAAACAGGTAAGTCTCCTGAAGCAGAAGCTGCAGACACTAAACCTGTAGAGCAACCTTCAGCTTAAGCTTTCCTTAGCAAATAGATCGCTTTAACAAATAGCGCTATTAATAACGCATAAAAAAGGGGTTAGCCATTTCGGCTAACCCCTTTTGTTTTATTCATAACCAATAAACGGCTTATAACAAACTAACTGTTCCCGAGTTAGAGTATTAAGCAGCGATTTCTTGTGTTGCCATTTGAGGTGCTTTCTTCTCACCGATAGGCAGTACTGTACGGCCGTATTCGTTGTTGATTACTTGTGCCATTGCAAAGTAGATAGCTGAAGCGCCACAGAAAATACCTTCAAAACCAGCGATAGTGCCGATTAGTTCACTGCCAGTGAAATCACGAGCTGCAAGTAGGAAGAACAGGATCGTTAGTGAACCGAATACTACTTGCTTCGCTACTGGGTAACATAGAGAACCGATGAACATGAAGCCTGTGAAGATGCCCCATAGTAGTAGGTACCAACCCATGAATGCAGCAGGGCTTGCTGGAAGACCCATGTAAGGCATCACGATCAAACCAACTAGAGATAACCAAAATAGGCCGTATGAAGTAAATGCTGTCGTACCGAACGTGTCACCACGTTTGAAACACATAGTGCCCACGATAACTTGGCTCAAACCACCGTAAAAAATACCCATTGCAAGAATCATAGAATCGATTGGGAAGAAACCTGCGTTGTGGATATTAAGAAGAATAGTGGTCATACCGAAACCCATTAAGCCTAGTGGCGCTGGGTTAGCTAGTTTGGTGGACATTGCGAATTTACCTTATTAAAGTGGTTGATTAAAAAAAAACGATAAAAATTATCAGAAAATTTTAATCTATAAACCGTACAACTAGGTAATCCAGTTATCGCAAACTAAGATTGTACAAATGATCTTATGGAAAATTAGTTTCATAACCAGCTTGTTTAATTCACCGAAACTATCAATAAACAGATTCCCTATCACGCTATAAAAAAGATGCGAGTAACGAGATACGAGATGCGAAAAAGTCTTTAGATTCGATTAAGCGGGATACGAAGAGCGTGTTTAGATTGAGTAAGCGAGAAACTAAATAGCAAACACGAGTAATAATAAGACGAGCTTTTCGTTACTCGTTTACTCGCATCCCGTATCTACTCATTAGAGCGTCATTCCAGAATCGAGGAACGAGATATCTGGAATCTGCCTTTCAATATATACACCAACAGTAAACGCGAGAGATTCCCTACTACGCTCATACCTCGCTATAGGGAATGATGGATAGAGTAAGGAATATGAGGTATAAAGTGACGAACGATAGGGAGCGAGCTTTTCGCTACTCGTTTACTCGCATCCCGTATCTAGTCTCTCATTTGTAATCTTAAATTACGCTTGTTGAACTTTAGAATCAGACACTTGAGATTGAACTTCTGAAGAAGCGTTTTTACTTGCATCGCGCTTAGCTAACAGAGTCACAAGGATAAGCTGAGCAACAAGCGCACCTAGAACCACCCATGCACTTCCAGTAAAGCCTGCCACGACAAAACTAACCAAAGCGATAGAGCCGTTCATCAATGCATAAGGTAGCTGCGTCTTAAAGTGTTCAAACTGGTCACACCCTGCCCCTGTTGAAGAAAGAATCGTTGTTTCAGAGATCGGTGAGCAATGGTCACCAAACAAACCACCAGACAACACAGCGCCAATTGCGACGAGTAGCGGTGCGTCAATCGCAATCGCGGTTGGAATAACCAATGGCATCATTATCGCGAAGGTTCCCCACGATGATCCTGTAGCGAATGAAATAATCGCCGACAACAAAAAAGCGACCGCTGGTACTAACCAGTATGGAAAGCCGCTCTGTGCTTGCTCGGCGATATAGGCCGCTGCACCTAGCTCTTTACCGACTGTGCTTAACGCCCACGCCAATACTAAGATGATCGCTACGGGCATCATGTTTCCCATGCCTTTTAAATACACTGAAACACCATCAGACAGTTTTCTTACACCGTAGTAAGCCATGAGTGAGATCAAGGTAATCGCCGCAAAGAAATAAGCCGATGATAAAGCAGCTCTGAACGATGAACCCGCGACCTTTTGAAACGGGAAGCCTTGTGGAACTAACATGGCACACAACACCACCAGCATCACTAACAATGGAGCCCAAACAAAAGATGCCTTTGCATTTTTATGCGAGAACGGATTCAGTGAGTCGCTATTCACGCCAGTATCGATTCCCGCTTGGCAATCACGCTCGGCTTTTGCCATTGGCCCAAAGTCTAAACCTTTAACGGACACTAACGGGACTATGAAAATCGCTAGGAATGCGTAGAACTGAAAAGGAATCGCACCGATGAAGGCATCCCAATCAGACATGTTGACATTCAACGCCGTGAGTTCTTTTTGAATCAGACTCATGATGTAAACGCCCCATCCAATGAAAGGGATAAGAATAGCAACGGGCGACGAGGTTGAGTCGATGATGAATGCTAGCTTCTGTCTTGAGAGTTTCAGTTTATCGAAAAGGGGACGAAAAACAGGGCCAACAATTAAAGGGGTGCCTAAGTCTGAGAAAAATATAACGATTCCACCAAACCATGCTGAGATTTGAGCTTGGCATTTGTTGCTTACCCATTGAGTAACACGCTTGGCAAATGCAACGCCACCACCTGATTTCTCCATCAGAGCAACAAAGCCACCGATGAACACCAACAGCATGATCACACCTGCGTTGTAGCTGTCGGTAAGTTGAGGGACTAGGTAACCTTTAACCATAGTACCAAACGTATCAAGCGGGTTAAGTTCGCTAAACATACCAGTAAGCATCGCAACGCCACTGAGTACACCAGCAAAAAGGCCTATCACCACATTCCTTGTCGCCAACGACAACACCAAAGTAATCACAATGGGGATGAGTGACGTGATATCTGTCTGTTCCATAGGTACACCTTAACCCTAAAATAAAAAGAATAAATATAAATTAAATTTGAATATAAATTCACAACCACCATTTGTACAGAACTTTATCCTCTAACTGGATAATTAGTCTTTAAATGCGCTTCAACATAGCCAAATAGACCAATAGCCCTGCTTAGATAGCCAAGTTCGAAACGAAAAAAAGCCGAAAGTAGAAACTTTCGGCTTTTGATTATTTATATCATTATGGTCGTACTACTGAACTCGTCGGTTAGACCGCTTTTCAGTATTCAGACGATCAATTACAGCTAATTTCATCCCAGAACCAATTCGACTGAACCGGGCTTTCCCATACACCCGGGCCGTTTTTAGCCACGAAACACTTGCCGTTATGTGTCACCTTGTCACCGTTACTCACTTGGCTAACGCCCGCTTGCCATGTGATAAACACCGATGGATCAACGACGACAGGCGGCTCAGTAACAGGCGGTTCTGTGATTGGTGGGTCTACCGGAGCAGGATCGACAGGTGCAGGGTCAACTGGCGATGGATCTGTCACGGGTGGAGTTGGCTCTCCAGTAACCAATTTCCAAGGGCCACCATTGGCAGGGTCATCCCCTTGTGTCCACCATTTCGCTTCGTAGGTTGCACCGTTGTGAGTAACTTGGTCGCCAGCGTTATAAACCTTAGTCGCACTCCAACCATTACCACCCGGATCTGTCCCAGGATCTACCGGATCAAGCTTATCGACCACTTTAACTTCTGGCCAGCTCGCATGAGAACCATAAAAATTGGTCACACACTTCTCGTAATCTCCAGCAACCAAGGCAGAGTA
This sequence comes from Vibrio sp. QJM3NY_27, assembly GCF_057785955.1. NCBI lineage: Bacteria > Pseudomonadati > Pseudomonadota > Gammaproteobacteria > Vibrionales > Vibrionaceae > Vibrio > Vibrio sp. QJM3NY_27. The sequence continues at coordinate 693,969 of NZ_CM173511.1, read as the reverse complement.
TGCAGTTTGGAAACCAACAAGTTCACATTCAAATGAGTACCCTTCAGGACGGTCTGCGTAGTATTTCCAGTTGCCATCCCAGTTGGTGTACAACACATCGGTTGCACCGTTGAGGTTCAAGCTTCCGTAAGGCGTTTGCTGCCAACATGTATTAGCTTCATCCGCCTCTACAGGAATTTCATAATGCGCCGCTAACCCTTCCCAATAACGAATACGGTTAACGGGTTGGCCTTTGTCTTTATTTTGCTCGCCACACTCGATACCGCCATTAATCACGTTGATCGTGGTACCAAATCCATAACCAATTCCCGCATCCAATTCACGTTGAGATGGTGTCCAAGTACGGTCAATAACATGCAGCATTGCAGGCTTAGGTGCTTGTGGGGTTAAGAAGAACCAAATAGCAGAAGCTAAGTTCAACCATGAATCAGCAACCAAACCTGGATTATTCAATAGAACCGTTGCATCGCCATCGAACATCACTTCAGAGAACGCGCCGTAGTTAAAATGGTAAGAAAGCTGTTTAGCACCACGCCCGAAGTAGCCCTGCCCTGCCGCACATGGCCAGCGCGCATTCTGCCAGTCATTCTGGCCACACCCCGTGGTGTAACCTTCTTGGCCTTCTGACCAGCCCATTTCACGAACATGCACCAGCGCTTGCTGCCACTCTTCTAGCGCTAATGGGTTATCAGAGGTGTTGTCTATCGCGATGTGCCCGCCCGTCTCTTGAGAGAAATGAGCAAAGGCCGTGATGATGGATTTCTTACAGATGGCGTCGGAGTCACGGCCATCGGTGTACTCTCCACAGAAGGCTGGGAATTTACCAATCGCGCGTAAGAAGCGAGTGTATGTGTATTCAGGTGCAGCCATCTGAGTGAGGAAGTCCCATTCAGATTGAGGGAACACACGCTCGACTCGTTTCACGTTTTCAGGGTTAGAGGCTAAACCCGGCTCAATCGCTTCAACAATACTGTTGGGACGAGTTTGTAATGCTTGTGACCAGATCGCATACATAGGATCGGCTGTTTTCGCTTGTTCTGCAGCTTGTAATGCCGACTTTTCAACAAGGTAACCATTCGGGTTTTGCGGATCAGGTTGAATGTTCAAAGACGCGTAACTGTGTGCTGCTAAAGTGCAGCCAACTACTGTCGCCAAATATTTGATTTTTAACATGATGGATTCTCTTATCTGTCCTTAATAAGTCCATCAAAGAGTATGCGGCGCGTGGGAAATGACCTAGTTGTTGCGGTATGAATTTATAAAAAGTGCGAGTGATAGTTTTATGTATAGTTAAACGTAACAACGCGTCTCATACTTTCTTGAGCTGATATCTAGTTTCCAACTCATTCGGTTTCTAGCGGTTATATATAGCTCTTTAATACCCAGAATCAGAAAGAAAAAAGCCCCGAACTGAGTTCGAGGCTTAAGATCTTAATCAAAACTGGTTAAATCTCTAAGAGATTATTCCCACTCGATAGTTGCTGGTGGCTTACCAGAAATATCGTAAACAACACGTGAAATGCCGTTAACTTCGTTGATAATACGGTTAGATACCTTACCCAGGAAGTCGTATGGTAGGTGTGCCCAGTGAGCAGTCATGAAGTCGATAGTTTCTACTGCACGTAGAGATACAACCCAATCGTACTTACGGCCATCGCCCATTACGCCAACTGAACGTACAGGTAGGAATACCGTGAATGCTTGAGATACTTTGTGGTAAAGGTCAGCAGCGTGAAGCTCTTCAATGAAGATAGCATCAGCACGACGCAGTAAATCACAGTACTCTTTCTTCACTTCGCCAAGTACACGAACACCTAGACCTGGACCCGGGAATGGGTGGCGGTAAAGCATATTGTATGGAAGACCAAGCTCTAGGCCGATCTTACGTACTTCATCTTTAAACAGTTCACGTAGAGGCTCAACAAGGCCCATTTCCATATCATCAGGAAGGCCACCAACGTTGTGGTGAGATTTGATTACGTGTGCTTTGCCAGTCTTAGATGCTGCAGACTCGATTACGTCTGGGTAGATAGTACCCTGAGCAAGCCATTTAGCATTCTTCAGTTTCTTAGACTCTTCGTCGAAGATATCTACGAATACGTGACCGATGATCTTACGTTTCGCTTCTGGTTCAGCTTCGCCTTCCAGAGCGTTAAGGAAACGATCTTCAGCATCAACTTTAATGATGTTAAGGCCGAATTTGTCACCAAACATGTCCATAACCTGCTCGCCTTCGTTTAAACGAAGAAGGCCGTTATCAACAAATACACATGTTAGTTTGTCGCCGATAGCGCGGTGAGCAAGCATCGCAACTACAGATGAATCAACACCACCAGAAAGACCAAGGATAACTTCATCGTCACCTACTTGTTCTTTAATACGTGCAACTGCATCTTCAATGATAGACGCTGAAGTCCACAGACCTTCACAACCACACGCGTTAAGAACGAAGTTCTCAAGCATTTTCAGGCCGTTTTTAGTGTGCGTTACTTCTGGGTGGAATTGAACACCGTAGTATTTCTTATCTTCGTTTGCCATTGCTGCGTATGGACAAGTGTCTGTCTCTGCGATTTTTGTAAAATCAGCAGGGATTTCAACCACTTTGTCACCGTGGCTCATCCAAACATCTTGAGTCGTCTCAAGGTCAGCGAAAAGTGCAGATTCACCCGTTACTTGTACCGCTGCGTAGCCGAACTCGCGCTCAGTAGACGTTGCTACTTTACCGCCAAGTTGCTCAGCCATCGTTTGCATGCCGTAGCAGATACCGAAGACAGGAACACCTGAATCAAATACGTACTGAGGTGCACGTGGAGAATTCTCTTCCGTAACACTTTCAGGGCCACCAGATAGGATGATACCGTCTGGATTGAATTCACGAATATCCGCTTCTTCTACGTCCCAGCTCCAAAGTTCACAGTAAACACCGATCTCACGAATACGACGAGCTACTAGCTGTGTGTATTGAGAACCGAAGTCCAGAATTAGAATACGTTGGTCATGAATATTTTTAGTCATTGTAAGCAGTCTTATTGGCTATGTGATAAAACGGAGGCGAGTTTACTCACCTCTGATTAACTCTTCAAGAAATAAAGCAAACGTTTTCGTTAGATATCTTTAACCACGTGTTTTGAGAAAATCGGACTTTTAACAAAACAGACGGTAGATAAAATAATGTGCCGACTAAATCAGCACATTATTCAAACGTTTGGACGTATTATTAACCTAAACGGTAGTTAGGTGCTTCTTTCGTGATTTGAACATCGTGTACGTGAGATTCTTTCATGCCCGCACCAGAGATACGAACAAACTCAGCTTTAGTACGCATATCTTCAACAGTTGCAGAACCCGTTAGGCCCATGCTTGAGCGTAGACCGCCCATCTGTTGGTGAACGATCTCTTTTAGACGACCTTTGTATGCGATACGACCTTCAATACCTTCTGGAACAAGCTTGTCTGCAGCGTTGTCAGATTGGAAGTAACGGTCAGAAGAACCTTGAGACATAGCACCAAGAGAACCCATACCACGGTAAGACTTGTAAGAACGACCGTTGTAAAGGATAACTTCACCCGGTGCTTCTTCAGTACCCGCGAACATTGAACCAACCATCACACAAGATGCGCCAGCAACGATAGCTTTACAGATATCGCCAGAGAAGCGGATGCCGCCATCTGCGATTACTGGAATACCGTATTCGTTAGCCACTTCAGCTGCGTCTGCGATTGCTGTTACTTGAGGAACACCAACACCAGTAACGATACGAGTCGTACAGATTGAACCCGGGCCGATACCTACTTTAACCGCACTAACACCCGCTTCGATAAGAGCACGAGCGCCAGCGCCGGTTGCTACGTTACCACCGATGATTTGTAGATCAGGGTATGCAGCACGCGTATCACGGATACGGTTAAGTACACCTTCAGAGTGACCATGTGAAGAGTCGATAAGTAGAACGTCTACGCCAGCTTCAACAAGCGCAGCAACGCGCTCTTCGTTACCAGCACCAGCACCAACAGCTGCACCTACACGTAGGCTGCCGCGCTCATCTTTACAAGCGTTTGGTTTACGTTCTGCTTTATGGAAATCTTTTGCAGTGATCATTCCAGTTAGCTGGAAGTCATCATTTACAACAAGAACTTTTTCAACGCGCGCTTCGTGCATTTTCTCTTGAACTTCTTCACGAGTTGCACCTTCTTTAACAGAAGCAAGGCGAGCTTTAGGCGTCATTACTACATCAACTTTCTTAGAAAGGTCAGTCACAAAGCGAACGTCACGGCCAGTAATAATACCAACAAGTTCGTTTGTTTCAGTAACAACAGGGAAACCGGCGAAGCCGTGTTTTTGAGTAAGGGCTACAACATCAGCGATTGTCGCGTCAGGGTTTACAGTCACAGGGTGAGAAACCACACCTGCTTCGTAAATTTTAACCTGGCGAACCATTTCAGCTTGCTGTTCAATAGACATGTTCTTATGAATGAAGCCTATTCCGCCTTCTTGTGCCAGTGCAATCGCTAGGCGAGCTTCTGTCACAGTATCCATCGATGCAGAGATCATTGGGATGTTTAGGGAAATATTCTTCGTCAGCTGAGTGCGAAGATCAGCTGTATTAGGGAGAACGGTGGAGTGTGCTGGCACTAGCAGTACGTCGTCGAATGTCAGCGCTTCTTTGGCAATTCTTAGCATTTGCAATATCTCACAATAATAGGAGTAAAAAGAAACAATCCAATCTCATCGTTTCGCCTAATGAGGGCAGCCAATTAAGGAAAATCAAACTGCATTTGGATTAGATATTGCGGACGGATTATACGGCCAACGAAATCGCTTGGCTACACATTTTTGTATTTTTAATTTGCATTTACCCCCTTGCTATGTATTATATTGCCGCTATCTTCCATACTCACGCCCTGTGAGATTCCAAGAAAGACCTTCCTTCAAGGAAAGATAGTGCTTCTATGACTAATCCAAACATCTTTACTGTTTCTCGCCTCAACTCAGAGGTTCGTCTCCTATTAGAAAACGAAATGGGAATAGTCTGGCTCGTTGGTGAAATCTCAAATTTCTCTGCACCTGTCTCTGGTCACTGGTACCTCACGCTTAAAGACTCTCGCGCTCAAGTTAAGTGCGCTATGTTTCGTGGCAATAATCGCCGTGTGACTTTTAAGCCTCAGAACGGTAATCAAGTTTTAGTCAAAGCACGTCTGTCTCTTTATGAGCCACGCGGTGACTATCAGCTGATTATCGAAAGCATGCAGCCAGAGGGTGATGGTAAGCTTCAGCAAGAATTTGAAAAACTTAAGATGAACTTGGCGGCGGAAGGCTTGTTCGCTCAATCCAGTAAGCAGATTCTGCCAGAACATCCTAAGTGCGTCGGTGTCATCACCTCTAAAACCGGCGCAGCCCTCTTCGATATTCTCGATGTTCTCAAGAGACGCGACCCTTCATTGCCAGTCATCGTGTATCCGACCATGGTACAAGGTGAAGGAGCTTCGATTCAGATCGCTCAAGCGATTGGACGTGCCAATGAGCGCAACGAGTGTGACGTATTGATCGTGGGTCGTGGCGGCGGTTCATTAGAAGACTTATGGTGTTTCAATAACGAGATCGTCGCTCGCACCATTGCAGCAAGCCAGATCCCGATTATCAGTGCCGTTGGGCATGAAGTCGATGTCACTATCGCGGATTTCGTGGCAGATATGCGAGCTCCAACGCCATCAGCAGCCGCTGAATTGGTTAGCCGTGACAACAGTCATAAAGAGCAAGCTTATGCGTCTAAACGTGCTCGTTTAGTGAGTGCGATTCGTCATGTGCTAATCAAACAAGCACAATCAACTCAAACGTTGAAATACCGTTTGGAGAAACAGCACCCGAGCTACCAACTGCAAAAGCAGAGTCAGCAGCTTGATGACTTAGACATGCGTTTACGTCGTGGTATGACTCAATACCTAAAGCAACATGCACAGCGTGTTGAACGTAAACAGCACCAGCTTCAATTAAACTCACCAGTAAAGCGCCTTGGTGAACAAAAACTGCATCTACAACGTTCAGAGCAAAAACTATTGGATGCAATGGATAAAACACTGCTAACCACTCGCCACCAGCTAGCCATGGCTGCCGAGAAGTTAGAGACCGTTAGTCCACTTGCAACCCTAAAGCGTGGCTACAGCATTACTCATTCAGCATCGAGTAAGACCGTGTCATCGATTAATGACGTCGAAGTAGGTGAAGTGATCACCACTCAAGTTGAAGATGGCGTGATTGAATCGCAAGTGACAACAAGAGTCGCGAAGAGCGAGCTTTAGATTCAACTAGGACGTTAAAAATCATTTAAAACCAGAAAGCCCTATCGAATAATCGACAGGGCTTTTTTGTATCTATGGCTTCAAAAGAAAACGAGCAGATTCAAACTCTACTCCCTACTCACGACTCAGTCGTAGAAGGCTCCTTCATGGTTAGCATCCCTTCTGTCACGATAAAGTTGATGATGAAGTCTAAGCCTTGGCTCTCTTTTAGGTTGGTGAACACATATGGCTTGGTTGGTCGCATGCGCTGCGTGTCTTGCTCCATCACCTCAAGCGACGCTCCTACATATGGTGCTAAATCGATCTTGTTGATGACTAGCAGATCAGAACGCGTAATACCCGGCCCACCTTTACGTGGGATCTTCTCCCCTTCCGCCACATCGATTACATAGATAGTAAGGTCGGCTAATTCAGGACTGAACGTGGCACTCAGGTTGTCACCACCGCTTTCGACGAATACCACATCGAGGTTCTTGTGTAACTTAGCCAGCTCTTCTACTGCCGCGAGGTTCATCGACGCATCTTCACGAATCGCCGTGTGCGGACAGCCACCCGTTTCTACACCAATAATACGATCCGGTTCTAGAGCCTCTGCTCGCGTAAGTATCTTGGCATCTTCTTGGGTGTAGATGTCGTTGGTTACCACGGCAATGTTTAACTTGTCGCGAATCGCTTTACATAGCACTTCTAATAGCGCTGTTTTACCAGACCCTACCGGGCCACCAATACCAATTCGAAGGGGTTGCTTATAACTTTCCATTGTCTACTTCCTTATATTCTTTTTACTACACCGTTCTAGCTGGCCGCTACGAACGAAATAGTCGTGTGTATTGTGTTTCGTGCAGTGAGCTCGCTAATGCCATCGAAGGCGAAAAGCTCCCTATCATCCAATCTTCTATCGTGCGTGCTTTCTCAATGATCTCGGGAAACGTGTTGGTGATATTAATCAATGCCAACTGCCCATCGGTTTGTCCCAAAGGCACCAGTTTCACGCCTGCGGTAACGATATTTTCAAGCCAGCTCCATAAGTAACCTTGCTTGAGACTTTCTAAATCAATGCTCCAATGCTGAGCCGCCATACACATGCCCAACAATTGGTTTGGATGACTATCAACAGAATCCACCAGCGAAATATCGATATCTAAGCGCTTCAACAAGGTGTTCAATGCATGCCCGCGCTGCTTTTCTTCCGCTCGTAATTCACTGGTTTCGCGGCTTGAGTATAAGTAGTTACACCAATGCTCAATCTCATCGATTTCACCCTTTTCTAGAGCATGATAAAGACGCTCTAAGATGGGTAATTCCAAGGTCGCGACACTGGAACTAACAATGGTATTAAGCCACTGTTCCATGCTATCGCGATTGGTCACCCACCCCGCTTCAACCGCTAACTCTAAGCCTTGCGAATAAGTGAAACCACCAATCGGCAACGATGGACTGATCAATTGAAAGAGACGATAAATGGCGACATTTTCTGTTGTGGTCATACTCTTGCTCTCTGTCTTCTAGAATCGAAAAGTTCGAGAGCTTACGCGCCTAACAACAATAGTGCGCTTGCTGAAGCCACACCGACCGACATCCATTTAGAGAAAACCGCGCGGCCAACAAAAGTACCGATAACCATTAATGCCAGAGCACTGATGCTCATACCGGTTGCGAATTGAGTCAGATTACTCGCGGCTTCAACACCGTGTGCGTAACCATGGAGAAACAACATAGCGATGGAAGCGACTAATACGCTGTTTACACGCTTGGTTGATGGTGAGAATACGTGCCATAAACATAAGCTGACGACGAACAGAGAAGCGATAATGGCTGGCTCAACAATTACAGAGAAACCTAAGGCTTGGCCTGCAATAAGCCCTACCACTAAAGACGCCAATCCACCGCCAATCTGAGCGGCTTTTATCTTGGTTGAAAACGACAGTGCGCCAATTAATAGACCGAAAGCGATCAGCATAATCAGATGATCCATGCCTGTCACCGGGTGAGTTAAGCCAGACATAAATGAGTGGGACTCATGAACCGAGTGAGATCCATGACCAGGGTGAGCCAAAGCCAATGTTGATGTTGTTAGAGAAGTTATGGTGAAAGTGCATAAGCCTGCAGCTGTTTTAAAGTTCATCGCGAGTTCCTTGCGTTTATAGTTATTAATATTTGTTGTTATATAAATCGTTTAGTGAGTCATCAATGACTCGATTAATGATGGTGATGATGACCACCTGAGCGACCGCCATAAGCGCCGCCTTCTGGTTCAAACGGTTGTTTCTCGGTAGTCACTTTAGCGCCTAAGCCTTCAACCATTTCATCCAAAACATGGTCGTGTTGATAACGAACCCAACCCGCTTCCACTTGCAACGGAACATGACGGTTACCAAGGTGGTAAGCCACTCGCGTTAGCAGGAGCAGGTCTTCACAGTAAACAGTCGAAACGGTTTCAGGTGCCGCTTTCACTTCCACGATCAAGCCACATTCACTTGAGAGTTGTTCGCCGCCACGCAAGATATGACCTCGTGGTAGAAACAGCCCTGCATTGCGCCCATCATCTAGCATCACCTTAAGACGGCTTTTGATGCGGCTATCGATCGGTAGGCTTAGAAAGCCATCTGGAGCCGTGTTCAACTCGGCTTGAATTTGAGTAAGTTCAATCATGCTATTACCTCAATCTCCTTGTGAGATTTATAACGTTCAAAATAAGAGCCTTCAGCCGAGCTCTTAAAATAGAAAATATCTTTGAGCCATTGGCAGTTCTTCAGCTGGTTCACACGTCAGTAATTCCCCATCGGCGCGCACTTGATACGTCTGAGAATCCACCTCAATTTTTGGCATCCAATCGTTAAGCTTCATGTCGGCTTTGCTGATGTTCCGGCAGTTGCTCACTACGCCAATCAAGCTCTGTAAACCCAGTCGCTTATCGATGTTCTGCGCTTTGGCTTCCTTAGAAACAAACAGCATTGATGTGTTCTGACACGCCTTACCATAGCTACCAAACATAGAACGATAGTGAACTGGCTGAGGGGTTGGGATTGAAGCGTTTGGGTCACCCATCGGCGCCATGGCGATCATGCCGCCTTTCAAAATTACACTCGGTTTCACACCAAAGAAAGCGGGCTTCCACAACACTAAATCCGCCAGCTTTCCTGCTTCAATAGAGCCGATTTCATGAGACATACCATGAGTGATCGCTGGGTTGATGGTGTACTTAGCGACATAGCGTCTTAATCGGAAGTTATCGCTGTAGTCTGAATCTTCTTTTAGGCTGCCGCGCTGAACTTTCATCTTGTGCGCGGTTTGCCAAGTTCGAGTTATTACTTCACCCACTCGCCCCATAGCTTGTGAATCCGAAGCGATCATCGAGAACGCGCCTAAGTCATGAAGAATGTCTTCTGCGGCAATGGTTTCACGGCGAATACGCGATTCGGCGAACGCAACATCTTCAGCAATCGATGGTGAAAGGTGATGACACACCATCAACATATCTAAATGCTCATCGACGGTATTGATGGTGTAAGGTCGTGTTGGATTGGTTGAGGAGGGCAAAACGTTCGGCTCACCTGCAGCACGAATAATATCGGGAGCATGACCACCGCCCGCACCTTCGGTGTGATAGGTATGAATCACGCGATCACCGATTGCGCCAAGTGTCGATTCAACAAAACCAGACTCATTCAAGGTATCGGTATGAATCGCGACTTGTACGTCCATTTCATCGGCAACGCTCAAGCAGGTATCGATTGAAGCGGGTGTGGTTCCCCAGTCTTCGTGCAACTTCAAACCCACAGCACCTGCCGCTACTTGTTCGCGTAGAGCTTCTGGCTGACTGGCATTGCCTTTGCCTAACAAACCAAAGTTCATCGGGAATTGATCGAGTGACTCCAACATGCGGTGCATGTTCCAAGGCCCCGGCGTGCATGTGGTCGCGTTAGTACCTGTGTTTGGTCCCGTGCCGCCGCCGATCATGGTCGTCACACCTGACGCCAGTGCTTCTTCAATCTGTTGTGGGCAAATAAAGTGGATGTGCGAATCAATGCCACCAGCAGTCAGGATTGAACCTTCACCTGCTAAAATCTCCGTGCCCGGGCCGATCACAATATCAACGCCCGGTTGAACATCTGGGTTGCCCGCTTTGCCCAATGCCTGAACGCGGCCATCTTTGATGGCGACATCGGCTTTTACGATACCCCAGTAATCCAACACAATCGCGTTAGTGATCACCAAATCTGGAGTTTCGGCACTTGGACGTTGGCTTTGCCCTTGTCCATCACGGATAACTTTGCCGCCGCCGAATTTCACTTCGTCGCCGTATACCGTGTAATCCTTTTCAACTTCTAGCCATAAATCGGTGTCAGCAAGACGCACTCGGTCACCGACTGTTGGCCCAAACATTTCGGCATAAGCCTGTCTGGATATCGTCGCCATGTTCAATCCTTTGTTATTTTCATTATTCCGTGGGAGCGCTTAGAGCTTGCCCATCACTTTTCCTTGGAAGCCATAGATCTCTAACTTACCGGCGTAACGCACTAACTCGACGCTGCGCGACTGACCCGGCTCAAAGCGGGTTGCAGTACCTGCAGGGATATTGAGTCGAAAGCCTTTAGTAGCTTCTCGGTCAAAGATCAGCGAAGGGTTTGCTTCATAGAAGTGATAATGAGAGCCAATTTGAACAGGACGATCGCCAATGTTTTGCACCTTAACGGACGTTGTGTCGCGGCCTTCATTGAGAGTGATGTCACCGGGAGCGGTTTCGACTTTTCCGGGAACGAATCCTGAGTATTGCTTTGTGGAACCAGCCATATTACTTCTCCCTACACGATAGGTTCATGAACGGTCACCAGCTTGGTGCCATCAGGAAAAGTGGCTTCGACTTGTACATCAGGGATCATGGAAGGGATCCCCTCCATAACGTCATCGACAGTAAGCAGTGTGCGTCCAAAATCCATCAACTCTGAAACGGTTTTACCCTCGCGGGCACCTTCGAGAATGGCAATGCTGATCAGTGCAATAGATTCTGGGTAGTTGAGTTTTAAGCCTTTTTGTTTGCGCTGCTGTGCCAGCATTCCTGCGCAGAAGATAAGTAGCTTATCTTTTTCTCTTGGTGTTAATTCCATTTAGCCGCCCGCTGTTAGTGTTGTTTTCTTAGTGCTCAAAAACACATGAGCAGTAAGTGGGATTCAATCACAGCAAGCTTGAAAAAATGTACCTAGGGTCGGAAGTCACCCTAGGTACAAAAAGGGCTAATCGCTAAGTCGCCCAAATCCTTGGTAAATCAGGAGTCGTACCACATAAATGAGAGCGAGTTGCTTGCCATATCTGACCAAAGGCCTGGAGGATGTCTTCACTCCAATTACCCAAGGCTCGCACCACAATCAATCCTTCTATCTGAGTCACGCCCAATATTAATGTGGGTTCACTCGACGCTTTTGATGTAACTGATTGCTGTGAAGCTTGCTGTGTAATAGATAAGAGCAAGCTCTGTACCAACTCTAAATCTTGCTTCTCATTTGAGGTGATATAAAAGGTTCCCATCATTGAATAATCAAGTAACCCCATATTTATCATTAACTTATCGCCACCGTGAAAATTAAAACCTTCAGTCAGAAGCCTTTGATTATCAAGATAGATTTCTGTTTTCCCAACGAGGTGACCATGCTCGAATCCCTCATTCTGTGCAGGGCGTCCAAAACAGTGCATCTCCCAACCCCAAAACTGTGCACCCTTTTCTAGGCGAATTTCAGTGTCTAAACGAACGTGTGCATTCGGGAAAAAGATGTTCTCTTGCGGCATCCATTCCAAGCGTGCACCTTTCTTCACTCGTAGGGTCTGCTTCTGCTTGGCGTACTTGTTATTTGAGCGATAAAACTTGGTCGCACCGGGTGTGGTGATCAACGCATGCGCACCGCTTTCGATGGTCGCTTCAATATTGAGAGTGTCACCACCTACCACTCCGCCGGGGGGATGAAGTAAGTAGGTGTGACACGTTTCCCCATCAGGATACAAGGGACGTTGCACCGCAAGCGGACCAGACTGCTGGCGATTCTTTAATACGGTTTTATCACCACGGTCGACAAAGGTGAGGTTTAAACTCGCTTGCCAACCGTCTCGGATATCTTGCTCGATGGTCTCATTCAGAGACAACACTCCCGCTAAAGAAGTGTTTATTGCTTCACTCGAAGAATATAGAGAGCTCATACGGTTAGGTACTCCTTAATCAAAGACTCATTGAGCCCTTTCATTTCTCCTTCAGCTACCTGACGACCACGGTCGAGAATGCAAAATCGGTCACCGACCTTTCTCGCAAATGGCAGCTTCTGTTCAACAAGCAGGACTGTGAGTCCCATCTTCTCGTTGAGCATGCGAATGATGTCACCAATCTCTTGCACGATATTGGGCTGAATACCTTCGGTCGGTTCATCCAAGATCAATAGCTTTGGATTGACCACCAGCGCACGCCCAATCGCCAGTTGCTGCTGCTGACCACCAGATAAGTCACCTCCGCGACGATGCAGCATCTCTTTTAACACTGGGAATATATCGAAGATGAGCTCAGGGATCTTACGGTCGCCCTTTTCTCGAATCGGCAAGCCTACTTCTAGGTTTTCTTGAACCGTGAGCATCGGAAAGATCTGACGACCTTGCGGCACATAACCGATACCTTGGCGCGCACGCTCTTCAGCGTCGGTTTTCAGCAGCGACTCACCCGATAATGAGATATCACCGCTTTCGACCTTAACCAATCCCATGATGCATTGCAGCAACGTCGTTTTACCGACACCGTTTCGTCCCATTAACACTGTGCACTTGCCTTCAGGGATCTGCATATCCAAATCCCACAGCGTGTGGCTCTCACCGTAATATTGATTAACTGATTTAACCTCTAGCATCCTATTCTCCGAGATAAACTTGTTTAACTTCAGGGTGAGCCTGCACTTGATCCATGGTGCCTTCGGCCAACACGTGACCCTGGTGAAGTACGGTGACATGGCTAGCAATTGAACGAACGAAATCCATATCGTGTTCAACCACTACCACTGAGTGCTTGCCTGCCAGTGAGTTAAGTAACTCAGAGGTACGATCCATCTCTTGGTGAGTCATGCCTGCAACGGGCTCATCCACCAGCAACAGCTTGGGGTTTTGCATCAATAACATGCCTATCTCTAACCACTGCTTTTGCCCGTGAGACAGATTACCTGCCAAATTCGCCGCTTCGTCTTTTAAATGAATCAGCTCAAGTACCGAGGTCAGTTTGTCTTTCTGTTCGCCAGACATCACAGCTGTGAAAGTCGCCCATACTGAGCGATCGCCGGCCATGGCTAATTCAAGGTTCTGCCACACAGTTAAACATTCAATCACGGTCGGTTTTTGGAACTTACGCCCAACGCCTGCATTGGCAATTTCAGCTTCGTTCATCTTCAATAAGTTGATGTTCGAACCCAACCACACCTCACCAGTATCTGGCTTAGTTTTACCTGTGATGATGTCCATCATGGTGGTTTTACCTGCGCCATTAGGGCCAATGATGCAGCGAAGCTCTCCTTCATTGATGTAGAGGTTCAGATCGTTTATCGCTTGGAAACCATCGAAGCTTTTGTTAACGCCTTCTACATACAACAGCACGTTATGGCGAGTATCGATAGCGGGATGAATATCAGGTTTAAGGTAATCAAAGACTTGGTCTCGACGAGTGAACGCCTGAACCGATTCCTTTACGCTATTAAATGTGGTCATGCGATCACCTCCTTGGCTTTGTGCTGATCATCCTTATCTTCATCTTGGTTTTTCCCATTTGATGCCTTGCGTAGCTGCTGCCATTTTTCACTGACAAAGCCAATTACACCTTGTGGGAAATACATGGTCGAGAGAACGAATAGCCCACCCAGAGCAAATAACCACACCTCAGGGAACTCAACCGTAAACCAACTCTTGGCGTAGTTGATGATCAATGCCCCAACAATGGCGCCAAACAGAGTGGCACGACCGCCTAAGGCTACCCAAACCACAATCTCAATCGAGTTAAGCGGAGCAAATTCTCCCGGGTTAATGATGCCAACTTGGGGAACATATAAAGCCCCGGCAATACCCGCGATAACAGCAGAAAGAACGAAGACCCACAGCTTGATGCCATCGACGTCGTAGCCCATAAAGCGAGTGCGTGACTCGGTATCACGAATCGCTAATGCCACACGACCTAATCGACTGGTCACCACCATACGACAAGCGATGTAGCTGAGAATAAGCGCAATACCAGTCGCGACAAACAGACCTATCTTGACCCCATCACTCTGCAAGCTCAGGCCGATGATGTCTTTGAAATCCGTCAGTCCGTTGTTGCCACCAAAGCCCATTTCATTGCGGAAAAATGCCAGCATCAATGCGTAAGTTAACGCCTGAGTCATGATAGAAAGGTAAACCCCTGATACGCGAGAGCGGAAAGCCAGATAACCAAACAAGTAAGCCAATGCGCCCGGCACCAACACCACCATTAAGCACGCGAACCAGAACTGATCAAAACCCTGCCAGAACCACGGCAACGCCGACCAATCAAGGAACACCATAAAGTCAGGCAGGATTGGATCACCATAAACCCCACGGTCACCAATCTGGCGCATCAGGTACATACCCATGGCATAGCCACCAAGCGCAAAGAAAGCACCATGGCCTAAGCTCAAGATCCCGAGGTAACCCCACACAAGATCGAGTGCCAACGCCAATATTGCATAACTCAGGTATTTGCCCATTAATGAGATTGTAAAAGTCTCAACATGAAGCGGGTGTCCACTTGGCAACATGGTGTTAGCCAGTGGAATAAGAATCACGGCCGCAAGAATGGCAAGGATGGTCAGTTGACCACCTTTGTCACCACGCATCGCCGAAAGTACAAATGATTTAGACTGCATGATGTTGTCCTTAACCTTCAGCCGCACGACCACGTTGCGGGAACAGTCCGCGTGGGCGTTTTTGAATAAATAGAATGATGAAAACCAGTACTAAGATCTTGGCGAGAACCGCACCAGCCCATGGTTCTAAAATCTTATTAAATAAGCCAAGGCTGAGCCCTGCGACTAGTGTGCCCCATAAGTTACCAACCCCGCCAAACACCACCACCATGAACGAATCGATGATGTACGCCTGCCCCATATTTGGGCCAACGTTAGTCAGCTGAGAAAGCGCGACACCCGCGACACCGGCAACACCAGAGCCTAAACCGAAGGTCATCGCATCAACACGTTCCGATCGAATACCCATTGCACGAGCCATACCACGGTTTTGAGAAACGGCACGAACCTGCAAGCCTAGTGGTGTCTTTTTCAGAACCATTAATAAGCCCATAAACACCAAACCACAAAACAAGATGATATAAAGTCGGTTATAAGTCAGAGACAGCATTGGGTTTAATTGAAGTGCGCCAGACATCCATTCAGGCGTGCTTACTGAGCGGTTCAATGGAGAGAAAATAGAGCGAACGGCTTGCTGCAAGATTAAGCTGATACCAAAGGTCGCGAGTAAGGTTTCCAATGGGCGACCATAAAGATGACGAATCACACTTCGCTCGATCACAATGCCCACCAAACCAGAAACAATAAACGCAGCAGGGATAGAGAGTATCAGTGCCAAACCAATATGATTGGGCATCAACAATTGCATGACATAGGTGGTGTAAGCGCCAATCATGATTAGCTCGCCATGAGCCATGTTGATAACGCCCATTACACCAAAGGTAATCGCCAAGCCAATGCCCGCCAGCACCAATACCGAACCTAAGCTCAAACCAAAGAATACCGTTTCAACCCCCGAATAGAGTGCTTGGCTCTGTTGATAACCGTCCATCGCACGCTCTGCCGCTGCCAAGACTTTTGGGTCTTGCTCAGTGCTCAGTAGTTGATTCAGTGTTTTCAGAACAACCGAGTGTTTGAAGTCACCGACTCGCTCAATCGACGTGACTCGATCTTCAATGGTTGCGCTTTTATCAAGAGAGGTATAAATAGCCAATGAGAGGTCCATTAGCTCGGCTACTTTGCCATCTGATTCATTTGCTCTGAGTTCAGTGAGTCGTTCGATGATGGCAGAATCTTTGGTTCCTAATAGATCCAGAACCGCTTTGTAACGCACCTCTGTATTACTGCTGTTCAGTCCAATATAAGCAATTTCCCCGCGTAACATCCCGCGAAGTTTGTTATTCACACGAACTTTTTTAAACTGTCTAGCATTGTCGATATTAAGCGTTGAATCAGTCCATACTGACTGAGCTGACGTTGCCGTTTTGATGTTTTGAATGAGGTAGAGCTGTTTGTACTGCTCGCTCTGTTTCTCATTGAAGTAGTAAAGGTTTCCGTTTAACCAGCCATCTAAAATAGGTTTCGACACATCTTCCGTTTGCGTCTCAACCACCCAATCGATAGCTAATTCTTTATCCGATGTTTTCTTACCAACTAGCGCCTTGGTAAAGCTAGCTTCATCCGTTATTCCAGCAAAAGCCAACTGAGCACTGACTGCTATGAGCAACAGCGCCTTAAATACGTTTAATACGTTTTTCATCCCTGCTTCCTTAACCAACCAAGTTAGATATTGTTATTTTTACTTGGAGGATGTGTGGATAGTGGTTGTTACCTGAAACGATGAGCCTTCCATTCGCTTCGCCCGTTAAACAGACGCGTTCTTCCCAAACCGGAAGGCTCAATATTCCTGAATTGACGCTCTAGTTACCGCCAGAACACTTCTTCGTTTCTACGTTAAACGCACCGCATGAGAATGGCTTCGACCAACTAGAGAACAGTTTTGCCGATTCAGGTAAGTAACTCGACCAAGCATCACCCGCCACTAGTCCAGTGGTTTCCCAAACAATGTCGAATTGACCATCGTCTTGGATTTCACCGATCAGGACTGGTTTAGTAATGTGGTGGTTTGGCAGCATGGTAGAGTAGCCGCCAGAAAGGTTAGGAACAGACACGCCAATCAAGGCATCTTGCACAGATTCAGGATCGGTTGTGCCCGCATTAGTGACCGCTTGAGCCCACATGTTGAAGCCAACATAGTGCGCTTCCATTGGGTCATTGGTGACACGCTTTTCACTCTTGATGAACGACTGCCACGTTTCAACGAACTCTTCATTGGCTTCGGTATCAACACTCATGAAGTAGTTCCATGCCGCTAGGTGACCAACCAGTGGTTCTGTATCCATACCTGACAGTTCTTCTTCACCAACAGAGAATGCAATAACTGGGATGTCTTCAGATGAAATGCCTTGAGCACCAAGCTCTTTATAAAAAGGTACGTTCGCATCGCCATTCACAGTAGAAACCACAGCGGTTTTCTTGCCTGCTTCGCCGAACTTTTTGATGTCTGAAACGATAGATTGCCAATCAGAGTGACCAAATGGCGTGTAGTTGATCATGATGTCTTCTTCTGCGACACCTTTATCTTTTAGGTAGGCTTCAAGGATCTTATTGGTGGTACGTGGATAGACGTAATCGGTACCTGCAAGTACCCAACGCTCAACTTCAAGCTCTTCCATCAAGTAATCCACTGCAGGAATCGCTTGTTGGTTTGGCGCGGCACCGGTGTAGAAAACGTTTTTAGAAGACTCTTCGCCTTCATACTGTACTGGGTAGAAAAGGATGCTGTTGAGTTCTTCAAAAACAGGCAGCATGGATTTACGTGATACCGATGTCCAACCACCGAACACCACATCCACTTTCTCTTTTTCGATAAGTTCACGTGCTTTTTCTGCAAATAGCGGCCAGTTTGACGCAGGGTCAACCACGACAGGCTCTAGCTTCTTGCCAAGCAAACCGCCCTTTTTATTCTGCTCTTCGATAAGCATTAGCACGGTATCTTTTAGCGTGGTTTCACTGATCGCCATAGTGCCAGAAAGTGAGTGTAGAACACCGACCTTGATGGTCTCATCAGCAGCAAACACTGTTGCAGAAGAAAATGAAAGTGTTGTACACAGTGCAGCTAGCGATAAATTGAACACCTTGTTCATGATATTACTCCATAATTGTATTTTTGTTATTCAATTACAGAGTTACAAGAAGAGTGCCAAACTTATAAACCAACAAAATTATTTATAAGTAATTGTATTTATGGAAGTTAAAAGAAACTCACACCAATGGAGTGCATAGCGATCATGTCACTATGTTTCATGCTGGTGCAGTGGCGATGAGAATGAACCAAGATGACACATTCCTGTTCATCAGATACAAAAAAGACCCAACACTTTGGTATTGGGTCTCTGGTATAACATAACCAATGGTCGTTCAAACCATGCTGTTTAAGGCTATTCCGCTGGTTGGAATTCGAATTTTACTCTCGACTTAGACTTCAATTCGTTGCAATCGGCATTACAAAAATAACTCGCCGCACCACAGGCTTGAAGCTTCTCAAGTTGGCTGCTGCACTCAGGGCAAAACCCAACTTTAGTAAAGTGAGCCTGACAACTTTCACAGTGATACTTGCCATCCCAAGCTAGCTCAGACTGACACTTAGGGCAGATATTTTCACTCATTAGCATTTCCTAATTTACGACTATTTTTACAATCTACTACCGCTGAGACTTCGCTTGCTTGATTTGGTACATGTTCTTATCAGCTTGTGCGATCAACAGGTCTAATCCTTGAGGATCTTTCTCACAAGACAACCCAACACTCACTGAGAACTGCACATCATTGATATAAAGCGCTTGTTGCAGTGCTTTCTCTAAGCTGTGGTAGAAACTAACAACGCTTTCTTGATCATCAAAGCAAGAGAACACCACAAACTCATCGCCACCGTAACGCCCTATCTTGGCACATGCTGTGGTTGCCTCATCAAGAACTTCGGCAACCGCCAACAGCACATCATCACCAAAACTATGACCATAGGTATCGTTGATCGATTTGAACTTATCGACATCAACAAACAGACACGCCATCACCTTTTCTGAAAAACATCGCTTAGCCAACACTTTTTCGGCTTCATTGAACAGTGCACGACGATTCAAGCAATGAGTTAGAGAATCACGATTGGCGAAAAAGTTAAGCTGATTCTCCAGCTCAAACTTCTCTAGTGCTACCGAGTACAGGGAAGCCAGTAGTTCTAAGATCTCCAGCTCAAATTCATGCGGTTCAGAGATGTACTGACTATAAATAGCAAAGGTACCCAACACATTACCGCGCGACGAGATAATGGGTACCGACCAACAGGCATGCAGATTCGCTTGATTGGTGAGGGCTAAAAAAGGTGCCCAGTTTGGGTGTGCATTTATGTTGGAGACCATCACTGCTTTCTTGAGTGCAGCCGCCTCGCCACAAGAACCAATCCCTGCACCAATCCCAACCCCTTCTATCTGCTGATTGTAAAAATCAGGCAGGTTTGGGGCATATTCAAGGTGTAAAGTTTTAGACTCTGAGTTAAGCAGTAAAATTGAAGCCATACGCTGCCCAAAAATCTGCTCGGTAAGCTGAATGATCTTATGGTTTAAATCTTTGCGATCCATCCCAAGAGCAAGCTTGCGCAGCAAACTATTGACGGCTCGATGGCCTTCTAATAAAAATTGTTGTTCCATTCACTAAAGCTTTCAATTGTGTAATAGGGTACAGCTTGTTCTTATGCAAGCTTACTATTGGTTAATAATAACACACTAAATAAGCCGTACACACAATCGAAGATCATAGGTTGATCTTTCGCTTTATCTATTTTGATCAGCGATCTACCCCAAAAAGAATATTTATATCACCACACACCGAAAGCATAAGTTACATGTGCTGCATTTCAATTTTAAACAGTCATTTATGTTAAAGGTTACCTATTAAAACAAAACAAACAGCATAAGCCATTTCGATCTGTAGTCTAAATCATCGTATTACATGCGTCAGCATTTCAATATGCTGGTCATCTAACTGGGTTAACTTAACCGATAAAGACTTAAGCTCTGACGTATTCTCGATGTGAGTACCACCACAAGGAATAGACACTAAAGTGTCGCTATCCAACTGCCATTCCCAATAGCGAGAGTCTGTTAATGCCTCACCTTCCAGTCTCATTGCTACTGGCGTCGAGTCTGCGAGCCAACCTTTAATCATCTGATTGATGTCGGCTTCGATACCATCAAGATTGGTTAGCATGTCTGCAACATTCAAACCGCGCTTCTTCAGGGTTTTTCCCAAACGATATTTATCGGTACACAACTCGGGAGTCACAAAGCTAGTCACTTGCGCGTAGCTATTGAAGTCATAACTGCCAAGCGGATCTTTTCTATCTGCATCTTTACGCCAGTAGCTCTCAGCCAATACTTTATTCAAGGCTAGGAAAGCGATGTGGCCAGCGCTGTGACCACGGCTCAAACTAGCTTGATACTCTTTATCAACCGTCAACATGACTTCGTCGCTAACCTTAATCATAGAAGCAGATACAGGTAGCTGGTGGACAACCACAAACGTCCACCCTTCCGTATCACGCTTAACAGGGATATCTGCTGCGATATGAAGCTTGCCAGTAGATTGTTCTATTGCACCAACAAGACAGTCTTCAACGGGATATTGCACGTCACCAACATTAACAAAGCCTTGGTCTGCAGGGTGATCTGGCCAAATATGACTCACTGGGTGGAAAGGTGTCATGTCGGTGATCAGGTAGGTTTTGCTGTCATCGTTTTCAACGTACAACGCCTTTGCTTTGATCTGCCAAGCCTGATGACAAAATTGAGTGATGGTTGGTGTGATAACTATTATTGGTTTCATGGATGTCGCTGGTGTCATGGAATCGCTAGTGGTCATATCGTTCTTCTTTTGAAATTGAGTCTAATTCGTTAACCCATCACGATATGGAGATATGAGGTTATGGCTTAACGTGAATTTTGCTTAAAAAAATACCCGAGACAGGCTCGGGTATCAAATCTATTGGAATAGGTTTACTTACGACCTTTAACCATGCTCATCATACGCTTACGTTTACGTTCTTGAGAAATTGTCAGCTTGGTTGTCTTAGCTTCAAATGGGTTCTCGCTGTTCTGGAATTGAATGCGAATAGGTGTACCCATAATCTCTAGTGAACGACGGTAGTAGTTCATCAAGAATCGTTTGTATGAATCTGGCAAGTTACGTACTTGGTTACCGTGGATAACGATAATCGGTGGGTTGTAGCCACCAGCGTGCGCGTATTTCAATTTAACACGACGGCCACGAACCATAGGCGGTTGGTGATCATCAGTCGCCATCTTCATGATACGAGTTAGCACAGAAGTACCAACACGAGTCGTCGCTGACTTGTAAGCTTCTTGAACAGATTCAAACAAGTGACCAACACCTGTACCGTGAAGTGCAGAGATAAAGTGAATACGTGCGAAATCAACGAAACCTAAACGACGGTCTAGTTCTTTCTTAACGCGATCTTTAACATCGCTGTCTAGACCATCCCACTTGTTTACTGCAATAACAATTGAACGACCAGCATTCAACGCAAAGCCTAACAAGCTTAAATCTTGATCAGAGATGTTGTCTCGAGCATCAATAAGCAGCAATACAACGTTAGCATCTTCAATTGCTTTCAGTGTTTTAACCACTGAGAACTTCTCTACTGTTTCGTTGATATTTTTACGACGACGAACACCTGCAGTATCAATCAGAACGTATTCACGCTCATCACGCTGCATTGGAATGTAGATAGAGTCACGAGTTGTGCCTGGCATATCGTAAACAACAACACGTTCTTCACCAAGAATACGGTTAGTTAGTGTTGATTTACCTACGTTAGGACGGCCAATGATCGCTAGCTTAATTGGTTGATCTTGAAGGCGCTTGAATTCTTCTTCAGCTTCTTCTTCAGTGAAATCAACTTGCTCTTCTTCTTCGTCTTCAAACTCAGTTAAATCGCTTACTTCGCCATTCTCTGCTTTTAACGCTTCTGCGAACGGGTTAAGAGCAAGATCAATCAACGCTGTTACGCCACGACCGTGCGCTGCGGCGATTTGGTACATGTCTTCTACGCCTAGTTGCCAGAAATCAGCACTTGCAGCATCAGGGTCGATACCATCAACCTTGTTTACTACTAGCATTGAAGGCTTTTCTAGTTGACGAAGGTGCTTAGCGATAGCCACGTCTGAAGGTGTTAGACCCGCACGGCCATCTACCATAAATAGAACGACATCAGCTTCATCAATCGCCGCTAGCGACTGTTCAGCCATTTTAGTTTCAACACCTTCTTCGGTACCGTCGATACCACCAGTGTCAATAACAATAAAGTCATGCTCGCTAAAATGAGCATGACCGTATTTACGGTCACGCGTTAAGCCAGGGAAATCCGCAACCAATGCATCACGAGTTCGAGTCAATCGGTTAAATAACGTAGATTTACCTACGTTCGGACGCCCTACTAGAGCAACAACAGGTACCATAACAACCTCTACAATTTCTTCTCTAAATGTAGTTATAGGTAAGCACTTGATCGCAAGTTTAAACTCTTACCTATAACCACACGGTTTATTAATTTATAACAACAAAACGGCTCCTAGCTGTTACCAACCAGGAGCCGACTGTGAATTGTATCACGCTTTTATTGGCTAATCGTTAGTTTCTTTACATCGCCATTGCGAGTCGTCACTAAGTAGCCTTCAGGCATTTCAATTGGCGCAACCGCAAAGCCGCTATCATCGACGAGCTGTTGAGCAACAAACTCACCCGATGAACGATCTAACCAGTGCAGATAACCTTCTGTATCACCCACAACTACATAACCATTAATAATAGCAGGTGCTGTCAGTAAGCGGTTTTCTAACAATGGAGTGCTCCAAAGTTCAGTACCACTACGCGCATCAACCGCAACCACATGGTCTTTGTCGGTAACAACGAACAAACGGCTGCCATCACTTGCTAAATCAATCGCTGACGAGTAGTTACGCTTCCAAATTGGCTTACCAGAACGAAGATCGATAGCGATTAGCTGACCATTGATACCTACTGTATACAGGGTGCCGCCAAGAACAATCGGTGATGCATCAACATCAACCAAGCGATCTATTTCCGTTGCACCTTTTGGTGTGCCTACTGGCTGTTGCCAAATAAGCTGACCACGGTCAACAATAGCAGCTGCTAAACGACCATTGGCAGTCCCCCAGAATACACCGCCAGAAACAGCAACAGGCGAGCTATCGCCACGAAGTGTTAGGCTTGGAACTTCAGTGCTAATCGTCCATTTTTGTTCGCCGCTTTCTTGATCTAACGCGATCAACATACCACGACTGGTATGAACAATAACCATGTTGCTTTCAGTTGCTGGGGATGCAAGCACCTCACCATTCACTGATACACGCCACAGCTCTTCACCGGTTGATTCATCCATAGCGATCACTTCGCCATTTTCAGAACCAACAAATATTTTGCCGTAAGCCGCCGTTAAGCCACCCGATAAACGAGCCAGTACTTCTTTTTCAAGATCGACTTTCCACAGCTCTTTACCTGTTTCAGGGTCAAGCGCTTTAACCATACCTTCACGGCTCGCAACAAACACTTTGTCGTAAGCCAACTCTGGCGTTAGTTTTGAAAAGTAGTGGCCAACACCATCACCAACCGACGTAGACCATTCCTGGCTAGGAGTAAACTCGCTATTTACTGTTGGTACTGGCGCCATGATTACGGTGTCTTCTTCACCCGCACAGCCAGCCAATAGGCCAAGAGCAATCGCACACAACGCCGCTTTTGGAAACATCTTCTTCATTCAAAGCGCCTTATTTAGCTAGGTCGTCAAGTTTGATTTGAAGCGTTTGGCTCGCATCAGCTGCTTGTTGTGCTTCAGAGTAAGCACTGTAAGCCGCATCTGTATCGCCTTTACGAAGTGAGATATCACCACGCAGTTCAGCAACACGGCCTGTCCAAGATTCGTCAGTCATCGCTTCAAGATCAGTCAATGCTGCGTCAAATTCACCTTGCTCAGCTTTGATACGTGCAGCACGGTAAGTCAGTAGTGGCGTAAGTGCCGCATCCTTAGTTGCCGATTTTGCCCACTCAAGCTGTTCAAGTGCAGCTGCAAGGTCACCCGCTTGAACTTGCGCTTTTGCTAATTGCATAGCAGCAAGTACAGAGTATTCAGCGTCTTTGTTAGCGTCGATAAAAGCTTGAATATCAGATTGAGCATCAACGCCCTTAGCATCAAGAGCTGAAATTACAGAGGTGTAGCCTTCTGAAGCGACTTCACGTGCTTCAACGACTGAATCTTGGTAATAGCGCCAGCCAAATAGACCGCCTAAACCAATAACTGCACCAAAGATTACGGCTTTACCGTTCTCTTTCCACCAATCTTTAATGGCTTCAACTTGTTGCTCTTCGCTATCGTAAAGTTCCACTTCCTGTCCTCTTTAATTCTTTAAACGCCAGCATAGTGCTGACGTTGATATTCATGATGAGCGTTTGCTCAATGGCTAATTAGATTAGCGCAGCAACTTTCTCTGCAACGTCCGTTTGAGACACGGTTTCTTGCTCGCCGCCAACCAGATCTTTTAGCACAACTGTATTGTCAGCAACTTCGTTCTCACCAAGTACCAGTGCTACAACAGCACCTACTTTGTCAGCACGCTTGAATTGCTTCTTGAAGTTACCACCACCGAAGTGGTTCATTACGCGTACGCCTTCAACGGTATCGCGTAACTGATTCGCTAGTTGCATGCCTGCGATCATAGTACCTTCGCCAGCAGCAACCACGTATACGTCAACGCTACGGCGAACTTCTGTCAGCTCTAGCGTTTCCATCATAAGAACCAGACGCTCTAGACCCATTGCGAAGCCAACAGCATTGGTTGCTTTGCCGCCTAGTTGCTCAACAAGACCATCGTAACGACCACCGCCACAAACTGTACCTTGAGCACCAAGGCTATCAGTGATCCACTCAAATACGGTGCGGTTGTAGTAATCTAGGCCACGTACTAGACGCTCATTAACTTGGTATTCGATACCAACCGCGTCAAGAAGTTCACACAAACCAGCAAAATGTTGCTTCGATTCTTCACCTAAATATTCAGATAGCCGAGGTGCGTCACCTAAGATCGCTTGAACATCTGGGTTCTTAGTATCAAGTACACGTAGAGGGTTAGTGTGCATGCGACGTTTACAGTCTTCATCTAACACATCAATATGTTGCTCAAGGAAAGCCACTAACGCTATACGATAGCTAACGCGATCTTCTTGAGAACCGATTGAGTTCAGCTCGAGGCGAACGTGCTTATCAATGCCTAGTTCACGCCATAGACGTGCTGTCATCATGATAAGTTCTGCGTCAACGTCTGGACCGTCTAGGCCAAACACTTCAACACCACATTGGTGGAATTGACGGTAACGACCTTTTTGAGGACGCTCGTGACGGAACATTGGACCCATGTACCATAGGCGCTGCTCATCACGGTTGATAAGGCTGTTTTGAATACATGAACGTACACAACCTGCTGTGCCTTCTGGACGCAGCGTTAGGCTATCACCATTGCGGTCATCAAAGGTGTACATCTCTTTAGAAACAACATCAGTTTCTTCACCAACCGCACGGCTAAATAGGTTCGTTTCTTCAACGATAGGCATACGTACTTCGTTGTAACCGTATGCACTCACCACACTTTTAACTGCGCTTTCTACTTTCTGCCACAGTGGTGATTGAGTTGGAAGGCAGTCGTTCATGCCTCGAATTGCTTGGATATTTTTAGCCACAGTATTTATTCCGTAATTTCTCACGACCAGGTGTTAGTGCGAATAGACAATCACACCCCATCGCGTTGTATTAATCTTCTAAGTTTTCTACATCAATGCGATTTTCTTTATCAAGCACTGACGCTTTTGCACGAATCTTAGCTTCAAGTTTGTCGACAAGGTCATCGTTGTCAAAACGCTCTTTCTGACGCTTACCGTCTTCGTAGAAGGCACTCTTACGAGCACTACCCGCAAGGCCTAAGTGAGACACTTCAGCTTCACCAGGGCCGTTAACGACACAACCGATTATTGAGACGTCCATTGGAGTCACTATGTCTTCTAAGCGTTCTTCAAGGGCGTTAACGGTGTTGATAACATCGAACTCTTGACGAGAACAACTTGGGCACGCAATGAAGTTGATGCCACGCGAGCGAATGCGCAAAGATTTAAGAATATCAAAGCCCACTTTGATCTCTTCGATTGGATCTGCTGCTAGCGAGATACGCAGCGTATCGCCGATACCTTCAGACAATAACATGCCCAAACCTACAGCCGATTTCACAGAACCCGCACGTGCTCCACCCGCTTCAGTAATACCTAGGTGAAGTGGTTGATCAATCTGCTTAGCAAGCAAACGGTAAGAACCGACGGCTAGGAATACATCAGAAGCCTTCACGCTGACTTTGAATTGATCAAAGTTCAGACGGTCTAGGATATCGACGTGACGCATTGCAGATTCAACCAGCGCTTCTGCTGTAGGCTCTGTGTATTTCTCTTGGATCTCTTTTTCAAGAGAACCGCCGTTAACACCAATACGAATCGGGATATTCATATCACGAGCACAATCCACAACAGAGCGAATGCGGCTTTCGTTACCGATGTTACCTGGGTTGATACGCAGACAGTCAACCCCATACTCTGCCACTTTAAGAGCGATACGGTAGTCGAAGTGAATGTCAGCAACCAAAGGAACAGAGACCTGCTGCTTGATTAGCTTAAAGGCTTCAGCGGCCTCCATAGTCGGTACAGATACGCGAACGATATCTGCCCCCACTTTTTCCAAAGCTCGAATTTGAGCGACGGTCGCGGCGACATCTGTTGTTCTTGTGTTGGTCATGGATTGCACAGCAATTGGTGCACCATCACCGATCGGCACATCACCCACATAAATACGGGTTGATTTGCGACGAATAATAGGAGATTCGTGTTGCATATTAACTCTAAGGTAAGGTTATTCTAGCTACTTTGCCTGAAGTATACCCAGAAAGGTCGACAGGTTCACTTGCAAATGTCATCGATACGCCTTCAGGCGCACCCAGAATCACTTTATATGGTGCAGTTCCAGAAAGATTTAATGTCTGGCCTGCTTTTTTAATGCCAGTAGATAACGTTTTGCCCGAAGCATCTTTCACTTGGATCCAGCAATCAGCAGAAAACTGCATCACTAGCTCGTTAACCACAGCTTCAGGCGCTACAGTCTCTGGTTCCGCAGTAACCGAAGCAACGTCTGCTGCTTCTGGTGCTTCTTCAATGACTTCAACAGGGTCAAGAGTTACTGAATCTTCAGCTGAACTCACTTCAGTAAGCTCATCAGAGTTTTCAGTAACAGGTGATGTCTCTGTGTTTTGTTCTGCTTCAATCACTTCTAATGAAGTCAGCTCAGGATCAAGCGACTCTTCTACCACTAGCTCTTTCGAGCTTTCAGTATTGGCTAAAGATTGAGATAAGGTGTCTTGCTGTTGATTCTGCCACCACCAAAGAGAGGAGATACCCACAATCACAGCAAAGATGCTCCAAGTAAGGAGCATAATACGGCTATTGTGCTTCTCGGTTTTAGTCTTACGAGAGAAGCTCAACATTTCTTGTTCTTGATGTTGGGCATCACCAGAATGATGAAGCGCGTTCAACACGACTTTTTCATCAAGATTGACGTATTTCGCGTATGAACGAATGTAACCACGCATAAAGGTGGCAACCTGATCTGACTCGAATTGGTTTTCTTCAATTTGCTGGATAAGCGTAACGCGTAGCTTCAAGCGATCAGAGATCTGCTTTTGTGTTAAACCAAGAGATTCTCGTTTATTTTTGAGCAGCGTTCCCGCTTCAATTGCTGGAGCGACAGTTTCTTGCGTTTGTGTTTCTTGTTCTGTGTTCATAGAGAGTGAACTTCTAAAGTATTATTGCAGGTTGATGAGAGCATTTTTTATTTTCGTTTAAGCTCAATCTTACAACCTACTATGTGGAATTTTTCCTGTCACCCGGTTCATCAACCCTTAAAGTAGAAAACCACACACTGTTGGTGAGCGACTTTCTCAGGAAGCTAGTTTATCAAGTAGCCAACCTAAATAGACACATTGACGATTATCGGGTAACAAGCGAGCACTTAAATTAATTTAAGATTATTTAATCATAAGCTAATGCCATTACAAGGCAAAAACACTTTCGACAAAATTTACCGTCAGCTCATGGTTTTGTCCAAAATTTAACGAAAAATGTAAGAAAGCGTGGGGAAAAAATCCAATTTTTGGAAATTCACCTTCCAGAAAAGCAACAAGCCAGAAGGAATCCTTCTGGCTTGTTTAGATCTAAATGGTATTTAAACCGCTTTTACTTGAATCACATCACCTGCGATTAAGTTGGCTTCAGAGGCGGCTTTCAGCATTTTAGTACGCTTGGTTCTATCAATAACATCACCAACCAACTGACCACATGCGGCATCAATATCATCGCCACGTGTTTTACGAACCGTTACTGTGTAGTTGTATTCCATCAGCGTTTTTTGGAAGCGATCAATACGAGAGTTGCTTGGCTTCTTGTAAGGCGAACCCGGATAAGGGTTGAATGGAATCAAGTTGATCTTACAAGGCGTATCTTTCATTAGCTCAGCAAGTTCACGAGCGTGGTCCATATCATCATTCACATGATCCAATAGAACGTACTCAACCGTTACTTTACCGCGGTTAGCATTTGAAGAAGCAATGTAACGACGAACCGATGCTAGGAAATCTTGGATATCCCAACGGTCGTTGATTGGCATGATTTGGCTACGTAGTGCATCGTTTGGTGCGTGTAGAGAAATCGCCAGAGCCACATCGATGTTGTCTGTCATCTGATCAAGACCAGAAACAACACCAGATGTTGATACTGTCACACGACGCTTAGACAGTGAGAATCCTAGATCATCAAGCATCAGCTCTAATGATGGAATTAGGTTCTTCATGTTAAGCAGAGGCTCCCCCATACCCATCATTACGACGTTAGTAATTGGACGACGACCCGTATCTTTCTCTAAACCGATTTCACGTGCAGCACGCCAGATTTGACCAACGATCTCTGAAACTTTCAGGTTACGGTTGAAGCCTTGTTGAGCCGTAGAGCAGAATTTACATTCTAATGCACAACCAACCTGTGAAGATACACATAGCGTCGCACGGTCACCATCTGGGATGTATACCGTCTCAACGTCTTGGTCACCAACGCTCATCGCCCATTTAATGGTGCCATCTGCAGAGTGCTGAGCTTCAGAAACGATAGGTGCAACAATCTCACAGCGATGCAGCAGTTTCTCACGTAATTTTTTGTTGATGTTGTTCATTTGTTCGAAGTCATCGACACCGAAGTGATAAATCCACTTCATCACTTGCTCTGCTCGAAACGCTTTCTCATTCAGTTCTTCTGTGAAAAATTTACGAAGACCTTTACGATCAAAATCGAGTAGATTGACTTTAGCTGTGGTCATGATGCCTCTCAATGACGGAACAATAATTAAGGGCGCGAATTGTACAGGCTTTACGCAACTTCAACAAGCGCTGTAAAACCCTGTGTTTATTAAGACATTCAAAGTTAAGCGATTAAAACTTGAGCAATTGTTTTGTTCGGTCTGAGAATACCTAAATTAAAGAAAAGATTCCCGATTACGCTCCTCCGTCGCTTTCGGGAATGACGTAAATAATCTCCACAAGCTCACCAATACTTACCACAAGATTGTGGCCCCGCCATTCATCGCTATCAGGTCATGAACTCCTCAAAGCCCGTCATTCCAGAACTGAGGAACGAGGTATCTGGAATCTCCAACAACTAACAGAGATTCCCGATTACACTCCTACGTCGCTCTCGGGAATAACGACTAAATAGATTATCGAGAATGCAAAGACCACATACGAAAAAGGCTTCACCGAAGTGAAGCCTTTATTGATATTTGCTGTTGTCTGCTTATTCAGCTGGACGTGGGCAAATTTCAGATTCTGGGAAGAAGAATTCGATTTCGCGAGCTGCAGACTCAGGGCTGTCACTGCCGTGTACTGAGTTGTAACGCATGCTGATTGCGTAGTCAGCACGGATAGTGCCGCAAGCCGCTTCTTCTGGGTTAGTTTTACCCATTAGTTCACGGTAACGAGCGATCGCATTTTCGCCTTCAAGTACTTGAACCATGATAGGACCAGAAGTCATGAACTCTTTTAGTGGTCCAAAGAACTCTTTACCTTCATGTTCTGCATAGAAGCAACTTGCTTGCGCTTCAGTAAGAGAAACCATTTTAGCGGCAATAATCTGTAGGCCTGCTTTTTCAATGCGGTGGTAGATTTCACCAACAAGGTTACGCTTAACTGCATCCGGCTTAACAATTGAGAACGTTCTTTCTAGAGCCATAGGGATTCCTTCACTTCATTTTTTTGTTATTAAATACTGAAATTACTAAGATCATTCGATCTGAGTTTATGAATAAGCGGTATCGAAATACCGCTCACTCTTATTATTATTTTGCTTGGTCGATAAGAAGACGAGCCAGTGTACGAACACCCATACCAGTCGCGCCTGCAGCCCACTTATCACTTGATGACTTACGGTAAGTACCCGCGCAGTCCATGTGGATCCAACCTTTTTTGTAATCATCGACAAAGTAAGAAAGGAACGCAGCAGCGGTACTTGCACCCGGAGTGTAATCACCAGAGCTGATGTTTGAAAGATCAGCAAAGTTTGAAGGCAACATGCCACGGTGGAAATCAGCAAGAGGCAATGGCCATAGACCTTCTTTCTCTTGGTTTGCCGCCGTTAGTGCTTGGTGAGATAACTCATCATCGAAGCTCAATAGTGCGTGATAATCATTACCCAGTGCGTTTTTAGCCGCGCCGGTAAGCGTTGCACAGTCGATGATCAACTCAGGGTTTTGTGCACTTGCGTACATCAAACCATCAGCAAGAACCAAGCGACCTTCCGCATCAGTATTCATGATCTCGACAGTCTTACCATTTTTGTAAGTAATGATGTCGCCAAGCTTCAATGCACGACCAGAGATCATGTTCTCTGCACAACATAGGATAAGCTTGATACGCTTGTTCAGGCCGCGTTCAATCGCTAGACCTAGACCACCCGTAATAGTTGCTGCGCCACCCATGTCAGCCTTCATTGCTGTCATGAATTGACCAGGCTTGATGCTGTAACCGCCTGAGTCGAAAGTGATACCTTTACCAACCAGACAAGCAAATACAGGTGCGTCTTCGTCGCCGGTAGGGTTGAAGTCCAGTTGAAGCATTGCAGAAGTACGCTCAGAGCCGCGGCCTACCGCGTAGATGCCTTCCCAACCTTCGGTTAGTAGGTCTTTGTCTTTAACGATTTTCGCTTTAACTGTGCCCGCAGGAGCCACTGACTTGATGTATTCCGCAGCCATCGTCGCTAATTGACGAGGTGCCACTTCTTCAGCGGTTTTGTTGATAATGTCACGAGTCCAATCAGTAGAGCGAATGCGAGCTTCTAGCTCAGCTTGGTCGGTTTCTGAAAGTGCATCCCATTCCAATGCATTCTTTTTCTTTGGTCCACGGTAGCCTTGGTAGAAAGCCCAAACGCTTTCTAAATCCCACCCTTCACCGCTAAGTGAAACCAATGCGATACCTTGTCCGTCAAGCGTACGACCAGCACGTTGAACCGCCCCTAAATCGTGGCCTTCACCAATGTGAATTGTCGCTCCCGCTTCAGAAAACGATAAAATAGCTCTTGCTCCCCACTGAGGCTGGGCAGCTTCTTGACTTAAAAATACTGACATCTGTGTAGACATGATTTCTCCTTGTCATGAACCACCTTGAGTGTGTGGTTCTGATTATTTTTTATTAGCGGACTGATGTTAGCATTATGTAGGAGAAAAATGTCATTTTGATAAAAAAACGGACCATAAGGTCCGCTTTTTTTAGTAAGAATTGTTAACTTGGCTGTGTTTTATATTGGATAAATTCCAACCAACGGCCAAATTATAGAACAAGAGGGCTAGTCCATCTCATCCATCCAGCACAAAATAATGGCCTCTAGAATTTTCTCATTCGAGTGATTCGGCTCATCATCAAAATCTTCAAGATCTAACACCCATTGATGCAAGTCCGTAAAACGCACCGTTTTAGGATCGGTATCTGGGTATAAATCACATAGTTCAATCGCAATATCTCGCGAATCAATCCATTTCAAGCTCATAACACTTCCTTATATTTATCAGCGACGATTTGTCATCTTCATGATTTATATTCTATGCCAGTTTTACTAACAGTTTTAGCCGAGCTGAGTTCTTAGTGCTCTTCAGAAGCTAGGTTCAATGTGTACTTTGGAATCTCAACAACAAGGTCAGTATCCGCCACTTTAGCTTGGCAACCAAGACGAGATTCCATTTCCAGACCCCATGCTTTATCAAGCATGTCGTCTTCTAGGTCATCACTTTCTTCTAATGAGTCGAAACCTTCACGAATCACAACGTGACATGTAGTACATGCACACGACTTTTCACATGCGTGTTCAATACCAATACCGGCCTTCAGTGCAACATCAAGAACCGTCTCACCAGTTTTTGCTTCTAAAACAGCGCCTTCTGGACATAGATCTTCGTGAGGTAAAACAATAATCTTTGGCATGTTTATCTATTCTCTAACTATTAAATATTATCGACTGACTGACCTGACAGTGCAGCTCGAATTGATTTATCCATACGACGAGAAGCAAAGTCTTGGCTCGCTTTGTCGGTATTCTTAATTTCTAGTTCAATGGCATCGGCATTGTCGCCATTACGCACTTCGATCAGTGCTTCAATCGCTTGAACAAGTTGTTGTTTTCCTTGTTCATCAAGCAGCTCGTCACCATCGGCTTGCATTGCAGCAATAAGGCCTTCGATAACACGATCCGCTTCTACGCGTTGCTCAGCCAGAGCGCGCGCTTGCATGTCTTCTTTTGCAAACGTCATCGAATCTTTCAGCATGCTAGCCACTTCGTTGTCACTTAGACCGTAAGAAGGCTTAACTTGGATTTCAGCTTGAACGCCAGTGCTCTTCTCCATCGCGGTAACCGATAGCAGGCCATCAGCATCCACTTGGTAAGTGACACGAATATGCGCAGCACCTGCTGTCATTGGCGGAATGCCTTTCAGAGCAAATCGAGCTAGTGAACGACAGTCGTCGACCATTTCACGCTCGCCTTGCACGGTGTGCACTGTCATTGCAGTTTGACCGTCTTTGAACGTGGTAAATTCTTGTGCGCGAGCAACAGGGATCGTGGTGTTACGAGGGATAATCTTTTCGACCAAGCCACCCATAGTTTCGATACCTAAGGAAAGTGGGATAACATCTAGAAGTAGCATCTCAGAGTCAGGCTTGTTGCCAACTAAGATATCCGCTTGAATCGACGCACCAATCGCAACCACTTCATCAGGGTTAATGCTGGTTAATGGAGTACGACCAAAGAAGCCACCCACCATTTCACGGACAAGTAAGGTACGAGTTGAACCACCAACCATAACCACTTCCAGAACTTCGTCCGCGTCAACTTCAGCATCTTTCAGTGCGCGACGGCACGAAAGTAGCGTTTTCTTAACTAGTGGCTTGATGAGCTCTTCAAACTCTTCACGAGTTAATGAACCAGACCAACCTAGTACGTCAACATCAACACTTTCAGCTTCAGATAAGCTAATCTTCGCTTCTGTTGCTGCGTCTAGAAGAATACGGTTCTGCTCTGCCGTTAGCTCTGATAAGCCCATTTGCGCTTGGAAATGTTCTGCAACCAAATGGTCAAAATCATCACCACCTAACGCAGAGTCACCACCCGTAGCTAAAACTTCAAAGACACCTTTAGACAGGCGTAGGATAGAGATATCAAACGTACCACCACCCAAGTCATAAACGGCGATTACCCCTTCTTTACCTGAATCCAGACCGTAAGCAATCGCTGCGGCAGTAGGTTCATTAAGAAGACGTAACACGTGAAGACCAGCAAGTTGCGCCGCGTCTTTCGTACCAGCACGCTGTGCATCATCAAAGTACGCAGGAACGGTAATCACTGCACCAGATAGCTCGCCACCGAGTGTTGACTCAGCACGTTGACCTAGCGCTCGCAGAATGTCTGCTGATACTTGAATTGGGTTCTTGTTGCCTTGCTCTGTGCGAATCACAGGCAAACCATTATCACTTTCTTCAAACTGATATGGCAGAGACGGGTATCGCTGTTGAATATCCGACAGTGAGCGACCAATTAATCGTTTTACTGAGATAATGGTATTTTTAGGGTCAGTCTGCGCGTTAGCACGAGCTTCATCGCCAGTCGTATAAGATTCCAACTGGTAGTGAACAACTGAAGGTAAAATGCTTCGACCTTGTTGATCAACAAGTGTGCTCGCCTCGCCACTGCGTACTGCAGCAACCAACGAGTTTGTTGTACCTAAATCAATACCCACTGCAAGCTTATGCTGGTGAGGAGCGGCGCTTTGCCCTGGTTCTGCAATCTGAAGTAGTGCCATGGATGTGTCCTTGTTATACAAACTAGCCGATCAAACGATCTTCAACTAATTCGATTTCATTCTTTAATTTTGCAATAAACTTAAGCTTTCTTACTCGGTCTGCAGCTTCTAGCCAAGCTTCGCTTTCGAGTTCTTGTTGGATAGCACTTAATTGTTGTTTATACATTTTGCTAACCTTGCCTTCAAATGCAAATAGCGCATCTTCGGGATCAGAACTGTCTGCGATATCCTCCAGCTCTTCACGCAGTTCCATTTGCTCCATCAGGAACATAGGATCTTGCATGGTTTGTTGTTCACCACGAATGTCTTCTCCGTGCTGAACCAACAGGTATTCTGCTCGGCTGATTGGATTCTTCAATACCTGGTACGCATCGTTGATTTGTGCCGCTTTTTGCACGGCTAATAAGCGGTCACGCTCAGAAGCTATCGCAAATTTATCAGGATGGAATTGGCGTTGCAGATCTCTAAACTGAGAAGAAAGAAGGCTACCATCCAGTTGAAACTGAAGTGGTAGCCCAAATAATTCGAAATGATTCATGTAAAGGTGGTCCTAAGTTTAGGCTCTTTGTTCAGAGCCTAATTTTATTCTTCGCTTACAACGCTTAACGATTCAAGCGTTTAAACATTGAAGCTCTCACCACAACCACATTCGCCTTTCGCGTTAGGGTTGTTGAATTCAAAACCTTCGTTTAGGCCTTCTTTTACATAATCAAGCTCAGTACCGTCTAGGTATACTAGGCTCTTTGGATCAATGATGACCTTCACACCTGAGTGCTCAAACACTTCGTCTTCTTCGTTGAGCTCGTCAACGAATTCCAGTACATACGCCATACCCGAACAGCCAGTAGTTTTTACTGCTAAGCGTAACCCGAGACCTTTACCACGGTTATCTAGGAAAGCTTGAACTCGGCTTGCTGCCGTATCTGTCATGGTGATGGCCATACTACAACCTTGTGTTTTATATAAATTGAGAACTCAGGTGGGAGCACAAAGGGTGCTCCCAAATATTACTTATTTTTCGACGTGATTACGGTATTGAAGCGATTAGTGCTTCTTTTTGTAATCCGCAACCGCTGCTTTGATTGCATCTTCAGCAAGAATTGAACAGTGAACTTTCACTGGTGGCAACTCAAGTTCTTCTGCGATTTCAGAGTTTTTGATTGCAGCTGCTTCATCAATACTTTTACCTTTAACCCACTCAGTTACTAGTGAGCTAGAAGCGATTGCGCTACCGCAACCGTAAGTCTTGAATTTTGCGTCTTCAATAATACCTTCTGCAGATACTTTGATTTGCAGTTTCATTACGTCACCACAAGCTGGAGCGCCAACCATGCCGCTACCTACACTTGGGTCTTCTTTATCAAACGAACCTACGTTACGTGGGTTTTCGTAGTGATCAATTACTTTTTCGCTATATGCCATGATAGTTACCTCGAATCCTCTATTTCCGTGAGATTAGTGATGAGCCCACTCAACAGTGTTCAAATCAATCCCTTCTTTATACATATCCCATAGAGGAGACATGTCGCGTAATTTATTTACCGCTACACGAATTTGTGCAATCGCGTAGTCGATTTCTTCTTCCGTTGTAAAACGGCCGAATGAGAAACGTACTGAGCTGTGTGCCAGTTCATCGTTCAGACCAAGAGCACGTAAAACGTATGAAGGCTCTAGGCTTGCTGATGTACATGCAGAACCTGATGATACTGCTAGGTCTTTGAGAGACATAAGCAGAGATTCACCTTCAACGAAAGCAAAGCTCACGTTTAGGTTGTGTGGTACACGTTGGTCTAAGTCGCCGTTTACCGTTACTGCTTCTAGATCTTGAACACCTTTCAATAGGCGCTCACGAAGTGCTAGTGCGTGATCGTAATCTTTCTGCATGTCTTGTTTAGCGATAGCAAACGCTTCGCCCATACCCACGATTTGGTGAGTAGCAAGAGTACCAGAACGGAAACCACGTTCATGACCGCCGCCGTGCATTTGCGCTTCAAGGCGAATACGTGGCTTACGACGAACGTACAAAGCGCCGATGCCTTTAGGGCCGTATGCTTTGTGTGCAGACATAGAGATAAGATCAACTTTCATCTCTTTTACGTCTAGTGGGATTTTACCCGCAGACTGCGCCGCATCAACGTGGAAGATGATCTTGCGTGCACGACATAACTCGCCGATTGCACCGATATCTTGGATTACACCAATCTCGTTGTTAACGTGCATGATAGAAACTAAAACAGTATCTTCACGCATTGCAGACTGTAGCTTGTCTAGATCAATGATGCCGTTTGCTTCTGGCTCAAGGTAAGTTACCTCAAAACCTTCACGCTCTAGTTGGCGACATGGATCAAGAACCGCTTTATGTTCTGTTTTACACGTAATTACGTGCTTACCTTTCTTCTCATAAAAGTGCGCTGCACCTTTGATAGCAAGGTTATCTGACTCTGTAGCACCTGACGTGAAAACAATTTCACGTGGGTCTGCATTTAGTAGATCGGCAATTTGCTCACGAGCATTATCTACTGATTCTTCTGCCTGCCAGCCGTAACGGTGTGAACGAGATGCAGGGTTACCGAAGTTACCGTCCATCGTCATGCATTGAACCATTTTTTCAGCAACACGTGGATCGACTGGGCATGTAGCTGAATAGTCAAAGTAAATAGGCAGTTTCATTTTCTACTCCAATGTAAAAACTGACCGCTAAGAGCGGGCATTAACACCGTGAGGTGCTGCACTAATCGTTGTAGTGCTCGTATTTTTATGTGCAAAACCATTATTAACCGCAAGATCGATATCTTGGCGATCAGAAATCTGTAAAACTTCGTTATCTTTCATTAGCTCACCGAGCGTAATGTCGTTTAAGAAGCTGCTGATTCGGGAGCTTAAATCACGCCATAAGGTGTGAGTTAAACAACGACTACCACCTTGGCAGTCTGCTCGACCGTGACACTTAGTTGCGTCCACTGATTCGTCGACTGCAGCAATCACAGTTCCGACAGCGATGTCGCTCGCTTCAGCACCTAAACGGTAACCACCGCCAGGACCACGAACACTAGCAACTAAGCCAGCTTTACGTAACTTAGAAAATAGCTGTTCTAAGTAAGATAACGAAATACCCTGTCGCTCTGAAATGTCAGCCAGAGGAACTGGGCTTTTTTGCGAATGCAGTGCTACATCTAGCATAGCTGTTACCGCATATCTTCCTTTAGATGTAAGTTTCATATCACACCGTATCCACATTGTTTATGTGGTTGGAATTTTCCCATACCCGACTAAATTGGTCAAGTATTTAGTTGACTATTTTAGTCAGGTATTCATCCCTACAAGCAGAGTGGGTTTTATTTGTCGTTTTTGCTCTTCTCAATTGAAGTCAAAATGCCACGTAGAGTATTGATCTCTTGCAGTTCAGGACGAGCTCGGCTGAACAGACGACGTAGCTTGTTCATCACCTGACCCGGTTTATCCTTAGAGATAAATTGGGTATCAATGATCACTTTTTCAAGGTGTTCATAGAACATTTCTAGTTCTTCGTGACGTGGGTACTCATCTTGTTGCTGTGGCTGATATTGGCTCGCAACCATATCAAGGTGTGCCACGCGAACTTCATAGCTTAGCGTTTGCACGGCCATCGCTAGGTTCAATGAGCTGTACTCAGGGTTAGCTGGGATACATACATGGAAGTGGCACTTCTGAAGCTCATCGTTAGTCAAGCCCGTGCGCTCACGGCCGAACACTAATGCAACTGGGTGCTTTTGACCTTCAACGGCAAACTTTTGTCCGCATTCACGAGGCTCTAGCATTGGCCATTCAAGCGTTCTTGAACGTGCACTTGAACCGACCACCAAACCACAGTCTTTTACTGCTTCATCCAATGTAGACACAATGGCCGCGTTTTCTGCGATGTCACCCGCACCCGCAGCCAGTGCTAAGGTCTGCTCGTCAACTTCACATTGAGGGTCTACAAGAACTAATTGACTCAAACCCATCACTTTCATTGCGCGAGCTGCTGATCCGATATTCCCTGAATGAGACGTACCAACCAGAACGACTTTTACATTGTCTAACATGCTATATGACACCACTTTAAAAATAATCGCGAGATATTAACACATAGCAAAGTAAAATGGTCAGACCCTTCTCGGAATGTGAAACTAAGAGTTCAAAAAATAACCACTTCCCTTTTGGGGAAACTTTGGTATACTCGCCGCCGCTTTAAATTGTTCTTTAACATCTTGTGGGAAAAACCATATGCATCCAATGCTAAACATTGCGATACGCGCTGCGCGTAAAGCTGGCAACCATATTGCTAAATCTCTAGAAACAACTGATAAGATCGAATCGTCTCTAAAAGGTAACAACGATTACGTTACTAACATTGCTCAAGAAGCTGAGTACATGATTATTGAGACAATCAAATCATCTTACCCAGAGCACAGCATTATTTCTGAAGAGTCAGGCCTGACTGAAGGTAAAGATTCTGACGTACAATGGATCGTTGACCCACTAGATGGCACCAACAACTTTGTAAAAGGTTTCCCTCACTTCTCTGTATCTATTGCTGTTCGTATTAACGGTCGTACAGAAGTTGCTTGTGTTTATGACCCAATGCTAAACGAGCTATTCACAGCTCAACGTGGCTCTGGCGCTCAACTTAACAACGCTCGTATGCGTGTTACTCAACTTAAAGACCTTCAAGGTACTGTTCTAGCGACTGGTTTCCCATTCAAGCAAAAACAACACTCTGAATCTTTCATGAAGATCATCTCTGGTCTATTCGTTGATTGTGCGGACTTCCGTCGTACTGGCTCTCCAGCACTTGACCTATGTTACCTAGCGGCTGGCCGTGTTGACGGTTACCTAGAACTAGGCCTTAAGCCATGGGATCTAGCAGCTGGCGATCTAATCGCTCGTGAAGCTGGCGCTATCATGACTGACTTTGCTGGCGGTACTGATTACATGACGTCTGGTAATGTTGTTGCTTCAAGCGCACGTGGTGTTAAGTCTATTCTTAAGCACGTTCGTGAGAACTCTAACGAAGGTATGCTGAAGTAATTCAGACCTTACGTTAATGCTCTTTAGTTAAGAGCAGAAGATTTTCAAAGCCTCGCTATTGCGGGGCTTTTTTGTATCTGCGATACGAGATACGAGATACGAGATACGAGCAAGATGGCGGTTAGTTTGCGACGAGCACAACGCAATTCGCCAATAAGTTGCGTAGAGCTTATCGACAGAATACAGACGTAAAAAAACCGCTAGTTGCCTAGCGGTTTTTTTTGGTTCAGCGAAAATTGTTAAGCCAAGGCCTAAGGCATTTCGTCAAACTCTTCACCTTCTTTATCCACTTGTGGTGGCATTAGGTGTTCACGCGTAATACCCAACTTCATAGCGAGTGCAGATGCAACGTAGATAGAAGAATAAGTACCAACGGTAATCCCCAATAGAAGTGCAGTCGCGAAGCCGTGAATCATAGCACCGCCCTGAGCGAACAGCGCGATAACTACGAATAACGTTGTACCAGAAGTAATCAATGTACGGCTCAATGTTTGTGTGATTGAGCTGTTCAGTACTTCGGGTGCTTCACCCTTACGCATCTTACGGAAGTTCTCACGAATACGGTCAAATACTACTATGGTATCGTTGAGGGAATAACCGACTACCGTTAGCAAGGCTGCTACGATGGTAAGATCCACCTCAATTTGCATTAGAGAGAACACACCCAGTGTGATGATAACATCGTGCGCCAGTGCTAATACCGCACCTGCTGCCAAACGCCATTCGAATCGCACTGACACATAGATCAAGATACAGATCAGAGAAACAAGGATAGCAAG
This sequence comes from Vibrio sp. QJM3NY_27, assembly GCF_057785955.1. Lineage (NCBI taxonomy): Bacteria > Pseudomonadati > Pseudomonadota > Gammaproteobacteria > Vibrionales > Vibrionaceae > Vibrio > Vibrio sp. QJM3NY_27. Next base: position 653,449 of record NZ_CM173511.1, on the reverse strand, counting down.
GCCACCCGCTTCTGTTAGCTCGTCACCCACATTAGGGCCAACGAATTCGATACGACGCATCTCAACTTGCTCACCAGTACCATCTTTAATTGCAGACAGGATCTGGTTACCAAGCGTTTCGCCAGCAACACCGTCACGTGGACGTAGACGTACCATTACCTCACGCGCAGAACCAAAGTTCTGAACCGTAGCATCACCAAAGCCTTCCGCTTCTAGTGCACTACGGATATCAGGTAGGTTTGCTGGTTGCTCAAAACCCACTTCAATCAGCGTACCACCGGTAAAATCTAGCCCCCAATTCAACGATTTCGTTGTTAAGGTAAAGATGGCAGTACCAATCATCAAGATTGAGAATAAAAAGGCAACCTTTGACCAACGCATAAAGTCGATCATTTTTTCTGCTTTTAGAATCTGAAACATATTAATTCCTAGCCTTAGATCGACAGTTTCTTAACGCGTTTGCCGCCATACATCAGGTTCACGATACAACGTGTTCCGACAATAGCTGTAAACATTGAAGTTAAGATACCGATAGACAGCGTTACCGCGAAGCCTTTAATTGCACCTGTACCTACAGCAAATAGAATGATTGCTGTCAGTAGTGTGGTGATATTGGCATCGGCGATAGTGCTAAATGCGTTCGCATAACCTTGGTGAATCGCTTGTTGTGGACTGCGTCCATCTCGAAGTTCTTCACGTATACGCTCAAAGATAAGTACGTTGGCATCGACCGCCATACCAACCGTCAATACGATACCGGCAATACCTGGCAGAGTCATAGTAGCCCCCGGGATCATCGACATAACACCGATAATCAACACCAAGTTAGCCATCAGAGCAACGTTCGCAATCAAACCGAAAGTACGGTAGTAGAGCAGAGTAAACAACATTACTGCAGCCATACCCCAAACCATCGCCATGATACCCATATCGATGTTTTGTTGCCCCATAGATGGACCAATCGTACGTTCTTCTACAATCGAGATAGGTGCAATCAATGCACCAGCACGTAGTAAAAGTGCCAAGTTATGAGCTTCAGCCGTTGAGTCGATACCCGTAATACGGAAGTTACGACCTAGCGCAGATTGAATCGTCGCTTGGTTGATCACTTCTTCGTGCTTACTTAAGATCACTCGACCTTCTGGTGTTTTACGACCGCTGTCTTTGTACTCTGCAAATACCGTAGCCATAAGCTTACCGATATTCTGACGAGAGAATGTAGACATCTTGCTACCACCTTCGCTGTCTAGCGAGATGTTAACTTGTGGGCGACCATATTCATCAACACTTGAGCTTGCATCAGTAATACTTGAACCGCCTAGAATAACGCGCTTCTTAAGTACCACAGGGCGACCATCACGGTCTTGCTTGATTTCGCTACCCGCAGGGGCACGACCAGAAGCGGCAGCGGCTAAGTCAGCACTACTATCAACTTCACGGAACTCAAGTGTCGCAGTTGCACCAAGAATTTCTTTAGCGCGCGCTGTGTCTTGAACACCAGGCAATTCCACTACGATACGGCTAGCACCTTGACGTTGAACCAAAGGCTCAGCAACACCAAGTTCGTTAACACGGTTACGTAGAATGGTAATGTTTTGCTCTACTGCGTAGTTACGGATTTCTTGAAGACGAGCATCTGTAAAACGAGCAACCAAAGAGAAACGACCATTAGATTCTGAATCTACGAACGTCATATCTTGGTGCTTAGATTGCAGTAGCGATTTCGCTTCAGCAAGCTGCTCTTCGTCACGTAGAATCACTTCAACTGCATCTTTACCCGATGGGCGAATAGCACGGTAACGAATTTTTTCTTCACGAAGTTCACTACGGAAGGCTTCTTCTTGTTGACCAACTAGCTTTTGCATCGCAGCATCCATATCCACTTCCATTAAGAAGTGAACACCACCACGTAGATCAAGACCCAGTTTCATTGGTGCAGCACCAATAGATTCAAGCCAATCAGGAGTTGAAGCCGCAAGGTTTAAAGCAACGATAACATCATCACCTAGTGCTTCTGTGATGATATCACGGGCACTAATTTGCGTATCTGTATCATTAAAGCGAACAAGAATGGAACCGTTTTCTAGAGCAACGGATTTAGTAGAAAGGTTCTCTGCTTCCAGAGCATTGGTGACAGCATCCAGCGTAGACAGATCTACAGAGGCGCCACGCGCCCCTGTAACTTGAACTGCCGGATCTTCACCGTATATATTCGGAAGTGCGTACAACGCGGCGATAGCGATGGCAAACACCACCATCAAATACTTCCATAACGGATAACGGTTTAGCACAGCGAGGATCCTCTAGCTGTTTATAGTGATTTCAGAGTACCTTTTGGTAGCACTGCTGTAACGAAGTCTTTCTTGATAACAACTTCGTTGTTTGCGTTCAGTTCGATAGCAACGTAGTCGCTGTCTTCTGCAATCTTAGTAATCTTACCGATTAGACCGCCGCTTGTTAGAACTTCATCGCCTTTGCCCATAGAAGACATAAGGCTCTTATGCTCTTTTACGCGCTTAGCTTGTGGACGGTAGATCATGAAGTAGAAGATCACAGCGAACATACCTAGCATGATAAGCATTTCGAAACCGCCGCCTGCTGGTGCACCTTCTACTGCTGCGTGAGCTTGAGAAATAAACATTAAAAACATCCTCTATTATATTTTGGTAATTGTTTGTCTAATTGGGTTGTACCCCTTTATTTTCAAGCCCCATCTCTAGGAATAGAGATGGGGCTCGCAAAAAAAGAAATACTAAGATTCTTTACCTAACGGTGGCACTTCACGCCCCATTCTTGCGTAGAACTCAGCAACGAACTCTTCAAAACGGTCTTCATCAATAGATTGACGAATGTCTGACATAATTCGTTGGTAGAAACGCAGGTTATGAATCGTGTTCAGTCGAGCACCTAGGATTTCGTTACAACGATCCAAATGATGCAAGTACGACTTGCTGTAGTTCTTACAAGTGTAACAGTCACAATCTGAATCTAGTGGTGTTGTATCCGTTTTATGCTTCGCATTACGGATCTTGATCACACCTTCAGTGACAAACAGGTGGCCATTACGTGCATTTCGCGTTGGCATTACACAGTCAAACATGTCGATACCGCGACGAACACCTTCAACCAAGTCTTCAGGTTTGCCTACGCCCATTAGGTAACGTGGCTTATCTTCAGGCAGTTGAGGGCATGTGTGCTCAAGAATACGGTGCATGTCTTCTTTTGGTTCGCCTACTGCTAGGCCGCCAACAGCGTAACCGTCAAAACCAATCTCTGTTAAGCCTTTAACGGATACATCACGAAGGTCTTCGTATACGCCACCTTGAACGATACCGAATAGTGAGTTCGGGTTTTCTTGCTTGTCAAAGTGATTGCGTGAACGCTGAGCCCAACGAAGAGACATCTCCATTGAGTCTTTAGCTTCTTTATGCGTTGCAGGGTAAGGCGTACATTCGTCAAAGATCATTACGATGTCTGAGCCTAGATCCTTTTGGATTTCCATCGACTTTTCAGCGTCCATGAAGATCTTGTCACCGTTTACAGGGTTACGGAAGTGAACACCCTCTTCAGTGATTTTACGCGTCGCACCTAGGCTGAATACTTGGAAACCGCCTGAATCAGTCAGGATAGGTCCTTTCCAGTTCATGAAATCGTGCAAGTCACCGTGCAGTTTCATGATTTCTTGACCAGGGCGTAACCATAGGTGGAACGTGTTACCTAGCAAGATTTCAGCACCTGTGTCTTTCACTTCTTCAGGCGTCATGCCTTTAACCGTACCGTAAGTACCTACAGGCATGAATGCTGGTGTTTCAACGCTACCACGTTCAAACTGAAGTTGACCACGACGTGCGCCGCTGTTTGTTTTTTTAAGTTCGTATTTTAATTTCACGAAGCCTCCAATATGCCAGAGAAACAATCTGACTGATAATTCAGAACCTTAAGCTAAACATAAGTTCAATCTAGCGAGTTCTATGAGGAGCGGTCGCGTATTCCTTGCGAGAGATTAGACAGACACCCTGCCCGACTCCTAGCTTACTGCTAGCACCCGTAAATTCTGCTTATATCGTTTATAACCAGCTAAAATTAGCTCGTTTTCTTATTGATGAACATCGCATCACCGTAGCTGAAGAAACGGTATTCGCTCTTCACTGCGTGATCGTATGCGCCCATCACATTGTCATAACCAGCAAATGCACTCACCAACATGATCAGTGTTGATTCTGGTAAGTGGAAATTGGTAATCAAGCAATCCACCAACTGGTATTCATAACCAGGGAAGATGAAGATTTCTGTGTCACCAAAGAAAGGAACTAACTCAGTGCCATTTGTCAATGCATCTTGAGCCGCACTTTCTAGTGAACGCACAGAGGTTGTACCGACAGCGATAATGCGTCCGCCGCGAGCTTTTGCTGCTGCAACGGCATCAACCACTTCTTGCGGTACTTCAACGTACTCTGCGTGCATGTGGTGATCGTTGATATTATCTACTTTTACCGGCTGGAACGTGCCAGCACCAACGTGAAGCGTCACGTAAGCAAACTCGACACCTTTTTCTTTCATGCCAGCCATGAGCTTGTCATCAAAGTGAAGACCTGCTGTTGGCGCTGCAACCGCACCCGGCTTTTCATTATAGACAGTCTGGTAGCGCTCTTTATCTGCATCTTCATCAGGACGATCGATGTAAGGAGGCAGTGGCATGTGACCAACGCTGTTAAGAATCTCTAGAACACTTTGATCGGATGTGAAATGGATTTCAAACAACGCATCATGACGCGCTACCATTTCAGCTTCATACTCATCGTTCTCACCAAGGAACAACTTCGTGCCCGGCTTCGGTGATTTAGAACAACGAACATGCGCAAGAATGCTTTTCTCATCGAGCATACGCTCCACTAGCACTTCAAGCTTACCGCCTGAGGCCTTGCGACCGAATACACGAGCAGGAATCACGCGAGTGTTATTAAAAACAACAAGATCGCCTGGCTCAACCAAGTCTAAAACGTCTTTAAACGAACCATCAGCTAGGTTACCGCTGTTGCCATCTAATTTAAGCAGGCGGCTTGCTGTGCGCTCCTCTTGAGGGTAGCGAGCAATAAGTTCATCTGGTAGGTCAAAGTGAAAATCTGAAACTTGCATGTTTGTAGTCTTGTCTTAGTTGATGAGATTTGTGCTGTTGACGAAGAATAAATCATGGTTGCAGATCAATCGTTACGGTAAGTCAATCGTTACCAGAAACACATCACAAACACGACTAAAAATTTCGCAGTGGGCTAGTATAGGCACACGAGCCGCAATAGCAAGGTTTACAGCACTGGATTATTGTAAAAAGGCGTAAAATAGTGCTACTGATTCACCACCTCAAACTAAAGAATTAGTTGCATAAAACTCACCCAAGAATGCGTCAGATCTCAGTTATTTTTTGGATAAAAAACTATAGTAATAGCAACAAATGAAAAAGAAGGAGGTTCGTATGATCAAGGTTGAAGATATGATGACTCGCAACCCTCATACCCTATTGCGCTCACACTCACTGGCCGATGCTAAGCACATGATGGAAGCGCTTGATATCCGCCATATTCCGGTCGTTGATTCCGAGAGGCAACTACTTGGCGTCGTCACACAGCGAGACGTTCTAGCCGCTCAAGAATCCAGCCTGCAAAACATCCCACAAGCTCAATCATTTACTCTTGCTACACCGCTCAACGACATCATGCACAAAAGCGTAATGTCTGTAGAACCACGAGCAGGATTGAAAGAATCAGCTGTTTATATGCAGAAACACAAAGTGGGCTGTTTACCTGTCGTAGAAAACCACGAACTAGTAGGCATTATTACAGACAGCGACTTTGTCACGATAGCGATTAACTTATTAGAGCTACAGGAAGAAGTCGAGCCAGAAGAAGCGGAAGTAGAGTGATATGACAATAAGAAGAGCCTCATAAAACTATGAGGCTCAATATTAGGTAACTTTAATCGATAGAAATGCACTGCCGCTTACCCCGTAACTCATTACAATAAACAACCAATCCGCACACCATATCAAATATAAAACCAGTTGAATAATGTATTGATGAAGTTTATATTACCCGCCATATACAACCACCTCCGTAATAAAGTGAAAAAATCATATTTATCAATAGGCTTGATGCAGAGGTTATAACGAATTCAGCTCCTGTCATTGCTTGTATCACTGTTGTTACATTCACAGTAGAGGATGTAGCTGCTTCTTCCGGAGTGTTGGAAACTTATATAAAAGCAATTGACGACTATTCATTTGGTCCACTTAATGGTTCGGAGAATATACTGGCATCTCATAATGAGGAGCCCAAAAAGTTACGGTTCTTTAGAGTACAAATGAAAGTATCAAACTATAAAAATTCAATAATATGCCTAGTTATCATCACTGTATGCAGTTACCCATTCATATACTTCCCTTCTGGAGAGTATGATTCAGATAGAGTTTACTTTGTTACTGTACTAAGCTCATTTTTTGTATTTTTTCTCTTAGTGTTTACCGTGGCACAGTTAGCACTGATAATAAAAAATAGGGATGATAAGTACCAAACTAAAAATCATCATATCGGTATTTATTTTATCATAGCCATATCGCTATCTACTTTTTATTACTTTAAGGTTGAAGAGTATAAAGAAACAAGCACTAGTCATGTATATTGCGGATCAATATTAAAGATGAGAAGTTCTCTGGGGCTTTTAGAAAAGTTTGCGCTTTCAAAAGAAAAATGTGGTAGCGGTTTATGAATAAATCATTCCCATATTTAAAGTTTTCTTTTTTCTAATAGGCTATGCTGTTGTATCTTTTGCACTTTACGAAATTGTTGGAGATACATACAAATTCTGGACATCTGGCATAGAAAAACAAGCAAAAGTAACACAACTTGATCATATTAACGTCCATATGAGAGGGTTAAAAACCTATTACTATCTATTAGATATAGAGGGAAAGCGCTCTGTACATAAGTTCAATTTTGAATTGATAGAGAAGCGATACTATAACGTATTATTTATCAACGATGGGGAAAAATAATACTAGGAAATAAAAATAGTAGCCTACTTGATGTTTATTCATCCTTGTTTGGAACACTTCCTGCTTATATGAGTATTGCAGTGATTTTTTATTTAATTTATGGAGCTTTAAAGTCTCACTTAACAAGACCTAGAAATCCATACAACTAGAAAACTCAGGTTTATCTATCGAATAAATTATCGAGATTGAATAAGATTTACAGCAGATCATAACTTCCGATAAAAATCAGGTTAAATAAAATTAAAAAATATAAATTTCAATCACTTACTAGCAGCTAACAGTGCTGTAGCAGAATGAACACAGGAAAAGATATGAAACTACGCAAGCACAAACAAGCTATTAGGTTTACGATTATATTATTAATCAGTTCTTACCCTATATTATACTTCCCACTCGGCTCTTATAGAACCGATAAAATATATCTCTTATCAATACTACTTACTCCTGCTTTCTTTTGGGCTTTTTTCATAAGTATAGTTCAATTAAAATTAATATTTAAAACAAAGAAAGATCATATTAGAATGAAGAATAAAACTTCATATGTTTTACTTGCTATATCGTTCATTCTTTCTTTTCTATATTATTTTAAAATGGAAGATTATAAAATAAACAGCCCAACTCATATATACTGTGGCCCAGAACTAGAATTAAAAAGCTCGCGTGGTATATTTGAAAAATTCGCCATCACTGAAGAAATGTGTAATGAATAAAAATATCATCAAATACTACAGGTTATATAAACCTATAGTAAAAAGAATGGATTCAATAAAAACAATCAGGTTATCTAGTAGATTATTCAAATTTTATAGTTTATTTATGTTATTTTTCATAGGTATGAGCCTAATAATATCAGGGGGGGATTCTTTAATTCCTTTAGCTACCGAATTAGTAAAAACTATAGTTATATTATTATCATCTTATTATGTAAATAGTTCAATAAATCGATTCTATGCAATTATTTTAGCGCTAACCCCACTGCTAGACATTGGAATTGGATTTTTTTATGATCTGCCAATGGAGCCTTTAAACATAATGCTTAGCTTTATTGCATTAAAATGTTTATATGCCGTATTAAAATACCACCAGTTTACAAAAAATAATTAAATACGAGCCTTACCCTGCCACTATGCAAGGTAGGGTGGGGACATCTATAACTCAGACTACTTATTACAACAACTCAGAAACCACATCCGCTAACTGATGGAATGTCTCTAGACGCGACGAACTTGGTCGCCAGACAAGACCAATGTCTCGGTATGCCTGTTGGCCTGGAGGATCGATCACCACTAGGTTTTGGTTTTCAAGCAAACCGTGGTCGATAGCCATCTGCGGAATAAAGGTGGTTCCTAAACCATTTGCTACCATTTGCACCAATGTGTGCAAGCTCGTTGCCGTGAACGGATTGATCTTCTCTTTATCAGTTAACTTGCACGCTGACACCGCATGTTCGGTTAAACAGTGCTCGTTCTCCAACAAGAATACAGACTCATCTGGCAAATCATCGTATTTAATCGGAACACGAATGCCATCGGCTTGATTACGACTGATCACCATTCTGAACGGGTCTTGCCCGACAACTTTACTCTCCATGTTGTCGATATCGACAGGCAGAGCCAGAATCAACACATCTAACTCACCATGACGTAATGCAGCCAATAAGTTAGTCGTCGTGTCTTCACGTAACAGTAAGTTCAACTGAGGAAAACGATGATTGGCTTCTTGAACCAAATCACACAGAAGAAATGGCGCAATGGTAGGGATACACCCGACTCTTAGCTGCCCTTGCATCGCATCCCCATTACACAAGTTTCCAAGTTCGACAAGATCTTGCCCTTTCGCCAATAGCTCTCGACCGTGCTTAACCACCAGCTCACCCGCTTGAGTGAAAACCAATGGGCTCTTTTTATCTTTCTTCTCATAAAGAGGACAACCAATCAGCTCTTCGAGGTTTTGAATGCCTTTACTTAGCGTAGATTGACTGACGAAACAGCGATCCGCCGCATCGCTAAAGTGACGGGTTTCGTGAAGGGTAACAAGATAGTGAAGCTGCTTAAGACTTGGCCATTTATTCATGAAATTACTTTGTAATATGAGTAGGATAAGTTACGTAAAGGTCAGTAGACCTAAGGACTGGACAAAGATTAAGCTCATCGCTTTTTTCGATTAACTTAATCTATTTAATTCGCTTTTTTCTATAGTACCGATTGTACTATAGTTTGTCCCGTAGAAACGGAGCCCAAACAAAGATGTGTTGGGCCAACTAATTTTTTAGGAGATTCCAAATGGTACTAGTAGGTCGTCAAGCCCCTGACTTTACTGCAGCAGCTGTTCTAGGTAACGGTGAGATCGTTGATAACTTCAACTTCGCAGAATTCACTAAAGGTAAGAAAGCTGTAGTTTTCTTCTACCCACTAGACTTCACTTTCGTTTGTCCTTCAGAGCTAATCGCTTTCGACAACCGTCTAGAAGATTTCCAAGCTAAAGGCGTTGAAGTAATTGGTGTTTCTATCGATTCACAATTCTCTCACAACGCATGGCGTAACACTGCTATCGCTGATGGCGGTATCGGTCAAGTTAAATACCCTCTAATTGCTGACGTTAAGCACGAGATCTGCAAAGCATACGATGTTGAGCACCCAGAAGCAGGCGTTGCTTTCCGTGGTTCTTTCTTAATCGACGCTGACGGCCTTGTACGTCACCAAGTAGTTAACGATCTTCCACTAGGTCGTAACATCGACGAAATGCTACGCATGGTAGACGCACTAAACTTCCACGAGAAGAACGGTGAAGTTTGTCCTGCACAATGGGAAGAAGGCAAAGCAGGTATGGACGCATCACCAACAGGTGTTGCAGCGTTCCTATCTGAGCACGCTGACGACCTAAGCAAGTAATTACCTCTTAAGCCCGAACTCAACACGGGTTAATGGTTGGAAGACTCTCTATAAAGAGAAATAAAGCATAACCTAATAGCGCAAAGCGCACCGCCAATCAGTTAAGAAGTAAAGTCCTATTAAAAGCCCGAAGTTAACGCTTCGGGCTTTTTGTTTTTACACGACCTCACCACTCCCCTACCTGAAAGTGAATTGGGGTAGCGACAAAGCAAAAGTTTACCCCTATTTCCCTCTGCTAACACCTATTCAAAATCATACCTAGATTGCTATTATTTAGTCAGTATCTCTTTAAATGAGCAAACATGATGAACATCGAAATTGAAGTCTGTATCGATAACTTAGAATCTCTACACAACGCGCTGTCTGGCGGCGCGAATCGAATTGAGCTTTGCTCGTCATTGGCACTTGGCGGGTTAACTCCAAGCTTCGGAATGATGAAACAAGCGGCAAAAATTTCGTCCGTTCCTGTCTACGCGATGATACGACCAAGACAAGGCGACTTCATTTTCGATAATGACGATATGCTATGTATGCTTGAAGATATTGAAGCTTGTGCAAGTGCTGGGTTGGATGGAGTCGTACTTGGTGTATTAGCGCCGAACGGAAGTATTGATATGCCAAAAATGCATCAACTGGCTGACAAAGCGCACTCATTGAATCTTGGAATGACGTTTCATAGAGCCATAGATCAATGTACCGATTACCAAGTTGCTTTAGAACAGGTCATCTCACTTGGATGTGAAAGAATCCTGACATCAGGGCTTGCTGTTAATGCCGAACAAGGCATCCATGTATTAGCGGATATGGTCAAGCAAGCCGATGGAAGAATCGATATCATGGCTGGGGCTGGCGTCAACGCAACAAATGCTAAGATTATTCGAAACAATACCCAAGTGCCTGCACTTCATCTTTCAGGTAAATCGACAAGACCGAGCCGAATGGAAAAGAGCTCTAGTGCTCAAATGGGTAACGATAACGTTGATGATTATCAAATCCCGGTAACTGATGCTAGAAAAATATCCGATATGAGAGCCGCCCTAGCTATTTAAGAGCAATAGCCATTAACAAAAATCTAAGATAACCTCACTGACTAATCTATCCCGCTAACGTATATTAGGTTTAATAGTGCAGTAAACTTTTCACGGATAGATATGGCTAAAGACTTATTCAGTACTCTTGATTTAAACCTGTTACGAACATTCCTCATCGTTTATCAAGAAAAAAACACCAGAAAGGCTGCGGAGCGTTTATTCGTTTCTCAGCCAGCGGTTAGCCAAGCCCTACAAAAGCTAAGACACCACTTCAACGATGACCTTTTCGTAAAGGTTCATGGAGGATTGCAAGCTACCTCGTTCAGTGAGCAACTCATCAATGAGATAACACCTCACTTTGATGGCTTGATGACGGCAGTAAATGCATCCAATAAATTTGATCCCAACGACATTGACTACCCTATAAAGATCGCGCTATCTCCTGTGGTACTCGCTTGCTTATCCGGCACCTTATACAAAGAACTCATGAGCCAAGCGCCAAACTCGAAACTCGAGCTAGTAAGCTGGTCTACTTCATCTTGTGAAGATATACAGAAAGGAGAGGTTCTGCTAGGCGTGGCTTACGAGCTCCCTTTTACATCAAAAGAGATCTATGTAAAAAAACTGGTTGAGATTACAGGCCGATTATTTGTAAGAAAAGATCACCCAATTAAACAAGCTTCCGTGAGTCCTGAAGAATTAGCAGGTTTTGAAATAGCATCAATGATATCTCCCGGCTGGAACGACAGTTTTAGCCATGCGGCCAACATATTAGAATCACGTTCAATTCCACACAGTATTGGCTTCCGCTCCGAAATGTTGATGGCTATCATCGATGTCGTGGCGAACTCCGATATGTACATGCCTCATTCCAACCTATTCCCCATAGATAACTATCCAACACTGCGGGCTATAGATGTAAATCTTGATGCCAAATATAAAAACATAAGCGTTTACAGCCATATACACACAAAAAATCGTAACAACCCTTTAATATCTTGGCTTTTCGATGTAATCAAAGATGCGCTATTACAACAGATTAATAAGTAATGCTTATTACAGATATACGAGAACCTATTTAGCTTAAAAATATAACACTGTTTAATATTCACTCCATCGACAGGGAGTCAATCAAATATAAGGATGCAATAATTAAACATTAAGAGCGTTATTTATATGAAATTATTAACTACAGCACTAACCGTTATCGCAATTACTTCTGCTTCATCAGCTTATGCTCAGAAAGACTATTCTGGACATCGTATTGGTTTCGGTATTGTTTCTAGTGAAGTCGATCACCTAGATTCTGATTTTTCTCGAAGCGATCTAGGTAACGGGTTAAAGCTCGAATATGGTTATGACATCAACCGAATCTTTGGTGTGAACATTTCATCCGATACGAGTAAAGAAGATGAAAAATTTGAAGGCTATGGATATGAGACTAAAGTTTCAACCTTCAAAATAGACACAGACATCGGCTATGCATTCTTCCTCAATGACTTTGATATAAAACCATACGGTGCCATTGGTCTTGCTCGTGTAGAGGAAAAGATCACGTTAAATACGCCTGACGGTAGTGCTAGTATCAAAGACAACAATACTTCCCTATTGCTAGGCACCGGAGTTAGAGCAAATTTTGATTTCGGTCTTTATACCGACCTACGCTTCAACTTCATCATGATGGATGACTATGACATCGATCAGTTATCTTTTACTGTCGGATACAAGTTCTAAGAATAGCTTTCCATCAATTAAACACTTTGTTCACAATCTGTTTGGGTTGTGAGCAAAGTAATCATGCGTACCAATAAGTAGGCATTATCACCGATATAACCAATACGAATTAGCCTACTCTTTCTAAAATATTACAATATGAGTGTTATTCAATTGCTTCACTGGTTTTACACATGGAGCGACCTAATGCTAAGGAGAGCAAACAATTACTTCGGTGGTACCATGAAATTTAAAACACTTCTTTTAGCTTCTGCTTTATTCTCAACCTCTGCATTTTCAAATGGTCTTCATTTATCCCCAGAACTAAAGATTGGTTCTTATCATGGTTTTGGAATGCAAGCAGGTATTACTGATGTGGCAAATCTAGGCGCAGTTTACCTGAGCTATTCTCACCTATGGTATGACAGCGATCGATATGATGAAACGGTTGATGCGTATCGCGTTGGTATCCAGAACATGTTTGGAAGAAACCAAAACCACGGCTTTCAGGCGGAGATTGGTGTAGCGAGTTATGACGGTACAAAAACGCGCTCAGGCGAAGTTGAAGAGAAGACTGCACATGGTTTAAGCCTAGGCGGTGCCTACGTGTACCAAGCGACACCAATGCTTGGGCTACGTGCTGGTGTTGATATGAATATTTTTGATCACAATAAGACCTTCGTGCCTTACGACACAACAATCAACCTTAACCTTGGTGCAATAATTCACTTCTAAAGTTCATGCCTACTTCAGTGCGTCATCTAGGCTTTGATCACCAAGGTGGCGTACATCTTTACCTTTCACAAAGTAAATAATGTATTCGCAGATATTTTGGCAACGATCGCCCACTCGCTCAATCGCACGGGCTGACCACATCACTTGTAGAATATTGGGGATGTTCTTAGGATCCTCCATCATGTACGTCATCAACTGACGAATCACAGCTTCATATTCCGCATCCAGCTTATCGTCAAGTTTATGTACTTCTGCCGCCGCATCGACATCCATACGAGCAAAAGCATCTAATACTTGATGCAACATAGTAATTGCCTGACGACACAATGGCTCTAACGAGACGTGAAACTTTTGCTCTTTCGTAGAAGGGATCTCAATCGCACCCTGTGCGATTTTAGAAGCAACATCGCCAATACGTTCTAGATCAGTAATGGTTTTGATGATCGCCATAATCAAACGCAGATCTTTGGCAGTCGGCTGACGCTTCGCGATAATACGAGTACATGCTTCATCGATTGAAACTTCCATCGCATTCACTTTATGGTCGTCACGAATTACTTTTTTGGCCAGTTCCGCGTCATCTTTATGAAGCGCTTGCATCGCAAATGACAACTGCTGCTCTACCAATCCACCCATAGTTAATACGTGTGTACGGATAGATTCTAATTCGACATTAAACTGTCCTGAGATATGGCGACCAAAATGCATGTCAGCTCCTTAAAAGAAATGAATAAAGTCGTTTATTTCAGAGTGACTTAGCTCTAGATAGCGCGAACTTAAACGTTAGCCGTACCTACCTGTAATGTAGTCTTCCGTTTGATTTTTCAATGGCGAAGTAAATATAGAATCAGTATCTGAGTACTCGATCAACTTACCCATATGGATAAAAGCGGTGTGGTCACTCACGCGAGCTGCCTGCTGCATGTTATGAGTAACAATAACAACGGTGTATTGGGTTTTAAGTTCGTTGATCAACTCTTCAATCGTCAATGTCGAAATCGGATCGAGTGCCGATGTTGGCTCATCCAATAACAACACTTCAGGTTCGATGGCAACCGCACGAGCGATAACCAAACGCTGCTGTTGACCACCCGATAAACCAAAAGCGTTTTCATGCAAACGGTCTTTCACTTCATCCCACAACGCCGCGGCGCGCAGAGAGCGTTCAACTGCATCATCAAGATCTCGGCTGTTGCTCACACCTTGCAACCTCAATCCATAAACCACATTCTCATAGATAGATTTAGGGAAAGGGTTTGGACGTTGAAACACCATGCCGACACGACGTCGTAAAGTCGCGACATCCACCTTAGGGTGATAGACGTTCTTGCCATGAAGCTTCACTTTTCCTGAAACCTTACAGCCTTCAACAAGATCGTTCATGCGATTAATGCAGCGCAAAAGAGTCGACTTACCACAGCCAGAAGGGCCGATAAAAGCCGTCACCTGCCCCTTAGGGATCTGCATTGAAATATCATCGAGTGCTTGGCTCTCTTTATAATAAAGGTTCAGCCCTTCAATCGAGATAGCAATTTGCTCATCCTTCAGGTTATGTACATCAAGTGGTGCTTGGTAACCCAAGGTTTCATTAATCGAGAACATCTAATCTTGTCCTAAGGTTCGGTATTTTTCACGCAAGTTATTACGGATATTGATAGCGGTTAAGTTCAAGCCAACGATCACCGTAACCAGTAAAAATGAAGTCGCATACACTAAAGGCCGTGCCGCTTCGATATTAGATGTTTGAAAACCAACATCGTAGATATGAAAGCCTAAGTGCATGAACTTTCTCTCTAAGTGTAGATATGGGAACTGACCATCTACAGGTAAGCTTGATGCTAGCTTCACAACACCTACCAGCATTAATGGAGCCACTTCCCCCGCAGCTCTCGCGATTGCCAATATCAACCCCGTGATAATCGCAGGGCTTGCCATTGGTAAAACAATGCGCCAAAGCGTCTCAAATTGAGTAGCGCCAAGCGCCAATGAACCATGTCTCACCGAGCTAGGGATACGCGTTAAGCCCTCTTCCGTTGTTACAATAACAACGGGCAATGTTAATACCGCCAAGGTCAATGCGGACCATAACAGGCCTGGAGTACCAAATGTCGGTGCTGGCAATCGCTCTGCATAAAACAAAGAATCGATAGAACCACCGATGGTATACACAAAGAAACCTAAGCCGAATACGCCATACACAATCGACGGTACACCCGCTAAGTTAATTACAGCAATACGGATCAAACGTGTCAGTGCATTGTTTTTTGCATATTCATGGAGATAAATAGCAGCAACGACACCAAGTGGCATCACTACGATCGACATGAGAATAACCAGCAACACAGTGCCGAAGATCGCAGGAAACACCCCTCCTTCAGAGTTTGAATCTCGTGGATTCTCTGATAAGAACTTCCAAACTTGTTTGCCCCAATGCCCAACCTTTTCAAGATAAGACATATTATTCGGGTACCAATAATCCAAGATATGACTGAGCGAAATTTCAACCTGCTCTCCTGTCATATCTTCCACCAACAAGCTTTCGACATTGAGCTGTGTTCTAAGATGCTCAAGCTTTACTTCTGCTTCCGCTAACTGGCGATTTAGTTCCAGTTTAGTTTGAGTATAGGTTTTAAGATATTCGTCGCTCACTGACTCATTGAGTTCAAGCTTACGTTTTTCTAAGCGCAGATTTTCCAATTGCCAACTGATATTGCGGATTTCTTGGTTCACAACACGCGACGTTTCTTTACGTAACGTATCAGCGAACGCCAAGCCTTGTTCGAGTTTTTGGTCTATGTTCGAATCAAAGGTGCCAGAAGCGGTTTTAAAACCCACCGGCTTACCAAAGAAATAACCACCTCGACTTCGTTCAATCACAATCCAATCAAGCGGCGTTGTTGGTTCTCGTAAGTTAACATCCAGAATAGAAACAAAGTCCGCAGGGTACAGTTCTCTGTTGGCGACTTTGATACTTAAGCGCTGAATTAGTCCCGTCGACAAATTTTGAGGCGACAAGAGGTCGTGTACTTGTGGAACTTGCTCTATCGGGATGTATTTACGTTCATATAACTGACCAATCAATACATCTTGCTTTGATACCGTTTCGTCAAGATCGACTACTAACGATAAGTCTTTGGAGTCGACTTGCCATTGATACAAAGGAGCTGGCCAAAAATAGGTTAAACCCTTCCAGCCAATCAACAGCATTAGACCAAGAACAGAGAGCATACTGATGCTCACCGCACCGCCCGTAAGCCAAATCCACGGAGAGCCTGATTTAATCCAAGACAATAATGACTTCAGTTTATTCATCATGGACGACCTTGCTCTGACGTGCTGAACCCAAGAAAAAGCCAAGTTTGTGAGATACGCTAATCAAACAGCTAAGAGCCATTGATAGAGGTTGAGGTGAACCTTTAAAACTACAGCGCACGATATTTATCTCTCAGTCTTTGTCTAACCCACTCTGCGACTGAGTTCACCGCGAACGTGAAAATGAACAGCAAGAGTGCAGCTAAGAACAACAAACGGAAGTGAGAACCACCTACCTCGGATTCTGGTAGTTCGACAGCAATCGTTGCGGATAGCGTCCTCATCCCTTCCAAAATATTCCAATCGAGAATTGGTGTATTACCTGTAGCCATCAAGACAATCATGGTTTCGCCAACCGCTCTCCCTAGTCCCATCATGACCGCTGAAAAGATACCTGGGCTAGCCGTCAATAACACCACATAAATTAGGGTCTGCCACGCCGTCGCCCCCAACGCCAGTGAGCCATCGGATAAATGTTTTGGCACAGAGAAAATAGCGTCTTCTGCAATCGTGAAAATGGTAGGGATGACAGCGAAGCCCATAGCGAAACCAACCACCAACGCATTACGTTGATCAAAGTCGATGCCATAGCTAGCTAAGAAGGTGCGAATATCACCATCAAACAACAAGGCTTCAATGCTGTTTCCACCAGCAAATACAGCGACCACGGTAATCATCAATACCGGAATCAATATCAAGGCGTGCCAACCATTAGCGAAGCGGCTCGTCACCATCTTCGGCAAACAGTACCAAACAAGTCCAGTCAACAATGTGCTCAGTGGTAACAACACCATTAATGAGAAGACTGCCGTTAGATGCGTTTCGACAATTGGAGCAAACCAAAGCCCAGCCAAGAACCCTATGATAACGGTCGGAAGAGCTTCCATCAGTTCTATCGACGGCTTCACGACTCTTCGCATTCTTGGAGACATAAAGTATGCGGTGTAAATGGCTCCGAGCACAGCAACTGGCACGGCAAACATCATCGCAAACAGAGCGGCCTTGATGGTACCAAACGTGATAGGGACTAAACTGAATTTTTCTTCAAAGTCATCGTTCGCCGACGTTGATTGCCAAACGTATTGCGGCTCTGGGTAGCTTTCGTACCAGACTTTTTGCCAAAGCGATGAGAATGATATTTGCGGATATTCGTTATCGACCTTAGCCACACTGATGGTGCCATCAATCAACGTAGCCAGATGCAGTTCGTTGGCAGACATAGCCGCTAATTGTGGTGACTTATCAAATGCGCGCTCGAACAGCGACAGCTTTTCACTGGTCGTATAGTGGCTTTGTAATGTGCCATTCTTATAGAAACTATAAAAACCCTTTCTATAAGTATCGGGCAAAATAAATTGCACTTGTTCAGCAAGTTGGAAGTCTCGAATATGGGTCAGGCTACGCTTTTCATCTTTGAGTACATCGAACCACTGAGAAACCTGTCCGTCCTCATGCGTAACCAACAGCGAATAGGCCCCAGATAGTAAATCGATACTTTTCACCGAGTGCTTCGCATCATTCAAGCTAAGATCAATCACTTCACGAACATCAAAACCGTTATCTGATAACTTCAATACCACTAAATCCGATTGTGCTCGAAGATATAAGGTTTGACCATCAGGTGTGACTAACAACTGTTGCTGTAAACCCAACTTATCCGACAGCCATTGACTCTTCTGAAAAACATACTGACCAGTAACATCACTCTGGTACCACTTCACCAAAACTCGTTGATCGCTTAGCTGAGCGGCAACCGTGATACCACGTCCATTCTTAGAGAACGCGAATTTTTCGATTGTTGCTCCGTTTGATGATTCATCATTTAAAAATGGTTCAGGGAGATCGATTTGCTCAATTTTAGGTTCGGCTTCACTGCCCTTTTGCAGCACGGGCGCACTATACTCAGGGTAGAAAAAGGTAAGGTTGCTTGCGCTATCGGCAAAGGCAAACCAGTTTTCAGATGGGGTATTTCGAGAAAAAGCGATGGGTTTAGCTAAAACATTACGCTCAAAGTAAGAATGTGTATTTTGAGACTCTAAATCCCAAAACTGAACCAAACCGGATTTTTCGATAGTAAACGCATGCTGACCGTATTCATCTACGGATAAGGCGATAGGCTTTTCTACAGCAACGGTCTTCACGGCTTGGTCAGTCTCTAAACCAGTATCAGAAAATACCGGTAAAATGACCATCGCCAAGTAAACAAAGATCAGCACCAGAGCAGCTAGAACACTGACTGCACCACATGTCACCGAAAAACGGACGAGACGATCTTTCAACCATCTTTTTTTGTCGCGCTCTTTCAATGAAAATTGGGCTGAAGCCATCTGTTTATCTACCTTTTTTTAGCTACTGACATAATATGTACGTTAGATGACAATTATATTACAAGTTACGTTAAACAACTGAAACTAATAACAAGTTTGTTGACCATATTTCTTAAAGTAAGATCATAGATTTTGTGAATTTTGTCATTCTAAATTAAAGTAATCAGCTCTATAGCCAGCACTAAAGGATTATCATCTCGATGGAAAAAGACTATGTCACAAAAGAACTTAGCTGGTTATCCTTCAATGAAAGAGTGCTCCAAGAAGCAGCCGACAAATCAGTACCCTTAATCGAAAGAGTTCGTTTTTTAGGTATTTACTCGAAAAACCTCGATGAGTTTTACAAAGTCCGATTTGCTGATGTGAAACGAAAGATCTTACTTCAAGATCCTCAATTACCTGCCAGCTCGCAGAAAACCCTACTAACTCAAATGCAGAGCAAAGCAAGTAAGCTCGATGCTCGATTCCATGAACTGTATAGCGACTTACTATTGGAACTGGCGCGCAATCGTATTTTTCTGGTCAACGAACAGCAAATCAGCGAAGAGCAAAGTGAGTGGATCAAAAAGTACTTTAAGAAAAAAGTGCTTCCACATTTAACTCCGTTTCTCTTGAACGAAGATAGCCAGTTGCTCAATATTATGAAAGACGAGCAAAGTTACTTAGCCATCGACATTGAGCGAGAGACATCTTCTCAATACGTGTTACTCGAAATTCCATCAGAAGCCCTCCCTCGGTTTGTTAAGCTACCGGAAGCTTCTGGTTCACAGCGTACGACTTTGATCTTGTTAGATAATATAGTTCGATTTTGTTTAGATGACTTGCTCAAAGGGTTCTTTGAGTATGACTCATTACGTTGTTTTGCTATAAAAATGACTCGTGACGCCGATTATGACCTTCAAGAGAACAATGAAAGCAGCTTATTAGAATCTATGTCTTTAGGTTTAGAACAGCGCTTAACGGCACTACCGATACGCCTTATCTATGAGTCAGAAATGCCAGCTGAAATGCTCAGTTTCTTACAAGTCAGACTAAAACTATCTGACTACGACAGTGTTATCGCCGGAGGTCGCTATCATAACTTCAAACATTTCTCTGAGTTCCCAAGCCTTAATCGACGTGATTTAGTTAATCGTCCACTACCCGTGATTAAGTGCGCGCATTTCAGTCACTACCCAAACTATTTCGAAGCGATCAAAGCTCGTGACATCTTGTTGCATTACCCTTATCACACCTTTAATCACATTACTGAACTCGTGAGGCAGGCTTCCTTTGACCCGAAGGTAACCTCCATAAAAATAAACGTTTACCGTGTTGCAGAAGGCTCAAAACTCCTTAGCTCGATCATCGATGCGGCACACAATGGTAAAAAAGTAACTGTCGTCGTTGAGCTGCAAGCCCGCTTTGATGAACAAGCCAATATTCAGTGGACAAAGAAACTTCAAGAAGCCGGTATAAAAGTCATCCATGGTATCCCAAGTTTGAAAATTCACTCTAAGCTGCTGCTCATTAAACGGAAAGAAGGCAAGCATACGGCGCATTACGCTCATATTGGCACCGGTAACTTTCATGAAGTAACAGCGCGCGTGTATACCGATTTTTCTCTGCTCACTGCGAATGAAGATTTGACCCAAGAGGTGAGACAAGCCTTTAAGTACATTGAAAACCCTTATCAAGAATCACAGTTCAAACAACTGATTGTGTCACCAAAGAATACAAGAAAACGTCTGTATCAATTGATAGATAATGAAATACAAAACGCGATAGAGAACAAGCCTGCAAGCATCACTCTAAAACTCAACAATTTGGTCGACCGAGAGATCATTGAGAAGCTCTATCAGGCCAGCCAAGCCAATGTAAAAGTGAGAATGGTCATTCGTGGTATGTGCTCTCTCGTACCAGGAGTCCCCAACATCAGTGAGCAGATTGAGATTGTTAGTGTGGTCGATCGTTTTCTCGAACACCCAAGAGTGATGATCTTTGGTAACGCTGGAAATCCAAAAGTCTATATCTCCTCTGCCGACTGGATGACACGAAACTTTGATCATCGCATCGAAGTTGCAGCCCCAATTTTAGATCCAAAGATCAAGCAAACCATTATCGATATCACCGAGTTTCATTTCGATGACAGCAACAAAGCCCGAGTGCTAGAGCAATCGATGAGCAACCCTTACATACAACCACCAGCAAACTCACTTGATTACCCGACGTCACAACTCTCCACTTACCACTATATTAAACGTATGGAGAAACTTGCTCGCAAGAAGAACAAACAAGAGAAGAAGTCATGCCGCTAATTGATAACAAACATTCTCGATGTATTGCCGCTATCGATTTAGGTTCGAACAGCTTTCATATGGTGGTTGCCCGAGTATTCGAACAACACCTGCAATTAGTCAGCAGACATAAACAGAAAGTGAGGTTAGGCGATGGGTTGGATGAGCGTAACTTCTTATCCGAAAGCGCTATCGAACGGGGATTGGAGTGCCTCAAGGTATTCGCAGAACGACTAGCGGATTTTGAACTTGATGATGTCAGAGTCGTCGCGACTCATACCCTAAGAAAGGCTAAAAATACCAAAGACTTCTTAGAGCAAGCTAAACCATTGTTTCCTTTTCCAATAGAGATCATCTCAGGTCAAGAAGAAGCTCGAATTATCTATAACGGCGTAGAGCACACTCAAGCCGCTTCCGAGTCCAAATTAGTTATTGATATCGGTGGCGGGAGTACCGAAATCGTCGCAGGGCAAGGCTTTACACCCCAAATAATGCGTAGCTTACCGATGGGATGCGTCAGTTTTACTCAGCGCTTCTTTGCCGATGGAGGACTGACATCACAGCACTTCTCCGATGCTTATGTCTCTGCTACTCGCCTGTTGATGCCATTAATTGAAGAATATAAACAAATCTCTTGGGAAGTTGCCTTTGGCTCATCAGGGACGGCTAAATCAATAAAAGAGGTACTCATTGGCCTAGGGTTCACCGATGGTCTCATTACGCCGCAACGCCTATCCTATTTGAAGAACCACTTATGTGAATTTCCATCATCTAAGGGATTAGACCTTTCAGGTTTAAGTGATGAAAGAAAGCCGGTGTTTGCCGCTGGCGTCACCATTCTTTCAGCAGTTATGGATATGCTCAACATCAATGAATTGCATTTCTCCGATAGTGCCTTAAGAGAAGGGGTTCTTTATGACATGGAAGATCGGTTTAAAGATATTGATGTTCGAACAAGAACCGCCGAAACGCTTGTCTCTCGATACCATGTTGACGTAGTTCATGGCCAGAAAGTCAAAGCACTCGCCCTTTCATTACTGAAACAAGCGCAACCTCAGGTGAGTACTGCGGTAAATAATGAACTTTATGATCTAATTGGATGGGCTGCATTGCTTCATGAAGTTGGACAAAGTATCGCATTCCAAGGTTATCACCGTCATTCAGCTTATCTACTTAAACATACGACTATGCCCGGTTTCAATACTGAGCAGCAGCGTCTGATCTCAACATTAGTTCGCTATCAAAGAAAAGCGATTAAGCTTAGTTACTTACCGGATCTCACGCTATTCAATACAGGGCAGGTAGCGTTGTTAATTCGAATACTGAGGATAGCAATCCTGCTCAATCGACAGCGAAGCCAATCGCCAATACCGAATGTAAAATTAACCATTGAGCAAGATGAGAATTGGTGTTTAGAAGGAGATACCATCGACTGGTTAGCTGAAAATCAACTGCTTGATTATGAACTCAAAGAAGAACAACGACGCTGGCAAGATGTTGGGTGGTCGTTGAAGCTTGAATGATGCGCCTACAAAATAAAAACAGCCTGCGGCTAGCAAGCTGTTCATACGTTAAATTTCTACGTTCATTGTACCTAAATCAGAGTCCGATTTTTGCCAACTCTTGCTCAGCAAACTCTGACGGTATCGCTAAATAACCATCTTTCTCTACCAGTTCTTGCCCTTGCTTTGAGAACACAAAAGTGAGGAACTCTCTTTCAACAGGAGAAAGTGGTTTATCTGGGTGCTTATTCACATACACATAAAGAAAGCGAGATAGAGGGTAATCACCGCTCAAGATATTCGTTCGAGTCGGCTCTACATAATCAGAACCGTACTCTGCGATAGGAATTAACTTAACACCGGCCACTCGATAACCAATACCTGAGTACCCTATCCCGCTGATTGATGAAGCGACCGACTGTACAACCGACGCAGATCCTGGCTGTTCATTGACTCGGTTTTTGAAGTCGCCACTACATAATGCGTTTTGTTTGAAGTAGCCGTAGGTTCCCGAAACGGAATTACGACCAAACAGTTGGAATCTATGTTTTGCCCATGGCTGGCTGATACCTAAATCTTGCCAATTATTTAGCGGCTTAGTCGCGCCACAGCGCAATGTCTCTGAAAATATGCTGTCAATTTCGCGAAAATTAAGCCCCTCGATAGGATTATCACGATGTACAAAAAGACCAATCGCGTCGATAGCAACTCGAAGCGCCGTCGGCTTATAGCCATGCTCCCTTTCGAACGCTTCCACTTCTCGTAGGCGCATTGGACGACTCATCGGCCCAAGGTGAGCAGTACCTTCCGTTAATGCAGGAGGTGCAGTGGATGATCCAGAAGCCTGAACTTGAGCATTCACGTTCGGGTAGTAAGACTTAAACTCTTCAACCCATAACGTAGTCATTCCCGCTAAAGTATCCGAACCGACAGACAACAAGCTGCCAGAAATACCCGGTACCTTAGAATAATCAGGAAGAGAATCTACACCTTGCTCGGCATGAACTGGGTTAACCAAAGCAAATGTTAACAATAAGCTGACGGGTAAACGCATCCTGCGAGTCAAACAACTCATGACACGGTCAATCGATTAGGTAGCGTGAAATGGAATCGGCTACCAACGCCAACTTCACTTTGAATTTCTAAATGTGAGTCATGATGGCTAAGCGCATGCTTCACAATCGCTAACCCAAGACCACTACCACCAGTATCGCGTGAACGCGCTTTATCAACACGATAGAAACGCTCTGTAAGTCGATGCAAGTGTTGTGGTTCGATACCGTCTCCAGTGTCTGACACATCCAAACACGCGCCTTGACTGGTTTGGTACCAACGCACCTTTACGGTCGCACCAGACGGCGTGTATTTCACTGCATTGTAAACTAGATTCGATATCGCACTTCTTAACTGATCTTCATCAGCTAATACGCGTAAGCTCTTATCAATATCAAATTCCAGCTTGTGTTCTCGCTCTCCACTGAGACTAGCGGCTTCTTTTTCAAGAACTTCCAACATCGCCGGAACGTTAACCACTTCATCCAATTCATGCATTGGCGCCGCTTCTATCTTAGAAAGAGTAAGAAGCTGATTGACCAAACTGTTCATGCGATTCAATTGCTCTGTCATCACACCATGAGCCTTAGGCCACATAGGCCCAACGACCATGTCTGGATCTTCCGTCATTTCAAGATAGCCCTGAAGTACGGTCATTGGAGTGCGTAGCTCGTGAGAAACGTTAGCGAAAAAGTTACGACGCATGCCTTCCAGTTGTTTTAGCTGGGTAACATCACGTACTACCATCAAATGCTCACCTTCAGTGTAAGGCACGATACGCAGCTCAAGCATGCGCTCCACGTTAAGTGGCGAAGGCATCTCTAACGGTTCTGAAAAGTCTTGTTTATTAAGATACTTGATGAAGTCCGGCGTGCGGATCAAGTTAGAGATCGGTTGACCTGAATCGTCTGGCCAGCGAAAACCCAGTAAATACTGAGCAAGCTTGTTACACCAAACAATATTGCCTTCACCGCGAAACACCACAACGGCATCGGGTAAGGATTCAGCACCATTTCTGAAACGGCGGATCAGGTTAGTCAGTTCTTTTCTTTTACGGCGCTGTCTCTGCTGCATACGATAAATACCGTTAAACAGAGATTCCCAGTTTCCAGAACCTGATGGTGGTGTTAAACGCTTTTCATCCCATAACCAAGCGGACAAACGCATTTGATAATGTAGATGCCAGCCGAGCTGCAATACCGTAGCAGCCAGCAATAACCAAGGTAAGTAGCCGAATATCCAACCGACTAAAACCCAAGGTGCGTAAAAAAAAGCCAGCTCCCAAGCCAGCTTTTTCCAGGTTAACTTTTCAACCATTCAGGACTCCGTAAACTGGGTAGCGAAGCCACATTAAGCCTTTGTAGAAAAACGGTAGCCCGCGCCGCGAACCGTTTGAATTAGCTTATCGTGACCTGCAGATTCAAGTGCTTTACGCAGGCGTCGAATATGTACATCAACAGTGCGATCTTCAACGTAAACGTTGGTACCCCAAACGTTGTTCAGTAGTTGCTCTCGACTGTACACACGCTCTTGGTGAGTCATAAAGAAATGCAGCATTTTGAACTCTGTTGGTCCCATATCAACTGGACCTTCGCTTGCGGTAACACGATGAGATACAGGGTCTAGCTTAAGGCCTTGTACATCAATCACATCTTCTAATGCAGTAGGCGTTACACGGCGGATAACCGCTTTCAGGCGAGCCACGAGCTCTTTGGGTGAAAATGGCTTGGTGATGTAATCATCAGCGCCCACTTCTAAACCACGCACCTTATCTTCTTCTTCGCCACGAGCCGTCAGCATCACCACTGGGATGTTGCGAGTTAACTCTTCACGCTTCATGTGCTTGATAAAGTTTATCCCGCTACCACCAGGTAGCATCCAATCTAGTAATACTAGATCTGGGAAAGGTTCACATAGCTTGTTTACCGCTGTATCGTAATCTTCAGCCTCTACTGCTTGGTAGCCTTTTTGCTCAAGTACAAAACACAACATCTCACGAATAGGTGCTTCATCTTCAACGACCAGAATCCTTCTCGACATAATTGAATAGCCTTAGTATTTAATCAACGCATTGCATTATCTGGTTTAATTATGACACTTTTGTGACCTTTGAAAACAAATTTTCATATAACTGTCTCAAACATTTCACTTTTAATTTTTATTGCAGGTATAAGACAAATGGATCGAAATCTCCTATGATGAGCGTCTTCAGATAAAGGTATGAGAAATATTTATGTGGTTTAAGAATTGCCTCGTCTATCGCTTTAATCGTGATATAGACTTCAACGCAGATCAGTTAGAGAAACAACTTGAAGAGTTCCGTTTTACCCCTTGTGGTAGCCAAGACAAACAGAAGTTTGGTTGGGTAAATGCGATGGGTAGACACGGCGATATGATGACGCACGTATCAGAAAACCGCATTCTCATCTGTGCAA
Source organism: Vibrio sp. QJM3NY_27 (assembly GCF_057785955.1). NCBI lineage: Bacteria > Pseudomonadati > Pseudomonadota > Gammaproteobacteria > Vibrionales > Vibrionaceae > Vibrio > Vibrio sp. QJM3NY_27. The sequence goes on along the minus strand of NZ_CM173511.1, from coordinate 627,129 downwards.
AGAAAGAAGAGAAAATGCTTCCAGCTTCTGTGATCAAAGATTCATTGAATGCAAAAGTAGAAACGCTTGAAGCGGAGTCTGGTACTCCTCTGAAAAAGAAAGAGAAAGACAGCCTAAAAGAAGACATCATCATCGATCTTCTTCCTCGTGCTTTCAGCCGCAGTAACTTCACTTACGCACTGATCATGCCGAAAGAAGGCTTTATTGTAGTTGATGCTAGTAGCTACAAAAAAGCAGAAGATGTATTGGCATTGCTACGTAAGACAATGGGCAGCCTGCCAGTAGTACCTGCAATTCCAGAGCAAGCGATTGAAACAACGTTAACTGAGTGGGTTAAATCAGGCGATACGCCTCAAGGTATCACTATGCTTGATGAAGCAGAGCTTAAATCAATCCAAGAAGACGGCGGCATTGTTCGAGTTAAGAAACAAGAACTAGAAGCGGATGAGATTAAAAACCACATTGAAGCCAACAAAGTTGTGACTAAGCTTCTGATCAACTGGCAAGATCGCATTGAGTTCATCCTTGCTGAAGATGGCAGCATCAAGCGCCTGAAATTCAGTGATGAACTAAAAGATGAGAACGACGATATTCCTCGCGAAGATCAAGCTGCGCGTTTTGATGCAGACTTCTCTCTACTTTGTGGTGAGTTCAGTGTTTTCCTTCCAAACCTATTTGAATCATTAGGCGGGTTAACTCAACCTAACGCTTAATTGTTTCGATTTAGAGCTCAGGTGTCGACGATATCTGAGCTTGTTTTCTTCTCCACCCCGCTTATCAACACCTAACAACACTCTTCGCAATACCATTGTTATCTTTAGGGCTATCAACCAAACTCATTTTAGCGTAAAATTTGCGCCCCTTTGATATCACTTGGTGGTATCAACCTGACTTGAGATCAGATTAGAGAACGAAGCAATGACTACACAAAAACCATTTGTACCTGAACTATTATCACCGGCAGGAAGCCTTAAAAACATGCGTTACGCATTCGCCTACGGCGCAGATGCAGTTTACGCTGGCCAGCCACGTTACAGCCTTCGTGTTCGTAACAACGAGTTCAATCACGAAAACCTACAAATCGGTATCGATGAAGCTCATGCTCAAGGCAAAAAGTTATATGTTGTATGTAACATTCAGCCACACAACTCTAAATTAAAAACATTCATTCGCGACCTTAAGCCAGTTGTTGAGATGGGCCCAGACGCTCTTATCATGTCAGATCCAGGTCTTATCATGATGGTACGTGAATCATTCCCTGAAATGCCGATCCACCTTTCAGTTCAAGCAAATGCCGTAAACTGGGCGACCGTTAAGTTCTGGTCAACTCAAGGCGTTGAGCGTGTGATCCTATCTCGTGAGCTATCTCTTGAAGAAATCGAAGAGATTCGCGAACACTGCCCAGAAACAGAGCTAGAGATCTTTGTTCACGGCGCACTATGCATGGCTTACTCAGGTCGTTGCTTACTTTCTGGTTACATGAACAAACGCGATCCAAACCAAGGTACTTGTACTAACGCTTGTCGTTGGGAATACAAAACCGAAGCTGCGAAAGAAGATGAAAACGGTCAGATCGTTGAAGCAAACCCAACAGGTGTTGCAATTCAAGAAGTAGAAACTCAGGGTATTGAAGTTCAAGACGAACGTCCAGATAACACTCTAGGCCTTGGCAAGCCAACTGATGAAGTCGTGTTGCTTTCTGAGTCACACAAACCTGAAGAGAAAATGGCAGCGTTTGAAGATGAGCATGGTACTTACATCATGAACTCAAAAGATCTTCGCGCAATCCAACACGTAGAGCGCTTAACTAAGATGGGTGTTCACTCATTGAAGATTGAAGGCCGCACTAAGTCTTTCTACTACTGTGCACGTACAGCACAGGTCTACCGTAAAGCTATCGATGATGCGGTAGCTGGCAAACCATTTGATGAAAGCCTTATGGGTACGCTAGAGAGCCTAGCTCACCGTGGCTACACTGAAGGTTTCTTGCGTCGCCACACTCACGACACATACCAAAACTACGAGTACGGTTACTCAATCTCAGATACTCAACAATTCGTAGGTGAATTCACTGGCAACCGCCGTGGTGACTTAGCGGAAGTCGAAGTGAAGAACAAGTTCCTAGTTGGCGATAGCTTAGAAATGATGACACCAAAAGGTAACATCGTTTTCAAGTTAGAAGTTATGGAGAACCGTAAATCTCAGCCAGTAGAGGACGCAAAAGGTAACGGTCACTTTGTATTTATTCCAGTACCGGCTGACCTTGACCTAGAATTTGGTTTGTTAATGCGTAACTTGAGCGCAGGCCAAGATACACGTAACGCTTCAGGTAAATAACTTTACCTAGAAACTCTACTGAGAAGAAAGCAATGGCTCTGTTAATAACTGACAAGTGCATAAACTGCGATATGTGTGACCCAGAATGCCCAAATGGCGCAATCACGATGGGTGACAGTATCTTCGAAATCGATCCTGATTTATGTACTGAGTGTAAAGGTCACTATGAGAAGCCAACATGTCAGTCAGTGTGCCCTATTACAAAGTGCATAATCACTGACCCAAACCATATTGAAACTGACGACGAGCTACTAGAGAAGTTTGTTATCATTCAAGGCTTGACCTAAAAAAGAAAAGGTTCAACTTAACCATAAGTTGAACCTTTTTTTTATCCCGATTTACCAATTGGATAAATATTGCAGAAGAGCTCTTTTTCAAATTGATATTCGAGTCGCTCTCGCCAATTTATCGCTTGCGCTATAGGAACAAGATAAAAATTTTCCCTACTGGTGTCTGTTACAAATGCCATTCCATACTGCATTAATTCATAGTGCACATCATTGACGAAACTGGGGGCTAATCGTTGTCTACCGGTCAGTTGATTAATATCATCTCTTGAGATAGAAATACCTGAGTTTTCCGTACTGAACCTATGTCTTAACCATTCTGAAAATTCCTTTGCACAAATCATAGTCATAGTCTTATCCTTGAATTATCTATCGACGGGTATCAGACTCTGATTTCACAACTGCACATAAGCCGTATCTTTCACCCCAAAACTCTCCATCCCTGACCAAACGTTATCAAATTCGCCATTGTTACTACTGTTGTCGTTGTTGTTTTTTTAATATCAAACGATGTTCTTAATTACGTGTTTATAAACTCTAGGCAAAAGTGTGACATTTCTCCAGTTTTAAGGTCAAGAAAACCAGTGGCATTACCACTGCAAAAAGCCTCGATAAACTCGATTACTTATTCGATATCAAAGCCAAACACTGGCTAGGCATCACTTTAACTTTCTTTTTTTTCTTACTGTTAGCCACTTTTTTAGGTGGAGGAACTGGAATGGTCTGCGGAGCCCAACTTGCAAGTTCATCTCCACAACCATCACCTTTTGGCGGATTTGCTTGAGCTATACAGTTAGAACTGCCTTTAGGACATTTTAAACGAACATGAAAATGAGAATGGTGTCCCCACCAAGGCCTGATTTTACCTAGCCAAGCTCGCTCATTAGCATCAGAATTTTCTTGGTCACAAAGAGTTTGTTTAATGACAGGATGAACAAAAATTCGTACCACTTTTTCATCTTTGGCTGCATAGCGAATCACTTGAAAATGATCATTGGTCCAATTTGATTTACGTAATTTGTAATTGGTAAGGTCGACAACGCTTATAGGCTTAGGAACCGCGAGTTCATTCTCGGAAAGTCTCTCATCAGTGAGCCTTAACCATATATCAATATCCAACCCTGTCTGGTGGCTTGAATGACCAGATGAGAAGCGTCCCCCTCGAGGTAACGAAATGTCGCCAACTAATAAGTTGGTGTTGAACTGCTCGCTTGTAATTACACCTAGTCTTTCAACAAATTGAATGGCCTCGGTATGACCATAGTAGCGTTCTCGCTGAGGGCGAATAATTTGGTAGCCCTGCCCATCAATAGGCAAAGCCTCTGCGCCATCAAGGCACCCATTGGCATAACTTCCGATTGATGAGGTTGAGTGTCTTGTCGGGCTCTTTTCTTTTTCCCATGAGGTTGCCGATACGTAAAACGAACAAAAGATAAGAGCTGATGTACAAAATAACCTCATAACAATTCCAAATAAATGATCTCTATTTTCATACTAGTCGTCATTAGGAAATAGGTGCATATCGAGGATGATATTTTGAAGATAAAGAGAGGTTTTTATTTGGATAGATGGTTAATATCCAAATAATAGAAAACAAAGAGGCTCGAGCATTTCTGCCGGGACGCGCAGTCTAGAGCCTTAAATATGGCAGGGGTGGAGAGATTCGAACTCCCAACACGCGCTGTTTTGGTAAGTCGGGGAATCCGCTGCTTTGCTAATGGCGTATATTAGATTCAGAAAGCAAAAAGGCTCTAGCATTTCTGCTAGAGCCTTAAATATGGCAGGGGTGGAGAGATTCGAACTCCCAACACGCGGATTTGGAATCCGCTGCTCTGCCAATTGGAGCTACACCCCTATTTCAGTTTTAAAGAGCTGAACCTCTGAATAAGTGGCGGAGTGGACGGGACTCGAACCCGCGACCCCCGGCGTGACAGGCCGGTATTCTAACCAACTGAACTACCACTCCGCAGTGGTCAACTCACTAAGTGAGCGTCCATATCTCCAGGTCGGTCAACCTAAAGACTTAATTTAAAGCCTGGCGATGTCCTACTCTCACATGGGGAAACCCCACACTACCATCGGCGCTATTGTGTTTCACTTCTGAGTTCGGCATGGAATCAGGTGGGTCCACAATGCTATGGTCGCCAAGCAAATTTTAAAATTCGGAAAACTGATTTAAAAGTTATATCTCTTCAAACTCATTCAAGGTCTGGTACATCTGAGTCCACAAAACCCCTTGGGTGTTGTATGGTTAAGCCTCACGGGCAATTAGTACAGGTTAGCTCAATGCCTCGCAGCACTTACACACCCTGCCTATCAACGTCGTAGTCTACGACAACCCTTTAGGACACTTATAGTGCCAGGGAAAACTCATCTCAAGGCTCGCTTCCCGCTTAGATGCTTTCAGCGGTTATCGATTCCGAACTTAGCTACCGGGCAATGCCATTGGCATGACAACCCGAACACCAGAGGTTCGTCCACTCCGGTCCTCTCGTACTAGGAGCAGCCCCTTTCAATTTTCCAACGCCCACGGCAGATAGGGACCGAACTGTCTCACGACGTTCTAAACCCAGCTCGCGTACCACTTTAAATGGCGAACAGCCATACCCTTGGGACCGACTTCAGCCCCAGGATGTGATGAGCCGACATCGAGGTGCCAAACACCGCCGTCGATATGAACTCTTGGGCGGTATCAGCCTGTTATCCCCGGAGTACCTTTTATCCGTTGAGCGATGGCCCTTCCATTCAGAACCACCGGATCACTATGACCTGCTTTCGCACCTGCTCGAATTGTCATTCTCGCAGTCAAGCGGGCTTATGCCATTGCACTAACCACACGATGTCCAACCGTGTTTAGCCCACCTTCGTGCTCCTCCGTTACTCTTTGGGAGGAGACCGCCCCAGTCAAACTACCCACCAGGCACTGTCCGTAATCCCGATTCAGGGACCAACGTTAGAACATCAAAACTACAAGGGTGGTATTTCAAGGACGACTCCATCACATCTAGCGACGCAATTTCATAGTCTCCCACCTATCCTACACATGTAGGTTCAATGTTCAGTGCCAAGCTGTAGTAAAGGTTCACGGGGTCTTTCCGTCTAGCCGCGGGTACACTGCATCTTCACAGCGATTTCAATTTCACTGAGTCTCGGGTGGAGACAGCGTGGCCATCATTACGCCATTCGTGCAGGTCGGAACTTACCCGACAAGGAATTTCGCTACCTTAGGACCGTTATAGTTACGGCCGCCGTTTACCGGGGCTTCGATCAAGAGCTTCGTCCGAAGACTAACCCCATCAATTAACCTTCCGGCACCGGGCAGGCGTCACACCGTATACGTCATCTTACGATTTTGCACAGTGCTGTGTTTTTAATAAACAGTTGCAGCCACCTGGTATCTGCGACTCTCGTCTGCTCCATCCGCAAGGGACTTCACTGATAAGAGCGTACCTTCTCCCGAAGTTACGGTACCATTTTGCCTAGTTCCTTCACCCGAGTTCTCTCAAGCGCCTTGGTATTCTCTACCCGACCACCTGTGTCGGTTTGGGGTACGATTCCTTACAATCTGAAGCTTAGAGGCTTTTCCTGGAAGCATGGCATCAATGACTTCACTACCGTAGTAGCTCGACATCGTATCTCAGCGTTAGTAGTGGTCCGGATTTACCTAAACCACCCGCCTACATACTTGAACCTGGACAACCGTCGCCAGGCCCACCTAGCCTTCTCCGTCCCCCCATCGCAATTGTAAGAAGTACGGGAATATTAACCCGTTTCCCATCGACTACGCCTTTCGGCCTCGCCTTAGGAGTCGACTTACCCTGCCCCGATTAACGTTGGACAGGAACCCTTGGTCTTCCGGCGAGGGAGTTTTTCACTCCCTTTATCGTTACTCATGTCAGCATTCGCACTTCTGATACCTCCAGCATGCCTTACAGCACACCTTCAACGGCTTACAGAACGCTCCCCTACCCCACATACCCTAAGGTACGTAGCCGCAGCTTCGGTGTATAGCTTAGCCCCGTTACATCTTCCGCGCAGGCCGACTCGACCAGTGAGCTATTACGCTTTCTTTAAATGATGGCTGCTTCTAAGCCAACATCCTGGCTGTCTGAGCCTTCCCACATCGTTTCCCACTTAGCTATACTTTGGGACCTTAGCTGGCGGTCTGGGTTGTTTCCCTCTCCACGACGGACGTTAGCACCCGCCGTGTGTCTCCCGGATAGTACTTACTGGTATTCGGAGTTTGCAAAGGGTTGGTAAGTCGGGATGACCCCCTAGCCTTAACAGTGCTCTACCCCCAGTAGTATTCGTCCGAGGCGCTACCTAAATAGCTTTCGGGGAGAACCAGCTATCTCCAGGTTTGATTGGCCTTTCACCCCTAGCCACAAGTCATCCGCTAATTTTTCAACATTAGTCGGTTCGGTCCTCCAGTTGATGTTACTCAACCTTCAACCTGCCCATGGCTAGATCACCTGGTTTCGGGTCTAATCCTAGCAACTGTACGCCCAGTTAAGACTCGGTTTCCCTACGGCTCCCCTAAACGGTTAACCTTGCTACTAAAATTAAGTCGCTGACCCATTATACAAAAGGTACGCAGTCACACCACGAAGGTGCTCCTACTGCTTGTACGTACACGGTTTCAGGTTCTATTTCACTCCCCTCACAGGGGTTCTTTTCGCCTTTCCCTCACGGTACTGGTTCACTATCGGTCAGTCAGTAGTATTTAGCCTTGGAGGATGGTCCCCCCATATTCAGACAGGATATCACGTGTCCCGCCCTACTCGTTTTCACTGATTATGATGTGTCGGTTACGGGGCTATCACCCTTTATTGCGAGACTTTCCAGACTCTTCACCTGCATCATTAAAAGCTTAAGGGCTAATCCAATTTCGCTCGCCGCTACTTTCGGAATCTCGGTTGATTTCTCTTCCTCGGGGTACTTAGATGTTTCAGTTCCCCCGGTTTGCCTCCTGTTGCTATGTATTCACAACAGGATACTTGCTTATGCAAGTGGGTTTCCCCATTCAGGAATCCCAGACTCAAAAGGTTATTACTACCTAATCTGGGCTTATCGCAAGTTATTACGCCTTTCATCGCCTCTGACTGCCAAGGCATCCACCGTGTACGCTTAGTCACTTAACCATACAACCCGAAAGGGTTTCTATTTGCTTTCACTTTAAAAAGTGAAGACAAATAAGCGTATGGCAACTAACCAAGGTTTTTGGTTGTCATTAAGAAGGGTTAATTCTCAATGACTGTTTGCCGGACTCAATTGTGAATCAAATAAATTTGATTCGAATACAAGACACTTGAATGTGTTTGTTGTGTTTATCTAATGAAAGATAAACATTGAGAACTTTTAAATTTGATTGAATTACTCGTAAGTAATCAATCAGTCAGCTTTCCAAATTGTTAAAGAGCTTGATTCAACTTCTACTAAAAGAAGGGAACCATTTTTAAATATTTTCAAAGAAAAACACTTAAAGATGGTGGAGCTATGCGGGATCGAACCGCAGACCTCCTCGCTGCCAGCGAGGCGCTCTCCCAGCTGAGCTATAGCCCCATCTGGAAAAGTATTTCTACTCTTTTACTTTCTAAACCTAATCAATCTGTGTGGACACTCATCGTGACTATCTTCGTATAAGGAGGTGATCCAGCCCCAGGTTCCCCTAGGGCTACCTTGTTACGACTTCACCCCAGTCATGAACCACAAAGTGGTGAGCGTCCTCCCCGAAAGGTTAAACTACCCACTTCTTTTGCAGCCCACTCCCATGGTGTGACGGGCGGTGTGTACAAGGCCCGGGAACGTATTCACCGTGACATTCTGATTCACGATTACTAGCGATTCCGACTTCATGGAGTCGAGTTGCAGACTCCAATCCGGACTACGACGCACTTTTTGGGATTCGCTCACTATCGCTAGCTTGCTGCCCTCTGTATGCGCCATTGTAGCACGTGTGTAGCCCTACTCGTAAGGGCCATGATGACTTGACGTCGTCCCCACCTTCCTCCGGTTTATCACCGGCAGTCTCCCTGGAGTTCCCGACATTACTCGCTGGCAAACAAGGATAAGGGTTGCGCTCGTTGCGGGACTTAACCCAACATTTCACAACACGAGCTGACGACAGCCATGCAGCACCTGTCTCAGAGTTCCCGAAGGCACACCTGCGTCTCCGCTGGCTTCTCTGGATGTCAAGAGTAGGTAAGGTTCTTCGCGTTGCATCGAATTAAACCACATGCTCCACCGCTTGTGCGGGCCCCCGTCAATTCATTTGAGTTTTAATCTTGCGACCGTACTCCCCAGGCGGTCTACTTAACGCGTTAGCTCCGAAAGCCACGGCTCAAGGCCACAACCTCCAAGTAGACATCGTTTACGGCGTGGACTACCAGGGTATCTAATCCTGTTTGCTCCCCACGCTTTCGCATCTGAGTGTCAGTATCTGTCCAGGGGGCCGCCTTCGCCACTGGTATTCCTTCAGATCTCTACGCATTTCACCGCTACACCTGAAATTCTACCCCCCTCTACAGCACTCTAGTTCACCAGTTTCAAATGCAGTTCCGAGGTTGAGCCCCGGGCTTTCACATCTGACTTAATGAACCACCTGCATGCGCTTTACGCCCAGTAATTCCGATTAACGCTCGCACCCTCCGTATTACCGCGGCTGCTGGCACGGAGTTAGCCGGTGCTTCTTCTGTTGCTAACGTCAAGATGCGCAGCTATTAACTACACACCCTTCCTCACAACTGAAAGTACTTTACAACCCGAAGGCCTTCTTCATACACGCGGCATGGCTGCATCAGGCTTTCGCCCATTGTGCAATATTCCCCACTGCTGCCTCCCGTAGGAGTCTGGACCGTGTCTCAGTTCCAGTGTGGCTGATCATCCTCTCAGACCAGCTAGGGATCGTCGCCTTGGTGAGCCATTACCTCACCAACTAGCTAATCCCACCTAGGCATATCTTGACGCGAGAGGCCCGAAGGTCCCCCTCTTTGGCCCGTAGGCATTATGCGGTATTAGCCATCGTTTCCAATGGTTATCCCCCACATCAAGGCAATTTCCTAGGCATTACTCACCCGTCCGCCGCTCGACGCCCATTAACTCACCCGAAGGATTGTTAGTGTCGTTTCCGCTCGACTTGCATGTGTTAGGCCTGCCGCCAGCGTTCAATCTGAGCCATGATCAAACTCTTCAATTTAAGATTTTGTGACTCAACGAATACTGACTTCAAAACTAATATTTACCGCTCTTTCGAAAAAGAACAGAAACATGTAATTCTAAAGCTATTACCATTCCAACAGAATGATAATGAATTGACTGTGCCAAAATTAAGTAAACTTAATTTTGTATTGGTCACTCAGTTCATTGAAATCAAGTTTGTTACCGAAGTAACTGTCATTACCTAAGTAATAACGTTTTGATATTCATCAACGAGTGCCCACACAGATTGATAGGTTTAAATTGTTAAAGAGCTTTACTTATTGAGCGTTCCTTTTAGTAAGGAGCCTCTCTAAGTGGACGGCCATTCTAGCGAATTGGGTTCCAGTGTCAAACACTTTTTCCAGCTAATTTTTCAAAGCATCTTAAATGCTTAATGTCGTCTCGTTACTTAGTTCAAACTGCTTAGTTATCCCTGGCAACGGAGGCGCATTATAGAGAGAATCCCCCTTTGTACAAGGCCAAAAACGAAAAAAGACCGCAGCAGGCGATCGTTCGGATACTATTCACACAAAGCGTTCAAAATAGGTACGATTACGTCTTAATTTCGACTAATCGTACCTATCGTTCTTACCTTAATTATTGGTGAGCAATAATTCGGTCGTTATTCACTAATAGCTGCACTTTCTTATCCGGATTGATTTTCCCTGCAAGTATCGCTTTAGCTAATGGGTTCTCAACACTCTGCTGAATTGCTCTTTTAAGAGGCCTCGCACCATAGACAGGATCAAAGCCGACTTGAGAGATCAACTTCAGTGCTTTGTCCGAAACTTCAAGCTCATAGCCGTTGTCTTCCATTCGTTTCTTCAAATGCTCAAGCTGAATAGCGGCTATTGACTCGATGTGAGCTTGGCCTAATGGATGGAACACGACACTTTCATCAACACGGTTCAAAAACTCAGGGCGGAAATGCTTACCTACCACTTCCATCACCTCATTCTTTATTCCTTGGTAATCGAGCGTATTGAAGTTTTCTTGAATTCTCGAAGAGCCAAGATTAGATGTCATGATCACTACGGTATTTCTGAAATCGACCGTGCGACCTTGTCCATCGGTTAATCGTCCATCATCTAAAACCTGCAATAGAATATTGAAAACATCAGGGTGCGCTTTCTCTACCTCATCAAGCAGAATCACAGAATAAGGTTTTCGACGAACAGCTTCAGTTAAGTAACCACCTTCTTCATACCCAACGTAACCTGGAGGAGCACCAACCAAACGAGCCACTGAGTGTTTCTCCATAAACTCAGACATATCGATACGAACCATGGCATCGTCACTATCAAACATGAAGTTAGCCAATGTTTTACACAGTTCGGTTTTACCTACGCCCGTTGGACCAAGAAATAAGAAAGAACCAATCGGCTTATTTGGATCTGATAAACCAGCACGACTACGACGAATTGCATTCGATACCACTTCTACCGCTTCGGCTTGCCCAATAACCCGCTTATGCAGAACACCTTCCATTTTCAGAAGCTTCTCTTTTTCTGCCTCTAGCATTTTAGAAACCGGAATGCCGGTTTGCTTTGAAAGAACATCGGCAATTTCAGCATCAGTTACCTTATTACGTAATAAGGTCATTTCTTGCATTTCAGCTTGAGTCGCGAGGTCTAACTGCTTCTCCAACTCTGGGATTCGACCATATTGCAATTCAGACATTCGGTTAAGATCGCCAGCACGCCTTGCAAAGTCCATATCCATACGAGCTTGTTCTAACTCTGATTTGATATGTTGCGTCCCGGAAAGCGCCGCTTTTTCAGCGTTCCAAACTTCTTCAAGCTCAGCAAAATCCCGCTCCTTCTCAGAAAGTTCACTTTGCAGCGTGCGAAGCCTCTTTTCACTGGCTTCATCATTTTCATTAGTGAGAGCTTGCTGCTCGATCTTCAATTGAATGATTTTGCGCTCGAGCTTATCTAGCGACTCAGGTTTTGAATCGATCTGCATGCGAATGCTCGAAGCCGCTTCATCAATGAGATCAATCGCCTTATCTGGTAACTGACGATCTGAAACGTATCGATGAGATAACGTTGCCGCCGCTACAATCGCTGGGTCAGTAATTTCTACATGATGGTGAAGTTCATAGCGCTCTTTCAAACCACGAAGAATCGCAACCGTGTCTTCAACGGTTGGCTCATCGACTATCACTTTTTGGAATCGACGCTCTAATGCAGGATCTTTCTCTATATACTGACGATGTTCATCGAGTGTCGTTGCGCCTACACAATGCAGCTCACCACGAGCCAATGCTGGTTTCAGCATATTACCGGCGTCCATAGAGCCTTCGCCTTTACCTGCTCCTACCATGGTGTGAATTTCATCGATGAAGAGAATAATGTTGCCCTCTTCTTTCGATAATTCGTTGAGAACCGATTTCAAGCGCTCTTCAAATTCACCACGATATTTAGCACCTGCAATCAAAGAGCCCATGTCTAATGAAAGAACTCGTCGCCCTCTCAAGCCTTCCGGTACTTCATTATTGATAATGCGCTGCGCCAAACCTTCAACGATTGCCGTTTTTCCGACACCAGGTTCACCAATAATAACGGGGTTATTCTTAGTACGGCGTTGAAGTACTTGGATAGTACGACGGATTTCATCGTCTCGACCAATCACAGGATCTAGTTTGCCTTGCTCTGCTCTTTCAGTCAGATCAATGGTGAACTTCTCTAATGCTTGGCGTCTATCTTCCGCATTCGGGTCATCGACTTTTTGACCACCACGAACTTGCTCGATAGCTTGAGATAGTTTTTGCTCAGTAAGGCCTAACTCTTTAAGTAAGTTCCCTAAAGGACCTTTGTCTTCAATTGCAGCGAGTAGGAATACTTCTGAAGATATGTAACTGTCTTGGCGCTTTTGCGCGACCTTGTCACATAGGTTGAACAACGTTCCCATGGCATTCGAAAGCTGAACATCACCACCAATACCACTTACTTTTGGCACTCGGTCTAATATTTCGCTCAATTTAGAACGCAATTGAACAACATCAATGTTCAGCATAGTAAGCAATGGACGAATCGCACTGCCATCTTGATTAAGCAAAGACACCATTAGGTGTACAGGTTCTATATATTGGTGATCACGACCTAATGCGAGCGACTGAGCATCAGATATCGCAATTTGGAATTTACTAGTGAACCGATCGAGACGCATGCCAACCTTCCTACTCTTAGATATGTTTATCTTATGGTTAGAAGATGGATACGGTAACGCGGATTTTCAAGGGATAAGAGTGAAGAATAGAGCTTATATGAAAATATAAATGAGCTGGATGAGTGGTTGTGCTAGCCAGAGATTACTCTAACCAAATAAATGTAGCCTGACGTCCAGTAATGCCATCACGGCGATAAGAATAGAAAGCATCTGAATCTGCGTATGTACATAGATTCGAGTCTGTCACTGAAGTCACGCCAACTTTCATTAATCGTTGAGTCGCGAGTTGAGACATGTTTGCCAGCCATTTGCCAGATTCAGCTTTGGTTTGAAATGCTAATCTCGCTTGAGTGTCAAAACGAACAAAAGCTTCCAACACATCGTTGCCAACCTCAAATGCATCTTTGCCAATTGCTGGGCCAAGCCAAGCCATGATCTGATTATCTGAATCTAGATTTGAAAACTTTGCGACGGCATTTTCAAGAATGCCACCAGCAAGACCACGCCAACCCGCATGAACAGCCGCGACTTGAGTGCCTTTGGTATCGGTAAGAAGTACTGGCAAGCAATCAGCCGTCATCGCTGAACACACGACACCTTTTGCAGAGGTAAATGCACCATCAGCATCAAGAACATTCGTCACCGGTTCTAAAACCGTAACGACATCCGTTGAGTGAGTTTGATTTAGCCATACTGGAGCTGTGGGCATCTTAGATTGTTGCTTTAGCCATATTCGATTGCTTTCAACAAACGAAGTATCATCCCCAACGTGCATACCGAGGTTTAACCCTTGATAAGCACCTGTAGAACAACCATCGAAACGAGTCGAAGCAAATGCTTTCACGTTTTTTGGTGCGTTCCAGTCAGGGATGATCATTGACACGATTAAATGTCGTCTTCTATGTTTTCGCGAGCATCAACACGTAATGCTTCTGCCATCACAACCATGTCATTTGGAACAGGTGCGTGGAACTCAACTTCTTCACCAGTAATAGGGTGAACAAATTTAAGCATTACAGCATGTAGCGCTTGGCGATCAAAAGAACGAATCATTGTCGTCAGCTCTTCAGATGCACCTTTTGGAATACGTGCACGACCACCGTATGCAATATCACCTAACAGAGGATGCTGAAGGTATGACATGTGAACACGGATTTGGTGAGTACGACCTGTTTCTAGGCGTAGACGAATACGAGTATGTTCGCGGAAGTGCTCCGCAACACGGTAGTGAGTTACCGCAGGCTTACCCAATTCATTCACGTCCATTAAAGTACGTTTAGTTGCATGACGGCTAATGCCTTTCTCAACCACACCACCCGCGGTCATTTTACCAATAGCAATTGCTTCATATTCACGAGTGATACGACGTTTAGCAAGTGCACGTACAAGGCGAGTTTGAGCTGGAACCGTCTTAGCCACAACCATAAGACCGGTTGTGTCTTTATCAAGACGGTGCACAATACCCGCACGAGGTACTTCTGCAATCTGAGGGTAATGGAAAAGCAATGCGTTTAGTATGGTTCCATCCGGCGTACCTGCACCTGGGTGTACAACCAGATCGCGAGGCTTATTGATAACCAATAAATCATCATCTTCATAGACAATGTTTAACGGAATATCTTGTGCTTCCCAGCGCTCTTCATCTGCAAGCTCCGCTTGTAGGATGATCGCTTCACCGCCCAAAACTATGGTGCGCGGTTTAGTGATAACTTCGCCATCCACTTGGATTTTGCCGTCAAGAAGCCACTCTTTAATACGAGAGCGAGAAAAATCGGTAAATAGTTCAGCGACAGCTTGGTCTAAACGTTGACCTAACTGGCTGCTTTTTACTGTGTCTGTTAATGTTATCTGCTGAGCCATATCGAACTTTTTTAAAAACCGTGAGACTAATACCCATTAGTATGGATAAAATAGAATAATTGCATCATTGTATCTGTTACTGGTTAGAAAGTAACGGAAGCTTACGAAATATTTAATTCAAGGAATCGACGCCTGACATGAAACACCTTACTTTATCGGGTCTATTAGCCGTATCACTCTTAGTTGGCTGTTCAAGTACTGAAGAAATAGTACCGGATGTACCACCATCGGTTCTTTACTCTGACGCTCAAGAGTCCCTGCAGAGCGGTAGCTGGCTTTCTGCAATCGAAAAGCTAGAAGCTTTAGATTCTCGTTACCCATTCGGCGCCTATTCGGAACAAGTACAGCTAGATCTGATTTACGCGTACTACAAAAATGATGACTTGGCGTTAGGCCTTGCCACCATTTCTCGATTCCTACGCTTAAACCCGACTCATGAAAAACAAGACTGGGTGCTTTACATGCGCGGCCTAACGCACATGGCACAAGACCGTAACTTCATGCACGACATTTTTAATATCGACCGTAGTGACCGAGATCCAGAGCCAGTGAAACTCGCGTTTGCTGACTTCAAACGACTACTGGAACGCTTCCCTAGCAGCCCTTATGCGGAAGATGCGCAAAAACGCATGTTCGCACTTAAGAACCGCCTCGCAGAGTATGACTTAGCAACCGCTGATTTCTACCTACGCCGTGAAGCTTGGATTGCAGCTGTAAACCGAACACAAGAGCTGCAGAAGACTTACCCAGACACCATCGCTGCACGTAAGTCTTTGGATATTCAGTTAGAAGCTTATAAACAACTAGGTTTAGAAGACGCAGCTTCAAGAACAGAAAAATTGATTGAGTTAAACCCACTGCCTTAATCAACGTTGTCATATTTATTCGAAAACGCGCTAATTTATTAGCGCGTTTTTTTTGAACTTAATTTCGTAAACTTGATGAATCGCATAATACACGGTATCTTCAAAAGATAACTTTTAACAAAACATCAACATGGAGTGTGGATGTGAGTAGGTTGTTATTATTTATCTGGATATCGCTATTTAGCCAATTATCCTACGCATTAGAACTGTCCCCGTTAAGCAACAAGCCTTACATGGGTGACTTAGATGTGCTCAAAACCAAAGGGACGGTTAGAGTGCTCGTGTCTGCTGATCTTGGTTTTTATTATATCGAGGATGGCAAACCAAAAGGCATCGTGGCTGAAATGCTCTACCACTTTGAGAAGAGCCTTCGTAAGAAACACCCTTACCTCAATGTTCAAATCATCCCAGTGCAGCGAGATGATCTACTTCCCTCATTAGAATCTGGTTATGGCGACGTCGCTGTCGCGAACCTGACGATCACCGACAAGCGATTGCGAATCATCGATTTTTCCGACCCAATGATTAAAGATGGAAAAGAACTGATTATCACCGGCAAGAACTCAGCCCCTATCACCGAAATCAAGCAACTGAGCGGTAAAGAGGTTTGGATCCGTGCAAGTTCGAGTTACTTCGAGAGTGTACAAAGAGTCAATAAAGAACTGAATGAATTAGACTTACCACCGCTGCATGTCCACTTTATTGAGGAGTCATTACAAGACTACGAGCTGATAGAGTTGGTCAACCAAGGCTATATACAAGGCACAATCCTAGATAGCCATAAAGCAAAGTTATGGACTGACGTAATGGAAAACATTCAGGTCCATCACGATTTGCCCTTACGTGAAAATGGCCAAATAGCGTGGGCATTAAGAAAAAATAGCCCTCAACTAAAAAAAGAGATCAACAAATACGTTAAAACATCCCGCAGTGGCACCTTACTCGGCAACGTGATTTATCAAAAATATATCGATAACACTCGCTGGCTAGGACGAGCTCTCAACCCCAACAAAGTCGACAGAGTGGCTAAACTCGCTGATGTGTTTGAAAAATATTCTAATGAATACGAATTTGACCCTTTGATGATGTCTGCACAAGGTTTCCAAGAGTCAGGACTTGATCAGAGTAGGGTTTCTCATCGCGGGGCAATTGGTGTGATGCAGGTGTTGCCGAGTACCGCCAAAGACAAAAACGTCAACATCAAAAACATACATAAGGTGGATAACAACATCCATGCGGGCGTGAAATACATGCGTTTCATTAAGGACAGGTATTTTGACGACCCTGCCATTACGCCAGATAACCAAATCTACTTCACTTTGGCTTCTTACAACGCTGGTCCTGCTAAGATCAGAAAGATGAGGCGCATTGCCAAGCAGAAAGGTTACAACCCAAACATCTGGTTTAAAAACGTAGAAATCATCACTCGTAAATACGTGAGCAAAGAACCGGTGACCTATGTCGCCAACATCAACCGTTACTTTGTAATCTATAAGCAGTTACAAGCTATCAATGCTATCCGAGAAAATGGGACAGCGAGACTACTAAAAACCAACGATTAGTTTGTCTTAAACCCTAAGAGCCTGAGGATCAAAGGTACTAAGGTAAATTAAAAACACAAAAGCCGCATAAGAAAACTTATGCGGCTTTTGCTTATCAAATTCAGAGAAAGCTTATATAGCGATATACATTACGAGATCTACATCACAAAACACTATTGAGTAAATTTCAATCAAACACTTTCAATAAGCTGTAAGGCGCCCCTAAAAACTGGTTTAATTTTTAGCGAAGCCTTGCCTCCAAGTTATCGTTTTTCATAGAGATAACAAGCATTTTTCGCCAAAAAGATACTAAGACTTGCGTGAGATCACATTTGATTTTAATGCTTATCCCACCCAACCAAAACAAGATCTAGATCACATTCTTTATTCCTGAAAGTCGTAATCTGAAGTTAACCCATGAGGGATACAACAGAGGAAAACTTCTATGAAAATGAACATCACTGGTAAAAACATCGACATTACCTCTGCAATCCGTGATCACATAGAAAGCAAATTTAAAAAGCTGGATAAATGGCAAGTAGACATCATTGGCTGCCAAGCGAGCTTTAGCGAAGAACCAAACAAGAAGAAAAAATTTGAAGCGGTTCTAACCGTACCAAAAGGCCAACTTGTTGCTTCATCAATCCATGACGACCTCTACGTAGCTATCAACGAAGTAGAACAAAAACTAGAGCGTCAACTCAACAAGCTACGCCATAAACCTGAAGCGCGCCGCGCTGAAAAGCCTGAAATCGAAGAGCTAGAAGCTGAAGTAGAATAAGGAAAGAGAACAGATTAAAAAATAGCGCCTCAGGGCGCTATTTTTTTGCTTGACGCTCGTAGCTCGCTTGCTTATTGTGTTTAAACATTCATAAAACAATCACTTTTTATGCACACTCAATCTTTGTTTATTTTTGACTTCTTTTTTCTTCCGTAAATCGGAGGCTGAGTCGTTTTAGAAAAACAAGTCAAAAACGAACAAGAAGCCTCCCACACTAGGGAGGCTTTTTTATAAGGACACATTTATGACTGACCGTTCAATTTCACTGGATGATATCCGCCTTCGTCTTAATGATTTAGATGACGAACTGCTGAGTTTACTTTCCGAACGTCGCAAACTCAGTATCGAAGTTGCGAAAAGCAAGGTAGAAACATCAAAACCTGTACGCGATGCCGTTCGTGAGCAGCAGCTTCTGGTTAAGCTGATTAACAACGGCAAAGATAAATATGAGCTTGATGCGCAGTACATTACTAAACTGTTTCACACCATCATCGAAGATTCGGTTTTACTACAGCAGTCATACTTACAAAACCTAGCGAACCCGCAAAGCCGTAAACCTCTGGCTCGAGTTGCATTCTTAGGTTCTAAAGGTTCATATTCTCATCTTGCTAGCCGTGAATATTTCAGCCGCAAGAATATGGAATTGATAGAGCTTAACTGCAATCACTTCAAAGAAGTGGCATCGACGGTGGAATCTGGTCATGCCGATTACGGTGTGCTGCCGATTGAGAACACCAGTTCTGGTTCAATCAACGAAGTTTATGACCTTCTGCAACATACAACGCTATACATCGTGGGTGAGCTGTCTCAGCCTATCGAACACTGCTTAGTTGCGAAAAATGATATTCGTTTAGAAGACATCAAAACCCTCTATTCACACCCACAACCTCACCAACAGTGCAGCGAATTTTTGAGTCGTCTTAAAGGTGTCAGCCTTGAGTCTTGCGCAAGTACAGCTGATGCAATGAAGAAGGTTAAAGATCTGGAGGGCGATGATGTGGCAGCAATTGGCAATGCATCGAGCGGCAAGCTTTATGGGCTTCAGCCAATCCAAGGCAACATTGCAAACCAAACTGAGAACCACACTCGTTTCATCGTTGTGGCGCGTAAGCCGGTAGAAGTATCAACTCAAATCCCAGCTAAAACGACACTGATCATGTCGACTTCTCAAGAGGCGGGTTCTTTGGTAGAAACTCTACTAATCCTACAACGCTTGGGTATCAACATGACTAAGCTGGAATCTCGTCCTATCATGGGTAACCCATGGGAAGAGATGTTCTACGTTGATTTAGAAGCACACTTGGATGCAGATAATATGCAGCAAGCGATAACAGAACTAACTGCCATTACTCGTCACCTAAAAGTGTTGGGTTGTTATCCAAGTGAAAACATCAAAGCGACGCAGGTTAAGTTGTCATAGCTTTTAACAAACATAAGCTCTTAACAAACATAAGTTTTCAGCGAATATAAGCTGTTGGCAAACATAAGCTTTGGCGAACATAAGTTTTTAACGAACAAACGTTTAAAGCTGGCATAAGTTTAAATCTCCTATATGCATTTGGCCTACAGTAGGCCAAATGCTAAAACCAGCGGCTAGTGGAATAACTCGTACTCAGGAATACTCACACTACGTATTCCTGAGACATGACTCGATTATTTCACTGGCTGTACATGCCTTCCAACCCACACCATTCAACACCTTCTTAACAAAAAACTCATTAGTGGCTTTTTTATCAATAAAGACAAAACCTTACCCCCTTCACAGGAAATCATCGAACTACGTGTAATTAATAGCGAGTAAGTATTAAGTAACATAAACTTACGCGCTTAAATTATAAATAGTGTTGTCATTAACTATGAAGCTAAGTACGAAAATCTTACTACTGATAACCCCTGTGATACTGATCAGTACCGCAGCTTCTAGCTATATTATTTATTCAACGCAGAAAAGCAGTTTTATCAAACGCGAAGACAACGCACTTCAGCTGAACATGGAAAAGTTGGCAGGATATTTTCGACAGTCTCGCTCGTTCCTAAATAGCTACTCTTACACCTTGACCCAAAGTGACATGGTGAAGCGTTACTTTCTCACTGAACAAAACTTATCTCGCGATCTTGAACTGGTTAGTAACCTTCGAGAAGCCATACACTTCTTGCAAGATGACGATGAAAGCTATACCGGGTTAGCGCTTCTCAATAGTCAGCGAAAGTTGAGTTATTACGCTGATAATAACAGCGACTCACGCACTCAGATTGACAGCAAAATATTGGATTTTGTGGATCAGTACTATCAAGACACCTTAGCAGCATCAAGTACCAACTATATTCAAAACTCTCAAGGTGAAGGGATGTTGGTTCACTACGAAAAGGTAGACAAAAAAACGATTTTCCCAACCGCAAACAATCACCCCGACGATGTGTTCTTTGTTGTTGTGTCAGTCTCTCTCGATAAATTTAATGCGCTGAGAAAACAGATAGAGTTCGACTACCAAACCAGCTTATTCTTCACATCTATAGCGGTTTCTCTGGAAAATAATGTCACCCACTCAGTCAAGCTTGCGCCAGAACTATACGCCACAGTTGACCCGGCGCCATTCCTATTGGAAAACAAGCTCGAATCAATTTGGAATAAGCTGAGTTTGTCCTTTGCACTATCCGCGTTTGTGACGGTTGCTCTGCTACTCATGCTTTTGTCTCGCAGTGTGATATCCCCGATAACACGACTCGACCGACAACTGCAGCAAGTCGAAAAAAAACAACGTAAGAACATCGAACGCTTAGGCACTCGTGATGAGCTTGGCCGCCTATCACAGCGTTTTTATGACATGTACCAAGAGTTAGATAACACCTACCAACAGACCAAGCTATTGGCCGAGAATGATCAATTAACCCAAATAGCCAATAGGCATCAATTTCAAACCTTCGTTCAGCAATCATTACCCAAGCCTAGCTCGAATACCAAAACCTGGGTTCTCTACTTTGACCTAGATAACTTCAAGTTTGTGAACGACAAATATGGACATCAAATCGGCGACTCCATTCTAGTCAGTTTTGCTCAGCGTATTTCAGATATTTGTAGCCACTATAAAACAGAGTTTGACGCTCATTGTATGCCAGCCCGACTTTCTGGAGACGAGTTCGTTGTGTACATTAACGCGCCTACTCGCCAAGGGAATATCGCGCATAGATTCTCTGATAGCTTACTGACGCCACTACAAAAAGGTTTTATCACAGAATCAGGGAGCTTTCCGATCACGGTCAGTATTGGTATTGCTACCTACCCCAATGATGGCCACTCCATCGAAAAGCTACTGTCGAACGCTGATACCGCGATGTACCAAGCCAAACGCGCAGGTAAAAACCAATTTGCTGACTATTCACGAGATTTAGACAAAGCGATTCAACGCCAAGCAAACATTGAACGCGCACTCAGAGACAAGAACTTTGATGATGAATTTAGGCTCGTTTATATGCCGTACATGGATTCAACCGGAACCCATGTTATTGGTGTTGAGGTGTTATTACGTTGGAATTCGGAGCAACTAGGCTTGGTTCCACCTGATGAATTCATTCCAATTGCCGAGCAGACTGGATTATTCGATCAGGTTGATCAGTGGGTCATTCAGAATGCATTTGCTTCTTTTCATCGACTTCAGGCTCAGTTTGATCACGCAATTCAGTTGTCGATTAACTTATCTTCTGCTGGGATTGAAACGACTGATCTTGCTGACTTCATCAAAGAGCACGCCGATTTAAATCGAATTCCGCCAAGTTTGATTGATTTTGAAATTACCGAAACCTTTTACTCAAACTCTGAAGGTTTTCCGCTGCTTAACGAACTATCTGATATGGGCTATCGATTAGCCATTGATGACTTTGGATCTGGCTACACCTCCATCACTCAACTGGTGCAGTATCCAACTCAAAAAATTAAGCTCGATAAAGCCTTTTTAGACACCTTAATTGAAACCGATAATCAGAACATAGTAAAACCGGTTATCGGGTTATGTCATGCTCAGGGTAAGAAGGTCACAGCCGAGGGCATCGAAACTGAAAGCATGCATCAGTGGTTGCAAGAAGCACAGTGCGATATGCTACAAGGCTATTACTTCGGTAAACCTATGCCATTAGAAGAACTGAGTGATTGGTACCGACAGCATCAACTCAATTTAATCGATAACAAAAAGAATCCAATACATGAAATCTGTAATCATCGCATCGCTGAACCCAGCTAAAATTAACGCAGTTAAAAGTGCATTCTTATCTGCTTTTCCTGATACTGAATTGGATTTCAAAGGCATCAGCGTCCCTAGCGGTGTCGCCGATCAACCGATGAGCAACGACGAAACCTATCAAGGTGCGGTAAATCGCGTTAACAACGCAACTCAAGCTCAACCTGATGCGGATTTTTATGTTGGATTAGAGTCTGGAATAGAAGGAAAGGTTACATTTGCTTGGATGGTCGTTGAAGCAAACGGTCAGCGCGGAGAATCTCGATCTGCAAGCTTGATGCTGCCACCCGTTGTGCTTGATAAACTCCAGCATGCGAATGAGCTAGGTGATGTGATGGATGAAGTCTTCGGCACCGACAACATAAAACAAAAAGGCGGTGCGATTGGCTTATTGACACATAACCAACTATCTCGCAGCTCTGTATATAGCCAGGCTTTAATCTTAGCGCTGATCCCATTTGTTAACCCTAAGCACTTCCCTGCTTAGTCTTGTTTAAGAAACACGATATTTCGCCTCTCTAGAGGTAATATCATTGAGCGGGATAAAAACAAAAAACGCTAACCTATGGTTAGCGTTTTTATCAAGTTCTTAAGGCTTACTGTTTTAAATGCTTACTTGAGTAACAGCTCTGCAATTGCCGCTTTCTCTTGCTCAGATTTAGCCTTTAGCTCATTAGAGCCTCGCGTGATCGTAGCCACACCCACACCTAACATTTGGCTCACCTGTCTTTGTGACATGTCCCCTTTCATGAGTTCACAAAGAATATTCACTCGAGCGACCAAAGCGTCTCGCTCATCAGGTGTCATCATCATGGTCAACAACAGTTCATGCTGATCTTTCTCAGCCGCTGTTTTTACCAAATCCATTAGTTGTTGCCAATTCTCATATTCAGGTTGTGATGCCATATCTCTACACTTACTTTTAAATTTTGGCTTGAAGTAGCCGCTTAATGATTGAAAGCGTTTAACACTTTATACCGAAACACTTGCTTTGATCCAATGTAAAAAGGCAGCAAGTGGAACTGGTTCGCACTCACTGCCTTTAATATTACTCAGTTTCGGAGAAAGTACCGACCCCCTAGTATTTCGTTTCGGCCTCATGAGGCGCTAAAAACACCCCTTTCTCGCCCAAGATATCTCGATAGTAGGTCTCAAACATCAAGATATTCTGAACGTAACCACGAGTCTCTTTGAATGGAATCATTTCGATAAAAGCAAATGCATCGAGCTTTTCATCGCTGCGTGAACGCCATTGTTTCACACGACTCGGGCCTGCATTATAAGCAGCAAATGCAAAAATACGGTTGTTATCATATTGAGCTAATAGGCCATCTAGATAGTGGCTACCAATCTCAATGTTCTTGCCGACATCATAAAGATCATCGCTGTCCTGGTACTTAATCTTATGTTTTTTAGCCGTATATTGAGCCGTCTTTGGCATAATTTGCATGATGCCACGCGCGCCAACTGGAGAGCGAGCCTCTGAATCCATCGCACTCTCTTGCCTCGCTAAAGACATTAAGGTAATCGGGTCTATATCGTGCTTTTCTGCATAGAAGTTAAACCACCACTTATGAGCAACAGGGAAGCGTAAAGCGATGTTGTCCCACATCTTCGCAGAGATGCTCGCAGTCACTGTAAAGTGGTTCCAACGCTGCGTCGCAGCATGAGCTGCGAGCATTGATTTCTGATCTTTATCAGCATTGGTTAACAACCAACGCCATTCACTCTTCGCTGCCGCAATTTTATCTCGGTCAATCAGCTCGCTGATTCGAACCAAAGAAGTCTCAAATGGCTTTACTGTTTCAGCGTTGTATTTGAGTGTCGATGTTGGGTACTGAACTGGCTTACCTAACTGCTTAGCCGCAGCCACACTGTAGAAATTACGCTGACCCAAGATATCTGACAGTCGTTTGTTACCCTTAGCAGTATCACCGAGTGCTATCTCTGCTCTACCCTGCCAATACTGCCAGCGAAGCGAAGCTTGATGCTTATCATCTAAGCGCGCTATCCACTCTTTCAAGCCAGTCCAATCTGCATGCTGAATAGCTAAACGAGCACGTCTTTCCAACAAGACTTGCTTTGATGAACTCTCGAGCATTTTGTCTCGCCACGCCATCAACTCTTCAGAGTCGGTATTGATCAATCGGAACGTTAGGTAGTCCGCTAGCTCTTGGGATTTTTCTTTAGATAACTTTTGAGCTTGAACAACATCATTAAAAATCTCTTGAGCGCTGCTTGCTGATTCCCTTGCTAA
This sequence comes from Vibrio sp. QJM3NY_27, assembly GCF_057785955.1. NCBI lineage: Bacteria > Pseudomonadati > Pseudomonadota > Gammaproteobacteria > Vibrionales > Vibrionaceae > Vibrio > Vibrio sp. QJM3NY_27. The sequence continues at coordinate 602,600 of NZ_CM173511.1, read as the reverse complement.
CTTCTCGAAACCAAATTCGGTTTGAGCTTGGTAGAATTCATTTGCAGGGTGCTTCTTGGCAAACGCGAGAACATCTTCAGGCTTGTTGAACAACGCCTTCATCTGCCTGGCTTGAGCAATTGCCTCATCATGATCTAATTGCTTGACCAGATAAGTCATTAATTTGCCGTTTCGTTTATCAAATGCCAGTAGCATTCGCTCTAGTATTAGCTCATCCGTTCTTAAGCCAGCTTCATCCCAACTTTCGAAGAGCGGGTCACAGGCGTCATCAACACCATTACCACTTAACCAAAGCTGTTTCGCACCTTTGAAGGCAAGCTCTTTGTTTCCTTGCTCATAGTTCGCACGGTAGTAGATACATTGGTATTTTTCACCAGTCGGCTCTTGGGTTTGAAACTCAAGGATCGTCTTCCACTGTTTTTGAGCCGCCAATAAATCTAAATAAGGCGCACGCATACGATTCGAAAATGGTAGGGCTTTATTCTCTTCAATAAAGGCATCCACTTCAGTAGGTGTGCGATCACCTAAACCTAATAAGAAGGCTCGATAATCAGTGTAAGGCGTTAACGGATATGTTTGAATTTTGTTACGTAGCGCGGAATAAGCTTCTAGATCGCGGTTGTCTAAAATCTCTTGCGCTCTGTCATAAACATCACGCTGCATTTCAAGCTCGGAGGCATTGCTAGCCATAGCCATCGGAGCCAGTGAAAATGAAGACAAAATTGCCGATGCAGCCACAGCAATTTTCGTATTACCAATGCGGAAAAACATTCGCTCTTTCCTTAGTGCGTGTATGAATACGTGAAGTCTATTTACGCCCGACATCACATCAAATGTAAAGAGATTGAGTGTAAATATTATTAATATTTAACACTTCGCCTCAGAAGCTTATTAAATATAGTTTTAATGACCAATGTGACAATAATAGGTAAGGATTAGTTCAAGAATGGCTTTTCTGTCCTAGGAGTAACATCTTTGGGGATATTGGTATAAAATAGACGACAATTTTGAACAATAAATTAGGATCGATCGGCAATGGCTGAATACGTATATACCATGTCTCGGGTGAGCAAAACTGTTCCACCTAAGCGTCAAATTCTTAAAGACATTTCTCTTAGCTTTTTTCCTGGCGCTAAAATCGGTGTTTTGGGTCTAAATGGTTCAGGTAAATCTACCCTACTACGTATCATGGCTGGTATTGATACTGATATTGATGGTGAAGCTCGTGCACAACAAGGTCTTAAAGTCGGTTACCTACCGCAAGAGCCTGTACTAGACGAATCAAAAACAGTGCGTGAAATCGTAGAAGAAGCGGTTTCTGATGTTGCAGATGCACTTAAGCGTATCGATGCGGTTTACGCAGCTTACGCTGAACCCGATGCAGATTTCGATGCTCTTGCTAAAGAGCAAGGCGAGCTTGAAGCACTTATCCAAGCGAAAGACGGCCACAACCTAGAGACAGCTCTAGAGCGTGCTGCTGATGCCCTTCGTCTTCCTGAGTGGGATGCGAAAATCGAATTCCTATCAGGTGGTGAACGTCGTCGTGTTGCGATCTGTCGTCTACTTCTAGAGAAGCCAGACATGCTGCTTCTTGATGAACCAACCAACCACTTGGATGCAGAATCAGTGGCTTGGCTTGAGCACTTCCTTGTTGATTACAGCGGTACTGTTGTGGCAATTACCCACGACCGTTACTTCCTAGACAACGCAGCTGGCTGGATTCTAGAACTTGACCGTGGTGAAGGTATTCCATGGGAAGGTAACTACACATCTTGGCTAGAGCAGAAAGATGAGCGTCTGAAACAAGAAAAATCAGGCGAAAGCGCACGTCAAAAGACAATCGAGAAAGAACTTGAGTGGGTGCGTCAAAACCCTAAAGGCCGTCAAGCTAAGTCTAAAGCTCGTATGGCTCGTTTTGAAGAACTAACAACTGGCCAATACCAGAAGCGTAACGAAACCAACGAACTGTTCATCCCGCCGGGTGAGCGTTTAGGTGACAAGGTACTTGAAGTTAAGAACCTAACTAAGTCATTTGGTGACCGTGTTCTTATCGACGACCTATCGTTCAGCATGCCTAAAGGCGCTATTGTAGGTATCGTAGGTGCCAACGGTGCAGGTAAATCAACACTATTCAAGATGCTAAGCGGCGCAGAACAGCCAGATTCAGGTTCAGTTGAATTAGGCGAAACGGTTAAGCTTGCTTCTGTTGATCAGTTCCGTGACAGCATGGACGACACCAAAACAGTATTCCAAGAGATCTCTGAAGGCGCTGATATCATTAAGATCAACAACTTCGAAATCCCTGCACGTGCTTACTGTTCTCGTTTCAACTTCAAAGGCAACGACCAACAGAAAATCATCGGTCAGCTTTCTGGTGGTGAACGTAACCGTGTTCACCTTGCTAAACTGCTGAAAGCGGGCGGCAACGTACTGCTACTCGATGAACCAACCAATGACCTTGATGTCGAAACTCTACGTGCACTTGAAGAAGCGCTGCTTGAGTTCCCTGGCTGTGCAATGGTTATCTCGCATGACCGTTGGTTCCTTGACCGTATTGCGACCCATATCTTAGACTACCGTGATGAAGGTCAAGTTAACTTCTACGAAGGTAACTATACTGAATACACAGAGTGGCTGAAGAAGACTCTGGGCGCACAAGCGGCTGAACCGCACCGTATCAAGTACAAGCGTATTGCTAAGTAAATTAGCTTGTATTTTGAACAAAGGCCGCGATAATAGCGGCCTTTGATATATCTGGCTTACTATTTACCCATTGATATAGAGAAATTACCTATGCTTGAAAGACGTCAATTTTCACGAGTTATTTATCAAGTCCCGACTGAGATCTCACAAGGACAAGTAAATGTATCAGGCTCGGTGCAAGACTTATCTCTTCATGGTTTACTCATTCAGTGTGATAAATGGCAACAACTCAGCCACGATGCTCCTGTTCAAGTCAGCTTTAAGCTCACCAACAGTGATATCAATATTCAGTTAGAAGCAACGATAGTCTCTACCATCAATACCTCAATGCGTTTACGCATAGAGCATTTAGATATTGATAGTATTAGCCACCTTAAGCGCCTTGTTGAGCTTAATGTCGGCGACGATGAACTGCTTTACAGAGAGATTGAACACCTTACCGATTTGGGTAAGGAATAATGTCTCCATTACCCTTTTTTCTATTAGAAGCATTTAGTTAATACAGAACCATGTCTAAAAAAATTTCCATTACTATTCCCTCTAACAATGGGGAACAGACGTTTTACTTCGGCCGAAAAGCCGTGCTCATGTGCACCACTGCCATTTTTTCAGTACCACTGTTAATTGGCGGAGCTGCATACATGCACGTCGAAGGTAAACAAGAGCTCGCAATGCAAGCGGGTGATGCACAACAGTTGATTGAAACGCTGATTGTTGAAAAAGAGCAAACCGAGTTTCTTTACGCTGAGCAAGTAGAAACCAACCATTCGCTATCGCAAACACTGACAGAAAAAGAAGGCACCATTCAACTGCTTGGTAAGCGTGTATTTGATGTGGAATCCGTGCTGGGTCTTGCTGATGAAGAACTGCTTACCGATGATATTTCTTTAGAAGATCGCATTGATGCGGCTGCAGTCGATTCAGCAGTAAGAGCGACTATGTTCCGTTTGATTCCAAACGACAGTCCGATGGCTTATCAACGTATCTCTTCTTCTTATGGTAGCCGCACTAACCCTATTTCAGGTAAACGCCATGTACATACTGGTATCGATCTAACGTGTAAGCGTGGTGAAGATATTGTCGCGCCCGCAGATGGCGTTATTGAAACGGTACGGCCAAGTAAAAAAGGCTTCGGTAACTTTATTACTATGCGTCATTCGTTCGGCTTCATGAGTTCTTACGCACATCTACAAAAATTCAAAGTTCGCAGCGGTCAGTTTGTTAGTAAAGGTGATGTGATTGCGAGTTGTGGTAACTCAGGTAACTCAACCGGGCCACACCTGCATTATGAAGTACGCTTTCTTGGTCGCTCCCTAAATCCGCAATACTTAATGGATTGGACACCGGAAAACTTCAACTACGTGTTCGAGAAAGAGAAAAAGGTTAAGTGGGGTCCACTGGTTCAACTGATTGATAATGTGGTTCGCTTGCAGATCAACCTGACGAATGTGCCTTACATTAGCTCGACTATCGACACGGTATCAAGTGAAGATACTAAAAAGCCTATCGCGACTAACTAGTTATTAGCTGTTGGTTATTAGCTATTGATTATTAGGGCCAGTTGGTTTGGCCTATGATGATCTAATTGCTTTTAGCCTACTGTAGGCCAACTACTTTTAGTCCTGAATTAGATAAAAAAAGAGCGACCATCAGGTCGCTCTTTTTTTATAATTTCAAATAGTGATTAGCCACGATGAATAGAGTCATGTGCTTGTTTTAAAAGGTTTTGGCTCTCTTGCAAGAACTGTTGCGAGTAATCTCCAAACCAATCACTGACTTGATTAAAGCTATCAACAAACTTGGCTTTATCTTTCCCATCCAAGATTTCTAATGCTTCACCGAAACGACTGTGGAAGCGTCGAATCATCTCAATATTCTCATCCGAAGAAAGAATGATATCACCGTACAAGTTCGGGTCTTGAGCAAACAGACGGCCAACCATCGCAATTTCAAGTCGGTAGATTGGTGAGCTTAGCTTCAGAAGCTGATCAATGTTCGGGTTCTCTTTACTCAGGTGCAATCCGTAAGCAAAAGAGGTGAAGTGGCGAAGTGCTTGAATCAAGGTCATGCCGTGGTCGTGTTCAGCAGCATCCATTTGGCACAGGCTCGCGCCCCAAATACCAAATTGATTCAGCAACCATTGGTAGCTTTCAGAACCACGTCCATCACTGTAAACAATCACTTGTTTCGCAAGGCTTGGAACATCAGGACCAAACATTGGGTGTAATCCAACCACTGGGCCTTGGTGCATGTTCATCATGGCTTGTAGAGGTTTTGATTTAATCGACGTCAAATCACAAAGAATACAATCGCTTGGTAGGTTACCCAGCTTCGCAATAACACCTTCAGTTAGATGAATTGGAACCGTTACAACCACAAGGCCAGCATTATCTAAGATCTCATCGGCTTTATCCCAATCTTGGCTGCCGAGAATTTTCACTTCGTAACCAGAAAGCTTGAACATACGTCCAAACAAACCGCCAAGCTGACCATTACCACCAACGATAACCACTGAACGCAACTCGGGGTTAAGGCACTTAAAGCCAGAGTCTTTCTCACTGGCATAAGACTCACGCATAGTACGACGCAAAATATCTTCGATTAACTGCGGTGGAACCCCTATTTTCTCGGCTTCTTGACGACGAGATGCCAGCATCGCAGCTTCGCGCTCTGGTACATAAATAGGTAAACCATGTTCGCTTTTCACTTCGCCTACTTTCTCTACTAGAGCAAGACGTTGAGCCAGTAAATCCAACATTTGTTTATCGACAGCATCGATTTGGTCGCGTAATTCGTTCAGTTCAACGGCCATTTTATTCCTTACTCATCTATAAGCCCGTGCTAATCTTTAAGCCCACCTGGCGCAGGTTCGTTAGCAACAGATCTTAAAATGCCCCATTAGATGAGGCACTTAAATTTTAAACCCTGACTAACCTTTCAAGCGGTTCTCTAAGAACGGGACTAATTCCGTATGTGCATGCTTCAATAGTGCCTCAGTTGACTCCCAATTGATACACGCGTCCGTGATAGATACCCCGTATTTCATCTCATTGAGAGGTATATCTGAAGATTGGTTTCCTTCGTTAATATGGCTCTCAATCATCAGGCCGATAATCGACTTATTACCTTCACGAATCTGATGGATGACATCTTCAGCCACCAGCGGTTGGCGACGGAAATCTTTACGAGAGTTCGCATGGCTACAGTCAACCATTAGTGCCGCCTCTAAGCCAGACTTACCCAGCTCTTGCTCACATTCGTGTACAGATACTGAATCGTAGTTCGTCTGCTTACCGCCACGTAAAATTACGTGACCATTTGGGTTACCTTGCGTCGTGAGTAGTGCGACTTGACCTTCACGGCTGATACCCATGAAACGGTGGCTAGAAGAAGCCGCCTGCATTGCATTGATTGCAGTACCTAGATTGCCATCCGTACCATTCTTAAAGCCGATTGGCATTGAAAGACCACTCGCCATTTCGCGGTGGGTTTGTGACTCAGTCGTACGTGCGCCGATTGCTGCCCAGCTGAATGTATCTGCTAGGTATTGTGGGCTGATTGGGTCTAGCGCTTCGGTCGCTAGTGGGATTTCCATCTCAGCTAACTCAACTAAAAGCTCACGACCAACATGCAGACCATGCTCAATATCGAACGTACCATCTAGATGTGGGTCATTGATCAAGCCTTTCCAACCAACAGTGGTACGAGGCTTTTCAAAGTAAACACGCATAACAATATACAGTTGGTCGCTCAGTTCTTCAGAAAGTGCTTTGAGGCGTTTCGCGTACTCTTTCGCAGCTTCAATATCATGGATAGAACATGGGCCACATACTACAAGCATGCGATGATCTTTCTTATGAATGATATTTGCTATAGTTTCACGAGACTCTTGAATGAAACGACGAGCATTATCACTCAAAGGCAGTTTTGCTTTTAACTCCTCTGGAGTAATCAGTACCTGTTCGTCGATGATATTGACATTGCTTAATTCACTTTTCTGCATAACTCAACCTGTATATTTATTTTTACACCCAATATTTCCATTTGGGCTGACAATCTTTAAAAACACAATAACAGCTACAAAAACGATTGCAAGTGTAAACAATAAAAAACATTTACTGTAAATTTAAATTTACACGCTCTCTTTAGTTCACTCTGATACACAAACCAGTTTAAACCGCGCCCCACACATACAAAAAAGGCGATATTTCTCATATCGCCTTCTTCAAACTTATAGAGTGTTTATTTATCACCCAGCGTTTAACATTCGCTTAATTTGCTCTGAGGCCTTTTTCCATCGACTATCTGAGTGAAGCGTCGATAAATCAAAGCTGTGCTTTTTAAGCAATGAGTTGGCTAAAAGCACCTCTTGAATCGCTAAGTGATCAAGAGCCTCAATTTGTGCATCTCGCTTATTACACATCAGCACCATGTCACACCCCGCATTCAGAGCAGCCTTCGCTCTATCGGCTGGCCCACCCATAATCGCAGCACCTTCCATAGTTAGGTCATCAGAGAACACCAAGCCTTTAAATCCAAGCTGTTGCTTCAATACTTTCTGCAACCAATACTCAGAGCCACTCGCTGGCTGATCATCATAGTGCGAAAAAACCACGTGCGCAGGCATCATCGCATCTAATATTCCAGCTTCAATTTGAGCCTTGAAGATGGCCATGTCGGTTTCAAAGATGTCGTCTCTAGGATCGTAAGGCGTTTCAAGATGCGAATCAGCAATCACACCGCCGTGTCCTGGGAAGTGCTTGCCTGTTGTCGCCATGCCAACCGATTTCATGCCCTTAATAAAAGCACTACTGTGGCGAACGATAGTATCAATATCTTCACCAAACGCTCGGCTACCAATCGCTTTACACTCATGGCCTTTGTCTAATACAGGCGCAAAGCTAAGATCGATATCATGGGCAATCAATTCCGCCGCCATCAACCAACCGGCTTGTTCTGCTAACTGCTCACCATTATTCTTAGTCGCGAATTCTTGAGCGGCAGGGGTAATTGAAAATCCATCGCGGAAGCGCTGAACTCGGCCACCTTCTTGGTCAACACCAATCAAAATAGGACGTTTCGCTACCTTGCGGATCTCTTTGTTTAACGCCGAAAGCTGTTTGCTATCGTGGTAGTTTCGAGCAAATAAGATGAGACCACCAACGGTTGGATGCTCTAAAATTTCTCTGTCTTCAGCTGTTAGCTCATAGCCCGCAACATCTACCCACAACGGTCCCATATTTATCCCTTATTAAACCTAATTTCATAAACTTCCCGAGATTATTCTCTTTAAATTTGCTTTACAATGTTTTTAAACCAATCTGTGGAAGACTTTAAGAATGCAGGGCAAGAGCTTAGGAATGGATCATAAAGAACTGTATATAGGTGTGATGTCGGGGACGAGTATGGACGGCGTTGATACAGCGTTAGTCTCGATTGAAGACGATAGTATTACATTACTGGCTCATGATGAGTTCCCTATGCCAGATGGTCTCAAAGCCCGTCTGCTTGAAGTTTGTATTGGTCAGAAAACGGATTTGATTGCTATTGGTGAACTCGACCACCAGCTTGGTCATCTATTTGCTGATGCCGTTCTGCAACTTCTCGATAAGTCAGGTACACCTGCATCCTCTGTGAGTGCGATTGGTAATCATGGCCAAACGGTATTCCACCAACCAACGGGTGATTCGCCATTTACCATGCAGTTGGGTGATGCCAATATCATTGCCGCTAAAACACAGATTCAAACAGTCGCTGATTTTCGACGTAAAGACATGGCACTTGGCGGGCAAGGGGCACCGTTAGTACCGGCTTTCCACCACACTATTTTTCACCCGCAAGACAGCTCGGTTGTGGTCTTGAATATTGGTGGTATCTCGAACATTTCAGTACTGCGCCCTAATCATCCGACGCTTGGCTATGATACTGGCCCGGGCAATATGTTAATGGACGCTTGGGTAGATAAACACATCGGTGATAAGTTTGACCGTGATGCGCAGTTCGCACTAAAAGGCCAACTTAATCAAGCCTTGCTCGAACAGCTTCTAAGTGAATCTTATCTATCTCAAATGCCACCGAAAAGCACTGGTAGAGAGCTGTTTAATATACCGTGGCTAGAACAACAACTTACAGAATTTAAATACCTTGCGGCAGAAGATGTTCAGCGCACGCTTTGTGAATACACCGCATTAACGATAGCCAATGAAGTAGAAACTTATCGCTTGGGTAACCAACCTGCACTGTATGTGTGTGGCGGTGGTACGAGAAATCCATTGTTGATGAAGAGACTGTCTGAACTGCTTCTTAGCTGGGAGGTTGAGTCGACGACCAGTAAAGGCGTTGATGCCGATTACATGGAAGCCATGGCCTTTGCGTGGCTTGCTCAACGTCATATTCATCAACTGCCAAGCAATTTACCGGAAGTGACTGGCGCAAGCAGAGCGGCCTCTCTAGGCGTTCTATATCGTGCAGATTAACTTGATAGCCGTGCTGACTTAGTAACAATACTGACTTCGCGGTGCTGTCTAAACAATTTTAGAACCATCATTTAAGGATCACTATGAGTAACGACGCTCTCATATCAGCGCTCTCGCACCTCGTTTCGGAGGGGAGAAACCCTGATACTATGGATATTGATCTGCTCACCTCTCTCGAAGTGGTTGAAAAGATTAATCAACAAGATAAGCAAGTCCCACTGGCAATCGAAGTAGAGCTGCCACAGATAGCTCAAGCCGTTGATAAAATCGCTCACGCCTTTCAACATGGTGGCCGATTGATTTACATGGGCGCAGGAACCAGTGGTCGATTGGGCGTGTTAGATGCCTCAGAATGCCCTCCGACTTTCGGCGTTTCAGACAAGATGGTTATCGGTCTCATCGCTGGCGGACCAGAGGCGATTTTAAAAGCCAAAGAAGGTGCGGAAGACTCGCTGACTCTCGGAATTGAAGATCTCAAAGCGATTCAGTTTTCAGAAAATGATGTCGTGGTAGGCATCGCTGCTAGTGGCCGTACACCTTACGTAATTGGTGCACTCAACTACGCAAATCAAATAGGAGCAGTAACGGTTGCGCTGTCTTGTAATCCTGGCTCTCCGATTGCTGAGATTGCTCAAATCGCGATAAGCCCAGTGGTTGGCCCGGAAGCATTGACTGGCTCAACACGCCTCAAATCAGGTACGGCGCAAAAATTAGTGCTAAATATGCTAACGACTGCCAGCATGATTCGTATCGGTAAGAGCTACCAAAATCTGATGGTCGACGTAAAAGCAACCAATGAAAAATTGGTTGCCCGCGCTGCTCGTATCGTTATCCAAGCGACGGAGTGTGATAAAGCCCTTGCTGTTTCGACACTTAAAACCACCGATTATGATGTGAAACTGTCTATTTTGATGATTCTGACAGGGCTGGGGTTAGAACCAGCTAAGGCTCAACTTGATCAACAAAATGGTTTCTTGAGAAAAGCGGTCGAGAATAATCAGTAATCTTAATTTGGTTTGTAGCTTCTCATTTAGACAGCTACTTTAACGACATACAAAAAGACCAGTACACATGCGGCACTGGTCTTTTTATTTTCTAATCGCTAGTTTGAGCTTAGTAGTCGTTAGAAAACTCATCCCAGCCGCGCTGCCATTCCATACGGAAACGTTGAGCGTCTTCCGTACCTGAACAAACGCCTTCATAAACCTGGCCAGATAAGCCAATTTGATAAGCATGGTTTGGGTTGCAGTATTCAGCAACACCTAGATAGTAACCTTTGCTGTAGCTTGATTGGTCTACCGTTCCAAGCTTAGTCATCTCTTGGTAAGAACGTTGAGTGTTACCTTTGATACCGTCACGATAGCCAATCTCTTGCCAATTGCCTTCGGCCGCTAAATCTTGAACATTGGCGCTGCATCCTGCAAGGCTAAATGCCACAGCGAATAGTGCTATTATTTTTTTCATTTCAATCCTTTATATTGTTACTTCACCACTTCCTACGAAGCGCTGCCATTGTGGCGATTCTCCGCTGAACACGTACTGATGTCCACTCATTGTCTATTGTTGTCCTCTTAAGCAAGAGAACAAACCGCTCAATCAGTTATAACACCACTTAATTAGCTATTCGACCACTCACTCTCATAGCGGAAGTTTCTTCTCATACACTCCTTTAATATACACCCTGACTTAATTAATACATTCAGGGATAACAAATTATGATGTGGTTTCTTACCTGTGTTGCAGCACTCATTGGTGGCTACTTTATTTACGGTGCCTTTATCGAGAAGATTTTCGGTATCAATGAAAAGCGTCAAACACCCGCTCACACCAAGCAAGACGGCGTGGACTTCGTTCCAATGTCGACGCCAAAGGTTTACCTAGTTCAACTGCTTAACATTGCAGGTGTAGGTCCAATCTTCGGCCCTATCATGGGTGCCCTTTACGGCCCAGCAGCAATGCTTTGGATTGTACTAGGTTGTATCTTCGCAGGTGCAGTACACGACTACTTCTCAGGTATGTTATCTATCCGTAATGGCGGTGCTTCGGTTCCAACCATCACTGGACGTTACCTAGGCAATGGCGCAAAACACTTTATGAACATCTTTGCCATTGTTCTACTGCTTCTTGTTGGTGTGGTATTCGTTTCTGCTCCAGCAGGCATGATCACTAACCTAGTGAACGACCAAACTGATTTCGTAATGTCTACGAGCACCATGGTTGTCATCATCTTTGCTTACTACATCATCGCAACGATTGTCCCTGTCGATAAAATCATTGGTCGCTTCTACCCACTGTTCGGTGCACTGCTTATCTTTATGTCTGTTGGCCTAATCACTGCGATTGGTCTATCTGACGAGCACCAAATCATGGGTGGCTTCGAGATGAAAGACATGTTCACTAACATGAACCCTAACGATCTACCGCTTTGGCCAGCTCTATTCATCACCATCGCTTGTGGTGCTATCTCTGGCTTCCACGCAACTCAGTCTCCACTAATGGCGCGTTGCATGGAAAACGAGAAAAATGGTCGCTTCGTATTCTACGGTGCAATGATTGGTGAAGGCATCATCGCTCTAATCTGGTGTGCGCTTGCTCTGTCATTCTTCGGTTCAGTTGAGTCTTTGTCTGACGCGATTGCAAACGGCGGCCCTGGTAACGTGGTATACAGCGCTTCATTTGGCCTACTGGGTGTATTTGGCGGTATCCTTGCTTTCCTTGGCGTGGTTATCCTACCTATCACTTCTGGTGATACAGCGTTCCGTTCAAGCCGTCTTATCCTTGCTGAATACTTCAACATGGAACAGAAGACACTGCGTAACCGCCTACTGATGGCTCTACCACTGTTCGTTATCGGTGGCATCCTGACTCAAGTAGACTTCGGCATCATCTGGCGCTACTTCGGTTTTGCTAACCAATCAACAGCAGTCATGATGCTATGGACAGCTTCAGCTTACCTACTTCGTCACAATAAACTGCACTGGGTAACAACGGTTCCAGCTGTGTTCATGACATCTGTATGTATCACATTCATCCTGAACAACAGCCAACTGGGCTTCGGTCTACCAATGCAGCTTTCAACCATCATCGGCGTAGTGAGTGCATTCGGAATTGCGGCTTACGTTATCAAAATTTCAAAAGGCAAAGGCGATATCGACCTTGCTGATGAAGAAGAAAAAGAAGCAAAAGGCGTCACCAAAACCGCCTAGTTCTTTCAGACTCTTGAGAACAAGAGACACGTCTTCATAGAGAGACAAAAGAACAAGCCAAACACACTTCGCTTGCTCCCGTAATCACCCAGTGATTCGTGGAAATTAAGACTAAAGCCCGTCCTCTGTGATTAATGCCGTTCGGATAAGCATTACTGCTTGAACCTAAACGGATATTTGGCTGGAACAAAGAGGACTGAACGTGGAAACGTTCGGTCCTTTCTTTTATCTGGAAGAATGAAGTGACTCAGACTTTCTCTCATCCTTTTAAGTTTGACTGGTAGGGTTCCGTCTGGACTTAAAGCTAACCAACGTAACTGAGCATCTATAAGGTTAATTGCAGCAGTAAAGCTTACCCTAGTCGCTCGAACCCCGGCTTCTGAAGCTATCTTAACCATCTCTAATCGCACTAAGTTATAGGCAAGTAATACGCCCCAAAGCTCTTGCTTCACACCGGCAGAAAAACGACTTCGTAAAGTGACGTGACTTTGCAGTTGAGTCTGTTTAATTTCACCATAACCCTCTTCAATCTCCCAGCGTTGCCAATAAACACGCAGCAGGCTTTCTAGCGAGTATTTGCTAGGGTCTGTAAGTGAAGTAATAAAACCTTTTATCTCACCTTTTGGCTCTTGATATAGGACTAATCTGGCTTCCCAACGTGCGGGTAAATTCGGATTCTGCCGTTGAGCTTGAGGAGAGATAGGCATTGAAATGAGCATGTCGTTTTCCGCATATTTCTCCAACACTTCATAGCGTAGTTTACGTTTTGCAGGCATTAACCAGTGAGTATTTTCCGCACTCTCTTGCCACGACAACAAAAGGTCTGCCGAGAAATAACAACGATCAAGTAAGGTCAATGAGTGTGCGGGGATATCATTGAATAGGCGCTTAGCTAAGGTCGTTTCACCGACATGACAACCATCAAAAGCCGCCCCCATAATCATTCGTGTTTCTGTTGACATCAAAGCGACTAAACGAAGTTGAGGGTAAGGTTTCAATTTTTTAGAGATGAACCCAAATTCTTCAGCGTTCTCTGTGGAATCTTGACATCTAAATGTTGTTCCATCCACAGCAAGTACATTAAGTTCTAAGTCTCTGTCTTGTTGAAGGATATCTCCGTGCCAAGCCTTCACCGTTGTGTTAAATAGAGCTGCTAATGGGCTCTCATCTAGACGTCGACGTGAATCAGTTAGGACACTAGGTGCGACACGAGACCAACTATCTTCAGGTTTAGGCTGAAGCGCAATGTCTAATGAACTGCATACCTCTTTGATAGACATGTTGCGTTGCAACCCCATCCAAATAACTAACCAGACAGCTTGCTGCGCGGGAAGTCGGCGTCGTCTTATGCTCGCTTTATTTGTTTCAAGAAGAGCTTGTTCTATCCACTCAATCTGAATAGCGTCGACGACAGATTCATAATTATCGGCATCTTCAATGGTCTCGTGTGCCATTGCTAATTCTTGTTCAAGCATAAAAAATCCCCATCAACATTGTTGATGAGGATTATCTTCTAACTGCAGGATCGTTCAAGTCTTCTTAAACGATCGGCATTAGTCCTCTGTGATGGGCTTTACTGTATCTCAGCATTGGTACATCAACATTAGTACATCAATATTGGTATCTCCGCCTGAAAAGCAATCGCAACTCGATATAACCAACGAAAACACAAGCAAAGCTACCGTTACCAAGCAATGAGCTTTACACTTAACAAGCGTCTCAATAGGTGAAAATATGGAACTCATTCTCTCTCTGCTGCAACAAACCTGTGTCTACTTAGTGATTGCTTACATGCTCAGTAAGACTCCACTGATTCTCCCTTTGTTGAGCATCTCTTCGCGCTTAAGTCATAAAATAAGCTGCTACGTTCTGTTTTCCCTGTTCTGTATTATGGGCACCTATTTTGGCTTACAGATCAATGATGCCATCGCCAACACGCGCGCGATGGGAGCGGTCATGGGTGGTCTGTTTGGTGGTCCGGTTGTCGGCTTTGCGGTCGGTTTTACTGGCGGTATCCATCGTTACTCTTTGGGTGGGTTCACCGATCTAGCTTGTGCGATTTCAACCACAGCAGAAGGCTTGATTGGCGGCCTATTGCACGTTTACCTAGTGAGAAAGAACAAAGCCAGCCAGCTGTTTAATCCATTGGTGGTTTTCTCTGTTACCTTGTTTGCAGAGATTATTCAGATGCTAATTCTTTTAGCGGTCGCGAAACCATTCGAGCAATCCTATGCTCTGGTTTCTGATATTGCCGCACCAATGATCATTGCTAACTCTGTGGGTGCCGCATTGTTCATGAGCATCATCCAAGACAGGAAAACCATCTTCGAGAAGTATTCGGCAACTTTCTCACGCCGCGCATTAACCATCGCCGAGCGTTCAGTGGGTATTTTGCATGGTGGATTCAATTCGGATAATGCGCAAAAAATCGTGCGTATCATTTACGAAGAGACCAATGTTGGCGCAGTGGCGATCACCGACCGAGAAAAAATCCTAGCGTTCATCGGCATTGGTGATGAACACCATATTCCGAACACCCCTATTTCATCGCAGAGCACGCTCACTTCGATGGAACAGAACGACATCATCTACCTTGATGGCAAAGAGAATCCATACCAATGCTCCCTTTCGCAGGATTGTAAGTTAGGCTCCGCGCTAATTATCCCGTTAAGAGCAGGAAACGAAGTCATCGGAACCATCAAACTGTATGAGCCAAAGTTGAAACTATTCTCGACCATCAATATGTCGATGGGTGAAGGTATCGCTCAACTATTGTCGAGCCAGATCCTGTTTAGTAATTATCAACAACAGCAAACGCTACTTACCCAAGCAGAAATAAAACTGCTGCACGCTCAAGTGAACCCACACTTCTTGTTCAATGCGCTTAACACCATCAGCGCAGTGACACGTCGCGACCCAGATAAAGCTCGGGAGCTAATTCAGCATCTGTCTCACTTCTTTAGAAGTAACCTGAAGCAGAACATCAACACTGTAAAACTCAAAGATGAACTGGCACACGTTAATGCGTATCTAACCATAGAGAAAGCACGCTTTACCGATCGATTAGAAGTGGAATGGGATATCGACCCACAACTGTATGAGTCGCAACTGCCAAGCTTTACCCTGCAGCCACTGGTTGAAAACGCCATCAAGCATGGTATTTCAAACATGTTGGAAGGCGGCCAAGTGAAGATCTATAGCGAAGCCTTCGAGGGTGGATTTAAGCTGATCGTGGAAGACAATGCAGGCAACTATCAAAAGCCTTCTCAAGACCATGTCGGTTTAGGGATGGAAATTGTTGATAAACGACTCACTAATTTCTTTGGACAAGATTCAGCACTAAAAATAGAATCTCAACCACAGCAATTCACTCGAATGAGCTTTATCATACCTATACTAAAATAAAGGTATTTTCGGAGACGAATCGCTCCGAGTTGAAACATTTAGAAGCAGACATTTAAAAGATAAGCGTAAATCAAGCAGGGATAGAACCAAGATGAAGATTGTAGGATGTTAAAGGCATTAGTTGTCGATGATGAGCTTTTTGCTCGCGAAGAACTGATTGAACTACTGACCGAAACCGGAGAAGTGGAAATCATCGGCCAAGCAAGTAACGCGATCGAAGGACTTAAACAGATCAATCAGCTCAAGCCTGATGTGGTGTATTTGGATATCCAAATGCCGCAGGTTACCGGGATTGAACTGTTAAGCATGCTTGATCCAGATACCATGCCTTACGTGGTATTCGTCACTGCCTACGACCAATATGCAATTCAGGCATTTGAAGATAACGCTTTTGACTACCTACTCAAGCCGGTTGAACCTTGTCGATTAAACAAGAGTGTTTGTCGTCTGAATAAGGTCATCAAGCAGAACCACAAAGCGCCGGAACAAGACATCTCTGCCATTGCTCCTTGCCGTTTAGAACAGATCCCATGTATCGGCCATAACCGCATAGTGATTATGGCAAGCCAAACGGTCGAGTGCGCTTATTCGGATATCAGTGGTGTGCATGTTCGTAGCTCCTCACAAACGGCGACCTCACAGTTAACGCTCAAGATCTTGGAAGAAAAAACCGATTTGATCCGTTGTCATCGACAATATTTGATCAACATAAAATCAATCCAAGAGATCAAACTGTTGGAAAATGGATTAGCGGAGATCATCACAGTGACTGGTTTTAAAGTGCCTGTCAGCCGTCGCTACCTCAAGACACTGAAAGAGCTACTCGGTCTCCAGTAACCCGTTCGAAACTCGACAACCGGCTCCAAAGCACGATCAAAAAAGCCAACGCATCAACGTTGGCTTCCTGCTGTTTACAAATCGATAGAGTTACGAATCGATCTTGTCACACATCAATAGTGATTAGTCGACTTGCTTAATCTGCAGCTCTTTCGGTACTTCGAAGAACATGTTCTCTTCACGACCTTGAATCTCTTCAACCTCGGTAGCACCCAGCTCACGAATACGATCTAAGATTTGGTTTACCAACTCTTCAGGAGCAGAAGCACCGGCTGTTACACCGATTTTCTTTTTCCCTTCAACCCATTCAGTTTGAATGTCTTCAGGGCAGTCTGTTAGATAACCTGGCGTACCGAGCTTCTCAGCTAGCTCTTTTAAACGAGTTGAGTTCGATGAGTTCTTAGAACCAACAACTATCACCACATCAACATCACCGGCCATCTCACGAATTGCGTCCTGACGGTTTTGAGTCGCGTAGCAGATGTCGTCTTTACGTGGGCCTTGGATCTCAGGGAACACGCGGCGTAACTCTTCAATCACATCAGCAGTTTCATCAACGGACAATGTGGTTTGGCTAACGTAATGCAAGTTACTCGGATCGTTTACCACTAAGTTCTGTACGTCCTCTGGTTTCTCAACCAAGTACATTCCACCGGTTTTGCTAGCGTACTGACCCATGGTGCCTTCCACTTCAGGGTGACCCGCGTGACCAATCAGTACTACTTCCATATTCTTGCGGCTCGCACGAGCAACCTCCATATGGACTTTGGTTACCAAAGGACACGTTGCATCAAATACGGTGAGTTCGCGCTCTTTCGCTTCTTTACGAACGGCTTGAGAAACACCGTGAGCAGAGAAGATCACGATGTTATCGTCTGGCACTTCACTTAACTCTTCGACAAAAATAGCACCACGTTGCTTTAGCCCTTCAACAACAAAGCGGTTGTGTACCACTTCATGACGAACATAAATCGGTGGCTGGTACATTTCGAGTGCACGCTCAACAATACTGATCGCACGATCGACACCGGCACAAAAGCCACGAGGGTTAGCTAACATTATTTTCATTTCATTGCTCATCATTTACCGCGGTACTAAGGTTGCTTCTATAGAGTTCGCTGTCAGCGAGGCTCGCATTCTACAGTGAAGCGCCTAGACAGTGAAGCTCTGGGTTACATCACAGCGGTAAGGTGATGTTATTCAACCGTCAAGATAGCGATTCTAACGTTAAGATAGTTATTCTAACGCTAAGATAGTTAGTCCACCGCTAAAATAGTTAATCCACTGCTAAGATGTTGACGTCAAACGTAACGTCTTGGCCTGCTAATGGATGATTAAAATCAACCGTCACTGAATCACCCGCGATCTCAGTGATAATACCTGGGATTTCCATACCATCAGGACCTGAGAAAGCCATAATAGTGCCAACTTCGACTTCAGAATCGCCAACAAACTTAGCACGATCCATATGATGGATATGATCTGGATTTGGCATACCAAAGGCGTCTTGCGCCTTCAATTCGATAGACTTTTCAGTCCCCGTTTCAAGACCAATCAGGCACTGTTCAAAGTTCTCACTTAGGCTGCCATCACCCATAACGAACTTCGCAGGCTTACCCATATTTTCGGTGCTATCGGCAACTGAACCATCCTTCATTTTAATCGTAAAATGTAGAGTTACTGCTGAATCATTTTTAATTGCTGCCACGTTACTTTCCTTAGATTTCTTTATTATTTGAGGATGCGCTGTGCTTTGCTTCCTTGTTGACTGAAGCATAAAAAAAAGCGCCGTCGGAATCAACCGACAGCGCTTAGGGCTATTCTATTCTGTGAGTCATAGACTGACTTTAGGGCAATCTATTTAAAAGCGATTTACTTAATACTCATTAATGCTTGAGTCGCCTATTTACTTTCATCTTTCTTGCGAAAGCCATCTAAGATAATCATCGCAGCACCGATACAGATCCCCATATCAGCCAAGTTGAATGCAGGCCAATGGTAAGTACCCCAGTAGAAATCTAAGTAATCGACAACAAAGCCGTGTACTACTCGGTCAAATACGTTACCTACCGCGCCACCAATGATGATCGCATAAGCAATGTTATTCCACTTCTCTGCTGCAGGTAGTTTACTCATCCAGTATGTCAGCATGCCAGTTACCGCAAAGGCGATACCAGTAAACAACCAACGTTGCCAGCCACTCTGATCGCTCAGAAAGCTAAATGCTGCACCATAGTTATGGACATACAAAAAGTTAAAGAATGGTAACACCTCAATACGGTTTGCCCAGCCATAACCCATATTGTCCATAACGAATAGTTTGATGCCAATATCTGCAAGGAAGACCAACAGAGCCAGCCATAACCAACGCACACCAGATTGTTTTAACGAAACTTCACTCATTTCTATTCCTAGTATCTACTCAGTCAAATCATCTCATTATCCACTCTCAAGAATAAACACGAGAAGTCAGCTTGGTTAAACACATTTCCTATAATTAAAAATAACCCCAGTTGATACTGGGGCTATTATTTTTACAAAAAGTTCAGTCTTTCTCTGAGTCGTTATGCGAACTTACGCACTTCGCCTTCACCGTCGATGTTCGACACACAACGACCACAAATTTTCTCGTGACCTTCGATTGTGCCTACATCTGGAGTGTGGTGCCAGCAACGGTCACACTTCTCAGCTTCAGTTGCTGCAACTTCAACGTATAGGCCTGCAACGTCTGTCGCTTGAGCTGTATCAGACTTATCGCTAAGCGGCTTAACAACAGCAGCAGAGGTGATAAGTACGAAACGTAGCTCATCTTCTAGCTTGTTGATTTTAGCAGCAAGTGCGTCGTCAGCGTATAGAGTCACTTCAGCCTGCAATGCACCACCGATCGTTTTCTCTTTACGAGCATCTTCAAGAAGCTTGTTCACTGCGCCACGAACTGACTGGATTTCAGTCCAGAATTCGTTGCTTAGCTCTTCGTCATCAGCAAGACCAAATAGGCCTTCGAACCACTCGCCAGTGAATACAAACGTGTCGCGTTCGCCAGGCATCTCGTTCCAGATTTCATCTGCAGTGAACGACATGATAGGCGCCATCCAACGAACTAGAGCTTCTACAATGTAGTAAAGCGCCGTTTGACAGCTACGTTGAGCATGGCTGCCCTGTTTCGCTGTGTACTGACGGTCTTTAATTACGTCTAGGTAGAAAGAACCCATTTCGATAGAACAGAACTGCATTAGACGTTGAGTTACACCGTGAGTGTTGTACTCACCGTATGCTTTAACGATCTCTTCTTGTGCAGCTTGAGCACGGCCAACAGCCCAGCGATCAAGTGCGACCATTTCTTCAGCAGGTACTAGGTCAGTTTCAGGGTTGAAACCGTTCAAGTTCGCTAGGAAGAAACGAGCCGTGTTACGAATACGACGGTATGCATCAGCAGAACGCTTAAGGATCTCGTCAGAAACCGCAACTTCGTTAGTGTAATCCGTAGAAGCAACCCATAGACGTAGAATATCGGCGCCTAGCTTGTTGGTTACATCTTTAGGAGCAACAACGTTACCGATAGATTTAGACATCTTACGGCCGTTACCATCAACCACGAAACCGTGCGTTAGTACTTGCTTGTATGGTGCTTCGTCTTTCATCGCGATAGATGAAATCAAAGATGACTGGAACCAGCCACGGTGTTGGTCAGAACCTTCAAGGTAAAGATCAGCACTGTGCGTTCTTTCTTCATTCGGGAAGTTGTACTCTTCACGTGAATCCACAACAGAGAAGTGCGTTACACCTGAGTCAAACCATACGTCTAGCGTATCAAGTACTTTCTCGTACTTGTCAGCGTCTTCAGCACCCATCAGTTCAGCAGCATCTACATCCCACCAAGCTTGAATCCCTTTTTCTTCCACAAGCTTCGCTACTTTTTCAATAAGAGCAGGGCTTTCTGGATGAAGTTCTGACGTTTCTTTGTGAACGAATAAGGCAATAGGTACACCCCAAGTACGTTGACGAGAGATACACCACTCAGGACGACCTTCAACCATACCTTCGATACGGCTTTGACCCCATTCAGGCAACCACTCAACACTCTTGATTGACTCTAGTGCTTTCGCACGTAAGCCAGCTTGATCCATAGAGATGAACCATTGTGGTGTTGCACGGAAGATGATTGGAGTTTTGTGTCTCCAACAGTGTGGGTAGCTGTGCTCGTAAGCATGGTGATGCAATAGTGCACCTTTCTCTTTTAGAACTTCTAAAACAGAATCGTTCGCTTTGAATACATGCTGACCAGCGAATAGCTCAGTATCTGGCAGGTAAACGCCATTTGAACCTACTGGGTTAGCGATTTCTAGGTTGTATTTCTTACCAACCACGAAATCCTCTTGACCGTGACCAGGCGCAGTGTGAACCACACCAGTACCTGAATCCGTTGTAACGTGATCGCCAAGAACGGCAGGAACAGTAAAGTCGTAGAACGGGTGGTTGAACTGAGAAAGCTCAAGATCAGCACCAGTAGCAAAACCAAGATTATGGAAGTGCTCGATACCTGCACGATCCATAACGTCTTTTGCTAGTTCAGAAGCAACAACGATACGTTGAGCTGGCTGTTCGCCATTAGCTTCAACTTGGATAAGTACGTATTCAAGATCATCACGTAGACATACTGCGCGGTTCGCCGGCAGAGTCCATGGTGTTGTTGTCCAGATAACGATAGAGATTTCGCCTTGACCAGCGTGGCCTTCAGCTAGAGTAAATTTCTCTAGAAGAGCCGCTTCGTCAGCTGCAGAAAATTTCACATCGATAGATGGAGAAACTTTATCTTTATATTCAACTTCAGCTTCAGCCAAAGCAGAACCACAGTCAGTACACCAGTGAACTGGTTTGAAACCTTTAAGAAGGTGACCTTTGTCTGCGATTTTGCCTAGAGAACGAATGATGTTCGCTTCAGTGCCGAAATCCATAGTGCGGTAAGGTTTATCCCACTCGCCCATGATACCAAGACGTTTGAAGCTCTCTTTCTGACCTTCAACTTGGCCCGCAGCGTACTTACGACACTCTTCGCGGAATTCAGCAGCCGAAATCTTCTGACCAGGCTTACCTTTCTTCTTCTCAACCATTAACTCGATTGGAAGACCGTGACAGTCCCAACCTGGGATGTACGGTGCATCAAAACCAGAAAGGGTCTTAGATTTGATAATAATGTCTTTAAGAATCTTATTCAGCGCGTGGCCAATGTGAATGTCGCCGTTCGCGTATGGAGGGCCATCATGCAGCACGAAAGATTTTTTACCTTTCTTTGCCTTACGGATTTCACCGTAAAGGTCTTCTTTGTACCAACGCTTAAGCATTTCTGGTTCACGATTTGCCAGATTGCCACGCATTGGGAACCCTGTTTCTGGTAAGTTCAGGGTATCTTTATAATCACTCATCGATTCTTAATTCCGTTATATTGGGCGAAGTTAGACATTATGTTAATCGGTGGAATCATCCGACTAATTCTTTAGCTGAAGCAGCCACACCCTTGCGGCTTCAGCATCCAATTCTATTTGATTCTTTAGTGCGTCGAACGATTCAAATTTTATCTCGTCGCGCAGTTTGTGCAAAAGTCGTACTTCTAACTGTTTACCATATAAATTGGCTTTAAAGTCAAAAAAGTGCACTTCTAATTGCTGCCTTACACCATTAACCGTTGGTCGTTGTCCAATATTAGCAACGCCACCGACAGGAACACCGTCGATATCCAATGCTTCAACAACATACACTCCCGATACAGGAGAAACACAACGTTTTAATGGAATGTTAGCGGTAGGGAAACCGATAGTTCTCCCTAATTTACGACCATGAGACACACGACCACTAATACTGTAGTCACGCCCTAACATGGTAGCACTTGCAGCCAAATCATCGACCGCTAGTGCATTCCGTATCTCAGTACTGCTTACTCGTAATTGATTTAAGCAATAGCTTTGGGTGCTTACCACCTCAAAACCATATTTTTCACCCGCTTCTTTAAGCATCGCGAAATTACCTGTTCGACCTTTGCCAAAGCAAAAATCGTCACCAACCACCAAGAATTTCACACCAAGCTTATCAACCAAAAGATCCTTAATGAATGCTTCTGCGGATAAGCTTGCAAAATACTGATTAAAATTCACACACAACAATCGACTGATATCTAGCTTACTCAATTGCACATATTTATCTCGTAAGCGAGTTAAACGTGCTGGCGCTTTACCTCGGGCAAACAGCTCCATAGGCTGTGGTTCAAACGTCATGACAACAGAAGGGAGCCCTAATGCTGCAGCTTGTTTAGAAACCTGACTCAGAACCTCTTGATGTCCTAAATGAACACCATCGAAGTTACCTATGGTTAATACACAGCCATGATGCTGCGCTTTAATATTGTGTATACCTCGGATCAGTTCCATTATGATCAGCTAAAACCTGTTATTTGCATCATTTATTGTGTGAAACCGACGGATTATATACTAATCAGTATTAATCTGTCGCTGCTTTTAAATGTTTTACTCGGATACCTAAAATCAGTACCGAAACAATATAAACAAAGCCACCAAGTCCAATCAAGCCTGTTAATGTCAGCGCTCTCTGGCTAAAGCTCCATTCAAGCCAATGTTGCATATTATCCAACTGCCATAAAATCGCCGCGACCATCACTACGCCAGAGATAATCAATTTGGCACTGAACAACAAGGTTGTCTTAGATAATTGATACACACCAGCAAGATGTAATCCACGATACAACAAGGCCATATTCACAAAGGCAGACAATGCCGTCGCTATCGCCAAACCAACATAACCATAGAAATACGCAAAAATCGCGTTGAACACCATGTTGGTGACCATGGCGATAATACCGTACTTCACAGGGGTTTTAGTATCTTGGCGAGAGTAATAGCCCGGAGCTAACACTTTAATCAGCATGAAGTTAAGCAAACCCGATGCGTAAGCAACCAATGACATTGATGCTTGCTGTACATCATGTGGCGAAAACTCACCACGCATGAAGAGCACCATCAGCATCGGCTTAGCTAACACTATCAGGCCTAACATCGCAGGAATGCCAAGCAGCAACACCATACGCACACCCCAGTCCATTGTGTGCGCAAACCCTTCACCTTGAGCTTCAACGTGTTTACGAGACAAAGCAGGAAGAATGACAGTCGCAATCGCAATACCGAATAGACCTAGTGGGAATTCAAGCAGTCGGTCTGAATAATACAACCAACTGATCGAACCGGTCGCTAGGAAGCTAGCAATAAAGGTATCAAACAATAAGTTAATTTGGCTGACCGATACACCGAACAGAGCTGGGATCATTAGCGTGCGGATCTTTACAACACCCGGATCTCTCCAGCCCCACTTCGGCTTAACCAGAACACCCGCTTTTATCAAGAAAGGCATTTGGAAAAGGAATTGGACTAAACCACCAAGAAACACACCGATTGCCAAGCCAATTTCAGGCTGTTCTAAATTAGGAGCAAGAAACCAAGCACAAGCAATGATCATTACGTTCAAGAACACAGGCGTAAATGACGAAACCGCAAACTTACCTAATGTGTTAAGAATGGCACCAGATAAAGCAACAAAGGTAATAAACCATAAATAAGGAAAGGTAATCTTGAGCATAAAGCTCGCCAGCTCAAATTTAGGGGCTGCTGGGCCGTCATTCAACCAGTCGATAAACCAACCCGCACCAAACATCGCAGTGATCACACCCGAGCCCAAGACTCCGATAACGGTCACTATAGACACTAAAACCCCGAGCGTACCCGACACTTTAGCAATTAAATCTCGTGTCTTATCTTTATCACCTGCGGCGTGATATTCTGTTAATACAGGAACAAACGCTTGAGAAAACGCACCTTCTGCAAAAAGTCGACGTAAGAAATTAGGAATTTTATTAGCGAAGAAAAATACGTCGGCACTCGCTCCTGCTCCCATCAAATTTGCTACTACTACATCACGTACTAGCCCCAACACACGGGAAACAAAAGTCATTGCACTGACAATCAGGCCTGACTTTAATAGTCGTTTACTCACAGAAACCTCTGACACTGGTTGATTACTTTCAAGCAAGGATAAATACTATCCTGTCCTTAGAAGCATAATTATTAGCATTGGTCTAAAAATGCTGTTAGAATCCCCGCCATCTTAACCGCGATGACCTTTCCATACCAAAATTTGTTTTGGCTGAGATTGGTTTTTGCACAAATCATTTGACAATTAAGCGCCTATGAGGGATAGTCCTCGCCCTTAAATTGTCACCGAACTAAGTTTTTGGGAGTTAGACCTTGGCAAACAGTAAATCTGCTAAGAAGCGCGCTATCCAAGCTGAGAAACGTCGCCAGCACAATGCTAGCCGTCGTTCTATGATGCGCACTTACATGAAAAAAACTATTGCAGCTATTGAAGCTGGCAATAAAGAAGCTGCAACTGCTGCTCTTGTAGAAGTTACACCTCTTCTAGACCGCATGGCGACTAAAGGCCTTATTCATAAGAATAAAGCTGCACGTCATAAGTCTCGTTTCGCTGCTGCAATCAAAGCTCTTTAATAGAAATTTGATTACAACGCAAAACGAAAAAAACCGGCCTCGGCCGGTTTTTTTATATCTAAATTTTGAGTAACACAGCGATTTTTCTTACTGAACATTACTTAGCTTACTTAAAAGCACGTGGTTTGCCGACAGACACCAGCTTACTAAAAGGCATTTGGCTAACTGACACGCATTTGCTTACTAAAGGTATATCGCTGACTACAAGATATATCGCTGACTACAAGATATATCGCTGACCGATAGACAACTAAGCATATAAAAAACAGACAACTAGAAAATAAACAGACAAGAAAATAGATAAATAGGTAGGTAAATAGATAGGCACTAACATTCGACATGAAATACTGACACTTCCTTGTGTCATTCTATCACTGATAAGAAATCCCCCTCCTACCAGCAATAAGCTACTTGCAGTAAATACCATGCAGTAGGTTAATCATCGCTTTTACTTCTTCACTGCTCAATGTGTAATACACAGTTTGAGCTTCTTTGCGAGTTTCGACCAAACCATCTCTTCTCAACCAAGCAAGATGTTGAGATAAAGCAGACTGACTCAGTTCCAACTTGCCACACAACTCCCCAACTGACAGTTCAGTACCATGTAATAGGCACAAAATCTGTAAGCGACGCTCGTTGGCCATGGCTTTGAGTAGAATCACAGCTTGCGCTGAGTTCTTCTCCATCTCTTTTAAGTTCATAGTTTGGCTCCCTACAACCTTTACACCAACTACGGCTATTAGTATTTCCGGCATATGGTGGCGTTATGATAATCGATATCAATTCATTAACAAACCGCCTCACTCGAACAATTTGCTAAAATCTGCGTCACATACATTTTTTACTGCTGGATGTTGGATCATCCTCTCAGCAAATATGACGTAGTACTCCTCTTTTAACTCTTCAATACCAACCAATAACTGCAGTGATGAATCCTCTTCAACTTCAGACATATAAAGCGTAGGCGCTAAGAAGATAGCGTCATCGTGATAACGAGCAAAGGCCTTCATCAATGCCGCGTCATCAAACTCACCCAAAATATCGGGTTTAAGTCCTTGTCTATCAAACCATTGCAGCACTTTACGCCCCATCGAGGTTCGACTTCCTGGGATCAAAAGCTTTCTTTGCTCTAATACAGCCGGGAAGCTAACACCTTCAACCTTACCCGAACTGAAAAAACTCATTCCACTCTCACCCAACTTCTTACTAAACAGGCCAGGACTTTGACTAGAATCCACCGGACAGTCAGACAAGATCATATCGAGCTTATGTTGAGATAATTGCTCAAGTAGCATTTCATGGGTCGATTCAAAGCAGCGTAAATGAATACTGTTATCTGGGGGAATAGTCGACATCAGAATCTTGCTAACAAGCCTTTTAGACAGCGCATCTGCAACACCAACATCAAACAGAATATTGGAGTGCTGGCTGTAATTCACTATATCCAACATCTCGTAGCTCAGGCCAAACATACGATCGGAATATTTAAAGACTAGCTGTCCAAGCTCTGTAGGCTCAACACTGCGACCATTGCGCTTGGTCAACTTGCCATCCATACGCTCTTCTAATGCTTTTATCTGACCTGTTACCGTTTGTGGTGTTAGGAATAGAGCTTCTGCTGCTTTAGTAACAGAGCCTTGCTTGCAAACCATCCAGAAGTAATAAAGGTGGTTATAGTTGAGGTGCGACATAGATGTGCCGTAATAAAAGAGTAGATACCCTTGTTATATCAAATATGACACCTTCGCTCAACAAACTCGGAAAAACCTAACCAAACTAGTTATTACCACTTATTTTTTCGAAGTGTCTGATTTCATAATGTAATATTTCAGCAATTATTTTTAATTTTTCTCTAACTTTTAAGATCTATATCACCTATCAAAAACACGAATAAAACCCTATAAAAACAACAAGTTAAACCAACACCATTTCAAGACCAAATATTTAAAGGGCAAATCATCACAAAAAAGTCTCACCTAAACCAAAATGTAATATTACTGAAATATTTATTCTCTAACATCACGCTCAGATTAAACAAACAGACCAAACACAGACTTAAACGGTCCAATGGAGAAAACATTATGAACCAAGCTACTACTGCAGCAGCGCCTATCTCGAGCACAACTCGTTGGCTACGCTGGGCTAACTTGGCATTCATGCTTTACCTACTATTACTTTCAGTTTCAATGGTTGGTACAGGCTTCAAATGGGCAACAGGCGAGCAAGCAAAGGTTCTTTTCGAATTTGCTTCACACCCAGTTGCAGGCTTAATGATTGGTTTAGTGGCAACAGCACTTATTCAATCATCAAGTACAGTTACTTCAATTATCGTTGGCCTTGTGGCAGGTGGTTTACCTGTTGAGCTAGCAATCCCTATGATCATGGGTGCGAACATTGGTACTACAGTAACCAATACGCTAGTTAGCCTTGGTCATGTTCGTTGTAAAGATGAGTTCAAACGTGCATTCGCAAGTGCGACGATTCACGACTTCTTTAACCTATTAGCTGTTGCTATCTTCCTACCACTAGAGATGGCGTTTGGTATTCTAGAGAAGATTTCTCACTGGTTAGTATCACCGATGCTAGCAACAGGTGATATGAGCATGGGTGGTCTTAACTTCATCAAGCCAATCACTAAACCAGTAGTCAGTGCGATTAAAGAGCCACTATCGACATTTGGCGACACTGTTGGCGGTATCATGCTTATCGTTCTAGGTATAGCGACTATCTTCGTAGCTATCACGGTAATGGGTAAGCTAATGAAGAGCCTGATGGTGGGTCGTGCTCGTGAGATTCTAAAGAACGCAATCGGTCGTGGTCCTATCCACGGTATCGCTTCTGGCTCTATCGTTACTATCCTTGTTCAGTCTTCTTCTACGACAACAAGCTTGATGGTTCCACTAGTAGGTTCAGGTGTTCTTAAAGTACGTGACGTTTACCCATTCACTCTGGGTGCAAACATCGGTACGTGTATTACCGCGCTATTAGCAGCGACAGCAGTATCTGGTGAGTTCGCAGTATTCGCACTACAAATTGCTCTAGTACACTTGGTGTTCAACATCATGGCAACGGTATTCATCTTTGGTATTCCGTTCCTACGTGAACTACCAGTAAAAGCCGCTGATATTATTTCTGACATGGCTGTGAAGAATAAATCTGTAGTGGCTGGTTACCTTATTGCGGTATTCCTTGTACTGCCTGGTACCGTGTTAGCACTGACGGCTTAATCGCTAAATAATTAGATAGCTTAACCGCTAACAAGACACATCGCTTATAACAAAGCCCGCAACCTCCTAGGTTACGGGCTTTTTCTTTTTAAGAGCAGATGAGGGAAGAAAAAAGCAGATACGGGATGCGAGTGAACGAGTAACGAAGAGCTAAAAGCAGATACGATATTCGGGTAAACGAGTAACGAAAAGCGACTGCCTCTCATTATCTGCGTTTTGATATTTCGTATCTTACTGACTCAAATCTAAACACGTTCTTCGTATCCCGCATCTCGTTTACTCGTATCTAGCTACCCTTCGTATCTCACATCCCGTTTATTCACATCTAAAAAACCACTTACTTACCCTGCTCGTTACGAAGGTACATAATGGCAACCATGCCAAAGCCGATAAATTGCCATAAATACTGCCCGTCGCTTGCGCCAGTGATGGTTTGAGTGAAAGCCATACAAGCAGTCACAAACAAAGAAGCGAAAGCAGCATAGAGCAACCACGGACGCTCTTTACCCACCATGAACTCACCTGCAAGTACCGAACGGATAACCAGTAAAAACGGCACACATTGCAAAGCAATCAAAATAGGGAACATAAAATCGAATGTTGGACTCAGTAGAGCATGACCGATTTGGCTCTTATCCCAAGTTCCTACAATATAGCCTTTCCAGCCAGCCCAAGTGTCACCTGAATAAGCGGTATCTGGCGTAATAAAGCCAAGCACAACGCCCATCACTTTATCGATAAAGCCATTTTTGAACCAAAAGACGAATAAGAAGATCTGAATTGGAATGATCTGAAAAGCAAACTTCTTCAACATGTGTGTACCCCAAATAATTAATGATTTGGTTACCAGTATGTGGAAGTCGATGTTTTTACGCTTGATGCAAGGCAATCGAGCCTAAGTCCAAACAATAATCAAACATGTTGAGAAGCCTGTTGGCACAAGGAAACCTTGCGGAAGAGCCGTTACTATTAGCGGTAACTCAACGTCTTCACTTCAGAGAGAATTTTGTGGTTTAGGAAAGGTTTGTTTTTTATAAAGATTCAATAAGATCAAACAGTTGGCCATTATACTCTTTTTTCACTTCGGTATAGCGCTGATAGTTGTATTGCGAACCTTCGGGATTATCCGACAGCTTGTCAGCCACACTAAGTAGATAAAAACTGATTGGGCTCGGTGTACTTTCGGCCGCGTAAAAAAGGTAAGGGAAAGCTTGATTGGCATGTTGGTTAATTAACAATGCAAGACCCAAGGTAAGATTAGCGATGTCACAACGTGGGTTCATCTCGAAGGCTTGCTTTGCCAGTTGCAGTGCATGTTCGCGATCTTCTTGCTCATGACTTTGCAAATAAGCCAAAGATTCCGAATACGACAATAAGGCATTGACCAAATAATTGTCTCTTCCTTGCTGTTGAATCGTATCCAACTGAAGTGCGATATCTGCAAATGGCTGTCCACCTTTGCCTTGGTAGAAAAGCGATATTCCCTCTGAAATAACCTTCCAATCATCGTAGTTATCAATAGCGGTCACTCGATGACTGACTACGCCGTATTCTGAACTCATAGGGGCAATTATGGCTTTAATCTCAAGAATCACATCCCCAATGGCATCAAAGAAGTTGTCTTGGCTAAAGCTCTTTTCCACTTTCTGGCTTTGATTGGGCTGGCGGTTGTTTTGTATCAGCACGCTCAGTACATAGTCACCGCCCTTTTTCTTGAGCCAACCTTTAAGTTCGACACCATTATTGGCAAGTGATTGCTTGCCCTGTTTCGATAGCTGAGAGAAGTGGTAACCCGATAAGTTTTTAGCCGAATTCAATCCATAGAAAAGATAGTTGTATACACTTTCCGACATCTCATAATCGTCCGCAGAATCGAGCGTAATATCATGGATATAAACGGGAATCACATTACTTTGATTAGCGGCAATACCCACAGTGTCATTGGTTGGGACATCGTTTTTCCATGCCAAAATTGCGATCAAACCGAACGCTAATACAGCGGTTGTAATAAAGGCGATAGTTCTATTTTTGGTCTTAGAAACAACAACTTTGGTTTCAGGTGGGAGTATATCTTCTACAGGAGTAGTCTCAACGCTAGGCTGAATTATCTCAATATCAAACAGATAACCTCGCTTAGGAATGGTTTGAATGATGCGATACGGACGTGCTTTATCCAGAAGCTGACTACGCAATAAACTGATGACCTGTCTGACCAAGTTGTCAGACACTTGAGTTCTTTGCCACACATCAGCAGCTATCTGCTGAGTGCTCACGACTTGCCCGCGATTTTCGATGAAATAGCTGAGCAACTTTGCCTGTAATGGCTCTAAATGAATCGCTTCACTATCAACCACCAACTGATTTTTGTCAGGGTAGAAAGCAATAGGAAAGTCGTGTTGCAATACAAAGCAATGCGAGCGAGTCATAGTAGTTCTGTAGTTAGAAAAGACCACTCAAGATTATTGGTTTTACAAATAGTAAGCAAGCCAAGCATCAGAAATAAAAAAGGCTGCACAGAGGCAGCCTTTCAATCAAACAAAGCTAATTAAATTAAACCGAGAATGGGTACTTAATCGCTTCGTGGCATTCGTAGCCTTCAACCCAGAAGTCATCCATCGTTACCCACGTTTCTAAATCTTCTAGAGACTTAATTTCAGGATTGATATGGAATGTAGGGCCAGCTAGAGGCTCACGCTTCAACTGAACATCGCGCATTGGTGCAAGTTGATCTTCATAGATATGAGCGTTAACAAGCTTGTGATAAGCCACACCCGCTTTCTTGCCGGTGATCTGCGCCATGATAGCGAGGAACACATACACTTGAACCATATTGAAATTCAAACCTAAAGGTACGTCACAAGAGCGCTGAGTACTGTTTAGGTACAGAGTGTCACCAAGCAGAGAGAAGTGGTGGCTATACATACACGGACGCAAACAACCCATGTGGAACTCACCTGGGTTATAGAAGTTTAAGATCTCGCCGCGGTCATCAATGCCGTTTGTTAGATCATCAACAATCTTCTTCAGTTGGTCGATATGACCGCCGTCAGGTTTTGCCCATGCACGTCCTTGAACGCCATAAACACGGCCCATGTCGTCTTCACCCTTGCGGTAAGGGTTATTCAGCCATGCTTCATTCAGGTTAGAATTCGCATCCCAAGTTTTAGTCCCTAGTTTGCGAAAATCTTCAGCATTGTCGTAACCGCGGATATAGCCAAGCAGCTCAGCAACTGCGGCTTTCCAAAAACTTTTACGTGTTGTTACCAGTGGGAATTGGTTATTACCAACATCATATTCAAGGTCAGCATTGATTACGGTTAGGCAGCGCTTGCCTGTGCGTTCATTTTCAATCCAAGTACCGTCATTAACGATACGCTGACAGAGATCTAAATACTGTTTCACACCAATTCCTTACTTCGTTTGTTGTGGTAATTCATCTTTGTAGTGACCACGCTTGTATGCCCAAACCATCATCAGCACACCGATGATAACCATTGGCAGTGACAAAATTTGTCCCATAGAGATAAATCCACCGAACAAACCTAGCTGAGCATCAGGTTCACGTACGTATTCAACTAGGAAGCGGAATGTACCATATCCTGCTAGGAATAACCCTGATACAGAACCAAGAGGGCGCGGCTTTTTGATGAACCAATTCAAGATGAAGAACAGTACAATACCTTCAAGCGCCATTTCATAAAGCTGAGATGGGTGACGAGGAAGTGGACCACCGTTAGGGAATACAATCGCCCATGGCACATCAGTAACACGACCCCATAGCTCACTGTTCATGAAGTTGCCCATACGCCCCATACCTAAACCAAATGGCACTAATGGTGCAATCATGTCAGCGACACCAAAGAAGGTTCGACCGTTCTTTTTGGCATACCAAAACATCGCGGTGATCACACCAATCAAACCACCGTGGAAAGACATACCGCCAGTCCATACCTTAAATAGGTAGAGTGGATCTTCAATGAAAAGGCCAAAATTGTAGAAAAGTACGTAGCCAATACGACCACCCAATACCACACCTAGAAAGCCGGCAAACAGTAAGTCTGATACTTGCTCTCGAGTCCAACCACTACCGGGTTGATCAGCTCGGCGATTTGCTAACCAAAGAGCAAACATAAAACCGACAAGGTACATTAGGCCGTACCAACGAACTGAGATTGGTCCTAGTTCAATAAGAACAGGATCGATATTTGGGAATTCGATAAAACCCTGAGACATACTTGGCTCTCTATCTAAAATTGAATAACGGTTAACTCAACAGCTAACAGAAAAGACACTACAGCAGCATAGTGGCTGCTATAAACATTAAAAATACCGCAAAGAATTTCTTCAGCACGGGGGTTGGCAATTGAGTGGCCAGTTTAGCGCCAACTCGTGTGGTCAGAACTGAGGTACAAGATATCGCGATCAAAGCCGGTAGATAAACATAACCTAAGCTATACGCCGGAAGATCATCTACAGAAGAGCCATGCCAAATAAAGCCTAACATTCCCGAAATCGCGATAACACAACCACATACAGAGGATGAGCCAACCGCTTTGCGCATTTCCACACCGTGATGGTTAAGGAAGGGTACCGATAAAGAACCACCACCAATACCAGCCAAGCTTGAAACCAAACCAATACCGCCACCACATAACATGGTCTTAGCTGAACCCGGCATCAACTTTTGACTCTTAGAGCGGATCGACAACAGCATCTGCAACGCCAATACCAAGACAATCACACCAAAGACTTTTGGCAGATATTGAGCTGGAATAACGTCGGCGACAAAAGAACCTAGGAAACCACCAATCACCACGCCAGGCATCAACCACTTAACGACAAAAAGCTCCACATTACCCAATTTTAAATGGTTAATCGCAGACGACCCTGAGGTAACAATAATGGTTGATAACGAGGTTGCCAATGCCATTTGCATCGCAAACTCTTGAGGAATACCCGCTTTAGGAAGCAAAAACAGCAAGGCAGGAACTACCAGCAAACCACCGCCAATGCCTAGCAAGCCAGCTAAAACACCAACAATAGCACCAAGGCCTGCTAACAAGCCTATCAGTTCATATGACACGTTAAATCCTATTTTTTACCTGCTCGAATGAAGCCTGTAAATTCACGCTCTTCGAAATAGTTCAGCATCATACTATATATGTCACTACCATATGGTTTTGAAAGCGCTCTATTTGCCAAATCCTGTAATTCACTCAAGTTAGATTGGCGAATCAAATATTTAGTCCTCGCGACATTTGAGGTATTCATACTTAACGTCTCATACCCCAACCCAATCAGTAACAACGCGCCCATAGGATCACCGGCTAGCTCGCCACAAATACACACAGGTAATTGATGTTGCTTACAAGTATCATGAATTTGTTTTAATGCCATGATCACCGCTGGGTGCATTGATTCATAGACATCAGATACTCGTGAATTGTTCCGATCAACCGCTAATAAATA
Organism: Vibrio sp. QJM3NY_27; assembly: GCF_057785955.1. Lineage (NCBI taxonomy): Bacteria > Pseudomonadati > Pseudomonadota > Gammaproteobacteria > Vibrionales > Vibrionaceae > Vibrio > Vibrio sp. QJM3NY_27. Next base: position 568,710 of record NZ_CM173511.1, on the reverse strand, counting down.
TTGAGTTAAGTCGTTGGTACCGACTGAAACAAAGTCGACCTTATCAGCAATCAGCGGCAGTATGTAAAGCATTGATGGCACTTCAATCATGATACCAACGCGAGGCATACGCACTCGGTTATCAAGCTCATGCACTTCGTCATACGCTTGTTCAATAAGTTGTAGCGCGTCATCCAGTTCCTGAGCACCAGAGATCATCGGCAGCAAAATACTCAAGTTATGGCTTTCACAGCTCGCACGTAGCATGGCACGTAACTGAATAATAAAGATGTCAGGATGATCGAGCGTAAAACGAATACCACGCCAGCCAAGGAATGGGTTGTCCTCTTCGATTGGAAAATAAGGTAAGGCCTTATCGCCACCGATATCGAGTGTACGCATCACCACTTGCTTCTCAGGGTAGCTCGCGAGTACAGAACGGTATTGCTTGAACTGTTCGTCCTCTGACGGAAACCTCTGCTGCAACAAGAAAGAAATTTCGGTTCGATACAGACCCACCCCATCAACGCCTTGGTTGATAGCGATATTGGTGTCGGCACTCAAGCCCGCATTAAGCAGGATCTCGACTTGCTGGTTGTCTTGCGTTTTTGCCGGTAAGTATAATTCTCGATTGACCATAGAAGAGAGCTCACTCTCTTCTAGAATCAGCCCTTGATATTCTTTGAGCAGGTTTTGAGTCGGCTCAATAAAGATCTCGCCACTATACCCGTCAACAATCGCTTGCTTACCATTAGCTTGAGCAAGATTTAGGTTAACCCCCATAACAGAAGGAATACCCAAAGCTCGAGATAAAATCGCGGCATGTGAGTTCGCCGCCCCTTCCAAAGAAATAACAGCTAAAAGTTTTTCTTTGGGAATAGAGGCCAATACCGAAGCCGTTAACTCTCGAACCACCAAAATAATTGGCTTATCTAGCGTGCGAAGTTCATGTTCAGAATTGTGAAGGAAATACAGCAATCTTTGACCAAGCTCTCGGATGTCTTGTGCCCTCTCACGAAGGTAAACGTCTGACATACGAGCAAAGCGATTCGAGTAACTCTCAACAACCTGCCTTAATGCCCAATCGGCTTTATCGCCTTTCTGGATTTGGCTCTTAAGATCCTTACGCAACATTGGATCGTTGAGTAAGTGAGTAAACAGGTCAAAGATCGCCAACGCGTCTTTATTGATTTCACTGTCTAGGCGCTTTCGCATTCGCTTAAAGTCATTGAGAGCATTTTCGACGGCGACTGCCAGCATTTCATGCTCTCTTTCAACATTAAGCGTCGATGCTGGATAAACATCGGTGAGTTCAGGCTGAGTGTTATCCCACCATAAATCACCAATCGCAACTCCCGATGAAGCTGCAATGCCTTTAATCTTAGGTAGCTTCTGTTGCTCTAAAAGCCAATGGCCTTGAGTTTGAGCGTGCGCCACAATGACCGCAAGTTGTGCTGAGAGTGTGACAAGGAAGGATTCTTCCATCTCACTGAATAAACGAGGAGACTTCTGTTGAATGACCAATACGCCAAGCACTTGCTTGCGATGGATAATCGGAGTGCCGAGAAAAGAGTGATAAACCTTTTCTCCAAGCTCTGGAAAAAACTTATAAGCAGGGTGAGCAGACGCTTGTGCAAGGTTGATAGGTTCAGCACTTCTTTTGACAAGGCCAACCAGACCTTCGTCAAAACCAATGTGAATGCTATTGCCTTTGAAGATCAGGCCTTGAGTTGCCATCAACTCAAGACGCTGCATATCATTATTTGCCAAATACACGGTGCAACATTCCGTCTGCATCGCACTGCATGTCTCTTTAACCAAAATATCAAGAGCCGTCGACACATCTTCAACTCTTGATACGTGTTCAACTATTTCCCTTAGTTGACTGAGCATGCTTAACCTCTACGCAATTTGCGTTTTCCTTTTGTTTTTCGCTCTTTAAACGGCATTGCTAAAGATGCGAATTCTTTCATCGCTCGACGGTAAACATCTCGCTTGAAAGAAACAACTTGTCGAACTGGGTACCAGTAACTCACCCAACGCCAACCATCAAACTCAGGTGTACTTCCACGCTGCATATTGATCTGCGATTCATCGCAATCTAAGCGTAAAAGGAACCACTTCTGTTTTTGTCCAATACAGACAGGTTTAGAATCCCACCGAACCAGTCGTTTGGGCAGCTTATAGCGTAACCAATGACGACTTGTCGCGACGATCTTTACATCCTTTTTAGTAAGGCCAACCTCTTCATACAACTCGCGGTACATTGCCTGTTCCGGAGTTTCACCTTCATCTATTCCCCCTTGAGGGAATTGCCATGAATGTTGCCCGTATCGTTTAGCCCAGAAGACCTGACCATGGTTGTTACAGATTACAATACCAACATTTAATCGGTAACCATCGCCATCTATCACTGGCCAACCTCTATCTAAATTTTTAATTACTCTGATTTTTCCACATATCCCCAATCGGAGCAAACTTAGTGACGTGACAAGCGCTATATTTATGAATATTAACTAAGAATATGGATAAGTTTTGCTCAAATTCTAGTTACCCACACAAGAGTGAGACATAGACCACATTTATTCACCTTTTCTGTGAATAACTATGTGAAGAATTACCCGCAATCGTTTTTTTTAATCCATAGATTCATCAACATCAAAAACACCAAGTCGAGTAAATATAATTTATTTAATTAAAAATCAATTAATTAGAATTAGAATTTCATTTTTAAAAACATTAAAAAAGTAAAAGATCTTTCAAAAACAGAACATGGTTAAAGATCAACCACTCCGATGTTTATCCACACTAGTAAGTGAAAGATTCATTTTGAACCCCATTTGGCAAGCATTTAATCCACCACAAACCCCTGTTTATTTATCCACTAAATTAATATTTCAATTAATTACCTTTATGTCCTGTGGATAACCATGAGTTTGATCCCTTTCCTAACAAGGAGATCATTTCTTAACCAGTCGTCATATGGTGATAACTTCTGGTAAAATCATTTTTTTGATCATGCCTTTTATTATGAAACCAGAACCACAAACACAACAAGAGCTGCTAGACAGAGCGTATGCTATCGCCGGAATGACCTTTAAAGAGCTCGCCGATGAAGCTGAGATGGTGATGCCAAACAACCTCAAGCGTGATAAAGGCTGGGTTGGACAGCTATTGGAATGGCACTTGGGTGCGCCCGCTGGCAGTAAACCAGAACAAGATTTTGCCAAACTCGGTATCGAGCTTAAAAGCATCCCGATTGGCTACTCTGGAAAGCCACTCGAAACCACCTTTGTTTGTGTCGCTCCATTGATGGGCGTGCAAGGCATAACTTGGGAAACCAGTCACGTTCGAAACAAGCTGTCTAAAGTGTTGTGGATCCCAGTTGAGGGAGAAAGAGAGATCCCGCTGGCAGAAAGGCATGTTGGCTCCCCATTACTCTGGACACCAAGCCTAGCTGAAAACGAACTCCTGAAAAGAGACTGGGAAGAACTGATGGAGTTGATCGTGTTGGGTAATGTTGAACAGATAACAGCAAGACACGGTGAAGCACTGCATTTAAGACCAAAAGCGGCCAACAGTCGCGTGTTAACAGAAGCTTACGGTGCAAGTGGAAAACCTATCAAGACTAAGCCACGTGGTTTCTATCTACGGACTCAATTCACCCATAAATTGCTGACAACCCATTACGCATAGAGCTCTTATCTAGCATAGATGGACCAAACTATCAGTATGTTACAAACCGCCTGTAACTAGAATCAATCTCTAGCTACGAACGCTCTCTAATGAGGTTTGAGCGCCAGTTCAATATCGCAGTAGCTTTGGCTTGGCTCATTACCAAACTCGTCATAGGCGTTGTGTAAGCGAAGATACGCCTTTTCAAAACCGAGCCGGAGCAACTCTTCTTTCACTTGATCCAAGGATCCAAAGTGAAGCGGCTCACCGTCTTGCTTTACCGGTTCTAGCTTGTGTTTATATTCCACTGCTAATAGATATTCCGAGATATCGGAACAGCCAATAACGTATACCTTTGGTGTTTGATAAGAGTCTTTGTGCTCTCCATGTAACCACATATCTAATTGATGCTTTTGCATAGCCAGCCTCCCTTGCTCTATAAAGCGTAGTAGAACTCTTTTTCTTTACTAGATAACGACTTAAAAAAGCACACATAACGGCTTAAAAAAGCAAAAAAGAGAAACAAGTGCTTCTCTTTTTTGGCCAGTTTTAGTTCAAAAGCTTGCACTTCCGACGCCACAACTATCACTGATATTTATCTTAAGGGGTGAAAGGCGCTATCACCCCACAAGATTACGTCGGTATTCGCGCGCTTAAGACTCGACGAAGGTGACGAACTCGACGTTCAATCGTAACGACTTCAGGTTCAGAAAAACCAATTGGTCGACCATCGGCTTCAAGGCCAATATCTCTCAATAAATGAGTATTGTTCCATGGTAGATCGTATGAACTACGACGAACTTTTCGTTGCCATTCACGTTCTTCACGACGAAGATCTGCACGGATAAGGACTGTTGCTAGTTTTAAGTATACTGAGTGACGCATAATAACTCTCCAGTTGTAAAATAAACTGAGGAAAAATAGCGTGTTAGATAGTATGAGGGCTTCTCACTTAGCTGCTATTTTTCCGCAGCCAAATAAGGGTACGGATCTATTAGTTAGGTTTATCTTGGGTGTTTCGATCGGCCATGGCTGATGTTTGTGACATAACAGTCACCATGTCAGTACACGGATCAAACGACGCGCAAATATGCTGTATAAAATCGAAATGTTTCATTTGCGCCTCCAAACTAACTAAAAAATCCAAAAAGAAATGAGATAATAAAAGCAAATAAGTCTTTGTTAAGCTATTGCTTTCACGGTTAAAGTCTAACCAAGTGAGTATATTATTCAACCGATAATTGATTAACAATTTCAAAACAAATTATTCACCCAAAATATCAGTTGCATATCACTTTATATATAACATATTCACTATGATTATATAAAATCACAGAACATCTCTCTTAAAGACCGAGCCTCCAATAGCTCAATCTATCAATCTGTCAGCAATCAGCAATCAACGATCAACGATCAACGAGAAGTTGTAGCAATAGATATAAAAAAACCACGCATCATGCGTGGCTCTTATATTTACATTAACTGGATAGAATAATGAATAGAGAGCTCTAAACAACACCTTCAGAAATCAGGCCATGTTTATTCAGCAATCTGTACATGGTTGCACGCGAAACTCCAAGCTCCTTAGCGGCCAACGATACTTGACCACCATAAGATTCCAGAACAATCAACAACGCATCTCGCTCTGAACGCTCACGGATACTTTTGAGACTGCGGCGCTCATCATTCTGTTTTGGTAAATCAAGTTGTTGATCGTCAATGATCACCGCATCCGACATCAGCACGACACGCTTAATTTGATTCATCAGCTCACGCACATTGCCCGGCCAGTGATAACGATTCATCGAGCGGATAGCATCGTCTGAAAAGCTCTTGGCTTGAGCATTAAACTCTTTTGAATACTCACGTAAAAAATGATTAGCCAGTACTGAAATATCACTCACTCGCTCTTTCAAGCTCGGAACGTGAATACGCAGAACATTGATGTAATGATAAAGCTCTTCATTGAAGTCGCCCTCGATCAATGCCTTTTCGATATCAGAAGAGTTCGCGGCCAGAATACGCACATCGACAGGTTTAGGACCATCCGCAGTTTCAATTTTACCTTCTTGTAAGAAACGCAGCAGGTTCAACTGCTGATTACGTGGCATCGCCAATACATCATTGAGTAAGATGGTTCCGCCGTCGGCTTCTTCCAACAGACAAGGTGCTGCAGCGGGCTGTGCTGAGATACCAAATACCTCGGCTTCTATTCTCATTTCAGATAAGGCACGACAATTGACCGTTAAAAATGGCTTTTGCGCTCGCGAAGAGTTTTGATGAATTGAGCGTGCAACCGTCTCTTTTCCTGCTCCACTCTCTCCGTAAATCAGGATACTGACATCTGTCGGCCCAATGCGCTTTACTTGGTCTCTCAAACGCTTCACAGCCACAGAGTCGCCAAGCAAACCCATATTGTTGTTGATGCCGTAGTTTGGCCATACTTTCTGCTCAAGCTTGAGCATACCCAGTTGGTGACCAATGGTACTCAATAACTGGGCATCTGGGATTGGCGCCGTGAAAAAGTCGATACAGAAGTTCACGATAAATTGGCAAATGGTATCAGAGCTCAATTGCGATTCACGAATAAAGGCGAGCCATCTTACTTGCTTGTTGTTACTCACGAGATTAGCGATACCGTTAAGGCTAAACTCATCATGACTAAGATCCACAATGCCAATGCATGGGCCAATGTCAGCAATCAAGGCATCGGCTTTTCGTAAATCTGCACACTGGGTACATTGCCAACCCACTTGCTCTAACACTGATAACCAGGGTTCGTACGCACCACCAACGACGATAAGAGAACCTGGTAAGGAATCCATCTTAAATTGAGTTCCCATCCTTCTTCCTTATTCTATTTTTATTTAAATCAAGCTAATACGAGTCACTGCTTCATCGTTCGACAAAATGCCACGAGATCGTATTCAGCGCAGGACGTATAGTAGTGAGACTATCTTAGATTTTATGTCTCAATAGTAAGACTATGTCAGAAATAATGGTTTTTCGAATCAAGAGTGCGGTACAGGCTAGGTTTTGCAGCCTAAAAACAGAAAAAGCCACCCGAAGGTGGCTTTTTTAATTAGATGGGCTGTTACATCACATAAGCGAGTATTACGCTTGAGGACGCATTGCCGGGAACAAGATCACGTCACGAATTGTGTGCGTGTTAGTAAATAGCATCGCTAGGCGATCGATACCAATACCTTGACCCGCTGTTGGCGGTAGGCCGTGCTCTAGTGCAGTAATGTAGTCTGCATCGTAGTACATAGCTTCGTCATCACCCGCGTCTTTTGCGTTAACTTGCGCTTTAAAACGCTCGTCTTGGTCTTGTGCATCGTTAAGCTCAGAGAAACCGTTCGCTACTTCACGGCCACCGATGAAGAACTCAAAGCGGTCTGTGAAGAATGGGTTGCTGTCGCTACGACGAGCCAGTGGAGAAATATCCGCTGGGTAGCCCGTGATGAACGTTGGTTGAATTAGCTGAGGCTCAGCCGTTTCACCAAAGATCTCTTCAAGAAGCTGACCACAAGTCCAGAATTTCTCAACGTACAGACCCACTTCTTCTGCAATTTTAACCATCAATTCTCTGTTCTGAAGATCATCTTCAGTCAGAGCTTGAATGTTTGCATTTTCAGGCGTGTAGTGTTTGATTGCATCGAACATGCTCATGCGAGCGTAAGTGCCACCGAACTCAACCGTTTCGTCACCGTAAGGCATAGAAGTAGAACCAAGAACGTCCATCGCTGCTGTGCTTAGCATCTCTTCAGTTAGATCCATTAGATCTTTGTAGTCAGAGTACGCTTGGTAGAATTCCATCATTGTGAATTCTGGGTTGTGACGTGGAGATAGACCTTCGTTACGGAAGTTACGGTTGATCTCAAATACACGGTCAAAACCACCAACCACTAGACGCTTAAGGTAAAGCTCAGGTGCAACACGTAGGTACATGTCGATGTCTAATGCGTTGTGATGAGTGATGAATGGACGTGCTGTAGCACCGCCTGGGATCACGTGCATCATTGGCGTTTCAACTTCTAGGTAGCCTTTTGAGCTCATGAAGTTACGGATTGAAGACACAAGCTTAGAACGCACGATGAATGTGTTACGAGAGTCTTCGTTCACGATTAGGTCAACGTAACGCTGACGGTAACGCATCTCTTGGTCAGTTAGACCGTGGAACTTCTCTGGTAGAGGACGAAGTGCTTTCGTTAGCAGTTCAAACTCTTCCATGTTCACGTAAAGGTCGCCTTTACCAGATTTGTGAAGCGCACCTTTAACACCGATGATGTCACCGATATCTAGGCCTTGGTACTTCTCTTTCAGTACTTTTTGTACGTCTTTCGCTGCGTATGCTTGGATACGACCAGAAGTTTCTTGAATCGCAAGGAATGGACCACGCTTCGCCATGACACGACCAGCGATCGCAACGATGTGGTTAAGCTCTTCTAGCTCTTCCTTAGTCTTCTCACCGAATTCCGCTTGAAGATCGCCAGCTAGGTGCTCGCGACGGAAATCATTTGGGTGACCGTTCGCTTTGCAGTTTAAGCGGATGTGATCCAGCTTGCTACGGCGCTCAGCGATTAGTTTGTTCTCTTCAGGTGAAGAAGCTTCTTGTGCATTTTCGTTTTGAACAGCATCAGTCATTAGAGATGTACCTTGCTTTTATAATTTGGACAGCTATATTTTTGAAAATATAGGCATTTTTACCAATATTATTGGTAAAGCTTAATAGTTGGTAAAGCTTATAGACCTGATTTCAGGCTAGCTTCAATAAACTTGTCTAAGTCACCGTCAAGAACCGCTTGAGTATTACGGTTTTCGATGCCGGTGCGCAAATCTTTGATACGAGAATCATCCAGTACGTAAGAGCGGATTTGACTGCCCCAACCAATGTCTGATTTCGTTTCTTCGCTCGCTTGTTTTTCAGCATTTTGTTTTTGAATCTCAAGTTCAAAAAGCTTAGCACGTAGCTGCTTCATCGCTTGGTCTTTGTTCTTATGCTGCGAACGGTCATTCTGACATTGAACCACGGTGTTGGTTGGAACGTGAGTAATACGTACCGCCGATTCCGTGGTGTTTACGTGTTGACCACCAGCACCAGAGGCACGGTATACGTCAATACGTAAGTCAGAAGGATTAATATCGATCGTAATGTTGTCATCAATCTCTGGGTAGATAAACGCAGATGCAAATGAAGTATGACGACGGCCACTTGAATCAAATGGTGACTTACGAACTAGACGGTGAACACCTGTCTCTGTACGTAACCAACCATAAGCGTATTCACCAGAAATACGTACCGTTGCGCCTTTAAGGCCAGCAACATCACCATCAGACACTTCGATCACTTCAGTCTTGAAGCCTTTCGAATCTGCCCAACGTAAGTACATACGCAACATCATTGAAGTCCAGTCTTGAGCTTCTGTACCGCCCGAGCCTGACTGTAAATCGATGTAGCAATCTGATGCGTCGTGATCGCCAGCAAACATACGACGGAATTCCAGTTTTTCTAGCTTAGCTTCTAGCTCTGCAAGTTCTGGTTCGATTTCGTCAAACGTTTCTTGGTCTTCTTCTTCAACCGCAAGCTCTAATAGACCCTCAACATCCTCAACACCTTGGTCAAGTTGGTCGATCGTTTCTACTACTGCTTCCAATGCAGAACGTTCTTTACCTAGCGCTTGAGCACGCTCAGGTTCGTTCCATACATCCGGTTGTTCTAATTCTGCGTTTACTTCTTCTAGACGCTCTTTTCTAGCGTCATAGTCAAAGATACCCCCTCAGGATATTTGTGCGTTCAGACACATCCTGCAGACGGTTTTTAATAGGATTGATTTCAAACATTTTAGCTCATCATTTATGAGTAGAATTTAACCGAAGAATTGTACTCAAAAGTGTGACGGAGATACAGAATTTTTTAGAGCGGAAAGCCAAGATTCAACAACTTAATGGAATATAAAATTGACAGACAGAAAAAACACGTGAAATTTGTAAGGGAAAGAAAGAAAACAAGCCCTGTTTTTGAACAGAGCTTGTTGAATTTGGGGCTAAATGATGAACATCATTCAGTGAACGATACCGCTATTTGGCTTCAATATGGTCAACCATCAACTGCAACGATTGGTTGCCACGAAACTCGTTGATATCCAGCTTAAATGCAAGATGAACCGTTTTCACGGACGCATCAGGCCAGCGACGTAAATCAACATTGAAAGCAATACCATCAATCATCACATTGGTTGGGTGGCCTTTGTATAGAGGTTCTAGCATCAATTTAAGGTGCTTTTCACCTACCAGTTTTTGATGCAGCACTTTAAACTCACCATCAAAGATGGGTTCTGGAAAAGCTTGGCCCCACGGACCACCTGAACGCAACGTCTCAGCGGTATGCATTGAGAACTCTTCAGGTAACAGCTCACCATCAGACAAGATAATACCCTTCAGTGCCGTCTCACCGAGTTCTTTACGCACAACGTCATCAAACATCTTGCTGAATCGCTCGAAGTCTTTTTCCATAATGGTTAAGCCAGCAGCCATTGCGTGACCACCAAACTTCAAGATCAGGCCAGGGTTTTGAGTATCGATTCTATCTAGCGCATCGCGCATGTGCAAACCTGGAATCGAACGACATGAACCCTTAATGCTGCCTTCACCACCATCAGCAAATGCGATTACTGGGCGGTGGTATTTGTCTTTGATACGCGAAGCCAAAATACCAATCACACCTTGGTGCCAATCACGTTGGAACAGGGCTAAGCCGGAAGGCAAATCGTCTTTACCGAACTCAAGGCGCTCACAAAAAGCCATCGCCTCTTGTTTCATGCCCTCTTCGATCTCTTTACGTGTTTGGTTCAAGCCATCTAACTCGCTGGCCATTCGACGCGCGGCGTGAATGTTATTGCTCATCAACAACTCAACACCAAAAGACATGTCATCCAATCGGCCAGCCGCATTGATACGTGGACCAAGCGCAAAACCAAAATCGGAGGCAACCAATCGCTTAGCATCTCGCTTAGCAATTTCAATCAAGGCTTGAATACCCGGACGAGCTTTACCCGCACGAATGCGTTGTAGCCCTTGGTGCACCAAGATTCGGTTATTTTCATCAAGTGGAACCACATCCGCAACAGTACCCAGTGCCACTAGATCAATCAGTTCCATCAACTTAGGTTCTGTCATACCGTGTTGAGCAAACCAGCCCAACTTACGCATGTGAACACACAACGCCATCATCAGATAAAAGGCGACGCCAACACCCGCTAGCGCTTTTGAAGGAAATGCGCAGCTTTCTAGGTTCGGATTGACCATCGCATCGGCGATTGGCAGTTCATTGCCCGGTAAGTGATGATCAGTAACCAGAACGTCTAGCCCTTTCTCTTTAGCGAAACGGACACCGTCAATCGAAGAGACACCGTTGTCGACCGTCATGATAACTTCAGCACCAAGTTCGATCGCCTGTTCGACAACCTCAGGGCTCAAGCCATAACCATCTTCAAAACGGTTTGGTACTAGATAATCAACGTTAGAGCTGCCCAACATACGCAGAGCAAGCACAGACAACGCCGAACTGGTTGCGCCATCGGCATCAAAGTCACCAACAATGATGATGCGTTTTTGCTGCTGAATGGCTTTGAACAACAATTCAACCGCAGCATCAATGCCGCCTAGTTTTTGATAAGAGTGCAAGCCTTTCGCTGCTGTCTCTAGTTGGTCAGCACTGTCGATTCCGCGACTCACATAAATGCGCTTTAACAAGTCAGGTAAGTGAGCAGGTAAGACTGAAGTGTCGACCTCAGGACGGCGTTGGATCTCTATCATATAAAAATGGGCCTGATATTAATCAGGCCACTCCTTAAATCAAAAACATGAGGGATAAATTGGCAATACAGAAACGATATTATTGCTCTAAACGTTGAAGAAGTTGTGCTGGCGGTAAGTAACCACTCACCAACTCACCACTTGCTAGCACGATAGCAGGTGTGCCATTGATGCCAAGCTCACGACCTAGTTGGTATTGTTTAGCGATGATCTGCTTCTGCTCTGCTAGGTCTTTGCCAGACGCTGGCATTTGACGGTTTACTTTAGCATCGTGCATGGCTGTTTTTGGATCATCTGAAGCCCAGATTGCCGCCATTTGATCGGCAACTTGTCCTGTCGCACCTTGGCGTGGGTAAGCCATGTAACGAACGGTAATACCTAGATCGTTATAGCCTTGCATTTGGCTGTGCAGACGAACACAGTAACCACAGGTAATGTCAGTAAATACCGTCACAACGTACTTTTCGTTATCGGCTTTATATTCGATAACCGTATCCGACATCGCCGCGACCTTTTCAGCATTAAGTGGAGCTTGACGCTCAGCCAAAACGTCACTGAATTTGCCGTTATCATCCAGAGAGTAAAGAGTGCCGGCTAGAAAGTGATCGCCCTCTGGAGAAGAAAAGATAATGCCACTGTTAGTTTGAATTTCTAATAGGCCATCGATGTCTGAAGGAACGATCTTCTCTACCTTGATACCGATTTTTTCAAAACGCTTAGTTAACGCTGCTGTATCAATAGCTTGAGCTGGAGCAACTTCTACGGCTGTTGATGTTTGTTCTACTTTCGCTTCTGATGCATTACATGCAGTAATCATGAGAGGAAGCACTAATAGAGGAAGACGGCGTAATACGCTCATTAAGTTCACCTTAAAAATAAATGGATTTAAGCACGTGGGTGATGCTGCGCGTGAATTTGCTTCAGCCTTTCGGTCGCCACGTGAGTATAAATTTGGGTTGTCGATAAGTCACTATGCCCAAGCAACATCTGTACGACCCTGAGATCTGCACCATAGTTCAGTAAATGAGTCGCAAAAGCGTGTCTTAATACGTGTGGTGACAATAGCTCTGTATCTATACCAGCAACAACCGAGTAATGCTTAATACGATACCAGAACGTCTGACGGGTCATTTGCTTGGCGCGTTTACTCGGAAAAACCACATCAGAACTGTTTTCGCCGAGCAGTTGTGGCCGACCTTGTTCAATAAAAGTCTCAATCCAGTCCACGGCATTTTCGCCCATTGGCACCAAGCGCTCTTTACCGCCTTTACCAATAACACGCACTACGCCTTGTCTTAGACTGATATTTTCCATCGTCAAACTGACTAACTCGGTAACACGAAGACCAGTTGCATATAATAACTCAAGCATCGCTTTATCGCGAAGCTCTATAGGGTCATTGGGATCAGGAGCCTCTAGCAGTGCATTAACTTGCTCTTCACTCAAATCTTTTGGCAAGCGCTGTGGCAGCTTAGGGCTAATCAACAATGCACTCGGGTCATCGCCTCTCACTTTCTCGCGGTGTAAGTATTGGAACAAGCGACGAATCGCCGACAACATACGGGCACGAGAAGTCTGCTTAAAATCGGCGTCGGCTAACCAGCCTTGATAATCCTGTAAACCTGAAAGGCTAATGAAGTCGAGGCGGTAATTGTTCTTTTCCATCCACGCTAATAACTTGGACAAATCGGTACGATATGAGACAAGCGTATTCTCCGATAACCCTCGCTCCATCCACATAGCATCTAAAAACTGCTCAACGAGACCGTGGTCTGCGCTCTGCCCTTGAGGCGACTGCATAGTGTTACTCACAATATTGGAAACTGTTTTGAGAGTATGTCAGAGCAAATATGAATGCCATAAAAATTACGACTTGAGCGGATAATCGCTGCAATCGAAGTCGATTTATGGTTAGAATTCGCCATCTGAAATTAAAATCGAACGTTTGCTATGAAAATTGGATTATTTTACGGCTCAACCACCTGCTATACCGAAATGGCAGCAGAGAAAATTCGCGGCATTATTGGTGAAGACCTAGTTGATATCCATAACGTGAAAGAAACCCCTCTTTCTTTTATGGCGGACTACGACCTTCTACTGCTTGGTATCTCAACGTGGGATTTCGGTGAAATTCAAGAAGACTGGAATGAGTTGTGGGAAGACATCGCAACAACGCCAATGAAAGGTAAGGTGGTTGCTCTGTTTGGTCTAGGTGATCAAGAGGGCTACGGTGAATGGTTCCTAGATGCGATGGGTCTATTGCATGATGAACTGAAAACCGCAGGCGCTGAGTTTGTCGGCTTCTGGCCAAACGATGACAGCTACGAATTCGAAGCATCTAAAGCATTAACAGAAGACAAGTCTCAGTTTGTTGGTTTGGCTCTCGATGAAGATTCACAGTACGAACTCAGCGACGAACGTATCGCAACTTGGGTTGAACAAGTCCTCGTCGAGTACAGCGAAAAGCTATAAGTTCTGCTTCCTTAGAGTTCAGAACTAAGCACTATGAGCTAAGAACTAAGAACTAAAAGCTTCAGGCAGAAAGAACATCATCGATTAGATACAAAAAGGCCTCATTACTGCGAAGTAATGAGGCCTTTTCTATTTCATCTCGAAGGACAATCTAATCTCAACGGAAGATTAAACGGTCTCTTCAGCCATCTCTTGTTCTGTTGCTTTACCAACAAAGAACATACAGATGATTGCAGCAGCAGTTGGAAGCAACCAACCCATACCAATCTCGAACAATGGCAGCATCTTAAGTGCAGACACATCGACACCCGCTACTTTAGCGCCATCAATAAGAGCAAACAGTAGAGACACTAATACAACCACACGGTAAGCGGCTTTTGGATTAGGGAAACGGCTACGCAAGAACGTCAGAGCAACCAACGCGATAGCGACTGGGTACAGTGCAAACAGTACTGGAACAGACAGAGAAATCAGTTGAGAAAGGCCAACGTTCGCTACGGTTGCACAAGCTACACCGTTGATGATTACCCAAGTCTTGTAAGACAAAGGCGTTAGCGAGCTGAAGTAATCAGAACATGCTGAAACAAGGCCAATCGCCGTTGTTAGACATGCCAGTAATACGATCACTGAAAGCACTAGCTGACCTGATGGGCCAAACAGTGATTGAACGTAAAGGCTTAAGATAGCACCGCCATTGTCCGCACCCGCTGCGACTGTTGCGCTTGTTGCGCCCAAGAAGAACAGAGAGATGTAAACAAACGCTAGACCAGCCGCGGCAATACAACCTGCGCTGATAAGGTACTTAGTCGTCGCTGCACGATCAGTAATGCCCTTGCTGCGAATCGCATCAACAATCAGCATGCCAAACATCAACGAAGCAAACGTATCCATGGTGTTGTAGCCTTCAAGGAAACCTTTGGTCAGTGGCTGAGTAATGTACTCACCGTGAGCCGCAAGAATGTCGCCTTGTGGGTTAACGAACACAGCAACTGCCAGTACAACCAAACCAACAAATAGTGCAGGTGTCAGTACCTTGCCGATTACGTCGATAAGCTTACCTTGCGACCATGAGAAGAACATCGCTACCACAAAAAATGCAATCGAAAAAAGAGTGAGGTGAGCTTGAGAGACATCGATGAAGAACGGTTTCACCGCCATCTCATAAGCAACAAGGCCGGTACGTGGCGCAGCAAATGCAGGACCGATGATAATAAAGATCAACACAGCCATGATAGTTGCAGCTCGCTTTGGAAGATCTTTGGTTAGATGACCCCAAGAACCACCAGCCACTGCAACTGCGACGATAGTGATTAACGGCAGACCAACGGCGGTCAGCAGGAAACCAGACATCGCTGGAAGAAAGTGGTCACCAGCTAATTGGCCAGCAAGAGGTGGGAAGATGATGTTACCCGCACCTAAGAAAAACGCAAAAAGCATAAAGCCCAATGCCATTATATCTGTTAGTTTTAGACTCTGTTTCACAGATAATCCTTAATTATATTTATGAATTTATGTTGTGCTTACGTGAATGTTACAGCTAGAAGCTGCCAACCAATCTATAAAATAGTCGCGCATAATGACGAAACACTTGGCTAGCTGCAAGTCACCACAAAAAAACACCATATAAATTTGCATTTGAGAACCAAAAGCAGTGGATTCCACTAGATATGGAAATATTGCCATAATTATAAACTAACCATAATTAACAACAATGAATTCTCAAATAGAACATTGAGCCATACAATTAATTAACATTAGAGCTAATCACTTAAAATATATCGATATCCAGAACATTCATGAAAGACAAAAAAACCGAAACCAAAAGCTTCAATTTCAAAAAATTCTCTATTTACGGAGGACAAAGTGGCATGCCCGTCAGTACCGATGGCGTGTTACTTGGCGCTTGGGTAAGCCTGCCACAAAGATCATGTGTACTCGATATTGGAACAGGAACAGGTCTGTTGGCCTTGATGGCTGCGCAGCGTTTTGAGGATGCTTCAATCTCTGCGATAGATATTGATCAGCACGCCATTGATGCTGCCACAGTCAATATTGAGCAGTCGCCTTGGCAAGATCGCATCTCCCTTCATCATGGCAGCGTGTTAACCACGGACTTCTCGCAACGATTTGATGCAATAATTTGTAATCCGCCCTACTTCAACTCTGGAGAGCAGGCACAGCAAAGCCAAAGAGCCACCGCGAGGCACACCAACAGCTTGGATCACCTTGAGCTTGCTCAGCGTTGTTTCGAGATAACGACCGATGTCGCCACCGCCAGTTTTATACTGCCGACGACCGAGGGAGAAGGCTTCATCAAGCTTGCCCAACAATGTGGTTGGTACCTAGCAAAGCGCCTTGATGTGAAAACAACAGACAGAAAACCGGCAATTCGAGTTCTGTTTGAATTATCTAAAGATCCTGTTTGTGAGCAAGATTTGCAGCGTGAATCGCTTACGATCCATCATGATGGCGGTTATAGTGAGGCATTTATTGCCCTTACTAAAGATTTTTATCTCAAGATGTAGCAAATACCATGTGATCCTAATCACTAATGCTTCTATAATGTCCGACTACTCTTTTTTATCGTCTGCTTTTTGAGGCAGAAACATTTATTGCTTGTGGAGAAACAACAGTGATCAGAACCTTTGCAGAACTCGATCTAAACCAAGAGCTGCTTAAAGCAATTGACGAAATGGGCTACGAACGTCCAACACAGATACAAGCTGAAGCAATCCCGCAAGCGTTAGATGGAAGAGACGTTTTGGCTTCTGCGCCAACAGGTACTGGTAAAACAGCATCATTTGTATTGCCAGCACTGCAATACCTACTGGATTTCCCACGTAAGAAATCTGGCCCTGCACGTATGCTTATCCTGACGCCAACGCGTGAGCTAGCAATGCAGATCACCGAACAAGCACGTGAGCTTGCTAAATACACCAGCCTGAACATCTTTACGATCACGGGCGGTGTGATGTACCAAGAGCACGCTGACATCTTAAGTACAACCCAAGATATCGTGGTGGCAACACCCGGTCGTCTAATGGAGTACATCGAAGGCGAGCGTTTCGATTGTCGTGCGATTGAATGGCTAGTTCTCGATGAAGCCGACCGTATGCTAGACATGGGCTTTGGCCCTGTTGTTGACCGTCTGTCTGCAGAATGTCGCTGGCGTAAACAAACTTTACTGTTCTCAGCAACGCTAGAAGGTAAAGGCATTGAAGGTTTCACTGAAGATCTACTGAAAAACCCAGCAGAGATCGATGCTAAATCATCACTGCGTGAACGTAAGAAGATCACTCAATGGTATCACCGCGCCGATTCAGCTAAGCACAAGCTTGATATCCTAAAACATATCATCACAGAGCAAGCTGAACGCAGCATCATCTTCTTGAAGACGCGTGATCGCCTAGGTGAGCTACGAGGTCAACTAGAAAGTGCACAGATTCCATGTGTGTGGATCCAAGGTGAAATGCCTCAAGATCGTCGTAACAACGCGATTTCTCGTTTCCGCGATGGTTCTATCAACGTACTGCTGGCAACTGACGTCGCAGCTCGTGGTATCGATCTTCCAGATGTGAGCCACGTTATTAACTACGACATGCCGCGTACAGCAGATGTCTACCTTCACCGTATCGGCCGTACGGCTCGTGCAGGTAAGAAAGGTAACGCGGTTTCTATCATTGAAGCGCACGATCAGCTAATGATTGAACGCGTGGCTCGTTACACTGAAGATGCGATCAAAGAACGCTTCATCGAAGGCATGCGCCCAACGCATAAGAAAGCCGCGGTAACGAAGAAGAAGAAACCGAAGAAAGAAGACAAGAAAGCGGTCGCAAAGCAAAAAATTGCTAAGAAAAAGAAAATCGCTAAGAAAAAGAAAGCCGTTAAGAACAAGTAATCTAACCGCCTTTCAATGATTCAATAAAAAGCCCCATGCAGTTCTCTGCATGGGGCTTTTCTTTGTCTGGTTTATTATTGTCTGGCTTGTTATCAGGCTAAATAACTAGGCCTCTAATTTTAATTACAGACTCAAACCGAGAGTAACTCATTAACCAAGAGTGACTAATTAACTAAGAGCTACTAGTTTTGCTCTTCACGCTTGAAGACAAGCTCTTTCGCATTCGACTCTTCTTCAACGAAGTAGTAACCCGCCGTATCAAATTTGGTCAGCGCTTCAACTGAATCGATTTTGTTCTCAATGATGTAGCGAGCCATCATGCCACGCGCTTTCTTGGCGTAAAAACTGATCACCTTGTACTGACCATTCTTACAGTCTTTAAAAACTGGCGTGATGATTTGACCATCAAGGCTCTTCGGCTTCACCGCTTTAAAGTATTCGTTCGATGCTAGATTGATCAACACATTGTCGCCTTGAGCATTTAACACTTCATTCAGCTTGTCTGTGATGATGTTGCCCCAGAACTGGTACAAGTTAGTGCCACGCTCATTAGCTAAACGTGTGCCCATCTCTAGGCGGTAAGGCTGCATCAAATCCAATGGCTTCAATAACCCATATAAGCCAGAAAGCATGCGCAGGTGATTCTGTGCGTAGTCAAAATCATCGTCCGACAGTGTTTCAGCATCTAGGCCAGTGTACACATCGCCCTTAAAGGCTAGGATTGCTTGGCGTGCGTTGTCTTGGGTAAAGGTCTCGCTCCATTGCTCAAAGCGCGCTACGTTCAGCCCAGCAATCTTATCGCTTACTTTCATCAGAGCTGAAACATCAGCAGGTGTCAGCTTGCGGCACTCTTCAATAAGCTCTGCAGAGTGTTCAACAAACTCTGGCTGGCTGAAGCGCTCAGTCGCTAATGGTGATTCGTAATCTAATGTCTTGGCTGGAGAAACGACAACTAACATAACTTTACCCTAATCGGTTATCTAACTGGATGCAGCTAGAGTATAGAAAAAACATCAACTTGTCTTTATGACTCTTCCTATTACTTTGATAGACAGATCTAGCGATAAGTCGCTTACAAAGAAGAATCGCTTGCAAAGAAAAATCGTTAACAAAGAAAAAGTCGCAGACAAAGTAAAAATTACTCACCAAGAAAAATCGCAGACAGATAGAAATTGCAAACAGATAGAAATCGCAGGCAAAGAAAAAGGCTAAGGTCGAAACCTTAGCCTTTCTAATGATTTTAGGATGAGTGATGAATCACTCCAACAAGATTACTTCTTCTTGTTGTTAACCCAAATACCATCTTCCAATTGAGCCTTAAGCTCTGGGAAATCATCCGCATCAAACGTGGGTACTTTACCCGCGTCTAATTGACGGTTGTAGTCTTTCGCTAGCTTAATCACGATGCCCGATAGCAAGATGATCGCAACCAAGTTCACAATCGCCATTAGACCCATCGATACGTCAGCCAATGCCCATACCGTTGGCAATGTCGCCAAAGAACCGAACATAACCATACCCAGTACAACGATACGGAACAGCACGAGGCCCTTCTTGTTGTTGTGCTCTAGGAAGATAAGGTTTGTTTCAGCGTACGAGTAGTTTGCAATGATTGAAGTGAAAGCGAAGAAGAAAATCGCTACCGCGACAAAGATGCCACCCCATTCGCCCACTTGTGCCGTTAGTGCACGTTGCGTTAGTTCGATACCCGTTACTTCACCGTGTGGTACATATTCACCAGACATCAGGATGATTGCTACTGTTGCAGAACAGATAACAATTGTGTCCATGAACACACCTAGCATTTGCACATAACCTTGCGATGCTGGGTGCGGTGGGTAAGGCGTAGCAGAAGCTGCTGCGTTTGGCGCAGAACCCATACCCGCTTCGTTCGAGAACAAACCACGTTTGATGCCGTTAATCATCGCTTGTGCGATCGCGTAACCTAGGCCACCCGCTGCTGCTTCTTGCAGACCGAATGCACTCTTGAAGATAAGAGCCAGAACTTCAGGCACTTTCTCAATGTTCATTAGCATTACGTAGATAGCGATAGCTAAGTAAGCCAGTGCCATGATTGGAACAATGATTTCGGCAGTGCGGGCAATCTTACGGATACCACCGAAGATAACGAATGCAGAGATAATTACGATACCAACACCAACGTAGCCACGCTCAAAGTCGAATGCCGTGTTCATTGCACTTGCAATCGCGTTCGCTTGAACCGCGTTGAATACTAGACCAAATGCGATGATTAGGAAGATAGAGAATAGAACCCCCATCCAACGCATACCTAGGCCTTTCTCCATGTAGTATGCAGGGCCGCCACGGTAGTTACCGTCGTTATCACGCGTTTTGTATAGCTGAGCTAGTGTGCTTTCAGCAAATGATGTTGCCATACCTAGCATGGCGATTAGCCACATCCAGAAGATAGCACCAGGGCCACCGGCGGTTAGTGCCACAGCAACACCTGCCATGTTACCTGTACCTACACGAGCAGCAAGACTAGTACAAAGAGCTTGGAAAGAAGAGATACCAGCACTGTCTGCTTTACGGCTGTTTCTAAGAACAGAGAACATGTGGCCGAAATGGCGGAATTGAATGAAGCCTAGTCGTACAGTGAAGTAGATACCCACACCAACGAGTAAGTAAACTAAGATAGATCCCCAAAGGAGATCGTTCATCAAATTGATTAAGTCTGTCACGTGAACCTCGTAATTGAGTTTAAGCACCGATCTTGCTTCCGAGCCTTCCTCTAGATCACCTATGCCAGTGTCAATAGTTGTGTCGGCATTAGATTTATATTTATTTGTTGCGATCTAGATTGTAAATGTCGCTTCATGCATCCATTTTACGTATCAGTGTATTTTTTGACGGGCGGATAATGCAGCGAGACGGCCTAAAAATCAATATGCAAATACATTTATATTAAAATGACATTTCACTAATAACACACCTTTTGTTAACACAATTTTCAACAATACAGCCCAATAAAAGTCACATTATCGGGACATAATATCAACAACAACCAAGGTACCACCAAAACAAGAACGACATCCTATAAAGATGACGTCAGCCTAGGTTTTACAAGGTATAGTGAAGATCTGTATTTTTTTCTAGAGCAATGAGAACCCTCTACCGCACGGCACAATACGCACTTAAATGCATTATAGTAAAAATACCATTCCATTCGCACAATGAATTAACATTCCATAACCCCTAATTTAATCGTTTACTTAGGTTTGTTTGCTTATTTTTTGTACATGAAAATCCCCACAATGTGTGAGCATGCATAAGAAAACAGAACAAAAACTTCATAGATTTGAAACGAATGAGAAACAAATCAAGGTTATTGCGAACCTAAATATGATATTTAATGGTTCGTAAGAACGATTCCCACGGAAGGAGATATGGCTTATGGATAGCTTTCAATTCGATGAACTATCAGAACTAGAAATGCCTCGTGCAACTCAAAAAACTCGCTCTAAACCACTCAAGCGTAAATGGCGTGAAATCGAGGCAATCAACGATCGTAGACAGCTTGAGAAAGAGCTCAGAGAGATGAATCTCGGTCTCGATTTTAGCCTTGATGATATAAAGCTTTAATCTGCACGACAAGAAATCAGATAGCAAAAGGCACCTATACAGGTGCCTTTTTTATTGTATGAAACCACTCTTCGATTTAGAGCACAATTTGAAAGCGAGCATCTTAATAGAGAGCGCCTAATAATAGCAGCGTTTCAATACGACAACGGGCTACACGCACTCTTGCTCATTCTGTCGAACACGAGCCGCAAGTTGGCGGTACTGATCGGCAATTGTCTCTCCAAAGACAGGGTCGTCTTCCGGTTGAAGCCATTGAGACTCTACCTCTTGCCAGTCTTTGACCGTGAATGCCTTCACAATCATCGGTAACACATGCTTCTCTTCATATTCCATGTGCTTTCGTTGAGCTTTAACAAAGGCTTCAAGCTGCTCAATAAAGACTTGTTGAGGAACAACCGCATCTTGGAGGATCATATCGACCACACCTAAAAAGTCCGCTGTTTTCTCAGAAAGCAATTGATGTTCCAGCTCCAAGTCTTCAATCATTTGCTCGCTGCCATATTGCTTGAGGTAGTAACGATAAATAACGTCTTCTTTCGGGTGATGCACCTTATCTGAATGGTTCATGAGATAATGAACCACCTCTGCGATCAAGCTATAGTTTATTTCTCGCTCTTGTTTTAGATGCTCTAACTTATTGTTGAGTATCGCGAGCAAACGAGCCATATAGCCATGCTCTCGTCTTATCCTTTCAATCATCATAGTATTGCACTCCATTACACCTACTATTTACAAGTGTATACGAAGATACTCATTTATGATTTGACCCTGCTCAGAAAACCACCAACCTACAACTCTGTTGGTAATCGCCAATCTATAGGTTGTTGATCCATAGAAGAAAGTAGCTTGTTGGTTGTTGAGAAATGCTGACAACCAAAGAAGCCACGACGGGCGGATAATGGCGATGGATGAGGAGCGACCAAAACATGATGCTTGTTTTCATCAATAGCTTGGCCTTTCTTTTGGGCATGCGCGCCCCAGAGTAAGAATATGATCGGCTCAGAACGCTGATGTAGCTCAGCAATGATGGCATCGGTAAAGGTTTCCCAACCACACTTAGCATGTGAGTGTGCTTTTGCCTCTTCTACTGTAAGTACCGTATTCAACATTAATACCCCTTGAGATGCCCAAGTGTCGAGGTAACCATGACTCGGGATCTCAAAGCCGTCTATATCTTGTGCGAGTTCTTTGTACATATTACGTAGAGACGGTGGGATTTTAACGCCAGGCAGCACAGAGAATGCTAAGCCGTGAGCTTGGTTGGCACCGTGATAAGGGTCTTGCCCAAGGATAACCACGCGTACAGACTCAAAAGGCGTCATATCAAAAGCACTGAACACCTGCTCTTGAGGAGGGTAGACGGTTTTCCCACTATTGCGTTGCTGTTCAACAAACGCGAGCACACTCTGAAAGTACTCTTTGTCACGTTCATCATTAATAATGGATTCCCAAGTCTTTGGTGCGCTCATCGTTTTACTTCCCAATCATCAAGGTTTCTAGCGGCTTTCGCCAGACAAAAAAATAGCTGTATCGGCTAACTGTCCTAAATTAGGCTCTAGTTATACCTCATACAGCTATCAATAAACATGATGTGTAGGGTTCACTTGTTGATGAATCATAATAATCAGTTCAAGTTGTGTTTATCTCGATTAACCACTTTTCTGCTGTGTACGATGGTGCCCGTGGTTATGCACGTGACGGTTTGGTGTTGGTAAACGGCGTGCGACAGCAACAGTTGAAGTTTGGGTGATTGAATACATAAAGGCACCTCCTGTAAGACATCGTGAACTACATATTCACTTTAGTACTATGAAAGAAAGGTGCCAATTTTTAGAAATAGACGGAAATAAATTCCCCCTCTATTATTACTCTTCTTCGCTCACTGCCGTTGCTGAGCGATGGAACATTCTAAGTTGTTGAATTTCTTCTTTCCAGATCGTCGAATCAATGGTTTCCAAGATAAGAGGAATACCATTAAAGCGAGAATCCGAGGCAATATACTCAAAACAATCCCAGCCAATCTCGCCTTTTCCTAAAGAATGGTGTCGATCGACTCGGCTTGCGAACTCAGCTTTTGAATCATTGATGTGCATTGCTCTTAGATAGTGCATACCCACAATGCGCTCGAACTCTGCAAAAGTATGCTCACACGCTTCTTTTGTTCGTAGGTCATAACCGGCCGTAAACGTATGGCAAGTATCTAAACACACACCGACACGCGACTTATCTTCTACTTGGTCGATGATCTCTGCTAGGTGCTCAAACTTCCACCCCAGGTTAGTGCCCTGCCCTGAAGTATTCTCAATCACCGCAATCACATCAGGTACTGCTTGGTGCGCCAGGTTGATCGATTCAGCGATCTTCGCCAAACATTCGCTTTCTGAGATTTTCTTTAAATGACTCCCAGGATGAAAATTCAACAGCGTTAACCCAAGTTGATTACAACGCTCCATTTCATCAATAAAGGCCGCACGCGATTTCTCTAGCTTCTCTTCTTCTGGTGCTCCTAAGTTAATAAGGTAGGAGTCATGAGGAAGAATGTGTTCGGCACTAAAACCTAACATTTTGCAGTTGGCTTTAAAGGCGCTGATGGTTTTAGCTTCGAGTGGTTTTGCAGCCCATTGTCTCTGGTTTTTAGTAAACAGTGCGAACGCATTCGCACCAATCTCGCGAGCGCGCATTGGCGCTTGATCAACACCGCCAGCAGCAGACACATGAGCACCAATAAACTTAATATTAGTTTCAGGTTTTGAGGATGAATTATTGTTTGTCATTAAATCACTTTACACTTTTAGAATGCTTAATAAATAAAGGGTCGTATCGTTTGTAGTTCAATAAAAACACAACAAATGTAGTAAACTTACAACAAATAAGACTGTTAAATATTTTTTATACTTTAAAATATTTTGTAATTAGTTTGTTTTCAAAGGTTTTATTGATTTACCTCAATATAATCACCTTTGTAAAAATATGGTTTTTGGTTGTTTTTTGACTTAAATCAATGTTAACCTTACTGATATTAGGTATATATTACCCAGCTCAATAAAAATCGAAAGTTAACACCATAATCAAACCACATTCAGTGGACTAGGAGATAGTTATGATCCAAGGTATTCAAATTACTAAAGCAGCAAACGATGACCTACTAAACTCAATCTGGCTACTAGATAGCGAGAAGAATGAAGCTCGTTGTGTTGTTGCTACTTCAGGTTTCGAAGCTGACCAAGTTATCTCAGCAGCAGACCTAGGCGAGTACGAAAGCCGTGAAGTTGCTATCGAAGCAGCACCACGCATCGAAGGTGGTCAGCACCTAAACGTTAACGTTCTTAAGCGTGAAACGCTAGAAGACGCCGTTGCTCACCCAGAGAACTACCCACAGCTAACGATCCGTGTATCTGGTTACGCTGTACGTTTCAACTCTCTAACAACTGAACAGCAACGTGACGTTATCGCACGTACTTTCACTGAGTCTCTATAATTTTTAGAACTTAGATTAGAATACAAAAACGGCGCTCATTGAGCGCCGTTTTTATTTATTCAACAATACAGATAAACGTTACGGTTGAACTCGGCGAAGTACCGTTTTCAGAGCGTCAAAGTCATTGTCTAGATCTTCAGATAACAATTCCATCACTGCGTGCTTAGCCAATGGACCTGGCAACTCAATATCCGTACCTAAAATATCATCAACCACTTCTTTGAATTTCGCTGGGTGTGCAGTACACAAGAACAGACCAGTTTCGTTCTCTTGCAGTTGCTCTTCCAGTAGACGGTAAGCAATCGCACCATGTGGTTCACATAGGTAACCCTGTGCTTTTAAGTCACGTACTGACTCAGCACTTTGCTCGTCAGATACCTTACCTTTACCTAGTGTATCTAAGCCCCAACCTTTCAGTTGGCAAAGCTCTTCGATACGAGGCCAGTTGTTTGGTTGGCTTACGTCCATCGCGTTTGATGTTGTTGCTACCGTTGGCTTTGGATCCCATTGACCTGTTTCTAGGTAACGAGGAACCGTGTCATTTTCGTTGGTTGCAGCAATGAAACGCTTCACAGGTAGGCCTAGTGCTTTAGCAAGTAGACCTGCTGTAAGGTTACCAAAGTTACCACTTGGTACTGAGATAACAAGGTTCTCACGTTGCTCTTTGGTTAGCTGAGAAGCCGCTTCAAAGTAGTAACAGATCTGAGCCATCAAACGGCTGATGTTGATTGAGTTTGCCGAGTTAAGGCCAATCTCTTTACGCAGCTCAGCGTCGTCAAATGCATCTTTCACTAGCGCCTGACACGCATCAAAGTCGCCATCGATCGCCACAGTATGGATGTTCTTACCTAGCGTACAAAACAGCTTCTCTTGCAGTGGGCTGATCTTGCCTTTCGGGTAAAGGATCACAACATTGATGTCTTCCATACCGTAGAAAGCGTGCGCAACCGCCGCACCAGTATCACCTGATGTTGCCGTTAAAATAGTGATTTGACCACCATCTGAAACAGCTGCTAAAGATTGAGCCATAAAGCGGCCACCAAAATCTTTAAACGCGAGTGTTGGGCCGTGGAAAAGCTCAAGCGCGTAAACACCATCTTTTACTTGCTTGATAGGTGCAGGGAACTGGAACGCCGCATCTACCAATTGAGCAACCTGTTCTTTTGGTAGCTCATCGCCGATTAAAGCCGAAAGAATCTTTGAACTACGAGGGACAAAGTCCTCTGCTAGCAGCGCATCGATGTCATCAAACTTTGGCAGTTCAGATGGGAAAAATAGACCTTGATTGCGGCCTAGACCTTGACGAACGGCTTGGCCAAAAGAGACTTGCTCGTCATTTTCTTTGATGTTGTACAGCTTCATAACTCACTTCCTGTAACGATCGAACCTTGCTTATCTAAGCGACAAACGTGGACGAATCCTTCTTCGTTTTGTACGTAATTTTGTTCTAACCAGCGTGCAACACGCTCGGCGACATCTTGTTCTTTGCAAATGCTAAATAGAGTTGGACCACTACCGGAGATCCCAGTAGCAAGCGCTCCAGCTGAGGTTGCGTATTTACGCGCATCAGCAAACCCTGGAAGCAGTTTCTCACGATATGGTTCAGCAATCACGTCTTTGATCATCTTCGCTGCTAGCTCTGGCTGATCAGAGTGGCAAGCATGGATGAAACCCGCTAAATGGCGACCATGAGCAATGACATCTTGGCGACGATATTGAGAAGGTAGAATCTCGCGAGCTTCTGCCGTTGAAACCTTAATGCCCGGATATGCCATTACCCAGTACCAGTCATCAAAACATGGAACTTCTTGACTAATGATACCTAACTCTTCCAGCATTAATTGCACACCACCAAGGTAACAGGGTGCAACGTTATCGTAGTGGATGCCACCTGAAATTTTACCTTCCATTTCGCCCATCAGAGCAAGCAGTTCAGTTTCATTCAGTGGCTGACCATGAAAACGGTTTAAAGCATCCAGTGCCGCAACAATTGAACAAGCACTTGAACCTAAACCAGAACCAATAGGCATGTTCTTTTCTAGTGTCATTTCCAAAGGCTTAACCGCAACGCCTTTTTTATCAAGCTCTCTAGAGAACACAACCCAGCAGTCGTAGACAATGTTTTCTTTGGTTTCAGTTGGCAGCTTAGAAACAAAACTGCCTGCTGTTTTTAGTGAGAATGATTCATCACCTGCTTTAACCATAACTCGGTCACCGAGCAGCGTGCCATCCACTGGAGACACAGCTGCCCCCAGCACATCAAACCCTACACTGACATTGCCGATTGATGCAGGCGCATAAACAACAACATCCATATCACTTGAACTCATTCCTAAACTCCTAATTTCCAACCAAGAGTACGCATCACATCAGAGAATACGCCTGCTGCTGTAACTTCAGTACCCGCACCGTAACCACGTAATACTAGAGGGATCGGTTGGTAGTAACGGCTGTAGAATGCTAATGCGTTCTCGCCATCTTTAATCTTGAACATTGGGTCGTCGCCATCAACAGCTGCAATACGAACTTTACACTTACCATCGGCGATTTCACCAACATAACGAAGCACTTTGCCTTCTTCTGCTGCGATCGCTGACTGTTCTTGGAAGTAAGCATCCGCTTCTGGCAAGCGAGCCATAAAATCTTCAACCGTGCCTGAATCATCAAAACCCGGTGGCAATGCTTGGTCAACTTCAACATCTTCAAGCTCAAGTGCCATGCCCGCTTCTCGAGCGAGAATAAGCAGTTTACGCGCCACATCCATACCCGATAAATCATCACGAGGATCCGGTTCAGTAAAGCCGTTATCTTTTGCAATATTGGTTGCTTGACTGAGTGTCATACCTTCATCAAGCTTACCGAAGATGTAAGACAGTGAACCAGAAAGAATGCCGTTGAATTTCTCAAGTTCATCACCCGCAGAGATTAGGTTCTGTAGGTTTTCGATGACCGGTAGACCTGCGCCTACTGTTGTCTCGTACATCAACTTACGACGTGAATTACGTGCAACTTCACGAAGCTGATGGTAGTAAGCCATGCTCGCTGTATTTGCTTTCTTATTTGGTGTTACCACGTGGAAACCAGCCGCTAGGAAATCAGCGTATTGCGCCGCAATGCCTTCGCTAGACGTACAGTCAACCAATACTGGATTGATAATGTGGTTACGTTGAACAAGTGCATTTAAGCGCGCTAAGCTAAACTCTTCTGTCGCGCTCGACATGCGATCACGCCACTGCTCTAGCGGCAGACCATCGCTATCTAGCAACAAGCCTTTGCTGTTTGCTAAACCACATACGCGAATCACGATGCCTTTTTCAGCCAGTTTGCCTTGTTGACGTTGGATCTGGTCAACAAGCTCACCACCAACACCACCAACACCAACAACGAATACGTCAAGGAAGTGCTTAGAGTTAAATAGGTTCTCGTGACACGCTTTGATCGCTTCAGAGATTTTGTCTTCAGGAATAACCGCAGAGATCGCACGCTCAGAAGAACCTTGCGCGATAGCAACGATGTTGACGTTCACTTCAGCTAAAGAAGAGAAGAACTGAGAAGCAACGCCACGTGAAGTACGCATACCGTCACCCACCAGCGTCACAATCGCAACATCATCCATGAACTCAACAGGCTCTAATAGGCCATCTTTAAGTTCAAGTTCAAACGCGTCTGACAGCACTTGCTTCGCTTTCACTTTGTCAGCCGATTCAATACAGAAGCTGATGCTGTACTCTGAAGAAGATTGAGTAATAAGGACGATAGAAACGCCGGCAGAAGACATTGCGCCGAATACACGACTCGCCATACCTACCATGCCCTTCATACCTGGGCCTGATACGTTAACCATCGTTAGGTCACTTAGCGTAGTGATGCCTTTGATTGCTAGGTTATCTTCGCCAGTGTCTTGGCCGATCAAAGTACCTGCACCCTGTGGGTTGAAGCTGTTTTTGATTAGGCAAGGAATATGGAATTGCGCGATAGGAGCGATAGTCTTCGGGTGTAGAACCGAAGCGCCGAAGTAAGAAAGCTCCATCGCTTCTTGATAGCTTAGCGATTTAAGAAGACGAGCATCATCCACTAAACGCGGGTCACAGTTGTAAACACCATCGACATCTGTCCAGATCTCACAACAATCAGCGCGTAGACATGCCGCTAGAACCGCTGCTGAATAATCAGAGCCATTGCGACCAAGCGTTACTAACTCACCTTTTTCATTACCAGCCGTAAAGCCCGGCATGATGTTTACGTGACCTTCTGGAAGCGGTGATTGACGGAAGTTCTGAGTTGAAACATCCACATCGACCATCGCTTCAAGGTGGTCACCTTTAGCGTATAGGTATTGAACTGGGTCAATCAGGCTTGCCGGTTGACCTTTCGCTTCAAGTACCGCTTTCATCAACTGGATTGAAATTCGCTCACCTTTACTGATGATGCGAGCATTTACGTGATTTGGACACATACCCAGTAGGTTAATACCATTCACGAACTGCTTAAGTTGAGCAAGAGAGGTATCGACCTGCTCTTGAAATGCAGAGCCATCGACTGACGGCAATACAGCTTGAATCTCTGCAAACAATGCAGCGAATGATGATTCGATCTCGGTGATCTGTACGTCTGCTTCACCATTTTTTAGTGCTGCTTCAATTACAGCAACCAGCTTATTGGTTGTTTTTCCTGGAGCCGATAGTACAACGGCTAGCTCTTCTTGCTGGGCATTATTAGCGATGATATCTGCTGCTCGTAAAAAACGATCTGCATCAGCTAATGATGAACCTCCAAACTTTAAAACGCGCATCCCTTTCTCCATAAGTCATAAAAATGGTACAAAAAAAGGCCTGTATCTTGTTGGATACAGGCCTTTTTTTTAAAATCCGTTACTTAGCAGCC
Source organism: Vibrio sp. QJM3NY_27 (assembly GCF_057785955.1). NCBI lineage: Bacteria > Pseudomonadati > Pseudomonadota > Gammaproteobacteria > Vibrionales > Vibrionaceae > Vibrio > Vibrio sp. QJM3NY_27. The sequence goes on along the minus strand of NZ_CM173511.1, from coordinate 538,903 downwards.
TGCCCCAACAATGTGAATGTCGGTAATAATAATGGTGGTGGTCATTACTAGGTGGCTTACGTGCTGCATATCAAATTCTCTGCTTGTGCTTTACTCTACGTGTATCAATTTTTAGCACTACACGTCAATGAAAAGTTGATTTTTTTTTACATTCACACCATTTTTCAGAGCAAACCGCCATTTCAAGGATAAAACAGCGGCTATAAGCCTACAATTCAAAGATTGGGTTTGATATCAGAACAACAAAGTTAACCCATTGCATATATAGCCATAACAAAATGCTATATCGATTGTGCAGCGAACGTACAGATCTTGTGCTTTAATTGAACGATAACGTTCGAAGAACAATAATAATGACATCAGGAGTGGGAAGTGAAGAGATTACTTATTCTTTTAGCCTTTGCTATGCCTGTTGTTTGTTCAGCGAACAGCCTACCTCTGTTAAACAATTTGCCTTTGCTACCCAGTCAAATCGATCGTTCTGCCCATAAGTTTTTTATCTCAACACAAAATGCATCGAGTGAAAGCTTTGACACTTGGAAAGTCGATAGTGGCTATTCTTATAGTCTGTTTGCTGATGTAGATCTTTATGTCGGTACACGTATTAATAGTGATTCACTAAAATATGAGAGTGGATTCTTGAGTGGTGTCAGCTATCAATTCTCAGAGAGAGTCTCTTTCAACAGTTCTCTACACACTTATAAAGATGAAACCGAGGACAGTGAAAAGTCGGTCGCCGCTGAGGTTTCAAGCCGAGTACAACTGACCGACAATCTAGATTTGCATGCCACCCTTGATTATGAAGAGTGGCAGCAAGGTGTTGAAGTGGGATTAGGATTTCGTTTCTAATCTATCTCATTTCGTGATTGATAAGCCCGTTAAGATTCAATCAACAATTCCGTTGAAATTAGCACACCATTCCAATCAGCATATATATAGTCACCAGGCTGAATCAGTTGATTGTGTACCGTGAGCGTGACATTAACTTGCCCAACACCGTGCTTCTCGGTTTTAAATGGTGATGCCCCAAGCGCTTGAATACCAAGATCCATCTGCGCCATCATCGCTACATCACGAACCGCACCATTCACAATCACGCCTTCCCAACCGTTTTCTATAGCTAGAATCGCCAATTGATCACCAAGCAGTGCTTTCTGACACGAGCCATTACCGTCTACGACGAGCACTTTGCCACTGCCGTCAGTCTCTAAAACCTCGCGAACCTTGGAATTATCGTGATAACAACGAACTGTTACAATTTTCCCCCAGAACGCACCACGTTGACCGAAGTTCTGCAATGGCATGTTCAGTTGGGTGACTTTGCTCTCAAATTCATCACACAAGTCGGGTGTTATATCGTGCATATATCCTCCGTGAGTAAGGCGTTACCTATTAAGTCAGGCGAGCCTCTATGCTTTTATATGTTATTAAAATTAATCCTTTGTTTTCATCATTCTATGCTCAATTTATTACTGAATAAAAGTTGATTGAGCATATTTATCTACTAGACTCTAAGGACAGCTTTCAGCTTCCTTGGTTCATAATCTGGTCTTTAGCAGGCGAGATGTAAGAACTATCTCGAATAATCATTCTGGTTTTGCTGCTAAATAATCACCATAACATTGGTTAAGTTGTAGCCATACTATTAAAGTTTGTTGCGATACGGCAATTGATGTAAATCAACAAAGTGAATGGAATTAACATTCTCGCGTTGTTAGCATGCTGTTAACATTATAGAATCCTCTGCAATCACTAAAAGAATGATTAAAAGGCGTACTGGATCTACGTTATTGGGCAATACTTCAAGGAAGGCAGATAGCTGGAAGTAAGTGTTTTTTTGAAAACTTTAAGTTATCATCAAAAATACATTACCTGTATGTTATGTTTTTGCCTAGAATTTATTCTATTAGCACAGTTTCGTCACAAATTTAGGTACCGCCAAATGCAAACCCCGCAGATTCTTATCGTTGAAGATGAGCAAGTAACTCGTAACACTCTAAAGAGTATTTTTGAAGCAGAGGGATATGCTGTTTTTGAGGCTAGCGACGGTGAAGAGATGCACCAAGTGCTATCTGACAACCAAGTTAACCTTGTAATTATGGACATCAACCTTCCTGGTAAGAATGGCCTACTACTTGCGCGTGAACTACGTGAGCAAGCAAATGTAGCGCTTATGTTCTTAACGGGTCGTGATAATGAAGTTGATAAGATCCTTGGCCTAGAGATCGGCGCTGATGACTACATCACTAAGCCTTTCAACCCTCGTGAACTGACTATCCGTGCACGCAACCTTCTTAACCGTTCAATGAGCACAAGCTCTGTTCAAGAAGAAAAGCGTAGCGTTGAGAAGTACGAGTTCAATGGTTGGGTACTAGACATCAACAGTCGTTCTCTGGTTAGCCCAGATGGCGAAGGCTACAAGCTACCTCGTTCAGAGTTCCGTGCTCTACTTCACTTCTGTGAGAACCCAGGTAAGATCCAAACACGTGCAGACCTTCTTAAGAAGATGACTGGCCGTGAGCTTAAGCCACACGATCGTACTGTAGACGTAACAATCCGTCGTATTCGTAAACACTTTGAGTCTGTTTCTGGTACGCCAGAAATCATCGCAACGATTCACGGTGAAGGCTACCGCTTTTGTGGTGACCTAGAAGACTAATTCGATTCGCGCTTCGGGCCGTTTAGTTCTTGTCGTCGGTTAGCTGTTCTAAACCGATAGCACTTCTAAACCGTTAGTACTTATAAACCAATAGCACTTCTAACAGTCGAAGCGTAATCAATAGTGATTAAAAAGGGAGAATGCCAATGCATTCTCCCTTTTTTATTGTTCATTGATCGCTAAGGTTTTAGTAAACCGTATCAACCTTAACGTCTTTCTCGACGAGCCACTTCACGGTTTCGCCGTCTTTGAGTTCAATCGCAACATCAACAGGTTTGTCACTATCGATCTCTAGCTGCCATACAAAAGCGACTTCCCACTGAGTTTCACTGTGTGTTCTTAAATCAAGATCGTCAGCTGTTACCAACAAGGTATCCGCACCCTGTTTAACCGTCACACTTTCAACCGCAAGCGTTGCTGGTAGTTGTGAGTCAGACTCTAGGTAGATAGAACCGTGCAGAGTCTTATCTTGAGCCTCTCCAATCGTAGGCATCTTGTTGTGCCACAGGTTGCTTTTCATTGTGACTGTCGCTGCAGATATTTCTACTTGGTTATCTTGCTGCCATTCTACTTGTGGTGCAGAACAACCCGCTAATGCCACGACACATGCGGCGAATGCTAATTTTTTCATTATTCTTCTACCTTTGATTTAACCAACTCTTTAAGACTTCAATGTCATTCTGGTATTCGTTATTTATTTCATCAACCCAATCTGAAATGTTCTCCCACCACGCAGGCATATCTGGAGATTGAGCTTTCTGAGCAACTTGCTGTATGCGCTTCAGGCCAATTGAACCTGCCGCACCTTTAATCTTATGCGCTTCAGAAACGATGCTGTCTTGATCTTTCGCCACCATGTTGGAATTCAATATTTCCATATATTCCGGCATCATATCTTCAAACATCACGATGCTGTCCAAAACCGGTTTCGACCCGACAATGTCCACATAAGACTCTAGCATATCAATATCAAGCAAAGAGGTATCAATCGTTGAAAGAACAGGCTTACTCGCTACTACTTTTTCAGCACCTGTTACTTTCTTAACACCTGTTACTTTCTCAATACCGGTTACTTTTTCAACATTCTTTGCTGTATCAATACCCTTAGCTTTCTCAATAGTCTCTGGCGCATCCTCGATAAGATCGCTGATGACATCCTGGATTGCACGAACCGACAGTGGTTTACTGATCGCTTCGTCCATGCCTTTCTGGAAGTACTCTTGCTTGTTGTTTAATACGTTCGCGGTTAATGCCACCAAAGGCGGCAGCTTGCTGTATTTCTCGCGGTAGTATTGAGCAATATCGAAGCCTGTCATATCTGGTAACTGGATATCCAGTAATACCAAGTCATAATCTTTCGGGTTGAAAACGATTTGCGCCTCTTTACCCGTCATTACGACTGTCACTTCATGACCAAGGCTTTCAAGTAGAGAGCGAGCTACTGTGATATTAAGCTCAATATCTTCGACCATGAAGATCTTGAGGTTGGACTGCTTTCTTGGCGTTTTGATCAGAGCCTGAGTATCGTGATTAACAGGCACTCGAATCGAAACCGTAAAGGTACTACCAAAGCCCTCTTCACTGGTGACTTCAATGTGACCATCCATCATATTGATCAGCTGTTGAGACACGGCAAGACCAATTCCGGTACCTACAGCGTGTAGATTATCTGTTCCCGATTTCACCTGGTAGTACATCGCGAAGATCTTCTCAATTTCACTTTCAGGAATACCAATTCCGGTGTCTTCTACTTCCATCGTGATGTTGGCAAAGTCGCCATCAACTTCAGCGCTGACTGTCATCACCACACCACCATCTTTGGTGAACTTCATCGCGTTGCTGACAAGGTTCCACAACACCTGTCTAAGACGAGTACCATCCACTTCGACCGCAGCAGGAAGATCCGATAACCTTTCAAGATCAAACCTTAACCCTTTTTGCTCTGCCATTAACGCAGAAATACTCTCGATCTCGACAACGAAATCTTCAAAGTTGAGTGGAGTTGGGAATAACTCAAGTTTACGACGATCAAATTTGTCCATATCGATAATATCGTTAAAGATATTACCCAATGTCACCGCGCTCACCTTGATGGTTTGCATCTGCTTGCGCTGCTCGGTCGTCAGTTGGCTATCCAACAACATACGACTCAAGCCGATGATGCCATTGAGCGGCGTTCTTAACTCGTGGCTAATGGTTGAGATAAAGGTGGTCTTATCACGACTGGCTTTCTCCAGTGACTCTTGGTGCTCTTTACGCTCAGTAATATCACGGCCAAAACCGACCAAGCCCAAGTGACGACCTTCTTTACTGTAGAAAGGCACCTTACGCAGTTCGAAGTAGCTCTTACGACCATCAGGGTATTCCAACCATTGGTCATAAGTCAGCGCTTGGTTGTCAGCAAATACCTTCTTATCGGTTTCAACAACTTGTTGAGCGATCTCTTTGCTATACACATCCCAAGGCGTTAAGCCAACGAGATCTTTTTCTGTCTTGCCAGTAAGCTCTTCAACTGCACGGTTACAACCCGAAAACACACCATCTTCATTGCGATAGTAAATAAGATCAGGAGAGGCATCAATAAATGAGCGTAGCAGTGCCGTACGCTCTGCAAGTTCAAGCTGAGTTCGCTCACGCTGGAACACCTCATTTTCGAGATCGTGCATTGCTTCTGCACGCGCTTCTTCCGCTTTTTCTCGCTCTTCAATTTCTTGATTAAGCTTCTCGATATTGAGTTGCAGTTTATTATTGAGCTCTTGATCTCGCTCTCGCATGTCACCAAGCTTAGAGACCAATTTCGCCAACCTTTGACGAGACTCTTCCAGCTGGTCTACGACCACTGATAGGAAATAAACCGCCCAAGGCGTGATCACTAAACCGAAGAAAACCGAACGGACAATGTCGATATCATCAACATTACCTTTGAGTGCGAGGGTTATACCCACTTGCACAACAACTGCGAGGGCTACAAGCGCTAAGGCGAGTAAGATAGAAAAGCGGACAATCCCCAGTTTTACGAGTAGATCCACGTAATACTGAGCGAGATTTTTCATGGGTTTCATTTAACGCTCCATGCGATAAGACTAGCAATATTCTACCCTGTTTAAAGAGAGGAGGTAAGCTAGCTACATCACACGCAGCAAGAGAGCTACAGTTATATTGTTTAAAACAGATAAGTGGGATAAATAGAGGGGCAGCAAGAGATAAATGTGCTTATCGAATTGAGGAAGGATGCACCATCGAACGGTTTCGACCGTCGGATTTAGCTTGATACAACGCACTGTCAGCCAAGGCAACCGCCGAATCCATTTCATCATCAGGTGTCGGAATGTAAGAGATAATACCAATACTCACAGTGATGAATTCAGAGACATTCGATTTCTCATGCGCCAGTTCCAATTTAAGGATCCCATCATGGATACGCTGTGCCACCAGCTGAGCACCCTCAGCCGTGGTATTCGGTAGAATAAAGCCGAACTCTTCACCACCGTAACGAGCCACACAATCCGATGAACGGTTCAGCACCTGCTTAAATGCCTGAGAGACTTGGATCAGAGCATCATCACCTTGTTGATGTCCGTAAAAATCGTTGTAACCTTTGAAGAAATCGATGTCACACAGCATAATCGTCAGTGGTAATTTCTCACGCACATGATAATGCCACAGCGTCGAAAGCTGTTCATCAAAACGACGGCGGTTGGAAACCTGAGTCAGGCTGTCCATAAAGCTAAGACGCTCAAGTTCAAGGTTGGCTTCTTCAAGTTTCTGCTCCGCAAGGTAACGTTCTGTAATATCACGCGCCATGATCAACACACCATTAGTGCTTGATGCCAGATCTTTAAACGGTGATTTCACCACATCATACCAAGTGTATTCACCATCACTAGAGACAACCTTATCGATATAGCGTAATGACTTACCTTGATGAAGCACTTGGTGATCGGTGTCTGAAATACGCATATACATACTATTAGGCACCACATCTTGCAGACGCTTGCCGACTAAATCACTCACTTCAGAGATACCCAGCGCAGCCACAAATGGCTTATTACATGCTTGGTAAACCATATTTTCGTTGAAGATACCAATCGAGTCAGGGCTCGCTTCCAAGATGTTTTGGAGGATGGTGTCACGTTGGGCAAGCGCGACTTCAGTATCTTTTCGCTTTTCCATTTCACCGCGCAGCTTTTGCTGCATGTCGTGCCAATCGGTCACATCATGGCTAATTGAGAGCGTGCCTATGGTTGATCCATCTTGCGAGAGCAAGACACTTTGGTAGGTTTCAAGCAAACATCCCTTACCGTCTTGATCCGTTGTCCACGAACGTTCACTGACTCGACCTTTTAAAGCCCCGCCAGAAACACTCAAAGTGCCCTCTTCTGAGCGACCATGCCAAAACTTTTTAAACGAGCGATTACTCGTCACCAACTCACCCTTTTGATCTTTTACATAGATCAGCTCAGATAAAGAATCCAAAGCGGTACGCGCGACATTAAGCTCACGAACTTCTTGAGACACCTCTTCATCTGTATTTTTATACGGTGATGCGTGAATCATCCACGCTTTCTTGCTTCTAAAACGGATCCTGCGACCAACCAAATTGATCTTAAAGGACTCAAATTCAGACAGCGCCCACAGAGAGACCTGCTCAAATGATCGAGAGTTGATGTGATTGGTTAAGTAATGACGAAAGCTATTCTCGCTTTCAACGGTAGGGAATCGAAAGTTAACGCCAATTTGGCGAATACCAAGCAGCTGCATAGCTTGGCGATTGGCATATAAGATCTCTCCACTTCGAACATCAACAAAGTAGAGTGGCGATGGAGTAGCAAGTAGAAGTTTTTCAAGATGCGACTGATAACGTGAATAAAGATGCCAGCAGATGAGAGCAATCAGCAATACAACAACGATATAAATACCGTAGCCATACGCCCTGTCCCACAACCAAGTCATTACCAGTTCCATTTACTCTCAATCTATACCATAAAATCTGTGAGGGAAATGTTACCACTATTTGTTGGTTTTATCTGCTGTTACCGACAGTCACCATTTTCTATCAATTGACTGCGTTTAAAACGGGCAGTGTGTACTCGAATGCAGAGCCAGTTTTGATGCCTTGTGCGCCAGTTTTATCAAGCGAACGGCCAATCTCAGTCATCGCTAACCAACGGTTCTCACACCACAAAGGTGAGAGTAACGTCGGGCGCCTCGCCGCAGAAGATACTCGGTGATAAACCACGTTTGCTGGAGTCCGTTGAATCACCTCAGTCGCGATATCAATGTACTCCTCAAGGCTTGGTGCTTCTAGCTTTCCGGCCTTCCACGCCTTAGCCATGGTACTGCCCTCTACTATATGGAGCCCGTGTAGCTTAATACCGTCGGTGCCAACGGCTAATACCTTATCTAAAGTTTCAAGGTTATCCGCTTTGGTTTCTTTGGGCAGGCCAACAATAAGGTGGGTACATATCTTGATCCCCAAAGCACGAGCGCGCCGAGTGATCGTTTCATACACCGCAAAATCGTGGCCACGGTTAATTCGCTTGAGGGTTTTATCATTGGCCGTTTGTAGCCCGAGCTCTAGCCAAATCTCATAGCCTTGTTTCACGTAACCCGACAGCAGTTCCAATACAGAATCAGGCACGCAATCGGGTCTTGTACCAACGCAAAGGCCAACAATATTGGCACCCGGAGCTTTAAGGGCTTCTTCGTACATGTTCTTGAGCACCTGCACTTCAGCATAAGTGCTGGTGTATGCCTGAAAGTAAGCAAGATACTTCTTAGCACGGGCAATCTCACCCGCACGGTCTTTTAATTGATCGGCAATACTTTGAATCTGAGTTTGTTCGTCGGAAAAAGACGCCACATTGCAAAAAGTGCAACCACCGCGACCGATTGTGCCGTCTCGATTTGGGCAGCTAAAACCACCATGAAGTGTCAGCTTGTGAACCTTTTCGCCATAACGACGTTGAAGGTCTTGGCCGATAGTATTAACCAACTCGTGTAATTGCATATTTTCAAAGTGCTCAAGTAAATAAAAATGAATCTCAGTCTTTTTCTGAAAAAAAATTACATCCCTGCAAAATTCGACCAATTAGTTTACGCAAGGCTTTTTGCGAGCAACCTATCAAATATCAATAAACATGCAAAAAATCGGCTCTATTTGCCTAATGTTGCACATTTGTTAGACATTAAATTCAAAATAAAACGAAAAAAATGGTCTACATGGACCAACTTTCATTGCAATTCGCCTAGACAAAATTGTAGGATACTTACACATATTGGCTATTTTTGAGTATTTGCTTACATCTAAAACTTGCCAATAAGTCGGTGATACCCATATCCCACCTATATAAACCACTAGTTTGTGGCTAAAAATAAACGGATATCACTAAGGATTGTTTTTCTCGCAATACTTTTCCTGCGAGATACGGAAAGGATTCAAACCGCCAGCATAGGCAGGTTTAGACCCATAAATATAAAAGGACAAGGCTAACTTAATACAAATAAGTTGCGCCTAGATTTAACTGGAAGGATGTATCTATGGTAGATCAAGAGCAGAACTCACAGGGTCTGTATACTCCTGAATTGGAGCATGACGCTTGTGGTATCGGTTTTGTTGCGCATCTAAAGAATCGCAAATCTCATGATGTAGTAACTCAAGCACTCGATATGCTTGCACGTATGGAACACCGTGGCGGCCAAGGCTGCGATCCGTGTTCTGGTGATGGTGCAGGTATCCTGCTACAGAAGCCGCACGAATTCTTACTAGAAGAAGCCGTAAAGCTTGGAATTAAACTGCCATCTTTTGAAAAATATGGTGTTGGTGTTGTACTTTTCCCTAAAGATGAATACAAACGTGCACAGTGTCGTGACATTCTAGAACGCAATGCACAACGCCTTGAGTTAGAAGTTATCGGCTACCGTGAACTTCCAACTGACAATTCAATGATTGGTGCTGACCCATTAAGCACTGAACCTCAATTTGAACACGTATTTATTTCTGGCGGCCCTGGTATCACACCAGAAGAGCTTGAGCGTAAACTGTATGTTCTACGTAACTACACGGTTCGTGTATGCCTAGAAAGCGTTTCAAATATCGGTGATGACTTCTACATCAACTCTATGTCTTACAAGACATTGGTGTACAAAGGTCAGCTAACAACTGAACAAGTTCCTCAGTACTTCCTAGATCTGCAAAACCCAACTATGGTGACAGCTCTAGCACTCGTACACTCTCGCTTTTCTACCAATACATTCCCTCGTTGGCGTCTAGCTCAGCCTTTCCGTTACATCGCGCATAATGGCGAAATCAATACGGTTCGCGGCAACCTGAACTGGATGAAAGCACGTGAAGCAATCCTAGAATCGGATCTGTTTACACAAGCTGAAATCGACATGCTGCTTCCTATCTGTCAAGAAGGTAGCTCAGACTCATCAAACTTCGATATGGCGCTTGAACTACTTGTTCTTTCAGGTCGTACTCTGCCACATGCGTTGATGATGATGATCCCGGAAGCATGGCAAGAAAACAAAAACATGGATCCAACTCGTCGTGCGTTCTACCAGTACCACGCGAACGTAATGGAACCATGGGATGGCCCAGCGTCAGTATGTTTCACCGATGGTGTTCAAGTTGGTGCAACTCTTGACCGTAACGGTCTGCGTCCTTCTCGCTACACAGTAACTAAAGACGACTTCCTAGTGATGGCGTCTGAGTCTGGTGTTGTTGAGATCGCACCTGAAAACGTTGAATATCGTGGTCGTCTACAGCCTGGTCGTATCTTCGTTGCTGACCTTGAGCAAGGTCGCATCATTTCTGATGAAGAAGTGAAAGACGGTATCGCTAAATCGCAACCCTACGAAAAATGGGTTGAAGAGAACCTTCTGAGCTTGAAAAAGCTACCGGATGCGAGCAACGAATTTAACCAACCTTCTCCAGAGAAACTGCTACACAAACAACAATCGTTTGGTGTGAGCTCTGAAGAAGTAAACGAAATCATTCTCCCTCTTGCAAAAACAGGCTACGAGCCACTTTCTGCAATGGGTGCTGACTGGCCGCTAGCGATTCTTTCTCATCAATCGCAGCACCTTTCAAACTACTTTAAGCAGTTGTTTGCACAAGTAACTAACCCGCCGATCGACCCGATTCGTGAGCGTATGGTTATGTCTCTGAACACTTACCTAGGTAAAGATCAGAACCTACTTGCTGAAACGCCTGAACACTGTCAAAAAGTGGAACTTGAGTCTCCAGTTCTTTCTAACTCAGAGTTAGAGAAACTGCGTGCAATCGATAATGAGCACCTTCAATCGAAGACGCTGGATATCGTATTCCAAGCAAACGGAGACCAAGGTAAGTTAGAGCGCGCACTTAAACGGATCTGCCAATATGCGGAAGATGCGGTTATTGATGGCTACTCTATCATCCTACTAACTGACCGTGCGGTTAACTCAAACCACGCCGCTATCCCAGCAATGCTGGCGGTTGGCGCAGTTCACCACCATCTAATCCGTAAAGGGCTACGTGCTAAGTGTGACATCGTTGTTGAAACGGGTGACGCGCGTGAGACACACCACTTTGCAACCTTGATCGGTTACGGTGCAAACGCAGTTAACCCATACCTAGTTATCGAAACGATTGTTGAACTTCAACGTACTAAGAAGCTAGATCCAAACGTTCATCCACGTGAGTTATTCGATAACTACCGTAAGGGTGTTAACGGCGGTCTACTGAAGATCTTCTCGAAGATGGGTATCTCTACGCTGCAGTCTTACCACGGCGCTCAAATCTTTGAAGCACTTGGTGTTAGCAAATCAGTGGTTGAAAAATACTTCACTGGTACTGTTTCTCGTATCCAAGGTCTAACGATCGACGATATCGCACGAGAAGTATTAGTTCGTCACCGTGTTGGTTACCCTGCTCGTGAAATCCCAGCTCAAGTTCTTGATGTTGGCGGTGTTTACCAGTGGAAACAACGTGGTGAGAAGCACTTATTCAACCCAGAAACAATTTCTCTACTTCAAGAATCGACGCGTAACAAAGATTACGGTCAATTCAAGAAGTACGCGAACGCCGTTGATGCTCAAGGCGACAACGCAGCAACACTACGTAGCCAACTTGATTTCATCAAGAACCCAGCAGGCTCTATTCCTCTAGCGGAAGTAGAACCTATTGAGAAAATCCTTAAGCGTTTCGCAACAGGCGCAATGAGCTTCGGTTCAATCTCGCATGAGGCTCACTCAACACTCGCTGTTGCAATGAACCGCATTGGCGCGAAGTCGAACTCAGGTGAAGGTGGTGAAGACCCAGCACGTTTCGAGCGTAAAGAAAATGGCGACTGGGAACGTTCAGCAATCAAACAGGTGGCTTCTGGTCGCTTTGGTGTAACGTCTTACTACCTATCTAACGCTGATGAGCTGCAAATCAAGATGGCTCAAGGTGCGAAACCTGGCGAAGGTGGTCAACTACCTGGTGATAAGGTTGATGACTGGATCGGCGCAACGCGTCACTCGACTCCGGGCGTAGGTCTTATCTCTCCACCGCCACACCACGATATCTACTCAATCGAAGATTTGGCTCAGCTAATCTACGATCTGAAAAACGCGAACCGTAACGGCCGTGTCAACGTGAAGCTAGTATCAGAAGCAGGCGTAGGTACGATTGCATCAGGTGTAGCAAAAGCGAAAGCTGACGTGGTACTTATCGCAGGTTTTGATGGTGGTACGGGTGCATCTCCGATGTCTTCTATCCGTCACACCGGTCTGCCTTGGGAATTAGGTCTAGCGGAAACGCACCAAACACTACTGAAAAACGGCCTACGTAACCGTATCGTTGTTCAGTCTGATGGTCAGATGAAAACACCACGTGACCTTGCAGTCGCAACCTTACTTGGCGCTGAAGAATGGGGCGTAGCAACAGCTGCTCTAGTTGTTGAAGGCTGTATCATGATGCGTAAGTGTCACAAGAATACGTGTCCTGTTGGTATCGCAACACAAAACAAAACTCTTCGTGAGCGTTTCGACGGCCGCGTAGAAGACGTAGTAACGTTCTTCCAATACATGGCTGAAGGTCTACGTGAAGTAATGGCTGAACTTGGTTTCCGCTCTATTGATGAGATGGTAGGTCAATCGCACAAACTTAAAGTTCGTGATGACATCGGTCACTGGAAGTACAAGAACCTAGATCTAACACCGGTACTGCACATTGAGCAGGCTCGTGCAGAAGATGGTATCTACAACCAGACAACACAGAATCATAATCTTGAAGACGTTCTAGACCGTAAGTTGATTCAGGCTGCAATCCCAGCGCTTGAGAAAGGTGAAGCGGTTACCGCTCAGTTCCCTATCATCAACACGGACCGTTCAGCAGGCACGATGCTGTCGAACGAAATCTCGAAGGTTTACAAAGACCAAGGTTTACCACAGCCAATGAACGTTAAGTTCCACGGTAGTGCAGGTCAATCTTTCGGTGCGTTCCTTGCGAAAGGCGTTAAGTTCGAAGTAGAAGGCGACGCGAACGATTACTGGGGTAAAGGTCTGTCTGGCGGTACGTTGGTACTGTACCCAGATGCAAGATCTACTATCGTTGCTGAAGATAACATCGTGGTTGGTAACGTATGTTTCTACGGTGCAACCTCTGGTGAATCTTTCATTCGCGGTATGGCTGGCGAACGTTTCTGTGTTCGTAACTCTGGTGCGAAGGTTGTTGTTGAAGGTGTTGGTGACCACGGTTGTGAATACATGACTGGCGGCGCGGCAATTATCCTTGGTTCAACGGGTCGTAACTTTGCTGCAGGTATGAGTGGCGGTGTCGCTTATGTTTGGGATAAAGCAGGTGACTTCGAGACTAAGCTCAACGCAGAACTTGTAGACCTAGATCCAATTGAACAAGAAGATAAAGATCTTCTACTAGATATGCTAACTAAGCATGTTGAATTCACAGGAAGTGAAGTTGCTCAGTCTTTCCTAGACAACTTTGAAGCAAGTGTTGCATCGCTAGTTAAAGTAATGCCACGCGACTACAAAGCGGTTCTTCAAAAGCGTAAAGCTGAAGCACAACAGGCACAAACGGAAGAAGTGGAGGCAGTATAATGGGTAAGCCTACTGGATTTTTAGAACACGGTCGTGAGCTTCCAAAGAAGCTCGACCCGTCAGTTCGAATTGAAGACAACAAAGAGTTCGTACTTAACGAAGAGTTTGGTGAAAAGATCAATACTCAAGCATCTCGTTGTATGGACTGTGGCGTACCTTTCTGTCACAACGGCTGTCCGATTGGTAACATCATCCCAGAATTCAATGACGCTGTTTATCGCGACAGCTGGGAAGAGGCTTGGAACATTCTTAGCTCTACCAATAACTTCCCTGAGTTTACAGGTCGTGTTTGTCCTGCTCCTTGTGAAAGTGCCTGTGTTCTTGGCATCAACCAAGACCCAATCACTATCTGTAATATAGAGAAAACGATTGTAGAAACTGCGTACCGTGAAGGGTACGCAAAGCCTAAAACACCACGCTCTCGCACAGGGAAAACTGTCGCAGTTATCGGTTCAGGCCCAGCAGGCTTAGCCGCAGCTGAACAGCTAAACAGTGCAGGTCACTCGGTAACGGTATTTGAACGTGACGAGAAAGTGGGTGGTCTACTTCGCTTCGGTATCCCAGATTTCAAACTGGGTATGGACGTAATTGATCGTAAGATCAACCTAATGGCTGAAGCTGGCGTTGAGTTTAAAGTGAACCAACACATCGGTGTTGATGTTAATGCTCAACAGCTACGCCAAGAGTTTGATGTGATATTGCTAACAGGTGGTTCTACGGTTCCACGTGACTTGCCAATCCCAGGTCGTGAGCTGAAAGGCGTTCACTTTGCCATGGAATTCCTTGGTCAAAACAACCGCCGTGCCAACGACTTAGATCTTAAGACAGAAGAGCTTCACGCTAAAGATAAACACATTGTGGTTATCGGTGGTGGTGATACAGGCTCTGACTGTGTAGGCACATCAAACCGTCATAAAGCAGCAAGCATTACTCAGGTTGAGATCATGCCGATCCCACCAGAGAAACGCCCTGCAAATATGCCTTGGCCTCAATACCCAATGATCATGAAAACCACCACTTCTCACGAAGAAGGTTGTGAACGTCATTGGAACATCTTAACCAAAGAGTTCATTAGCGACGATCAAGGTCAAGTAACGGGTCTACGTATCGCTGACATCGTTTGGCAAGACGCAAAACCAGGCGAACGTCCAGGTTTTGATGAAGTAGCTAACTCTGAACGTGTTATTCCATGTGACATGGCATTCCTTGCAATGGGCTTCTTACACCCAGAGCCAACAGGCGTGCTTGCTCAACTAGACATTAAACTGGACGAGCGCGGTAACGTCGCTTCTGAAGGTTTTGCGACAAACCAGAAAGGCGTTTTCGCTGCTGGTGATATGCGTACTGGCCAATCTCTGGTTGTACGTTGTATTAATGAAGGTCGTGAATGTGCAATTGCCATTGATGACTTCTTAATGGGTAACTCAAACTTAGAAGCGAAAGCAGATTCACTCATGCTTTCCGCATAATATTTCTCGGGCTAGCGTCGATGACGTTAGCCTAGAGGAAAAGCAACACCCTTCCTAACTTTTATGTTTGGCTAGCACTCGATGCTAGCCTTTTTTCTATCTGCCTTACGGCTCCTGCGACATTCCCTTCGTTGCACATGTTAAATCCCATTAACATCTACCTTTTATATCCCTTTGATATCACTCTACTATTTTAGATTATTACGTGGTTAATCGCGTTTACGCATGATAATTAACCATGAACTTGACCTTAAACACAATTAGCTATACGTTGTAAAGCTGGTGAAAATAAAACCAATCGGTTTTGTTAACACAACCAATAACGTTTTAACTAGCTAAAGACAAACTATAAGCTTATAAAAAATAACAAGTATATGAATAGTTAGTCATTTACTGTCTGGATGACAGAGAAGCAAAAGGGAGAATTGCAATGGCTCTATATGATCCTAGTCTTGAAAAAGACAACTGTGGATTTGGTTTAATAGCGCAAATGGAAGGCCAACCGAGTCATAAGTTGGTACGAACTGCTATTTCAGCCCTCGATCGCATGACACACCGTGGTGGTATCGCTGCGGATGGTAAAACCGGAGATGGCTGTGGCTTATTGCTACAGAAGCCCGACTCTTATCTCAGAATTATTGCTGAAGAGAATAACTTCAAGCTCGGCAAGCAATACGCTGTCGGCATGATTTTTTTCAGCCAAGACCCAATCAAAGCGCAATCGGCGCAAGACATCGTCAATAAAGAGCTCGCTCAAGAGACTTTAACCGTAGCTGGCTGGCGTGTTGTGCCAACCAACACCGATGTTTTAGGCCCAATCGCCAAAGATTCTGTTCCCAATATTCAACAAGTGTTTATCTCGGCCCCTGCGGGTTGGCGTGAACGTGATATTGAACGACGCCTTTATATCGCTCGTCGTCGAATTGAAAAGCAGATCACCGAAGACAAAGATTTCTATATTTGTAGCCTGTCGACTCAAGTCATGGTCTACAAAGGCTTGTGTATGCCCGCCGATCTTCCGCGATTTTACCTCGATCTTGCTGACTTACGTATGGAATCGGCGATATGCCTGTTCCACCAGCGCTTCTCTACCAATACTCAGCCGCGTTGGCCACTGGCTCAGCCATTCCGCTATTTGGCGCACAATGGTGAGATCAATACCATCGAAGGTAACCGTCAGTGGGCTAAAGCTCGTGCCTATAAATTCTCTTCACCACTGCTGCCCGATTTACAAACGGCCGCACCCTTTGTGAATGAGACAGGCTCAGATTCATCAAGCCTAGATAACATGCTCGACCTGTTCCTTGCTGGGGGTATGGATGTATTCCGAGCGATGCGTATGCTCGTGCCGCCCGCTTGGCAAAACCACCCAGACATGGATCCCGATCTACGTGCATTCTACGACTTCAACTCTAAGCACATGGAACCGTGGGATGGCCCTGCAGGTATCGTCCTTTCTGACGGTCGTTACGCTGCGTGTAACCTAGATAGAAACGGCTTACGCCCTGCGCGTTATGTGATTACCAAAGACAACCTGATCACGCTGGCCTCTGAAGTGGGCATCTGGAATTACGCGCCAGACGAAGTGGCAGAGAAAGGGCGTGTCGGCCCGGGTGAACTACTCGTCATAGATACGCGCCGCGGTAAACTGTGGCAATCTAATGAGATCGACAATGATCTGAAAGGTCGACACCCTTATAAAGAGTGGATGGAAAAGAACGTTCACAAATTAACACCGTTTTCCGAATTGTCAGATGATCAAGTCGGTAAGCGTAGCTTTGGCGATGACACACTAAAGACTTATCAAAAACAATTTGCGATGAGTAACGAAGAATCAGACCAAGTACTGCGCGTACTCGG
This sequence comes from Vibrio sp. QJM3NY_27, assembly GCF_057785955.1. Classification (NCBI taxonomy): domain Bacteria; kingdom Pseudomonadati; phylum Pseudomonadota; class Gammaproteobacteria; order Vibrionales; family Vibrionaceae; genus Vibrio; species Vibrio sp. QJM3NY_27. The sequence continues at coordinate 521,827 of NZ_CM173511.1, read as the reverse complement.
TGATATGGGACAGGAAGCGGTCGGCTCGATGGGCGATGATACGCCGATGGCTGTACTGTCTTCGAAAGAGCGTCTCGTCACTGACTATTTCCGTCAAATGTTTGCACAGGTCACCAACCCACCGATTGATCCACTGCGTGAAAAGCATGTTATGTCTTTAGCCACCAGTATCGGCCAAGAGATGAACGTGTTCTGCGAAACCGACGGTCACGCCTACCGTGTGACATTTAATTCGCCCGTTCTGGTCTACTCTGACATGCAGCAACTTCTGCAGTTAAATCAAAAACACTATGGCCACGCGATTCTTAGCATGCACTATGATCCTGCTGATAAAGATCTCGAACAAGCCATTAATGACTTGTGTGATCGTGCGGTGCAAGAGGTCCGTAATGGTGCTGTTTTGATTGTACTTTCAGACAAACACTTAGAGAAAGGCAAGCTCCCGGTTCCAGCAGCGATGGCTGTCGGTGCGGTGCAAACCAGACTTGCTGACAACAACCTACGTTGTGATGCTAACATCGTGGTTGAGACTGCAACCGCACGTGACCCGCACCAATTTGCAGTTCTGCTTGGCTTCGGTGCAACCGCAGTTTATCCATATCTCGCTTATGAAGCATTGGGCAAAATGTTGGACGACGGTTCATTAAATAAAGACTATCGCACTGCATTACAAAATTACCAAAACGGCATCAACAAAGGTCTGTATAAGATCATGTCGAAGATGGGTATCTCGACGATTGCTTCTTATCGCTGCTCGCAATTATTTGAGGCGGTCGGTTTGCATACCGATGTCGTTGACTTGTGTTTCCGAGGCGTAACGACTCGTATCCAAGGCGCTAGCTTTAGCGACTTCCAACAAGATATCTATAACCTATCTCGTAAAGCATGGACTAAACGTAAACCACTGGAACATGGTGGCTTGCTCAAATACGTACATGGCGGTGAATACCACGCCTACAACCCAGACGTAGTCAGTACCTTACAAACCGCCGTAAAGACAGGAGAAACATCAGATTATCAATCTTTTGCGAAGCAAGTTAATGCTCGTCCTGCTGCTATGCTGCGCGACTTAATGAGCCTCAAAAAAGCCGATCAACCTCTGCCACTAGAACAAGTCGAGCCAAGTAGCGATCTCTTTAAACGCTTCGACTCTGCAGCGATGTCGATTGGTGCCTTAAGCCCTGAAGCTCATGAAGCACTGGCCATGGCGATGAACCGATTAGGAGGCTACTCCAACTCTGGTGAAGGTGGTGAAGATCCACGACGCTTTGGTACTGATCGTAATTCTCGTATCAAGCAGATAGCTTCCGGCCGTTTTGGTGTGACACCACATTACTTAACCAATGCGGATGTTCTGCAAATCAAAGTCGCACAAGGTGCGAAGCCGGGCGAAGGTGGCCAACTGCCGGGGCATAAAGTCACCGCAGAAATCGCCAAACTGAGATACTCAGTTCAAGGGGTAACACTGATCTCCCCTCCTCCGCATCACGATATTTATTCTATAGAGGATCTGGCGCAGCTTATTTTCGACCTTAAGCAAGTGAACCCTAAAGCCTTGGTTTCAGTGAAGTTAGTATCAGAACCGGGTGTGGGCACCATTGCTACTGGTGTAGCGAAAGCCTATGCCGACCTGATTACGATCTCCGGTTACGACGGTGGTACCGCGGCAAGCCCGCTGACTTCGGTAAAATACGCAGGTTGTCCTTGGGAGCTTGGCTTAGCGGAGACTCAACAAGCACTAGTCGCCAACGGCCTACGCCATAAGATCCGCTTGCAAGTCGATGGGGGTTTAAAAACCGGACTCGATGTTATCAAGGGCGCGATTCTCGGTGCTGAAAGCTTTGGTTTTGGTACCGCGCCAATGGTCGCGATGGGTTGTAAGTTCTTACGAATTTGTCACCTAAACAACTGTGCAACGGGTGTGGCGACTCAAGATGAAACACTACGCCGTGAATACTTCAAAGGCCTGCCTGACATGGTAGTGAACTACTTTACCGGCCTAGCCGACGAAGTTCGCCAGTACCTTGCAGAACTTGGAGTCGAAAAGCTCACAGACCTGATTGGTCGCACGGATCTACTTGAAGCCGTTCAAGGCCTGACGGCGAAACAGAGTAAACTCGATCTCTCTTCAATACTCGAAGCTCCGGTATCTCCAGAAGGTCACCCACTGTTTTGGACCGAGCCAAACGCACCATTTGATAAAGCGCAACTCAACCAACAGATCCTTGATGATGCCATTGATGCGATTGAGAAACGTCAATCCACCAGCCTTTACTACAACGTAATCAACACCGATCGCTCGATTGGCGCTCGTATCTCTGGCGAAATAGCGAAACGCTACGGTAACCAAGGCATGGCGGGGTCACCAATTAAGTTGTATCTCGATGGCACAGCAGGCCAATCCTTTGCGGTTTGGAACGCTGGCGGCGTTGAGCTGTATCTGACGGGTGATGCCAATGACTATGTCGGCAAAGGCATGGCGGGCGGTAAGGTGGTTATCAAACCTCACCAAGGCACAGCCTTTGTTTGTAACGAGGCGACCATCATTGGTAACACCTGCTTATATGGAGCGACTGGAGGCAAACTATTTGCAGCGGGTACCGCAGGCGAGCGATTTGGCGTGCGTAACTCAGGTACTGTTGCCGTGATTGAAGGCGCAGGCGACAACGCTTGTGAATACATGACAGGCGGTATTGTAGCGATTCTTGGCGCAACTGGAGTGAACTTCGGCGCCGGTATGACAGGTGGTTTCGCTTATGTGATGGATAAGAACGAGGACTTCCAAGGTCGAGTTAATAACGAGTCGGTCGAGGCACTTTCTCTGTCTGACCTATTTATCCACCAAGAACATCTGCGTGGCTTAATTGCAGAACACTTAGAAGAGACTGGCTCAGTACACGCTGAAGCTATTCTGGCGAACTTTGATGAATGGATTCCAAAGTTCTACCTAGTGAAGCCGAAGACGGCGGATCTCAACACCTTGCTCGGTCACCAAAGCCGCAGCTCTGCTGAACTTCGTGTTCAAGCGCAATAATTGGAAGGAGCCAATCATGAGCCAGAATGTATACCAATTTATTGATGTGAATCGCGTAGACCCAGCGAAGAAACCAATCAAGATACGTAAGATTGAGTTTGTAGAGATCTACGAACCTTTCACGAAGCAACAAGCTAAGGCACAAGCCGACCGCTGTTTAGACTGTGGTAACCCCTACTGTGAATGGAAGTGCCCAGTCCATAACTACATCCCTCAATGGCTCAAACTTGCCAATGAGGGGCGCATTATCGAAGCGGCTGAACTGTCCCATCAAACCAACAGCTTGCCTGAGGTTTGCGGACGAGTTTGTCCTCAAGATCGTCTATGTGAAGGCTCTTGTACCCTCAACGACGATTTCGGCGCAGTAACCATCGGCAACATTGAAAAATACATCAATGACAAAGCGTTTGAGATGGGCTGGAAACCAGACATGTCTCACGTTGAATGGACCGACAAAAAGGTCGCGATCATTGGCGCTGGCCCCGCAGGTCTTGCTGCAGCTGATATCTTAGTTCGAAACGGGGTGAAGGCCGTGGTATTTGACCGCTACCCTGAGATCGGTGGCCTGCTAACGTTTGGTATCCCATCGTTCAAACTCGAGAAAGGCATCATGGAAAACCGTCGCCGTATCTTTAGTGGGATGGGCGTTGAATTTAAGATGAATACCGAAGTCGGTAAAGACGTTCAACTACAACAACTTGTCGATGACTATGATGCTGTTTTCTTAGGGGTCGGTACTTATAAAAACATGCGCGCTGGGTTAGACAACGAAGAAGCACCGGGCGTTTATGATGCCCTACCATTTCTTGTTTCCAACACCTACAAGGTCATGGATCTGGATAACCCAACGCCATTCATCGACATGAAGGGCAAAAAAGTGGTTGTGCTTGGTGGCGGTGATACCGCGATGGACTGTGTCCGGACGTCGATTCGTCAACACGCTGCTAATGTTGTTTGTGCTTATCGCCGAGATGAAGCAAACATGCCGGGCTCTCGCCGTGAGGTGAAAAATGCAAAAGAGGAAGGCGTGAAGTTCATGTTCAACCTTCAACCATTAGCACTGGAAACCGATTCATCCGGTCATGTGACTGGCGTAAAAGTGGTGAAAACAGCCTTGGGTGAACCCGATGACGCAGGGCGCCGTCGTCCTGAACCCGTAGAAGGCAGTGAGCATGTTCTTGAAGCCGATGCTGTGATCATGGCGTTTGGTTTCCAACCTCATGCAATGGAATGGCTAGAACCATTTGGTGTAGAGCTTGATCAATGGGGTCGCATCAAGGCACCCGGCAAACAAGAATTTCAATACCAAACCACCAACAGCAAGATCTTTGCAGGTGGTGATGCGGTTCGAGGATCTGACTTAGTAGTGACCGCTATCGATGAAGGCCGTAAAGCCGCAGAAGGGATCTTGGACTACCTAGAAGTGTGACTAATATAAGGTTTCCTTTATTACTCAGCTCGTTACTATAAAAAAAGGATCCAATGATGGATCCTTTTTTGAATTAGATACGTTTATCACAAGCATATCGAAAATTCGTAAAACAATCGCAAACAAGCCAATACCGATAACTAGAATTAAAACTAAAACAACGCCATAGGAAACACTATGAAAAAAGCCGCTCTCCTTTCTCTATCTCTTTTGACTTTAACCGCTTGCAGCCAAGGAATCACGGACATGAAAGACAGAACTTCATCACCTTGTGGAGACAAACCAAACTGCGTATCAACTCAAGATGACCGTGAACAGCATACATTGGCCGCGTTTGAGTTATCAGATTCAGCAAACTTAGATGCCATTGAGCAGGTTGCGCTAACCTTACCGGGATCGAAAACCGCGAGTAAAACAGAAGATTACCTGCGTGTTGAATGCACTTCTCGCATCATGCGCTTTGTCGATGACTTAGAGCTTAAGATCACTGATGGCAAACTGATCGTGCGTTCAGAGTCTCGTACTGGTCACTCTGATTTTGGCGTAAACCGAAAGCGTGCTGAACAACTTCGCGCTAGCTTAAAAAGCGAAGGCCTGATCAAATAGATAAAAGAATACGCAGATAAATCGCTGCTATTCGGATGAGAAGTGCCTCTGGGCAGTCGCTCGACACTTCTTATCCATGCTACAATTTCGCTCTACTGTTTAAATATTATTTATTAAGAGACTACACATGAAAATCGGCATCATTGGCGCAATGGAGCAAGAAGTTGCGATCCTAAAGGCAGCAATTTCAGACATTACTGAAGTTAATAAAGGCGGTTGTACCTTTTTCTCTGGTCAGATAAATGGTGTTGACGTTGTTTTGCTTCAATCAGGCATTGGTAAAGTAGCCGCTGCAGTGGGTACTTCAATCCTACTAAGCGAATACCAGCCAGACGTAGTACTAAACACGGGCTCTGCTGGCGGTTTTGATTCAACACTGAACCTTGGCGATGTGGTTATCTCAACTGAAGTTCGTCACCACGATGCAGATGTTACAGCTTTCGGTTACGAAATCGGCCAAATGGCAGGTCAACCTGCAGCGTTCAAAGCGGACGACAAACTGATGGCTGTTGCTGAACAAGCACTAGCACAAATGGAAGATAAGCACGCCGTTCGCGGTCTTATCTGTACTGGCGACGCATTTGTTTGCACAGCAGAACGCCAAGAGTTCATCCGCAAGCACTTCCCATCGGTCGTTGCTGTAGAGATGGAAGCATCTGCTATCGCTCAAGCTTGTCACCAATTCCAAGTACCATTCGTGGTTGTTCGTGCAATCTCTGACGTTGCAGACAAAGAATCACCAATGAGCTTCGAAGAGTTCCTGCCACTAGCAGCACAAAGCTCTTCAGAAATGGTTATCAAGATGGTTGCCCTACTAAAGTAAGCGACTAGACATGCAAACACTGTTTGATCAGGTATTTGCAAATGGCGTGCTCCTTGTAATGTGGGGAGCACTGCTTTTTCATTTGATTTTACCTATCCCCCATGCCGCACACCCTACGACCTTATGGCATAAGTTTGCTGAGCTTTTAGCAAGCAAGGTTAATAACAACCAAAACTATTCCCAAAGCTTAATCTCGGGCACATTAGCCTGGGGCGTAATGGTACTGCCGACTCTGATAATTCTATTGGCACTGCAACCATTGGTTTGGCAATCTCAACTGTTTGAATTAGCGCTGTTATTACTGGCGATTGATTGGCGCAATAATGAAAAGCTAGCAAATCAGCTGATCAAAGCGCTTGGTCGAGAAGATAAAGCTGCTGCTCGTCAGGTACTGGCTCCGGTTGTAAATCGTCAAACCGAATCACTGTCATCACTTGGGCTTGGCAAAGCCGCTGCTGAAACCATCATCATGGGTTACGCTCGCAATGTGGTATGTGTTTTATTCTGGTACGCCATTGGTGGTGGAATTGCGGCTTTAATGTATCGCCTTGTTGTCGAGTTAGCTCGAGCTTGGTCGCCAAGTCGTAAGCAATTTTCTCCGTTCGGCTCAACGGCTATCAAGATCGTCGCTATTCTAGAATTCATACCGATGCGTCTGTTTGCTTTGATGATCGTATGTGGTGATAAAGCAACGCACACATTTAAGATGATGCTTACCCAGAGCCGTTCTTGGCCACTGCCCGGGCCTGCATGGTTGATCACGGCCGTTGGCAACAAGCTGGAATTATCATTGGGTGGCCCTGCTATTTACAACAACACCAAAGCCATTCGCGCAAAATTGGGGGGCAGAATCGCCCCATCAGCTCTGCATCTATCTCAGGTTCAGAAGCTGCTGTTTGGTCGTATTGCTATCTGGATATTTTTACAAAGCCTAATCTTACTATTTGTTCACCAAGGGATTTAGAGTGAAACCTTCAGCACTTGTTACAAGCCTTACTCTTTTGTCTTCCAGCTTATGGCTGCCTTTATCATTTGCGGAAGAAACATCGCTGACTCCAGAAAAAGTACAGCCAGCTCAACGCGTAGTAAGCCTTGCTCCTCACGCCACTGAACTCGCATACAGTGCTGGTTTAGGTGATAACCTTGTTGCGGTAAGTGAGCGGAGTGATTACCCACCACAAGCAGACCAGCTTGAAAAAGTGGCAAACTATCAAGGCATCAAGGTTGAGAAGATCATCGCACTGCAACCTGATTTGATTCTTGCGTGGCCAGCGGGAAACCCGCCCAGAGAACTCGCGAAACTAGAGCAATTTGGGTTTAATATTTACTACTCGAAAACCAAAAGCCTAGACAGCATTGCGACCAATATTGAACAACTCAGCCAGTACTCAAGTGATCCGAGTATTGGGGAAAACAATGCCAAGCAATACAAAGAACAACTCAACGCATTGAGGCTAAAATATAAAGATGCCGAACCAGTAAACTACTTTTATCAGCTAAGTGAAAAGCCGATCATCACCGTCGCTCAAGGGCACTGGCCAAGTGAGGTGTTTGAATTTTGTGGCGGCCAGAATATTTTCGAAGACAGTGCTTCCCCTTATCCGCAAGTTGGTATTGAACAAGTTGTATTAAGGAAACCGCAAGTGATCTTCACTTCTCAGCATGCAATTGAGAATGGAACCATGTGGCAAACTTGGGAAGATGAGATCCCGGCAGTCGCTCAAAATCAGATTTGGTCACTCAACTCTGACTGGATTAATCGCCCGACGACAAGAACTTTGAAAGCGATCCAACAAGTATGCGATTTCTTCGATAGAGCTAGGCAAAATCACTAACTATTTGCTGCGTTTTTTCGTACAATTCGCCACCGACCTGTCCCTACAATTTTAACTATAAGAGCACCAGTATCATGGACTCCATGCTGCTTTATATTATCGATTTATTTGGCACTGCCATTTTTGCTGTCTCAGGCGTATTTGTCGCGGGCCGTCTTAAGATGGATCCCTTTGGTGTCGCCGTTTTAGGTAGCGTAACCGCGATTGGCGGCGGTACGATTCGTGACATGGCACTGGGTGCAACTCCCGTGTTTTGGATCACCGATACCACCTACCTTTGGGTCATCATCACCACCTGTTTGCTGACCATGATTATAGTAAGACGTCCAAAGCGTCTGGCTTGGTGGATCCTGCCAGTATGTGATGCGATCGGCTTAGCGGTATTTGTTGGCATTGGTGTTGAAAAAGCGCTGAATTATCAAGACTCTGCATTGGTTGCTATTATCATGGGGGTTATCACAGGCTGCGGTGGCGGCATTATCCGTGACGTACTTGCTCGTGAAGTTCCAATGATCCTAAGAAGTGAAGTCTACGCCACGGCTTGTATCATTGGTGGTGCTTTCCATACCATGGCGATTCTCATGGGGCACGATTCAGAAACCGCATTTTTAGCCGGTGTGTTCACAACACTATTAATTAGGCTTGGCGCTATTCGCTGGCACTTGTCATTGCCAACCTTCGCTATCAAATAGATAGAACGATGACTAAGAGGCTCCGCAAAGGAGCCTTTTTTAATTCGCTTTCAAATTACTTATCCCCTCAATTTCCCCCTTCAAAGATCCCCCTTTTTTCCTGACACTCAATTTAGTTAGCTTGTTAGTTCATAGCTCTTAGCTTGTTAGTTAGTTAGTTAGTTAGTTAGTTAGTTAGTTAGTTAGTTAGTTAGTAATGCTTTTTGTTTACTTACCTAGTTAACAGGCTATATTAGTAAATAAATATCTTTATAAATTGTTTTATTTACTAATATAGTCTGCCAATAGGGAGTTCAAGATGAGTATCAATAACGTGGGCATTGTTTTCTTCTCTAAGAATGGAGCGACTAAGCAAGTCGCAGAGACAATCGCTGAAGGCATTAACACTCAACAATCTAACTCAGCACTGCTCATCGAGGTGCTCTCTTCTGAAATAGTCGAAGGAAGATATGACAATGACGATAAACTCAGCGCATTAGACAATTGTGATGCGATTATTTTTGGCGCGCCAACCTACATGGGCTCACCAGCGGCTCAATTTAAGAGCTTTATGGATGCGAGCAGTGATACCTACTGTAAAAAAGCATGGCGAAATAAGCTCGCTGCAGGTTTCACCACTGGTGGTAGCCTTAACGGTGAACAACAGCAAACCCTACTGAGCTTTTTCACTCTGGCTTGTCAGCATGGCATGATTTGGGCAGGGCTTGATATCTCAAAGCATATTGATGATTTAGGTTTGAATCGCACAGGTTCAAGTATTGGTTTGGTCGCCAGTGATGATCAGACGGTTGAGAGCACCAATAATCACATCAATAGTAATGATCTTAAAACCGCTTTCTATTTTGGCCAACGCATCGCGAGTCTAGTTAAGGAAACCTAACTAGATAATTGACGAGCTAACGTCAAAACCCCTAGCTTGTCTGATATCTATGAGCTCAGACTAGAGAATGAATGGCGTTTGAGGTAACTTGGTTTAATCATTCCCAACTTTCATGAATATAACCCTATGCTCCTCGAAGGAATCGAAACTCTACTGGTTTTAAGTAAAGCAAAAACCATGAGCCGCACCGGCAGTTTGCTTTATATCAGCCAATCAGCGGTCAGCAAACGGATTGCTAATTTAGAAAAGAAGTTAGGCAAGAAACTCATAGAACCGAGTGGCCGACAGATCAAACTGACGCCAGATGCGATTGCATTAATCGAGAGTATCGGCCCTGCATTCAATGAGCTTCGTGGTCTTATTTATGAGCAGCAAGAGTTGGAAGACACCACCCTCATCACCTTAGATAGCTCTAAGTCGCTGATCGCAGGTTATCTAGGTGAAATGATGGGGAAATTTATCCAGCAAGATAAATACATCACCATTACCACGAACCATACCCCAAGAATCATAGAGCGAGTGCAATCTGGCAAGGCGACCTTAGGGTTGTGTGCTGGCTTACTGCCACCGCATCATGGCTTGATGACATTCCACCTGTTTGATGAGCCTTTTTACATCGTGAGTAAGTCGCCGTTAACGGAGCTTCCTCCAATGGTTATCACTAACGACATGACCAATCCGGCAAACTCGTATCAGTTATCTGTGCTCGAAAAGTTCGGCATCAAACCCTTGATGGAGATGGATGCTTACACTGCAGCAGCCCAGCTAGCATTGGGTGGGACAGGGCCCGCTTTGATCCCGCTCTCGATCGTAAAGACACTCAATATTGAGCCTCAATACCTATTTAGCTTTCCGGAGTTAGAGGGGTTAATTCGACCGATTCATATATGTGTGAGACCAAATAGCTATCAGTCTCCAAGGGTTAAAATACTGATAGAATCCATTGTTGATGCTGTTCCCAAAGCAGTTTAGATGCCATTAACATAGACATCACGATCACAAGGGGGCGAATCCACTTCTGCCCTTTTGTCACCACTACTTTAGCGCCAAGTTGAGCGCCCATAAAGCCACCAACTGCCATCACTAATCCCAACTCCCAAATTGGCAAGCCAGCCAAAATAAAGAAGATCAATGCGGCTATATTCGAGGTAAAGTTAAGAACCTTAGTACGTGCTGTTGCATCCACTAAAGAGAAATGGCCGATAGCAACAAAACAGACGGTAAAAATAGAACCCGTTCCTGGGCCAAAGAAGCCATCGTAGAAACCAACACCGCCACCAATGCACAAAGCAAACACGGCTTCAGACATCTTTTGCTTACCTTCAGACGCTCTGGTTTGGGGTGCTAATAGGAAATAGAGAGAGATGGCGATAAGTAGTAAGGGGATCATGCTGGTCAGCAAACTTGCGTCAATATGCTGCACTAACTCAGCGCCAATCGCAGAACCAATAAAGGTACAGAGAATGGCAAGACGCATCTCTTTTATGTTCACGATACCGTTGCGTACGAAATACCAACTGGCGGAGAAACTACCAAAAGAACTTTGAAGTTTGTTGGTGGCCAATGCCTGCGTTGGTGGTACTCCTGCCGCTAGCAATGCAGGTAGAGTCAACAATCCACCGCCGCCAGCCATTGCATCAATAAAGCCTGCCGCCGTTGCAACAACAAACAAGATAGCCAATATTTCTAGAGTGATTTCCATATACCCAACACCTTAAATTCTCGTGTAGCGACAACTTACCACCGTGAGCAAACAATCAACAACGAAACACAAGATTGTAACCTATTCCAAATTTTCATCATTTAGCCATTACCAGATTTTCACCAGATGACAGGCATAAAAAAGCCCACTCCGAAGAGTGGGCTTTGAGCATTTATATCCGCTTAACAGCGATACACGTTAGTCAATTAAGCTAGAGAAGCTTTAACCTGTGCGTGCAGTTCTTGAACTGAAGTTACTGACGTTTTCGCGTCTGCAGTGTGCGCCATACAAGTCGCAAATGCAGCATTTAGCGTCGTCGTGTAGTTCACTTTCTCAGCCAACGCGCCACGACGAAGAACTTTCGAATCTTCAATCGCTTGACGGCCAGCCGCAGTGTTCACGATGTACGTGTACTCGTTGTTCTTGATACGGTCAAGAATGTGAGGACGACCTTCGTGTACCTTGTTGACTAGACGTGGGTTAATACCCGCTTCGCCAAGGATAACTGCAGTACCGTGTGTTGCGTCTAGCTGGTAACCAAGCTTAGATAGCTTAGATGCTAGGTCAACAACGCGCTCTTTGTCGCCTTCACGAACAGAAAGAAGTGCACGGCCGCCTTCTGGGTAGATGTTGCCACAACCCAATTCAGCTTTAGAGTATGCTTCAGCAAACGTTGCACCAACACCCATAACTTCACCAGTAGAGCGCATTTCTGGGCCTAATAGTGGGTCAACACCAGGGAATTTGTTGAACGGAAGAACAACTTCTTTCACTGAGTAGTATGGTGGGATGATTTCTTTCGTAAAGCCTTGAGACTCTAGCGATTGACCCGCCATAACACGAGCTGCAATCTTAGCGACTGCTGCGCCTGTTGCTTTCGATACGAACGGTACTGTACGTGCTGCTCGAGGGTTAACCTCGATTAGGTATACTTCGTTGTTCTTAACAGCAAACTGCGTATTCATTAGACCACGAACACCCAACTCGAACGCTAGCTTTTCAACTTGCTCACGCATTACGTCTTGGATTTCTTGGCTTAGCGTGTAAGCAGGAAGAGAACATGCTGAGTCACCTGAGTGAACACCTGCTTGCTCGATATGCTCCATAATACCCGCAATAACAACGCGCTCACCGTCACAAATCGCATCAACGTCTACTTCAATTGCATCATCTAGGAAGCTATCAAGTAGTACTGGAGATTCGTTTGAAACACTTACAGCTTCGTTGAAGTAGCGACGTAAATCTTGCTCGTCGTATACGATTTCCATCGCACGACCACCAAGAACATAAGAAGGACGAACAACCAATGGGAAGCCGATTTCGCGAGATTTTTCTACCGCTTGCTCCATTGTTGTTACTGTCGCGTTTTCTGGTTGTAGAAGACCAAGACGGTCAACAGCAACTTGGAAACGCTCACGGTCTTCTGCACGGTCGATTGCGTCTGGGCTAGTACCAATGATTGGTACGCCAGCAGCTTCAAGCTCACGAGCCAGTTTCAGTGGTGTTTGACCACCGTACTGAACGATAACGCCTTTTGGCTTCTCAACACGAACGATTGCTAGTACGTCTTCCAGAGTTACTGGTTCGAAGTACAGACGGTCAGACGTATCGTAGTCTGTCGAAACTGTCTCAGGGTTACAGTTAACCATGATTGTTTCGTAGCCATCTTCACGTAGTGCTAAAGATGCGTGTACACAACAGTAATCGAATTCAATACCTTGGCCGATACGGTTTGGACCGCCGCCTAAGATCATGATTTTCTCTTTGTCTGTTGGGTTCGATTCACATTCGTCATCGTAAGATGAGTACATGTAAGCCGTATCAGAAGAGAACTCAGCCGCACACGTATCTACACGCTTATAGACTGGGTGAATATCGTATTGGTCACGTAGACGACGAATTTCACTTTCTGCCACACCTAGAATCTTAGACAGGCGAGCATCAGCAAAACCTTTACGCTTAAGCTTCATTAGTTCGTCTTTATTCAGCCCAGCAAAGCCTTTCGCTTTAAGTTCTTGCTCTAGTTTTACGATGTCTTCGATTTGAACGAGGAACCAACGGTCAATTTGCGTTAGGTTGAATACACCATCAACTGACATACCAGCACGGAAAGCGTCTGCGATGTACCAAATACGGTCAGAACCGGCTTCTTTAAGCTCATGGCGAATCGTCGTTAGAGCATCAGGTGCATCTAGGTCGACCATTTCGTCGAAACCAGTTGCGCCAACTTCTAGACCGCGAAGTGCTTTCTGTAGAGATTCTTGCTGGTTACGGCCGATAGCCATAACTTCACCAACCGACTTCATTTGCGTCGTTAGACGGTCGTTAGCACCTGCAAATTTCTCGAAGTTAAAACGAGGAATCTTAGTTACTACGTAGTCGATTGTTGGTTCGAATGATGCTGGCGTTGCGCCGCCAGTGATGTCATTCATTAGCTCGTCTAGCGTAAAGCCAACAGCCAGTTTCGCTGCAATCTTAGCGATTGGGAAACCTGTTGCTTTAGAAGCAAGTGCAGAAGAACGAGATACACGTGGGTTCATCTCGATGATAACCATACGGCCATCTTTCGGGTTGATACCAAACTGTACGTTTGAACCACCCGTTTCAACACCAATCTCACGCAGTACCGCTAGAGAAGCGTTACGCATTAGTTGGTATTCTTTGTCTGTTAGCGTTTGAGCCGGAGCCACTGTGATCGAGTCACCAGTGTGAATACCCATTGGGTCAAAGTTTTCAATCGCACATACGATGATGCAGTTGTCGTTCTTGTCGCGAACCACTTCCATCTCGTACTCTTTCCAACCGATAAGTGATTCATCGATAAGAAGTTCGTTGGTTGGAGACAAGTCCAAACCACGACGACAGATTTCTTCAAATTCTTCTTTGTTGTAAGCGATACCACCGCCTGTACCACCCATCGTAAACGATGGACGAATGATACAAGGGAAACCAACCATTTCTTGAACTTTGTAAGCTTCTTCCATCGTTTTCGCTGTATCAGCCGTTGGACACTCAAGACCAATCGATTTCATTGCTTTATCAAAACGAGAGCGGTCTTCAGCTTTATCGATAGCGTCAGCAGTTGCGCCAATCATCTCTACGCCGAACTCTTCAAGTACGCCGTATTTTTCTAAATCTAACGCACAGTTAAGTGCAGTTTGGCCGCCCATTGTCGGTAGAACTGCATCTGGCTTCTCTTTAGCGATGATGTTACGAACCACTTCCCATTGGATAGGTTCGATGTAAGTCGCATCAGCCATGTCTGGGTCAGTCATGATTGTCGCTGGGTTCGAGTTTACAAGAATAACTCGGTAACCTTCTTCGCGAAGTGCTTTACAAGCTTGAGCACCAGAGTAATCAAACTCACATGCTTGACCGATAACAATCGGACCAGCACCTAGAATTAGAACACTTTTAATGTCAGTACGTTTTGGCATTATCTACTACTCCGGATTACGCTTTGTCTTGTTTGTTTGCAACAGACTGGTTAATTAATTCAATGAAGTGGTCGAATAGCGGTGCCGCATCTTCTGGACCTGGGCTTGCTTCTGGGTGACCTTGGAAGCTAAATGCTGGTTTGTCTGTACGGTGGATACCTTGTAGAGAACCATCAAATAGAGACTTATGAGTCGCTCGTAATGTCTCTGGAAGCGTATCTTCGTCAGCAGCAAAGCCGTGGTTTTGTGAAGTAATCATCACAACATCACGATCTAAATCTTTAACCGGGTGGTTTGCACCGTGGTGACCAAACTTCATCTTCACTGTCTTAGCGCCTGACGCAAGAGCAAGAATCTGGTGACCTAGACAGATACCAAAGATTGGCAAACCTTTTTCTAGAAACACTTTTGTTGCTTCAATTGCGTAAGTACATGGTTCTGGGTCACCAGGGCCATTTGAAAGGAAAACACCGTCTGGGTTCAATGCGAGTACTTCTTCTGCTGAAGTTTCAGCAGGAACAACCGTTAGGCGGCAGCCGCGGTCAACAAGCATTCGTAGGATGTTTCGTTTTGCACCGAAGTCATAAGCAACAACGTGGTATGGCAATTCAGAGTCTGCTTTCGCTTCAGGAAGTCCACCCGTAAGCGTCCACGAACCTTGTTTCCATTGATACGCTTCTTTTGTTGTAACTTCTTTCGCAAGGTCCATACCTTTCAGGCCAGGGAATTCTTTTGCTTTAGCTAGAGCCAAAGCTTCGTCTAAATTGTTACCCGCTACGATACAACCGTTCTGTGCGCCTTTTTCACGAAGAATACGCGTCAGCTTACGAGTATCGATATCAGCGATACCAACAACGTTTTGCGACTTAAGGTAATCAGAAAGGGATTGTTCATTACGGAAGTTAGAAGCGATTAGAGGGAGATCGCGAATCACAAGGCCTTGAGCGTGGATTGAAGAAGATTCTTCGTCTTCGGAATTGGTTCCGGTATTGCCAATGTGAGGGTAAGTAAGGGTAACGATTTGTTGAGAATAGGAAGGATCAGTGAGGATTTCTTGGTACCCCGTCATCGAGGTATTAAAAACGACTTCACCAACTGCAGAACCTACAGCGCCAATGGCTTCACCGTGAAATACTGTCCCATCTTCTAGGACGAGTAGTGCTGACTTCTTCAAGACAACCTCCAGAAATAAAAATGCATTAAAATTGATTTAATTTGCAAATCTACCTTCCTGTAACACCAAAAACTGCGTGTTTATGGAAATTAGACAAATTGGCGATATTCTAGTGATCTGCGTGATACGTGTCAACATTTAACGAGAAAGAAATTAAACATTTGTAAGAACTAATTCAATTTCCCCCATCAAAGCTTCAAAAGTTCAACTTTTATACTCTATTAATAGGAATATTACGATTTTCTAATTTTAACCCGTCATTTTAGCTAACCATAGAGTGCCAAAAATATCAGCAACAAAACGCAATCGATAAATACCAAGAGAAAACATAGTAATTTAAAGACCTAAAACAAAAAACACACTAAAGACCGCATAAATAGCACAAAAATAGAGAAAAAATGGCGATAAAAAGAAAGTAGAAGGAAGATCGTAGAAGAGAGATTATTAAGGAAAAGCCACCAAATAAAGAAAGCGCCGGCAATTGCCAGCGCATAAATATCTATTTACAGGTCATTCAAACCAAGGACATCCGTCATGGTATAAAAGCCTGCTGGCTTGTCATTTAGCCAAACAGCCGCCTTGATCGCACCATTGGCAAAGGTCATTCTATCCGTTGCTTTATGGGTAATTTCAACGCGCTCGCCAATATCAGCAAACATAGCGGTATGCTCACCAATGATGTCACCGGCACGAATGGTCGCAAAACCGATCTCATCTTTTGTACGCTCGCCCGTAATGCCTTCGCGTGACCATACAGCGACATCATTTAGCTCGTTGCCCATCGCTCCGGCTATCGCTTCGCCCATGCCAATCGCAGTACCAGAAGGTGCATCGACTTTATGACGGTGGTGAGCCTCTACGATTTCAACATCACAGTAATCGCCCATCACTTTAGCGGCCTTTTCTAGCAGCTTAAATACTAGGTTCACACCAACGCTGTAGTTTGGTGCCATTACAATAGACATCTCTTTTGATGCTGCATCGATGACCTGCTTTTCTTCTTCAGAGAAACCAGTAGTGCCGATGATCAGTTTTTTACCGTGACGTTTACAAAGTTCAATATTCGCTAATGTGCTCACAGGTGCGGTAAAGTCGACGATCACATCAAACTCTTCAATCGCTTTCGAAAGGTCATCAACTAGAGCTACATCAAAACGACCTTCACCGCATAACTCGCCAACATCAACACCGACCAAAGATGATTCTGGACGCTCTGAACCAGCGCCAACGCTTGCTTCTGAATTTTGGTGAGCGGCTTTCACCAAGTTACGACCCATACGGCCAGCTGCTCCTGCAATTGCAATTCTTACCACTGCGAATATCTCCATTGTTTTGGTTACCATTACTGCTCATCTGTCGCAGCAACGTTCATTCGATTAATCTCTTTAAACTAACAACAATCTCAAACTCAGGCTAGCAATTACGAAAACTCTTTTATTACTCGCTCTAAAATTGGCACATTCGCTTCAGGGAATGCGTATTGGCTCAATGATTCAAGATCGACCCATTCACCTTGTTGCCCTTCTTTACCATAAGGCTGTTGCTCGAAATCAGTCACAAGGATGAAATCAAACTTAAGCGACTTGTCACTGTAATCAAATTCAAGGTGCTCAAACAGAGACTGATCTGTCACCTTAATGCCAATCTCTTCATCAAGTTCACGAGCCATCGCTTGCTCAATGGTTTCGCCCGCTTCTACTTTACCACCAGGGAATTCCCAGAAACCGCCTTTGTGCTTGTCGTCTGGGCGTTTAGTGATAAAGACCTGTGACTTATCTTGGTTGAAGATAATGCCCGCGACAATATGGATTCTTTTCATATGATGATGTTCCTTAATAAACGCTTGGCCTACGTTGCCCCTAAATTCGTCACCCTCCAGAAGGAGTAACGACTGAGGTGGGAAACTAATACAACAACCTTAAGCCAAACTATCAAACAAGATTCCCGACTGCGCTCGCTCCTCGCTATAGGGAATGACGACTTTCCTTTCGACAAAAAGATAAGTCATGAAATTTACATACAAAAAGAGCCGCCTAAGCGACTCTTTTTATCAATAAGTTTGTGTGAAGCTAAGCTGTGACGTGGTGAGTGCAAGGAGGAGGCGCGGAGCTTACGTTAGTAAGTGAATACCGTTAGTAAGTGAGCACGTCCGACACTGCAATTATCCGTTACAGCGAAGATTCACCAAACTTAGTCAATTTTACCGTGACACTGTTTATACTTCTTACCGCTTCCACATGGGCATGGTTCATTACGACCCACTTTACGCTCATCACGTACTACCGTTTGTGGAGATGCCGCATCCGCTTCATCGTCAGCTAGCTGATTTTCAGCCGTTGCATGTTGTGCTTGTGCACGACGCGCCGCTTGTTCAGCTTGAGCTTGACGTTGAGCTTCCATCTTTTCAACTTCTTCTTGTTGCTGAACGCGAACTTTAGAAAGGATGGTCACAACGTCTGTTTTCAGTACATCGAGTAGACCTTCAAACAGTTCAAACGACTCACGCTTGTACTCTTGTTTCGGGTTCTTCTGCGCATAACCACGTAAGTGGATACCTTGACGAAGGTGATCCATCGCAGCCAAGTGCTCTTTCCAAAGACCATCTAGCGTTTGTAGCATCACAGACTTCTCGAAGTTACGCAGTACTTGAGCACCAACCACTTCTTCTTTCTGTTTGTACGAATCTACCGCCATACCAAGAATGCGCTCACGCAATGCTTCTTCATAAAGCTTGTCGTCTTCGTCTAACCAACCTTGAATATCAAAGTCTAGGTCGAAATCATTCTTCAGACGATCTTGCAGACCCGCGATATCCCACATGTCTTCAAGAGATTGAGGAGCGATGTATTCATCAATGACTGACGCCAGTACATCTTCACGGTTGTGTTCGATCATCTCGCTGATGTCATCAGAACTCATCAGTTCATCACGTAGCTCATAAACAACCTTACGTTGGTCATTGGCTACATCATCGTACTCAAGAAGCTGCTTACGGATGTCGAAGTTACGACCTTCCACTTTACGTTGAGCTTTTTCAATTGAGCGAGACAGCATCTTAGATTCAATCGCTTCGCCTTCGTCCATACCACTTTGGATAAGACCAGCCATACGATCAGACGTAAAGATACGTAGTAGAGAATCTTCCATTGATAGGTAGAAACGAGAAGAACCCGCATCACCTTGACGACCAGAACGACCACGTAGCTGGTTATCGATACGGCGAGATTCATGACGCTCAGTACCAATGATGTGCAGACCACCTGACTCAAGAACTGTATCGTGGACAACTCTCCAGTCAGCTTTGATCTTGTCGATCTGCTCTTTCGTTGGATTATCTAGCTTCTCAATTTGTGCCTGCCAGCTACCACCTAACACGATATCGGTACCACGACCTGCCATGTTAGTTGCGATAGTTACCGCACTCGGCATACCAGCCTGCGCAACGATCTCAGCTTCCATCTCGTGGAACTTAGCATTTAGTACGTTGTGCTTAATTTTTGCTTTTTTCAGTGCGTTAGACAGCAGTTCAGATTTCTCGATAGAAACCGTACCAACCAGTGATGGCTGACCAGCTGCAACACGGTCTTTGATGTCTTCAATGATCGCATTAAACTTGTCTTCTTCAGTACGATAAACCACATCTGGCATATCGTTACGAACCATAGGCTTGTTGGTTGGGATAACTACCGTTTCTAGGCCGTAGATAGACTGGAACTCGAAAGCTTCAGTATCAGCAGTACCTGTCATGCCTGACAGTTTTTCGTACAGTCGGAAGAAGTTCTGGAATGTAATCGATGCTAGCGTTTGGTTTTCATTTTGAATCTTCACACCTTCTTTAGCTTCAACAGCTTGGTGTAAACCTTCAGACCAACGACGACCTGGCATAGTACGACCAGTATGTTCATCAACGATAACCACTTCGCCTTCTTCAGTAACGATGTAGTCGACGTTTTTCTCAAACAATACGTGTGCACGAAGCGCAGCATTCACATGGTGCAATAGGCTGATATTGGTTGGAGAGTAAAGTGTGTCACCCTCTTCCATCAAGCCGTTTTTGACCATTAGTTCTTCTACAAATTCTTGACCGTTTTCAGTCAGGTGAACCTGTTTTGATTTTTCGTCCATGGTGTAGTGACCTTCACCACGGTACTCTTCTGAATCTTCTTTATCTTGACGCTCTAGAGAAGGAATTAGAGTGTTAATGCGCGTATAAAGGTCAGAACTATCTTCAGCTGGGCCAGAGATAATTAACGGAGTACGAGCTTCATCAATTAAGATTGAGTCAACCTCATCGACTACTGCGAAGAAGCGCTCACGTTGAACTCGGTCTTCAGCACGGAAAGCCATGTTGTCACGCAGGTAATCAAAACCAAACTCGTTGTTTGTTCCGTATAGGATATCCGCTTGGTACGCTTCTTTTTTCTCTGGCGGAGCCATGTTTGCCACATTCACGCCAACAGTCATGCCAAGGAATTCAAATAATGGACGGTTTGTTTCCGCATCACGCTTCGCTAGGTAATCGTTCACCGTTATTACGTGAACACCTTTGCTTGGTAGCGCGTTTAGATAAGCTGGTAGGGTAGCAGTAAGTGTCTTACCTTCACCAGTACGCATCTCTGCAATTTGGCCAGCATTTAGAACCATGCCACCAATCATTTGCACGTCAAAGTGACGCATGCCGTAAACACGCTTAGACGCTTCACGTACCGTAGCGAAAGCTTCAGGTAGAAGTTGATCTAACGATTCACCTTTATCTAAGCGCTCACGAAACTCAACCGTTTTTGCTTTTAGCTCTTCATCAGAAAGTGCTTCAAACGTTGGTTCGTAGTTATTAATTTCTTTTACAATTTTTCTAAGGCGGCGCAGTGTTCTGTCATTGCGACTGCCAATTACCTTTGTCAGCAGCTTAGTAATCATGTGCTTGGAATCTCTTCGTTCTCAGATCGTCCGCGATCTATTTTAAATGCCGTCAGTCTCTACTAGCTATGAACTAGTCTTCAGTTACTAACCAAGGATACTGAGATAAATCTAGTATCTTTGATATTGTACTTGAGAGTAGAGTTTTCAAGGCTTGAGTTAAAATTAATGCCCTTTAGTGTAAGTAATTTTCACACTAACGACCATTTAGAACACCATTTGTTTGATGTGCTTGGAACTTTTCTTTCTAATTGCTGATGGATTAAGCAGACAGCAGCCCATTAGCCAGCAATTTCCGGAGGTTAACGACACTGTATCTGGAAAATAGATACAAAAAAACCAGGCCAATGGCCTGGTTTTTGAAATCTTATATTGTTGTAAACAACAATTACGCTAGAACCATACCCGGTTCTGCGAAAGCAACTGGAGAGCCAGCTTCTTCTTCGAATGTTGCCCACTCCCAAGCTTCTGCGTCAGCAAGAACTGCACGTAAAAGTTGGTTATTTAGGCCGTGACCTGATTTGTATGCACGGAACTCACCAATAATAGCGTGTCCACACATGTAAAGGTCACCAATCGCATCCAATACTTTATGAGTTACAAACTCATTGTCGAAACGAAGGCCTTCTTCATTAAGAATTCGGTATTCGTCCAGTACGATAGCATTATCAAAGCTACCGCCAAGTACTAGGTTTTGAGACTGAAGGTACTCAATATCGCGCATGAAACCGAAAGTACGAGCGCGAGAAATCTGCTTCACAAAACCTTGTGATGAGAAATCAAACAACAAACGTTGCTCATCCGATTCAATCGCAGGGTGGTTAAAGTCGATCTCAAAGTCCATACGGAAGCCGTTAAATGGAACAAACTCTGCCCACTTATCGCCATCTTCAAAACGGATAGGCTTTTTGATTCGAATAAAACGCTTCGCTGCATTCAGTGTTTCAACACCCGCTTGCTGTAGCAAGTATACAAATGGGCTTGCGCTACCATCCATAATTGGAATTTCTGGAGCATCGACTTCAACAATAATGTTGTCGATACCCATTCCAGCTAGAGCTGCGTTAAGGTGCTCCACTGTAGAGATACGTACGCCTTCGTCATTAACAAGAGCAGTACATAACATAGTGTCACGAACTGATGCTGGATCAGCTGGGAAATCTACAGGTGGATTTACATCTGTACGACGATAAACAATACCTGTATTTGCAGCTGCCGGGCGAAGAGTAAGTGTGACTTTACGACCAGAGTGGAGACCCACACCAGTTGTTTTCACAATTTCTTTCAGAGTACGTTGTCTGATCATCTGCTTGCCTCGTTATCAGTGCTACAAATCACGGTCAGTATTTACCAACCGCGAATTTTACCATTAATTCGACGATAGTCAAACTTTGGGTATTTGTTAATCAGCCTGACGTCGTAAAAATGCTGGAATATCTAAATATCCGCTCTCTTTCTCAGCTTTAGGTGCTGCACTCTGGCTAGCGCCTGTACCCGAAGAAACAGGTGACGTTGTTGGCTGTGGTTTAACTTGAGGTTTTACCTCAGTTTTTTCCTGCAATGGTTGTGCCACTTTCTCTTCCACTTTTGCTGCCGTTTGAACAGCAACTTGAGGTTGAGGCGTTGGCGCTACTTTTGCTTTACCACCAGCAACTAGAGTAATGTCTGGTTTTTTCTCTGTGCCGATACCTGTTGCAACAACAGTTACACGGATTTCATCCGTCATATCAGGGTCTAGAGAGGTACCAATAACAACCGTTGCGTTATCAGAAGCGAATGCCTTAACTGTATTACCCACAGTCTCGAATTCATCTAAACGCATATCTAGGCCTGCAGTGATGTTCACAAGAACGCCACGCGCGCCAGCTAGGTCGATGTCTTCTAGTAATGGGCTAGAAATTGCCGTTTCAGCAGCTTCTTCAGCACGGTCTTCACCTTTTGCGATACCGCTACCCATCATTGCATGACCCATTTCCGACATCACAGTGCGAACATCCGCGAAATCGACGTTAATCATACCAGGGCGAGTAATTAGCTCAGCGATACCTTGTACAGCGTTTTTAAGTACATCATTTGCACTTGCGAAAGCTTCTAGCAGTGTTACGCCACGGCCAAGTACTTTAAGTAGCTTTTCATTTGGAATCGTAATTAAAGAATCCACATGTTTAGAAAGCTCTTCGATACCTTGCTCAGCAAACGCTAAACGCTTTTTGCCTTCAAAGCTAAATGGCTTAGTTACAACAGCAACCGTTAGCACACCCAACTCTTTCGCAACTTCAGCAATAACTGGAGCAGCACCTGTACCTGTACCACCGCCCATACCAGCTGCGATAAATACCATATCGGCGCCAGTTAGAACTTCTTTAATTCTTTCTCGATCTTCGAGAGCTGCATCACGGCCTACTTGTGGATTTGCACCAGCGCCCAAACCTTTAGTGATATCACCACCAATTTGGATCACGCTGCTCACGCTCGTTTTACGAAGGGCTTGAGCATCAGTATTAACACTGATGAACTCTACGCCTTCGATCGATTCACGTACCATGTGCTCAACAGCATTACCGCCACCGCCACCAACTCCAACGACTTTA
Source organism: Vibrio sp. QJM3NY_27 (assembly GCF_057785955.1). Taxonomy (NCBI): domain Bacteria; kingdom Pseudomonadati; phylum Pseudomonadota; class Gammaproteobacteria; order Vibrionales; family Vibrionaceae; genus Vibrio; species Vibrio sp. QJM3NY_27. The sequence goes on along the minus strand of NZ_CM173511.1, from coordinate 498,707 downwards.
ATTACTGCATCGTCAGACATTTCCATCATCGGTTCAAACATGTGTTATCTCCGTTTTTTCCTGCAACTCAGGTTAAAACTCTTTTTGTATCCAATTACGCAATTTACCAAACAAGCCTGACATAGAAGGTGCTGAACGCTTAGGTTCGCTGTAATCACCCTCATCACTTATCTGACAATCTCTTGCGTAATGAAGTAAACCAACCGCCGTAGAATGATACGGCTCTTTAACATAGTCAGTTAAGCCACTAACTTCTAACGGCTTACCAACTCGAACTTGATTGCGGAAAACACGTTCCGCACACTCTACCAATCCGTCAATTTGTGCCGCTCCACCAGTGAGAACGACGCCAGCTGCAAGGTGGTGTTTAATACCTTCATCTCGTAGCTGTAATTGAACCGTATCAATAGTTTGGTTAACGAGACCCATAAGTTCAGTGTAACGTGGTTCAATCACTTCCGACAAAGTTTGTCTTTGCAAACTTCTCGATGGGCGGCCACCTACACTAGGGACGTTAACAGAATCATCCTTGCTTACGAGTTCACTCAGAGCGCAACCGTGGTTTACTTTTATCTCTTCAGCATCGCTCACTGGCGTGCCGAAAGCGAAGGCAATATCACTGGTTACTGCATTTCCTGCGTAGGAAAAGACTTCTGTGTGTCGCAATGCGCCGCCAGTCCAAATGGAAATATCCATCGTACCAGCACCAATATCAACAACACATACTCCAAGCTCTCTCTCGTCGTCAGTAATTACCGCATTGCTTGAGGCAAGTCCTGAAAACACGATTTGTTCTACAGTGAGACCACATCGTTCAACAGCTTTAATAATGTTTCTCGCCATGTCGCTATGGCAAGAAATTAGGTGAACACTGACTTCCATTCGAACACCAGATAAACCAAGTGGATTCTTGATCCCCTCTTGATAATCGATGGTAAATTCTTGTGGGATCACGTGCAGAATTCTCTGCTCATCACCTATTTTAATTGATTTCGCGGTATGGATCGCTCGATCCATATCGTCTTGAGACACCTCTTCATCAGAAATAGTGCCCATGCCTTTTTCAATTCGGCTTGCGATATGTTTGCCCGATAGCGAGATAAACACATTGCTGATTTGGCATTCCGCCATCAACTCTGCTTGATCAATGGCTCGCTGAACTGACTTCACTACCGACTCTAGGTCGTTTACACCACCTTTATCCATACCTCTGGATGGGCTTTGCCCTGAACCAATGATATTGATTTGACCATCAGGCAATATTTCACCAACTAGAGCTGATATGGTCGCAGTGCCTATATCAAGACCAACGATTATGTTGTCATCTGCGGTCTTAGTCATCTGTGCTCTCTTCTAACTCTTGCTCTGGAAACCAGCCTACAGCGGCTCCCGTATCATACCTGAGGTCGATGTAGCTCACTTGATTCGCTTTACTACCAAGTTCGTTGTAAAGCGAAATGAAGCGTTCAACACGCTCATCTAAAGAATCTTTACCTAGTTCTAAACGGATACCGTTATCTAGGATTATTTGCCAAGCGCGACGCTCATTGAGAACGAGCGAAGTAACGGTTAACCCTAGATTGTTAATCAAAGGAGTTATTTGTCGCCACTTTTCTATCACTTTTTGGCTGGTGCCGTCTGGGCCGTAAAGCTTGACTCTATCGCCCTTCAAAAGACCGATATCACCATTAAACACCTGACCATTATCATTCAACAGCATGTTACCATTCCAGATTGCTGCTGCATGATACTCAGTCAAAAATACTTTTATTGTGTCTGGCCACTGCTTACGAATGGACACCACTGAAACCCAAGGTAACGCTTCTAAACTGTCTTGCAAAACACCGATGTCTTGCGACATGAACGTGCCAATATGCTCTAGCTCGCCAAAGGCATGTTGAACATCACCAGCGGTTACGTAAGTTAAGTCGCCTTGAAGTACTATTTTGGAGAGAGGCAATCGCTGATCATCCCACATCCAAGTCAGTGTGGTATAGAAAAGAAATCCAATGAATAGCAGTACCATGACAAAAAAAGACCCGCCTACAGCGTGTTTCTTTAGCGATGGTAAACTGAATAGGTGGCGGTTTTCGCTAAAAGTACTTTCTACCAAAGCCCGCATTCCCTGTCGTTGGTTCGCAATTCTATTCCCTATCTTCGTAATAGAGGTAAAAGCACTTACTTTAACCTATGAATTATACTGAGCAAAATCAAACTATCAAACGTTGATAATAAGATTTTTGGTCAATTTTAGGTCAATCGCAAGAAGTGAGCGATCAACCACAGTCTGTATACAGTATTCTGTTACGCGTTTTGCATCTTATTAATGTCTAATTGTAGCGATTCAAGTTGCTTCGCTACACGACCAACATCACCAGCACCCTGTGTTAAAACAAGGTCTCCGCCTTGAATAACGTTGGCTAAAACCGACGGCAGCGTGTTGATATCAGCAACAAAGATGGGATCAATCTTACCACGCCCACGAATAGTTCGACTTAACGAGCGTCCGTCAGCCCCTGCAATAGGTTTCTCACCTGCAGAATAAACATCTAACAGAATAAGCACATCAACCTGCTCAAGAACGTTCGCGAAGTCATCATACAGATCGCGAGTGCGGCTATAACGGTGCGGTTGGAAGATCATCACAAGACGTTTATCAGTCCAACCACTTCGTGCAGCTTGAATGGTGACATCAACTTCGGTTGGGTGATGGCCGTAATCATCGACCAGCATTGCAACACCCTTACCCGTTTCATATTCACCAAGGTGATCGAAACGACGGCCAGTACCTTCCGTTCCAGCCATCGCTTTTAGAATCGCTTCATCGCTGATGTCATCTTCCGTCGCAACCGCAATCGCCGCTGATGCGTTCAGTGCGTTATGGCGACCGGGAATGTTCAACGTAATATCGAGATTGGCTTTACCTTTGCGAACAACCGTAAACTTGCCTTGCTGACCTTGTTGTACATAGTTTTCAATGCGGATATCAGCGTCTTCTGAGAAGCCGTAGGTAATCACTTGACGGCTAACCTGAGGAATAAGCTCACGTACTACCGGATCATCAACACACATCACAGCCTGACCGTAGAATGGCAGATTGTGTAAGAAATCAATAAACGTCTGCTTTAGCGTTTCAAAATCGCCGCCGTAGGTATCCATATGATCCGCTTCAATGTTAGTCACAATACTAACCATTGGTTGCAGGTGTAAGAATGACGCGTCACTTTCATCGGCTTCAGCGATAAGAATACGACTCGAACCTAAGCGAGCATTGGTACCAACACTTTTTACCAAACCACCGTTTACGAAAGTTGGATCTAAACCCGCTTCCGAATATATTTGTGTCACTAGCGCGGTCGTAGTGGTTTTACCGTGCGTACCTGCCACAGCAATGCCATGACGAAAACGCATCAGCTCAGCCAGCATTTCTGCACGACGAACGATAGGTGTACGCGCTTCACGAGCAGCAATAATCTCTGGGTTTTCTTCGTTGATAGCGGTTGAAACCACCACCACACTTGCATCAGCAACGTTACTTGCTTGGTGGCCGATGTAAACGGTAGCACCCTTGCTAACTAAACGATCGGTCACTGGGTTTTGAGCAATATCAGAACCCGTGATCTGGTAGCCTTCATTAAGCAAGACTTCAGCAATCCCGCTCATTCCTGCGCCACCAATACCGATGAAGTGGATAGATTTAACACGGCGCATCTCTGGCACCATTGCACGGATTTGCGCTAAGTCTTGGGTATGTTCAATCGTCATCAATTCAATCTCATTATTTTGCTAAAGCTTTAATCGCTTCAGCGACGGTCACATCAGCATCAAGCTTGGCTGCTTGACGAGCTTTTGTTGCCATCATTTTTAATTCATTTCTATCAAGCTGAGCAATCGTGTTCGCTAGCTTATCAGCCGTCAATTGAGGCTGTTCAATCATTAACGCTGCGCCACATTCAACTAGGTGATCGGCATTCAACGCTTGTTGTCTGTCTTTATGCATAAACGGAACGAAGATAGAACCCACACCAGCTGCAGACACTTCTGATACGGTTAATGCACCTGAGCGACACACTAATAGATCTGCCCACTCATAAGCTTGCGCCACATCATCAATAAATTCAGTCACTTGAACATTATCTACAGAATGTGATTTGTATTGTTCAATCACTTGCTGCTGATTGTTTTTACCGGCTTGGTGCATCACAGTAAAACCAGCGCCTAACTGAGCCAAAGTCACAGGCAGAGTATCGTTAAGAATTTTAGCACCTTGGCTGCCACCCATAACTAGGATACGAATATCGCCGTCACGCTCTGCCATGCGTTGCTCGGGGTCAGCTAAGGCAACAACATCTTCTCGTACTGGGTTCCCCACAACTTCTGCGGCAGAGAAAGCACCTGGAAAGGCTTGGAATACCTTTTTCGCAATTTTAGATAGCCATTGGTTGGTTAAACCCGCCACGGCATTTTGTTCATGAAGAACCACGGGAATACCGGATAGCCATGCCGCAATGCCACCGGGGCCACTCACGTAACCCCCCATTCCAAGCACCACATCTGGTTGCCATGCTTTGATGTGCTGTCTTGCTTGAAGTATGGCATTAATAATCTGGAATGGCGCTTTAATTAGCTTGCTAATGCCTTGACCACGCAGGCCTTTCACCTTGATGAAGTCGATCTCAATACCATGCTTTGGCACTAAATCCGCTTCCATTCTGTCTGCGGTTCCTAACCAGCGAATTTCCCAACCTTGTTGCTGAAGCTTTTTAGCCACCGCTAACCCTGGGAAAACGTGACCGCCAGTTCCACCAGCCATCACTAAAAGTTTTTTGTTTTGTTTCATCACGTTAGATTCTTATTCTACTAATTCGTTTTGATTGTCGGCTTGTTCTTTTTGTTGCATTCGGCATTCGTGATCGATACGCAGCAGCATAGAAACCGCTACTGACATGACGATAAGGCTTGAACCACCGTAACTGATAAGCGGCAGGGTTAGACCTTTGGTCGGAACAATACCCGATGCAGCACCTACGTTAACAAGCGTCTGAAAAGCAAACCAAATACCAATACCAAAGGCAAGATAACCACTGAATAACTGGTCGTTCTCGAAGGCTTTTTTGCCAATTAAAATGGCTTTAAGCACCAAACTAAAAATAAGGATCAGCACTAAGGTCACGCCAACAAAACCCAACTCTTCAGCTAATACCGCAAACACAAAATCGGTATGTGCTTCTGGTAAATATTCTAACTTCTGAACCGAGTTTCCAAGGCCTTGCCCCATCCAATCACCACGACCAAATGCCATTAGCGATTGAGTTAACTGGTAGCCACTGCCAAACGGGTCATTCCACGGTTCCCAAAATGAGGTAACACGTCGAACTCGATAAGGTTCTATAACAATCAAGCCAACGACCGCAGCAATACCCGCCACCATCAAGGCAATAAACTGTGAAAGCTTGGCTCCTGCGATAAATAACATTCCGAACAAGGTCACCAACATTACAACTACTGTACCTAAATCGGGCTGGCCAAGTAGTAACACAGCAAAAGCACCGAATACCATGATCGGTTTACCAAAGCCACCGAAGAAGGTTTTCCTCACTTCGTCTTGTTTACGAACTAAATAACCCGCCATAAAGATAAACAGCGACAACTTAGCGACTTCAGCGGGTTGTAAGTTAAATAATCCAAGAGGGATCCAGCGCGACGCACCGTTAACCGACTTACCGACAGCCAATACCACGACCAGCAAAAAGAAGGATAAACCCAATAAGTACATACTGTACTGAAACCAACGTTTCATTGGAATTTGCAATATGACGCTGGATACGATTAACGCCAACACAAGGAAAATGGCATGGCGGAACATAAAGTGAAACGGCTGATCAGTTAAACGAGCACTGATTGGGAACGAAGCAGACGTTACCATCACCAATCCGGTCAGCATCAGTCCAAGAGCAATCCATACCAACTGACGATCGTAGAGCGCCTCTGGTGTGGCACGGTTTAGCCATTGCCAAATGGATTGATTAATCTCTTTCACTCTTTGCACTGAATGTTAGTCCTTCAACACGTTAGGCATACTCATGGGCAAGGTCAGTGAACGCATCACCTCTCGCCATGAAGTTATTAAATTGATCGAAGCTCGCACACGCTGGAGACAACATCACCATATCACCGGCAACTAACTGCTTCGAGACACTCTCGATAATGTCACGCATGGTATCAAACGTCTTAGCCGATGGATGCAATGGCATAAATTGCGCGGCATCTTCACCGAAGCAACACAGTTGAACATGCTCTAACTGTGACAACACAGGTTCAAGCTCACTGAAATCGGCACCTTTACCCACGCCACCAACCAAAAGATATAAAGTACCTTGGTACTCTAGCCCCGACAAAGCGGCTAATGTGCTGGCTACATTGGTTGCTTTCGAGTCGTTAACCCATTTGATAGCGCGTTTATCTGCCACCACTTGGCAACGATGAGTTAAACCGTTGTAGGTTTTCAAAGCTTCAAGGCTTTTGTTGTAATCGATACCGACTAGCTTAAGTAGTGCCAACGAGACTAACGCATTCGCCACATTATGACGTCCAACCAATGTCAAATCTTGGGTAGGAAGTACTGGCTTAGCGTTATCGATTAGCCATTCAGTGCCATCAATTGTTGCCACACCAAACTCTTGGTCATCGAGACCAAATGTCACTACCTGCATCTCGTGATCTGGATAAGTTTCTTTGTCGTCGCGGTTTACAATCGCGCACTGAGCATTGTTAAAGATTCTCAATTTAGCATCGCGGTAATCGGCCATGCCTTGGTAGCGATCCATATGATCTTCTGACAAATTCAAAAAGGCCGCCGCTGCTAGGTTCAAGCTAGATGTTGTCTCTAGCTGAAAGCTTGAAAGCTCAAGGACATATAGATCGGCATCAAGCTCTAAAAGATCTAAGGCAGGAATACCGATGTTGCCACCGACACCAACGTTAAGACCAGCAGCCTTAGCAAGCACACCCGTTAGATCGGTCACCGTACTCTTACCATTGGAGCCTGTTATTGCCACGACGGGTTTGTCTACCGCCCAGCCAAACAGTTCAATATCGCCAACAACCGGAGTTCCCGCTTGAATAACATCTTGTATTTCAGGGGTCGCTAAGGCGATACCTGGGTTAGCAATCACCAAATCAGCTTCCGCTAACCATTGGCTATTCCAACTTCCAGAATGCAGTTCTACCGATTCAGGTAAAGATTCCTTTCCTGGTGGTAGCTCTCGAGTATCAATCACCTTCACATGAGTATGAGGCTGATATTTTACGAGATGTTTAACGACAGAGAGCCCGGTAATACCGAGCCCCACAACCACTACATTTTGAATATTTTGCCAACGTTCCATTTAAACAAGATGCTCTTAATAGTTTTAAAGAGCCTCTAATCAGAGGCTCACATAAGATTAACGAACTTTCAGTGTCGCTAGGCCAACCAGTACTAATACCATTGAGATGATCCAAAAGCGCACGATTACGCGCGGCTCTGGCCAACCTTTCAGTTCATAGTGGTGGTGAATCGGAGCCATGCGGAAAATACGCTGACCACGCAATTTGTAAGAGCCCACCTGCAGAATAACTGACAAGGTCTCCATTACAAACACACCGCCCATGATAACCAGTACCAACTCTTGGCGAACTAACACCGCGATCACACCCAGTGCACCACCAAGCGCTAGTGAGCCAACATCGCCCATGAATACTTGCGCTGGGTAAGTGTTGAACCATAGGAAGCCTAGTCCGGCACCGACGATAGCAGTACATACAACCACAAGCTCAGAAGTGTATGGGATGTATGGAATGTGTAGATATGCTGCAAAGTTAACATTACCTGTTGCCCATGCAATTACAGCAAAACCAGCAGCAACCATCACCGTTGGCATAATTGCCAAACCATCTAGGCCGTCTGTTAGGTTTACCGCGTTACTGGTACCCACAATAACAAAATAAGTCAGTACGATGTACAATAAACCAAGCTGTGGCATCACATCTTTAAAGAAAGGAACCACTAATTGAGTTGCTGCAGTATCGTGCCCGTGAGCATACAGAGCAAATGCCACAACCAATGCAATCGCAGATTGCCAGAAGTACTTCCAGCGAGCAATCAAGCCATCGGTGTTTTTACGAACCACTTTACGGTAGTCATCAACAAAACCGACCGCGCCATAACCAGCAAGTACCACTAATACCGCCCAAACGTAAGGGTTAGAAAGATCAGACCACATTAATACTGTAATAATAATGGCAGCTAGGATCATCACGCCACCCATGGTTGGTGTACCACGTTTGCTAAAGTGAGATTCAGGGCCGTCATTACGAACAACTTGGCCAATTTGTAGCATTTGCAGACGCTCAATTAAACGAGGTCCCATCCACAGCGACAGGCATAACGCCGTCAAAATACTCGCGATTGCACGAAACGATAGGTATTCGAACAAACGGAAAAAAGAAAGGTGTGGCTGTAGTAGCTCTGCAAGCCAAATTATCATGAAAAGTTCTCCTTTAAAGCAGCGGCTATTTTACTCATTCCTGCACTATTCGCGCCTTTTACCAACAAGGTATGTGACGCGTTTTCTGGCAAGCGTAAGTGCTGCTCTATGTGCGCGATCATCGCTTGATGCGTTGCAAAGTGGGTACCGTTACAGACCTCACTAATCACCTTGGTATCATCACCGTAAGTGAGTACATGCTCAAAAGCGAATGGGGCAGCATATTCACCGACTTGACGGTGAAGTGCAAGACTTTCGTCGCCTAATTCAGCCATATTACCTAAAATCAACCAACGTTGACCTTTGAAGCTCGACAGCAGTTTGGCTGCCGCCTTCATTGCAGGCACGCTGGCATTATAACTGTCATCTATCAGCTTGATATTCTGACTTAATTGTTGAACCTCAACTCGCCCTTTAACCGAGATAAGATTCGCTAAACCACTTTTTATTTCATCAAGCGTTGCACCAAATTGGATGCTCAACGCTGCAGCTGCCAACGCGTTCGCCACGTTATGCTGACCAATAATACCAAGTTCAACAGCTGTAACACCTAGTGGCGTTTGCATATCAAAGCAAGCTTCGCCTTGGTCGTTGATTTCGATATTTTCAGCAAAATAATCAGCTTCATGGTTACTTTCAGAAAATGTCAGAACCGTTTTATCCGCAAGTACTTCATTCCAAAAGTCACCACCGTTGCTCTCTAAATTAACAATAGCAGTATCACCAGCAGCAAGCCCCTGAAAAATTTCACCTTTCGCTTGCTTCACACCATCAATCGAACCAAAGCCTTCTAAATGAGCCGCGGCTACATTATTAACTAAGGCAACTTGTGGCTTCACTAGCTGAGTGGTGTAGGCAATTTCACCAATATGGTTAGCGCCTAATTCGATCACTGCATAGTCATCATTGGGTTCACTGCGTAACAAGGTCAAAGGCACACCAATATCATTATTGAAGTTACCCGCCGTAAACAGCACCTTGCCACGCTGCTGTAAAATGCTCGCCACCATCTCTTTAACGGTCGTTTTGCCACAGCTGCCTGTAATCGCCATCGTTGGCACGTCACATTGTTTGTGAATCCAAGCACTTAGTTCACCTAAAGCAAGTTTAGTGTCTTCGACAACAACTTGAGTAATATTTAGGTCAAGTTTTCGTTCGACTAACAACGCGCTCGCGTTTGCCTCAACGGCTTGATGGCAAAAGTCATGCGCGTCGAAACGCTCTCCAACGATAGCGACAAACAAGGCGCCTTCTTCAACGGTACGAGTATCCGTTGAAACTGCATTGATTACGTTATTGTTCGAGTTGCCCGCTTTGATCAGCTCACCACTGACCACGGAGCAGATTTGCTCAAGTGATACATCAATCATTATGAAATACCTAAAAGTTGAAGCGCAGACTCTCGGTCTGAGTAATGTACCGTTTTATCTTTCAATACTTGGTAATCCTCATGGCCTTTACCAGCCAGAAGAATAATGTCATCGCTGCCTGCCTGCTCAAGCGCAAACTTAACCGCTTGGTAGCGATCGTGTTCGACAAACGCAGCTTCAGGTTTGCTTAAGCCAGCTAGCATGTCTTTGACAATCAGTGCCGGTTCTTCGCTACGAGGGTTATCATCTGAAATAATGATTTTATCGGCGAACTGCTCTGCGGTCGCAGCCATCATTGGGCGCTTACCAGTGTCTCGATCTCCACCACAACCAAAGATTGCCCACAGTTTTCCTGAGCAATGCACGCGCAGTGCTGCCAATGCTTTCTCTAGCGCATCGGGCGTATGAGCATAATCGACAACTACTTTTGCTTTGTTGGGAACTTGGAAAAGCTCCATTCGGCCAATCACAGGTTGAAGCTGAGGCGCAGTGTCGACCAAGGTTTGCTTTTCGATACCCAAAGAAAGCAAAGTAGCAAAAGCAACCAGTACGTTTGATGCGTTGAACTGACCAATCAGTGGAGCAGAAAGCTTCCCTTGTCCCCAACTACCATCGAAAGAGAGCTTAATACCGGTTTCTGCATAACCGACATCAGATGCCCACACCGACTGTTGATAGCCCGTTAGCGGTAACAGTGAGACTGCAATAGCATTGGATAAGTCCGGCATCCAAGCTTTACCCACTTCGTCATCCACATTGATCACTGCGTGCTTGCATTTATGTTGAGTAAACAGGCTCTTCTTAGCCAATGCGTACTCTTCCATCGTGCCATGGTAATCAAGATGATCACGACTCAAGTTAGTAAATACACCTACCTCAAAGTCCAAAGCCTTTACTCGACCTTGCACCAAACCGTGAGAAGATATTTCCATTGCCGTGTAGACAGCTTTTTCTGCAGCTAACTCACTCAGTGTGCGCTGTATTTCAATCGCACTGCCTGTGGTATTCGCTGCGGTTTTTAGATTATCTAAGAAACCATTACCTGTCGTACCCATTACCGCTGAGCGTTGACCGACGAGATCAAGCCATTGAGCAATCAGTTGGGTGATGGTGGTTTTGCCATTGGTGCCGGTAACACCAATCAACTTAGTCGCTTGACACGAGTAAACACGACCAGCTAACTCAGATAGCACCAAGTTAAGGTTGTTAATGTAAATAACAGGGACAGTATCCAACCATTCAATCAGACCATGAGGCTTTTCAGCATCGGCCTGTGCAATAACAGCATGAGCTCCCAGTGCGACCGCTTTGTCGATAAAACGACGGCCATCAACAGCATGTCCGACTACGGCAACAAAAATATCACCTTCCTTGATGGCTCGGCTATCTAGCTCCAATTGCTCAACAGCAATCGACTCCAGTTCAGGTGAACTAAAGTCTCCCCAAGGAGAAAGTAAAGATGACAGCGTGAGGCTATTACTCATATTGAATCCTGATTAACTCTATTCTTGAAACTTATTTTCATCAGCGGGGACGTTCATTATTTGCAGTGCGCCCTTCATGATTTCAGAAAAGACGGGGGCTGCGACTGAACCACCATAGTAAAGGTCGCCTTGAGGCTCGTTGACCACAACAACCAATGCCACTCTTGGATCACTAACTGGAGCAAAGCCTGCGGTAACCGCGATGTATTCATCACTGTAGCCGCCAGCTTCAGCCTTACGAGAGGTACCCGTTTTGGCTGCAACGCGGTAACCCGGAACGGCAGCTCTTGTCGCCGTACCGCCTTTTTGAGTCACCCCTTCTAGCATATTCAAAACCAGTTCAGCGTTCTCGCGCTTGATGATTTGCTTAGAAAAATCTTGGTCGTTACTCTTAATAATATGAATCGGCTCATACAAACCTTTATTAGCTAACGTCGCATAGGCATGTGCCAACTGCATCGGCGTAACAGACAAGCCATAACCGAACGCTAAGGTGGCAATTTCAAACTTTGACCAACGACGGCGATTCGGGAAAATACCGCTCGTTTCACCAACCAAATTCAGCCCAGACATCTCGCCTAGACCAACCGAACTGTACATCCCAAGCAAAGCTTCAAGTGGCATGTTAAGCGCCAATTTAGCAACACCGATGTTACTCGACTTCTTGAGGATCAGTGCTAAGTCAGCCTTACCGACTTTAGAAGAATCTCGTACACGACTACCACCGATCTGCATAATGCCATTGCCAGTATCAATCACGATATCTGGGTCTGCAGTGCCGTTCTCTAGCGCCGCCAAAACCACAAAAGGTTTCACGGTCGAGCCAGGTTCCATTGCATCAGTCAGAACGCGGTTACGCATCTTAAAGCTTTGTAAGTCAGCGCGGTTGTTCGGATTATAAGAAGGGGCATTAACCATGGCTAACACGGCACCCGTTTTTACATCGAGTAGTACAGCAGAGCCTGAAGTCGCCTTGTGATCGGCCACGGCTTGCTTAATAGCGCGATAAGCAATGGCTTGTAATCGTTGATCGATCGTTAATTCGAGTGGTTTGCCTTCTTCACGCTCTTCTAAAGCAATGTTTTCAACAACGCGTCCATAGCGATCTTTACGAATCGTCCGCTTACCCGCTTCACCCGTGAGCCATTTGTCATAGCTGCGTTCAACGCCTTCTAAACCGTGCCCGTCAATGCCGGTAACACCGATAAGGTGTGCACTGACTTCGCCTGCGGGATAGTAACGTCGAGATTCCGCTTTCAGGCCAACACCCACCAGCTTTAATTCACGAATATACTTAGCCATCGCTGGACTAACTTGTCTTTGTAGGTAAACAAATCGGCGGGACTTGTTGCTAGAGATCTTGTCGATCATCGATTGTCGTTCTAAGCCAAGTACATCAGCTAACGCATACCAACGATCAATCTGGGCCATGCCATTTTTATCGAAAATCGTTTTCGGGTCGGCCCATACCGCCTCAACTGGAACACTCACAGCAAGCGGTTCGCCATTGCGGTCTGAGATAATGCCGCGGGCGGAAGGAATAGCCTTAACACGTACCGAGCGAAGATCGCCCTGACGGATTAAGTTATCTGGTTCAATAATTTGGATGTAAGCCACACGACCAACGAGTGCAGCAAAGGCAAGAAACACGAAAGCAATAACGACGTTGAAACGCCATTTAATAAGAATTGGATCCGAATCCTTTTCGCTCTTCACTCGCTCTTTCGTTGATTTCTTAACGGGCTTGGCGGGTGCTTTTTCCTTTTTACCGGTCATTTCAGTGTGATCACAACTTCTTTGTCAGAGTCTGGACGTTTCATGTCTAGCTCTCGTTTTGCCGATGCTTGAACGCGGCTATGTTCAGCCAAAGCCGTCTCTTCAAGCATTAAATTTCGCCACTCATCATCAAGCTGTTCTCGTTCCACTAATGCCATGTCTTTTTTCGTGATCGCCTGACGTGAATTATGTGTCGTAAGAACGACCCCCATCGCACTCGCAAAGATACAGATAAGAAGTACCAATGGAACCTTGCCCACGGAGATCAAATCAAAAAATATTATCTTGGCTAAGTTAGGCTTGGAGGTCTTCATTGACTATAGCTTTTCTGCGATTCGTAGTACTGAGCTACGCGAACGAGTATTCTCATCCACTTCATCTTTAGAAGGCTTGATCGCTTTACCAATTGGTTTTAGATCGGCACTGCCTAAAGCTTTAATTTGATCTTCTGTTAGCGGTAAACCGTGAGGAACTTGTGGCCCTTGGCTCTCTTTACGAATAAAGCGCTTCACCATACGGTCTTCAAGCGAGTGGAAACTGATAACAGAGATACGACCTTGAGGAGCAAGAATGCTTGCTGCACCTTTCAGTGCGGTATCGATCTCTTCAAGTTCGCTGTTGATGTAGATACGGAATGCTTGGAAAGCACGTGTCGCTGGGTGCTTTTTCTCTTTGAAGCTCTTTGGAGCGACGTCAGAGATAAGCTTAGCCAGTTGACCAGTACGCGTTAGCGGTTCGTTCTCTTCATTCTCTTGATAAGCGATGATGCCTTTCGCGATACGACGAGCGTGTTTGTCTTCACCGAACTCACGAATAACCCATGTAATGTCATCAAGATCCGCATCAACTAGCCACTGAGAAACCGGAATACCCGTTGTTGGATCCATACGCATGTCTAGCGGGCCATCTTTCATGAAGCTAAAGCCACGTTCTGCATCATCTAGCTGTGGTGAAGAAACACCTAAATCCAATAAAACACCATCCACTTGACCGACTAAGTCATAACGCTCTGCATATTCAGCCATACCCGAGAATGGGCCATGGATAATTGTAAAACGGGGATCATCAATATTCTGAGCTTCAGCAATCGCTTGTGGATCGCGGTCGATACTAAAGAGTCGTCCATTCTCGCCCAGTTTAGACAGGATTGTACGGCTGTGACCACCACGGCCAAAAGTACCATCGATGTAGGTACCGTCAGGTTTGATCGCAAGTCCGTCAATAGATTCGTTAAGCAATACTGAAATATGTTTGAATGCTTCTGTCATAGTCTTCTCAGTGAGTGGATTGAGCCGTTAGTTAGGCAATAATTTGTTCTATTAACGTTTTAGTGTACTGATTTCGCGCTGTATCTCCACCATATTGTGTATAGGCTTTGGGAATTTTTGACCCAAGCTCATATCAGGATGAAGGATTCTAAGGAAATCTAAATAATTTACGTCAATATAAAGCAAAAAACCCATCACTACCGTTAAGTAATGATGGGTTCTTTATATAGGTGGAGTTGACACATACGCCGGGTTCTGTTCCGCTTGCGCGGCGGTAACCATTCGTCTAGGCCTGCAATCGCTCACAGGCTCAAGCAATCTACCCGCCCCCATACGCGAGCAGCGCAATGCGAGGGCCTATTTGATCTTGCTCCGGGTGGAGTTTACCTTGCTACGAACTGTTGCCAGTCGCACGGTGCGCTCTTACCGCACCCTTTCAGCCTTACCTGTGCCTCTTCCGAAGAAATGAGGCCATCGGCGGTCTTCTCTCTGCTGCACTTGTCGTGGGCTCGCGCCCCCCAGACGTTATCTGGCACCCTGCTCTATGGAGCCCGGACGTTCCTCCCCTCTACCAGTCTCCCGAAGGACTTCAACGTCAGTTTCCCGAAGGACCTCAACGTCAGTCTCCCGAAGGACATCAGCAAAGCAGCGATTACCCGTTCAACTCCGAGGGCGGATTGTATAGAGATTAGTGAGCAGTGTCTAGCGAGATCACAAATATGCTGCAAACCTCTAATCGAATGCATGATTTTTACACAATCTAGACAAAAAAAGAGGAATAACGGTAATACCATCATTCCTCAGAAGCTTTTTCAATAAAGGTTATCTACTCTATAAAGAGGTATCTAGTTGTCTAGATGCTCTAAGCCCCATTTGTATAAAGCGTTCTTTTTCAGATTGTAGATTTCTGCTGTCATCGCCGCCGCTTTTTTAAGGGGTAACTCTTTGGTTAGAATACCAAGGGTGCGGGTTGCTTCGTCTGGCAGATCGGTGCTCGCCTCTTCACGGTGACCATGGATCAGCAACACCATCTCACCACGTTTGCGGTTCGAGTCTTCTTCTATCCATTCAATCAACTCACCTAATGGTAAACCTTGAATGGTTTCAAATGTCTTGGTTAGCTCACGAGCCAACACGACCTCACGGTCTGGTCCTAAGATCTCTAGCATGTCCTGCAGAGAATCCGTAATACGGTGCGGTGATTCGTAGAAAATACATGTGCGCTCTGCTTTTGCAATCTCTAAGAACTTATCTTTGCGCCCCTTACTCTTTGGTGGCAAGAAGCCTTCAAAGCTGAAACGATCCGACGGTAAACCTGACGCACTTAGTGCGGTAATCACAGCACAAGCACCAGGAAGTGGCACAACTCTCACACCCGCTTGACGACATTGTGAGACAAGATGGTAACCTGGGTCACTGATTAAAGGAGTACCCGCATCAGAGACTAATGCGATAGACTGACCTTCTAATAACCTTTCGACTAGAACTTGTGCTTTAGTTTGTTCATTATGATCATGTAAAGCGAACGTTCTGGTTGATATATTGAAGTGAGCAAGCAGCTTACCCGTGTGGCGTGTGTCTTCGGCTGCAATAACATCGACACTTGATAAAATTTCAATTGCTCTTTGAGTGATATCTCCCAAATTTCCGATTGGGGTTGGCACAATGTAGAGAGTTGGGCTCTCTGTGAGCAAGGTTTTGTTATCTGTCATTTGTTTACCATCACTTCAACGATTAATATAGATACAAATTTATACGGAATTTAAAGAACTCATGGCAACGATGAACCATAAGAGACTCAGTGTACCACGCTTACTAACTCCAATTGCATTAGCAATTACATTGGCGGCTTGTTCTTCAGGTCCTCAAGCACCAACGCGTGTTGATATTACACTAGATCCAGCGCAATCAACTGAAAGTTACATGATGCAGGCGGATAGTAGCAAAGGAAGTCTACAAAACGACTGGTTAATCATGGCACTTAAGGCTTCTGTGCAAGCTGGAAAAACCGATCAAGCGACTCTGCTGATCAAGCGCTTAGCCAAACAAGAGCTGAGTGAAGTTCAACAAGCAGAATGGCAATTAGCTCGCGCTCAACTGCTGGTGAATAACTCGCAACCACAGCAAGCGTACAGCCAGCTGAACTTTCAGCCTTGGTGGAAGCTTCCGAACGAGCAGTGGAAAGATTATCACGAGCTACGCGCTAACATTTCTGAAATGCAAAGCGAGTATTTCGAAGCAAGCCGTGAGTTAGTCCTTTATTCAGAATACGTAGACGCTGATGACGAAAGCCAACAGATAACTGCCGACCGTATTTGGCAGAACCTGAATAGCTACTCTCAATATGAGATTCTAGAACTTAAGACTTCTCCAACAGAAGACGTTCTAGCAGGTTGGTTACAGCTGGCTATTTATATGAAGACGCTGAACTCTAACCTTCCAGACCTACAGAAAACTCTGTCTGATTGGCTGGCTGAGAATCCTCGTCATCCTGCAGCAACCTACACACCTCAGGCGATCACTGACATATTGGCGCTAGAGATCAGCAAACCAACCAGCACTGCGCTATTACTGCCGCTCACGGGTAAGTACGGCAAGCAAGCACAGCTTGTGCGTGATGGTTTCATCTTTGCGATGATGAATGACAAAGAGCGCGAAGAAAACGCAACGCTAACGGTTATGGACACCAACGTACAAAGTGCTGCTGAAATTAAAGCGACACTGGAAGAGAATAAGGTAGATTTCATCGTTGGCCCGCTGATTAAGAGCAATATTACCAAGCTTCAGCAAGCGCAGAAAAACCACGAAAATTCGATTCCAGCTTTAGCTCTAAATATTCCGACGCAGCTAGAACCTGATACCAATATTTGCTATCTCGCTCTATCGCCAGAGCAAGAAGTCGCTCAGGCAGCGAAACACCTTTTTGCTCAAGGCTACAAGTACCCGCTTATTCTTGCGCCAAAAGGGCGTTTAGGTGACCGCGTTAAGCAAGCGTTTGAGAAAGAGTGGAAAAAATACAGCAACAACGAAGTCGCGATTACCTTATTCTCTGACAAGCGCCAACTTCAGCGCAATGTGAATCAGGTATTCGGCTTACAAGAGAGCCAACAACATATCGCTCAAATGGACGGGCTACTTAACCTAGATCTAGAAACTGAACCGCGCAGCCGTCGTGATATCGACTCTGTTTACATTGTGGCGAAGAACTCAGAGCTCACGTTGATTAAGCCTTTCATTGAAGTCGCGATTAACCCAGATGCTGACCAACCAGCCTTGTTCTCAAACTCACGCAGCAACAGCGGTGACAAGCAGTACGAAGATCTAACAGGTGTGTTCTACAGTGACATCCCACTATTGGTTGAGAGCAAGAACGAGCTTAACAAAGAGCTAAACGACCTATGGCCTGCACATTCAAACGGCCAAAAACGTCTGCAAGCACTGGGGATGGATGCCTACTACCTAATGGATGCATTGCCACAGATGAAAGCCGTACAGGGTTACAGCATTCCAGGTGAAACCGGCGTGTTAACCATCGACAACAACTGTGTTGTTCAACGTGAAATCAGCTGGGCAGAGCATGGGGCTTTTTAGCCGAAAGTTCCTGTCCAAACCAACAATCACCCACAAACAAGTGGGTGATAAATACGAGACCGTGGCTAAAAATTATTTAGTTGGCCACGGATTATCGTTAATTCAAGAAAACTTCATAGCTAAATGTGGCGAGATTGATCTTATAATGCGCCATAACAATACGGTTGTGTTTGCTGAGGTAAAATACCGCAAGCAAACCCGCTACGGACATGCCGCCGAAATGGTGACAGCAAAGAAGTCACAGAAGCTGCTCAAAACAGCCAATGTTTGGCTTATGCAGCAAGGCTTGTCGGTGCACTCTACAGATTTCAGGTTTGATATCGTTGCCATAGAAGGGCCGAATGACAATATCGACTGGATTCAAAACGCGATTACCCAAGGATAAACATGCTAGACAGCATTAAAGAAAGTTTTACAGAAAGTATTCAGATCCAAATTGCGGCTGCAGAAGCACTGCCAGACGCAATTACGCATGCCGCTCAAGCAATGGTTGCGACCTTGCTTAACGGAAACAAAATTCTTTGTTGTGGTAATGGTGGTTCGGCGTCGAATGCTCAGCAATTTGTATCGTGCCTACTTAATCGCTTTGAAACCGAGCGCCCTAGCCTACCAGCAATGGCTCTCACAGCAGACAACACCACGCTAACGGCAGTAGCCAACGACTATCACTACGAAGAGATTTTCTCTAAGCAGGTACGTGCGTTTGGTCAAACTGGCGATATTTTACTGGCTATTTCTACTAGCGGTAACAGCAAAAACATCATCAAAGCAATGGAAGCAGCGGTAACACGTGACATGACGATCATCGCCTTTACGGGTAAAGATGGTGGTGAAATGGCTGGCTTACTTGGCGAACACGATGTAGAAATTCGTATCCCTTCACACCGTACAGCACGCATTCATGAAGTACACATGGTGACACTGCATTGCCTATGTGACCTAATCGATCAAGTACTCTTCCCTGCTCACGAAGAGTGATATACGGAGCATCACAATGAAATCATTAACCTCTATGAGGCTGTTTAAGCTGATTAGTGTTTCGCTACTTACACTGTCCCTGTCTGGTTGTGCTGGCATTTTCATTGCTGGTGCTGCAACCACAGCGAACTTAGTCACTGACACACGAACCACCAAACAAATCTGGAACGATAACAATATCGAATTTGAAGTCGCAGCCATCACCAACAAGCAGCCATATCGTGGCAACGTTCGTATCACAGCGAGCTCTTACCGAGGTTCGGTTGTATTGATGGGGCAAGCGACCACTGACTCAGAGCGTCGCGCGTTTGAAAACCAAGCCAAAGAAGTGGCAGGCGTAGAAAGCATCCATAATCAGGTGCGAGTAAAAGAGCCATTGACCATCAGTGCTATTAGTAACGACAGCTGGATTACTACCAAGGTGAAATCAGCCCTTCTAGCAAACGCTGATCTCAACGGCATCAAGGTTAAAGTCATCACTGAAGATTCAGAGGTGTTTTTACTTGGGTTAGTATCTCGAGAGCATGCTGATATCGCGACAGAAGTTGCGCGTAATGTTTCAGGCGTAAAGCAGGTGATTCGAGCGTTTGAATATGGCGAAGAAGAGACGGCCGTTAACTAGCCTTAAGCAAGCCAATTAAATGCTATTTAGCAGAAAAGAAAAAGCAGCGACGAGTCGCTGCTTTTTTATTTGAGTCGTTATTTAGCTAACGTTATTTGATAACACGGAGGCTTGGGCGACCTTTTGCTGGACGAGGAGGCTCAGGATCTGAGTCAGGCTCTTCAGCATCTAAGTCTGCCGTTGCTACGCTCAAAGATGGGCCTTTCTCTTGTTCTTCAAAAGGACTTTCTTCAATCCCTTCTTCAAAAGATTCCATGTAAGCCTCTTCAGGTTCAAACATGGTACCAGCACCATTCTCACGAGCATAAATCGCTTGTACTGCGTAAAGCGGCACGATCACAGAGTGTGGACGACCACTAAAGCGAGCACTAAACGTCACAGCTTCGTTACCCAGTTCAAGTTGTCCAACCGCACGAGGCGCGATGTTCAGAATGATCTGACCATCTTGAACAAACTCTTCTGGAACTCTTACACCTGGTAATGTTGCTTCAACAACAAGGTGTGGAGTTAATTCGTTATCAACCAGCCATTCATAAAATGCACGAAGCATATATGGTCGGCGTGGAGTCATATTTGAAATATCCATAAACGCTTAGCGAACGAGTCGCATCTCACGCTCAGCTTCAGTTAGAGAAGCTAGGAATGAATCACGTTCGAATACGCGGTTCATGTAAATCTTAAGCTCTTTAGAACCAGGGCCAATTAATTCGATACCAAGCTCAGGTAAACGCCATAGTAGCGGAGCTAGGTAACAATCAATTAGGCTAAATTCTTCGCTCATGAAGTATTCATACTCAGCGAAGATAGGAGCAAGAGTCAGTAGGTCGTTGCGCAGTTTCACGCGAGCTGCTTCAGATTCTTCAGCGTTGCCTTTAACGATCTTCTCTGCAACTGAATACCAGTTACGCTCAATGCGGTACATCATTAGACGACTATTACCACGAGCAACCGGGTATACAGGCATCAACGGTGGATGAGGGAAACGCTCATCCAAGTACTCCATAATGATCTTTGAGTCATATAAAGCAAGCTCACGATCAATAAGAGTAGGTACTGATTTGTACGGGTTCAGTTCAACAAGCTCTGCTGGTAGATTTTTTTCATCAACCAACTCAACTTCAACACTTACGCCTTTTTCAGCAAGAACAATGCGCACCTGATGGCTATACATATCAGAAGCACTTGAGAAAAGAGTCATTACAGAACGTTTATTGGCAGCTACAGCCATGGAGCCCTCCAGTACACTTTAAATAAAAACAATGGAGGCCTAAAGCCTCCATTGAACATTAACATAATTTGGGAATTAGCACGGTATTATAGCACAATTAGTGCACATCACGCCAATACTCTTTCTTCAGCAAAATCACGATGATAGTGAAGATTACTAAGAAGGCCATTACCCACCAACCCATTGCATGACGCTCAAGTTGAACTGGGTCGCCCGAGTAAACCAAAAAGTTAACAAGGTCACGAACTGCTTCGTCGTATTCACCAGCACTTAATTCGCCAGAACCGTCAGTTTCAGTGCCAACAACAGTTGTCACTTCCTCGCCATCTACCATATGAGTATCGTAGATTGGTGTTGGAATACCTTGCAGCTCTTCAAGAACGTGCGGCATACCAACACTTGGGAAAACAATGTTGTTCACGCCAAACGGACGAGATGGGTCTTCATAGAAGGTACGAAGGTACGTGTATAGCCAATCTGCGCCACGAACACGAGCAACCAAAGTTAGATCTGGCGGCGGAGCACCAAACCAACTTGCCGCTTGATCAGAGGGCATAGCATTAACCATCAAGCTACCGATTTTCGCTTCAGGGTCGAAAATCAGGTTTTCCTTCATTAGATCTACAGGGATCTCTAAATCATTCGCAACACGTTCATAACGCTGGTACTGCGTTGAGTGACAAGCAAAACAGTAGTTCATGAACATCTTAGCGCCATTTTGCAATGAGGCTTTATCTGTTAAATCATTGTTTGCTTTGTCTAATGGTACGCCTGCACCCGCTGCCATCGCCAGTGACGGCAACATAGCAAATAAAATTACAATCCACTTTTTCATTTGAATGTCACCCTTTCTGGTAATGGTTTCGTCGCTTCATTTTTACTGTAGAACCACAGTAGAACGAAGAACATGAAATAACCTAAGCTAAAGATCTGAGCCAGTAGCGTGTACGTTGGCGTTGCTGGAAGCGCACCAAGTACACCAAGCGCAATAAAGCTTATTGTGAATTGGATGATGTTAATCAAATGCAGTTTGCTACGGTAACGGTAAGAGCGCACTTTACAACGGTCGAACCATGGCAGTAGGAATAGCACAACAATAGATGCACCCATTGCAACTACACCTATCAGCTTATCAGGAACAGCACGAAGTACAGCGTAGAACGGCGTGAAGTACCAAACTGGAGCAATATGCTCAGGTGTTTTCAGTGGGTTAGCAGCTTCGAAGTTAGGCGGCTCAAGGAAGTATCCACCCATCTCTGGGTTAAAGAACAGCACGTAACAGAACAAGAATAGGAAACCAGCAACACCGACCATATCTTTCACCGTCCCGTATGGGTGAAAAGGAACAGAGTCAATGATGTCGTATTTCTTAGTGTAATCCTTGTGGAATGGGAACTGAGTTTTGTAGTCGTCGCCCATTGTGCCTTTAGGAAGCTTAGTCTCGATACCGTCTGGGTTGTTCGAACCCACTTCGTGCAGTGCTAGTACGTGAAGTACGATAAGCAGCAGAAGTACGATTGGTAGAGCGATAACGTGCAGTGCGAAGAAACGGTTCAGCGTTGCACCAGAGATGATGTAATCACCACGGATCCAAAGCGTTAGGTCATCACCAATAACAGGAATCGCACCAAACAGAGAAATGATTACCTGAGCACCCCAGTAAGACATTTGACCCCATGGTAGTAAGTAACCCATGAAAGCCTCGGCCATAAGCACTAAGAAGATCAACATACCGAAAAGCCAAAGTAGCTCACGAGGCTTTTGGTAAGAACCGTAGATTAGACCACGGAACATATGCAGGTAGATAACCACGAAGAATGCCGAAGCACCTGTCGAGTGCATGTAACGCAGTAACCAGCCGTATTCCACATCACGCATGATGTATTCAACAGATGCAAATGCGCCATCACCAGACGGAACGTAGTTCATTGTTAGCCAAATACCTGTAAGGATTTGGTTAACCAGTACCAACATTGCCAAAGAACCGAAAAGGTACCAAAAGTTAAAGTTCTTAGGCATTGGGTATTCAGATAAATGCTTTTTATAAGCATTCATTGCGGGTAGACGTTTTTCTACCCAATCAAGCAATCCTTGCATTATGCGTCTCCCTCGTCCACACCGATCATGATCTTAGTGTCACTCAAATACATATGCTTTGGCACTACAAGGTTCAATGGGGCTGGTACGCCTTGGAATACTCGACCTGCCATATCAAACTTTGAACCATGACAAGGACAGAAGAAACCAGACTTAACGCCCTGAACTTGTTCTGCAAAAGAATCTGGCAGGTAAGTTGGAGAACAACCTAAGTGCGTACAGAAACCAACAGCAATGAAGAACTCCGGCTTAATAGAACGAAACTCGTTCTGTGCGTAGTCTGGTTGTTGTTCAGTTTCAGATTGAGGGTCACGAAGTTGACCACCGATCGCTTTTAGGTTCTCTAGTACCGACTCAGCACGGCGTACAACCCATACAGGTTTACCTTGCCACTCGACACGAACCATTTGTCCCGGTTCTAACTTACTGACTTCCACTTCCACCGGCGCGCCCGCAGCTTTCGCTTTGGCACTCGGGTTCCATGATTTAATAAAAGGCACGGCTACAGCAGCTGCTCCCAAACCACCAACAACGGCTGTTGTTGCGGTTAAGAAACGCCTGCGACCGTTATTTAAAGGCGCGTTGCTCATCCAAACATTCTCCCATTTGCTCCTTATGGATTGAAATAATTCCGATTAAAGAGCATGGCTAACAAAATATGTATTTAGTTCTATTTATTGACGGCAAATGATAAATAAAACCCTACTTTTTGACAAGATAAAGCTACCTTTTTGTAACAATCATGAGGCAAAGCGCACATTGGGTTACAAAAGCTTTCAAAATATAAGAATTTAGGAATAAAACGAGGAGGGGGAAGCGTTTAGCGGGGGCCAGAAAGACAAAAAGCCCGGCATATAGCCGAGCTTTGAACCACAATTCCAGTAATAAAACTGGTCGCGTGTATTTTTCGGTAAGGAAAAATTAACGCTTAGAGAATTGAGGTTTACGACGTGCTTTACGTAGACCAACTTTCTTACGTTCAACGCAACGAGCGTCACGCGTAACATAGCCAGCTGCACGTAGAGCAGGACGTAGAGTTTCATCGTATTCCATAAGAGCACGAGTGATACCGTGGCGGATTGCGCCAGCTTGACCTGAAATACCACCACCAGAAACAGTGATGTAAAGGTCAAGTTTCTCAGTTAGTTCAACTAGCTCAAGAGGTTGCTTAACAACCATACGAGAAGTTGGACGACCGAAGTAAACATCAAGGCTACGCTTGTTGATTACGATCTCACCAGAGCCTGGTTTGATGAAAACACGAGCTGCTGAGCTTTTGCGACGACCAGTGCCGTAGTATTGATTCTCTGCCATTGTCTTAATCCCCAATTAGATGTCTAGTACTTGTGGTTGTTGAGCAACATGGTTGTGCTCAGTACCAGCGTATACTTTAAGCTTACGGTACATCGCGCGGCCTAGAGGACCACGTGGAAGCATACCTTTAACTGCTAGTTCAAGAACCATTTCTGGTTTCTTAGCAATTAGCTTTTCAAAAGTGATAGTCTTAAGACCACCTGGGAACTCAGAGTGACGGTAGTAAACCTTACCCTTAGCTTTGTTACCAGTCACAGCTACTTTCTCAGCGTTAACAACGATGATGTAATCACCAGTGTCTACGTGAGGAGTGTATTCTGCTTTGTGCTTGCCGCGTAGGCGAGAAGCGATTTCACTTGCTAGACGGCCAAGAGTTTTGCCTTCAGCGTCTACAACATACCAGTCGCGTTTTACAGTTTCTGGTTTAGCAACGAAAGTTTTCATGCTAATAATTACCTATTTAAAAAATTTACACTTAAGGAATACTCGCGTATTCCCACTGTCTAAGAGTTACCATCATCACCCCTTCGAGTGTTGGAAAACTCTTGGCATAACGTGATTTTACTCATCGCTAGAGGCCCGCAGTAACGGTAGGTCGCAGGATTATAGAGAAGAGCGAAGAAAAAATCACCTCTTTTTGAACAAAATCACGATTTTTTTAATTCTCTTTCTTATTCGAGATAATCAAAGCTAACTTAAGTGTTCTTTTGCCAAATATTCATGGCTCTGCATTTCGATTAAACGCGACTGACAACGTTTAAACTCAAATTCTAACTGACCATGGGTATATAGCTTTTCTAGCTCCACTTCCGCTGAAATAATCAATTTCACGTTACGCTCATAGAACTCATCAACTAACGCAATAAAGCGTCTTGCTGCGTCATCTGAAGTCGCACCCATTTGCAACACATCAGCCAGCAGAACCGTGTGATAAACCCTAGACAGCTCAATATAGTCATTCTGGCTGCGAGCCGACTGACAAAGCTGAGCAAACGTACCATGTAGCACACCATCGCTTGCTTCGACTACATCCAGTTGACGGTGATTGACCTCAATCTGTTTGAGTTTCTCTTTATCTTCACCGACCAACTGCGCGTAATATTTCTCTAGATTAATATTGGCTTGGTTATCTAATGGGTAATGATAGATCTCAGCTTGCTCTAAAGTTCTCAGTCGGTAATCAATACCGCTGTCTACATTAAGGATGTGACAGTTTTCTTGAATCAGCTTAATCGCAGGTAAAAAGCGTGCACGCTGTAAGCCATTACGATACAGATCTGCAGGTGGGATATTAGAAGTCGCCACCAAGATAACGTTACGCGCAAAGAGCTCTTGGAACAAAGTCCCTAAGATCATGGCGTCTGTAATATCTGAAACAAAGAACTCATCGAAACAGATAATATCGGCTTCTTGCTTTAGTTTGTCAGCCACCAGTGGTAATGGATCACTCACATTACCGAGCGCTTTCAGCTCATCATGAACTCGATACATAAAGCGGTGAAAGTGAACTCGCATTTTTTTAGTGGTCGGTAAGGCTTCGTAAAACGTATCCATGAGATAAGTTTTGCCACGACCTACACCGCCCCAAAAATAGAGGCCTTTGGGAGGCGTTGGCAACTCGGGCTTTTTACCTAGCAATTTCTGGAATCGCGTAAGTTGAGGAACAGGGGTATTCATGTAATCTTGGAATTGATGAAAGAGTTCATCTAAAGATTTAACTGCTTGCTCTTGTGCTGGATCTCTTTGAAATCCATGTTCTTTTATATCTTGTTCGTATTTTTTAACGGGATTCATGACGACATTTCCACAATGAAAGCGATATCAGACAGCGAAGAAAAATGTGCCCAAACAGCACGAGAGATGGTTTGATGCGATGAATAAAGCAACACTAAACTGCTATCTAGCGCACACGCATTTCTCTTTATACTGCGGCTTTCTCATAGTACCATGGAGCCGTATCACGTGTAACTAAGCAGTAACAAACATGTTAAAAAACAATAATAAGGAGCTGTTATGCCTTGGATGTATGCCGTTGCCGGTTTACTAGTCGGAGTTATTTTAGGGGTCGCTATTTCTCGTCTCATGACGCCTGAATACAAAAAACAAAAGAACGTACAGAAAGAATTAGATAGCGCAAAGTTTGCCCTTGAACAGCAGCGACAAGAGCTAGCTGACCACTTTGCGAAATCAGCAGAAATGTTGGACACCTTAGGTAAGGACTACACAAAATTGTACCAACACATGGAAAAAACAAGCTCAGAGCTGATCCCTAATCTGCCAGAGCAAGATAATCCATTTGTGAAAACAGCCGCAGCCCATTCGGACAAATCACAAGACAAGCCTTCAGTTAAAGAGGCGACACTTGAAGAACAACCGAAAGATTACGCTAATGGCGCAACCGGTTTATTTACAGAGCAGAAGAAAGAAATCATGGATGCTCCCGATGTTGTAACAGCAAAAGCATCGTAAACATTTAACACTTCTGTGAACTTTACAAAGGTTTTTGAGTCATAACTTTCACTCAGGTCATTTGAAACTTCTCATACTTATTAAACGTATAAGAGGATTAAGACCTAAACTAGAGAGGAGTTTATGATGAAAAAACCTTTGCTTGCTTTATCAGTACTGACTTTAAGCTTAAGTTCAATCATCACCCCCATTCAAGCAACGGCCGCACTGCCATTAAGTGCGGGTAATGAACAATTACCAAGCCTTGCACCTATGCTTGAACAAGTGACCCCCGCTGTGGTTAGTATTGCCGTAGAAGGCAAACAGGTACAACGTCAGCAAATCCCTGAACAATTTCAATTCTTTTTTGGTCCAGAACAAACACGAGAACGCCCATTCCGCGGGCTAGGTTCAGGTGTGATCATTGATGCCAAGAAAGGCCATATTGTCACCAATTATCATGTCATCAATGGTGCCGACGATATCAAAGTAAAACTTCATGATGGTCGAGAGTACGATGCCGAGCTCATCGGCGGCGACCAGATGTCGGATATCGCGCTATTAAAACTCGAAACAGCCAAGAACCTTACCCAGATAAAAGTCGCAGACTCCGACAAGTTAAGAGTCGGTGATTTCAGTGTCGCTATCGGCAACCCATTTGGACTCGGTCAAACCGTGACATCCGGGATCGTTTCTGCACTCGGTCGTAGCGGCCTAAATCTAGAGAACTTTGAAAACTTCATTCAAACCGATGCCGCTATCAACAGTGGTAACTCTGGAGGTGCGTTAGTGAATCTCAACGGTGAGCTGATTGGTATCAACACGGCTATCCTTGGCCCTAACGGAGGCAATGTCGGTATCGGCTTTGCAATCCCATCCAATATGATGAAAAACCTGACAGAACAAATTCTCGATTTCGGTGAAGTAAAACGCGGTATGCTAGGTGTTCAAGGCGGAGAAGTGACCTCTGAATTGGCCGAAGCGCTTGGTTATGAGTCCAGCAAAGGTGCCTTTGTCAGCCAAATTGTACCCGACAGTGCTGCGGACAAAGCCGGACTGAAAGCGGGCGATGTTATCGTTTCGATTAATGGCAAGCGCATTGACACCTTTAGCGAGTTAAGAGCCAAAGTGGCAACCCTAGGTGCAGGTAAACAGATCGAACTTGGTGTCGTTCGTGACGGAAAGAATAAGACCTTTGATGTGACTCTGGGTGAATCCACCAATAGTAAGACACAAGCTGAAAAGCTCCATGAAGGACTTGCCGGTGCAGAGCTCACCAACACAACCGACAGCGACTCAACGACAGGCGTCAAGGTATCAAGTGTCGCTCAAGGTTCGCCAGCAGAAGCCTATCAACTTCTTAAAGATGACATCATCATCGGGGTAAACCGCCAACCCGTTAAGAACCTTGCTGAATTTAGAAAGATTCTTGAAAAACAACCTGGCGTGTTGGCGCTTAATATCCAAAGAGGCGATAGGACTATCTATCTAGTTATTCGATAGTCATACGTCAGCGCAATTACAGGGAGGCTCAGTAAGTTTGCTTTAAACTTACTCAGTCTCCCTTTTCTTTAGATCAATCAAAATGCTATGCTTCACTCGTAATCAAGTCAGTCATCCATTGACGGATGCTCCATACCTTACTTGTTGAAGAGGGAAACATGCTGTCCTTTCTATTTCGTTCTATTTCCCTTGGACTCGTTTCAGCGGCACTTATTCTTCTCGCATTTCCGAGCTTAAGGCCAGCTATAGTTTCAGATGTCACTAGTCCTCAAGTCGATAATATTGGCTCTCTTCAGATCTCATTTAACCAAGCGGTGCGACGTGCTGCACCCGCTGTGGTCAATATTTATAGTCGTAAATACGCAGAAAGCGATCGCAATAAGCTACTGACTCAAGGTTTGGGTTCAGGGGTCATTGTTAGCGAAAAAGGCTACATCATTACCAACTTTCACGTTGTTGCTCAAGCCGACCAAATAGTTGTGGCACTTCAAGACGGACGAGTAGCCGCCGCACAGCTTGTCGGTTCAGATAAGCGCACCGATATCGCGATACTCAGAGTCAGCGGTGACAACTTACCAGTGATTCCACTGAACCAAGATTACACTGCAAATGTCGGAGATGTGGTTCTCGCTATCGGTAACCCGTATAACCTAGGTCAAACCACAACCTTTGGTATTATCTCGGCAACCGGTCGCTCTTCAATCAGTGCAGATGGTCATCAAGCCTTTATCCAGACCGATGCGGCAATCAATGAAGGTAACTCCGGTGGTGCACTTGTCAATTCACAAGGTGAGTTAGTCGGTATCAATACCGCGTCTTTCCAACAAGCTACCGACATGGAAACCTACGGGATTTCATTTGCTATCCCCTACCCACTAGCGAATAAAATCATGCAAAAAATCATCGCTGATGGTCGTGTGATTCGTGGTTATATTGGCATAGACGGACAAGATATCAACTCGGTGACGTCACGCTTACTCGGCAATAAGAATATCGGCGGTATTGTGGTACTAGGGATAGACCCGAACGGTCCTGCGGCTGATGCAGGCTTTGAAGCACAAGATATTATTATCAGCATAAATAATACCCAGATTAGTGGACGACAGAGCGTAATGGACATTGTTACTGATCTGCGCCCAGGAACGGTCATTGATGTTGGTGTATTGCGCAAAGGTGAAAACAAGACCCTCAAGGTGACTATCGCTGAAGATACACGCCTGTAGCCTATATACGTATGTTGATTGCTAACATGAAGTTAGCGCCCCCACACTGTTAAACTTCCAGACACAAAAAACCCAGCTCTTAAGCTGGGTTTTCTTTTATCAATCAAGCGAATTATACACTCAATGAAAACTAACTATATAACTAAGCGTCATTGCTAAGTGTCAGAGCTAAGTGTCATAACTAAACGTCGCTAGGTTCATCGATATCAATGCGCGTCACTCGTTGTAGTCCTCTTGGGAGTAGCCCACCACGACGACCACGTTCACCACGGAAATTTTCTAGATCCGCAGGTTTCAAGCCAAGCTTGCGTTTACCCGCATAGATTGTCAGTGTCGCATTCTCTGGGATAGCCATTAGATGCGAGACAAACTCTTCACGCTCTTTTGCTTTCGCAGAAGGAATGTTGATGATCTTGTTACCCTTACCTTTGCTCAACTGAGGTAGGTCTTTAATCGGGAACAACAACATACGGCCTTGGTTAGTAATCGCCAGGATCTGGTTAGAGTCCAAGTCAGCAATCGGGCTTGGCAACATCACTTCAGAAGCTTGTGGCAAGTTAACCAACGCTTTACCGCTCTTGTTCTTAGACAGCAGATCACTACCTTTACAAACAAAACCATAACCCGCATCAGAACCGACTAACCATAGCTGTTCATTCTCTCCCATCACCACTTGGCGAATAGAAGTACCAGGGCTGACATTCAAGCGGCCTGTAATTGGCTCACCTTGGCTTCGCGCCGATGGCAGTGAGTGAGATTCAAGGGAGTAGCTTCGGCCATCACTGCCGAGGAACACCGCTTGTTGGTTACTCTTACCCTTAGTGCTTGCTAAGAATTTATCACCTGATTTGTAGTTCAAACCTTCAGCGTCAACTTCATGCCCTTTAGCATGACGAATCCAACCTTTCTCAGAAAGCACGACAGTAATTGGCTCACTTGGAACTAAATCACGCTCAGTCAAAGCTTTTGCTTCAGCACGCTCAATCAACGGTGAGCGACGATCATCGCCGTATTTATCTGCATCTGCTTGGATTTCTTTTTTGATCAGCGTATTCAAGCGACGCTCTGAACCTAATAGCTTTTCAAGCTTTTCACGTTCAGCTTCAAGCTCTTCTTGCTCAGCTCGAATTTTAAATTCTTCTAACTTAGCTAAGTTACGAAGTTTAATATCGAGAATTGCATTGGCTTGAACTTCAGAAATGTTGAAACGGTTCATCAAAACAGGACATGGTTCGTCTTCTGTTCTAATGATTTCAATCACTTCATCAATATTTAGATAAGCGGCAAGTAAGCCTTCTAAGATGTGCAAACGTGCCAGTACTTTATCTAAACGGTACTGCAAACGACGGCGAACCGTTGTACGACGGAACTCAATCCACTCTTTCAGGATTTGAACTAAGCCTTTAACTTGAGGACGGTTATCTAAACCAATCATATTCAAGTTAACGCGGAAATTTTTCTCTAAATCCGTCGACGCGAATAAGTGACTCATCAGCTGGTCACAGTCGATACGGTTTGAACGAGGAACCACGACGATACGCGTTGGATTCTCGTGATCTGATTCATCACGCAAGTCGTCAACCATAGGCAGCTTCTTAGCTCGCATCTGGTTCGCAATTTGCTCAAGTAACTTCGCACCTGACACTTGATGAGGTAAAGACGTGATAACAATATCAGAGCCTTCCTTGTGCCATACCGCGCGCATCTTGATGCTGCCACGGCCTGTACGGTAGATCTTTTCGATATCCGACTTCGGCGAAATAATTTCAGCTTCTGTCGGGTAATCTGGGCCTTGAATGAAACCCATCACATCTGGAAGTTCAGCTTTCGGCGTATCAATCAAATGAATCGCCGCGTTCGCCACTTCACGTACATTGTGAGGAGGGATGTCGGTCGCCATACCAACCGCAATACCTGTGATGCCGTTAAGTAAGATATGAGGAAGGCGTGCTGGCAACATCTGAGGCTCTTTCATCGTGCCATCAAAGTTGGGTTGCCAATCAACGGTTCCCTGACCTAATTCACCAAGCAGAACTTCCGCAAACTTTGACAGTTTTGCTTCGGTATAACGCATCGCAGCGAACGATTTCGGGTCATCCGGTGCACCCCAGTTACCTTGACCATCCACCAATGGGTAGCGGTAAGAGAAGGGTTGCGCCATCAGTACCATGGCTTCATAACAAGCAGAATCACCGTGTGGGTGATACTTACCTAATACGTCACCAACGGTACGTGCTGATTTTTTATATTTCGATGCAGCGGATAGGCCTAGCTCAGACATCGCATAGATAATACGACGCTGTACTGGCTTCAAGCCATCACCGATATACGGCAATGCACGATCCATAATCACGTACATTGAGTAATTTAAATAGGCATCTTCGGTGAACTTGCGCATTGGCAACTGTTCAACGCCATCATATGTAATTTCGTTAGACATCCATTATACCTCGGCCATATCACCGTTAGTCTGTAGCCATGTACGGCGATCATCTGCACGTTTCTTACCAAGCAGCATGTCCATCATCTCGTTGGTCGCGTCGTTGTCATCAATCGTTAATTGAACAAGGCGACGAGTATTTGGATCCATAGTGGTTTCACGTAACTGAAGTGGGTTCATTTCACCCAGACCTTTAAATCGTTGCACGTTGATTTTGGCTTTCTTCTGCGATAGTCGTTCAAGCACACCATCTTTCTCTGAGTCATCGAGTGCGTAGAACACTTCTTTACCGCAATCGATACGATACAGAGGAGGCATTGCCACATAGATATGACCCGCTTCAACCAAAGCATGGAAATGGCGAGTAAATAGTGCACATAGCAGTGTCGCGATATGAAGACCATCCGAGTCCGCATCGGCAAGGATACAGATCTTACCGTAACGCAGGCCCGACAAATCATCGTTATCTGGGTCGATACCTAGAGCAACTGAAATATCATGTACTTCTTGTGAAGCCAATACTTGGTCTGCTGACACTTCCCACGTATTTAGGATCTTACCGCGAAGTGGCATAACCGCTTGGAACTCACGATCACGTGCTTGTTTAGCAGAACCACCTGCCGAGTCCCCTTCCACGAAGAAGATTTCGGTACGGCTTAAATCTTGAACCGAACAGTCGGTTAGCTTACCCGGCAGTGCTGGACCAGAAGCAATCTTTTTACGTACAACCTTTTTGCTTGCGCGCATACGACGATGTGCGTTAGCAATACAAGCTTCTGCAAGTAATTCTGCTAGCTGAGGCTTTTCATTCAGCCACAAGCTGAAAGCATCCTTCACTACACCAGAAACAAACGCAGCAGTTTGACGAGAAGATAAGCGCTCTTTTGTTTGACCTGCAAATTGTGGATCTTGCATCTTCACCGATAGAACGTAAGAACAACGGTCAAAGATGTCATCACCCGTTAGCTTAACGCCACGAGGGAGAAGATTACGAAATTCACAGAACTCACGCATAGCATCAAGCAGACCTTGTCGAAGACCGTTTACGTGCGTACCACCTTGCTTAGTTGGTACTAAGTTCACGTAACTCTCGGTGATCATATCACCGCCTTCAGGCTGCCAAATGATCGCCCAGTTCGCCATTTCCGTTTCAGCAACGAATTCGCCAACATAAGGTTCTTCAGGCAATAAGGTATAACCTTTCACACCTTCAGCAAGGTAGTCTTTTAGACCATCTTCATAGAACCATTTATGCTCTTCACCGCCAACCTTGTCGATAAAGGTGATTTCTAAACCAGGGCAAAGTACGGCTTTAGCTCGCAGGTTATTAATAAGGCGTAAAACAGAGAACTTAGAGCTATCGAAGTATTTTGGATCTGGCCAGAAATGCACGGTAGTACCGGTATTACGGTGACCACAAGTCCCCGTAACAGTAAGGTCAGTTACAGCATGACCACCCTCAAGGGCGATTTCATGTACCTGACCGTCACGGCGAACCGTTACTTCAACACGTTTTGACAGCGCGTTTACCACCGAGATACCTACCCCGTGCAAACCACCTGAAAACTTATAGTTGTTGTTTGAGAATTTACCGCCTGAGTGGAGCTTAGTTAAAATCAGCTCAACACCCGAGATGCCTTTTTCAGGGTGGATATCAACCGGCATACCACGGCCATCATCGGTAACTTCTAACGATTGGTCAGCATGAAGCACAACTTTAATTTTCTTAGCGTGTCCCGCTAGTGCTTCATCGACCGAGTTATCAATGACTTCTTGGGCAAGGTGGTTTGGTCTTTCTGTCTCTGTATACATTCCCGGGCGGTGTCGCACGGGATCGAGACCTTCAAGTACCTCGAGGTCTTTTGCATTATATTGTTCAGTCATAATACGGAGTTTACTCAAAAAGTTTGCGTCTGTTCGCTGGCTCTAGTTTCACTAAAGCAGAATCATTACTATGAACCTTCATAGTAGAGCGAACGAGCGAAGTATTGGGGAATATAGTCTGGAAGCTGAGTAATGATGTCAAGCTAGTTCAAAAACTAAGACATCAAACTATGATATTTCACCATTGATAGATGAAATAACAGGCAAACAAGAGAAAATCACTCTGTTGATGAAACAGATTAGAGGTTTAGAAAAGTGACGATTTGTTGTGGGTAACGTTCAAAATCAACAAAGCTATGATCCCCGCCCTCTTCTACTGTCTGTGTCGCACCTTGGTACTTCTCTACCGCTTGTCGGTAATCCAGAACTTCGTCTTCCGTTTGCTGAAGTAACCAGAAGTCACTCGGCTTAGCGATAGCCGGAACCTCTAACGCCTTCAGTTCATCGATATGCTTTATTTCCAGCACATATCGTTCATCTGTGTATGGGTTTACTTGCTCTCCTAAATAATCAGCAAGAAGCTCATACGGCTTCACGGCTGGATTTACAACCACCGCCTTGAAACCATAATGACTATTTAGCCATGTTGAAAGATAGCCACCCAACGAGCTACCGACTAACGCGATCTGATATTGATCTTTATATCGCTCCACCAGCTGCTGTA
Source organism: Vibrio sp. QJM3NY_27 (assembly GCF_057785955.1). Lineage (NCBI taxonomy): Bacteria > Pseudomonadati > Pseudomonadota > Gammaproteobacteria > Vibrionales > Vibrionaceae > Vibrio > Vibrio sp. QJM3NY_27. The sequence goes on along the minus strand of NZ_CM173511.1, from coordinate 464,289 downwards.
AATGCAGAGCTGCTTGCTGAGGGAAGCTCGGTAGTTGAGGCGTCACAACTTTAATATCAGCGCGATGCTTCGCACAGTAATCAGCCATTACGTTCGCTTTGTGAGAACGTGATGAACTGTTAAAACCGTGAATATAGAGAAGCAGCGATGGCTTAGCGGTTTGCTGATTAAGGTCCTGCATATTAGTAACCACCTGCATCAAAGTCTGGCGAGAACTGCCCATTAGGCAAACGGCGAACCTGCGTAGTTACCGTTCCATCTTGGTGCAATTCAATCTCTCGCCAGCCTGGAGATAAAGTATCAACCGCAAAGTCGTTCGAGTTTGGTTTGAATTGAACACAAGTCGATGGGGTTGCCATGACTTGTACACCATGATGATTGCGATTCATATCTTGATGAACATGACCACAAAGTACCGCTTTCACATTGGTGTGCTGTTGAACCACATCCCAAAACTGCTCAGCATCTTTCAGGTTATGTTGATCAAGCCACGCACTACCGACCAATAAAGGGTGGTGGTGCAGCAAAACCAAGGTGTTACGCTCAGGGAATTCAGTCAGCTTTTGTTCTAGTAGGTCAATCTGTTGATCACTAAGGCGTCCGTGAGGTACACCCACCACTTGCGAGTCCAGCATAACCATCTGCCAGTTATCGCCTAGCAAGACATGCTCAACACACTGTATTTGTGGTGATGGTAAAACACTGCCCATATTAGGCTTGAAGTCATGGTTCCCGGGTAGCCAGTAACATGGCTTTTCCAAAGGCTTTATCCCTGACTCAAATTTCTGGTACGACTCAGCACTGTGATCTTGAGAGATATCACCAGTTGCTAGAACCGCTTGATAGTCAAAGCCCTGACTAACAATACCATCGACTACAGCACGAAAGCTATCTTGAGTGTTGATGCTTAATAAGCTGCCATTGCTCGGCGCAAATAAATGCGTGTCCGTTAGCTGCACAAGCTTAATAGTGCTCTCATCAAATTTTGAAGTGTGTGATAATTCCAAAATAACAAATCCAGATACGTTACTGTTTAGACTTTAAAAGTGTTGTTTAAGTAGGTTCAATTAAAAGGCAATTGGGGTTCGGCTGATACCCGTTTTTAAACAAAACGTTAACCATTCCCCAAGAAATTTATTCAATTGAAATTTCTCGTCCTTTTGCAAAAGCTTAGTGTTGGGGTAGTCATATTTCGCTTTGACTCGCGAAAAATCCCCGCTAGCGCACACTTCTGCAACTCGAGCGTCGTGATATAGCCTGACAGACATTTTTGGCAAAGGAAACACTGGCATCGCGTCACTCTGACATATATCTATTAAAGTGGTGTATTTTGTGACCTCATTCACTGTCAATTGATACACCATATTAACGGCTTGGTAACAGCGAACGTCACCAACCTCATGCCCAACCGGTAACAGAGCGTTAAGTTTGGCATAGTTAGTCTCGTAAACTCGCATCAATTCAGCAAGATCAACATGATACGGTTTTTTGACTGCTATATTTGGCATGACGTTAATCTATCCACTCTGACTGTAATTCTTGGTAGTTCAATTGTAGCCACTGTAGCGCAATGATCGTGGCGCCATTTTCAAACACACCGTCTTTTACCAACTGATAAGCCGCTTCGCGACTCATCACTTGCACACGAATGTCCTCACCTTCGTAGTCCAATCCGTGTACCCCTTTGGCTGTCGTTGCATCAACACTGCCAACAAATACGTCGAGCTTTTCTGAACAACCGCCAGATGAAGGGTAATACGAAGTGATAGGCAATACAGATCCGACTTCAACGCCCGCTTCTTCCATCGCTTCACGTCGGGCGACATCTTGTGGTGATTCATCGGTATCAATAATCCCAGCAACAATTTCGTATTGCCATGGGTTCTCATGCTCTAGAGCACCAACACGGATCTGTTCAACGATCACCACTTCATCACGAATAGGATCATAAGGTAACAAAGCGGCAGCATGTCCACGTTCAAACATCTCGCGCTCTATTGGTTGGCTCCAGCCCCCCTCAAACAGCTTATGTTTAAATGTGTATTTAACCATTTTGAAAAAACCACGAAACAGCGTCTCTTTTGAGACTATTTCCACATCTTGAGGAGTAAACTCATGTCGTTGATTGTCATACTGTTGCATTTGGTACCTCACTAAGTGATCTTTATAGTTTACTCATTGTCCGAGTTAACTACCAAGGATAAGGTTCAACTTTTTATATAAAATTTATAATTAAAGTTAAGTTTTAAAAAATAAATATTGCACAAGTGGATAGTTAAATGTAAAAAAGTGCAAAGTTTCGAGTAAATTACCACCAAACTGGGTTAAACTCTTTTGAAGAAAATTCCATTAAAGGCAGGAATAGGAAAATGAAAAAACTGCTTCCACTATTTATCAGTGCAGCAATCGGCAGCCTGAGTTCATCAGCTTTTGCTGATACGCTAGCTGAAGTTTACGACCAAGCAAAACAGAACGATCCACAACTTCTTCGTTCCGCAGCGCAGCGCGATGCCGCTTTTGAAGCAGTAACGTCAAGCCGTAGTGATTTGCTACCACAAATTGATTTAAGAGCTAACTACGATATCAACCGTGGTGATTTAAGCGATAAAAACAATGACAATAACCAATGGGGAGCTGGGATTTACTTTTCTCAAGAGCTCTACCAACGCTCTTCATGGATCACGCTAGATACGGCAGAGAAAACTGCTCGCCAATCTGATTCAGCGTACGCGGCAGAGCAACAAGCTTTGATCCTACGTGTAGCAACGGCATACTTTGAAGTACTTCGAGCTCAAGATAACCTAGAATTTGTTCGTGCAGAGAAAGCCGCTGTTGCTCGTCAACTAGAACAAACAAAGCAGCGCTTTGAAGTAGGTCTTTCAGCAATCACCGATGTACATGATGCGCAAGCTCAGTACGATGGCGTTTTAGCTGATGAAGTTTTAGCAGAGAACACTCTGATTAATAACTACGAAGGTCTACGTGAGATTACAGGTCAGGAACACTCTAACCTAAGCATCCTAGACACTGATCGTTTCTCAGCAAGCAAATCTTCTGAATCTGCAGCAGCACTTGTTGAACAAGCAGAGCAAAAGAACCTGAGCCTTTTAGCATCTCGTATTTCTCAAGATGTAGCGAAAGATAACATCACACTAGCAAGTTCTGGTCACCTACCAAGCTTGACGTTAGATGGTAGTTACTCTCTTGCGGATCAATCAAATAGCTCAAATAATTACGACCAAGATAACCTAAACCTAGGTTTGAACTTAGTTGTACCTCTATATACGGGTGGTAATACAACTTCTTTGACTAAACAGGCTGAATACAACTACGTTGCAGCAAGTGAAGATCTAGAAGCCACTTATCGTAGCGTTGTAAAAGACGTTCGTGCATTCAATAACAACATCACAGCTTCGATCGGCGCTCTACGTGCTTACGAACAGTCTGTTGTCTCTGCTCAGTCTGCTCTAGAAGCAACAGAAGCAGGTTTTGATGTCGGTACTCGTACTATCGTTGACGTACTAGATTCGACTCGTCGTCTATACGATGCGAACAAAAACCTTTCAGATGCTCGTTACAACTACATCCTAAGTGTGCTTCAGCTTCGTCAAGCCGTCGGTACGCTAAGCGAACAAGACATCGTTGATGTAAACGCAGGTCTAAAAGTAGCAAGTAAGTAATTCTTAATTACTCAGTTACCGTTACAAAAATGCCGCTCATTGAGCGGCATTTTTATTATCGGTTAAAAGCGATATTTACTGCCTAGCTAAAAGCTTAACGCCAAAAACTAAGAACTAACCTCGACCACCTTTAATCGCTTTAATGATTTCAGTCGTAGAGCAACCATCTTCAAAGTTAAGTACTTTCACTTCACCACCAGCCGCAATCACTTCTTCACCACCAGCAATCTCTTCAGGTTTGTAATCACCACCTTTCACTAGAATGCTTGGTAGAACCTCAGAGATCAAACGTTGAGGTGTATCTTCAGAAAACGGAACCACCCAGTCAACCGCGCCTAAGCCAGCCAATACCGCCATACGACGATCAGTTGGGTTCACAGGGCGACCTGGACCTTTCAAACGTTTGACTGATTCATCAGTATTCACTGCAACGATCAAACGATCACCCAGCTCAGCCGCGTGGTTCATGTAGGAAACATGGCCGGCATGCAGAATATCAAAGCAGCCATTGGTCATAACCACTTTCTCGCCTTTCGCACGAGCACGCTTCACCGCTTCAACTAGTGCGGCTTCAGAGATCACGCCGTAGTCAGTGTCTTGGCTACCATGAATCGCTTCCGCTAATTCAATCGTAGACAACGTCGATGTACCAAGTTTGCCAACTACCACACCAGCAGCAGCGTTCGCTAATGCACACGCTTCATCCAATGGCTTACCAGCAGCCACAGAAGCCGCGAGTACCGAGATCACCGTATCACCCGCACCTGTCACGTCATACACTTCTTTCGCTTGAGTCGGCAAGTGGAATGGCGCCTGATCTTTACGAAGTAGCGTCATACCATGCTCGCTACGAGTCACTAACAAAGCTTCAAAGTCGTATTTTTCGATCAAGGCAATGCCTTTCTCGATAAGATCTTCTTCTGATTTGACCTTACCTGCAACCAGCTCGAACTCAGCCATATTTGGCGTAAGCAAAGTTGCACCACGGTATCGCTCTAAATCAGCACCTTTCGGATCGATAAATACCGGAACCTTTGCTGCGCGTGCTTTTTGAATAAAACTTTGCACATGCTCCAAGGCACCTTTTGCGTAATCAGATAGGATCACCGAACGTACATTAGGAAGCGCTTGTTCCATGCGAGACAGAACTAACTTAGGATCCGTGTTCTCGAATTTGTCTTCAAAATCAAGACGGATCAGCTGTTGACCTCGACTCATTACTCGCAGTTTAGTGATAGTTGGGTAATCGTCCAACTCAACAAAGTCGCACTTAACATTGAGCGCTCCTAAGGTGTTTTTTAACACCTCAGCGGGTTCATCTTTACCAGTTAAACCAACGACATGAGCATGACCACCAAGAGAAGCAATATTCATTGCTACGTTGGCAGCACCACCAGGGCGCTCCTCGTTATTTTCTACTTTCACAACGGGTACAGGTGCTTCTGGTGAAATACGGCCAGTTGGACCATACCAGTAACGATCAAGCATTACATCACCGACAATAAGAACACCTGATTGGCTGTAGTCAGGTAGAATTGGTTTCATTATTGATCTCCAAAAATCAAATCTGGCTAGAGTCTAGCACACTGATTACAGAGGCTAAACCATAGAAAAATTAGCAAACGCTTACCGAAATAAGGGCTGTGTCATACAAGCCATAACTAGGGTTAAGCTTCCATCCACTGCTTCCATGCTTGAACAACATGTTCTCTTTCCATCTCAAACTTCTCAATCGCCACATCCGCATCAAGGTTGAGTAGATTACGGTGATGGATTTCATCTCTTAACGTCGTATAGACGTTGGTTAATGCGATGCCTTGTTGCTCATCCATAATCCCTTGCGACAACAAGCTTTCAAAGATTCGTACATTGTCACACCAACGGGTGAGCTTAGGTTTTTCGTTGCTGTATCTCAGCACTAAGTATTGCGCCAAAAACTCAATATCAGTAATACCGCCCGCATCTTGTTTCAACATGAATCGATCGGCTTTTTTACCGCCTAAATGACCGCGCATTTTTTCACGCATATCCACAACAGACTTTTTGAGCGTTGCCTCATCACGAGCCAAGCACAGAACCTCATGGCGAGTTTTGTTGAATGCCGAAGCCAATAAGTCATCGCCGTAAATCATGCGAGCGCGAGTTAGAGCTTGGTGCTCCCAAGTCCACGCATCATTGTGCTGATACTCGTCAAAGGCATCCGTTGGACTAACCAATAGACCAGAAGCACCTGAAGGGCGCAGACGTGTATCAACCTCATACAAAATACCGGAAGCGGTTCTCGTTGAGAAAATATGAATAATTCGCTGTGCCAATCTTAAATAGAACTGGCGTCCATCAATCTCTTTCTTACCGTCAGTATAGATGTGTACCGGGCAGTCGTGCATGAACACGATATCGAGATCGGAGTTGTAGCCCAGCTCCCAGCCGCCAACTTTGCCATAACCAACAACTGCGAAGCCGCGGCCTTCACGATCTTTTACATGAGTCGGTTCACCAAACTTGGCCGATACTTGTAACCAAGCTTGGTTAATACCCGCCTCAACAATCGCTTCGGCTAAATAGGTAAGGTGATCACTGACCTTCATAACAGGTAATGCGCCCGCAATATCCGCGGCAGCAATTCTCAGGATACAAGTCTGCTTAAACTGACGCAGACCTTCCATCTGTTGCTCCATATCATCTTCAGGAATTCGAGCTAGGTAATCTCTCAGCTCAGTTTTGTAAGACTCTAAAGGTACTGGATTATAGAGTTGTTGAGGGTCAATAAGTTCATCTAATAGAATTGGATAACGGCCAAGCTGCTCCGAAATCATCGGGCTCGCAGTACATAAACGAACTAACTGAGTTAACGCGGCTGGGTGCTCATCCAATAGCTCAAGGTAAGTGGTACGCGTGACTATTTTATGGAGAAGGTGCAACACTCGAGACAAACCAAACTCTGCATCCTTGGCGGTGTACAACGCCTGGAACACTTTAGGCATCAAGCGATTTAAAACCTCTCGCCCACGTGGTCCAAGGGTTTTCTTCGCTAAATCCGCTTTAAATTGGATAATGGTTTTCGCCGCTTCCAGCGGGTTAGCAATCGCGATGTCATGCTCAAGAACCTGCTCAATCACGTCTTGCTTATGGGCCATATCCCACAGTTCACTAAAGTGGCTCGCGATTGGATTGGCGTCGTCTTCATCGACACCAATCAGATCTTCGAAAACAGTATGTACATTCGCCATATGAACACGAGTTGCCGTAATCAAACTATCCCAATCAGAAAATTGCATTGCGACAGCGAGCTGCAGTTGCTCAAGCTCACCATCTGGTAAGGTTTGAGTTTGCTTGTCAGACATCGCTTGCAATAAGTTTTCAAGGCGACGTAAAAACAGGTAGGCCTCACGTAAATGACCGACTTCTTTGGTCTCTAATAAATTGAGAGACTCAATAGCACTTAATGTTTCTAGTAACCCTCGACCACGCAGACTAGGCTCACGCCCGCCACGAATCAATTGGAAAACTTGCGCAATAAATTCAACTTCACGAATACCACCAGAACCAAGCTTGATGTTATTGGAGAGGCCACGACGGCGAACTTCACTGCTGATCATCGACTTCATTCGACGCAGAGATTGAATGGCACTGAAATCGATATAACGACGAAACACAAACGGGCGCAGCATCTGGCGAAGCTCTTGATATTCAGGGTACATTTCACTACCCATCACTCGCGCCTTAACCATCGCGTAGCGTTCCCAATCTCGGCCTTGTTCTTGATAGTAATCTTCTAGCGCAGCGTAACTCATGACCAGTGGACCACTCTCACCGAATGGACGCAGACGCATGTCTACTCGATAACAGAATCCATCAAAGGTTTGCTGATCAAGCGCCTTGATAATCCGTTGCCCTAAACGCGTGAAAAATTGGGCGTTGGCGATACTTCGTCGTGCCCCTTGGGTTTCACCATTTTCAGGGTAAGTAAAAATCAGATCGATATCAGAAGAGAAATTAAGCTCACCGCCACCGAGCTTGCCCATACCGATGATCAACATCGGCTGCGCTTCACCCTGATCATTACAAGGTGTGCCCCACTCTTTACAGCAAATATCGTACTGCCACTGATAGGTCTCGAAGATCATCGCCTCTGCCAACATCGATAGATGGCTTAAGCTCTGCTCTAGCTCCCACTCGCCCAAAAAATCACGCCAAGCAATGTAGGTCATTTCTCGATTACGGAATTGACGCAGCACACGCTGGCCACTCATTTCATCGGCACAACCTGAAAGTAACTCGGCTAATCGCTGACGATACCCTTCAGCACGCTCTTCACATGCCAGCATATCAGGTAGAGAGTTGGATAAAACCGTATCACGCTGTAAGCAATCAGCAACAAAACAACTTAAACCGAGTACACGTTTAAGATCTTCAATCATTGGCTCTGGCCAAGCATTGATGGCTTCACTTTGATGCTCTAATAATTGCTCAAAAGCAGACTGGGAATGCGTGGTGAGTTGAGAAGGCAATGGCATGTTTCTTCCTTGTGTAAGCTGCGCGCCGAACAATTGGTTCTGTTCTTTAGTAAATAGTTTTAACAGGCAAGTTTAACAACGAGCTTTGAGAACCTGTTTTAATATCTAAGGATAAGTTATACCAAAGTTACGCCAATAAAAAACGCCCACATTAGCAATGTGGGCGTTTTATCGGTTAACTTATCGAATCGGGTCTTTCCTAGCTATCGAATACTAGAAGTACCTCTGAGGAATAAAAGCCAAGATCCCATGATTAAACCTTAAATTGTTTAATCTTACCGTCCAGTTCTTGCGCGTTGGTTTCCATGAGCTGAGAAGTCTCTAACAGTTCACCAACGACCACTACAGAGGCTTCAACAAGCTCACGAACATTCGTTAGGTTTACACTCATCTCTTCAGCAACACTGCTCTGTTGGCCTGCAGCGGTCGCGATCTGGAAGTTCATATCATTGATTTGGTTGACTTGGCTTACGATGCCATCTAGCTCTGAACCAGCATTGGTTACCAGATCAACGCCTTCAGCCGCTTCTACAACACTCTTCTCCATCAACTCTACGGCTGAGTTAGCGCTGCTTTGTAGGTGACTGATCATGTCTTGAATCTCGACTGTCGCTTGTTGAGTACGCTGCGCAAGGTTACGAACCTCATCGGCAACAACCGCAAAACCACGTCCCGCTTCACCTGCACGCGCGGCTTCAATCGCTGCGTTCAGTGCTAACAGGTTCGTTTGTTCTGAAATACCTTGGATAGTACCCACAACGCTACCAATTGAGTCAACGCGCTCTTCTACTTGGTTTACCGCTGCTGCAGATGCTGCGATATCTGAAGATAACTCACTCATCTTAGAAACTGAGCCTTGAACGAACTTCTGACCAGTCAATGCTTGGCCTGATGCCTGTTCAGTCAATGAAGAAGCACTTTGCGCATGCTCAGCGACAGTTTGCACGGTAGACGTCATCTCACTCATTGCTGTCGCTAGCTGATCGATCTCGTTGAACTCTTCTTGAGCCGAATCTTTGGTTTCTGACATGCTAATGGTCATCACTTCTGTCAGAGCGAATAGCTCGTCAGAAGAAGCCACTTGAGTTTTGATCATGTCGTTCAGTTGGACGCGAGTTTTTTCAAGCTCGCGTGCCACATCGCCGTATTCATCTTTACAGTCCATTTCAATCGGCACTGATAGATTCTTATCGGCCATGGTTTTAATGGCGTCATTAAGGTACTGAGTTTGGCGAAGCATAACGCGCGCCGCCGCTAATAGAAGAACCACAAACACAATGATCATCAAGGCTGTTTGCCAAGCCACTTGAACTAGGTAAGTCTCATAATGCTGCTGTGCAACTTGCGCATTATTGGTTACAGCAAGCAATGAATCGTAAAACGTACTTGCGTCCCATAACTGCTTCGAAATGATCAAGATAGTGCTGAATATCATCAGCATGACCATTTTTGGAACGAGACGAACGTCAGAGATTATCCTTTCCCACGGCTTGAATGACAGTTTAGTCATTGTCAGTTCTCCATTAATTCTTATATATTGATGGCTTCTATATCCGCGAGGTGGCTATGTCAGTCAAAGTTCGCGATTTATTTTGAGCCTCGTATGAATGTCAAATAGTATCAAAGACACAACCAAGCCGATGAGCTTATTATCACTGATTCTCTCTTTCTTAGCGTTATTTGTGATCTCAGGCTTATTGTTTGCACCGATTGATAAAGAATCAAAACAAGTTCTTATCGGCCTCGATTTTATAATCTGTAGTGTTTTTCTTTTTCAGCTCACGATTGATCTATTGAGATCACAAAATAAGAAAGAATATCTAAAAGTACACTGGATCGATTTCTTAGCAAGCATCCCAATGATCGAACCACTTCGTTTCGCTCGCATTTTTCAGATCCTGCGTGTCATTCTTGTGCTCCGCTCGGGTAAACGTGTTTTTAGAGAGCTGTTTCGTAATCGCAAAGAAACCACACTCGCCTCAATTATTCTGCTACTGGTTATTCTCCTAACCATAGGAGCAGGAACAATCCTGCTGTTAGAACACAAAGATCCCAATGCCAACATTACCACTGGCCAAGATGCTTTGTGGTGGGCTTTCGTTACCATCAGTACCGTAGGGTACGGCGATCATTACCCCGTGACGAACTCAGGGAAATTAGTCGCCTCTCTGGTGATCATTTGCGGTGTGGGTGTTTTTGGTATGATTTCAGGCTTGATTACTTCTCTGATCACCTCCCCCACTCACCATGAGAATCAACGAGCAGAAAACAAAGAGAAGCATCTTGAAAAGATCATAGAGCAACAACAAAAAATACTAGAGCGACTAGAAAAGCTCGAGCAACAAACAAAAAAATAGGGCCGAAGCCCTATTTTCAAATTCATACTTATACTGATATCGGTATTGAGTTTAGTCTTGCCAGTATGGCTCAACCTCAACGCTGATTTGTCGTGTCTGCTCCATCGCATGCAGAATAGACACTTCTTGGCGAGCCAACCAACGCTCTAGCTGAACCTTCTCATCGCCTTCCAACTTCTCAGTCAAAGGCTCTAACGTTTTAAGTGCCAGCAAGTCATCAATGCCTTGCACCATATCGGCCCATGGCAAACGGAAGCTGTTTCGTTCATCGTCATTATACAAGCTCGCGAAACCAACGCCAGAATACAGATTACGCATCAAACGGTATTGCTGATCAATATACGCTTGGCTGGTCATCACTCGCTCTGGCGGGAAAGCTTCCATCAAATCGGCCCATGTACGATCGAGTTGCTGCACGGAAAACCATTCGATACCACGAGCCATTTGCTCACGTGCCTTTTCATCTAAGAAAGGTTGCCAGCCACGAGACAAGATCCAACGGCTCAGATCTAATAATAAACCGGTGTATCGAGCAGAACTCAGCAAGGTCAGAAGGTCTTCACGATCTGGCAGTTGCTCTTGCATCTCTTTAAGCTCAGCGACCAAGAACTTACGTGCATCTAGCTTACGCAGCACGTGACCTTTATCTTCGAGTAAATCTTCGAAGTGGTCATAACTTTTTAGCCAATCAAGTTCTTGCTCAAGCCACTTAAGTTCTTGGCGTAAAATAGCACTCGCGCGTCTTGGAACAATGTCACCATAGATAGTGAAGGTTTGACGAATAAAACTTAGCGAATGGCTTATCTCATGTAACGCTTCAATCGATTGACGCTCAGTAAAAATCTGCTCGTGAGAGTGCCAATGAGCGAGAGCATGCTCTAAAGATTGAATGAAACATGATTCAACAGTATCACTTTTGTCAGTATCAACTAAGGTCAAAGGAGTGACTTCATCTCCTTGATAACCTTGAGCAAGGCGGTAACCTTTAGCAGCTTTGCTGAGATTCCCCAAACGCATGCCACCTTGTTCGCAGAATTGACGAGACAATGTAAATAGAGCATCCGTTTGACCCGATTTAAGTTCCAATTCGACTTCGCAAATCGGTTCTTGCAGATCGCCTGACTCAACGAAGCCTTGGTCGAACGCAACCTCAACCTGGCTGCCATCTGGCATACCAATCAACCACTGCTCACGAGTGAAGTTGGTAGAGAACAGAGGAGTCAGCTCAGTTTGCAACGTTTCGATGTCTTTACCCGCTGGCCAGATATCCTCTGGATGTAGGGCTAGCTTAGGTTCATTGCTATCGTGTTCTGCATTGTATTCAGGCCTTTGATGTAGACCAGCAACCACACGACCAGCCGTCTTTACGGTTTGTACAAATACGTCATCAAAACGTCGAATACGAAAGCCAATATCGTGCTTACGTAGCCAGTTGTCAGGGGTGTCAAAGTAGATGTTACCTAGCTCGCGACAACTGTGCTGAAGTACTTTAGTTTCAGCAATTTTATTGCGTAAAGTCTCTGAAAAATCAGGAGAAACAAAAAACTTCAGTTCTATCTCGGTTTCCATAGTTATACCTTTCTGTGAAGATAGGGACAGGATATTGCCAATTTGAAAACTCAGCAAGTCAGAAATATCGCCCTTATGATGATCTAAAACAGTTTTAATGAGACATTGATTAGGTTAACATGCGCGACTTTGTAGCCATCGCTTAACATTTCACCATGAATATGGTGTATGTTGTTTTAAGGTTATTATTTATTAGGTTGGATGACCATGCCAGTAAATACAATTATGGGGTTATTTGCAAAGTCCCCAATTAAACCTTTGCAGCGTCACGTAGTATGCGTGAACGAATGTTGTTCTCACCTAGTTAATTTCTTTGAAGTTTCTTCAAAGGGTGACTGGGAGAAAGCATCAGAAATTCGAGCTCAAATTTCTCACCTTGAGAAAGAAGCTGACGTACTAAAACGTGAAATTCGCCTTAAACTTCCTCGTGGTTTGTTTATGCCAGTTGATCGCACCGATATGTTGGAGCTATTAACTCAACAAGACAAACTCGCAAACCTAGCGAAAGACATTGCTGGCCGTGTATATGGTCGTCAACTTGTCATTCCTGCTCCAATGCAAGAAAACTTCATCGCTTACGTTAAACGTTGTCTAGATGCAGCGAACCAAGCACAAAACGTAATCAATGAATTAGACGAATTACTTGAGACTGGCTTTAAGGGCCGTGAAGTAACACTCGTTGCTGAAATGATTCATCAGTTAGATGTAATTGAAGATGACACGGACGCGATGCAGATCGAATTACGCCAACAATTAATGGCGATTGAAGACGATATGAATCCAGTTGACATCATGTTCTTATACAAAATTCTTGAATGGGTTGGTGGTATTGCAGATCAAGCACAGCGTGTAGGCGCTCGTCTTGAAGTAATGCTTTCTCGATCTTAAATCATACGCTAACTATATAACGAAGAGCATTTTTTAACCAAACCACTTATGCGCTGAGTATTCCTCTCGCTGAGCGGTTTTTTGCGTCTAAATTTGTTCCGCTTGTTATCAAACAACTAGGTATTACGATGGATATCCTTGCTAACTACGGCACTGTCCTGATTATTGTTGCAGCAGCTTTCGGTTTCTTGATGGCTATTGGTATTGGTGCAAATGACGTTGCGAATGCAATGGGCACTTCAGTAGGCTCTAAAGCTCTAACCGTTAAACAAGCGATCATTATCGCAATGATCTTTGAATTCGCAGGTGCTTATCTTGCGGGCGGCGAAGTAACAGACACGATCCGTAAAGGTGTTATCGAAACGTCTCTATTCGCTCATCAACCTGATGTACTTGTGTACGGCATGATGTCGGCGCTGCTGGCTGCTGGTACATGGTTGCTTCTAGCATCATACATGGGCTGGCCAGTATCAACGACTCACTCAATTATCGGTGCAATCATCGGTTTTGCTTGTGTGTCTGTAGGTACAGAAGCTGTAGATTGGAACAGCGTTCAAGGTATTGTGGGTAGTTGGATTGTCACACCGTTGATTTCCGGCATCTTCGCCTATCTTATTTTTGTCAGTGCCCAACGACTGATATTCGATACAGAAAATCCGTTGTTTAACGCTAAGCGTTTTGTGCCTGTGTACATGTTCATTACGACAATGGTTATTGCACTTGTAACAATCAAGAAAGGTCTTAAGCACGTTGGCCTTCACCTAAGCGGCACTGAAGCCTGGTTATGGGCAGCTGGTGTTTCTGCTCTAGTCATGGTTGGCGGTTACTTATACATTCAAAAGAAATTTGCTAATCGCGAAGAAGACCATGGCTTTGCTGGCGTTGAAGGTATCTTCAGCGTACTAATGGTTATCACAGCTTGTGCGATGGCATTCGCACACGGTTCAAATGACGTTGCGAATGCGATTGGTCCACTGTCTGCTGTTGTTTCAACGGTTGAGCACATGGGTGAAATCTCAGGTAAGAGCACTATCGCATGGTGGATTCTTCCACTAGGTGGTATTGGTATCGTTGTTGGTCTTGCTACCATGGGTCATAAAGTAATGGCAACCGTGGGTACTGGTATTACAGAACTAACACCTAGCCGTGGCTTTGCCGCTCAACTAGCAACGGCATGTACGGTTGTACTTGCTTCTGGTACTGGCCTTCCGATTTCAACCACGCAAACATTGGTTGGTGCGGTTTTAGGTGTCGGTTTTGCTCGTGGTATCGCAGCACTCAACCTAGGCGTTGTGCGTAACATCGTTGCTTCGTGGATTGTAACGCTACCTGCAGGTGCTCTACTTGCTGTTGTGTTCTTCTACGCAATTCAGGCTATGTTTACTATGTAATAGCCCTGGCGTTAGTAAATATTAGCGTCAGAAAACGGTGAGCTTCGGTAATGATATGTAAATACCATGTCATTATTGACTCAAACGCACAGAAAGGGAGGCTTTGCCTCCCTTCTTTGTTGCACCGCATAAAGAAACTAAATATTATTTGCTCATTGAGGCTGACTCATACGCCTACCCAATTTGAATCGTTAAGGGATTTACTGTGAAAAAACTGATTAGCTTAGTTTTGCTCGCAATGCTTGCGGCTCCAGCTGCCTTTGCACAAGACCGTTATATTGCTGACAAACTATTTACTTATATGCATTCTGGCCCAAACAACACATTCCGTATCATCGGTAGTGTTGATGCTGGTGAAAAGATTACTTACCTACAAACTAACAAGAGCACGGGTTACACCCAGGTTCAAGACAGCCGCGGCCGTAAAGGCTGGGTAGAAAGTAAGTTTGTAAGCACTCAAGAAAGCATGGCTCTGCGTATGCCTAAGCTAGAGAAAGAGCTAACTGAAGTTAAAGGCAAGCTAGCGAATGCACGTCAAAGTGCTGACAGCGAAAAAGCTGGCCTAGCGAGCTCTCTAGACTCTCGTAACAAGCAAATTTCTGAACTTGAGCAAAACTACAGCGAGATTAGCCAACAACTTACGAGCTCTCAAACAGAGAACCGTGAGCTACGCGCTAAGCTAGACACTCAAAAAGATGATCTACTACTGAAATACTTTATGTATGGTGGTGGTGTTGCTGGTATTGGTCTACTTCTTGGCCTTGTCCTGCCACACATTATACCTCGTCGCAGAAAGTCACCAAACGGCTGGTCATAAGCTGATCACTCTACCTGTTTGGCTTATCTTGCGCTAAACAGAGTAAATTCAGTATCGAATATCAAAAAGGAGCACCTCGGTGCTCCTTTTTATTTGTCTGTTCTCTAAGTCACTGGGGCTATCTAGCTTTTAGCCTTTCCACTCGTACAGAGCGGGGATTTCTATTTTCTGTTGATTGAACTCGATAATCACTGATTGTGGCTTAATTTCCAGTAATTGAATGTCTTGTCCAATCCAATCTCCTTGCGCCACTTCTTGGCCATTCACTTTGACCCAGCGCTTGGTTTCACTACTCGAATACATGTGAGTTTGCAGGTCTAGCTTAGGTAATACCCCAGATAAACTATTGCTGTGAGACTCTAATTCTATGACCTGAGCCCCTACCTGCCCTGCTGGACGTGAGTCCATTGGCTCAGGTGCGCTTTGTTGCTCACCCATCATTGATTCAAGCTTTAAGGCCAAATCAGGTGGTAACTCACTGAGATCTAGCCCTTGCAGTAAATCACTGTCCGATTGCAGAGTCGTATTCTCATTGCTAACACCTGGCTGAACCTCTTGCTGAGCTAGTGATAACTCTGACTCTTCTGATGTTCGCGCACTACTCTCTGAACTAGCCACAGGCACAATAGCTCCACCAGCGACATTCGTACTTTCAGAGCCAATCTGCGCATACACCTCTTGGCGTGGCAGTGCTTTCAAAGGTTGGCTTACTGGTGCTGGGCGAACTGCGAATAATACTTCATCTTCTGCATCCACTGACACAGCATCCACATTGGCTATATCAGCATCAGCGATCTGAGGCTCAAGGTCTGATTGAGATTTTGATTCAGGTAGAGCTACATAGGTAGCTTGGCTAGCCGAATTTTTTTGTTGGTTATACGATTGATAAGCCAGAACACCACCCACCAACAAAGAAGGCACCAAGATAAGGAGTAGCCCCATGGCTAACGATGAGCCTCGTTTATTGCTAATCCCTTTAACAGAACTTGGCACATGATGATTTTGGTAGCCTTTGAAGCTGGGGCTATTAAAAGATGATTGGTTAAGAGACGCTTGGTTAAGAGGCGGCTGCTTAGCAGACGACTGATTAAGCTCATGCATAATGCGTGACATTAACTTGCGCCTCCATCGAGTGACATCAACTTAGGCGAGTCGAGTTGAGCCAATCTTTGTAATCTTGCCAGCGTGCGTTTTCCTGCAATGCCATCGACTGACATGCCTTGCCACATTTGAAACGCTTCAATTTTCATTTTTAACTCATAGTCAAATACATCACTGCCCGATACGTCTTCACCCAAAACTTCAGACAATAGCAGATCAAGTAGTGCAATCGCCTCACCTTGATAACCCTCTTTGAGCGTCTCTCTGAGTGGCTGTTTCCAAATCGCGACATAATCACCTTGCCAGATTTTCTTTAAGGTACGCTTAGGCATCACCAAAAGCTTTTCGTTAACCAGGAGCTCGACAGACTCCTCAGACGCACCATAAAGCACAGCAAACACTGGCTCTTGAACAATATCCAGATTAAGGACCACGGGTACGCCAAGATCTAACAATGTATCCAAATTTGACTGTTGTTGCTCGCACACAAAGACACTTTGCGGCTCACTTAAGCACAAGCCATCACGCAGTGAAGACTGATATCCCCAGAGCGTATACAAGTCCTTAATAGCGAGAGAACGATTGGTTCCCTGCATCAAGTGCTGTTGAATATCTTGTGGTAAAGCAAACTTGGAAGGTTTTGGCTCAGCAACCAACTGAGGTTCATTCGCCACCAAAGAGCGCTGAGTCTGTGCAGACACTTCTGTTTTCATTTCACTTGAAGTCTCAGCCGACTGCCATGAATTGATATAGCTTGGAGCAAAATTAAAGGTCGCCATTGCAAGGCCGACACTTAATGTAGCAATCCCAGCGTATTGGAATAACTTGGGTACTACGTGAGAAGCTCGAGGCTTTTCGACATGATACACATCGGCCTGAAACGACATAACTTGCTGACACGCTCGGTTAACCGTTTCATTGTTCGGTAATTGCTCACCATCATGAAAAGCCAATTGCAGGGCTTTGTCACACACCAAGTTAATGAGCCTTGGAATACCATGAGTATATTGGGCGATCAACTTGATTGAACGATTCGAAAACAGCATCTGCTCGCCACCCGCCGTTTCTAAACGAAACGCGATGTACTTGCCTGTCTCTTCAGTATTAAGAGGCAGTAAGTGATAGCGACCTGTAATACGCTGTGCTAGCTGACGTAATTGAGTGGTTTGTAAGTGCTGTTGTAATTCCGGCTGGCCGACCAACAGTACTTTTAACAGCTTGCGACTGTCGGTTTCTAAATTGGTCAGAAGGCGCAGCTGCTCCAGCACATCAGCTGCGAGATGTTGGGCTTCATCAATCACCAATAAGGTTTGAATGCCTTCAGCATGACTATCGAGCAGGAAGTGATGAATGGCCTGACTCAGCTGTTTCAACGATGCTTGTTCAGGGTACTCAACCTCAAACTCATCACAGATAGCTTCCAGTAAATCCGTATTGGAAAACGTAGGGTTAAGTATAAGGCCAGCTTGAGTCTGATTATCGAGTGATGACAACATCGCTTTGGCGACCGTTGTTTTTCCTGTACCGACTTCACCAGTAAGCATCGCAAAGCCCCCACCTTCGCCTAAACCGGCTTGTAGGTTCTGCATCGCTTCTTGATGGCGCTGACTTAAAAACAAGTAGCGAGAATTTGGTACAATCGAAAATGGCATCTCAACGAAGCCAAAATATTCCTTATACATGTGCTGCCCTATAATTACGATTAATGGAAAGTACCATTGCTTGCAGTAAAGTCCAGCAGTGATAAAACATTTCGAGGTGATAAGTTGCAAATATACGATAGCCTACCAAAAGAGAATGGGCTACAACGCTACCTAGTCGGTGGAGCAGTGCGCGATAAGCTGCTCAACATTGATAGCTATGATAGAGATTGGGTCGTGGTAGGGAGTACCCCTCAAGAGATGGAAAACCTTGGCTTTACTGCAGTAGGCAAAGACTTCCCTGTATTTTTACACCCAAAGACCAAAGAAGAGCACGCACTGGCTCGCACCGAAAGAAAGTCAGGTTCGGGTTACACAGGTTTCGAATGTTACTTTGCACCAGATGTGAGTTTGGAAGAAGATCTCATGCGTCGAGATCTGACCATCAACGCCATTGCTCAAGACGATAAAGGCCAACTTTACGATCCGTACCATGGCCAGAAAGATCTCTCTGATCGTGTTCTAAGGCACGTCTCGGATGCTTTTGTTGAAGATCCTCTGCGTGTGCTGCGTGTGGCTCGCTTCGCCGCCAAACTCCATCATCTCAACTTTATGGTTGCACCAGAAACCATGGTGATGATGAGTGAGATAGTTCAATCCGGTGAACTGGCACATCTTACGGCAGAGCGAGTTTGGCAAGAGTGGCATAAATCCCTTAGCACTCCGCATCCTGAGGTGTTCCTTTCTGTACTGAAAGAGTGTGGTGCATTGGCTGTTGTGTTGCCTGAAATTGACGCGCTGTTTGGTGTACCTCAACCTGAAAAATGGCACCCTGAGATCGACACGGGCATCCACACTCTGATGGTTGCTCAACAAGCTGCGCGATTAAGCTCATCATTACCCGTGCGTTTTGCCGCTCAAGTACATGATTTAGGTAAAGGCGTCACGCCAGAAAGTGAGTGGCCAAGCCACAAAATGCATTGCCATACAGGCTTAAAAATCATTAAGAAGCTGTGTGAAAGAGTCAGAGTGCCCAATGAATTCAGAGATCTCGCACTGTTAGTTTGCGAGCAACATTCTAATATCCACCGTGCAGGCGAGCTCAAGCCAACCACCTTTCTCAAGGTTCTGAACAAGTTTGATGTTTGGCGTAAACCAGACAGGCTCAACGACATACTGCTTTGCTGCCAAGCCGATCATGCTGGTCGTAAAGGGTTAGAAGATCAGCCTTACCCTCAGAAAGCGCGTTTTGAAGTGGCTTACCAAGCAGCGCTTCAAGTCGAAGTCAAAGTGATAATTGCCGATGGTTTTAAAGGTAAAGATATTCGAGAAGAACAAGAGAAACGTAGATCCATCGCAATTGAAAATGCCCTATCAGAAATCGCTGATAATTAATCGCCATAACGCTGATTACCATGCATTAAAAAAACCGCGACTAGGCGGGTTTTTCGTTTCAATCTGTAGAGCGGAACATTTGTCTACGTAAGGCGAATGCTACTGCATCATCAAGAAAGCAAATAGACCAAAACCTAGAATCAGGCGGTAGATAACAAACGGTGTCATACCCATACGTGAGATAAGCTTCAAGAAGAAGTGAATACAGATATAAGCACTGATGAAAGAAACCACGATACCCGTTAGCAAGGTGCCAACATGGATAGGGTCACCACTGGTCACTAACTTCAAACCTAAGTAACCACCCGCCAGAGTGATGATTGGGATAGACATTAGGAAAGAGAATCGAGCCGCGGCTTCACGTGTGAAACCAAGGTAAAGTGCTGCGGTAATCGTTGCGCCAGAGCGAGACGTACCTGGGATGATCGCCATTGCTTGAGCAAGACCAATAAACAGCGCCTTTTTCCAACCCGCTTGGTATTCGTCATCACGCAGGCTTGAGTTCTTATCCACCCACCATAGCAACAGACCAAAAATAATCGTTGTCGTCGCAATCACCCACGCACTGCGCAAATAAAGCTCAACAATATCTTTCATCAACAAACCAAAGATACACGCGGGAATCGTCGCGAGAATGATCATCCACGCGAGCTTCGCTTCTTTACTACGATCACCTTTAAACACGGAACCAAAGAATGCGCTCAAAAGAGAGACCACTTCTTTGCGGAAATAGATAACTACTGCGGCCAAAGTACCAACGTGGACAGCCACATCAAAAGCCAAGCCTTGATCTTCCCAACCTAATACAGCAGAAGGAAGGATTAAGTGTGCAGAACTGGAAATAGGTAAAAACTCAGTAAAGCCTTGCACCAACGCCAACATAAACGCTTCAAAATAACTCATTACTTACCTTAAAAATTATAGTTTTATATCTACGACAGAGAGCGAATCTAATTGCTGCATCTTCTGCCATATTTCACTGACGGTTCTTCCATCTTGCGGGATCACTCTCGCAGGACACAGATCATAAAGTGGTTGTGTTACAAAAGGATATTTATAGATATCACTGCGTGGTAATTCTGGTTCGCTTTCAGAAACCACGTCTCCAAACAGCACAATATCAAGATCGAGCTTTCGATCTTGAAGTTTATGAGCATCTTGAGATCGACCCCATTTAAACTCAATTTTACGAAGTTGCTGTGAAAATTCAGTCAATGAGAGTGACGTGTCGAGCTCTATCACAAAGTTATAAAACGAATGGCTTTCAAACCCTACAGGCTCACAATGATAGATCTTAGAGCATTTAAGGTTAGTCCCTAACGATTGAAGCTCTGTCCATGCCACCCTTGCATGCTTGTCGCGGTCTATGTTCGTGCCAACACCAACATAGGCTATTGTCATGCTTGACCTCGTTCGATGATCACACCGACTGCTTTTGCTTGTGGCACTGCGCCAGGCTTCGCTAAACGGATTTTAATCCAAGGCACTGAGAACTGAGTCATGATTAATTCAGCGACTTCTTCTGCCACACGCTCAACCAATAGGAATCGGCCATTCGCAATGTGGTCAAGTACGGCAGTGCTGACTGTCGAGTAATCCAAAGCATCGACAACATCATCACTCTTACCTGCAGGGCGGTTGTCATGAGCCATTTCAATATCAAGCACAAGTTTTTGTTTAATCTCTTGTTCCCAATCGTAAACACCGATCGTTGTAATTACTTCTAGCTGTTCAATGAAAACTTTATCCAGTGCCATGACTTGTCCTTTTAGAGGTCGGATACCCATATGGGGGAAAAAAACGTATTATTCGTGTAATTCCAGATATGATATCAATTACTCTTGGATTGAGCATTATTTTCCCATCGTTAGACTTATAACCGTTTAAGGAAAAACATGACCCCTTTGGCACTTATCATGATCATTGCAGCCTATTTGCTAGGTTCAATTTCGAGTGCGGTCTTGATATGCCGAGTCTTAAGACTTCCTGATCCAAGAACGGTAGGCTCCAACAATCCAGGGGCCACCAATGTACTGCGTGTGGGCGGCAAAGGCGCCGCTGCAGCCGTGCTACTTTGTGACATGCTTAAAGGCACCATTCCAGTCTGGCTTGGCTACTACCTCAATATCGACTCGATCATTTTAGGCGTCGTGGCGATTGCTGCATGCCTTGGTCATATGTACCCTATATTCTTCCACTTTAAAGGTGGTAAAGGCGTCGCAACAGCACTCGGAGCCATCGCCCCAATTGGATTCGATCTAACGGGCATGATCATGGCGACTTGGTTGGTTGTGGCATTTTTGTTTCGTTATTCTTCTTTAGCGGCACTGGTTACTGTGTTGCTCGCACCTTTCTACGCTTGGTTAGTCAAACCTCAATACACACTGCCTGTGGCCATGCTGTGTTGTTTGATCGTCCTACGTCACCATCAGAATATTCGTCGCCTACTCGATGGCAGTGAACCCAAACTCGGGCAAAAAAAATCGGCTTAAACTGTCATGTCTAAGCCGAACCATTTTTAAACTGGGATAAATTTAAACCGACACAAGTCTCAGTCGATCAAGACTATTCAGTCTTTAAGAGCTTACAGCAGATGTTTATCTAAAAACGTCTTCAGCATTGTGTTCACAAACTCTGGCTGCTCTAGCGAGCTAATATGACCAGCACCAGGAATCACCACTAACTCACTGCCCGTAATGCAATCGTGCATTAGGTATGACTCAAGTGCCGGACGTGGCTTATCTTCTTGTCCAACGGCAATCAAAACAGGCAGTGCAAAGTTCTCTACCGCTTCAATCATATCGCGACGCCCAAACACCATTCGACCGATTCGTGCGACTTCTTCTGCTTTCTCACCCTCAAGTGACGATAGCTGCTGAGTAAAACCTTCCACTAAAGCTGGTGAGTTAGTTTGAGCATCATTGGCGAAGAACAGTGGAACAACCGCTTCTACAATCGGCTGAGGAACCATTTTGGTTTGAGTAATGGTGTCTAGCATGCTGAAGTATTTAGCATGAGCAACTTCTGGCTCTAAACCAACAAAGGTATCCATAAGTACCAGAGACTTGATTCGTGCAGGAGCTAACTCCGCCAACTCTGTTCCCCACATACCGCCAACCGATAAGCCAACCACAGAGAATTCTTCGATCTCTAAATGATCAAGCAGAGCCAAAACGTGCTGAGCGTAATCTTTCAAGTTACGCATCGAAGCTGGTGCAGCCTGTGACTCACCATGAGACCAAAGCTCTGGAACAATACAGCGATACTGAGTTTTTAATGCATCGATCTGCGGCTTCCACATTGCACTATCCCAAAGGTAGCTGTGACCTAACACAACAACAGGGCCTTGACCTTCATCTAGGTACGCCATCGACTGATTGTCTACTGTAAACTTGTTCATTGTTCTTCCCTAATCTCTATTAGCAATTATTTATCGACATATAGTCGGTAAGCTAGGATATAAAAACGGCCGCACAAGGCGACCGTTTATCGAAACACACTGGTTTATTCTGCGCTTAGCTTTTGTTGATCGATTGTTTCTTGTTGATCGACGGTTTCTCGTTGAACTATTGCTACTGGTTAAGCAATTGGCTCTAGTTGGTCAATTGGCCAACGCGGCGTGGCATGAACAGACAAATCAGCCGTTTCACCATTTTTAAGGCGTTGCATACCCGCGTAAGCAATCATCGCACCATTATCAGTACAGAACTCAGTGCGTGGGTAGTAAACCTCACCACCGATTTTCTTCGCCAGCGCTTCAAGCTCAATACGTAGCTGTTTGTTGGCACTAACACCGCCAGCAATCACGATACGTTTCATGCCCGTCTCTACCAAGGCACGCTTACATTTTATTACCAAGGTCGCACAAACGGCTTCTTGGAACGCGTAAGCAATATCAGCACGAGTTTGGTCATCATTGTCATTAGCGCGAATGGTATTTGCCGCGAACGTTTTCAAACCAGAAAAGCTCATATCTAGCCCTGGGCGATCGGTCATTGGACGTGGGAACTTAAAACGCCCCGGAGTCCCTTTTTCTGCAAGTCGAGATAACAACGGGCCACCCGGGTAATCTAAGCCCATCAGCTTCGCGGTTTTATCAAACGCTTCACCCGCCGCATCATCAATCGATTCACCAAGGATTCGGTATTCACCAATGCCTTTTACTTCGACCATCATGGTATGACCGCCAGAAACCAGCAGAGCAACAAATGGGAATGGTGGAGGATTGTCTTCTAGCATTGGCGCAAGAAGGTGACCTTCCATATGGTGCACTGGCACAGCAGGCACGCCCCACGCATAAGCAATACTGCGACCAATCGTTGCACCCACAAGCAATGCACCAACTAAACCGGGACCAGCTGTGTAAGCCACGCCATCAATGTCTTTCGACGTTAGGTTCGCTTCTGCCAATGCCGCTTTAATCAGTGGAATAGTTTTTTTTACGTGGTCACGCGACGCTAGCTCAGGTACCACACCACCGTAATCGGCGTGCAGTTTTACTTGGCTGTATAACTGATGAGAAAGCAGCCCTTGCTCATCATCATAAATTGCGATTCCTGTTTCATCACAAGAGGTTTCAATACCAATAATGCGCATAATTTTCTCGGCACGCTTTCGTCTAAAATGGGAAATTAGCGCAATATTACCCTGCCTAAGCTCTTCAAACAAATATTGTACAGACTATAATCGACAAAGTGCTTTACAAAGCCACTGTGATCGGATTAAAATTCCGCACCATTTTTGATCAAGCTGGTTAATGGCCAAACGCGAATAGAGAGTTAGCTCGATGGGTAACTTCTCTGATTTGGTACTGAGTAACCAGCGATAATGAATAACCCCTGAGGTGAAAGGCATATGCCAATAGTTAAAGTACGTGAAAACGAACCGTTCGACGTTGCACTACGTCGTTTCAAGCGCTCTTGTGAAAAAGCAGGTATCCTTTCTGAAGTGCGTCGTCGTGAGCATTACGAAAAGCCAACTACAGTTCGCAAACGCGCTAAAGCAGCAGCTCAAAAGCGTCACGCTAAAAAGCTAGCTCGCGAAAACGCACGTCGCGTTCGTCTGTACTAATAACTTAATCCATAAGGACTGAGTTATGGCTCTTATTGAACAACTCAAAGAAGAGCAAAAATTAGCGATGAAAGCCAAGGACAAACCGCGCCTTGGCACTATCCGCTTAGCTCTTTCAGCAATTAAGCAACGTGAAGTTGACGAACGGATCACTCTGAACGACGACGACATTATTGCTATATTAGTTAAAATGGTTAAGCAACGTCGCGATTCTGTTGCTCAATATGAATCGGCAAATCGTCAAGATCTTGCTGACGTGGAAAAAGCAGAAATTACGGTACTTGAAGGCTTTATGCCTCAACCGCTAACTGAAGAAGAAGTTATTGCACTACTTGATAGCGCAATTGCAGAAGCTCAACCTGCGGGCATGCAAGACATGGGTAAAGTAATGGCTATCTTGAAACCACAAATTCAAGGGCGTGCAGATATGGGTAAAGTTAGTGGTTTAGTTCGTTCTAAACTCGCTTAATCCCAAATCAAATTGCAACAAGCCGTGCAATCCTTCGGAACGCACGGCTTGTTTGTATCTGTAACCTATTCAAACTATTATTATCCACACTCTCAGTTAGTGCATTTTTCTAAGGTTTTATGGCAGGACACATCCCGCGTAGTTTCATCGATGATCTCCTAGCGCGTCTCGACATTGTCGATATTGTGGACGCACGCGTGAAACTTAAGAAAAAAGGCAAAAACTATGGTGCTTGTTGCCCATTTCACAACGAAAAGACCCCTTCTTTCAGCGTAAGCCAAGAAAAACAGTTTTATCACTGCTTTGGTTGTGGCGTACACGGCAACGCTATCGACTTCATTATGGAGTTCGAACGTCTCGATTTTGTTGAAGCGATTGAAGAGCTGGCCTCATTTTTAGGACTTGATGTTCCTAGAGAACAGCGCAGCGGTGAAATATCCACGGCGCCAAGAGCCAACAGCGAACAAAAACGTAACCTCTACGATTTGATGGGCGGCATCAGTAATTTTTACCGCTCTCAACTGAAAATATCAGCCAATAAACCTGCGATTGATTACCTAAAGAATCGTGGTCTTTCTGGTGAAATCGTACAGAAGTTTGGGATTGGCTACGTCGCTGATGAATGGGACTTGGTTCGTAAGAACTTTGGCCAACAAAAAGAAGCTCAAGACATGCTCGTTACTGGCGGCATGTTGATAGAAAACGATAAAGGCAACCGATACGATCGATTCCGTGGACGCGTGATGTTCCCGATTCGTGACCGTCGAGGCCGAGTAATCGGGTTTGGTGGTCGTGTCTTAGAAGACGGCACGCCAAAGTATCTAAACTCGCCAGAAACGCCGATCTTCCATAAAGGTAAAGAGCTTTACGGCCTTTATGAAGTGTTACAAGCATACCGTGAACCGCCTCAAGTACTTGTGGTTGAAGGTTATATGGATGTTGTCGCACTAGCGCAATACGGTGTCGATTACTCAGTGGCATCACTGGGTACCTCAACAACCGGTGACCACGTTCAGATGTTGTTCCGCCAGACCAATACTGTGGTTTGTTGTTACGATGGTGATAGAGCAGGTAAAGAGGCCGCGTGGCGCGCACTAGAAAATGCGCTTGAATACCTGAAAACAGGTAACACACTCAAGTTTCTGTTCTTGCCAGACGGTGAAGACCCAGACAGCTATATTAGAGAACACGGTCAGGCTGCTTTCGAACAGCTCGTCCACAATGCGACGCCGCTTTCGACCTATTTGTTCGATAATCTGATTGAAATACACAAGCTGAATTTAGGAACAACAGAAGGAAAATCGGCACTGCGTGCACATGCCAGCGCCTTGATTAGTAAAATTCCTGACAGTTACTTCCAAGAACTGCTCGAAAAATTGCTCGATGAGCGAACTGGATTTGATAACCAATTGAGGCGTGCTCGCGTTCACACAAAGAACCCGACACCTCAACCGCATAAAGAGCTCAAGCGCACTCCAATGCGTGAAGTTATCGCTTTGCTTATCCAAAATCCGAGCTATGCTGATATGGTACCGGATTTATCAAGTGTCAAAGGCTTACAGCTGCCTGGACTAAGTTTATTCGTCGAAGTACTTGATATCTGCCGAGTGAACCCCCATATCAGCACAGGCCAATTATTAGAACATTGGCGAGAGAACAAACATGAGGCACTTCTGTCTCGTCTCGCGAGCTGGGAAATCCCCCTCGACGAAGACAATCAAGAAGACATATTTTTAGACTCATTGGACAATATCCTTGCCCAGTGCGTTGAAAAACAAATTGAAAACCTGCAGGCCAAAGCAAGAAGTGTCGGTTTATCAGCCGAAGAAAAAAGGGAGCTACTAGCTTTAATGCTAGATCTAAAAGCGTAACCCTGTTTGATTAGTCAGCATTTAATAAATTTGTTAACATAATTGGTTTGCATTTGAGAATGCAACGTCCTTCACCAGACCTGAAGTTGGATATCATCTATGGATCAAAATCCGCAGTCACAGCTAAAATTACTTGTTATTAAAGGCAAGGAACAAGGCTATCTGACCTACGCCGAAGTAAACGACCACCTACCTGCAGAAATCGTGGATTCTGAACAGGTAGAAGACATCATTCAAATGATCAATGACATGGGTATCAAGGTAGTAGAAACTGCACCTGACGCTGATGATCTAGCTCTTAATGATGACGATGCCAATATAGATGAAGATGCAGCTGAAGCTGCTGCTGCTGCGCTTTCAAGCGTAGAAAGCGAGATTGGCCGTACAACTGACCCAGTTCGTATGTACATGCGTGAAATGGGTACAGTTGAACTACTGACTCGTGAAGGCGAAATCGACATTGCGAAGCGTATTGAAGATGGTATCAATACCGTTCAATTATCTGTTGCTGAGTACCCAGGCACGATTCCATACATCTTGGAACAGTTTGACCGCGTACTCGCTGAAGAGATTCGCTTAACAGATCTAATCAATGGCTTTGTTGACCCAGACGACGATGGCACAGCTGCGCCAACGGCGACTCACATCGGTTCAGAGCTCGCTAAAACTGATCTAGAAGACGAAGACAAAGAAGAAGCAGAAGACGACGAGGAAGAAGAAGAGGAAGATACAGGTATTGATCCTGAGCTTGCTCTTGAGAAGTTCACAGCGCTTCGCACTAGCTACCAAAACCGTCAACTAGCAATCAATGAATACGGCCACGAAAGCCCGAAAGCAACGCTTGCAACAACAATGATGCAAGACGTATTCAAAGAATTCCGTCTGACGCCAAAACAGTTTGATTACCTAGTAAACGAACTGCGTACTTCAATGGATCGCGTACGTACTCAAGAACGCCTAATCATGCGTCAAACGGTTGAGTACGGCAAAATGCCGAAGAAATCTTTCATTGCACTATTTACTGGCAATGAATCTAGCGAAGCATGGTTGGACGAAGTTCTTGCTTCAGACAAGCCATACGCTGAAAAGATCAAACGTAACGAACACGACATCCGTCGCTCTATCCAAAAGCTGGATATCATCGAACGTGAAACGTCTCTTACTGTTCAAAGCATCAAAGATATCAGCCGTCGTATGTCTATCGGTGAAGCGAAAGCTCGTCGTGCGAAGAAAGAGATGGTTGAAGCGAACTTACGTCTAGTAATCTCGATTGCTAAGAAGTACACAAACCGTGGTCTACAATTCCTGGATCTAATCCAAGAAGGTAACATCGGTCTGATGAAAGCGGTAGATAAGTTTGAATACCGTCGTGGTTACAAGTTCTCTACTTATGCTACATGGTGGATCCGTCAAGCAATCACTCGTTCGATTGCCGACCAAGCTCGTACTATCCGTATTCCAGTTCACATGATCGAAACGATCAACAAACTAAACCGTATCTCTCGTCAAATGCTACAAGAGATGGGTCGTGAACCGCTTCCGGAAGAGTTGGCTGAGCGCATGCAAATGCCTGAAGACAAGATCCGCAAAGTACTGAAAATCGCTAAAGAGCCTATCTCAATGGAGACACCAATCGGTGACGACGAAGATTCGCATCTAGGTGATTTCATCGAGGATACAACGCTAGAACTGCCTTTAGACTCTGCAACGGCAACAAGCCTGCGCGGTGCAACTAAAGACGTTCTTGCAGGCCTAACGCCTCGTGAAGCGAAAGTACTGCGTATGCGTTTCGGTATCGACATGAACACTGACCACACTCTTGAAGAGGTTGGTAAGCAGTTCGACGTAACTCGTGAACGTATCCGTCAGATCGAAGCAAAAGCACTGCGTAAACTTCGTCACCCAAGCCGCTCAGAAACTCTGCGTAGCTTCCTAGACGAGTAATTACACGCTTTAGTGTGGTTAGCTTTTAAGCATAAAATAAAAAAGGTGAGCGTTGGCTCACCTTTTTTGTGCCTACGTGATTTAAGTGGCTAAGATGTAAGCGGAATTGCCCCTCATAGTGTCTAGACACCATTGATTGGTTCCCCTATAATCTATGCCCTACGGCCCCTTAGCTCAGTGGTTAGAGCGCACGACTCATAATCGTTCGGTCCCCAGTTCAAATCTGGGAGGGGCCACCAAATTAGAAAAGCCAGAACAGTTCACGCTGCTCTGGCTTTTTGCTTTTCTAGTCCTTTATCTTCTAGCTCAACGCTCTGTCCCATTCGTCCAATTTCTTCTATGTGACTAAACATACTTTTCTTTTATAAAAAAATCGGCAATATGAGAGTACACAAATCATTCAATAGTTCAGGGAAGACTCATGAAAGACGAAACGCTCTCGATTCACTTCGGCTACGACACTGATCCAACAACCAAATCGGTTGCGACTCCTATTTACCAAACCGTTGCTTACGAATTCGATGACGCACAACACGGTGCCGACCTGTTTAACCTTGCGGTACCAGGCAATATCTACACTCGTATAATGAACCCAACCAATGATGTGTTGGAAAAACGCATGGCAGCCTTAGAAGGTGGTATTGCAGGCTTAGTGGTGAGTGCAGGCAGCGCGGCGATCAACTACGCGATTCAAACGTTGGCACAAATCGGTGACAATATCGTTTCAACACCTCAACTTTACGGCGGTACTTACACCCTATTTGCTCATATGCTACCAAACCAAGGGATAGAAGTTCGCTTTGCCAAAGACGACAAACCTGAAAGCTTAGCGGCATTGATCGATGAAAAGACCAAGGCGGTTTATTGTGAAAGTATCGGTAACCCAGCAGGCAATATTATCGACTTAGAACGTGTTGCTGAGCTTGCTCACGCACAAGGTGTACCTGTGATTGTCGATAACACGGTGGCGACACCAGTGTTGTGTAAACCTATCGATTTTGGTGCCGATATTGTGGTGCACTCGCTAACCAAATACGTTGGTGGTCACGGAACGACGTTGGGTGGTGTTATTGTCGATTCAGGCAAATTCCCATGGGCAGAACACAAAGATCGCTTCCCGGTCTTTAATCAACCAGAACCTTCTTACCACGGTGTGGTTTATACCGAAGCCTTTGGCGAAGCCGCATTTATTGGCCGCGCTCGAACCGTTCCATTGCGTAATACAGGCGCAGCACTGTCACCTATGAATGCCTTCATGTTGATGCAGGGTCTAGAAACGTTGTCGCTACGCATGGAGCGACACACCGAGAATGCACTGAAAGTAGCAGAATACCTTAAGCAACATGAGAACGTGAGTTGGGTAAGCTACGCGGGGTTACCAACCTCTGAGTTCTACCCATTGGCTGAGAAATACATGCAAGGTAAGCCGTCTGCCATTTTATCTTTTGGCTTGAAAGATGGTTATGAAGCCGGTGTTCGTTTCTATGATGCGCTGCAAATCTTCAAACGCTTGGTGAACATTGGCGATGCAAAATCTCTCGCTTGTCATCCTGCTTCTACAACACACCGTCAATTAAGCGAAGCGGAACAAAAGCAAGCAGGTGTGTCACCAGAGATGATTCGTCTGTCGGTCGGTATTGAACACATTGACGATATCTTGGCTGACCTAGAGCAAGCACTTAATGCTTAATGCTTAATGCTTAATGCTTAATGCCGTTAAAGCTAGATCTAACGCTGATCGTTAGCTAACAGACACAAAAAAGCCCATCACAGGATGGGCTTCTTATTATCTAATTTTCTTAGACAAGCTAACGATTATTCAACCGTAACCGCTTTCGCTAGGTTACGAGGTTGGTCAACATCGGTACCTTTGATTAGTGCTACGTGGTAAGACAACAGCTGCATCGGTACTGTGTAGTAGATAGGTGCTGTTACTTCACTTACGTGAGGCATCTTGATGATCTTCATGTTCTCATCGCTTTCAAAGCCTGCATCTTCATCTGCGAATACGTAAAGTAGACCGCCACGAGCACGTACTTCTTCAACGTTTGATTTCAGCTTCTCTAGTAAGTCGTTGCTTGGTGCAATAACCACAACAGGCATATCTGCATCGATAAGAGCCAAAGGACCGTGCTTAAGCTCACCAGCCGCGTATGCTTCTGCGTGGATGTAAGAGATCTCTTTCAGTTTAAGAGACGCTTCCATCGCGATTGGGTAGAACTCACCACGACCCAAGAACAGTGTGTGGTGCTTATCTGCAAAATCAGGTGCTAGCGCTTCGATCTCTTTATCAAACGCTAATGCTTTCTCGATATCAGCAGGCAGTTGATGCAGTGCTTGAACGATCTCTGCTTCTTTCTCTTCATTGATGCGACCTTGTAGACGACCAATTGAAGTTACCATCATCAGCATTGCCGCTAGCTGTGTTGTGAAGGCTTTAGTTGAAGCTACGCCGATCTCTGTTCCTGCGCGAGTCATAAAGGCAAAATCAGATTCACGAACTAGCGAAGAACCTGCAACGTTACAGATAGTCATTGCTGACATGTAACCCTTCTCTTTTGCAAGACGAAGTGCAGCAAGCGTATCAGCCGTTTCACCAGACTGAGACAGAGTCACCAATAAGCTGTTCGGGCGAACAACAAAATCACGGTAACGGAATTCAGAGGCAATCTCTACGTCACAGCTTACGCCTGCTAGAGATTCAAACCAGTAACGAGCTGCCATGCCTGAGTTGTAAGACGTACCACATGCGATGATCTGCACGTGTTCAACCTTGCTTAGGATCTCTTCCGCTTTAACACCAATCGCGTTAGTGATAACCGAAGTGTCAGAGATGCGGCCTTCCATTGTGTTGATCAGCGCTGTTGGCTGCTCAAAGATCTCTTTCTGCATGAAGTGACGGTATTGACCTTTGTCACCGGCATCGTGTTCTGCGTTTGATTCAACGATTTCACGCTCAACACGCTCGCCCGCTACATCAAATACCGTTACATCACGACGAGTAACCTCAGCAACATCACCTTCTTCTAGGTACATGAAACGACGAGTTACGCTTAATAGTGCAAGTTGGTCAGAAGCAAGGAAGTTCTCACCGACACCAAAACCGATAACAATCGGGCTACCAGAGCGAGCCACAACAATACGGCTAGGATCTTTACGATCAACTGCCACTGTGCCGTATGCACCGTCTAGTTGTTTTGCTGTTTTCTGTAACGCTTCAACCAAAGAAGCCGACGTACGAAGTTCCCACTCAACAAGGTGAGCGATAACTTCAGTATCCGTTTGTGAAGTAAACACGTAGCCACGCTCTTGCAGCAGAGCGCGCAGTGCTTCGTGGTTTTCGATAATGCCATTGTGTACAACGGCAATATCGCCCGACATGTGTGGGTGTGCGTTTGCTTCAGAAGGCTCACCGTGTGTCGCCCAACGTGTATGAGCGATACCAGTACCGCCAATAACATGTTGTTGATCGACTGCGTCTGCTAGCTCTTGTACTTTACCAAGGCGGCGTACACGAGTTAGGTTAGATTCGCTATCAACTACAGCGACACCCGCTGAATCGTAGCCACGATATTCTAGGCGGCGAAGGCCTTCTACTAAAATTTCGGCTACATCACGCTGTGCTACTGCACCAACAATTCCACACATAGTTTCACTCCATCAATTTCGTTTTATTCCTATTGGCAGCAAGCAAAGGCCAGATCTTTATTAAGATCAATTATAGGAAGGTAAATGCATAATACTTAAATTTGTTTTTACGCTGGATCAGTCAGGATCACTCGAACATCATGTGATTCGATACTTGCTTTGGATTCTTCGACTAAGTCTGTATCGGTAATTAAGATGTCAATGTGTTCCCATGCCAGCTCTAAGTTCGGGATCTTTCGTCCCACCTTTTCCGACTCAACCATCACGATCACTTCTCGTGACACTTCAGCCATTACTTTACTTAAGCCAACCAATTCATTGAACGTGGTTGTGCCTCTATCAAGGTCGATACCATCAGCCCCGATAAATAGTTGATCAAAATCGTAAGCTCGCAGTACTGATTCTGCGACTTTGCCTTGAAAAGAATCCGAATGGGTATCCCAAGTGCCGCCGGTCATTAGCAGTGTTGGTTCGCTTTCCAACTCATTAAGTGCATTAGCAACATGCAACGAGTTGGTCATTACAACCAAACCACGCTTGCTATTGAGCTGCTGAATTAGCGCTCCTGTCGTGCTACCGCTATCGATCACAATGCGATTATGGTCGCGAATTAAATCTGCAGCGGCTTTCGCTAATGAAATCTTTCGAGTCGAAACTTGTGGACCCAGTTCTTCGTTCACAACCTCTTTCGGTAATGAAATCGCACCACCATAACGGCGCAAAAGCTGACCGTTTTTCTCTAAAGACGCTAAGTCCTTTCTAATCGTGACCTCTGAGGTTTCGAATTTAGCGGATAGTTCATCAACACTAACCTCCCCCTTTTCATTAACGAGGTTAGAAATAGCATGTCTTCTGAGCTGGGTGTTTCGTTTCGACATTTAAAAAAGGCCAGTAAGTTTCGATTTGAAACATATTATAGTTACAACGAAACTATTTAGTCCATTTATTTTGATCCAAAAAATTAATAAATAGCGATAAAACCTTGTCCTAAGACAATTGTTAAGCAGTGATATTGAACTGATTAGGTGGTAGAATCCGCACCCGAAAAGAAAAAAAATTACAAAACTGACTGTTATTTTTTTGCAACTTACCTCTTATATAGTGGGGTAAGTCACATAAAACCGATATTGAATCAAAATCTTTTGGTCATAAAATGACTAAAATTGATGAAAGACTTACAACTCTGAAGGACATATTGGAAGTCCCGCACTTTTACACAACAGGCACAAAATGTTGATGTAGCGGACCAATCTTCAGACCTTAAATAAATTTCAAATTGTAACAATACTTACCGGAGAGTACCTTCCATGAAAAAGACCAAAATCGTATGTACGATTGGCCCTAAAACTGAATCTGTAGAGAAGCTAACTGAACTAGTAGATGCTGGCATGAACGTTATGCGTCTTAACTTCTCTCACGGTGACTTCGCAGAACACGGCACTCGTATCGCGAACTTCCGTACAGTAATGGAAAAAAAAGGTGAGCAACTTGCTATCCTTCTAGATACTAAAGGTCCAGAAATCCGTACTATCAAACTTGAAGATGGTAACGACGTAGATCTAGTAGCTGGTCAAGAGTTCACTTTCACAACTGACGCAACAGTTGTTGGTAACAAAAACGTAGTAGCAGTAACTTACCTAGGTTTCGCTAAAGACCTAACTGCTGGTAACACTATCCTTGTTGATGACGGCCTAATCGAAATGGAAGTTATCGCAACAACAGAAACTGAAGTTAAGTGTAAAGTTCTTAACAACGGTGCTCTAGGCGAAAACAAAGGTGTTAACCTTCCTGGCGTTTCTGTTCAACTTCCAGCTCTTTCTGAGAAAGACAAAGCTGACCTTAAGTTTGGTTGTGAGCAAGGCGTTGATTTCGTAGCTGCTTCTTTCATCCGTAAAGAAGACGACGTTAAAGAAATCCGTGAGCTTCTAAACGCTAACGGCGGCGAGAACATCCACATCATTTCTAAGATTGAAAACCAAGAAGGTGTAGATAACTTCGATTCAATCCTTGAAGCTTCTGACGGCATCATGGTTGCTCGTGGTGACCTAGGTGTTGAAATCCCAGCTGAAGAAGTAATCTTCGCTCAGAAGATGATGATCGAGAAGTGTAACCGCGCACGTAAGATGGTTATCACTGCAACTCAAATGCTTGACTCTATGATCAGCAACCCACGTCCAACTCGTGCTGAAGCGGGTGACGTTGCGAACGCAATCATGGATGGTACTGATGCAGTAATGCTTTCTGGTGAAACTGCTAAAGGTAAGTACCCAGTTGAAGCTGTAACTATCATGGCTCAAATCGCGAACCGCACTGATTCAGCTCTTAAAGCTGAGCTAGGTTCTCGTCTAGACAGCCCACGTCTACGCATTACTGAAGCAGTATGTAAAGGTGCGGTAGACACAGCAGAGAAGCTAGCGGCTCCTCTAATCGTTGTTGCAACTGAAGGTGGTAAGTCTGCACGTTCAGTACGTAAGTACTTCCCAACTGCAAACATCCTTGCTCTAACAACTAACGAAAAGACAGCTGCACAGCTAGTTCTTACTAAAGGTGTTAAACCAGTTCTTGTTGACTCTATCGAGAACACAGACACGTTCTACATCAACGGTAAAGAAATCGCTCTACAATCTGGCCTAGGTAACAAAGGCGATATCGTAGTAATGGTTTCTGGCGCTCTAGTCGCTTCTGGTACTACAAACACGGCATCTGTTCACGTTCTATAAGAATGAACCGATTCGCATAAAAATATAAAAGAGGGCTTCGGCCCTCTTTTTTTATGAAACAAATCTTGCCTAACTTTTCAGTACGCTGTATTATCAATCACAGTAGAATCACGTACTGTTAACTTCCATGGGCTCTTTCTAAGAGACGGATTAGCAGACTAGAATCAAATATGCATGAGGTTTGTAATGTCTAGTCCTACGCTCACAGACAAAGTATCAAAGATGATTCGCCAAGATATTCTCAATGGTGAGTTAACCCCTGGCCAAAAACTCGTTGTTGCTGATCTAAAAGCACGATACAACGTAGGCGCATCTCCAATTCGTGAAGCCTTAGTGCAGTTATCTTGGAGTAAATACGTAAAGCTAGAGCCACAGAAAGGCTGCTGGGTATCTCCGGTATCAAAGAAAGAACTCAATGACCTATACGAAAGCCTTCGACTGGTCTCTTCCGTTCTGCTTAAAAAAGCGATCTCAGCTGGCGATGAAAGCTGGGAATTAGAAGTGTTGACCTCTTACCACAAACTATCACGCCTTCAGAACGTAGAAGAAGAATTTGATTCTGTTGAATGGGAAGAACGCCACCAACAATTCCATGTCGCGTTGCTTGAAGGTGCTGATTCAGAGAACATGTTTAAGTTCTTTGATGAACTTATTAACCAAGTTAAACGTTACCGCTTCTTAGCAATGTCAGCTGAAACAGCATCTGATGATCTGTTCAATATTGATGAGCACGAAATGATCATGAAGCTAGTACTCTCTAAGAATGCAGAACAAGCAACAGAGTTACTTGATCAACATTTACTAGGTTCAATGAAACGAATTGAAGAAGTTATCGAAGCGGCATAACGCTCAAGTAATTTCTTACCAAATAAAAACGGAGCCCAACGGCTCCGTTTTTTGTTTCCAGTATCACGACTGAACTACCACCCAAAAAACTCTTTGTGATGAGTATTGAGCAGTACAACCATAGGTAAAAAATACAGTGCACTCAGTTGAAAGCCAAGAATGACCAATGTGCCTATGGTTAACCTCACTAAAAAATCGACAAACATACCACGCCTCTTTTAACCAGACAGTATGATCCCCAAACTCTTGCTACAGCTAACCTAATTCTACTGCTATCTCTCAAGCCATTGATAAGGCGAGCTAACCAGCTGAATTAAGTTAACGGTGTCATCCCTTTTATATCGGGTAAACACTCTGTTTATTGGTTCGCTTAACACGACGCAACCTGAAGCAAGGTAGTTTACTTATTGTTTATTTTAGCTCAAATTTTCATCAGCATTAGACTTTAGTCTAACTACATAAGACTTGTGACATAGGTCGCCTCAAAAGTGAGATTCCTATTATAGATGTTGAAAGGAACTGCTGAAGGGTAGCTTTAAAAGATACGAAGCGAGAAAGATGGCTTGATAGGAAAGTGGTTAGTCACTTAAAACGTAAATCTTTTTAAGGGCTAAGTCTGTTGAAAGCCAAGTGAAATATTAAAAACTAATCGAGTAATGAAAGATTAAGCGACATCAGCATGACTAGGGCACATAGAGACGGTATTGCGCCCAGACGATTTAGATTCGTAGAGCCCAACATCGGCACATTTGTATGAGCGAGTGCTGTTGCTTGTCAAATCAGTGAAACCGACACTCACCGTCACTTTAGTCCCTGAGGATAGCTCTATTTCTATTCGTAATCGATCCAACACACGTTTCGCTTCCGGCAGTGAGGTGTGTGGCATCAGTAATGCAAACTCCTCCCCCCCAACGCGAGCAACAAAATCAGTACTGCGTAGACTGTCTTGTAGAAGCCTTGCAACACTTGCAATCACTCGGTCGCCTTCATCGTGGCCCAGTTCGTCATTGATTCGTTTGAAGTTATCAATATCGACTAAAGCTAAGCAAGTGGTCGCTTCATTAGGGTAACGCTCGACCAAGCGAGAATAATACGCGAGCTGTTCTTCGAACTTGCGTCGGTTCCAAAGGTTACTCAAAGAGTCTCTCTCACTGAGTACACGCAAACGCACTTCAAGCTCTTTTCTAACAGAAATATCGACTAAGGAAGTAATATAATAGCTGACCTTTCCAGAGTTATTTTTAACCGCCTGGACTCTCATGATCGCGGTGAAAGGAATACGCAGTTTGTTCTTACACTCTACTTCACCTTCCCAGACTTCTTCTTGCTCTAAATGACTCCAGATATCAGAACTTGAGAGCTCTTGGTCGGTATTCTCAAGCAATAGCTGCAATGCGTTCTTTCCGATAACTTGAGTTTTGCTGTACCCCGTCATGTTCTCAAACTCGTTGTTGATCATCATAGTACGATGCTGCTTATCAGAGATCATGACGGCCGACATGCCGCTCAATGCGGCGCGTGCCAACTTACTTTCTAGACTTCGACGTCGGTAATGAGTCACTAAATAAGCAAACGGAAACGCAAAGACCAGTACCGTTAGCAACACAAACACTTCTTCTTGAGAGAGGTCACTTAAGCTCGGTTCAGCTCGATCCATCAGTTGTTTCTGATTAAGTTGAATCAGTAAATGGACCTTTTGATTATTCGCGAGCATCACCGTGTTAAACGCAAACAAATTGCCATCTTCAAAAACGTGCCCCACCTGATCATTAGAGATCGCTTCCCATGCCTTTGGTGCGATGTTTTTCAGGTTGTAGCCTTTTCTTTCTGGAATAGAATCGCCAAACAGCTTACCGCTATGGTTACTCGCTATGTAATAACCCGCTTCATTAAGAACTTCTGCTCTAAGATCATTATCAGGTGAAAAACTAAGACGCGACGATAAACCCCATACATCGAGGTTAATAACAAGGTAGCCCACTCTTTTGTCAGATGTTTCTACGGGGGTAAAGACACGAATTACCGGCATATAAGGGAAGGTGATCTCACCATGTTCCATTTCAAGCTCAATGCCCCAGCCGCCAATTTGTTCAGCTTCTAGTTTTTGGGCGTATTGAAAATAGCTCGAGTCAGATTTATCTTGAAGCTGTTGCGGTACCGTTATGTGGCCTGAATCAGCGGAGTAGTTCACACGAACCAGCTCTTTACCCGAGATATCTAGCAGGTGGATCTGTGTATACCATTTCTGATTAACAAGGACAGACTGCCAAACCTCTTCAAGTAGATCTTTGGTTTGGTCAGAGGGAGAAGAGGCAAAGTTAACCAAGCTTTGGCTGTGGCTCAACAGGCCCATTACGGAAACTAATTGAGTCTTAAGAAGCTCGTAGTCTCGCTTGGCGTACACCAATTGATGGACGGCTTGCTTGGCCGAGTAGTCAAAACTCTGCTGCTTCACTTCTTTATATCGCTGCAAGTAATATAGAGCGACAGCTGAACAGAGTGTGATTGAGATGATTAGTAATGTAATTATTGATTTTTTATTTCGCATTACTAGCTCAGGAAGAAAAAGAGAGCGCCAGATTATAGCACTCTAGGAAATTAACAAAATAAAAGCCGCTTAAAAAAGCGGCTTTTAAACTATTTTTTAAATACTTCTTGTTTAGGCTTTCAACGCTCGTTCACCACGTGCGATGCCAACAACCCCACTTCGAGCCACTTCAAGTACTTCC
The DNA here is from genome assembly GCF_057785955.1 of Vibrio sp. QJM3NY_27. Classification (NCBI taxonomy): domain Bacteria; kingdom Pseudomonadati; phylum Pseudomonadota; class Gammaproteobacteria; order Vibrionales; family Vibrionaceae; genus Vibrio; species Vibrio sp. QJM3NY_27. The sequence continues at coordinate 425,637 of NZ_CM173511.1, read as the reverse complement.
GTTACTTCAGACAATGCCTGAATGAAAGCATCCAACTTCTCGCTAGTGCCAGCCATTTGAACCGTATATTGCGAAGCCGTCACATCAACGATTTGGCCACGAAAGATATCCGCTGTGCGTTTCACTTCAGCACGAGCAAAGCCGCTAGCGCGTACTTTTACCATCAAAAGTTCACGCTCGATATGCTCAAGCTCAGACACTTCTTGTACCTTAAGTACGTCGATTAACTTGTGTAGCTGTTTTTGGATCTGCTCAAGCTGCATTTCGCTCGAGTTAGTGGTGACGTTCAGACGAGAAAGCGTTGGATCATCCGTAGGAGATACATTCAAAGACTCGATGTTGTAGCCACGCTGAGAAAACAAGCCAACCACTCGAGAAAGTGCACCTGGTTGGTTTTCCATTAATAGTGAAAGGATGTGTCTCATATTATGTTCTCTCCGTTTTGCTTAGCCACATGTTATCCATACCCTCGCCTTTGATCTGCATTGGGTATACGTGCTCGGTGTCATCCACACTGATATCGACAAATACCAAACGGTCTTTCATCGCAAGTGCTTTTTCCAAACCTGATTCCAGTTCATCCGGAGATGAAATACGCATGCCAACGTGGCCATAAGCCTCGGCAATCGCAGCAAAATCAGGAACAGAGTCCATATATGAATTAGAGTAACGACCTTGATAAACAATGTCTTGCCACTGTTTCACCATGCCTAAGAAACGGTTGTTAAGGTTAATAATCTTAACGGGAATATTGTATTGCAGCGCAGTCGACAGCTCTTGAATATTCATTTGAATACTGCCGTCACCAGTAACAATCACAACTTCTTCATCTGGTTTCGCAAACTTAACGCCCATACCAGCAGGTAAGCCAAAGCCCATAGTGCCTAGACCACCAGAGTTAATCCAACGGCGTGGCTTGTCAAACGGGTAGTACAAAGCAGCAAACATTTGGTGTTGGCCTACATCAGAAGCAACATAGGCATCGCCATTGGTTACTTTATGAAGTGTTTCAATAACTTGTTGTGGCTTAATACGACCAGACGTTTTGTCATACGCTAAGCAGTCACGTTCTTGCCACTGTTTAATTTCACTCCACCAGCTTTCCATCGCGTCAGCATCGTTAGTTCCACCTTGCTCAATAAGCAGGTTAACCATGCTCTCTAGTACTTTTTCCGCAGAACCTACAATCGGTAGATCCACTTTAACGTTCTTAGAGATAGAAGATGGATCGATATCAATGTGCATGATCTTCGCATCAGGGCAGTACTTATCTAGGTTATTGGTGGTTCGATCATCGAAACGTACGCCAATACCAAAGATCAAGTCCGCATTGTGCATCGCCATATTGGCTTCATACAAACCATGCATGCCCAACATACCCAAAGAGTTTTTATGGGTACCAGGGAAAGCGCCAAGCCCCATTAGGGTGCTTACCACGGGTAAATTCAGTGCCTCTGCTAATTTTAACAGCGGCTTATCTGCCTCAGAAATAACCGCACCACCACCGACATAAAGTACCGGCTTCTTCGCTTCAAGAAGGGCTTTTAGCGCCTTTTTGATCTGACCTTTATGACCCGTAACCGTTGGGTTATATGAACGCATTTTGATCGTTTCTGGGTATTCATAAGGAAGCTTGATTTGTGGGTTTAAGATGTCTTTTGGCAGATCAATAACCACAGGACCAGGACGTCCTGTCGTTGAAATATAGAATGCTTTTTTAACGACTTCAGGGATATCTTCCGCTTTCTTAACGAGGAAGCTGTGTTTAACGATCGGACGGGATACACCCACGATGTCACACTCTTGGAAGGCGTCATTACCAATTAAGCTATTTGGTACGTTACCAGAAATAACTATCATTGGAATTGAGTCCATGTAGGCTGTGGCAATACCAGTAACGGTATTGGTCGCACCTGGACCAGAACACACAAGTACCACGCCCGGCTTACCGGTAGAACGAGTATAGCCATCTGCCATATGGGTAGCGGCTTGTTCGTGTCGTACTAATACGTGTTTAATTTCAGCAGTTTTAGCATGCAGCGCATCATAGATATCAAGTACAGAACCACCTGGGTAACCAAAAATTTGTTCTACACCCTCTTCAATTAGAGACTGCACCACCATCTCAGCGCCGGATAACATTTCAGCGCCGGATGACATGGCTGTTTCAGGTTTTGTTGTCATATTGCTCTCCTCACCAGTTTCCAACCATATTTGGTGAACATGTTGGGCTGGTTTTTCATAGTCTAGGGCTTATTCGTAGCCTAATTCGAAATACTTCCACTTTTTCGGCTATGGCTGTCTGTCGTGATAACAACAAACAGTAATACGAAACAACTTTAACGCTTTATTATCATCTGGTCTAACACCTGTTATCCGATAATTACGTCAAAAAACCAACTATTAGCTGAAAGCATTAAATAAAACCCAAACCAAACCCAATAGTTAGATTTAAAAACCAATTAACACCTAAAAAAAAGAGCTTAATATTCAAATGAATCACGGTTTATCGATTAATTACGCCCTTATTGGTGTGCGCTTTCGCACATTGTGCTGTGTCAGCAGGCATAAAAAATCCCCCTAAAAATGCAATCACATTCGTAGGGGGATTTTTAAACAACTGAAAATTTATCTAAGCAGAAAACTACTTATCTTTAGGCTTTTCATTGTACATTTCTTCGATTTCGTCTTGATACTTATCGTTGATAACTTTACGACGCAATTTTTGAGTAGGTGTCAGTTCGCCATCATCCATAGAAAATGCTTTTGGCAGCAACTTGAATTTCTTCACTTGCTCAAACTTAGCCAACTCTTTCTGTAAGTCATTCACGCGCTTCTCTAGCATCTCAACAATCTGGTGATGTTTAACAAGCTCAACACGGTCGTGATACTTGATATTCAGCTCTTTGGCATACTCTTCTAGCGAGTCATAACAAGGAACGATCAGCGCAGAAACGAATTTGCGCGTATCAGCGATAACGGCAATCTGTTCGATAAAGTGATCTTTACCGATCGCGCCTTCAACCACTTGCGGTGCAATGTACTTACCGCCAGAGGTCTTCATCAATTCTTTAATACGATCAGTAATGAACAGGTTACCATTTTCATCAAAATGTCCCGCATCACCAGTCTTTAGGAAACCGTGCTCGTCAAATGTCTTAGCGGTCTCTTCGGGCATCTTGTAGTAGCCACGCATCACCATTGGACCACGAACAAGAATCTCGTCCTTAGCACCAATTTTTACTTCAGCGCCCGGCATCGACATACCAATCGAATCAGGGTTAAAACAGCGGTCATCCCAGCACGATACTGTTGCCGTGGTTTCTGTCATGCCGTAGCCAAGTTTTACGTTGATACCAATCGCGTGGAAGAAGCGACCAATGGTTTCATCAAGCTTCGCACCACCACATGGCATAAAGTTAATGTTTCCGCCTAACAGAGCTCGCAGTTTAGATAACACAAGCTTATCGGCAAGCGCATGGCTCTTCTTCAGCATGAATGATGGAGTACGACCTTCTTGGTGACAAACAGAAAGCTTCGCTCCCATATTTACCGCCCAAGTAAACAGCACTTTACGGATAAACGGTGCTTTAGATACCTTCTCGTGAATCGCTGAGAAAATCTTCTCGTAGAAACGGGGAACTGCACACATTACTGTCGGTTTCACATCGCTTAGAGCATCACGTACTTGCATCGTGTCTTGCAGGTAACAGTTGGTTGCACCTTTATAAAGGGCATAGAAAGTCCAAGCGCGCTCAAATACGTGTGACAAAGGTAAGAAACACAGTGATACGTCATCTTTAGTTAAGCTAAGACGTTCATCGTGACCTTTCAATTGATAGCCAATATTAGTGTAATCAAGCATCACACCTTTTGGTTGGCCTGTGGTACCAGAGGTATAGATAAGGGTCAGTAAGTCATCCATGTTTGCATCAGCTAAGCGAACGTCAAGTTCCGCTTGTTGAGCTTCAACACCACGAGTCATGAAGTCCTGCCATGAAACAGCAAAACTATGTTCTTGAGTGTCGATATCAGCAGACATCGCCACAACAACTTCTAGCTGTTCACACTCTTCAAAAAGGCTAACCGCCGCATCAAATTGAGCTTGCTCGCCAACGAATAAGATCTTCACATCTGCATTTTGGATAATGTAAGAAGACTGCGCCGCTGTGTTGGTTGGGTAGATTGGTACCGTTACAAGACGCGCTTGTAAAGATGCAAAATCTGCCACAGTCCACTGAGGCATATTGTTCGAAAAGATGCCTATCTTATCCTGAACTCTCAGTCCGTGAGCCAACAGTGCTAACGAAAGCGTATCGATCTGTTGTCCAAACTGTTCCCAGCTAATACCTTGCCATACATTGTCGACTTTATGCTTCAAAGCTGTACGGTTGCCACCTTGGGCAATTTGGTCACGAAGTCTTTTTACGATATGAAAATCTAAATTGGCCATCTCTTTACCTTTGGCTTACACCTGTAAGCTTTTTTGAGCGCACAAGTGTACCTCTGATCATGGAAAAGGCAACTGATGAAGCTCAAAGTTATAAGTAATAGTACGTCTCACGCTAAGTTTTCTATCAACAAAAATAGCAGGTACAAAAAAGCCCTAAGCCAGACTCCCAGCTTAGGGCTTATAAATCATAGGGATTAGTGCTTAGTTAAGCGCCACTACTTCGCCACAGATCATCATTAACTGATCTCGTAACCAAATGTGTCCTTTATCCTTTTCACTTGATTCGTGCCAGCTTAGGAAGCCTGAAATTGCCGCATTATCGAATGGGAAATCTAGAATCTGAAGCTGATCTTTGTTCGCGGCATGTTCTACCATCCAACGAGGTGCAATCGTCACTAATTCAGATTGACCAACAACGTAAAGAACGTTACTCAAGCTCGTACCTTCGTAGAAAGGCGTGCAATCTAGGTCACGGTAAGCTTGCTCAGAGAAGCTACGTTGACCGTGAATGCGAGACAATTTTGCGTGCTTTTCGTTAAGCAGCTCTGCCGCTGAAACTTCACCGTTGATACGTGGGTGAGAAGCAGAAGCAACAACAACTAATTCGTCTTGGAAGATCTCAGTGCTTGAAAAGCCCTGCTCATCAAAACGAGCGTAATCAATAACGAAGTCGATTTCTTGGTAGCGCATACGCTCAGAAAGTTGACGATCGAATTCTGCATCCATGTGCAGTTTAACGCTAGGTGCTTGGTCGTTGATTGTCGACATAATCTTAGGTGCAAAACGCATGTCACAAGGGCTACAAATCGCAAGTTTGAACAGACGAGAAGACGACTCTGGAGAGAACACAGAACTTGGCAGTTCATTGCGTACTAGCTGTAGTGCTTGGCGGATTGGACCAAACAACTGACGAGCACGTTGAGTCGGCTGAATACCACGACCTTGACGCATGAATAGTTCGTCGTTAAACATCACTTTTAGACGAGCAACAGCGTTACTTACAGCAGGCTGAGACATACCCAGATTATGAGCTGCACGTGTAATGTTTTGCTCTTGCATAACTGCATCAAATACAGTCAAAAGATTTAAGTCGACTCCACGAAGTGTGCTTTCCATTCTGTAGCTTGCAATAGCACTCATTGCGTCTTTTTTCTCTAACATTCAAGTTGCCTCTTGTCGGTTCGACAGCGTTAAATTGGTAATGGTATAGGAATAGATAACCACTAATTCTTATATTTATCAGACCGATGTTTTTCGGATTACCATTACTATTAACCAATAAATCTCGAGCTACCAACAAGATTGATAAAGAATAATTTTATTTTACCTTAATGATTAAATAACATCTAAAAATCAATTATTTATAGAGTTATAAAAAAACATAAAATGCATCACTTATGAGTTTCATTTCGACTTATTTAGCTGTTCTATCGTTTGGTTACATTTGTTACAATTTATTGAACTCATGAATTGTTTGGCTAGTTGATTCAGAAATAACACTTATGAGTTAAGTGAGCGATGCATAACTAGGAAAATCTACCTTGTCCCAAAGTTGCTTTCTTAAGTCATCTTGGTTGGACCAATTGCCCGCTAACACCCACTCAACAAGTGCACTTGCCACGTCGGGATAAGTAACCACTTCGGCCTGCTTTTCACCGAGCCAACCACGCAAGGTAGCCGCATCTAAAAAGCTCATACTTTGAGCCAACCCGAGCGCTTCAAGCGTCGCAACATTACTCTGTTGTTCGAACTGCCCCTCAAGTGGTTTGAGAAGCAATTTCTTACCCAAGGTTAGGGCTTCCGATGGCAATTCAAAACCGCCATTAGCCACTACACCAGCGCATTGATTGAGGTCGAATTGGAAGCCGGTATGACTCAGTGGTTTGAACTCAATATTTTCGACTCGACGGTGCTCAATGACATTCGGGTGATAACAGACAAAGTTGTGCGAAATAAACTTCATCAACAGATCCGAGATCGACTCAAGATCCTCAAACGGCAAATAGACCAACGTAAAGTCTTGTGCTGTTTTGGTCTGTTGATCACCAGCCAGCGTGTGAACGATAGGCGGCAGTATTGGTTGTTCAAAGTGATACCAATGCAAACCAATCGAATGCTCAGTTGGGGCGAAATGTTGAATCACCGAATGTTCAATCCAGTTGCCCCCTTCTTTGGGTACATCGTAGCGGAACGCATTCTGGTGGCTTATGCCAATGCATGGCACACCTTGCCTCTTAGCTGCCCATGCAGTCACAGGTTCAAAGTCATTCAACACTAAGTCATAAGGCGTCAAATCGATCTGATTAATCTCACTGAGAAATCGCCAGATGTTGTTCTTGATGAATGTCTTGCCGTATTTAACCTGCCCCTGCTCGCTGTAAAAAGTTAAGCCGCTGCGGGTCTGATAATTACCAAATGCTTCCATCGAGAAGTACTTGCTCTCGTCTCGCCCAGAGAACAGAAAGTCGACATCGATATTTTGCTGACGAAAAGCCACAGCCATTGCTCTCGCTCGAGCGATGTGCCCATTCCCTGTGCCTTGTACGCCATATAAAATTTTCATGCATGTTCCTTTATGTTTGCCACTTAAGCTCGGCAGTGGTTGTTGCCAAAAAAATGATTACAGGATGAAACTGATAGCAAGGCTAGTACAAGCGATGCCCAAGGCTGCGCCAATCAGTACGTCCGTTAAAAAGTGCACACCAAGTAGGATTCGAGAGCCAGCAATCGCTGCCGCCCAAATCAGGCTAAAGAGATATAAGCTCGGATAGAAATGTCCGATTAGAGTCGCCATAACAAAAGCCGCAGCGGAATGCCCAGAAGGCAGGCTGTATTTATCAGATGGCACAATATGGGAGTAAAGCAATGAAGAGAATTCAGCGGGTCTGCGACGCTTGAGGGTATTTTTGGCAAACCAGTAAATAGGTAACTCGATTGCAAAGGCAGTTAAGCCCACCAAGAGAAAATCTCGACCGGTGTAACTGTCAGCCAGTAGTGCAACCAAAGCAATCAAAACGTAAAGGTGTCCATCTCCAGTATGAGACACCGCCTTACTGAGTGTCGCCTGTTGTCCGCTATAACGGTTCTTTAAACAAAAAACAGAAAATGCCACATCCCAGCGGACAATAGGTTCGATAGTACGCATACAATCTCCTTAACAATCCTTATTCAGTTAAGGCTCAAGTTATGCCCCTGAAATGACAGTTAAGTGACGTTTTGAATGAACTAAAATGAATTTTGAGGCGAATTGACCGCTTTCGCTAAGCAAGCTGATGAGGCCTAGAAACTGCCGATAAAAATAAAGCGACCCAAGGCCGCTTTATTCTTCTATGTTTTTACTTCTGTATATAAGCAAGCAAACGCTACTTCTATCGTGTTAATGGTTATAGCGTTCGATAATGATAATAGTGCTCGCTAATGATAATAGCGCTAAAGGTTATAGCGCTAATGGCTCATGCTTTTTCACCAAACCAAAGTCCGCCAGTATCGCGTAGGCCGCAGGGATCATAAACAACACCAGTAAGGTCGAGGCAAATATGCCAAACACAATCGAAATGACCAATGGTTGGATAACCTGAGCCTGCAAGCTGGTTTCCGTCAGCAGCGGTAGCAAACCAGCAGCGGTCGTCATTGATGTCAAAAATACCGCACGGAAACGCTCGCGACTGGCCTTCACCACCGAGTCATGCACGCTATCTCCCTCATCGACATGGTGACGAATGTACTGGACTAACAAGATGGAATCATTAACCACAATCCCGGCAAGCGACACAAAGCCCATCATGCTTGGCATACTCAAAGAGTGCCCAAGTATCCAGTGCCCAACGACCACCCCAATAAAGGCGAGTGGAATGGCTAACATCACGACCACAGGCTCTAAGTAGCTTCGGAACTGATAGCTAAGAATCGCAAACACGCCGAATAAGCCGAGCAAAAAGCCTTTGCCCATCGAGGCTCCAGTCTTAGCCGCATCTTTAGCTTCCCCTTCGAAATCAAAGCGCAAGCCTGGGTATTTTTGAATGAGCTTGGCTGCTTCATCTTTTTGGAACTGAGCCAAAATCGCCGACGAGCTCGCCTTCTTATTATCAATATCACCAAAGATGCTGATGGTTCTCAGCCCATCAATACGCTGAATTCGCACGTAGTTACGTTGGAAATCTAATGTCGCCAACGTTGCTAACGGGATCTGACTGCCGTCGGCGGTAATGATCGGGAAGTTAGCCAGCTGCTGTATGTCGCCCGCTTGTTCCTTATCAAGACGCACCTCAATCGAGATGTTCTCAACACCGATTTGAATCTCGTCTGCTGTTTGTCCAAAAAAGGCTGCACGTAATTGGGACGCAATCATCTGCCCATTCACATTGTAGGTTTCGGCTCCAGGGCGCAGCTTGACTAAGATCTCTTCTTTACCCATGCGCATGTCATCAAGCACACCATGCACCCCGTCAAACTGATTGAGGTATTCCTGAATCTCCAGAGAAGCAGACTTCAATTCAGCCAGATCATCATGCTTGGCACGGATCTCGATAGCACGACCACCCGGCCCCATAGTTGGCTGCTTGAACACTAATGAAATAGGATCCGCCAGCTCACCGATATCTTCGCGCCATGCATTGATGAAATCATCGATAACCGTGTTACGGCTCTCTGCACCGCGTAAGTCTAAACGCACAGTGGCTAAATGTGGGCCTGACTCACTGGCATCAGCATTAGCATTGAATTGGCTCGTGATGTGTTCCACCAACTCATTGCCCTCTTCGACCTCTTCACTCCACTGCACGTTCAAACGTTCAGCAGACGCGACTATTTTATCGACAACTCTCTCGGTTTGAGACAATGACGCACCCGGCGGAAGAATGATACGCGCTTCAGCGATGTCTCCATCCAATTCGGGGAAGGGTTGGAACTTAACAGCACCACCCGCAATCAAGGCAATAGAAAGTAACAACAGTGTCAGCACTCCGCCCATAAAGGCATAGCGGAACGTCACGACCTTCTCGACCATGTTCATCAAAGTTGTATTGCGGAAGTTCTCAAATTTTTCAAGCAACACCACTTTGAAGCGCAGCGCTGGCTTGTCATTCTTTTCTTTGTGTAATGAATGAGACAAGTGATTAGGTAGAATTAGGAAGGCTTCAATCAAGCTCAACGAGAGCACTAATATCAATACTTGAGGAACAGCCTTAAGCACTGCGCCCATCTCTCCATCGAGGAACAACAAGCTACCGAAAATACACACCGTGGTTAGGAAAGAAGACAAGACTCCGGGGAGCACCTTCTTAACACCGTTGTACACCGCATCGTCAACGTTTTGCCCCCGGTCCAGATGGGAGGCGATCGATTCGGCAATCACGATGGCGTCATCCATCATGATACCAATCGCCATCAACAAGCCGACTAGAGACATGATGTTGATCGACAAGCCTAGGTTCGCCATCAAAAACAAACCACCAAGGAAAGCTACAGGCAGACCTGCCGCCACCCAGAACGAGTAGCGTAAACTGAAGAACAGCCACATAGTTGCGAACACCAACACAATACCTTGCCAGCCATTGCGTACCATCATGGTTAAGCGATCCCAAAGCACCGACGAGAGATCATTGGTCATTTGTAATGTCACGCCATCAGGGGCAATCGCGCTTTGATCTTCAACGAATCGGGTGACGTTCTCTTTGATTCGTAGCGCATCATCTTCTTTATTCTTGCTGATCTTCAATAGCGCAGACGGCTTACCATCAAACAGAACCTTCTGTTCATCAAGCTCAAAACGATCGGTGATCTTCGCGATATCTCTTAAACGGATCACAGAACCATTTGGTGCCGATCCAACAACAATACTCTCAAGCTCAACAGGCGTGACCCGTCTCTCATCAAAACGAATCAGGAAGTTTTTGTCTGGCGTTTCAACATTACCGCTCGGTAGCTTTACATTCTGACGACCAATCTGGTCTGCAATATCACCGACACTCAAACCTAACTGACGAATGGCTTGGGTATCCAGTTCCACACGGTATTGATGATCAGAGAAGCCGCTAACATCGACCAGTGAAACATCATAATCAAGCTTCATGATACGTTTGAGGTCTTCAGCGTAGGCCTTAAGCTCCGGCCACGACGTTTCTGCTGTAATCGCGATATCAACAACCGGTTCATTCCAATCCAGTTCTTGAACAACTGGAGATTCAATCTCGCTCGGAAAATCATTGATCGAGTTGATCTGAGTTTGCACGTCCACCAGCATTCGACCGATGTCTGCTTTCTCATTGAGCTTCAGAATTAAACGCGCGCTGCCTTCAATCGCCTCACACTGAGTTTCTTCAATGTTGGCTAGGCCATCGACGGCATCTTCCATTCGTACACACAAGCTTTCTTCCACTTCTTGTGGTGATGCACCAGGATAAACGATGGCAGCCATAATATAAGGCGGATCATAAGCGGGGAAGGTTTCACGCTTGATGGTTGATAATGAGCTGATACCCATGATCAATAACCCAAGCATCAACAAGTTTGCCGCTGTTGGGTGCCTAGAAAAGAACTTGATCATGACGCACTCTCCTGAGTATCAGATTCAAGCTTAACCTCTTCAGAGTTCGACTCTTTCAGTAACATGCCTTTGATAGCTGGCAGGACGTCATTAAGAACCAATTTATCTCCCGTTTGTAGCTCGCCACTCACAGCCACTTGGTTATCTCTGCGATAAAGCACTTCAACACTCACCACTTGCAAGCGCTGATTGTCATCCATCAGGTAAACCTTATCACCATGCAGGGCTCGCTCTGGAACCACCCAACTTAGATTCGCGACACCTTCAATCTCAGCTTTTACAAACATGCCGTTGACCAACGGGGTCGCATTGCTTGGCTGCAGTTGTGAATAGTCTTGAGCGATCTCGAGAATAATCCCTGCTGTCGCTTGGTTTTCATCAACCGTCTCACTGATTCTTGCCACCTTCGCAGGCCAACTCAGGTTCAGGTTGCCGCTGTTAAGTTGAATCGTCGCTTTGATTGGCGCTTCATAAGGATTAGGGATCCCTGCAGCATCGCGAGGGAACTGATTAAAGCTCGAGGCTAAAGTTTGCATATCGTGAATAGAAAGTTGCGCCTCCACTTCCATGACATTAATCCCGTGAGCAACAAACATCTCTTGCTGAAGGTTAACCACTTGATTTTGTTCGATATAAACCTGAGCAATTCGCATCGCTCTTGGCAAAATGATGGTGGTCTTATCGAGAGATCGCTGCGCCTCTTTCACTTTAGACACATTGACCTTTATCACCGCTTCCGCAACACGTTTTTCATCAGGCATTAAAGCGATTTGGTTCGCGATATCCAACACTAGCTTCTGTTGAGACAGTGCACTTTGCTGTTGCAGGTCGACATCCGATTGAGAAGTCAGCCCTTTCTTACGCAGATCTTGTTTACGTTGTAGCTCTTTGTTGCTGATCACTAAGCGATTCTTTTCGATCTTAAGAGTCTGATTCAGGTTGTCTTCTTCTTGATTCAATTTCGCTAATGAGGTTTGGCTTGATTTAAGATCGGCCTCTGCTTGTATCAGCTTCAATTCGTAATCCAGTGGATCAACCTTGAGCACAACCGTTCCCGCAGGGATCACCTGACCTTTCTCAAGATCCGGATGACGATAAACGATCTGTCCTGTCACCTCGGCAATCGCTTTCCATTCGACTTTCGGCACCACTTTGCCAAAACCAACCGCTAACGGTGCTATCAGTTGTTGCTCTAGGCTTACTGTGTCAACTAAGCGAGCTCTATCACCCGCAGGCTTGGTTGGAAGATCCGGCTTCAAGTTAATCGCAACCACAAGGCCAATGACACCAACCGCAAGTGCCGGAAAGAAGAGTAGTTTTTTATTTATTTTCATTATCTTTGGTCCTGCACGGAAGAAGGGCTAGGCGTGTTTATAAAGCCTTCTGTCATCAATTGAATGTTGTGTTCGATTAAACGGTTAAGAAATTCTTCATTAATCTCAATACCATGGATTGCTAATAAAGGGGGCGGCGCAATGAATGGAAATACCATCAAGCTTATATACGACACGCGACAGAGCTTGGGATCCATCTCTTTTCTCAAGACACCTTGTGCCACCAACTTTTCAAAAATGACATCTTGGGCTGGCTTCGCCACATCGAGGAAAACCTTTTCGAGCAACTCTCTTTGCACTTCCGAGGGAGGCATATTCATCACTTGGGCAATCAAGCGAGGAAACTTGGGCACCTTGACCATCTCTTTGTAGTAAGTCCGCATTAAATCGAGAAAGTTTTCATGACTGCTCTCTTCAACTAACTTCTGCATTTGTAGCTGCATCGGTCGTAGGGTTTCACGTAGCATCGCCTCAAATAACCCAGCCTTACTGCCAAAGTAATAACGGATCATCGCAATGTTCACACCCGCACGCTCAGCGATCAGGCGTGTCGAGACCTTGTCGTATGGCTGAACAACAAACAGATCGCGAGCATGCTCAATCAATAACTGTCGAACATCTAAGTTCTGCTGAGGCCGCCCCGCTTTTCGTGCCGTCATGGCAAAAATCCATCTCTATAATTAATCATCCGATTAATTATAGAGATAAACAGACGTAACAGTAGAAGATTAATTACTCACTATTTAATCAAGTGATTAATTAATTGGGTCACACTTATAATTTTTTTGGTGAATCGTTCCATCAAAAAGATTTACTACAAAGTTTTAACCTACACATCAGCCAAACGATAAACTAACCCGCCAATACAAAACCACCAATCAGTCGATTTAGCCAAATATGAGATAAAAAACAGCACAAACCAAACCAAAACACTACCAATGTACGCTGATATTGGATTTTCTTGTTTGACGCTCAGAATAAATTACGGTAAATATGGTGTTAACAGTTTATTTACGGATATTTGTGTAATGATTTTTTCTTCTTCTCTACTGCTGAAACTTCTCCTTATCGTGAACCAATCGCGCGGGTAAGTTGTGGGTCAAGAACTACACAAATATTAAAACCCGCACTGAGCGGGTTTTTTTGTAACTGGCACTTTTAAAAGAACATCATTCTTAATAATAATTTGGATAGCAATCGATTCATTATCGATATAAGGAAGCACCCATGAACGATCAAGTAATAATTTTTGATACTACCTTACGTGACGGCGAGCAAGCATTGGCTGCAAGCCTTACGGTAAAAGAGAAGTTACAGATCGCTTATGCTCTTGAGAGACTGGGTGTCGATGTTATCGAAGCTGGCTTCCCTATCTCTTCTCCAGGTGATTTTGAATCGGTTCAAACGATTGCAAAACACATCAAAGGCAGCCGTATTTGTGCGCTTTCTCGTGCCGTTGCAAAAGATATAGACGCCGCAGCAGAAGCGCTTAAAGTTGCTGACCAATTCCGTATTCACACTTTCATTTCAACATCGACGGTACACGTACAAGATAAGTTACGCCGCAGCTACGACGATGTTGTCGAGATGGCAGTGAAAGCCGTCAAACATGCGCGTAACTACACTGACGATGTGGAGTTCTCTTGTGAGGATGCCGGTCGTACCCCTATCGATAACCTATGTCGTATGGTTGAAGCCGCGATTAACGCAGGCGCTAAAACCATCAATATTCCAGACACGGTGGGCTATACAGTACCGAATGAGTTTGGTGGCATTATCAAAACGCTATTCGATCGCGTACCCAACATCGACCAAGCGATCATCTCTGTTCACTGTCACGATGACTTAGGTATGTCGGTTGCGAACTCAATTGCAGCAGTGCAAGCGGGCGCTCGCCAAATTGAAGGCACAATCAATGGTATTGGAGAACGTGCGGGTAACTGTTCTCTAGAAGAAATCGCAATGATCATCAAAACTCGCCAAGAGTTGTTAGGTGTTCATACTGGTTTGGATCATAAAGAGATTCACCGTACCAGTAAGCTAGTGAGCCAACTTTGCCACATGCCAATTCAAGACAATAAAGCCATCGTTGGTGCAAATGCATTTAGCCACTCTTCAGGTATCCACCAAGACGGCATGCTTAAGAACAAAAACACTTACGAGATCATGACACCTGAGTCGATTGGTTTGAAAAACAAAGCATTGAATCTAACAAGCCGTAGTGGCCGTGCGGCAGTTAAGAGCCACATGGACGCAATGGGTTATAAAGATAATGAGTACAACCTAGATTCATTGTACGAAGACTTCTTGAAGCTTGCTGACCGTAAAGGACAAGTCTTCGATTACGACCTAGAAGCATTAATGCACTTCGCGAATCTACGTGACGAAGATGACTTCTATAAACTTAACTACCTAAGCGTACAATCTGGTAGTGTTATGTCTACCACCAGCATCAAGCTGCAATGTGGTGATGAAGAGAAATGCGAAGCGGCTGTCGGCAACGGTCCTGTTGATGCTTTATACCAATGTATTTACCGCTTAACAGGCTACGAAATCGCGTTGGATAAATTCGACCTTACTGCGAAAGGTGAAGGCGAAGATGGCTTAGGTCAAGCGGACATCATTGCTAACTATAAAGGCCGTAAGTACCACGGTACGGGCGTTTCAACGGATATCGTTGAAGCTTCTGGTCAAGCGTTGCTACACGTTATCAATAGCATTCAACGCGCAGACACTATTGCTGAAATGAAGCAGCAAAAATTCGCGACAGTTTAAGACCCCGATAACAGAGCCCTAGAGCCGATGTTGTTGGCTTTAGGGACAAAATTTAAAACGAGCCAAACCGCTCAGTAACAAGAATTAAAGGATTAACATGACAGATAAATCATACAAAATTGCCGTACTACCTGGTGATGGCATTGGCCCAGAAGTAATGCAACAAGCACATAAAGTGTTAGACGCGATCGAAAAGAAGCACGCGATTAGCTTTTCTCGCGAAGAGTATGATGTTGGTGGTATTGCAATTGATAATCACGGCTGTCCACTTCCAGAAGCAACAGTCACGGGCTGTGAAGAATCTGACGCGGTACTTTTTGGCTCAGTTGGCGGTCCTAAATGGGAACACCTTCCACCAAACGATCAACCAGAGCGTGGTGCCCTACTTCCTCTGCGTAAGCATTTCCAACTGTTCTGCAACCTACGACCTGCACAAATCCACAAGGGTTTAGAGTCTTTCTCTCCTTTACGTGCTGACATTTCAGGTAATGGTTTCGACATCGTTGTTGTTCGTGAACTAACAGGCGGTATCTACTTCGGTCAACCAAAAGGCCGTGAAGGCGAAGGCGCAACTGAAAAAGCGTTTGATACTGAGGTTTACCACCGTTACGAAATCGAACGTATTGCAAAGATTGCGTTTGAATCTGCTCGTCTACGTAACAAAAACGTTTACTCAATCGATAAAGCGAACGTTCTACAAAGCTCTATCCTATGGCGTGAAGTGGTTGAAGAAGTCGCGAAAGACTACCCAGATGTGAAACTGAGCCACATGTACATCGATAACGCGACCATGCAGCTAATCAAAGATCCATCTCAATTTGACGTGATGCTTTGTTCGAACATCTTCGGTGACATCATCTCTGATGAATGTGCAATGATCACTGGCTCTATGGGCATGCTTCCTTCTGCAAGCTTGAACGAAAGCAACTTCGGCCTATACGAGCCAGCGGGCGGCAGTGCGCCTGACATCGCAGGTAAGAACATCGCGAACCCAGTAGCGCAAATTCTTTCTGCAGCACTAATGCTTCGTTACAGCCTAGGCGAAGAAGCCGCAGCGCAAGACATCGAAACAGCGGTATCTAAAGCACTTTCTGCAGGCGAGCTAACTGCTGACCTTGCAGGCAAAAACCAAGCGCTGACTACCTCTGAAATGGGTGACAAGATCGCTGAGTACATCTTAGCTTCATAAGCTAGATGCTTAGATTAGAAGCAAGTACATAAGAATAATATCAAGCCAAGTCAGCTTAAATAGCATGACTTGGCTAGAAACAAACACTGGGACTGATGCTCCCAAGGAAGAAAAGCTATGTCGACAAACCAGCAAGCAAAAACCTTATACGAAAAAGTTTATGACGCTCACGTTGCGGTTGCAGCGAAAGGCGAAACGCCAATTCTTTATATCGATCGCCACTTAGTCCATGAAGTAACGTCGCCACAAGCCTTTGATGGTCTGCGTGAAAAAGGCCGTAAAGTTCGCCAAGTAGGCAAAACTTTTGCGACCATGGATCACAACGTATCGACACAAACCAAAGACATCAACGCTTCTGGCGAGATGGCTCGTATCCAAATGGAAACGCTATCGAAGAACTGTGAAGAGTTTGGTGTCACGCTTTACGACTTAAACCACAAATACCAAGGTATTGTGCACGTAATGGGCCCTGAGCTAGGCATTACGCTACCGGGCATGACCATCGTATGTGGTGACTCACACACGGCTACACACGGTGCATTTGGTTCTCTTGCATTCGGTATCGGTACTTCTGAAGTTGAGCACGTTTTAGCAACGCAAACGCTAAAACAAGCTCGCGCTAAAACCATGAAGATTGAAGTAAAAGGTCAAGTAGCAGAAGGTATTACCGCAAAAGATATCGTACTGGCGATCATCGGTAAAACAACGGCGGCTGGCGGTACTGGCTACGTGGTTGAATTCTGTGGTGAGGCGATTACCGACCTTACAATGGAAGGTCGTATGACGGTATGTAACATGGCGATCGAGCTAGGCGCGAAAGCGGGCTTAATCGCTCCAGATGCAACCACATACGAATACATCAAGGGTCGTAAGTTTTCTCCTGAAGGTAAAGACTTAGAAGCCGCGATTGAATACTGGAACACATTGAAAACCGATACTGATGCAGAGTTCAATGCGGTTGTAACGCTAGAAGCGGCTGACATCAAACCACAAGTCACTTGGGGTACTAACCCAGGCCAGGTGATCTCAGTAGACACACCAATCCCTGCACCAGAAAGCTTCGCAGACCCTGTTGAAAAGGCATCTGCAGAAAAAGCTCTGGCTTATATGGGTCTTGAAGCGGGTAAATCTCTATCGGATTACAACGTCGATAAAGTCTTCGTAGGTTCTTGTACTAACTCGCGTATCGAAGACATGCGTGCAGCTGCTGCCGTAGCAAAAGGCCGCCAAGTAGCGAAACATGTTCAAGCATTGATCGTTCCAGGCTCTGAGCAAGTAAAAGCGCAAGCTGAAGCAGAAGGCCTAGATAAGATCTTCATCGAAGCAGGTTTTGAATGGCGCCTACCGGGTTGCTCTATGTGTCTTGCAATGAACAATGACCGTCTAGGTCCACAAGAGCGCTGTGCTTCTACATCAAACCGTAACTTTGAAGGTCGCCAAGGCCGTGATGGTCGTACGCACCTAGTTAGCCCAGCAATGGCAGCTGCAGCGGCTATCGCTGGTCACTTTGTCGATATTCGTGAACTTTAATTAGAGGATTTAACATGTCAGGTTTTCAACAACACACCGGATTAGTCGTTCCTCTAGATACGGCCAACATCGATACTGATGCGATCATTCCAAAGCAGTTTCTACAGAAAGTGAACCGTATCGGTTTTGGTAAGCACTTATTCCATGATTGGCGCTTCCTAGATGACGCAGGCCAACAACCAAACCCTGAATTTGTAATGAACGCACTACGCTATAAAGGTGCTTCAATTCTACTGGCGCGTGAAAACTTTGGTTGTGGTTCATCTCGTGAACACGCACCTTGGGCACTTGCCGATTACGGTATTCAAGTGATGATCGCTCCAAGCTTTGCTGATATTTTCTACGGTAACTCGATCAACAACCAGATGGTGCCTGTTCGTCTTACTGATCAAGAAGTTGATGAGATTTTCCAATTCGTTGAAGCGAATGAAGGTGCTGAGATCGACGTTGATTTAGAAGCAATGACAGTCAATGCTAATGGAAAAGAGTACTCATTTGAAATTGATGAGTTCCGTCGTCACTGTTTGCTGAATGGTCTAGATAACATCGGCCTAACGCTTCAACACGCCGATAAAATTTCAGAATTTGAAGCTAAGATTCCTAGCTTCCTGAAATAGCATCACACAGTTTTGTATATATAAAAGGTTGGCCTAGTGCCAACCTTTTTTATTTGGCTGAGCTTTTAGCTTAACTTAATGTGCTTATTAAGCTCTGCCCTTTATTTAGAGCAGTTCCGCTATTTAACTGAAGAGCTATGAAAGAAAATCGTAAAGCATAAGGTCTTAGTAGTCAGTCATCAGGAGAATGCCATGAAACAACTACTTTTTATTGTCAGCCTACTTTTCTCAACCTTAGCTTGGTCTGCGCCTAAATCTGATCTTTGGCCATACTGGAACCAAAGCAATGAAACCAATCAAGAACAGGTATCTCATCAAGACTGGCAGCAATTTATCGATAGCTACTTAGTTAAACAAGGGCAAAACACCCTAGTTCGCTATCAAGCGGTTAGCACTGCAGATAAGGCAAAGCTCAAGCAGTACATCAAGAGACTAGAACAGTTGAATCCAATCGACTATTCAAAAGCAGAGCAGTATGCCTACTGGGTTAATTTATATAACGCCGTGACTGTCGATTTGATTCTTGATGCGTACCCGATTAAATCCATCACCAAGCTCGGCGGACTGTTTAGTTTCGGGCCATGGGGAGATGATGTAGTGGTAGTCAATGGAAAATCAATGTCACTGAATGATATTGAACATCGAATCTTAAGACCTATTTGGCAAGACCCACGTACGCATTACGCAGTGAATTGTGCGAGTCTGGGTTGCCCTAATCTGCAACCTGAGGCCTTTACGTCTGATAATACAGAGACGTTGTTAGAACTCGCTGCTGCTGAGTATATCAATAGTGCCAAGGGTGTATTGGTTAGCAACAATAAACTTCATCTGTCATCGATTTACGAATGGTTTGCTGTTGATTTTGGCAACCCACAACAACTTATTCAACACTTAGATCAATACAGAACAAAGCAGGTAACAAACACTGAAAAAATCAGTTATGACTATGATTGGTCGCTTAACCAAGCAAACTAGTTCTAACGCGAGAGTTAATCACTAAAGCTAAACAAAAAAAGAGGCTAGAGGTTTTATTAACCACTAGCCTCTTCTCAATTCTTTGACCGTATCTCCACAATTAAAAGCTTGAGTCTGGTTGCTGTAAGAACTCAATTTCCTCAGGAGTCGAAGCTCGCCCTAGTACTTCATTGCGGTGTGGGTAACGACCAAAACGCTCAATGATCACCTTGTGCTTAAACTCAAAATCAAGATTATGTTCTAATCCCGCTTGAGAAAAGAGCTCCACGGCTTGTTCATGAACCAACAAAGACTCACTGTGCATATAAGGCATATACAGGAAGCTTTTTTGTTGCTCGTTAAGCTGGTGATCAAAACCACCCGCTACCGCCTCTTGCGCTAAAACCAACGCCATAGGATCAGCCAAAAATGCTACTGGACTGTTTCGACCAATATTTCGAGAAAACTGATCAAGCACGATAATTTCAGCCAAGCGCCCTTCTGCATTTTGTCGCCATTCAAATAGCTCACCTTGGATAGCGGCTTTGTGCAGTTTAGCAAAACGAGACTCAATCAAAGCGTCAATCTCGGCGCCGCCAGTAAACCAATCTTTAGGCGTCAATTCATCGAACCAAAACTCTAGAACATTCTGATACGTTACCGTCATATAATTCCCTTTAATAAAAAACCGGGTAATTTTGTTATTACTCGGTTTAGTGTTTGATTACTTAAAACCTTTGACCTTCTTTATCAAGTCATAAGCATTTTGAATTTCTTGCGACTTTTCTTTCGCGACATTCATCATTTCTGGTGGTAAGCCCTTCGCCATCAACTTATCAGGGTGGTGTTCATTCATCAGCTTACGGTAGGCTTTCTTCACCTCTTTACCGTCGGCACTTTCACTCACTCCTAACACCTTAAAAGCATCTGCCAACTGGTTTTGCTGTGAAGCTTGTTGCCACCCCGATGACTGTCCATGACCTTGATGGCCACCAAAGCTTCCACCTTGCTGTTGAAAACGAAATGCTGCTTCTTGCATCTGTAAACGGCGCTCTAGCTGTTCCGCAGAAAACCCAAGACCTTGCGCTATCTTATGCAAAACCTGACGCTCACTTGGGTGCAAGCTTCCATCGGCAAATGCTGCAGATACTTGTAGCTCAAGAAAAAACTGCAGAAGATCAAAACGACCACCCGATGAGATTTTCACACGCTCAAGCACATCGCTTAACGGGAAGTCACTCTCTTTGCCATCGCGGAAAGCATCTTGAGCCGCTTTACGTTGTTCACCATGCAGGTTCATACGCTCCATCATTGTAGAAGCGAGCTGAATCTCTTCTGGTGTAACCTGCCCCTTAGCTTTAGCAACGTGTCCCATAACCGCAAAAGCAGATTTGAAAAACTCGTTTTGTCTTTCAGCTTGGCTTGGACCTCGGCCAAAACCAGAGCTATTGAAGCCCGATTGGCTTAAACGTCGAGCCTTATCAAATTGATGCCCTAAAAACAGGCCAAAAAATAAACCGGGGATGTGCCCAAATAAAAAGCCAAAAAAAGCGCCCAAAATTTTGCCAAATATTTGCATTATGTGTTCTCTATCTATGAATTTTATCTGAGTAACGCTGTCTGATGATGCTGAATGCTAATATTTCCTTTATCATAAGGAAAATGCTTTATTAATTGGATTGATACTAGATCAACCCTTCATCTAGTGACACAGGATAGTTCAACTTCATGCAATCTTTTTCCCGCACCTTGTTAGCCGCGTCTATAAGTACGGCATTATACGTGTCGACAACTCAAGCTGAAACAATCACCGATAGTAGTGTGCAGGAAATGCCCTCTATAGATCAATGCTTGATCGAGCCCGCAGCAGAAAACGAGACACAGCTACCCGCTCATGTTGAGTCAGATCGCTTAGAAGCTATCAATGGTGATAAGGCAATCTATTCGGGTGACGTAAGAGTTACGCAAGGGAATAAGACCATCCTTGCCGATAATGTGACCCTACACCAACAAGAAAATATCGTTGTAGCTGAAGGCAACGTAAACTTTAGTGATGGTCAAATAAAATCAGTGTCAGACAGAGCAACCAACAATCTGACTACCGATGAAATGACGCTAGAAAATACCGACTACGAATTTCTTTGCGAACCAGGTCGCGGTGATGCGGTTTATATCGCAAAAACAGGTAAAGCGGTTTACGAAATAGAAGATGGCTCAATTACCTCTTGTCCTATTGGCGACAACGCTTGGCGCCTAAGAGCATCAAGCATCAGTGTCGACCAAGATGAAGAACAAGCCACCTTTTATAATCCACGTTTTGAAATCCAAAGTGTTCCCGTCTTTTACTTACCCTACTTAACGGTACCTGTCGGCGACACACGCAAAACTGGTTTCTTGTACCCAACTGTTTCATACGGTTCAAGTGATGGCTTTGAAGCTGAAATCCCTGTTTACTGGAACTTGGCGCCAAACTATGACTTGGAAACCACCTTCAAGTACATGCAAGAGCGTGGTACACAACTTAACAGTAAATTCCGTTACTTGAGCGATTTTGGCTCAGGTAGTATCGAGTCTGAATATTTACCGGATGACAAAAAACACTCCGAAAAAGGCGACCGTTGGGGGGCTCAACTCCAGCATTCAGGGATATTCCAGCAATCGTGGTTGTTTGAAGTCGACTACTCAAAAGTCAGCGATATTGATTACTTTACCGATCTAAGTTCTGGTATTGGTAACCGTGAAGATGGTCAATTGCTCCAAGAAGGCCGAGCAACATACCGTTCACAGAACTGGGATGCTTCTGTACTTGTGCGAGATTTCCAAGTTCTTACTACGAGTAACAATCTACCTTATCGCCTAATGCCGCAACTAGAGTATAACTATTATGCTCCTGAGGTGATGGAATATTTAGACTTTGACATGATCAGCCATGTCTCAATGTTTGATACCGACGCAAGTGGCAAACCCTCTGCGAATCGTATTCATGTAGAACCTGGAATTACAATCCCCGTAGGCAATACATGGGGAACATGGACAACAGAAGCTCGCTTACTTGGTACATATTACCAACAAGATCTTGATGGTGTTGATACGGGCGCAGGATCTGATTATGAAGGCTTGGAAGAATCAGTAAGTCGTGTGATCCCTGAGTTTAGAAGCCATGCGGGTGTCGTACTAGAACGAGATACCACTATTGTTGGCAACTATACTCAAACACTAGAGCCGCAAGTCCAATACTTGTATGTTCCAGAAGAAGATCAAAGTGATATTGGCCTTTACGATACAACACTACTGCAGACTGATTACTACGGCCTGTTCAGAAGCCGTAAGTACAGTGGCGTGGATCGTATAGCAGCCGCAAACCAAGTGAGTTACGGCGCATCCTCTCGTTTCTTTGATGACGAATACAAAGAACGCCTAAATATATCATTTGGTCAAATATTCTATTTTGATAAAGATACAAAGCAAACCCTGAGTAGTGAAGGTTCTGATGCTAAAACTAATTATTCTTCTTGGGCTATTGAAATGGACTTCAACTACGATGACTACCTGTTCTACCATGGTGGCGTGCAATACGATATCGACACTTCGGCTATGCAGCTAGCAAACAGTACTATTGAATACCGTTTTGGTGGTGGTTACATACAAACCAACTATCGCTACGTTACAGAAGAATACATAAATGAAACGGTTGATTTTGACGTATCATCAATAACAAGAGATGGCATCTCTCAAGCCGGCTTACTTGGCGCTTACCAAATTTCACCGAAATGGAATACCAGTGCTCAATATTTCTATGATTTGACTACACAAGAGAACCTCGAGTGGTTAGCTCGGTTAAACTATAAATCGGATTGTTGGTACATCGGCTTTACCTATAGTAACCGTTTGACAAATAACATTAGTGACCCAAACACCACGCCTGAATATGAAAACAACTTCAGTGTGAACTTCGGTATTGTCGGCTTTGGCACTAATATCGGCTCTGACTCTGGCGCTGTTGGGGATAGTAGTTCTGATAACTCTCTGAGCTACGGCCGCCCATTCTTCTTAAACAACTAATTTTCTTTACTGATAAAACATCAGTAAATTTAAAGGATTACACATGACATTGTGGAAACGCACATTAATTGCCATCGCAGCCGCTTGTACTGTATCAGTAAGCTACGCAGCGCCGGTAGAACTAGACAGCGTAAAAGTTATCGTTAACGAAGGCGTGATCTTACAAAGTGACATCGATGCTTCAATGAAGACGCTGCGCGCAAATGCTAAGAAAAGCGGCCAAACACTACCATCGCAAGACGTGCTCAATGAGCAAGTGCTTGAAAAGCTGATCATCGATACCATTCAAACACAAGAAGCGGAACGTATTGGCGTTCGTATTGATGATGCTCGACTTGATCAAGCAATCGAAGGCATCGCGAAAGACAACAACCAGACTGTAGAACAATTAACAGCATCGGTTGCTGAAGAAGGCCTTAGTTACAATGCATTTCGCGAACAAGTAAGAAAAGAGATTGCGGCAAGTGAAGCGCGTAACGCCTTAGTGCGTCGTCGTATCAACATTCTTCCAGCTGAAGTCGATAACCTTGCGGATATCTTGGCGCAAGAGACTAACGCGACCGTTCAATACAAAATCGGACACATCCAACTTCGCTTTAATGATGACCAAACCAAAGAAGAGCTAGAAGCTCAAGCTAAAGAAGTGGTTGAGGAGCTTAACTCAGGCAAAGATTTCAGCACCATGGCTTATACTTATTCAAAAGGCCCTAAAGCGCTACAAGGTGGTGACTGGGGTTGGATGCGTAAAGAAGAGATGCCTACCATTTTTGCAGACCAAATCAAAATGCAGAATAAAGGCAGCATCATCGGTCCTTTCCGAAGCGGCGTTGGTTTCCATATTTTGAAAATTGAAGATGTGAAAGGCTTGGAAACGGTAGCGGTAACGGAAGTTAATGCTCGTCATATCCTAATTAAGCCGACCGTCATCTTAAGTGACGACGGTGCCAAGGAGCAATTAGAGGAAATCACGCGTCGTGTTAACGCGGGTGAAGCGAGCTTTGGTGAACTTGCGCAGCAATACAGCCAAGATCCAGGCTCTGCAGTGCAAGATGGTGAACTAGGCTACCAAACACCGGATTTGTATGTACCTGAATTCAAGCACCAAGTAGAAACACTACCTGAAGGTAAAATCAGTGCACCATTCAAAACCGTGCATGGCTGGCACATTGTTGAAGTACTAGACCGTCGAGAAGTAGACCGTACCGATTCAGCTTTGAAAAACAAAGCTTACCAAATTCTATTTAACCGTAAGTTCAACGAAGAAGCTGGTGCTTGGCTGCAAGAAGTAAGAGCAAGTGCCTTTGTTGAAATGGTTGAGGATGACCAAGATGACAACTAAACGCCTTGTCATTACGGCAGGTGAACCTGCGGGAATTGGGCCAGATTTAACTCTCGCCTTATCCCAAGAAAGCTGGCCACATCAGCTCGTGGTGTGTGCGGACAAAACCCTACTAGCAGAGCGAGCTCAAATGTTAGGGATCGAGGTGGAGCTGTTGGATTACGATTCAACCGCGCCCAAGCAACCTCAACGCTCTGGAACATTGGTTGTGAAACATGTTCCACTCGCTGAAGTCGCCGTTGCGGGTCAACTTAATGAAGCGAACGGCCACTACGTATTAAATACATTAGAAACCGCAGCAATTGGCTGTATGAATGATGAATTTGATGCTATTGTCACCGGCCCTGTTCACAAGGGTGTAATTAACCGAGCTGGCGTTGCTTTTAGTGGCCATACCGAGTTCTTTGCAGAGAAGTCCAATACACCGCTCGTGGTGATGATGTTGGCAACAGAAGGGCTGCGTGTTGCGCTAGTAACAACGCACATCCCACTAGCTTATGTATCTCAAGCAGTGACCGAAGACAGATTAGAGCAAATTATTGCAATTCTGAATAAAGATTTGGTTGAAAAGTTTGCTATTGAGAAACCAACTATCTACGTGTGTGGCTTGAATCCACATGCAGGTGAAGATGGTTGCTTGGGACGTGAAGAGATAGAAACCATCACCCCGACGCTAGAAAAAATTCGCCAAAAAGATGGCATCAATTTAGTTGGCCCATTGCCAGCAGATACCATCTTTAATGAAAAATATTTGCAAGATGCAGATGCTGTTTTAGGTATGTATCACGACCAAGTACTCCCAGTATTGAAATACAAAGGGTTTGGTCGTTCAGTGAACATCACGCTTGGCTTACCGTTTATTCGAACATCAGTCGACCACGGTACCGCCTTAGACTTGGCAGGGAAAGGCCAAGCCGATACAGGGAGCTTTAGAACAGCGCTCACGCACGCCATTGAATTAGTAGAGAAAAAGCAATGAGAAATGATGTCCACTTAGGGCACAAAGCGCGTAAACGTTTTGGTCAAAACTTCCTTAACGATCCATACATTATTGATGGCATCGTATCTAGCATTAACCCACTACCAGGTCAAAACTTGGTAGAGATCGGTCCTGGTCTAGGCGCAATTACTGAGCCAGTGGGTAAGCTTGTCGATAAATTTACAGTTATCGAATTGGATAGAGACCTGGCTGAACGTCTTCGCAACCATCCCGATCTGGCTGATAAGCTAACGATCTATGAAGGCGATGCAATGAAGTTCGATTTCGAACAACTTGTTAAGCCAAACAACAAGCTACGTATTTTCGGTAACTTGCCATACAACATCTCGACACCATTGATGTTCCACCTTTTTGAGTTCCATAAAGACGTGCAAGACATGCACTTCATGCTTCAAAAAGAAGTGGTTAACCGATTAGCGGCCGGCCCAGGTACTAAAGCTTATGGTCGTCTTACGGTAATGGCTCAATACTACTGTAAAGTGACGCCTGTGCTAGAAGTGCCACCAACGGCCTTCGTTCCGCCACCGAAAGTAGATTCTGCAGTAGTACGCCTACAGCCATACGAAGTGCTACCTTACCCGGCAAAAGATCTGAAATGGCTAGATCGTGTATGTCGTGAAGGCTTTAACCAGCGTCGTAAAACGGTTCGTAACTGCTACAAGAGCCTAATCGACAAGGAAGTACTTGAAGAGTTGGGTGTTAACCCAGGCATGCGTCCTGAAAATTTAACGCTCGAGCAGTTTGTCGACATGGCAAACTGGTTGTACGACACTCACAGCGCTGACAAATAATTCTAAAAGGCTCCTACACTTCGGTGAGGAGCCTGTTTTTTATGTAATACTTTAAAGTATACCAACAACAAAAGGTGCGAATATGGATATATCTACGCCTTGTATCAAATGTCAGGTTCACTCTAAATACATAGAGGAACAATCTGAACCAACGAAGAACCGCTACGTCTTCGCCTACATTATTACCATCAAAAATCTCAGTAAAACAACGGTTCAACTAATGTCTCGCCGTTGGCTGATTACCGACTCCAACGGCAAACAACTCACCATAGAAGGTGATGGCGTGGTTGGGCAACAACCCGTGATTGAAGCCAACGACGAATACACTTACACCAGTGGTACCGTCATCGAAACTCCTGTGGGTGTTATGCAAGGTCATTATGTGATGACTGATAACAAAGGCATCGACTTCATAACTGAAGTTGATCCATTCAGACTCGCAATCCCTAATATTCTTAATTAGTCGTACATCCGTATCTACAGGAAATTATTGTGTCGAATTATATTGTCGGAGACATCCAAGGGTGCTTCGACGAACTTCAATTACTGCTTAAAACCGTCAATTTTGATAAGCAGCAAGATACCTTATGGGTTGCTGGTGATTTAGTCGCCCGTGGTCCTAAATCATTGGAGACGCTACGCTTTATTCGTAGCCTAGGTAACGCTGCTAAGGTTGTATTAGGCAACCATGACTTGCATCTACTTGCGGTTTCCTTAGGGCTATTTCCAGCTAAAGCAAAAGACAAGACTCAACCCATTCTTGATGCAGAAGACCGAGAACAGCTGCTCGAATGGTTAAGACAACAGCCTTTGATTCAAGAACATCCAGAGTTCGTAATGTCTCATGCTGGCATCTCACCTCAATGGGATCTAGAGCGAGCGCGTATTGAAAGTCTGGAAATAGCTGATTTATTAAAATCAGAGCAGTGGCAATGGCTTATCGAAAACATGTACAGCAACACGCCTGACTCATGGTGTCAAAATTTAGAAGGGATTGAGCGCTATCGCTATGCGATAAACAGCCTGACTAGAATGCGCTTCTGTTTTACTGATGGCCGACTCGATATGGCCTGTAAACTTCCGCCAAGCGAAATTACCACTGAGCCGTTAGTGCCTTGGTTTGACCTACCACAACGTATAAAGCTGGATAAAACAGTTATTTTTGGACACTGGGCTGCGCTAGAAGGTTACTCAGGAAAAAATGTGATTGGACTTGATACTGGGTGTGTGTGGGGGGGAGACTTGACGATACTTCGCTGGGAAGACAAACAGTTTTTCACTCAAAAAGCGCTATAGAAACACGAGATACGAGATACGAGATACGAGATACGAGATACGAGATACGAGATACGAGATACGAGATACGAGATACGAGATACGAGATACGAGATACGAGATACGAGATACGAGAAGCTTGCGCTAGCTGTGCACAGTAACGCAAGCATTTTCAGAGCCTAACTCTTAATAACCACCGTTAACGCTCGAGAACCACAAACTCCATATCGTGCTTGTTTTTCTCATCCGCTTGATAAGTATCATTAAAGCTCTGCTTCCAACCTTCTCCCCAGTCTGGGAATTGAGTATCACCATCCACATCAAAATCGATATAAGTCAGGTATAACTTGTTCGCTCTTGGTAAGCAGGTTTCATAGATTGAACCACCACCGATGATCATCACTTCATCAACATCACTTACCAGCTCTAGTGCTTTTTCAATCGAAGTTACCGTCGTTACGCCTTCGATTTCTAAACTCTCGTCGCGGCTGATTACAACGTTCAGCCTCCCCGGCAAAGGGCGACCAATTGAATCGTAAGTTTTACGCCCCATCACGACAGGTTTGCCCATAGTTGAACGTTTAAACCATGCGAAATCTGCAGGTAAATGCCAAGGCATCTGATTGTCTTTACCAATTACACGGTTGTTCGCCATTGCCGCTATCATGCTGATGATCATAAATCGAAAGTCCTGTCCTTACTTGAAAATGAAGTTGAAGCTAGACGATAGGTCTACGACGGTAGAATAACAGCCCAGGCACTGCTAAGCCAACCGCAAGCCCTGCGATAATGAACATCGATTTCAAAAAGTTCTCCATCAACAATGCCAATAGTTCTGGGTTGTATCCGGCTCGGTTAATCTCAACCATGGCAATCATCGCCTTAAAGGCAAACACGCCAGGGACCATCGGAATCAAGGCTGCAACCGTAAATACTTTCGGGTGTGCTAACAATTTATGCGACCAATGCACCCCTATCATGCCTACCAATGTAGCAGCAAAGAACGTCGCCCATTCAATAGGAATACCAAAGTGCATCATCAAATAACGGCTACCGTGACCAATGGAACCTCCCAGCGCACAATAAATTAACGCTCGTTGCGGGACGTTAAACACCAATGCAAAACCAACCGCAGGAATCGCAGCAAAAAACATGTCGTTGAGTAACCCAACAAAAAGTTCAAAAATAGTCATTAGTTCACCCACCCCCATACGTCAGATAGGCTCATCGCTGCGACAATACCTAAGCTTGTCGCTAGAGTTAATAGACTGGCCATGGTAAAACGCGCTAACCCCATATTAATGTGGCCTTTAAGCATATCTGCTACAGAGTTAATCAAAGGAAAACCGGGCACTAGCATCAATACTGACGAAGCCATCACGATGGTGGGCTGACCTCCAATATTGTAGAGCACCGCCTGAGCTGAGATGGTGGTGGTGACAAAAGCGGTAATAGCGAAATTTAATAACGGATTGAAATGACGATGACCGATCTCTTGTCTCACAATCATACCGCAAGCCGAAGCTATAAACGTCATCATAAAGACATGCCAATCTCCGCCAGCAAGACGGCTAAAAGAAGCACACGATAGCCCTATCATTACGACAACTAACCAACGGTTGTAGCGTTCAGGACTGATCCCTTGGATCTTATTATAAGCTAAATCATAATCTAGAATCCCTTTCTCCATCATGATACACACGCGTTGAATCTCGGTTATCACCTGCATATTAATGCCACGATCAGCGCAACTTCGAGTCGTCGTTATGCAATGATCATCCATTACTGTTGTCACAACCAACGCATTGGCTGACAGTGCAACTTCAACCTCATTCACCCCACAAGCAATACCGATGCGGCGCATAATGTCACCGACCAATGTGCTCTCGGCGCCATGAGCTAATAACATTTGTCCTGATTGAGCGACTAACCTTGAGATCGCTCTTTGTTTTGATGCCATGATTTCCTTCCCATAGGCGTTAATTATCTAAAGATAAATTTTGCATAAAAAACAGCAAGACGTCATGATTTAGATACAAAAAAACCGCAATTTTCATTGCGGTTTAATAAAACTATCAGCGTATCTTAGAAAAAGCGACCAAAGTGCTTATAAGAAACGACGAGGATTATTAATCACGAACATAGATAACATGACCGTCATCTTCTTCGTCATCCCAATCATCCCAGTCGTCGTCATCTTCAGTAACGACATTCTTACCGGCCATCGCATCTTTATGGTAGTCATCCCACATAAAGTTAACTTTTTCTTCTTCTTCAATTGCTTCAACTTCACGAGGTAGGTTCTCCATGAACTCACCCAGTTTAAAGCAAAGATCTTTGGTACCGATCTTGTTTACAGCAGAGATCTTGAAGTACTCGCCTTCCCAACCTAAAGCTTCGACGATTTCTTGAATCTTTTCGTCAGCTTCTTCTTCAGGCATTAGGTCAACTTTATTGAACACTAACCAACGAGGTTTCTGTGCAACTTTCTCACTGTATTGCTCAAGCTCATCGATGATCGTCAGTGCATTCTGAATAGGATCAGAACCATCGATCGGCAAAATATCGATCATATGCAGAAGAACGCGACAACGCTCAAGGTGCTTCAAGAAACGAATACCAAGACCAGCGCCATCAGCTGCGCCTTCGATCAAGCCAGGGATATCGGCAACGACGAAACTCTTCTCAGGGACAACACTTACCACACCTAAGCTAGGGATTAGCGTCGTAAACGGGTAATCAGCCACTTTTGGTTTCGCAGCAGATACTGAGCGAATAAACGTAGATTTACCAGCGTTTGGCAAACCAAGCATACCAACATCCGCTAGCAGAAGAAGCTCTAAACGTAGTTCGCGAACTTCACCTTTAGTACCCATTGTCTTTTGACGAGGAGCACGGTTAACAGACGACTTAAAGCGCGTGTTACCAAGACCGTGCCAACCACCTTTACCAACCATAACTTTCTTGCCATGCTCAGCAACTTCAGCAACGATTTCATTCGTGTGGATATCAACAGCGCGAGTACCTACCGGTACTTTCATCGTCATATCTTTACCACGTTTACCAGTACAGTTACCACCGCGGCCATTTTCGCCACGCTCAGCATTGTAAAAACGTTGGAAACGGTAATCGATCAGTGTGTTTAAGTTTTCATCCGCTTGAATGTAAACATCACCGCCATCACCGCCATCACCGCCGTCAGGACCACCTTTAGCGACGAATTTTTCGCGCCAAAAGCTTACTGTACCATTACCGCCATCACCGGCTTCTATTTTTACTGATGCTTCATCAACGAATTTCATTTTTTAACTCCGCACTTACGTTGCGTTACCACTCATCAAGGAATGATATAAATTCTAGCAGATCCGTGTTTAGATCGATCACCTAAGATCTAGATCGATCTGCAACCAAGGAACAAATAAGGAGAGGTTCTTTGCTTTCTGTATCTTAAAAAACAAACGGCTTCTTAATAAAACCAAACTGTTTCTCAAAAATAGAACGGCTTATCAAAACCAAAACAAGAGCGTCTACTTTTTTATTCTCGCTATAAATAAAAAACCCTGCCGAATCGGCAGGGCTTTTGAATTCAGCTTGAAAGCTAGTATAAATAATCTAATAAAAGACTAAATTACTCAGCTTCGATGCTTACAAACTTACGGTTTTTAGGACCTTTTACTGCAAATTTCACTTTACCTTCAGTAAGAGCGAAAAGAGTATGGTCTTTACCGATGCCAACGTTTGTGCCAGCGTGGAACTTAGTACCACGTTGACGAACGATGATGTTACCTGCAAGAACAGATTCACCACCAAAACGCTTAACACCAAGACGTTTGCTTTCTGAATCGCGGCCGTTATTAGTAGAACCGCCAGCTTTTTTATGTGCCATTGTTAAACTCTCCTAATACTTAAGCGTTAATGCCAGTGATTTTCACTTCTGTGAACCACTGACGGTGACCAGCTTGCTTACGCGAGTGCTTACGACGACGGAACTTAACGATTTTTACTTTATCGCCACGACCGTGTTGTACTACTTCTGCAGTAACTTTGCCACCTTCAACAAGAGGTGCACCAACAGCGATTTCTTCGCCGTTAGCAACAAGAAGAACTTTATCAAATTCTACAGTTGCACCAGTTTCAACGTCTAATTTCTCTAAACGAAGTGTTTGACCTTCGCTTACTCGGTGTTGTTTGCCACCAGATTGGAAAACAGCGTACATATTTTACTCCGCTTTTTCCGCACAGCCTATGGTTGTTAATTCTACAACTCGGGTGTGCGCTAAACTAATCAATAGGGCGCAGATTCTACGGGAATCATGCCGCTATGACAAGCCATATTTTTAAAATATTGGCGAAAACATGTTCGCCAAAGAAAAGTGCGGCAATGATGCCTTTAAGTGATGTATTAATCAACGTTTTTTAGTGTATTATTCAACAATTAAATACAACGTATAAGCCTTACAGGGTCTAACTTCAGCCGGATGAACAATGGATTTTAAAGCTATCCAAACGCTTACTGCCAATGATATGGCAAAAGTGAATGAAACAATTCAAGCCCAACTTAATTCTGACGTAAGTTTAATCAACCAGCTTGGTTTTTATATCGTTAGCGGTGGTGGCAAACGCCTACGTCCTTTGCTTGCTCTTTTATCTGCTCGTGCTCTTGGTTATCAAGGTGAAGCTCATATCACCTCTGCAGCTTTTATCGAGTTTATTCACACAGCTACCCTTCTCCATGATGATGTCGTCGACGAGTCGGACATGAGACGCGGTAAAGCGACAGCCAACGCAGCTTTTGGTAATGCCGCTAGCGTTTTGGTGGGTGACTTTATCTACACTCGCTCGTTCCAGATGATGACAACGCTAGGATCCTTAAAGATCCTTGAGTTAATGAGTGAAGCAGTTAACGTGATTGCCGAGGGTGAAGTTCAACAATTAATGAACTGTAATAACCCGGACACCACAGAAGAAAGTTACATGCAGGTCATCTACTCGAAGACCGCTCGCTTGTTTGAAGCTGCAACGCAAATCGGTGCAATTCTTAGCGAATCATCACCTGAAATCGAAACGGCTATGCAAAACTACGGTAAATACCTAGGCACTGCATTCCAATTGATTGATGATGTGATGGATTACACTGCTGATGGTAAAGAGATGGGTAAGAACGTTGGTGACGATCTAGCCGAAGGCAAACCAACACTGCCTCTACTTTACGCAATGCACAATGGTTCTCCTGAACAAACCAGCATGATTCGAGAAGCGATTGAAAAAGCCAATGGTATGGAGCGTCTCGACGACATTATGGCTGTTATGAAAGAGACAGGCTCATTAGAGTACACAACAAATAAAGCCTATGAAGAAGCAGATAAAGCCATTGCTGAGCTTTCTGTACTTCCTGATTCAGAATATAAGCAGGCTTTAACCACGCTAGCTCACCTTGCAGTAAAACGTAGTAAGTAAGCAGGTTAATAGACAACTCGCTTCTAGCTTCTATATAAATAACAAAAAAGAGCCGGTTGGCTCTTTTTTTGATCCTGTTAGATATAACTCCGGGTTTCAATATCGACTCGATTCTAATGATAAAGGTAATTGCGCTTCGATCTCTTCAAGTTCTTCCAATGGAACCGCATATTGCTTATGACTATTGTAAGACTCAAATAAAGCGAACTGCTCTTGCTCATCGATAACCAATATCTTGCCCAAGCGACCTAGATAGTTAACATTCATTCCTTTTTGTACTCTAGTCATCGTTCAATACCCTAATTCTTCGTGGTTATAAAAGTATTACGAGCGGGTTGAATGCAAGGATCAAAAAAGCCGATCATAATGATCGGCTCTTATTAACTATCTTTTGGCTGAGTTAAATGGTGTCCCGCTTATTTAGCGAATTCAACACCGATCTCAATATCGCCATTTAGCGTTTCTAGCATGCTGTCTAATGCGTTGCGTTCGAAGTCGCTCAGTTCACCGTAGCTAAGGATCGCTTCTGCGCCCTCTTTGCCAAGTTTAACTGGTTGTGCGAAGAATGGTGCGTGCTCGCCTTCACCTTCAACATATGCACATTCAATTACGTTCTCTTCGCCTTGAAGCGCTTTCACTAGAGCAAGACCGAAACGACATGCCGCTTGACCCATAGATAGTGTTGCACTGCCGCCGCCAGCTTTAGCTTCTACTACTTCAGTACCCGCATTTTGGATACGAGTTGTTAGCGCTGCGATTTCTTCATCAGTAAACTCTACGCCTTCAACTTGAGAAAGTAGAGGAAGGATCGTTACACCTGAGTGACCGCCGATAACAGGAACACGGATGTCGCTTGGATCTTTATCTTTCAGCTCAGCAACAAACGTTTCAGAACGAATAACATCAAGAGTAGTAATGCCGAATAAACGACGCTTGTCGTAAACGCCCTCTTTCTTAAGTACTTCAGCAGCGATTGGTACTGTTGTGTTTACTGGGTTAGTGATGATACCAACACAAGCAGTAGGACAAGTAACTGCGATTTTCTCTGCAAGAGACTTAACAATGCCAGCGTTCACATTGAAAAGATCCGCACGATCCATACCAGGCTTACGAGCAACACCCGCAGAAATAAGTACAACATCCGCACCTTCTAGTGCTGGTGTTGGATCTTCACCCGCGTAACCTTTGATCGAAACAGGTGTTGGGATATGGCTAAGATCGGCAGCGACACCCGGTGTTACCGGAGCGATGTCGTAAAGTGCAAGATCTGAACCAGCAGGTAGGCGGTTCTTTAGTAGTAGGGCTAGGGCTTGACCGATGCCACCAGCGGCACCAATAACAGCTACTTTCATTGTTATTCTCCTTGAGAGATTTCTCTTATAAATTCTTGGTAGGGTAGTTCTTGAGCTAAATTATGGTTAAAAAAATATATTAATCACAAAGTGATTACAATCAATTAACGCCAGCTTTGCGACTTCGCGCAAGTCAATAAAACCGTGCTACACAGCAAGTTCGCATTATGGCGATAATCGACTGAAATAACAAAATAAGTCGACACTAATAACACATTATTCTATTAAATTTTTACAGTGATATGACTAACAAATTGCCGTGATATTTTAGCTAAAATTGAATATGTATGCGAGAATATGCAAACATCTTTGTTAATGAATAAGAATGACATATGCGCAATACAGAAAAACAAGACAACTTAGTTCGTGCTTTTAAATCATTACTAAAAGAAGAACGTTTTGGTTCGCAAGGCGAGATTGTCGATGCCCTCAAACATGAAGGTTTTGAAAGTATCAACCAATCTAAAGTTTCGCGTATGTTAACCAAGTTTGGTGCTGTTCGAACTCGTAATGCAAAAATGGAGATGGTTTACTGTCTTCCTGCTGAACTTGGTGTTCCGACAGTTTCTAGCTCTCTGAGAGAATTAGTATTAGATATCGACCACAACAATGCATTGGTGGTGATACACACCGGCCCAGGTGCGGCGCAGCTTATTGCTCGTTTATTGGACTCATTAGGTAAGTCGGAAGGTATACTAGGTGTCGTTGCAGGCGATGATACTATCTTCATCACGCCAACCTTGTCAGTTACCACGAAGCAATTGTTTGATTCTGTGTGCGAACTGTTTGAATACGCAGGATAATTGGTCACAGTTTCATAACCATAAACCTGATTAATGGATCACGAACACCGATTCGCATCGTGATCCAAATCACATCCTAGAATATCTATCTCCCCCTCCTCAAACACCACTAAACCATTGATTTTAAAAAACTCAGTAGCAAATCAAACACAAGATCTAACCGTCATTTGTTAGATTTTTTAGCTATATCTTTTAACATTTGAGTAATTTTCTGCCAATTTTTGATATTATTCAGCCACTTTTTCATCACATGGATTGAAAAAGGTGCCGTTTCCAAATAGGAAACTCCAGAAACGACTACACTTGTTTCAGGGTTAATAATGAATAAAGGAAGGGAAATTCATGGCATTTACCAAACTTATTAAAGTTGGGGCTATTGCAGCTGCTGTAATGGGCGCTGGCGCAGTTAACGCTCAAGAGTTCATCACAATTGGTACAGGTTCAGTAACGGGTGTTTACTACCCAACTGGTGGTGCTATTTGTAAGCTTGTGAACAAAGGCCGCAAAGACCACAACATTCGTTGTTCTGTAGAATCTACTGGTGGTTCGATCTACAACGTTAACACCATCCGTGCTGGTGAACTAGATTTCGGTGTTGTTCAATCGGACTGGCAATACCACGGCTACAACGGTACAAGTAAATTCAAAGATCAGGGCGAATACAAAAAACTTCGCGCTATGTTCTCTTTACATACAGAACCGTTCAACATCATCGCTCGTACCGATGCTGGTATCAACAATGTGTCTGACCTAGCAGGTAAGCGTGTAAACATTGGGAACCCAGGCTCTGGTGACCGTGCAACGATGGGTGTTGTAATGGACGCTATGGGTTGGACTAACGATAGCTTCAAGCTTGCTTCTGAACTTAAAGGTTCTGAGCGTTCACAAGCACTTTGTGACAACAAGATTGATGCATTCATCTACATGGTTGGTCACCCGAACGGATCAATCAAAGAAGCAACGACTTCTTGTGATGCAAAACTAGTTTCAGCAACTGGTCCACAGATCGACAAGATCGTAGCTGAAAACCCATACTATGCATACAGCACAGTTCCAGCTGGCATGTACCGTGGTACAGATGCTGACGTAAACAGCTTCGGTGTTGCAGCAACTATGGTAACAACGTCTGACGTTTCTGATGAAGTCGCATACAACGTTGCTAAAGCGGTATTTGAAAACTTCGCTACATTCAAACGCCTGCACCCAGCATTTGCAAACCTGAAGAAAGAAGACATGGTTAAAGCGGGTATCTCAATCCCTCTTCACCCTGGCGCAGTAAAATACTACAAAGAAGTAGGCCTTCTAAAGTAATTCTACTTTAAGCCTGCTCTACCAATAAGGAGGCATGTCCTCCTTATTGGCTTTTCACGTTTTATAAAAATAACCCAAGTGAAAAGAGACAAACCTTTAAGTTTCTCCAATTTGGCGAACTTACCTTCGTATCAAGCCTAAGACAGAGACGAACAAAAAACGCATTTCCCTATCCATTCGCTACACTAGATAGGAAATAAATA
This sequence comes from Vibrio sp. QJM3NY_27, assembly GCF_057785955.1. Lineage (NCBI taxonomy): Bacteria > Pseudomonadati > Pseudomonadota > Gammaproteobacteria > Vibrionales > Vibrionaceae > Vibrio > Vibrio sp. QJM3NY_27. The sequence goes on along the minus strand of NZ_CM173511.1, from coordinate 388,648 downwards.
ACGTCTCGTTGTTCGTAAGAAAGGCAGACCATCAATAATAAGGATAAAGTACATGACGCAGACAACATCACCGTCTCCAGATGTGCAAGAAATGGTGGCACAATCAGACACTGGTGCGCGTAGCCCTCGCGGTATCCAAGGCCGTATTTTATGGTTTGTGCCTCTATGTTGGTCACTGTTCCAACTTTGGTATGCATCTCCGCTGCCGTTCATTTTTAACTTCGCAATTTTAAACGACACTGAAGCTCGAGCAATTCATCTTACGTTTGCCATCTTCCTAGCCTTTACCGCTTACCCAGCCATGAAAAATTCACCTCGGGATAGAATTCCTGCGGTCGATTGGATATTAGCGCTGGTTGGTAGCTTTTCAGCTTCGTATATCTATATTTTCTATACTCAACTCGCTGAACGTTCAGGCGCACCAACAACATTCGATATTGTTGCTGCTGTATTTGGTATGGTTCTACTGCTTGAAGCAACACGACGCGCTTTAGGTCCACCTCTTATGGTTGTGGCTGCAGTATTCCTACTTTACACCTTTGGCGGTCCACACATGCCAGACGTTATCGCCCATAAAGGTGCAAGCCTGAACAAGGCAATGTCGCATCTGTGGCTAACAACTGAAGGTGTATTCGGTGTTGCTCTTGGCGTCTCTACGTCATTCGTATTCTTGTTTGTACTGTTTGGTGCAATGCTAGAACGCGCAGGCGCAGGTGCTTACTTCATCAAGGTTGCGTTCTCTTTACTTGGCCACATGAAAGGCGGCCCAGCGAAAGCAGCCGTTGTTGCATCTGGCCTATCCGGTCTTGTGTCTGGTTCATCTATCGCTAACGTGGTAACCACGGGTACTTTCACGATCCCTCTCATGAAAAGAGTCGGATTCTCAGGTGAAAAAGCCGGTGCTGTAGAAGTTGCCGCTTCAACCAATGGTCAATTAACTCCACCAATCATGGGTGCTGCTGCATTCTTGATGGTTGAATATGTGGGTATCTCGTATGTAGAAGTGATTAAAGCGGCGCTATTGCCTGCTCTTATCTCTTACATCGCCCTGATTTACATTGTTCACTTAGAAGCATGTAAAGCAGGTATGACTGGCCTACCTCGTCGCCACACACCAACTATCGTACAAAGCCTACTGTCTTTCACTGGTACCATTCTTGGACTATGTGTCATCAGTGCGGCGGTTTACTACGGTGTCGGCTGGACGAAAGATGTGTTTGGCGATGCAGCGACACCTATTGTTACCGTTGCTCTATTGATCGCTTATGTAGCCTTGGTTCGAGTATCAGCAAAATATGCCGCTGAAGGTGGCATGGACATCGATGCCGAGCTAACAGAAGTACCCGATCCAGGCCCAACCATTAAATCTGGCCTGCACTTCCTACTGCCTATCGTGGTGCTTGTTTGGTGTCTGACTGTAGAGCGATTCTCTCCAGGTCTTTCTGCCTTCTGGGCAACAGTATTCATGATCTTTATTTTGATCACACAGCGTCCTTTGATGACTCTGATGAACAAATCGGACGATCTTGCAGAGCAAACTAAAGCAGGTTTCGTTGACCTATTAGAGAGCTTGGTTTCAGGCGCGCGAAACATGATCGGTATCGGTGTAGCAACAGCTGCAGCAGGTACGGTTGTAGGCGTGGTGACTCTGACGGGTATCGGCTTGGTAATGACGGACTTCGTTGAGTTTATCTCAGGCGGTAGCATCATTCTTATGCTGCTATTCACTGCGGTAATCAGCTTAATCTTAGGTATGGGCTTACCAACAACGGCAAACTACATCGTTGTATCAACGCTGATGGCTCCGGTAATTGTTACCTTAGGCGCGGCGCATGGCCTGATCATCCCTCTGATTGCAGTTCACTTATTCGTGTTCTACTTCGGTATCTTAGCCGATGATACACCTCCGGTTGGCTTGGCAGCCTTTGCGGCCGCCGCGATTGCAAAATCAGACCCGATCCGTACTGGTATTCAAGGCTTTACCTATGATATTCGGACCGCGATCTTGCCATTCATGTTCATCTTCAATACCCAACTACTGTTGATGGGCATTGATTCTTGGTGGCATCTATTCCTCACTATTTTCTCTTCTGTAACTGCGGTACTTATCTTTGCCGCTGCAACGCAAGGTTGGTGGTTTACCAAGAACAAATGGTGGGAAACGATCCTATTATTGGTTCTAACTTTCTCTTTCTTCCGCCCTGGCTTCTGGTGGGACATGATTTATCCAGAGAAAGTTCTTTCACCTGGAGTTGAGATCGCTCAAATCACAGAAGGTCTATCTGTGGGACAATCTCTTGAGTTAAGAGTGGGTGGCGAAAACTTAGAAGGTGACTATTCTGAGAAGACGGTTCGCCTTCCATTTGAAGATTCTGCGACAACAAGTGAAGACCGCATTGCTTCAATGGGCTTAATGCTGACGAAATCTGAAGGCAAGATGATTGTCGACATGGTTGAGTTCGGTAGCCCAGCAGAAGCGGCTGGCATTGACTTTGATTGGGAAATTAAATCAGTTATCCAAGACGCAGAAAGACCAATGAAAGAGTGGGTATTCTTACCATCCCTACTGATTCTAATTGGCTTAGCGATGAACCAAAGAAGGCGTGCTCGTAAGGATGAGATTAGCGCGTAATGGATAGAGCCAAGTAGTGCTCAACTCTATTTGGCTTTATTACATGGAAAGGATAATCACAGCGCTTGGTCAATACTAAGCGCTGATAAAAAAGAGAAAAACACATGTATAAACAAATCCTTGTTCCTGTTGATCTTAACGACAAAGGCTTTTCTGACAAAGCTGTTGAATTAGCGGTATGGCACGCAAAGCACAGTAATGCTGAAATCCACATCTTGAACGTATTGCCGGGCATTCACATGTCGATGGTTGCGTCTTACTTCCCGAAAGATGCAGCAAACCAAATGAAGCTCGATGTGAAAAATCAGCTGAAAGAGTTTGCAGACAAGTACATCGACGATGAAGTGGTTTATAAGGTTCACGTTGCAGAAGGTAAAACCTACACAACGATTCTAGATTACGCAGAAAAGCTTGGGGCAGACCTGATTGTGATGCCTAGTCATAAGCGCTCGAAAATCGACAAAGTGGTACTGGGTTCAGTGGCGAGTAAAGTCGTACAGAATTCACCAATCAATGTATTGGTCATCAAACCTCAAGGCTAATGGCTTCTGGCAGATAAGCTAAGTCGAACTACAGACAAAACATCTAAAAAGGTTGGCTCAAAGCCAACCTTTTTTATGTCTGAAGCTGAGCATATAACCGCTTACTGTGAATTAACTGACGAGATTCTGCGGCTTACCTGAAGCAAAGGCATCAATGTTATCGATTAAGATATCAGACAGCTTTTGAATTGAGCTATCACTGCCCCACGCCACATGTGGCGTTAACAGTAAATTTGGCAAATGACTGTTAGCCAGTAATGGATTCGAGTTGTCAGCCGGTTCTTGTGTGAACACATCCATACCCGCGCCCGCAATCTCTTGATTTTTCAAAGCTTCAACTAAGGCTTGTTCATCCACGAGTCCACCACGGCCAGCATTAATTAACACCGCATTTGGTTTCATCATGGTTAGCTCCCGCTCTGAGATCAGGTCTCGAGTCGCTTTGGTCAATGGGCAATGTAAGCTGATTGCATCTGCTTGTTGTAACACTGTATCAAAAGGTAGATACCCTTCTCGACAAGAGTCAGCCCCTTTACGCTCAGCAAAGATAACATTCATACCAATCGCTTTAGCCAATGCCGCCGTTGCTCGTCCTAAGCCACCACTACCGATTAAGCCTAATGTACTGCCTGCAACATCTTGAATCGGATGAGTAAAGAAGCAGAATTGTTGATCCTTTTGCCACTCGCCGGCTTCGATGTCTTGATGGTAACCAACGAGATTACGCTTTAACGCAAATAGCATCGCGATAACATGCTCAGGTACCGATTGAGTCGCGTAACCTTGCACGTTTGTCACTGCGATATTGTTACTCTTACAGTAGCCAACATCGACATTATTCACACCCGTTGCTGAAACGGCTATTAGCTTAAGCTGTTGTGCTTGAGCTAAATTCGATTCGTTGAGCACCACCTTATTGGTAATAACCACATCAGCGCCTTCAATTCGTTCAGACACTTGCTCCGGCGAAGTAAAATCATACTCAACCCACTGATGTTCAAAGCTGATAGGTTTTAAATGAATTTGAGATGGGATGGTGGCTCTGTCGAGAAAGACCACTTTCAACTTCGGCATTGTACGTCCTTGTATTGGTATTGGTATTGATTTAACCATTCTAAGCTTTTAGCTTGTTGTAGTCTGGAAGCTCTGGCGCAATTTCAAAGTGCTGTTCAATTTGCGGTGATGCTTGAGGATAAAATTCACACGGAACAAAGGCTTTGAAAAGCTGATTATTAGCCGGATGATAAAAGCTCAGTTCACACGCGTGCAGAGCTAACCTATCACTATAGTTAAACGCATCTGGCGTTGCATAAAACTCGTCGCCAACGATTGGATTCCCTAGTTCCATGCAGTGAACACGTAACTGATGAGAGCGGCCAGTGATCGGCAGCAACTTCAACAATGCCGTTTGAGCCTCTTGTCGCTCCACCACATAGCGAGTCTGTGATGACTTACCATCCTCGAAGCACACCTTTTGTCTTGGTCGATTTAGCCAATCACAAATGAGTGGCAGATCAATCAAACCTTCTGCTTCTTCTACTGAACCCCATACTCGCGCGTAATAGAGTTTGTGTGTCAGTCGATATTGAAACTGCTTCTTCAAATGACGCTCAGCTTGTTTGTGTTTAGCGAGCAGCATCAAGCCCGATGTCGACATGTCCAGTCGATGCACCACCTGAATATCCGCAAATTCGACAACCAACCGACTCCACATACTGTCGTAATGCTCTGGCAATCTCCCTGGCACCGAAAGCAGGCCTGCAGGCTTGTTCACCACAAGAATATCGTCATCTTGATAAACAATATCAATCCACGGCTCACACGGTGGTGTGTACTGTTCTAACGCCATTAAAGCCTCTTAATTACTGGTTAATAAATAATTTACGGTTGATTCGTTTATTAATAAATACAATTTTCAACATTTCCGTACATAAAAGTTGACGACCTTACAAAACATGGTATTGATAGGGTAACGGATAACAAGAAGTCAGCATCAAAGGAAAAATGATGGAAAGTACGGTTAAAACCACCAGCACAAAAACACCAACTTCAGCTCCCCTATCAAGTTTAATTAAGTCTCTTGGCCCAGGCATTATGATGGCCGCAGCAGCCGTAGGTGGCTCTCACTTAGTCGCCTCAACCAAGGCTGGTGCGATTTATGGTTGGCAGCTAGCCGCGCTTATTATCCTCGTAAACATATTTAAGTACCCATTCTTCAGAGCCGGTATCCAATACACACTAGGAACGGGTCAAAGCTTGGTGGAAGGTTACTCTAACCTAGGCCGCCCATACCTTGTGATCTTTTCTATTTTGAGTGCAATTTCCGCGGTTGTGAATACCGCAGCCTTACTGTTATTCAGCGCAAGCTTACTCAGCTACTTTATCCCTTTCGATTTAGCCACCAGTACACTTTGCATGATTGTTTTAGCAACGTGTTTGGTCATTCTATTTGCGGGTCACTATCGAGCTCTTGATACGCTATCTAAAGCGATCATGGCGATCCTGACCATCACCACTCTAGCTGCTGTGGCTATTGCTATTGGCTCTCCAGTCGAACCTGATGCTGCATTTGTTCCACCGTCGCCTTGGTCATTGGCTGCTATTGGCTTTATCGTGGTAACCATGGGTTGGATGCCTGCGCCTATCGAGATATCAAGCATCACCTCAATGTGGTTAAAAAGCCAAAAAGAGAAACAAGAAGTGACCGCTCAATCAGCATTGTTTGATTTCAACGTAGGCTACATTGGTACGGCATTACTGGCGCTGGTATTTGTCGCGTTAGGCGCCCTAGTACTTCACGGCTCAGGTGTTGAACTGTCTCGCTCAGGTGTTGGCTTCACTCATCAATTAGTCGGCATCTACGCCTCGACAATTGGCGACTGGTCTCGTCCATTAATCGCACTTATCGCCTTCTTCTGTATTTTTGGCAGTACCATTACCGTTATCGATGGCTATTCACGTGTGCTTGCCGAATCACAGCGCCTGTTATTGAAAAAAGAATCGAGCCCAAGAATGCTGCAAGGCTGGATTATCATTGTTTCTATCGCGGCATTGGCGATTGTGATGTTCTTCAGTGCAGCACTGATGCCAATGCTCGATTTTGCGATGGTACTCGCCTTTATCACGACCCCCTTCTTCGCGTTACTGAATTTCATTTTGGTGAGCAAAGCAGAGCTACCTAAAGCGCTTGCGATTGGTAACAAACTGAAATGGTTATCGATAGCTGGTCTCACTTACTTGTTTGGCTTCTTAGCTCTGTTCGTTTGGTGGAAATGGTTGATGTAATCAGCGATCCAAATTATTAGCCAAACTCTTAAACGAACTATTAACCAAACGGTTAACCAAGCTACAGATACAAATAAGGCCTTCGTGATGAAGGCCTTATTTCGTTAAAGCGTAAAGCTAGCGATATTCGAGTTCTTGGCTTAGTTGTGAGAAACCACAATCAAGCGTAACGAATCCAGCTGAACCTGAGCTTTACTGATGTAACCCGTCAGTTCATTGATTTGAGCTTCGATAACTTCTAGCTCTTCATCACGAATGTTAGGGTTCACCGCTTTAAGCGCTTGTAGACGCTCTAGCTCACCGTTCAAGTTGGTTTGCATATCTTTCTGGGCTTGCTGACGAACTTCTTCAACCTTCGGCAGTACATGCGCCTCACCCGCTTCGATAAGCTTATGAATCTCACCTTGTACCGAATTCACGAGCTTGCTCGCTAAATGACGGTTTACAGGACTTAGTTGACGGTTAAAGCTGTCAAACTCAACCTGAGCTGATAAGTCGTTACCACGACCATCCATCATCAAGCGAATTGGCGTCTTAGGTAAGAACTGGCTGATACCGCTGCGCTTTGGCGCTTGTGCATCAACAAGGTAAACCAGCTCAAGCAGGATAGTACCAACAGGTAACGCTTTGTTTTTCAATAGCGATACCGCAGACGCACCCACACCTTCGCTCAATAGCAGATCAATACCGCCCTGAATCATTGGGTGTTCCCAACTAATGAAGTTCATGTCTTCACGAGACAGCGCAGTTTCACGATCAAACGTGATGGTTGCACCTTCATAAGGTAGGCCTGGGTAGCTTGGAACCATCATGTGCTCAGATGGCGTTACAACTAGCGCATTTTCACCCTTATCGTCTTGGTTCAAACCAATGGTATCGAACAGACTCAGTGCAAAAGACACTAGATTAGTATCACCGTCAGTCGACGAGATCTTTTCTGCAATCTCATGCGCTTTTTCGCCGCCATTTGAGTGCATTTCTAGTAGGCGATCTCGGCCTTTTTCTAGATCCGATTTCAGGCTTTGGTTTAGCTTCGCTGATTCTTCAATCACTTCATCAAGCTGCTCGGTATTACCAGATGCCAGCATTTCGATCAGTACATCAGAATACTTATCGTAAACTGTGCGACCTGTAGGGCACGTCTCTGCAAATGCGTTCAGACCTTCATCGAACCAACGCGCTAGAATCGCTTGCGATGTGCCTTTTAGGTAAGGAACGTGAATGTCGATATCACGCAGCTGACCGATACGGTCCAAACGACCAATACGTTGCTCAAGCAAGTCTGGGTTGAATGGCAAATCGAACATCACTAACTGGTTAGCAAACTGGAAGTTACGACCTTCAGAGCCGATTTCGCTACAGATAAGAACCTGAGCGCCACCCTCTTCTTGAGCAAAGTAAGCCGCCGCTTTATCACGCTCTAAAATCGACATGCCTTCGTGGAATACGGTTGCACGCACACCTTCACGCTCACGTAGTGCTTGCTCTAATTGAAGAGCAGTACTCGCACGAGAGGCGATCACTAGGATCTTTTCGCTGCGCTTATCTTGGATCTTTTCAATCAACCAGTTAACACGTGAATCGAACTGCCACCAGCTTGAATCTTCACCTTCAAACTCTTGGAAGATCTCTTCTGGGTACAGCATCTTCATCGCACGAGCTTCGGGAGCCATTTTGCCACCGATCATGCCTGATACACGCATAGAGGTTGTGTACTGCGTTGGAATATCCATCGGCAGTAAGTTTACATTGCGCTTAGGGAAGCCTTTGATTGCAGCACGTGTGTTTCTGAAAAGAACACGACCTGTACCATGGCGATCCATAAGATTATCAATCAGTTCTTGGCGAGCTAACGCTTGCTCTTCTTCGCTGCTATCGCCCTCGATAACGCGGAATAGAGGCTCAACATCTTGTTCAGATAGAAGCTCAGTGATCTGATTCTTCGCGCTGTTTTCAAGCTTCACGCCAGAGAACAATGCCGTTACTGCATCAGCAACAGGGGCGTATTGGTCTTCTTCTTCCACGAATGCTTCGTAATCGTAGAAGCGATCAGGATCAAGCAGACGCAGACGTGCAAAGTGACTCTCACGACCCAGCTGTTCAGGGGTTGCTGTCAGTAGCAGTACGCCAGAAGTATTTTCCGCTAATCCTTCAACCACTTGGTATTCGCGGCTCGGTTTGTCTTGGCTCCACTCAAGGTGGTGCGCTTCATCGACAACCAACAAATCCCACTCACCTTCAAGTGCTTGCTCGTAGCGCTTACGGCTCTTGCGTAGGAAATCCAAAGAACACAGAACATATTGCTGTGTATCAAATGGGTTATCTGACTCCGCGAAGGCTTCAATACAACGCTCTTCGTCAAAGATAGAGAAGTGCAGGTTGAAACGGCGCATCATCTCTACTAACCATTGGTGTTGCAGAGTTTCAGGTACCACAATCAGAATGCGTTCAGCACGGCCAGACAACACCTGTTGGTGAATGATCATGCCTGCTTCAATGGTTTTACCTAGACCCACTTCATCAGCCAGTAAAACGCGAGGTGCGTGACGACGACCTACTTCATGAGCAATGTACAACTGATGAGGAATCAAACCAGCGCGCATACCACACAAGCCACGCATCGGGCTCTTATGTTGTTGGTATTGATTGCTTAGCGCGCGGTAACGAAGCACAAAGTTATCCATACGGTCGATTTGACCTGCGTACAGCTTATCTTGTGGTTTGTTAAAACGGATCTGGTTGCTTAAGAATATTTCACGCAGAGTCATCTCTGTCTCTTGAGTGTCTTCACGAGTGCCCAAATAAGTCAGTAGCCCTTTATCTTCGATAACTTCTTCGACAGATAGAGACCAACCTTCTTGGCATTCGATGACATCGCCAACATTAAACGTTACTCGGGTTACGGGAGCATCAGTGCGTGCATAGACACGATTCTCTTCTGATGCTGCAAACATTACTGTCACTGTTCGAGCATCCATTGCTACAACGGTACCTAAACCTAAATCGCTCTCCGTATCGCTTATCCAGCGTTGCCCCAAAGCAAATGTCATGAATCGACTACCTCAATCTTATAGTTGGAATTTGGTCATGTTAACTGCAGTTTTAAACAAGAGCGTTATCGCGCTTGAACTAAAAATATAGCTAAAGATGCCTAGTTTGCAGCCACTTTTTAAGTGCGCTCTTAATAATAAATATCTCGAGAAAATGGTGCAGAAAAAGGTCGCTAATCTTACTCGATGCTGTGATTTAGGTCACGCCTAAAGGAGATGATTTCATACTTTTTTTCTGTTTTCGCCAGTGCAATCAAACTGTCAAAAAATCATGGGTAATCTATAGGTAGCAGATTGCTGCTCTCAAACGAATACACCATATTCATTCACAACGATATGGCGATATTTCTCTAGATGAAGTTTAGGTGAGTAGTTGACTATCACCGGAATGAGATACTAATCTTTATATGAGCTTTATCTACGTTCAATGAATGCAAGGCAAGCCGCACGTCGGCAAGGAGATGCTATGGGCGAGACCAACCGGAAGCTATTTGTTTTAGACACTAATATCCTACTTCACGAACCCTTCGCTATATTTTCTTTCCAAGAGCACGATGTCGTTATCCCCATGACCGTGCTAGAAGAACTCGACAGAATCAAAGACAGTAAAAGAGACGTTGCTCGAGATGCGAGAATTGCGATTCGAACGCTCGAAGACTTGTTCAGGGAAGCCACACCAGACCAAATATCGGAAGGCATTCCTTTTTCTAAAGACATAAACGCATCTGGCAGTATTTCCATACTCGCTGACTACGAACTTCAAGAAAGCATCAAAGCCTTCGCCGATGACAAGGCAGGCGATAACCGAATCCTCAATGCAGTTCTTTACCTTCAAAACAAACGCGCGCCACGCGAAGTGGTTCTTATCACTAAAGACATCAACATGCGCTTACGAGCCAAAGGCGCTGGGGTCCGCTTTGTTGAAGACTATCAAACCGACCAATTGATTGATGACATCCAATACCTCACTAAAGGCTTTCAACAACTCGAAGGCTCATTCTGGGATGGCGTCGATAACGTCGAGAGTAGAAGTTTAGGCGGAAAAACGCTGCACACCCTAGCGAGAGCACCTTTCGATCCAACCTTCCTCAATCAATATGTGATTGACGAAGAAAGTGACTTTGCTGGTCGTGTAGAAGAGATTGAGGCCGAACGCATTACGCTCAGAGATCTCAGTCGAGAAAGGTTAATGAACCGCAAGACATGGGACATTACACCTAAGAATGTCTATCAAGGGATGGCGATTGATGCACTGCTCGACCCTGATATCGATCTGGTGATTCTAACGGGCGCAGCAGGTAGTGGTAAAACACTGTTAGCCATGGCTGCCGCACTTGAACAAACCATAGAGCGTAAACAATTCGATAAGATCATCGTAACCCGAAACACGCCCGATATCGGTGAGTCGATTGGTTTCCTTCCCGGCACTGAGGAAGAAAAAATGCTGCCTTGGTTAGCGGCGGTGACCGATACACTGGAAGCTCTGCACAAGAACGATCACTGCACCGAAGGGTCAATGAAGTACATCTGTGACAAAGCCAATATCCAGTTCAAATCGATTAACTTCATGCGTGGTCGCTCAATCCAAAATGCCTTTGTCCTTTTGGATGAGTGTCAAAACCTCACCGCTTCACAAATCAAAACCATCATCACCCGTTGTGGTGAAGGCACCAAGATCGTCTGTTCAGGAAACCTAGCTCAGATAGATTCATCCTACTTAACCCCTGTAACTTCAGGCTTAACCTACATGGTCGAGCGTTTTAAAGACTTCGAAGGCAGTGCCAATATTCACCTCAATGGTGTGGTACGAAGCCGACTGGCCGAGTTTGCTGAAGAAAATATGTAACTGTTCGGTTTAGTAAATAGCGTTCCAGAAACAAAAAAGCCCAAAAACAGAAAAGCGCCTCACATTGGAGGCGCTTTTAGCTTCTAGCTTCTAGCTTCTAAGAAACTAAAACTCTAATCAAACGGGGTTAGCCTGAATTACTCAGTACCACCAACCGTTAACGAGTCTAGTTTCAATGTTGGTTGACCAACACCGACTGGTACGCTTTGGCCGGCTTTACCACACACACCAACACCACGGTCAAGGCTAAGGTCGTTACCCACCATAGACACTTGCTGCATCGCTTCGATACCCGAACCGATTAGCGTTGCACCCTTCACTGGGTGAGTGATTTTGCCGTTTTCAATCATGTACGCTTCAGAAGCGGAGAACACAAACTTACCAGAAGTAATATCAACCTGACCGCCACCGAAGTTTGGCGCGTAGATGCCTCTTTCAACCGTTGAGATAATCTCTTCAGGAGTATGTTCACCCGGCAGCATGTAAGTGTTTGTCATGCGCGGCATAGGAAGGTGCGCGTAAGACTCACGACGACCATTACCTGTAGGCGCTACACCCATTAGACGAGCATTAAGCTTATCTTGCATGTAACCTTTTAGGATGCCGTTTTCGATTAGTGTGTTGTACTGACCATTAACGCCTTCATCATCGACGTTCAATGAACCACGCAGATCCGTTAATGTACCGTCATCAACAATCGTACATAGGCTTGATGTGACTTGCTCGCCCACTTTGCCAGAAAATACTGAAGACTCTTTACGGTTGAAGTCACCTTCTAAACCGTGGCCTACCGCTTCATGCAGAAGAACGCCCGGCCAACCCGAACCGAGAACGACAGGCATTGCACCAGCAGGCGCCGCAACAGCTTCAAGGTTAACTAACGCTTGGCGGATTGCTTCATCAGCAAATTGGTAAGCAACCTGAGAGCCATTAGCATCGCTTAGGAAGAAGTCGTAACCAAAACGACCGCCACCGCCAGCACTGCCGCGCTCACGACGATCGCCTTTTTGTGCCAGTACGCTGATAGACAAACGAACAAGCGGACGAATATCACCCGCGAAAGTGCCGTCAGTAGCAGCAACAAGCATCTGCTCATGCACACCGCTTAAACTCACTGATACTTCAGTGACCATAGGCTCTTTGGTACGAATGTAAGCATCAAGCGCTTTTAGTAATTCTGTTTTTTGTTGTTTTTCCCAGCTTGCTAGCGGATTAACAGCGTCATAGTAAGCTTGGTTCGAATTGCGTTTGAAAGCGTGAACCTTGCCGTTTTGGCCTTGCTTCGCGATACCACGAGCAGCAATCGCACTTTGCTTCAGACCCTCTAATTGGATTTGGTCAGAGTAAGCAAAACCGGTTTTTTCACCAGAGACTGCTCGTACACCAACACCACAATCGATATTGAAAGAGCCGTCTTTAATAATGCTGTCTTCTAGCACTAATGACTCGTGCCAGCTTGACTGAAAGTAGATATCAGCATAATCAATTTGGCGGGTAGCAATGCTCGCCAATGTATCTGCGATATTTTGCTCCGTCAGCCCTGTTGGGTTCAGTAGCGCTTCTTCAATTTGATTAATGCTCATAAATGGCTCTTGTTTGTAATTAAAATTGATTGGTGAATCGAGAATGTTGCGCTATTGGCATATTTTGCCTAATTGACTCACAACTGGATGTGTCTATCTCAACCACCATACTTTTAGGCTCTTGGTCTAATTGTGCGACCACTCGTCCCCATGGATCAACCACCATTGAGTGTCCCCATGTTTCTCTTTGGCAAGGATGTTTGCCACCTTGCCCTACCGCTACAATCCACGATTGTGTTTCGATGGCACGGCACCTTAATAAGGCTTCCCAATGCGCTTGACCTGTTACTGCCGTAAACGCTGCTGGTATCACTATGATTTGTGCACCTTGCTTGCGTAACTCTGAATACAAGTGTGGAAAGCGCACATCATAACAAATACTCAAACCTAAGCGACCAAAAGGCGTTTCTGTCGTCACAACTCGGTCACCCGGAGTGAAAATATCGGACTCTCGATAACACTTATGCGCATCGGCCACATCAACATCAAACATATGTAGCTTGTCGTAATGAGCCACTAAGCTGCCAAAATCATCAATCACCAATGTTGTAGTAGTCACGCCTTTAATCGTACTTATCGGCATGCTACCGACAATAATCCAGATTCGATGAAGCGTAGCTAACTCAGACAGTTTCTTCTGTAATGGGCCATCATTTAAGGGCTCTGCATACTGGTGATAATCGGCTTTGCTACCAAAAACTAACGTGTTTTCAGGGCAAACAACCCACTTAGCCCCTAACGCTTTGCACTTTGCTACTTCTTGAGCAAGGTAAGCAAGGTTCAATTCAGGGCTAGGGCCAGATGTCATTTGAATCAACCCAACACTATCCATGTGTCTCGCTCCTCTATTCATTATGATTCAGAAATCGGCATTTGACCGTATATTAACCGACTGGCTTGTTAACAACTACTCTGCTAATTTTCTCAATTTTTCGGGTAACTGGAACTCGCCAGAACTACGAGAAAGCTCACTCACCGTAGGTGAATCCAATGGGCCTTTTACCGAATAATTCACTTGAGTAAAGACTTCAACCACCGGCGATATAACCGTAGTCACCGCCAATACATACAGCGCCGTTTGAGGCGTTACCGCAAAGGCCGTTAATACTGGAATACCCGAGGTAATATCTGGAGTAAAGTTCACCTCAGCATCGACCAAGCGCGTGTTGAGGTTAGCGATTCCTTTGATCTTCATCTCACCTGCGACCGCATCCATATTCAGATCGTTCGTCAGGAATATGCCATTTTGAATCTTGCCGGTTCCTGTGATGCTATTGAATGCCATGCCTTTATCAAACACATCAGAGAAATCGAGCTGCATCTTACGGATAATCGAATCTAGGCTAAATAGACCAAGTAATCGAGCCGCACCACTGACATCCGAGATGATACCTTTACCAAACTTGGTTTTAACGTTGCCATCAAGGGTATCCATTTTGATCCCCCAAGGCGAACCATCCCAGTTCAGTTGACCTTCTAACTCGAATGGCGCTTTTTGAATTCCGGATGTAATGCCGAAACGCTCCATGAGCTCGCTATTATTTTCACCTTCAATATCAACGGTTAGCGATGAATGACTCTTGTCACCATTCAGTGCCCACCAGCCACTCACGTCGGCTTTATTACTCCCGCTTCGAACTTGAATCTTGTTCCACTCAAGCCGGTCGCCTTGTCTAGTTAACTCAACATCGACGGTACCGACCTTATAGCCTTGTAACCAAAAATCGTTCAGCGTTAACTTCAGATTAGGCATCGCATCATAGATCTCTCTATCTAGCTTAGAGATCAATGGGGCTTCTTGCTCTTTTCGTTGCAGTAGTTGTTCTTGGTTTTTCTTGTCACTCCACTCAGGAACGAACAAATGTAGGCGATCCAGCGAAACCGTTAAATCGTATGGAGGCAGATAATTAATATCCCCTTCGATCTCTTGGCTAGACACTTCCATCTGCCACGCCTGTTTGTTCTTACGAGCGCTAAAATCGACATCATTCCAAGAAATACCGCCTAAGATCAGCTCTTTACTCTCAAAGGTAATACGGCTTGGCGCTGGAATGGTTGGCGTGTTCATCTGGCTAAGCACGGCTGTTGACGGCTTTACTGGTTCCATAACAACCGATAACCAATCATCGGCATTAAATTTGTCGGTACGAATTAATGCATGATGGCCAACGACAGGGCTAATTTTATAGCCACCACGACCGAGCACTAAGTTAGTCGCCGTTAACTCAGGAACATCGCCTGTAATATCAATTTCAGCTTGGTATTTAGTGTTCGGCAGTTGCAGACGCGCGGTAATCGACTCTTGGTTGCCCGAGGCTTGAAGCCTTGCAGAACCACTTTCTAGTGATTTTTTCGCCAATGGATACGGGTAATCACTCGCCAAGTATTTAAGATCTGACTGTAAATCTAATTGGTAAGTAAACCCGATGTCATTAAGTTGAATATCAATCTGGCTTTGCCATTGCGCATGACCTGACAAGCGGCTCAACCACTGCTCACCAACATAAGGCTCTAGAGGCTTAACGTCCCAATCGCCCAATACATCGATATCAACGGCATATCCAGGCCCATCGTTGAGCCCTTTAAAATCAACGGAAATACCTTGCTTTAATAAATCGGCAGCGAGACCGTTGGCCGTAATCACATCATTATCAAATTCAATACGCCCAGTGGTATTTTCAAGCACCATTGGCGGCGCTTCAATCTTTACATGGTTATCTTTGAGATCAGCATAACCCCACGCTCTTGGCTCTTTTTCGGAATCAAAAGGAATATTAAGTTGGAATTCAGACGATACATCACCACTCACTTGCAGCGCCGTTAGGGCAGCACCCACAGAATCAACCAACGGTGAAGCCGTCATGTAATCACGAACCGCATTACCTGACGCCGTCGCTTTAGCTTCAATTTCAATATGGCCGCCTTCCCCTAAATAAGGAATGCGTCCTGTGATTCGGTCTGCCGTCACATCCATCAATTGAGCGGAACGAGAATCAAGATGCATCGCATCATTTTCAAACAACAGATCAAGTTGAAGATCGGTAATCAATGGCCATGCGGTATCAAAACTGAACTTAGCGTCCTCTAAGCCAACCCAAACTTGGAAAATGCCATCGTGGTTGGTGTATGGATACTGAGACAAATCGCCATGCCACAACAGTTTTACGGTATCCGCTTTACCCGCTTGAATCGCAGTAGAAAGGTAGTCGGTGAGATCTTGTCCAAGTGCCAATGTAGGTAAATAACGCCATGTTTCGCCGACATTGTAAGCATCAGCTTCGCCGTAGAACGATAAGAATGGGCTAGCATCCTTTGGAAAGTCCAAGCGAAATGCGCCTAGGACTTGTAAATCTGGCGTGGCTGCCGTGATTTTATCGGACCAAAGCTTCCAACCGTTTTCATCTTGCTGCCAAACAATATCAACCTGACCTTGTTTGATATTCAAAGGCGCTTGAAAGACGTCACCATAAGGAAACACATCATCAATCACATGCAGACTGGCTTTAGCTTCCGATGCAGAGCCAAACACACTGCCTGAAACTTGGCTAAAGCCCGGAACCAACTCCCATTGCTCAATGGCGAGATCAGAAAAATTCGCCGAGTAACGTAGGCTATCGATCCCTGAACCCATGGAAACACGGATATCAGAAACGGAACCGCCCGGCGCCAGTACGTTAATCATGTTGGTTGATTGCTCAGAATCAGGCAGCAACTTAATCAACGGCGTCAGAGTTTCGATATCGAGTTCAGAAACATTGAGCTCCCAAGGACCGCTATTCCACTTGAAGGCAACATCAAGTTCAGACCATGGTCTATCGTCGGTTCTTAGGTTAAGAGAGTGCCCATTTACTTGCCAACCTTCAGCGAGTGGAGACAGTTTAAACACCCCTGACTCAATCATCAGATCATGTTGGCCGTCTTCGTTCCAAGTCAATTCAGAAGGTAACACCTCAACATACGCACTCACTGGTTTGCTGTTTCTCAAGGTCAGCCAGCTATTCAAACTCACTGTACCGGTTTCAACACCAGACTCAGCCTGCATGTAACGGGTTAGCCATGGTTTAACCGAGATGTTATCTGCACTCACATAGAACTCACCGGTTACATCGGTTAATGAGCCACCATCGATAAAGTTAGCACTTACTGACAACGAGTTAAGATTAGCGTCTTTAATGCTAACAACCCCTTCAGCAAGGTGATGTTTATCTGTGTTTTGCCATTTTAAAATGTCGATATCAAGCTGACGATCTTCGCCCGAAACTGAGCGATAGAGAAGTGAAGAGTCTTTAGCGGTCACATCCACCAAAGTTTTCAATAGTAAATTATCTAACTCTTTCATCACACGCTTCGAAGAACCGGGATCTTTAGGTTCGTCTGTACCGTTTCCAGCAAACAGATCAATTGAGCGAATATCAAGATACATTTGATTCATGACCAGATCGGCCACAACTGGACGCATCTGAACGAGCGATTGAATCAAGTCAAACTCGACTTCAACACGCTCAACAGAGAAGGTCACATCTTCTGCATTTGGGAGGCTAGCTTTAACGCCTTGTAGAGCAATCGAAGGGTGAGTGTTGCGCCAAAAACCGCCCACATCTTGAATAGAAAACTCAAAACCGGAATGTTGGTTTACCCAAAGCTCAATTTCAGATTGATACTTATTTAAATTAGGTAAGGCTACACGCAGTGTAGTAACAGCAATGGCTAGCGTTACTAAGAGAGTAACCACTAACCATAGACATGCACGAAGAATCAGAGTAACGCTTGAACTCACAAAATATCCATTACATCATAACAACATCAAACTGCTCTTGTATGTACAGAGGCTCAGCTTGGATTTTAACTTGTTTACCAATAAACACTTCAAGCTCCGCAAGCGCATGTGACTCATCGCCCTCTAGCGCTTCGGCAACGGCAGCTGCCGCATAGACCACAAACTTATCAGCGTCATACGCACGATTCACTCGTGTGATCTCTCGAAGGATTTCATAACAAACGGTTTCAACTGTCTTCACACTGCCACGCCCTTCACAGGCAGGACAACTCGAACACAGAATATGCTCAATACTTTCACGAGTACGTTTACGCGTCATCTCAACCAAGCCAAGCTGTGTGAAGCCATTGATATTGGTTTTCACACGATCTTTGTCTAGCGCCGCCTCTAAAGAAGTCAGTACTCGCTTACGATGTTCCTCAGACAGCATATCGATAAAGTCGATAATGATGATGCCACCTAAGTTACGCAAACGCAGCTGACGAGCAATGGCTTGCGTCGCTTCTACGTTGGTGTTGAAAATCGTCTCTTCTAGATTACGACGACCGACAAAGGCACCGGTGTTGATGTCGACGGTCGTCATCGCTTCCGTTTGGTCGATAATCAGATACCCACCAGACTTCAATTCGACTTTACGATCCAAAGAGCGTTGAACTTCGTTCTCGGTATCGTACATATCAAAGATAGGCTTGTCGCCTTCATACAACTCAAGCTTTTCAGTCAGCTCTGGCACGTACTCAGAAGTAAATTCTTTTAGGTTTTCATATTCTAAACGCGAATCGACCTGGATTCGGCTCAACTCAGTACCCACAAAGTCACGTAAGATACGCTGACTTAGGCAAAGTTCACCGTATAGACGAGTACGAGCTTTATGTTTACCACGGCGCTCTAACACTTTGAGCCATAATCGCTTCAAGAATGCCGCATCTTGTGCCAACTCATTCGAGTCTGCGCCTTCAGCTGCAGTACGGATAATGAAGCCACCGTGTTCGTCACAGTAACGAGAGACCACTTTTTTAAGGCGGTTACGTTCAGACTCACTGTCGATACGTTGAGAAACACCGACATGGCTTGCGCCCGGCATAAAGACCAAATAACGAGACGGTAAAGTAATATCAGTCGTTAAGCGGGCACCTTTGGTACCAAGAGGATCTTTGACGACTTGAACCACAATGTCTTGTCCTTGGCGAACAAGCTCAGAGATGTCACGAACCTGAAATTGCTTCTTTTCGTTTTCAGCGACACATTCAGTGTGTGGAACAATATCAGAGGCGTGTAGAAAAGCTGCTTTCTCAAGGCCTATATCCACAAAAGCCGCCTGCATTCCCGGAAGAACACGGCTTACACGTCCTTTGTAAATATTTCCTACGATACCGCGTCGAGCATCTCGTTCGACATGGATCTCTTGAAGAGCCCCCCCTTCAATCATGGCCACGCGAGTTTCACTCGGGGTCACGTTCAGCAACAATTCAGCACTCATGGTGCACCTCAGATTAGTAATTATAAGAATTCTTGCAGTAGCTGGTCCGTTTCATATAAAGGCAAGCCGACAACGGCGTAATAACTACCTTCGATTCGGGTAACAAAGCGCCCACCCAAACCTTGGATCCCATAGCTACCGGCTTTATCGCATGGCTCCCCTGTTTGCCAGTATTGTTCTATTTCTTGTTCACTGAGGGGTTTAAACCATACGTCGGTAATAATGATTTCTGTTTTTTGTTTTTTTTCTGAAACCACAGAAACCGCCGTCATCACTTGGTGACGCTCATTTGCTAACTGAGTAAGCATGCGCTTAGAGTCGGCAAAATCGGTGGGTTTCTCGAGCACTTGCCCTTGGCTTACGACGACTGTGTCAGAACCAAGAACGACTGTTTCAGAATCAAGAGAAATAGCATCAGAGTCAACAGCTACATTATCAACACTAGAAACTACATTATCAGAACTAGGAACGACATGCTGCTTTTCAGAAGGGTTATCTTTCAATAAAGACAACGCAGCTAAGGCTTTATCTAAAGATAGTCGCTTAACGTACTCTTCGGCGGTTTCTTGGGCGTGTTTACACTCTTCAACATCAGTTACAAGGACAGAAAACTCATAACCAAGTTGAGATAGCAGTTCTTTGCGGCGTGGTGAACCGGATGCCAAAACTAAATGCTTCTTTTCCATTGTCACTCTACCTTACATGCCAATGACGACGTACGCGTCTCATTAATAGAAACATCCACGGCCAAAGTATACAGTTTATCAATGCGCTCCATAACGATAATGGATTGAAAACGACATCTTGGATCAAATATTCACCAAAGAAGATCAACACCTCAAACAATACCGTTAACGCGGCAATAATCATCGCTTGTTGCCATAGCGCCATATTACGAATGACTAGGAAATTCATCGCAATAATGTACATAACGATTGCCATCATCATGCCTCGAATACCTAACGTCGAGCCTATCAATAGGTCCCACAATAAGCCCAGAATCAAAGCGCTACCCACGTTAACACGGTGAGGTAGAGCCAAAACCCAATAACAGGTAACCAGTAGCAACCAAGATGGTCTAAATAGATCCAAGCTACCAGGCCAAGGAATCGTTTGCAGAATAAGGGCTACTAAAAATGAGCAGCCAATGACTACCTTGCTTCTTAAAACGCTATTGGCCATCTTCGCCCTCTAACAATGCTTGTTCTATGCTGGATTGATCCGCTTGCATCTGTTTGTTTTCATCAGGCCATACTAGCAGCAAGTATCTGAGCTTATCGAACTCAACCACAGGCTCCGCTTTGATAACGGCAAACTCACGTTTCGGGTCGTAATCAACGGCAGTAACGTAGGCAACTGGATAACCTTCTGGATATACTCCACCGAGTCCAGATGTCACCAATAGATCTTCTTCTTGTATATCGGTACTGGTTGGAATGTGCTCTAGCTGGATCTCATCAATCATGCCATTGCCCGAAGCGATCACTCGAATATCGTTGCGAATAACTTGTACGGGAATCGCATTGTTTGCGTCAGTCAGTAACAGGACACGACTATTGTGAGCAGCAACAAAAGTCACTTGGCCGACAATGCCTTTTTCGTTGATCACCGGTTGACCTTCATACACCCCATCAATCTGACCTTTGTCGATCACAACTTGATGACGATATGGTGAAGTGTCTACCGCCATAACTTCAGTGACGACTTTCTTTTCATCACGGATAAACGGAGATCCTAACAACTTACGGAGGCGCTTGTTTTCTTCTTGGTATTGCTCAAGCAGAATCAGCTCGCTCTTCAGACGCAAGACTTCTCGTTTAATATTATGGTTGGATTCGATAAGGCCTTTACGAGTACTAAAACGATCGTAGACACCATCGAACATAGTACGAGGTAAGTTGGCTGCATATTGAATAGGTGCAACCATGCTGTTCAATAGATAGCGTACATTTGAGAAAGCATCTAAACGACTATCAGCCAGCATAAGGCTGGCTGATAAAGTTACAGCAAAAAACAGGCGCAATTGTAGAGAGGGACCTCTACCAAAAATTGGCTTCATTCTATATTTGGTCCTAGAGCTACATTTGATCCTATAGACAAGGTCCTAGGCTCTTTACATAAAACTAGATAAGAAAAGAGCCTAACACTAGATATTATTCTTCGCTGAACAGGTCGCCGCCGTGCATGTCGATCATCTCTAGGGCTTTACCGCCACCTAGAGCAACACACGTTAATGGCTCTTCTGCCACAACAACAGGGATACCCGTTTCTTCAGTAAGCAGACGATCAAGGTCTTTAAGCAGTGCACCACCACCTGTCAGTACCATACCGTTTTCTGAGATATCAGAAGCAAGCTCTGGCGGACACTGTTCTAGTGCAACCATCACTGCAGATACGATGCCAGATAGCGGCTCTTGAAGTGCTTCAAGAATTTCGTTTGAGTTCAGGCTAAAGCTACGAGGTACACCTTCAGCAAGGTTACGACCACGTACTTCGATCTCATCGACTTCATCGCCAGGGTAAGCTGAACCGATTTCGTGTTTGATCTTCTCTGCTGTCGCTTCACCGATCAAGCTACCGTAGTTACGACGAACGTAGTTGATGATTGCTTCATCAAAACGGTCACCACCGATACGTACAGAAGACGAGTAAACCACACCGTTTAGTGAGATAACCGCAACTTCAGTCGTACCACCACCGATATCAACAACCATTGAACCCGTTGGCTCAGATACACGTAGGCCAGCACCAATCGCAGCAGCCATAGGCTCATCGATTAGGTAAACCTCACGAGCACCAGCACCTAGCGCTGATTCACGGATAGCACGACGCTCAACCTGAGTTGAACCACAAGGTACACAAACCAAAACACGAGGGCTTGGTTTAAGCACACTGTTGTCATGCACTTGCTTAATAAAGTGCTGAAGCATTTTTTCGGTTACGTAAAAATCAGCAATTACACCGTCTTTCATTGGACGGATCGCTGAAATGTTACCAGGCGTACGACCAAGCATTTGCTTAGCAGCGTGACCAACAGCAGCTACACTCTTTGCAGACCCCGTACGATCTTGGCGAATAGCGACAACGGAAGGCTCATCAAGAACAATGCCTTGGCCTTTTACATATATAAGGGTATTGGCTGTACCTAAATCAATCGATAGGTCGTTTGAAAACATGCCACGAAGTTTTTTAAACATATTCTTCGCTCATCCTGCAAGAATTAGAAGACAAAAATTGCACTAAATGTACCAATGCCTTGCTGTCACGGCAAGGCATTGAAGTATAAACATGGACTGAAACCCGCAATTTCTTACAGATTCCTAACTTAAGGGGCAAAAATTATATTTTTACTGACCTGTTAAACCACTTTCACCTCGATAGATCACTCGATCGTTACCGCGGTAGATGCCAAATGTGACGACGGAGGAGGGATCTTCATCACCTAGCAGTCTCCAGTTGTAGCGCAGCCATGGCTGATCTTGATCGCTGCCTGAGCATGCAACAGGATTCTCGCCAGATTTAGCCTGTGGTGTCGACGCATCCATTCTTAACCACAATCGTACCTGCTCACGTGGCGCATCTGCACCAGCAGGCGTATTTTGATTCGCTGTTACTTCTTCTTCGCCATCATCAACACTTCCACTGCCATTGAGTAAAGCTAGTGTAGTTTTGACTGTATTACTGGTCCAAATGACTTGCTTACAGAAATTTGAACCATTAAAGGTGCTGCGATCATCATCGTCATTCACAACAAAGTCACTACCATCCCAAAACTCAGCACGAAGTGGAATCGTCAAAGTACTACCGGAGTTACCGCCAATATCATCAAGCGCCATTCGGCCATAGCGGGCAGGAGGTTGAACTGGGAATGCTGCCGAACTGGTAACAGGGTCAGAATCTGTAAATGACACAGGATCTGTTCCCTCGATTGTTAAACCAAAGTTTGTAATCGTCGAGTTAGCATCTGATGTATTAAACGGTGTATCTCTGCGGCTAACACCATCTAAATCCACAACTCGTTGAAGCTCAGCTGCATTGTCATTCAGCAACCAATGTTTACGATCAGCTGACCATGTTCCAGAGCCCGTATCTAACAAGAAGCCGTTATCAGTGTTGCTATCATCTAAAACACCAAACTTTGCTTGTAACTCCGCATTAAAGAACCGGTAATTATTAAGAACATTATCCGTATCATCTTCACCAGAAGCCATTGGATATACTTGGTGAACTGTAGAATCATAAGGTTGACTTAGGTATGCGATATCATTTTGATTGGCGACATTCCATTCCGGAGTAGCTTGCACAAAGTATTTAGGGTAAAAGCGACCTATCGATTTGCTGCCAGATAAGCCACCTAAAATTGAACCGTAGAAACTCCCAGTTTCTGTCGCAATAAAGTTAAAGCTACCCGCTTCTGAGTACTTCAAACTATCGAACTTATAACCTTTACTCGCCTGGTCATTCGACGAAATTTGCTTAGTTAGCTGAGCTACAGGGGTTAAATCACCTAACTTAGCGTCAGGATAAACCGTAATTAGAGGTGTATCTAAAGTCGTTGTAACTTCGACGCTTGCTGTCGACTTAAAGTAATTGTTCGTCAACAAGTTATCATTAGTGCAAACTGCAGATGAATCGGTATGCTTTATTGGACGAGCATAAACATCAAATGGCGCTCCGGCAGCAGCAAAACTATCTGAGTCTTTCTCGTTGCTGTTTCCATCTGAGCTCTTGTTGGTGCAAATCGCAAATTTCCAAGGGCGAGAGTAGACAGAGAAACTTCCCTCTACATCATAATTCCCATCTTCGGGACAACCAGCGAAACCAGTACAATCAAAGCTACTATCTTTTAAAGTAACATTGAAAAGACCTGATTCAGAAATAGTTAAGTCTGTTGAGGCGCTGCCTTTTTTGAACTCAGGTAAGTAAGTCAGCGAACCATCGGAACCACTCCAAGAGCTATCAAGCTCATGAGCAATAGTAACTTCATCCCCAGCTTCACCCACATAGTTTTCAGCAACTACGATTGAATCACCAGAATCACACGCTAAAACTTTAGTTACTGTCGGTGTAGCCTTCCCCGCAATAACGTCAAAGCGATTTGTTGGAGTATTGCCATCCACTAAAGAGAATTTAAATGGCACGAACTTGAACTGACTTTCGACCTCTTTGCCAGAATCATCGACTAATGTCGCTGTTAGCTTATAACCTGTATCAAAATCAATATTGGCAGTATCTTTAGCGACAACTTTTAAAGTTAATTCACCATCGTCATTTGAAACATAATTAGGGTAAGTACCTGAACCTTGTCCTTGTCCTTGTCCTTGTAGTACAGAAACGTCGAATTCATCAGCGTCTGGCGTAATAACTACGGTAACGCCTAGACTTTCAGCCACACCATTATTAGAGGTATTAATGGTAAATTGAGGGGAGTCGTCGCCACACATCAAAGCTAAATCGGTTGCCGGGGAAATATCTATCTCGTAATCATCGACAGGTACAATACAGCTTGTCTCAGCATGAATTAAAGAGCTTGATGACATATTGACTGATTTAGCGGAAACTGCACCATACACCCTAGCAGTCCCGCTCATATCAACATTTTGCTCACTATAAAGTAAACCTACAAACGTATTACTTCCATTTAGACTGACAAATTGGCCACCATTTTGTAATACGTTCACCCTAAAGTCTGTGTCACCCGCAAGCACTGGCTTATTACCATTCCAACTAACAATTGGGATCCCCGCATAGCTATCATTATTAACTGATAAGTTTTTAGTAAAGATCGTAACCGTATCACCACTCTTTACGCGTAACTCACCAGTACCATTAATATTAAGTGTGCCAATTTTATATTTACCAGACTCTATTTCGACCACAGCACCAGTACCAATTGAGATGCTGTCATATTCGTAGATCTTCACACCACCAACAGTGATAGGTAAGGAAGTGATATTATGGGTGTAAGGAATATCTAATGAGTTACCTAAATTATCTGGAACATCTTCTAATGCTTCTTTATCAATAAGTAAATCATCTAAGCCGAAGCATTGCTGGCCTTCACAAGCGACACCCGTTCTATCATTGGTATTCGAATTTAAAAAGCCTACGTAACGATTCCCGCCATCTCTCAGCGCCCCTACTATTTGGGGAGAACCATTGATTTCCAAACTCCCATTGGAGCCTTTCCATGTTTGTACAGGACTTTTATTATTAAAACCTTCACAAATCCCGATGTCATTAGGCCTGTCAAACATGAAGAAACCAACGTCTTCTTTTACGTGACCACGCTCTTTATCTTTATTCATGTCCTCTTCAACGACGAAGTAGACTTTGTTTTGAGTGACATCACAGCGACGCAACCAACCGCCATTATTACCGTCACGAGAGTTCTTGTTAGCAACTAGAATCGGTGGAGCATCAAAACCCGCAAATGCTATATCGGTATATTCTAAACATCCCTGTTCAATAGGAGAGATGACCTTCTCATTAAGTTCGGTCGTTTTGAGAGTCTGCCCATCTCCTAACCAAAAACGTGCACCTTGAATAAACCCGTTACCCTCACCAGCAACGAAACCCACGGTCTCTTTCTGAGTAAGATTATTGTTATTCGTCACCTCTGACTTCTCTAGTGACAAGAAAAATCTATCTTTTTTGACCTCTCTAGCCATACCCGTAAACCACTTAGAGCTGTTTCTTTTGGTTTGAGGTTGAACAAGAACCCCCGGAGTATTGGAGAAGTTGGAAGGTAAGCCATAATCCTGATAGTTAATCGTAACTTTGTTGCCTCGTTCACTTTGAATATATGAAGCGGCAACCTTAGTTTCAATCGATCCTGCGACTATCTTCGCCTTGTTACCTAAGGTGATAACTCCAGGTTCGATAACAAAGTAATCAATATTATGCATTGGGGCATCATTTACAAAATTAACGTGATTCGCTGCATTTCTATGGGGAGCCACCTCTTGAACAATGGTGGCAGTTAGTCTTGTAGTAGCAGTAACGGAAGCTGTTGAAGGTAATTCAGTTTGATTAAGAGACAGCTTAGATAAACCTGCATCGATAGTAGGCATAACGAAAACTAATGGCTTTGGCTTAGCCGAATCATAAGTGTTGTCAAAAATAATCGTACAAGTACGTTGGCCATTTTGAGACGTAGTACACTCTGTATCAGTTAGAGTACCAAACTCAAATTGAGGATTTAAGTTCACAGGAGGGGGCAGGGGGGGAGATATGCCGTCACTACAACTGACGTTAGTAATATCGTCATCATCATAGACCGGAGATAAGTTACCATTTTTCAAAGATTCGTATTTAGTTTCAATAAGGTTAGCACCTAATCCACTATCAATATCTCGTCGATAATATTTAACTTCATCATTAGAGGCATCATTAGTAATTGTTACTTCATACAGACGATCATCAATGAGATTTTGCTCATTGAAAATATATGATGGATCCCACCTTTTATGGTTTGTATACCAAATGACATGCCCATGGCTACCTTGTTTTAAATAAAAATCTTGATAGTCATCATCACCTTCTACCTGAAATGAAATGGTAAAATCCTCATTTCCCTTCAAGTTAGAACATTGGTTTGCGTAAGTATTTCCTACAAAAAACAAACAAACGAAGATAACTAAATACCTTAACAAGTTCATACTCATTCCCTCACCCAAACTTCTTGAATTCGTTGCACTTGGTTAATACCCGAACCACAAATGGCTGTTGATTCTATTTTGAAAAAGCCAACGCCATCTAAAGTTCCAATCTGGTTACAAGTTAATTCTCCGACAGTACAGATAGTCGACATGCCGCTGCTCACTTGATTTGAATTTAAGTTGCTACAGACAGCGCTAACACTTGTTGAAACCGAAGGTGATACCGTCAAAGGGTAAACTTGAGTAAGTACCCACTCATTCGCTGAATGTGCTAATAGCCAAGCCTGTGTTCCAAGCTGCTTACGCGTTAATGTATCGTGATTTGACCACTGGACTTGTACTAAAGAGATCGCAAAGAAGCCCATCACCACAATAACAAATATCGCGACGACCAAAACACTGCCTTGTTGAGATGATTTTCTATGGCGCATTGAGTACCTGCACATCTTGTTGGTAAACGCTTACTTCACTGTTTTGCTCAAGCACAAGATCGATGTGAATCACGCCACCTCGCTGCAAGCTTGGCTCTTCGTAGCGGAAGTTACTTTGAGCATAATTGATGCTATCCGCAACGGTGATTCCATTGCGCTGAATTAAGCCTTGATTCTGAACAGTATCATTCACTAAACAGTAACTCACCGAGGCACTACTATCATAAATATAGTGGCGTTGAGCAATTGACTGACTACTAAGGCTTACGGGAGAAGCGGTAAACACATTATTCGTGGAAACTAAGCCTGAGACCGAAATCCGTTTAATCGAACCAGCTTCTAGCTCGGAGTAGTTGGTTGGGTTAATAATTAGGAAATCGTCTGCATCAAGTATTGGGGAGTCCTGTCCGATAATAAAATTCAGATCGTCGGTCGCTTCATCAAGGTGATAAAAACCTGAGTACTTAATAGCGTAAAAGGTAAGACATTTTTGAGCAAAGGCCGAAGTAGGGGTAATACTCGAATCAAAACTGTTGGGAACCGCGTGACTGATTTCTCGCGACATTTTCTCAACAACAAATTGACCTTTTACTTGCACTTTTTGTCGATCGATAGTCTCAACATACCCTTTCATGCCATATTCAACAAAACCTGCGATAGCGAGACCGATGACAGCAACCACAACAATGGTTACGATCATTTCTATAAGAGTAAAACCACGTTGTTTCATTAGTAGTTCCCCTTATAGGCAATCACGCTGTAGCGGTTATTACCACCAAATATTTGTATTTCAACGCGCTTCATCGTGCCAATAGTATTATCGTTAGTTCCGTCCATGTTTTGGTCATAAAACACCGAAATTTCAACACGAAAATTGGCGTAACTGTCTTCAATATTTTCGTCTAGAATATTAGCGAGCGGGTACTTCGTTGATGATACACACGCAGACTCCGTCGTATCGGTGTACCAACAACCGATATAGTCATCAACATCATTGAACGCTGCGGGGGTAGCCTCTGAACCATCCACTCCGAGTTCATTGGGAGCAGAACAAGCGGTCGCACCTGCATCGCCACAGCGAATCAAACCACCATCAAAATCACTGTGTTCATCAAAGCCGCGAGCTAAAATTTGATTCATCAAACTCTGCCCTAACGCCACTGAACGATTTTGATATTGCGGGTCGGCCGAGCTTGCCACTTGAGGTGCCAAAAAGCTGGTAATCGTGACCATCGCAATGCCTAATACGATAATCGCAACAATGCTTTCAATTAGAGTAAAGCCACGTGAGCGAATCATAGGCACGTACCTTCACGCACATAGCCTTGAGAATTAATACACACCTGAGCGCTATTACTGGAGGTATTTGAATTAATAGTAATATTAACCCCAGCTCTCACCGAAGGGTTACCCAATAGATCAAAGTCGATAATGGTATTCGCAGGGGAAAATGAAATGTCGGATTCTCTCACATAATCACTACGGGCATCGGCTTGTGCTTCTTGAGCGCTATTCGATAGATTCAAACTGCAAGCAGTTACTGAACCTAGACAATTACTATTAATAGCAAGACGAAAACTATCATTAGCAGCCGAAACATTCGATTGCATTCGGTTCACTTGAATTTGGCGAATAACGGAGATGGCCTGCTCTTGCGCAGTAAAAGTAGAATAGCTAGAAGTACCAGCGAAGCGACTCGCGGCAAAAGTTGAAATAATACCGAGGATAATGATAACGATGATCAGCTCTACCAGAGTAAAGCCGTTGGGTATAGGACTGTTATCCATAATAAGCCTCTAACTGCCAAGCGAATACTGATTATACAAGATAACGAGACTTACGATCTTATGTATATGAATAGTTTTGATATTTGTGTGTAGTAGATAGAAAAAAGGCCAGCAGGTGCTGGCCTTAAACAATGCATACTAATTAGTCACACGCAGTGTTTGGTTCGCTATCTTCACCAGGAACCACAATAATAGTTGTAGCTGGAACATTGGCCGCTGTCGCTTCTGAGTATCTTACACAGCTACCATTGAAGTTTTGAATACCGTAAACAAGCGTAGCGTCAGTACCAACAGTACCACCTGAGCTTAATTCTACAAACTCACCTGATTGATCAATGGTAGCGCCAATACCAGCTGAAGTTGCAATAGGGTAACCAAAAGAATGAGCAATCCCGTCAATAGATGTTGCTGCTGCGCTCGCCGCTACATATTTTTGCCCTTCAATACCTTCAATTGCAGCTTTACCATAAGAAATGCCCATAGCACCAGAAATAGCCCCACGTAAACCTTGCAATGTCGAGTTCTTCGCATCATCTTGCAAGTTTAGGAAACGTGGTGCCGCAGTTACAGCAAGAATACCCAGAATAACAATTACAACCACTAGTTCGATTAGGGTGAAACCGCCTTGTCTTTTCATAGTTAAGCTCTCTCTATGTTTAATTTTACGCAGACTTACTGCAAAGTTACGGTCACACGACCAGTTTTAATTTCGTAAACAAATTGGTGCTCGGTATTACCTTCTAATTGAATGTAAGTACACGTTGCATCACCTGAATTCGCTTGCGCTGAATATTTGTAATTTGAGTCGCTAGCAACATCTGAAACCGCACCTACTTTAGGTGGGTTTTGCAGTAAGTTTTCCATCAACTCAGAACAGGTTTCATCTGAAATATCTTGTGGTGCAGTACTCGAATCGTTGTTCAGAGTCCATGGGTAGCCATCTCTAAAATCGGTATCGACATTGTTACTGTTCTTTGATCTTGTTAACCAAAAATCAACACCATCATAATTTACAGTATTGTATGTTTCAACACCAATCTTCTCAGATGGTCTAGCTTCAGCTTCCCATTGTGCTCTTGCCGACAAAACAGCGGTTGCAAAACCACCAGCGACACCTTCAATGCTTGATTTTTTAGCCTCATCTGTCACGTCGAGGAAGCGGGGTAAAGCAGCGACCGCCAATAAACCAACGACCACGATGACGATGACTAATTCGACAAGGGAGAAACCCTTTTGATTTTTAAGCATTTTCTACCTACTCATCTAATTATTAACGCGCATTATACATTCACGCACGTATAAAACCACAGAAAAACTGTCAATATTTTCACAAAGCCAAAATATTGGCTTTTACACTAAATCTTTCTTTTT
The DNA here is from genome assembly GCF_057785955.1 of Vibrio sp. QJM3NY_27. NCBI lineage: Bacteria > Pseudomonadati > Pseudomonadota > Gammaproteobacteria > Vibrionales > Vibrionaceae > Vibrio > Vibrio sp. QJM3NY_27. Next base: position 358,203 of record NZ_CM173511.1, on the reverse strand, counting down.
TGAGCAATATATCTATTTGATACTTATCACTATAGTGATAACGGCAATGAAACTGTATGTTATCACTTTTATCTTCAACACTCGGTGAACTGAGCCCTAAAATGCTCTCTTGAGGGTATAATTCCTCAAGCCAATAATGACAGTCTCGCTCATCTCCTTGAATCGGCATTATCCAGCCTGTTCGGCTATAAATTTTAGGATGTTCCGAGCCATTGTCTTGCTTAGCACCCGATAACAAATACTGTTGTTTGAACAAATTTGCTTGCTCTAAAATCCGCTTGCTCGCGACGATCAATGCCGTATTAGTCGCTTCTTCTTCTACCGTTTTAAAGGCAGAGAGCACACCCACGATAAGAAAAAGAATAACGACACTCCAAATAACAAAACGTGAGCGTTGTAGGTTATTTAGCATTCCCTAGCCTTTGATTGCATCCAGCATTCCCCACATAGGTAGGAAAATACCCAGAGCTAAGATCAGCACCATACCAGCCACAACCACCAATAAAATAGGTTCGATCCTTGCGGTTAAGGTCTTTAAGTCATAATCGACTTCTCGATCATAAAAATCGGAGACCTCAAGTAGCAGCTCATCAATACGACCTGTTTCTTCACCCACCGAGATCATTTGTATCACCAGTGGGGTGAAAATTTCGCTATTGATCGCTGTTGAAGAAACCGTACTACCGGCTTCTATTGCGGCTTTCATAGCTTGTACTCTCAACTCAAGGAATCGGTTATCCAACGCTTCCGCAGACAACGACAGCGATTGGTTCAGTGGTACACCGGCTTTTAGCATCAAGGCGAATGTACGTGAAAAACGCGAAAGTAGCGCTCGATTCACTACCCCACCAATCACAGGTATTTTTAAGCGTAATCTGTCCCACTTTTCCAATCCTTTGTCTGTCTTAACCCATGCTTTGAAAGCAAAAATAAGACCAAAGATAACCGCGAGCATTAAGCCCCAGTAATTAACAAAGAACTCCGACATACCAATTAAGATACGAGTTGGGAGCGGCAGGTCGACACCAAAGCGCGCAAACATACTAGAGAACTGTGGAATAACCTTAATATTGAGAATGAACATCGCGACCAAAATAAAGCTAATCACAAAGGTTGGATAACGCATCGCAGTCTTGATTCGTTTGCGAGTCTCTACTTCTTGCTCATAGTATCCAGCCAATTGCAGCAAAGCTTGGTCTAAGCGACCGGTATTTTCACCAACCCCAATCATAGAGACAAACAGCGGGCTAAATACCTTGGGATGCATCTGCATCGATGCAGCTAATCCACGGCCATTGGTTAGCTCAGCAACCACTTCTTCTAGCGCTGCTTTCAGCTGCTTATTTTCACAATTTTGAGTCAGGCCTTTCATCGACCTTAATAGTGGTACGCCTGCCTTGGTTAGGCTGTATAACTGTCTACAAAACAGAACCAATACTTCAAGCGGAACATTGGGTGAAAACAGGCTAGATACATCCATATCCAAGACTGAACCACCACTTTTACCCAGCTTGATTGAGGTGGGAATAATCCCCTTACTCATCAAACTTTCTGCGGCAAGATCTTCGTTATTCGCCTCTAACTGACCCGTAACCTGGCTGCCATCAGAACTGCGACCTACATAACGATACGTTGGCATATCACTCTACCCCTACAGATAAATTGGGTCAGTGGCACCGGAAGCATCTCCTTCACCAAGGTGCATGATCTCATCGAGGCTCACTACACCTTGCAAAGCTAACTCCATCGCAGAAGCCAACAACGGTTTGTAGTTTTTAGACCGCCTTGCCGTTTGAGCAAAGCCAACCGCATCATTCGCTCTGAGTGCATCCATCATGTCTTGCTCTAGCTCCAACATTTCAAATACACCAATACGCCCGCGATAACCGGTTAGGTTACAGTTCTGGCAACCACGACCTTTCATGAATGGCACAGCCACTTGATTAGGGAAACGTACGCTCAACCACTGCTTACGAGGTTCATCCAATTCATCCTCAACCTTACAATCAGTACACACTTTACGAACTAATCGCTGTGCCACCACCGCTCTCACGGCACTTGCCACGAGATAACCGGGAGCACCCATGTCCATCATACGTAACGCACTGTCTACTGCATCGTTGGTATGCAGCGTACTTAAGACTAAGTGACCTGTCAGTGCGGCTCTCAAGCCAATCTCAACGGTTTCGTGGTCGCGCATCTCACCAATAAGGATAATATCGGGATCCTGACGAAGGAAAGTTCTGAGGATAGTAGAGAAATCGAGATTGATCTTAGGGTTTACCTGAACTTGGTTCACTCGAGGGAGGCGGTATTCCACCGGGTCTTCCGCGGTAATGATCTTTTTGCCCGGCTCGTTTAATTCGCTTAGCGCACCATAAAGGGTGGTTGTTTTACCTGAACCCGTCGGGCCAGTAACCAAGATCATGCCATGTGGACGGCGTAACTGTTGACGAAGTCGAACCAACAGATCACTTGGTATTCCTGATGCTTCTAATTTACGAAGGCCGGCTGATTGGTTGAGAAGACGCATAACCACAGACTCCCCATGTTGCACGGGCATAGTCGACATACGAATATCAACAGACTGACCTTTGGCTCGAATATTAAAACGACCATCTTGAGGAAGACGCTTCTCTGAGATATCGAGGTTTGCCATTAACTTCAAGCGCAGTACGAGTGCAGAGGCAATATTGACTTCATTCAGCAGTGTTTCATGCAGCACGCCATCAATACGCTGACGAAGACGCAATACGTTTGAATCTGGCTCAATATGAATATCAGATGCACCGACTTGGATTGCATCTTCAAATAACGAGTTGATCAGCTTAACGACCGTCACTTCGTCACTGTCTTCACCAGCAATATCAAAATCAAAGGCGTCATTGACTTGGTGTTCGGCATGAAGCTGCTCGGCGAAAGACGCAATTTCTTTGGTTCGGCGGTAATAGCGATCAAAGCCATCCACTAATTGTCTTTCTTGAGCGACAACGAACTCAAGCGCGTAGTCACCTAGTTGCCCAAGTAATGATTCCTGAGCAAACAGATCCGCAGGATCACTCATTGCGACACGTAACGTATCGCCTTGGCGTCCAATCACCAATGCACGAAGACGACGAGCATGTACTTCAGGTAAAAGCTGCACCGCTTCAACATCAACAACCGCTCGACTTAAATCAATGAGAGGAATAGCGAGTTGCTGGGACAAGAAACTCAACATCTGTTGTTCTGATAAAAAACCAAGTTCAATCAGCGCATCACCCAGCTTACGACCGGTACTTTTTTGAGCAGAAAGAGCTTGTTCAACTTGGGCCTCAGTGATGATTCCCTCTTCGACGAGCAAATCACCTAGCCTTTTTCTTAATCTAATTTGCATCGCCACTCTCCTCTAAAGCTTTGATTATGTTTAAGCGGTCACGCACAAAGTTTTGCGATTGAGATGAGATTCCAACTCTGGTTAAGGCACCTTGGTATGACTCTTTTGCAGCAGAAAAATCAAGTTGACGCTCTTGTTGAATCGCAAGGCCAAGCCACCAGCGAGCATTATCTGAATCAACCTCGACTAACTTTTGGTAACTCTCGAGCGCGATGTCTTCTTGCTGAGATTTTTGACTCAATGCAGCACGCATTGCCAAATAATCTTGAGTAGGATTTGGTGGCATGTGGATTAACGGGCTTAAAGCCGCTTCTGCTTGGTTAGCTTTAACCAGCAGTTTAGATAAACCCAACCGTAGCTTTTCGCTGTTGATATTAAGTTTGATACCAGATTGAAACAGCTCGTAGGCTTTGCGAGTGTCACCCTTGCCAAAATAGAGAATCGCGAGTTTCTGACGAACCTCTTCATTGCGTGGCGTATAACGCAAGGCTTCAGTGTAACCTTTCAAAGCACCAGTAAGATCATTCGCATCAAGTGCTTTCTGAGCTCGCCCTTGTGCATTCACTGATAATTGCTCAGGCGTTAGCTCTACCTGCTCAATCAACATTTCGCTATTTTCTGAACTGTCAGAAGATTCTTTCTCATTAGAGATAGGAGCCGGATCTTTTTTTGCCACGCTAGCAACGTAAATCGGCTTTGGAATGCCAGTATTAGTCGCTTTAGCCGTGCTTAACGGTTTAGGCGTAACGTTAGGGGTTGTCGTTTTAGAAGTACTCGACCTTGTCGTTGGCTTAGCTTGAACGTTATTGGCCACTACTGTGTTTTCTGCTGAACGGGGCGTTAAATCTAGCGTCACTAATTTCTTGGTTGGCGATGAGAGTGTTTGAGTGACAACATCCTGCATTTCTCCAGAACTCTCTACGACAGAGACCTGGACTTGAGCATCTCGAGTTGAGATTGAATGTTCAACGGCTGGGCCTTGTGATATTGCCCAACCGCCCATCGCTAAGCTCAAAGTGAAACCTGTCACTAACCAAACCAATGGGGAGTGTGTTTTCACTTTAGGCACCACTGCCGCTTCAATCGACGTCGCTGACTTTTTCTTTGCCAATTCAGACAAGGCGTTATTTATGACACTCATAATTAATTCCAACCCCACAGTATTGGCGTTTTAAATTTAGGCTTACATACATCGTAAGTTTCATGCATGGCTGAAAACAGGTGCTGATTGTCGATACTTTTTTCATCTTCACTGAACGAGAGCAAAAGAGCCTTATGGCATAGTTGATTTATCAATCTTGGAATACCTAACGAGGAGCGACAAATCGCCTTTTTTTGATTCAAACTGAACAATTCAGGATTACCACCAGATTTAACAATCCGATTATCAATATACGCCACCGTTTCATCGAGAGTCAGCGGCCTCAGTGTTGAACTAAACGTGATTCTTTGACGAAACTGCCTAAGGTGATAAGCCTCTAATCGAGCATCCAACTCAGGCTGCCCTAATAAAACAATTTGCAGCAGTTTTTTATCTTCAGTTTCAAGGTTACCGAACAACCTTAATGTTTCGAGAGCTTCATCCGATAGAGCTTGAGCCTCATCAAGAATCGCTACCACTCTTAAACCTGAGTTGTGTAACTCAATGAGCTTATGCTGAATGTTATCAACTAAGGTTGCTTCATTATCGATAGTCAAACCCAGCTCTTTAGCAACGGCTTGGCGTAAATCAACACCAGAGAGCATAGGGTTTGGTAGGTAAATAAGAGCTGTACAATCATTTAGGTGATTGACCAACATCCGACAAACCATGGTTTTTCCAGTACCAACCTCTCCGGTGACCTTAATCACGCCCTCGCCCATTTCTAACGCAGAGATCACCGTTTGAATCGCTTCGAAATGAGGCGCTAAACCATAAAATAAACCGGTATTCGGCGTTAAAGTAAATGGCAGTTGTTCAAAACCAAAGTGAGCTTGATACATAAGTGACCTAGCTTAGTTAGATGCTGCCAATCTACATTGAGAAAATAAGCGATTACTCTTCATCAGGGAACCACTGCTGCAGCAGATCTCGAGAGCGTTCTAACTCAGTTTGCCAAGTGTTCACGCCAACGATTGTCGGTTTAAGCAAGATCACAAGCTCAGTTTTTTGAGTCAACTGGCTAGTATTTCGGAACAAATGACCGAGTGCTGGGATATCGCCAAGGAATGGTACTTTCGACGTGATATCACTGGTGTTTGACTTCATTAATCCACCAATCACCACAACATCACCATCTTGCGCACGAATCACTGAGTCAGATTCACGAATAGAGCTTTTTGCCAATGGAAGTGAAACAATACCTGTAGTTGAACCAAGGTTAAGCTCTTTCACCTCTTCTGCAACCTCAATAACGGCAGGATGGACATGCAAAAACACACTGCCTTTATCATCGATCTGAGGGGTCACATCCAGAGAGATACCAGAGAAGAATGGGGTTAACTCAACCTCAGGGGCCACATTCGCGTTATCACCACTACCAACTGCACTTGATAAGTCAGTTACGTAGTATTCGTCGGTACCCACTTTTATCACTGCTTTTTGGTTATTCGCAGCAGTCACCCTTGGGCTAGATAGGACGTTCAAGTCACCCTGTGTACCCATGAAACTCAATACCGCCTCAAAGCTACCACCAGAAACAACAAGGTTAGATTGACCACCTAAAGCAGCGCCGATTGGGTCCATGCCTGGCAATGTACTTGGGATAATCGCACCAGCGGCATCTTTAACAATAGAGCCCATACCTATCGTATAGTTAGTACCATTCGACGAGAACATCTTGGTCCAGTTGATGCCTTGTTGATAGCCATCACTTAAGGTCACTTCCATGATTTTGGCTTCCAAGATAACTTGGCGCTGCAAACGCTTCTGAGAAATACCTAAGAACTCTCGAACCTCACGAATTTCGTCAGGGTAAGCACGAACCGTAATCACACTGGCTTGCGGCGTTACCACTACGCTTTGCCCATCACCAGAACCAATGAGGTGAGCAACTGCCGCTTCAAGCTGTGGCCAGAAATCACTTTCAGAGGTCGTTTCAATCTCTGTACCGCCGTTCGATGTAGAATTCGATGAGTTAGAAGAGTTGGATGAATTTGACGAGTTTGAGTTCGAGCTTGAAGAGCTCGATGAATTCGAGTCAGAAGTCGTGATCGTTCCGGTGGTGATGGTCGTCAATGAACGACCTGAACGCTTCACTTGTAAGTAATCAACTGGGATCGTCACTGTGCGTAGACCAGCAGGGTAAATCTGAATAACTTTGCCACGTTTTTCTATATCGTAGCCATACATATCCTGAGCAACAGCCAACACTTCATCTAACGTCACATCTGTCAGGTTTAAAGTCAGCTTCCCGGCAACGCTTGGGTGAATAGCCGCGCTGTATTCAGTGCCTTTTACCAAGCTAGCAAAAAAGGTTCTCGCTTCAACACCTTTAGCTTGAATACGAAAACGCTTAACAGTTTCCATACCTGGAGACATGGCATCCGAATTAAGCTGAGGCATCAGATCATCTTGTACCGACGAAGGAAGATCACGAAGCGCTTTGCTATTCGCTTCATTAATTGATTCGTTTAAAGACTCTTTGATCTCAACGGGATCTCTATGTCCCATCGAACAGCCGACTAAAGATGACACTAGGATTGCTACTACAAGTTTACGCATGTCTTCACTCTAACCTTAATTATTCTTAACATCTAAAGAGAACATCTCTAATTTCCACTGCTTAGAGCTTCTCTGCAGAGTGACGTATTCTGGATCTATGTTCTTAACTCGGTACCCTCTGATCGTTTCTCCTTGACCGAGAATCTGACCATTCATAATGGCATAGCAAGGTGTATCGCCTTTGCACACAATGCTTTCTAGAGAAGGTAAGCGATAACGAGTTGGCGCCTTTTTAGCTGACGTTGTTTTTTGTTGTGGCGTCAACCAGCCTAATGGCGCCGTAGGATCCTGTTCGGCCCAAGCCATTTGGCTACTAAAAAGTAATGACAACAAAAGAGTTCTAACCACCGATAAACTCCTGTCTAGTACCTAGTGTGTAAACCTCAAACACCAGTCGAGCTTTAGGGTATTCTTCGACCGAATACTGAAATGTGCGCCAGTAATAACTGACAGGAAGAGACTCAAGCGCTTGAAGATAAGCGGAAATATCAAAGTAACTGCCCGTTAATTCCATTCTTACAGGGTGAAGAAAGTAGCCTGAATATTCACTGGTCTCTTGATTATTCGAAATTGCTTCTGGTTTTAACGACTCTAGCGATTCGAGCTTAAGTCCATTTCCGGCATTAAGAACACTCTCCAATAGTTGAGACATTTGAGAAGGCGTGATCAGTCCATCGACAATCTGGGAAAGCTGAAGTGACAGATCTTGGCTCTCCACCAGCAGTTTTTTGTACTCTCGATTAATGTCTTTGTCTGGATCTTTGTTTAACTTAGCTTGAAGAACGAGCAACTCACCTTGCTGTCTCTGGTTTGCCTGAGTCAGATTCATCGTCTTAGCATTTTTAGCCTGTAAATCGAGATACGCTGGCTCAACCAACAAGGTGAACAACAACATAGATAGGCCAACAAAACCACACACGAAAAGTAGCCATTTTTCTCTCTGACTTAATGCAAGAAACTTATCGCTGAGCTGGTTCCACTGCTGCATTATTTACTCTCCCTGCGAGTACTTAGCTCAAACGTCACCACATCCTGATCATTGCGCCCAATTTTTAGTTTTTCAAAAGCACGTCCAACTAAATTAAGCTCACTTTTAAACTGACCAATCCAGTTAGGAACCACATTTGCGTTACGAGCAAAGCCACTAAGATCTAAAGTATCGTGAGTCATGTAGATGTGCGAAAGAGAGATGTCATTTCGGCCTAATTTAGCTAAGGAATTCATGACGCCAGAATACCCGACTTGTTGTGATTCGTCGTATTGTCCTACCGCCTTCAAAGCCTCTTTTTTAGCCTGAGTCTCACGTTTGAGACGCGCAACTGCCGCCACTTTCTCTGGAGACGGTTTATGCTGAGTTAACTTACTATTCAATTGGTTAACTTGCTTGTTAAGCTGGTTCGAGTCATGTTGCAAAGCTGTTAGGGTTTTATCTAGATTAGAAGCTTGATACTGCATGACAAAGTAACCACCAAGTAGCAGCACACAAACGAGCCCCCAGCTCGCAACAACATTCGTCAGCGTAAAATATTCTTTCTTAGGCTTGAGATGTTCAGGGTAAAGATTGACATTAAAAGCCTCTTTCTCAGCCGCAAGCTTAACCAACAAACTCTCTGAATTATCACGCTCACCTTCAACGAGCAGAGAAACGGTCGAACTCAATGTGTTATTTAACGCGCCTTGTAACTCAGACTCATCTTCCTCATCACAGCAGATTTTCAACTGATGAAGTTGAGTACCTTTAATTTGAGAAGAAAGGTAATCAATCGAGCGTTGGAGTTCTAGAGCAAGGCCATCTAACTGCAGAGCGCTTGATGCAACACCCGTTAAAGGTGGAACAACACTACGGATGGTTCTTTGAAAGCAAACGGTATTTTCAACAAACGCACCCAGCTTAAAGTGTGAATTGGCGCTGCGCTGTAAAAGGATGAAATTAGACAGTTCGCCAGCACTGTAACCCCAGATTTCATCTTCAGGAGCAACACCTATTAATTCAACCTGAACCGAATTAGCAATATTCAAAAGCTTGTCTAACAGCTTTTTAGGCAGAACATACACTTGCAGCTTATTCGACGTCGGCAACGCGACCGCACTTGCAATAATTTCGGTCACTCTTTCAGAGACAAGATCTTTGAGTAAAAAAGGCAGGGCAACCGACCATTCACTCTCTGGAATGTCCGGTTTATCAATTTGGTAAGTTTGGTAGTAGTTAGCACAGACAATCAGCTGGAGGCTATTACTAGTAAACGCCTCACTGCTAAGCGATTTTTTTAGCGCACTCTCCCAGTCCCCATTAACCACGGGAATGCTAGTTACTTGAGGTTCTTGTTCTGTCGATGAAATATAAATGGCATCGTTGCCTAACATGACAACTTGAGAGCTGCCTTTATTATTAGTTGGCTTTATCTTGTCTAAAATCGCTTTAAAATTCATTGTTAACTACTACTCTTACGCCATCGATTTCTTCGTCCAACTTTCACAACAGATTCCGCTTTCGCGACCTTTTCAGCTTGATTAGGCAAAGGGATAATTTGTTGTTCTTCGTCGAAATATCTCCCTTGATAGCCGTTAATGCCTAACTCTATCAAGGTGTTCTTTTCTTGTTTTGTCTCGACTCCAACAGCAATAACTTGAGTTGGAGAGTCACCGCATGCCCCAATTAAGCTTCGGACAAACAGTTGATTCTCATGCCTTTGATCGATTTTCTTTATTAAGCTTCGATGAAGCTTAATGTAATTGACCTTCAAGTCCTTTATATAGTGAGTGCTAACAATGGTTCGTCCAGCTTGGCCAACCACCACTTTACACCCTAAACCTCGCAGCATCTTTGCTACCGGTCTCATATAATCAAGGTGGGCAATCAAGTGCCCTTCAGGAAACTCAAACGCAAGCTGAGAGCGATGCTGAGCAGAGAGCTGTAATAACTCACTTCTAAACCACTTAAAATGCTGTTTATTCGCAAATGGAGTAACATTCAGATTCACCGAATAGTTGAGAGGCTGAGTTGACTCTTTCAGCGATTTCAACAAAACCTTTAGAACCGATTGGTCCATTTGAGCTTGATAACCCACTTGCTCTACCGCAGGCATAAATCGAGACGATTTCAATAAACCTTTATCAGGATCCTGAATTCTAGTGAATATTTCTCTATGTAATTCATTGGCTTGACCAGATTCCGGCATAAGATAACATCGCTGAGCAAAGATTACTAAATTTTCAGGAAGCAGCGCTTTATCCAATAATGTTCTCCAACGAACACTGCCTCTATCCAACTCATTTGTATTCTGCTTAGGGTAACGGCTCCAGTTATTAATACGCTCCAGCTGGGCACTCTTTAATGCCGTTTCCGTTTCATCCATGATCTGACTGTGACGCTCACCTTCGGTATACATGGTTACGCCAATATGGCACCAATTATCAGAATCTAAAGGTTCCGGCGGGGTTATCTTGTCTAACTGCCTTAAACACTGAGCCGCCAAGGTAGCAATATCTTTAGCCCCTTGATGCGGAATAAATACGGCAAAATCAGCATCGTAATAACGAGAAAAAATAACATCAGGATAGCGTTGAACAATATTCGACAACACTTCGCCAACTTCGATAATAAAGCCGTCAGTGATTTGCTTGTCATTAGCATCACGGACTTGCTCCCATTCGTCGATACGTATCAATAACACACCACCTCGAGCACCGCTTTCATGCAAAGCCGATTCAAGCTTGTTATCGAATAAGACTCGGTTTGCCGTGCCTGTGAGTTTGTCTAGGAAGGTATGGGTACGAATAAAGGTATCGAAGCGGCTTCTTTCTTGACGAGCATCTTGCAGCTCTTCGATCAAGACATCCAAGGCTTCACTTGCCGTGTATGGCCATTCAAGTTCATCTCCCTTTGCATGAGCCTCAACTTGCCCAGCGAGGATCATTCTTCCTCGTTCTTCCAAGATCTCAGAACCCATCAACTGTTCCTTCAACCAACGAACACCACGAGCCAGACAGAAAAGGATCAATGCAACCGCCAAAGTAATTGACCACATTGCTTCCATTGAGTAGCTATAACCAATATAAGGAGGCAATGCTTTAAACTCGATTCGATAACCTTCATTGCGCTCTAGAATGAAGCTTCTTTCATAAAGACGATTGGGATCAATTTGCGGGGAGGTATCTTTGAAGCGATAAACGATGCCAGTCTGGTTCGAGAGTTTCATCTCAACAATATTGCTCGCCTGCAACATCTTAGGCATCCAACGCTGCATCGAATACGCGGCGTCAGGATCTTCCATCTCTTTATCTACAACGTCGACAATACCAACCAAATAATGGTCTAAATATTCCTGTCCGATACGCTTAAAGGAAAGTGTGCCACCAATAAAAAGAATGAACATCGCACTGATCACTATCACAGTGACAAATGCGACCAATCGAGTGCTCAATTTTAGTGTCGGGGTATATCTCATGAATAACGAAATCCTTTTCAACTCACATTATACCGTATTGCTACTTATACTATAAATTGACGTTGTAAATAAAGCGTTAAGAATTCTAGGTAACAAAAAGCCGCGATAAACGCGGCTTTTTCCAATTTAATACTGTCTTTATAATATATTAAAAACAGAGCTTAAAATGGGATGTCATCATCAAAATCCATTGGCGGCTCATTATATTGAGGTTGAGCCTGCTGAGGAGCTTGTTGAGGTGCTTTCGGCTGCTGTTGAGCTGGAGCACTGTATTGTTGCTGTGCTTGTTGCTGCTGTTGTGGCTGTTGTGGCTGACCCCAACTACCTTGCTGTTGGTTGTTACCCATACCACCTTGAGCAGGAGCACCGCCTTGAGCACGACCGCCAAGCATTTGCATTACACCGTTGAAGCCTTGAACAACGACTTCTGTTGTGTAGCGATCTTGACCGCTTTGATCTTGCCATTTACGCGTTTGAAGTTGACCTTCAATGTAAACTTGAGAACCTTTACGTAGGTACTCACCAGCAACTTCCGCCAGCTTGCCAAACAGAGCAACACGGTGCCATTCTGTTTTTTCACGCTGTTCGCCAGTTGCTTTATCACGCCATGACTCTGACGTTGCAATGGTAATGTTCGCTACTGCACCGCCATTGGGCATGTAACGAATTTCAGGGTCATTACCTAGGTTACCCACTAATATAACTTTGTTAACTCCACGGCTAGCCATGATTTGCTCCGTCTAAATTCATAGTCTCAGAAAAATTTTAGCGCACAAGAATAGCATGCTTTTCTGCAGTGATAAATCGCATTCCTATTCTCGCCTCACTACAAAGAATAAAAACGTAACAAATCATGATATTCAGAGCGATGTTGCTTTTTTCTCCACTTACAAACCACTCATTTACTTTGATAATTGATATTCAACGCAAGTCACTATGAAGGCGGTAGAGAAGCGAAGGCCTGCATGACAACGTGGAATCTAATTCTACTTAAACAGGACGTTTCAATGAGAAAATCTCGATACGCTCGCACTTTGCATTTTCTGTGCATCGACCCAAACGACACCTATCTACATGTAAAAGAGATAGAAAAGCACTTATCTATTATTCTCTACAAAATGACACCGGACGATTTGATGTTATTTGATCGCAAGCAGAGCAACCGAATTTTACTGGTTGATTACAAAGAGGTCCCTCGATTAATCAACCTTCATCCAAATCTACCCGTGATGTGGAAAAATCATGAGATCATTTTATTCAATGTCCCCAAAGCTCTTCCCACATCGGAGTTGATTACGTTTGGCGTATTAAAAGGTCTCTTTTACAACTCTGAAGAGAAAGCCAAAATAGCGAAGGGACTTGAAGAGGTCATTAATGGAGACAACTGGCTACCTAGAAAAGTGGCAAGCCAATTACTCTTCTACTATCGAAATATCGTGAGCACCAATACCACCCCTACTAATGTCGACTTAACCATTAGAGAGCTGCAAGTGATTCGCTGCCTTCAATCAGGCTCATCAAACACGCAAATAGCCGATGACTTGTTTATTAGCGAATTCACCGTCAAATCTCATCTTTATCAAATATTTCGTAAGTTAGCCGTTAAGAATAGAGTCCAAGCTATTGCATGGGCAAACCAGAACTTGCTTGCATAATTGATCAGCCTCTTAAACTGACGATAATTTTGAGGAAAACTCTAGTGAACCATACGGATTGTTGCTGAATTTTCGACATAACTTATGCTAGAGTTGCCCTCAGAAATATCAACCATTCAGGTTGAATCCATAATTATTATAGATAAAGGGTCTTACCATGATCAAAAAGTGCCTTTTCCCGGCAGCTGGCTACGGTACACGTTTTTTACCTGCAACTAAGTCAATGCCGAAAGAAATGATGCCTGTCGTCAACAAACCTCTGATTGAATACGGTGTTGAAGAGGCGATCGAAGCCGGCATGGACGGCATGTGCATCGTGACTGGCCGTGGTAAGCATTCATTGATGGACCACTTTGATAAGAACTACGAGCTTGAGCACCAGATCAGCGGCACCAATAAAGAAGATTTGCTGATCAATATCCGTGAGACGATTGAAGCAGCAAACTTCACTTACATTCGTCAACGTGAAATGAAAGGCCTTGGCCACGCTATCTTAACGGGTCGCGAACTTGTGGGTGATGAACCTTTTGCAGTAGTGCTTGCTGATGACCTTTGTGTTAACGAACAGCAAGGTGTACTGGCTCAAATGGTTGCACTATACAAACAATTCCGTTGCTCAATCGTTGCTGTACAGGAAGTACCTGAAAACGAAACACACAAATACGGTGTTATCTCTGGCGAAATGATTAAAGATGACCTTTTCCGTGTTGATGACATGGTAGAAAAACCAGAACCAGGCACTGCGCCAAGCAACCTAGCAATCATTGGCCGCTACATTCTGACTCCAGATATCTTTGAGCTTATCGAGCAGACTGAACCAGGCAAAGGCGGCGAAATCCAAATCACTGATGCATTGCTAAAACAAGCAAAAGCAGGTTGTGTATTGGCTTACAAATTTAAAGGCCAACGTTTTGACTGTGGTAGTGTTGAAGGCTACATCGAAGCAACAAATTACTGCTTTGAAAACCTATACAAAAAAGACCAGCAACAAATCGAGCTAGGTAAGCACTCAACAACAAAAGAAGCTTAATCGCTAATTTTGGCTTACTCACTGTTTAGCTACTGAGCGGTTTAACTATTTAGCTATTTAGCTATTGAGCTATTGAGCTATTGAGCTATTGAGTTAACAGCAATTAGCGGTTGGTTAACAGCACATTAAATGATTCCAAGGGTGACTCAAAAGAGCCGCCCTTTTTTTGTTTACTGTTTTTTTATCCAGTAAAACTTTGCACAAATCTCACTCTATGTAATACTTTAGCCACTTAAAATTACATGGTCTGTTGAGATGGATAAAATAGAAATTAGAGGCGCTCGTACGCATAACCTCAAAGACATTAACCTAACCATACCCCGTGATAAGCTGACGGTTATCACCGGTTTATCAGGTTCAGGAAAGTCGTCACTTGCGTTTGATACTCTCTATGCGGAAGGCCAACGTCGTTATGTAGAATCTTTGTCTGCCTATGCTCGCCAATTTCTATCTCTTATGGAAAAACCCGATGTCGACCACATCGAAGGTTTATCTCCAGCCATCTCGATAGAACAAAAGTCGACCTCTCACAACCCTCGCTCAACCGTCGGTACCATCACTGAGGTCTATGATTACCTAAGACTGCTTTACGCGCGAGTTGGCGAGCCACGCTGTCCTGATCACAATATCCCTCTAGCGGCGCAAACCATCAGCCAAATGGTCGACAAGGTATTAGAACTGCCTGAAGGCTCAAAGATGATGCTGATGGCACCGATCGTCAAAGAACGTAAAGGTGAGCATGTAAAGACACTGGAAAACCTAGCTGCGCAAGGCTTTATCCGAGCTCGTATTGATGGCGAGACCTGTGATTTGTCCGATCCACCCACATTGGAACTTCATAAGAAGCACACCATTGAAGTCGTGGTAGACAGATTTAAGGTTCGTCCTGATCTTCAACAACGTTTAGCCGAATCGTTCGAAACCACATTAGAGCTATCTGGTGGCATTGCAGTTGTCGGTTGGATGGATGATAAAGAACAAGAAGAGATCGTGTTCTCAGCTAACTTTGCTTGTCCAAAGTGTGGCTACAGCATGCAAGAACTTGAGCCGCGCCTATTCTCATTCAACAATCCTGCAGGTGCATGTGGTACTTGTGATGGACTTGGTGTTCAACAATATTTTGATCCAAGTCGAGTGATTTTAGATGAGAACCTAAGCATTGCAGAAGGTGCAATAAAAGGCTGGGATCAGAAGAATTATTACTATTTTCAGATGCTAACGTCGCTATCAGACCATTATGGTTTTGATCTGTATGTGCCATTCAACTCTCTACCTAAAAAGACTCAAGAGATTATTCTTAAAGGATCAGGGCGTACTGAAGTGGAATTCAAATACATCAATGACCGTGGTGATATCCGAGTCAAGCGTCACCCATTTGAAGGTATTTTAAATACGCTGGAACGCCGTTACCGCGATACTGAATCTAGCGCGGTGCGTGAAGATCTTGCCAAGTACATATCAACAAAGTCGTGTTCTAGCTGTGATGGCACGCGTTTAAGATTAGAAGCTCGAAATGTCTTCATTGGCGATACCACACTGCCCGAAATCGTTGAGCTCAGCATTGCTGATGCACTCGAGTTTTTCCAAAACTTATCACTCAGCGGTCAGCGTGGTCAGATCGCTGATAAAGTAATGAAAGAGATCAATGACCGTCTGCATTTCTTGGTGAACGTTGGTTTGAATTACCTTAATTTATCACGCAGTGCTGAAACACTGTCTGGTGGTGAAGCGCAACGGATTCGTCTCGCAAGTCAAATTGGTGCTGGTTTAGTGGGTGTTATGTATGTACTCGATGAACCATCAATTGGCCTCCACCAGCGTGATAATGAACGTCTACTGCAAACTTTGGTTCACCTCAGAGACTTAGGAAATACCGTGCTTGTTGTTGAACATGATGAAGACGCAATCCGTTGTGCTGACCATGTTATCGATATCGGCCCAGGTGCGGGTGTGCATGGTGGACACGTGGTCGCAGAAGGCACCATGCAAGACATCATCGAAACCCCGAATTCTTTAACCGGGCAATACCTCAGCGGCGCCAAAGAAATTGCGATACCAAAACAAAGAACGCCTATCGACAAGAAAAAGGTCGTCGAGATCGTTGGCGCAACGGGGAACAACCTAAAGAATGTCACTGCGACGATCCCTGTAGGCTTGTTCAGCTGTATTACGGGGGTATCGGGGTCAGGTAAATCTACACTAATCAATGACACCTTCTTTAAAGTTGCCCACACTCAATTAAACGGTGCTACAACCGCAGTTCCGGCGCAGCACAAAAAGATAAAAGGCTTAGAGCATTTCGACAAAGTGATCGATATTGATCAAAGCCCTATCGGTCGCACCCCTAGATCAAACCCTGCAACCTACACTGGTATTTTCACGCCAATTCGTGAGTTATTTGCCGGTACCCAAGAATCACGATCTCGTGGCTACAAGCCAGGTCGATTCAGTTTTAACGTTCGTGGTGGTCGCTGTGAAGCGTGTCAGGGAGACGGTGTCATCAAAGTAGAGATGCACTTCTTGCCAGATGTGTATGTGCCGTGTGATGTGTGTAAAGGTAAGCGTTATAACCGTGAAACTTTAGAAGTTCGCTACAAAGGCAAAACCATTGACGAAGTTCTAGAGATGACAGTGGAAGATGCTCGAGAATACTTCAACCCTGTTCCTGTTATCGCTCGTAAGCTGCAAACATTGATGGATGTTGGCCTTTCTTACATTCGCCTCGGACAAGCAGCGACAACCTTATCTGGTGGTGAAGCGCAGCGTGTTAAATTAGCGCGTGAATTGTCTAAACGAGACACGGGAAAAACATTATACATTCTTGATGAACCAACAACAGGTCTTCATTTCCACGATATTCAGCAGCTATTGACGGTATTACATAGGCTGCGTGATCACGGTAATACAGTAGTGGTGATTGAACACAACCTAGATGTCGTCAAAACAGCAGACTGGATCTTAGATCTTGGTCCTGAAGGTGGTCAAGGGGGTGGTGAGATTGTTGCAGAAGGTACACCTGAAGATGTGGCGCTAGTCGAAGGTTCACACACTGCTCGCTTCCTTAAGCCTATGTTAAATTTGAAGTAGGTGTAAAATAGCGCCCTGCGATCAGACAGAAAAATGTTAAAGTAACAGAGCTTGTTTCAGAAGGAACAAGCTCTGTTTTTATAAGGTTAGGGATTTATGGCAACAATACACACTAGCGGTACCCAACTAGAAAATCAGGTAACTCAGCTACCACTCAATAAAGCATTTCTGGCTTCTTTAGCTGTTGTATTCTTGTTAGCCATGCATTTTTTCATGCCGAATCCTGGAGGCTCAGGCCTTGCGTTATCGTTTAACCCAACAACTTGGTTAGCTCTTAGCTTTACGTTAGCAATTGGCTTCTACCAACTCGCGACTAACCGAGTACTCAAATATTCCAAGTTAACCGTTGGCTTGCTGATCAGTTGCGTGATACTTACGCTACCCACGCTCTACAGTAACGCCTCTCCTCAAGCCGCATCAGGTCGACTACTTGGATTGTGGGCGGGCTTCGCTTTATTCGTTGTACTTCAGCAATTTAAGTTCAGCAATAAACACAAGCAACGCATGCTGTGGTTCATTGTGCTTGCTGTGGTTATACAAGCACTCTTTGGTTACGTGCAATATTTCTTACTGGAACCCGGCAATCTATTTGGTTACAACACTGCGGCTAATCGACCTTATGGGATATTCCAACAACCGAATGTAATGGCTAGCTTTTTAGCTACTGGTTTTGTGCTTTCAGCGTATCTTTTAGCGAGACAGCCCGCTAAATATAATCACAAAATTAGCGAGTCATTCTTACTATACCTAACCCCGACCTTAACCGTACCTTTGCTGATCATCATTGCATCACGTACCGGATGGTTGGCTGCCGTCATTGGATTTGTCTGCATTCTGCCTTATCTATACAAATTCTCGACCAAGAAACGCTTCTACGGATGGTGCGCATCAGTGCTAGTCGGTATCGTGGTCGCTTTTTCGGTAATCAGTCTCAGTACAACGGATAGCCTCGCCAGTAAAAGGGCTAACTTAGAAAGCCCACGAGCTTATACCTTTCCACAAGCGCTCGATATGATGATCGAAAAGCCATTTACAGGGTATGGCTACGGGAAGTTCGAATCCGAGTACACGCTATACACAGCTCGCCAGCATCAACTCAACCCAAATTATCATCCCGGCCTTCCTTCAATGGATCACCCACACAATGAGTTCTTGTTTTGGGGGGTTGAGGGCGGAATAGTACCAATCATCGGGATCTTGCTTGCTGCGTTCTTAGTCATGTCACGTATAGCAAGCTCAGCGAAGGGAACACGTCTAGCACTGCTCGCACTATTTATACCGATACTCTTACATTCTCAGCTCGAGTACCCTTTTTACCACTCAGCGATTCACTGGATAACCTTTATCATTTTGATTTACTGGGTCGATCAACGAGCTTCTCGTCACTACCAACAGCCGTTTAGTATCATCAGTAAAACCCTATTTAGAGTATCGAGCTTAGTCGTCCCTATCTTGGTCAGTTTTTATATGTTGAGTGCCTTACACACCAATTATGTCCTGACTCAATTTGAACTGTCTAAACCCAGAAACCCGGATATTCTTAAGCAGGTAACGAACCCTGTAGTCTGGAAAGATCGCTATGATTGGGACGTATACAGCACCTATCTAAATATCGGCCTCTACAAAGCTGATCCTAGCTTGATCCAACCTTATATAGATTGGTCGTTAGAGATCATAAAACGTAAGCCAAGGCCTGCTTTCTACAGCAACCTGATTCTTGCATATCAAGGATTGGGCGATCACAGTAAAGCGGAACAAATTCGTAGTGAAGCGAGCTTCTTGTTCCCAAATAGAGACTTTTCCAAGGTTCAATATAAGAAAATATCAGAAGCTGAAAATAACATTTCTTCTGCTAAATGACGCCAAGGAATCTAGAGTTAATTCACCATATTGACGTTTAGTCTAGACACAAAAAAGCGCACGATCTCTCGTGCGCTTTTCTTTTGAACTTGAGTTTATTGCCGCTATTTTAAAACGTCTTGCAACGCTTTTAAGCACAAAGCGACATTCTCTTTTCGAGCGCCATAACCCATTAAACCAATACGCCAAGCCTTGCCAGCCAAAGAACCAAGTCCCGCGCCAATTTCAAGGTTATATTCTTCTAGAAGTTGTGTTCTGATTTTGGCTTCATCGATTCCTTCAGGGAAATAAAGCGCATTGAGCTGCGGAAGACGACTCTCTTCATCAACCACAAACTTTAATCCTAGTGCTTCTACGCCTTCTTTAAGCTCTTGGTGCATCGCATGGTGACGTGACCACGCATTATCCAGGCCTTCATTTTTCAATAAAACCAACGACTCATGCAAAGCATACAGGCTATTCACGGGTGCCGTATGGTGGTAGCTACGCTTGCCTTCTCCACTCCAGTAACCCAGTACTAAGCTTTGATCTAGGAACCAGCTTTGTACCGGCGTTTGACGCGCCTTCATCTTCTCAACCGCACGTTGAGAGAAAGTCACTGGAGACAGGCCAGGAACGCAAGATAGACACTTTTGACTACCTGAATACACCGCATCGAGTTGCCATTCATCAACCAACAATGGCACACCACCTAATGACGTCACCGCATCCACAATCGACAACGCATCAAACTGACGAGCGACTGCTGAAATCGCTTGAGCATCCGATAACGCTCCAGTAGACGTCTCTGCATGCACAAAAGCGACAGCAACAGCATCAGGGTTTTCTGCCAATGCTTTTTCTACCTTTTCAACGGAAACGGGCTTGCCCCACTCGTCATCAACAAGGATCGCTTCACCACCACAACGCACAACATTCTCTCGCATACGCTCACCAAAAACGCCATTGCGACAAACAATCACCTTCTCACCGGGCTCAATCAAGTTAACAAAACAGGTTTCCATACCTGCACTGCCGGGCGCAGAAACAGCAATAGTAAATTCATTCTCTGTTTGGAATGCATACTTAAGAAGTTGTTTCAGTTCATCCATCATCGCGATAAATAACGGGTCGAGGTGACCAATAGTAGGACGGCTTAAGGCCTGTAAAACTTGAGGAGAAATGTCTGAAGGCCCCGGCCCCATTAACGTTCGGTGTGGCGGATAAAAGCTCTCGATAGCAGTAGCGAGTGTTAAATTAGACATGTACATCCCTTACGTTAATGTTGTGAACAATCCACCCTAAAGCAAATCGATACCGTCATCAATTAGCTAAAAGTATTGAGGTCACACCAGTGTCACATAATTGTTAAAATTATTTTTTAAATATCTCCAGTTACGGATTGACATTGTTACCGCAAACACGTTCAATGAAATGGCTATCTAGCAGAAGAGGAGCACTGCCCAGGCAGATGTTTTGTGGAACCGCATTTCCAATACAAAGCATCAAGGGGGAGCAGTGCCGAGATAATAAAAGGATGCAGGACCTTTATTATCGGTTGAGCGGGCTGAATCCCGGCAACTGTCGCCATTTCTATATGGTGAAGAGCTTCTGAGGTTACTATTCTAATAATTCCTCTCTTTTTGCTCTAAATACTCTCTTCGAAAAACATCGGACGTTGGATTACCCAACCGTAATTTTATTTTAGGAAGTCGTGGGAGATATATCGTGAGTGCATCTAATGTAGCTGGTTCTTTTAATGTCGCTAAGTTTGGTGGAACAAGTGTTGCCAGCTTTGAAGCAATGAGCCGTTGTGCTGCCATTATTGAAAATAACTCGAATACGAAACTGGTTGTGAGCAGCGCGTGCTCAGGCGTCACCAACTTGCTGGTTGAACTAGCGAATGGTGTCCAAGACAAAACTCGTCGTCAGGAATTATTGACGCAATTGACTGACATTCATAACGCGATTCTTGATCAGCTAGCTGACCCAATTAGCATTGAAAAAGATGTACACTGCATTCTCGATGACATTGCGAGTGCAGCCGAAGCGGCATCATTCCAAGCCAGTACTAAACTCACCGATCACCTAGTGGCATGTGGCGAACTAATGTCGACACATATCCTCGCTCAAATCATTCGCGAGCGTGGCACACCCGCTGTCCGTTTTGACATCAGAGAAGTGATGCGCACCAATGATGACTTCGGCAAAGCTGAACCACTGTTAAAAGATATTGCAGCCTTAGCTCAACAGAAATTGATTCCACTATGCCAACAGCAAGTTGTCGTTACCCAAGGCTTTATCGGCGCCGATAGCGAAGGTAACACCACAACGTTAGGTCGTGGTGGTAGTGATTACTCAGCGGCACTGATTGCAGAATCTGTACAAGCGATTGGTTTAGAAATCTGGACTGATGTTCCGGGCATCTACACCACGGATCCACGTATCGCATCGAAAGCATCTCCTATCCCAGAGATCAGCTTCAGCGAAGCATCGGAAATGGCAAACTTTGGCGCGAAGATATTACACCCTTCGACTCTAGTCCCGGCACTACGCCATCAAATCCCGGTATTTGTCGGCTCATCAAAAGCACCAGAGCTCGGTGGCACATGGATTCGTCAACAAGTTGAAAGCTCCCCTCTGTTCAGAGCGCTTGCCCTACGCTGCAACCAAACCATGGTTACGCTACGCAGCGCCAATATGTTCCATGCTTATGGCTTCCTCGCAAAAGTGTTCGAGATCCTGGCTAAGCATAAGATCTCTGTCGATCTTATCACTACCTCAGAGATCAGTGTCTCACTGACACTCGATCAAACAGATACATCAGGTGGTGCTCCTCAGTTACCAGAAGCCGCTCGAATTGAGCTTGAAGAGCTGTGTTCTGTGGATATTGAACACGACCTATGCCTTGTTGCTCTTATTGGCAACAACATGAGTGAAAGCAAAGGCTATGCGAAGCAAGTATTCGGCACGCTTGAAGACTTCAACCTACGTATGATTTGTTACGGAGCGAGCCCACACAACCTGTGCTTCTTGCTTGATGAATCTGTCTCCAAGTTAGCGATTCAAAAACTGCATCAAGAGCTGTTTGAATAAAACGACGGTTGCTCGATTAGTTAAAATCACCAAACGACAGATACAAAAAGGGTTGCTCTTAAGCAACCCTCTTATTTTTACGAATCAAAGCCCGTCATAGATTCAAACTAGTTAATGTTTGGACCTAACCACTTCTCAGCTTCCAACATATCCCAACCTTTACGGTCGGCATAGCTATCCACTTGATCCTGTTGAATCTGTGCAATCGCAAAGTATCGGGCATCAGGATGTGAGAAATACATACCAGACACTGAGGCACCAGGCCACATTGCGTAGCTCGTGGTTAGTGACATGTCGATTGCTTTTTCAACGTCCATCAACTCCCACAACGTGCCTTTCTCTGTATGCTCTGGGCAAGCAGGGTAACCCGGGGCTGGACGAATACCTTGGTACTTCTCTCGAATCAAATCGTCGTTAGACAAATTCTCATCAGGTGAGTAGCCCCAAATGTCCTTTCTCACTTCTTTATGCAAGTATTCAGCGAACGCTTCAGCCAATCGGTCAGCAACCGCCTGAATCATAATCGCGTTGTAGTCATCACCATTGGCTTTGTATTCATCAGCCAGCTCTCGCTCACCAATACCACCCGTTACTGCAAAACCACCAATCCAATCCGCTTTACCACTGTCTTTTGGCGCAATGTAATCTGACAAACAGTAGTTAAATCCTTTGGGCTTTTCGGTTTGTTGACGAAGGTTGTGCAGAACCTTTAACACTTCAGTACGCGATTCATCGGTATACACTTCAATATCATCGCCAACACTGTTTGCTGGGAACATGGCACACATACCGCGAGCTTCAAGTAGCTTCTCTTTCTGCACTCGATCCAACAAATCATTCGCATCTTTGAATAAGCGTTTCGCTTCCTCGCCCACTTCTTCATGATTGAGAATTGCTGGGTACTTTCCAACTAATGACCATGTCATAAAGAACGGAGTCCAGTCGATGTACTGACGTAAAGTAGCCACATCAAAGTCCTTGAAGATGTGTACTCCCAGCTTAGCGGGTGCTGGGGGAGTATACGCATTCCAATCGATAGCAACTTTATTGGCACGCGCTCTCTCTAGCGAGACTGGCTTAGTGCGCGGCTTTTTACGGTTGTGTTGATCGCGAACGCGATCGTAATCAATATCCAACTTCTCAACAAATGCAGGCTTCAGTTCGTTAGATAGTAGAGAAGTACACACACCAACAGCACGTGAGGCATTGTTTACGTAGACCACGGGTTCAGAGTAGTTCTGTTCAATCTTAACGGCTGTATGCGCTTTAGATGTGGTTGCTCCGCCAATAAGAAGAGGCAGCTTAAAGCCTTGTCTCTCCATCTCTTTAGCCACATGAACCATCTCATCCAATGAAGGAGTGATCAAACCCGAAAGGCCAATGATATCGACGTTCTCTTCTTTAGCTACCTTAAGGATTTTTTCACATGAAACCATCACGCCCAGATCGATAATTTCGTAGTTATTACACTGCAAGACAACGCCAACAATGTTTTTACCAATATCATGAACATCGCCTTTTACGGTCGCCAGTAAGATTTTTCCGTTAGTTGCACCAACGTCTTTGGTTGCATTAATAAATGGCTCTAGATGGGCTACCGCCTGCTTCATAACACGGGCAGATTTCACCACTTGAGGAAGGAACATCTTACCTTCACCAAAGAGGTCACCAACTACGTTCATGCCATCCATTAATGGACCTTCAATCACCTCGATAGGGCGAGAGGCATTAACACGAGCTTCCTCGGTATCTTCAACGATGAAATCAGTAATGCCTTTCACCAAAGAGTGCTCTAAGCGCTTTTCTACTGGCCAGGTGCGCCACTCTAACGCCGATTTATCTTCAACTTTGCCAACTGCACGCTCTAGATATTCAGTCGCGATATCGAGTAATCGCTCTGTTGAGTCGTCTCGGCGGTTTAGAACTACATCTTCAACGGCTTCACGCAAATCCTCAGGCACATTATCGTAAATCTCTAACTGCCCAGCATTTACGATGCCCATATCCATACCGTTTTTAAAACAGTGGTATAGGAATACTGCGTGGATTGCCTCACGAACGTAGTTATTGCCTCGGAATGAGAACGAAACATTAGATACACCACCAGAGATCATCGCATGAGGGAGATCGCGTTTGATGTCCCCTACTGCTTCAATGAAATCGACCGCATAGTTGTTATGCTCATCAATACCAGTAGCTACTGCGAAAATGTTCGGGTCAAAAATAATATCTTCTGGCGGGAAACCTACTTCATCAACAAGAATATTGTAGGCATTAGTACAAATCTCGACTTTACGCTCTCGAGTATCAGCCTGCCCTAGTTCATCGAACGCCATCACGATGACTGCTGCGCCATAACGACGAACCAGTTTAGCTTGCTCGACAAACTTTTCTTTCCCTTCCTTCAATGAGATAGAGTTAACGATGCCTTTACCCTGAATACATTTCAGACCCGCTTCGATAACTTCCCATTTTGAAGAGTCGACCATGACTGGTACTTTCGAGATCTCTGGCTCAGACGCACATAGATTAAGGAATTTAACCATACACGCCTCAGCGTCTAGCATCCCTTCATCCATGTTGATATCGATGATCTGAGCGCCGTTCTCAACCTGCTCTCGAGCAACACTCAAAGCTTCGTCGTAGAGCTCTTCTTTAATCAATCGCTTAAATCGAGCAGAGCCGGTAACGTTAGTACGTTCACCGACGTTCACAAATAGAGATTCTTTGGCAATCGTTAATGGTTCTAAGCCAGATAAACGGCAAGACACAGGCAAATCAGGTAATTGACGTGGAGTTACGCCTTCAACGGCCTCAGCCATGTGACGTATATGTTCTGGCGTCGTACCACAACAACCACCAATTAGGTTCAAGAAGCCACTCTCGGCCCATTCCTTAACGTGTTCAGCCATATCTTCAGGAGAAAGGTCATACTCACCGAACGCATTAGGTAAACCCGCGTTAGGGTGGGCGGAAACGTTACATTCTGAGATACGAGACATCTCACCAACGTACTCTCGCAATTCGTCAGGACCTAATGCACAGTTCAATCCAAATGAGATTGGTTTAACATGACGAAGGGCGTTGTAGAAGGCTTCTGTTGTCTGCCCTGAAAGCGTACGACCTGAAGCGTCAGTAATGGTACCGGAGATCATCACAGGAAGCGTGATGCCTACCTCTTCAAAAACAGATTCAACCGCAAAAGAACATGCTTTTGCATTTAACGTGTCGAAGATAGTCTCGATAAGAATAAGATCTGAGCCGCCTTTGATAAGTGCTCGTGTCGATTCGGAGTAAGCTTCAACAAGCTCATCAAAGCTAACATTACGATAGCCCGGATCATTAACGTCTGGGGAGATAGAACACGTTCGGTTAGTTGGACCTAACACACCCGCTACGAAACGGGGTTTGTCTGGGGTCTTTGCCGTCCATTCGTCTGCCGCTTCACGAGCTAATTTTGCAGCTGTAAAGTTAATTTCTTCGCTAAGGCTTTCCATATCGTAGTCGGCCATAGCGATGGTTGTAGAGTTAAAGGTATTGGTCTCGAGGATATCAGCACCGGCTTCCAAATATTCCATATGGATATCTTTGATAAGCTTAGGTTGTGTAAGTACCAAAAGGTCGTTGTTACCTTTTAAATCACTATGCCAATCAGCAAAGCGCTCACCACGATAGTCTTGCTCTTCCAATTTATAATCCTGAATCATGGTACCCATGCCACCATCAATCAGTAAAATTCGTTGCTTCAACAGAGCGTCAATCTTTTGCCTTACATTACTTCCCACGGTACAACCTCATTCCTTTAATTATCTCTCCATCCTACCACACATTAAAAAGGAGTCTAGACGTCTAAAAGATGAAATTGATTACCAAGTCATGACAAAAAAATGTTTGCTATTTGAGCATGAGACAACGAAAATTCATATTCATACTTTGTTACATGTTGGGATCCCAATGTCGGTCTATTACACCTTATGCTTCTTGTCCGCAGCTGCCATGCTTATTGCTTTCGTGAATACCAAAATTGGTAAAATGCAGACAACCATCGCCATTACAGCTGGCTCGATGATGTTATCTCTATTAATTATCATTGCGGGACAAAACAATTGGTTCCAATTGGCTGACATCGCCTCAGAAACCGTTGCCAGTATCAACTTTGAAGATTTCCTCCTGAAAGGAATACTGGGATTCTTACTCTTTGCAGGTGGTTTGGGGATTAAGTTACCTAATCTAAAAGATCAGAAATGGGAAATAACGGTACTCGCTCTTGGCGCTACACTGTTTTCGACATTCTTTATTGGCTTTGTACTGTATGGATTCTGTCAGTTTATCGGTATTCAATTTGACCTAATTTATTGCTTACTTTTTGGTTCTCTAATCTCTCCAACCGATCCAATTGCTGTATTAGCAATAGTGAAGAAGCTCGATGCTCCCAGACGAATCTCTACTCAAATCGAGGGAGAATCTCTATTCAACGATGGTTTTGGCCTAGTGATCTTCGTGACCCTATTTACCATTGCGTTCGGTACAGAAGCACCGACTGTAGGTAGCGTGACCATGTTATTCGTCCAAGAGGCTATCGGTGGTATCGTCTATGGCTTTGTTCTAGGTTTAATATTCCATTACCTAATCAGCAACACCGATGACCACTCGATGGAGTTGCTATTAACCATAGGTATTCCGACAGCTGGTTATGCCTTTGCTGAAGTCCTACATGTATCAGGACCGTTAGCAATGGTGGTATCAGGTATCATGATTGGTAACTGGACGCGCTTTATTGG
The DNA here is from genome assembly GCF_057785955.1 of Vibrio sp. QJM3NY_27. Taxonomy (NCBI): domain Bacteria; kingdom Pseudomonadati; phylum Pseudomonadota; class Gammaproteobacteria; order Vibrionales; family Vibrionaceae; genus Vibrio; species Vibrio sp. QJM3NY_27. Next base: position 331,188 of record NZ_CM173511.1, on the reverse strand, counting down.
ATTCTCGAAAGAGAGTGAGGATCACCTAGACCACTTCTGGGAATTGATAGATGAATTCTTAAATGGCGTATTGTTCTTATTGATCGGTATGTCGATGTTGTTATTCAAATTCCACCAAGAAGACTGGATCTTAATGGCGTTCGCAGTACCTCTAGTGCTAAGCGCACGCTACCTAAGTGTTTTCTTGTCTTATATCGGATTCAAACGCTTTAGAACTTACAACCCTTGGTCAATCAAGATCTTAACTTGGGGTGGGTTGCGTGGTGGACTAGCTCTAGCCATGGCACTTTCAATCCCTTCAGGTATCTGGGTGATTGAAGACAAGGCAATAGATGTTAAAGAGATAATCCTCGTCATGACATACGCTGTTGTTGTGTTCTCAATCTTAGTTCAAGGTTCAACAATTACTCCGATGATAGAGAAAGCGAAACAAGCTGAGAAAGAGTTAGATTAACATCTCAAAATATTAAACTAGGCTGCCTAATATAGGTGGCCTTTTTTGTGTCTGATGAAAATCAGATTCACCAATTTCCTAACTGAAGCTCTAGCTGAAAGGTATATGTTACACATCGATCGTATCTCGACATTTGATGAACAATAATTAGAGTAGTCAAAGCTTAATCGGGGAATTTAGATTTGGCCTGAACCAAAGCGAAGACAAAGGATGTTTAATCATGATGCGAGCGACGTGATGAACAGCGATCTTAGCCAAAAATCTTACTGGCAGTGAAGCATACAAAGAACTCGTTCTTCTGCAGAGCTAGCGAGTCTATCCACTAGAAAAGAGTTCCGTTGCATAAGCATTCCTTCCAGAAAAATAATGAGACTCAAGGCCTAACAGCAACAGCTTTAGTCACTACCAGAAACTACGCAGCTAGATGAGTACTGAACAGAAAGCTCTAATGTTCGACTAAGTCTTTAAATACGGCAAGGTTGTACTTAGTAGGTGTTAAGCGATTCGATTAAATAGGGATAGCTAAAGGGAGACTTAATATTTCTAACATTACGTTAAAGGTGACAGGCATAAAAAAGCTCCAGCATTTCTGCCGGGACGCGCAGTCTAGAGCCTTAAATATCGCAGGGGTGGACTGAGCCGGCACTCCGGAGATTAGACCGGGCTGGCGATCCAGCTCCCAACATTGCTCCGTAGAAGCAACAGATGCAAAAAAGCCTCAGCATTTCTGCTGAGGCTTCGTATATGGCAGGGGTGGAGAGATTCGAACTCCCAACACGCGGATTTGGAATCCGCTGCTCTGCCAATTGGAGCTACACCCCTAAAACTTTTTACTACGTCAGATTCGAAAAAACCTCGCACTAGGCGAGGTTATCGAATAAGTGGCGGAGTGGACGGGACTCGAACCCGCGACCCCCGGCGTGACAGGCCGGTATTCTAACCAACTGAACTACCACTCCGCAGTGGTCAACTCACTAAGTGAGCGTCCATATCTCCAGGTCGGTCAACCTAAAGATTTAATTTAAAGCCTGGCGATGTCCTACTCTCACATGGGGAAACCCCACACTACCATCGGCGCTATTGTGTTTCACTTCTGAGTTCGGCATGGAATCAGGTGGGTCCACAATGCTATGGTCGCCAAGCAAATTTTAAAATTCGGAAAGCTTATCTAAAAGTATTTCTCTTCAAACGCATTCAAGGTCTGGTACATCTGAGTCCACAAAACCCCTTGGGTGTTGTATGGTTAAGCCTCACGGGCAATTAGTACAGGTTAGCTCAATGCCTCGCAGCACTTACACACCCTGCCTATCAACGTCGTAGTCTACGACAACCCTTTAGGGCACTTATAGTGCCAGGGAAAACTCATCTCAAGGCTCGCTTCCCGCTTAGATGCTTTCAGCGGTTATCGATTCCGAACTTAGCTACCGGGCAATGCCATTGGCATGACAACCCGAACACCAGAGGTTCGTCCACTCCGGTCCTCTCGTACTAGGAGCAGCCCCTTTCAATTTTCCAACGCCCACGGCAGATAGGGACCGAACTGTCTCACGACGTTCTAAACCCAGCTCGCGTACCACTTTAAATGGCGAACAGCCATACCCTTGGGACCGACTTCAGCCCCAGGATGTGATGAGCCGACATCGAGGTGCCAAACACCGCCGTCGATATGAACTCTTGGGCGGTATCAGCCTGTTATCCCCGGAGTACCTTTTATCCGTTGAGCGATGGCCCTTCCATTCAGAACCACCGGATCACTATGACCTGCTTTCGCACCTGCTCGAATTGTCATTCTCGCAGTCAAGCGGGCTTATGCCATTGCACTAACCACACGATGTCCAACCGTGTTTAGCCCACCTTCGTGCTCCTCCGTTACTCTTTGGGAGGAGACCGCCCCAGTCAAACTACCCACCAGGCACTGTCCGTAATCCCGATTCAGGGACCAACGTTAGAACATCAAAACTACAAGGGTGGTATTTCAAGGACGACTCCATCACATCTAGCGACGCAATTTCATAGTCTCCCACCTATCCTACACATGTAGGTTCAATGTTCAGTGCCAAGCTGTAGTAAAGGTTCACGGGGTCTTTCCGTCTAGCCGCGGGTACACTGCATCTTCACAGCGATTTCAATTTCACTGAGTCTCGGGTGGAGACAGCGTGGCCATCATTACGCCATTCGTGCAGGTCGGAACTTACCCGACAAGGAATTTCGCTACCTTAGGACCGTTATAGTTACGGCCGCCGTTTACCGGGGCTTCGATCAAGAGCTTCGACCGAAGTCTAACCCCATCAATTAACCTTCCGGCACCGGGCAGGCGTCACACCGTATACGTCATCTTACGATTTTGCACAGTGCTGTGTTTTTAATAAACAGTTGCAGCCACCTGGTATCTGCGACTCTCGTCTGCTCCATCCGCAAGGGACTTCACTGATAAGAGCGTACCTTCTCCCGAAGTTACGGTACCATTTTGCCTAGTTCCTTCACCCGAGTTCTCTCAAGCGCCTTGGTATTCTCTACCCGACCACCTGTGTCGGTTTGGGGTACGATTCCTTACAATCTGAAGCTTAGAGGCTTTTCCTGGAAGCATGGCATCAATGACTTCACTACCGTAGTAGCTCGACATCGTATCTCAGCGTTAGTAGTGGTCCGGATTTACCTAAACCACCCGCCTACATACTTGAACCTGGACAACCGTCGCCAGGCCCACCTAGCCTTCTCCGTCCCCCCATCGCAATTGTAAGAAGTACGGGAATATTAACCCGTTTCCCATCGACTACGCCTTTCGGCCTCGCCTTAGGAGTCGACTTACCCTGCCCCGATTAACGTTGGACAGGAACCCTTGGTCTTCCGGCGAGGGAGTTTTTCACTCCCTTTATCGTTACTCATGTCAGCATTCGCACTTCTGATACCTCCAGCAGCCCTTACAGACCACCTTCAACGGCTTACAGAACGCTCCCCTACCCCACATACCCTAAGGTACGTAGCCGCAGCTTCGGTGTATAGCTTAGCCCCGTTACATCTTCCGCGCAGGCCGACTCGACCAGTGAGCTATTACGCTTTCTTTAAATGATGGCTGCTTCTAAGCCAACATCCTGGCTGTCTGAGCCTTCCCACATCGTTTCCCACTTAGCTATACTTTGGGACCTTAGCTGGCGGTCTGGGTTGTTTCCCTCTCCACGACGGACGTTAGCACCCGCCGTGTGTCTCCCGGATAGTACTTACTGGTATTCGGAGTTTGCAAAGGGTTGGTAAGTCGGGATGACCCCCTAGCCTTAACAGTGCTCTACCCCCAGTAGTATTCGTCCGAGGCGCTACCTAAATAGCTTTCGGGGAGAACCAGCTATCTCCAGGTTTGATTGGCCTTTCACCCCTAGCCACAAGTCATCCGCTAATTTTTCAACATTAGTCGGTTCGGTCCTCCAGTTGATGTTACTCAACCTTCAACCTGCCCATGGCTAGATCACCTGGTTTCGGGTCTAATCCTAGCAACTGTACGCCCAGTTAAGACTCGGTTTCCCTACGGCTCCCCTAAACGGTTAACCTTGCTACTAAAATTAAGTCGCTGACCCATTATACAAAAGGTACGCAGTCACACCACGAAGGTGCTCCTACTGCTTGTACGTACACGGTTTCAGGTTCTATTTCACTCCCCTCACAGGGGTTCTTTTCGCCTTTCCCTCACGGTACTGGTTCACTATCGGTCAGTCAGTAGTATTTAGCCTTGGAGGATGGTCCCCCCATATTCAGACAGGATATCACGTGTCCCGCCCTACTCGTTTTCACTGATTATGATGTGTCGGTTACGGGGCTATCACCCTTTATTGCGAGACTTTCCAGACTCTTCACCTGCATCATTAAAAGCTTAAGGGCTAATCCAATTTCGCTCGCCGCTACTTTCGGAATCTCGGTTGATTTCTCTTCCTCGGGGTACTTAGATGTTTCAGTTCCCCCGGTTTGCCTCCTGTTGCTATGTATTCACAACAGGATACTTGCTTATGCAAGTGGGTTTCCCCATTCAGGAATCCCAGACTCAAAAGGTTATTACTACCTAATCTGGGCTTATCGCAAGTTATTACGCCTTTCATCGCCTCTGACTGCCAAGGCATCCACCGTGTACGCTTAGTCACTTAACCATACAACCCGAAAGGGTTTCTATTTGCTTTCACTTTAAAAAGTGAAGACAAATAAGCGTATGGCAACTAACCAAGGTTTTTGGTTGTCATCAAGAAGGGTTAATTCCTGATAACTGTTTGCCGGACTCAATTGTGAATCAAATAAATTTGATTCGAATACAAGACACTTGAATGTGTTTGTTGTGTTTATCTAATGAAAGATAAACATTGAGAACTTTTAAATTTGATTGAATTACTCGTAAGTAATCAATCAGTCAGCTTTCCAAATTGTTAAAGAGCTTGATTCAAACTAATGAACCATTTTTAAATACTCTGATAGAAGAGAATACTTAAAGATGGTATCCCGTAGGGGAGTCGAACCCCTGTTACCGCCGTGAAAGGGCGGTGTCCTAGGCCTCTAGACGAACGGGACACTAGTATCTCTTTTACTTTCTAAACCTAATCAATCTGTGTGGACACTCATCGTGGTATCTTCGTATAAGGAGGTGATCCAGCCCCAGGTTCCCCTAGGGCTACCTTGTTACGACTTCACCCCAGTCATGAACCACAAAGTGGTGAGCGTCCTCCCCGAAAGGTTAAACTACCCACTTCTTTTGCAGCCCACTCCCATGGTGTGACGGGCGGTGTGTACAAGGCCCGGGAACGTATTCACCGTGACATTCTGATTCACGATTACTAGCGATTCCGACTTCATGGAGTCGAGTTGCAGACTCCAATCCGGACTACGACGCACTTTTTGGGATTCGCTCACTATCGCTAGCTTGCTGCCCTCTGTATGCGCCATTGTAGCACGTGTGTAGCCCTACTCGTAAGGGCCATGATGACTTGACGTCGTCCCCACCTTCCTCCGGTTTATCACCGGCAGTCTCCCTGGAGTTCCCGACATTACTCGCTGGCAAACAAGGATAAGGGTTGCGCTCGTTGCGGGACTTAACCCAACATTTCACAACACGAGCTGACGACAGCCATGCAGCACCTGTCTCAGAGCTCCCGAAGGCACACCTGCGTCTCCGCTGGCTTCTCTGGATGTCAAGAGTAGGTAAGGTTCTTCGCGTTGCATCGAATTAAACCACATGCTCCACCGCTTGTGCGGGCCCCCGTCAATTCATTTGAGTTTTAATCTTGCGACCGTACTCCCCAGGCGGTCTACTTAACGCGTTAGCTCCGAAAGCCACGGCTCAAGGCCACAACCTCCAAGTAGACATCGTTTACGGCGTGGACTACCAGGGTATCTAATCCTGTTTGCTCCCCACGCTTTCGCATCTGAGTGTCAGTGTCTGTCCAGGGGGCCGCCTTCGCCACTGGTATTCCTTCAGATCTCTACGCATTTCACCGCTACACCTGAAATTCTACCCCCCTCTACAGCACTCTAGTTCACCAGTTTCAAATGCAGTTCCGAGGTTGAGCCCCGGGCTTTCACATCTGACTTAATGAACCACCTGCATGCGCTTTACGCCCAGTAATTCCGATTAACGCTCGCACCCTCCGTATTACCGCGGCTGCTGGCACGGAGTTAGCCGGTGCTTCTTCTGTTGCTAACGTCAAGATGTGCAGCTATTAACTACACACCCTTCCTCACAACTGAAAGTACTTTACAACCCGAAGGCCTTCTTCATACACGCGGCATGGCTGCATCAGGCTTTCGCCCATTGTGCAATATTCCCCACTGCTGCCTCCCGTAGGAGTCTGGACCGTGTCTCAGTTCCAGTGTGGCTGATCATCCTCTCAGACCAGCTAGGGATCGTCGCCTTGGTGAGCCATTACCTCACCAACTAGCTAATCCCACCTAGGCATATCTTGACGCGAGAGGCCCGAAGGTCCCCCTCTTTGGCCCGTAGGCATTATGCGGTATTAGCCATCGTTTCCAATGGTTATCCCCCACATCAAGGCAATTTCCTAGGCATTACTCACCCGTCCGCCGCTCGACGCCCATTAACGCACCCGAAGGATTGTTAGTGTCGTTTCCGCTCGACTTGCATGTGTTAGGCCTGCCGCCAGCGTTCAATCTGAGCCATGATCAAACTCTTCAATTTAAGATTTTGTGACTCAACGAATACTGACTTCAAAACTAATATTCATGTAAACATGAACATGTAATTCTAAAGCTATTACCATTCCAACAGAATGGTAATGAATTGACTGTGCCAAATAACCGAAGTTATTCGTATTGGTCACTCAGTTCATTGAAATCAAGTTTGTTACCGAAGTAACTGTTTTATCCAAAGGATAAAACGTTTTGATATTCATCAACGAGTGCCCACACAGATTGATAGGTTTAAATTGTTAAAGAGCGTGTTCTCTAAAAAGAGAACGCTTTCAGTGCCTTAGCACTTAAGCAGGACGCGTATAATACGCTTTCCACTTTGAAAGTCAACATAAAATACTAAGAAAACTTAGAACTCTATGGTGACTTGTCTAGAAACTAGACAAAGTCGAAATTAAAGCCTGGCGATGTCCTACTCTCACATGGGGAAACCCCACACTACCATCGGCGCTATTGTGTTTCACTTCTGAGTTCGGCATGGAATCAGGTGGGTCCACAATGCTATGGTCGCCAAGCAAATTTTAAAATTCGGAAAGCTTATCTAAAAGTATTTCTCTTCAAACGCATTCAAGGTCTGGTACATCTGAGTCCACAAAACCCCTTGGGTGTTGTATGGTTAAGCCTCACGGGCAATTAGTACAGGTTAGCTCAATGCCTCGCAGCACTTACACACCCTGCCTATCAACGTCGTAGTCTACGACAACCCTTTAGGGCACTTATAGTGCCAGGGAAAACTCATCTCAAGGCTCGCTTCCCGCTTAGATGCTTTCAGCGGTTATCGATTCCGAACTTAGCTACCGGGCAATGCCATTGGCATGACAACCCGAACACCAGAGGTTCGTCCACTCCGGTCCTCTCGTACTAGGAGCAGCCCCTTTCAATTTTCCAACGCCCACGGCAGATAGGGACCGAACTGTCTCACGACGTTCTAAACCCAGCTCGCGTACCACTTTAAATGGCGAACAGCCATACCCTTGGGACCGACTTCAGCCCCAGGATGTGATGAGCCGACATCGAGGTGCCAAACACCGCCGTCGATATGAACTCTTGGGCGGTATCAGCCTGTTATCCCCGGAGTACCTTTTATCCGTTGAGCGATGGCCCTTCCATTCAGAACCACCGGATCACTATGACCTGCTTTCGCACCTGCTCGAATTGTCATTCTCGCAGTCAAGCGGGCTTATGCCATTGCACTAACCACACGATGTCCAACCGTGTTTAGCCCACCTTCGTGCTCCTCCGTTACTCTTTGGGAGGAGACCGCCCCAGTCAAACTACCCACCAGGCACTGTCCGTAATCCCGATTCAGGGACCAACGTTAGAACATCAAAACTACAAGGGTGGTATTTCAAGGACGACTCCATCACATCTAGCGACGCAATTTCATAGTCTCCCACCTATCCTACACATGTAGGTTCAATGTTCAGTGCCAAGCTGTAGTAAAGGTTCACGGGGTCTTTCCGTCTAGCCGCGGGTACACTGCATCTTCACAGCGATTTCAATTTCACTGAGTCTCGGGTGGAGACAGCGTGGCCATCATTACGCCATTCGTGCAGGTCGGAACTTACCCGACAAGGAATTTCGCTACCTTAGGACCGTTATAGTTACGGCCGCCGTTTACCGGGGCTTCGATCAAGAGCTTCGACCGAAGTCTAACCCCATCAATTAACCTTCCGGCACCGGGCAGGCGTCACACCGTATACGTCATCTTACGATTTTGCACAGTGCTGTGTTTTTAATAAACAGTTGCAGCCACCTGGTATCTGCGACTCTCGTCTGCTCCATCCGCAAGGGACTTCACTGATAAGAGCGTACCTTCTCCCGAAGTTACGGTACCATTTTGCCTAGTTCCTTCACCCGAGTTCTCTCAAGCGCCTTGGTATTCTCTACCCGACCACCTGTGTCGGTTTGGGGTACGATTCCTTACAATCTGAAGCTTAGAGGCTTTTCCTGGAAGCATGGCATCAATGACTTCACTACCGTAGTAGCTCGACATCGTATCTCAGCGTTAGTAGTGGTCCGGATTTACCTAAACCACCCGCCTACATACTTGAACCTGGACAACCGTCGCCAGGCCCACCTAGCCTTCTCCGTCCCCCCATCGCAATTGTAAGAAGTACGGGAATATTAACCCGTTTCCCATCGACTACGCCTTTCGGCCTCGCCTTAGGAGTCGACTTACCCTGCCCCGATTAACGTTGGACAGGAACCCTTGGTCTTCCGGCGAGGGAGTTTTTCACTCCCTTTATCGTTACTCATGTCAGCATTCGCACTTCTGATACCTCCAGCAGCCCTTACAGACCACCTTCAACGGCTTACAGAACGCTCCCCTACCCCACATACCCTAAGGTACGTAGCCGCAGCTTCGGTGTATAGCTTAGCCCCGTTACATCTTCCGCGCAGGCCGACTCGACCAGTGAGCTATTACGCTTTCTTTAAATGATGGCTGCTTCTAAGCCAACATCCTGGCTGTCTGAGCCTTCCCACATCGTTTCCCACTTAGCTATACTTTGGGACCTTAGCTGGCGGTCTGGGTTGTTTCCCTCTCCACGACGGACGTTAGCACCCGCCGTGTGTCTCCCGGATAGTACTTACTGGTATTCGGAGTTTGCAAAGGGTTGGTAAGTCGGGATGACCCCCTAGCCTTAACAGTGCTCTACCCCCAGTAGTATTCGTCCGAGGCGCTACCTAAATAGCTTTCGGGGAGAACCAGCTATCTCCAGGTTTGATTGGCCTTTCACCCCTAGCCACAAGTCATCCGCTAATTTTTCAACATTAGTCGGTTCGGTCCTCCAGTTGATGTTACTCAACCTTCAACCTGCCCATGGCTAGATCACCTGGTTTCGGGTCTAATCCTAGCAACTGTACGCCCAGTTAAGACTCGGTTTCCCTACGGCTCCCCTAAACGGTTAACCTTGCTACTAAAATTAAGTCGCTGACCCATTATACAAAAGGTACGCAGTCACACCACGAAGGTGCTCCTACTGCTTGTACGTACACGGTTTCAGGTTCTATTTCACTCCCCTCACAGGGGTTCTTTTCGCCTTTCCCTCACGGTACTGGTTCACTATCGGTCAGTCAGTAGTATTTAGCCTTGGAGGATGGTCCCCCCATATTCAGACAGGATATCACGTGTCCCGCCCTACTCGTTTTCACTGATTATGATGTGTCGGTTACGGGGCTATCACCCTTTATTGCGAGACTTTCCAGACTCTTCACCTGCATCATTAAAAGCTTAAGGGCTAATCCAATTTCGCTCGCCGCTACTTTCGGAATCTCGGTTGATTTCTCTTCCTCGGGGTACTTAGATGTTTCAGTTCCCCCGGTTTGCCTCCTGTTGCTATGTATTCACAACAGGATACTTGCTTATGCAAGTGGGTTTCCCCATTCAGGAATCCCAGACTCAAAAGGTTATTACTACCTAATCTGGGCTTATCGCAAGTTATTACGCCTTTCATCGCCTCTGACTGCCAAGGCATCCACCGTGTACGCTTAGTCACTTAACCATACAACCCGAAAGGGTCTTAGCGTATGGCAACTAACCAAGGTTTTTGGTTGTCATCAAGAAGGGTTAATTCTTGATGACTGTTTGCCGGACTCAATTGTGAATCAAACTAAAGTTTGATTCGAATACAAGACACTTGAATGTGTTTGTTGTGTTTATACCGTTCTTATTGAATAAGAGCAGATAAACATTGAGAACTTTTAAATTTGATTTGAATTACTCGTAAGTAATCAAATCAGTCAGCTTTCCAAATTGTTAAAGAGCATAAAGCAAAAAGCTTTAATCAATAACTTACGTTATTAATTAAAGCTCTGGCTTTAACTAAATCTAAACCATCAATCTGTGTGGACACTCATCGTAAGTATCTTCGTATAAGGAGGTGATCCAGCCCCAGGTTCCCCTAGGGCTACCTTGTTACGACTTCACCCCAGTCATGAACCACAAAGTGGTGAGCGTCCTCCCCGAAAGGTTAAACTACCCACTTCTTTTGCAGCCCACTCCCATGGTGTGACGGGCGGTGTGTACAAGGCCCGGGAACGTATTCACCGTGACATTCTGATTCACGATTACTAGCGATTCCGACTTCATGGAGTCGAGTTGCAGACTCCAATCCGGACTACGACGCACTTTTTGGGATTCGCTCACTATCGCTAGCTTGCTGCCCTCTGTATGCGCCATTGTAGCACGTGTGTAGCCCTACTCGTAAGGGCCATGATGACTTGACGTCGTCCCCACCTTCCTCCGGTTTATCACCGGCAGTCTCCCTGGAGTTCCCGACATTACTCGCTGGCAAACAAGGATAAGGGTTGCGCTCGTTGCGGGACTTAACCCAACATTTCACAACACGAGCTGACGACAGCCATGCAGCACCTGTCTCAGAGCTCCCGAAGGCACACCTGCGTCTCCGCTGGCTTCTCTGGATGTCAAGAGTAGGTAAGGTTCTTCGCGTTGCATCGAATTAAACCACATGCTCCACCGCTTGTGCGGGCCCCCGTCAATTCATTTGAGTTTTAATCTTGCGACCGTACTCCCCAGGCGGTCTACTTAACGCGTTAGCTCCGAAAGCCACGGCTCAAGGCCACAACCTCCAAGTAGACATCGTTTACGGCGTGGACTACCAGGGTATCTAATCCTGTTTGCTCCCCACGCTTTCGCATCTGAGTGTCAGTGTCTGTCCAGGGGGCCGCCTTCGCCACTGGTATTCCTTCAGATCTCTACGCATTTCACCGCTACACCTGAAATTCTACCCCCCTCTACAGCACTCTAGTTCACCAGTTTCAAATGCAGTTCCGAGGTTGAGCCCCGGGCTTTCACATCTGACTTAATGAACCACCTGCATGCGCTTTACGCCCAGTAATTCCGATTAACGCTCGCACCCTCCGTATTACCGCGGCTGCTGGCACGGAGTTAGCCGGTGCTTCTTCTGTTGCTAACGTCAAGATGTGCAGCTATTAACTACACACCCTTCCTCACAACTGAAAGTACTTTACAACCCGAAGGCCTTCTTCATACACGCGGCATGGCTGCATCAGGCTTTCGCCCATTGTGCAATATTCCCCACTGCTGCCTCCCGTAGGAGTCTGGACCGTGTCTCAGTTCCAGTGTGGCTGATCATCCTCTCAGACCAGCTAGGGATCGTCGCCTTGGTGAGCCATTACCTCACCAACTAGCTAATCCCACCTAGGCATATCTTGACGCGAGAGGCCCGAAGGTCCCCCTCTTTGGCCCGTAGGCATTATGCGGTATTAGCCATCGTTTCCAATGGTTATCCCCCACATCAAGGCAATTTCCTAGGCATTACTCACCCGTCCGCCGCTCGACGCCCATTAACTCACCCGAAGGATTGTTAGTGTCGTTTCCGCTCGACTTGCATGTGTTAGGCCTGCCGCCAGCGTTCAATCTGAGCCATGATCAAACTCTTCAATTTAAGATTTTGTCGGCTCAATGAATACTGACTTCAAAACTACAAAAAGTAATTCTAAAGCTATTATCTTTCCAACAGAAAGATAATGAATTGACTGTGCCAAATACTTTCTTTCTACAAGAGAAAGTAGTTATTCGTATTGGTCACTCAGTTCATTGAAACCAAAGTTGATTCCGAGGAATCTGTTTTACTTCTCTTAATAAAAAGGGAAGATAAAACGTTTTGATATTCATCAACGAGTGCCCACACAGATTGATAGGTTTAAATTGTTAAAGAGCTTCTCTTCGTTGTGACTTACATCACTTCGGAAGAGGCGGCCATTCTAGCGTTTTAATTCTCAGTGTCAAACACTTTTGAAAATTAATTTCTACTTTTAAAAAGTAGAAGCGAATAATCGCTTAAAGCTAGTTGCCTTACTAACATTCTTCGCTGAAGCCTTGTGGCGTCTACCGTGTCAGTGAGGCGGCATTATAGAGATGTTCCTCACATTGGCAAGTGTTTATTACCGAAAAATGTAAAAATAACGGTTAGGTGACAAATAAACACTCAAAGCCTTATTTATGCAAGTTTAACTACAAAGTACTTACAGAATAACCACAGACTTATCCACAATTGCTCTAATTTTCATCCTAGAAACTAAAAAAGCTGCCTTGAGGCAGCTTTTTAAATGGCAATGAGTCTAAATCCCAGAGCCATATTGCTCTCCATCGTCTTCATGGAGACCACATTCTCGTTTTAGACCATTAAAACGGGTTTCTTCTTCAGTCATACCCGGTTCCCATTTCTTAGTCGTATGAGTATCTCCAACAGAAAGGTACCCCTGTTCGCGAAGTGGGTGGTAACTGAGACCATGCTCTTCTAAGTAATAATGAACATCTTTATTTGTCCAATCAATTACTGGCAAGAACTTAAACACACCATTTTGGATAGATAAGATAGGCAAGTTTGCACGCGATTGAGATTGCTCTCTTCTCAACCCAGAAAACCAAGTGCCAGCCTCGAGTTCATCCAGCGCTCTTCTCATCGGTTCAACTTTATTAAGCTTGTTGTACTTCTCTATCCCTTCTATACCTTGCTCCCAAAGTTTGCCATATTGCGCTTCTTGCCAATTAGGGCTCTGCTGAGAACGAAAAACTTGAAGGTTTAGAGTCAACTTCTGACTTAACTCATCGATAAATTGATACGTTTCCGGGAATAGATACCCAGTGTCCGTAAGAATAACCGGAATATCTGGTTTTGCTTGAGTCACTAAGTGCAGCATCAACGCCGCTTGGATTCCGAAACTAGAAGACACAACATGTGTCCCTTCTAAATGTTCGAGTGCCCACTTAACTCTTTCTAATGCGGTTAGCTGCTCTAACTCAGCATTGATTTGTCCAAGACGAAGTATTTGCTCCGTCTTAGTCAATGCGAGTAGCTCTGCTAACTTCAGTTTTGAAGCGACAGAATTATGCATGCAGATCCCTCTTTGAAATGATCACCTCTTCGATGATGCCAGCTCGGATTGTAAAATCACCGAACCCTTCATTGTCGTTACGTTCCGTAGCCCAACGTCCCACCAGCGAATCAATCTCTTCTAAGATCTGAGCTGAAGTGATGTTCTCTTTATACATCTTCGGGATACGAGTTCCGGCTTTGTTGCCACCTAAGTGCATGTTGTAACGCCCCGGAGCCTTACCGACTAACCCCAGTTCAGCCAACATTGCACGACCACAACCGTTTGGACAACCCGTGATACGAAGGATGATGTTATCTTCTTCTGGTAATCCATGTTTCTTCAGAATGTCTTCAACATCCGTTACAAACTCAGGAAGAAAACGCTCAGCTTCTGCCATTGCTAAAGGACATGTTGGGAATGCCACACAAGCCATTGAGTTTTTACGCTGCTCGGAAACGGCATCATCCATCAGACCGTATTGACGTGCCAGCTTTTCAATTTTTGTCTTTTGGCTCTTAGGTACACCAGCAACAATGAGGTTTTGGTTCGCTGTCATACGGAAGTCACCTTTGTGGATCTTCGCTATTTCAGCAACACCTGTTTTCAGAGCTTTACCCGGGAAATCAAGCAAACGACCATTTTCGATGAATAACGCTAAGTGGTGCTTACCATCAATGCCTTCCGCCCAACCAATACGATCGCCACGGCCAGTAAACTCATAAGGACGGCTTTCAGAAAACTCAACGCCTGCACGTTTTTCTACTTCTGCTTTAAATACATCAATACCAACACGGTCTAGTGTGTATTTGGTTTTTGCGTTCTTACGGTTCGAACGGTTACCCCAATCACGCTGAGTCGTTACCACCGCCGCTGCTACATCTAACGTTTTATCTAATGCCACAAAACCAAAATCGTCAGCTTTACGTGCATAAGTAGAAGTATCGCCATGCGTCATTGCAAGACCACCGCCCACTAATACGTTAAAGCCCACCAGCTTTCCGTCTTTAGCAATCGCGATGAAGTTAAGATCGTTAGCATGAACATCTACGTCATTTTGCGGAGGAATTACAACCGTCGTCTTGAACTTACGTGGTAAGTAGTTGCTACCTAAGATAGGTTCTTCGTCCGTTGTTGCTAGCTTTTCACCATCTAACCAGATTTCTGCATAAGCACGAGTCTTAGGTAATAGATGTTCACTGATCTTTTTCGCCCACTCATAAGCTTCTTGATGGAGCTCAGACTCAACCGGGTTTGTGGTACACAAAACATTTCGGTTTACGTCACCCGCCGTCGCAATGGAATCAATACCAATACTGTTTAGTGTTTGGTGCATTAACTTAATGTTCGGCTTCAACACGCCATGGAACTGGAAAGTTTGACGAGTTGTGAGACGGATAGAACCATAAGAGGTACTTTCATCTGCGAATTTATCAATCGCGAGCCACTGCTTCGGAGTGATGATCCCGCCAGGCATACGCGCACGCAGCATGACGTTATGTAAAGGTTCTAGCTTTTGCTTGGTACGTTCATTACGAATATCACGGTCGTCTTGTTGATACATACCGTGGAAACGAATCAACTGAAAGTTATCAGCAGTAAAACCACCCGTAATTCTATCTTGGAGATCTTGTTCAATCGTACCGCGAAGATTTTTACTTTCACGCTTAAGACGTTCGTTATCAGCCAAAGGTCCCAGTACTTGACCTAGCACTTCTTGCTCTATTACTTGCTTGCTCATTAGTACACATCCCTTTGGTAACGTTTCGCTTTACGTAAATCATTAATATATTGTTCAGCTTGCTCGCGGCTCTGATTGCCATGTTTTTCCGCAATTGTAACTAACGCTTCATGAACATCTTTCGCCATTCGAGTCGCATCGCCACATACATAGAGGTACGCGCCCTCTTGAAGCCATTGCCAAACCTGAGCTGCTTGTTCAATTAAGCGGTCTTGAACATAAACCTTTTCTTTTTGGTCACGACTAAAGGCAACATCAAGCTTGGTTAGCGCACCAGACTTAAGGTACTTCTGCCATTCAACTTGATATAAGAAATCTTGAGTGAAAGTTCGGTCACCAAAGAAGAGCCAGCTTTTGCCTTCAGCATCATTGTTTTCACGCTCTTGAACAAAACTGCGGAACGGTGCGATACCGGTACCCGGCCCAACCATGATGATTGGTGTATTGTCGTCTTGTGGTAGTTTGAAGTTATTGTTGTTCTCAACAAACACCTTCACTTCACCACCTTCTTCCAAGCGCTGAGCTAAGAAGCTAGAAGCTCCGCCTAAACGAGATTCATCGCCTTTTTGGTATTCAACCAAACCAACCGTCAAGTGAACTTCTTCATCCACTTCAGCTTGGCTTGATGCAATAGAGTAGAGACGCGGTGTCAGCTTACGTAGTAGACCAATCAATTCATCAGCCGATAGCTTAGTTTTCTTCTCAGCTAAAACATCGACAACTTGAGTATTACCCGCGTATTCACGAAGCTTGTCTTTATCTTCCACCAGCTTAATTAACTTCTTGCTGCCCGAAAGCTCAGCAAACTTAGTCACTAGTTGAGGATTTGAAGATGTAATTTCGAATTTACTGACGAGTGCGCTGTGGATAGATAAGTTATCACCATCGACATCAACACTTTCGATACCAGACAACCCAACCTTAGAAAGGATCTGATTTGCGAGTTCTGAACTGTTTTCAAACCATACACCTAGCGCATCACCCGGTTGGTAAGTAATACCCGACTCATCAAGATCAATCTCGATATGACGAACATCTTTGCCCGAGTCGCGACCGGTGATCTTTTGGCTCGTCAATAGTGTCGCGGTGTATGGATTTTGTTTAGTGTATTGCGAATGACCGGCAGCCGCTTGACCTACTGGTAATTGAACCACATCGGCTTCAGTGCCTGTCGATAGCGTCTCTTTTACTTGCTCTAATGCTTTAGCGCGCCATTCCGTTGCTGATTCTTCGTAATCAACATCACAATCAAGACGGTCGACAAACGATTTAGCACCAAGCTTAGCGAGGAAGCTATCGAAGTCTTTAGCCGTTTGGCAGAAGAACTCATAGCTTGAGTCACCTAAACCAATCACACCATATTGTAGGTTTGATAATTTTGGCGCTTTCTTCGATTGTAGGAATTCATGCAACTCAATAGCGTTATCAGGGGCTTCGCCCTCACCATTGGTTGAAGCCACAAAAATGACGTGTGTCTCTTTGGCTAGGTTCTTACCTTTATAATCACTGGCATCGAAAAGCTCGACCGCAATACCCAAGGCTTTAGCTTCTGCCTCAAGCGATTCAGCGACACCTTTAGCATTACCTGTTTGAGATGCGAAGATAATGCTGAGCTTACCCGCTGGTTTAGCCGCTACTGCAGCGGCCGCTTGAGCGATTGGCGCAGCTGCACCGACAGGCTGAGCTTGGCTAACTCCCCAAAGGTAACCACTGACCCATGCCAGTTGTTGTGAAGATAACTCAGAAACAGTGTGTTGAAGATGACCCAATTGTTGGTCATTAAGTGGTGCTGCTAGCCCAGGTAACTCATTAGCCCCAGACTGTGCATTATTATTTTGTGAAGACTCTTTCTTATTTAAAGACATGGTCACGACATCCCTAATCATTGCGTGACGATAGATTAACCACTCCTTTTAATAACAAGAAAGAATAGAAAAGTATGTTTTATAACTTTTTGGAAGTAAAAACCGATTGAAACCTAAATTGACTTACTGGTTTTCAATACGCACTTGCTGAAAGCCAACCGCCATTGCCGATTTAGATGCTAAGTCTAAATCCGCGTAATGGCACTCTTCACCATGAACATCAGTAAGCAGAACAAAGCCACCTCCCATATGGCGAAACTCCACAACCCAAGACCCTTCTTGAATTGAGGGCTCTATGATCGCTTCAACTAACAGATTTTCTCTATATAAATTTCGTAATTCATTGAGTGTCATATTCCATCCCTTGCTTTGACCTCACAACATAGACCTTATAAGAATAGACGCTAATTAGCTCTCTGTATAAAGGATGGTCGAAAGTGATGAATGTGCTAACTAATTCCAGAAAGATATATACCCAAGTAACCTCAAGATGCTTGGTTCAGCGAGAATGACTTGGTTTGTAGACGCGGCGACGATTTAAAGGTCTAGTGGGCCTAAATCAAGAATCGACAACAAAGTATACAAGCCAAGACAACTCGCCCTTTGGGAGCGTGTCATTGAACCGATTGCTGCGTCAAACAACTTGGAAAGAGCCAGCTATCACGCTGCGTCGTTTTCCTTACTTACTTTCGGTAATTAGGGGCTCAATGACAACGCTCTGAATCCAGCATCTTGAAGCCACTTGGGTATAACCAATAGATATAAAAAAACGCCACTTAATAAAGTGGCGTTCTCAAAATTCGTTCTAAATTTGCTTTCTATGGCCTAGAAGCGCACTTCAGCGCCAGCAAACCAGCCATCAACCATGACAAACTCTTTGCCAACCTCTGAAGAGAAGAACTCTTCCGAATCAAGGTCGATCACGCGGTAACCACCACGCAGTGCTATCTCAGTTTCTGCTACAGGAATTCGGTACTGAACACCTGCCATCAAATCCGTGCTCTTAATACCACTGCTATCACCGAACTCCATCGTACCGATGATATCGAAATTGGTCTCAGGAACGTTGATCTCTGCGTTGCCGTAGAAGCTCCAAGTGAACTCATCAAAGCTTGTTTGAGCGCCACCCGCTTTCGGTTCGATGTAATTCGAGTTTGAATACTGAGTAAACGTCACACCCGCATCGAAGTTCATCAGCTTATGATCTAACAGCGTGTAATAGAAGGTGTAGTCGTACTTATCGAAAGCCAATGAATCTGCATCAACAGAAGTAAAGCGAAAGCTAGCGTTTGGTAGCATCGGGGCATTATGCTCAAATGCGAGATACAACGAAGGTGAGTTAGAATCATCATCTTGTCTAACTTCGTTTAGCTTTGTACTTCCCCACCACATATCGGCACCGACTTTAGCCGTGTAAGAAAACTCTTCTTCAGCAGACACTGCCGAGCTTAAAGATAGCATTCCCACTAAAGCAATTAATGGCATTTTATTCATTTGAGATAGCTCCAATTCCATATCGTTGTGCTAATTGTATGCACATTCATAGATTATTGGGGAAAATTCTATCACACATCTTAAATTCTAAAACGATAAACCGCTGACGATCAAAGATTTGACGACACCATGACCTTAGTAACGTCTTTGGTTAGAACTGTGTACAAAGTTTTTGAAAAACCAGATACCCAATGCAATCACAATTAACCAAGGCAGCAACTTAAACACAACCCCCATCATACCCAAGACCAACATGACGACTAACGCGATTCCGGTTGCAGCCAATACCGTCATAAACGTGATACCAGTGACAAGTAGAGTTGCGACGAAAATAAGAACAAAGATTAATTCAAACATAATGGTCTCCCTAATGAGTTAATGACCTATCTTTCCTACTTTCTAACATTGCAGCTTCCATACCAAGTTAGTAAAACCAATAAAACCCTTACTTATCAGATAAATAAAAAGCCACACATCTAAATGCGTGGCTTTTAAAGAAACTATCAATGGCAAATTTAGCCTCTAGTGGCGAATTTAACCTTAGGTTTTTAAGCTTAGGTTTATAAGCTTGTTTTTTTAGCTTGGGCTTTTAAGCTCGAACTTTTAACCTAGAGGGAGGTTATACGTTTAGCTCTTTAGGGATTTTAGCCAATGCTGTCTGCATCACTTCGATACCTGCACCTTTCTTATGTGCGTTTTCACTGATGTAGCGACGCCATTGCCTTGCGCCCGGCATGCTTTGGAACAAACCAAGCATATGACGAGAGATGTGTCCTAAGCTTGCACCATTTGAAAGCTCACGCTCAATGTACGGGTACATTTCTTCAACCACTTGTGAGCGCTTCTTGATTGGCGTGTCTAAACCAAAGATCTGCTGATCGACTTCAGCCAAGATAAACGGGCTATGGTAAGCCTCTCGACCGATCATCACACCATCAAGGTGTTGCAAGTGCTCTTTAGTTTGCTCAAGAGTAGTAACGCCACCATTCACGGCAATCACGAGATCAGAGAAGTCTTTCTTGATTTGGTATGCACGATCGTAATCTAGCGGTGGAATCTCACGGTTCTCTTTCGGGCTAAGGCCACTCAACCATGCTTTACGAGCATGAATAGTAAATTGCTCACAGCCGCCTTTTTCAGAAACCGTCGAAACAAACTTAGTTAAGAACTCATAAGAGTCTTGGTCGTCGATACCAATACGCGTTTTCACGGTAATTGGAATATCAGTGACTTCTTTCATCGCCGACACACAATCTGCCACCAGCTCAGGCTCAGCCATTAGGCAAGCACCAAAGCGACCATTCTGAACTCGGTCAGAAGGGCAACCGACATTAAGGTTGATTTCATCATAACCACGCTCACCAGCAAGCTTGGCACAAGCAGCTAGATCAACCGGGTTTGAACCGCCGAGTTGAAGTGCAAGAGGATGTTCTTGCTCGTTATATTCTAGAAAGTCGCCCTTACCATGTAAGATCGCACCTGTTGTTATCATTTCCGTGTACAGAAGCGTCTGCTGAGAAAGCAAACGGTGAAAGTAACGACAGTGGCGGTCAGTCCAATCGAGCATTGGAGCAACGGATAAGCGGTTAGCCGCGTATTTACTGGTATTGTCAGGTTTCATAAAGCGTTACTCAAAATCTATACACTGCATATATATACAGAAACTCGCCAGTTCAGCCGCAAGCTCATCCACTCAGTACGCTTATAGTACGTATTGATGAAGTGAAACGAAGGCATCATTTAGCATTAAAAAAGGAACACTTCAAAGCGGTGAATCACGCTTCACAGTGGACATTGTAGTCAAAAATAATTGGGCGATTATACACAGGGAATCGAAAACATTCAGGAACAAAGACGAACTTATTTTCCCGTACAACTCACGAAGCGTTAGCGCAGGCTTTCAGCGAGTAAGGAACGAATTAGGTATTGAGGATTTGAGATATCACGACTTGAGAAGAGAAGGTGCTAGTCGTCTGTTTGAAAAAGGCTACTCCATTGAAGAAGTAGCCCAAGTAACAGGTCATCGGAACTTGAACATTTTATGGCAGGTTTATACGCAGCTATTTCCACATAAACTGCACAACAAGGCTCAGTAATTAGGCTTTCAATTTATATATATCGTCAAGTAGTTGTTGTTCTTCTTCACTTATGGGCAATTTAGGTGCATACACATATCCCAATTCTGAAAGTGTATCGTCCAACTTACTATCTTTCTTGCTGAAGAGGTTATCGAGCACGGCTTTAACTACATGGTCGTGCTTAACTAGTTCATCCATATACTCAGGCCTGTTCAAATCTTTTGCATGCGCTAATGCTCTGAATTTAGGGTTATCTAAGTAATGATCTCTCAAGCTTTCTGTTTCGTGGATATCCAAGTCTGCAATCAAGTCTAAAATACCATTAAAGTTATTAGTCTTATTTCTTAGTGCAATATAATGTGATTCAAAACTATCTGCACTTTTTTGACTATCTTCTAACTTGGTCTTTAAAGATTTAAGTTCTTCGTCTTGATTTTGTTGGATTTCATTCGAAGAATCGAATAGAGATTGCAGATTGCTAGTTGCAACTTCTGCGTCTTGCCTTAGTTGTGTTTGGTGTGCAATTTCGTCATTAAGTGTGACTATTTTTCCATTTAGAATATTACGTTGCTCTTCCCACTGATCTAAATTTCGACCTAACTTTTCTTTTTGATATTCCAAACTGCATTCAGCTTGTGCTCTTGCAGCCCCTCCAAGACTTTCATACTTGCTTTTATCTCGACTGTGTTTTGCTGTTATACGTTTATCATCAATAAAACCATGCTTTAACTGATCAACTTGGTGTTGTAGCCAAGGTAACCCGAAAGTATATAAAGCCGCCATAACTGCAGGAGTGAATAAATCAGACCAAAAATGAAACTCTAGTGATTTAACAAACGTTATCTTTTCTTTGCTTTCACTAAAAAAAAACTCTATGACATAGACATGATTCCAAGCCAACCAAGCTAATATGAATGCCCCTAAAATAGGGGTGTTAAGTCTATTTGCTGCTGCTTGTGATAAAGCTGAAATCAGGTCTTTCATTCTGTCATCCCTCAATATTTAACTAGGCACATATTACTACAGTGCATCTCAAAACAGTACGCATACACCATTAATATAAATAAGCATGAAATTCTCGGTTAAGGGATTGGATATAACTTAAGAAGTCATAACAACATTCCTAAATCAAAAAAGCCCTACGAATTAGGACTTTTACTTTCAAGTCGAGTCAAACGCTCATCCATCTTTTCCATCATCAAGCGCAGCCACTTAACATCGGTTTTGAGCGTGATGCCTACACCTACACCACTAGACAAAGCACTAACAACGGCAACAATTATTGTTTGATATTCTGCCATTTACTTGAACTCATTGCGTAGGGTTTCCTATAGGCCAAATACTATTGGAGCACTTGCGCTAATAATGCCACCGAATTGAACATCGTCTGCCGATACGCTCGCGGTGACAAGTTCAGGGTGACCGGCTACCAAAGCCGCTCCCGCGCCAAGTAACGCTAAACCTTTCTTAGTCGATGGCAAGCTAATGTCGATTGAGAGCTTTTTATTAAAAGCACCTTATTGCACATTTTTTTATAAACACATTCACCAGATCTCTAATTCAGCCTCATTAATCAGTTATGCCTTGAGTCACACTGTCATTTTGAGTTACCTTGTCTTATTCAAAGTCGTGGGTCACAATACGCTCTGTACCTGACTTTAATAGAAATCATTGGCTCCCAAAACGTAGTAACCTAGAAATAGGGTTTGAATAGGGATGTCCGATTGAATGGTGAAAAATTTGGACCACACATTAATAGAGCAAGTTGAAGGGATATGCGCATCTCGAGGCGTTAGATTAACACCTCAGAGAAAGCGAGTGTTTGAGCTCATTTTCTCTAATAAAAAAGCCTCTAGTGCTTATGAATTATTAGAGCAGTTGAAAGTCAGTGAACCGCAAGCCAAGCCTCCTACAGTTTATCGTGCTTTGGATTTCTTGTTGGAACAAGGTTTCATTCACCGAGTTGAATCAACCAATAGCTTCATATGTTGCTGTTCTTGCAATGCAAACAAACATTTCTCCCAACTACTGATCTGCGATAAATGTGGCACTGTGATAGAATTGCAAGACGATGCGCTTGTCACTCTACTCGCTAGTAACGCTGAGAAGCATGGCTTTCAATTGACCAATCATGTCATTGAATCGCATGGCATTTGCCAATCTTGCTCCTCCGAAATGAAAGAATAAGATTATAGAAGAACATTATGCGCGCTGAATTTGTAAACCCGTTTTTAGCTTCTTTGATGAATGTACTAAAAACGATGGCTTCTCTTGAATTGAAGCCACAAAAACCAAGAGTTAAGAAAGATGAGATCGCTCGTGGTGATGTATCCGGCCTAATTGGTATGGTTGGCACACAATCTCGTGGCTCAATGTCGATCACTTTTGATGAAGGTCTTGCCCTAGAAATCATGGAAAACATGTTGGGTGAACGACCAAATGGCTTGAACGAAGAAGTGACCGATATGGTGGGTGAAATCACTAATATGGTGACTGGTGGTGCAAAACGTATTCTTGCAGAAAGCGGCTTTGATTTCGACATGGCAACGCCAATCGTCGTTTCAGGTAAAGGCCACACCATTCGTCATAAGTGTGAAGGTGCTATTATCATCATGCCTTTCACGTCTCAGTGGGGTAACGCCTTCATCGAGATCTGTTTCGAATAGAGACAATCGAGTAAATAAAAAACGAAAGGCTGACGTACATACGTCAGCCTTTTTTATTGCCGTAAAATCAACGGACATAAAAAACGCCAACCGAAAGGTTGGCGTTTACAGTTATTACTTGGTGTTACTTAAACAGTCTTAAGCTTTCAACGCTTTAAATGCGTTGATTAGACCGTTAGTTGAGCTGTCGTGAGAGGTTACTTGAGCATCGTCAGCAAGCTCAGGAAGAATTTGGTTTGCTAGCTGCTTACCAAGTTCTACACCCCATTGGTCGAAGCTGAAGATGTTCCAGATAACGCCTTGAACGAAGATCTTGTGCTCGTACATCGCGATTAGGTTACCTAAAGAGCGAGGGTTGATTTGCTTAACAAGAATAGAGTTCGTTGGACGGTTACCTTCAAATACTTTGAAAGGAGCAAGCTCCGCTGCTTCTTCTGCTGTTTTACCAGCCGCTAGGAATTCAGCTTCCACTGTCTCTTTTGTC
The DNA here is from genome assembly GCF_057785955.1 of Vibrio sp. QJM3NY_27. Lineage (NCBI taxonomy): Bacteria > Pseudomonadati > Pseudomonadota > Gammaproteobacteria > Vibrionales > Vibrionaceae > Vibrio > Vibrio sp. QJM3NY_27. The sequence goes on along the minus strand of NZ_CM173511.1, from coordinate 307,365 downwards.
TTACCGAATGCTAACGCTTCAGTTTGAGCAAAGAAGTTAGACATTAGCTTCTGGTGGTGATCAGATGCTGGGTTGTGGCTGATTGCAGGCGCAATGAAATCTGATGGGATCAGCTTAGTACCTTGGTGAATCAGTTGGTAGAAAGCGTGTTGGCCGTTTGTACCAGGTTCACCCCAGATGATAGGACCTGTTTGGTACTCTACCGGGTTGCCTTCACGGTCAACAAACTTACCGTTTGATTCCATGTTACCTTGCTGGAAGTAAGCAGCAAAACGGTGCATGTATTGATCGTAAGGTAGAATCGCTTCTGACTCAGCGCCATGGAAGTTGTTGTACCAAACACCGATAAGCGCAAGGATCACTGGAATGTTGCTTTCAAACTCAGTTGAAGCAAAGTGGTTATCCATCTCGTGTGCGCCGTCTAGTAGCTCAGCGAAGTTATCGAAGCCGATAGAAAGAGAGATAGAAAGGCCGATTGCAGACCATAGTGAGTAACGACCACCAACCCAGTCCCAGAATTCGAACATGTTGTCAGTATCAATACCAAACTCAGCAACTGAAGTTGCGTTAGTCGATAGCGCTGCGAAGTGCTTAGCTACGTGTGCGTCATCACCCGCTTCAGCCAGGAACCAATCACGAGCAGAGTGTGCATTCGTCATTGTTTCTTGAGTCGTAAATGTCTTAGATGCTACTAGGAACAACGTTGTTTCTGGGTTAAGAGGCTTAAGTGTCTCAACAATGTGAGTGCCATCTACGTTAGAAACGAAGTGCATGTTCAGGCGAGTTTTGTATGGCGTAAGTGCTTCAGTCACCATGTATGGACCAAGGTCCGAACCGCCGATACCGATGTTAACTACATCAGTGATCTCTTTACCTGTGTAACCTTTCCACTCACCAGAAACGATGCGGTGCGTGAACAGTTCCATTTTCGCTAGTACTGCGTTCACTGCTGGCATTACGTCTTTGCCATCAACCATTACTGGGTTGTCGCTACGGTTACGTAGCGCAGTGTGAAGTACTGAACGACCTTCAGTCTTGTTGATTGCATCACCGCCGAACATTGCTTCGATTGCAGACTTAACTTCAGTCTCGTTCGCAAGAGCAAATAGGTGCTGCATCGTTTCAGCATCGATAAGGTTCTTAGAGTAATCCACTAAGATGTCAGAACCGAAACGAGTAGAAAAGCTCTCGAAACGCTTTGCATCTTGAGCAAACAGCTCTTTCATATCCATATCTTGAGCAGACTCAAAATGTGCAGTTAGAGCTTTCCACGCTTGTGTTTGCGTTGGGTTGATATTTTTCAACATGGTATCTATCCCGATGTTACTGTAGGTTTTATTCTAAACGTCACCTGGGTGATGAATAGAACCCCCGATTAGGCGAAAGTTTATATTTTTCTGTGATGACCAAACCGCGTCACCACTGAAAGATTCTTTGTAATTTTTTTTCACGACGTATTATGCCGCATATGAAGAGCTGTACCTTGAGATAAATCAGGATTCGATTTCCTGATACAAGAATCGGTACAGACTCTAGCTCTAACATAATTAAATGTGAGCGATACCTGATAAATTCAAGTTCAAAAGATAGCGTTAAACCACTTTTTTTCCAAATACATTATAAAGGATGGCGTATGTGGATTCAGAAGACTATACACCTAAATGCACGAAAGCGTGGATTTCATCTCATTACTGATGAAATTGAACAACAGATACACGATATCAATTCTCTATCTGTTGGTTTATTACATCTTTTTATCCAACATACCTCTGCCAGCCTCACGCTAAACGAGAACGCTGATCCTACCGTTCGTACCGATATGGAATCACACTTTAATAAGTTTGTACCTGAGCGAGCACCCTACTACAGACACACCTATGAAGGCGATGATGACATGCCAGCCCACATTAAAGCATCGACACTTGGCACCAGTGTGACAATACCAATTAGCAATGGTCGTTTAGCTTTAGGAACATGGCAGGGCATTTACTTAGGAGAACACCGAGATTGTGGTGGAAGCCGTACGGTTATTGCGACCATTCAAGGTGAATAACCTTAAGTAACCAGCTATAAAACATTATTAAAAACATAATGATAGAAAACAAAAAAGGGTGACACAGTTATGTGTCACCCTTTAAAATATGAGATATTCGAGTTAGTAAAACCAGATTAGAAAGGCTGGTTTATCATGACCCTAAAGGTCCCTTCATCACCACCTCGAGCTAACTCAGCACGAACAACAATACCCTCTACTTGGAAACGAACCGCGCCACCTAGGCTCCATTTCATATCCGAGTGCAGTGTTTTTATATCGTACTCATCCGCAACGCGCCCGACTTCGGCAAACGCCACCCATTGCCACCAAGGCAAATCGTAGTAGTTAATCAGTGGGATATCACCCAAAGGTTGCCAGTCAGGAATCACTCGGTACTCAGCAGAGTAATGAACCGCAGAACGTCCATGATAGCGACCTCCGGTATAACCTCGTAAGCGATATAAACCACCCAATCGAGCTTGTTCAGTTTCCGGTGGACGAGCACAATCTTGCCCAGAGCAGTTATCCCAGGTTGGTGTATCAGCGGTATAGAAATCGAGTGCCACGACTTGTTGGTCGAACAGGTCACCTAAAGGGCCTAATGCGAAGTACTGACTGTTTTGGAACGTCCACTTCAACCATAAATCATCGTTAGACCAGCTTTCTGCGCCAGTCGTGAATTCAAGGTTGGTATGAGAGCCCGTGGTTGGGTTGCGTGTGCTATCACGGTTATCCCAATCCAATGCCAGACTAAAGCCTGTCGCCTCTTCGGTGTTGTTTAAACCTTCTAGCTCACGAGCAGTATAAAAAGGCGTGAAGATAATCGAGCTGACACCCGACTCGACTGGCGAAGCAAAACTCACATCTTTGATTGGCTGAAAAGCCCCTAACAAGCCATGTTCTGCAACATTGCCCCAAGGTAGCAAATACTTAAATTCAAACTGATAGTTTTGCTCTAAGCCATCGGCAATGGTTTTATCATCAATAGATGAGTCGTTATCGCCTTGAGAACCAATATAATAAGGATTGTCGTTGAAGCGCGCTTGGTACATCTGAGTACTGAATAAAACATTCTCAGACAAAGCGTAGTTAAAGGCAGATAGAAAACCGACGTAACTGTCTTTGTCTGAATAAAGCGCCATACCAAACAGAGCGGCTTGAGGTTGCCAAACACCCTTTGCGACACCCGCAACCCCAAAGGTATTACCCAATGTTTCAGTACTAAAATAGAAAGGGACAAAGGCTGAATCTTTTTCTTCACTCAAGACAGAAGAAGAAAAGCTAACACCGAGCAATGCCATAGCTGACGTTAACCAGTGTCGAGTCGTTCGCTTGAACATCATTTAGTTTACAATATCCATAGCTACTTCACATACTCCATCGCAACACGTGAAGTCAGCTTAGTGACTAACTCGTACGCGATAGTGCCGATATGATCTGCTACTTCTTCTGAAGGTAAGCCTTTACCCCACAGAGTCGCTTCATCGCCCACTTGATCTGCAGCATCAGGGCCAAGGTCGACCGTTAGCATGTCCATTGACACTCGTCCTGCGATCGGTACTTTTCGTCCATTAACGAACACTGGAGTGCCGTTAGGTGCCATGCGTGGATAACCATCACCGTAACCAATCGCGATCACGCCAACCTTGGTATCACGTTCACTGGTCCAGTTAGCGCCATAGCCTACGCTTTCACCCGCTTTAACATCACGAACCGCAATCAGATGTGAGGTCAGAGTCATCACAGGCTTAAAGCCAAGTTCTTGCGCTGATTTATCAGCAAAAGGCGAAACACCGTAAGAGATGATTCCCGGACGAACCCAATCAAGGTGGCTGTTAGGCCAAGCCAATAGACCCGCAGAGGCAGCAAGTGAACGCTCACCTTCACAACCGTCAGTGAGAGATAAGAAAAGCTCAGTCTGTTCAACGGTGGTTGCTCTATCAAGTTCATCAGCACAACCAAAGTGGCTCATGTAACGTAGAGGTTTGGCAACATTCGCACATTGATGCAAACGCTCAACAAAGTTTTGGTATTGCTCAGGGCGAACACCCAATCGGTGCATGCCACTGTCGACTTTAAGCCATACCACAACCGGTGTTTCCAAATCTGCATTCTCTAGCGCGCTTAATTGCTCTTCACAATGCACCACGGTTTGAATGTTATTGGTCACCAGGATGGGTAAATCACCCGAAGAGTAAAACCCTTCCAGCAACAAAATGGGTTTAACAATACCACCAGCTCGCAGCTGTAAGGCTTCTTCAATACGTGCCACACCAAAAGCATCTGAGTTTTTCGAGTGCTTAGCGATATGCAGTAAGCCGTGCCCGTAGCCATTCGCTTTCACAACCGACATAACTTTACACTGTGGAGCCTTCGACTTTATCTGGTTCAGGTTATGTTCGAGCGCGTTTAAGTCAATGCTTGCCGTCGCTGCTTTCATATAAGTCATTAACTTACTCATCATCAAATGCAGGACCTGCATAGTTATCAAATCGGGAGTGTTGACCTTGGAATGTTAAACGAACCGAACCGATAGGACCGTTACGTTGCTTACCAAGGATGATCTCAGCGATGCCTTTCAGTGAACTGTCTGGGTTATAAACCTCATCACGATAGATAAACATGATCAAATCGGCATCTTGCTCGATAGAACCTGATTCACGCAAATCCGAGTTTACTGGGCGTTTATCAGCACGTTGCTCTAGGGAACGGTTAAGCTGAGAAAGTGCCACAACCGGAACGTTCAACTCTTTCGCTAGCGCTTTTAGGGAGCGAGAAATTTCGGCGATCTCTAACGTACGGTTTTCAGACAACGAAGGTACACGCATTAATTGGAGGTAATCTATCATGATCATAGAAATACCATCATGCTCACGAGCAATACGTCGAGCACGCGAGCGTACTTCTGTTGGTGTTAAGCCCGAGCTATCATCGATATACATATTCTTCTTATCCATAAGAATACCCATACTCGATGAAATACGCGCCCAATCTTCATCATCCAATTGACCGGTACGAATCTTGGTTTGGTCGACACGAGAAAGTGACGCAAGCATACGCATCATCAGCTGTTCGGCTGGCATCTCAAGAGAGAAAATCAGAACGGGCTTATCTTGTTTCATCGCCGCGTTTTCACACAAGTTCATCGCAAACGTGGTTTTACCCATCGATGGACGCGCAGCAACAATGATTAAGTCTGAACCCTGTAGGCCTGCTGTCTTCTTGTTAAGGTCGTTAAAGCCAGTATCGACACCAGTAACACCATCTTGTGGCGATTTATATAAGATTTCGATACGTTCTAGCGTCTTCTCGAGAATGCTATCAACGTTTTGTGGGCCTTCGTTTTCACTTGCTCGGCCTTCTGCAATCGCGAAGACTTTACTTTCAGCAAGATCAACCAGCTCTTCCGATGTACGACCTTGAGGGTCATAACCAGAATCGGCGATCTCATTCGCCACACCGATCAGGCTGCGAACCAGTGCTCGCTGTGCCACGATATCAGCATACGCATTAATGTTAGCGGCACTTGGGGTGTTTTTGGCTAAGTCAGCAAGGTAAGCAAAGCCACCTACGTCTTCTAGCTGCTCACGAAGCTCTAAATGTTCAGAGAGTGTAATCAGGTCCAGAGGAGAACTTTCTTCAAGGATATCCTTTACCGCTTCAAAGATCAGACGGTGAGGACGGCTATAAAAGTCTTTGGCCACAACCTTTTCAGCAACTGTATCCCAGCGTTCGTTATCCAATAACAAACCGCCAATAACAGATTGCTCAGCTTCTAATGAATGTGGCGGGACCTTGATGGCGTCCACCTGATCGTTGGCTGATTTCTGACTTTTGGTATCCACTATGACTACACTCAATAACTAATAATGATCGTTCATTATACCCAAGAACACTCATTTGTAATCCGTTCCTAAGCGTTTGTTTTATTCTTCAGGAAGAATTTACCTATTGCTGACGGAATTAACCAAGGGTAGCATTACGATCCTGCCATTCACTCACTGTATAACTAGAGGTATGCGTGTCCAAATTATTGGCTCTGAGCACTGGTCTTCTAAGCTCTGGTCTTCTAAGCACCAGCCTTCTGAGCTCTCCGTTGGCCTTAGCTGATGATGATGCTAAAGCCTCTGTCGATGCAATCCTCGACTCTATAGTAGTTTCAGAACCTACTGTTGAGCCGATCGTCGTTGCACCGACACCTGAAAAAGATATGGATATCGCACCGAGTGATACGAGTGACACAGAACTGCCGAACCCACTCAAGACGGAAGTCGAATTTGGGTATCAGTCGCATACTGGTAATTCTGATTCACGATCGCTAAATGCCCGCCTAAACGGTGAGTATACGGCTGGCCGTCATAGAACCAGTGGCGAATGGAAATACTACAACCTCTACAAAGACGGTGAAGAAGATAAAAGGCAATCGACTTACTCGGCTCAGAGTGACTACAAGTTAAGCCCTAAAACCTACCTTTACGGCAGCTTTAAAGGTGTCGATTCACGATACAGTGCTTACTTTAAAGACTACACAATCTCTAGTGGTTTGGGTTATCAGTTCTCGAACACTGAAGAGTTTGTGTTGGAAGTCGAAGTCGGACCGGGTTTTCGTTACCAAGAACCTAATCTCGATGAATTGGACGACGATGACATCATCTTCCCAGAGATTGTTGAAGAGGCGATTTTCCGTGGCAATGTGAATACATCATGGCAGGTGTTGAAGAATTTGCAGCTCAAGGCTGATGTGACGTTAGTATCTGGCCACAGTAACCTGAAATTTGATACAGAATTAGAAGCGATCAACGATATTACTGACAATATCGCACTGAAGATTGCTCACTCTCGTCAATACCACGATAAAGTGCCTCACGGATTAAGCAAAGAAGACTCAGTGCTGTCGATTAACCTGCTCTTTCAGTTCTAGTTTCAAGAACTATTCTAGTCTTAAGGCGACTTATAACCTTGAGAACAGCCTGTTCAGCAATAAGAGCTTTTGGATCACTGTAAGCTTTTTACTTACCATAACCCCTTCGCTATGCTTTCCTATATTTCAGACATAAAAAAACACCAGCCGAAGCTGGTGTTTAAAACTTTCAAAAGAAAGAATTCGTCTTGGTACTGAAATTACTCAGCTGCAACGATAGCGATTTTCGCAGTAGCAAAAACTTCAGAGTGAAGTTGGATGCTTACTTCGAATTCGCCGATGTTACGTAGAGCGCCTTCAGGTAGGCGTACTTCGCTCTTAACTACTGCAACACCAGCTGCTGTAATAGCATCTGCGATGTCACGAGTACCGATAGAACCGAATAGTTTGCCTTCGTCACCAGCTTTAGAAGCGATTGTAACGCCTTCTAGAGTGTTAACTGTCTCTGCGCGAGCTTCTGCAGCAGCTAGTTGCTCAGCAACTTTAGCTTCTAGTTCAGCACGGCGAGTTTCGAACATAGCAACGTTGTCTTTAGTTGCCATAACTACTTTACCCTGTGGGATAAGGAAGTTACGAGCGTAACCAGATTTAACGTTTACTTGGTCGCCAAGGCCACCTAGGTTACCGATTTTATCAAGTAGAATAACTTGCATTATCTTAGTCCTCTTAAACTATTGTTAACTATTACCGATTACTGATGCTTGTCAGTGTACGGTAGTAGAGCTAGGTAACGAGAACGCTTGATAGCGCGAGCTAGCTGACGTTGGTATTTAGCACTTGTACCAGTGATACGGCTAGGTACAATTTTACCAGCTTCAGTGATGTAGTTTTTTAGAGTTGCTACGTCTTTGTAGTCAATCTCTTGTACGCCTTCTGCAGTAAAACGGCAGAATTTACGACGACGGAAGAAACGAGCCATGGGCTATCTCCTGATCTAAATTTAATAATGCGGTATTAACACAGGCTTATAAATAAGCGTAAGCAAATGCTTGTAGTGAAAATACCTAAACGAGTTGAATAAAATTTAATGACCTAAAAGGCCAAAAAAGAATTACTCAGCAGCAGCTTCTGGCTTAGCTTCTTCTTCACGACGTGGTGCACGTTCTTCACGGTCATCACGACGAGGAGCACGCTCTGCACGCTCTTCTTTTTGCTTAAGCATGATAGATTGCTCAGTCACAGCGCCTTTAGTGCGCATGATCATGTTACGTAGAACTGCATCGTTAAAACGGAAAGCAGTTTCTAGCTCGTCCATCACTTCTTGGCCAGCTTCAACGTTCATAAGAACGTAGTGAGCTTTGTGAAGTTTGTTGATTGGGTAAGCCATTTGACGGCGGCCCCAGTCTTCTAGACGGTGGATAGTACCGCCAGCTTCAGTGATTGAACCAGTGTAACGCTCGATCATGCCAGCAACTTGCTCGCTTTGATCAGGGTGAACCATGAATACGATTTCATAATGACGCATTTGGTTGCTCCTTACGGATTATTAGCTTCCACGAAAGGCTCGGTCGTCCAAGGGAAGCAAGGAACTAAAGAAAAATGACCGAGTTTTAAGGACGGCAAATATTATAGAAAGAACCCGGTATTGGCAAGCGGTATTTGGCTAATAATGAAACAGTTTTTCTTTCGCCATCTAGCCATCTGACAAACCAAACGATTCCGTCATAACAGCCTAAAAAGAAACGCCCACCAGCAAGTGGTGAGCGCTAATAAATTCATAGACTTAGAGTCGTTTTGCCTTTTGACTCAGCTTAACGCTATTGAGCTAGGCGCTGACGTACCGCTTCGAACAGACAGATGCCTGATGCTACCGAAACGTTGAGGCTCGACACGCTGCCTGACATTGGAATCTTAATTAGGTCATCACAGGTTTCACGCGTTAAACGACGCATGCCGTCACCTTCTGCACCCATAACTACCGCAAGAGGACCCGTTAGCTTCGCTTGGTAGATGTCATGCGTCGCTTCACCTGCGGTACCCACGAACCATACACCTTGCTCTTGTAGAGCGCGCATTGTACGGGCTAAGTTGGTTACGCGCACTAGAGGAACGGTTTCAGCCGCACCACACGCTACCTTGCTTACGGTTGCCGTTAGCGGCGAAGAGCGATCTTTAGGTACGATAACAGCCGCCACACCCGCAGCATCCGCGTTACGTAGACAAGCACCTAGGTTATGAGGGTCTGTTACGCCATCTAGAACCAACAGCAGAGGCTGTTCGTGCTGCGCTAGGATATCGTCTAGGTGAGTTTCATTAAGCTGCTTAGCAGGCTTCACCTTAGCAATAAGACCTTGGTGATTTGCACCCTGTGCTTTTTCATCAAGCGGCTTACGGCCCATTTGTTGAATCGACACACCAAATTGCTGCAGTTGATTCAGTAATGGAAGAAGACGATCGTCTTGACGACCTTTAAGCACGTACGCTTCAATAAAGCGCGCTGGATCTTTTTCTAGTACGGCTTTCACCGCGTGAATACCGTAAATAAATTCGTTACTCATTGTCTCTGGTTACTCTTATTGCTCAGAGATGAATGACATCAAACCCGATGCACCCACCCCTGTGTTGTTTATTTCGAGAGTATGCGTCTTGCGCCTGATACTCTCGCATTAAAATCTTTTCGCGTTAAAGTCATGTCGCATTAAATTAGCGCTGTGCTAAACCTAACTAGCAAAGCGCCTTATTAAGCTTAAGACTTATAAACTTAAGACTTATCAGCCTTTGGCTTACGACTTGCGGTACGCTTTTTTTTAGCTCGCGCTTTCGCAGCACCGGTTTTATTCGCTGACTTCTTCTTAGCTGAACTTTCAGAGCTACCGTCTGGTCGCTTAGTAGGTTCAACTAAAGGCGTCGCAGGTACACCCGGCTTATTACTCTTCACCGCTGAACGCTTCTTGCTTTTCGCCTTTTTCATCGCTTCAGCTGCACGCTTCTTGGCCGTTTTACCTTTACCACGCGGCTGACGATCGGTGTCTTCTAAATCAAAGTCGATTTGGCGAGTTTCTAGATTAACCGCAGAAACCTTCACTTTAACCGAATCACCCAAGCGGTAGATATTACCTGAGCTTTCACCGACTAAACGCTGACCAACAGCATCAAATTGGTAGTAATCATTCGCTAGCGCTGAGATATGTACCAAGCCATCGATGTGCAGTTCAGTAAGACGAACAAAGAAGCCGAAGCCAGTCACGTTAGCAATTACGCCATCCATCACTTCGCCGACATGGTCTTGCATGTACTCACACTTCAGCCAGTCGTTCACTTCACGCGTAGCATCATCAGCACGACGCTCAGTCATTGAACACTGCTCGCCGTAGAAGTCCATATCATCGAAAGTGTAGTGGTAACCACCCGTTGGCGTCCAACGCTCACTCTGACGGCCTTCTTCTTTCGCAATAAGGTACTTAATCGCGCGGTGCAATAGCAAATCTGGGTAACGACGAATTGGCGAGGTAAAGTGAGCATAGCGTTTAAGAGCTAAACCAAAGTGACCTGCGTTGTCCGCGTTGTATACCGCTTGCTTCATCGAGCGCAGTAGCATGGTTTGGATTAACTCACGATCTTCACGCTCATTAATCTGTTGCATCAGTTGTGCATAGTCTACTGGTGATGGCGACAGGCCACCTTCCAGCGTTAAACCTAGCTCACTCAGGAAGCTCTTAAAGCCCGTTAAGCGCTCTTCTCCCGGAGTATCGTGAACACGGTACAGTGCAGGTTCTTTCGCTTTTTCTACGTAAGACGCCGATGCGATATTCGCAAGAATCATACACTCTTCGATGATCTTGTGTGCATCGTTACGGATGACGGGTTCAATACGGTCAATCTTACGATCCGCATTGAAGATAAACTTAGTTTCTACCGTTTCAAACTCAATCGCACCACGTTCGTCACGCGTTTTCTTAAGTACCTTGTACATCTTATGAAGCTCTTCAAGATGTGGTACTTCAGGCTCGTAACGCTCACGAAGTTCTTCATTGCCATCTAAGATAGCGCCAACTTTGTTGTAAGTCAGACGGGCATGAGAGTTCATTACCGCTTCGTAGTGCTTGTAACCCGACAGTTTACCTTTGTCTGAGATAGTCATCTCACACACCATACATAAACGGTCGACTTGAGGGTTCAATGAACATAAACCATTAGAAAGGACTTCTGGCAGCATTGGCACAACTTGTGACGGGAAGTATACCGAGTTACCACGGTTAATCGCTTCTTTGTCTAGCGCAGTGTCTGGGCGAACGTAGTAACTTACGTCAGCAATCGCTACCCACAGGCGCCAGCCTCCGCCTTTCTTCGCTTCACAGTAAACCGCATCATCGAAGTCACGCGCATCTTCACCATCAATGGTAACCAATGGCAGTTTGCGTAGATCAACACGTCCTTCTTTTGCTTCTTCAGGAACATGCTCACCGAGGTTTACGATTTGCTTATCTACCGCTTCAGGCCACTCTTGTGGGATCTGGTGAGTACGGATCGCGATCTGCGTTTCCATACCCGGAGCCATGTTTTCACCAAGAACTTCGGTCACTTTACCCATCATGTTACGAGAACGACCACCACGATCCGTAATTTCGATCACAACCACATTACCCATTCGAGCACCGCCTTTATGCTCAGTAGGGATCTGGATGTCGTGACTAATACGAGAATCATCAGCAACCACGTAAGAATGACCGTATTCTAGGAAGAAGCGGCCAACAAGTGGGGTTTTGCGCTCTTCAAGAACACGAACCAAACGACCTTCACGACGGCCACGCTTACTGTTGTCAGTAGGCTGAGCCAGTACGTAATCACCGTGCATGATGGTTTTCATCTGGTGATGCGGCAACACGATATCATTGTCTTTACCCACACTGCCGTCTGGGCGAACCCAACCATGACCGTCTTTATGACCAATCACATAGCCTTTAATCAATTCCATCTTCTCAGGCAATGCGTAGCACTGACGACGGGTAAAGATAAGCTGTCCATCACGTTCCATTGCACGTAAACGACGACGCAGCCCTTCATATTGTTCCTCTCCAGCCAAACCCAAAGCTTCGAATAGATCGTTACGGTTCATTGGGATATTCGCGTCTGTTAGAAACGAAATAATGAACTCTCGGCTTGGTACTGGGTTTTCGTAATTTTTCGACTCTCGGTCGGCAAAAGGATCAACAGTGGTTGTCGCTGTCGTGTTTTCTGACATTGGTGTGTTTTTTGACATAGGCGGGCCTGCTTAAGCAAGGAATGTATATACCCCTAGTATATCTGATGCTAGGGGTAAGCTACAGATATGCTTTGGAAAAGCCTAAAATAACCTAAGATTGATACATATCTTCACTTTGTGAAACATCGCTTCATAGAGGCGGACTATCATCAAAATTTCAAGCAAACGATAAAACAAACGTTTGCGCCATGAATGAAATACACTATTATCCTGACACTTTACCAACTCCTGTTCTGAGTATTGATATGAAACTAAAACGCACCCTATTGGCTTCAGCAATGGCAAGCCTCGCTCTATTTCCATTTGCGAGTTCAGCAATGGAAAAAGCCGATCTAATGATTACCGATGCGATGGTTCTAACCATGAATCAAGACAAAACGGTTTATGAGAGCGGTACTGTTGTCGTAAAAGACAACAAAATCATTGCCGTTGGTGATGCTTCACTAGAGAAGCAGTACCAAGCGAAACAAGTGTTAGACGTGGATGGCGATATCGTGATGCCGGGTCTCATCAATACTCATACTCACGTATCGATGACGGTTTTCCGCTCGCTGGCCGATGATGTGCCTGACCGTCTTCACCGTTATATCTTCCCTCTAGAGAAGAAACTGGTATCGCGAGACATGGTACGCATTGGCGCTAATCTCGGTAACGTTGAAATGGTGAAAGGCGGTGTCACGACTTACGCCGACATGTACTACTTCGAAGATGAAGTTGCGAAAACTGTCGATAAGATCGGTATGCGTGCCATTCTTGGTGAAACCGTGATTAAGTTCCCAGTAGCGGACGCTGCCAACGCGGAAGAAGGCATCCAATACGCGCTGAATTTCATTGAAGAATACAAAGACCACCCGCGTATCACACCCGCGTTTGCACCACACGCGCCTTACACCAACACCACAGAGATACTGCAGAAGATCTCTAAGCTCTCTCTAGAGCTCGATGTACCAGTAATGATTCACCTAGCAGAATCACACCGTGAAGAAGAGAAAATCGCCGAGCGTTCAGATGGACTATCACCGGTTCAATACATGGACAGCATTGGCGCACTCAACAAAAACTTGGTGGGTGCACACATGATCTTGGTTGACGATCATGATATCGAGCTGGTGAAAAAATCGGATATGGGTGTGGCTCACAACATGAGTGCTAACATCAAGTCAGCAAAAGGCGTATCTCCTGCCCTTAAGATGTACGACGAAAATGTACGTATCGGTTTAGGTACTGATGGCCCAATGTCTGGTAACACACTGAGCACCATTGATGAATTCAACCAAGTCGCTAAAGTTCACAAGCTGGTTAATAAAGATCGTGCCGCAATGCCGCCGATCAAAGTGATCGACATGGCAACAATGGGCGCAGCAAAAGCGCTACACATGGAAGATAAGATCGGTTCTCTTGAAGCCGGTAAACTCGCCGACATCATAGTGATCGATACGAAAGCGCCAAACATGGTTCCAGTCTACAACCCATACTCGGCATTAGTTTACTCAGCTAACTCGGGTAACGTTCGCCACACCATCGTTGACGGTAAGATCATCATGCAAGACCGCGACATGCTAACGGTCGATGAAGATAAGATTCGCCAAGAAGCACTCGATTTCACCAAAGTCGTTCGTAAGACGGTGATTGAATCTGGTGAAGTTGTTCAATAACGGCTAGGACTATAAATCACTGCGCTTTCTTTTTAATCTAAAAAGCGGTTAAACAAAAAAGCAGTTAAGATCAAAAAAGGCCTCATAGGTATTTACCTACGAGGCCTTTTTAATACGATATCTTTCTATATCAAGATAGATAGCTAACGAGTGCAGTCGTTCACCATCAACCTTAATTAATATTCGTCATTACCAGAACACGTCTCGACGTTTTGCTCGAGCGATAATGTTGTCCGGCATTCTCTGTTCCAGACCGCTACGAAGCACGGTGATGCGTTTGTGTTGCCTATCATCCGCAGTCACCGAGTTGTATAACCAGCGGTAAGCATCTTCATAATCTAACGGGCTACCGTAATCACGCAGCAAGAGTTCCGCTAAGTGAATGCTTGCACTTAGATTACCCATAGAGGCCGCTTCACGTAAATACGGAATCGCGCGCTCTTTGTCTTGTTGAACCAAGGTTCCACGAGAATAATAACGACCTAGCTGCTCTAGTGCAGCCGGTAAACCTTGATGCGCCGCGTTTTCCATATAGTAAATGCCAAGCTCGACATCTTGTGGAACACACACGCCCCAAGCCAACATATCACCGTATAAAAACTCATAAGAAGGCAAGCTAATACGCGTTGCACGAGCAACGATATCTTCAACTAACTGGCACTTATCAGCTTTCACTCGCTCTAGGTGTTGATTATTCTCGATTAAATTAATCAGTTCAGCTTCTGTATATATTGGAACGGGCTCTCCCACGTCAGTCAAATTTGCATGACTCAAGGGTGAGCTCAGCGCCATTATCAATGAAGCTGCTACAATTCGTAGCTTCATACCTGCACTCTATTATCTGTCGCTAAAGTTATCTATTGAGGGCCGCAGAGGATTTCTACACGCACAAAACAGGGTGAACTTCACTTTCCATGATATCTGTATCGGCAATAACCCTGACGGCTTTAGACAAAACTTGCCGCTAATGGGCAATATTTTGCCTGATGACGCTTAAAAGATCACCATCAAAGAGTGCGTGGCTAAATTGCAGGTATTAAAAAGCCGACTTAATAAAGTCGGCTTTTAGAAAACTATTTCATTATCAGAGCACTTTAATTACCACAGCACGGTTAGTGCCTGGTAATCACTCAGCGGGCATTACGCGCCGTATGGGTGAACCTTAATGATAGTTTCGTTACGATCTGGGCCAGTTGATACGATATCAATTGGAACGCCAGTTAGGTCTTCGATACGCTTGATGTAATCTAGAGCAGCTTGTGGAAGCGCGTCGATAGATTTAGCACCAAATGTGTTTTCAGACCAACCAGGCATTGTTTCGTAAATTGGCGTCGCTTCTTCGAATGACTCAGCAGCCATTGGAGAAACTTCTAGGATAGAACCATCTTTCATCTTGTAACCAGTACAGATTTTTAGTTCTTCTAGGCCATCTAGAACGTCTAGTTTAGTTAGACAGATACCAGATAGAGAGTTGATTTGGATTGCACGACGCATAGCAACAGCATCGAACCAACCCGTACGGCGTAGACGACCAGTCGTTGCGCCAAACTCGTGACCAACATCGCCTAGGTGCTTACCAACTGGGTCTTGTTTTTCAAGGCCATCGTATAGCTCAGTTGGGAATGGACCTGAACCAACACGAGTACAGTAAGCCTTAGTAATACCAAGGATGTAACCGATGTGACGAGGACCAAAACCAGAACCTGCAGCAACACCACCAGCAGTCGTGTTAGAAGACGTTACGTATGGGTAAGTACCGTGGTCGATATCTAGTAGCGTACCTTGAGCACCTTCGAACATGATCTTGTCGCCGCGCTTACGTGCTGCGTCTAGTTCGTCAGTTACGTCGATAACCATCGCAGTTAACATGTCTGCGTAGCTCATCGCTTGCTCAAGAACTTCTTCGTAGCTTACTGTTTCAGCTTTGTAGAAGTGCTCTAGTTGGAAGTTGTGGAATTCCATAACTTCTTTTAGCTTCTCAGCAAATGCTTCTTTATCGAAAAGGTCGCCAACGCGTAGACCGCGACGAGCAACTTTATCTTCGTAAGCAGGACCGATACCACGACCCGTTGTACCGATAGCTTTAGCGCCACGAGCGATTTCACGCGCGTTGTCGATTGCAATGTGGTACGGAAGAATTAGAGGACAAGCTTCAGAGATGAAAAGACGCTCACGTACTGGGATACCGCGATCTTCAAGAGGTTTCATTTCTTTAAGAAGTGCGTCAGGCGATAATACTACACCGTTGCCAATAACACATTTAACGTTATTGCGTAGGATACCTGATGGAATTAAGTGAAGAACGGTTTTTTCACCGTCAATTACAAGTGTGTGACCTGCATTGTGACCGCCTTGGTAGCGAACCACGTATTTTGCATCTTCAGTTAAAAGGTCAACGATTTTACCTTTACCTTCATCACCCCATTGGGTGCCTAGAACGACTACGTTATTTCCCATCTTTCCAATTTCTGTTGCTAATTAAAAATGGATTCTAGCACCGAATCACATTTCTTGCAGTCATTTTTTGTTCATAATTGTTAAAGCTAACGACAAGCAAATTTGCAATGACACCGCGAAGATCCGTAAAGATGCTGATATTATTATCTTTTTACAGACAAAAGGCAGCAACATGTCTAATTCTATCTGGCTCGCAATCGGGCTTGTTCTTATCGTTGAAGGGCTGGGGCCCTTGATTGCACCCAATGGCTGGAGAAACATGGTTGCTCAATTAAGCCAACAGCCAGACACGCAACTGCGTCGAATTGGCGGTTGCCTTGTGGTTGCCGGCGTCGTTATCGCTTTCATGACCTACCGCTAGGCTCTCTCAAAGCACGGCTCTGTCGCTCGATTTCCCTCGAGGACGCAATGGCCAATATTCAGTCTTTAGTCTTCAGTCTTCAGTCTTCAGTCTTCAGTCTTCAAAGAATAGAAAACAAAAAGGCTCCCATAATGGGAGCCTTTTAAGTTTTAACGTATTTTGCTTATTGAGCTAAGCATCCGCTAACGCATCAGCTTATTTTGCTGGAGCGCCGCTCGCTTGATTCATGTATTGGAAGAAGTCAGTCTTCGGATCCAGTACTAGAATGTCGCTCTTATCGCTAAATGAAGTCTCATAAGCTTGCAATGAACGCATGAAGCCATAGAACTCAGGATCTTTACTGTACACATCAGAGTAGATCTTCGCTGCTTCTGCATCTGCATCACCACGAGTGATTCGAGCTGTACGGTCAGCTTCTGCAAGAACTGTTGCTACTTCTAGCTCAGCTTGAGCACGGATAACTTCTGCTTTCTCACGACCTTGAGAACGGTGTCTACGAGCAACCGATTCACGTTCTGCACGCATACGGCGGTAGATAGATTCACTGATTTCGTCAGGAAGGTTAATCTTCTTCATTCGGAAATCAACAACTTCAACACCTAAATCAGCCATCGCACTTTCTGACGTTCCAGACAAAACGTTTTCCATGATCTTGTCGCGTTCGCCATCAACTTCTAGAGCTTCTGCAGCCGCTACCGTTGTAACAACTTCGCTATCAGCAGAGTCTGGCAGGATGTCCTTATTACGAGGGCCTGACACGATCTGCTTAATTTCACGCGCACCAATTTCAGAACGAAGAACATCTGTCACTTTACGCTCAAGAAGTGCTTCTGCCGTCATGATATTGCCGCCGCCGGTACTCAGATAAAAACGTCCAAAATCAGCAATACGCCATTTTGCGTAGGTATCAATTAGAACGTCTTTTTTCTCTGATGTTACGAAACGGTCAGAACGACCATCCATCGTTTGAATACGAGCATCAAGTACTTTTACGCGATCAAACAGTGGCAGTTTAAAATGCAAGCCTGGTTCATAGATTCGTGATACGCCGTTGTCATCGAGAACTCGACCAAAACGAATTACCATGCCACGTTCGCCTTCTTGAATCACAAATAGTGACATCAATAGAAGGGCAATCGTCACAACTAATACAGGGATCATTAATTTACGCATTATTAGTATCTCCCTTGACGTGAACTGTCTGAACGAGTTTGAGTGCTAGACTTTGGATCCGCTTGAGTTTCTAACTCAATTTGATCGTAAGTTGATGATGCTTTTGCAGGGCGAGTGCCCGACTGAGAACCACCTTGTGCGCCTAGCTTATCAATTGGTAGGTATAGCAAGTTACCGCTTGATTCAGAATCAATCAGGACTTTCGATGTGCTTGAGTACACTTTTTCCATTGTATCAAGGTACATACGGTTACGTGTTACTTCAGGAGCAGCTTGGTATTCAGGTAAAAGCTTCTCGAACTGAGCAACCTGACCCAAAGCACCATTAACAATACGCTCAGAATAACCGACCGCTTCTTTCTTCAAACGCTCAGCTCGACCTGTTGCTTTTGGAAGAATGTCATTTCGGTAAGCTTCAGCTTCACGTTCAAAACGCTCTTCATCCTCACGAGCAGCGATAGCATCATCAAATGCATCTTTCACTTGCTCAGGTGGACGTGCTGACTGGAAGTTCACGTCAACAATCAGAATACCCATGTCGTAGCTATCAATAATACGGTTCAACGTTTCTTGAGTGCTCTGACGAATCTGCTGACGACCACTTGTTAGGATACTATCCATTAGTGAGTCACCAATTACCGCACGAAGCGCAGAATCAGTTGCTTGGCGTAAGCTATCATCCGCATCCGTTACACGATACAAGTACTTGTACGGGTCAGAAACACGGTATTGAACGCCCATTTCAACCGTCACAACGTTTTCATCTTTCGTTAGCATGGTGCCAGAAGCACGTAGAGAACGAATCGCTTGAACGTTAACCAGTTGCTCATCTTTAATTTCATCGATGAAGCGTGGGTGCCAGTTAAGACCCGGTTCTTCGATACGGTCGAATTGACCCAGTCGAAGTACAACGGCTCTTTCTGCTTCGCCAACGGTGTAGAAACCAGCGAAGAACCAGATAGCAATCGCAATGACAGCAATGACACCAAAGCCAATCGCACCGCCACCACCAATAGATGGCCCGTTACCGTTGCCACCTTTTTTACCAAACTTGCCACCTAACTTTTGACTTAGTTTACTAAACACTTCGTCTAAGTCTGGCGGTCCTTGATCTCGGCCGCCGCGATTATTGTTCTTACCCCAAGGGTCATTATCGCGGCCGTTATTATCGCCGTTGTTATTATTTCCAGGCTCATTCCACGCCATTAGAAAGCTCCATCATTTGATATGACGTTATACTGTAGCAGTCTCTTTGGTAACGATAAAGTCACCTAAGAGCGCCCCTTCTCTTTTTTCAAGTTTAGACCAATCTATTTGTTGCATTCGGATATCTATCAACAAGTTACCATTTTCATCATACTCTTCCTGTTGAATACATTTCATCTCGAAGAATAAGCTGCGAATACGGCCTTGATGTTGATGTGGAATACACAACCGGAATTGAACCATTTGACTCGCTAAACGCTCAGTTAAAGCCTCAAACAGCAGTTCAATTCCTTCTCCTTCCATTGCAGAAACCCAAACAGCGCGTGGTGCGCCCTCTTCGTCTCTTTCAATTCGAGGTTTTTGGTCTTCCATGCAGTCAATTTTGTTCATGACTACAAGGGTTGGCACTTCATGAGCATCGATTTCTTCTAATACTTCATGAACAGCCTGAATGTTCTCACGAAAGCGGTCATCACTGGCATCAACAACATGTAACAAAATGTCAGCTTCCTGCGTCTCTTGTAACGTAGCCTTGAACGCAGCGACCAAGTCGTGTGGTAGATGACGGATAAAACCTACGGTGTCTGCGAGAATTGCAGGCCCGACATCTGCCAATTCAATCTTACGTAGTGTTGGGTCTAGAGTTGCAAACAGTTGGTCTGCCGCATAAACACCTGCACTAGTGATTTGATTGAAAAGTGTTGATTTCCCTGCGTTGGTATAACCAACCAAAGAAATTGTTGGGATTTCAGCTCGATTACGAGCACGTCGTCCTTGTTCACGCTGCTTAGCCACTTTCGCTAAACGACGTAATATCGCTTTTATACGGTCACGCAACAAACGTCGATCGGTTTCCAGTTGAGTTTCACCTGGACCACGAAGACCAATACCACCTTTTTGCCTTTCAAGGTGAGTCCAACCACGAATCAATCGGGTAGAGATATGACGAAGCTGAGCGAGCTCAACTTGTAGCTTACCTTCATGAGTTCGCGCACGTTGTGCAAAGATATCTAAGATTAAACCCGTGCGATCAATCACACGACATTTACACAATTGCTCGAGGTTTCGCTCTTGGGCAGGAGAGAGAGAGTGGTTAAAAATCACAATTTCAGCACCGGTCAGCTGAACGGCTTGAGCGATTTCTAGGGCTTTACCTTCTCCAACGTAGTATTTAGGGAGTGGGGATTGTCGGCTACCAGTTATCACTTGTAGCGTTTCTACCCCCGCTGAGGAGACCAGCATTTCACATTCGCTTAGGTCTTCCCATTCTCCCTCTTGCGTGAAGTTGATATGAACAAGTACGGCTCGCTCGCCGGATTCATAACGGTCAAACAAGCAACCAACTCCTTATTACAGCGCAAGCTGTATCAATTGAACGATTAATCTTCAGTCTTCTCTGGACGATCAGATGGCGCACGCTGTTGCTCGCCGCTGTGGTGACTAACTGCACGAGCAGGAACCACAGTAGAAATCGCATGCTTGTAAACCATTTGGTTTACTGTGTTCTTCAATAAGATCACGAATTGATCGAAAGACTCGATCTGACCTTGCAGCTTGATGCCGTTAACAAGATAGATAGAGACTGGAATGCGCTCACGACGGAGTGCATTTAGGAATGGGTCTTGTAGCGATTGCCCCTTAGCCATTTTATTTTCCTTATTTATATTTTGTTGTAATTATTTAGCTAGTGGTGCACAAAAAGGTGCGGCCTTTGCATCTGAGCTAAACGAATAAAAAAACTCCGTTGTTATTGAAAGGCTGTGATTTTTAAAAGCCTCAATAACTGATCCTTTTCAGAGTATATTCACGCAAAAAGCGATCACATTATACACAGCAATACTAATCAGATGCTATTGCATCTGAAAGAGTTTCTAACGCCTGATCAATGTTTTCGCTATCCAACCAAGTTAAATCATCCCAACTGCGTAACCAGGTGATTTGTCGCTTGGCCAATTGACGGGTTGCGCAGACACCACGGAAAACCGCTTCGTCTAAATCGCAATTCCCATCTAAATAATCCCACATCTGCCTATAACCAACGCATCGGATCGATGGCAGTTCAGGGTGAAGATCGTCTCTGGCATATAACGCCTTCATCTCATCTTCAAACCCCGCCTCTATCATCTTCTCAAAGCGAAGTTCAATGCGGCGATGGAGCTCTTTCCTTTCCTTGGGAGCTATTGCAAATTGTTTTACACGAAATGGCAGGCTATCGCCTTTCGTTTGAGTTAGCTCTGTTAATGTTTTACCCGAAATTCGGTAAACTTCCAATGCCCTTGAAAGCCTTTGTGGATCATTTGGGTGTATTCTTTCAGCGGATACGGGATCTATCTCTCTTAATTGATCATGCAATGCCTGCCAACCCTGTTCAATAGACTCCGCTTCAATCTGCTTACGAATCTCTTGATCCGCGGCCGGTAATGGCGATAAGCCTTCCAACAATGCTTTGTAGTACAGCATTGTGCCACCAACCAGTAACGGAATTTTTCCTTCCGCTACAATCTTATTCATTTCATTGATCGCATCACGACGAAAATCTGCCGCAGAATACGCTTCGCTTGGATCGAGAATATCAATCAAACGATGGGGCGCGAGCGCGAGCTCTCCTGCATCCGGTTTAGCGGTGCCGATATCCATGTCTTTGTAGATCAATGCTGAGTCGACACTGATGATCTCTACTGGGTATTTCTGACGTAAGCGGATAGCTAAATCTGTTTTTCCTGATGCCGTAGGGCCCATTAAAAACAACGCTAAAGGTAATTTTTCAGTCATGATATTTTGTATTTGTTTCTCTGTTAGAGCGCTTTATAAAAAAGGGCTTTGTGTCGCGACGTATTCAGCTAAAAAGACAAATGCCATCGCGAAAAAGTTAAACCGTAAACGCGGCTATGGTCGCTGAAAAGTCGATAGGATTGACAAACTCTGGATCATCTAATGGAAGTAGACCATGCCAAAGCTGTTCAAGTTCCCCAACTAGTTGAACCGCTTCAGATAAAGTGTAGTCGCTTTTTACTTGTGCCGTTTGAATCCCGATCCAGTTGACCAATGATGGCAACATATCGTTAAAAACATTAGCAGCGTTAGAAACATTATCTGCGTTAAAAACAGTAGCAGCGTGATTATCGACAATCTGAGCGTTTAATGAAGCCGCGTAAGATAACAGATCTGGGATCAAAATTTGTAAGTTTTGCTGCCTCAAAGGAGAAGGCACGCCCATCACCATTACCGCTTCACTGTTTCGCGCCTTAAGCTCAATCCCCAATAACGCCAGTGTTTGGCTCAACGCCTTAGCAACCTCGACAAGTTCACTACCAAGCTTAATCGATAAAGGCACCAATAACGGTTGGCTTTTTAACGCCCCTTCTCGAGTATCAAGTTGGCCAATCACACGTAGCAATTCCGCTTTGGCTAGAGACACCAATACGCTGCCGTTTTTGTTTCCCATTACCAAATACTGGCGTTCCACTACCGAGACGGCTTTGCCTAAGTCCATCACAGGTGCTCTTGGCTTTGAATGAACAGGATTCTGTTGAGCAGGCTTAGCTTCTATATTTTCTATGTTTTCTCTATTTTCTATGTTTTCTCTGGTTCCTACTGGTGCCACATGCTCTTGAGGAGATGATGGAGCTACAACTTGATCATCAAAATCTGGCGTTTTCAGAAGCTCTTTGTAGGCTTTCACTTCTCGCTTAGAGGGCGCGGGTTCACCATGATGCTGGTGTGGCTCTTTCTCTTTTTTAGGTTCAGGTCGAGACTCGATCCACTCTTGACGAGGAGACCCGGTAAAACTGGTTTCGCGAGGCGACGAGCCTGTGTTAGCTGAACTAATACTAGTAGACGAATCTAAGTTGGTTGAAGAACCTCTGTTAGACGATGAACCTCGGTTGGCTGTTGAGCCATAGTGTTGCCCACCATCATTAACGCTGTGTTGAGGTTGCTCATAAGCGCGCTCAGACTCTGCTTTTCTCGGGTAGGCTGGCGTTTGCTCAATAGCATGTCGCGCCCTTTCAGATGGAGGGCTTTGATCAGATGCTGGGTTTTGATCCGAATAAGCAGGGACAGTGCTTTCTTGCGTTGGGTAACTCGTCGTATCACTAGATTCAGGAATTGCATTATCTTGCTGATAATTCGTTGCTTCTGATTGATGAAACGCAGACTGCTTGATTGGTACCGCATTAATCTGTTTGCTTTGGGCTAGTCCATCACTCAATGCCTGATAAATGAAATCATGCACAAGGCGAGCTTGGTGGAAACGCACTTCATGTTTTGCAGGGTGAACATTCACATCCACCTGATGCGGGTCTAATTCAATAAACAGTACATAAGTTGCGAATTGGTCTGGACGTAGGCTGGTTTCGTAGCTTTGTCTGATCGCATGATTGATCAGCTTGTCACGCATCATACGACCATTCACATAGCAGTATTGCAAATCGCTTTGTTGTCTTGCTCCTTCTGGCGTGGTGATCCAGCCATGAAGTTTTAGGCCTTGATGCTCAAGTTCGATCTTAAGCATATGACGAACAAAAGGATTGCCACATACCGCAGCGATGCGTTTTTCTGCTTGAACTTGTGTTTTGGCAGCGCGGTACTGACGAATCATTTTGCCGTTATGACGAAGGTTAATCGTCACATCAAAGCGACTCAATGCGATACGTTTAAGCAGCTCATCGATATGCGTGAATTCGGTTTTCTCGGTGCGTAAGAACTTGCGGCGTGCTGGCGTATTGAAGAACAGGTCCAACACCTCGACCGAAGTACCAATGGGATGCGCCGCAGGCTGCAGTTTCACCTGCATGTCACGGCCTTCACTGTGTGCTGCCCAAGCTTGATCTTGAGTGGCAGGGCGTGAAGTCATGGTTAAGCGTGCAACAGAGCTAATACTCGCGAGCGCTTCACCACGGAAACCAAGGCTGACGATCGCCTCAAGGTCATCAAGGGTATGAATCTTAGAGGTAGCATGACGGCTCAGCGCTAAGGCAAGCTCATCTTTGACGATGCCCTTGCCGTTGTCACGAACGCGGATCATCTTAGCGCCACCTTTCTCGATATCAATATCGATACGTGTGGCACCTGAATCCAAACTGTTCTCAACCAACTCTTTTACAACAGAGGCTGGTCTTTCTACCACTTCACCCGCTGCGATTTGGTTAGCTAACCGAGCTGGCAGTATTTTGATCGTCATATTTACAGCTACCTTACTGCCATTGATGGAAACATGTCTGCGTTAAAAAGCTTACTTGTGCGGAATAATCAACACCTGCCCTACCGCTAGGCTGTCAGATCGTAGCTTATTCGCTTGGCGAATACTGTTAACACTCACGCCGTATTTCGACGCAATCTTGCCAAGATAATCACCTCTTGCGACTTTATGTTTACGCAGAGGGACATCTTTCACTTCAACCGTAATACGTAGCTTCTGACCCACTTTCAATGTTTCAGACTTCAAGCGGTTCTCACGTTTGATATCTGCCACCCGTACTTTGTAACGGCTGGCTATCTTGCCTAGGTACTCTCCAGACTTAACCGTGTGGGTTATGGTCTTGGTTTTCACTGCGCTGCTTGATGATGACCCTGAAGCACTGCTTGGGATCTTAAGCACTTGGCCGATCGCTAGGCTGCTCGATTTCAGATTGTTGAATTTCATCAACGTCTGTGTCGAGGTGCCATATTTACTCGCAATCACAGACAGAGACTCACCACGAGATACTTTATGTTGGCTCACGCTACCCGTTGACGACGTTGCATTAGACAAGATAATCCCTTCTGGCGGGTTAGCCTTCAAATACTTAACGACCGCTTTGGTCACTGCTCGTGCCAATTTATCTTGGTGCGAACGTTGGAAGAGCAGCTTCTCTTCGGTCGGATTCGAAATAAAGCCCGTCTCGACCAAGACCGATGGTATCTGTGGTGAACGTAATACCGCCAAACTGGTATTGATTGGTTTACTGTTATGAAGCTTAGCAACCTTACCCATCTCAGACAGAATGGTGGTTGCAAGCTTATAGCCCTCTTTCTGTGAGTGGCTGAACTGCAAATCAAGCAGAGTTTGGTTTACGTTCTTATCATCAATATTGCCAGTGAAAGCCGCACCGCTACCACCGAGTAATTCAGACTGCTTCTCTTTGTTCTCGATCCATCGAGAGATCTCAGTATTTGCGCGTCGAGTATTCAATACAAACACCGAACCACCTCTTGGTTGAGGGGTCGTAAAAGCATCCGCGTGAATAGAGATAAACAGATGAGCTTCGTTTTCACGAGCAATCGCGACACGTCGGTTAAGGTTTACAAAGTAGTCGGCGTTACGGGTCATACGAGTTTTGATCCCAGGAACCGCATTCAACTGTGCAGCAAGCTTACGAGAAATACTCAGAGTCGCATTCTTTTCATACTTACGACTTGGACCAATAGAGCCTGGATCCTCACCACCGTGACCAGGGTCAATCACGATCAGAATGTCCTTCTGACGTTTAACCTGATTAATATTTTTGCTCACCGTTGGTTTACTCGGCTTCGACGTCGTAGTCCCCTTGCTTGCCGCACCATGAGGTAGATCGATCACCAAACGATGTCCGTACTGACCACCAGGAGTCGGGCTGAGTTTAAACAACTCCGCTGTAGAGGACTTCTTCAGCTCAAAAACCAAGCGATAGGTATTTTTGTCTGGCGGAGAACTCTTACGAATCTTAGATAGAACGGGGCTATCTTTCACCACGACCGGTAACTTAGTTGCGAGGTTGGTATGTTTTAAATCGACCACTAAACGACTCGGGCTACTCAAGGTGAAATAGCTAAAGTCCGCTTCTGATTTTAAGTCAATAACCACACGAGTTTCTTCTGGAGAAGGCCAAACCCTTAAACTTTTCAGTGAGTTTGCAGAAACAAGTGAAGAAAACAGTATAGAAAAAACAGCAGCCATCATGGCTACTGCTGAAATAAGGCGTCTAGAAATCAACATAACTCCAACTGACTAAGTAAGCGCTGTCCGTATTCACTATTAGCGGTTAAAGAAACAATACGGTGGTCGTCTTGGTAACGAATATCAATGTCCAAATCGGCTTCTGGTAGCATCCCATAGCCTTTCTCAGGCCATTCAACCAAACAGATAGCATCTGGTGTGAAGTAATCACGAATCCCCATGAACTCCAATTCTTCAGGATCGGCTAAGCGATAAAGATCGAAGTGATATACCTGCCAATCGGCAAGTTGATAAGGTTCAACTAGAGTATACGTTGGGCTCTTTACATTTCCTTGATGGCCAAGTGCTTTTACAAAGCCACGACTGAAGGTCGTTTTACCTGCGCCAAGATCACCATGCAGATAAATAGTCGTCTGCTGTGAGCAAAGATTAGAAAGCTCCGTTCCTAATTGAATCGTTGCTTGTTCATCTTTCAAAGTAAATTGTTTCGTGCTCATGAATACGTTCTCTAAAAATCGATCGTTGACTATATAAAAATCAAAAGAACAAGAATAGTAAACCGTGATGCTTTTAGTAGACAAGCACTCAAGTGTAAGTTCTATGAAAAATACTGATCAAAACACGTCAGTTCTGGTCAATATCACTAAGATCCGTTAAGATCCGTTAAGATCCGCCCCCATTTTTGCCGAACCTAGTTTTAATTAGCCTTATCTCTAATTGTAAAACAGAGAAAATAAGAATTAAGAATGAAGCCATGAATCTAGACCATCTTGCTGAAAAAATTAAAATCTGGGGAAAAGAGCTAGGCTTTCAAAAAGTTGGCATCTGCGATGTTGATTTAAGTGAACACGAAGCCCCTCTTCAAGCATGGCTAGATGCTGGCAACCACGGCGAAATGGATTGGATGGCTCGACATGGAATGATGCGTGCACGTCCTGATGAACTTCATCCAGGCACCATTCGAGTGATCAGCGCCCGAATGAACTACCTGCCACCAGAAGCTCAGTTTGCTTCTAACCTAAGCGATACCACTCAAGGCTATATCAGCCGTTATTCCTTAGGCCGCGATTATCACAAATTGTTCCGTAACCAGTTGAAAAAGCTGGGACAAAGAATCGAAAAAGAAGTCGAAGGTTTAGACTCGCGTCCTTTCGTGGATTCAGCGCCTATTTTAGAAAGGCCGCTTGCTCAAAAAGCAGGGTTGGGTTGGACAGGAAAACATTCGCTAATTTTAGATAAAGACGCGGGGTCTTGGTTCTTCCTAGGAGAACTGCTCGTTAACATCCCTCTCCCAGTAGATACGCCAAGTATCGATGAGTGCGGGAAATGTACCGCATGTATCACTTCTTGCCCAACAGGTGCCATTATTGCTGATGGCGTAGTGGATGCTCGCAAGTGTATCTCTTACCTAACCATTGAATACGATGGTGTGATCCCGGAAGAATTTAGAGACGCAATTGGTAACCGTATTTATGGTTGTGATGACTGCCAGTTAGTTTGCCCATGGAATCGCCATGCCGAACTCACAGAGCAAAAAGACTTTCATCGTAGAGAAGATTTCCAAGAAGCCGATCTGGTTTCACTTTCAAGTTGGGACGAAGCAACCTTCCTAAAGAAAATGGAAGGCTCAGCAATAAGACGTATCGGCCACACCCAGTGGTTGCGCAATATCTTTGTTGCGATGGGCAATGCGCCATTTCAACAACGCATTGTTGAAACACTAGAATCTCATCAAGGCAAAAATGAAATGCTAGATGTGCATATTGAGTGGGCTTTGAATAAACAACTACAACAGTTGCCGAATGCCAGTAGCATCCAAGAAGGCAAGAATAAAGTCTCCACCAAAAAGCACAGACTTATCCGTATCGTGGAAAAAGGACTACCGAGAGACGCCTAGCCTTTAGGTACCAACGATTGGCGGACTAGCGGACGCCAACAGTCCAAGATTTAAGACAACTCGTTGCACATAATTTTAGAACAATGTTTGACCTTGTTCTCAATTTTAGCAATGTGGAAAAAATTCAGAACTCTCGTAAACTTCCGACACTCTCACAAAGTTAAACACAGTACCGATAAATGATTAAGATCAAAAAACAACAAGTTAACGATCTTTTATCAAATTCAAGATAAACACTCAAACTGATAAAAAACAACAAGTTACGATCGCCACAATTCAGCTAATATATTGAAAACAAGAAAGATCTTTTGGGGATATGTAAAGAATTAAGTCTGAAATAACTTTATCAACCAAGTTATCCACACCTAACATTTTGTGGATAAGTCTGTTTATAGATGTGAAAAACCTCAAGTATCTGCTTCAGAGACCTGATGTTTACTAGCATTCCAGTTGCTAAGAAAAATTTAAGACAAAAAAATATCCACCATGATGGAGGATTATTTGCTTTTTGGGGGGATTATGCTTCGCAGCATTAAAGAAAGAGCGTGACCTTTAAGGTCGTCTTTAAACTCTGTGATCTAAAGAAAAACACGGTGGCTTAAAGAGTCTTAATAGCTTTTTAGAAGAAAACTGGAGCGATACATCGGGTTCGAACCGATGACCTCAACCTTGGCAAGGTTGCGCTCTACCAACTGAGCTAGTATCGCATTAGTTAACCGTTAATTCTGTCTGCTAAGAAGCTAAGAGCTTACTGTAAAGCAGTGACTAACGTGTAACTGTAATGTGGTTGCGGGAGCCGGATTTGAACCGACGACCTTCGGGTTATGAGCCCGACGAGCTACCAAACTGCTCCATCCCGCGTCCGGATGTTTATTTTTTACGTCATAAACGCTTGAGTTAATGACTCTATATTTCCAACATCAATCCTAAGAAAGAATTTGGAGCGATACATCGGGTTCGAACCGATGACCTCAACCTTGGCAAGGTTGCGCTCTACCAACTGAGCTAGTATCGCATAAGCTAACCGTTCATCTTTTCTGCTAAGAAGCTAAGCGCTTACTGAAAGGCAGTGATCAACGTTTAACTGTAATGTGGTTGCGGGAGCCGGATTTGAACCGACGACCTTCGGGTTATGAGCCCGACGAGCTACCAAACTGCTCCATCCCGCGTCCGGATGTTTCTCTTTTCGCATCATTACCGTTTAAGACAATGAGACTAAACCATTTTCATTCTGAGCAAGGCTCTAAGAATAGAATTTGGAGCGATACATCGGGTTCGAACCGATGACCTCAACCTTGGCAAGGTTGCGCTCTACCAACTGAGCTAGTATCGCATAAGCTAACCGTTCATCTTGTCTGCTAAGAAGCTAAGTTCTTACTGCAAGAAAGTAATCAACGTTCAACTGTAATGTGGTTGCGGGAGCCGGATTTGAACCGACGACCTTCGGGTTATGAGCCCGACGAGCTACCAAACTGCTCCATCCCGCGTCCGAATGCATTATTTAAGTTAATGACTCTGTTCTCTAAAAAGAGAGAATTTGGAGCGATACATCGGGTTCGAACCGATGACCTCAACCTTGGCAAGGTTGCGCTCTACCAACTGAGCTAGTATCGCATAAGCTAACCGTTCATCTTCTCTGCTAAGAAGCTAAGTTCTTACTGCAAGAAAGTAATCAACGTTCAACTGTAATGTGGTTGCGGGAGCCGGATTTGAACCGACGACCTTCGGGTTATGAGCCCGACGAGCTACCAAACTGCTCCATCCCGCGTCCGGATGCATTATTTGAGTTAATGACTCTATATTCCCAACATCATTCCTAAGAAAGAAATTGGAGCGATACATCGGGTTCGAACCGATGACCTCAACCTTGGCAAGGTTGCGCTCTACCAGCTGAGCTAGTATCGCTTAGTTAACCGTTAAACTTGTCTGCTAGAAACTAAGTTCTTACTGCAAAGAAGCTATCAACGTTTAGCTGTAATGTGGTTGCGGGAGCCGGATTTGAACCGACGACCTTCGGGTTATGAGCCCGACGAGCTACCAAACTGCTCCATCCCGCGTCCGGATGCATTGTTTAAGTCAATGAGTCTATTTCCCAACATCAATCCTAAGAAAGAAATTGGAGCGATACATCGGGTTCGAACCGATGACCTCAACCTTGGCAAGGTTGCGCTCTACCAGCTGAGCTAGTATCGCTTAGTTAACCGTTAAACTTGTCTGCTAGAAACTAAGTTCTTACTGCAAAGAAGCTATCAACGTTTAGCTATAATGTGGTTGCGGGAGCCGGATTTGAACCGACGACCTTCGGGTTATGAGCCCGACGAGCTACCAAACTGCTCCATCCCGCGTCCGGATGCATTGTTTAAGTCAATGAGTCTATTTCCCAACATCAATCCTAAGAAAGAAATTGGAGCGATACATCGGGTTCGAACCGATGACCTCAACCTTGGCAAGGTTGCGCTCTACCAACTGAGCTAGTATCGCATAAGCTAACCGTTAATCCTGTCTGCTAAGAAGCTAAGTTCTACTGCAAGGCAGTGTTCAACGTGTAACTGTAATGTGGTTGCGGGAGCCGGATTTGAACCGACGACCTTCGGGTTATGAGCCCGACGAGCTACCAAACTGCTCCATCCCGCGTCCGGATGTTTCTTTTTTACGTCATAAACGCTTGAGTTAATGACTCTATATTCCCAACATCAATCCTAAGAAAGAAATTGGAGCGATACATCGGGTTCGAACCGATGACCTCAACCTTGGCAAGGTTGCGCTCTACCAACTGAGCTAGTATCGCATAAGCTAACCGTTCATCTTTTCTGCTTAAAACTAAGTTCTTACTGCAAAGAAGCTATCAACGTTTAGCTGTAATGTGGTTGCGGGAGCCGGATTTGAACCGACGACCTTCGGGTTATGAGCCCGACGAGCTACCAAACTGCTCCATCCCGCGTCCGGATGCATTATTTGAGTTAATGACTCTATATTCCCAACATCAATCCTAAGAAAGAAATTGGAGCGATACATCGGGTTCGAACCGATGACCTCAACCTTGGCAAGGTTGCGCTCTACCAACTGAGCTAGTATCGCAATCTGAAACGTCTTTCGTCGTTCAGGGCTGCGAATTATAAGAGCATTTTTTTGTGATGCAAGTCCTTAATGCAAAATTACGAAAGTTTTTACTCAACTGCTGTAAAAGCACGCAGATTTGCAAAAAAATCAGCTCTTATGTCCCTGAAAAGTTAGATAAACGTGATCATTTGATCTGATTAGATGTTAATAATCGTTTTTCGGTAGTACTGCAGTTCAGCGATCGACTCACGAATATCATCCAATGCAAGGTGACTTCCCGACTTTGAAAAACCATCAAGTACTTCGGGTTTCCAGCGACGAGTCAGCTCTTTCAGGGTACTTACATCGACATAACGGTAATGGAAGTACTCTTCCAGCTCTGGCATGTGTTTGTATAAGAAACGGCGATCTTGGCCAATGCTGTTACCACAAATCGGTGATTTGCCTTTTGGTACCCACTTCTCAAGAAACTCAATCGTTTGTTGAATAGCCTCTTGCTCTGAAACCGTGCTTTCTTGAATTCGTTTTACTAGGCCGCTGCCGGTGTGGGTGGTTGTACACCACTCGTCCATCTTGTCCAATTCACTCTGAGGTTGGTGAATAGCCAAAACAGGTCCTTCAGCCAGGATGTTAAGCTCACTATCAGTAACGATAGTAGCAATTTCAATGATTTTATGAGTTTCAGGATCAAGTCCTGTCATCTCTAGATCAACCCAAATAAGGTTCTGATCGCTAAAGGACATAAGGCGTCGCCTATTTGTTTATGTATAAAAGAGGTACTATACCCAAATAACTATACTCAAACTAGCTTTAGGGCCATCGAAATCAATGGTACCAACAACATTCCGTTTGAGTCCTCAATCATCAAGTTAGATGTGTTAAGTGAAAAATTGTGGCTAAAAAAAAGAAGTTAACCAAAGGTCAAGTGCGTCGTGTACGTAGCAACCAGAACAAGCGACTCAAGAAAGAAGATTCTATCCAGTGGGATGAGAACATGCTTGGCGGAACAAAAAGCGGACTCGTAATTACGCGCTTTGGCCAACATGCCGATATCGAAGATCTTGAAACCAACGAAGTTCACCGTTGTAACTTACGCCGCAGTATTGAAACGTTAGTTTCTGGAGACAAAGTCATTTGGCGCGCAGGACTTGAATCAATGGCCGGCATCTCTGGTGTTGTAGAAGCCGTTGAGCCAAGAACGTCAATGCTAACTCGCCCTGATTACTATGACGGCCTAAAACCGGTTGCCGCAAACGTTGACCAAATGGTTATCGTTTCAGCTGTACTGCCAGAGCTATCACTTAATATCATCGACCGTTACTTGATCGCCTCTGAAACGGTGAATATTGCCCCGTTAGTTGTGCTCAATAAAGTCGACTTGCTGACAGAACAACAAATTAGCGAATACCGCGAAACGCTGAAAATATACGAGAAAATCGGCTATAAAGTCATGTTCGTCAGTAAAGAGTCGGGTTACGGCATCAAAGAGTTGGAAGCCGAACTGAAAGATCGTATCAACATTTTCGTTGGTCAATCTGGCGTAGGTAAATCCAGCGTCGTGAATGCACTCATGCCAACATTAGACATTGAAGAAGGCGCGGTTTCTGAAAACTCAGGACTGGGTCAACACACCACCACAGCAGCGCGTTTGTATCACTTCCCTTCTGGTGGTGATCTTATCGATTCCCCAGGGGTACGTGAATTCGGCCTATGGCATTTAGAACCCGATGAAGTCACTGATGCTTTCATTGAATTCAAACCATACCTAGGTGGTTGTAAATTCCGTGACTGTAAACACAATGACGATCCTGGATGCCTTCTACGTGAAGCCGTTGAAGACGGTAAAATTAGCCGCTTACGTTTTGCTAGCTACCATCGCATTATTGAAACAATGGCTGACAACAAAGATAACCGTCAGTACTCACGCAGCAAGAAAGCCGATCTCTAATCGCGTTTTTGTGAACAAATGTGTGCATTTACTGACAATTGGCGCGAATTTAAGTAACATCTCGCGCCCTAAACCGTCATCGACAGATTTAATTGAAAAACAATTAGCATTGGAAAATTAATACAATGGATAAGATTAAAGTTGGATTGCAGTACTGGATCCCACAGCATGGGCTAACTCGCCTAGTCGGCAAACTGGCGTCTGCTAAAGCGGGTGGCTTAACGACAGCGATCATCAACTGGTTCATCAAGCAATACAAAGTAAACATGGATGAAGCTCTGCATAGCGATCCAAAACACTTTAAAACATTCAATGAATTCTTCGTACGTGAATTGAAAGAAGGCATGCGCCCTGTCGCTGAAGGCGAATCCGTGATTGTTCACCCCGCTGATGCTCGCGTAAGTCAGTTTGGCCCAATTACTGACGGTCAACTGATTCAAGCTAAAAACCATAACTACTCAGCTCGTGAGCTATTGGGTGGTGATGCTGCTCTAGCGGATGAATTTAAAGACGGCGAATTCGCAACGCTTTACTTGTCGCCAAGTGATTACCATCGCGTGCACATGCCATGTGACGGCACACTGCGTCAGATGATCTACGTTCCGGGTGACCTTTTCTCTGTAAACCCGTTAACGGCAGAGAACGTTCCAAACCTATTCGCACGTAACGAGCGTGTAGTTTGTATCTTTGATACTGAGTTTGGCCCAATGGCACAAGTGCTGGTTGGCGCAACTATCGTTGGCAGCATCGAGCAAGTATGGGCTGGCACCATTACTCCACCTCGTGGTAACTCAGTTTACAAATGGGATTACCCTGCACAAGGTGATACAGCCGTCGTCTTGAAGAAAGGCGAAGAGATGGGCCGCTTTAAGCTTGGTTCAACGGTTATCAACCTGTTCGCTAAAGACGCAATCAAGTTTGACGAAACGATGCAAAATGGCGAGAAAACCGTTCTAGGCACCCCTTTCGCGCATATCGCGGGCAAAGACGCTGAGACTGAAACTGTTGATTCAACAGAGAACACAGACCAAGTCTAACTCTCTGAGTTAACTTAATAAGCTTTAAGGGCGCGTTAGTTTTCTATTTTTAGAGAAGAACGCGCCTTTTTCTTATCTATTTCGAGATATTTCCCTTTAAGGCTTCAACCAATCTAACTACCGACAACCTTGCTCCCAACGAGCAGTACGTCGAATTGCCTCATAAAAAGATTGACCAAAAACAAAACAACTGTCGAAACCTTAAACAACTTTCCGATTTTACAACCCGTCTCCAAGTACCAAAAATCCAGATAACTTACTCTATTTGAAGATATTTTATTCATAGGGTCTTTGTACATGCCTAAACTCAATGTTGGCGTTCTAGCCAAGCTGTTGATTTGTTTTGCGATTCCCTTGGGCGTGTTATTCATGCCGATAGATTCAATACCAATCGATGATCTCACGCTGATTCAACACCGCTTGTTGGCAATATTCTTGTTGGCCGCTCTACTGTGGGTGCTTGAACCCGTTCCGGTATTCGCCACTTCCATTTTGATCATTGCGCTTGAACTGGTGATGATTTCCGACAAAGGCTTACACCTATTTAGAAATCCACCAGCGGGACACGACCTCGGTGATTTAATCAAATATACCGACATATTCGGTGCATTTTCGTCACCAATCATCATCCTCTTCATGGGTGGTTTCGCTCTCGCAATATCGGCATCTAAGTACGAACTCGACAACAACTTAGCGCGAGTATTGCTCAAACCATTTGGTACAGAACCGCGCTTCATTATGCTCGGCTTAATGCTGATCACCGCCGTGTTCTCGATGTTCATGTCAAATACCGCAACAACGGTAATGATGCTCGCACTGCTAGGTCCAATCGTGGCGTCAGCACCAAAAGGCGACATGGGGATCAAGGCGTTGGTGTTGTGTATTCCAATTGCTGCTAACACCGGTGGTATCGCGACACCCATAGGTACACCACCCAACGCCATCGCACTTCAATACCTGACGGGTGAGAACAGTATCGACTTCCTTAGCTGGATGATGATGGGCTTGCCCTTCGTAATCATTCAACTGACCATCGCTTGGTTCCTTCTACAGAAATTTTTCCCGTCCAAGGAAAGAAACATGGTGCTCAAGCTTGATGGCCAATTTAGAAAAAGCTGGCGTGCGATTGTGGTTTACGTCACCTTCGCCGCCACCATCCTATTGTGGATGACCACCAAACTGCATGGTATGAACACCTATGTGGTGTCTATCATTCCACTGGCTGTCTTTACCCTAACGGGCATCATGGGCAAAGAAGAACTTAAGCTGATTAACTGGGATGTATTGTGGCTAGTAGCAGGTGGTATTGCGATTGGTATAGGACTAGATAAAACAGGCTTAGCCGTGGCACTCGCACACGCGATTGATTATGAGTCGCTCTCACCAACGGCGGTAGTGCTAACGTTATCCATCGTATGTTGGTTAATGGCGAACTTCATGTCAAACACCGCAACGGCCAACTTACTGATGCCGATCGCCGCTGCGATTGGTGCATCAATGGAAAGCTTGGTTGCGATAGGAGGCCTGCAAGGACTACTGGTTGTGGTCGCCTTCTCTGCATCGCTAGGTATGATTTTACCCGTATCGACACCACCAAACTCGTTGGCCTACTCGACCGGGCTCATCGAAAGTAAAGACATGGCGAAGATGGGTATCATCTTAGGGATCGTCGGCTTGCTGATGGTCTACCTCGCACTGTTTATTATCACCTAGCACGTTAACTTATTATCACCTAGCACGTTAACTTTTCACTACAACCCTCCAGATAGCAATCGTGATTTCGCTATCTGGAGGGTTTAGCAGTTTTTAATCGATAGATAATTGTGATTCTACTTCACGGTTTATTAAAAATAACGATAAGTCATTTTAAATTCTTGATTTTAAACACATTTACTAACATCAAGACAACGGCACTATACACGCATCAGAGACACACCAATTTACCATCAAGTACGTAGTTAGGTTTTTGTCTAATAAAAGAGGAATGGACCTTGAGACATACTATTAAGTTTAAAATTCAGGTCGCCATTGCGGTCATTATTGCCGTCGTAAGTGGCGCTCAAGCTTGGATATCGGTTAATCAGCTGACTCAAGAGACTGAAGTCGCGATCAACCAAGAAATGAAAAATGTCAGTGTTGGCACCACCAATTACATTGCCGATTGGCTCTCAATCCGCAGTGATATGATGCTTGCCAATGAATCGACCATTTCAAGCAATAGCAACTCTGATCGCGAGTTATTGATCACCAAGCAAGCCGGACAATTCTTGTCTGTTTATGCTGGGTTCAGCGATGGCACTATCGCCTATGGCGACAAAGGTGAAGATTGGCCAGCAGGCTACGACCCGCGCACTCGCCCTTGGTATAAAGATGCAAACGCAACATCAGACCTCATCATTACCGAACCTTATCAGGACTTTGACGGCAGCATTGTCATCAGCTTTGCGAAAGCATTCAATGGAGATAGACAAGGTGTTCTCGCGGCCGATCTAACCGTAACCAGCATTATTGATACCGTGCTCAATGTAAAACTGGAGAACGATGGTTTTGCGTTTTTAGTCGACGGCAATAACAACATTGTGGCCTACAGTGATGAAGAACTGAGTCAGAAACCACTGACCAGTTTGAATCCCGAACTAACAACCAGCAAGGTGTCACAACTGCTCCAAGACCAAATGATCACCACTCTAACTTGGCCTGGTCAAGGCGATAAGCTGGTCTATATTGCCAATGTCCCGAATACTGATTGGTCGTTAGGTATCGTTATCGATAAAGACATGGCGTTTTCTGCAGTATCCGATGCCATTCAATTCATCACGCTGACCTCTTTGGTGTTGTACATCATCATTTCAATTGCGAGCACAATGGTGATCAACCGCCTACTTTCTCCATTACAAACCTTGTCAGAAGCGCTGACTCAGCTCGCACAAGGCAGAGGCGATCTCACTCAGCGTATTGATATCACACGTATGGATGAGATTGGTAAACTTGCCGAGCTTGTGAACCAGTTCTTAAGCCAAATGCAAAGCATGTTGAAGGGCGTGATAGAGCACAGCCACGATCTCAACAACCATGCAGAGAAAGCCAATCAACTGGCGACCCAATCTTCGATTAGCGTTGAGAATCAACAAAACGATATCAACCAAATTGCGACTGCGATTCATGAAATGTCGGCTACCGCAGCCGAAGTGGCTAGCCATGCCGAATTAACCGCATCCGCTTCTCAGGCATCCGCTACCGCTTGTAACGAAGGCCAAGAGGTAATCCAACAAAACCGCGATGCGATTACTGGCCTCGCAACTCAAGTTGAAGACGCCGCCAATGTTATTCGTGAATTAGAGAGTAACGCGCAAAGCATCAACCAGATCCTCTCCACCATTCAAGGCATTGCCGAACAGACCAACCTGTTGGCATTGAATGCGGCGATTGAAGCCGCTCGAGCGGGTGAACAAGGTCGTGGATTTGCCGTTGTGGCTGATGAAGTTCGAGTGCTCAGCCAACGAACGCATGGATCGACCGAAGAAATCCGCGTGATGATTGATACGCTGCAAAAGAATACCGAACATGCCGTTGAAAGCATGACCACCAGCACTCAACTGGCAGAGAATAGTGTTGGCTTCGCCGAGCAAGCTCATGGCAGCCTGACTAAAATCACGCAAGCGATCACGGAAATCAACGATATGGCGCTGCAAATCGCGAGTGCTGCAGAAGAGCAACGCGCCGTAAGCGAGGACATCAGCCGCAATACGCAAGGAATCAAAGATGCCTCTGACGATCTAGCACAACAAGCGGAAAGCAGTCGCAATAGCTCAAATGAAATGAGCAGTGCTGCTGAGTCAATGCGCCAAGACGTAGAGAGCTTTAAGGTATAGCGCTTTGAGGTATAGCGCGCCTCAAGCAAAGTAAGTTGAACCACACCAGCAAGCGA
The DNA here is from genome assembly GCF_057785955.1 of Vibrio sp. QJM3NY_27. Lineage (NCBI taxonomy): Bacteria > Pseudomonadati > Pseudomonadota > Gammaproteobacteria > Vibrionales > Vibrionaceae > Vibrio > Vibrio sp. QJM3NY_27. Next base: position 269,569 of record NZ_CM173511.1, on the reverse strand, counting down.
CAGCTGACATAAACTAATCACTGAAACAAAGTCGTTCTTTCATAAGAATCACTTTGTTCTCAGTTCGGTTTGATGCATATTGATGAGCTAATTTATCCCAGACACAAGGATGTTATTCAGATGGGATTCGAATGGTTAGCTCTAGCTGCCGCTTTTCTTTGGGCGATTGCGAGCCTGATGTCAGTAAAACCCGCTCAACACTTAGGATCTTTTGCCTATAGCCGCTGGCGAATGGGTTGTACCGCGATCATCTTATCGAGCATGGCTTGGTTTACGGGTGGGTGGTCAAGTGTCGAAGCCGACCTAGTCACACCCATGATGCTATCTGGCCTAATTGGCATCTTCATTGGTGATACCGCCCTATTTGCCTGCTTGAACCGAATGGGTCCGCGCCAAGCGGGTTTGCTGTTCTCTTGTCACGCCGTGTTCTCGGCGATTCTTGGTTACTTCCTGTTTAGCGAAAGCATGACTTCGGTGGAGCTTATTGGCTCGGCGTTGGTGTTTAGTGGGGTATTAACCGCAATCTTCTTTGGTCGTCGTGGACAGGCGAACAACCAATTAGAAACCATTAAGGGCACGGTGTGGATTGGTGTTGCGTTGGGAATCACCGCCGCGATCTGCCAAGCATTGGGCGGCATTATTGCCAAACCCGTGATGCAAACCAGTATCGACCCAATTGCAGCCTCTGCCATTCGAATGATCACCGCCTTTGTTGCTCACTCGCTGTTTCGTTTAACAGGCGCTAAACTTTCACGCGCGATCAATCCAATGAATAAACAAATATTCACAATTACTGCGGTTAATGGCTTTTTAGCGATGGCCGTGGGAATGACACTGATTTTGTATGCGTTGCAGGAAGGCAATGTCGGTATGGTCGCACTGTTATCTTCGACCACGCCAATCATGTTGTTACCAATACTTTGGCTTTACACCAAGCAAAGGCCGAATGCCTACGCTTGGATAGGTGCTATTGTTGCCGTCGTGGGTACTGGTATTTTGGTCAGTTAGCCAAGCAGTAAGTAGGACTAACTGAACAAAAAGCTAAGAACGCGGGAACGGGAAAGCCGTCACATCATCGATGTGGTCGTAGCCGAGCGCCAGCATGATCAGACGATCGATACCTAAAGCAACACCGGCACAGTCTGGTAAGCCCGCTTTTAATGCCTCAATCAAGTGATGGTCAATCGGTTGAGGCGATAAGCCCATCTCAATACGTTTGGCATTATCACCTTCAAAGCGCTGAAGTTGTTCTTGTGGTTTATCTAGTTCATGGAAGCCGTTTGCCAATTCAATCCCTTTGAAGTACACCTCAAAGCGATCAGCCACTCGTGGATCATTCGGGTTAATCTTGGCTAACGCCGCTTGTGATGCTGGGAAGTCATAAACAAACGCAGGTACTTGTTGCCCTATCTTAGCTTCAACCCCAATACTAAACAGCAGCTGCAGCAAGGTGTCACGATCGTCTTCTGGATCTGCAATGTCGCTGAGCCCTAGTTTTGCGGCAGCCTGCTTTAAAGTATCCATAGAATCTTCTAATGGACACACACCCAATACATCAATAAAGGCTTGTTGGTAAGTCATTCGCTCCGCAACACCTGATTTTAGAACCTGCTGTAACAGCAAATCCATTTCATCCATCAGGTCATGATGATCAAAGCCAACGCGATACCACTCCAACATGGTGAACTCAGGGTTGTGATAACGGCCATTCTCTTCATTACGAAAAGACTTACAAATTTGGTAGATACAGCCACTGCCCGCCGCTAACAGTCGTTTCATATGAAACTCTGGACTGGTCATAAAGAACAATGGCTGGCCGTGCGCATAACCCGGCCCTACGAATTCAGTTTTGAACGTATGCAAATGCACATCCGTCACCGTAGCGTGACTCATCGCAGGCGTATCCACTTCCATCACGTTTCGTTCTGTAAAGAACTGACGAATTTGATTAAGGATATCAGCACGTTGCTTTAACTGCTTAATGGTTGCGGCCGGTTGCCATGTAGATTGCATTATTAAGTTCCATATCACTGAATTCTAGGCGACGAAAATTACCACCTTTCGTCTCTTTTGTAAGCTTCTATCTGTCTATTGATGAAAGCAAAATGTTGTTTTAATGAAGCCAGAAAATTACGTTCTACAATACAATTATCAATACAGCTTCCACATCAACATTGATAACGAAAATCATACTCAACAAGCCGTTAACACGTGTCTTGTGGGGGAATGGTTATCAACAATTCATTGCCGTGATTGCAGTCACATAACCTATAATTTCTATGCCCCCATATGCATTACCGACCTAAAAACCCAAATACATCAACTTTTCAAATACCTTCCTCTCGTACACTGAACCTACCACTTAAGGCTTAGGGGTGAGAAACGGTTGCTGCCGTTTATTGCTCTCTAAATAAGCTTTTTATAATTACAAGCGGAATACTCCGCATCACACTGGAGAATAACTGTGAAGACAATTACCACAGATATCGCAGTCATCGGCGCAGGCGGCGCTGGTCTTCGTACAGCTATCGCTGCGGCTGAAGCTAATCCTGAATTGGAAGTAGCACTGATTTCTAAAGTTTACCCAATGCGTTCGCACACGGTAGCAGCAGAAGGCGGTTCAGCAGCAGTAATTAAAGACGAAGATAGCCTAGATAACCACTTCAACGATACTGTTGGCGGTGGCGACTGGCTATGTGAACAGGATGTTGTTGAATACTTTGTTGAAAACTCGACTCGCGAAATGATCCAAATGGAACAATGGGGCTGCCCATGGAGTCGTAAAGAAAACGGTGAAGTAAACGTACGCCGATTCGGCGGTATGAAAGTAGAGAGAACGTGGTTCGCAGCGGATAAAACCGGCTTCCACATGCTTCATACTCTGTTCCAGACTTCGATGAAGTACGACACAATCAAACGATTTGATGAGTACTTTGTGGTGGATTTGATCGTTGAAGATGGCGAAGTACAAGGCCTAATCGCGATTCATATGTCTGAAGGTGAGCTTGTTACGATCAAAGCGAAATCTGTTGTATTAGCAACGGGTGGCGCAGGTCGTGTTTACCACTGCAATACCAACGGCGGCATCGTAACTGGCGACGGTATGGCAATGGCTTATCGCCACGGTGTACCACTGCGTGATATGGAGTTCGTTCAATACCACCCAACAGGCCTACCGGGCACTGGCATCTTGATGACCGAAGGTTGTCGTGGTGAAGGCGGTATCATCGTCAACAAGAACGGCTACCGTTACCTACAAGATTACGGCATGGGCCCTGAAACTCCAGTGGGCGAGCCGAAAAACAAATACATGGAACTGGGTCCTCGTGACAAAGTTTCTCAAGCATTCTGGCACGAGCAGCAGAAAGGCAACACCATCAAGCACCCACTTGGTGATGTCGTACACCTTGACCTTCGCCACCTTGGTGAAGAGTACCTGCAAGAGCGTCTTCCGTTCATCTGTGAGCTTGCAAAAGCATACGTAAACGTTGATCCAGCAAAAGAGCCAATCCCAATTCGCCCTACCGTTCACTACACCATGGGTGGTATTGAAACTAACGGTACGTGTGAAACTCGCATTAAAGGCCTATTCGCCGTTGGTGAATGTGCTTCAGTTGGCCTACACGGTGCAAACCGCCTAGGTTCTAACTCTCTGGCTGAGTTCGTCGTATTTGGCCGCGTAGCCGGTGAACAAGCCGTGAAACGTGCAGCTGAATTCAAAGGCTGGAATGAAGAAGCCATCACTAAGCAAATTAAAGCGGTTGAAGATCGCATCGCAGGTATCTTGGCTCAAGAAGGCGATGAGAACTGGGCTGACATCCGTACTGAAATGGGTCACACCATGGAAGCGGGTTGTGGTATCTACCGTCAAGAAGACTTGATGCAAGAAACCATCGACAAAATCACCGAACTGAAAGCGCGCTACAAGAAGATCAGCATTAAAGACAAAGGCAAAGTGTTCAACACTGACCTACTTTACGCTATCGAAGTGGGCTACGGTCTTGAAGTTGCTGAAGCAATGGTTCACTCAGCGATTCTTCGCAAAGAGTCTCGCGGTGCACACCAACGTCTAGACGACAACTGCACAGAACGTGATGATGTGAACTTCCTGAAACACTCTCTGTCTTTCTACAACGAAGATGCAGCACCAACTATCGACTACAGCGGCGTTAAGATTACTAAATCTCAACCTAAAGCTCGTCTATACGGTGAAGCAGCCGAGAAAGCCGCTGCTGCTGAAAAAGCGGCAGAAGAGAATGCTAAGAAGAGCGAAGAGGAGCAAGCATAATGTCAGCGAATCGAATCCAAAAAATTGAAATCCTGCGTTATGACCCTGAGCACGATGCAGAACCTCACTTTCAAACCTTTGAAGTTCCGTTTGATGAAACCATGTCAGTACTTGATGCGATTGGTTACATCAAAGATAACCTAGATAAAGACCTGTCTTACCGTTGGTCTTGTCGTATGGCGATTTGTGGTTCTTGCGGCATCATGGTTGATGGCGTGCCAAAACTGGCATGTAAAAGCTTCTTACGTGATTACCCGAATGGCTTCAAAATTGAACCATTGGCTAACTTCCCAATCGAGAAAGATTTGATTGTCGACATGACGCCGTTCATCGAGCGCCTTGAAGCAATCAAGCCTTACATCATTGGTAACGACCGTAAGCCAGAAGACGGCACTAACATCCAAACTCCAGAGCAAATGGCGAAGTACAAACAGTTCGCTGGCTGCATCAACTGTGGTTTGTGTTACGCCGCGTGTCCTCAGTTTGGTCTAAACCCTGAGTTCATCGGCCCTGCGGCACTTGCTCTTGCTCACCGCTACAACCTAGATAGCCGTGACAATGGTAAAGCTGAACGTATGAAGCTTATCAATGGCGACAATGGCGCTTGGGGCTGTACGTTTGTAGGTTACTGTTCTGACGTATGTCCGAAGAAAGTAGACCCAGCGGCTGCAGTAAACCAAGGTAAAGTTGAGTCTTCAATGGACTTCGTTATTTCGATGTTCAAACCTGATGGCGAGCCGGTTAAAGCGACGGAGGAAGCGTAATATGAGCAATCGTAAACCTTATGTTCGTGAAATGAAGAGAACGTGGTGGAGCAACCATCCGTTCTACCGTTTCTACATGCTACGTGAAGCGACTGTACTGCCTTTAATTCTATTCACTCTGTTCCTAACCTTCGGTTTGGGTTCGCTAGTGAAAGGTCCTGAAGCGTGGGAAGGTTGGTTGAGCTTTATGGCTAACCCTGTCGTTGTTGGTATCAACATCGTGGCACTGCTAGGCAGCTTACTGCACGCTCAGACCTTCTTCAGCATGATGCCTCAAGTAATGCCAATCCGTCTTAAAGGCAAATTGGTAGATAAAAGAATCATCGTACTGACCCAGTGGGCAGCGGTGGCATTTATTTCTTTAATCGTTCTCATGGTGGTGTAAGGAGCTTCGTTATGAACACAAATTACAAAATGAAACCTGTTAACCACAATCCTAAACGCTCTGATGAACCAATCTGGTGGGGCCTATTTGGCGCTGGCGGTACTTGGTTCGCGATGATCACACCAATCACGATTTTAGTGCTGGGTATCTTAGTGCCAATGGGCATTATCGATGCGGATGCAATGAGCTACGAACGTGTCTCTGAGTTCGCCACCAGCATTATCGGTGCGCTATTCATCATCGGTACACTAGCACTACCAATGTGGCACGCAATGCACCGTCTTCACCACGGCATGCACGACCTTAAGTTCCACGTCGGCGTTGCAGGTAAAGTTGGCTGCTACTTTGTTGCAGGCCTAATCAGCGCACTGTCTGTTATCTTCATCTTTATGATTTAAGAGCAGATACGAGATTCGCGTAAACGAGTATCGAAGAGCTTAAAAGCAGATGCGGGATTCGAGTAAACGAGTATCGAAGAGCTTAAAAGCAGATGCGGGATTCGAGTAATCGAGATTCGAAGAGCTTAAAAGCAGAAAAGCGAAAGCAGAGCTAGGTTATCCAGCTCTGCTTTTTTATTGCTTGTCGAATCTATTATCCTCTAACTCGCTCCTGCTCTTCGTATCTCGCATCCCGCTTACTCGAATCTGCCCCTTCCGCTTTTCGTATCTCGCATCTCGTTTACTCGAATCTGCCTTTCCCGCTCTTCGTATCTCGCATCCCGCTTACTCGAATCTGCTCTTTCAGCTTTTCGTATCTCGCATCCCGCTTACTCGTATCTGCCCTTCCAGCTCTTCGTATCTCGCATCTCGGTTACTCGTATCTGCTCTTCAAGCTCTTCGTATCTCGCATCCCGTTTACTCGAATCTGCCTTTCCTGCTCTTCGTATCCCGCATCTCGGTTACTCGAATCTGCCTTTCCCGCTCTTCATATCCCGCATCTCGTTTACTCGTATCTGCTCTTCAAGCTCTTCGTATCCCGAATCTCGTTTACTCGCATCTGCCCTTCAAGCTCTTCGTATCTCGCATCTCGGTTACTCGCATCTGCCCCTACCGCTTCTCCTGATCGCCAGATACAAAAAAGGCCGCTCATAAGCGACCTTTTCTATTTCACTGAGCCACCTTAAACAAGGTGGACACAATCAAATTATTTTACACGACCAACGTATTCGCCAGTACGAGTATCAACTTTAACAACTTCACCGATAGCGATGAATAGAGGTACACGAACTACCGCGCCTGTTGCTAGAGTTGCAGGTTTACCACCCGTACCCTGTGTATCGCCTTTCAGGCCAGGATCAGTTTCAGTTACTGGGATCTCAACAAAGTTTGGCGGAGTAACTGTGATAGGGTTATCATTCCACAACGTTAGAGTACAAACGTCATTTTCAACTAACCATTTTGCTGAATCAGCGACTGCTTTTACGTCTGCTGCGATTTGCTCAAATGTTTCGTTGTTCATGAAGTGGTAGAATTCGCCATCGTTGTATAGGTAGCCTAGTTCAACGTCAACAACATCTGCAAGCTCAAAGCTTTCGCCTGACTTGAATGTTTTCTCTAACACTTTGCCTGACAGCAGTTTACGAAGTTTTACACGGTTAAACGCTTGGCCTTTACCTGGCTTAACGTATTCATTGTCGATAATTGCGCAAGGCTCATTATCTAACATGAATTTTAAACCGCCTTTGAATTCATTGGTGCTTACTGACGCCATGATTTTCTCTTCCACATCTTTGAGTTAATTTCAATGCCGCATATCATAACCCGAAAAGTCGAATCTGTTGAGCAAAACTGGCTCAAACAACTATCGAATGCGATCTCTGACCCGACAAAACTGCTTCAAGCATTGGAAATAGACCCAACACCGTGGCAAAACGGATTCGCGGCACGTGAGCTGTTTTCACTTCGAGTTCCCTTAAGCTTTGTAGAACGAATGGAAAAAGGCAACCCACACGACCCTCTATTGCGTCAGGTGTTACCACTCAATGAAGAGTTCGAGGTTCATCAAGGCTATTCAGCCGACCCATTAGAAGAGCAAGAAAACGCGATTCCTGGACTGCTGCATAAATACAAAAACCGCGCACTGATGATTGTAAAAGGGGGGTGCGCTGTAAACTGCCGCTACTGCTTCCGCCGTCATTTCCCTTATCAAGATAACAAGGGCTCGAAGTCTGTGTGGCAAACCAGCCTCGACTATGTAGCCACTCATCCAGAGATCAACGAAGTTATCTTATCCGGTGGCGACCCTTTAATGGCCAAAGACAGCGAACTCGAATGGCTGATCAATGCCATCGAACAGATTCCGCATGTAAAAACCGTTCGAATTCATAGCCGATTACCGGTTGTGATCCCTGCTCGAGTGACGGATGAGCTATGCCAATTGTTAGCTCGAACTCGCCTCAACGTGGTGATGGTCAGTCATATCAATCACGCCAATGAAATCAATTTAGAACTCAAACAAGCCTTTCATAAGCTAAAGCTAACTGGGGCGACTCTGCTTAATCAGGGGGTGATGCTAAAAGGCGTTAACAATAGCGCTAACTCTTTGAAAGAATTAAGCGAAAAGCTATTCGATGCCGGTGTTTTACCTTACTATATGCATGTACTTGATAAAGTTCAGGGCGCCGCTCACTTCTATATCTCCGATGAAGAAGCAAAGATGCACTTTAAGGGTTTGATCTCTGAGATTTCTGGCTACCTCGTACCTAAGTTAACTCGCGAGATTGGCGGCCGTAGCAGCAAGACGCCACTCGATCTACACATTGAATAACCCTATCTGGAATAATCGTCGCTTCTTATCGTCTTAAACATCAAGAAGCGACAAAAGAAAACTCCCCTACCTTCTCGTTGACCACCACCGGCTGTTAAACCTTAAGCAGACAATCCAATCGTTAAGACAAAAAGTTTTTGTTCGATCGTCCGGTCTATTATTAGCATACTCGGCTCTATTCTAAATTTTTAGGAGGGGTGATATGACACAATTTATAGAACAAACTCTCAACCTTGCCCCCTTTAGCTGGGCAGGCCTCGCAGCATGTATGCTGTGTGGATCATTAATCGGAATCGAAAGGCAAACCCGCGGTAAACCCGTTGGAATACGAACCTCCATTTTGATTATCAGCGGTACTTATTTCTTTCTCACCATGGCGATTAGCTTATCTCCCAACACACTCGATCAAGCCCGTGTGCTTGGTCAGATAATAACGGGGGTGGGATTTCTTGGGGCCGGGGTAATGATGACATTGGATGGCAAGATTCATGGCGTCACTTCAGCCGCGATTATCTGGGTACTCGCAGCATTAGGCATGATGATTGCCTTAGGACACCTTTCTCAGTCTGTCATCATCACTCTAATGGCGCTTGTGATACTGCTTGGTGTCGACAAGGTGGAAAACAGTTTCCAAAGCCTGCGTCGTGGTGTGCATCAGAAGTGGATGAATAAAGGTCGCGTGAAGAAGTAACCTCTAATTTTAGATGCGTTTATCTTAAAGACATTTTGTCCTTAGATTCGATTTCTTAGAGGAAAATTCTTAGAGACGAATTCTTAGAAACGAAAAAGAAGCCTAGTCAAACGACTAGGCTTTGAGTTTTTAGACAAGCGCTTAATGCACGTGAATACACACTTGATTCTTACCCGCGGTTTTCGCCTTATAAAGCTGTTCATCAGACGAACGAATACTCTGGTTTTCCCACAAGTGCCCGACACTATCGAACTTGTACAGAGAATAGAGCGTCGCTCCCCCAGAAACAGAAATATTCACCTTATCACCCGTCGGACATCGGTAACTTTGCAGGCTAATGTCATTTTGAATCCGTTGAAAAATCGATGAAAGCAATTCAGATGATTCACCCGTGATCGCGACAACAAACTCTTCACCACCAAACCGTGCCACGATATCTTGCTGCCTAACGCTGTTCAGCATCAACTGAGCCACATGGCAAATCACCTCGTCCCCTGTTTTGTGGCCATAGCGGTCATTAACCACTTTAAAATCATCGATATCAAACACCCCAACACCAATAATCGGCTGTTCGTCCTGAGCCAGTAATCGAGCTTCAAAGCCGCGTCGATTCAGTAAACCAGTTAATGGGTCGCACATTGCTAGGTCATTCAAACGCTGGTGTTCTTGTCTTGTATAAAAACGCCATAGCCATAAAACCGAGAGCAAATACAAAACAAACAGTATCGAAAGCTGAATCTTCTCCATCTCCAATACATGCAGAAAGTGCTCGCTCTTCTCTTCTTCAATACTGAGATATAACTGAGTGTTAATGTCATCAACATACAAAGGCTTGGAATAGGTAAAGTCCATAACCCCGTACTTGTTTGCGCCTCGAGTACTGGTGACTTTATAACCATGAGTAGGGTTCGATACGAGGTTAGAGACATAGCCATCGACACCCAATACCCCTTTAAACTCACCATTAACGTAAATGCCTTTGGTTAACGTCACGACTTTTTTACCCGTCAGGTAATCATCATATTGGCCCGTATAGACAACTTGGTCTTGACCTTGCGCTAAGCCAAAACGAATCGTATTCACCCAGTATGGACGACTGTTCACCACAGAATCAAAGGTATCGCCCTTAATCGTGCGGGCAAAATCAGAAGGCGAAGAGATAATAAACTTCTCTTTCGAGATAAAATAAATCGCAGAGATGGTATCAATAGTATTGGCAAAATAAGCCATGGTTGGAGCGATGAATAAGCGCTTACCGGCTTCCGAGTTAAGCTCTGACTTCGGATCACACATTTCGCTAGGGCCGGAGAACATGAAGTCAAAACGAGGGGCTTGTTGCTCCTCACTGATGAAATAGCATGTCTCACCCTCTACCTTTTTTTCATGCGAGAACACATAAGTATCGCCATGCAGTGGGTAAAGTGCCGTGATGTTGTATTCAAGGGCATTAATGATCTTTGTGAGCTCAGCAAGAGAGCGCGTGACACCTTGGTTTTCGATTCCATACTGTTTATCTGATTCTTCCGCTGAATCAACGAGCAATAAGCCCAAAACGACTAAAAAACTGGCGGTAAGGCTTAAGAAAGCCTTTTTAAAATCGATGGTATGGTGTTTTATCAAAGCATATAAGTCGACGTTGTGATTTTAGCGCACATTGTACTTATAAGTAAAAATACTGCAATAGAAAGTATAAAACCAAGTGCTTATTAACTAATTTGAGGTAGGTAAATCGGAAAGGGGATTGAAACAACAGAGCTTCAACAAAAGAACAGTGTCTAAACAAAAGAACAATGCTTAAACAAAAGAATAATGCCTAAACAAAAGAATAATGCCTAAACAAAAGAATTTAGGCATTGATAGGTTTGAACACTAATAAATCGCTTAACTCACCAATAGTGAATCTAGAGGCTCAACCGTGTTTTATTTCGTGAAATTCATGTTCTATTTAGCGAAGTTTACAATTGGGAAGCACGGGAAGAAGCCGTTATCAGCACAGTTGATCAAGCCAATTTGCACGCCTTCAATCTTCGTTGTTTTGTTGAAGATACCAACCTGGACCGTAGACACTTCTGAAAGGTTAGCCGCACCAACATCAACCAAAGTGTCGCCTTCAGAATAGTTAACAAAACTCACGTTCGCGCCTTTTACATCATTAGTGATGTTAACTGCACCCAAGTTCAAACCTGTCGTTTTTCCAGGGTTCCAGTTGAATATACCCAGTGAAGCACCGGTCATTTCTTGGTTTACTTTATGCGCACCAAAAATACCCAAGTTTACACCTGTCGTCGTTTGCGTCTCTGACATACCAATAATAGCAAGGTCGACACCTTTAACGTCATTCACTTGCCCATGAAGCAACGCAACACGTACACCGCCAACCGCATCTGAATCGGGTGCGTTAAAACCGTTGATCGTTGAGAACATAACAGGCGAAGAAGCAAATGCTGCTGGCGCCATTACCGCTGCAGAAACAGCAAGTACTGAAAGTAGTTTTTTCATTGGGGAGTCTCCACTGACTTATTGTTGACTTGATTAATCCATTTTCAATCAAGCATTTATTATCCTTTATTCAACAGCTATCCATGTTAGATCAATGTCATAACTGTACTGTTGAATATAAGACGCAAAATCATAAAGAGCAATGGTTAAGAGCAGATGCGGGATGCGAGTAACGAGATGCGAAAAGAATAAAAGCAGATGAGGGATTCGAGTGGCAAGATGCGAAAAGACTAAAAGCAGATTAGAGATACGAGTGAACGAGGTGCGAAAGGCAAAGAGCAGATGCGGGATTCGAGTGAACGAGATGCGAAAAGCAAAGAGCAGATGCGGGATTCGAGTGAACGAGATGCGAAAAGCAAAGAGCGGAGGTGAAAGACCAAAACATAACAGCGAGTTTATTAAGCAAGAAGAAGGGGAAGTTATTGTTCTAGTGACTTGATTAAAGCTCCTAACATGCGTGAGATTTGAAGCGCTTCAGATTGCCACAGCTCACCAACGTCCCTAGGAATAAATCCGACTTCAACGCCTATATCAGCTTGTGTTGCAAACTCACCGATTGAGCCCTTCGCGATTGCAAAGAAGTGCTTACGCTCTTTAAGAGACTTTCGCTCACAACCTTCAGCAATATTGCTAGGTACAGATAAAGCACTGCGAGTAATCTGATCTTTAAAACCAAAATCTCTGCATATAGACATTCCCCGATAAACATTTATCGATAACTGCCGACTTCGTTGCCAAACATCAAGTTTTCTATAAAGCACAATTTCTACCTAAAGACCGAAAACCTAATCATCTCAAAAGAACATCGTAGAAAAGTATTAATAAAGAACCAAGTTAGAGACAGTTCAGATTCTATGCTTTTATCTTCTCAAATTTCGCTTACTCGTCTCTCTCATCTGCCTTTCAAGCTCTTCGTATCGCGATTACCCACATCTCTCATCTGCTTTTCAAGCTCTTCGTATCTCGATTACCCGTATCTCGTATCTGCCCTTAAAGCTCTTCTCATCCCGATTACTCGCATCTCGTATCTGCTCTTCAAAAACAAAAACGGAGACCGAGGTCTCCGTTCTAAAGCTTATGTATAGCTTTCTCTGTTACGAGAAAGGGGGATGATTACATCATGCCGCCCATACCACCCATACCGCCCATGCCACCCATATCAGGCATTGCAGGGCCAGAATCTTGAGGCTTGTCTGTGATCATCGCTTCTGTTGTGATCATAAGACCAGCAACTGATGCTGCGAACTGAAGTGCAGAACGAGTCACTTTAGTTGGGTCAAGAATACCCATCTCAATCATATCGCCGTATTCGCCAGTAGCCGCGTTGTAACCGTAGTTACCTTCGCCAGCACGAACATTGTTAGCAACAACTGATTCTTCATCACCAGCATTGGTTGTGATTTGACGGATAGGCGCTTCCATTGCACGTAGTGCAACGCGGATACCTACGTTTTGCTCTTCGTTGTCGCCTTCAAGGCCAGCAACTTTAGACGCAGCGCGGATAAGTGCAACACCACCACCAGCAACCACACCTTCTTCAACAGCAGCGCGAGTTGCGTGAAGTGCATCTTCTACGCGGTCTTTCTTCTCTTTCATCTCAACTTCAGTCGCAGCGCCAACTTTGATTACTGCAACACCGCCAGCTAGCTTAGCTACGCGCTCTTGAAGTTTTTCTTTATCGTAGTCAGACGTTGCATCTTCGATTTGTTGACGAATTTGAGAAACACGACCTTTGATCATGTCTTCATTACCCGCACCATCGATGATGGTTGAGTTTTCTTTAGTGATCGTAATGCGCTTAGCTTGACCTAGGTCTTCTAGCGTTACTTTCTCAAGGTCTAGGCCGATCTCTTCAGAGATAACCGTGCCGCCCGTTAGGATAGCGATGTCTTGCAGCATAGATTTACGACGGTCGCCGAAACCAGGGGCTTTAACAGCAGCCACTTTAACGATGCCACGCATGTTGTTCACAACAAGAGTTGCCAGCGCTTCGCCTTCTACATCTTCAGCGATGATAAGAAGTGGACGAGATGCCTTAGCAACTGCTTCTAGAGTCGGAAGAAGTTCACGGATGTTCGAAACTTTCTTGTCGATAAGAAGAATGAACGGGCTATCCAGATCAACAGAACCGGCTTCTTGGTTGTTGATGAAGTAAGGAGATAGGTAACCGCGGTCAAACTGCATACCTTCAACTACGTCTAGCTCGTCTTGTAGAGCCTGACCTTCTTCAACCGTGATAACGCCATCACGACCTACTTTTTCCATCGCTTCAGCAATGATGTTACCTACTGTCGAATCAGAGTTCGCAGAGATAGTACCTACTTGCGCGATAGCTTTCGTGTCTGAACAAGGAACAGAAAGGTTCTTCAGCTCTTCAACAGCCGCGATAACCGCTTTGTCGATGCCGCGCTTAAGATCCATTGGGTTCATGCCAGCAGCAACCGCTTTTAGGCCTTCAGCGATAATAGACTGAGCCAATACTGTTGCTGTAGTTGTTCCGTCGCCCGCCGCGTCATTCGCTTGCGAAGCCACTTCTTTAACCATTTGTGCGCCCATGTTTTGGAACTTGTCTTCAAGTTCGATTTCACGTGCAACTGAAACACCATCTTTAGTGATAGTCGGTGCGCCAAATGATTTGTCTAGAACAACGTTACGGCCTTTAGGACCTAGCGTTACTTTTACTGCGTCAGCCAGAACGTTTACACCTTCTAGCATTTTAATACGTGCGTCGTTACCAAATTTAACGTCTTTAGCAGCCATCTTAATTTCCTTTAAAATTCTTTATTAAATCAGTTCAATGTGTGGCGCGGATTACTCAACGATCGCCATGATGTCGTTTTCAGACATGATCAGAACTTCTTTGCCGTCGATCTTTTCAGTTTTAGTGCCGTAGCCTTCAGAAAAGATAACAGTATCGCCAACTTTAACGTCCAATGGTTGTACTGAACCATTTTCTAAAATGCGGCCTTTGCCGACAGCTAGAATAGTACCGCGCGTTGATTTTTCAGCGGCAGAACCAGTTAGAACGATGCCACCAGCAGACTTAGATTCAACTTCTTGGCGCTCAACGATAACTCGGTCGTGTAGAGGACGGATATTCATCGGTCGTATCTCCTGATAATTTCCATTTAATATGATAGTTGCCACAATTGGCATGGGTTAATCAGTATGTTGGGGCGATGTGAAAGAACCCAAGGGGGAAAAGATAAAAATTGTGATCCAATGAGCAGATAAGAGCAAGTAAGAGCAGATGCGAGTAAACGGGATGCGAGATACGAAAAGCAAAAACGCCCCCTGCGAATAATCCTGTGTAAATGTCAGGGGGTTAAGCAAAAGAAGGCTGCTTTTCTTTTCTCCGCTTTTAGCTCTTCGATACTCGTTTACCCGCATCTCGTATCTGCTTTTAAGCTCTTCGCATCTCGCTTACTCGAATCCCGCTTCTGCTTTTAAGCTCTTCGTATCCCGATTACTCGCATCTCGTATCTGCTCTTTAAGCTATTCCCTTCCCGCCCGCATCTGTTTATCCTACGGTTTTGGTTTCAATCGGCGTTTTACATGCAAGATAAGCACGGGCTATTAACCGCCCCAATTGAGAGTACATTGCGTACCATGACCATACCGACCATATTCGGTATGGTGGCGATCTTGATGTTTAACCTTGTCGATACTTTCTTTATCTCATTGCTCGGCACACAAGCACTCGCAGCGGTGAGCTTTACCTTCCCTGTCACCTTCGCCATCAACTGCATTACTATGGGTATAGGCATTGGCTTGTCGACATGTATCGGACGGTTGCTTGGCCAAGGCTGCGCGCAAAATGCAGCTCGTTTTACCTGCCACGGTTTATTGCTTGCTGTGCTGCTTGTTGGTTTTGCATCGACACTAGGGCTTTTCACGCTAGAGCCTATGTTTACTCTATTAGGTGCTGAACCTGAATTACTGCCACTCATATCTGAATACATGACAGTCTGGTATTTAGCGATACCACTGCTTGTTATACCAATGGCAGGCAACAGCGCGATACGAGCGAGCGGCGACACCAAAACACCCGCTAAGATCATGATGCTGGCCGGCCTTATTAACGGCATTCTCGACCCGCTGCTGATCTTCGGTTATGGGCCTTTCCCGGAATTAGGGATTCAAGGCGCAGCCATTGCTAGCGGATTCAGTTGGTTTGGTGCGTTGTGTGGCTCACTGTATGTATTAACCATACGAGAAAAGCTACTTGCTCCGCCCAAACTAAAAAAACTCATCGATGACTGGAAACAGATCTTAACCATCGGCACACCCGCCGCCCTTTCCAATGCCCTGAACCCAATTGCTGGCGCCATTATCATGATGATGTTAGCCAAACAAGGGACAGAAGCCGTAGCGGCTTACGGGGCTGCCCAGCGTATTGAATCGATTTTGATCATCGTGTTGATGTCTCTAACTTCTGCCCTCACGCCTTTCATGGCGCAAAACTTTGGCGCTGATAACCCACAGCGTAGTTTCAAGGCTCTGTTCTTAAGCATGCGCTTTGCCGTGATGTTCCAAGGTTTGATTTTCTTAATGATGGTGCCATTGAGCATCCCTTTAGCCGCCCTATTTTCTCAAGAAGAATCCGTGCGAGGCATCTTGTGGCACTACTTATTAGTTGTCCCGTTTAGCTATGGGTTCCAAGGTATTGTAATGATGCTGATCAGCGCGATGAACGCGATGCATCAACCACTTAAAGCATTCCAATGGAGCTTCATGCGCCTGTTTGTATTCACCTTGCCCTTTGCGTGGATAGGCAGCCAAGTCGATGGTGTCGAAGGGATGTTTGTTGGCTTAGCACTAGGAAACATCATGGGCGGTATTTCTGGGTACTTGTTTGCGCTTCGTATTAGGGGGAAAGCAGATGCGGGATGCGAGTAATCGGGATACGAAAAGATATAAGAGCAGATTCGAGATTCGAGTAACCGAGATGCGAAAAGATATAAGAGCAGATGCGAGATTCGGGTAACCGAGATGCGAAAAAATGTAAGAGCAGATGCGAGATTCGGGTAATCGGGATGCGGAAAGATATAAGAGCAGATACGAGATTCGACTAATCAGGATGCGAAAAGATTTAAGAGCAGATACGAAATTCGAGTAATCGGGATGCGAAAAGATATAAGAGCAGATACGAGATTCGAGTAATCGGGATGCGAAAAGATATAAGAGCAGATACGAGATTCGAGTAATCGGGATGCGAAAAGATTTAAGAGCAGATGAGAGATTCGAGTATCGAGATTCGAAGAGCTTGAGAACAGAAAAAGACTAGAAGAAGGAAGATGACATGGAAGGCACCACTTACAAAATGCTTTATGACGCACCGATTGGCAAGATGATCATTGTGAGTAATGGTGTATCGCTTATTGAAATTGACCATGTAAATCACGAAGAGCTAATGACTAGCAATCCAGATGAACTTTGCCAACTGGCGGCGAAACAGTTAGACGAATACTTTGCAGGCCAACGCACCCATTTTGACTTACCTTTAGAACCCAGAGGTACCGATTTTCAACTTAAAGCATGGGTCGCATTGACCAGTATCCCTTATGGGGAAACCATCAGCTACGGTGAACAAGCGAAAAGAATGGATAACCCGAAAGCCGTAAGGGCCGTCGGTGGTGCGAACGGTAAAAACCCGTTTAGCATTGTTGTCCCCTGCCATCGAGTGATTGGGGCGAACGGTACATTAACGGGCTACACTGGCGGCATGAACCGCAAAGAATGGTTGTTGGATTTGGAGCGTTCGGTTGTAGATAAAACGCTATAAACCTTATCTCGTTAGGCAAACAATATAAAGTTTCACCATCAAGAAGCGCCATTATCACCAGACAACACAGTCTATATTTAAAATTTAATATGAAGAGATAATGATAATGATAATGCCCACTAAAACGATAAGTTACTTAAAAAAGCACGCGGCTAACCTCGATTTATCGGAGCCTATGACCATTACTCAAAATGGTAAACCCGCTTATACGATTGAATCTTATGAAGATCGAAAGCGTAGAGAAGAAGCTATAGCGCTAATGAAACTATTATCGTTTTCTATTGATGATAAAAAACATGGCCGAGTCAATTCAGGTACTCAGGTTCGAGATAAACTGGCAAAGCGTAAACAATCGGTTCAATAATCAACATCATCGATACACTAATAAAAATACGCTCGATTATTTGAGTTTAATCCCATAGGTGTCAATATGGGCAAGTAGCTCATTCGATGTAATTCTATGCTTAACGAGCAAGTCAACCTTGAATGGAAGTGACGATTGTTCTAAACGATCTTGCAAGCCTGCGACGACACTTAACGAAATACCGTCCCCCTCGATAACAATATCGATGTCAGAGTTATCTTTATAAGTTCCAAGGGCTCTAGAACCAAACACCCAGGCATGAATGACTGAAGCATGGTTCAAAACAACATCCTCAATCAGCTGATATTGATGAGGCTTAAGGCCGACAGAGCCTGGGCTAACCAAATAACTATCGATCACATTTAACCTCTTGTTCGCATTGACCCTCTTGATCACATTTAAGCTTTAAATAGAGTGTGACTTGCCCTATCACTGGTGAAAATGACTCTAAGATCAGTGACTGAGCTTCAAGGACATTTTCCTCATCATAGGTGTGGGACAATAAATTTCGTTTTATGAGTGCTTCAAGCATGATCTCACACTGCTCCGAAGATAGGTGCTTAGCTTCTAAGGCTGTACGAAAAACGCTCCTCGGCGAAGCCACATCAAACCCTTCAAACTCAAGTAAGTCTTTAAGGGTCTTCCATGTAAGTTCGAAAGAAAATTCAAAAGTTTGTACTAACCCAGCGAGCTCTAACTCATTGTAGCTATCTTGTGAGCACGCTCTCTCAAGCCTTTGCTGCGCTTTCATTAAGTTTTGCAGTCGTTGCTTCCAACGGTCTGGGTTTGAGTTCATATAAACAGCCTAGGGATAAGGTAAAAGACAAGTATAGTATGAGCCTTAAGCTACCTAATCATTCAAGAAATGTCACTCTTTCGATATATATCAAGGCCGTTCTTTTCGTCTTTTGTTTAAGGTCGTGTCCTTCTGTTCTCCCCTACCTGTATCCTGCATGTTTTTCTCACCCAATACCTGCCTTAAGCTCTTCGAACCCCGTTTACTCGCATCATGCACCAGCCCTTAAGCTCTTCGATACTCGCTTACCCGAATCCCGGATCCGCCCTTAAGCTCTTCGATACTCGCTTACCCGAATCCCGGATCCGCCCTTAAGCTCTTCGCATCTCGTTTACCCATACCACCCATCTGCTCTTAAGCTCTTCGTATCTCGTTTACTCGCATCCCGTATCTATACTCAAATTCCAGATACAAAAAAACGGCCACACTCGCGTGCAGCCGTTCTAGTATTCGATGAAAGTTAAAAGCTATTTAACGATCACTTCACCTGACATTTCAGCCGGAATTGCGATACCAGACAGAGAAAGCATCGTTGGTGCAAGGTCAGACAGCTTACCGCCTTCTTTGAACTCAACGTTTTTGCTGCCTACATAGATAAGTGGCACTGGTAGGTTAGTGTGCGCCGTGTGGATGCCGCCCGTTTCTGGGTTTACCATCATTTCCGCGTTACCGTGGTCCGCTGTGATAAGCAGTTGGCCATCGGCTTCTTTGATTGCTTCAACTACTTTACCCAGACATTCGTCTAGCGACTCTACGGCTTTAACCGCTGCATCGTAAACGCCAGTGTGGCCAACCATGTCACAGTTAGGGAAGTTACAAACGATAGCGTCGTATTTGCCGCCTTTGATCGCAGCAACAAGCTTTTCAGTAAGCTCTGGTGCGCTCATTTCTGGCTGTAGGTCGTACGTTGCTACTTTTGGAGAAGCAACAAGCTGACGCTCTTCGCCTTCAAACTCGTCTTCTTTACCGCCGTTGAAGAAGAACGTCACGTGCGCGTATTTCTCTGTTTCAGAGATACGTAGCTGCGTTTTGCCTTCTTTTGATAGCCATTCACCATAAGTGTTCTCTAGAGAAGCCGGTGGGAATGCACATAGAAGTGGGATGTCTGCAGCGTATTGAGTCAGCATCACGAAATCGATCGCTGGGAATACGTTACGCTCAAAACCGTCGAAGTTAGGCACGAACGCACGTGTGATTTCACGAGCACGGTCAGCACGGTAGTTCATGAAGATAACCGCATCGCCATCAACGATAGCTGCTGATTCTTCGCCTTCTGCTTTGATTTCAGTCGCTTTTACAAACTCATCGTTTTCATCACGAGCGTAAGCCGCTTCTAGGCCAGCAACGGCTGTATCAAACGTGAAGTCACCTTTCGCTTGAGTAAGCAGGTCGTAAGATTCTTGAACGCGATCCCAGTTGTTATCACGGTCCATGGCGTAGTAACGACCAATAAGCGAAGCCACACGGCCTTTGCCTAGTTTAGCGAATAGATCTTGGAAACGCGCTAATGTGTTTTCTGCGCTACGTGGCGGCGTATCACGACCGTCTAGGAATGCGTGTAGGTAGATTTTCTCTGCGCCACGCTCTGCTGCCATTTCAACAGCCGCGTAGATGTGATCTTCATGAGAGTGAACGCCACCTGGAGACATAAGGCCCATGATGTGCACGGCTTTGTCTGCTTTAACCGCTTTATCTACAGCATTTACTAGCGCTTCAGTTTGACCGAACTCGCCATCTGCGATTGATTTAGTAATGCGCGTTAAATCTTGGTATACCACGCGACCCGCACCGATGTTGGTGTGACCCACTTCAGAGTTACCCATTTGGCCATCAGGTAGGCCTACATCTAAGCCAGAAGCCGAGATTAGCGTGTTAGGTTGGTTAGCAATAAGACCGTCTAATACAGGTGTATTAGCGTTCGCGATAGCGTTGTCTTGGTTGTCTTCACGGTAACCGTAACCGTCAAGGATCACTAGAGCCATTGGCTTCTTAGCTGACATAGGACTGACCTCGTTCAATTCAAAATAAATCGGTATAAAAACAAATTAGCGTAATTTTACTACAGTTTACAGTCAAAACTGTAGTGGAAGATCAAGAAAGGGCGCAGGTAGGATGATCGAATGTGAAAAAAAGCGTCATTTTAGGAGGGCGTAAAGTAGGGATATGAAAATTTATATCCCTACATCTACATTGAAAAAGCGGAACCACAATAAACTCTCGGTTCTTCAGTTTAGAAGATTAATTTCAGTGTCATGATCTTCATCATCGTCCTGTGACTTTAGATCATGCACCACCGGTTGCTCTATCACTGTGGTTTTGTTGGTAACATATTGAAAGCTAAAATCATCCCACAATATTTGATCCAAACTTTCTTCAATTTCTTGATTAGATGAAATATCTATTATCATGATTACTGCCTCATATCGCTATTAAAGCTAATAGTAATTATGGACAATAAACAGAACACCTTCGAAAGAATTGTGTAAAAAACACGCTAACGGAAGGTCATAATTCACATCACCGAACCCAATATCGGTCTAGGTTCTAGGTTCTAGGTTCTAGGTTCTAGAAGGAGCGTCTCTTTGTACTGAGCAGCATTCCAAACCAAATCCCCCACCCCATCTGTCGGCTTAAACCCGGTTGGTGCATCGAGAAGAAGCTGGCGAATCGCATCATGTTGTAGGTTGTGACAAGCGAAATCCAAAGATTCAAGTAGCGTGTCATATTCATTAATCGGTAAGAACACTTCTTGTGCCGTCATGATTCGCTCATGAGCGGTTGGAGCGACATTATCGCCAATCAACAACTCTTCATAGAGCTTCTCACCAGGGCGTAGGCCAGAGAACTGGATCTCAATATCACCATGAGGGTTCTCTTCATTCTTAACAGAAAGCCCTGAAAGATTGATCAAGTTTGCTGCAAGGTCTGTGATTTTGACCGATTCACCCATATCAAGAACGAAAACATCACCGCCTTTACCCATCGCACCCGCCTGAATCACCAATTGCGCCGCTTCAGGGATGGTCATAAAGAAACGGGTAATATCACGGTGGGTAACAGTGAGTGGACCACCGGCTTTTATCTGCCTTTTAAACAGAGGAATGACCGAACCAGACGATCCCAGCACATTACCAAAACGAACCATACAGAAACGTGTGCCGTGCTCTTTTTGGTTCTCTTGCTCAGCCAAAGCTTGCAGGCCTAATTCCGCCATACGCTTGGTGGTACCCATTACGTTAGTTGGGCGTACCGCTTTGTCTGTCGAGATAAGCACAAAGGATTCAACACCCGCTTCAATCGCCGCTTTAGCCGTATAGTAAGTGCCGTAAACATTATTACGCACACCTTCGACAACGTTATACTCGACAAGAGGAACGTGTTTATAAGCCGCGGCATGATAAACCGTCTGCACACCAAAAGACTGCATTGAGGTTAACAAGCGATGTGTTCGTTGTACCGAACCTAATAGTGGTACGATCTCCACTTCATAACCTTTGGTTTCTTTGACCAGCGAAAGCTCGCGATCAATTTGGTATAAGCCAAACTCAGAGACTTCAAACAGCACTAATGTTTTAGGTTGTTGTTTAAGGATTTGACGACAAAGTTCAGAACCAATAGAGCCGCCAGCACCGGTCACCATTACCACTTTACCTTTGATGTTGGCTTCCATCAGAGCTTGTTGAGGCGCAACCGCATCACGGCCGAGCAAATCTTCAATAGGCACATCGGTAAGCTCATCAATTTTCGCTTTACCTGACACAATATCCGCCATTTCAGGAACGGTTTGAATCTCAACAGGCAGTGGCGCCAATAACTCCAACACTTGCTTACGGCGAGCGCGAGAAGCACTGGGTATCGCAAGCAAGATTTTAGAAACGTCGTGCTTTTCAATTAGCCCTTCCGTTTTATCCAAATCAATAACCGGCAAACCCAAAATAACGGTATTGGTGAGCGTTTTATCTTCATCAATAAACGCGCGTACTCGATAGTTTTCAGATGCTCTTAACGCGACAGCCAATTGTCGGCCGCCAGACCCCGCACCGTAGATAAGCACTTCTTGACGAATATCTTTTGACGTCGTCGCGACAAGATTGCGAACCACCAAACGAGAACCACCGCACAACAAGGCCAAATAAGCACCGTAAATAATAGGCACCGTACGAGGGACAGGTTCTTGCAGATAATAGGCAAACAGAGCCAAAGAGATTGCCGACAATATTGCGCCAGCCGTTACCACAAACAATGCTTGAAAGGTGAGGTACCTAAG
Organism: Vibrio sp. QJM3NY_27; assembly: GCF_057785955.1. Lineage (NCBI taxonomy): Bacteria > Pseudomonadati > Pseudomonadota > Gammaproteobacteria > Vibrionales > Vibrionaceae > Vibrio > Vibrio sp. QJM3NY_27. The sequence goes on along the minus strand of NZ_CM173511.1, from coordinate 246,964 downwards.
TACTGCGCGATAAAGCCCTAATTTAGTAAAAATAAGCACGGTAGTTATTACTGTTAAGCCTGTCAGTAATAACTTATCGCCATCATTCAAAAATTGGAAATCACCTAGCCTTGTCCACAGCGCAATGTGCAGAGAGAATATAATGAGTAAAGCATCAATAGAAACACTGATAACCCGCTTTTTAAAACGAGAAAGGTGCCATATGAAGTTTAGACGTTGCATAAAGTTATTCTTATTTATGAGTATTTAATAAACCACAAAAACTGCATGAGTGGGATGTGTTGAACATTATTTAAATTCGCAAAGAGAACTTGCAAAAGATAACCCGAATATTTCATTCGTGCTTTAATTTGTTATTGATATAAATACCCCAACAATTCGAACACTTTAAGCTATTGGGGGATTGGTGACTCATTAAGACAGTATCTTACACGAACAATACTCTCATGCATGAAACTCTCAAATCACTAAGCCAATGATTAGAAGAGCAAGGGTCAAAAAGAGAAAGATTCATTCTTAGAATGGAGTTCATTTAACTGCATCACCAGAGCCACTGCCCGTCGCTGTCATCAAGATATATTTGAAGTAATCTTTCAAGGTTAGCGTATCTATCATCTGCTTATCCGTTTTAGCCAATAACTTCGGTGTAGACATGTCAATGTTCTGAACCTGAGCTAAGCCAGTTACACCTGGTAAAACATCATACACACCTTGTGCGTCGCGCTCTCTAATCAATTCTTCTTGATTGAATAGATTAGGGCGTGGGCCGACTAAACTCATATCACCTTTCACAACATTAATTAATTGCGGTAGCTCATCAATTTTAGTTTTACGCAAAAAGCCACCAAGTTTGGTAATTGATGTATCGCTAGCTAAATGACTTGCTACAGACTTCGTCTCAACCGACATGGTTCGGAACTTAATTAGCTTAAATGCCTTTTTATTACGACCTACACGTTCTTGAATAAAAATTGGCGAACCCGTATCAAAAAGACCAATAACAATAACAACTAAAAGTATCGGCCATAAGAGCAACAGACCGAGAAATGCCGCTAAAAAATCTAAAATACGTATCATTATTTTCTCTCTTTATTATGTCCTTTTAACAGTGCCATTGACTCTTCCATCGTATATGGAGGCGTCCAACCTAACACTGTTTTCAAGTCCGATGAATCTACCTGTAAATTACCAACCAACTGTTCAACCATCGCAGACTTACCAAGTAACTTCCCAGCGAATCGCATTAGGCTTACGGGGACAGGGAGCTGATAGACTTTTTTACCTAGGCCTTTTGCTATCGCGTTTGTAAACTCTTTGGTGGAAACCGTTTCACTTTCTGAAGCGAGAAAAGTGTGACCTGCTGCTTCTGGGTGCGTGGCACAAGTAGACAAAAGGTGCGCTAGATTTTGAACAGAAATAAAATCTCGTTGATTACAAACCAAACCAAAAGGCAATAATGGGGATTTGTCAATTAACCGAGTTAACGCCCCAAAATTGCCTGGTGCATCTACGCCATATACTAAAGGAGCTCTGGCTATCACAACTTCAATTCCAGTAGAGTTGGATAATTCTAATAACGATTTTTCAGCTGTGTATTTACTATTTGTCGCTATATCAAAATATCTATTGTCTTCCTGCACCCAACCTATATTCATAGTACTAAGATATACAAATCGCTTTATACCCGAACTTGCAGCGTGGCGGGCCAGTTCTATCGTTAATTCAATATTAATTGACTGATATTCTGATTCTGAATACTTATGATGAGCCAAACCAGCTAAGTGTACTATTGTAGTACAACCTGTCAGATCCCATTCATTCTTGGGAAGTCGTAAATCAATCACTCGGAAATCTGTGGGAAGATTACGCCCAATAAACCCAGTTTTTCCGGTTAAAGCTACATTCTCCATATGTTAGGCTCTCAAACCTTTGTATATAAAACTTAAAACCCTTTTAGGAAGTAGTCGCAAAAATATTCTAGGAAACAAATATTTAATAAGATCGTACTTGTCAAAATAGTTAGTAGTTAAGCATTGTCTCGCAAAATTAAATTCATATTTAAAATAAGCTAGTCCTTTCCTACGCCCTATAAGATCGTTCCCAACTCGAACATCGACTAATACTCGGTCAATATTAGAGATATATAAACCAGACATTATCGACTTAACCCACAAATAGTAATCCTCATGAAACAAGACTGATTCGTAACTACCAATTTCTATTACTTTATTTCTTTTCATACATACTGTCACGTGATTCATTGGATTTCGTTTTTTTCCAAAAGACACTATATCTTCAAATAATAATGGTACTTTACGGAGTCTATTTAGATCACCTGGAGTATCGTTAAACTCCTCTATATAAGAACCCAATATATCAATAGATGGTTTTTTTTTGATATATTCCTGCGTCAATTCAATCCTATCCGGTCTTGAAATATCATCACTATCCATTCGTATAACATACTCCTGATCGCAATGTAACATCCCGGCTTTAAGAGCCAAACCTAAACCAACGTTTTTTTCTAGTTGAACCACAACAAAGTCAATCGTTGAATCTGATAATCTATTTTTGATAATCTTTATTTCTTCTAAATATCGTTCACCTAAAGGTCCATCACAAACCAAAACAAATTGTTCAGGCTGAACAGTCTGATTTAGAATGCTATATACTGCATCTTTAAAAAAAGATATGTTATCTTTATAATATACACTCATCAAAACTGAGAACATAAAAAATACCTAAATTAATAATCCCTATGTCTTTCATTATTATCAGAAATAATTTCATAGACGTAATAAAAAGGTGAACTGTCGAAGTAATCATATGCTTTAAAAACATCCGAATAGTCACCCTTAGCTGAATATATTGGGGTGTAGAACCTTAAAATAGCCAAAACAAAAAAGAAAGCCAACATTAAAGTCCGAACATTATTATTACTTACCCTATAGAAAGACAAATAGAAAATAAGCCCCGCCATTAAAATAAGAGGGAGCATAAATCTAACGGAAAGATAAGGGATAGAATAGTCAATTACAAAACAGAAACTAATAACAACAAATAATAACTTGGTCAGATAATGGTCCTTAGAAAGGAGCAAAAAAAACAAAGAAAGGAATAGATATTTGTAATTAGAAATGAAGGTAACAATTGAAAATTCGACATCTAAAATCAACCAGGCTCTTATCTTATCTAGATAATAATATTCTGATTTTAAAATAGCCATACAAATAGGTAGAAAAATAAATATAACTAAAAAACTTACTCCAAAAAATAATCGTTTCTTACTATACCTTTCAATTAACTTGTACAAACCATAAAATATAACTAATGAATGATGGCATAAAAAAGAGACAATGAAGAATATTAATCTATACCGAGTTAAATTGAGTGATAATGCAAGAATAAAGAATGATATTGCAAGCCCTTGCCTAATATAAATAGTAAAAGAGAAAAACGGGATAAAGGCAAGACAAAGAAACATATAAATGCCAAACTCATTCCTTTCAGCTCCCTTATCAGCACATACCTTGCTATATATCTTAAACAATGCAAAAACAAGCACAGAATACTGAATACAAACATAGATGAATAAAAGACTGTGCGGATTAAGATCGCCCAAAAAAAACTTAATTACTAAATTAAGGACAGGTAAAGAAATCTCACTTCCAAAATAGTAAAAAGAGTACAATAATTCATCACTAATAAAGTTCTGATAATAAGTTTCAAAATCATCTCGATATGTAGAAAATAACTCTCTAGAAATACTGGTTAATACAAAAGTCAATATAACGCCGGGAGCTATCGCTAAAAATGTTTTCCTATTTGAAAATAAAGTAGCAAATACAAAAATAAAGTATGATATATATGGAGAAAATGGAACAACCGCATATGCTAATATCACCATATAAGTAAGATACATACTCTAACCCTCTCCCTTTGATTTGATCAAAATACACATATCAATATAACGTTCAATCATGGAAGATGATGTAAGATTCTTTTCAAAGCCTAACTTTGCATTTTCAGCATCATAACGCCTTTTATCGTTGTCATCCAAATACTCCTTAATAGCTGAAACCGCACTTGATATGACATCATTATCATTATTCGCCTCGATTAATACACCTGAAGTCATTTCAATTAGCTCACGAGCCCCTCCAGCATTTGTTAATATTACTGGGCATCCTCGAGACGTAGCTTCAACAGCCGCCATAGGGAAGCCTTCCTTTTTACTCAACAATACAAATAAATCACCAAACTTAAAATTATTATATGGTTTATCGTAATATCCGTAGAATTTTATTTTATCTTCCAAGCCATACTTATTCCTAGATAAAATAAGCTTATTGATATCAGGCCCACTTCCATAAACATGTAATTTAATGTCATATTCTTTAAAATGACGCATTATGGGGATTAGTAAATATTGTCTCTTTCTAGAGCAAAGTGTTCCAGAAACATGGAGTGAGACGCTATTACTAAAATCACATTCAACCTCTTTTTCTGAAGAAAACCCGTTATAAATAACTGATATTTTATTTTCAGATATAAATGGGTATTGTTCTAAAACTCTAGATTTAGCCAGAGTAGACAGCACCATCAAATGAGATATTTCTACTAAAATCGATTCTAGTTCCAATGACAATTTATTATAGTACTTCGAATCATTCAAAGGCTTAAAAACCTCTTTTATAAAACCAGCTAATTCGCCATCTGAGTGATTAACATAACAACATTTGCCAAGAAATCCTTTATAATAACGGCTTATCGTAAGTATTGACCACAAATCATTAACTAGAATAACGTCGGCGCCTTCTAGAATAGATTTATTCCTATCAATTACCTCTCGAGCTCTTTTTAGGTATAAAAACTCAACGTATTGTCTTGAGAAAAACTGATAATTCTCAGCCAATTTCCACCAAGATGTCCTAACTTTACCTCTCGCGATCTTGAGAATCGACTTTCTTCTGGTTGCATCACTTTTAATTTTGACACCACCGTCAAGTGATATCGTTTTGTATTCAATATTACGACTTGACCATTTACACTCTTCATGAAGAGTCTGTAACACTGTTCCTATTCCAGTTTGAGCATTCACATTCCCAGAATATAGATTAATAACCTTCATTACTTATAACACCCACTTTTGACAACAGTATTCTCTGTTTTTTACTAAAATATAAGTTTTTCACTGGAATATCTAACCTAAAGGCTAAAACATTAAAAACCTCTGACAAAGAAATCAAAGATGTTGAGTAAAACGAACTAATCGCGACTATGTCATCTTCTAAAAAAAACAGTTCTTCCATTGAACCATCAAAATCAACTAGTTCTTCTTCAATATTTAGCCCTTTAGGGCATTCCAAGGGATGAGGCTTATATACAAAATCCCAGCCTTTGCGTTTACAAATATCTCTAACTAGGTTGATTGAATCTAGATAATCACTTTTCTTTACAGTCCCCAATGTGATAAGTGGCTGGCCGATAAAAACCATCGTTCTATTTTTCAATTTTTTATTATAAGCACCTTTATAAATCGAGTTGCTTGATTTATAAAGAACTTTTTTAAGTGCCTTTGTATAAGCGTGATTTATACTTAGATCTTTGCTATTGTGTAGATAGAATTCTTCGTAAGGAATAACCTTTGATATAAGTCTCTCACCAAAGTACTTGATTAAAAGTGTTAAAAACGAAATATCTCTACCTGCCCTCTTAAAATTAAAATACATACTTTTAAAAGACGGATAGGAACTAAGACCATCATTGATAGTTACAAGATTAATCCTAGTGTGTTTAACCTTAAAGTGGTATTTGGGGAAATTAATTGAAACAACGCTAATATTTAATCTAGCATGAGTTTTCAAGCAATCTAAGATATCATTATGACCATTTAAAGGTAAAACACTACAATTATATAGCTTCAGAAGAGCTTGATATTTATGAAACCTTTCAATTGCTTCACCTGAAACAAAGATAATATTTTCTTTAGTACCTACCCTTTCAGAGTAAGCTAAAAAGGATAGTAAGTGTAAAGGGGTTTTTAAATCAACACCAATGTTTATATTTTCCATTAAAATTTAACTCTCAGTATCCAATTGATTGAACATTCCTTATTTACAAAATAGAGGGTCACACACAGTTGTATCAATTTCGACAACATAAACGCTACAGCAGCACCGTGTATTCCATAATTGCCAACCAATGAAAACAACAATACAACATTAATCGTTCCACTGATTACTGAACTATAAGATAGATATTTTGTTTTTTTGTAGAATAGAAACAAGTTTGATATAAATAGTGACGAGGACGAAAGTATTTGCCCCAAAAATATAAAAACAATAAAGTCTTTAGCCGGGTAATAGTTTTCATTAGAAAATAAACTGACCATGTATGGGGATAATACCCAAGAAAACAACATTGACACACTCAAAAAAGATACTAGTGATAAATATAGCTTCCTTACAAAAACTTTATTATTCTTCGATAGGTTGGAAAATAATACGGGTAGAATAGCCTTATTTAAACTAGTAAAAAAAACGCTAACAATAAGACCAAGTTGCACAGCCAGCATATAGATACCAACATCAGCCATACCCAGATATTTATTTATAACAATCCTATCAACCGAGTTTAGAACTAGATTAAATATTACATGGGGTACTATGGGTATTCCAAAATTAAGCACTTCAGTAATCTTTGATTTGGTAATACCATTATACGAAACTAAGTTATCTTTTACTAATGACCAATAACAGAACATTGCTACTATTATAGTTGATATAGCAATCCCTATAACTCTAGAATCCACACCACTTAAAATTATATATAGAAAAATAAGACTAATGCCAAAGTTGAGTAAAGTCCGGAAAAGCTGTGTTATTCCATATTTAGCTGCATTTTCTTTAACTTGCCACATACCTAGTCTAATTAATATAAAGAAATTAAAAAGAGAGCAAACAATCGAAACATATAACCAAACAGGAGGTATATTGAATAAGGCCACAATATACTTCTCTAAGATAAAAGCCAAAAAACAAAATATTATAAAAGATACCAATAATATGAATATTGCACTACCAATATAACTTTTTATCTCTCTACTCGTTGTTTCAAAATACTTTCTTTCAACTGCAGCATTCACATTAAAGCCAAGAATAGCATTAAAAAAAAGAATTAAGAGTTGGAACATAGCAACCATCCCAAACTCTTGAGGAGTCAAAACATCGGTCAGAATCGGGATAAAAACAAAAGGAACTGCTGAAGATAATATATTTGTTGAAAGATATATTGATGAGTTACCTATTAGCCTTGAAATCAACTTTAATCCTTAATAATAAAACGTTAACCAAGAAAATATTTACGATAAAAATTCATAGTAGATTCTTTTATTTCATAAAGCTTTTGTTTATTGACAGTAACTCTTGAAATATCCATATTGACTATTTTGTCAGAAAACCCAGGTTCGATGTACAAGCTTGATTCTTCGTCCGTCAACTGGTTATGTATATATTCAATTCTTTTAAGAGGAGAAAGGCCAATTGTTGGCACGCCAAACTTCAATGAACAAACGTTGCAGTGATATCGAGAGCCAATATTAACTTTGCTATGTTTATAGATATTAAATATATACTCGGTTCCAGTATCACCTTGCATATAAGAGGAGACTATCATTTTATTTCTAACTATATCTTGTGGTAAATAATTAATAAACTCTGAAATTGCTTGAATATCACTATATATATGAGGCACTAATACCAACTTATAATTGTGTTTTTTTACTACATATTCAACTACCTTTGCTAATTCTTTATAATACCATATTTTATCTTTTAACATTCGCCCTTCATTAAACATAGCAACTTGATCATTTGTTATGTTAATACAAAAGTAGTCTTCATTAATAAAGGGAGGAAGATCACTTTCAGTGTCATAAAAAAAACCATGATCTGCTATCATGGCTATTTCATTATACTGAATATTGGGGAAATCTTTCTTTAATGAGTCATGTGACCCATCGTTTCTTAATGCTATAGAAATATTATCTTTTTCTAATGCGAATTTAATGAAAGATTCAAACTTTTCATAGTTTTCTTTAGGTACTTCTTTGTGTGGATTAGAGCCGATACTAGTAAATAATACCCTTGAACTTATCTTATTCAATATATCATTAGATATATCAAATGTAGTTCCATTCGAACTTCCAGGAACCCAATAATCTAAGAAACCTCCCCCTCCAACAACTACAAAATCAAAACGATTAGCATAGTCGACAAAACCCTCATCAAAGAATATTTTATCATCTCCCACGTAGTTTTTATATGCCCGGCGAATTTCAAGCCTCTCGATTTCAAATTTAATGCCAATATTATTTAGTATATATTCAAAGCCGGAATGACTTGCATTATCACCAACGTTACCGTTAAACGAAGCTATATGAAGTAGTTTAATCATTATATATCCATAAATTTTTTTTGTTTATTTACATTCCAAGTACATTCACTTTCAATTGCATTAATAAATAACTCATCACTTTTACCATATCCAAATTCCTGAGTTTTTCCAAAGCTACAATTGGCAACCTTGGCGACGGCTTCAAGTATCAATTGTGCGTTCTCATCAATATTCATGATTGACTTTGCATCTGATCGATTATTTTGGCGCGAACCCAAATTAATAGTCGGTTTACCATAGAATGGGACTTCTCGAATTCCGGCACTTGAATTACCAATCATAAAATCAGCATGTTTAAGCAATGTTAAAAAACACTCAAAACGTATACTTGGAAATATTCTAAATCTAGAATTACCTTGAAGCCTAGAAAGTTCATTAATGATAATGTCTGAACCATGATCATTATTTGGATAAATAACTACATAATTTTTTTTACTTGCAATAATACCGCTAACCGTTTCTGAAATATGCTGTGATAGCTTATTAATTTCAGTCGTTACTGGGTGATACATAAATACAGCATAGTCATCAAAGTCAATTTCATAACGCAGCTTTACTTCTTTAAGCGATGGTAGAGTACCTGAATTCATAATATCTAAGTCAGGAGAACCTATTACAAAAATACTGGATTCGGATTCACCGAGTTGAATCAATCTAGTTTTGGCTATATCGTTAGAAACAAAATGTAAATGCGACATCTTTGATACTGAATGTCGTATAAGTTCATCGATTGTTCCTGACACCTCCCCGCCTTCAATATGCGCTACCAAAATATTGTTTAACGCACCAACAATTGCACCAGCCATAGCTTCAACACGGTCTCCGTGTACAACAATCATGTCAGGTGCTAACTCTTTGACATAGTCAGATAAACCTTGAATTGTTTTTGATAAGATCACATCCATTGAGTCGTGACCATTTTGGTTTATATACTTGAATAGTGATTTAAAGTCGGCCTTCTCAACCTCACTAGCTGTCATCCCATACTTTGCAATCATATGCATTCCAGTGATAAATATATGAGCTTCGAAATCAGCATGTAGCTCGACTTTGGCAATCAAGCTTTTTAACTTACCAAAGTCGGCACGAGTACCCGTCAAAAACAATATCTTCTTCATATAAGTTAACCAATATGCTCTTTCTTTAATTGAACGTCAGCAGGAATTTCTTGAGTCGCTAATTTCCCGATTAGAGATTCATAGTCTTCAGCTAAAAAGTCACCAGTGCCAGGTCTTTTAACCCATAGATTATCGTGAGTTAGGGTTTCACCTTCACTAATATCAGCAATAGTAACTACACTTGCATATGCAAAATCAATAGTTACTTGCTCTTCTTTAGCTGCTTCTTTATTACCGCCTCTCATTTTCGCCATACGCGCTGATTGTTCAATTAACTCAGCGCACTCTTTTGCATCCATAGAGCAGCAAATATCAGGGCCAGGACGTTTCTTGCTATCAGTAAAGTGTCGTTCTAACACAGAGGCACCAGCAGCAACAGCACCTAAACATGCAAGGTTATCAACACTATGATCTGACAAACCAACAACAGCGTCAGGAAATGCGTGTTGTAATTGCTCCATTGCCCCAATACGAATTAGATGCTCTGGAGTGGGGTATAAGTTGGTCGTATGTAATAGGCAGAAAGGTGTTTGGTGTTTACGAAAAATATTAACCGACTTTTCTATCGAAGGAATATCATTCATACCCGTACTCAGAATAATCGGCTTACCGAAACTTGCGATTAAGTCTAACAACGGATAATTATTACATTCACCAGAGCCAATCTTATAAGCAGGCACATTCATTCGCTCTAAACGAAGAGCCGCTGCACGTGAAAAAGGAGTACTAATAAAGATTGCCCCTTTTGATTCAACATATTCCTTTAACTTCGTTTCATCAGCTTCATTGAGGGAACAACGCTCCATGATCTCATAGATCGAAACATCCGCGTTACCAGGAATGACTTTCTTTGCTTCGCCACTCATTTCATCTTCTACCACGTGAGTTTGGTGTTTGATCACCTCAGCTCCACCTTCAATAGCAGCGTCTACCATTTCAAATGCTACTTTCAGAGAACCTTCGTGGTTGATGCCAATCTCAGCTATAACTAGTGGGTCGTAGTCCAGACCAATTTTTCGACCAGACACTTCAAATACAGGGTTTGTCATTTACTTAATTCCTTCAATCTTTTTTCTACAAGTTTCAAGTCTTCGATGGTGTCGATATCAGCTGAGTTTGCTTCAGACATCATATATGGAAAAGCATTGGTTCTTGGGAAATGGTTTATTTTCTTAAATTCGGCAACGGAAAATGCATAAATAGCTCCGTTAGGTTGAAATGCTTTAGGTAAGTCTTGCCTACGCTCATAAGGTGCTTCATTACTATAAAGCCCGCTAATTGACCCGTCACCTGATTGGATATACGATTTAATTGGAGTATGGGTAGGCTCAAAAACACTAATGACAAGGGATGCATTACGTTCGTCATATAGACTCAAGGCCTCATACAAGTGAGTACAAGTACGTAATGGGGACGTTGGCTGCAATAGAACCATGTGTTCAAATAGTTCTTGCCGTTCTGTTAGCCACTCAATTGCGTGTGAAATAACATCTATACTGCTTGCTGTATCATTGGCTAGATGCTCTGGTCTTTGTATTACTTTAGCGCCAAATTGCTCGCTTATTTCTGCAATCTCTGCGTCATCCGTAGAAACGTATACTTCACTTACTAACCCACACTTTTGTGCAGCAGTGATAGTCAAACCAATTAATGGAGTACCATTGATCGGCAATACATTTTTACGCGGTAGCCCTTTGGAGCCACCTCGGGCTGTAACTAGCCCAACAAACTTTTTATTCATAATGCCACAAGTTGATTTAGCTGATATATTCATCTCACAGATTTTGTGCTTTTCGAAACTTTTCATTCACTTTGAGACAACCCCTTATAAAACCCAGATTTTACTCTCTTTCTTAAAATCGCCCCAATAGGCCACCAAAAACAGCCTTTCTATAGCTTTTTTGACTTACTAGCCATTCACATTTGGGCACGCTACCGCCCTTAGGTTTGGCTCCTACAGGCAATGAATCACAATTTATCACTGTGTTTCAGGTTTATGCGTTTTTCATACGGTTTTAATTTGCTGCGTATTCTAGCAAATCAAGTGCATATTGACCAGTTTGCAATTTACCTCATTTTGACAAGTGCCTCACAAAGCATTGACCCAGCGAGAGCATTGTACGTCTTGTAGATACTGAGTCCCTATGTGGTACCTGTTTTCTTGTGCTGCGTCGCAGTAGCGTTTCTCTATATCAATGAAAATATTGCCGTTGCGGTACAGCGACACAAAGCTTGGGTTGTTGTTTACCGCTAATAACGCTTTAATTTCTGTGCGTGTTAGCCCTTGCGGGTAGTGGTTAACCAGCAATTTCAAGAACTCGCCAATGCGCCCTTCTACTCGCGCTATCTCTTTTTCTAAAATGGTGACTTTTTCTTCCGTTGTCAGTTTTTTTAGGCTGGTATCGTCCATTTGCCCTCTCCCTCATTCTACTTTTGTCTCTTGACGTTTTTTGTCTGTATTCGCGTTTGGTCTGCCTTCGCCTTTGGTTCTCCTAAGCTTTTGGTTTCCCTGAGCCTTTTCCTTTCTAAGCTCTTGGTTTTCAATAGCTTTGGGCTGTGTGAACAAGCGTTTAGTCTGTGAATAATCGAATTGTCACTACTTAGAATCCGTGCCGGGCGATTTGGATTGAACTAGGGCCTTGATACGCGCTTCAAACGGGTTCGTGGTGCTTTTGCTTTTGGCTTTGTAGTCCGCGAGGGCCTGAGAGACAGGTGTGGGTTGTTGAGATTTGCTTTCAGCGTGATTACTTTTGATTGGCTGCGCTTGGTTTGAAGCTGTTGTGGGCGCATCTGCCTTTATCGATCCTACGGCTTTTCTTGATCTAGCTTTCTTTGAGGGTTTCACCGCTTGTGTTTGCTTAACCGCTTTGGCTTGTTTAGCCGCTCTTGTTTGCTTAAAGACTGGCGATGAGTCTCGCTTCGCCTTGGCTTGGGCGCTTCTTCTTAGCCAGCCATTCACAAAATGGCCAATGTGCTCAAAGGGTTTGCGCTTATCGGGGTTGATGTACAGCCAGGCTTGCATGGCATGCAGTTCTTGCAGCACATCTAACTTGGGGTAGGTGCATTCTAATATTGTGGTGAACTCATGGTAAATCGGCGCGCTGCCTTCTTTGGTGAGCAGATGAATCACGGCTTCATTTTTGGTTTTAGATGTCGATAGCTCATGTTGTTCAGAACCGCTTGGGGGATCAAGAACAGCGGCGTCATCTGAGATGTCGTTTTTCAAGTTCAACTCTGTTTTATGTTCTTTATGAAAGATTATGTGTGCCGGACGATCACTCTCCGTGTTGGATCTTGAGTCACCCAGGGGAGTGTCTGAATGGTCTGTTTTCTTTGCGAGCTCTGTTTTCTGTGGATATTTCGACGAGGCTGGCGGTAAACCTGTTTGTTCTACATTAGTGTTCTCTTGATTCGCTTGGTCTAGATCGGCCTGCTGAATGTGGCTGTCGTTGGGTAGGCGCAGCTGATATATATTGCTGCGCTGGCGTCCTGAATCATCAAACCGCTTTATCCGCTTCACAAAGCCTTGTTTCTCGAGTTCGTTAACGTGTCGCTTAACGGTTCTTACCGACACTTCGCAATATTGTGCTAAGTAATTTAAGGATGGGAAACACACGCCGCGCGCGTCGGCGTTATCGGCCAATTTTAATAACACCAACTTACTTATCGGCGAGCCGGTTTTTAATGGGATGAAAGAAAGAATTAGAGAAACACACATGGTTAACGCTCCTTGTTAATTAGTCATTCGTATAGAAATCCATTGATATACAGAGCATTAACAACACTTTTTGGCGCTTTAGGGGCAAAACGCCCATGAGATAAGTTGTAAGAAAAGATGTTTGGTTAAACGCCTCGGATAGATATGCAACACCAGCCTTATTGATCTGTGATTTTTCGAAGCACTTCTCACTTTTCTGTGTCCCTTCATTTTCGCGCTATTCCCGCCAACCCCAATCAAGAATGTTGAAGTACATTGCCCTCCCCATGCAGCAATAAGGTGCTTAATGAAGGCGATAGTTTCTCTTTTTATTTCAGCGTACCAACCCGGAATGGCGAGCCTCGAGTGCCGTGCTAATTCCCTGAATCAATCACGCCAGCCGTTATTTTTTAGTGATAGTGATGTGTCTGGCCAAGTACTGAGCTATGAAGCCGGCGGTTATAAAGAAAGCCAAATGGACGGTTGTGATTTTAATGAGGATGAATGCGGTGACGTCCCCAGCTATGAGGATACTTGTTGGATGATCAGCCGAGCTCGGCGTAGGCAGCCTCTGGGTTATTACGTGATGTATTTACGTTATGTCAGTCACCACTCTGGCTATGCAAAAACCGTAGCAGCGAGTTTGCGACAACACATCGCACTGCACCCTGATTTAAAAGAATCGTTATCAACGTATTTAACCGCCTATTTACAACAACACGAGGATTTATTTTGTCAAACACTCCACCAGCAACTGACCGAGTTCCACACCAGCCGTTAGAAACGTCTGCTTTACAAGAGCCGACCTGTTTGCAAGAGCGAGCTAGCACGGAAGAGCGAAGTCCTTCGTTAGAGCCTTGTTTCTCACTCGCGCCCTATTCATTCAGTCTCGTTTCGGTTTTACTCCGTTTGCCTCATTGCCCGGCATTCTCATTTATTACGGTGCATTGCAGCGCCACGCCACCACAGCAAGATGTAGATGTAGCCGAGATTCGTCGATGGCATAAAAAGAAAGGCTGGCGTGATGTGGGGTATCACTTTGTTATTCGTCGTAATGGCGATGTCGAACTTGGCAGGCCGCTGTCGCAAACCGGCGCGCATGTGAAAGGCTACAACAAGGGCAATATTGGGATTTGTCTGGTCGGCGGCTGTAATGCCGAGCTGCAACCAGAAGATAACTTCACGCTTGCGCAGCGCAAGGCGTTGTTTGGTTTGATGGCTGCCTTGCAAGAGCAGTTTTTGATTTCAGATGAGAATGTTAAGGGGCATAAAGATTGGGGTGTGAATAAAGCGTGTCCTGTTTTGAAGATAAAAGCTTAAGAGTTTAAGGGCAGATGAGAGTAGCGAGATGCGAGTAAACGAAGAGCTTGAAGAGCGGATGCGGGTAAACGAGATGCGAAGAGCTAGAGGAGCAGATGCGGGATGCGGGTAGCGAGATGCGAAGAGCAGGAAGAGCAGTTGCGGGATTCGAGTGAACGAGATGCGAAGAGCAGGAAGAGCAGTTGCGGGATGCGGGTAGCGAGATTCGAAGAGCAGGAAGAGCAGTTGCGGGATGCGGGTAGCGGGTAGCGGGTAGCGGGTAGCGAGATTCGAAGAGATTAAGAGCGGGAGTGACGAGAACCATCAATAAACCAAGGAGCAGTATGACATTGTTCGGAAGAATATTCGGGAGCCAGTCTTCCATTAGCAAAGGGTTAGATGCACTCACCAACACAGGAGATGCGATGTTTTTTACTGATGAAGAAAAAGCGAAGCACAAGCTGGCACTGCTTAAAGCGTATGAACCTTTTAAGTTGGTACAGCGCTACATTGTGTTGTTGTTCACCATTCCTTATGTGGCACTGCATGTGATGGTGATTCTGGGTTGTATGCACGGTTACGATTGGAAACCATTAGGGGAAATGACCAATGAAGCGTTTGGCTATCCGGTGTTAGCGGCGATTGGATTGTATTTAACGGGTGGCGTGGTTAAGAAGTAGAAAAGCAGATGCGAGTAGTGCTTTTAGCTCCTCCCCTTTATCACGACTGTTACTTGGCAGAAAATTTCAATATAAGGGGAGGCTGGGAGGGGTTGGTTAGGCATCGCTAACAACCCCCTCTAACTCCCCCTTCTATTAACACCATCACTCACAATAGTCCGGTGTTCAAGGGGGAGAACCAAAAGCTAAGTCCTCGAATAATTTAAAGTGCAGATGCGAGTGGATAAATAATAGATACGAATGACGAGTAAACGAAATGCGAAGAGCTTAAAATAATAGATGCGGGTAGCGGGTAAACGAGTAACGAAGAGATGAAGAGTGGATTCGAGTGGCGCTTTTCGATACTCGATAACTCTCATCTCGTATCTGCCTTTCTGCTCTTCGTTTACCCGGTTACTCGAATCCCGTTACTGCTTTTAGTTATTTCTTGTCGCTCGAATAGGCGTAGTTGTAGTAGCCGTAGCCATACGAGCTTGATGCTTTCTTCTCGATGGCGTTGAAGATAACGCCTTTCACTTCGATGCCCGATTGTTCGAAACGGTTGCGAGCAACGTCGATCTCTTTAATGGTGTTTTGGCCGTAACGCGCCACCATTAATGTGGTACCCGCGAAAGCGCCCACAATGCTTGGGTCAGTTACCGCCAGTACTGGTGGAGTATCGACAATCACCAAGTCATACTCTTTTGATGCCCACTCCATTAGCTCTGCAAAGCGTGGGTGCATCAGCAACTCTGATGGGTTGGGTGGCACTTGGCCGCGAGTAATAATATGTAGGTTTTCTACTGGTGTTGCTTTTACTGATTGAGCGAACTCTTGCTTACTGCTTAATACATCAGAAAGGCCGTTGTCCCATTTCACACCGAAGCTTTGTTGTAGGTAGCCTTTACGCATATCCGCATCAATCAATAGCACCTTCTGGCCTGTTTTTGCGGCTACTGCAGCAAAGTTGGTCGAGATAAAAGATTTACCAATACCCGGCGCTGGGCCAGAGATCATCAAGACGTTATTTTTCGCTTCTAGCATCGCAAAGTGCAAGCTGGTACGAAGGCCACGCAGCGCTTCAACCGAAAGATCGGCAGGGTTCGATTCGGCAAGCAGTGCTTGCGTCCCCTTGGTTTGCTGCTTCTTCGATTTAAAGCGGTTAGTTAGCTCTATCTGCAAATCAGATTTTGGTACCGCTGCGTAAACCGGCAGGCCAATTTGTTCAATTTGATCTGGGCTTTCGACACCACGGTGGAACGCCGCTTTTACCAATACAAACGCCACACTTAGCATGCCACCTAATAGCGTTGCTAATACAACAATTAGAGGCTTCTTAGGTTTTACGGCACGAGCATACGCTTGCGCGTCATCTAAGATACGAACGTTACCGACCGTACCGGCTTTAATGATGCTTAGCTCTTGAACCTTGTTTAAAAGCTGGATGTAGATTTGTTGGTTTACTTCAACGTCACGTGTCATGCGCAGTACTTCACGCTGTGTTTTTGGCAGCTTTTGCACTTGCTTGTTTAGGCGCTCTCGCTCACCTAATAACGTTTTACGCTTATCAATCAGCGACTTATACGCTGGGTGATCTTTAGTAAAACGCTGGCTGATATCACTCTCTTTAAACGTCAGTTCATTCAATTGCGCTTCAAGCTCTACCATTACCTTTAAGGTTGATTGTGCTTCTAAACCCAAATCGATCGATTCATTCTTTTGGCGGTAATTGTTTAGTACGTCTTCATAGCCAGTTAACTCAGATTTAATACCCGGAAGGTGGCTTTCTAAGAAAGAGAGGCTCTTCTCTGCTTCTGCTGAGTTACGCTTCACGTTTTGTAAGAAGTAGATCTGGCTAATATGATTGAGGATTTCAGAGATCTGCTGTTTGTTTTCGCCTTCAAAGCTCAGCTTCAAAATGCCAGTCTGCTTGCCTTGCTCAGACAGAGACAACGATTTTTTCAACCATTCGATCGCTTCTAGTCGGCTACGTTGACTAATAGAGAATTCAAAATCGTTGTGTGATTCAAAACCTGCCACAAACAAGCTGTAGTCGTCGGCGGTTGCTAGCTCGCCCACTTTGCCTTGCAAGATAACGCGCTCATCATCGCGAACTAATTGGTAAGTACCCTGCTCGGCATCGAGAATTTGAATGGTGTGTGCGTAACCGCTCGCATAGCTTGGCAAAGTAAAGCGGCTCACTGCGATGTGGTTGATGTCGCCAGTTAAGCGAGCAAAGCCTTTGCCGACGATGGGTGCGTAGTTTGGAGAGGTTACGGTGGTTAAATTGAATTTATCAACCGTTTCGCCCAAGATCATACGAGATTTGATGATCTCCACTTCTGTCGTGGCAGAAGATTCTTGAGAGAACAACTCGCCCATGTCACCGACCATTGAAGAAATGCCGCCAGAGCTCTTCTCTTCAATTTGAATCAGGGCATCGGCTTTGTATATCGGCGTTGAAAGCAGAGCAAACGCAATACCAAACACAGCAAAAGCGAATGTGGTCAGCATGATTAGCCATTTAGCGTCCAGCAGAATGCCAAGCAGTTTTCCTAAATCTATCTCATCAGAATTATCTGTATGCGATTGCTGAGAGGGTTGTGTTGTCATTTGTTTGCTACTTCCTAAATTATTGCTATTTAAGAGACGATATATACGCTCCGCGTACTTCTCTTTTATATGATTCTATTGGTGGCTTAGCCACGCCTACATTTAGAGCATGACATTTAAAAAGCTGTCTATTTAAAACCTACTGCATCTAAAATCTACTGCATTTAAACCTACAGCTTTTTTGCCCACGCTTGTGCGGCTTCGTCAATCAGCTTATAAGCGTATTCAAAGGCTTCACGGCTTTGACGGTGTGGATCGGGGATGTCTTTTTGGCCAATCCACTGACCAAACAGCATGGTTTTACCACGTGCCTCTGGTGAGATTTGAGTGAGCGCTTCTAAATGGCCCTTCTCCATCACCAAGATCAAGTCATACTGAGCACAAAGCTGTGGCGTCACTTGTTGAGACTGATGGTTTTCAACATCGACCCCGTTTTCTGCAGCGATCAAAATCGCCGTGTCGTCTGCAGGCTTGCCAATTAAACGGCTTTTTTCAGCAGCGATGCCTGCAGAGGCTACCTCTTTGTTCGGAAGCAACTGTTGAAGAACGCGCTCTCCGGTCGGGGAACGACAAATGTTACCCACGCATACGACTAAAATTTTATTAAACATAATTCACTTATAACGTTAGTTTTTCGTAAACCGAGCGTATTTATAAACCTGATGCACTTATAAAACGAGTTTTTTGTAAGCCGAATGCATCGATAAACCGAGTGCATTTGTAAGCTAGACGTTCTTAATAAGATAGGTGTGCTTACAAACAGGATTTACTTTTAAATATAAAAAATCAGGTTACACGCAACATGTAACCTGATTATCAATCAGAGCTTATTACCAATTACGAACGCGCAACATGCCTTCGGTTAGGTCGTTGAAGCCAGAGATAGTCGGTACAAGCTGACCGATAACACGGTTCCAACGGCTGATTGGTGCAGCGGTAACGTAAACAATGTCGTAAGGTTTTAAATCAAACTCGGTACCAATCACTAAAGCTGATGCATCTTCCATATTTAGTTGGTAGATGTCCGCCATGCGTTCTGATTTGTCATCAGAAGTTCGGATCACAAACACACCCGTTGCATCTGCCGTCAGCTGGTTAATACCACCTACGTTGCTGAGTGCTTCGGTTAGGCTCATCCCAACGCGATCAATCTTGAGTAGTTGAGGATCGTTCACTTCACCCATCACGAACACTTTCTGATTATCGTTACGAGGTACGTGAACAATATCACCGGCTTGCAGTAAGCGGTTTTGCGTTAAGTCACCACGTTGCATTAAGCCATAAAGCGAAAGGTTCTCTTCCACGCCATTACGGGTTAATGAAACATTACGCCAATCAGCATCTTCAGATAAACCACCAGAACGGTTCACGGCATCCAGTAATGTAAGTGGGATATTAGTGATTGGCTGCTGGCCAGGGTTAGATACTTCGCCAGTAATATAAGTTTTCTTAGATCGGAAAGCCGCTACGTTTACATCAACTTGAGGGCTTTCGATGTACTTAGCTAAGCGACTGGCAATATCAGTACGCACTTCACGAACGGTTTTTCCTGCAACTTCGACTGTACCAATGTAAGGGTAGAAGATGGTGCCATCGGCATGTACCCAGTTACCCGCTTCGGTACTACTACGGTAAGAGCCCGCAGGAATGGTCAGTTCAGGATGGTCCCAAATGGTGATGTTTAGGATGTCACCCACACCCACTTGGTATTCATATTTTGCGATGTCTACGTCGAGTTCAGGGTTGGCTTGTGACACCGATAATGTACCCGTTTGGTAAGTCGATACTAGCTGTGCCGTCAGCGGATACACATTCACTACTTCAGAGATATCAGACTCTTGCTGTTCCTCAGAAGGCTGAATCACATTCTTACCACCGGTTGACAGGTGAGTACCTGGAGTCGTACACCCTACAAGCAATGCAGGTATAAGCGCGAAAAGGAGACGAGTTTTATTGATCTTCATGTTAACCAAGTAATAGAGATGGAATGTGTTGTGATACCCAAAAGGACACCCAAAGGAAGTAAAGCGCGTAATTTTATCAGCTATGCGGCTTTAAATAGCGCTGACGTGGAATAATAATAAGATCTAACTCTCATTTATCATCGAAAAATCAAGATGCTACCGCCCCTTGATAGTCCGCAACACCACACTGCGTAGTTATCCCAAAACGCAGCAAAAACGATGCTTGCATCCGGTCATTTTAATCCGTAAACATTATCCACAATTTGTGTTTATTATCAACCTAGTTGAATGGTTTTAAGGGTTAAGAGCAGATACGGGATGCGGGTAAACGAGTAGCGAAGAGCTTAAGGGCTGATACGGGATGAGAGTAAACGAGATGCGAAAAGCCTAAGAGCAGATGCGGGGTACGAGTAGCGAGATGCGAAAAGCTTAAGAGTAGATGCGGGATACGAGTAACGAGATGCGAAAAGCCTAAGAGTAGATGCGGGATACGAGTAGCGAGATGCGAAAAGCCTAAGAGTAGATGCGGGATACGAGTAGCGAGATGCGAAAAGATGAGAGCAGATGAGAGTAGCGAGATACGAGTAAACGAAGAGCAAGAACAAGAGCAAAAGAGCCAACACATGAGGTGCTGGCTCTTAGATTTAGATGTTACGCTAAATTATTTTACTGCTTCTAAATATTTTAGGTAAGCATTGCGTAAGCGCTGTCTGTTTTCATAGTAGTAACTCGCACCGATGCGGTTACGGTTGAAGTACTGCCTTTCAATATTGTGCTGTAAGCCAGTATCGACACCTAAGCCTTCACCTAAACTGTTACGACTGTCACCAACACGGGTTTGAAGCGCGTATACAAACTGGTCGATACCACGCAATTGAACGTAGTCAGGGCTCATATCACGCCATAGTGTCAGCGGAATCGCGATGGAAAGTGTCACAAAATCTTCGGCTTCACTGCTGCCTACGGCTTTGGTGGTCTGGTATGAAGCATCAACTCTTACGTCACCTAACCAATGACTGGTGGTGACACGTACCCCTTCATCACCTTTCCAGAATTGACCGGCTTGTACTTTACCTTGCCAGTTCCATTCCGGTCTTGAATAAGTGTAATGGCCAATCATCGGGGTCGCATCTAAGATAGCTTTCCCTCTTGAGTCGTACTTATCTTGAGCAGAAAAGTTGGCGTATTCAGCTCCTAGAATGTGACGACCGCTATTGCTGGCATACTGCGTTTCATTCAAAAAGCCCAAAAAGTTTCCGTAAACTTGTCCGAATGAGAATTGAGTCGTGAGGTTGTAAGGCAATTGGAATGCTTGGTGGAAAAGAACCCTATCGACTTCATTTTCAAACGCGTCGTCGCCCCAAATTTCACCGTCTTCAAAGTCGTCACTCTCTGCCAATGGCATGACGTGTCGAACATCCAACGCAGCGCCTTTCCACAGAGGTGTGTAAAGGTTAGTAGCAAGCGCTAAAGAGTAGTCAAATACACCGTATTCTGTGGCGGTATTGTGATACAAAGCAGGAGACACAATCACCTGCGTACGGCCAAAGCCAGAACGAGCCACCTCTTTATCAAAGTTCGCTTTTGCATAACTCTTTTTCACATCAGAAGTACGCACAAGAAGGGTTTTGCAAGGTTCACCCGTTTTTACAAATTCACGGTAACATGGCGCACTGGTGATCATTTCCATCATCGGAATGTCATTCACCAAGTTAAACAAGCGAATGTTTTGTTGTTGGTAATTTTTAACCCCAAGGTCTTGCAGCATACCTTCACCCACGTAGGAAGAGATAATACCCAACGCAACACCAACGCCATCCACTTGGTTACGATTATAACGTCTGTTTTCCAGAGCAACGTTTAAACCAATATCATCCGCAGAAATTCTAACGTTAAGAAAGCCTTCATCAACCAGTGCTTTTTTAAGTTGAACCATACCGGCAAATTTATGATGCGCTTGTTCTACTGCGATCTTGTCTTCTAAGGTTAACTCATTCACTCTGCGAGATTCAGAGAAGCCCATTAAGGGGGTTGATGCCGCCACCGACCAAATGTCTATATCAGCATTACCACTGGTGTAAAACTGGTATTGAAAAGATAGCTGTGTATCCAGTGGTAGGTAGTGTTCTGGTGTGAACACCTTCAAGCCAGCGTTAAATTGGTGAGAGTCGTGCTCTGCAATAAGCTGAACAAAATCCAACGGTTGATACTCTAAGCTGGCAAAGGGCCCGTTCAGAACGCCATGGCTCACTTCTGATTTACCATAACCGGCACTAAACCTTGCTGGGACAAAGTCAGGCTCAAAATCGGCTACCGCATAGTAGGTTTCAAAGTTGCTGGCCGCGCCACCGAGATCTTGCACACCTATGGCAAAATCGAACCCTGTCCAATCTTTAACGAAAGGAAGCTGGTATTTAAACGATGCCGACAAATCACGAATACCGTTACCACAATTAGGATTGTAGTTGGGTACATTTGGGTAAAGGTGAC
The DNA here is from genome assembly GCF_057785955.1 of Vibrio sp. QJM3NY_27. Classification (NCBI taxonomy): domain Bacteria; kingdom Pseudomonadati; phylum Pseudomonadota; class Gammaproteobacteria; order Vibrionales; family Vibrionaceae; genus Vibrio; species Vibrio sp. QJM3NY_27. The sequence continues at coordinate 224,667 of NZ_CM173511.1, read as the reverse complement.
AGTCATAAGTTTTTGTGACAATTCGACCCGCAGCCTCAAAGCCATCGAATAAACCAACGCTAAATAATATGTTATCTAACTCGCTGGTTTTTCCTTTGTACGGTACACCTTGCCCATAGAGGTAAGAGATGTCGCCAGTGTCCATCACTTGAGCATTAGGCACAATGATTGCGCCGGTATAACTTTGGGACGACATCAAGTTATCGACAGCATAGGCATTAGAAGCGATAGCTAATGCACTAAGAGATGCTATGAGAGATGCGCTTTTAGAATAACTGATTATTTTCATTGGGATACAATAGGTTTTAACCGTATTTGACAGTGACTATGTTAGATAGTGGCCGTGTTTATTAGTAACAGTGTTTAATGGTGACAGAGCTTGATAGTGACTATGCTTAATTGTGACTATGTTGATAGTAACAGCATGTAAAAAAGGCACCGTGTGGTGCCTTTATAATTGATGCTTAAATTAGCCGCCAGTACCACCGCCGTTACCGCCACCGCCAGTACCACCAGTACCGCCAGTACCACCAGTGCCGCCAGTTGGTGGCTTAGTGCCTTCATCTGGGTCTGGAACAGGTTCAGATGGTTTTTCTGCTGAAGGTGGAATTGTCACAGGGGCAGTTGGGTCAGCCACGACATCTTTAATAAAGTCAGGGTCTGTAGTTAGATCCAAGTAGATGTCACCGCCACCCGGAGCTTCAGGATAATCTGGGTAGCTTGTAATCACTTCTTTTGTGATTGATTCCGTGGCAGCAGCCAATTCATCAGCTGTTGCAGTAGGGCTTACTACAAGTACGTCTGATAGTACTGCTGCAGTTGCTGAAACTAGGCTTGCTTCAGATGCAGGGAGAGCTTTGATTACTTCATCAGTGCGACGTAAGAAGTCAGCAACACTGCTCACACTGCCGTTGTTCAATAAGCTATCTAAGCCAAGGTCTTTCAATACTTGAATACCCGTTGCTTCATTGTATGCTGCACCATCTAGCTCTTTCTCAATCAAAGTTGAGATTGGAGAAGATGTGATGAGGTCATCGAGGTTAGCTAGGCCTTTAGGGAACTTGTAGCTTACCTTGCTCATGTCTTTGCCGTTAGAAACATCTTTGGCACCCGGTGTTGCGTTATATGTAAACGCACAAGTTTCAGGCTTGTTAAACACGGTAAGCTCTGTGACTTCAGAAACACCATAAAAGTTAGTTGCCTTTAAAGTGCCCGTTGTTCCATCACCACAGCTGAATGTGCCTTTCATACCCATAACTGCAGGGTCGAAAGCCATGATGTTACGGTACGCTTGTTCCGGTGGCACGCTGTTGTTGTTGTCACTGCCACAACCACCAAGGATTGCACCAACGACTGATAACGCTAAAATTTTATATTTCACAATTTATCCCTAAAAATGATTAAAAGCTGTGCGACAAAGCAACATTAAACGAGTCGATATCGACGCCACCAATATCTTGATATAGCTGGTATTCAATACCGACTTTCATTGCCGACGTAATCGAGTATTCAGTACCAAAAGCAATCGTTGGAGTCACACCAGAATCGTCAGACTCAACACCTGGACCGTTTGCTTTCCAGTCATAAATGGCGATGCCACCTTTTGCGTATAGCGCTAAGCTATCAGTTACATTTCCAGAGGCTTTAAGCACCACATCAAAGCTGCTTGCTTCGTAGCTGCCACCTGCAATGTCTTTAAGATCATACTCACCAAGGTAGTTATAACCACCTTCGATGGCTAGTGTATCTACGATATGATAACCAACAAACAGACCGTAAGATGTGTCTGAGTCATCAATAGCCGTGCGGCTCTCTACTAATGGTGCAAAGTTATCGGCAGTTACATTACCAACTTTAGCGCCTACGTATAAATTATCAGCTCCAACAGCTGCTGTTGATAGTAACAACAAAGGTGAAACCCTAACTAACCACTGCATTTTCATATAATTATATCTTCCATATTTCAAACTGAACTGAGGCTGATTTTCCTAGCAAATCTAAGCGATAGTCTAATCAGTTTTTGTATGAAAGCCCAAAAAGCAGACACTCATACACGCCATTCCGTACCAAAGCTACTGACACAATTGCACAATATTGAATGCTGAAGCTAGAAGCTACAGACAACTCAACACTGTACTTTTGAATTTCGCCAGATTTCTCAATGTTGTTTAACAAGTACAAAGAATTTGAGAGTAGCTTGCTTACTACGTTGCAAGCGAGCAGCTAGCATAATCTTTTCGTATGACACTACAAAAATGGTACTCAGAAGATACCAACACAAGAAGATTGCTGCTTTGCTTTCAATATCCAACTAAGACCATCTACTCAATGATAGATAACCTAACAAGGAATTACTCTGATTAAACAACTAATTGAACAACATGATAGGTAATAACCGCTATCAAGTAAATGTATAATTAGTAAACGCACCACAGCGATTCAAAAAAACGTCAGGATTGCGTCAGGAAGGAGTAAAAAAATGGATGGGGAAAATTGAACGCGGTCGCCCGCACTTTCGCTTAATGCTGGTTTAGTGATGTACGGAGGTCGGTCTGGCATTCGATGTGTTAAGGAGAAGCAACCTTAATTCGCCAAACGTTAGGTATCGGTATTTAGTTGGAGTTACGATAGCCATTCGTTGTGCCGGCCGTGGCTCAGGGGATAGTATGTAAGGGGAATAAAAAATGGCTAGTGTGAGACACTAGCCATTAAAGCGAATTAATCTTCTTTTCTAAACACGAAGCGTATTAACACAATTGCCGCACCGACCAGCCCACCAAATAATGTGAAAATAATCACAATAAGTGCACGTTTAGGTTTATCTCGAGAAATTGGTTGTTGAACATTATCTAAGAAGCGAAATGTTTGAAACTCAACACTACGGTCAATTTCAAGGTTATTGAGCATGTCCAATTTTGCATTTATTTGTAGTAAGCGAGGTTCGATAACACTCAAATTTTTTACTGACTCTAGCGCTTTGACCTTCGCTTCTAACCCTTTTGAGCCTAGCTCTATACCAAATAGCTCATTTTCATTACCCGCTGGGATAGGTTTATCGACACCGGCCGAGCGTGCTATACCCATAGCATATTTGGTTCGCTCAGTTTCAACCGATAACTGATTTTTTGCTTGTGTTTCCAAAATCCTCTTTTGTTGAATCAACTCATTTCGCTTACCGCTCACCATAGCCTTTAAGTTGTTAAACGCATCTTGGTGAATTTGAGACTCCGTAAAAGCGATGTAAGCGGTGAGTAAATCAAAACTGCCTTGTTTTGTTGTGGTTTGAAAGCGAACAAAATAGGGGGAATTAGGATTTTCTATGTTTTCCATAGACGCGGTAATTCTTTTAAACCAATCCGAGTACAATATACGTTCCGCAACTTCCGTCATATCAGAACCATCAGCAGAAAGGCTAGCTTTAAACGACTGGAAAGATGAGCTGTTATCTAAAAATACTCGTTTATTATTCGCTGAGTTAAAAGTGTTGATAAAACGCTGAAAGAGAACTTTAGAGTCCCCCAGGCTATTCAGTTCTTTACTGACTAAAACAGTACCATCTTCCTGATAAACATTGAAAACAGGTTGAAATTGTCTGACTTGTTGTTGATATGCAGCTATATTTTGAGGCTGAGCTTTCGTGATCTTAGCACTTGAAGACCACCACTCTTGAACAAACAATGCAAAACAAATACTAGCAATAGTGAATAAAGCTGTAACCAATATAACGACTAGCTTACCGTCCCACAATGCCTTAAAAAGCTCTCGAAAATCAAGTTCATTGTGGTCTGTATACGTCATTGAACTTTTGGTGGTAAACGGCTGTGATTGGATCTGAGGTTTCACTGTAAATCTCTCAAAACATCTAAAATTGATAACGAAAAATACTATCACATCGTATACTTTTAGTATTGTCTGAGTTGTAAACTTTATGAAAGTGATCTTCTGAACCTTAACATTGATTATAGACTCCCACCTATATATCGAACAGAATTACAACGAGGCGTAGAAAGGCGTTCAAGAAGAACATAAAGTAAAAAGTTCAGGTTTAACAAACTCCAGACATTTCTAATTATTTACACGAAGAGATCACGGAGACCATTAGCCCCTCTTTTATATTGAGCTCAAATACACTAAAATTCACCTCAACATCCATTATTAGGCTTAGTCGTGCTCATTTCATTTCTTGACCTCTCTTTTCTGTTTTTCTTTTCTCTCGCGACTATTTTTCTAATGCGTAAGGTTGCTAAGAAAGTCGGTTTAGTTGATAAACCTAATATACGCAAGCTTCATACAGGGGCGGTACCATTAGTTGGTGGTATATCCATTTGTATATCAACCCTTTACTTTTTACTTAACAACCCAGACATCTTACCCAATACTGGCCTTTATGCGGCATGCATCCTGCTCCTTGTTAGTGTTGGGGCTCTAGATGATAAGTTTGATTTAAGCTTCAAATTGCGCTTTGTTGTTCAAGCAGCCCTATCTGTCGCGATGATGGTTGTCGGTGGCATTGAGCTCAATACTATTGGGGACATTTTTGGCTCTGGAGATGTCGTAACATTGGGTTGGTTTGGCTATCTAGTTACGGTACTTGCCGTTGTAGGAGCAATCAACGCATTTAATATGGTCGATGGTATCGATGGACTTTTAGGTGGGTTATCTGTAGTCACTTTCGGTGGATTAGGGATTATGTTGAATTATGACGGGCAATATAATCTAGCTTATATTTGTTTAGTACTCGTTATAATAATCATCCCTTATATTCTTCTAAACTTAGGTGCTTTTGGCCGAAAAAGGAAGGTTTTCATGGGGGATGCGGGAAGTATGCTCATAGGCTTTACTGTTATTTGGCTGTTGTTACTATCAAGCCAAAATGGTACAAGACCTCCTTTACGCCCAGTAACCGCCCTGTGGCTAATTGCGATACCATTGATGGATATGGCTGCAATTATGATCCGTCGTGTACGACGAGGTGACTCACCATTTAAACCTGACCGCGAGCACTTGCATCATATTTTTCAACGTTTAGGTTTTAGTTCCGCACAAACATTAATCGTAATTTGCAGTATTGCTGTACTATTCGCAGGCATCGGTATTTATGCCGAAATGGTGGGAATTCCCGAATATGTCATGCTTTACACATTTCTCATCTGCTTTATCGTGTATTTGATTCTTTTAAGTAATGTTTGGAAAATAACAGCTTACTTTAGGAAGGAATTAAATAAGCCATCAACACATAAAGATCATGACAAGTAAACTAGACTCTATTGGCTACTGTTGTTACGAGTATTAAGAGTTCGACACGTTTAAAAGGTAGGTTTAAGACACTTAAATTTTGCTGATACCAATATTATAGCAATTGGTATCAGCATCAAGTGACTAATTATACGCCCTGGCTAACAGGCCTTTACCTTCATACTTATACCAACTAGCGCTATAAGGCACAAATACACTCTCTCCAGCCTTTAGATTCAAAGACATCTCACCCGACCATATTTTCATTTCACCATCAATACAAAATAAGATTTCTGCACTCCGAACGCGTTGCTCTTTTGCTGTCGGTTCTACATTTAGGATATCAAACGCAAAATCATCTACCGGTACCGGAAAATTTAGGCGTCCCTCTATCGATATAGGCATGAGCTTTAATTGTTCAGGTCGAATAGATTCAAAGCGAGTATTAGCGATAAGCTCTTGGACATCAATATGTTTCGGCGTTAAGCCTGCACGGAGAACATTATCAGAACTTGCCATGATTTCAAGTGCAGTGCCTTTAACATACGCATGAGGCGTTTCTGAATGAAGGAACATTGCCTCACCGGGTTCGAGTTCGACAACATTTAAAATCAATGGTGCTAATATGCCAATATCACCCTCATAATACTCTACAAAGCTTTTACTGTAAGTAAGAGCCTGTTGAAGCCTATCAGACATATGTGCATGATCGAAAACACCTTGGAGTTCATTAAGTATCGCCAGCTTTTTCTTTCCCGAAAATGTCATTAAAGCTGTAAAAAAGCGCTGTAGCCCATCAGAGTTGGGCATTTTCTTTAGCGAAGATAGTTCATATTCAAGAGCAGGGAGACCTAGCTCGTCGAACAGTGCAATTATATGCTGAATCGGCCTAAACCCATTCATCGCTTTATAATGCGTTAACGCATACACCAGTTCAGGTTTATGGTTGGGATCTTTGTAGTTCCGATTAATAGCATCAAGTGCAATTTCTTGCGCACTTTCTCGTTCAAAACCACGCTCTGAGTTAACTTTATTAGGGTGAACTTGGATCGAGAGTGGGGTATGAGCAGCAAGTACTTTAAACAAAAAAGGCAGCTGGCCATATCGTTGAGCAGTATAAGTTCCCAAAATATCGTCAGCATCTTGGTTAATATAGTCCGTAAGTAAAACACCAAGTTGTTCAAGCATAGAACATCCGCCAGGGTGCGCACCCATCCAGAGTTCTGCCTGCGGCTTGCTGTCTACATTCTCAAACCCAAATAGATCAAACATAGAAGTCTGACTACCCCAAGCATAATTTTGAATATGGTTCTTGAGCTTAAAAATTGCCATTAACCGTTACCACTCACTCACATCAAGATCTTGAACATTATTAAGTACTTGTTTAACCGTTTTTTGTGCTTTTTCAACGGTCGCCGACTCCGCATAACAACGAAGCTCGGGCGCATTACCTGAAGGGCGAAGGTGAATAATATCACCCGAATTCAACGTAATACGAAGACCATCTGTAGTATCAACATTCGTGACAATAGCCTCTTTAAACCCCAAAGTATCAATCAAACGCCCTTCTTGCCCAATCGCTTTGGCAATGATCGCTTTACTCTTGTCTGTCTCAAAATTTTGAATACGGTTACTGCTCGTAAAGCGAGGAGCAAGTGCACAAACCAATGAGGTAATACTACAATCTTTGGCTGCTGAAAGTAACATAAGTGCAGGTAGAACCGCGTCGCGAGTCGGGAGTGCCTTTAAAGTTTGATTATTTATCGTTGCATCACTTCCTAGCAAAAAACCACCATTAGCTTCGAAACCGGCAATTACCGTATAGTTTTTTTCAAGCTCTGAAAAAGCTTCAATCACATAGGGTGACCCAATTTTAGTTCGAGCCACTTTTTTAAATGACTCAGAAGAATCAATTACTGTATTGCAGCTTACTGGCAGTGCTAACGCTTCAATATTCATGGCTTCAGCACAGAGTAACCCTAGGATATCCCCACGTAACCATTCTCCTTTTTCATCGGCTACTAGTGGCCTGTCACCATCACCATCCGTTGAAAATATAAAATCTAGATTGTACTTTTGGGACCAAAAACGAGCTTTCTCTTTATCGACTTCTGCTACCGCTTCAGTATCAATTGGGACAAATTCATCTGTACGCTCAAGAGAAACAACTTCGGCCCCTATTGCTTCAAATAGCATTGGGTATATATCGCGCCCTGCACTAGAGTGCTCATAAATGCCAATGCGTTTCCCCGTCAGGAAATTAGAATCAAAAAGCACTGTATAACGCTCTACATATTGCTTTTGAGCTCTAAGTGATACCTGTAACTCTTTCAATACCGGTGCTTCAAATTCAACTTTCGCGCTCAGAATGTCTTGCTCATTGGCTTTTGTTATTTCGCCATCAGGTCGGTAAAACTTAATACCATTGCGATCAAATGGTATGTGGCTTCCGGTAATCATAATACAAGGGATATTGTCTTGCATTGCAGAGTATGCAAGCGCGGGAGTTGGTAGAACCCCATAATATACAGCTTCATATCCCATGGAGCTAATTGCTGAAATAGTTGCCTGCGCCATTTCGGGGCTACTTGGGCGATTATCAATAGCAACGGCAACTTTGTGAAAATCATAACTACCTTTAATGCTGAAAATAAACGCATGAGTAAAAGCGGCGCACACTTCTGGCGTAAATTGTTCAACTAATCCCCGAGCCCCACTTGTTCCAAACTGAATGCCAGAATCCGAGAGCACTTGTGATGTATTTAACATAATAAGACCTTAAATTAGTTAGTAACCTTCACCTTGGGGAGGTGTTCGTACGATATCATCTTCACCTAAGTAGCTACCTGATCTTACTTCAATAATTTCCAAAGGTAACTTTCCTGGGTTTTCAAAACAGTGCTCTTCGCCAACAGGAATATAAATTGACTCGTTTTCGGTAATAACGTACTGATCACTACCTCTATATACTTTAGCTGTTCCTGACACAACAACCCAATGTTCTGAACGATGATAATGTAATTGCATTGCCGTTTTCTCACCCGGCTTTACAATGACTTTTTTTACATGATAACGGTTGCCTCCAGCAATATACTCATGCTTGCCCCAAGGACGATATACTTCACGATGATGTAAAAACTCAGTTCGCTCTTCGGCTTTTAAGTTTGAAACAATGTTTTTGACATTTTGAACTTCATCTCGATGTGCGACCAATAATGCATCTTTAGTATCAACAATGACCAGATCTTGTACCCCAACAGTCGCAACCAATCGATGTGGAGAGTTAATGTAACAACGATGGGTGTTATCAGTTAATACATCCCCTTTAATTACGTTGTCATAGCAATCTTTATCGCTCACTTCCCAGAGTGACGACCAAGCTCCAACATCACTCCAACCAACATCCATTGGACAAACGACAGCATCGCTCGTTTTTTCCATTACTGCATAATCAATAGATTCGTCAGGGCATTTAGCAAATTCTTCTTCATCCAACCGAATGAAATCAAGGTCGAAATTAGCGCCCAAATAAGCTTGTTTCACAGTCGCTAAAATATCTGGACGAAACTTTTCAAGTTCTTCTAAATAACGTGAGGCAGTGAACATGAACATTCCACTGTTCCAGTAATATCCACCATCTTTTAAGTATTGCTCAGCTAAAGCATAGTTAGGCTTCTCAACAAAAGTATCGACCGAATAAAGTCCACTTTCATCGATTTCTTGACCACCTCGAATATAACCATAACCAGTTTCCGGCTTGGTAGGAACTATACCAAAAGTTACTAGCTTCCCACTCTCAGCGAATGGTTTTGCAGTTTCCAGCGTTTCTCTAAATGCTTGCTCATTCTTGATCAAATGATCAGCCGCTAATACCAATAATACCGGGTTCTGTTCGTTTTCAATTGCTCTCAAAGCCGCCAAAGCCACCGCGGGTGCAGTATTGCGCCCAAAGGGTTCTAAAATAATCCCGGAATGCTTGACGTCATTGGAGCGCAACTGTTCAGCGACTAAAAAACGATGTGCTTCATTGCAAATCAAGGACACAGGGCCATGTTCAAGCCCCTCTAAACGAAGGATAGTATCTTGCAACATTGAGGTTTCGTTTGTCAGGGGCAAAAACTGCTTCGGGTAGTGAGTGCGAGACATCGGCCAAAGTCGTGAACCTGACCCTCCGGCTAAGATAACAGGTAAAATATTGCTCATAAAAAAAGGCTCTCTATCCAAGAGTTAATACTGTACTTATTACGAAGTTCGCACTCAATAGGGGAGTATGGAACATCGACAAACTCATTGATTGTTTCTGTTGAAGTTGTATCATCTACATACAATATATTGTTGGGATGATAAAAGTCATAAGATAAGACTTGACTATTAGTAGTGATTAATTTCTTGCCTGCACCTAGCATCTCAATAGTTCTCATCGTCAAACCTATTTGATCTGGATGGCTAATATCTATTATCGTGTTCGTTTTTTCTATTAAACTGACCACATCAGCTCTACTCATAGATGAAAAAGACACATCGGATAATTTCAAGCCTTGCAACTCTCCTTTTAAATACTTCTTAAATAGAAAGACCATATAACTCGGACAATAGAAAAACAAAAATTTAGCATCACTACCTTTTGTAATATTAGAAACGGACCTAAACCTTTCAGAGTGAGCTGTACCAACAAAAGAAAAGTCATACATAGTCGGCTTTAGATCTAATCCATCATATTCTTTTACATAGAACAAAGGAAGAAAACCAATATTGTTTTCTTTCGCATCACTCGGGTCAAAAGTAAAAAATGAACAAGATACATCTATATATTTTTTTGAATAAGGTTTATTTCTAAAAGAATCCCACATATAAGTAATTATTTTAATTTGTGGATTAACTTTTATAGCTTTTTCTAAAATATCGACTGACACTGTCTCAGGGTTAACTAACAGAATATAGTCGATTTCTTTTGCCTTACTTACAAGATTTTCAGAATAAAAGTCATCAATATAGGAGTTAATTAAACGATGAAAGCCTAAACGAACCAGAGCTCGGCCTAGAGTGTTTGTGAAGACACGTTCGTCAAGCAAAGATACCTTTGCACCTGCTTTTTCTAATGTATTTTTTATATCATTATCGTAACCAAAAAAAGCAGGACAAAACACTGCTATTTTTTTATCCTTAAGGTTTAAATCTAACATCAAACTCTTTCCCATAACTCAGTTTCGAAGTTATATTTTTTAATTACCTTTGCCGGAGCCCCAACAATGACACAGTAATCAGGAAAACTTCCCCTGACCACAGAATTTGCTCCCACAATACAATGGTTACCAAGCTTTGTTCCTGCCTGTATCGCTGCGCCAATACCTATGAAGCAATTATTTCCAATTTCAGTATTCTTAAAAAGATTATCTTGTTCAAGAATGGGGATATTAATATTTTCATATTCATGATCAATATTCGTCACGAATACATTGGCTGAAATTACGGTATCAGAACCAATATTCAACTCTCCGCCGGAGGTTACATGAAAATTTTGGCCTATCCCTACATTATTGCCAATTTTAATATAACCTTTATTGTGAACCTCAAATCGACTACCAGGGAAAATTCTTACTTTTTTCCCTATCGAGACATTATTTAACCCCTTAAAAAAAATAGGAAAACTAAAATAAGATGGCATCTCCAATTTTTTACAAAAAAACTTCAAAAATAAGGCAGATATAAACCACTTTAACTTAAAAATCATGCAGACCTCATCTTAACTAACAGTAATCTTCGTAAGTATTTTGCATAGTAAAAGGCTTTAAATACGAAATAAGAAGTTTTTGAAATAACTTTGTTTTCACAAGCAATATTTAACATTTTTAAAGTACCAAAATGCATCTCTTCGAGATTTGAAGACAAACCCGAGGCTCCAAAATTTTCTTTACCTCCGCCAGTAATTACTAGAGATTCTGGCATATAGTAAAAACCTCCCTCAGCGCATATCCTAAGCCAAAGCTCCCCATCTTCTGCATGAGTCATCGTTTCATTATAGTTGCCAACCGTATTCAGTACAGATCTTCTCACTAGTGCAGTTGATGTCTGAGGGAACATCTTTATCAACAAATCATTACAACAAGCAAGGTATAAGCTGTCAATTTTCTTCCCTAAAATAGATAGCTCTTCATCATTTCTAGCACACCCAATAAAATTGACGCTATCTTTTTTTCTTATGATGTCTACTTGCTTTTGAAGCTTATTGGGGAGCCATACATCATCAGCATCTAAAAATGCTATCCAATCTCCCTCAGAATTTTCTATTCCAACATTTCTAGCCGTTGAAACTCCACCATTTTTCTTATTTATCAAATGTAGCTTGTGCTTAGTCGATGTTCGATAATCATTAATGACTTCGACTAAATTATCGGATGAACCATCATTAACAATGATAATCTCAATATTCACTGCATCTTCAATCACTTGATTTTCCACTGAAGAAATTGCATCTATAATTGTTGCCGATGTATTATATGCAGGTATTACGACTGAAATTTTCATTTAAATATACCTTTCCATATTTTACTTATCCTCTCATTTGACCAACCATCGGCTAATTCCCTAGAACCTTTACTTAATGACAATAGTTTTTCTTGACTCATCATCATCTCACTCAGATTAGCTTGATATGCACTATCACTTTCAATATCGACTAAATAACCATTAGTTTCATTGATCATATCTCTTGGTCCTGATGGACAATCGAATGAAATTAGTGGTAGGCCAAAACCAGCAGCCTCTAACAACACCATACCAAAGCCTTCACTCCGAGAAGACAAAGCAAATACAGAAGCATTAGAGTAATAGGTTTCGATGTCTTTTCTTGGGGGAAGTAAGTTGACGGAGTCTTTCAAGTTATTGTCATTGATATAGTTATCCAAATCCTTTTTCAACTCTCCACTACCTACAATGTTTAATTTCCAATCCCCCCTAACCGAAGGGCTTATGTTGTTCCATATTTTTAACAAACGCAGTTGTTTTTTGTCTTCCGTATATCGACCAATATTCAGGACAACCTTACTACTTAGATCTGCTTTGTTGTAAGCCAAAGTGGGCTTGTAGTGTGGTGTATATACAACCGGAAAACCAAAATTCTTGTACTTTTCACAATCAAGAGTTGTTGGCACGCAGTAATATTTACAACGTTTATAAGTGAGTTTTTTAACAGTTCGATAAACTCTGTTGTAGTTGTTTTCTGAACCGTGTTCTGAGATGATGATTTTATTGCTATTTATTCCAGACAACAGAAGCTCTAAATGTGACAAAGGGTGCGTTACATACACATAATCAAAATCATTAGATTTTAAGTAATTATATAATTTAAAACTTGAACTAACTATACTTTTTAACTTTGCCATCGCCCTTTTTAAGCGATTATTCATGTTTAATTCATAATAAGAATGCAATGAATCAATACTAATTTTCTTATCAACCTCATAGAAGCTATCCTTACCATCCTGAGTTAATATAGTTATATTGAAATCATCACACAGCTCATTTACGATCGTAGTTACAACACGTTCAATCCCGCCAGAGGGTGATAACGAAGGAATATAAAACAGTAATTTTTTATTTTGGTTTTTCATACATTCAAATAACTCATATGACGGGGTTACTAGTTATACATTAATCTTACATAATTTCTATACTAGTAACATCTGATGTTTATTAAAATAATCATGGTTTATAGGATATATAAGTAGCACTATTGCCTATGAAAGCATTGAGTCCACATAAATTAAATCCTAAAATCCAAAAAGATAACTCCGATAATTATCATATAATTCTGGATAAAAATTGAGGCCAGAGTTCAACTGTCTCAAACACAACATAAAAAGGATCAACGTTAAAAGTATTCTATGTGCTTTATTTTTTGCTGCTGAAACCATCAAAGAAACAATTACTATCTCTGATATTCTAAAATAGACACTAGCCCTCATGAATGCCGCATTGATTGGACCGGCAACTGCATCAAATATTACAGAAAAGAAATACAAATTATAGAAAAGATTACATAACTCGTTTTTAACTTTACTTAAAACTTGCTGATAGTATAAATCAAACAAAATAAGAATAATAATTTTCTTAAGCATGGACATTATACTAAAGTTGTCAAAAATCACGCTTTGATATATCGTTAGTTTATCAACCACATATCCGAAACCAATAATAGAAAATAACTTTATCGCGATGCCTATTAGAAAAGGAGCTATATATGCACCAAGTATTAGACAACCACTTAAAAGAAAATATCTTATTTTGGTAGATATATAACCAATGGTAAAAAAATAAGCCACGATATAGATAATAGCTGAAACGTGGAAAAGACAGGCAAATAAAATGCAAGAAATAAATCCAATTTTATTGCGTTCAAGAATAAATATGTTGCTAAAAAACACTATTCCTATTGCAATTATTTGCCTATTCCCTCCCATGAATGAAAGCATATAGTTTGCAATGAAAAACATTATTGCGACAATCGCATAATCTACTCTTGAAAACAAAAAATATGATATAAGAAAAATAGAAAAAGAAGTAATAAAAAACAAAAAGTAAGAATAATCTAAGTGATTAGAATAGAACATTTTTTCTAAAAACACATAGCCAATTTCAAACTGTTCACTCTGAACAATATTATAGTGATTTAAATAGACACCCCAATCAGACCCAACACTCCATCTAAATCCAACAAACACTGATAGCATAAGCCCAATCAATAATAATAATATCAACTGAAGCTTCTTTTCATTATTATACGCTATATCTACATTAGCAAAAAAATAGGCTATAGAAAGTATAAGGAAATAGGTCATAATAATAGGCTAATATTTTCTATATAGTAGTCACTGGACAGTTCAGATTTAACAAACTGTAAGTTGGATACTATTTTATTTATTTCTAGTTGATTATTAGAGACTTGTTCAATAATAATTGCCATTTCATTTAGATCCTTACAAAGGTAACCTAACTGGCCATATTTTTTAAAGTAGCTTTCTAGCATATTGGTTTTGATAGCTATTATTGGTTTCTCGAGAGCAATGCAATCTGAAAAGACACCACTAGGTGTTAATTCATAGCTACTGTTGTTTTGGTTAAAAAATAGAGCACAGTCGATTGATGCTACATTCTTCATGAACTCATCAAATGGTATTAAGCTCTCTTTTAAGGCCCCTTTACATTTGTGTTGGACTTTATCATCACAATCATACGAAAAAGTGCCATCGGATACACCAACAGTGACTAAACTGTTCGATTCGTAGAAGTCATTTGACAAAAAAGTAGAGAGAGCATAAATTTCCTCACTGTATTTGTTAGTCGACTGCACCCCAAATGTACCAAAAACCAACCCATCATTTTGATTCTTTGATGGCTCATATTTACTTTGAATAGGGTGCTCTATATGAATAAAGTTGCCATCTTTATATAGATTTTTTAAATTATCATAAATGTAAGCGTTAATAGCTATAAAGCTTACTTTAGATTTTAAGCCAAACGCTAGCTCTAAAAATCTAGCACCCAATTTTTGACCATAGCCGTTAGCTTTCTTTAAGTAACCAAGTTCACCATGCATAAATATATTAACTTTTATTCCAAAAAACTTGGATATAACTGTAAGGATTATGTATTGCATTGGTGTCGCTGAAAGAAATGTATAGGTACTTCGCTTTCCGTAAGTTAGTAAAACTTGAGCAAGAAGTATATTGGATTTTATCCAGAGATAATACTTTGAGTTTTCGACATTTAGTAACTTTACATTATTCTTATCTTTAATTTTTTCAATAGATGATGAGTTTGCATCTAGATGAAATATAGCATCGCCCAATAAATCAAAATATTTTACAGTCTCAGAATTGAAGACGTGATGCTCATTATTACGTCTGATGAAATCTATTATAATATTCACTATTTTAACCTCAATAAAGATGTTATTGGTTTAAAGCCGCTAATATTTAGCTCGCGAAACACTAAGAGAGGCCACTTCCAGTTATTGTACAACAGTTGTAATATTAATTGAGATAAAACCACCCCCCATAATCCATAAAAATATGCGGAGATTATGGAGCATAAAGAAATCATTACACCCGTTATAAATAGAGGCCACATGAATATAATTTCATTTTTAGTTGTTAGAAATGCCGTACACAACGAATGATTCATCTCTAAAAAGGCAGCTACTAAGAAAAATAACAACATTATATTTGGCAGGAGTTGGGTATCTTGCGATATTAAACCCAATAGATATGGGCCAAGAACCAATAAAGAACATGAAAAGCTAAAAAATAAAACCCATGAAAGACCAAGTGAGCGACAAAAAACTCGTTTAATACCTTCAATATTACCTTTAACTTGTTCTGAGTTCATATATGGCAACTGTAACCCAAAATACATGGATGATACTATGACAGCAATAGAAGTAATTTGTAAGGTGAAGCCATACATGGCAGCAGCTTTAAGCCCAATAACAGATGATACAACTAACACGCTTCCTCTAACCGTTAGGAAGTTTCCCAATTGTACAACACCCATGAGCTTTGCATTTTTCCATATAGTCATGGTGTAATCTTTTGTTCGTTTTAGCTGAAACGCCTTTATCGTCTCAGAAGCATTACTATCAAAAACACTTAATCTAACTAGAACTCGATCGACCACAACGCTACATAACATCCCAATAGAAAGCGACATTAGACCATAACCTAAATACAATAGTGGGATAGCGCAAATTATATTTGTTATTTTAGAGCATACGACCACTTTATTAAGTTGTGTTTGATCACCTCGACCTTTTAATAATGCATTATAATGACCAAAATAAAATAGAATGACGGTTGCAGAACCATATATTAACCAAGAAAAATAAAGTAACTCTCGATCACCTGAATAGTCTAATGTAGATAAATAATACGTACCACCAACCGAAATGATTAAAAATGCCATCAATGAAACCAATAAGTATATTCGCCTAGATGCGAATATAACATTTGATAGTAAACTTATATTGACTTCATTTTTTTCATTGCATTCAGGAATACACTTATCTGAGATATCATCAGCACCAGCAAAAACGTAAGATATATATCTCGATATAGTTGGTAAAAAGCCAAATTCAAGTAACTGAATCAATCCAATAAATGTTATAAATACATACCAAACACCTACATCTTCTTGACTTAAAAAATATAGTATAAATGGTAATAATAATAAACCAGATGCCATATTCAGTACTTGTGACAAATACCCCCATATAACGTCTTTTTTCTCAACCCTATGTTTCATTTTTCTACAACTCGTTTTTAAAGTCTTCAATAAGAAGCTTCAAATCATCAAGTACATATCTAGGTTTGTAATCAATAAGTGACTCTAAAGTCGATATATCTGTTTCTGGGAAAACTTCACACGTATTCCCGAGCGTATTTAACCAGTTAACTTTTGTTCCGGTGTTGTGAACCAATACATCAGAAACTTCTCTAGCCGTAACATTTTTTCCATAAGCAATGTTCACAATACTAGGGATGCTATTTAACTTGATTAACGCCAAAGTACTTGAAACTACATCCATTACCGAAACGTAATCTTTGGCGTAAGATTTGGCTATATACATATCAACTTGGCCATTATTTATTGCATTTCTAATTATAGAGGGTAAAAATAAATTACTATTCAGAGCCAAGCCATATACGTTGCTTGGTCTAATGACCAAACAGTTGCGGTTACTTTTTAAACAGAGCTCTTCAGCAGTCATTTTGGTCAGATTAAATAATCTTCGACTATCGTCTTCACAAACAGTTAGGTCACTAGTTTCATTTGAACCACTTTGGTTCATATATACTCTTGTTGACGATACATAGACTAGTTGACTAAACTTTGCTTTTTCTAATAGAGAGCTTAGTAATACCACGTTAGCAGTAAGAACATTATATGGATCTTTATTGCAATCACCGTAACCTGCACTATATATTACAGTACCTAAGTCATGCTCATAAACATTGGTATCATCTCTCTCAGGAACATAAACATCGTGTCCTTGACTCTCCAGTTCAGTTACAAATTCAGAGCCAATAAATCCTCGCCCACCAAAAACTGTAAACTTTCCCATCACTTCCACCCTTGTCTAATTTTATATTCAATTTCACTGAGTAACGGCTGAATGCGGTCTTTATCTGAAAGAAGTGGGGTAGCAATAGGCCATTCAATATTGATAGCAGGATCGCTCCATAACAAGCCACTCTCGTCACTAGGGTCGTAATAATCAGTGCATTTGTACTGAAAGTCAGCAGATTCACTTAAAACACAAAAACCATGAGCAAAACCAGGAGGTACATAAAATTGAAGTTTATTTTCACCAGTTAAAATTACCGATTCATATTGACCGAATGTTTCTGAGTCTGGGCGCAAATCAACAGCAACGTCAAAGACCTCTCCATGAGTAACACTCACCAACTTTCCTTGCTGTTTTAATTTTTGAAAATGTAAACCCCTCAGGACGCCACGAGAGGACTTAGAACGATTATCTTGTACAAAACGTTCTTTGATACCCGCGTTAAAGTAACGCTCTTCCTGAAATGTTTCTAAAAAGAAGCCTCGCTCATCACCAAAAACTTTAGGCTCGATAATTATACAATCTTGAAGTTTAGTCTTTATAATTTTCATTATCGATTTACCTTTAGTGACTCTCTAAGAGTTTGATCATTAATCAAAGAAACCAGATACTTACCATAGCTGTTTTTCAACATTGGTTGAGCAAGGCGAATAATATCTTCATCCGATAACCATCCATTTGCCCAAGCAATCTCTTCTAAACAAGCCACTTTTAGACCTTGAACATTTTCCAGCGTCTCGACAAAAGAAGATGCCTCGTGAAGGCTTTCATGAGTCCCTGAATCCAACCACGCGAATCCGCGGCCAAGCAATTCAACATTCAGAGAACCATCATTTAAATACATTTGGTTTATTGATGTTATTTCAAGTTCACCACGCTCTGATGGTTTGACTTGTTTGGCAAATTCAACAACTCGATTATCATAAAAATATAACCCCGTGACTGCCCAATTCGATTTTGGTTGTATGGGTTTCTCTTCAATGCTGAGAGCCTTATAATTGTCATCAAATTCCACAACACCAAAACGCTGTGGGTCTTTCACATGATAACCAAATACAGTCGCCCCATTTTCTCGTCTAACTGCGCTTCTCAATGTTCGACTAAATGACTGTCCATAAAATATATTGTCACCGAGAACTAAGCAGACATTATCATCACCGATAAATTTTTCACCAATAATAAAGGCTTGAGCCAAACCGTCGGGAGACGCTTGAACTGCATATTCCAAGTTGATACCAAAATCAGAACCATCACCAAGTAAGCGCATAAAGCCAGCTTTATCCTCGGGAGTTGTGATAATCAAGATATCACGAATCCCTGCAAGCATTAGGGTTGATATCGGGTAAAAAACCATCGGCTTATCATAAACCGGGAGAAGTTGCTTAGAGACGCCACGAGTCAACGGGTATAGACGAGAGCCAGAACCACCGGCAAGAACAATACCTTTCATTATTCATTTCCCTTTAATTCAGTGATTTCTACACCCAAACGCTCACGTTGATAGCTACCATCTTGCACGTTTTGACACCATATAGAGTTATCTAGATACCATTGCACTGTTTTACGAAGGCCCGTTTCAAATGTTTCTTCTGGCATCCAGTTTAGCTCACGTTGCATTTTAGATGAGTCAATGGCATAGCGACGGTCGTGACCAGGACGGTCTTGAACATAGGTGATTTGCTCTGAGTATTTGGTCTCTTTTGGTACTAGCGCGTCAAGGATGTCACAAATCGTGTTCACAACTTCAATGTTTTTCTTTTCGTTATGACCACCAATATTGTAAGTCTCACCTACTTTACCTTCGGTCACGACTTTGTAGAGCGCTCGTGCATGGTCCTCAACGAACAGCCAGTCACGAATTTGATCACCTTTGCCGTAGATAGGAAGGTCTTTTCCTTCAAGAGCATTAAGGATAACAAGTGGAATCAATTTTTCTGGGAAGTGATATGGGCCGTAGTTATTTGAGCAGTTAGTGACGATAGTTGGCAGGTCGTAAGTTCGTAGCCATGCGCGAACTAAATGGTCGCTTGATGCTTTTGAAGCAGAGTAAGGGCTAGATGGTTCATAAGGTGTCGTTTCCAAGAACATTGGAAGCTCAGTTCCTTCAGGAACTTCATCAGGGTGAGGAAGGTCACCATACACTTCATCGGTAGAGATATGATGGAAGCGAAACTCTGCTTTAGCTCGCTTTTCAAGTTTATTCCAGTACTCGCGTGTCGCCTCTAATAACGTATATGTTCCAACTACGTTCGTCTCAATAAATGCAGCAGGGCCAGTGATAGAACGGTCAACATGCGACTCGGCAGCTAAGTGCATCACTGCATCTGGTTTATGCTCTGCAAACACTCGGTCAAGCTCTGAACGATTACAAATATCCACTTGCTCAAATACATAACGTGCGTTTGTATCAACTTCAACAAGCGATTCTAAATTTCCGGCATAAGTGAGCTTATCAACGTTGATTACGCTATCAGTTGTATTATTTATAATATGACGTATGACTGCTGAACCGATAAAACCAGCACCACCGGTGACTAATATCTTCACAAAAACTCCTAAAGTAAGCCTGGAAAATCAACTCCTAGCACGTAAGGCGCTTGCCATTAAGCATGCTACCGCCCATTGGTCACAAAGCGAAACCACACTACGCATTCAAAGTTAAAAATGTAAATCTCTCTATTATCTATGTATGAGTGAATATAATCAAAAAAAAATCCAGTTATGTGCGTGGGTAAGCTAACTCTATGTACACCAAGCCCAAAACCTCGCTATACTCCTGACCTATAGTTTTTCGCCCAATAACGAATAAGAGTTCAAGATATGCAAGAGTTAGTTCCATTTGTTCAAGAGAATATGATTTTAGCCATCGTATGGATCGGCTTGATTGTTGCCATCATTGCGAACGTTATCAAAACATCAAACGCTGCCTACAAAGAGATCACGGCAGCACAAACCACACATCTGATTAACCGTGAAAACGGCGTTGTGGTGGATATTCGTACAAAAGATGAATTCAAAAAAGGCCACATTACTGACGCACTTCACATTTTGCCGTCAGATATCAAAGCAAATAGCTTTGGTAGCCTTGAAAGTCATAAAGCAGACCCAATCATCGTAGTATGCAAGACAGGTCAGACAGCTCAAGAAAGCGCTAACCTACTGGTTAAAGCAGGCTTCGAAAACGTAAGCGTACTGAAAAGTGGCTTAGTGGCTTGGAGCGAAGCAAACCTTCCTTTAGTTAAAGGTAGGAAGTAGGCTAAAGGTAAGAAGTAAGCTGACCTAATTACACGAATATGACTTTAAGATTTTGTTCGGCAGATATGACGAACAAAACCTAATTATAAATTTTTAAGGACAAGAAAATGGCTGAAGCAGCACAACAAGACGCACAACAAAACTTCTCAATTCAACGTATCTTCCTAAAAGACGTATCTTTTGAAGCGCCAAACTCTCCAGACATGTTTCAAAAAGAGTGGAACCCAGATGTAAAACTGGACCTAGACACTCAAAGCCGTGAACTTGGCGAAGGCGTGTTCGAAGTAATTCTACGTCTAACCGTTACGGTGAAGAACGCAGATGACACAGCATTCCTTTGTGAAGTTCAACAAGGTGGTATCTTCTCTGCAAGCGAAATGGAAGCTGGTCAACTAGCACATTGCTTAGGTGCATTCTGCCCTAACATCTTATTCCCATACGCTCGTGAAACGATTTCTAGCCTAGTGGTTAAAGGTACGTTCCCACAACTGAACCTAGCGCCAGTAAACTTTGATGCTTTGTTCATGAACTACCTACAAAACCAAGCTCAACAAGCAGAACAAACTGAAGGCGAGCAAGCTTAAGTTTCTAAGTAGAACTTAACGCTTAGTTAGCCAATGGTCCTTATAAACTCTTAGTTTATTAGAAGATTGGTTTTGATTAGAAGCTTGGCTTTTATTAAATAGTTAGTTTTAAATGCACATCGCAGCTTCTGCGATGTGCATTTTTTGTATATTCTTTTAGTGAAGAGCGTTTTCTTTTAGCGGAGAGCGCTGTTATTTAGTAGAGAGCGCCTTTAGTTGGTAGAGAGCACTATCTTTTAGTAAAGACCTCTTTCTTTTATAGAGAACTTCTCCAGAACTCTTCGATTTCCCTCATTATTTTTAGGTGGAAGCATGACAGAAACAACTCGCCCGACTCACGCGACAGACGCTTACGGTAAAGACAGCACTTACGGTAAAGACATTGCGATGACAGTGGTAGGCGCAGGTTCTTATGGGACATCTTTAGCGATCTCTCTAGCGCGTAACGGTGCAAACGTTGTTCTTTGGGGGCATGATCCGGTTCATATGGCTCGCCTTGAATCAGAGCGTGCGAATAATGAGTTTCTGCCGAATATCGACTTTCCTGAAAGTCTCATCATCGAATCAGACCTTGAGAAAGCGGTAACAGCAAGCCGTGACCTTCTTGTTGTTGTTCCTAGCCACGTGTTTGGTATCGTTCTAAATAGCCTAAAACCTCACTTAACTACGAACTCTCGTATCTGCTGGGCAACGAAAGGGTTAGAGCCAGAGACTGGCCGCCTACTCAAAGATGTCGCACACGATGTGCTTGGTGATGGTTACTCGTTAGCGGTTCTATCAGGCCCCACCTTCGCCAAAGAGTTAGCGATGGGTATGCCAACGGCTATCTCTGTCGCTTCACCTGACGAAGTTTTCCTAGAAGAGCTACAAGAGAAGATTCATTGCGGCAAAACATTCCGCGTATACGCAAACTCTGATTTCATCGGCATGCAACTGGGTGGCGCGGTTAAAAATGTTATCGCAATTGGCGCAGGTATGTCGGATGGTATTGGCTTTGGTGCTAATGCACGTACCGCACTTATCACGCGCGGCTTAGCTGAGATGAGCCGATTAGGTGCAGCTCTTGGCGCGCAACCAGAAACCTTTATGGGCATGGCAGGACTAGGCGACCTAGTGCTAACCTGTACCGATAACCAATCGCGAAATCGCCGTTTTGGTTTGGCGCTAGGCTCAGGTAAAGACGTCGACACGGCTCAAGAAGAAATTGGCCAAGTTGTCGAAGGTTATCGCAACACCAAAGAAGTTTGGTTATTATCAGAACGCATGGGCGTTGAGATGCCAATTGTTGAACAAATTTATCAAGTGTTGTATCAAGGGAAAGATGCACACTTAGCAGCACAAGATCTACTTGCACGAGACAAGAAGTCAGAAAGATAGAAGAGCAGATACAGGTAACCCAAGAGCAGTAGAGAGATTCGAGTAAACGAGATACGAAAAGAGTAAAAGCAGATACGAGATTCGGGTAATCGAGATGCGAAAAAAGTAAAAGCAGATACGAAGAGAGTAAGAGCATGTTGAGCACTTAAAGAAGGCTGCTTTTCGTTACTCGCATCTCGCTACCTTAATCTGTTCTTGTCGCCCTTCGAATCTCTCATCTCGTCATTCGTATCTGCCCCTTAAAAATTATGGATGGTAAAATGAAACACTGTGAACAACAAAAAGTTTGGCAATGCATTGTGAAGGAAGCTCGACAGCAGTCGGAGCAAGAGCCTATGCTTGCGAGTTTTTATCATGCCACGATCATCAACCATGAAAGTTTAGGCGCAGCCCTTAGCTATATCCTAGCAAACAAGCTAAAGACGGCTTCAATGCCAGCAATGGCGGTGCGTGAAGTGGTTGAACAAGCATTTAAGCAGGACCAATCGATTATTGATGCTGCCGCTTGTGATATCTGCGCGACGGTAAATCGAGATCCTGCGGTCGAGATGTACTCGATGCCTCTGCTTTATCTGAAAGGCTACCACGCTCTGCAAGGCTACCGAGTGGCTAACTGGCTATGGAAACAAGGTCGTATTGCACTTGCTACTTACTTACAAAACCAAATTTCAGTTGCTTGCCAAGTTGATATTCATCCGGCGGCTCGCATCGGTAAAGCAATCATGCTCGACCATGCGACAGGTATTGTGATTGGTGAAACTGCCGTCGTTGAAAATGATGTCTCTATCCTTCAAGACGTGACCCTTGGCGGTACAGGTAAAGAAGGTGGCGATCGTCATCCTAAGATCCGCGAAGGCGTAATGATTGGTGCCGGCGCTAAAATCCTCGGCAATATTGAAGTCGGTGAAGGCGCTAAAATTGGTTCTTGCTCTGTGGTACTACAAGCTGTACCACCTCATACAACAGTCGCTGGCGTTCCTGCAAAAATTGTCGGCAAACCAAAAACTGACAAGCCGTCTTTGGATATGGATCAAGGCTTCAATGGTCGCTCACAAAACTTCATCCATGGTGATGGGATTTAAGAGCAGATTCGAGATTCAAGTAACCGAGATACGAAGAGCTTAAAAGCAAATGCGGGATTCTAATAACCGAAATGCGAAAAGCTTAAAAGCGGATGCGGGATTCGATTCAGCGAAATTCGAAAAATCAAGAGCAGATGAATACAACTAAATGACGATAATGATGAAACAAATTCGAGCCATTAGCCGGACTCTTCTGATATCTACCAGCCTTTGCGCTGCTCTGTTATCTACATCGTCATTTTCCGCCTCTCAGGGGGAACTGAAAGGCGTATCGAGCGAAATATCTCGCCAACAAAAAAACCTTTCCTCACAGCAAAAAAAACTCGATAGCCTACAGGCAAACCTCAAGAAACAAGAGCTGTCCATTGTGTCGCTTGAAAAGGCGATTCTAGACAGTAAAAAGCAACTCAATACCGCTAATGCAAATCTTGCTAACTTAGACACCAAGATTAAAGCGCTTACGGCTCAGAAAAAAATCCATACCGACAAGTTAGAACAACTGATTCAAACTTACTACATGACAAGTCGAGCTAAAGCGTCTTCTCACATCCTCAACACGGGTGTTGAAGAAGATCGCATCAGTCACTATTACCAACACCTTGCCAAAGCGCGCTCCGCAACAATCAAAACGATTGAACAGACGCAACTTGAATTAGAAGAAAGCCATAAACAGCGTCAACTTGAGCAAGAACAGATAGCATCACTATTAAAACAGCAAACCACCAAGCGCGATACGTTAGCCAAAACTCAAACTCAGCGTAAGAAAACCGTTGGCAGTATTAAAAAGAACATTTCGGGTGATAAGAATTACTTGGCGGAGCTTCAGCGCAATGAAACTCGCCTAAAAGCTGAAATAGCGAAAGCAGAGAAAGCGGCTCGCGAGAGACGTAATGCAATCCCTATGGATGGGTTAGCCAAACGTAAAGGCAAACTGCCTTGGCCAATCAAAGACAAAGTTCTGCATAACTACGGTTCACGCCAAACGGGGCAAATTAACTGGAAAGGCATGGTGATCAACGCTAAATATGGTCAGCAAGTTAAGTCTGTTTATTCAGGCACGGTGGTTTTTGCCGAGTACTTACGAGGTTATGGCTTAGTTGTTCTTCTTGACCACGGTAAAGGCGATATGACGCTCTACGGCTTTAACCAAGCACTTTTAAAGAAAGAAGGTGACAAAGTGAAAGCGGGTGAAGCGATTGCACTTGCAGGTGACACTGGCGGCCAAACGCGCCCATCACTGTATTTTGAAATTCGCAGAAACAGCCAAGCTCAGAATCCAAAGAGTTGGTTAGTTAGGTAAGAGCAGATACGGGATGCGCAGATCTTAAAAACAGATACGGGATTCGAGTAAACGAGATTCGAAGAGCTTAAAGAGACGCTGGGTTCGAGTCACCTAAATACGAAAAGCTTAAAGCCGACACAAGGTCAGAGTAAAACATGACATGAAAAATGCTAGCCTAGTCGCCGCTCTACCCTGCTTTTCGTTTACTCGTATCTCGCTACTCGAATCTGCTCTTTCCCGATCTTCATTACTCGTATCTTTCTACTTTGAATTCAAAGCCCTTACACCATCTTCCAACAGTGTCAGCTGCTCAAAGCCTTGAGTTGTCGCAATTGGTTTAACGGTCGCGATCATCTGTAGCATTCCTTGATGGACCACTTGCTCTGTAATTTGAGCTTTTGGAGACATTGCAGACTGATACGCCAACCAACCCGATGCGATCAAGTGAAGAGAAGTGACCATCGACTTCATTTCCGCATCCGTTGCTTTAAGCAAGTTCAACTCAACAAAGGCTCTCATAATATCGACAAGGTTGGTTTGCAATCTTTCTTGCACAGCCATGTAATCAAGGTGGAGCTTTTCATCACGTGACAATATTTCAGGCAGATTCGCATAGAAGAATCGGTACTTCCACATTAGCGTGAAGATAGAATCTAAGTAGGTCTTTAGTAGCGTCAGGCTTTCTTGCTGGCCTTGAATCGGCGTGAACCTTTCAAGCAACTCTGTTGAATAGAGGGTGAAGATATCACGTACAATTTCTTGTTTGTTACGGAAGTGGTAGTAGAGGTTACCAGGGCTAATCTCGATATGCTCAGCAATATGATTGGTCGTAATACTACGCTCGCCGTGCTCATTAAAAAGCTCTAGAGCAGCGTAAACAATCTTGTCACGTGTTTTCATTAGTTACTAGTATCCCTATCCGTTTAGTGGTTCAGTATATCGCCACTAAGCGGATAGATCGAGCTGATAACATCTGGTCGAATTAGCAAACGCTAAAATTCACCTTCAATCCATCACACCTTTGATCAATCACAGCTGTAATTAATCGCTGCTGGAATCAATCACTGCCAAACAGGTCTCGTGTGTACACCTTATCTGCAACGTCTGATATTTCATCGACCATCCTGTTGGATACAATCACATCAGATACGGCTTTGAACTCTTCTAGGTCAGAATAAACCTTCGAATTAAAGAAGTGTTCTTCTTCCAACACAGGTTCGAACACAACCACTTCAATACCTTTAGCTTTCAAACGCTTCATGATGCCTTGAATCGACGACGCACGGAAGTTGTCTGAACCGGCCTTCATGATCAATCGATAAATGCCCACCACTTTAGGCGAGCGCTTAATAATGGACTCCGCAATAAAATCTTTACGAGTGCGGTTAGCGTCAACAATAGCGCCCACAATGTTGTTAGGTACATCTTGGTAATTAGCCAACAGTTGCTTGGTGTCTTTCGGTAAGCAGTAACCACCATAACCAAATGAAGGGTTGTTGTAATGATTGCCAATTCGAGGGTCTAAACCCACACCTTCGATGATCTGACGAGAATCTAAGCCATGCGCTTCCGCGTAAGAATCGAGCTCATTGAAATAAGAAACTCGCATCGCTAGATAAGTATTTGAGAATAACTTTACTGCTTCTGCTTCCGTTGAGTGAGTAAACAGTACGTCGATGTTTTCTTTTTCTGCGCCTTCAACAAGAAGGTTTGCAAACACTTTAGCTCGCTCAGAACACTCACCAACAATGATTCGTGATGGGTGCAGGTTGTCGTACAGGGCTTTGCCTTCACGCAAAAACTCCGGTGAGAACATGACGTTTTCGCAGTTCAGCTCTTGCTTAATACGCTCGGTATAGCCAACCGGCACCGTTGATTTAATAACCATCACCGCATCAGGATTGATCTCCATGACGTCTTTGATGACAGATTCTACAGAGCTGGTATCAAAATAATTGTTTTTAGGGTCATAATCGGTAGGTGTAGCAATGATGACAAATTCAGCATTTTTGTAAGCGGCTTTATCCATTGTCGCCATGAAGTTCAGCGTCTTATTTGATAGAAAGTGCTCAATCTCATTGTCTACAATCGGTGACTGCTTATTGTTTAGCATTGCCACTTTTTCATCGATGATATCTACCGCAATGACTTCATGATGTTGTGCCAAAAGCATAGCGTTTGATAGACCCACATACCCAGTACCGGCTACTGCAATCTTCATGATAATACCTATAGTTTTGAGTAATTAACTCAACAGAATTTATAACTTAGCTTGCCGTATCATACTCTGGTTGGGGAATTATTCCACTAGCCCGCTTTATCTATTCCTTGCTATACTCGTGACAGTTTTGTATTCAAAAGAGTTAGAAAATTATGATTATCGTAACAGGTGGTGCTGGCATGATTGGCAGCAATATTGTTAAAGCGCTTAATGAGGCGGGCCACAACGATATTCTAGTCGTCGACAACTTAAAAGATGGTAAGAAATTTAAGAATCTTGTAGACCTAGACATCACGGATTACATGGATCGTGATGACTTCCTAACTCAAGTCATGGCCGGTGATGATTTTGGTCATATTGAAGCTGTTTTCCATGAAGGAGCATGCTCTGCTACCACTGAGTGGGATGGCAAATACATGATGCTCAACAACTATGAATACTCAAAAGAGCTACTTCATTACTGTGTTGAGCGTGAAATCCCTTTCTTGTATGCCTCTTCAGCTGCGACTTATGGTGAAACCGATACTTTCATTGAAGAGCGAGAGTACGAAGGTGCATTGAATGTCTACGGCTATTCAAAACAACAATTTGATAACTACGTTCGCCGCTTAACCGCGGATGCAGCAGCACACAACGAAACGCTTTCGCAAATCGTAGGGTTTCGTTACTTCAATGTTTATGGTCCACGCGAGCAACACAAAGGCAGCATGGCCTCTGTCGCTTTCCACCTAAACAACCAAATGAATGCCGGTGAAAACCCTAAGTTGTTCGCTGGTAGCGAGACCTTCAAGCGTGATTTTGTGTATGTCGGTGATGTCGCGGCGGTAAACCTATGGTTCTTAGAAAATGGCGTATCAGGCCTCTTTAATCTAGGTACTGGCAATGCTGAGTCGTTTGAAGAAGTCGCCAAGGCAGTTATCAAGCACCATGGTAAAGGCGAAATCGAAACGATTCCTTTCCCTGAGCATTTAAAAGGCGCTTACCAGGAGTTCACTCAAGCAGACCTAACGAAGCTTCGCGGTACAGGTTGCGATATCGAGTTTAAAGCAGTAGCCGATGGCGTTACTGAGTACATGAAGATCGTAAACGCTTAACGGTATATTTCAGATTAGGACCAATAATACACCCTACTTTTAGCGTGTATTATTGGGAATGTCTAACGAATATAATCATTCCCAGAGTGACCGATATTAAGTTAACTCTCTGATTTAAATAATGTAGTGAATGAATGACCACACAACGCAATGATTTTGATCCAAAAGCTTACAATCCTGAGTTTGAATGGGGTTTTCTAGCTCCTAAATACTGGGGAACTTGGATTGCTGTTTTGTTATCGTCTTTAGTCTGCTTCTTACCTAATAGCATTCGTTTAGCATTAGCTAAGTTTATGGCTAAGCAAGCTGTAAAAATTAAGAATAAGGCTAACCGCCGGGCTCGGGTGAACCTTGAGATGTGTTTCCCTGAGCAATCAATCGAAGAGCGCGAAGAAACTCTCTATCAGTCATACGTTACTTCCATCTCATTTTTGATGGGATTTGCTTCACTGACACTCAAGAGTAAAACTTGGCTAGAGAATAACACCTCGATAAACGGCCTGAGTAACCTAACCGATATTACGGACAGCGGCGAGAATGTGATCTTGCTGGTACCACACACATGGGCTATCGATATCCCAGCTGTATTATTAGCATCACGCAATTTACCTGTGTCTGCGATGGCGAAAGCTCAGAAAAACAAACTCAGTGACTGGCTAATGCACCGACAGCGCGTGCAATACGGCGGTCGCGTTTACGACCGTAGTGGAGGCATCAAACCTTTCATCAAGTCAGTGAGAGATGGCTACTTGGGTTATTACCTACCCGATGAAGATCTTGGCCGTGAACACAGTGTCTTCGTTGACTTTTTCGCGACTCAAAAAGCAACTATCTCGGGCCTTGGTCGCCTATCAAAACTAAGTAAAGCTAGAATTGTTCCTCTGTTTGCTCAATACGACAGCAACACTGGCCAATATACCCTGGACTTCTACCCTGCTCTACCCTTCCCAACAGGAAGCGAAGAAGAGGACGCACGTATGATGAACCAATGTATTGAAAATTACGTGAGCAAAAACCCAGACCAATATATGTGGATCTTAAGGCTGCTTAAGACTCGTCCGGACAGTAATATAAACCCCTACAATAGCTAGTACAAAACGCAATGAACATTACAAAAAAAAATGTATATACAATGCTATTATCATTACCTTACTTTTTCGCCGTTACTGGAATGATAATATTAGATAATGGCGATAAAAAAATAATCCCATTACTTTTAGTTACTATCGCAATTAGTATAACTGCCCTCAGAAAAGAAACCATATTAAACAATATACGCTACCCTTTTATTTGGCTGATAATAACCTCATGCCTATATGCCATATTTAGTTACTATTATCATGGAGCTAGCTCTAGGGAAATCAGGGCGTTAGTTGGTACAACACTCTTCTTATTAGCTTTTCCTTATAAACTCCTAACCAAGCAACTAATCCGTTGGATCATTTTAGTTGGCGGCTTCGCCATATGCTTTAATAGTATTTATTTTAATCTGTATATGGGCATTGAACGCGATGCTGGGTACATTAACCCCATACCATATGCTACAACTTCAGCATTACTCGCTATTGTAGCCCTTTCTTTATTGATGGATAAATCAACCTTTAAACATCATGCTATGAACCTTTTGGCCTTTCTACTTTACTTACCACCAATTATTTTGAGTGAGGCTCGAGGTGTTTGGTTAGCTCTATTATTAAGTGTTCTTATCATCATAGTTATTAAGTGCATAAAGACCCCTCCCTCTAAAAATAAAATCTTATTGTCCTTATTTACAACTATAATTTTATTATCTCTTGGTTCAATTATTTTTAAAGACAAAATCAGCCATCGATATGAACATACCATTTATGAGATTAATAATATTAAGTCTGGGAATTACGACACTTCGATTGGTTGGAGGCTTCAGTTGTGGGAATTAGCACCAGAACTTTATATACAAAGCCCAATAATAGGCCAAGGTCATGGTCATAATTATGAAAAAATATTAAAGGAAAAACTAGAGACCAACGCTATCTCTCATTATATTTATTATTATGCTTCTAGCCATTACCATAACCAAATAATTGACAAATTGGTAAAATCAGGGGTTATAGGTTTAACCTTACTAGTAGGATTGTTAGCTTACCCAATCTCAACCTTAAAATATTTAGTAGATCATGAAAAGTTCATTGTAATTGGTTTGACATCACTTTTCTTTATTGCTGGATTAACGGATGTTCCTTTTAATCACCCTCAACCCCTGATGTTGTATTTATTATTTCTAGTCCCTATTTGCTCAAGATGTAAGAGAGTTTCCAATGACTAAAATCTTTGTGATAAATTTAGAACCTTCCACAGAAAGAAAAGAGAACATTAGTCGTCAGCTTGATGGACTATCCCTTCCTTTTGAGTTGTTTACGGCAGTAGATGGAAGAGTGTCGCCGCCTCATCCGCTTCTCAGCCATTATAATGATGAGTTGAGCCAAACATACCGAGCAAAAACACTAAGCGCTGGTCAGTTAGGGTGTTATGCAAGCCATTACTTATTATGGCAGAAGTGTGTCGAACTCAACCAGCCAATAATCGTAATTGAGGATGACGCTCTTCTATTTAAAGAGACGTTTCTTAATTTTATACAGGACACAGCAGAGCTACCTAACCATATAGAATGTATTCGGTTATTTAAAAACAAACGTCGAAAGTTTAGTTCATATTGTATCTTTGAGTGTAGTTCAACCAAAATACATAGATTCACTAAAGGTCACATGAGTGCAACAGGCTACTTTCTAACGCCCTCAGGCGCAAAAAAACTACTTAATAATTCAAATGAATGGTATATGGCCGTCGATATTTATATGGACCGATTCTGGCAAAACGAAGTCGAGTGCTACGGCACTGCGGTACCCTGCTTAACGAATGACCCAAAGTTTGATTCTGATATCGGCTATGAAAAACGCACCTGCACCAGAAGTTTATTCAAGAAATGTAAGCGTGAGTGGTTCAATTTAAGCGAAACTATTCAACGTCACTTACATAATTTAAAATTCAAACTGAGTAGAAGTAAATCATGAACTCAACACATAAAGATATTTATGTCTGCTCGACGGTAAGGCACTTATTACTTAGCTTGTATAAAGCACAAGATGAGATTAATCCGTCGACCATAATTTATTTCTATGATTATCAAGATGTAGATCCTAAAGACATAGACACAGATCAACTCCCTACAAGAATAGAGTTAGTGTTAATGAATAGGGAATCGTTAGTTAATCATATAAAGAAGATTGGATATATTGGTAAATATATTTTATTTTGCTCTCTTCGTGGTTGGTCAATACCAGAACCATTAAAAAAAATATTGGTGTCTTCAATATATGAAAGCAATAACAACGTAGACTTAAAGGTTGGGATAAATAAACTATTCTTATTCAATGATAATAATAAGATGTCTAGGTTATTTCGCCTTCTAGTTAAATCTTACTCAATGATAGAAGATGGAATGGGTAATTACGTTAAGCACCAGATTGATGATAAGCCCAAGCAATTATTTCGTTTGCTATCAAATCAACCGCCTAAGCATTACGTATTTGGTGAAAGAAAGCAATGTGACCACATTTATGTGATACACCCAGAAAAGCTACCAAAATCAGTACAACACAAAGGAAGAAGACTTATTTTATCAAAAGATAAAGCAAAAATATCAAAAATTCAACAATGCTTTAATTTTGACAGTACTAATAATTTCGACAACAATACATTGATCATCGCCACGCAACCCATATTTAACAAATTGAAAGGTAAGCTTAAAAACAATGGTTTCTTTTATGACATCTATAGTAGGTTAATATTAGAGAGTAAACGTAAAGGTTTAACCCCAATTTTAAAGTTGCACCCAAAGGAAAGTGAGTCTGATTATTTATCTTTCAAAGAAAAAGGGGTGAGATTTTTATCTAATAAACTACCTTTGGAAATTTATCTACTATCTAGCAAAGATAAGGTGAACATAATATCAATTAACTCTTCAGCCGGAATGGGGATCGAGGAATATTGTGAAATATATAAATTAATCCCAGATAGCAAAGTTCATGACTTAGAGAATATATTAATTGAATTAGAAAAAAAACAAGATAGCCTTCAAAATTTAATATCTCTACAGCTATCTAATATCAAATAACTGACTATATAAATAAATTCAAGGATAAAGGAGTTCCTGAATTTATCTTAGTTAGAGCTTTTTTTCCTAGAACCTCTTCATAGTATTTTGGTGGCAAGCCAAAACCAGGCCTGATACTCCGAATGTTTTCGGGGGTCAACAATTCACCTTCCGCTATGTCTTTTACCACATATAAAGAGCGACGGAACTTAACATTACCTTTTTCAGCTTCTGTTCTTGCGTAGTTCACTTGCCCCATCGCTTGCCAAGCCGTTTTCGTGTCTTTACATAATGCAGCTAATTCATGAGGCTCAAGAGAGAAGCTATCATCTGCACCGCCCCCGTTACGATCCATTGTGACATGTTTTTCAATCAAACATGCGCCTAGAGTAACTGAAGCAACTGCGGTAGCATTGTCGATAGTGTGATCAGAAAGGCCAGATAAAACGTCAAACCGCTCTGCGATATCGGCAATCGTCTTTAAGTTATATTGTTCTGCAGGGGCTGGATAACCGCTTACACAATGCAATACAACCAATTCCTTACATCCATTATCTCTCGTTGTTTTTATTGCTTCTGCAATCTCTTCCTCGTTGGCCATTCCGGTTGAAATAATCATCGGCTTACCCGTTTGAGCAACACGCTTAATCAGAGGTAAATCAACCACTTCGAAAGATGCTATTTTGTATGCGGGAGCGTCTAGCTCCTCTAATAAATCTACAGCGGTAAAATCAAATGGTGAACTAAATATCGTAATACCTAACTCTTTTGCTTTTTCAAACAAAGGCTTGTGCCATTCCCAAGGCATATGCGCTTCTTTATACAACTCATACAGAGTTTGGCCATCCCATAAACCGCCATGAATTTGAAACTCTTCCGAGTCACTATCCATAGTGATAGTTTCATGGGTATAGGTTTGAAGTTTAATCGCATCAGCACCTGCTTTTTTTGCTTCTTCCATAATCTGAAAAGCTCGGTTTATATCGCCATTATGGTTAGCAGAAAGCTCAGCAATAATATATGGAGGACAATTAGGACCAATTTCTCGATTATCGATGTATATGTTTTTATTCATTTTCTTCGTATACTCTCAATTTATCTTTCATAAGGTTTCTAATATCTTTCCACTCATGTGAAAAGATACCCAAATGTACTACATCGTGATATTCAGTCCCATTGAAGAAAGCATCTCGATGAGTACCTTCAACTTTAAAGCCAAATTTGGAGTGTAATTTCACTACTGGTTGATTAAAGCCTAAAACCTCACAGCGTAATTTGTGCAAATCTAATTCAGTAAATGCATGCTCTAGGGCCCGATATTCCATCAAAGATCCGGTACCTCTTACCGCGTTGGGCGACGCATAGAATGCCCAAGAAGCGATTCTAGGAATTCGATTTATATCAGTAAATCCAACAACCCCTGCTGGCTCTCCATTTAACTCTGCTAGAAAATATTCTTTTGAACTATCCTTGCACATGCTCGAAAACCATGACTTATGCTCATCCATAGTGATTTCATGAGAGGTGTACATATTTATTCTAACATCTGGAGAGTTTCTCCAAGCAAGAATTTCTTCTAAATCACTTTCTTCAAGTAGCCTAAATTTAATCACTCTTTGTTTCACGATAAAAGCTCTCCATTGTTTGAACGACCTTATTCGCACCGAAGCCATCAACTTCAAAATCACTAAAAGGTTTGATGTCATCCCACCTTTCACATAAACGCGCTAGCTCAAGTGCATAAGTATCGGTACTCGTCGTTATACCTTCACCTAAGTATTCAACAAACCCTAAATCTGACAAGTAATTTGAAAGTATTACTTGATTCTCCGCTACGGAAACTATCGAGGCTGGAACCCTCAGACAAAAACGCTCCCAGTTACTTACTCCTGAGGCGCCAATTGCATATTTGCTATTACTTAAAGATAAATCAAAACTCTCTAAATTTTTGTATATAGAAACATTGCTCTTTTGATTAAGCTTTATCAAAGCATCAAAACGAGGGTTGATTCTCCCCGTGATCAAAATAGTATTAAACGGGAGTCTCTTAAACTCATTTGCTGCAAGAATAAACTTCTCGCACTCATTTGTAGGATCTGTTCCACCAAAAAAGACTAAGAGTTGATTGGATATTGAATCTCGGGGCGAATCCCGCAATGTTGAAAAGCTCTCTCTTAAAAGAGCATATTCAGGACCAAGGAGCTTGGTAGCAGAACAATCCGAATATCTTTTTGAAATGTTTGGCCATAGGTTTTGGTCGAGAATAATATCACTACAGTGTTCACGGTTAAGGTCATCAATCGATAAAATAGCGCATGACAGCTTACCTATAATGATACTTTCCCATTCATGGTCCAGCGCATAGTGATCCACAATCACCCACTCGGAAGAATCAACTTTAGATAGAAAGTCATTTGCATCTTCTTCAACGCTACGTTGAAGCCAAGCTTTATAATCAGCGCTATGGGAGGGAGTCATTTGTAGACAAGAGGGAGTCAGCTCTAATACGTCAAAGCCTCTATCACGGGTATATGTAATCATGTCCCCAGGCTGAGGCAGACAAGCAAAGCATACAGAAAAACCTTTGCTTTTTAATATATCAGCAAGCACCAAACAGCGCATGACGTGGCCACTACCGATAAATAGTGACGCATCCACTCGGAAGGTAACCTTCATTATTTATCCTAACCTCAATGCTGAAAAAAGAGATTCAGCCAGTTCCCAGTCTTCTTGGGTATCAATATCTTGAACGCGTTTTCTCGGCAAGAGCACGGCCTTAGAGTGGCTGGAAAACACCGATAGTTTATTCAGGAAAGCATCTTTACGACCCCAATAAAACTGGCCAGCATCGTGATACGCTTCTTCCAAGTCTTGTGATCTTACCTGTTCGTTTTCAGGCGAAAACATCGAAACATAGCCTTGCTCATCAAGCTTAATTGCACGCTGAATCGGAAAAGGAAACGATGTGGCACTAAATGTAAATTGCACACTATTTCCTCTAAGTAGCTCGTAGCCTTTCTGAAGATCTTCAGGTAAAACAAACGGAGCAGTGGCGTACAAACAACAAACATCACCAATATCCCAGCCATTATTAGCGCACCAAGTTATTGCATGGTGTATCACATCCATAGTGGTAGCATAGTCATCGGAGATATTTGAAGGCCGTAAAAATGGCACTTCAGCACCATACTTTATCGCTACCTCGGCTATCTCAGCATCATCAGTAGAGACAATAACCTTATCAAAACAATCCGAAGCAAGTGCAGCCTCGATTGAGTAAGCGATCATAGGTTTGCCATGAAAGTGCTTTATATTTTTACGAGGAATACGCTTGCTGCCACCACGTGCAGGAATAATAGCAACGTTCATTATTTACCTGTCAAAATTTCAGTTACTACACGAACAACGGTATTTTGCTGTTCTTCCGTCATACCGTGGAACATTGGCAGTGAGATGGCTTCTTGATAGTAGCGTTCTGACTCAGGGAACTCCCCTTCAGTAAAACCCATAGCTTGGTAATATGGCTGAGTATGCACAGGAATGTAATGCAAATTAACACCGATACCATTTTCACGCAGGGCGTCAAACACTTGTTTATGAGTTAATGATATCTCATCCAACTTCAAACGAATTACGAATAAATGCAAACCTGAGTACGTGTTTTCAAGTTGATAAGGAAGTACCAAGGGTAATTCAGATAACATTTGATTATAACGCTTAGACAACACATGGCGCGCCGCAACAAATTCATCAAGACGTTGCATTTGAGTGACACCCAACGCCGCTTGAAGTTCTGTCATGCGGTAGTTGAAACCTAAATCAACCTGTTGGTAATACCAGCCACCATGAGAAGCTTCCGTCATCATTTCAGGATCTCGTGTAATACCATGACTGCGCAAGAGAGCCATTTTATCCGCTAGCTCTTTCTGGTTCGTTAATGCAGCACCACCTTCAGCCGTTGTGACAATTTTTACAGGGTGAAAACTGAACACTGTAATATCAGAATACTTACAATTACCGATTGGTTGTTCATGATATTGACCACCAATAGCATGAGAAGCATCTTCAATGACTTTAAAGCCATATTCTTTGGCTAGCTTAGCAATGGATTCCATATCACAAGGTTGACCACATAAGTGAACAGGAACCACGACTTTAGGTAGAGTTCCTGTAGCTTTAGCAGTAATTAGCTTTTGCTCTAGCTTTTTAGGGCACATATTATAAGTTGCTGAATCAATATCAACAAAGTCCACTTTAGCTCCGCAATAAAGACCACAGTTTGCAGACGCAACAAAAGTAATAGGCGTTGTCCACAACCAGTCACCT
Source organism: Vibrio sp. QJM3NY_27 (assembly GCF_057785955.1). Taxonomy (NCBI): domain Bacteria; kingdom Pseudomonadati; phylum Pseudomonadota; class Gammaproteobacteria; order Vibrionales; family Vibrionaceae; genus Vibrio; species Vibrio sp. QJM3NY_27. Next base: position 187,958 of record NZ_CM173511.1, on the reverse strand, counting down.
TCCCCTAAACCTAAAGCCAAACAAGCGATATGCAGAGCCGAGGTTGCACTATTCACTGCTAACGCATACTGAGCACCAATATGTTCTGTTAACGCTTTTTCAAACGCAGGAACTTGTGGTCCTTGAGTTAGAAAGTCAGATTTAAGGACATCAACTACACTGTCAATATCTTGCTGACTGATATCTTGCTTGCCGTATGGAATCACTGCTCTACTCACACTGTAAATTTAGGGTCAACATGCTCTTTGATTAGGTCACGTAGACCTTCAATGGTTTCCCATTCAGTATTGGTACCTGAGTTATACTTAAAACCAAATGGGACTTTTTCAGCTTTATGATGATTCATATATTCATCTTCTGTATACGTAAAAGATACAGAAGGAAGGATCGCGTAATAACGACCTAAATCAATCGTATTAAGAGAATCGGTATCAGTGATCATTTCTTCATGAAGCTTTTCACCAGGGCGAATACCTACAACCTTAGTTACCATGCCAGGCGCAATAGCTTCAGCGATGTCTAAAATTTTGTATGAAGGGATCTTAGGAATAAAGATCTCACCTCCCAAATGGTTTTCAAGTGCATACATGACCATATTCACGCCATCTTGAAGAGAAATATTAAAACGCGTCATCTCTTCATGTGTAATTGGCAGTACACCTTCTTCTTTTTTCTGCATAAAGAATGGAATAACCGAACCACGAGAGCCCATAACATTGCCGTAACGTACAACACTGAAACGAATGTCTTTTGAGCCTTTAATATTGTTCGCAGCGGCAAATAGCTTATCTGAAGCAAGCTTTGTCGCACCATACAAGTTAATTGGTGCACATGCCTTATCGGTCGAGAGAGCAACGACATCTTTCACACCACACGCAAGAGCCGCACTAATCACGTTCTCTGCGCCATCAATATTGGTGCGAATACATTCAGTTGGGTTGTACTCAGCAGTATCTACTTGTTTGATCGCAGCGGCGTGGATAATAACATCAACATCTTCACACGCTTGAATCATACGGTTACGATCACGAACATCGCCAATAAAGAAGCGTAATTGTGGAAAATCCTTGTGAGGATATTGCTGCTTGATTTCAAACTGCTTCAGTTCATCACGAGAAAAGATAATGATCTTCTTTACGTCTTGATATCGTTCCAGAATTGTTTTGATAAATTGCTTACCAAACGACCCTGTGCCACCTGTAATTAATACTGTCTTGTTATTTAGCATACTCAACTACTCTAATATTTTTCTATTTATCTAAGTTTTTAAACTTAGATATTTGAATTTCAAATTGATATCTAACTACATTTAGTTGACTAACAACTTCTCAAAAAATTCCAGGTGCTTCTTCACTGTCACTCGTGAACTAAAGCTTTCATCTAATCGCTGCTTAGCCGCTTCACTCATTATTGTGCACTTGGTCTTATCTTGTGCGAGCTTGTCCATAGCCTCACCTAACGCCTTGGCGTCACCAGTCGGGACAATATAACCAGTCTCGCCATCTACAACGAGTTCAGGAGCTCCACCGGTAGTGGTTACCACTGATGTTGTGCCATTTGCCATCGCTTCGACAATCGTGCGTGGTAGCCCTTCTCCGCTAATCGATGGCTGAACTTGAAAGTCAGCCATACACATGATTGAAGGGATGTCAGTACGATGACCAATGTAGTGAATTCGCTCACTCATAGGGCTCGCTTTCATCTCATCAAAATGAGGCTCGTAGCCGCTGCCCGCTAAGATCAAATGGAAGTTCGGTGCAGTAATGTATTTGGTCGCCTCAAGTAAGACAGAGATACCCTTACTTGGCCTTACGTGCGCTGCAGTAATTGCGACTACATCATCTTCATTCAAACCAAACTCAGAACGCTCGGTTGGTGGTACTTTATACCAATCCAATTCATGCCCTTTGTATATGGTAACAACGTTATCTTTGTTCTTCCAAACGCGCTTCACCACATCTTGTCGAACCGCTTCAGAAACACAGACTATGCCATCTACACGAGGATGTAGCTGTGTTAGATAAGCACTTGGGTCATGTCGATATAAACCTCCAGTAGTGCCTCGATAAACAACTAATTTAACCTTGAAACCAATACAGGCAAACGCCGCATTAGGTATCGTTTTGGAATTAAAAGCATAGCAGATGTCGTAATCATGCGTTTTCAGCTCGTGGCGAATTTTTTTTATGGTATCAAAACAAATTTTACGCTTTGGATAACCATCAACGACTCGAATGCCATACTCTTCTAACTTTGATACATGCTCAGACTCACCTTGGGTCATGATAGTGACTTGGTGACCTTGACGCGCAAGTTCAATAAAGATTGCGGCTTCAGGGCGTAAGCTGTTCCATGCATGTAAGTAAGATGCACAAACTAAAATTTTCATCTATCGGTTCCTATTTGGCTTGGTCTTTTGAGCTGTCTTCTGAACGGTTTTCAATAATCCACAAACCGACGTATTTATTAAAATTAACTTGGGCGTAGGTCATCGCCATAATGAAGCCGACACTGCCATCCATAAAGCCACGGCGAATGATATACACAAGGAAGAACGTCCATGTAGCACGTAATAAAGCCAAGAATAAACCGTGTGATTTCTTTCCTTTACGATGGTACTTTTGCGAACCAAGCCAAGCGTACTGCGCTGCTTTATCTAAACCATGGCCATAATCGCGGTGGGTGTAATGAAGAAGAAACCCCTTCAATATCCCTGTCGAGCCTTGCTCTGGAACAACCGTCTCATGAACCTCGTCTAACGTATATCGAGAGCCTTCTCTCTTGAACAATCTTAAGACTGCGCGAGCGCTACGGCCATACTTGAGCGTTGTGCCATAAAGGGTCACTCCCCAAGGAAGTTTATACGCTGTGTGTTTGATTTGATCTTGCTTCAATAGTTCAACAAGAGCCTTGCTCATCTCTTCATCTAGAGCTTCGTCAGCATCAATCGATAGCACCCAATCACATGTCGCTTTATCTAGCGCTCGCTGCTTTTGCTTACCAAAGCCAGGCCAATCAGTGATGGTCACGTTATCTGTATATTTTTGGCATAATTCAACTGTTGCATCTGTTGAGCCACTGTCTAAAACAATCAGCTCATCAGCAATATCAACAACAGATTTAAGACAGGTTTCAATTCGGTCTTCTTCATTCTTGGTAATAACAATGACAGACAGGGTATGTTTTCTCATTATTCAGCCCTAGAATTTCCAATAGTTTAATGATTTACGGATTTTAAAGTTACGAATCCAATTTTTTGGCTTGTTATCTTGCCAGCCGCTTTCTAGCACATCAGTAATAGCACTCAGAACTCTCGCTGAGGATTGCCCATCTAAATATGGCGTTATTGACGGGCCATAATGAGCGATAGCGTTATCTCTGTCTTCATCAGGTAGCATTGCTTGCTTAATTGCTGACTCTAATTGCTCGGCTTGAGTAATGTTAATAAAGCTTGCTTGTGGGTCTCGATTATTTACCGTGACAACAGGCTTATTGAGCAACAAGAATTCCTGAAATATCGATGAGTTGTCACACACCATAACATCAGCACGATGTTGCATTTCAATCACTCGGTCATTATCGAAAAAGAGAAGGTTATCCCCTTCCAGTGCTTGATATTTCGTTCTCGTCTCTTGATTCATTTTAGGATGAAGAGTCACTAACCATTGCCACTGACTCAGTTGACTGAGGCGCTTAAGTTCTTCATAAACCAACTCTGCACACGATAAGCTTGGCGAAAAAGTGGAAGCGAACAGAATTTGAGGTCTCTCATGACGGTTCTCACTAGCTTGATAATTAAACAAGCTATCGAGCTTCAGCCACCCGGTCTCTTTAACTTGAAAATAGCCGCGCTGCTTAGCTAGCGGCTCAAGCGAGCTTGTTCTTTCATGGCCTTCGGTGCAATACAAATCAAATAGACCACGTTCAGGGTATAAGTTCCCACGTTTGCTCTCGTTCAAACCATGAAATACTTGTACCTTCAACCCTGGAATAAACGCTGGAACACGATCACCGGGCACTAGAACGGCAGAAGGATTAAAGGCAATAGCTTCTGTCAAAGAGACGCTCTGCTCTTGATCCAGTAAAAGATGTTCAGAAGCGTCTTCACCAACAAGCAACCACTTAACCTCATGGCCGAGTTGCTTCGCGTAATCATAGAATGGGCGAAGAATAGCAAATGAATAATTTTGCTCGACGTAGAGCAAGAAACGATAGGTTTGATCGGTTTGCATAAGCGATGAGATAAAATTCACCATGTCCGTTTGAAAGCGCAACTAAGCATTTAATTATAACGCTCTTTACTTTCGAGATTGAAGAAAATACTCTTCTGAATATTGATTTTACCTTCTGGTGTCACTGTTCTTATGCTTATACGACTTATCTATACTCTCATATTGTCATTAGCTTCTCCGCTACTGCTGTATGGGCTTTATAAGAGCAAACCTGGAAAGCCAAGTTTTGGTCAGCGTTGGAAAGAACATTTCGGGATCACACCGCAAACTCAAGGTAAGAATCCTATCTGGATTCACGCAGTATCGGTTGGTGAATCGATTGCCGCCGTACCGATCATCAAGCAACTGAAGCGACGCAATCCAAACCAAGCCATTATCGTTACCACGACAACCAGCACGGGTGCAGAGCAGATAGAAAAACTCGGTGATTTAGTCGAGCATCGCTACATGCCGATTGATTTTTCTTGGTGTATTCGAGGTTTTTTGAAGACTGTTCAGCCTAAACAGATGCTAATCATGGAAACCGAGTTATGGCCAAATACACTGCACTGCGTCGCGAAAGCAGGAATCCCCATTTCGGTACTCAACGCTCGCCTATCTGAACGCTCGTGCCAGCGTTATGCTAAATTCCAAGCCGTTTTTGATCTCTTAGCCAAAAATCTCTCTCAAGTACTTTGCCAATACCCAAGTGATGCTGAGCGTTTTATACGATTAGGGTTAGATAAAGCATCTGTGCATGTGACTGGGTCGATCAAGTTTGATATTGAAGTTTCAGCTGAACAAGTATCAAAAGGCAAAGCGTTACGTGAACAAATTGGCTTTGAACGCTGTGTGTGGATAGCAGCCAGCACTCATCAAGGCGAAGATGAAATTATCTTAGACGCTCATAAACAGCTCCTTAGAGACAACCCTAATGTATTACTGATAATTGTGCCTCGTCACCCTGAGCGATTTAATCAAGTGACGGAACTGGCTAAACAACACCAATTCAACACCATCACTCGAACGAGTCAGCAACCAATCACCTCTGATGTTGAAGTGTATATTGCGGATACGATGGGAGAAATGTTGGTATTACTCGGCGGATCTGATGTGTGCTTTATGGGAGGAAGCCTTGTGGGCGATAAGGTAGGTGGCCACAATCTTCTAGAACCGGCAGCACTACAGTTACCTTTACTCAATGGCCCTAGCTATTTTAACTTCAGCGAGATCACAGACAAACTGCTTGAAGCTCAAGCCGTCACTATTTGTCAAAACAGTAATGAAATTGCAGGCCAGCTAAGAGAGCTATTCACTCAGCCTGACTTGCGTAAAAACAGAGGCTTAGCGGCTTATCAAGTGATTGAGCAGAACCGAGGGGCGTTGGATAAAACCTTGGCATACATTCTTAATTAATGACCATTCTTAGCTAATGGCCTTCTTAGCTAGTCACCACTCTTAACTAACAGCAACTAACCTTGGTAGCCTTGCAATAACAGTTCCCAATCCGGCTCTTGCCATTGAATCTGGCGCTTGTTCACTTCTTTTAAGAACGAGCGCTTTAAGCGATTCAAGTTGCCTTCTTTCCAGTCATCACCCGCTTGATGACCACACTTATCAAAATCAATAATCCACACGTTTTGCGAGTCATCAAGCAAGATATTATGAATGTTGAGATCGGTATGATTAACCCCAGCATCGTGCATCTTGCGTACCTCTTGGCCAATTCGACGATAAATATCCGCATCTATCGGGCCATTGACCAAGACATCAACCAGATCTTTGGCATTGGGAATTCGTTCAGACATTAAGTCCGCTCGATAAAGTAGTCCGCTTTTAATGGCTCTAGCAGCAATGGGCTTCGGTACATTCACACCTGCGTTTGCCAATGCCTTGAGAACATTAAGCTCCATCGCACAGCGCGTGCTTTCCCAATCAGAGAAACGATATTGGTCTTCGACTAGCTTCCCAAACAATCCGCCACGGCGATAATGGCGTAATGCGGCCTGTATTCCATCAAGCTGAATGAACCATGTGGTACCGCGTCCTTGAGCACTTCCTGAAATGGCGTCTTGTTGCTGCCAATATTCAGCCTCAAAGATCTGAGCGATATCGCCCTCTGGTACCTGAGCCAAAAGTTCAGGGTCGTACCAAATTGTTTGGTTCTTGGTGCTAATCGTTTCCATCTATGAGGCCTTTGGGTCGCTTTTCGTCATTGCTATTTTACAACTAATGCGAGTATCTGCATAATTCTGATGTTATTCACTTTTTTCGGGCACTTTATGTCACTGTTCTCAACTGCACCTCAATCTCTTTGCATACTTCGCCTCTCCGCGATTGGCGATGTTTGTCATGCTATTTCTGTGGTTCAAGCCATCCAGAAGCAGTGGCCTGAAACGAAAATCACTTGGATAACGGGCAAAATAGAAGCCATGCTGATCGGCGATCTACCCGGTATTGAGGTGATTGTTTTCGATAAGAAACAAGGCTTCAAAGGAATGCGTGAATTATGGCGTCAGCTATCTGATCGTAAATTTGATGCACTTCTGCATATGCAAGCCGCACTCAGAGCCAGCGTGCTATCTTGGGGGATAAAGGCGAAGTGCAAAGTGGGATTTGGCAAAAATCGTACTCGTGAAATGCAGTCACTCTTTACCAACCACCATCTACCTATTTCAGATAAGTTTCATGTGTTAGATAACTTTGCCGAATTTGCTCGCTACATTGGTGTCCCCTTCGATAAGCCTCAATGGGATATCCCTTTAACACCTGAAGATGAACAACTCGCAATTAGCACCATGGCAGACAAGCCGACCTTGGTTATCTCCCCAGCTGCAAGCAAAGATTCACGCAATTGGTTAACTGAGCGATATGCAGCTATTGCTGATTATGCTGTCGAACAAGGCATGCAAGTGGTGTTATGTGGTTCTCCGGCACCAAGAGAAGTTAACCTTGGTAGCGACATCGAAAAATTATGCCAGTCGCCAGTAACCAACTTGATTGGCAAAACGAACTTGAAGCAACTGACTGCCGTACTGAAACATGCAACGGTGGTATTGGCACCTGATACTGGCCCAGCCCACTTGGCAACTACGCAGTCAACGCCTGTAATCGGCTTGTACGCGCACAGCGATCCTCGTAGAACAGGACCTTACAACGATCTCGATATCGTAGTGAGTGTTTATCAACAGCACGTAGAAGCACAACAAGGTAAACCAGTCGCAGACCTTCCATGGGGAACCCGTGCTAAAGGCGATGACCTGATGAAAGACATCACTCTCGATATGGTAAAGCAGCAACTCGATAAGGCCTTAAACTCTAGTAAAGCACCGAATTCGAACACTACATTAAGCAAGGACAGCTAAAATGAGCACACACGTTATTTATCCAGGAACTTTTGATCCGGTGACCAATGGCCACCTTGATATCATTGTTCGTGCCGCTAGCATGTTTGACCATATCACTGTTGGAGTAGCAGCGAGCCCAAGTAAAAAAACCATGTTTGAATTAGATGAACGTGTAGAGTTGTTACGTGATGCGGTGTCTCACTTACCTAACGTGTCTGTTGAAGGATTTTCGGGGTTGCTGGTCGACTTCGTTAAACAGCAACAAGCAAACGTGTTGGTGCGAGGTTTGAGAACAACAATGGATTTCGAGTACGAGTTTGGTCTCACTAGCATGTACAGGAAGCTACTGCCGGGGCTTGAAAGTGTATTTTTAACGCCTTCAGAGGAGTATGCATTCCTCTCTTCGACCATAGTTCGAGAAGTGGCCATTCATGGTGGGGATATTCGTCAGTTTGTGCCACAAAAAGTGGCAGCCGAAATAAAGCTCAAAACGACCAACTAATCCTCCCAGACCCAAAAATAAACATAGCGCTCATTGATCGCTATGTTTTAGTAGATGTGATACCAACCCTAAAAACTTCTCAGGACAGAGTTCTGGTCTCAACAAAGGTTCAATATTCAAGAGCAAGGCGTTTTAACAGGTCGTGTATCAAAGCTACTTCGTGGTAGTCCTTCATTGAAATGAATCCGTTTCTCTCTAGCATTAGAGTGGATTGCTCTTTCTGCAGTTAGAACCTCTTAGAAAAAAGAACAACCATTACAAAAATTCTAAGTGAGTGATAACATATCTCTCTTATATATGAATACATACAATTTATGAAAGCATACTGCATTACCTTAAAAGGCAACGATAGCCGACAAATATCAACAGCTAATGCTCTCAAAAGTGTTCAGGTTGATTTTGAGTTTTTTATTGGAGTGGATGCGCGAACCGATGAGCACCCTCTACTAAAAAAAATTAGAGGTAAAGCATTTTTATACAATATGGGAAGATCGCACGCTATCGGTGAAGTCGGGTGCTATGCAAGTCATTACCTTATTTGGCAAAAGTGCGTGGAACTTAACGAGCCAATTTTTGTATTTGAAGACCATCTCGATATTGAATCAAGTACCTTTCAAAAAACGCTCTCTATTGCAGAAAAAAATATAGAACAATGCGGTTATATTCGCTTACAAAACAGTAAGAACAAATTACATTATCCTGTATGCCGCTACAAAAGCCAGAAACTTGTAAAGTACTTAAAAGTTCCTCAAGGTACTGCTGCCTATGCTTTATCTCCTAATGCAGCAAGATCTTTTATTGAGCATAGCCAAGTTTTTAGTTACCCCGTAGATGTCTTTTTGAGAAACACTTGGGTTCATAAACGCCCCATGTTCGGCGTTTCTATTGCGGGGTTACAACGTAGTAAACAGCCTTCCATTATTGGCAACCGTAAACATAAAGGTAAAAAAAATTATTTTGTAGCCTTTATGAAGATTGTTAACAAAATAAAAAGCATGACGTTCAATCTGACAACCAATCTTTATCACCTTGTCTCCTTAGGTAAAGAATACAGACCAAAGTTATAAAGGTAGAAAGGTAGAAAGGTAGAAAGGTAGAAAAACGAAACACTGGATCTCCTTACCATCAACCAATTCCTTACTAACACAGTTGCCCATGAAGTCGCTATTCATTGTGGGGATATTCGTCAGTTTGTACTACAAAAAGTGGCAGCCGAAATAAAGCTCAAAACAGCTAAATAGTCCTCATAAACAAAAGAAAAATAGCGCTCATTGAGCGCTATTTTTGATGAAACCGTGACTTTTTAAAGCGAGTGATAGGCCTTATACCAATCCGCGAAAGCTTTTGCTCCCTCTTGGATCTTCACTTGAGGCTTGTAGCCAACGGCTTCAAACAGATCTTCCGTATCAGCATAAGTCGCGTACACATCACCCGGTTGCATTGGCATGAAGTTCTTTTTCGCTTCAATACCTAGAGCACTTTCTAATGCTTCGATGTAGTCCATTAGTTTAACTGGGCTGCCATGGCCGATGTTAAACACGCGATACGGAGCAGAACTGGTCGCTGGCGAGCCTTGCTCCACAGTCCAATCTGGCTGCTTAGCCGGAATACGATCTTGAACACGAATAATACCTTCAACAATATCATCGATATAAGTGAAATCACGCATCATGTCGCCATTGTTGTAGATGTCGATCTGTTTGCCCGCTACGATTAGATTCGCAAACTTAAACATCGCCATATCAGGGCGACTCCAAGGGCCGTAAACCGTAAAGAAGCGAAGGCCTGTCGTTGGTACGTCATATAAATGAGAATAGGTATGTGCCATCAACTCATTCGACTTCTTAGTCGCGGCGTACAGTGAGATAGGGTGATCAACACTGTCTGCTGTATGGAATGGCATTTTTTGGTTCAGGCCATAAACAGAGCTCGATGAAGCGTAAACTAGGTGTTCAACTTTGTTATGACGACAACCTTCTAGAATAGCCAAGTGGCCAACAAGGTTGCTGTCAGCATACGCCATTGGGTTATCAATTGAGTAACGAACGCCAGCTTGCGCTGCTAAATGAATCACACGGTCAAACTTTTGTTCAGCAAACAGCGAAGCCATTCCTTCTCTATCAGCAAGATCTAACTCGATAAAGGTCAGGTTCTCATGTTCAATGCGTTTTAGTCGGTCATGTTTTAAAGAGACTTCGTAGTAATCATTTAAGTTATCAATACCGATAACCTCATGTCCTGCCGCACATAGTCGCTCTGACACTGCGGAGCCAATAAAACCGGCAACGCCAGTTACTAAATATTTCATTCTACTATTCTCAATTCGTATCATTAATGTAATTGTAGCGACTAGCCCGCATATCTACTAGCAGTAAAAAGTGAACGTAAGTTTAGTTTTTTTAAACTTGGCACTCTTTACAAAAGAACGTATTCCGCTGCCCTATTTTTAACTCTTGGATTAGAGCTTCACAGTTAGGGCACTTTTCACCGGCTTTCCCATAGACTTGTAGCTCTTGGGCGAAATACCCCGGCTTGCCATCTGCTTGCGCGAAATCTTTTAAAGTGGTGCCACCTTGTTTTATAGCAGTGGCAAGTACCTCTTTAATCTCTTGAGTTAACAAGATCCACTCGGCTTGAGTTATCTTGTTAGCAGGGCGAAGTGGATGAATTCTTGAAGAAAATAATGCTTCGTTGGCGTAGATGTTTCCCACGCCTACCACTACTTTGTTGTCCATAATGAACTGTTTGACGGCAACCTTACGCTTTTCTGCCTTTTCAGCAATGTAGTCTGCATTGAAGTCATCGGTTAACGGCTCAGGACCAGAACCCAATAATACAGTATGTATCTCATCAGGCGCCGACCATAACCACGCACCAAAGCGACGCGGATCGTTGTAACGCAATATCTTGCCATTGGTTAACTTAAGATCCACGTGATCGTGTTTTGCTGGCGGGAAATCTGCGTCTAACACGCGCAGTGAACCAGACATCCCAAGGTGAACAATGGCTGTTCCGGTATCAGTTTCTATCAATAGGTACTTAGCTCGGCGTGAGATAGAGCGAATCACCTGTCCTTCTAGTTGCTTAAGTTCTTGAGGGATATCCCAACGCAGTTTCGGTGTACGAAAAGTCAGAGTCTTTATCTTCTCACCGACTAAATGAGGCGAGATCCCCATGCGGCTTACTTCAACTTCGGGTAATTCAGGCATAGTTAGTCGTCCGATTTAGGTGGTTTGTCTGATATAGGTAGCTTGTCTGCTTTAAAGATATGGTCTGATTTAAATGAATCTTCCGAGCTAAAGCTTGGAAACAAGTAGCTCTCTTCAATAGACACCGCCAACCACTGATCATTCCAGTTTTTTAGCAGCCAGAACTGAGGCAGTTGATAATAGGTAATGCGTTGTGGTTCTTCTTGATCTTGATACCACACCTCGATAGTGTGCGGGGTATTCAGTTGTGGTGAGAGGTCTGTATAGGTTTGAGAATCGACTTCGGTGCCCACAAGTTCCTGCCATCGCTGCGACAACTCTTGCGCATTGGTAGTTTGAGGAAGTGTTGTATCTTGAAATTGATAAACCCAATGATCGTCTTCTAGCACAACGGACCAATTAGCAAAGTGCAAAGCTTGAAGCTCAGCTGCTGGATTTAAAAGAGAAGGATAAAGGCTGCTGACCGTAACTTCAGGTTCGGGCTCGATCAAATAAGCTTTGATCAATGTTGGAAGGTTTAACACCCCAATAAAAGCAATCACACTGAACATGAGTATGTTGTTCCATCGGCGTCCACGATATCTCATCTGATTCTGCTCATCTAACCTATTGAGTGTTCAGTATATCGTGAAAAAGGCGATACTTGCTATGTTGCGCTGTTTTCTATCACATAAGCCCATCGGCAAGTGTAACGTCTGTGCGGTAGGTGCCAAATTGAGCCAAATTGAGCCAATGAAACTTACGCCTCTCAAAAACACTGAGTCTTCTCGAAAAAGCTTAAGCTTCTCAAAAAACCTCAGGTTTCTCAAAATACTGGGGCTTCCTAAATTTTGGGCATAAAAAAACCCAGCTATAAGCTGGGTTTTTAATTTATTCTTCTATAAAAGAAGAGACAAAGGGGCTATCAATTACTTGATTTTAGCTTCTTTGTACATAACGTGCTGGCGAACTACTGGATCAAACTTTTTGATCTCAAATTTGCCTGGCATGTTACGCTTGTTCTTGTCAGTTGTGTAGAAGTGACCAGTTCCAGCAGAAGATACTAGACGGATTTTCTCACGAATGCCTTTAGCCATTGCTTAATTCCTCTTAAACGTTTTCGCCACGTGCACGGATATCAACAAGAACAGCATCGATGCCTTTCTTATCAATAATACGCATGCCTTTAGCAGTTAGACGTAGTTTAACAAAACGTTTTTCGCTCTCTACCCAGAAACGGTGAGTTTGTAGGTTCGGCAGAAAACGACGCTTGGTAGCATTGCGTGCGTGTGAACGGTTATTACCCGTTACTGGACGCTTACCAGTTACTTGACATACTCGGGACATGAATGTCTCTCCAAATCGTTTCAGCTCGATATCAACCTTGGTGGCCGAACCTCTCTATCAATTCTGAAAATAGAGGTAAAAACCATAATGGAAAATCCATTCAAGGCTATCAAAGGTCGCGTATTATACTAACTTGACATGCATTGCTCAAGACCCGAACAGATCCTTTTTAAGGATTTCGTGATCTTTTTTTGAACAGGGCAGCTATTTGAGTAATCAGAGCTGATTTAAGGTTCTAAAATGTGGGCGGAATGATAGCAGATTTAACGCAACTAACAACCTAAAATGTGATTCAAATCCATCCGCGCTCTGCAAAAGAGATAACTTCGCCATCTCCAACCACAAAATGGTCGAGAATTCGGATGTCCACCAGCGCCAATGCGTCGGTTAATCTGCGTGTAATTCGCCTATCTGCTTGGCTTGGCTCCGCAACACCAGAAGGATGGTTGTGCGCTAGGATTAATGCTGCTGCATTATGATGAAGTGCCCGTTTCACTACTTCTCTAGGGTAAACTGATGCGGCATCGATGGTTCCTTCAAACATCACTTCATCCTTTATTACCCTGTTTTGATTATCTAGGAACAAGATATAGAAGGCTTCTCGCTGGCGATCGCGCAATATACTCGAAAGATACAACTTGGTATGGCTTGGGCTAGTGAGTGCATCACCTCGAGATAAAGTTTCGGCTAAATAACGTTGCGTCATCTCTAAAACGGCCTGCAACTGAACATATTTCGCCTGCCCCATCCCTTTATGAGCACAAAACTCAGTCTCGGTTGCAGAAAAAAGTTGGCGCAGCGAACCAAAATCTTTGATCAACTTGTCAGAAAGCTCTAAAACGTTCATTCCTTGTGTACCCGTTCGAAGAAATATCGCTAACAACTCCGCATCACTTAGAGAATCTGGCCCTCGACTCAGTAACTTTTCTCTTGGCATCGACTCAACCGGCATCTTACTTATAGGCATATAAAGGCTATTTAGGGTGATGAATACGATCCATCACCCTAATCCGTTTGTCTACGGAGAGCTTCCACAGCGTTATAAAGAAGACTAATGCCTAGCAAAACCGTGTAATTGATAGGTTTGATAACACCAACTTGATGAGCATCAAGTCTGTTCGAATTCTGCTTCTAGGCACTAATCCTTTGTTCTGATATCGTAAGTCCCAGAGAAATTAAGGAACAGAATCATGCAAACATTGGTTAATCAACTGAGCAGCGCTGACCAACAAGGCCTAGCAGGGAAAAAAATCCTCCTTGGCATTAGTGGTGGTATCGCTGCGTATAAATGTGCCGAACTGACTCGACGCTTAATTGAACGTGGTGCGCAGGTACAAGTCGTCATGACGAATGCAGCCAAGGAGTTCATCACTCCTCTCACCATGCAAGCCGTCTCTGGAAGGCCAGTGTCTGATAGTTTGCTTGATCCTGCTGCTGAAGCTTCCATGGGGCACATCGAACTGGCGAAATGGGCTGACCTAGTCTTATTAGCACCCGCAACCGCTGATCTTATTGCACGCATGACCGCAGGCATGGGTAACGACCTACTGACCACTTTGGTTTTAGCAACCGATGCGCCAGTTGCGGTATCTCCTGCAATGAACCAACAGATGTACAGCCACCCAGCGACTCAAGAGAACATCGCGACGCTAAAACGTCGTGGCTGTGAAATCTGGGGCCCTGCCGCAGGCGAACAAGCGTGTGGTGATGTCGGCATGGGTCGTATGCTAGAACCAATGCAGCTCGTGCACCGTTGTGAAGACTTCTTCCAGCCTAAGCCGCTTGCTGGCCGTTCGGTGTTGATTACTGCGGGTCCAACTCGTGAAGCCATCGACCCGGTGCGTTACATTACTAACCACAGCTCAGGCAAGATGGGCTATGCACTGGCTGAAGCGGCCGCGAAACAAGGCGCAACAGTGACTCTAATCAGTGGCCCTGTCTCATTAGCGACGCCAAACCAGGTTAATCGTATTGATGTCGACAGCGCACAACAGATGTTTGATGCTGTGAGTACCAATGCAGCTCAACACGATATATTCATTAGCTGCGCTGCAGTAGCCGACTATCGTCCACTGTCCATTGCAGACCAAAAGCTTAAAAAGGTCGATGGTAAAGACGACATGACCATTCAAATGGTTAAGAACCCAGACATTGTCGCTTCTGTTGCCTCAATGACAGAAGGCCGTCCATTTACTGTCGGCTTCGCTGCAGAAACTCAAGATGTTGAGAAGTACGCGCGCGGCAAACTGGAAAGAAAGAACCTCGATATGATTTGTGCTAACGATGTCTCTGTCGAAGGCCAAGGCTTCAATAGCAGCAGTAATGAATTGCACCTTTATTGGAAAGACGGTGATAAATCTCTGCCACTGGATAGCAAAGACACACTTGGTTTCCAGATCCTCGATCAGATCCAACAGCTTATTGGTGCATAAACGCACAAATTTGCTCTGACAATCTGCTGACACCTCTCGATTCTGTTGACCTAGGGCTCACAAAACTAGGAAACAGAATTGAATGGTGTTTATAATCCTGCTTCACTCAATCCTCATCTTTAGGAAAGGAAGTAAATAGATGGCTGGTACTCGAAAATCAAACCGTCGTGAAGAAATCCTACAAGCTCTCGCACAAATGTTGGAATCGACCGAAGGTGCTTCTCGTATCACAACGGTAAAGTTGGCCAAGCAAGTCGGCGTATCTGAAGCTGCGCTCTACCGCCACTTCCCAAGCAAAGCTCGCATGTTTGAAGGCCTGATCGAGTTCATTGAAGAAGCGTTGATGTCTCGAATCAACCGTATTCTCGATGAAGAAAAAGACACTCTTGAGCGTATCCGCCTCGTGATGCAACTTATCTTAGTCTTTTCTGAGCGCAACCCTGGTTTGACTCGTATTTTGTCGGGCCATGCCCTAATGTTTGAGAATGAGCGCCTGCGTGAACGCATCAATCAGCTTTTTGAGCGTATTGAGACTCAACTTCGCCAGATCTTACGTGAAAGGAAGCTTCGTGAAGGGAAATCGTTCCCTGTTGATGAGAAGATCTTAGCGGCTCAACTGCTCGGTCAGGTTGAAGGCAGTCTGAATCGATTTGTTCGCTCTGATTTCAAATATCAACCGACAGAAAACTTTGATGCTTATTGGGCACTGCTGAGCGCTCAGATTAAGTAGCAATCAAATTCAGTAGCAATCAAATCTTAAGTGATGGTTATGACGACGAAAACTTCTCCGACAAACAGCACGGCACAACACGTTATTACTAAGCCACCTTTTACTCTGGCACTGCTCCACCCTAAATACTGGGGAGTGTGGTTCGGTTTTGGGCTATTGGCGCTTATCGTTAATGTTCTCCCTTACCGTATATTATTACTGCTAGGTCGTTCATTGGGCTCTCTTGGGGCTCGCTATGGTAAAAAGCGCGTAGCGGTCGCAACACGTAACTTGGAACTCGCCTTCCCAGACAAGCCTGCAGATGAAGTCGCTGCCATGGTCAGTGAGAACTTTAAGAATACTGGTATGGCGCTGATCGAAACCGGCATTACATGGTTCTGGCCAACGTGGCGTTTCAAGCGAATCCTTGTCGATAAAGACACTCAAGCACTGCGTACGCACAAAGCCAACGGTAAAGGTGTTCTTCTATGCTGTGTGCATGCCTTGAACTTAGAGATCACTGCGCGAGCAATGGCCGTTCTTGGTATTTCTGGTTTAGGTGTTTACCGCCCGCACAACAACCCAGCTTATGAATTCATTCAATACCGTGGTCGTACTCAGAACGGCAACCGCCTTATCCACCGTAAAGACGTGAAGCGTATGATTCGAATCCTGCGTCAGGGTGAGATCCTTTTCTACCTGCCGGATCATGACTACGGCCGCAACAAGTCTGTGTTTGTGCCTTTCTTCGCTGTAGAAGATGCGTGTACCACAACAGGCACCAGTATTCTGGCTTACACTAGCCGATGCGCTCTTGTTCCGGGTTCAGGGTTTAGGAATGCCGATGGTAAGTATGAAATCATGGCGGATGAGTCAATCGAAGATGACTATCCACGCAAAGATGAAAAAGCCGCAGCCGCTTATCTAAACCGCTATCTTGAGAAAATTATCTTACGAGCACCAGAACAATGGATGTGGCTACACAAGCGCTTCAAAACAATGGAAGACCCAGAAGTTGAGCGCGGCATTCGTTACAAATAGAGTAGCCGTTATAAATAGAGTAGCCGGCGCCTATCTTCAGATAAGAAAGCAGCTCACCTCATAGAAAAGTAAAAGGCCCGAAAGAGTTATCTCTCGGGCCTTTTTGCTTTTTCGATTCTTAACCTAGAGCGCTAAACCATCAGGTTCAACTTCTTCAGTTTACGAACTAAATACCATATTGAGCGCGGTACGCTTTTACTGACTCAAGATGTGCTGCGTCTGTGCCTTTCTCTTCAAGGAAAGTCACCAGATCAGTCAGGCTAACGATTGAGATAATCGCACAACCGAAGTCACGTTCAACTTCTTGAATCGCAGACAGCTCGCCTTTGCCTTTCTCTTGACGGTCAATAGCAACCAGAACACCCGCTAAGTCAGCGCCGTTTGCTTGGATGATTTCCATCGACTCACGGATCGCAGTACCTGCAGTGATCACGTCATCCACTAGCATGATACGACCTTCAAGTTCGCTACCCACTAGGTTGCCACCTTCACCGTGGTTCTTCGCTTCTTTACGGTTGAAACAGTAAGGCGTGTCCACATCGTGGTGATCAGCAAGTGCAACCGCTGTTGTCGTTGCAATTGGGATACCTTTGTACGCAGGGCCAAATAGTACGTCGAACTCAATACCTGAATCTGCCAATGCTGCTGCGTAGAAGCGACCTAAGCGTGCTAGGTCACGACCTGTATTAAACAATCCAGCATTGAAGAAGTAAGGGCTCTTACGGCCAGACTTTAAAGTAAACTCACCAAACTTAAGTACTTCTTTCTCTAGTGCAAATTCAATAAATTCACGTTGATATGCTTTCATGTTCTTCCTCTACGTTTATTCAATAAAACTTAATTAACTTAAACTCTTCTTAGTATCTTCTTAGTAGTCGTGTTTTCCGCTAGGCAACAAGCTTGCGAACCTCGTGAGCTTACGAGTAGTAAGTGATTCGGGTGAGTAAGCACAGTTAACAACGCGGAAGGCGCGAATACGACGAAGATAAAAAAATAGCCCCCAAATGGGAGCTATTAAATGATTAGTCGGCCAACGCAGCTTTCTGCGCTTCGACGATATCGACAATGCCCTTATTCGCCAGGGCCAAAAGCTGCATCAGCTCTTCGTGGCTGAACGGTTCGCCTTCTGCGGTGCCTTGAATCTCAATCATCTTACCGTCTTCCGTCATTACAACGTTCATGTCGGTATCGGCTGCTGAGTCTTCAACATACTCAAGGTCACACAGTGCTTGTGCACCAACGATGCCCACTGAAACTGCCGCTACGTGGCCTTTCATTGGGTTCTTTTTCAGTTTACCGCTTGCTAGTAGGCTGTTGATAGCGTCGGCCATTGCAACGCTTGCACCTGAAATAGAAGCAGTACGTGTACCGCCGTCTGCTTGGATAACATCACAATCGACAGTGATCATGATTTCACCCAGTACTTTCAGATCAACTACAGCACGCAGGCTACGAGCGATCAGACGTTGGATTTCCATCGTACGACCACCTTGCTTGCCGCTCGCCGCTTCACGACGGTTACGAGTGTGCGTTGCTCGTGGAAGCATACCGTATTCAGCGGTTACCCAACCCTTTCCTTGGCCTTTTAACCAACGCGGCACGTTTTCTTCTACCGTCGCATTACATAGAACTTTAGTGTTGCCGAACTCAACTAATACAGAACCTTCAGCATAAGCTGTGTAGTTACGAGTAATTTTAATTGGACGAATTTGATCTACAGCGCGGTCATTTGGACGCATTGGTATCTACCTTATTAACAGTCTGAAGTGATTTACTATCGAAAGAGTGCATCACCTAAGAAAGGGGTGAGACAGTTTTGATTGGGGCAAGATTATATAGCAGTTTATCTTTCAAATCTATTTACCGTTCAAATCTACTGCTCGCTACAAGCTATGATCGCGAAAAGCGACAGGCTTCGGGAGCACCCCATATCGTGATACTATTCGTGCGCGTTATTTTCAGAATGATAAAAGACAGGAAAATTCGATGATTTATAGTATGACTGCGTACGCACGCAAAGAAGTAAAAGGCGATTGGGGTACAGCAGTATGGGAAATCCGTAGTGTAAACCAACGCTACCTAGAAACTTACTTCCGTATGCCTGAACAGTTCCGTGGTTTAGAGCCAATCCTACGTGAGCGTTTCCGTAAGCGTCTAGCGCGCGGCAAGGTTGAATGTAACCTACGTTTTGAAGCCAACCCAGCAGCGAAAGGCGAGCTAAGCATTAACGAAGGTTTGGCTCAGCAAGTAATCAATGCTGCTAACCAAGTAATGACCATGACAGGTGAAGACAGCCGTCTGAACCCATTCCAAGTTATGAACTGGCCTGGCGTGATGGAAACGCCAGAGCAAGACATGGATGCCATCAACAAAGATCTACTGGAAGCATTCAACGATGCCATCGCAGAGTTCATTGATGCTCGTGCTCGTGAAGGCGAAAACATGAAGGCACTCATCGTACAGCGCTTAGATGCTATCACTGAAGAAGTTGTTAAAGTTCGTGCTCGCATGCCTGAGATCTTAGAATGGCAACGTGAACGCCTTCTTAATAAGTTTGAAGATGCGAAAATTGAACTTGAAGGCTCTCGTGTTGAGCAAGAACTTATCCTGTTAGCACAGAAGTCAGACGTAGCAGAAGAACTTGATCGCCTAGACTCTCACGTGAAAGAAGCGAATGTCGTCTTGAAGAAAGGTGGCGCTTGTGGCCGTAAGCTTGACTTCATGATGCAAGAGTTCAACCGTGAATCAAACACGCTGGCATCTAAGTCTATCAGCACAGACATCACAGCATCAGGCGTAGAGCTTAAGGTTCTTATCGAACAGATGCGTGAGCAGATCCAGAATATTGAATAGTATTTCATGCGCCTTCAATAGATACTTAACCTCATGAAAATAAAGAAACTTAGTGTAATTAACAATTTCATTAGATTTCATAAGTGGTGACAAAATCTCTTTTAGATGGTGACATAATTGGTGACAGATATTCATAGCAATGATACGTTGCTTGTTATCTGTCACCAAATTTTTATAACCTATGAATGACGCACAATTAAAAGCCAAATTAAAAGAAGGTAAAGTTGGGAAGTTTAAGGTAGATACTGGTCTCTACTTTCGAGTAACCGATCAAGGTAATGCCTTTTGGGTGCTCCGTTATTCGATTAACGGTAAACGGAGAGAGCTGACAATTGGCAGGTATGGTAAAGTACCTGAAGGTATCCCCCTTAGTGACGCAAAACTACAAGCTCTACAGATTCGAGCATCGATAAAGAATGGAACCGATCCTCTTGCAGAAAAAAAGAGGCAGCAACTCCCTCAATTTCAAACAGTCGACGATGTTGCAAAAGACTGGCTCACCGAGTGCGAACGTCACTTAAAAAACCCTCAAATTCCTGCTCGTGTATACCGCAAAGACATCTCCCCGTACATTGGAGAATTAGATGTTGATAAAGTAAGTTCTCGGGATATTATCCAAATCATCCGCCTAATTAATCAAAGTGGTCGCCCTTCAATTTCAAATGATGCATTGAACTACTGTAAACAGCTATTTAACCACGCTCTAAAACTGGATCTATTACAAAATAATCCAGCAGCTCCATTTACAGAAAAGGATGCAGGTGGAACAGAAAAAGCCAGAGAGAGAGTTTTATCACTCAAAGAAATTGAAACCATTTTTCAAGTCTTTCGTGAATATTCAGATATCATGACCCGTGAAAACTACCTTGCCATCGCCATGCTCATCATCTTTGGCGTACGTAAAGGAGAGTTAATCGCAGCACAATGGAGTGAATTTGATTTTCATAACATGAATTGGGCACTTCCCGCTGAAAGAACGAAAACGGGCGTAAAAATCGTTATACCGATTCCTGAGAAAACATTAAATTTGTTCAAAGAATTACATGTAAGGGCCAATGGTTCGGATTATCTTTTTCCTTCGCGTCGAGCGAGCAGAAGGAGGAAATACATTAGCGATGACACACTAAATCACGCACTCGCCAAGCTGTTTGGTAAAAAAGTAGACTCAAAAAAGCAACCACTACCCAACATCCTTGGAGAGCATGGAATCGAGCATTTTGTTGTACATGATCTAAGAAGAACCTGTCGCAGCCTTCTAGCAGAAAACGGTGTTCCTAGCCATGTAGCAGAGCGTTGTCTTAACCACAAGGTTAAGGGGGTTGAAGGTATTTATGATAGATATGATTATTTAGAAGAGCGCAGAAGTGCTCTAAATGCACTGTCGAGCTTAATTATTCAAATTATTTATGAATTAGGCAACGATAGTTCACCTTTGCTTAACTAGATACCTTGATAGAGTTTCGATCGATTAACAAATTTCAATCGAAACTCAGTAAGTATTTATTCTCATTAATTTGACATTCTTAATGTATAAAATCTTGCACTAGATAACTAAATCAACACAGAGAGATACAAATGAACTCTACAGCACTGTTATTTTAAATCATTACTGATAGTTTTTTGAGACACCCCTAACCGAGTAGCTATTTGTTGTTGTGTATGACCGGCTTCCCTTAACCGTGCAGCCTCATTTCTACGAGCCTCTATACTACTAGGTTGAAAAGTTGACAAAGTACCTTCTGTGAACCCATTCGCATCATAACTATTGATTCTAATCTGTTGTCCATTTTGATTAGTTCCGGTAACTGTTAATTCACCGTTATTACACTCTACATTAAAGTTAACTAATCCTGCACTTTGAATTATCCCGGGCAAAGCAGTTACATCGCATGTGTTAGCCATACCTTCGGAACCGTTAGGTAGTATTGTTTTTGGTGGTTTAGCCATAGTCTGTTCTCACATATCTTTACTTACTAGAATTACTAGTAAATACTAGTAATTCAGTAATTGCAATAACTTTAATGCGCCTACAAGATGATTTTTATTAACTTTGCACTTCAGTTGCAACTATACCAATCTTCTTAAGCTGAGCTCTTACTTTATCCAGTGTCAACCCCGTTTCTAGAGCGATCTGTGTCTGAGTCACTCCTTTCGCACGTAGCTCAACAATAATTTGTTGCTCAGGTGAAAGATTGCTTAAGAACTTTAACTTGAGGTCCTCTGCGATGTACTTCCTTTCTGGGTCACTTACATACATTGCCTCAATTTCATTTTCATCAAATTCAGAAAACCCAAAATCAAACTTCCTCTTTGAGCTTTCTATGCCAGAACTAGAATCTACTTCTTTCTTAAGCTTTTCCTCTAGAGCTTTCTTTTTCCTAGTTTCAGTACTGTCTTTTGAACGGTGATTTTCTGTACGTGTATACATGCTATAGGCTCTATCCTTAGCGATTGTATCAATCAAACCACCAATTGAGCCGTCCTCATCAAACGTTAGACTTCCTAGCGGTTTCATAAGCAAATCTGCCAAAACCATGGATTTAAAGTCTACAAATAAATGCTCAACCGAAAAAGACAATGATTTTTCTATTGATTTGAAGCTCTTATAAAAAATAGCTTTAAGTTTTGATTCATAACGTTTTCCTAAGATAGTAAATGCTGAAGAGTTCCCTTTCACGCTACCCGAAAAAAGTTCTTTGTCTGTTGAGTTATTGGAATAAATGAACATAGATCAGCCTTATTAATCATGCAGTTATATGAATTATATAAATAACACTTAAACATCTATCACACCACTATATTAGATAGGAAAGGCTGAATATTTGTCTATTCACATTTATTCCCCTCAATTGAAATCTAAGAATTTCAAGGGTTTGCCTTGCCTCTACCATTTCCCAGAAAACCATCGGTAAAGATAACTCTGGGGGATGAAGTATCCCATTGCTTAGGGGCAAGAGGGTTAAAAAATTATCCGCTTTCCCACTTTTCAAAAAACCGTCGGTAGAGATAAGTAAGGGGGATGAAATATCCCATTACTTAGGGCAGAGGATTAAAAATTTTATCCACTTCCCCCACTTTTCAAAAAGCCGTCGGTAGAGATAAGTAAGAGGGATGAAATATCCCATGACTTAGGGCAAAGGATTAAAAATTTTTATCCACTTCCCCCACTTTTCAAAAAACCGTCGGTAGAGATAAGTAAGGGGGGATGAAATGTCCCATTACTTAGGCAAGAGGATTAAGAAGTTTGGAAATAAACACACAGAGCAAAACACGCCTTTTCATCAGAGCAAATGAGCTTTCCGAAGCCTTAGGTATAAGCCTTTCCACATTGTGGCGCTATAGGAAGTCTGGCGTGATTCCCGCCCCAATTGCTTTAGGCCCAAGAATTGTTGGTTGGCGAACAAGCGACATTCAGAACTGGTTAAACAACCAATAAGGAAATTTTATGAACATATCGATAAAAGCACTCAAAAACTTGTTTTCAAAAAAGAAAACAAGACCAACACAAAAAGAATTGGATAACTGTAGAGTTATATTAATGCCGCTCAGTTATACGAGTCCAATGCAAGAAGAAAGAAAAAAATTACAATCTCAGAGAAAAATCAAAAGGGATTGGGAGGATGTTGAAAATGAAGCTTTGCAGTACTTAATGCAAAGTGGAATAGAAGACCCAACCCCTAAGCAATGCAGACAGACGTTGATAAAAGCAATCAAGAAGCCACTTTACCCTGACCTATAAAGGACTCAGACCAGATCGCCGCTAAGTCAGCTTTAGGCTAAACCTAAAATACACGCTAAAGCCAATCAAGATAAGGGGTTGGCGTGTATTCACCTCTGAATACATACGTTAGGTTTTCTGCAAAAAAACCTAATACATTCAAAGAGTTTACATTGAACACATCAAGAGAAAGAAATATGACTCGCTCAAAGCCAAAATCAAACACTGAAAAGACAATAACCTTGCGTGTTACAAGACACCAATATAACCGAGTAACTCAAGCAGCGGAAGAAAAAAACATGAATAACTCCGCCTTTATTCGCTCAGTAGTCGAAGACCGACTCACTCAACAAGATACAAATAAAAAAATAGATTTACTCGAAAGGCGATTAGAAAAGCGAATATTCGAGATGGTCGCCTCAATTGCAGGGCTTGATGAACATCAGCGTCTACAAGCTAAAAAACAATATCTGTCGAACCTAAAGCCTGAGGCTAAGTAATGAATTCAGTTTTTAGCACTTATAAAGTCCTCATGTTCTCGTTGGCTAGCATAGTATTATCTATCCCTGTCACTTTTATCACGGTGAACATCTACTGGGACATGTCATCTAGTCTCAATATCATGCTCTTACTCACTGTATTACTTGATTTCATTTCTACTTTAAGAAGTCCAACACCACCAATAGACTTGAGTACATTGTGGGAGCTATTTGCCCATAGTAAATATTCTGGATTAATCTTTCAGTTTATCGGCATTCCATTTTTATTGTCATTCACGTTATCAGTCTTATTTATTGTACTTTGCTTGAAAAGCAGAGTGTCGTCTAAACAATTAACTCACGTGAGTGGCCCCAAGTTTTACTTGGGAAATAAAGCCATCAAACATGCTCAATCGAAGCATAAACATGACTTGAAAAGTAGCCGTATGACGCCATGTGGTGTCAACATTCATCCCAAAATTAAAATCACTCAAGCAAGAGAGCAAAACAACTTTCTCATACTAGGAACGACTGGTGCAGGCAAGTCAACCGTATTCAAGCCCCTCGTTGAGCAAGCTATTGAACGGGGTGATAACGCTGTTATCTATGACGAGAAAGCGGAATATACAGAGAGCTTTTATCACAAAGAAACAAGCATATTAATCGCACCTTGGGACAAAAGAAGTGCGAAATGGAACATTTCTGAAGATATAAAAAGCAAGCAAGATGCAGAATTATTCGCACAATGCCTAATCCCGAGATCCCCTAGTGCAGACCCTTTATGGGATCAAGGGGCTCGAATTATTCTCGTCAGCATGCTGATGAGATTAATCAACGAACAAAGGAACGCATGGGGGTGGTGTGACCTATACAAACAACTCACATTTAGCCCAGAAAAAGCACGTTCCATATTTGTTGAGCATTACCCTTTAGCCAATACTCTACTTGAGCCCAACTCAAAAACAACTCAGAGCTTTTATGTTCACATTATGAGTAAGTTAAGCTGGATTGAAGATTTAGCAAAAGCATGGCCTCCACAATTCAAAAAAGAATTCAGTCTTAGTCGGTGGGTCAAGAAAGATAGTGCAAAGCGCATCGTAATAATTCAAGCAGATAGCCAGTTTCAAAATCTCGGTGAGCCTCTATGTAATGCAATTATTTCATTCATGACTAGGCACTATTTGAGTGGCAGCAATCCATCTAAAAAAAGAACTTGGTTATTCATTGATGAGTTTGCCAACCTTCCACGCAACCCGAGCATTTCTAAATGGTTAGAACTTGCACGAGCTAATGGCGCACGATCAGTACTTTGTACTCAGTCGATCTCACAACTCCACGATATCTATGGGAAAGACGAAGCAAACACCATTCTCAACTTATTGTCCAACGTCATCGCTTTTCGAATGGGAGCGGCGGGGAGCGATGCAGAAGACACTGCGAATATTTTTGGGCAGTACGAAGCAGAGATTCCAGACTACGAAAATCGCAAGCGAATCGGAACAAGGATCGATAAGCCACTAGTTAAAAAATCAGATCTTGTTCAACTAGCTCAGCCGACCCGAAGAGGTGTCGAAGGGTATATGCAAATACCTGGCTGGGAGTCGGTTTACAAACTGAGATGGCCTTTATTCAAAAGTGTTCGGAATGCCAAAAAGAAAATACCAGCAAAATGGTTAACAGACTCAAAACCAAGAAAACAAGCAATAAATAAGAATCAAACAAATCGACTAAATAAAAGGGATGCAAACCATGATGTCAATTAGCCCAGTAAACAACATCGCTTATTACGCTGACTTGGCGAAAGAAGATTATTACTCTGGGCATGGGGAGCCCAAAGGTACTTGGTCTGGGCTTGGTAGTAAGCTTTTTGGACTAGAGCATCAAATTATCAATGACAATGATTACCAAATGCTGATGACTGGCTTTTCACCTTCAGGTGATGCACTCGTTCAAAATGCAGGTAAAGATAATCGTCGGGCAGCATGGGATTGCACCCTTAGCGCCCCGAAGAGTGTAAGTCTTATATGGGCTAGCTCTTCACCTCAATTAAAAAATAAAATTGAGAAAGCCAAAAAAACAGCGGTACAAAAAACCATTAGCTTTATGGAACACCAAGTTGCACTGACACGCAGAGGTAAAAAGTCTTCGCTCTATGAGCGCACATCGGGTCTTGTCTTTGCTTGCTTCAATCACTGTACAAATAGAAATGAAGACCCACAGTTACATACACACCTGTTAGTTCTGAATGTAGCTCCTCGCCTCGACGATACATGGGGAGCCATTGCTTCTGATAGCCTTTATCATTGGAAAATGGCTGCTGGTGCTATATATCGGGCTGAACTTGCATTTCAATTGCAAACACTAGGCTTTGGCATAGAACGGGATGGCGATTCTTTTCATATAAAAGGGGTATCAAAACAAGCATGTGATGCCTACTCCAGCCGAGCCAAAGAGATTGAGAGTGGACTAAAAAAAGCTGGTATAAAAAGCAGTTCCAGTAAACAAGGCGCTCGCTTTAAAACTCTAACTAGAAAAGCGAAAAAAAATGTCGAACGAGGCCAGCTATTACAACGCTGGAAAAGTGAACTCGAAAGATATGGGCTGTCAGAATCTTACATTGAAACCTTAACTCACTCTGAAAAAACAATGACCTCTGTTGAATTAGAACAAGACCTAACCTTATCGGAACTCATTGACAAAAAAGCAGTTTTTACCGAGCAAGAACTTTTCAAGGCTGTTGCAGTACAAGCTTCACACCGCGGCATCAATGCCACTCAAGCTGAAGAATTATCACTATTAATGATAGAAAGCGAAGAGCTAATACCTTTGCAATCGAAAAACGCATTTTCCCGTCAATTCACAACTGAAGATGTACTTTCATGTGAACGGCTAATGGTTCATGACGCACAAACTTTAGCGGAGCGTCATACAAAAAACGTTAGCATTGAGCTAGTAAATGACGCTGTTACAACTGCTCAAAAACAATTGGGATTTTCTTTTGACGAAGAGCAAAAAGAAGCTATTCAGTACACATTGTGTTCGGGTGACTTCTCAATCACTCAGGGCAGTGCTGGCGCAGGAAAAACAACACTAATGCTTGCGGCAAAACTTGCTTATGAAAAGCAAGAATTGACTATAAAAGGAGCCTGCATTGCGAAGAAAGCAGCCGATAACCTAACTCAAGAAACTGGGATTCAATCTTATACCGTAGCCTCCTTGGCTACAGCGATTAACAATAATAGACACCCTCTTAATAAGGTCGATGTGCTAGTCGTGGATGAAGCAGGGTTACTACCCAGTACTGACTTGCAATTGCTACTTTACGAAGCAAAGGTATCAAACTGCAAAGTCATTCTCACAGGAGAAGATAAGCAGCTAGATGCTATCAATCGCGGCGGTGCCTTGCGCTTTCTATCTCGACCTGAAATTCTCGGTACACAACGAATAGAAACAATCCGCCGCCAACGAAATAGGTGGGCAAAGCAAGTCGTTGTAGATCTCCGAGATAAGCGTTCAGAGCGAGCACTGAATACTCTACAACAGCACAACTGCCTGCACTGGGCGAGTAACAATGACGAAGCTATACAAGCACTCATCAAAGATTGGAATCACTATCAAAAGGCATACCCAGAGAAACAATCGTTAGTCATTGCTCGTGAATGGAAAGACGTCAAAAAACTAAGTAAAGCGATTAGAGAGATCTACATCAAAGACGGTCAAGTTGGCACTGAGAACGTTAAGCTAACTTGCAGTGTTGCAGATAAACGCTTTGATTATGACTATTCCGTAGGCGACAGGGTCAAGTTTTGCCGCAATGAATACAGGCAATTACAGGTGTCTAACGGTACATTTGGAACTATATCTTCGATAACTCAATTAGATGACGATGTACGGTTGTCTGTATTGCTTGATGATGAACGAACAATTTCATTTTTAGCATCAGAATACAGTGACGAGATTGGTGTCAATTTATGCCACGCTTACGCATTAACAGTTTTCAGTTCACAAGGTACTACTGTTGATGGAAATACATTTACTCTCTATTCAGGCAGAATGGCCCAGCGAGAAACTTATGTGGCTCTCAGTCGTCATAAAGATGAATCTCACGTCTATATCAATGAAGCTGAAGTAAATGAGCGTGTAAGGTCATATGGTGAGGATTTGGAGCTAACTGATGAGTTAAGGCAGGCTGAGTTAGCTAAGTTAATGAAACAAGATCATCGCGCTTCTTTAGCTACTGAGTATTTAGATGAGGAAGTACAACACGTAAAATCAATTCAATGGCTTTCTGTCTGCGATTAAAGCGTTTATAGGGGTAATTAGCAGTAAGTAGACCGATTTAGATTGCTGGTTTTCATTAGAGCTAACCTCGTCTTCTTCAATGGCCGTAAGCCAAAACCAGGGATGCTCGCAGTTACATTGAGCATCACTTTCATTGCTTAAAGAAAACTTCTTCCCACAATCCCAACACCATATATGAAACTCACCACAAGCATCACATTTACCAATACTGGAAATAGAGACTGCTGAAGCAGTAAATCCGATTCCCATAGGGGCATCCCAAAGAACCAACCCCCTTTCAGCTCTTTCGTCACAATTATTACTGAGACAATCATCCCATGACTCAAGATCGACATTCTCCAGCTCTTCCAAAGACACGATCTTAAGGTTGATAAAGTCCTGCGCCCTCTTTTTTGCAGCAGTACTATAGCCATTAGGACAAACTAGAATTCCTGCCTTTGATGAGCAATCGATCATCATTCCGTGGAAACTCTCCACATCTTTGACATTTAGAGGGCGATTATATTTCTTTGCATCTACAATTATTCTTCGATTTCTATCGTCGCCAAAACGGGAGTCAATTAAGACATCTACCTGCCGGGTCGTTTGACTTAAACACCCCTTAATCTTGGCATTAGGCATTACTGTTACACTAGGAGACTGATAATCTTCAGAGCACAATTCAGCGACAAACCTTTCGTACTTCTTCCAACTTGTCATAACAGCCTCAAAATATCGATATCAAGTTTCAACTAGAAATTTCCATCGGCTACTTGAAAACAAGTCAAACCTAACTCTCTCCACATTTTGACTACTTTGTCTCGATCATCGAACACGCAAAGAATGTCATCTTTGTAGTTTGGGTAAAGGTCTAGTAACCAAAAACGTTTCAATATTTCATCTGCTGTGTATGTGTCCATTTCCCTCATCGTTAACTCATCGTACAAAATGCCATGTACGGAGAGCCAATTAACCGTTTTATCTCTAACTATGTCGCCTCTGGCAGAGAAAATATGCACTCTATATCCTTGTTTCTTGAGAGCATTTACACTTGCAATCACCGGCAGATGAGGTAAGTCTTTATCGCAAGCCTTAAAGTATGAGACCCAGTCCGGTTTCTGACCGTTCGACTTATCAATAAAGTGGCTTCTGTGCTGGTTCAAAGCTAAAGTACCATCTAAGTCCACAATTACAGTTTTCATTCAATACCCAGTAACGTCTCTATGTTTGATATATGACGCTTAGTTTCCATACGAATCAGCTTAATGTTCTCTGCTGTATGAACTTCTTCAATCGCTTCACATGGTTCATGCGCGTAAATATTTCTTAGATTATTTAGGCTATCCCCACGATCAGTCCCATTGTAAAAATCTGACAGAACATTGCCATGATGCTTGAGATCTTGCGATTTCTTTAACATTTCACGTAAGGACTCAGCTCGCGTATGGCAATCAGTGATTCTTGGATTATCTTTCAAGAAACCAATTACTTCCTCATAGCTCCAATCATCTATATTTTCTAAAGCATCCTCTAAGCTTCTTTGTTTTCTTCTCAAACGAGCCTTTATTTGGTTGCTAACTCTACCTCTTGAATCACCTAAGACATCATCTTTACATTGTTCGAAAGCCCTTAGAATGCAATGATCAACGTACCCAACTCGATCCATTAACATGCCCCTAACTGAATTTATTTGTTCATCATTTCTTAATTGTGACTTTACTATTTTTAAGAATTTGTCACTAATATTATCTCTGTGGCAGTAAAAAATACCATCGATGAACTCAACCCCATCAGAGTTCTTACTGTTAATAGCATTAGATAAATCTAAAGGGTCATCTCCGGTATAAAATAGAATAGGAGTGTGATAGTCATGAAGTGTTTTTCTTATATATTCAATAACGTCAGAACCATTTAAACCTGGCATATTAAAATCTATTAATATGAAATCTAATTCTTGAGAATCAAGTGCTCTAATAAAATCTTCATTTTCAACGAGGCTACTACCAGCATTAGCTTCGATAGAAATCAAGTCAAGTTCAATTTCTTTACTTTTAAAGAATGTAGATATTGTTCTTTTATCTCCTCTGACTAAACTTATTTGATCATCTATCCAGATTATATTATATTTAAGCTTCATTTAAACTCCAAAGCAACAACTGCACCTGATTCGTTGTTATTATTAATTGTCAATTCTGCACCTAAAGATTTAGCAATATTACGGCAGTGAGATAAGCCCAACCCAGAGCCACCAGTTGTTGTTGTTATGCCCTTTTTGAAATAAGCTTCTTTATCTAGCCTCTCGAAATCAAATCCTTTACCATCATCAATGAATTTTATCGAATTTTTATCGCAAAGCACTTTCAAATTTTTTGCTTCAGCTCTACGAGCATTCTCTAAAATATTTACAAACAAAACACATGCCTCAGCGGGTTTAAAGTTAATATTTCTTTCGTACTCTCCAGTGTTTTCGAAAGAGATTCTTACCCCCCATTTACCGCTTCGGGACACAACCTTGTCAATATAACTTTCAATAAAGAAAATAATGTCTTGCTTGACTGATGAAACTTTGATGTTGAAGTCAGCTTTAGTTGCCATGTTGGCAGTTTCTTTTATCGTAGCGATATCGAGGACAGCGTGCTCAATAACCTCAATCAATTCATCTTTAGAAACTAAGTCTGGAGATTCATAATATGCATTAAGTATAGATCTAGCATCCTTTTCTATACCTCCTGATATTTGTTGAATAACATGAGTAATCAATGCATCTAGTGTTTTTTCTGGATCAACTAACCTCTCAAGAAAAACACTTCTTTTTTCTTCATTTTTTA
This sequence comes from Vibrio sp. QJM3NY_27, assembly GCF_057785955.1. Lineage (NCBI taxonomy): Bacteria > Pseudomonadati > Pseudomonadota > Gammaproteobacteria > Vibrionales > Vibrionaceae > Vibrio > Vibrio sp. QJM3NY_27. The sequence goes on along the minus strand of NZ_CM173511.1, from coordinate 157,022 downwards.
GTCTATCTGCTGTAATTATTTTTTCTTTTACTGCTACATCAGCTATTTTTTCTGCTTCAACTTTCTGTTCAATAGCAATATCTTTCTTAATCTTTAGCTCTTGTATTATTTTCTTTGTCTGTGTTTTTTTATGCTTAGTTAAGTCAGCGAAACTATCGTCACCCAGAGAATCTACGAACTCATCTAGGTATTCATTATATTTTTTATCATTAATAGCTTTGAGCTTAAGAATCAGCTCATCATTCAAATCATATTCAACAACATTAAAGTTGCTACTTACCATTTTCTCTATTGAGCTCTTTACTTTCTCTGTTGAAAGCTCTTTGGGTATATATCTATTTGGGTCTCTTTCTGCATCTTTTGCAGATACTGCATTCTTTTGATTTAGAGTATCTACTAGTCGATTCCACTCTAAACCCTCAACAACAAAAGCTTCTAACTGTCTTAATACAACTAATATATATCCATATTCTCTATGGTTATTTGATAGAGTTACTTTTTCTTCTTCATCAGAAGCAGCTAACTCATAATAAGCGTTATTATGAACTAACCCCTCACGGCTTGTAATCACACTAAATAAGTCTTTCTTATCCTTGATGGTAACTTTCCCGAAGATGTCTCGAGTACCTAAATTTCGAGATACACCTTGAGTTTTCCTTTGGTCTAGGTTTAGCCAATCATTCTTTTCATTACCATATGGAGATATTCTAAATCCATTATAAAATAGAAATATAGAACCATATCGATTAGGGTTAACCCCTACTCTTCGTGTAAAGTAGCTCTTTGATAAAGTATCTAAATAATGAGCCTCTATAGAAATACCAGATAACAGCTTAAATGGGTTTTCAGCCTTATATCTATATAGCTCTTCCCCTTGATAATACAATATCGTATTAATAAACTCTCCATTATCATCTATATTAGATTCGATATAAGACGTTTTGATCTTTAACTTATCTAAAATACCATTATCAACCTTGGAGTTAAGTTTCTTATTGAGACTTTCATCAGAGTCAAATAACATATTACTTTTTATATGTATTTCGAATCCATTATCTAATGCAGGTGAGAACTTTTCCAATTCTGATAATAGTTTTCTTAATTTTTTCTCATCCCACACAGTTCGGAGCTTAGATATTTTAAGAACAGTTCCTGACGGAAATCGGTCTTCACCAACTTCTTTCAAAAAGTCACTTTCTTCCATAAGCTTGATTGTTAAAGGGATTGTTGATATTTCATCATTACGTCCTTTATTTTCATATAGCGTCCAATCAATATACAACTGAATAAAATCGCCATTTCTAGCTCTAGTATAGAGAGTTAATTCCTTACCCAACCGATCACAACTGAACCTTCCAACACCTTTGTTACCGGCATATTCTTTATTTCTAATGTTTTTCTTCTCAGAATAAGCGATATTTAACCATTTATTCTGAATGTCTTCTTTAGTCATGCCAACACCAAAATCTTTAATTATGATGTTAGGGCTAAAAAGCTCGGAAAGTATATCGCCTTCTGGATCTATTTGAACATCAGTAAGCTCTATTATTGCCTTAATTGAATCTGCATCTTTAGAATTTTTAACCAACTCAATAATTGCAACATTATCATTATATATTAGCCCTCGACCTACAATATCCTTTACACCTGCATTGGCAACAAAGTTTACATCCAGAGTATTATCATTCATTATTTAATCTCTTTATAAGTAACCCTAAAGCTTCTCCTAACAGAGGAGGAACTGCATTCCCTACTTGCGTATAACGGGGACACTCTTGAGTCCTTCTTTCACCACCAGTCGTGTACTTACCTAAAATATCAAAATCATCAGGAAATGATTGGATTCTAGCCATCTCCCTTACGGTCAGTATTCTTGGTTCAGCATAGTGAAGTAGATCATCAGGTAGAGTAGTTAGCGTCTTAGAAGGCTCATTAGCATTAAGTACTGTTATAGCTTGCTTCTTCGTACCAATCTCCAGCCGCATAGCATCATTCAAACTAATACCCGGATTGCAAATCTGCTGAATTCTAGTGAATTTCTCTATAGTTGTATCTTTGTGGCGAGCCAGTCGAAGACTATTGGGTTTCTTTTTACCTGCATTCCTTCTTATAACTCGAAGGTACTTTGACATCTTCTCAGGCTGAGTGTAGTTAATTTCTTTAAAACCATTAACTTCATTCCCAGAGTGATAAGCAAGTCCATTTTCACTTACTAGAAGATCACCGATAGCATCACTAACCTTTACGTGACGTAGTGGGAGCTTTTTATCAGTTAAGAACTCTCTTTGTGTACTTGTTAATACTTCGAAAGGGTTTTTAAAATCACTCTTAACCAGCTCTTTTTTAATTCCAATCATGATGAATCGAGTTCTTTTCTGAGGAACACCAAAATCAGCACTACACAAAAAGTCAGTAAAAACTTTGTAGCCAAGCTTTTCTAATTTGGCTTTTACAATCATAGAATGCGGTTTTCTAGCCTTCTTACCTTCTGCTGGCTTAAAAGATGCGTTAAACCCTCGAACATTTTCTAGCAACAAATACTTAGGTGAGACTATCTCAACCATCTTGATGTATTCGTCAGACAACTTGTTACGAGGATCTTTTGCATTTCTTCTACCAGCCAAGGAAAAGCCCTGGCAGGGAGGTCCCCCTGCAATTAGATCAACTTGACCTTTCAGAGCCGATAGTTGTTCTAGGTGATTTTCAAGAAGATCTTGAATTGTAGTTTCTTGTTTTGGTAACCAAGTGGGCCAGTTAAAGTGAGCATGGGCTCCATCAATCAAATTGTGCCTAAAAGTAGAAAATGCCATTGAATCCTTTTCTACAGCAAATAGACCCTCCCAACCAGCATTACCAAGACCTAGCGAAAATCCGCCACACCCTGAGAAAAGGTCTATATAAGTGCCTTTTTTACGTTGATTCAATTTGTCCGACATTTACAAAAATACTCTTAAGATTTAATTGCATATAGATAGTATTATTTTAAAGTAATTCTGGCAAAAGACCAGGACTAAAAGGTTTGCAGTTTGTGAGTTAACATGAAAATAGTTAGCTAAACTCAACTGGTGACAGAATTGGTGACATGCGCTAGAAATAAAATATATACATTCATTAAAATCAATGACTTAAATTATTTTACTTCATTCAGATCCAGAATATTGAATAACAGTTTGTCAGTAACACGCTGTGAATAGCCATTAGCTGAATCAGTGTTGATTAGATCAAGATAAGCTCCTAGTTTTAGGGGCTTTTTTTATGGATACAATAATGCCAATCAGGATGAGTAAGTGAGCAGGTTGTTACGCAGGAGATTTGTTTGGAGCAAGAGATAAAGATAGACACAGCTATAGATAGAACAGAGAAGCGGATGTAGCAAAGGATTTTAGAATATTTTGAGGGGGGTATTACAGGTGGAACTAGAGGGGAAAGATTTAAGGGAGAAAGTGACGCAAGTTGCTAATGCAACCTGCGCCGACTTAAAATCTTATAGAGCTACAACGTTTGCAGCTTGAAGACCTTTTTGGCCTTGCTCTACTTCGAAAGACACTTGTTGGCCTTCTTTAAGAGTCTTGAAACCTTCAGAAGCGATTGCACGGAAGTGTACGAATACGTCAGCGCCGCCGTTGTCTTGAGTTAGGAAACCGAAACCTTTCTCTTCGTTAAACCATTTTACTACGCCGTTTGTTTTGTTAGACATGATGTGTCCCTTATATAAAAATAAAAAATTAATCGCCAAAAGTGCGATGCGCTGAAAGCTTGAATTATTTAATGTATCTATGAAGCCAAGGGAAACACTGAGAATAACAATGAAGCAATACTAAGGGTTTTACTTTACAACTGATGTTTCATTTAATAACTCTGAAAACAGAGCGAGGCCATTCTTGGTGATCTGGGTCGGGTTGTAAAGCTTTATTTGAAAATAATTGATGTTTTTTTGTTCGGTTGGCTTAAATTACAGCCCTACTACGCCATTAAGCTCATTTATAACGCTTTGATCTTAAGAAATTTACTCATAGTACGACTCTCTAAGCACTCCCCCTCAGGTAAGTCCGTATTTCTAGTATGCATAGAAAAGCTCAACCCCATCCCAGGTTTGAACCAGTAATTAAGACGACCTTATTTTCTGGTTGTTGAGCTTTATTTGTCATCATTATGTCTTTTTGATGATTAGCACTGATGATCGGGTAAGTCTTGGGTTTTATAGAGATCGGCAATGTCGTGATTCTTATCTCTATGTTTAGCTTCATCTTCCCTTATGCAGAAAAGCACATCCAAAAACGTAGCATTCTCGGGTAAGCGATAATATTTAATCGCAATTTCAGGCGCAGGATGATTGGGCAACGTGCCATCTTGAATTTTCGAGATATATTCGGAGTAACTATTACAAGCTTCCTCTTCAAAATACCCAACAATCCTATGTGCCGTTTTAGATGAGACTAAGTAAATCAATCCATAGATGAGTAGAAAGATGAACTGTAATAGCATCACTAAAATGCGCTCTATAATGGACGGGTTGGTAACGGTAAGGAAAATCATCAAATGCATCCGTTCATTATCCGCTTCGTCCAGTAGCTCTTTGATCCAACCACCATCGTCTTTCATGCGGCGCAGAGCTTTGAGGTGGTTGAACACTCCCGCCACCATGCCCGGCACCGCCGCTATGGTTTCTAACAGCATCGCTCGTTTGGCTAAGTGTTTTCCATAAAACAAGTTAAGTGTCTTTTTGAGAAGTCGAGTAACAAGAAGTGCAACCTTTTCGGAGAAGATTTCAGGTTTATAATGAGTGCTTTCAAAATGCATAGCGTGTTCCTTATATGAGTCTAATACTTATTAATCAACATTCATGCCAAGACACAAAGCCTTGTACATCAAGGTAAAAACAACAATTAGAGTCTTATTGACAACACAATCACCGTAATAAAAAAGACATCTTTATGTCCTTTAGACACGTCGAGGGCAATAAAAAACCCAGCAACATGGCTGGGCTCTTATTAGCTTATAACCTGATTAATTTACTCATCCGGCTGCTTGGTTCTTAGATCGACATATGGCCAATAATGATGCCCAACACGAATCAAGAGTGTTGCTGCGGCCAAGATAAATGCCGCTAAAGATAACCAAACGATCAATACCGCATCGAGTTCTTTCATGCCTAAAGTGATATAACGAGCAATTGCCATCATCGCGATGTAGATGGGGTATCGCACTGGGATCTTACCGTTCATCACAAACTGCTGAACCATCGCCAACACTTCTAAATAGATAAACATCAGCAGAATGTCGGTCAATTGCACTCGGCGTTCAGCGAAGACATGCATGAACTCTTCGACCATCGCAAACAAGGTCGCCAGTGTGATCGCCACCAGCAATACCGCTTCCATAATGTGGAATACTTTTAAAAACGGCTTACTAAAAGATTTAGGCAAGTTAGAAGGCATAGTCACTCTTCAAAAAATAATTAATCCAGTCTCTACAATAGCATGCATCAATATAAGTCGCGTACTGTCAAAGCATCGCCATCAATTCATCGGTAACCACCAGTAAGAAGCAAAGGTAAGAAACAACAGATAAAACAATGGCCCCACATTCACTGCAGAGCCATCTGTTTGTCTTTTACTTAGCGGCTTTTTAGTGGCTAATTAGCCTTAAAGCAGAATCAGGTAAGTTAAGAACACCACACACAGGCCGTAGATAAGTGGGTGCACTTCTTTGCGCTTACCCGCAACAACCATAGTAAATGCGTAGCTAATGAAACCCATCGCCATACCGTTTGCTGGAGAGAAGCTTAGAACGGTGAACATGATGGTGAAGAAAGCCGCAATGCGTGACTCTTTCTTTTCCCAGTTAATCTGACCAAGACGGCCAACCATGTAGATACCCACCACGACCATCGCCGGCGCAACCATTGCCGCTGAGAAGATAGAGAAGATTGGGTATAGAAATAGAGACACTAGGAATAAGCCAGCCACCATGACTGCTGCCAAGCCCGTTTTCGCCCCTTGAGAAGAAGCAATACCAGATTCCGAGAACGCGGTGATCGATGTGGTACCTAAAATAGAACCAATCACTGTTCCACCTGCATCAGCAACTAAAGCCGATTTCGCATTTGGTACCTTGCCATCTTTGTCGATGATACCCGCATCACGACCAACACCAACAATCGTGCTTAAGCCATCGAAGAAATCGACAATCAGGAAAATAAGGACGATGAACAATAGGTCGAACATTTTCTCAGGGGTGAAAGCTGAGAAATCAAAGATCGCACCGAAGCTGCCCGCCATACTTGGTGGCATAGAAACGAATTGATCTGGGATTGGTGCGTTTGATGTACCTAAGAACACATCAGCCAAAATCGTCAATGCAATCGCTGAAACAAACGAGATAAACGTTGCCAGCTTAATGTCACGAACCATACAGCCCAGAGCGATGAAGATACTCACATAAGCGATAACCACTTGTGGGTCTGAGATGTCACCTAAGCCAACCAGTACAAACGGGTTAGACACGATGATGCCTGCATTCTTAAGTCCTAAGAAAGCAATGAATAAGCCGAGAGATACGGTAATCGCCAACTTCAAATCTTCAGGAATCGATTCAATCATCGACTTACGAATATTGGTCAATGAGAAAGCGAGATAAAGGATACCCGATAGGAAGATGCCAAATAGCGCTTCATTCCAAAGTACAGCGACTGAACCACTTAACAGTAAGCCTTTGAAGAAGCCGTTCATGCTCATACCTGGCGCCAGCATCACTGGGTAGTTACCCCAAATGCCCATGATAAGCGTTGCGATAGCCGCAGAAAGAGCGGTTGCCGTAAATACAGCCCCTTTGTCCATTCCTGGGATGCCACCTAAAATCGCTGGGTTAACCGCCAAGATGTAGCTCATCGCTAAGAAGGTAATAAAACCTGCATATAGCTCAGTGCTGATCGCGGTCTTTCTCTCTGAGAGTTTGAACATGGTGTCAAGCGAACCAGATGCTTTCTGGGCTTTCAGGGTGGAGTCGGTATTCACAACAAAACCTATGTAATAAATTGAAAAATTTGAGATTCAAATGCTGTGAGAATAGAGGGGTCTCTACACTAAAAACTGTAGTCACCAAGGTAGGCTCGGTAGTAGAAACATCTAGTCCATATCACTAGATATATACAGCATTTAATCGTTTGCGCGGATTGTAAGGATTGAGATTAAAACTTCAACAAATTTTGTCCAGATCACATAAAAAAGTGAAGATGACGAGTCATTGCAGTTATACAAAGATCCTTGAAAAGATCATTCGCTGATAAATAACGATCAAGCCAGTTGTTCTCAATCATCTAAATATGCTACTCTTCGCCTCCATTTTTCTGACCTAATTTTCACCAGTTGTCTCTATTGGTTTCACTCGTTATCCCTTTATAGATGTAACCACCGAAACAATTAGTAGATGCACCACCGGAACAAAAATTAGGGTCAGTGCTATCTTTTATAGTGTCGGTTTATCGCCTTCACTCAATCCAACCAACAGTGGAAATATACAGATGGGCATAGGTACTCTTTACATCGTATCTGCACCTAGTGGCGCAGGTAAATCGAGCTTGATCTCAGCAATGCTGGAAACCAATCCAACCTACGCAATGAAGGTATCTGTTTCACACACCACTCGCGGTATGCGCCCTGGTGAAGAAAATGGTGTTCACTACCACTTTGTAGAGAAACATCACTTTGAAGATCTCATCAAGAAGAGTGAGTTCCTAGAGTATGCTGAAGTATTCGGCAACTACTACGGTACGTCACGTGTTTGGATTGAAGAAAACCTAAACCGCGGTATCGATGTATTCCTAGATATCGACTGGCAAGGTGCTCGTCAGATCCGTGAACAAATGCCTCAAGCGAAGAGTGTCTTCATTCTTCCACCATCAAATGGTGAGCTAGAGCGTCGTTTAAATGTTCGCGGTCAAGATAGCGACGAAGTTATTGCGAAACGCATGAGCGAAGCAAAATCTGAGATTTCTCACTATGCAGAATACGATTATGTGATCGTGAATGATGACTTTGATGCAGCCTTAATGGACTTCAGAGCAATCATTCGTGCGGAACGTTTGAAAGAAGATAAGCAAGCAGCTAAATACAGCGGCATGCTTACTGCTTTATTAGCGGAATAATCTAGAACTAGATTTTCCATTGAGATAAGTATACGGTGAACTAGAAAGTCTCTAGTTAAACTTGTATACTTTCTCGTCATATAAAATTTATTAGTTAATTACTATTTGGAGTCCTCATGGCACGCGTAACTGTTCAAGACGCTGTTGAAAAAGTTGGCAACCGTTTCGACCTAGTTCTTATTTCGGCTCGCCGCGCACGTCAAATGCAAACTGGCGGCAAAGATTCACTAGTGCCTGAAGAAAACGATAAGCCGACGGTTATCGCTCTTCGCGAAATCGAAGAAGGTCTTATCACTAAAGACGTACTAGATGCTCGTGAGCGTCAAGAGCAACAAGAACAAGAAGCGGCTGAACTTGCAGCAGTAAGCAGCATCGCTCACACTCGCTGATAGAATCAACGTCATTCGAACTAATTAACCTTCCGGGCCTTTAATTTGTATCTATTCGATAGCCTCAAAGACGTTGCCCAAGAATACCTAACAGAGCCTCAAATTGAGGCTCTGCGTCAATCTTATGTGGTAGCGAGAAATGCCCATGAAGGGCAAACCCGTTCAACGGGTGAACCATACATAATCCATCCTGTTGCTGTTTCAAGAATCCTGGCAGAAATGCGTCTGGATATCGAAACCCTGCAAGCCGCCCTACTCCACGATGTAATTGAAGATACTGAAGTTACAAAAGAGGAGCTAGAAGCTCAATTCGGCAATACCGTTGCTGAACTGGTTGATGGTGTATCTAAGCTGGATAAGCTTAAATTTCGTGATCGCAAAGAAGCGCAAGCAGAGAACTTCCGTAAGATGGTTCTCGCCATGGTGCAAGACATCCGCGTTATCTTGATCAAATTAGCTGACCGTACTCACAACATGCGTACGCTTGGGGCACTTCGTCCTGACAAAAAGCGTCGTATTGCTCGTGAAACTTTAGAGATCTATTCTCCGCTAGCTCACCGTCTTGGTATTCATAACATCAAGACCGAACTAGAAGAGTTGGGCTTCGAAGCCCTCTACCCTAACCGTTATCGCGTACTCAGAAATGTAGTGAAAGCTGCGCGTGGTAACCGTAAGGAAATGATCCAACGTATCCATAGCGAAATTGAAGGCCGTCTTGAAGAAGTCGGTTTGTCTGCTCGCGTCGTAGGTCGTGAAAAGAACTTGTTCTCCATCTATAACAAGATGAAAACCAAAGAGCAGCGCTTTCACACCATTATGGACATCTACGCTTTCCGCGTAGTGGTTGATACCCCAGACACTTGTTATCGCGCACTTGGCCAGGCTCACAGCTTGTACAAGCCACGTCCGGGCCGCATGAAAGATTACATTGCGGTACCAAAAGCCAACGGCTACCAATCTCTTCATACGTCAATGATCGGCCCTCACGGGGTACCTGTAGAGGTTCAGATCCGTACCGAAGATATGGAGCAAATGGCCGACAAAGGTGTCGCGGCGCACTGGTCTTACAAAGGCAGTGGCTCACGCAGTAGTAATGGGACAACCGCACAGGTTAAAGCACAGCGTTGGATGCAGAGCTTGCTTGAGCTTCAACAAAGCGCAGGTAACTCATTCGAATTTATTGAAAACGTTAAGTCTGATCTGTTCCCAGATGAGATCTTCGTGTTCACGCCGAAAGGTCGTATCGTCGAACTTCCTGCGGGTGCAACAGCGGTCGATTTTGCTTACGCGGTACATACCGACGTCGGCAATATGTGTGTAGGGGCTCGCGTCGACATGAACCCTTACCCACTCAGCAAGTCGCTGAAGAACGGTCAAACCATTGAGATCATCAGTGCTCCGGGCGCACGTCCGAATGCTGCATGGCTCAACTACGTGGTGACCTCACGTGCTCGTACTAAGATCCGTCAGGTTCTGAAGACAATGCGCCGTGAAGAGTCGATTACCCTAGGCCGTCGTCTACTGAATCATGCACTTGGTGAACACTCTATTGCCGATATCGGCCAAGAGAACCTCGAGCATGTATTGTCTGACTTACGCCTAGAAAGCGTTGAAGACTTGCTAGCATCGATTGGTCTTGGCGAGCTGATGAGTATCGTCATTGCTCGTCGCCTACTGGGTGATGCTGACGAACTGACTGAAGTGAAAAACAACAGCGATGCGCCTAGGAAGAAACTAGCTATCCGCGGAGCTGAAGGTCTACTACTGACTTTTGCAAATTGTTGTCACCCGATCCCAGGCGATCACATCATTGCTCATGTATCTCCAGGTCGTGGCCTTGTGGTTCACCGCGAAACGTGTCCAAACGTCCGTGGCTACCAAAAAGAACCAGACAAATACATGGCGGTGGAATGGTCTGACGATTACGATCAAGAGTTCACAGCTGAACTTCAGATCGACATCCAAAACCACCAAGGTGCACTGGCAGAGTTAACGAACGTTATCTCGAAAACGGGCTCAAACATTCACGGTATTTCAACCGAAGAACGTGATGGACGCCTGTACACAGTGACTATCTTGCTGACGACCAAAGATCGTGTTCATCTTGCAAGTATTATGAAAAAGCTACGTGTGATGCCACACGCGCTAAAAGTAAAACGTCGTAAGAACTAGATCTAACAGCAGATAAATAAAGCAGATGAGAGATACGAGTCTCGAGATGCGAAGAGCAAAAGCTTTTCACCACCTCAACTCTTCGTATTTCGAGTCTGCTTTAATTTTTTGTACCGCCCTGTTTTCTATATCCCCCCTTTAGTACCCCGTTTACTCGTATCCCGAATCTGCTTTTAACCTTTTCGTACCTCGTTCACCCGTATCCCGAATCTGCTCTTACCTCTTCGAATCTCGTTTACCCGCATCCCGTATCTGCTCTTATTCCCTTCGCATCTAGCTTACTCGCATCCCGAATCTACTCTTATCTCTTCGTATCTCGTTTACCCGTACCCCGCATCTGCTCTTATTACCTTCGCATCTCGTTCACTCTCATCCCTCATCTGCTTCTAAGCTTTACCCTGTACAAAAATCCAGTAAAATGCTTGAATAGATTATCTCTCTTACGTTTATGAGCCTTGTTATGTCACAGCTTTTATCTGCTATCCCTCTCAACTCTTTATCTGGAGTCGGCGCTAAAGTCGCAGAGAAACTAGAGAAGGTTGGGCTTAACAATGTACAAGACCTGCTGTTTCACCTGCCTTTGCGCTATGAAGATCGAACGCGTATCTATCCCATCGTAAAACTGCATGCTGGTTTATGGGCAGCAGTGCAAGGCAAGGTAATGCACGTCGATACCATTTTCGGTAAACGTAAGATGCTCGCAGTAAAGATCAGTGATGGTAATGGCACTATTACCCTACGTTTTTTCAACTTCACTGCAGGCATGAAAAATAACTTTGCCGAAGGCAAACAAGTGCATGCTTATGGTGAGATCAAGCGCGGTAATATGGGGCTTGAGATTGTCCATCCCGACTACAAATTCTTTGCGCCGAGGCAACAGCCAGACGTTGAAGCCAACCTAACTCCGGTGTACCCAACCACCGAAGGGCTAAGACAAGTCACACTGCGTAATCTTACCGATCAAGCTTTAGAGTTAATCGACAAGGCCGCAGTTAATGAGTTGCTTCCATCCGGTTTATACGACCACCAAATAACACTCGCGCAAGCACTGCATACCATTCACAGGCCTCCTCCGGGCATTGACCTAGAGCTGTTTGATGAAGGTAAACATCCTGCGCAGCTGCGCCTGATTATGGAAGAGCTACTGGCTCAAAACCTATCGATGCTGTCTGTTCGTAGTAAAGGGCAGCAAGACAAAGCGATGCCTTTCCCTCCGGTAAACACCCTCAAAGATAAGTTGTTAGCTCAACTTCCGTTTTCACCAACCAATGCTCAAGTAAGGGTGACTAAAGAGATCGAAGCCGACCTTGAAAAGCCACACCCTATGATGCGTTTAGTACAGGGTGATGTAGGTTCAGGTAAAACCTTAGTCGCCGCACTGGCAGCCGTTCGCGCACTCGAACATGGTCAGCAAGTGGCACTGATGGCACCAACCGAGCTATTGGCAGAACAGCACGCGATTAACTTTGCCAATTGGTTTGAGGCGATGGGCGTTCAAGTTGGCTGGCTAGCGGGCAAACTCAAAGGCAAAGCTCGCGAAACAGAACTAACACGTATTGCCAGCGGCGAAGCGCAAATGGTGGTTGGTACTCATGCGCTGTTCCAAGAGCATGTCGAGTTCAAAAACCTTGGTTTAGTGATCATTGATGAGCAACACCGATTTGGCGTCCACCAGCGACTGGAGCTGCGTGAAAAAGGCGCGAAGCAGGGTTATTACCCTCACCAGCTGGTAATGACTGCAACCCCGATTCCACGAACGCTAGCAATGACGGCCTATGCCGATCTTGAAACCTCGATTATTGATGAGTTGCCACCGGGACGAACTCCAATTCAAACCGTAGCAATACCTGATACCAAACGTGATGACATTGTTGAGCGCGTGCGTAATGCCTGTCTCAATGAAGGTAAACAAGCCTATTGGGTATGTACGCTGATTGATGAGTCGGAAGTACTGGAAGCTCAAGCCGCAGCTGACACTGCAGAAGAGCTGCAACGCACACTGCCTGAGGTGAAAATCGGTTTAGTTCATGGCCGTATGAAACCCGCCGAGAAACAAGCGGTGATGCGAGAGTTCAAAGAGAACAAGCTGCATCTATTGGTTGCGACAACCGTGATTGAAGTGGGTGTGGATGTTCCGAATTCGAGCTTAATGATCATCGAGAACCCAGAACGTCTTGGCCTAGCGCAACTGCACCAACTGCGTGGCCGTGTTGGCCGAGGTTCGGTCGCAAGTCATTGTGTATTGTTGTATCACTCTCCGCTGTCTAAAACCGCTCAGAAACGCCTAGGGGTGCTACGTGAAAGTAACGATGGCTTTGTGATTGCACAGCGCGACTTAGAAATCCGTGGCCCCGGTGAATTGCTCGGTACCAAACAAACTGGCTTAGCTGATTTCAAGATCGCCGATCTAATTCGTGACCAACGTTTAATCCCAGAAGTACAACGTATCGCAAGACATATCCACGATAGCTACCCAGACAACGCCAAGGCGATCATCAACCGCTGGCTAGGCGAGCGCGATGTTTACTCCAAGGCGTAGTTAACACTGAGACCGCATTCAAACGTAAAAAAGGCTTCCTCAAGGAAGCCTTTTTAGTGTGCGTTACTTTCATCAAGCAAGAGCGACGATCTCTATACAGGTCCCCAACTCCCAATAGTATTTAAGGCTTCACAGGGAAACTGATCTGCGCTTTTAAGCCACCTTCACTGCGATTATTCACCACCACCGCGCCTTGGTGCTGGCTGACAATACGTTTCACAATCGCTAAGCCTAAACCTGTCCCTTCACTGCCACGAGCGGTGTCACCACGCGTGAACGGTTCAAACAACTTACCGACTTGGTCTTGCGGGATCCCAGGGCCGTTATCTTCAACGGTTACCCAAGCCAATTTATTATCGGCCGTCATCCCCGTCGAAACCTTCACCCAACCATTGCCATAGCGCAGCGCATTCACCACCAAGTTACTCACGGCACGCTTCATCGCGATCGGGTTCCCTAGTGCAGGCTTCATCGAATCTGGTATATCGGTTTCAATTTGTACCTCGTAGCCACCTTCAGAGCTAGAAACTTCTCGGGCAATATCATCGACAAATACCTCTTGGAATGAATCTCGATCAACGGGCTTTAGGTAATCCATAAACTGGCTGATGATCTCATTACACTCTTCGGTATCACTGATGATCCCTTCCGCTAAATAGCTGTCTTCTGGTGACATCATCTCGGTCGCTAAGCGAATACGCGTTAACGGAGTACGTAAATCATGACTGATACCTGCCATCAACAAAGCGCGGTCTTCTTCGAGTTCTTGGATACCTTTCGACATCTGATTAAAGGCTCGAGTTACCGAGCGGATCTCTTGCGCACCTTGTACTGGTAGCGGTGGTGGAATATCACCACGCCCCACACCTTGGGCGGCTTTCTCTAGCGCTATCAAAGGCCGGTTTTGCAAGCGAATGAACAGCCAGCCACCCGCGACAATCAACATCGCCATGATCAGGCTGTTACGGAACAGAGGCGCAAAGTCTTCTTCTTGCAGCTCAGACAGAGGAATACGAATCAAGGAGTTAGGCAGCTGTGCGATGTCCATCCACAACACGTAGCTATCTTTACCCAAGATCAATCGCACTTCGGTTTCAGAGCCCAACTCTTTGGTCATCTCCTCACTCATCAGGTCGATTGCTACCGCATGGTAATACTCACCCGCGGCTTCGCTGTCCTTGGCGTGAACCGTCACTCCTAACTGCTCAAGCACACGTTGACGTAGTGGCGCATCAATCTCGATATCCATGTCAGTGCCTTGGTCCAACACAAGGTTTAACTCATGAGCCAAGATCTTATTAAACTGCTGCAAACTCGGCATCAATGCATAGTTAAACACCGCGTAATAAGAAAAGATTTGGCTAGCGACCAACAGGGTTAAGAAGAGTACTATCGACTGAGTAAAGGAGCTACGTATGCGCATAGAAGACCTAAATTGAGGGGATGATAAAGGGGTATAATGGGAACTATAGCTGTAAACCCTTGTGCTGAATACAAAACGGGCCATCGCATATTAATGAGATGACCCGTAAATATAGAATTCTGATTCACAGAACCGATGAAGCTGATATAGAGCTTACAAAACCGGCTTAGACTGCTTTGCCATCTGGAACGAATACGTAACCCAAGCCCCACACCGTTTGGATATAACGAGGTTTACTTGGATCTTCTTCAACTAGACGACGCAGACGTGAAATCTGAACATCGATAGAACGTTCCATCGCTGAATACTCACGGCCACGTGCCATGTTCATCAGCTTATCGCGAGACATTGGCTCACGAGCGTTAGTCACTAGCGACTTAAGAACCGCAAATTCACCTGAGGTAAGAGGCATTGGCTCTTCACCGCGGAACATTTCACGTGTACCTAGGTTCAAGCGGAACTCACCAAACTCAACCACAGACTCTTCTGTGCTTGGCGCGCCCGGTGCTTCAATTACTTGGCGACGCATTACCGCTTTGATACGAGCAAGCAGTTCACGTGGGTTAAATGGTTTTGGCAGGTAATCATCAGCACCCACTTCCAAACCCACAATGCGATCCACTTCATCACCCTTTGCGGTCAGCATCAGGATTGGTAGCGAGTTGTTTGCGTTTCTTAGGCGGCGACAGATCGATAGGCCGTCTTCGCCCGGCAACATTAAATCCAATACCATCAAGTGAAAATTTTCACGGGTTAACAGGCGGTCCATCTGCTCACTGTTTGCCACGCTACGCACTTGAAAGCCTTGCTCTGACAGATAGCGTTCTAACAGTGCACGTAAACGAGCATCGTCATCGACCACTAAAATTTTGTAGTTTTCTTGCATGTAATGGTTCCACCTATTAAAGCTTAAACATAAGGTTAAGCATTCTTGGTAAATTGTATATTGGTATAAGACATTAAAAATGTAACATTATTGGAGAAAAAGTCGCCTAAATAATTGTTAACGTATGTTGCCTTTCTATATATTCTATCTTAGATCATCATTTCATTAAGTCAGATTTATGAAAACCAAACTTATCACCCGCGAAGGTTATAACAAGCTCAAAGCAGAACATGACCACTTATGGCACGAGAAGCGTCCAGAAATAACCAAAATAGTCACTTGGGCTGCAAGCCTTGGAGATCGATCAGAAAACGCAGATTACACCTTCAATAAGCGTTTGCTTCGTCAGATTGATCGCCGAGTCCGTTTCTTAAGAAAATTCCTACCTGATGTGACTATCGTTGATTACTCACCGCAACAAGAAGGTAAGGTATTTTTCGGTGCTTGGGTGGAAATTGAGAATGATGATGGGGAAATTAAGAAGTTTCGTATTGTCGGCCCTGAAGAGATCTACGGCGATGCCAAAGGCTATATCTCTATCGACTCACCTATGGCTAGAGCTTTGCTTAAAAAGGAAGTCGACGATGAGTTCGAGGTGAAGACCCCGGAAGGCATAAAAGAATGGTTTATCAATTCGATTCACTACACAGATAACGCTTAGAACTGACTAGACAAGCGCAGTTAACCGACTATAACAGCTCGAAGCTGGCAAAATCACAAACGCCAGATAAAAGAAAACCCCGCTAGGCTTGCGCCTGGCGGGGTTAAGTCTCTATCGCAGCAATCCGGCTACTGTTTATCTCTTCGAGATAAGGTGCTCCCTGCATCTGTCCTTGATAGTGGCTAAATCCTTTAACCAATTTCCTTTTTGTTCATCGCCATCCTAGCGGTGTCCATTCTAGCCTGTCATCCTGACTGGCGAATCTCATCCAGAGATTATTACTTCCTTGCTGACCACTCATCCTAAGTAATCAAATCTTCATCCTGAAGATACCTAGTCCATTAGGCTTTTTCCTGTTCCTGCCAACTCCCTGTCGACAAGTTAAATATTACGGTATTTGGGCGAGTTTCCTAGATAGTCCCAAAAAACATTTCAGGTGAGAAATACGCCCCAAAACATCATGTAATTAAAAATCAACAACTTAAAATTAAATTAAGACATATTGACAGGTTTAAGGCGACTTAGGCTTACATCACGTGTGAGAGATCTCGCACAAAGCGGATATCACAAACGGAAATTCGACTTCTGACAGGATAATTACACAGCCAAAGCTAGAAAAAGCGTACGCTCACCCCCATGTATTTGTCATGATATTAAATAAGAGATTCATCGGATGAGCCAAGCTATCTGTCGACTGATCGCTGAAGAACTGAATGTTCGTTCAGAGCAAGTCACCGCCGCAGTCAACCTAATTGACGACGGTAACACCGTTCCCTTTATTGCCCGCTACCGTAAAGAAGTCACGGGTGGCTTAGACGATACCCAGCTACGTAACCTTGATAGTCGCCTTTCTTACCTTCGCGAACTTGACGATCGCCGCCAAACGATTCTTAAGTCAATTCAAGACCAAGGTAAACTCACGCCAGAATTAGAGCGTGATATTACTCAAGCCGACAGCAAGACTCGCCTAGAAGATTTATACCTGCCATACAAACCAAAGCGCCGCACCAAAGGCCAGATCGCGATTGAAGCAGGCTTAGAGCCACTTGCAGATACACTTTGGAATGAACCACAACACGATCCTGAAACCGAAGCCGCTAACTTCATCAGCAGCGATAAAGGCATTGCTGATACTAAAGCGGCACTGGATGGGGCACGTGCAATCGTGATGGAGCGTATTGCAGAAGACGCAAACCTACTTGAAAAGATTCGCCAACATCTAACACGCAACTCTGAGCTCGTTTCACGTGTCGTGGCAGGCAAAGAGCAAGCTGGCGAGAAATTCAAAGATTACTTCAAACACAACGAAACACTCAACAAAGTACCTTCACACCGTGCGCTTGCGATGTTGCGAGGCCGAAATGAAGGCTTCCTAACGCTGGCAATGAATGCTGATCCAGAGCAAGAAGAAGGTGTACGTGGCTCTTACTGCGAGAACATCATCTCTGATCATTATGGCATTACCCTGAGCAGCGCACCTGCAGATGCATGGCGTAAGCAAGTGATTAGCTGGGCGTGGCGCATCAAAGTTTCTATGCACATGGAAACCGAGTTGATGGGCGCGATGAAAGAACGCGGTGAGATCGAAGCGATTGAAGTGTTCGCAACCAACCTTAAAGATTTGTT
The DNA here is from genome assembly GCF_057785955.1 of Vibrio sp. QJM3NY_27. Classification (NCBI taxonomy): domain Bacteria; kingdom Pseudomonadati; phylum Pseudomonadota; class Gammaproteobacteria; order Vibrionales; family Vibrionaceae; genus Vibrio; species Vibrio sp. QJM3NY_27. Next base: position 139,180 of record NZ_CM173511.1, on the reverse strand, counting down.
GATGGCAGCACCTGCTGGCCCTCGCGCAACCTTGGGCTTGGATCCGGGTTTACGTACCGGTTCGAAAATCGCCGTGGTGGATTCAACGGGTAAGGTTCTAGCAACAGAAACCATTTACCCTCACCCACCACAGAAGCAATACGACAAGTCTGCGCACGTGGTTGAGCAGATGGTTCGCCAATACAATGTTGATTTGATTGCGATTGGTAATGGTACGGCTTCACGCGAAACAGACAGCTTTGTTGCTGATGTGATTAAGCGTGGCAACCTTACAGCGCAAAAAATCATAGTGAGTGAGGCTGGCGCATCGGTTTATTCGGCTTCTGAGTTAGCAGCAAAAGAATTCCCTAACATGGATGTATCGATTCGTGGTGCGGTGTCTATTGCCCGTCGTCTGCAAGATCCATTGGCAGAGCTGGTGAAGATTGACCCTAAATCGATCGGTGTGGGCCAATACCAACACGACGTGAGCCAAACTATGCTCGCTAAGCGCCTAGATGCGATTGTCGAAGACTGTGTAAACGCGGTTGGTGTTGATGTGAATACTGCTTCTGCTGCACTGTTAACTCGTGTAGCCGGCCTTTCTACCACCATCGCTCAGAACATCGTAGACTTCCGTGATGAAAACGGTCGCTTCGAAGCGCGTACAACACTCAAAAAAGTCGCTCGTTTAGGGCCAAAAGCCTTTGAACAGTGTGCGGGTTTCCTGAGAATCATGGATGGTAAGAATCCATTAGACGCATCTTCAGTTCACCCAGAAGCTTACCCATTGGTGAAAACCATCGCCGAGAAAAACCACAAAGACATCAAGTCTCTGGTGGGTAATACAGACTTCTTACGTGGTTTACATGCGGTTGATTACACCAATGAGAACTTCGGTGTACCTACGGTAACCGACATCATCAAAGAATTGGATAAGCCGGGTCGAGATCCTCGTCCTGAATTCAAGACAGCAACCTTCGCCGATGGTGTAAATAGCATGTCTGACCTAGAACCCGGCATGATCTTAGAAGGTGTAGTTTCAAACGTAGCCAACTTTGGCGCCTTCATTGACATTGGTGTTCACCAAGACGGTTTAGTGCATATATCAGCGCTAACCGATCGTTTTGTCTCTGATCCTCATGAAGTCGTGAAAACGGGGGAAATCGTCAAAGTGAAGGTGATGGAAGTCGATGTTCAACGTAAACGTATTGCGCTAAGCATGCGTATGAAAGATGAACCCGGCCAAGACAACCGTACCCAACGTTCAAGTACACCTCGCACGCAAAACCGCCCGAATCAAAATTCGCAAGGTGGACAACGTCGTCGAGAAGAACCGCAACAAAACGCGGCGATGGGTGGTGCTTTTGCCGCTGCCTTTGCTAAAGCGAAGAAATAATAGGTCAATAAAACGACTGCGTGTCGTGAAATAAATAGCCTGTAAAAACAGAAAACCTGCATCCCTTAGGGTATGCAGGTTTTTTTATTATGTGTTCAAAAGAGACATCAAAACCAGCTGTATCGCTATTTGATCAGTTCACATGAATCATGTTCACAACACCAAACGGTTTACAATACAACTAGCATTCCTGATGGAGCATGAGGCACAACAGCATGACCATAATGATATTTTATGACCTTACGTCGTTTCTCCATCTGTCCCTCCTGAATCGCCGCATCTAAAACATGCTTTGGCAGGCGGAATCGCATGGTATAGCCTTTTCCTTGATCAGCACTGTATGTTCTCAGTGCCAATAAGCTGAACAGCCTATCAAAAGGATCTTGTGGCTCTTCTTGGCTAATCGAATTGGCCTCTGACTCGTTCTCCATTTCATAACCAGGATGGTCTGAAGGGTCCCAAGCCGACTGCTGCCTTCGCTTATCGTCCGGTTTTACCTTTCGCTCTGCATTGGTTTTCGCCAATGCTACGGCGGGAGCGACAGGTTCTCGAACTCTATTATCACGCGCAACTTGCTCTGTTTGCACATTAACGGATGGGGCGATCAGTGGCACACTCACTGCAGTTGCAGGTGACACAATCATCGCGAACTCCTCAAGAATCGCCCATCGTTATTGCTATAACGCTGTTGTACTGAGTTACACAGCAGGCATAGCCCAAAACTTACCGCAATCAGCTCAGGAGAGAGTTAGGTCTGAGTATCATGCAACGCCTTGGTTAGATCATATATCGACCAAGCCAGCGATAAATTTAGCGATTATTTTTGCGCGAAGCTGACCAGTTCACTGCAAAAGGCATCTGCTTCAGTCATAAAAGGCGCATGTGAAGACTGAGTGAAGATGTATTGTTCGGTATGAGGTAAGGCTTTGCCCAAGTCTTTTGCAACCTTGATTGGCACAAGCCCATCTAATCGACCGTATAAACGCAGCATAGGCACAGAGATCTGCGGTAATTGTTCACGGAGGTCAACGTCTGACAGCATCTTTAAACCAGCCAATAATGAATCGGGATTCGGCAACGGGCGTGAAAGCACCGCTTGCTTGAGTTGTTTGACATCTTGTCTTGCAGAAGGGCTACCCATGGCTTGCAACGCCATAAAGCGTTCGATGGTGGTTTGAAAGTCTTCAACCAGTTGCTCTGTGAATGCGGTTAATACGTTTGGCTGAATGCCTCGCCATAATACGGGTTCTTTTGCAGCGGCGAATTTAGGAGAGCTAGCAACAGTCACCAGTTTGCTTACGTAATCTGAGTGATGGAGAGCCATGTGTGTCGCGACCAAACCACCGAGTGACCAACCCACCCAAATCGCTTGCTTGGGCGCGTCGGCCAATAGTTGTTGAGCAATCTCTTCAAGATCTTGAGCGTGGCAATGCGCACTGTGTCCATAACCTGGCAGATCTACGACATGTACTCGGAAATCGGACTCTAAAGCAGTAACCGTTTGCTGCCATACGGCACCATTCATACCCCAGCCGTGAACCAGAACTAAATCAGGTCCTTGCCCTGAAACATGCCAATATAACGCGTCACTCATTCTCAATATTCCCTACTTTTTCCATCAGCAATAACCTGCATTTTTCAGTATGGTGAGCAAAAGGAACACCATAACCCAAAAGCATCACAAGCTATGTTATCCGATTGGCTTCAAAAACACACACCACGTCTGGTCACACCTCAATGCCACTTATGCAAGCTAGATAAGTCGTACAGCGATGTTCACCCTCGATGGTGTGATTCTTGTCTTAATCTCTTTGAGTCAGTTCCTCGTTGCCAACGATGTGGCTTGAAAACACTGACGATCGTCGAACAGTGTGGTCAATGCTTATCTCAACCTCCACCTTGGCATCGCCTCTATTGTGTTGGGGACTACACCTTCCCAACGGCACGTTATATCCAACAGATGAAGTACGCCGATAAGTTCTGGTTTGCTCGTGATCTGTCGAAACTGCTAGCGTCACGTATTCAACACCCAGCAACGTTGATTACCAGTGTTCCTTTACATTGGACTCGATACATTCATCGAGGCTTTAATCAGAGCCAGTTATTGGCACATTACACAGCTCAGGAACTGAACGTTAAAAATACGGTTTTATTTCGACGTTCTCACTCAACACCTTCACAACAAGGATTAACCAAATCAGCAAGACAGAGCAATCTCAAAGATGCTTTCACGCTGCGTAATACGAATTTCTCAGCGATTGATTACCCTAACATCGCGATAATTGATGATGTTGTAACCACAGGCAGTACAGTGCATCAATTATGCCAATTACTACTTGAAGTGGGCGTTAAAAGGATTGATATTTACTGCATCTGCCGCACTCCTGAGCCCTCTGGATAATTGCTGTGAATCGCTACTTGTACAGCAATCCAACAAAAAAGGGCTGAATTACAAATCTGACAGGAGTAGAATGGCGCTAATAACCTACAAATCTACTCAGGTATTCGTCGTGTCAAATATTACTATTACAGAAACAGCTCAAACTCACTTTGCCAATCTGCTGTCACAGCAGCCTGAAGGTACAAACATTCGTGTGTTCGTGGTAAACCCAGGCACACAAAACGCTGAGTGTGGTGTTTCTTACTGCCCAACAGATGCTATCGAAGCGTCTGACACTAAGCTTTCTTTCGACGCTTTCTCGGCATACGTTGATGAGCTAAGCCTACCATTCCTAGACGAAGCTGAGATTGACTTCGTAACTGACAAAATGGGCTCTCAACTCACGTTAAAAGCACCAAACGCTAAGATGCGTAAAGTATCAGACGACGCAACTCTGATAGAGCGTGTTGAGTATGCAATCCAAACACAAGTGAACCCACAGCTTGCTGGCCACGGCGGTCACGTTAGCCTAGTAGAGATCACTGAAGAAGGCGCAGCTATCGTTGCATTCGGCGGCGGTTGTAACGGTTGTTCTATGGTTGACGTAACGCTTAAAGAAGGCATCGAGAAAGAACTTCTTCAACAATTCGAAGGTGAATTGACGGCCGTTCGTGATGCCACTGAGCACGATCGCGGTGAGCACTCTTACTACTAATCACTTTACGACTAAGCACTCATGCAGTCTTAGCCAGTAGAAAGTTAAAGATTCAATCAAAAGGTTGATGCGCAAGCATCAACCTTTTTTTGTGTTTAAAACAGCAGAGCACTTCCGAACCGTCTATTTCTCGTTCAATGCCAATAATGACGGGCGCGTTACCATTTGGAGTAAGGTATTCAAGTGATCGCAATCGGTTCCTGATCCAATAATTCCAGGATATGAAAACTAGGATCTAGGAACTCAACTCTATTTCCCCTATATTAGAATGACTTTATAAGAAAGAATTCCAATGAGCTAAGGAGCGAGCGCAATGACAAAAAGGACCAAGCCAGAAATTTTGGCTCAACAAACTGTCGCTCAATCAAAACTATTCTCTATCGAGTCTCTCGATTTACTCTTTTCCAACGGTGTAGAGCGTACCTACGAACGCATGAAGCCCAGCGGCCGCAACGCAGTAATGATGGTTCCGATTACTGAACAAGGCGATATTCTGTTAGTGCGTGAATACGCAGCGGGCACAGAGCGCTATGAACTCGGCTTCCCAAAAGGGCTAATTGATCCAGGTGAGCAGCCCAATCAAGCCGCCGTTCGTGAACTAAAAGAAGAGATTGGCTTCGGTGCCAACAAGCTCACTCCTCTTAAAGAAGTGATCCTTGCACCCTCTTATTTCTCTAGCAAAATGACGCTGTTTATCGCAGAAGAACTCTACCCAGAGAAACTAGAAGGTGATGAGCCAGAGCCACTAGATATTGTGCGCTGGCCACTTGCTCAAGCAGAAGAACTGTTAACGCATCTCGACTTCTGTGAGGCTCGCAGTATTACAGCCCTACTATTAGCCCTTCGTGTATTAAACAATAATTAGAACATTTAGGCTCGCTCGAAGAGTAAGAGAATATTTATGCCAATAACAAAAGATTTGTCTCACCTCCTACCCTCTATCATTGAGATTGCTCGATCTGCAGGCCAACTCATCTTAGAGATCTATGAAAAAAAGGATTACGAAGAGTTCACCAAGAGTGATGACACTCCGGTAACCAGTGCTGATCTTGCAGCACATAAGCTGATATTAAAAAAACTCAGTGAATTGACGCCTGATATTCCCGTATTATCCGAAGAAGACGCCGACATCAGCCTAGAGCAACGCTCTCAATGGGATCGCTACTGGTTGGTTGACCCACTCGATGGCACGCAAGAGTTCATCGCAAGAAGTGGCGACTTTGCAACAATCATCGCCTTAATTGAGCATAACAAGCCGGTAATGGGCGTCGTGTACGCACCTGTTTCAGGCGTGAGCTATTACGCATACAGTGGCAAAGGCGCTTGGAAGATCCCAGACCTCAATGACAGTGTAAAAATCAAAACGCATCGTCACGAGCTGCCAAACCAATCCATCGCGATGGCAATCAGCCGTCGCCAAGACATCAATCGCATCACTAACCGTATGAGCTCTGCTTGGAACTATGATTTGGTTCCTCTAGGTTCAGCAGCGCTGAAGGCATGCTTGGTTGCCGAAGGCGCTGTGGATTGTTATCTACGTATTGGACCAACCGGAGAGTGGGATACCGCGGCAACCCAATGCATTGTTGAAGAAGCGGGAGGCCGAATCCTAAGCACTCAATTAGAACCACTCTCGTACAATGAAAGAGAGACGCTTGAGAACCCGAACTTCATTGTTCTTGGTGATGCAGACTTACCTTGGGCAGAGATCTTACAAGGTAAAGATTAGGCGAGTTTGCTCTCTTTAACCGTCAGATATCCTCTAGATTCTCAGAACAAAAAAAACGGGCACCTCAGTGAGGTGCCCATTTTTATATCTTGCGATTTGATCGCCAAATGTACTAACCAACAGATACTAGCTCAGAAGTAGATACCGGGCTAAAAGCGGCCTTGATAAGTAAATTGGTATTTACCTTGGCTATCAGGGTTGCCCAACCACTTAAGCTGACTCTGCATCGCGGGAGGGAACTCAGCACCCGGTTTAAACCACGCCGCTGATGTGTAGCGTTGGTTAGGCGTTACGCTCGCGGAAAACTCACTGTCCACTTGCTCGCTCTTCTGAATGCCTTTGGCTGCAATTGTGTTGTCTTCACAGGTTATGTCCGCAATCACAGGACCAAGGTCTAATGAACCCACTGGCGAGTCGACAGCTGCACCAGACCAAGCAAGCGTACCTTCGCCCGATTGGCACCAAGGTTGAGCATGAACAGCATGTTTGATTGTCAGTTCAACTTGCCCTGCAATAGACACTGGCACTGGGATAGTAGGCGCATATTTCATCACGTTGCTGGCAGGCATTGATGCCACTAAGTTTTCCGCGTAAGCACCGCTCATGCTATACCCGACACGTCCTTTACCTGATAAGTTCATATCGCTGTTACGACCAAAGCGAACCGCAAGTTCTGCTTTGGCTTGGAATAGTTTAGAGAACTGGAAGTCCCACTGCACTGAGCCGTAATTGATACGCTGCCACGCAATATTGTTAGCGCGACCTTGCCAAACTGTGCCCTCAACGCCTTCAATGCTTAAACCACGCACGACGGGTGCATGCTTGAGAGCAAAAGCGACAGGCAAATGCAGCAACAAGCTTACCGAGAAAAAAACGATAAAAATGACGCTGAATAACAGGCCATATTTGAAAGATAAACCGCGTTTCACATTAACCTCGTTTAAACTGTAGTCGGTTGATCTCAATAACCCCAGGGCTATCAGAGCGATCAATATCCATGAACTCAACCTCAACACCCTGCTTTTCTTTCAGGTATGTCAGCCAGTCAACGAACTTATTAAATGGCACAGGCTTAATCCAAACTTGCAGCATCTCACCGCGTGGTTGTACGCGTATCAGCTCGATGTTAAAACGGCGCATAGAAGCAGGCACAGATTGGTTCAAAGGCTGGCTCGCACTGATGCCACCACTGCCTCGTAGTTCAACCACTTGATTGGCTTTGTCGGTTACCCAAGCCAGAAGTTGCTTCTCACTTTGAATGCGGCTTTGTGCAAGCTCGGCTCGTTGGCTAAGTGGTTGTATTAATCCCCAATAGACAACACCCAGTATCAATAAAATAGAACAACCAATGACTAATCGTTGCTCTCTTTGACTTATTGAAGTCCACCACGCTTGGAGTGGTTCAATCATATTTCTCATCACTGATCTCCTTACGCAGGTTATTGATGGGGTTTAAGAGTAAAACTGCCAAATACGGCATCGCCATTACGGTTCAATGGCCCTTGCTCAACGACAAACTTCTCTTCGAGCTTCACCCTTGCGGTCTCAAAGTGTTGGAAGTCAGAACTTTTCGCCTGCAGTCGAACCTCAGAACGGTTGCCATCGTAGCGAATGCTTTCAACTTCGATCGTCTTCACTTGCCCTAAGGTTTCAGGCAGCAAAGCTAACCAACCAAGTAAGGAATCACCCTCGCCTGAACCACCGTATTTCTTAGCTTCGTCGTTCATCTGACGCTTGAGGTAACTCACGGTCGGAATGCGTTGTTTACCAGGCAGCACCGCTCTAAAGATACGCTCACTCTCCATGCGGTAGGCTTGTGCTTGCGCTTCGTATTGCTGAACCTTCAACACTTGTTGAGTCACAATCACGGCCACCAGCAAACAAGCAGCAATCGCCACTTTCTGCCAAACACGCCAATATTTACTGAATGAAGATTTGGTTTTAAAGGTGCCAGTCAGTAAATTTACGCCGCTTGTGATCGCTTGCTGACTCAATAAAGACATCACCAACTCGGCAGGCTTTGCTTGCCACTCGAGACCGCTTTGCTGTTGAACGTCGTCGCTCGGCATCGCGGTATAGCTGAAGATAGTCGTCGCTTGCTCTTCCTCACCAGCGACAACCCAATCACTTTGCAAAAACATCGGTAACCATGCTTCGCTGATTGATACGGCTTGATAGTTACCTTGACGTTGAGAGTGACCTTGGCGTAATAACCAATGTTGGTCGATCTGTAATGCACTGATGCCTTGTTCTTCAAAAGGCACGGCTAGTGTATCTGGTAGCACCTTGCGGAAGATTATATTGGCTTCGCGAAACAGGTCTAAAGCTTGTTTTAACCATTCACGATCCACACCACACACGGTAGCGTGAGTGGCATCTTTATCTAAAATGGTCAGGTGTAAGTCTTCGATATCTTGTGCGACTTCGTCTTCTAACAAAAACGGCAGCATAGAGTCGAACTGGCGAGCAGCACCTTTCGGGATCTCAACACGCTTAATTAAGCATTCATTTCCCGGCAATAAAGCGATACAGCTGCGCTTCTCAGCGTAAGGCGTTAACTCGTCAAGCTGTTCCCAGCTAGACAGTTCACCGCTTGCTATCACTTCTTGTTGGCTTGTCGACCAAACTAACCACTGCACAGGGCTCTGTGGTTCGCTACTCAGTCGAACGGTCAGAAACTCGCTCACTGATTCCTCCAAAACGACGGCGTACTACCGTCACTGTTTCTCGATTACTACTATAGAAAAGCGTCCGTATACGTACACGTGACTGCTCAACTAATACCTCTGCATCTAGCTCAAAATAGGCGCTATCTACAGTTAAATATGCTTTCGCTTTCTTGCTGACTTCGGCACTTACACCAACAATGGCAGGTTCAGCCATAAATGCATCTACCGTATCCCAACCATCAAATGGGCGTTTATCTATCAGCTGTTTGGCATCCGATTCACTTAAGCCTGGCGCAAACATCGCTTCCAATAAAGGCGCTTGCTTTTCCGTGAGTGTATTCACGTTCAAACGGAAATCATCGGTTGGCAGAGCACAAACAAAGGGGCGAACCTTATTCATCACCTCACCAGTGACCTGATAAACCGCTCGTAACTCGGATTCATCGGCCATCAAGCCATTCGCCGCTAAATAAGAGGGCTTCATCGCTTCATAGGTGCTGTCTTCTACGCCAGACGAAGAGGTAGTTCGTGTATCAGCATCAACAAACTCCCACGTTGAATTTGCGATAACCTCAGCCTGATAAGGCTCAACGTCTTGGTTTTCCAGTAAGGTTTGCCAAACCGTGATTAAATAAGGAGCCTGGTTACTTGAAGTGGTCGTCACTCCGGCTAAGGCATTAAGATTAAAGCAAGCCTGTGCATCCACGATACGACCTTTGACTTGGCCATAATCCAATGGGTATACCTGCTCTTCTAACGCCCATGGTTGGCTTAGGTTCACCGTATCACTGTCTTTGTAACTTTGCCTAATACCGTCTTGCACCAACGCTTCTACACCAATGCTATACCAGTAAGCTTGTTGGTAATTCAGTTGGTTGCCAACGCGCTTGAATTGGGTAAACAAACGCTCGGACATACTGCCCGCAATGGTGGCCATGATCGCCAGTAGCATCAGGATCACGATCAGTGCCACACCACGCTGCTTACGCCCTAAGGCAGAGCTTCTCTTAGTAAGGCGATTGATTCGATTAGCCATTATTCCCCTCACTATTTGAAGAGTCATCAGCGTCATCGGCTTGGTCTAACGTACCACTTGGCGTGAGATAAACACGTTCTATCTCACCATAATCTTTCAAAGTCAGCTTTAGTCTTACCGCTTTAGGCAATGATTTATCGGTTTGCCACTCTTTACCCCAACGACTGCCGTCATAAAACTCAAATTCCAAGCTTTCGACATCATCAAGCAGAGGGGTAATCACACCTTCTTGGCCTGAAGGTGTATCGGGATAACGCCACCATACACGCTCAAGTGTTTCTTCTTTAATGCGGTAGCCAACCTTCGTTACTTCTCCGCGAGGAAACTGCTGCTGCGGGTTGTGCCAACCTAGGCGAGTAAACATGATGCCAACACTGTCGGAATCCAGTAAATACTCTTTCATTAAGATCAGCTTAGATGATGCTTCTTCACCATTGGTACGAAATTGTCGCACCGCCATCTGGCGAAAATCATTATCTAAAATGACTAAACTGCGTTGCAGTTGGTTCAAACGAGCACTGCGCTCAATCGAGATCTCGTTACTTCGCTGCACCTGATTAACCACCTGATAAGCCGCCATACTTAACGTGGCAAAGATAGCGATCGAGACCAAAACTTCAATTAAGGTAAAGCCTCTCCCTTTTGAAGATAGACCTTGCTTGCGTGGCATACGCTTATTTGCCGACATGCTTTTAGTTAGCGACACGATCTTAGTTAACCACATAACTGCGCACCGTGACGACTGGAGAAGCTTTCTTACTGGTTGCCGCACTCACATCAAACGCCTTTAATAAATTATCGCTAGTATCGATGGGAGTCACCTTCCAGAACCACTCTCTTCCCGCTAACTCTTGCGTACCTTGCGCTTTTTTAAGTTTCTCAGGATGCAGCATCACCAAGGCCATTTGATTATCAACAACCATCGCAGCGAAGGTTTTCTCTTCTAGATAACTGAGTGTATTGATGTGCTGGGTGACGGCACGAATCACACTGATCGCCGCCGTAGCAAAGATAGCCAGCGCAACTAATACTTCAAGCAGAGTCATTCCTCGAGAACGATAAGGAGAACGTTTATTCCTCTTCATCTTCTTCTCCCGGCTCTAGCAGTCGAATCACACCATTATCTAACACGCGAATACGCCAGCCATCTTGCACGGTATCGCCGGTATTCGGGTAAAAAGAAAGCGTAAAAGGTGTCGTTTCAGCACTCGACAAGATGTAGATCTGTGGTGGCTTTGGCTTCTTTTCCTCTTCAAGATCCGCAAACATATCTTCATCAAATAAGCTTCCCGGATTAAAAAGGCGATCGTCGTCTTCCCACGCACCACCACCGAGTGTCAGCGTCAGTGCGAGGTCTTCTGGTAATTCAGTTGAAGAAGGGATCTTTTCGAACTCAGTTTCTTGCCAACCATCAGACTTCAAAGTCATCAGAACGTAGGTCGATTTCTTTTCATCAACACGAACACCAAAATCTAAGCCACTCAAAATAGCCTCTTCATTGAGTAGTTGAATTCGCTGATAAAAGCTTTGAGCGTATTTTTTAGCAACATCTTTGCTATTGGTAGGGATGGTCGAGATCACCGCGACTGCCGATACTGACAGTAATACCAACACCAAAAGAATCTCAATCAAGGTGAAACCTGGCTGTGTTTGCTTAGTTTTCACCTTGTAGACTCCATTTTTTTGCGTACTACCATCAATAACGTATCAAGCGACAATAACGAATCAAACAACAGGAACGTATCAACCGACAACAAGCCGAAGCTTATTGGAAGTCCTGCATGTTCCAGTTGCCGATATCCGCAGCAATACCTTCACCACCTTCTTGACCATCTGCGCCAAGAGTGAAGATATCAATTGTGCCGTTATCGCCAGGACTTAGGTATTGGTACTCATTGCCCCATGGGTCGTTAGGTAGACGCTTGATGTAACCGCCGTCTCGGTAATTACGAGGCTCTGGGCTGCTTGGCTTTGTCACCAACCCGTCAAGGCCTTGATCCGTTGTTGGGTAAACGCTGTTATCCAGTTTGTACATGTCGAGCGCGTTCTCTAGCGCCACGATATCAGTGATGGCTTTTTGTTGATCCGCCTTCTCTTTGTTGCCCAACAGGTTAGGCACAACAAAACTTGCTAAAACACCAAGGATAACGACAACAACCATGACTTCTAATAGGGTAAAGCCTGACTGTTTTTTCATTTTATTTTTCATTATTTTCTCCAAATTACAGACAGCGAGTTGAAGGTAATGATGTCCTTCGTCTCGATAATCCAAAAACTAACGTCCTATGAGCGACTGATTAACCGCTCATCAAATTATTCATTTCAAGCATCGGCATCAGCGTCGCCATCACAATGAACAGCACTAAGCCTGCCATCAAAGCGATAAGCGCTGGGGTAAAAATGCCTAAGGCGATGTTTACGGTCGACTCAAAACTTTGGTCTTGGTTATCAGCCGCTCTTGTCAGCATCTGTTCCAATTGGCCGCTCTGCTCACCACTGGCGATCATATGCAGCATCATCGGGGGAAAGAGTTTGGTTTGATCAAGCGCTTTACGCAGGCTTGCCCCTTCTCTAACGCTATCTGATGCCTGTAATACTTGTTGTTTCACGTGATGATTCGACATCACATCTACCGCGACCTTCATCCCTTCAAGGATAGGAATCGCACTCGAGGTACAGATAGAGAGTGTTCGTGCAAAACGAGAGGTATTGATCCCTTTCGCTATCTTGCCGATCAACGGGATGCTCAATAATTTGCGATCCCAGCTCATGCGAACGCCCGGTTTTTTCAGCGCGGTCTTAACCAGAACAATCACACCAATGGTCAACAACAGTAATTGGATGCCCCAATTCTGGATAAATTCACTCGATGCTAATAAAAATTGTGTCGATTGAGGAAGTTCTTGGCCCATCTGAATAATCGGCTCAACGATCTTAGGCACTACCGTTGCTAGTAGGAACGAAACAATCGTCACCGCAAACACCACCAGCACGATTGGGTAGATCATCGCTTGCAGCAGCTTAGAGCGCATTTTCTGACGATTCTCAGCGTAGTCAGCCAGTCGTTCCAATACCGCATCTAAGTGGCCAGATTTCTCACCAGCTGCAACCATGGCTCTAAATAGCTCATCGAAGATGTGAGGGAAATCAGACAGACTGTCCGCTAACGAATAACCTTCCGTCACCTTAGAGCGAACTGCCAACAACATCGTTCGAATACGTGGCTTTTCAGATTGCTCGGCTACAGCCTTCAAACACTCTTCCAACGGCATACCAGACTGAACGAGCGTTGATATCTGACGAGTAATCAAAGCCAAATCAGGCGTACTAATGCCGCGTTTAAAGCTGGTCGACGGCTGAGCACCTTTCGTTGTTTTTGCTTTAGCCTCGGTCATCTCAACCGGCATCAAGCCAAGTTCTTTTATTCTTTGGCGAGCCTGACGAGCATTATCTGCTTCAATAGAGCCTTTTTTACTTTTGCCTTTGGCATCCAATGCTTTGTATTCAAATGCCGCCATACTAGACTTCCTTGGTCACACGCATCACTTCTTCTAGGGACGTTACCCCTTTCAGAACTTTGCTCAAGCCATCATCTCGAATACTTGGTGTTGTGCCACGAATTGCTTTTTCAATCGCCTGTTCACCCGCTTCACTGTGAATCAACTCTTGTACTGAATCATCAATCATCAGCAGCTCATGAATACCGGTACGGCCTCTGTATCCCTTATGGCCACACTCTTCACAACCTTTGGCATGGTAAAGCGTCAGGCTTTCTTTCTTCTTCAACCCAAACAGTTTCTTCTGCTCTTTATCGGCTTCATAAGGTTCTTTACATTCGTTACATAAAGTACGAACCAAGCGCTGAGCCAAAACACCCAGCAGCGAAGAAGAGATTAAGAAAGGTTCAATGCCCATATCACGTAGACGCGTGATCGCACCGATTGCTGTATTGGTGTGAAGGGTCGACATAACTAAGTGACCCGTTAAAGAAGCTTGAACAGCGATCTCAGCGGTCTCCAAATCACGTATCTCACCAATCATAACCACATCAGGATCTTGACGAAGAATGGCACGTAAGCCTCGCGCAAAGGTCATATCAACCTTAGGGTTCACTTGTGTTTGACCAATGCCATCAATATCGAATTCGATTGGGTCTTCAACGGTTAAAATGTTTCGTTCATTACTGTTGAGTTCTTGCAGACCAGCGTACAAGGTCGTCGATTTACCTGAACCTGTCGGGCCGGTCACCAAGATAATGCCGTGTGGGCGCTGAATCAGCTTACGGAAGTTTTCATGGTTTTCTGCTGTCATACCTAAACTGTGCAAGTCTAGACGAGTGGCGTTTTTGTCCAACAGACGCATTACCACACGCTCACCGTGCGAAGAAGGCATGGTTGAAACACGAACATCAACCGCTCGGCCACCAATACGCAGAGAAATACGACCATCCTGTGGCACGCGTTTTTCCGCAATGTCCAATTTAGCCATAACCTTGACACGCGAAACCAATAACGGAGCCAGTTTACGGCTTGGCGCTAAAACATCACGCAGCACACCATCAACACGGAAACGAATCGACAACGACTTCTCAAAGGTTTCGATGTGTATATCCGAAGCACCCTCTTTGATCGCCTCACCCAGCATCGCATTGATTAACTTGATGATTGGTGCATCATCTTCTGATTCAAGTAAGTCTTCGTCTTGAGGCAGTTCTTCCGCTAGTGAGAAGAAATCATCACTATCAGCACCAATGTCTTCCATGAGCTGACGAGCTTCTGAAGAGTCACGCTGATAAGCATCGGTCAGTTTTTTATCAAACTCATCGAGAGTAATCGCTTGTGGCGTGAAACCATTTTTCACAACACGACTCACTTCAATGATCGCCGCCGATTTCAGTGGCTCAACATAATAAAGTATCGGTGCGCGCTCTGGATGTTGATACTCCAACACCATCTTATAGCGATTCGCAAAGCTAAACGGCAAGCGCTGATAAGTACGTGCCGTCCCTACCAATTCAGCCATTATTCTTGTTCCATTTGATCAATGAAGGCTTGAATTTCAGCCGGGTGATTCATGTCGGCACCAAATTTAGGCAATACCGGGATGTTATCGTCTGCCATTAATTTCAGCCCTTGCTCAGCCTTGTACAACTGCTCAGCACGGATGAAGTTGTATTTACGCTGGGTGATACCATCAGCTGTCATACCATCACGAATAATGGTTGGTTTGATGAAGACCATTAGGTTCTTTTTCTCAACCTGAGTACTGGTTGATTTGAACAGGTAACCAAGAAATGGGATATCACCCAAGAATGGGACCTTAGCTTCACTTTCCAGTGCGCGCTCATCAATCAAACCACCCAGCACCAGCATCTGACCATCTTCAATGATAACGGACGTGTTCAGTTGACGCTTAGCAAAACGAACATCAACCGCACCATTTGCACCCAACACATTCGATACTTCTTGTTCAATATTTAGTTGTACTGAGTTACCTTCATTGATTTGTGGCACGACCTTAAGCTTGATACCCACTTCTTTACGTTCAACCGTTTGGAATGGATTGTCGTTGCTTGAACCCGCAGTAGAACCGGTTAGAACTGGCACTTCTTCACCCACAATGAACGAAGCCTCTCCATTATCCATCACGGTAATACTTGGAGAAGACAAAATGTTGGAATTCGAATCAGTCGAAACCGCACTAATCAGTGCTGTCCAGTCTCCCATAACAATTGGCAATGCTGCCCCATTTAAGCCACCTAAAGCAGATGCTAATGTACTATAATCACCCTCTTCGGTAGTATTCTCATTGCGTAAAAAATTACCATCAGAATCATAAACAGCTTTAGTTGTCGTCGAATCTTTCGCTTCTTCGAGACCCACCATTACTTCACCAATTTTTGGCCCACCATTAGAGAACTGAATCGCTCCACCATTCTCTAGAGAACCCCATTGCACACCAAGGTTAATACCGTCACCCTCTGCCATCTCGACAATTAGTGCTTCAATCAATACTTGAGCACGACGAATATCCAGCTGTGCGATCACGTCTTGTAGCGCATTCATGATGTCCGGCTGAGCGGTAATAACCAGAGAGTTGGTGTCGCTGTGAGCGGAGATCATCACTTGGTTGCGTTGCGATGAACTGCCTTTGGTTGATGTTTGCTTCTCTGATTGCAGGTTGTCCGACACGCCTTTCAGTACATCGACTAAATCTTCGGCTTTTGCGTATTTAAGGTAAATAACTTGATTATTGCCCTTGGTTGCCATTTCAACATCAAGCTGTTCAATCAGCCTTCTTAAACGGCTACGCACCTTAGGGTCGCCTGAGATAAGAATCGCATTGGTACGCTCATCAGCAACTAATTTAGGTTGTAGGAAAGCAGGTGTGTTTTTAGCATCTGTGGTTTTGCTTAACGCATCAACGATACGTACCATTTCTGCCGCAGAGGCATTCTTTAGCTCAACGACTTCAATCTCTTTATCACCCGCTTGGTCAACGCGCTTGATGATTTCAGCTAAACGGTTTACTACCGCCGCTCGGCCTGTAATAAGGATGATGTTGGCTGGGTCGTAGTGCACAACGTTACCCGCGCCTGCATTGTCGTTTAGTTGACGAAGCAGAGGAGAAAGTTCACGTACTGAAACATTACGAACCGTTACAACACGTGTCACCACGTTGTCGCCTTTGATCGTATCACTGTCTCCAACGACTGGAATTGCCGATGTTTTCGAATCCTTGGCCTTGATGATCTTAAGAACACCCGAGTCCATTTCGACAACCGCGTAGCCATACACTTCCAATACGTTTAGGAAGAAGCTGTAATATTGCTCTTCATTGAGTACGTCGTAGCTGCGTACATCGATTTTTCCGCGCACCGAAGGGTCAACGATGATCGTCTTCTCTAGGTTACGACCAACAATATTAATAAACTCTTGAATATCAGTGCCTTTAAAGCTGGCACTAAAATCACTCGCGATGGCTGCGGGTGTGCAGATTAAGCTTCCTGCCAATAACCATGCACTTTTCTTAAACCAATGCTTCACGTACTTCTCCTACACTTTCGTCCTTCGTTAGACGCAAAGTTTTAAAATTCAATAAACACTTCATGTTGTTGACCATCTCTCTCGACGACGAGGTTTAGCTCTGTCAGCTCTGAGATAGAACGGAATATGTTGCCCATAGCAGCAGGGTCTGTCAGGTCTTGTCCATTTAACTGAGTCGCAATATCTCCGTTTTGGAGCCCAACAGAGTTAAAAAGTTCTGAATCTTTGCCAGGGCTCACACGATAACCAATCACTTTATCGTCGCGTTTCACCTGAGACAGTCGAACATATTGGAAGATTTGTTGCGGATCTTTCATTATCTTCGCTTTAATTTCATCTAGCTTCTCTTCTGTAGAAGCTGGGTTGTTGCCACGCACAGAAGAAGAGGTACGAGGTGGCGCAGGCGCTGATACAGACAAACGCTTGTACTCAATACCTTCAAGCATCAGGGTTTCGTCTCGCCCAGAGTTATCGATGATCACACGATCGACCAATACGGCCTTGAGCTTAGCTCTAGTGCCTTCAATCTCTTCGTTAATTCCGTAGGTCGCTTGTGTGCCGCGATTGGCAATCACCGCCAAGCTCAGTTTTGGATTAGAGCTGGCGACAGCGCCCACTAAAACGAGGTTCAGTCGCGTCTTTGGCGCATCTTGGATAACTTGCTGCTCAACCACAGCAGGCGTGGTTGGGTTATAAGCACCAAACATGTTGCTCTGCTGCAAAGAAGAGATATCAAGAGTCGATTGAGGCGTTGAAGACGAGGAAGCCGTTGCAGCCCATGGCACGACGGTTTGCTCAGCAGGTTCAATAAACCATGCAAGCTGTCCTAAAATCCATGCGGAAGCTGCGATCAACACACAACAAAGAACAAGGCTCAGTTTCTGCTGGAGTAAAAATCCATTCTCTAAAAATCGGCTCAGCACCGGAGAGTTATCCATGCGAAGTTTGAGCTCTAAAAAGTTCACGTTCCCTAACCCTTTCTATAACGAATAAAGCTGTAACCTACTAAACTATCAGCTTTTTTGTTCATAAATTCTGTTCCTGCTTATTAAAAGCATAAGATCCTGAACTATATCATAGCAAATCTATAAATCGGCATTACCTGAGCTATTTTGTAATCTTCCTTGAAAAAAAAGCCAATCGCCTCCACATAAGCTTCTACTAAATGTGATAAGCGTCATCAAATAAAATAAGTTGCATACTGTGAATAACAGTTAAACCGCATTCATTTCTAACTGAAAAGGCACTGTCCTATATGAAAACGACTAATGAAGCTGTCAGACTCGATAAATGGTTGTGGGCAGCACGCTTTTATAAAACTCGTTCAATTGCTCGCAACATGGTCGATGGTGGCAAAGTCCACTATAATGGTCAGCGCAGTAAACCCAGCAAAATCGTAGAACTTGGGGCAGTGATTACCCTGCGCCAAGGGAATGAAGAAAAGACGGTCACCATAGAGAAAATATCCGCACACCGTGGCGGGGCGCCAGTCGCTCAAACCCTCTATGAAGAAACCACCGAAAGCTTGGCAAAAAGAGAAGAGTTTGCACAACAGCGCAAGCTAAATGCTCATAGCCCAGCACCAGAACGTCGCCCAGATAAAAAGCAACGTCGTGACATCATCAAGTTCAAGACTCAATAAGCTAGAAGGAATAGCCAAATGGCAGACCCAATGTCTACAAGTAATGTTTTAAATCGCTACCTATTTGAAGACCTATCAGTACGTGGTGAATTGGTACAGATGAACGAAGCGTACCAACAGATTATTTCTAGCAAGGAATACCCAGCGCCAGTACAAAAGCTGTTGGGTGAGCTACTGGTTTCAACGACGCTGCTAACGGCGACGCTAAAGTTTGAAGGCTCTATCACGATGCAACTGCAAGGTGATGGCCCAGTATCTCTCGCTGTTATTAATGGCGATAACGATCAGAAGATTCGTGGTGTTGCGCGCTTTGACGGTGATATTGCTGACGACGCTGGCCTGCACGACCTTATAGGTAAAGGCCACCTAGTGATCACTATCGATCCTAAAAAAGGTGAGCGTTACCAAGGTATCGTTGGTCTTGAAGGCGAAACACTTGCTGACGTTCTTGAAGGTTACTTTGCTAACTCAGAACAGCTTAAGACTCGTCTGTGGCTACGTACGGGTGAACATGAAGGCAAAGCACACGCTGCAGGTATGTTACTGCAGGTTATGCCAGACGGCACCGGCACGCCAGATGACTTCGAGCACCTGGAGCAGTTAACTGACACGGTTAAAAACGAAGAGCTATTCTCTCTAGAAGCGAATGATTTGTTATACCGCCTATATAACCAAGAGAAGGTTCAGGTATTTACCCCTCAACCTGTCGAGTTCTTCTGTGGTTGTTCTCGTGAACGCAGTGGTGCCGCTATCATTACCGTTGCTCAAGAGGAGATCTACGACATCCTGAGTACGGAAGGTAGTGTTGCTCTTCACTGTGATTACTGTGGCACAAACTACTCGTTCGATAAGGGCGACGTTGATGCACTGTACGCAGAAGCAGCAGATAAAGGCGACAATACGGTTCATTAATTTACAGCGTACCAAAAACACGTAATTTACCCCACAAAGGTCAGCACTAAGCTGGCCTTTTTTGTGATCAAAATAGCGCAAACTCCGTAACATCTCGTAATAAAATCACCGCTTAATTTTAATCAATTAATAATGTTCTCGCCCCTAGCGCAAAGGTTTGCGTACAGGATAGACTAGTTAGGCCAATATGTGACGAGACGCTTAAAACCCCAAGATTAATATGGATACTTTTTGAGCTGTATCCCTGTTTCCCCAGAGTCTCGTTGCTAGCATGGTGAGCAGATAACAATAAAAAATTAATACAAAATCCCTACAAAATATCCTACAAGGAGCACCTATGACCGTTATGGAACATACTAAGGCTGCACAAATTGATCTAACTAAGCACGGACTGACTGGCGTTACTGAAGTTCTTCGTAATCCTAGCTACGAGCAGTTATTCGTTGAAGAGACACTGCCAGGTTTGGAAGGCTACGAAAAAGGCGTAGTAACGGAACTAGGCTCTGTTGCGGTTGACACTGGTATCTTTACTGGCCGCTCACCAAAAGATAAGTACATTGTTAAAGATGACACTACGCGCGATACCATGTGGTGGTCAGATCAAGGCAAAAATGACAACAAACCGATTACAACTGAAGTTTGGAGTGAGCTGAAAGAGCTTGTGACAACTCAGCTATCTGGCAAGCGCCTGTTTGTCATCGACGGTTATTGTGGTGCTAACCCAGATACGCGTTTAAGTGTGCGTATTATCACTGAAGTAGCGTGGCAAGCGCACTTCGTTAAGAACATGTTCATTCGTCCAACTGACGAAGAGCTAGCAACGTTCGAACCTGATTTCGTGGTAATGAACGGTGCTAAAACAACTAACCCTAACTGGGAAAAACAGGGGCTAAACTCTGAGAACTTCGTTGCTTTCAACCTAACAGAGCGCGTTCAAATCATCGGTGGTACTTGGTACGGCGGTGAGATGAAGAAAGGCATGTTCGCAATGATGAACTACCTGCTTCCTCTGCAAGGCATTGCTTCAATGCACTGTAGTGCTAACGTTGGCGAGAAAGGCGATGTAGCCATCTTCTTCGGCCTGTCTGGTACAGGTAAAACAACCCTATCAACCGATCCTAAGCGTGAGCTAATCGGTGATGATGAGCACGGTTGGGATGACGATGGTATCTTCAACTTCGAAGGTGGTTGTTACGCGAAGACTATTCGTCTATCTAAAGAAGCAGAACCAGAAATCTACAATGCAATCCGTCGCGATGCACTGCTAGAAAACGTAACGGTTCGTGGTGATGGTTCTATCGATTTCGATGACGGTTCAAAAACAGAAAACACTCGTGTTTCTTACCCGATTCACCACATCGACAACATTGTTAAGCCAGTATCAAAAGCAGGTCACGCTCAAAAAGTTATCTTCCTAACAGCGGATGCGTTTGGTGTGCTACCACCAGTATCTAAGCTGACTCCGGAGCAAACTAAGTACCACTTCCTATCTGGCTTCACAGCTAAGCTAGCAGGTACAGAGCGCGGTATTACTGAACCAACACCAACGTTCTCTGCGGCATTTGGTGCAGCATTCTTAACTCTTCACCCAACTCAGTACGCTGAAGTGCTTGTGAAGCGTATGGAAGCAGCTGGCGCTGAAGCTTACCTAGTGAACACAGGTTGGAATGGCACAGGTAAACGTATCTCAATCCAAGATACTCGTGGCATCATCGACGCTATCCTAGATGGCTCAATCGACCAAGCTGAAACTAAGGTTATCCCTATGTTTAACCTAGAAGTACCGCTAGCGTTGCACGATGTTGACCCAGCGATTCTTGACCCACGTGATACTTACACTGACCCACTACAATGGGAAAGCAAAGCGAAAGATCTAGCAGAGCGCTTCATCAACAACTTTGATAAGTACACAGACAATGCTGAAGGTAAGTCACTGGTTGCGGCAGGCCCTCAACTAGACTAACCCAACATCTGCTCGGGCCAAGCCAAAAGCGAACGCCCAATTTAAAGTGATATTTTTGTAGCAAGCCCCTCTTTTGAGGGGCTTTTTTGTTGCTGCTTGCCCCTTTTTGTTCCACTCTGTTTTGAGACTATTGAAATTTAAGGCTTTCAGGGAATGAAAAAGGTATTCATGGTGATTGGCATTGTGGTGGCCATCATCGTTGCGACTATCGCAGCGTTGTTATTAAGCCTACAAACTCAATACCGATCGGATGTTGCTAACTTTTTTATCAAGCATACGCTTGAACAACCTATACTCATTGAAGACGTTGAGTATCAGGCGCCTTATCACATCACCTTGATGGGCATTACCCAAAGCCAACCTGATAAACAAAAACCTCTCTATATCGACAAGATCGATCTTTGGTTCAGTCCCAGCTCGATTACAGAAGCTAAACTGGTCTTGGACTCCGTCTTGATCAGTGGCCTACAGTTGGAGATAAGCGATCTAGAGACATTCACGCCGTTATTCACCCAACCAAACATCAAGCTCCATCAGCTAGCCATCAATAATCTCGACTTTTCGACCCCAGACTTTAATGCGCGAGGCATCGACCTCCAGATCTCCGATCCAACGTGGGATGACAACAACGCATTGCTGCCTTATGGAAAAACTCAACTCACCGCCACGCAACTTTACTGGCAAGGTGAAGCCTTCGATAACCTTCTGATTGATCTAGACCTAAAACCCAGTGATAGCACTCTGTATGGCGCTTCATTCGACTGGCGCGGTGCCAAGATTTCAGGACAAGCAGAGCAGTATCAGCAAGATTGGTCGTTGGTGAATGTGACCGTCGATAGCTTACGACTCAATCAGAAACAGACCCAAAGCCTACTAAGCAAAGAGTGGGATGTCGCAGGTATTCAGATCAATCACATCAATAGCTTAGATATTCTGCGCAGCGACGTGGAATGGCAAGATGGCCACTTAACCGCTTTTGATGCGTCACTAGAAAATATCCAACTGCCTTTTGAGCTGTGGAAGCAACAGAAGGCCATTTTCTCTCTGCAAGCAGAGGGAGTGACCATTGATGATGACATGTTCATAGAGCCAAGTATCAAGCTCAATTTAGATCCGAACCAGATTCTGATTGAAGATTTCTATACTCAATTCTTACAAGGCAGTATTCAACTTAATGGCGAAGTAACCCCTAACAGCATTCAATTAGCGCAGCTCGACCTGCAAGGCATAAAGTGGATTACGGAAAGCAAAAATAAAGTTCTACCATCCGCTCGCCTATTGCCTTGGCTGACACAGCTTCAGCAAGCCTCTATTGACCGACTTAATATAGAACGTAGCCAACTTATCCAACTCGCAACCAAACCCTACTGGCAGGTCTCAGGGCTGCATGTAGAAGGACATCAGGTTCAGCTGCTGCAACAGAGAAAGTTAGGACTGTGGCAAGGCAAGTTGATGGTTAGCGCCAACGATGCAAGCTATCAAAATATTGTCAGTGTTCAACCCGTAGTTGAAATGAATAGCGAACAAGGAAAATGGACGCTGACACGCCTGTTTATGCCACTAAAGCACGGCTATATTGAAGCCAATGCGACACTCGACTTCAACCAAATCAGTAAGCCATGGAGCTTAGATATCTCTGCCGACGGGTTACCCATAGCACCCATGCTGCAGCAACTCGAATTACCGCTCGATGCAACGGGCTATGGTGAGTTTGAACTTCAAGCCGCAGGCTTGTATGGCGATTCCTTGATGCTCGGTTACTCAACCACAGGGCAACTCACTGGCAGTGTTCGCCAAGGTATGATGACCTTTAACGATAAGCTTTCTGAAACATCGACCAATAACGTGTTTGAAATCCCAGAGCTTAATGCGAATTTTGACCGTGGTCGCTTCACTCTTGAACCAATGCACATTATTGGTGCGTCCGCAGCAGAGCAAGGTACACAAAGAGTTCAAACGCTCAACGGTGAGGTCTCTGGAGAGCTCGATTTGCTTAAGATCGAGCAACACACTCTCTCTATTTCCTTATCGGATCAATGCCACCAAATATCAGGAAAGCTCACCCAAGCAGAGTATTCCGAGAGTAACGACTGCCAACAAAAAAGCGCCACTCCACAGGAGTAGCGCCTTCTATCTGTATCTGTATCTGTTAGCCAGTGTCAGCTATACGCTTACGTTGGAGTCTGTTGATAATCGCTTTTTGTAGTCAGGGATCAGCATATAGGTTCCCGTAAACTCGACCGCTTCCACATCGCCACTGTTAATGGTCACATGAATGATGATGCGAGCTTTTCTGCCAGACGCGAGGCGATCTAAATCGCCACTGATCCCATCCAATGACGTAGATGCGACTGGGTTTTGCTCGACGGGATGACGATAACGAATATTACTGTCTGCCAGTACGATATCACCGGTCAGCCCACGCTCTTTCATCAGTAACCAAGTCATTCCCCAACCCGTTAGAGTCGCCAAGGTAAAGGCGGAGCCAGCAAACATGGTGTTATGAGGGTTAAGGTTGGGATTCAACTGAGCGCTACACTCAAACTGATAACCCGTGTATTGGTTAATCTTGATGCCCATTTTGTCACTGATCGGGATCTGATTTTCCCAACGCTGCTGAAGCTCATTACACCATTCTGGTTTGCGCAGTACATCAGCCATTGGGTCAAGAGGTTTCACCATCTGTTGGTGACGCACAGGGCCGCGTTGATCGTTAATTTCACCTCGACGTTCAAACTCATTCTTCTCATAGAATGAGATCGCATCTTCACGTGCATTACACACCAAACGCTTCGCCCCTTCTTGACGTGCCAGTGACTCTAGCGCAACCAAGATAAGTGAGCCCATGCCTTTACTCTGGCGAGATTTCTTCACCGCCATATAGCGAATCTGCCCCTCTAGATCTGGGGTGATATAGAGACGACCAATCGCCATCGGGCGACCTCGACCATCGACAATCATGCGATGGTGACTCATGGCATCGTATTCATCGCGCTCTGAACCTACCGGCATTCGCCAAGGTTCACGGAGCATCTGCCAGCGAAAATGGTAATACTTGTTCAGTTGATTTTCGGTGGTCGGTGTTATGAGTTTAAACATGCTTATTCCTTTAAGCCTAAACTTGCAGCCAGAATGTTACTGGGCCATCATTAACCAAAGACACTTTCATGTCGGCTGCAAATCGGCCACGTTCCGTTGGTAACACTGATTCACACTGGTCAGAGAAATAGTTGTAAAGACGCTCTGCATCTTCTGGGTGAGCACCGCGAGAAAATCCTGCTCGTGTGCCTTTCTTAGTATCAGCTGGCAGAGTGAATTGAGAAACCACTAATACCTTACCTTCTACCTGCTTTACATTGAGATTCATTTTATCGTCTTCATCTCCAAAGACACGATAAGTGGTCACTCGTTCCATCAAACGTTTGGCTTTGGCTTCGTCATCACCTTTTTCTACGCCTAACAGAACCAATAAGCCTTGCTCAATCTCACCCACTACTTCGCCATCAACACGGACGGCAGCTTCACTTACTCTCTGGATCAGTGCTATCACTGTTGTTTCCTTGCTCTGTGATTTTGTCTTTATCCGACGAGTGTACCATTTCTTGCGAGTCACTCCACTGTTCCTGCTCGCCCAACGCGGCCGTCACCTCGGCACCCACCAACACAATCAACCAGCACAAATACACCCAGACAAAAAGAATGGGAATCGCCGCTAATGCGCCATAAATCAACTGGTAAGAGGGGAATTGAGTAATGTAAGCCGCAAAGCCTTTCTTACTGAGTTCGAACAACAGAGCCGCAACCAAAGAGCCCGCTGCCGCATGAGAAAAGTGTATCTTTTTGTTGGGAACCAACAGGTACAGACCGAAAAACGCAAAGAATGAGGTAATCAAAGGGAGCTTGCGAATCACGGTATTAAAGGCACTCGACACGACTTCGTTTTGTAACAAGTTCAATGATGTCACATACGACGTTGCAGCAATGCTCGCCCCAATCAAAATAGGTCCAAGCGTTAGCACCATCCAATACATTGAAAAGGACAACACGGCCCGACGCTTTTCTGTTACTCGCCAGATGTAGTTTAGATTCTTATCGATGTTGGAGATCAGCATCAATGCCGCAATGAATAAGAACACACTGCCCACCGCCGTCATCTTGCCGGTATTGGCAACGAACTCTAGTAGAGCACCATGCACCGCATCCCCAGATGCTGGAACAAAGTTGGTAATAACGAAGTTTTGAATCACTAGGCCAACATCAGCAAAGACTGAAAATGACGATAAGATAGAGAGCAAAACCGTCAACATCGGTACGATCGAGAGCAAAGTAATGTACGCCAAGTAACCCGCATTCACATTGACCCTATCGTGCGTCATTCGCGCCAAAAGATAGCGGGAAAACTGGATGCTTCCTGTGACTGCGTTTTTTATCTTCAACTTGTAACTCCCTGGTAACTCGTTCATAGTCCTAATTAATATTCCGTTGTATTAATCACAGTAAGTAAATGTTCAAAAATAGCGTAGGAAAAAGGCTTGAGAACAAGGCAGCTTTTTTTGATAAGTAGTTATTCTACAATCAAAAATTCTAACGCCGTTATCGAGCATTTTAACAAGCTAGGTTGAGCAGTTATTTACTACGATTGATATTATTTAACTATAGGAAACTAGGATGCCTTATTTAATAGTTATAGTCCTCTCTATTTTTACTCTTACTGGATGCCAGTCCGCTTATTACTCCGCCATGGAGCAAGTGGGTTACCACAAGCGTGACATTATGGTCGATAGAGTGGAAGACGCTAAAGAGTCGCAGCAGGATGCTCAGGAAGAGTTTACTAGCGCACTTGAAGCCTTGAGTAGCCTGACGAACTTCAGTGGCGGCGACCTTGAAGACATGTACAACCAAATCAACGATAAATACCAAGACAGCGAGAAAGCCGCACAAAATGTCAGTGATCGCATTGCTGCGATTGAAGACGTGTCAGATGCGCTGTTTGCAGAGTGGCAGAGCGAGTTAAACCTCTACACCAGTGCTTCACTGCGCCGTTCGAGTGAACAAAAACTGCGAGAAACCCAATCGTCTTACAAGACCATGCTTTCAGCAATGAAACGCGCTGAGAAGAAAATGGACCCGGTACTCAACACCCTTCGCGACAATACGCTTTATCTCAAACACAACCTCAATGCGAGTGCTGTCGGTTCGTTGCAGGGCGAATTTATGAGCTTAGAAAAAGACATCGCCTACGCGATAGAACAGATGAATGCTGCAATAGCAGAATCGGATAAGTTCCTAGCTCAACTGAACCAGAAGTAGCGCTACAGATAAAGAACACGATGCAACCTATCATTATTACTGGCGGCCCCGGAGCCGGGAAGACAACACTGATCAATGCCTTGGGTGACATGGGTTACCCAACCTTCGCGGAATCTTCTCGACAGTTAATTGAACAACAGAGCCAACTTGAGAACGGTATCTTACCTTGGTTAGACCTACCGGGCTTTGCTCGCCTGTGTCTCACTGTCATGAATGAGCAAAAGGAACAGGCCAACCAGCATCCAGTTGCGTTTCTCGATCGCGCCATTCCAGATATCTGCGGTTACTTAACTCAGGCGAACCTTGAGATTGACAAAATCTACCGAGAAGCTAGCCAAGGCTATCACTCACAAGCCTTGTTCTGTCGCCCTGAGGCATCTATTTACGTACAAGATGATGTTAGGCCTTATCCGCTTGAAGAGGCATTAGAGATTCACCACGCGTTGGTCAGAGTCTATCAAGAGCTTGGGTATGAGGTGGTCGAGGTGCCATTTATGTCAGTCGAAGAGCGGGCTCTATTTGTTAAAAGCCAACTAGGTATCAAAAGCTAGCTCCCCAACTCGGTCGTTCCTCCCTCTTGAGGATGACGAAGACTTGAACGCCCTTCGTATCTCTCATCTCGTTTACCCGTATCTGAACAAACTTACCGTCATTCCCTACAGTGAAGAACGAGCGTGATAGGGAATCTCTTGTATGCCGAAAAAGAAAGATTCCAGATATCTCGTCCCTCAATTCTGGAATGACGATTCAATGAATTGGTATGGAGCATGCTCTTCGTATCTCGCATCTCGTTTACCCGTATCTACTTCAATATCACATAAAACAAAAGCCCCGTGTAGCTAGGCTACTCGGGGCTTTCTTACTTATTCTAAAACGTATTGCTTGATAGCTAGAAGCTAGTCAGCTGGCAATTAAGCCTTAGCTGGACGTGCTGCACGCTTACGGTCGTTTTCAGTAAGAAGTTTCTTACGGATACGTACGTTTAGTGGCGTTACTTCTACTAGTTCATCTTCATCGATAAACTCAAGAGCTTGCTCTAGAGTGTGCTTGATCGGTGGAGAAAGAACTTGTGCTTCATCAGTACCAGATGCACGAACGTTCGTTAGTTGCTTACCTTTCAGACAGTTTACTGTCAGGTCGTTTGAACGGTTGTGAATACCGATTACTTGACCTTCATAAACTTCATCAGCATGCTCTGTGAATAGACGACCACGAGCTTGAAGGAAGAACAA
The DNA here is from genome assembly GCF_057785955.1 of Vibrio sp. QJM3NY_27. Taxonomy (NCBI): domain Bacteria; kingdom Pseudomonadati; phylum Pseudomonadota; class Gammaproteobacteria; order Vibrionales; family Vibrionaceae; genus Vibrio; species Vibrio sp. QJM3NY_27. Next base: position 111,168 of record NZ_CM173511.1, on the reverse strand, counting down.
TGCGTAAGTCAGTGCTTTACCCGTTGCGTTCGAAATTAGAACACCGTTGTTACGCTGACCAATGATACCGCCTTTGTAAGGACCGTAGTGATCGAACGAGTGGTAAATAAGACCAGAACCAGACGTCATTGTAAGGAATTCAGTTTGGAAACCGATAAGACCACGAGAAGGCATCATGAAGTCCATGCGAACACGGCCTTTACCATCTGGTGCCATATCTGTTAGCTCACCCTTACGTAGACCGATGCTTTCCATGATCGCACCTTGGTGCTCTTCAACTACATCGATAGTAACCGTTTCGAACGGTTCCATTTTCTGACCATCTTCTTCTTTGATGATTACTTCTGGACGAGATACTGCTAGCTCGAAACCTTCACGACGCATGTTTTCGATCAGGATAGAAAGGTGAAGCTCACCACGGCCTGATACGCGGAAACGGTCTGGACTTTCAGTTTCTTCAACACGTAGTGCAACGTTATGAACCAATTCTTTTTCAAGACGCTCAAGGATGTTACGTGAAGTTACAAACTTACCTTCTTTACCCGCGAACGGAGAAGTGTTTACTTGGAAAGTCATTGTTACTGTTGGTTCATCAACAGACAGTGGTTCCATTGCTTCAACATTGTTTACGTCACAGATAGTGTCTGAAATTTTCAGTTCACCAAGACCTGTGATTGCAATGATGTCGCCAGCGTTAGCTTGTTCTACTTCGTGACGCTCAAGACCTAGGTAACCAAGTACAGTACCTACTTTACCGTTACGTTTTTTGCCTTCAGCATTCACGATAGTTACTTGTTGGTTTGGTTTAACAGAACCACGAGTAACACGAGCAACACCGATAACACCTACGTAAGAGCTGTAATCAAGTTGCGAAATTTGCATTTGAAGTGGGCCTTCAAGGTCAACTGCAGGTGCTTCTACTGTATCAACAACAGCTTGGAACAATGGTTCCATGTCTGTGCCAACTTCGCCTTCTTCCATTGTTGCCCAACCGTTTAGAGCTGAAGCGTAAACAACAGTAAAGTCTAGTTGCTCATCAGTCGCGCCTAGGTTGTCGAACAAGTCAAATACTTGGTCCATAACCCAATCAGGACGAGCACCAGGACGGTCAATCTTGTTGATAACAACGATTGGCTTAAGGCCGTGTGCGAAAGCTTTTTGCGTTACGAAACGAGTTTGAGGCATTGGGCCATCAACTGCATCAACGATCAGAAGAACTGAATCAACCATAGACATGATACGTTCAACTTCACCACCGAAGTCCGCGTGTCCAGGGGTATCTACGATGTTGATACGGTAGTCATTCCAGTCAATTGCTGTGTTCTTAGCAAGGATTGTAATGCCACGCTCTTTTTCGATGTCATTCGAATCCATGACACGCTCTTCAGCTTCACCACGAGACTCAAGAGTGCCTGACTGTTGTAGTAGTTTATCAACCAAAGTCGTTTTACCGTGGTCAACGTGCGCGATGATCGCGATATTTCTTAACTTATCAATCTGTGGAGTAGACATGGATTCTCGATTCACTCATAAAAGGTAGCCGTCAATTATCTCAAAAGTTTGGATAATAACCGCTAGCTTGATTTAAAAAACGGTCAATAATATACCAGATTTTAGACAAAAACCCAGAAATATGTGATCTCAACCAAGGCTTTTTTCTTTATTAGCGATTCATATCCGCTTAACTTTGATTCAATACAGTATCTAACAGTCTAATTCGTAGGATTCTAAAAAAGCATCCGCCGCAAGATGGGCAGCCAAATCTCCGGCAAAATAACAAAAGTGGATTGACAACTTAGGCAATTCATTGCTGAATGGTGCTCGCTTATGTTTCATATTGGTGCACAGATAAACAATTGCACCAATAATGTGCACCAGGAGATCATTTTGGTGCAAAAACCAGAATTAACGAAACAAGTAAACAAGTAAATCATTGAAATTAATGGAATAATTTTTTTGGCACGTTTTTGGCTATAGATAAATCAGCATCGATTAATGCACTTATAGACATTAATCAATGCTAGTTTCAACCGAATCGAGCTAATACCGAATTAATAACACTGGAGGTTATCCAAGATGTCAGTAGAAAATGTACTATCCCTGATCCAAGAGAACGAAGTTAAATTTATCGACTTACGTTTTACTGATACAAAAGGTAAAGAGCAGCACATCTCTATTCCTTCTCACCAAGTTGATGCAGACTTCTTCGAAGAAGGTAAAATGTTTGACGGCTCTTCAGTAGCTGGTTGGAAAGGCATTAACGAATCTGACATGGTAATGATGCCAGACGCAGCTTCAGCTGTACTGGACCCATTCACAGAAGATGCAACGCTAAACATCCGTTGTGACATCCTTGAGCCTGCAACAATGCAAGGCTACGACCGTGACCCACGCTCTATCGCTAAGCGTTCTGAAGAATACCTACGATCTACTGGTATCGCAGATACAGTTCTAGTGGGTCCAGAGCCAGAATTCTTCCTATTTGATGACGTTAAGTTCTCAAACGACATGTCTGGTTCTTTCTTCAAGATTGATGACGTAGAAGCAGCTTGGAACACAGGTTCTGACATCGAAGGCGGTAACAAAGGTCACCGTCCTGGCGTTAAAGGCGGTTACTTCCCAGTAGCTCCTGTAGATTCATCTCAAGACATCCGTTCAGCAATGTGTCTAGTAATGGAAGAGATGGGCCTAGTAGTTGAAGCTCACCACCACGAAGTAGCAACTGCGGGTCAAAACGAAATCGCAACTCGCTTCAACACGCTAACAACAAAAGCGGATGAGACTCAAATCTACAAGTACGTTGTACACAACGTTGCTCACGCATTTGGTAAAACAGCGACATTCATGCCTAAGCCACTAGTTGGTGACAACGGTTCTGGTATGCACGTTCACCAATCTCTAGCAAAAGACGGCGTTAACCTGTTTGCTGGTGATAAGTACGGCGGCCTATCTGAAATGGCGCTTTACTACATCGGTGGTGTAATCAAGCACGCTCGTGCAATCAACGCATTTGCTAACCCATCAACGAACTCGTACAAGCGTCTTGTACCTGGTTTTGAAGCTCCGGTAATGCTTGCTTACTCAGCACGTAACCGTTCTGCTTCTATCCGTATCCCAGTAGTACCAAGCCCGAAAGCACGTCGTATCGAGCTACGTTTTGGTGACCCAGCAGCGAACCCATACCTATGTTACTCAGCAATGCTGATGGCTGGCCTTGACGGTATCAAGAACAAGATCCACCCAGGCGAAGCTATGGATAAAGATCTATACGACCTTCCAGCAGAAGAAGCGGCTGAAATCCCAACCGTTGCTGAATCTCTAGAAGTAGCACTTAAAGCGCTAGACGACGATCGTGAGTTCCTAACAGCTGGCGGCGTATTCTCTGACGATTTCATTGATTCTTACATCACACTGAAATCTGACGACGTACAACGCGTGAACATGGCAACACACCCACTTGAGTTTGAACTGTACTACTCAGTTTAATCTCCTGTAGAGATAAGCCATTTCTTACTGCAACCTTGTAAGAATTGCTGACTAAATATTAGGCTCGCCTCGCAGGCGGGCCTTTTTTATATACTCCCTCCCCCTGCTTCCTCGTACCATACCTTAGACAAAAGCCCTCAGAGGCTACTGCTATAAAAACAATAAAATCAATAACAAAACCAACGCCAAACGTGAAATCACCTAGCGGTGAAAAGAGGCTAAAGATATGAAAAATATACTGTTCCTGATCGGGTTAACAGTCGCGATCTCGTGCTCTGCTCAAACGGTGTATACCTGGGTGGATGAGGATGGTGTTCTCCACTTTAGTGATAACCCTAGCGCTCAAGATGCCAAATCTCTTCGCCTACCGGATGTGCAAGCATCAGCGCCGGCTCCTAAATTTGAAGCCTCGACGCCCGTTGATGCTGCAGCTTCATCTACAACTAAAACGGCAACGCCAGCTCAGGCTCAGGAAAAAACAGAAAGCACGAAACGTGAGGCACCAGCTCAACTAGCCCTCATCATGCTGACTCCCGTTCATGACCAAACCATCCGTAGCAACCGCGGCTTAATCCCTATTCAAATAGAACTTAGCCGCAAGCTTGGTATTGGAGAACAGTTGCAATTGATGCTCGATGGTCGTCGCTATGGCGCCCCACAAACCCAACCGAATTGGGAACTGAAAGGTATCGATCGAGGTACTCACACCATTGCAATTCAAGCACATAGAAGCGGCAAGCTTATTGCATCTACTAGTCCAGTCACCGTGTATTTACATCGAGCGACGCTCAAGTAGGCCAATGTGTTAAAAGAGACTGAATTACCTCTACTTTTCACCTAATCGAAGCAGCTTTCAGCGACTCTAATGAATTATCTTTAGCTTCTGGTTGATATGCGCCATACTTGAACTTAGCTACGCACCAATTTGGTGCAGTGAGAAAAACACCAGTTCAAGGACGAAATAGTGAATCGATCAGCCAAAAGCGACAGCATAGATACACATCATCTTTCCAGCGCCATTCTCGACAACATGGTGACCTCAACATTGATGCTCGATGAGCAACTGTATGTCCGATACGCCAACCCGGCGGCTGAACAACTCTTTTCACAAAGCGCGCGACGCATCGTCGATCACCCATTGAGCCAACTCATCCAACACGCCTCACTGGATTTGGCGCTTCTGACGCAACCGCTACAAAGTGGCCAGAGCATTACCGACAGTGACGTTACCTTCGTTGTTGATAACCGCCCACTGATGCTTGAAGTCACGGTTAGCCCAATCTCTTGGCAACGAGAGACGCTGTTATTGGTTGAGATGCGCAAGATAGACCAGCAAAGACGCCTCAGCCAAGAACTCAACCAACACGCACAACAACAAGCAGCTAAGCTGTTGGTGCGCGGGTTAGCACATGAGATTAAGAACCCACTCGGTGGCTTAAGAGGTGCGGCGCAGTTACTTGGGAAAATGCTTCCTGATCAGTCTCTTAATGAATATACGCAGATCATTATTGAGCAAGCCGACCGCCTAAGAGCTTTAGTTGATCGCCTGCTTGGCCCTCAGAAGCCGGGGACCAAGTCAGAAGAGAACCTACACCAGATACTTGAGAAAGTCAGGCAGCTCGTGGAACTCGAGTCGGGTTCAACGCTCGCCATCGAACGAGATTACGACCCGAGCTTACCGGACATTCTGATGGATTCAGCACAAGTTGAACAAGCGATGCTCAATATCGTGAGTAACGCGGCACAGATTTTAAAGGCGCAAGAATCAGGGAAAATCACCATTCGCACCAGAACGGTGCATCAAGCCAATATTCATGGGCAGCGACACAAACTCGCAGCGCGCATTGAGATCAGCGATAACGGCCCCGGCATCCCCGATGATTTAAAAGACACGCTGTTTTACCCAATGGTCAGCGGACGAGAGGGTGGCACAGGGCTGGGACTATCGATTTCTCAAAACCTGATCGATCAGCACAATGGAAAAATTGATGTTGAGAGCTGGCCGGGTAACACCACATTCACGATTTACCTACCCATTTAGGTCAACAGAACCTCGCGATTGGACAGCGAGATGAAAGGCTTAACTCGGTAACACAAAGATTAAAGACATCATAAAAACAACAATGATTATCACAATAGAATTGGCTGCAAAGGAATTGAATTATGAGTAAGGGATACGTTTGGGTCGTCGATGACGACAGTTCTATACGCTGGGTCGTAGAGAAAACACTGTCATCTGCGGATATAAAGTGTGAAACATTTGCTGATGCTGAGAGCGTATTGCTTGCTCTTGAACGCGAAACACCAGACGTTTTGGTGTCCGACATTCGCATGCCTGGCATTGACGGGATTGAGCTGTTACACCAAGTTCACCAGCGCTCTCCCGACCTGCCAGTGATCATTATGACCGCGCACTCAGACCTCGATGCAGCGGTGAATGCTTATCAAAAAGGGGCTTTTGAGTATCTACCTAAGCCGTTTGATATTGATGAGACACTGACTCTAGTAGAGCGAGCCATCGCACACAGCCAAGAGCAAAAGCGAGAACAAGCCAGCGAAGTAGCCGAAGAGACCAACGCACCAGAAATCATCGGTGAAGCACCGGCAATGCAGGAAGTTTTCCGAGCTATTGGCCGTTTGTCTCGTTCATCCATTTCGGTTCTTATTAATGGTGAATCGGGGACTGGTAAAGAATTAGTCGCGCACGCTCTGCATCGTCACAGCCCAAGAGCTAAAAAGCCATTCATTGCATTAAACATGGCGGCAATCCCTAAAGACTTGATCGAATCAGAGCTGTTTGGCCACGAGAAAGGCGCCTTTACTGGCGCTAACAGTGTTCGCCAAGGACGATTCGAACAAGCCAACGGCGGCACTCTGTTTCTTGATGAAATAGGCGATATGCCACTCGATATTCAGACTCGGCTACTGCGCGTGCTTTCTGATGGTCAATTTTATCGTGTCGGTGGGCATTCTGCGGTTAAGGTTGATGTTCGTATCGTTGCAGCAACCCACCAAGATCTTGAGCGCTTGGTGCATGACGGTGGTTTCCGTGAAGACCTTTTCCATCGACTGAACGTTATCCGAATCCATATTCCGGCACTGCGCGAACGTAAACAGGACATTGAAAAACTGACTCACCACTTCCTAGCATCAGCCGCTGAAGAGCTTGGTGTAGAAGTGAAGACACTGCACTCAGAGACCATCATGAAGCTCAATCAGCTAAATTGGCCGGGCAACGTACGTCAGCTTGAGAACATCTGTCGTTGGCTCACAGTCATGGCGAGCGGCAGTGAAATACTCCCTTCAGACTTGCCTCCAGAACTATTGGAAGAAAAAGTGGTGACGACCTCAGGGACTGGAGACAACTGGCAACAACTGCTCGCTAATTGGGCAAAATGTGCGCTTGATTCCGGAGAAAAAGAGCTACTAACTTATGCTCTGCCAGAGTTTGAACGTATACTGCTAGAGGCTGCACTCAACCATACCAATGGTCATAAACAGGATGCAGCCAAGGTTTTAGGTTGGGGAAGAAACACCCTAACCCGTAAACTCAAAGAACTGTACTGACCAGATATGACTTTCGATACAGCGACTTTTTAACCAAAAAAGGGTCGCTTGGTTTGAATAGTGTCGGTACAATTAAGGTATGCCATTCACTAAAGTTGTAGCTAAAGATGTCTTTGAAAACACAAATTACATTGAGAACCGCGGTGGTTCTGCCATTCGTGATGATTTTTCTGTTCACTATGAGCGTAATGGTTTTCACTCAAAAGCAAAGCTACAAAGAGATGGTGAGTGATGTTAGTGCACGCCAACTAACATCACTTACTGACCATGTTCATCAAAGCCTGTCCAATTTTTTAGAAAAACCATTTCACGCGAACCTCTCGCTCAGCCATAACATTGGCTACCATCATCTTTATCAAGCGGGCAACCTTAGCAAGGTCCAAGACTACATTCTTTATACGTTTTCAGACCATTTCACAGCTATACCTCAACTCGATGTGATCGGCTTTGGTTCTGAAGATGGTAACTATGTCGGTTTTCGTAAAGAAGCTAACAACGGCTATACCTTGATGGTACAAGACGACCGTACTAACGATCAGCTGGTCATTTACCGTGGCAGCAAGATCAGCGAAGACATTCGATCGGTGATTTCAGGTTACGACCCGAGAGTCCGCCCTTGGTACACACCCGTTGCTACGCAAAAAAAGGCTGTATGGTCGCCAATTTATGCCAATGCAGATGAACGACAAGAGATCACCTTATCTGCCCTCGCCCCTATCTATGATGACAACGAATTCAAAGCCGTCGTCGTTAGCGACATTAAGATCAATACCTTTAATGCGTTTCTCAAAGAACTCAAAGATAAAACGGATGCCTCTGTTTATATCATTGATAAGCAGCAACGCTTGGTCGCTCACTCGGGCGGAGGTAGCGTGGTCTCTTGGGGAACAGGGAAAACCAATAAGGGCCAACGCTTACTGGCATCAGAGAGTGCTAACCCGGTAATACGTGAAAGTGCTAGCTACGTAGACCAATTTCACCTAATCGATAATTTGGGCGTGCAGCGCTTTAGTTTTCGCCTAGACAACGAACGATACTTCAACCAGATCACCCCTTATGAAGATGAGCACGGCATCACTTGGTTTATTGGTATGTCGATCCCTGAAAGCAACCTACTCGGTGAATTACCTGAAAACCAAAGAAACAGTTGGTTGCTCGGGCTAGCGCTGAGTTGCATTGGTGTCATTGCTGGGTTAATTGCGTTTAATCGCGTTACCCAACCCATCACCTCAACAGCGGATGCGGCAAAGCGTCTTGCTAAAGGTGATTGGGGCACGAGCATGCCAAAGACAGGGCATATCTATGAAACCAGCATGTTGGTGGAGTCATTCAATGAAATGGCCAACAACTTAAAGGCTTCCTTTCAAGCATTACAGTCTCAGCTTACCTATGACTCACTAACCAAATTATATAGTCGAGAAGGCTTTATCGACGCTGCCAAGAAAAACTCTGCAAACGAAAAAGGCACACTTTATTTAGTGGGTATTGATCGCTTCCGAGACATCAATGACAGCCTTGGTCATTACAATGGTGACCAATTGCTTATCATTGCGGCCGCTCGTTTAAGAGGTACATTGCCATCCGATTACCTATTAGCTCGCACTGGCGGTGATGAATTCGCCATTTACGCCCCGAACGTCATCCAAAGCAAGGAAGCTCAACTACTGACTAATCGCTTGCTTCAAACCTTTGCTTCCCCATTTTCAATGGAATCAGAAAGTGTCGCCATTAAGGTATCGATGGGCGTCGTCGGTGTATCTAACGTCCACGACATTGCGCTATTGCTGCGTAGTAGTAGCATTGCTTTGAGCAACGCAAAACAAGACAAAGCCAGTGTCAGCATTTACAGCCCTGAGATGGGTAAAGCATCAAGACATCGTACTAAGATGCTAGCGCGGATGAACCGAGCGATTGAACTTCAACAGTTCGAACCCTTCTATCAACCTATTATTGATCTAGAATCCGGATCGACCATTGGGGCTGAAGCTTTAGCACGCTGGATAGCCGATGAAGGAATAGTCTCACCACTTGAATTCATTCCTCTCGCTGAAGAGAGCGGGCTGATTTACGATATCGGCAAGCAAATTCTACATAAGTCGTGTCGAGATACTGCCATCGCGATTGAGTCAGGAAAATGGAGCAAGGACTTCTCTATTCACGTTAACCTTTCGGTCGATCAACTGAGTGAAAGTGGCTTTGTTGAACAAGTAAAAGGCACGCTACGTGACACCAAGCTACCAGCAAGCAACCTAACACTAGAGATCACTGAGTCACGCATCGTCGACAATGACCCAGCCATCATCGATAACATGCTGACGCTAAAAGCATTAGGCATCTCGATTGCAATTGATGACTTTGGTACCGGCTATTCGTCACTGGCTTATTTACACAAACTGCCATTTGATTGCTTAAAGATCGATCGCAGCTTCGTCAGCAAGCTCGAAAAAGAGAACCTAGATAGCTCTATCGTTGCAGCCATCGTCAATATCACCAAGGGCTTCAAGGTAAGCATAGTCGCAGAAGGTGTAGAAACTCAGCAACAAGCGGATCTACTCAAACAGCTGAAATGCCCGCAGGCACAGGGGTTCTTATACAGCCGCCCGGTTCCTTTTGAGCAATGGCCAACCGACCTCTGCAACGTAAAACAAAGCAGTAAAGAAAGCATGATGTAAAGTAGATAGAGAATTGACTTACAGATAGACACAAAAATGCCAGCATAATGCTGGCATTTTTTATATTTCTGTTCTCAATCGAACGATTAAATCACACGAGAGAACTGCTGTTGACGAGCCTTAGCACGTAGGTATTTATCGAAACACATACAGATATTACGAATCAACAAACGGCCACGCAAAGTCACGCGGATTTCTTTGTCGTCGACTTCAACCAACTCATCGTTGATGAAGGTTTGCAGTAGCCCTAAATCTTCTTTGAAGTAACGATTAAAGTTAACCGAGAACTCAGATTCGATCATGGTTTTATCAAGCTTAAAATTACAGATAAGCTGTTTGATCACTTCACGACGTAGAAGGTCGTCACTGTCTAGAGCAACACCTTTCCAAAGCGCGTGGCGAAGGTCATTCACCTGAGCGTAATACTTCTTCAGCTCTTTCTGGTTTTGAGCGTAAGCATCACCGACCATAGAGATTGCAGAAACACCGAAGCCAATTAGGTCAGCTTCACCTTGGGTCGTGTAGCCTTGGAAGTTACGATGCAGAATACCTTCACGCTGTGCTACTGCTAGCTCGTCTTCAGGCAGAGCAAAGTGATCCATACCAATGAACTGGTAGCCCGCGCCCGTTAAAGTCTCAATGGTATCTTGGAGGATTGCCATTTTCTCTTTTGGTTCAGGTAAGTCTTCATCTTTAATCTTACGCTGCGCAGCAAACAGTTGCGGCATGTGTGCGTAGTTAAATACCGATAAACGACCCGGTTTCATTTCTAACACTTGCTTCAATGTTTCCGCGAACAAAGCTTGAGTCTGCTTTGGTAGGCCGTAGATCAAATCAAGGTTGGTTGAACGGAAGCCTAGCTCTTTCGCTCGTTTAACCATCGCAATGATGAACTCTTCATCTTGCTCACGGTTAACCAGTTTCTGCACTTCTTTATTGAAGTCTTGCACACCAATGCTCAGGCGGTTGAAGCCTTCGTTACGCAGGTGGTCAAGTACGTCTAGCTCAATCTCACGTGGGTCAACTTCAATACTGATTTCAGCGTCAGCTGTGAAGTTAAATTCCTCACGCAGAATCATCATCAAGCGAGTAATTTGTGTTTTGGTCAAGAACGTTGGCGTACCACCACCGAAGTGCAATTGCGTCACTTGACGGCCATTCAACAAAGAGGCGCGCTGGCGGATTTCATGTTCAATCACATCTAAGTACTCATCCGCTTTATGCGAGTGACGAGTAATGACTTTATTACAACCACAGTAGTAACAAAGCTTATGACAGAACGGGATATGCACGTAAAGAGAGAGTGGACGCTCAGGGTACTGAGTACACGCCATGTCGTAATCAGCGACGGTAAACGCTTCATGAAACTCCAACGCTGTTGGATATGAAGTGTAACGAGGTCCCGAATAGTTGTACTTGTTTAAGATCTCTTGATCCCAAACGATTTGCTGATTCGTTGTTACTGGCTTGCTCGACATAGCGGTAATTCCAATTTAGATCCGCGAGAACCTAAGGTCTCTCAAATCATTTTACATACATTAAAATATAGACGGGTTATTTTGCCACACGACCAGTAAGGTCGTTCCAAGACAAAATCAATTTTTCAGACAAAAACTCAGAACTGCTAGCTTGATCACTAACAAAGCGTCGGGATTAACGAGACGCAAAAGGTAAGAAGGCTCATTTAACATCGTCTATTAAAGACAAGGCGACTTAAAAACAAGATGCTTTTAGGACAAAAAGTCTTAAATGCATAGGTATTAAAAGCAGCGCGTCTAAAAACTAAATGTTAAACAAGCCTCTATATTTAAAAGTCTTAGTGACTAGATCATCTGAATGTTGATTTGGTTGTTGAGAGGCTTAACCTTCTCCTGCAACCTTTTCAAATCTTCAATGACCGCATCATTCAAGCGAGTCTCCGCCTTATGGCGTGTGAGATTCTGCTGCATGCGCTCTTTCTTCGTCAGTTCCTGCCTTCCGTCTCCGCGAGCCATATCTTTTACGATATGGTACAGCTCAGAAAGAGCAGGATACTCAGAATCAAAATCGACACGCTCATCACCCTGAACGTTATCCATAATGATACACACTCGGATACTGATCTCAGGTAAGTCACACTGGCCTTGAATACCCGCTAAGCACAGAGTATTTACGTTTTCGTAAATCGTCGCGTTACGTTTTTCAATGGCAAGTGCTTGATGCTGCTTTTGCAACTCCGTCTGCTTCTTCACTTGAAGTAGAAGGTAACCTGCGTAAGAGCCCAAGCCGAGAATGATAATTCCACCAGCAATTGCTAATAAGGTTACGTTCATTGGCTATTAACCTTTAAAGCTGTCTAAGTCGAAATCTTCGAATTGAGATAGCAAGTCTTCGTCAGAGCTTGCTTTCTTCTTAGATGCAACTGGTGCTTCTTCGAAGATCTCTTCTTCATCGTCTTCTGGCTCTAGCAGACCTAAGCGGCCCATTAGGTGTTCGATACGATCAAGTTTCTCATCAACAAACTTCTGCAGGCCAGCACCTAGGTTTTCACCATTTTCGATACGATCTAGCAATGTGTTCAGTTGAGCATCATTCTCAAGCATCTCTAACTCTTGTTCGTTAGATAGCTTGCGCTCTTGTTTGGTCGACTTCTTCGCTGGTTCAACAATCAGCGGGATTTTTTTCTTGCTGCCTAAACGAGGGTCGCGAGCTAGTGCAGCTTTACGCTGTTTTGCTTCGCTACCATCTGAGTGACGGCTGCCAGACTTAAGGCCTTTACGCTTTTTAACACGCTTACGTTCACGACCTTCAACATCAGATTCACTACGGTTACGAGTAACCATAGGTTCCGGAGCGCCAAGTGCTCCCGGTTTTCTTGATTTCTTACTACGACCCATTACTGCACTTTCCTCAGTAAAATTACATCATTTCCAAAAAATTCTAGTTCGAGCTTATCCCGCTCTGCCAAAAACTGGAATGTTTGACGACTAAAGAAGACGACATGTGTCGGGTCATTCTTGTAGTGCCAACCAGCAAACGCGTCTACGTCTATTACTAGTTTAGTCATAAGACCAATCCAGCCCTTGGGTTTAACTAAATTCAACCATTGCTGCCACACTTTGTCTGGGTGATAAAGATGCTCTATCACCTCCGTGGCAGTCATAAAGTCATACGTTTTTTCCAACACAGAAGCTTCTGGGTGGTAATAGATATCGTACAACTCCATGGTGTGTCCGGCTTCTTCTAACATAATAGATAGCGTAGGGCCTGGGCCACAACCAAAATCCAACCCGTGTGAGTTAGATGAAATTTTGTCTGTTAGTGGATCCGCGATGCGAGATAGAAAACGGCGATAGCCTGCATCACTAGGATCGTTCTCATGGAGATCATAGTGTGCTTTCTCTTCTTTTGCTTCTAACCTTTGTTCAGGTTTAACAAATACCAGTTCACATTGCTGACATTGCAGATAGGCTCTGCGTTTGTCTTCAAAATAGTGATTCACGCCTTGGTGATGGCATAAGGGACAAGTATACATAGCACATCCTTAAACAGGGATGCGAAACATACCAGAAACTGAGTTTATAGTGGAGAGGTATTGGGTGTTTTTTCATCAAATCAATAAAAAAAGCGATAGGAAAACCTATCGCTCTCTAAATCTGCCTATATCGGCCAAAATTTGCATACTCAACTTGGTACACAAATCTCCATTTGTTATTGGTGCTTTCCATGCCAAATTTGTTTGTTGTTCATCGTCCTGATGAGTTTTGGCTATCCTTTTCTAACACCTTGTTGCTGGGCAGTCCTAGCCTGATCCGTTTCTGTCTATACCGTTAGACTAGATGACCATCCGTATCTAAGTCAGCTCCTAGCTGATGGCCGTTACTTTACCGTGTTACAAAAAGACTACAAGAGTTCAAGTTCACACTTTTGTACACAAATCGATCACACATTGATAAATCAGACATCAGCGCAAAACATATTAATAAAACCAATACAAAAGAAAACGCCCCGACCATTACTGATCGGGGCGTCTCTTCAATCTCGCTCGAGCGTACATTTCTTTACTCTGGCTAAGAGCAAGAAACCGACATATTAGTGTAAACCACCAACGTACTTCGATAAGGTATCAATATCTGCGTCTGTTAACTTTTTAGCTACATCACGCATCATCGCATTCATGTCGTTATTACGGCTACCATCGCGGAATTTCTCAAGTTGAGCCTTGATGTAATCTGCGTGCTGGCCTGAAATCTTAGGGAAACCAGAAAGTTCGGTACCGTTACCACGTGGACCGTGACAAGCAATACACGCCGTTACGCCGCGTTCTGCGTTACCCGCGGTGTAAAGAACCTTACCTTCATCTACTACATTCTCAGGAGTAGAGTTACTAGAGATAGGTAGCGATGCGTAGTACGCCGCTAGGTCAGCCATATCTTCTTCAGATAAAGACATCGCCATTGCACCCATTACAGGTTCATTACGACCTTGCTTGCCACCACTGGTCATACCGAGCTTAAGCTCTTTTAACTGCTTCTCTAGGTACTTCTCATGTTGACCAGCCAGTTTAGGGTACTGCGTGATCAGACTGTTGCCGTCAGCACCGTGGCAGGCAACACATGTTTGTGATTTGGCTTTACCAGCTTCAATACTACCTTGAGCCCATACTGAGCAGCTGGCTAAAAGACTCAAAATTAGCGCTAATTTCTTCATGACATTCCATTATAATTATCAAGCTTCCAGTACCACTCTATGTTGCCACTCATGGTACAATAGGCGACCTTATGCCGAGCACGGTTATTTTACACAAATTCACAAAAAAGTAATCAATCGACTACACAAAGTCGAGATGGAGTTAACAGTGAGCGTAAAAATTCATTATCAAAACACGCATTTCATTACCAGTGCACCTGATATTCGTCATTTACCAGAAGACGAAGGGATCGAAATTGCGTTTGCAGGACGCTCCAATGCTGGTAAATCTAGCGCGCTAAATCGCGTTACAAACCAAAAAGGCTTGGCGAAAACCAGTAAAACACCCGGTCGAACTCAGCTAATTAACCTATTTAAGGTAACGGACGGTTGTCATATCGTCGATTTACCTGGATATGGCTTTGCTCAAGTCCCTCTTGAGCTGAAGAAAAAATGGCAGAAATCGCTAGGTGAATACCTACAGCGACGCGAAAGCTTGAAAGGTTTAGTGGTATTGATGGATATCCGTCACCCAATGAAAGACCTTGACCAACAAATGATCTACTGGGCTATCGATAGCCGCATCCCAGTACAAGTTTTGTTAACAAAAGCAGACAAACTGAAAAGTGGCGCTCGTAAAGCGCAACTACTGAAAATCCGTAATGATGCGAAATCTTTCGGTGGTGATGTAGCGGTTGATGTCTTCTCTTCAATGAAGGGCATCGGCGTTGATCAACTGCGAGCCAAGATGGATGAGTGGTTTGCCCCAGCTTTTGCTGACCAGATTCTTGATGAACTGGCTGACGAAGAGCACAACGACGCAGAGTAGTTCTTCTATCTATAGCTTTATCTATAATTAGAAGTTAAAGCACTTACAGCAAGTGATTTAGCCTTATTAATACCCTTCCTCATATAGGTGGGGTATTTTTTTTCCCAAAAATTAGTGAGTTAAACCTAAGTCTTGAGAATTAAAGACAAGATTAACCAGTTAGAAACGAGAGAAGTGAACCATACTAAAAGACACATCTAAATAAACAGAACAATGAGAAAGGAATACTCATGTGGAAAACACCGTTGGCCATCATTGCACTAATGCTGGTCTCATTGACAGGGTTCGCCTCTGAAGCAGAACAAGAACAAGCCCCACTGATCAATGTTGATATGACCTTGGACTTGGATGGTATGGAAAAATACGCTCAAGATGCGAGTGAGTCTCTTGAGGTGATATCGCAATCTTTGCAGGCGATCGTCAACAACCCCAACCTTAGTGAAGACCAACAACAAGCTCTGAACCAAACCGTTGAAAGCATCAACAAGCTTGCGAGCTCAACCAAGACATCACTCAATCAGCTCCCACAAGCCTTAGACCAATCTCGACTCGCCTTTAAAAAGACCAGTCAAATGCTGTTGGATGATATTCAGACCAAGATCATCATTGCGTTAGCAGCCGTTATCGCTGTCATTGTCATCGCTTTGACTGCTATCTACCTACTTATCCTAAAACCCATGCAGCAAACCTTGGTGAAAGCGACCAACAATATCTCTTCTATGGCGCAATCCATCCAAATCACCGCCGAAGCGCTGAAATACAGTACTGAGAAACAACAAGAAATCATGGATTACATTGAGCATTCACCCACTCAATACACTGATAAGTAAGGTGTAAGCGATCAATCCTTTATCGGCAACTTGTAAAATAAAAGTTATTTTAAATGATAAAACAATCAAATGAGAGACGGATTTAAATTACCAAATGCTGATCGAGTTCCAGATCTAAGGCAAATCAGGTGTTTATCACTGTGCTTGAGAAAGCGTAAGAAAAGACACTAAAAAGGGTGGGTTTACGGGAGTAATAGTAGGTTAGAAATATTTTTCTTTCGCACAAGAAAAAACGCCCCAGTCAAATACTGACTGGGGCGGCTGAATCAGCCTAATCCAATAACGTGAAACAAAAGGTCTGAAAGATAGAACATCTTACCTCTGTACCCTACAAGATTTAATGTACAACAATTGCTCAGAAATGAAAACAATTTTTGTAGTTTTTTTTCATGAATGTTTTATTAAAACACCTAAATTCTTCTTACGGCTCAACTTTATTCGAGACAAAAAAAAGCCAGTGTTTGTGCACTGGCTCATACTAATTCACTCAATAAGGTCAAAAACTGATTAGTGGGCTTGATCCCAGTTGTCACCGTGGCCTGCTTCCGCGACTAACGGTACTTCTAGATCAGCGGCTGACTCCATCAATTGTTGTACTTTACTTTCAATTTCGGCTAAAGCTGACTCTTGAACTTCAAATACCAATTCATCGTGTACTTGCATCAATAGCTTCACACGACCATCGCCTTCCGCTTGAATCCACTCATCCACTAACAACATCGCTTTCTTAATGATGTCTGCTGCCGTACCTTGCATCGGTGCATTGATCGCCGCACGTTCAGCGGCTTTACGACGCATGCCATTACGAGATTGGATTTCAGGCAGGTGCAACCGACGACCGTAAATGGTTTCAACGAAGCCTTGCTCTGAAGCAGCGCTGCGTGTGTCTTCCATGTACTGCATTACACCAGGGTAGCGTTCAAAGTAAGTGTCCATGTAGTGCTGTGCTTCACCACGAGGAATCCCCAGTTGCTTAGCCAAGCCAAAGGCACTCATGCCGTAAATAAGGCCGAAGTTAACGGCTTTAGCACGACGACGCTGTTCAGTGGTAACTTGATCAATAGCCACGCCGATAATCTCAGCAGCCGTTGCCGCGTGAATATCTTTGCCTTGTTGGAACGCTTCCAGCAGCGCTTTATCAGCCGATAGGTGCGCCATGATACGCAATTCAATTTGAGAGTAATCGACCGCTAGGATCTTCCAACCATGTTGTGCAACGAATGCTTGGCGAATACGACGACCTTCTTCATTACGAATTGGGATATTTTGTAGGTTTGGATCAGTCGAAGACAAACGACCGGTTGCCGTTACCGCTTGGTGGTAAGAAGTATGAACGCGACCCGTTTCAGCGTTGATCATCTTCGGCAGTTTATCTGTGTAAGTAGACTTCAGTTTCGCAAGGCCACGATACTCAATGATCAGCTTAGGCAACGGGTAATCAAGGGCCAGCTCTTGCAACACTTCTTCGTTAGTTGAAGGCGCACCTGATGGCGTTTTCTTGATAACCGGTAGACCCATTTTTTCAAACAGGATCGCTTGCAGCTGTTTTGGCGAGTTCATGTTGAACTCTTGCTCTGCAATCTCGTAAGCTTTCTGCTCTAACTCATCCAGACGAACCGCAATCTCTTGTGATTGAGCCCCTAAGAGCATGTCATCGATGAATACGCCAGTACGCTCAATGCGAGACATCACAGGAATCAGTGGTACTTCGATTTCTTCATAGATGGTTTTAAGCTTTTCATCTTGCTCGATGTTTTCCATCAGGCGGTTATGCAGACGTAGTGTCACGTCAGCATCTTCTGCAGCGTATGGAGACGCTTCACCCAGCTCAATCTGGTTGAAAGTAAGTTGTTTCTTACCTTTACCTGCGATTTGCTCAAATGAGATGCAGCTATGCTGTAGGAAGCGTAGCGCTAGGCTGTCCATATCGTGCTTGCCACCTACGCTATTGAAAACGTAAGACGCCAGCATAGTGTCGTGTTTGATGCCTTTCATCTCGATACCGTAGCGCGCTAGCACACTCATATCGTACTTTAGGTTTTGACCCACTTTTGCTTGAGCATCATCTTCAAGAATCGGCTTAAGCTGTTCAAGCACCCAATCACGATCCAGCTGCTGCGGTGCGTCTAGGTAATCATGAGCAACCGGCACGTAAGCGGCAACGCCTTCTTCGGTTGCGAATGACAAGCCAACGAGGTTCGCAACCATGTAATCTAAGCTGTCTGTTTCAGTGTCGAAAGCAAACAATTCAGCGGCTTTAAGCTTTTCTAGCCAAACATTGAATGACGCTTCATCTAGAATCGTTTCGTAGTTACTGCGATCAATCGTCACGGCAGACGTATTCATCTCTACAGTAGACGTTGTTGCAGAAGCGCTGCTGCGTACTGAACCAGCTCCCGTTGCTGCAGATCTTTCATCCGCCTCAACCACACCACTGCCACCTTCAAGCAGCTCGTTCAACCAAGATTTGAAAACCAGTTGGCCGTATAGTTTGATCAGCTCGTCGATATTTGGCTGTGCTTTGACGAGTGACTCTGGTGTATCTTCAAGTTCAACATCTAACTTAATTGTCGCAAGCTGGTAAGACATATCAGCATTGTCTTTATTATCAGCCAGCTTCTTAGCCATGGTTTTCGAACCACGGAAACCAAGCGCCGCAATATCATCAAGATTTTGATACAACTTTTCGATACTACCGATACCTTGCAGCAATGCCGTCGCAGTCTTATCGCCAACACCTGGAATGCCCGGAATGTTATCCACTTTATCGCCCATCAACGCGAGATAATCGATAATAAGCTCAGGCGGAATACCAAACTTCTCAATAACACCTTCACGATCCATTACCACGTTGGTCATGGTGTTGATTAGGGTAACGTTGTCATCGACCAACTGCGCCATATCTTTATCACCGGTACTGATAAGCACAGGCATACCCATCGCAGAAGCTTGAGAAGCCAACGTACCAATCACGTCATCTGCTTCAACGCCAGGAATAGAGATAAGTGGCAAACCCATCGCACGAATCACGTTGTGCAATGGTTCTATCTGGCAACGAAGATCGTCAGGCATCGGTGGGCGGTTTGCTTTGTACTCTGGGTACATATCATCACGGAACGTTTTCCCTTTCGCATCAAAAATAACCGCAATACGATCAGAAGCAAATTGACGCATCATGCTGCGTAGCATGTTAACCACACCATAAACAGCATTCGTTGGGATATCACCATTGCTCATGGTGCCAGGGTAAGCATGGAACGCGCGATATAGGTAAGAAGAGCCATCGATCAGAATCAATGGATTATCAGGAATACGAGCCATAATGTTTGTGAATCCAGTAAGTACAGAAATTATCTGTTAAGAATGCCACGTCTGTTGGTTGGATTCTACGTTGTCGATCTGTATCCGTTCACTCGGTTGTGTTCGTAATAATCGATTTGTTGTTATTTTTTGTTCTTAGACACAAGCGCTCTGTGGATAACTCTGTTTATATTATTTACCCACCCTGTTGAGAACTAAGGTAAACCACCAAAAAAACGCAAATAAACTATTGAAAATAAAGGATAAAATTACAGATCGAACATATGATCAACGATCTTTTCTCGATCTTGCATTGTGGAAAAGAATGCTGATGGCGTTTTATTCATAAAAAAACGTGCCACTAAATATGCATCTTGTTGAAATGGAGGTATAAAAAAAGCGACACCCGAAGATGTCGCCTAGCAAAAACCGGTAAAGCCATTCAAATTGAATACCACAGCTTTACCTAAAAGCTATAAATTACACTGGAAGCAATGTGAGCAATGTCGTGTCAAAAAGAACTTAGTACAAGTTCGCGAGAATTCTGTTGGGTAACCAAGTAAATACTTGAGTACTTAACATCCTTGTGAACATTTCCTCATTCCCTAAGACGAAGTTAATAATAATGATTCTCATTTAATAGTCAACACTTAAATGATAATAAATCTCATTTAATTTATAAACCGTTAGCCACAGTGCTCAAATTTGCTTCAGAAAATGAATTCTATGGGCATTAATGTCTTCTTTTTCTTCTAATTTTTCGATTAGGTAACCGTTTTTCAATAACAGACGCAGCATCGCGGGAAACAGGTTACGAGATTTCACTTTCAGCTGTTGGTAGCCCTGTTGCTTCACCCACTGTTCGTGAATATCTAATTGCGCCTGTGCAACGCCTTTATTCCTTGCGATCGGTAACACGCCCCCAAACCAGCTGTAAAACGTGTTTTCATCCAATTCATAACCGATCTTAAAACCCAGTAACACACCCGCCTCTTCAGCAACGAGGATCAGGCTTGTTTTACCCGCTAGTCGCTCCGATAAAGACGCTACACTCTCTTTTCTGGCGAACTCGGCAATCTGTTCAACAACAGAAACAACCTCTTCTAATGAGCCTTCACGCACAATGACAGACATCTTGTTTCATCCTCATAAAACAAAAGGGCTGGCACAACGGCCAACCCTTTGGTGATCATATGGTTTGCTTGATCGTACTTACTTGCCTTGCAAGTGCTCAGCAGCTTGTGCGTTATCTTCAGCAAGCCACTCTGCGACATCTTTAGCGAAATACGTCAGGATGCCATCTGCGCCAGCACGCTTAAAGCACAACAGTGATTCCATTACGGTTTCGCGCTCTTTCAGCCAGCCGTTTTGAATCGCCGCTTTATGCATCGCGTACTCACCAGATACTTGGTAAGCAAACGTAGGCGCTTGCAGTTCGTGCTTAACACGACGAACAATATCAAGGTAAGGCATGCCGGGTTTCACCATCACCATGTCCGCACCTTCATTAAGATCCATCGCGACTTCATGAATCGCTTCATCGCTGTTGGCTGGATCCATCTGGTAGTTCTTCTTGTTACCGCCTTTCAGGTTCGAAGCACTGCCAACTGCATCACGGAATGGGCCGTAGTAGCACGATGCATATTTTGCAGAGTACGCCATGATTTGAGTATGAATGTAGCCAGCTTCTTCTAACGCTTCACGGATTTTACCAATACGGCCATCCATCATATCCGACGGTGCAACCACATCAGCACCCGCTTCAGCATGAGACAGAGCCTGCTTGATTAAGACTTCAGTCGTCTCGTCATTCATCACGTAACCATCTTCATCGATGATGCCGTCTTGACCGTGAGTAGTGAACGGATCCAGTGCTACGTCAGTAATCACACCCATATTTGGCACGTGCTCTTTGAGTAAGCGTACTGCTCGTTGTACCAAACCTTCAGAGTTATGAGCTTCAGCCGCGCATAAACTTTTAGCATCTTGGTTCACTACCGGAAACAGAGCAATTGCAGGAACACCCAATTTTGACAGGTAATCCGCTTCCTCAAGCATAAGATCGATAGACAGGCGTTCAACGCCTGGCATTGACTCTACAGGCTCACGACGCTCTTTACCCATAAGAATAAACATTGGGTAGATTAGATCATCCACAGACAATTGATTTTCTGCCATTAGGCGACGGCTAAAGTCGTGCTTACGCATACGGCGCATACGGCGACCTGGGAATTGACCTTGAATTGAAACAGACACTAGATTCTCCTTGCCTAGTCTAAGCACCGAAATGCTTAGATATGAAAAGTGCAAAATACAGGCAAAAGCATATCACTGATGGCTCAGGACGCTAACAGTAAAATATAAAACCCACTCAAAAACAGGGATAAATGGCAAAAAATGACCTTCTCCTCACACTGCCGTATACTCATGACAACTCAGAAAAGACCGCTTTCAGGACACAATAATGATCGACACCCACGCCCATATTTACGCGAGCGAATTCGATGAAGACCGCGAACAAGTCGTGCAACGCGCGCTTGCTCAAGGCATTGATACGATTCTACTGCCTAACATCGATTTAGAATCTATCGAGCCAATGCTCGCGACGGAAGCTCAGTTTCCGGAGGTATGTCGTTCAATGATGGGCTTACATCCTTGTTATGTGGATGCAAATATCGAACAGACCCTGAAAACCATTCGAGCTTGGTTCGATAAGCATGACTTTATCGCCGTGGGTGAGATAGGTATCGACCTGTACTGGGATAAAACCTTTAAAGCAGAACAAGAGATGGCGTTTGTGACTCAGCTGCAGTGGGCAAAAGAGCTCAATCTACCTGTGGTGATCCACACGCGAGATTCCATTGAAGAAACACTCACCCTACTTCGCAAAGAACAAGATGGAAGCTTACGCGGCGTATTCCACTGCTTTGGCAGCAGCTTAGAGGAAGCTCAAGCGATCAACGAGCTAGGCTTTCATTTAGGTTTAGGCGGCGTATCGACCTTTAAGAACTCGGGGATGGATAAGGTAATCCCACATCTTGATATGAATTACGTCATCCTAGAGACAGATTGCCCGTATTTGGCACCAACACCGAATCGCGGTAAACGCAACGAGCCCGCGTACACCGAACTGGTGGCAAAACGCGTCGCTGAATTACGCGGAATTACCCTTGAAGAAGTCGAAAACATAACCACCATCAATGCTAAATCATTATTTAATCTATGATGAATCTATTAATAAGTAAATATTACGGATTTACCCTCAATTTATTTGAGAAAACAATGTGATATGTATACTATCAACCGCCTGCATATGGAGGTAGTTGATTATGTGTGACCATTCACAACACTTACAACGTCAACATCGAACTCTATGGCATAAAATTTGGGGCATCAAAGAGCTCTATATATGCCAAAACTGTGGTTATCAGTTAAAGATTCGATAAACAGACATAATAAAAAAGCGGCCTAGGGCCGCTTTTTTATTATGTGATTTTTACTGAAGAACTCTAACGATCATGCTCATCCGTAATGACTACTGCTTTAGCATCTGCGAATTAAGACTCCGCTTCTTCCTCTTCATCCGCATCTGGTTTACGCACATAGAAACGCGCGAAGAACAGGCCAATCTCAAACAGAATACACATTGGAATCGCCAACAGTGTCTGCGAAATCATATCAGGCGGCGTTAGCATCATGCCGACAATAAACGCACCGACAACAATGTAAGGACGCTTTTCTGCCAGTTCTTTAGGTGTCGTTGCACCCGTCCAACATAGCAAGATAATGGCGACTGGTACTTCAAAAGCGATACCAAAGGCAAAGAACAGCGCGAGTACAAAATCAAGATAACTCGATATGTCGGTTGCGAACTCTACTCCCCCTAATGATATAGCGGTAAAAAAGCCAAATACCAACGGGAATACAATGAAGTAAGCGAACGCCACACCACAGTAAAACAGCAATGAGCTTGAAGCCAATAACGGCATGATCAAGCGCTTCTCATGCTTGTATAAGCCCGGAGCGACAAAAGCCCACACCTGATACAAAATAAACGGAACCGCGAGGAATATAGACGCGATCAAGGTCAGTTTTAAGGGTGTGAAAAATGGTGACGCTACATCTGTTGCGATCATCGTCGCGCCTTCAGGTAAGCGATCTACCAAAGGTGCAGAGACGAACTCATAAATATCATTAGCGAAATAAATTAGCCCAACAAACACCACCAAAACCGCAACAATCGCGCGCAATAGGCGATTACGCAGTTCTAGAAGATGGCTAATTAAAGGCTGTGTCTGCTCAGTCGAAGACATGTCAAACCTCTTAAACAGGAAGATCGAAAAGGAGCCGCGCACCTATCTATCCAGTTGAATTGGTATCCACTTGAATAGATATCTACTTAAATAGCTATCGACTTAAACATCTAGCGACTCAAGTATCTGGCGACTCCTCCTTGCGAGACTATTCGGCTTTCTTATCTGACGGTGCTGAAGCTTCACTGTTGACCTGAATGGTTTCAGATTCCACAGTTTCCGTGACACTAGGTTCAGTCTCACTCGGCTTATCAGACTCAGGCTTGGCATACGGGCGTTGAACTTGAGCAGCGGCCTGCTTAAGTTCATCAACTGATGCTTTTAGGTCTGGAGATAAATCTTCCATACCCATTTTTTCCGCCTTGCGTAGGTTTTCTTGCAGCTCTTGCACCTTAAGCTCGTGAGAAAGTTCATCTTTCACACTGTTTGCCATGCTTTTCGCTTGTCCAACAAACTTGGAAATACTGCGAATCGCCACAGGCAAACGCTCAGGTCCTAAAACGACTAACCCAACGACAGATATTAATACCAGTTCCCAAAAACCGATATCAAACACGATTTACGCCTGCTCTTTGTCTTTCTTTGTTTCAGCAGTCGTTTCAGCGCTAGCTTCTTTCTTCTGCTGTTCAATGTTCTTTGGTTCAAAGTCTGCGTCTTTCTTATCTGCAGGCTTGTCTTCATCGCTCATTGCTTTTTTGAAGCCTTTCACCGCTGAACCTAAGTCACCGCCCATGCCGCGCAGTTTCTTCGTTCCGAAAAGTAAAATTACAATCACAGCAATGATTAGAAGTTGCCAAATACTGATACCACCCATTGTCATTGTCCTCGGGTCTGTCTACACATAAAAAATATTAAGGGAGTCTACTGTCTAACGACGGTAAGCTCGCCAACTTAGCAGCCAAAATGTGACACCTGCGATGCCACAGCCCATAGATAGCTGCTCATAAGGGCTTGAAACTAATATTGCGGAGCATACGACTAAAGTAGCTCCAACGCCAAACAAAAACTTTCCTGTTGCTTGCTGGCGCTTACTATCTCGGTAACCTTGATAAAGCTGATCCATTCTGTGGTTCATGGCTTTACCTTGGCGCAAGCTGTCATAAAGTAGCTCTGGCAGCTCTGGCAGTTTTTCTGCCCAGAATGGCGCACGCTCTTTTACTGCGTTAATCACAGCTTGAGGCCCCACCTGATTCATCATCCAGGTTTCAAGGAAAGGCTTCGCCGTTGCCCACAAATCAAGTTGCGGATACAGCTGACGGCCTAGGCCTTCGACATACAACAAGGTCTTCTGAAGAAGCACCAACTGAGGTTGAACCTCCATGTTGAAACGTCTTGCTGTATTAAATAAGTTTAGCAACACATGGCCAAATGAGATCTCGCCAAGTGGTTTTGCAAAAATTGGCTCACACACCATGCGAATCGCGAACTCGAAATCGTTAACGTTGGTGTCGTGTGGCACCCAACCTGAATCCACGTGCAGCTCTGCGACCTTACGGTAATCTCGATTGAAGAAGGCCAGCAGGTTCTCTGCTAAATAACGCTTATCTTCGCTGTTGAGCGTGCCAACAATGCCACAATCCAAGCCAATCCACTGAGGGTTGTCTGGATTTTCTGGATTAACGAATACGTTACCTGGGTGCATGTCGGCATGGAAAAAACTGTCGCGGAACACTTGGGTGAAGAATACCGTCACACCACGTTCAGCCAGCAATTTCATGTTGGTGCCGTTGGCGTTTAGAGTTTCAATATCGGAAACCTGAATACCATAGATTCGCTCTGACACCATCAGGGTTTCACTGCTTAAATCAGGGATAACCTCTGGGACATACAGCTCTTCGCTGCCTTCAAAATTACGTCGCAACTGAATGGCATTGGCTGCCTCTCGGCGCAGGTCTAGTTCATCAATTAACGTTTTTTCGTACTCGTGAACGACCTCAACCGGTTTCAAACGACGTGCTTCAGGAAGAGACTTAGCGACTATACGCGCCATTCGGTGCATCAGTTTTAGATCTGCATCAATCACCGGGCGAATATCAGGTCGAATTACCTTCAGAACAATCTCGCGGCCGCTCTCTTTTAGCTTTGCCGTATGCACCTGAGCGATAGAAGCCGAGGCCAGTGGCTCGATATCAAAGTCGGTAAACCAGTTATCTAAACTACCACCCAGTGCCTTTTCCATATCTTGCTTGGCCAATGCGCCATCAAATGGAGCGACTTGGTCTTGCAATAAAGCCAATTGATCAGCGATATGAGGAGGGAACAGATCACGACGTGTCGACATCATTTGACCAAACTTGATCCACACTGGCCCAAGTTCTTGCAGCGCAAGGCGTAAGCGATGACCCAACTCTTTATCTTGATGCTTGTTCTTAAGCCAAAACAGTGACTTTCGCGCCAGCAAAGGAGCTTTAGTCAAATGGTGCTCAGGCATCAATTCATCAAGGCCGTACTCTAACTGTACCTTGATAATATGATAAAGACGTTTCAGTTCTGTTGGGGTCATATTTTCTCCAACAGAGCGTTCAACTTAACTTCAAGGCGAGCTACCGAGCTTTTTACGTCATCAACCTGATCGCAAAAATGCACTACTTCTAACGGAGCCGGTGCAATCTTCCACTCTTCTGTCAGAATCTGAGCAACATGGTTTTGATGCTTAGTTGCTTGCTTCGCCACAAAACCACCGACGTTTTTAACGCCTTGTACCACGGTATGCGCAACCACATCGCCCGTTACGCGCGATAGCCACTCTTCTAAGTCCGGCTTGCAGTCTGTCATCAGCTGAGCAAATTTCTGAGCCAGTTGAATATCACCCTCTAAGATCAGCTTATCTTGCTTGATCAGCTTGGTGATGTTCGATTGCTCACGCAGTTCAGGCAGTACCGATAGGTTCAAAGATAGGTAGCAATCAGGCTGCCCTTCGTATTCCGACAACACATCGATCTGTTGGCTGAAAACGAAAGTGAGTGTTTTATTCAACTCTTTCAAATTAACTTGAATGATCTGCCCCTTTAAACGAGACAAACGACGAACCAAGGCTGGATCATCGTTCACGAAAGTATTTAAAGAGGTTTCAATAACCGCGGTTACCAATGGATCAAATGGCATGACTGTCCTTACCTTTGAAAACGGATAAGCCTTAACCTATCCGTTCTGTCTTTATTCTTATTTTTAGCACGCCCTACGAGCCTGCTACCAAGTTCGACTAGAACTTGTAACCACGGTGCAGCGCAACAATGCCGCCCGTTAGGTTGAAGTATTTCGTATTTTCAAAACCCGCTTCTTGCATCATGCCTTCCAAGGTTTCTTGGTTCGGGTGCATGCGGATAGATTCTGCTAGGTAACGATAGCTGTCTGCGTCGTTGGCAATCAGCTCACCCATTTTTGGCAACAGGTGGAAAGAGTAGGCATCGTAAACCTTTGAAAGAGGCTCAAGTACTGGCTTAGAAAACTCAAGAACCAACAGACGACCGCCCGGCTTCAGCACACGGTACATTGAACGCAGCGCTTGGTCTTTGTCGGTAACATTACGCAGACAGAAGCTGATGGTAATGCAATCGAAGTAGTTATCTGGGAAAGGCAGCTCTTCAGCATTGGCTTGAACGTAATGTACGTTGCCAACAATACCGCTATCACGCAGTTTATCGCGGCCAACATTCAGCATTGAGTTGTTGATATCAGCAAGAACCACGTGGCCTTTTTCACCCACGATACGCGAGAATTTCGCAGTCAGGTCGCCAGTACCACCACCAAGATCTAGGATACGTTGACCTGGGCGAACGCCACTGCAATCAATCGTGAATCGCTTCCACAAGCGGTGAACACCACCCGACATTAAGTCATTCATGATGTCGTATTTAGCGGCTACAGAGTGAAATACCTCTGCTACTTTCGCGACTTTTTCGTCTTTTGCGACTGTTTCGAAACCAAAGTGTGTGGTTTCTGACTCTACTGCTGAATTTGTCTGCACGCTTGTGTCCATAATGCTGTTATCTACCATGGTAAGTTCTCATCGACAGCACACTCTCTATTTAGAGGCACTGCGGCCGATTAGTTTACTTTATCCTCAGTAGGTTGTCTTTCTACTAAAGAGACATTTTCTGAAAAAGCCTCATTTTGCGCCATTTCAGCTATCCCAATCGAGATCGACTTTTTCACTTCAACACCAAGGTGTTTGAAGCTTTCAGCCTGACGAATCACATTGCCACGCCCAGTCACTAGCTTATTCATTGCTCCTTGGTAGCTTTGGTTGGCTCTATCTAATGAACTGCCGAGACCTTCCATATCATCAACGAACAGGCGTAATTTGTCGTAAAGCTTGCTCGCGCGTTCAGCGATAACTTGCGCGTTCTGGTTCTGTCTGTCATTACGCCACAGGTTATCAATGGTGCGCAGTGCCACCAGCAGGGTCGTAGGACTGACCAAGATAATGTTTTGCTCCATCGCATCTTTGACCAAGCTAGGGTCGGCTTGAATCGCCACCTGAAACGCAGGCTCTACCGGAATAAACATCAACACATAATCCAAGCTCTGAATGCCTTTAAGCTGATGATAATCTTTCTGGCTTAACCCTTTTATGTGCGCTCGCAGCGACACCAAGTGATCACGCAATGCAGCATCACGTTGTTGATCAGTTTCAGCATTGAAGTAACGCTCAAACGCCACCAAAGCCATTTTTGAATCCACCACCACTTGCTTGTCTTGTGGCAAATGCACAATCACATCCGGCTGGTAACGCTTGCCCGCATCGTTTTGCAGGTTCACTTGAGTTTGATATTCATGGCCTTCGCGCAGCCCTGATTCTGCCAGAACCCGTGCCAGTACTACTTCGCCCCAGTTACCCTGCTGTTTGTTATCGCCCTTTAGTGCTTGAGTCAGATTCACCGCTTCACGAGTCATGCTCTCATTAAGACGTTGCAGGTTTTTAAGCTCATGAACTAAGGTATGACGCTCTTTGGCTTCTTGGCTAAAGCTGTCGTTCACTTGTTTCTTGAAGCCTTCTAGTTGCTCTTTCAGCGGCGACAACAAACCCTCTAAGCTTTGCTTGTTTTGTTGATCGACCTTAGCGGTTTTGCTCTCAAACAGTTGATTCGCTAACAGTTCAAACTGCTGCTTAAGTCGATATTCTGCTTGTTCTAGCAGTTGCAGCTTTTCACTATTGGCGAGGTTTTCTTGGTCATGTCTTGCCTCTTGCTCTCTAAGCTCAGCCTCTAACTCAGACTTATGCTCCTTAAGAACATTGATATCATCGGCATACTGTTGGCGCTCTTGCTTGACCGCCTCAAAGTAGCGCAGCTTTTCCATCGCGGCCATCACCTTGCCGTGCGCTTGCTTGAGCTCGAATGCCGCTTTGTCTCGGTCATCATCCAACTCATTGAGCTCTTGTTGTGCCTCTGCGAGCGAGGATTTGAGCTGGGATTGTTGAGACTCATGCAGCAAACGGTCGGACTCTAGCTGCTGTTCAAGAAGTCGCTGTTGAAAAGAGAACTTCTGTTTGATCCACCAACCCACCACACCGCCACTGACGAGCGCGCCAGAAATTGCAGCAATAAGCGGTGCTTGATGTTCGATAATCCATTGCATGATAATGATTTAGCCTAATTGGAAGTAACTCATTAAATGGTATTTTGATACTGGATAAATGTCCAGTTTGCCGTATTAAATTTCGACAGATAGACTAGGCGCTCCGTATTCTGTCCCATCAAATTAGAATGAGTTGCTATGAACGAACGTCGTGCCTTGGGCTTTGGCCTTTCCGCGGTATTACTGTGGTCAACAGTTGCTACTGCTTTTAAGCTGACCCTTGCTGAGTTTTCGCCGATTCAAATGCTGACCATTGCCAGCATAGTGTCATCAATGGCACTGATCGCCATCTGCGCCTTTCAAGGCAAGCTTTCTCAGCTGAGCACTACGTTTCTTTCAAACCCTTGGTATTACCTACTGCTCGGCCTGGTCAATCCACTGGCCTACTACCTGATTCTATTCAAAGCATACGACCTATTGCCAGCATCTCAAGCTCAGGCCATCAACTACAGTTGGGCAATTACGCTAACCTTGATGGCGGCGGTTTTTCTGGGGCAAAAGATTCGTAAGCAAGATTGGATTGCTTGTACCTTCAGTTATGCGGGTGTGGTGGTCATTGCCACCAAAGGCGATGTGCTAGGAATGCAGTTCGATAGTCCACTCGGTGTGGCTCTGGCATTACTTTCAACCTTGCTTTGGGCGGGATACTGGATTCTAAACACCAAAAACAAGGCTGACCCTGTGATTGGCGTATTGCTTGGTTTCTTAGTGGCATTGCCCTTCGCGATCGGTTTAACCCTTTACGAAGGCGAGAGCTTTAGCCAAATCACAGCAAAAGGTTGGATGGCTGTGACTTACGTAGGCCTGTTTGAGATGGGCATTACTTTTGTCTTATGGCTATCAGCACTGAAGCTGACCAACAACACAGCGCGTATCAGCAATCTGATTTTTGCCTCACCGTTTATTTCGCTAATGCTACTTTCAACCATCATTGGTGAAGAGATTCACCCAGCGACACTGTTTGGCTTGGTACTGATCATTGCCGGCTTGGTGATTCAACAGGTCAAGTTTTCAAAAAACAAACCTGCGTGAATGAGTAAATGAGTAAATGAGTAAATGAGTAAATGAGTAAATGAGCTAAAAGACTCGATTGAGCACGAAAAGCTATCGATAAATTCGAATCTAGAGCTAGATTACAGCTTATAGATACAAAAATGGCGAGTCATATGACTCGCCATTTTTATGTCATTTAAAATCTAATGGATAAGCTCAAAGCTTAAACCCACTGGCCTGATGCAAAGCCAGAGCTCCAGCACCATTGGAAGTTGTAGCCACCTAACCAACCTGTTACGTCCATGACTTCACCGATGAAGTAGAGGCCAGAGACCGTCTTACATTCCATGGTTTTTGAAGATAGGTGATTGGTGTCCACACCGCCTAGAGTCACTTCGGCCGTTCGGTAACCTTCCGTGCCGTTTGGCGCAATTTTCCAGTTCTCTAAATGCTCTACAATGTCATTCAGCTGTTTTTCATTGAACTGCTTGAGCGGCTTGTCTTCCAGCTCTTTACGATCAATCAACACTTCCACAAAACGCTTTGGTAATGCTTTCGCCAAGGTGTTTTTCAGGCTCTGATTTGGGTGTTTCTCACGAGAGTTTTCAAGTAGTTCAGCAACGTCCACTTCTGGTACTAGATTAATCGAAACCGATTGACCCGCTTTCCAGAAAGAAGAAATTTGCAATACCGAAGGGCCAGATAAGCCGCGGTGAGTAAACAGCAACGCTTCTTTGAATAAGGTACCGTCTTGCGCGGTGATCTCGGCAGGAATCGCGATTCCTGAAAGCTCAGCAAAGGCTTCTTTGTCTTCTTTATGCAGAGTAAATGGCACCAAACCTGCTGTAGTCGGCATCACAGACAAACCAAACTGCTCGGCAATCTTATAGCCAAGTGGCGTCGCGCCTAGTTTCGGCATCGATAAACCGCCCGTCGCCACGACAAGTGAGTCACACTCAACTTCGTCAGTATTAAGGTGCATCTTAAAGCCAGCGTCTGTTTTTTCGATGGAGTGAACATCACAACGGTAGCGCTGTTCAACTTTCGCCTGCTTACACTCTTCAAGCAACATGCTCACGATGTCTTTTGCAGTGTGGTCATTCACACAGAACAATTGGCCGTGGTCTCGCTCTTCGAACTCAATACCGTACTTGCTCACCATCGAGATAAAATCCCAGTTGGTGTATTGAGATAAAGCTGACTTCACGAAGTGAGGGTTGTTACATAGGAAGTTGTTGGCTGAAACATCATAGTTAGTGAAGTTACAACGGCCGCCACCTGAGATTAAAATTTTTCTGCCTGGTTTCTTTGCATGATCAACCACCAGCACTCGTCGGCCACGTTTACCCGCTTCCGCAGCACACATTAAGCCCGCGGCGCCCGCACCAACTACGATTACATCAAACTTTTCACTCATTGGGGTTCTGCTTTCTTCACTTTTGCACCTCGAGTACGCCCTGTTCTCGAAATGCCATCAATAAAAAAGGATGTGCATAAACAGCACATCCTTACTAATTGCTCGCTATTCTAGCGGCAATTTTAAACTTTGCAATTGATGTTCAATTGTACAATCTGCAGACAGCAGCAAAACCACTACTTGGCTTAGCAAACCAACAACCGAAGCTTTACACCAAAACCTGAATTCTACTTCACACGTACTAAATAACTTAGACGATGAAAGAAGACAGCAACGTTACACCCAGCAGAGCAGAAGAAAGTATAAACAACTGTCTTACGCGATCACACTTCGACATAAACACTTCGTCGTGATGATGGTGATACTCTTTGCTTTTGATGTAACTAAACAAGCGAACCTGTTTGGTCATATTGCCATGAGTTGTGAAGAATCCACCTCCGTCTACTTGTTGATAAAGTAGAGGATGTGCTTCTCGCATTATATAAATGAGTGTTCTTAGCGCAGTAAAATATCGCGCCCAGTTCACGCAAGTCACAACCATTAGTGCAAATAGAATAGTGTCGCCGCTGATCATCCTTTCCTCCCTACATCTTCATAAGAAAACTCAAAAGAAAAAGATAATCAGTGTCTTTCCCGTACTACCTAAACGGCAGGAGCTTCCATAATTGAAGATGAACCATCTTTTGCCAATTGCGCTAGGTCTTTATCAATAAAGAACAGTGCTTTACCGTCTTCACCAACAAGCTCTAGCTTATCCAATACACCTTTAAACAACTTCTCTTCTTCGTGTTGCTCTGCAACGTACCATTGCAGGAAGTTAAAGGTTGAGTAATCTTGTGTGCTGAAAGCAACGTGAGCCAGTTTGTTGATCTTTTGAGTAATCATTTGCTCATGTTCGTAAGTTTCACGGAACACGGCACCAAGGCTATCAAATTCATGTTTTGGCGCTTCAATCGCACCAAGAATTGGCATTGCACCTGTTTCACTTACGTAAGTGAAAAGACGCTGCATATGTTCCATTTCTTCTACCGCATGAACACGCAGAAACTCTGCTGCACCTTCAAATCCTTTGTCTTCACACCAAGCACTCATTTGTAAGTATAGATTGGATGAGAAAAATTCTAGGTTAATTTGATCATTCAGTTGCTCAACCATAGTTTTTGACAGCATTTAAGACTCCTAATTACATCCTCAATTTTCTCTACTATATCACTATTTAATGAATATCTCGCAGGCCATTAGTTAACCAATATTTCGAGCTGTCATTACGCAAGACAGTGGATATGAGATCACTTCAGCAAAAAAAGCCATCGCATAGTGCTAATCTTAAATCAGACAATGAATAAAGGAGGTAGCGATATGAGTTACAAACATATTTTGGTCGCGGTCGATTTATCAGAAGACAGCAAATTAATTGTGGATAAAGCGGTAGCATTGGCTAAGCCATTGGAAGCCAAAGTCTCTTTTATCCATATCGATATTAACTACGCAGAGCTGTATACCGGCCTGATTGATATCAACATGGCAGAAACCCAACATAACGCGATGGAAGCATCTCGAGTTCAGCTGCAAAATTTTGCTGAGCATGCTCAATACCCAATCACCCATACCTTAGTGGGCAGTGGCGATTTGAGTCATGAGCTGTGTGACACCATCAACGAGTTTAATGTTGATTTAGTGGTTTGTGGTCACCATCAAGACTTCTGGAGCAAGCTGCTTTCTTCAACACGACAACTGATCAACGCCTCTCCGGTTGATATGCTGGTCGTGCCTCTAAGAGATTCAGAAGACTAATGAATTAAGGTTAGGTAACATACAGCTCATATCTTATTAACGAAGTTTTACTATGAGCTATTTAGCTGGTGTTACCCTCCTATGGGCCTTCTCCTTTAGCCTGATCGGCGTTTACCTTGCTGGTCAGGTTGATGCTTGGTTCTCTGTACTGATGCGTGTTGCCCTTGCAGGTATCGTGTTTATTCCTTTCCTTAAGTTCCGTGGCGTCTCGCGTCAGCTGATCGCCAAATTGATGGCCATTGGTGGCATCCAGCTTGGCTTAATGTACTGCTTCTACTATCAGTCTTTCTTGCTGCTATCCGTTCCTGAAGTCCTTTTGTTTACCGTCTTTACCCCAATTTACGTCACGCTTATTTATGACTTTCTCAAAGGGCAATTCTCACCTTGGTATCTCGTGACCGCCGCTATTGCAGTGCTGGGCGCGGTGTTTATTAAATTCGCGGGCATCAACGAAAACTTTTTAATCGGCTTCCTTGTCGTGCAAGGGGCGAACCTGTGCTTTGCTATCGGTCAGGTCGGCTACAAGGTGGTAATGGAAAAAGAAGCGACTGAATTACCTCAGCGAACCGTATTTGGTTACTTCTACTTAGGGGCGTTATGCGTCGCTTCCGTTGCTTTCATGCTACTGGGCAATCCAGAGAAGCTGCCAACCACCTCTCTTCAATGGGGAATCCTGATCTACCTTGGCTTGATTGCTTCGGGGCTGGGTTACTTTATGTGGAACAAAGGCGCGTGCATGGTCAATGCTGGCGCACTGGCTGTGATGAACAATGTCTTAGTTCCAGCTGGCCTTGTGGTGAACATCCTGATTTGGAACAGAGATGTCGATTTGGTTCGATTGTCTATTGGTGGTGCCGTTATCTTGTTCTCTTTGTTCGTCAATGAGACGTGGGTGAAGAAGCGTGTTGCGAGAGATGCTAGCAATGCCTAGCGCGTTAAGCTAACAAGCTGTATTTAACTAATAAGCTTTGTTTGACTAGCAAGATTCTTATTTAAAATAATACCCAGAAAGCAAAAGAGCGACCGTAGGTCGCTCTTTTTAAATCATCTGTGTAGCAATATTAACTTCAGTGGATGTGATTGTGGCTCACCACCTGAGTCTTGCTTTCAGTGAAGGCAACGTCATCAAGTTGTAGGTTGATGCGTTCAAGATCACTTTCCAGTTTTTGGCTTTTCTTAAACAGCTTTTGCTGTTTCTTAATCATCTTCGCTAGCTTTTTGTTGTACTTCTCTTGTTTCTTCGCCGCTTTCTTCGCTTGTTTGAGTTCAGCTTTCTCATCGCCGCTCGCCTTCGCCATCAATTTTTTCAGCTTGGCTTTTTTCAACGCGACTTTATCCGCTTTTTCTACGATAGCAGGATCAAAGATTTGTACCGTTGGCTCAACGCTGTCCATTACCTCGATAAGAGAAACTTCTGGAGTTGGCAATGTTTCGGCAAGTAGACCACACGCGACTTTTTCTTCAACGGGTTTATTCTGACAATCAATCGGTGGGATGGCTGTTGGTTTGCACAGGTTCGCTTGATCCGCCGAAGAACGCGCACAAGAACGACACACAAACTTAGGTTGGGTAACCAAGCTGTGGATCTCGCCTAGGTGTTCAGTGATATCTCGACGGTTTAACTTACAAAAGCGTTTAGCCATGCTACAACTCCAGCTAAGAATAATAATGATTCTTAGTTAGATATACATCCGTAACGCGACTATCGCAAGTGTTAAATGGCAATTTATCGTATTTATGACGGGAAACTTTCTTAGCGTGTCTCTAAGTTATTGATGCTTCAATTAAGTCATTGATGCTTTCACATACACATCAAAACGGTTCTTTTTGGTTTCGATCGCCATGCTTGGTTTTTGCTCATCTAACCATGCTGCGTAATCCGGTCTTTTGACCACAACTCGCTTAGATGCGAGTTTAAGGGCTGGTTGCAATAAAGCATCAGCATCCATATCGGCACCCACCAATGATTGGAATACACGCATCTCTTTCTTAACCAACGCCGATTTCTTCTTGTTCTCAGGATGCGGGTACATTGGGTCTAGGTACACCACATCAGGCTGTTCGAAATTTGGATCGTTGCTGAGTTTATCTAACGCATCGTGACTTGAAGCATGAATCAACTTCATACGTTCAGTTACCCAACCACCGATGTCAGGGTCTTGCTGAGCTCGCTGCAAGCCATCATCGAGCAGTGCTGCCACAACAGGGTGACGCTCGACCATCTGTACTTTACAGCCCAACGACGCCAACACAAACGCATCACGTCCTAGACCAGCGGTACCATCGAGGATAGTTGGCGTTGCACCTTTGTTTAAACCTGCCGCTTTAGCAATCGCCTGACCTTTACCACCGCCAAACTTACGTCTGTGACCGACTGCGCCTCCCACTAAATCAACAAAAATAGCGCCAAGCTTAGGCTCATCGACTTTACGTAGCTCAAGTCGCTCGCAAGTCAGTACCAAAGCAAAATCGCTGTTTTCATCATGAGATAAATTCCAACGGGTCGCTAAGTCATTTAGATGATCGATTTGGGTAGCATCTTCGCAAATCAGTTGTAGTTGCAAGGTCGTCTCCAACAGACAGTAGTATTCAAAACAAAAGAGGCAACCAGTTTACCTGATTGCCTCAACAATACATATTAGCGGTGAAAAGTATTCCCGGCTAAAGTCGGCTTACCTAAACCAATGGCTCTGTCTCTCGTTCTTGTCTTAACTCTTCAACGAGCTCCGCGAGTGGCTTAGGTCGGCCTATGATGTAGCCCTGCGCGTAGTTCACACCCAGTTCGATCAGCTTATCGATGATCTGGGTATTTTCAACGAACTCAGCCACGGTGTGCTTGCCCATCTGCTTGGCGAGATCATTGATCGAGCGAACCATCACATGGTCCATCTCGTTGACATCAATATCACGCACAAACAAGCCATCGATCTTCACAATGTCGACCGGCAGTTTCTTCAGGTAGCCAAACGACGATAATCCAGAGCCAAAATCATCCAGTGCAATCATACAGCCAAGCTCTTTGATGCGAGTGAAGAACTTGATCGCCTGCTTCATGTTACTCATCGCAGCCGTTTCGGTGATCTCTAAACAGATTTTATGGCACGGTATCGACGAGTCTCTCAAGCTCTCAACCAAGAATTCGACAAATTCTCGATTACCCATCGAATGACCAGAAAGGTTGATTGAACACATCCCTAGTTCCTCAATAACCTCAGGGCGTTGCTCCAACCAACTCAAGGTTTGACTGACAACTTGGCGGTCAATCAAATGCGCTATGTTATAGCGCTCTGAGGCTGGCATGAAAATCCCCGGAGAGATGTATTCACCGTGGATATTCTTGATGCGAACCAAGATTTCAAAGTGCATTTTCTCGCTGTCTTTGTCTAAACCAAGAATGCGCTGAGCAAACAACTCTAAGCGATCGTTAGCCAAAGCCTCATGCACTAGATTCACGCATTCCATCTCTAGGTGACGACGACGCAGGTCTTCATCATCTTGATGGTAAAGGTTGTAACGGTTACGCCCTTCCTCTTTAGCAGCATGACAAGCAGCATCGGCCTGAGCATGTACCATCTGTGGTGAGGCCGCAGTATGGTCAATTAATCGGATACCAATAGAGCTGGTAAGATTAAGGCGAATATCACCCCACAAGAATGGGTTCTCGCTCATCGTCGAGATAATACTGCGACACACATTCACCGCATCTCGCTCAGTACAGTCTTTCATTAATACTGCAAATTCGTCACCACCCATTCGCGCTAACACGGCATTGTATGGCAGAACCTCTTCCAGAAGCTTGGCACTGAACATGATTGCGGCATCTCCCGCTTCATGCCCCGCCGTATCGTTCAAGACCTTAAGTTGGTCTAAATCCAAGAACAGCATAGCGTGAGTTCGCATGTGGCTCTCAACCTCTTTGAGCGCCTTTTGCAGCTCTTGCTCAAAGTGGTTACGGTTAAACGTATCCGTCAGCAAGTCATAACGAGCTTGATATTCTAGCTTTTCAGACAACTCACGAGTTTCGGTAATGTCTTCTCCAACAATCAACAACTGATCAGACTCAACCAGCGGGCGAATATTTTCACGAATCCAGATGGTGCTGCCATTAGCATGGCGATATTCAATATCACGACGCCATACGCCACGAATCTTATGTTGTGGTTGCAATAAGATATGACGCGGGATCATTGAGTTTTCATCGACATAGAACTCTCTAGGACGATGACCTAGTAGCTGGTCTAGCGGGTAACCTAGTAACTGCTCAGCAAACTGGTTCACTTGTTGAATACGGTTATTGCCATCGAGCGTTATCATCATTACTGGTTGTTTGTCGTAATACAGCTTTAGATTGGCTTCACGTTGGAACAGTTTGTTTTCCGCGAGTTTACGTGAGGTGACATCACGCGCTTCAAACAAGAATTGATTATCATCCCCTTCACTGCCCGGCATTGGCTTTAATGAAACATCCAACACCATCGCACCACGATCACGACACCACACTTCCGCTTCAAATCGTAAAACCTGATGTTCCTCTCGAGAGATGAAATACTCCTTCAACACCTGCCTAGCCGAGTCTTCCCAGTGTTGGTGATGTTGAAGAGATGTTCCCAATTTATAGCCTTGGTTATAAAGCAGCTCATGCAGTTTACTGTTACTCGACAGCAATACACCGCCCTTATCAATGATCCCCATGAACTGCAGGCTTTGGTCGAATATCGACTCCAATAACAGTTGGCTTTGTCGGCTGGTACGCTCACTTTTCTTAAGGCGATTGAGGTAATACACCAAGGTCGCGATGACACACGACATAATCAAAAACAGCAAACCTATGGTGCGAATTTCATCTCGATAGCGCACTAAAAATGACTTAGGTTTGTTGAGAAAAGTCACCGCCGCTTCATTCTCTGCGCCCAAATCCCAACGAGATATTTGTTGGTAATCGAGTTTGATTTCTGGCGCGCCAGCAACCACTTGGGGCAGCGGTTTATCCGGATTAGCGAGCACATTCAGTAGCACTCGCCCAGTGTCTCGTCCTTGCGTTTCTCCACTGTGGATCACGCCACCAATCGCACCAAACCCAAGTCCTAAATCATGCACAATATACAATGGCATCTGAGTTTTTTTGTTGAGCTGACGCCAGTCTTCTTTGCTGCTGACACGACCATTGATGTCGCGGTAGTAGGCCCAGAACAACAAGCTTTTGGTTAGATCAGCGCGTTGCGCGAACGTCAGCAGTTCTTGATAAGAATCAGGCGTATATTGCTCCACCAGCCCAGAAAAATCAGGACGATTTTGTAGGAACAAACCCACTTGGGCGCGAATAGCTTCACCCGTTACCGAATGGTCGGTGACCACATATACTTTTTTAACCGTCGATTGCAGTCGCTTAATCAACTCGATATTGCTCGCCATATCAATATCTTCAGTGATACCAGTCGCGTGCAAGCCTTCTATCATCTGTGGAGAGAAATTGTTGATGCCGCCAAAAATAACAGGCGTGCCATTGAGTTCGGGCGCTAAGCGTTTCATCAGATTGAGGGCGTTATTATCACTGACGACTACAGCGGCAAACTCTTCATGTGACAGCTTGATGCGGTATAGCTGATAGATTCGCTCTAAGTATTCAGCGTTTTGAGTTCGCTTGGTATCGAGATAAACAACCCGGTAAGACAACCCATCTCGATCGAGTTCTTCAGCCAGCCCTTTATGGAAATCATCCGTCCAAAAAAAACCTTGATGATAAGAGTGAATAACCAACACATCTTTTGCCTGAGCTGAAACAAAAACACTCCAACACATCACAATAAAAAATAACGAAAATCGCACTGAATTCACCCTAACCCTATAGTTACTGCTAATATTATCACCCTTGGCTATGATGTGTACTCAAGCCGGTATGTTTTTCATTCAATCTAAGGATTATGCATGTCCACAACTACAGCTCGTCTAGATGATCTAGACCGTGCCATTCTCAAAACTTTGATGGAAGATGCACGTACTCCTTATGCTGAAATGGCAAAGCAGTTCGATGTCAGCCCTGCGACGATTCACGTTCGCATCGAAAAGATGAGATCAGCAGACATTATTGAGCGAACAGAAGTTGTGGTAAACACCAAAAAGCTGGGTTACGACGTGTGCTGCTTTATTGGTATTAACCTTAACGCAGCCCGCGAC
Organism: Vibrio sp. QJM3NY_27; assembly: GCF_057785955.1. NCBI lineage: Bacteria > Pseudomonadati > Pseudomonadota > Gammaproteobacteria > Vibrionales > Vibrionaceae > Vibrio > Vibrio sp. QJM3NY_27. Next base: position 71,545 of record NZ_CM173511.1, on the reverse strand, counting down.
TACCACTCGGCCATTGCGAAGCTAAATGCTTTAGATGAAGTGGTCGAGGCGTACTACACCACCGGTGCTTACAATATTTTTGTAAAGCTGATGTGTAAGTCGATCGAAGAGCTGCAGTTCGTACTGATTGATAAATTGCAGGCGATTGACGAGGTTCAGTCGACAGAGACATTGATTTCATTGCAAAACCCTATCAATCGCAATGTGAATCCCTAGCTCACATACGAACTAGATTCTTTGGGGTGTCCCAAAAAGAAAAGGCTGAACGCAATGTTCTAATGCCGATCGTTTAAGAAGACTTGAACGATCCTGCAGTTAGAAGATAATCCTCATCAACAATGTTGATGGGGATTTTTTATGCTTGAACAAGAATTAGCAATGGCACACGAGACCATTGAAGATGCCGATAATTATGAATCTGTCGTCGACGCTATTCAGATTGAGTGGATAGAACAAGCTCTTCTTGAAACAAATAAAGCGAGCATAAGACGACGCCGACTTCCCGCGCAGCAAGCTGTCTGGTTAGTTATTTGGATGGGGTTGCAACGCAACATGTCTATCAAAGAGGTATGCAGTTCATTAGACATTGCGCTTCAGCCTAAACCTGAAGATAGTTGGTCTCGTGTCGCACCTAGTGTCCTAACTGATTCACGTCGACGTCTAGATGAGAGCCCATTAGCAGCTCTATTTAACACAACGGTGAAGGCTTGGCACGGAGATATCCTTCAACAAGACAGAGACTTAGAACTTAATGTACTTGCTGTGGATGGAACAACATTTAGATGTCAAGATTCCACAGAGAACGCTGAAGAATTTGGGTTCATCTCTAAAAAATTGAAACCTTACCCTCAACTTCGTTTAGTCGCTTTGATGTCAACAGAAACACGAATGATTATGGGGGCGGCTTTTGATGGTTGTCATGTCGGTGAAACGACCTTAGCTAAGCGCCTATTCAATGATATCCCCGCACACTCATTGACCTTACTTGATCGTTGTTATTTCTCGGCAGACCTTTTGTTGTCGTGGCAAGAGAGTGCGGAAAATACTCACTGGTTAATGCCTGCAAAACGTAAACTACGCTATGAAGTGTTGGAGAAATATGCGGAAAACGACATGCTCATTTCAATGCCTATCTCTCCTCAAGCTCAACGGCAGAATCCGAATTTACCCGCACGTTGGGAAGCCAGATTAGTCCTATATCAAGAGCCAAAAGGTGAGATAAAAGGTTTTATTACTTCACTTACAGACCCTAGCAAATACTCGCTAGAAAGCCTGCTGCGTGTTTATTGGCAACGCTGGGAGATTGAAGAGGGTTATGGTGAAATTAAACAGACTCAACTGCAAAGTCACGTCACTTTACGAAGTCGTTTTTCTGCCGGTGTGAAGCAAGAGCTTTGGGGCGTATTACTTGCCTATAACTTAGTGCGATTAGAGATGGTTAAGATAGCTTCAGAAGCCGGGGTTCGAGCGACTAGGGTAAGCTTTACTGCTGCAATTAACCTTATAGATGCTCAGTTACGTTGGTTAGCTTTAAGTCCAGACGGAACCCTACCAGTCAAACTTAAAAGGATGAGAGAAAGTCTGAGTCACTTCATTCTTCCAGATAAAAGAAAGGACCGAACGTTTCCACGTTCAGTCCTCTTTGTTCCAGCCAAATATCCGTTTAGGTTCAAGCAGTAATGCTTATCCGAACGGCATTAGAACGCAATGTTCAGCCTTTAATCTATCTAGCTTATGTCGTCTCGAATCTAAGCTTGAATACCCGCGTGACGAAGCATCGCATCGATTTGAGGCTCACGACCACGGAAGCGTTTGAACAGCTCCATTGGCTCTTCACTGCCACCCATCTCAAGGATGTTGTTCAGGAAGCGGTTACCGGTTTCAGTGTTGAAGATACCCTCTTCTTCAAATGCCGAGAACGCATCTGCAGACAATACCTCTGCCCATAGGTAACTGTAGTAGCCTGCACTGTAGCCACCAGCAAAGATGTGGCCAAAGCTATGTGAGAAGCGGTTCCAATCAAGACTTGGCAGTACCGATACCTTAGACTTCACGTCAGCTAGTGTTTCTAGTACGCGAGCACCGACTTCTGGATCGTATTCTGTGTGCAGCGTGAAATCGAACAGGCCAAGCTCTAGCTGACGCAGGATAAACATCGCTGACTGGAAGTTCTTCGCTGCTAGCATCTTCTCTAGCATCTCTTTTGGTAAAGCTTCACCTGTTTCGAAGTGACCAGAGATAAACGACAGCGCTTCTTCTTCCCAACACCAGTTCTCTAAGAACTGACTTGGCAATTCAACCGCGTCCCAAGGCACACCATTGATACCAGAAACCGCACCCGCTTCAACTTGCGTCAGCATGTGGTGGATACCGTGACCGAATTCGTGGAATAACGTCACCACTTCATCGTGAGTAAATAGCGCAGGCTTATCACCGACTGGCTTATTGAAGTTACACGTTAGGTAAGCCACCGGCGTTTGTAGTTCGCCAGATTCAGTCATGCGACGACCACGGCAGTCATCCATCCATGCGCCGCCACGTTTGTGTTCACGTGCGTATAGGTCTAGGTAGAAGCTCCCGCGCAATGTTCCAGTCGCATCAAAGATGTCAAAGAAGCGAACCGACTCATGCCAAGTATCCACGCCTTCACGCTCTGTCACCGACATACCAAATACGCGGTTCAACACCTCAAACAAACCTGAAACCACATTTGATTCAGGGAAATATGGACGAAGCTCTTCATCAGAGATATCGAACAGGTCCTGTTTTTGCTTTTCGCTGTAATAAGCGATGTCCCACAGGTTTAGCTCAGACACGCCAAACTCTTTCTCTGCAAACCGACGTAGCTCTTCTACTTCACGCTCACCTTGTGGTTTGGCTTTTACTGCTAGGTCATTTAGGAAGCCAAGCACTTGGTCTGGCGTTTCTGCCATCTTGGTCGACAAAGATTTCTCGCTGTAAGTGCTAAAGCCAAGCATGCGTGCGATCTCGTGGCGCAGCTTAAGTTGCTCTGTGATGATCTCAGTGTTGTCCCACTTGCCAGCATTTGGACCGCGATCTGAAGCGCGAGTTACGTAAGCTTCGTACAGCTCTTTACGTAGTTCTTGGTTATCACAGTAGGTCATCACCGGTAGGTATGATGGGATATCTAGAGTCAGTAGGTAACCTTCCTGCTCTTTAGCTTCTGCCGCGGCTTGTGCTGCTGCCAATGCCGACTCGGGCATACCGGCCAGCTCAGCCACGTCTGTCACCTGCTTGCTCCAACCCATGGTTGCATCAAGCACGTTATTTGAGAATTGAGAACCCAGCTCAGACTGACGCTTGCTGATCTCGCCGTAGCGGTGCTGCTCGTCTGCAGGTAAGCCAATGCCTGACAATTCAAAGTCACGCAGTGCGTCAGTAATGGTTTTCTGTTGAGCTTGGTCTAATGCCGAGAATGCTTCACTCGCCTTGATCGCCTTGTAAGCTTCGAACAAACCTTTGTGTTGACCAACCCAAGTGCCGTACTCAGAAAGTACCGGCAGACAGCTCTCATAAGCGTCACGCAGCTCATCGCTGTTCATCACAGAATTCATATGGCTTACTGGTGACCAAATACGGCCTAAACGATCATCCACTTCTTCAATCGGAGCAACAAGGTTGTCCCAGCTTGGTGAAGTATTACCTTCAAGTACTTGTTCTATCTTGTTGCGACACTCTTCAATCACTTGCTCAACCGCTGGCTTAACATGCTCAGGTTTGATTTGTGAAAACGGAGGTAAGTCCGTGAAGGTTAATAGCGGATTAGACATATAAACATTCCTTTGGCTTTAGAGACTTTCGTCTTTTTTGTAATGAGGTCGTCTTACAGTCATCAGGCTAAGGGTCGCCCTAAAAAATCACCTGCGAATAGTTATTAAATAGTGCCCATGAAGGCAAATTTCAATAGCAGAACCAATAACTAACTGCATATTGCGAACGACTGTTCCTGAATTGATCGAGAATTTATGGTCCATTGAGGGTTATAATAGTCTGATTAACCCCACCTACACTAACCACACTCTAATTCGAGAGTGTTACGAGAGTTTAATTTGTTAAGTTATCGCCACAGCTTCCACGCAGGTAACCATGCCGACGTAGTAAAGCATATCGTACAGAGCCTTATTCTTAATTCTTTGAAACAAAAGGATAAGCCTTTTGTTTATCATGACACTCACTCTGGTGTAGGTCGTTACGACTTAACGCATGAATGGTCTGAAAAAACGGGCGAATACAAACAAGGTATTGCACGCGTTTGGGCACAAACAGAACTTCCTGAAGACATTCAAAGCTACCTTGAGTCTATCTCAGCACTCAACAATGGCGAAAAGCTGCGTTTCTACCCGGGCTCTCCACGTGTTGCACGTGCACACCTGCGCGACCAAGACCGCATGGTACTGACTGAGCTTCACCCTGCAGACCACCCGCTGCTTGAGCAAGAGTTCCACCGCGATCGTCAGGTGTCTATCTACAAAGAAGATGGCTTCCAACGCTTAAAAGGCAGCCTGCCACCAAAAGAGCGTCGTGGTTTAGTGCTTATCGACCCACCTTATGAGCTGGCAAAAGAGTACCGCGATGTTGTGACTGCGATTGCTCAAAGCCATAAGCGCTGGGCAACCGGTATCTACGCAATTTGGTACCCCGTGGTAAACCGTTGTGATATCGAAGACATGATCGAAGGGCTAGAAAGCTTAGGTATCAACAAAATTCTACAAATCGAACTTGGCGTATCACCAGACACCAACGAGCGTGGCATGACAGCATCAGGCATGATTGTTATCAACCCGCCTTGGAAGCTAGAAAGCCAAATGAACGAAATTCTTCCATTCTTGAAGGAAGCAATTGCGCCGGCGACCGGTCACTTCAAAGTAGAGTGGATCGTACCTGAGTAATCTCGAACTTAACGTCACAGTTTGCAGAATCTTCAACAGATTGTGACGTATACGAATAAATTTTAAACAGGGAGATTGAGTTCAACCGATCTGCCCTCAATATAATAATTAGATAATTTAAGAATCTATAGGACGTAGGTATCCAGTGCTCTCACTGTACCCACAACCCTCAATAAATGGAGAAAGTAATGGCGACTCATTTTGATTACATCTGTATCGGCGGCGGTTCAGGCGGCATCGCATCAGCTAACCGCGCAGCAATGCACGGTGCAAAAGTTGCACTTATCGAAGCTCAAGACCTTGGTGGTACTTGTGTAAACGTTGGTTGTGTTCCTAAAAAGGTTATGTGGCACGGTGCTCAAGTCGCTGAAGCGATCAACCTATACTCAAAAGACTACGGCTTCGACGTTGACGTAAAAGGCTTCAACTGGGGCAAACTGGTTGAAAACCGTCAAGCGTACATTGGTCGTATTCACCAGTCTTACGATCGCGTTCTTGGTAACAATAAAATAAACGTAATCAAAGGCTTTGCTAAGTTTGTGGATGAAAAAACCGTTGAAGTTAACGGTGAACACTACACTGCAGATCACATCCTGATCGCGGTAGGTGGTCGTCCAACCATTCCAAACATCCCTGGCGCAGAGCACGGCATCGACTCAAACGGTTTCTTCGACCTGATGGAGCAACCTAAACGTGTTGCTGTTATCGGCGCGGGCTACATCGCAGTAGAAATCGCTGGCGTACTAAGTGCGCTTGGCACAGAAACACACCTGTTCTGTCGTAAAGAGTCTCCACTACGTAGCTTCGACCCAATGATCATCGAGACGTTGGTTGAAGTAATGGAAGCGGAAGGCCCAACACTTCACACGCACTCTGTTCCTAAAGAAGTTGTGAAAGAAGCAGATGGCACGCTAACTCTTCACCTTGAGAACGGCAACACTCAAAACGTTGACCACCTAATTTGGGCTATCGGCCGCCACCCAGCAACTGACGCTATCAACCTAGCATCAACGGGCGTTGCAACAAACGACCGTGGCTACATCAAAGTAGACGAGTTCCAAGCAACAAACGTTCCTGGCATCTACTGTGTTGGCGACATCATGGAAGGCGGCATCGAGCTAACACCTGTTGCTGTTAAAGCAGGTCGTCAACTTTCTGAGCGCCTATTCAACGGCCAAACAAACGCGAAGATGGACTACACGCTCGTTCCTACTGTTGTATTCAGCCACCCACCTATCGGCACGATCGGTCTAACGACTCAAGAAGCTGAAGAGAAGTACGGCAAAGACAACATCAAGGTTTACACATCTGGCTTCACTGCAATGTACACAGCAGTAACCAAGCACCGTCAACCTTGTAAGATGAAGCTTGTCTGTGCTGGTGAAGAAGAGACAGTAGTCGGCCTGCACGGCATCGGCTTCACTGTTGATGAAATGCTTCAAGGCTTCGGCGTTGCAATGAAGATGGGCGCAACCAAAGCAGACTTCGACTCTGTTGTGGCTATCCACCCAACGGGCAGCGAAGAGTTCGTTACCATGTAGATCGTAGTCTGGAAAATCTACTCTTTAGATTTGTAAAGTCTGGAAAACATACTAGCCTCAATAGAGTTCAACACTCTGCGAGGCTAGTATGGTTACGGTTATCCACTCAAAAGATTTCAATGTTCCTCGCATATTTCCTACGTCAAAAATCTCAAAGTCTTTCTTACTAAAAGGCTTTCCAACTTTCTACTCAAACGAAAATGAGTATATTCTTCCCGTAAATCTCTGGTTAAATTATCTTCAAAATATCAGAAGCGCATCTGATATTTCTTGCTGCGTTAGAGCAATGAAAAGGTACTGGCAATTTCTTGAAGATACTGGATGTGCCTGGAATGCTTTTCCTCCTACAGATTACCTAAAGCCTACTTACAGGTTTAGAAACGATAACTTACTCAACGCAGCTAAAAAGGGAGAGATCGCATACTCAACTGCATCGCTCTATATGCTGCAAGTTATTAAGTTTTATGAATGGGCGGCTCACGAACGTTTTATAACTTTTACGGAAGATAATAAACCGTTTAACTACCAGTTAGTTCATATCGCAAACACAGGGATGATGAGCCACAACAACCCTAAATTTGTTGTTCGCTCCACAGATCTAAGAATTAGAAAACCAGCCAAAAACGAAAACCAAAGACTTAATCCTTTATCAAAAGAAGAACTTGCTCAATTTGCAACCTGCTTAACAAACTATTCTGAAGAATTCATTATTCATCAACTATTACAGATTCAATCAGGGTTAAGAGTCGAAGAGGCATGCACGTTCTCTATTGCTTCCGTAGAAAAACCAGCCCCCAACTCAAAGAGATTCGAAGTAGAAATCGGCCCCTCCAATGGGGTGCACACAAAATTCAAGAAAACCAGAAAGGTCGAAGTTCCATTTTCACTGATGCAAAGGATGTACTATTACAGCGTCTCAGAACGTCGATTCAATCGAGCAAAAAAGACCAACCAAGAGCACTCTACTCTTTTACTCAATAATCGTGGAATGCCTCTATGTAGCAATAATATTCAACAGTATTTTCGCCGTCTACGAGAAGAGATTAAGAACAGGTTTCAAACATCATTCGATCATAGAACACATGACTTGAGAGCAACTTATGGAACCTACCGGTTAGATGCTCTTTTAGAGCATCTAGCTGTTGGTGATGCGCTTGCGCTAGTAATGGCTTGGATGGGTCACAAGGATGACAAAACAACATGGAAATACCTTAAATACCTTCGCAAAGAGAAAGCTAATCAATCAGCGATGGTTCTCCTTGATCAGATTCTAGAGGAGTCACTTAAATGAGCTATTCTCCCCCTATTTTGACCATAAGAATGCGCACCGGTATTGATCAGTATTTTACATACGATTTCACTCGATTTTTTTATCATGGTGTAGCCTTTAAAAGGAGCTTTGAATCAGCAAGGCCAGCAAATCGTGATGATGATGTTTTACGTTGGTATCGATTTTTTAATGATACCAATGAATATTCAGATCTTACCAAGCAAAGCTACCTTCGAGACTTTGCTCTCTTTGTTCGTTATTGTGATTCAAAGAACCTTCGACCTGAGAGCCAGGAAGCTGTTGAGTCTTTAGAAAGGCATTTAATAGAACAAGTTAGAATTGAAAAAATGAATGTGAACTCCGCTAGAAAGCAGATTTCATGTGTAAAAAAATGTTTAGAAAGGCTAGGGAACCCCAGCTCAACTTGGTTCTCGCCTTATACCTTGTTTCGTTCTGAAATAAACCCAACTGAAAGTTATTCCGATCAAGAGTTAAGTGTTCTTATAAAAGTCATCTATCGTTTTTTTAACCAGCTATCAAAACAAATCTTAGATAACCCAGAAAAATTCCTTCAAGCTACAACCAATAAACGTATTGGAACCTTTATATACCAAGGGTTTACCCATAATATTACATCCCCCATAACAAAATGTTTTAGCGCAGCTTATTTCTTACTGGCGTATTACACATGGGGAAACACAACCGTGCTACTAAACATGACCAAACCAAAAGAAAAAATTTATGAAGGCGGAGCTTGGTTTGAGCAAAGTGTATTGAAACCTAGAGCAAATAAGTTTGTATCAGTTTCAATTGGTGACAATGGCACTTACCACGTCCCCAAGATAGCTCTACGTTTTTTTGAGCAACTTCTTAAACTTAGCACGTCAATATCAACCGATTCCCACTTGCTATATCAAGGTAAATCAGGAAAAGCAGCACCATTGCAACAAGGTCATATTCAAACATTCTCAAATTGGCTGCAGCAAACATTTTCTCTGATAACTGATGATAATAAACCACTAAGACCAACAGCATCGAGATTCCGAGCTAGTGGTAGTTATCGATATTTAGCGAAGACCGGTAACGCAGTAGAGACATCTCTTTTATTGGGAAACACTCCTCGCACATTTAATAAACACTATTCATCGGGCAATACTGTAGAAAATGAAAAACAGCTTCTGGCAGCGACATACACAATAGAAGGAGTAGCAAAGTGCTCTGATATTAATCAAGCAAAAGAACATGCAAAGAAAGAACTAGGTATTGAGGTTCTCCCGTATGAAGAGTTTTTAAACAAATACTCTGAGTCTAATGGTCAAAAAACCGTACTTGGCACTGGGTGTAAGAATGCGTTCTCTGCACATGTCGATAAATATCGGAGAAGAAATCACTTTAATCCAAAAGACTTTGTTGTTGATCACCTAGCGTGCTCGGACATTCACAACTGCTTCAACTGCGAAAACCAAGTGATAATAGAGAGTGTCGAAGACATTTGGTGCCTTTTAAGTTATCGAGAATCAATCAAGGACTCAAAGGTTTATCATTTAGACGAACAGCATTTTTCCAACAATTACTCCGACCTCCTCGCATCAATTAATCGCATAATCTTCACAATTCATCCTAGGGTCAAAAGGCTCGCAGAAAAAAAACTTGAAAACGAAGGCCGTCATCCTCTTTGGCCAGACGGCATCAATATCGACTTTTAGGAGAATACATCATGACACCTCTTTTTGAGCTACCAAAAAATATCCTGCAAGAAAACATTTCTGAGTACAAAAGAATAATTCAGCTTTATGTAGACAAAAAATACCGAGAGCTAGAAAGCGTTGTTGTCACCAAAAATTATGATGGCTCTGCAAAAAGTTACATGGGAGATGAGGAATGGAATTTTCAAGCTTATCTTGACGCAAGAGTCACCTATAAAAAAACTATCGTATTTTCCAAAATCGAAGATGACAGTTTAGCTAGAGAAATGAAGCTAATTTGTTTCTCATGGTTGTACGTCGCAGGTCACCATAGAAAAGGGGCTGTAATAAAGCCATCAACTCTCATTGCTCGTTATTCAAAGCTATGCATTGTATATAAGTTTCTAGATAGCGAAGGTTATACTTCTATAGGGAGCCTTACTTCTAATTTGGTTTTTAGCCAGTTTTGCATATTCGTTCGAAGCCAGAATTACAGTGTCGCTCAAGTAGAAGGCTTATTTAATGCAATTATGCATGCCGGAAAAATAGCAAGATATTTACCCATCAACCTAGTTCTTCCAGATGGGTACACACAAACTATTTTTTCTAAAGAGACCACTGGAAAAACTAGACAAGACAGTAAGAATCAGTTCTACGCAATTCCCACTCGCCTAATGGAAAAGATATATAGCCATTGCTTTGGGTTAGTCGAAAAGTACTATCCGCACAAAGAAGCATTACACGAGTTGCTACATGATATGAGACAAAACTACGAAGAAGGTAAGAGAAGGGTTGATGATAAAATTAAAGCCGGCACTTGGCACTGGATAGACGAAACCTCTCCAGACTATCGAGTAGAGGTCAATAAACATCAGCCTTTTAGTTATAGTAGTATTTTTCAAGCTCACCTAGAGCACTCTGAACTAGCTATGTTGTTACCAAGACACGCAGTAAAAGTTCAAGGGAAAGTAATAGAGTTACAAACGGCTTGCTACATTGTATGCGGTGCACTAACGGGGATGCGTCGCTCAGAGTTATTCTGCCTTCATTCAAACAGTTATAAAGAAAAAGAAGTATATGGGCGTACTTATACTGTTCTTCAATCTGAGCAGCATAAGTTTAGTCAAGGTTCAGGGAAGCGCGCCGAGTGGGTAACAACTCCTTTAGCACGAAAAGCAATCGAACTTGCAGAAGCCATTTCTAGATATATGAGAATTCAGTTATTAGAAGATGATGACCCCATGAGCAACTATGATTCAAGTTGTTTGTGGTTAGGGCAAGGTAGAAAATCTCAAAAACCAATTATTCGTCAAGACGGAAGTATGCGTACACATTTCAACAGGTTATGTAAGGATGCTGGCGCAATTATTACAGCTCAAGACTTGATAGAATTTGAAGTTATAAATCCAAATAGAGAACCGAATCATGCTGACGAAAGGATTGCTGAAGGTTGTGTATGGCCATTAACGACCCATCAACTTCGTCGCACTTTTGCTGTATTTTCAAAACGCCACAATCTTTGCAGCGATATCGCAATTAAACAGCAGTTTAAACATTTAGACTTACCTACAACAGAATGGTATGGCGAAGGCGGGCTCGCAAGTAAAATTAAAGCCCTACAAATAGACACAGAATTACAGTCTTTCTTGAACGATGTTATTCAAGAATCTACAACACAAAAAATCCATGAATGGTACGAAGGAAAGGAGTCGAACAACCTTATGGGGCATATGGCAGGGTCTATCAATAAGAATCGGCTGACCCTTCCCCAAAAGTATAAATCTTGGGATGCGATAAATGAGCACGTTAAAGCTGGTCGTCTAAATCTCGTTGGTACACTACACTCATATTGCATGGCAGGATATGAGTGCCAGATGCATAAGATAAGTTCACCTGCAAACTGCATGAGTTGTGAAAACCAACTCATCGGCCAAGAGCAAGTTGAAAGTTGGCAAAAGCGTCATGCCTGGGTCTCTCAACAAGTTAAAGATATGGATGCTATCGGCACATTAACAAGTTCGATGTATTCTCATTTCATAACGCAGATTAGAGCGGCAGAAAAAGTACTGCACCGATTTAAAATTCCATTCGAAAAATTCGACATAGGAAGCGACCAGTATGATCAAGTCCCAAATTACGAGGGTTGAGCTTGAAAATGCGCTAAAGCGTATTCTAAGTGGGCAAACCGAACGTATAGATCCAAATAGAAAGATTTCAGTCAAAGCCGTAGAAGAAGAAGCAGGGTTAGGTGATGGGTCCGCATATTACTACAAAGACATAGTCTCAACGATAAAAGAGACAGCGATTAAGAGCTCACCAAAAACGAGAAAGCAAAACCTCTACGAAGAAAAAATCGCAAACCTGAGAGAGCGTTTAGCGAATGAAAAGCGCTTGAAAGAAAAATATTACAAGCAAGCTGAAGACTATAAACAACAATTAAGTGAAATGGCCAGTCAGCATAACCAACTGGCCTTAATGATTCAGCAGTATCAATACAAAATTTCCGAACTCGATTCGGAAGTCTCAGCGATTCCCTCTCCTGAAAAGTGTAAATAATAGTTCAGGTTTGACGATACTTAAGCGCTACACTCGAACTCGGTTCGCAACTTTCACTGCTTGTAAAGTCTGGTTTTGTTGCAGCACCAAGTTATAAGTATTGTTATCACCCTGCGCCCTAATAGAGACAACAAGGGAATAGTTCAGTGGTTCCAGTTCCGTTTGGCTATCTCCGCCTTGCTCTCTAGCATGATACTTAACATCAAACACAGGATTTAGAAGAGTGTCTTTTTTAAATCGTTGAGATCTAGAGATGCACGTTTCCCATTTGTGCGCATCTTCCCTTAATTCATCTTCTGTTTCATATAAATTCCCCACAGAAAAGAACGTTTTTGAATCAGCATGATCTGCTTCATCATTTTTTTTCTTACCTTCATTACTCCGAAACACAATATCTAAGCCACTTCTCGTATAGTGTAAAGGATGCTCGGGATCTGTAATTGCATTAAAGCAAAATGTCGCTTTTAAGTGAACCCAAGTACAATCAATCCCCTCGGGAATTGGGATTGGGATTCTCAAATGCTCTGACTTGTTTAGCTCACCTTGGTATACAATTATCGCTTCATCATCCAAACACTCCACTACAGACTCAGGAGAACTTGGCAACAACCCCCACCCAACATCATTTTGCTCTTTTTCGTCACGATTAGCGTGATGCACCATTAGAGCTTTTACTGTTGATGCGTTTAAATCAAAATCCGTTATAGAATCAATTCCAGCCGCAACCCTCAATGCATAAGGTGCCGAATAGCTTGTACCAAGCGTGCCCACAATAGAATGAGTCAGTGGTGAGTAAACTTTAAAAAGCTCTTTATCTGAACCACCAAAAATCACTCCATCCGGCTTTACAACTCCAGGGCTTCTACCAGGCCCAATACAGCTGTATGAAGCTCTTTCCCAATCATCACCTCTAGAGTCACTCGCTCCTACAGCAAAACAATTAACCATGTCACTCGGTGGTTGTATCCTAGCAAATTCACCATCTAGGTCACCATCGTTACCAATAGCAACAGTGGCAAAGCAATGACCATCTTGTAAAAGTCTATCAATAACAGAAGTCCATACATGTACATCATCATCATCTATAGCCAGTCTTGGCCCTAAACTTAAATTTATGTACTTATAATCTTTTCTCTTTAAGACATCTTCAATTCTAGTCAGTACGTCAAACAAGTCAGGGTCTGTATCTGTGGCAGATAACACGCGCACAATATCCACTTTGGAATACGGTTCTCCCATTGATAGACTACCATCAGCGTAAGGCCCAAACAGATATGTAGAACATACCTCACTACCATGAGATAGCAAACTAGGGTGCCCATGCGTTACATCTGAGGGAATATATTCAGTTATCCAATCGTGAAGGATATGCTCAGAGCCTATACCGCCATCAAAAATACAAACCTTGAAATCATTACTTAACACTTTAAATTGAGGTAACTCAAAAGCCTCTTTAAGAGACTCTCGCATGACGTCGGGATGGTTGAGCCTTAGTTGCGGCATACTCCGAAGAGCCCTTAGATGAGAAAATTGCGCCAAGTCATGCTCTGTGCCGTTATCAATAGTGACAGGTAAAAAAGTCAGACCTCCCACCGTTTTGGATCTTTTCCAGTCAACACCGCCACCAAGAGAAACTAAATAGTCATTAAACGAGTTTCTAACAACTTGATCGTGTACCGACGCATGCAGAACAACCTCTAGTTTTAACTCTTCACTCTGACTGTCTATATGTTTAATCTTTTCATCAGGAGCTACTGAGCTTACGTTTTCGATAGATCTAATAATATCCCTCGTAGACTCAGGTAAGTTATCATGCTGAATGCTATGTAACATTGCTTCAAATTTCGACTTGCTTCCTGATACAAAAATACACGATGTAAGCCCCTCTTCTGGATGTTTTTTAACTGCCCATTTTTTAGGTTTTATACGTAATGATTTTGAACCTACATCCTTGATATCATATCGGTTAAATAACTTTGTCGGATAGTAAGACTTAGCTAAATAAGAAGGGTGCTGAACGAACTTTATTACTACCTCACCATTTGCACACTGTACATCAGGCTTTGAATCAATATCTTCGATTACGCTGGACAGGTCTTTAGCTAACCTATCTCTTGCTTCAGAGAAAGAATATGGGTGTTTTTTATCACCTCCACCAGATCTTACTTCTACTGAGTTAGTAAGAGATTCACCATAGCCAATAATAAAGTTCTTCATTGTTTTTACCCTTCCTCTGAGTCTTCAATCGACTTCTTAACTGTTGGTCTGCTTATGCCGAGCTTGTTTGCGATAGCTCTTTGAGAAAACCCCTGATTGTGAAGCTTTACAGCCATTGACTTCTTCTCTTCAATATTCAGTTCTTCGTAATAAGCTATATTTTCTTCCCCTGCCAAATTCCTCAGTGTCAGAGCAGAAATCACACTTGCCCTTTTTTCCTGAGTTAATTCCCTGTCTATATTACTAAAAGACATTCCTTCAAATTTATCGACATATTCCTGCTTTTTATCTGCAATATCAGGCCAGTACTCTATTAAGTAATCACCAATCATATCTTTAGAAGGCATTGTAAACAATATTTCCATATCAAACCGCCTCCATATTGCTGGATCTAACAATTCACCATGATTAGTAGCAGCAATAAGTAAAGACGTTGAAGGCCATTCATCAATAGTTTGAAGTAGTACTGTTACAAGTCTTTTTAATTCACCCAACTCACGGTCATCATCTCGACGCTTAGCTATGGCGTCAAACTCATCAAGCAACAACACACATGGAAAAGACATTGCGTGCTCCAATACAGCCCTAACATTACTTCCGGTCTTTCCTAAAAAACTACTCATTACAGTAGCTAAATCCAAGATCAACAATGGGAGGCCGAGTTGGTTTGCTAGCCATCTCGCAGACATAGTTTTACCCACACCAGGGGGGCCCTGAAATATCAGAGACTTGGTTGGCTGTAATCCTTCAGATAACAGGGCATCTACATACTTTCTTTCCAGCAATACCTGCTCAAACACATCAGAAACACTATCAGAATATATAGGAGATCTTGATAATGACGCGGGTTCTTCCACCTTGATTAGACTCTGCCTACTATCTGAATCTACCGGTGAAGGCATACGCCGAATGTTTTTGCTACGCAAAGTATCAGAAGCCAACCTCTGGGTTATTTGCTCATAGAGAGAAGCGTTTTCTAAGCGAACCTTTGAAGCCAGCTTCCTAACAATCATTTGCGCTGTGGATTTATCTCCCTTAAGGGCGACATCTACCAAATTTAATATGAACTTATCTTCCATTTTGGCCTACGCTTTTATATTTCATTTCCACAATGGTAAATCAAAACCCAAAAACTTACCACTCAAGATGAAAGAATAACCAATAAAAACGGGGTAATTACCAAGAAAAATAGGCAAGTGGTAATTCAATTAAGCAGGTAGCACCCTAAAGGTCGAGATGCCTCACCTCTTGATAAAAAAGAAGAACTGTCGGTTTTTCCTAGACTTTTACAACGCTTTTTCCAAAAAATTCAACCTACCAAAGCCTTAACATAGTTGACCGTCCTCAGAGAGGGTTTTAAGAACATTCGTTAATCCATTCATCTTTCCAAGCAAGTGTGCTGAACGTTCTTTTGCTTGCTGTAGCAATGGGGATAATCGGCTCTCAAGTTCAGGAAAGCGGCATCTTAATGATTGGTATTCATTAATTTCGCCAAGCACGATCTCCAATTCACCTTTGTATTCGTTGCTCTCTCGAAATAGCACTGAGTAATCCGATGTAACCTCTGTTATCGAAGATTCGCGTTTAGCTTTTCTTCGGGGCAACACTTCAAGATATTTAAATTGTTCGGTTTGAAAGTACCTTTTGTTTCTTCCTTCACCTTCAGTTCGAAGCCACCCCCTTTGTTGATATTGCCATATTTGGCGATAAACCTTCTTCCTAGCCTCATCAAGATTTTTTATGCCATCTGCAATGTTTAATGAAGCGTCCCTAGCTTCTATTACAGAAAAACCATCCATTCTTTTTTCAATCAACAAGTTGTGCATTACTGCACTGATTTTTATAGAACGTTTCATGTACTACTTATACCAACCAAAATACTAAGGATTGCTTAGTATACAGAAATCAGTAAAACTAAGAAAATCTTAGTTAAGTTGAGCTTTAAGATATGAGCCATAAGTGTCATTCCAAAACCCAATCCCATTGCGTCTCAAAGAAGCGCGGAAAAAAGCAAAAATCTCCCAGAAAGCCTTGGGAGTGAGAATCGGTATGGATGAGAGCTCTGCAAGTCCGAGAATGAACCAGTACGAAAAAGGGAAACATACTCCAGATGTTCAAACGCTAAAGTTGATTGCGGATGAGCTTGGTGTGCCATTAAGTTATTTTTTTTGTGAGGATGATGATTCAGCAAAGCTAACAACTTACATAGCTCAACTAACGAAACAACAAAAAGAAGATCTCACAAACCACATCAAAAATAATTACCTAAGAGAATGAGCGTGAAAAATATTGTAAATACTGAAAGACATCGTGAGTCCACCGCTGAGCACGGAACTCTCCTAGCAGCTACTCAAAGTGATCGTGCACGACTAATGTACTCAGCATCATTTCGAAGACTGCAGCAAAAAGCCCAAGTTTTCTCGTTAGAAAGTAACTCCGCGGTACGTTCACGCTTAACTCACTCCCTCGAGGTTTCTCATATAGGCCGTTACATCGTTGCCTGTATCTCAGAAAAAATTGCAGGTGCTAGTAACATTGACCAAGAACAGAAAGATTATTGGAAAGATAATGGTATAGCTCTATCTAACATTGTAGAAACCGCATGTTTAATGCACGACATTGGTAACCCACCGTTTGGACACTTTGGCGAAGCCGCAATCTCAAAATGGGCAGGTTCTAAAGAGGCTGTTGATACGTTATCTGCTTCTTTAGGCACAACATCTCAAGAGAATCAAAGAGCCCTCAATGATTTTAAGTTTTTTGATGGAAATCCACAGGGATTCAGGATCATCACTAAACTTCAAGGTGATGATGGCTTTTATGGTTTAAACCTAACTTACGCTCAACTTGCAGCATTCTTAAAATACACATATAGCCCTGCAACGGTTAACGAGCATAAAGAGAAACCTTTCACTAAAAAAGTGGGGTACTTCGACACTGAAATTGATGTAATAAAAAGTGCTTGGTCTACTCTTGGCATGACACCTAATACAAGGCACCCTCTAGGCTTCTTAATGGAGGCTTCTGATGATATTTCATACTGTATTAGTGATATTGAAGATGGGATAGAAAAAAGTATTATTTCCATAGACCATTTCAAAACCAATGTAATCCAAGGGCTAGAGAAGGTCAGCTTAAAACACGATGAACCTAAGATATGTTCAGACTTGAGCAACATTCTGAGATCCGATAAACAGGCTCCTGTTGGACAGTTTTTAAGTTTCAAAACAAAGCTGTCAAACTACTTAGTAGATAGTGTTGCCCAAAATTTTGTTGATCAATATAACGATCTAATCAATATGGACGTACACAAAGAAATCATATCTAAAGGCACACTAGCATATGACCTGTTAAAAATATTAAAGGTTTATACTGGTGACTACCTGTTTACATCTTCGGAAGCCGAGCGCATGGAGCTATCTGGGTACTCCATAATTTCGGGAATTATTTCTGACTACCAAAAGCTACTGGAGCTTCCCTTAGCGCAATTTAAGTCATTAATTATAAATGACTTCGATGCAATTAAAGAAAATGACCTCCACATCCATAGAAGGCTCTTTAATCGACTCCCAGAAAAACACCTAAACGCATACAAAGCGGCTATTTTTCAGAACTCATTACCAAATATTCTGAAAAATCTTGGTGATGATACAACTCTTAACGACTCTCTAGTTGAGCATTTGGCTCAGTTTGATAAAGTGAAAGAGTGGAATTTACGAACCCACCTAATCATTGATTTTGTCTCAGGAATGACAGACCAGTTTTCAATGGAGTTTTTCCATATGTTGAAGGGGATTAATGTTAAATAATCATGCAGGTAGCAACTTCCACGGAATGAAGCTTAATCGTCACCCTGTAGCTTGGGTATCACAAGTATTAGCTCCTTGGATTAATAGCAATGCTCAGTTGGAAATGAGTAGGTATCAGTATGTCCCTCAGTCGTTTAATGACTATAGATCGACATATAGAGTGCCAGTAGCTCAAATCAATGAAAGATCGCTTCTTGAAATGCTGATGTCTTTAGAACCAGAGACTGAACTCGCTGTGCATTCAAAAGTAATAGTGAACAATGAGCACTACCACATTCCAATGATAGATTTTGGCTCAAAAGGCTCTACGCCATCTGCTTCAGAAGCAATCAAAGAGCTATGTCGATATTGGAATATGGGGTTTAGCCTATACGAAAGTGGCCGCTCATTTCATGGTTATGGAAATCGCCTTCTGACAAATGAACAATGGCTTCAATTCATGGGAAGCCTTTTACTATTAAACAAGCCAAGTGGCTACAAACTCATAGATGAAAGATGGGTTGGTCACCGGATTATGGGAGGCTACTCAGCGTTAAGATGGAGTAAGAACACCTCTCACTACAAACGCTTTCCAGTTCATTGTGGTTTCGTCAATGCCGATAGCTTCCAAATACAGGAAACGGATATCAACTCTATGATCACCCCTCCGCCAAAGCCTATAGGCCCTACCTTTTAGTAGAAATAAGTCTGGAAAATCAGTTTTCCAGACTTCTATTTTCTTCAGAAAAAAAAATAATTCACGTATTTCTGGAAAATGCCTATCACATAGATCATTAAAGGGTTTCCAGATAATTTCCAGAACAGAATATAAACGGTATCGTGGAACGATGAGATAATCAACGCCTTTTGTTGATAACTCTTAAAAAGCAGGCCTTGTGCCTGCTTTTTTTATGCCCCCTCTTGAACCTTACTTCCCAACTCCACGTAACACAGGTACTGACCTATCTAGAACAGCAATGGAGTTTGTGATGAATCTACTAATTGAATCATTTGAAGGCGGGATCTACTTGGCTTACCAAATCGTTGGCGAGCAAAAGCAATTAATTAAAGACGACCACCAGCACCCAATGAAGTTTTTGAGTGTTAACCAAGCACGCGACCACTTTAGCGACCAAGACGTGGCGTCGGCAATGCTGGTTCACAACAGTGCCTACGACGAGATGTGTGGTGAGCATTGTGGCCACACCCAACCGTTCGAGATTGATTTGAAGTGGAGTTAAATCAACTTCAAATCAATCGCGATAAAAATTAAAAGGCTTACATCAATGTAAGCCTTTCTTATGGGAATCACTTTCCCTCTTATTCATTTAAATCAACGCAATGTCCGCTTCTGTCTGCGTTTGATGTTTTGCTCTTTCACAATAAAATCGAACAGTGGGGCGAAGAGGTTGGCGAACAAGATAGCCAGCATGATGCCCTCTGGATAAGCAGGGTTGAGCACGCGAATACCAACCGTCATCACACCGATAAGAATCCCGTAAGCCCATTTACTCTGATTGGTAAAAGCGGCAGAAACTGGGTCGGTCGCCATAAAGAAAGTACCAAAGGCAACGCCACCCAACACAAAGTGCCAGTAGAACGGCATAGAAAACATCGAGTTGGTTTCGGATCCGATCCAATTCATCAAACTAGAGGTCGCCACAAGGCCAATAATCACACCCGCAACAATGCGCCAAGAGGCTATCTTCATGGCAATCAGAATCAGACCCGTCAACATGATAAGCAGTGACGACACCTCACCCATCGAGCCCGGTATATTACCGATAAACGCATCCATCCAGGTGATCGCCTCGCCAGTCATATTATTGATAAGCGAAGTACTACCACCCTCATACCATTGACTCAGTGGTGTCGCGCCTGAATAGCCGTCAGCGGCAACCCACACAAGTCCACCCGACATGTTGGCTGGATAAGCGAAGTAGAGGAAAGCCCGTCCAGCTAACGCAGGATTAAGGAAATTTCGTCCTGTACCACCGAACAGCTCTTTGGCGACAACGATACCAAAAGTGATACCTAATGCGGCTTGCCAGAGCGGAATGGTTGGCGGGAGGATTAGTGCAAACAGCACCGAGCTGACAAAGAAGCCTTCATTAACTTCGTGCTTGCGAACGACTGCAAACAAGACCTCCCAGAAGCCACCCACAACAAACACTGTGGCATAAACAGGTAGAAAATAGAGTGCACCAAGCAACATCTGACTTGCCCAGCCACTTGCTATCAATGACTGTGCATCACCAAATGCCCATGACAAGCGCCAGCTGCTTTCAATAACAGAGGTAAGTTCATTCAATTGATAACTGGATGTTAGCGCCGAAACACTCTGATGCCCGACGTTGTACATTCCCCAGAACATGGCTGGGAAGGTCGCTAACCACACTAGAATCATAATACGCTTGAGATCGATGCTGTCTCGAACATGGGTCAAGCCTTGGTTTACGTTGCCGGGCGTATAAAATATGGTCGCAAAAGCCTCATACACAGGGTAAAGCTTTTCGTACTTCCCTCCAGCTTCAAAGCGTGGAGCCACGTCTTCTAATCGTTTTTTTAAACTCATAATCTCAATCACCTTATTGCTTGAGTTATGGTTTTCTACGCATCAATTGCTCTATTTGAACAGTTTCTAGCGATTTTTAGTCAAATTCGTATAAAGAAAGAGTGCCCAGAAGTCGAACCGATGTTGAAAAAGGAAGGTGTATAAACAACAAAGCCCCAGCAATGGCTGAGGCTTATTTGGTATTACAACGGGTCTTCGCTACTTCACACACATCACATTAAGCAGTGAAGAACCTTTCAATTGATTTACGTTACCATTGGTAAACAGACCTTTCTTATCTGCGCCCCAATAAGGTAAATGCATTGGCCAGTTCTGTTTTTCCATAACCTTTGAGCTCAAGATGCTCTGCCACTGCTTTTCACTCATCAGCTTCATGTTGACCTGACTACACACCAATTCAGCGCTATCGAAATCTAGGCGGCTCCAAGGCTTACCTTGCTCCATATAGAACTGTTGTTGATGGTCTAGAAGGTAAGGAATCGCATATTGGCTACCCGCAACATTGGCTGTCACACGAATTTCGATTTCCAAATCGTTATCTGAATTCGCGTTACCGCTTGGTAGCGCCTGAATAGCTGCAGCACTCGTTACCGCTGCCGCTTGCTTAGCTGCCACAGGTTTCGGAGCAGGTTTTGGTTTTACAGGAGCCTTAGGCTTAACCATTTTTGGCTCTGCCGCTTTTGCAACGATAGGCTGTGATGAGGTTTTCGACTTATCGACCATGCGAATAAAGGCTTCACCATAGCCGGGAACCTTGCGCACCTGAGCTAAGTCTTTTCTCGCATCAGAGAAGGTAGAATAAGGTCCGATTAAGCAACGATAGTCTCCGCCTTCAGGCTTCATCCAAACGTTAGTTGAGATCTTCTCATATAGGGGCTTTGCTCGGTTCAGTGACAAAGGCTTATTCAGCAGGCCACATTGAACCCAAAACAGCTCGTTATCAGAATGACGTTTAGGCGCCTTACTCCCCCAAACACCCTTGCCGATCGGACATGATTGCTCTAGCTGTGGTAATTGGTTAGTGCTTGCCTGAGTTGCATCACATAGAACCGACTCTGCACTCACTTGGCTCGAGACCAAAAGGGATGCAGCGATAAGCCCCATACGATAATTTCTCATCACAGCACGACATACAGCATTCATTGTCAATTTCATAACCACCACTTAAACCCTTACGGGTTAATTATTACCGAATCAATGTCGATAAAACATGAATTCCATTTTAAGTATTATTGACACTATCAATGATACTAAGTTCCAGATCCATTAAGCAAAAAAAGAGCCGTAATTGCTTACGGCTCTTAATTTAGTGACTTTTTTATCTAAAAATCAATCAGAGCTATCACCCTTTATAAATTTTAGGGTTAAACACGTCACGTAACCAGTCGCCTAATAGGTTAATAACTAGAACCAATGTTACCAAAAGCACACCTGGGAATGCTGTGATCCACCATGCTCCTGAGAAAATGTAGTTAAAACCTGTACTGATCAGAGCACCCAGTGACGGTTGGTCTACCGGAAGACCTAAACCTAGGAAAGAAAGTGCCGCTTCTGACATGATGGCATTTGCCACCTGTACCGTAGAGATAACCAAAATTGGAGATAAACAGTTAGGCAGAATATGACGGAACATGATGCGAGGCGCTCTAAAGCCCATCACACGTGCCGCTTCTACGTATTCTTTCTTCTTCTCAGCCAATACCGATGCGCGAATTGTACGAGCATACTGCGGCCATTCAGCAATACCGATGATCACCACCAGCATAACAACGGCATATTGCGCATAGAAGTCACTGCCGAAGCTAGCCTTAAAGATAGCCGAGACAATGATCGCAACCATCATGGTTGAGAACGAAAGCTGAACATCAGCGAAACGCATCAAGAAGCTATCAATACGGCCACCGAAATAACCCGCAGACAAGCCAATGATGATACCAAGCGTCAGTTGTAGGCCTACCGCTAAGAAACCAATGGTCAGTGATAAGCGCGAACCGTAAAGCATGGTAGATAAAATATCGCGGCCTTGCTCATCCGTTCCGAGCAAGAAACGTTCTTCACCGTCTTCCATCCATGATGGTGGCAGCTCTGAATCCATGATATCAATCGATGTCACGTCGTACGGGTCTGTTGGCGCTAGAATAGGTGCTGCTAGTGCCATCACTAAGAAGATTGAGAAAATGGCGAAACTCACCATGGCCACTTTGTCGCGTAAGAAGTAATACACAATGTCTGATTGCTTAAAACGTTCCCAGCGAGACGGCACTGTCGATGTCTGTTCCATGATTATGCTCCTTTCCCTGTGATGTTAACGGTTGGGTTGATAACACCGTAAAGCAAATCAACAATCGTGTTAGTCACTACGAAAATAAGACCAACAAAAATAACGTATGCGGTAATCAGCGGTGTATCTACACGGTTGATCGCTTCTAAAAATAAGAAACCTGTGCCGGGCCACTGGAAAACCGTTTCAGTAAGAATAGTGTATGCCACCATAGTACCAATCTGAACACCACCAACAGTAAGAACCGGTAGCATGGTGTTTTTCAATGCGTGTTGGTAATAGATTTTGTTTAGCGCTAGGCCTTTCGCTTTACCAAACTTAATGTATTCAGAACTTAGAACTTCTAGCATTTCAGAACGAACTAGACGAATAAACAGAGGCAGCATGATAGATGCCAGTGCAATGCTCGGCAATACCAAGTGTGCAAGGCCATCAAGCGTTAAGAAGCCAGACTCCCAACCAAACCAGTTTGCAGTATCACCACGTCCAAATGACGGTAGCCAACCTAGCTCAATAGAGAACACATACATCAGCATGATTGCAGTTAAGAAAACAGGTACCGAGATGCCGATACTACTACCCGCCATGACCAATTTAGTGAAGAAACTTTTTGGGTGTATTGCAGAATAAACGCCTAATGGAATCGACAGACAAACAATAATCAGAGAAGCACCGAACACAAGTTCAAGCGTCGCGACCAATTTGTCTAAAATTACGTCCACAGCAGGGCGTTTAAAGAAATATGAAGTACCAAGATCACCTTGTAGGGCTGCGCCTATAAAGCGAGTATATTTTGTAACGAAGGGATCATTTAAGCCGAGTTCATCGCGTAGCGCTTGACGCTCCGCCTCTGAAACAGATTGACCGACTAACTCACGTAACGGGTCGCCCAGGTTATCCTGAATGGCAAACGCCACCAAACTGATCACAAACATCACTATCAGTGCCTGAAACAGGCGCTTGACCAGAAACGTAACCATTCCTTGCCCCTTATCTATCCATGACTGTCTAATCGAAATCCGCGACTAGACAACAAAAAATTCAGTCTTAAAAAAGGTATTTAGCCAGACTGAAGGAAGACCAAATACCGAAACTTAAATCTATATCTTAATAATATTGAGAGCCTGAAAGCTTCAGGCTCTCGATTCTAGCAAGCTAGATTATTTTACAACTAGGTCGCCGAAGTAAGGCATAACCATTGGGTTTACTACGTCTGCTGCACCTACGTTAGATTTCGCGCCCCACGCTTCACTTTGCCAGTGTAGAGGTACGAATACTGCGTCGTTGTAAAGTGTTGCTTCAACGCCTTTCAGCATCTTAGAACGCTTAACAGGGTCAGTTTCAGTGTTAGAAGCTTCTACAATCGCATCCATTTCTGGGTTTGAGTAACCAGAACAGTTGTATTGACCACGGCCAGTCTCTTCGTTACGAGTCATCGTTAGGAACTCGTTGAAGTTAGCTGAATCTTCTGTATCTGAGTGCCAGCCGATCATCATCATGTCTGCTGAACATAGGTCAAACTCAGGCCAGTACTGTGCTTTAGGCATCGTCTTAAGATCAACTTTGATACCAATCTTAGACAGCATTGCCGCAGACGCTTGCGCTACTTTCGCATCGTTCACGTAACGGTTGTTAGGCGCTGCCATAGTTAGTGTAAAGCCATCTTCGTAGCCCGCTTCTTTCATCAGCTCTTTCGCTTTTTTCAGATCGTAACGAGGAACTAGATCTTCGTTGTGACCCGCGTAGCCTGTTGGGCTTTGCTGACCAGCAGCTGTCGCGAAACCTTTCATGATTTTCTTAACAATACCTTCATTGTTAATCGCATGAACGATTGCTTGACGAACGCGCACATCTTTCAGTGCTTCGTTGCTGTTTTGGTTCATTTGGAACGTAATGATACGAGTACCAGGTAGCGTTACTAGATCGATGTTCTTAGCGTTTTTAACACGCTTGTGATCATTTGGTGCTACTGGGTGAATCATATCCACGTCACCAGAAAGAAGTGCTGCTACACGCGTTGCATCTTCTTTGATTGGCACAAGTGTTAGCTTGTCTACGTTACCTTCAGTTTCTGTGTCCCAGTAATCGTTGAAACGCTCGAACGTTACTTTAACGCCTTGCTCACGTTGAGTTACGATGAATGGGCCAGTACCTGAAACGTTAGTCGAAGCGAACGAGTTACCGTGCTTAACTAGCTCAGATTTATCATTACCTTCCGCTGTTTGACCAGAGTAAAACTTGCTGTCCATTGGGAAGATGTAAGTTGCTGTTTGTAGTACTAGTGGGTAAGCCGCTTTTGATACTAGCTCAACTGTGTAGTCATCCACTTTTACCATTTTTTCGTATGGCGTGAAGATAGACTTAAAGTCTGGAGAAGCTTGTAGACGTTCAAAAGTCCACACAACATCATCAGCAGTCAGTTCGTTACCAGAGTGGAATTTCACACCTTTACGTAGGTTAAAACGGAAAGTCGTATCATCAACACGCTCCCAGCTAGATGCTAGGCGGCCTTCAAAATCCATCTCTTGAGTGAAACGTACTAGAGGGTCAAACACCATGTGAGACATTTGCAGTGTGCCACCAGACAGCTGCTCGTGCGGGTCAAGTGATACCGGGTCAGCTGCGTAGCCAACGGTAATATCTGCTGCTGCTGCACTAAAGCTTAGGCCAGCTGCCATTAAAGCTACTGCTAATTTGCTTTTCATGGTTTTCATTGCATAACTCCTTCATGCGGGAATCCAGATCCCTAGTTGTTGTATTTGCGTCTGTTTATTGTTTTTAGCAAGCCAAATTCCAGCCTGCTGATTTTTATATCGCGGCTTTTGCCACTGCTTTTTCTTCTCTTAAACCCGTAAATTCAGGCATTAAAGAAATTAGGTGTTTGCTGTATTCATGCTGAGGCGATTGGAACAACTGCTCTGTTGGCGCTACTTCCAATAGCTCTCCCATTTGCATCACACCAACACGATCACACATTTGACGAATAACTGGTAAATCGTGACTGATGAACAGCATGGTTAGGTTGAGCTCGTCTTGTAAGTCTTTTAATAGGTTAAGAATCTGAGCCTGTACCGACACATCCAACGCCGACGTAGGTTCATCACAAATCAGAAGACGTGGGCGAGTTGCCAAGGCGCGAGCGATAGAAATACGCTGACGTTGGCCACCTGAGAATTCGTGTGGGTATTTAACTCCAGCCATCTTGCCTAAACCAACGTGCTCTAGCAGGTCGTGAACGATCTGACGAGTTTCATTCTCGTTGCGCGTAAGCTTATGGAATCGGATCGGTTCAGCAATGATGTCGAAGATCTTCATTCGAGGGTTCATTGATGTGTATGGGTTTTGGAACACCATCTGCATTTGGCGACGCATTGGGCGACGCTCTTTCTCAGACTTAAGCCCAGTAAGGTCAATACCTTCAAAGGTCACTTTGCCTGAGTTGGGTGCGTACAAGCCAGCAATCACACGAGCAATCGTTGATTTACCCGAACCAGATTCACCCACAAGACCAAAAGTTTCACCTTCGTGTACTTCAAAACTCACGTTGTTTGACGCCTGAACGTACTCACGACGACTCTCAAAGAAAGAATCCTTGGTGGTAAAGCGTAAGTTGACGTTTTCAACATTCAACAACGGGCCAGTGTAATCACGGTGATCTTGGCTTTGACCTAACCAGTGGTTTTTCACATCAAGTGGTTCCATCTCGTGCGCTTCTTCGATGTAGCTCACAAGAGGGAAACGATCGAGTTTACGATCTGAACGCGGAACCGCTGAGATAAGACTGTGCGTGTAAGGGTGTTCAGGAGTACCAAGGACTTTCGCCGTCGGGCCAAACTCAACTAAATCACCACGATACATAACCGCTACGCGATCGGTAACGTTAGATACGACACCCATGTCGTGCGTAACCAACATACAACCTACGTTCTTCTTAATACATAGGTCGCGAATTAAACCCAAAATCTGGTCTTGGATAGACACATCCAGTGCGGTTGTTGGTTCATCTGCGATGATTAAGTCAGGTTCACCTGCCAATGCGATCGCGATAACAACACGCTGACGCATACCGCCAGAGAATTGGTGTGGGTACTGCTTTAAACGGTTTTCTGGTTGCGGAATACCAACTTGGTTCATCAAGTCTAATGAGCGTTGGTAAGCTTCTTGATCCGAAACCTTCATGTTGGCATGAATCGTTTCTTTTAACTGCTGCTCTACTGTGAATAGAGGGTTAAGAGAAGTCATTGGGTCTTGGAAGATAAAACCAATCTTTGAGCCGCGAACAGAACGCATCTGTTCAGGAGATAGGCCAGAGACTTTTTCGCCATCCAAAAATACCTCGCCGCTAGCAATGCGACCAGGAGGGCTCAGTAGATCGATCACAGCATTGCCTACTGTTGATTTACCGGCACCAGACTCCCCTACAACGCCAACAATCTCACCACGTTCAATGTTGAACGAAAGCGATTTTACTGCTGCGTGAACTCCATGACGAGATGGGTATTCGATACGAAGATTTTTTACTTCTAAAAGTGACATTACCAGACCTCTACTGCTTTGGCAGCTCTCTGCCCTGTCTGCAAAATTGAATCCATTCTTACCAGAATATTGTTCTGATATTTTATACGGTTGACAATTTGGCAAATAATTCACAGAAAAGCAACAAAAATAGGATAAAAAGTCGACATTAAACGCTTAACAAGCAAAAGCACCACATAACTATTCACCCAGAGAGCATATAGTAATAAAAATCAACATTCTATTGTCGATAATAAATACTCACAAATCCCTTACTACCACTTACTTGTAGAGTTAAACCTATGGTTAAAAGCAGATCTCACTACCAGTCACTAAAAACAAATAATTATTCCAAAAAACAATTAACACTATAGAAACAAACGCTAATTTTTATCATTTAAGCAAACAAAACAACCAGATGAAGGCATATTGGCCATATATATTACCCCTCACATCATTTCAGCGAATACCAACCAGTGAAACGAAAGACTTACTAAAATGGAGACGATTTTGAGCGACTTGATGTAAAGAAAACTGTCAAATACAGACCTTAGGGAACATATTTAGCGTCAAATTTCACTTTTCATAGAAATCTTTAGACCAAACCTATTAATTTGTCGAATGATTGGCGGTGAATTTTATATAAAATTAGATATCGATCAGCTCATTTAATAAAGCAGACACCTCTAGAAAGGCGCGATAATCTAGAAAAAAGGCAAGAGATCGCCTTATATAGAATATGGATTTTACCAAGGCTACATCAAGCAAGGCGTTGAAATATTTAGGCTCTCAGTATTCAAAATCAAGAATAACTGAAACGACAGATGTCAAAAATCCCAACCTTTCGACTGAAATCTCTATTGTGGTAAATAAAGAGAGATTCGGCGCGGAAGCGCTTCCTGCGGCCTGACGAACCACCGAGCTGGCGATCTATCAGCTTGGCGGCAAGTCCACGGCCTTCTGGTCCCAAATTAAATAAATCCCAGATGCAAAAAAGCCCCAGTATTTCGACTGAGGCTTCTTAATGTAGTCGGTGAAGAGAGATTCTTTGAACATCAGACGAACCCCACTAGGGTTCCAGCCTAGTGATCTACAGATGAAAAAAAGCTCATCATTTCTGATGAGCTTTCTTAAAGGTGGTCGGTAAAGAAGGATTTGATGCGACTGGGCTTCCAGCCCCCGAATACACCATTATCTTTTCTCCAGATAGAAAAAAAGCTCATCATTTCTGATGAGCTTTCTTAAGGTGGTCGGTGAAGAGGGATTTGATCGGACTGGCGATCCAGCCCACGACCCTCTGGTCTCAAATTATCTAAATTCCAGGCGTAAAAAAGCCCCGTCATTTCTGACGAGGCTTCTTAAGGTGGTCGGTGAAGAGGGATTCGAACCCCCGACCCTCTGGTCCCAAACCAGATGCGCTACCAAGCTGCGCTATTCACCGAGACGTTTTGTTTGATTTCTCAAACTGGGAACTTCAAAGAAGCTACCAAAATTAATGGGGTGGCTAACGAGATTCGAACTCGCGACCACCGGAATCACAATCCAGGGCTCTACCAACTGAGCTATAGCCACCACTAATTTTTTATATAACCGCTTAAAAGCGATTATTGAAATAGTGGTCGGTGAAGAGGGATTCGAACCCCCGACCCTCTGGTCCCAAACCAGATGCGCTACCAAGCTGCGCTATTCACCGACTAATTTTGTATCGATTCTTGGGAAGAATGAATCAACACTGGAAGCCGAAGCTACCGATATTTTGTAAAGAAAGAATGGGGTGGCTAACGAGATTCGAACTCGCGACCACCGGAATCACAATCCAGGGCTCTACCAACTGAGCTATAGCCACCATTATTTCTTTTTTGCCAATTTCTCACTTACCGAAGTAAGAGACCGGATGGCGCGCCTGAAAGGATTCGAACCTTCGGCCTTTGGCTCCGGAGGCCAACGCTCTATCCAGCTGAGCTACAGGCGCATGCCCTGTCGGCGGAGTGGAATAATACGTATATCACCCAATGCCGTCTAGTACTTTTTTAACTTTTTTTTCTGTTTGGTCTCTTTTTCGACAGTTAATATGTGATAAACCCCTTATTTGAGTACTACAACCCGCCACAGCTTATAAGTTGTTGTTTATTGCAACAACTTATCGGGATATAATCACCCATTATTTACATTGGTTTAACAGTTGCTCTTTGCTGGTTAAGCCAAAACACCCTCCAACACTATAAATTGGTAAGCACGTACTTACCTTGGGAATGTAAAGTGAGTTTAATGGATATGTCTCGTCGAATTTTAAGCGTTGTCATCGCAGTTTTAACCTTTTCAACTGGCGCAATGGCTTCAGGCCTTAGCGAAGCAGAGCAAGATGCAATTGCTGAACGCATCAAACCAGTTGGTCAAGTTTACCTAGTCGGCAGCGAACCAGTAGCCGCAGAACCAACAGGCCCTCGTGATGGCGCAACAGTTTACGGTACCTTTTGTATCGCTTGTCACGCATCTGGCGTAAGTGGCGCACCTAAAACAGGTGATGCTGGTGATTGGGGACCTCGTATTGCTCAAGGTCGCGATATCCTAGCTAACCACGCAATCAACGGCTTTAATGCAATGCCAGCGAAAGGTTCATGTATGGACTGCTCAGACGACGAAATCAAAGATGCTATCGAGCACATGATTGCTGGTCTGTAATTTACCGATCTGTAATTAAAAATACCCAATTCAAAAAAGGTGACCCTATGGTCACCTTTTTATTTGTCTCTATTTAATGCTTTCAGAACCAGACGCTACTTTTTGTTGAACATCGCACGAATATTAGCAATGTGTGCCTGTCCTTTTTCCATTCTTTCTTCAGCGGATTGTGGTTTCTTAACGCTTTCCCACTCCACATCATCATGCGGCAACTCGTCAAGGAAGCGGCTTTGTGTTGGCTTAATCAATTCACCGTACTGACGACGTTCACGACACTTAGTAAAAGTCAGCTCTTTCTGCGCTCGCGTAATCCCTACGTACATAAGACGACGCTCTTCTTCTACATTACCTTCATCAACACTGGTTTGGTGTGGCAAGATGCCCTCTTCGGCCCCCATCAAGAATACATACGGAAACTCTAGGCCTTTCGAAGCGTGCAATGTCATTAGTTGAACTTGGTCTGCATCGTCATTATCTTCCCCGCGCTCCATCATGTCGCGTAAAGTTAAACGTTGAACAACCTCTCGTAGCGTCTTCTCTTCTTTATCATAGTTGTCACCTTCGAGGTCAGCCACAATCCAGCTATAAAGATCAGATACGTTCTTCATTCGCATTTCAGCGGCTTTCGGGCTTGGAGAGGTTTCGTAGAGCCAATCTTCGTAATTAATGTCACGAACCAAAGAACGAACCGCCTCAACTGTATTACCACGTTCAGCATTATCCGAGATACGAACAATCCAATCGCTGAAACGACGCAGGTTTTCCAAACCACGGCCCGTCAGCGTTTGCTCTAAACCCATTTCGAAGCTGGCTTCAAACAGACTTTTACCGCGCATGTTGGCGTAGCTGCCTAATTTTTCAAGCGTAACAGGGCCGATCTCACGACGCGGCGTATTCACAATACGCAGGAAGGCGTTGTCATCATCAGGGTTCACCAACACACGTAGGTAAGCCATGATGTCTTTAATCTCAGCTCTAGCGAAGAAAGATGTACCGCCAGAGATCTTGTAAGGTACACGGTTCTGCATCAGGGCTTTTTCAATCAAGCGCGACTGGTGATTACCTCGGTAAAGCACTGCGTAATCTTTGTATTCTGTGCGATTCAAAAACTTGTGGGCGATGATCTCGCCGGTAATACGCTCAGCTTCATGCTCTTCATTCTTAGCATTCAATACCTTGAGTTTTTCACCGTCCGGAATTTCAGAGAACAGTGACTTCTCATAGACGTGAGGGTTATTAGCGATCAAGATATTCGCCGCACGTAATATTCGACTGGTTGAGCGATAGTTTTGCTCGAGTTTGATCAAGCGAAGATTCGGATAGTCCTCACCCAGCAACACCAAGTTTTGCGGTTTTGCACCACGCCATGAATAGATAGATTGGTCATCGTCACCTACTACCGTTAAGCGACCACGTTCTCCCACTAATAAACGAACCAACTCATATTGGCTGGTGTTGGTATCTTGATACTCATCGACCAGTAAATAGCGAATGCGAGACTGCCAGCGCTCACGGACTTCTTGATTGGTTTTCAGTAACAATACCGGCATCGCAATCAGATCATCAAAATCGAGCGCGTTGTATGCCTTCATCTGTTTCTGATACATCTCAAAACAGAATGCAAAAAGCTGTTCTTGTTCGCCTTGAGCTCTTACTTTCGCTTGATCTGGCGTCAGCATGTCATTCTTCCAATTTGAGATTGTACTCATCAAAGAACGCAGCAGATCCTTATCACCATCGATCTGTGTTTCGGTTAGTTCTTTAAGTAGAGCTAACTGATCTTGGTCATCAAACAGCGAGAAGCCCGCTTTAAGGCCCAGAGCTTTGTACTCGCGGCGAA
This sequence comes from Vibrio sp. QJM3NY_27, assembly GCF_057785955.1. Classification (NCBI taxonomy): domain Bacteria; kingdom Pseudomonadati; phylum Pseudomonadota; class Gammaproteobacteria; order Vibrionales; family Vibrionaceae; genus Vibrio; species Vibrio sp. QJM3NY_27. The sequence continues at coordinate 39,685 of NZ_CM173511.1, read as the reverse complement.
TGATAGTTAGCCCCATGGTATGAAACGTAGAAACGATCAACCCTTTCGATTCATTTTTCCCTAAGCTCTGCCCTACACGCTCTTTCATCTCACGTGCCGCTTTATTGGTAAAGGTTACCGCTGCAATATTACGAGCCTTGTAGCCACACTCTTGAACCAAGTAAGCAATCTTGTTGGTGATAACACGTGTTTTACCCGATCCAGCGCCCGCTAATACTAAGCAGGGGCCAGAAACATACTTCACGGCTTCATCTTGTCTTGGGTTCAGTCTCATTTGATTCTCAATTTGGTCTAGAGGGGCGAATTCAATTGCGCGCCTATAATAATGCTGCAATAGCACGAATGCTACGTTCTCTTATACAAGATTTTTACGGCGTTTGTGTAAAACTTTGTTGCACATGTGTATGGTTCTTGGGCTATAATGAATGAACGTTCATTCATTGGTGATGGCATAATGACAACTCATGTACCTCAGGATAAACGCCAACAAATACTTTCTGCCGCTGAAAAGCTCATTGCAGAGGTCGGTTTTCAAGGCCTTTCAATGCAAAAATTAGCAAAAGAAGCAGGAGTGGCTGCAGGCACTATCTACCGCTACTTCGACGATAAAGACCACTTGATCGATGATGTTCGAGTGCTCGTGACTCAACGGGTAGCAGATGCTGTTCAAGAAGGGGTTAATGATTCGGATCCAATTAAGCAACGCTATCGTACTATGTGGTTAAACATATGGAACTTAGCAGGAACGAACTTAGCCGCGATAAAAAACCGGGTTCAGTATGACTCTCTACCCATCAAAAATAGCCTAAACTTCAGGGAACTAGAACGTGAAATGTTTGCCCAAGTTGAGCTGTTATTTAATGAAGGTAAAGAGCAAGGACTGTTTAAACCACTTAATAACGAAGTATTAGGTGGCTTGAGCTTAGCGGCTAGCGTATCTCTAGCGCGAAAGCATTCTTTAGGATTTTACCAACTCGACGAGGCAGAACTAGAATCTGCAATAGAAGCCAGTTGGGATGCAATAATTAAACACTAGATCGGAGTTTTGACCATAATGAAAAAGTGGACTTTCTTCATGTTACTCATCGCTGTACTTCTTTTCGGCAGCGTTATTGGGTTCAACATGTTCAAACAACAAAAAATTGCTGAGTATATGGCCAACCGCCCTGAACCAGAGTTTCCAGTAACGGTTACTGAAGTTCAGCCGATCGACTGGGTTCCAGTAATTGAAGCTATCGGCTTCATCGAACCTAACCAAGGTGTCACGCTAGCAAATGAAACCAGCGGTGTTATTGACCAAATCTCTTTTGGTTCTGGTACTGATGTTAAAAATGACCAACTTCTTGTTCGCCTTGATTCTGGCGTAGAAAAGGCAAATCTAAAGAGTTCTGAAGCTCGCCTGCCTGCGGCAAAAGCAAAATACAAACGCTACCAAGGCCTGTATAAGAAAGGTTCTATTTCAAAAGAAGCATACGATGAAGCAGAAGCAAACTACTACTCTCTATCTGCTGATATTGAAAGCCTAAAAGCATCTATCGAACGCCGTGAAATTCGTGCTCCTTTCGATGGCAAAGTGGGTATTCGTAACGTGTACCTAGGTCAATACCTGCAATCAGGTACAGATATCGTTCGTTTAGAAGATACCAGCGTGATGCGCCTACGCTTTACGGTATCTCAAACAGATATCTCTCGTATCAATGTTGGTCAGGCTATCGACATCTTTGTTGATGCTTACCCAGAGAAACCGTTTGAAGGCTCTATCAGTGCCATTGAACCAGCTGTAAGTATCCAAAGTGGTCTTATTCAAGTTCAAGCGGATATTCCAAACAATGATGGCCAACTTCGTAGCGGCATGTTCGCTCGCGCTAACATCATTCTACCTAAGCTAGAGAACCAAGTAACCTTGCCTCAAACAGCGATTACTTTCACTCTATATGGTGACAATGTTTACATCCTGACGGAAGAAGACGGCGTTCAACGTGTTGCTCAACATGTTGTAAAAGTAGGTGAGCGTACCGCAGAGATCGCACACATCCTTGAAGGCGTTAAAGCCGGTGATACAGTTGTAACTTCTGGCCAAGTACGTCTAAGTAACGGTGCCAAAGTTAAGGTTGTTGAAAGTGATGCAATCACTCCACCATCTGAAACACCTAAGCTGTAACTGGAGGCACAATGCGCTTTACTGATGTTTTTATTAAACGTCCAGTTCTAGCGGTATCCATCAGCTTTTTGATTGCTCTGCTTGGCTTACAAGCAATCTTCAAAATGCAGGTGCGTGAATACCCTGAAATGACGAATACCGTCGTAACCGTAACCACGAGTTACTACGGTGCAAGTGCCGATCTTATCCAAGGCTTTATCACCCAGCCCCTCGAACAGGCTGTGGCTCAAGCGGATAATATCGACTATATGACTTCTTCTTCTGTACTTGGTAGTTCTACGATTACCGTAAACATGAAGCTGAACACCGACCCGAATGCGGCGTTGTCAGACATACTGGCCAAGACAAACTCGGTACGGTCTCAGCTTCCTAAAGAAGCCGAAGATCCAACCGTAACTATGTCTACGGGTTCAACGACAGCGGTACTCTACATTGGCTTTACCAGTGACGAGTTGGTGTCGAGCCAAATTACTGATTATCTAGAGCGTGTAATCAACCCGCAGCTATTTACGGTAAATGGTGTATCCAAAGTTGACCTATATGGTGGTATGAAATACGCACTGCGCGTATGGCTAGACCCATCAAAAATGGCGGCGGTTAGCCTAACTGCATCTGATGTGATGACGGTACTGAACGCTAACAACTACCAATCAGCGACAGGTCAAGCGACCGGTGAGTTCGTGCTTTACAACGGCAGTGCAGATACTCAGGTATCAAACACTGAAGAATTAGAAAACCTAGTAGTGAAGAGCGGTGAAGGTGAGATCATTCGCCTATCCGACATCGCTAAGGTTTCTCTAGAGAAAAGCCACGACATTTACCGCGCAAGTGCTAATGGTCAAGAAGCGGTTGTTGCAGCTATTAACGCGGCACCAAGTGCTAACCCAATCAACATCGCTGCAGATGTACTTGAGCTTCTTCCTCAATTAGAGAAGAACCTACCAAGCAATATCTCTATGAACGTAATGTACGATTCAACCATTGCGATTAACGAATCAATTCAAGAGGTTATTAAAACCATTCTTGAAGCAGCATTAATCGTATTGATCGTAATTACCTTGTTCTTAGGTTCATTCCGAGCGGTACTGATCCCTATCGTTACTATCCCACTGTCTTTGATTGGTGTGGCAATGGTGATGCAGGCAATGGGCTTCTCTTGGAACCTGATGACGCTATTGGCTATGGTACTCGCCATCGGCCTGGTAGTAGATGATGCAATCGTAGTACTAGAGAACGTCGACCGGCATATCAAGCTCGGGGAATCACCTTTCCGAGCAGCAATTATCGGTACTCGTGAAATTGCGATCCCTGTTATTGCAATGACATTAACGCTAGGCGCGGTATACGCTCCAATCGCGATGATGGGTGGTATCACAGGCTCGCTATTTAAAGAGTTTGCGTTAACCCTAGCCGGTTCAGTTTTTGTTTCGGGTATCGTGGCACTAACGCTATCGCCAATGATGTGTTCAAAAATGCTAAAAGCTCACGCTGAGCCGAGTAAGTTTGAGCAGAAAGTTCATAGCGTGCTGGATGGCATGACTAACCGTTACGAGCGTATGCTTGGTGCGGTAATGCAGCATCGTCCAGTCTTCATTGGCTTCGCTATCATCGTATTTGCAAGTTTGCCACTGTTATTCAAGTTCATCCCTAGTGAGTTAGCGCCTTCAGAAGATAAAGGTGTAATCATGTTGATGGGTACAGCACCGTCGAATGCGAACTTAGACTTCATGCAAAACACCATGAACGACGTAAACAAGATTCTGTCTGATCAGCCAGAAGTAGCTTACGCGCAGGTATTTACAGGTGTGCCTAATGCAAACCAAGCATTTGGTATCGCATCTATGGTGCCTTGGAGCGAACGTGAAGCAAGCCAATCAGACGTAGCAAACCGCGTTGGTAATTTGGTGAAAGACGTTCCAGGAATGGCAGTAACTGCATTCCAAATGCCAGAACTACCAGGTGCCGGTTCAGGTCTTCCAATTCAGTTTGTCATTACAACGCCAAACAGCTTTGAAAGCTTGTTCCAAATCACCACAGACATTCTGGCTGATGTCTCTTCAAATCCACTGTTCGTGTATTCAGATCTCGACCTGAACTACGACTCAGCAACCATGAAGATCAACATTGACAAGGATAAAGCGGGCGCATACGGCGTGACCATGCAAGATATCGGTATCACACTCGGTACCATGATGTCAGATGGCTACGTAAACCGTATCGACTTGAATGGCCGTTCTTACGAGGTCATTCCTCAAGTTGAACGTAAATTCCGTTTGAACCCAGAGTCGATGAATAACTACTACGTACGAGCTGCGGACGGTAATGCTGTACCACTAGGAAGTTTGATCACGATTGATGTTGTGGCAGAGCCTCGCTCTCTTCCTCACTTCAACCAATTGAACTCTGCGACGATTGGTGCGGTACCTGCTCCAGGCGCTGCAATGGGTGATGCAATTGCATGGTTTGAAGACACGGCGGCGAATAAGCTTCCAAGTGGCTACAACCACGATTACATGGGTGAAGCACGCCAATACGTAACTGAAGGTAGCGCACTTTACGCGACCTTTGGTCTAGCACTGGCTATCATCTTCTTGGTACTGGCGATTCAATTCGAATCCCTGAAAGATCCATTAGTTATCATGGTATCTGTACCACTGGCGATCTGTGGTGCCCTAATCGCTCTGGCTTGGGGCGCGGCAACGATGAACATCTACTCGCAAGTAGGTTTGATCACCTTGGTCGGCCTAATTACCAAGCACGGTATCTTGATCTGTGAAGTTGCAAAAGAAGAACAGTTGCATCATCACAAGACTCGTATCGAAGCGGTAATGGAAGCTGCAAAGGTTCGTCTTCGTCCAATCCTGATGACAACAGCTGCTATGATCGCGGGTCTAATCCCACTGATGTACGCAAGCGGTGCGGGTGCAGCTCAGCGCTTTAGTATTGGTATCGTAATCGTTGCTGGTCTAGCGATTGGTACTATCTTCACGCTATTTGTACTGCCAGTGATTTACAGCTACTTGGCTGAAAAACACAAACCTCTACCTGTATTTGTTGAAGACAAAGACCTAGAAAAGCTAGCTCGCGTCGATGAAGCAAAAGCAGCGCACAGAGAATTAGCTGATAATAAGTAATCACTAAGTCGTAATAACAATAAAAAGGCTACTTCGGTGGCCTTTTTTTGTACGCCATAGGCGACATCTCAAGTGTGATTAAATAGAATAGTGATAAATATTCAGGAGTTTTAATTGATATGTTTGATCCAAAAAAACTAGAGCAGATTGCTAAGCAGATCCACGATTCTATGCCTCAACCAGTAAAAGAGCTTGGTTCAGACGTAGATCAAAAAGTTCGTCAGGTTATCCAAGGCCAACTGAACAAGCTAGACGTTGTAAGCCGTGAAGAATTTGATGTTCAAACACAAGTACTACTGCGCACTCGCCAAAAGCTGACTGAAATGGAACAAAAGCTAACGAACTTAGAAGCAAAGATTGCCGACAAGTAAGCGTAAAGCAAGAAAACTGAAAGGGTTGGTGTGAAAACACCAACCCTTTTGTATTTCTGAAGATCAATCAAGAACTAAAAGTCGACGAAGATTGATCAAACAATGTTCATTTGATTGATTTTTAAGACTTTGTTACTAAAAGCAAAAAGGCTTGGTCAACGGCGACCAAGCCTTTTTATTAGATGTTGTGTTGCTTATTTATAACTCCGACCTGTAAAGAGTTGGTGATACTGCTTCGCTTTTTCTGCAAATTTATCAGTATCTAAGCGACTAATTAACCGCCTACAGCGATACGCTTCATGTCGCTCATGTAGCTACGTAGCTCTTCACCAATGTACTCTACAGGGTGGTTACGGATAGCTTCGTTTACTTCAATTAGCTTCGCGTTATCTACTTGGTTAGATGTTTCACCTAGACCGCGACCGATTACGTCAGTTGCAACTGAAGGCATGAACTGCTCGCGTAGTAGTGGTGTTGCTACGTTTGCGAATAGGTAGTTACCGTACTCAGCTGTATCAGAGATTACAACGTTCATTTCGTAAAGACGCTTACGAGCAACTGTGTTTGCGATTAGTGGAAGCTCATGTAGAGACTCGTAGTAAGCAGACTCATCGATGATGCCAGATGCTGTCATAGCTTCGAATGCTAGCTCAACACCAGCACGAACCATAGCAACCATTAGGATACCGTTATCGAAGTACTCTTGCTCTGAGATTTCTACGTCAGAAGTTGGGTAGTTTTCGAATGCAGTTTCACCTGTCTCTTCACGCCAGCCTAGTAGGTTCACGTCATCGTTCGCCCAGTCAGCCATCATAGTGCTAGAGAAGTGGCCAGAGATGATGTCATCCATGTGCTTGTTGTAAAGCGGACGCATTAGATCTTTTAGCTCTTCAGAAAGCTCAAACGCTTTAACTTTAGCTGGGTTAGATAGACGGTCCATCATATGAGTTACGCCACCGAACTTAAGTGCTTCAGTGATCGTTTCCCAACCATATTGTAGAAGTTTACCTGCATAACCTGGTTCAATACCGTCAGCAATCATCTTCTCGTAAGATACGATAGAACCCGCTTGAAGCATGCCACAAAGAATAGTTTGCTCACCCATAAGATCAGATTTAACTTCAGCTACGAAAGAAGACTCTAGGCAACCTGCACGGTGACCGCCAGTACCAGCAGCCCAAGCTTTAGCGATATCCCAACCTTCGCCTTTAGGGTCATTTTCTGGGTGAACAGCGATCAGTGTTGGTACACCGAAGCCACGCTTGTACTCTTCACGTACTTCAGAACCAGGACACTTAGGCGCAACCATAACAACCGTAAGGTCAGAACGTAATTGCATGCCTTCTTCAACAACGTTAAAGCCATGAGAATAACCAAGAGCAGCGCCTTGCTTCATTAGAGGCATTACTGTTTCAACAACGTTTGTATGTTGCTTGTCTGGAGTAAGGTTGATAACTAGATCTGCTTGAGGGATTAGCGTTTCGTAACTACCCACAACAAAGCCGTTTTCATCAGCGTTTTTGAATGATTGACGCTTTTCATCAATTGCCGCTTGGCGTAGAGCGTAAGATACGTCTAAGCCAGAATCACGCATGTTCAGACCTTGGTTTAGGCCTTGAGCACCACAACCAACAATTACGATTTTCTTACCTTCAAGATATTCAGCTTCTGTCGTGAATTCTTCACGATCCATGAAGCGGCAACGACCTAATTGGTCTAGTTGTTCACGAAGGTTTAATGTATTGAAATAGTTAGCCATTCTAGGGCACTCCTTTAAAAATAAGTCCGTAAGGTCGATATCTCTCTATCGAATGACTTCATACTAAAACAGACACTCCGTTGCTGAAAGTGATATATTCACAATTAGTTATTGCAATAAATGCAACATGGAAACGATCGCAAAACATGAACATAAAATCTCTACAATTATTTATACATTTATGTGATAGCAAGAGTTTCAGCAAAACCGCTGCTGCTATGCACGTCAGTCCTTCAGCACTTAGTCGTCAGGTACAAAAGCTTGAAGAAGAAACGGGGCAAGAATTGCTTATTAGAGATAACCGCAGTGTTGATCTCACTCCAGCAGGAAAGCACCTATTGCCAGTAGCATTAAGCATCGTTGGAGAGTGGCAGCAATACAATCTTCACCTGAAAGGTGGTGAGCAAGAACTTAAAGGTGAGATTCGCATATTTTGCTCGGTAACGGCTAGCTACAGCCACCTACCCGAGCTCATAACCGAATTCAGAGCTATTCATCCGTACATTGAATTTAAGCTCTCTACAGGCGATCCGGCTCAATCCATCGACAAGATTTTAAATGATGAAGCAGATATTGCTATCTCAGCGAAGCCAGACATTCTTCCCTCAAGATTAGAATTCGAAACCATCAGCGATATACCACTGTCAGTCATCATCCCATCCGGTGTGAGTAGTTTTAGCCAGCAGCTGCAATCAGATAAACCAAACTGGAATGAAGTACCTTTTATCATCCCAGAAGCAGGTACTGCACGAGAACGTGCGAACGCGTGGTTCAAAAAGATGAAGATAAAGCCCAACATTTACGCTCAGGTATCAGGTCATGAAGCGATCGTAAGTATGGTTGCTCTTGGTTGTGGGGTTGGTATCGCGCCAGACGTTGTAATCAACAACAGCCCTGTGAGAGATAAAGTCGACCGCTTAAAAATAGAGCCAATCAAGCCGTTTGAATTGGGAGTGTGCTGTAAGCGATCGCAGTTAGAAAATCCGTTAATTAGAGCATTTTGGCAGGTAGCTGAAGATAAATACCTCCAAGACTAGTTATCTATAAGTGATAACAAGCCGGTGTGGAGTTACAGATAAAGAGCACGTTAGTGCTCTTTTTTGTTTTTCTAAACGACAAATATGAAAAAAGCCCGCTGATTTCTCAGCGGGCTTTTCAATGGTGGTGGAGGGATAGGGATTTGAACCCTAGAACCGCTATTAACGGTTGCCGGTTTTCAAGACCGGTGCTTTCGACCACTCAGCCATCCCTCCAACAAATTGTCATCAACAGATTAGTACACTGTAGATGTTGTTACATGTATACACAGGTAACGATATTTAAAGCCTGGCGATGTCCTACTCTCACATGGGGAAACCCCACACTACCATCGGCGCTATTGTGTTTCACTTCTGAGTTCGGCATGGAATCAGGTGGGTCCACAATGCTATGGTCGCCAAGCAAATTTTAAAATTCGGAAAACTGATTTAAAAGTCTATCTCTTCAAACGCATTCAAGGTCTGGTACATCTGAGTCCACAAAACCCCTTGGGTGTTGTATGGTTAAGCCTCACGGGCAATTAGTACAGGTTAGCTCAATGCCTCGCAGCACTTACACACCCTGCCTATCAACGTCGTAGTCTACGACAACCCTTTAGGACACTTATAGTGCCAGGGAAAACTCATCTCAAGGCTCGCTTCCCGCTTAGATGCTTTCAGCGGTTATCGATTCCGAACTTAGCTACCGGGCAATGCCATTGGCATGACAACCCGAACACCAGAGGTTCGTCCACTCCGGTCCTCTCGTACTAGGAGCAGCCCCTTTCAATTTTCCAACGCCCACGGCAGATAGGGACCGAACTGTCTCACGACGTTCTAAACCCAGCTCGCGTACCACTTTAAATGGCGAACAGCCATACCCTTGGGACCGACTTCAGCCCCAGGATGTGATGAGCCGACATCGAGGTGCCAAACACCGCCGTCGATATGAACTCTTGGGCGGTATCAGCCTGTTATCCCCGGAGTACCTTTTATCCGTTGAGCGATGGCCCTTCCATTCAGAACCACCGGATCACTATGACCTGCTTTCGCACCTGCTCGAATTGTCATTCTCGCAGTCAAGCGGGCTTATGCCATTGCACTAACCACACGATGTCCAACCGTGTTTAGCCCACCTTCGTGCTCCTCCGTTACTCTTTGGGAGGAGACCGCCCCAGTCAAACTACCCACCAGGCACTGTCCGTAATCCCGATTCAGGGACCAACGTTAGAACATCAAAACTACAAGGGTGGTATTTCAAGGACGACTCCATCACATCTAGCGACGCAATTTCATAGTCTCCCACCTATCCTACACATGTAGGTTCAATGTTCAGTGCCAAGCTGTAGTAAAGGTTCACGGGGTCTTTCCGTCTAGCCGCGGGTACACTGCATCTTCACAGCGATTTCAATTTCACTGAGTCTCGGGTGGAGACAGCGTGGCCATCATTACGCCATTCGTGCAGGTCGGAACTTACCCGACAAGGAATTTCGCTACCTTAGGACCGTTATAGTTACGGCCGCCGTTTACCGGGGCTTCGATCAAGAGCTTCGACCGAAGTCTAACCCCATCAATTAACCTTCCGGCACCGGGCAGGCGTCACACCGTATACGTCATCTTACGATTTTGCACAGTGCTGTGTTTTTAATAAACAGTTGCAGCCACCTGGTATCTGCGACTCTCGTCTGCTCCATCCGCAAGGGACTTCACTGATAAGAGCGTACCTTCTCCCGAAGTTACGGTACCATTTTGCCTAGTTCCTTCACCCGAGTTCTCTCAAGCGCCTTGGTATTCTCTACCCGACCACCTGTGTCGGTTTGGGGTACGATTCCTTACAATCTGAAGCTTAGAGGCTTTTCCTGGAAGCATGGCATCAATGACTTCACTACCGTAGTAGCTCGACATCGTATCTCAGCGTTAATGAAAGTCCGGATTTACCTAAACTTTCCGCCTACATACTTGAACCTGGACAACCGTCGCCAGGCCCACCTAGCCTTCTCCGTCCCCCCATCGCAATTGTAAGAAGTACGGGAATATTAACCCGTTTCCCATCGACTACGCCTTTCGGCCTCGCCTTAGGAGTCGACTTACCCTGCCCCGATTAACGTTGGACAGGAACCCTTGGTCTTCCGGCGAGGGAGTTTTTCACTCCCTTTATCGTTACTCATGTCAGCATTCGCACTTCTGATACCTCCAGCATGCCTTACAGCACACCTTCAACGGCTTACAGAACGCTCCCCTACCCCACATACCCTAAGGTACGTAGCCGCAGCTTCGGTGTATAGCTTAGCCCCGTTACATCTTCCGCGCAGGCCGACTCGACCAGTGAGCTATTACGCTTTCTTTAAATGATGGCTGCTTCTAAGCCAACATCCTGGCTGTCTGAGCCTTCCCACATCGTTTCCCACTTAGCTATACTTTGGGACCTTAGCTGGCGGTCTGGGTTGTTTCCCTCTCCACGACGGACGTTAGCACCCGCCGTGTGTCTCCCGGATAGTACTTACTGGTATTCGGAGTTTGCAAAGGGTTGGTAAGTCGGGATGACCCCCTAGCCTTAACAGTGCTCTACCCCCAGTAGTATTCGTCCGAGGCGCTACCTAAATAGCTTTCGGGGAGAACCAGCTATCTCCAGGTTTGATTGGCCTTTCACCCCTAGCCACAAGTCATCCGCTAATTTTTCAACATTAGTCGGTTCGGTCCTCCAGTTGATGTTACTCAACCTTCAACCTGCCCATGGCTAGATCACCTGGTTTCGGGTCTAATCCTAGCAACTGTACGCCCAGTTAAGACTCGGTTTCCCTACGGCTCCCCTAAACGGTTAACCTTGCTACTAAAATTAAGTCGCTGACCCATTATACAAAAGGTACGCAGTCACACCACGAAGGTGCTCCTACTGCTTGTACGTACACGGTTTCAGGTTCTATTTCACTCCCCTCACAGGGGTTCTTTTCGCCTTTCCCTCACGGTACTGGTTCACTATCGGTCAGTCAGTAGTATTTAGCCTTGGAGGATGGTCCCCCCATATTCAGACAGGATATCACGTGTCCCGCCCTACTCGTTTTCACTGATTATGAGATGTCGACTACGGGGCTATCACCCTTTACTGCGGCACTTTCCAGAGCCTTCGTCTGTCTCATTAAAAGCTTAAGGGCTAATCCAATTTCGCTCGCCGCTACTTTCGGAATCTCGGTTGATTTCTCTTCCTCGGGGTACTTAGATGTTTCAGTTCCCCCGGTTTGCCTCCTGTTGCTATGTATTCACAACAGGATACTTGCTTATGCAAGTGGGTTTCCCCATTCAGGAATCCCAGACTCAAAAGGTTATTACTACCTAATCTGGGCTTATCGCAAGTTATTACGCCTTTCATCGCCTCTGACTGCCAAGGCATCCACCGTGTACGCTTAGTCACTTAACCATACAACCCGAAAGGGTCTTAGTGTATGGCAACTAACCAAGGTTTTTGGTTGTCATCAAGAAGGGTTAATTCTGAATGACTGTTTGCCGGACTCAATTATGAATCAATGTAAACATTGATTCGAATACAAGACACTTGAATGTATTTGTTGTGTTTATCTAATGAAAGATAAACATTGAGAACTTTTAAATTTGATTGAATTACTCGTAAGTAATCAATCAGTCAGCTTTCCAAATTGTTAAAGAGCAAGAGTTTTTCAAGTTTTAAACTTTCAAAACCATTTTTAAATACTCTCTTACGAGAATGCTTAAAGATGGTGGGCGATACCGGGCTCGAACCAGTGACCCCCTGCTTGTAAGGCAGGTGCTCTCCCAACTGAGCTAATCGCCCATGATAGTTTTAATTCCTTCATGGAGAAAGAATGGTGGAGCTATGCGGGATCGAACCGCAGACCTCCTGCGTGCAAGGCAGGCGCTCTCCCAGCTGAGCTATAGCCCCATATTTTTATTTCCTTGGGAGGAAATGGTGGGTCGTGCAGGATTCGAACCTGCGACCAATTGATTAAAAGTCAACTGCTCTACCAACTGAGCTAACGACCCAATGGTATCCCGTAGGGGAGTCGAACCCCTGTTACCGCCGTGAAAGGGCGGTGTCCTAGGCCTCTAGACGAACGGGACACTGCTAATTTATCTCAACTTTAAAAGTAGAAACAAACTTCGAAGAACCTTGGGGGTTCTTCTTCTCTTTGCTTTTCTAAACCTAATCAATCTGTGTGGACACTCATCGTAAGTATCTTCGTATAAGGAGGTGATCCAGCCCCAGGTTCCCCTAGGGCTACCTTGTTACGACTTCACCCCAGTCATGAACCACAAAGTGGTGAGCGTCCTCCCCGAAAGGTTAAACTACCCACTTCTTTTGCAGCCCACTCCCATGGTGTGACGGGCGGTGTGTACAAGGCCCGGGAACGTATTCACCGTGACATTCTGATTCACGATTACTAGCGATTCCGACTTCATGGAGTCGAGTTGCAGACTCCAATCCGGACTACGACGCACTTTTTGGGATTCGCTCACTATCGCTAGCTTGCTGCCCTCTGTATGCGCCATTGTAGCACGTGTGTAGCCCTACTCGTAAGGGCCATGATGACTTGACGTCGTCCCCACCTTCCTCCGGTTTATCACCGGCAGTCTCCCTGGAGTTCCCGACATTACTCGCTGGCAAACAAGGATAAGGGTTGCGCTCGTTGCGGGACTTAACCCAACATTTCACAACACGAGCTGACGACAGCCATGCAGCACCTGTCTCAGAGTTCCCGAAGGCACACCTGCGTCTCCGCTGGCTTCTCTGGATGTCAAGAGTAGGTAAGGTTCTTCGCGTTGCATCGAATTAAACCACATGCTCCACCGCTTGTGCGGGCCCCCGTCAATTCATTTGAGTTTTAATCTTGCGACCGTACTCCCCAGGCGGTCTACTTAACGCGTTAGCTCCGAAAGCCACGGCTCAAGGCCACAACCTCCAAGTAGACATCGTTTACGGCGTGGACTACCAGGGTATCTAATCCTGTTTGCTCCCCACGCTTTCGCATCTGAGTGTCAGTGTCTGTCCAGGGGGCCGCCTTCGCCACTGGTATTCCTTCAGATCTCTACGCATTTCACCGCTACACCTGAAATTCTACCCCCCTCTACAGCACTCTAGTTCACCAGTTTCAAATGCAGTTCCGAGGTTGAGCCCCGGGCTTTCACATCTGACTTAATGAACCACCTGCATGCGCTTTACGCCCAGTAATTCCGATTAACGCTCGCACCCTCCGTATTACCGCGGCTGCTGGCACGGAGTTAGCCGGTGCTTCTTCTGTTGCTAACGTCAAGATATGCAGCTATTAACTACACACCCTTCCTCACAACTGAAAGTACTTTACAACCCGAAGGCCTTCTTCATACACGCGGCATGGCTGCATCAGGCTTTCGCCCATTGTGCAATATTCCCCACTGCTGCCTCCCGTAGGAGTCTGGACCGTGTCTCAGTTCCAGTGTGGCTGATCATCCTCTCAGACCAGCTAGGGATCGTCGCCTTGGTGAGCCATTACCTCACCAACTAGCTAATCCCACCTAGGCATATCTTGACGCGAGAGGCCCGAAGGTCCCCCTCTTTGGCCCGTAGGCATTATGCGGTATTAGCCATCGTTTCCAATGGTTATCCCCCACATCAAGGCAATTTCCTAGGCATTACTCACCCGTCCGCCGCTCGACGCCCATTAACGCACCCGAAGGATTGTTAGTGTCGTTTCCGCTCGACTTGCATGTGTTAGGCCTGCCGCCAGCGTTCAATCTGAGCCATGATCAAACTCTTCAATTTAAGATTTTGTGACTCAACGAATACTGACTTCAAAACTACTATGTAATTTTAAAGCTATTACCATTCCAACAGAATGGTAATGAATTGACTGTGCCGAATAATTTCTTTCTACAAGAGAAAGTCGTTAAACGTATTGGTCACTCAGTTCATTGAAATCAATTTTGTTACCGAAGTAACTGCTATTACCTAAGTAATAACGTTTTGATATTCATCAACGAGTGCCCACACAGATTGATAGGTTTAAATTGTTAAAGAGCTTTTCCTTTTTGAGCTTCGCTCAAATCGGACGGCCATTTTAGCGATTTAAGTTTTAGTGTCAACCACTATTTTCAAAACTTTTTTCAAGCGCTTAGCTTGGCTAATTTGACCTGCTGATTCGTTTTGGTTTCTTACGAAGCCTTCCCGTTTCAACGAGGTCGCATTATAGAGATTTCGATCACACTGGCAAGCCCTTTTTAAAGTTTTTCTCGTTTTTTTATTCGTTCGATTAAAAAGAGCACAAAACGCCTCAAAAGTAGGCTTTTCTCTTACATCTCTTGCAGTTTCTTAGAGAATAAAGAAACTTTTTCCCAGTTTGTGTACTCGACTTCCTTGGTTGTATCCGTTTCGCCACCTGTCATATTCATAATGAAGCGAATCATGGTTTTATCGAACCAGTTATAACGTGGGTAATAGAGGGCACCAGCGAATACACCGATTAGAGTCGGCTGCCATGGTGACTTAAGAAGAAACTTCTTAATATAGGCACTACCTTCAGGGGTGTCTTTGCCTTGGTCTTCTTTACGAGCCGTTAAGTTAACGCAGAAGAAGGCAACCTTATTGGATTGCAACTGAGCAAGGTTGGCATCAATGAACTGATATAGCTTCTTATTAAGATGGCCATAACGAATAGATGCACCAATCAACACTCTGTCGTATTGAGCAAAGTCGACATTACTAATAGTGTGCAGATCTTGAAGCTCACATTCGAACTCATTCATTTCTTCTTTTATATAGTTCAAGATCTTCTTGGTTTGCCCTTCACGGCTTGAATACAAAAATAGAGCTTTTGCCACAATGTTGTCCTTAGCTACGCCAAAACGTAGGGGTCAATAAAATTAATAAGGTGAATATCTCTAAACGACCAAACAGCATAGATACGATCAACACCCATTTAGCCTTATCATTCACATCGCCGAAGTGCATTGCCACTTCACCTAAGCCCGGGCCAAGGTTATTCAATGTTGCCGCTACGGCAGAGAAAGCACTTAGCTCATCCATCCCAGTAGCAATAAGAGCCAACATACAAACCACAAAAACCAATGCGTATGCAGAGAAGAAGCCCCAAACCGCATCAACAACACGTTGTGGTAACGCAGAACCGCCAACCTTGATGGTATAGACAGCACGCGGGTGAACAAGACGCTTCATTTCACGAGCACCTTGCAGAGTAAGCAATAATATTCGAATGACTTTCATACCACCGCCCGTTGAACCTGCACAGCCACCTATAAAAGAAGAGAACAGAAGCAGCACAGGTAAGAATAACGGCCACTCAGAGAAACCTGTGGTGGTGAAGCCTGCGGTTGTTGATATAGATACCGTTTGGAACAAGGCTTGATCAAAAGCATCGTAATACGAGTCATAAGAGTGGTGATTAAGCAGTAATAAGAAACAAACTAAGAACAAGACTGCTTGAATAAAGATAAAGGCGCGGAATTCAGGATCTTTCCAATAATACTTAGGATGCACACCACCCGAAGCAAATGCAGCAAAGTGAAGCGAATAGTTACACGCAGAGATAAGAAGGAACACGACCGTAATCATGTTGATAGCCGGACTGTTGAAATAACCCATACTCGCATCGTGAGTCGAGAAGCCACCAATCGCAATAGTAGAGAAGCTATGACTGATAGCATCAAAGAAGCTCATACCTGCAAGCCAAAACGCCACCGCACAAGCAATCGTTAGACTCAGATAGATGTACCAAAGCGCTTTTGCCGTTTCAGCAATACGCGGAGTCATCTTACTGTCTTTTACAGGGCCCGGGATTTCTGCACGATATAGCTGCATACCACCGATGCCCAGAACCGGAAGGATGGCTACCGCCAGTACGATGATACCCATACCACCAAACCATTGCAGGAACTGGCGGTAAAACAGAATCGCCTTAGGCAGATCATCGAGGCCAACAATAACGGTCGCGCCCGTGGTTGTTAATGCAGAGAAGGATTCGAAGAAAGCATCGGTTACCGACACATTGGGGTTATCGGCGATCAAAAACGGCAGCGCACCAGCACTACCGATTACCGTCCAGAATAAAACAACAATCAAGAAGCCATCACGCGCTTTCAATTCATGCTTATAACGTCGGTTTGGAAACCAGCAGGTTGCTCCGCAGAATAAGAGAACAAAAAAGGTCGTCACAAATGGCACACCCGCACCATCTCGATAGATCAGAGCGACGAGCGCAGGTGCGAGCATTGATACACTAAAAAGTGCTAATAATAATCCGACGATTCGAATAATTGAGCGAAATTGCATGAGCTATTGAACGAAGCGAAATGCTTCACACTTCCTAGTTGTCTTTGACTTTCGTTACCAGTGCCTTAGCACCGCTTTTATTGATCATGGTTTGGGTAAACGAATCTACCTGAAGGAGCTCTATTTCAATAATAAGCTCAACTTGAACACCATAATCCGCTTGGACTTCAACAGCCTGATGCTGAGCCATGATGGATTGTGCAATCGGCACAAAGCCATAGTCTAACTCTAGCCGTAATTTTGTGGTTATTTTTTTCTCGATAGTTTGAAGCAGCTTGAGAGCTTGTTGTACTCCACCACCATAAGCCTTAACTAAACCACCAGTACCGAGCTTGATTCCGCCTGAATAGCGAGTGACTACAGCCGTTAACTCGCCAACACCCGAACCAGACAGTTGCGCCAAGATAGGCTTTCCAGCAGTACCCGAGGGTTCGCCATCATCACTAAAGCCCCACTTCATCGAGTCTTCAGGTCGTCCTGCAGCAAAGCCCCAACAGTTATGTCGCGCTGAAGAATGCTCTTTTTTTACCTGTTCAACGAACTGCTTAGCAGCTTCTACACTTGGAGTATGAGCAAGATGAGTAATAAAAACGCTCTTTTTTATCTCTTCTTCAAATAAAGCCGACGCTGACGGTATTAAATAGGGCTGTTCATTCATATCGTTAACTTAATTATTAAGAGCGGCGAAGTGTATCACGCGTGAATAATAAGGGTTAGAGGATCTGTGCTGTCGCACAATGTTAAACAATTGTTTAAAAAATGTATTGAAATTAATCAAACAGAGGTACAGACTAGAACAACTGGTCTTACCAGGTGCTCTACAATAATAGAAAGATAACAAGATTCTCTCAAACAATCGTGGATTGTATGTCATGGAGATAGACAATGATTTACCAAGCTAACACCCTACAGGTAAAGGAATTACAAGATGGTATTGCGGAATTAAACTTCTGTGCACCGGCATCTGTAAACAAACTCGACCTTGCAACTTTAGAATCACTAGATAAAGCGTTAGATGCTCTTAATGCTCACGCAGGATTACGTGGTTTAATCTTAACTTCAAACAAAGACGCGTTCATTGTGGGCGCAGACATCACTGAATTTCTTGGCCTATTTGCTAAGCCAGAAGCAGAACTTGATGAATGGTTAAGATTCGCTAATTCAATCTTCAGCAAGCTCGAAGACCTTCCTGTCCCAACTCTTTCAATGATGCGTGGCCATGCCCTTGGCGGCGGCTGTGAATGTGTACTCGCTACCGATTTCCGTATCGGTGACAAGACCACCAGCATAGGTCTACCAGAAACCAAACTTGGCATCATGCCTGGTTTTGGTGGTTGTGTGCGCCTACCTCGTGTTATCGGTGCTGACAGCGCGATGGAAATTATCACTCAAGGCAAAGCATGCCGTGCAGATGAAGCGCTTAAAGTTGGCTTGTTAGATGCGATTGTTGAAACAGACCAACTACTAGAATCAGCGATCAACACGGTTTCTTTGGCAGCCAATGAGAAACTTGATTGGCAGCTACGCCGCAAACAAAAAACGTCAGCGCTTTCACTAAGCAAACTAGAAGCGATGATGAGCTTTACCATGGCTAAGAGCTTAGTGGCTCAAAAAGCAGGGCCTCACTACCCAGCTCCGATTACTTCTGTGATTGCTATTGAAGAAGCAGCACGTAGCGATCGCGATGCGGCATTAGACATCGAACGTAAACACTTCGTTAAACTAGCGAAATCAGAAGAAGCAAAAGCTCTTGTTGGCTTATTCCTTAATGACCAATACATTAAAGGCTTAGCAAAACAGGCTGGTAAATCTGCAAATAAAGCAACTGAGCGTGCTGCCGTACTCGGTGCTGGCATCATGGGTGGCGGTATTGCTTACCAATCTGCGCTGAAAGGCGTGCCAGTGATGATGAAAGACATCGCACAGGCGTCTCTTGATCTTGGTATGAACGAAGCATCTAAGCTATTGAATAAACGTTTATCACGCGGTCGCCTAGATGGATTCAAGATGGCAGGTATTCTGTCTTCTATTACTCCAAGCTTGCATTATGCTGGTGTTGAACAATCTGATGTGATTGTGGAAGCGGTTGTAGAAAACCCGAAAGTAAAAGCAGCAGTACTGAGTGAAGTTGAAGGCCTAGTTGGTGAAGACACGGTTCTAACATCAAATACCTCAACGATTCCGATCAACCTGTTGGCGAAATCTTTAAAGCGCCCAGAAAACTTCTGTGGCATGCACTTCTTTAACCCAGTACACCGCATGCCTTTGGTTGAGATCATCCGTGGCGAGCATACTTCAGAAGAAACCATTAATCGCGTAGTTGCCTACGCAGCCAAAATGGGTAAATCCCCAATCGTTGTTAATGACTGCCCTGGCTTCTTCGTAAACCGTGTACTTTTCCCTTACTTTGGCGGTTTCAGCATGTTGCTACGCGACGGTGCTGACTTCACTAAAATAGATAAAGTCATGGAACGTAAGTTCGGTTGGCCAATGGGCCCTGCGTACCTGCTCGACGTTGTTGGTTTAGACACAGCACACCATGCACAAGCAGTAATGGCGCAAGGTTTCCCTGAGCGTATGGGTAAAGAAGGCCGTGATGCGATTGACGCGCTTTACATCGCTGAAAAATACGGTCAGAAGAACGGTAGTGGTTTCTACACATACAGCGTAGACAAACGCGGTCGTCCTAAAAAGACCTTCTCAGAAGACATTCTTCCTATCCTGGCTGATGTATGCCAACAGCCACAAGACTTTGATGACCAGACCATTATCCAGCGTGTGATGATTCCAATGATCAACGAAGTGGTGCTTTGTTTAGAAGAAGGCATCATTGCTACACCGCAAGAAGCGGATATGGCACTGGTTTACGGTTTAGGCTTCCCTCCATTCAGAGGCGGCGTATTCCGCTACTTAGACAGTGTGGGTATTGGTAACTTCGTTGAAATGGCGAAGAACTACCAAGACTTAGGTGCAATGTACCAAGTTCCTCAACTATTGCTTGATATGGCAGCGAAAGGCGAAAGCTTTTACGACGGTCAACAAGCCAGTTCTCTGTAACCCACTCTTGGAAAAGGAATAGCAAAATGAATAATGTAGTTGTTGTTGATTGCCTTCGCACCCCAATGGGACGTTCCAAAGGTGGAGCTTTCCGTCACACTCGTGCTGAAGATTTGTCAGCACATTTGATGAAAGGCATTTTAGAGCGCAACCCAGAAGTAAACCCTGTCGAAATTGAAGACATTTACTGGGGTTGTGTACAACAAACGCTAGAGCAAGGCTTCAACGTCGCACGTAACGCTGCTTTGCTTGCTGGTCTCCCGATTGAGATTGGTGCGGTAACGGTCAACCGTTTATGTGGCTCATCTATGCAAGCTCTGCATGATGCAACCCGCTCTATCATGGTTGGCGATGCTGAAATCTGCCTGATCGGTGGTGTAGAACACATGGGCCACGTGCCAATGAACCACGGTGTTGATTTCCACCCAGGCATGTCTAAGCACGTAGCAAAAGCAGCAGGAATGATGGGCCTAACGGCTGAGATGCTTGGTAAAATGCACGGTATTAGCCGTGAAGATCAAGATGCATTCGCAGCACGCTCACACGCTAGAGCTCAAGCGGCAACGGTTGAAGGTCGTTTCAAGAATGAAATCCTACCAACAGAAGCTCACGCGGCAGACGGTTCACTGTTCACTCTGGATTATGATGAAGTAATTCGCCCTGAAACTACTGTAGAAGGCCTGTCTCAGCTTCGCCCAGTATTCGATCCAGCAAATGGTACGGTAACAGCAGGTACTTCATCAGCACTGTCTGATGGCGCTTCTGCAATGTTGATCATGAGTGAAGAAAAAGCCAACGCGCTTGGCCTTAAGATTCGTGCTCGCGTGAAGTCTATGGCTATTGCAGGTTGCGACCCTTCTATCATGGGTTACGGCCCAGTACCAGCAACCAAGAAAGCACTGAAACGTGCAGGCTTAACGATTGAAGATATGGGTGTTATTGAGTTGAATGAAGCATTCGCTGCTCAATCTCTTCCATGTGCGAAAGATCTAGGTCTACTGGATGTGGTTGACGAGAAAGTAAACCTTAACGGTGGTGCCATTGCACTGGGTCACCCACTAGGCTGTTCTGGCTCTCGTATCTCAACAACCCTGATTAACCTAATGGAAGCACAAGACGTGAAATACGGCTTAGCAACCATGTGTATTGGTTTAGGCCAAGGTATTGCAACGGTATTTGAACGCCCATAGCGCTCGTTGATTGTAATACTTGTAGGGTAATATTTTGTGCAGCTATATTTATATAGCTGCACTTTTTATTGTTCGGCGTCCAATAATGTATCGATTCGTTCAGCGAACTTAGCAAGAGAAAAAGCGCCACCCACATCTATGCACAAAATGCATAGACTCAATGTTGATGTTTCATTATTTTTTCTTCGGTGATTCAACTAAAGTTACTTCAGTTTCCTAATATTCCTCCCACGGAGCAGATCATGTTTAAAGCACTTGTACTAAACCAAGAAGACAAAAAAACTATCGCGTCAGTTTCTCAAATTGATGAGTCTCAATTACCAGAAGGTAACGTGAAGGTTGATGTAAGTTACTCTTCTTTGAACTACAAAGATGGTTTGGCGATTACAGGTAAAGGACGCATTGTTCGTAACTTTCCTATGGTTCCTGGTATCGACCTTTCTGGTGTGGTTTCACAATCTGAAGACCCACGCTACAAAGCGGGCGACGAAGTTGTTCTAACTGGCTGGGGTGTTGGTGAAGGCCACTGGGGCGGCATGGCGGAGAAAGCAAGCCTAAACGGTGATTGGTTAGTGCCAATGCCATCAGGTCTAGACGCTAAAAAAGTAATGGCTATTGGTACAGCAGGCTTTACAGCAATGCTTTGTGTTCAAGCTATTGTAGATGCTGGCATCAAACCAGAAGACGGTGAAATCCTAGTAACAGGTGCAAGTGGCGGCGTAGGCAGCGTGTCTATCACTCTACTAAACCAACTGGGCTACAAAGTCGCAGCTGTGACTGGTCGTGCTTCTGCAAATGGCGAGCTATTAAAATCACTAGGCGCAACACGTATTGTAGAGCGTGCTGAACTAGAAGAACCGGCGAAGCCACTTGAGAAACAACTGTGGGCTGGTGCTATCGATACTGTAGGTAGCAAAGTACTTGCAAAAGTATTGGCGCAAATTGATTACAACGGTGCGGTTGCAATGTGTGGTCTAGCAGGCGGTTTTGACTTACCAACCACGGTAATGCCATTCATTCTACGTAACGTTCGCCTACAAGGTGTGGACTCGGTAATGTGCCCTCGTGAAAAACGTATTAAAGCGTGGGAACAACTAGCGGAATTGCTACCTGAATCTTTCTACGCGCAAGCAAGCAAAGAAGTGTCTTTAGACGGTGCAATTCAAGCAGCAGAAGACATCACTAACGGTCAAATCACTGGTCGCGTAGTCATTAAACTATAGATTCTCAAACATAAAGTTATCAAACCTTAAGCAACAGCTTTAGATTTGGATAACCCAAAATAACAAAGGGCTGATAGTAATCAGCCCTTTTGTGTTTTTGTCATTAGGATCGAGTAAACCAAAGCTAGACCTCAGTTAACCTAAGCCAACATCCGCAATACGCTTTTGAATCAATTCGCCACACTCCTCTTTTACCACTCTTCTTAACCATTGTTGCGAAGCTGAAGAATCGCAACGTGAGTGCCAAATCAATGAGTAATCAAACGGCATAAACTCGAATGGCAGCGGTTTAACGACTAAGTCATAACGCTCAGCCACCAAGTAAGCCAAATCAGCAGGCACAGTGATCACCAACGGCATTCTATCGACAATCGCCAATGCCGCTTCAAGGTGATAAGCACGCAGCACCATTTTGCGAGGCTGTTGATTAGCTAAAGCGTTATCGAGTAAAGCCTTAACACCATCACTGATCGCAATCATCGCGTGAGGTAAAGAAACATAATCTTCAAGACTTAACGATCGATCGGCTAAAGGGTGATTTTTAGATAACAAACACGACACACCGACCGGCCCCAATACTTCTTGATGAAGTGGTGCGATGCTGCCACTCGGGCGACAAATAGCCATATCGACACGTTCGGTGCTGAGTTGCTTAAACAAATGCTCATGCTGCAGCGGCGCAAATTCCAAAGAAATATTAGGCGCTTGCTCGTAAATCTTAGGTAACGCATACGGCAAGATGGTTTGCATCGCGTAGTCGGTGGTTGCGATCAGAAAACGCTCACTGCAATAGTAAGGGTCAAAATCACTCGGGCTAAGCAGTTGGCGGAATGACTCTAAAGGTTGATCAATACGTTGACTGATTTCGAGTGCTTTCTTGGTGGGAATAAGATGCTGACCTTGGCGTGTAAACAGAGGGTCATTTAGTAACTCTCGAAGTCGTCCCAATACACGGCTGGTTGCTGATTGGCTTAAGTTAAGCCGAATCGCAGCCTGACTAACACTGCCTTCTTCAATCAATACCTTTAAGGCGACCAATAAATTAAGGTCTCTACGATAGATGTCTTCTAATTCCACGCCACTTACCTAGCTGTATACAATTGTCATTGATCACTACGTTGTTTATAGCATGCTTTAGATAAAAAAAATCCCGCAATTACGCGGGGAAGCCCAAGAAAATTTGGGGATAGTGTCGGAATGTTGTCGTATCGGAATTCGCTGTTGTATTCGGGTTAGTGTTCTTGCTCTTCGGCTATGCCTTGCCAACGGCGCATCTCTACCCAAATACCAATAATCGTTGCTATTATGCCAAATATTGGCATCAGTGAGGTCTCTGTCGATGAGCGTAGTACTAACGCACAAAAAGAAATAAAACAGAGAACTGAATAAATTGTTAATCTATCTAATCCTGTCAACATCGCCACTCCTTAGCTAGTTGCCTTTGTTTCAAGTTGTTATCAACTTGTTAATTAAGTTATAGGAAATGACTCCACTTGCCAAGCACTTATTGCATATTTTTTCTGCAGACGTATTATTCACTCGTTAGATAGATATAGAGATACAAACCATGACATTCAAACCTGAACTGGCAACCCATACTTTAGAAGCTGAAGGCCTGCGTTGCCCAGAACCAGTAATGATGGTCAGGAAGACAATTAGAAACATGCAGGATGGCGATGTGTTACTGGTAAAAGCTGACGACCCTTCGACAACTCGTGATATTCCGAGCTTTTGTCGTTTTATGGATCATCAGTTAGTCGGCCAAGCGACTGAAGCTTTGCCTTACCAATATTTGATAAGAAAAGGGTTGGAGGCATAACGCCTCACCTAAATATCAAGCATCAAAAAAGCCGCTCGTACCTTATGTTCTTAAACAGAACTCAGAGTACGAGCGGCTTTTTGTTTATTCGTTTCTAGACTTGTTTTGCAGATGCTCAAGCTGATGCTGAATTTCTCGGATATCTTTGCGCATAGGAATAATATGCGCGACCCGAATCCAGGCTTCTACTGCAAGCCCGGTCATGATCATCGAACCAGCCACCATTGGTAGCCACATATCCGTCAACACCATACCTAATAGTGTAAGTGCAAGACCAAAGGTAAACAGATAACTTTGGCTTTGTGGAGTAATACCCATATAACGCGTCAACATAATCATGCCCTCGTGTTTTTAACTCACAAGATTAAAATATCATGACAAGTATGACAGTTATATGTCCATTCGCTCGATAAACCCCACAATACTGTAAGAGTATGACCTACAACACATTACTCTACTGGATGAATATAATAAGACTCAATACCGCCGCTTAATAGAAAGCCGCTGCGATAGCCAAACCTACGAATAACAAGGCGGTGATCTTGCGAATCAGATCAAGAGGCATCTTATCTGCCGATAACTTACCAATGATCACCACTGGCACATTCGCCAGCAACATACCAATGGTAGTACCCAGAATCACCCACGTTAATGCATCAGAATATTGAGCCCCTAGAATGGAGGTCGCAATCTGAGTCTTATCGCCAATCTCAGCAATAAAGAAAGCAATAAAACTGGCGACAAACGGACCACGGTTAGAGATGGCTTCATCATCGTCCAGTTTATCCGGAATAAGAATCCAGCCCGCCATAGCGATAAAACTGACCACCAGCACCCATTTCAACACTTCAGGAGATAAGTAATCCGCGACCACAACACCGAGCCATGCAGCAAGGGCATGATTGGCAATAGTGGCAAAGAAGATAGCGGCAATAATCGGTATCGGTTTTCGATATCGACTGGCTAATAAAAGGGATAACAACTGAGTCTTATCACCGATCTCGGCTAAGGCGACAGTTGTAATTGAAATTGCTAAAACGCTCACGACATGCTCATTTGGGACGGAGATTATTATATTTAACCAAAGACAAACCTCGCGCCCCATCCCGGTTCACGATGCTTGTCTAAGGTCTTGCTAAGCGCCACCAAAGGTGGTGGTTGCCTCGAACGCCATGATGATTTTGCATCAATTATGTTGACGGACGAACTCATTCAATAGGATATGAATAAGTAAGCTACTCCCCAAAGACCGCGAGATTTTAATCACCCACGCTTTCAAACACAAGTGTCAAAGTTATCAAAATATCCACTTGTGCCGAAAAACAAACATTAAAGGCAAAAAAATCCAATAAACGACATTTTAGACCACTAATTAAACAAGATTACCCCTACTCGCTTTACCAATATCTCGGTATACTCAGAGGTTATTTTTCTCATTCATTTAAAAGAATCGCGCGAACCTGACTATGCAAAAATACGATATCAAAACCTTCCAGGGAATGATCCTCGCGCTGCAGGATTACTGGGCACAAAACGGTTGTACCATTGTTCAACCACTAGATATGGAAGTAGGTGCTGGCACCTCTCACCCAATGACATGTCTACGTGCACTTGGCCCAGAGCCAATGTCTACGGCATACGTTCAACCTTCTCGTCGTCCGACCGATGGTCGTTACGGTGAAAACCCGAACCGCCTGCAGCACTACTATCAATTCCAAGTAGCTCTAAAACCTTCTCCAGATAACATCCAGGAGTTGTACTTAGGCTCTCTTGAAGTTCTTGGTGTCGACCCGCTTGTTCACGATATTCGCTTCGTAGAAGACAACTGGGAAAACCCAACGCTAGGCGCATGGGGTCTGGGTTGGGAAGTATGGCTAAACGGTATGGAAGTGACTCAATTCACTTACTTCCAACAAGTTGGCGGCCTTGAGTGTAAGCCTGTAACTGGCGAGATCACTTACGGTATCGAGCGTCTAGCAATGTACATCCAAGAAGTAGACTCAGTTTACGACCTTGTATGGAACGTAGCACCAGACGGTTCTAACGTGACTTACGGTGACATCTTCCACCAAAACGAAGTTGAGCAATCAACGTACAACTTCGAGCACGCAGACGTAGATTTCCTATTCACTTTCTTTGACCAGTGCGAAAAAGAGTGTAAAGAGCTACTTGAGCTTGAGAAGCCACTGCCGCTTCCAGCTTACGAGCGCATTCTAAAAGCAGGTCACGCATTCAACATCCTTGATGCGCGCAAAGCTATCTCTGTAACAGAGCGCCAACGTTACATCCTTCGCATCCGCAACCTGACTAAAGCTGTTGCAGAAGCGTACTACGCGTCACGTGAAGCGCTTGGCTTCCCAATGTGCCGTTCTGTAGAAAAAAAGGAAGGTAAATAATCATGGCGAAGAATTTTCTAATTGAACTGGGTACGGAAGAGCTTCCACCAACAGCACTTCGTTCTCTAGCAGAAGCCTTTGCTTCTAACTTTGAAGCGGGTCTTAAAACGGCTGAGCTTTCTCACGAAGGCATCAAGTGGTACGCAGCACCTCGTCGCCTAGCACTTAAAGTAACAGCATTGGCTGAAGGCCAAGCAGACAAAGTGGTTGAGAAGCGCGGTCCTGCAATTTCTGTCGCATTCGATGCTGAAGGCAACGCGACTAAAGCTGCACAAGGTTGGGCTCGTGGTAACGGTATTACCGTTGAGCAAGCTGACCGCCTGAAAACAGACAAAGGCGAGTGGCTTCTTTTCAAACAAGAAGTAGCTGGCAAACCTGTTCAAGAATTGGTGATCGACATTGCTGCGAAAGCACTGGCTGGCCTACCAATTCCTAAAGCAATGCGCTGGGGTAACTCAGACATTCAATTTATCCGTCCAGTGAAAACACTGACAGTACTACTAGGTGATGAGCTTGTTGAAGGCAAAATCCTAGGCGTAGCTTCTGCTCGTACTATCCGTGGCCACCGTTTCATGGGCGAACAAGAGTTCACAATCGACTCTGCTGACCAATACCCTGCGATCTTAGAAGAGCGCGGTAAAGTAATGGCAGATTACGATGCGCGTAAAGCGATCATTCTTGCTGATGCTAAAAAAGCAGCAGATGCGGTTGGCGGTATTGCTGACCTAGAAGATGATCTTGTTGAAGAAGTTACCTCTTTGGTTGAATGGCCAGTGGTGCTTACTGCTAAGTTTGAGCAAGAGTTCCTAAAAGTGCCTTCTGAAGCTTTGGTTTACACCATGAAAGGCGATCAGAAGTACTTCCCTGTATACGATTCAGAGAAAAACCTACTACCGAACTTTATCTTCGTTTCGAACATCGAGTCTAAAGAGCCTCGTCACGTTATCGAAGGTAACGAGAAAGTGGTACGTCCACGTCTTGCTGATGCTGAGTTCTTCTTCAACACCGACCGTAAGCGTCCGCTTATCGACCGTCTTGCTGAACTAGACCAAGCTATCTTCCAGAAGCAATTGGGGACGATCAAAGACAAAACAGACCGCATCACAGAACTTGCTGGCTACATTGCTGAGCAAATCGATGCTGACGTTGAAAAGTCTAAGCGTGCTGGCCTACTGGCTAAATGTGACCTAATGACATCGATGGTATTCGAATTTACGGATACTCAAGGTGTAATGGGCATGCACTACGCAACGCACGATGGTGAAGACGAGCAAGTAGCACTCGCACTTTACGAGCAGTACATGCCTCGTTTCGCGGGTGACACACTACCAAGCACTGGCATCTCTTCTGCGGTTGCAATGGCAGACAAGCTAGACACTATCGTAGGTATCTTCGGTATTGGCCAAGCACCAAAAGGTTCTGACCCATTCGCGCTACGTCGTGCATCACTAGGTGTGCTACGTATCATCGTTGAAAACGGCTACAACCTAGACCTAACCGATCTAATCGGTAAAGCGAAAGAGCTACTAGGTGACAAGCTGACCAACGACAACGTAGAAACTGACGTTATCGACTTCATGCTAGGTCGTTTCCGCGCATGGTACCAAGATGCTGGTTTCAGCGTTGATATCATCCAAGCGGTATTAGCACGTCGCCCAACCAAGCCAGCTGACTTTGACCAACGTGTTAAAGCGGTTTCTCACTTCCGTGAACTGGAAGCAGCAGAAGCACTAGCTGCAGCGAACAAGCGTGTAGGTAACATCCTTGCGAAATTCGATGGCGAACTACCAGCAGAAATCGACCTAACGCTTCTTCAAGAAGACGCAGAGAAAGCACTGGCTGAAAACGTTGAAGTAATGACGGAAGCACTAGAGCCAGCATTCGCAACAGGTAACTACCAAGAAGCCCTAAGCAAGCTTGCTGACCTACGTGAACCCGTTGATGCATTCTTCGATAACGTAATGGTTATGGCTGATGACGAAGCGCTTAAGAAAAACCGTCTAACGCTACTGAACAACCTACGTAACCTGTTCCTACAGATTGCTGACATCTCTCTACTGCAAAAATAAGCACGAGTGAGACAGTTACTCTAGACATACTCTGAGTAACTAACGGTAAACACCCAAAGGGAAGCGAAAGCTTCCCTTTTTGTTTTTGTGAACCAAGCATTTGTTTGTAGAGGTGTTATTGATTAACTGAATGAATCAGCACTCAGACTGTAGAGGGCATTGTTTGCTATAAATAATCTGTTTATTCAGGGGAAGGGAACAATGAAAAAAACAGTACTCGCGCTTTCAATACTCGCACTCAGCGCATGCAGCCAAACCAGTGACAACAATCTACTGCTGACGATTGATAACGACACCATCGTATTTGAATCGACAGGTAAAGGCACCGTGATCGCAGAACAAGAGCTCGCTAAAGGTAGCTATACCTTCTCTATCAGCGACGCTCAAAATACCTGTGGCACCAACTTTGCGCTGGCTGAAGTGAGTCGCATCAAATTCAATAAACCCCTTCGCCTAGACGATTGCGCCGATAAATCTGAAATAGAGATTAAGGTCTTTCGTGCTAACACCTACCAGTTTACGCTCAACCCACAAACCAATGAGCTGACGGTTCAGATAAAGCCAAAGCAGCAACAAGTACAAAGCTTTGCTTGTCCGGTTCCTAGTGACCAGCCAACCACCATCGATGTTACTCAAACCTTTGATGATGGCACTCTAGTTAGAGATGCCCTTTCTGGCATCGAAGCTACCGTCAGTAACGGCAATGTCATCATGCAGCCTGCAGAAAGCAGCCAAGGTGTTCTACTGCTAGAGAAAGTAGAACCAGAAACCAAAGCTGATTTTAGCTGGGACAACGCCACGGTTTACTTCGTGATGACCGATCGCTTCCACAACGGTAACCCTGACAACGATAATAGCTATGGTCGCAGCCAAGATGAACAAGATGAAATCGGCACCTTCCACGGTGGTGACTTAGCCGGGTTAACTGAAAAACTCGACTACATAGAATCGCTCGGTGCTAATGCTATCTGGATTACCTCTCCACTAGAGCAGATCCACGGCTGGGTTGGCGGCGGTGATCGCGGTGACTTCAAACATTACGGCTACCATGGCTACTACCATCAAGACTGGACTAAGCTCGATGACAACATGGGTACCGAAGACGAGCTGAAAACCTTCATCGATACTGCGCACAGCAAAGGCATTCGTGTTGTTTGGGACGTGGTGATGAACCACACTGGCTACGCCACGCTTGCCGACATGCAAGAGTTCGACTTCGGCAAACTCAACCTCACGGATGAACAAGCTAAACAAACACTTGGCGAAAACTGGACAGATTGGCAACCCGCTAAAGGTCAGAACTGGCACTACTTCAACAACTACATCTCATACAGCGATAAAGAAGCATGGGAAAAGTGGTGGGGCAAAGCTTGGCTTCGCAGCGATATCGGTGCCTATGACTCCCCAGGTTACAATAACCTCACCATGTCTTTGGCGCACCTGCCCGACTTTAAAACCGAATCAACAGAGACCACCGGGCTGCCTAACTTCTATCGCAACAAGTCCACCAGCGCTACAGATGAACTCCAAACCCCTCGTGAACATCTCATCACTTGGTTGTCTGACTGGGTACGTGAATATGGCGTTGATGGTTTTAGGGTCGATACCGCCAAGCACGTTGAGTTAGATGCGTGGGCAGAGCTTAAAGAGAGCACTAACCAAGCGCTTGCAGAATGGAAACAAAACAACCCAGACAAAGCGTTGGATGACCTACCATTCTGGATGACGGGTGAAGTATGGGCACACAGCGTGGTGAAATCAGACTATTTCGCTAACGGGTTTGATTCGATCATCAACTTTGAATTCCAGAGTGATATCGCACCCAAAGCACTTAAGTGTCTATCCGATCTCGATGCTGACTACCTGCGCTACGCAGACAAGATCAACAGTGACAGCGAGTTCAACGTGTTGAGTTACCTTTCATCTCACGACACCTCGTTATTCTGGACACAACACGGCAGTGACTTTGCAAAACAAACCAAAGCTGCAAACGCGTTGATGCTGGCTCCCGGAGCAGTGCAGATCTATTACGGTGATGAAATCGCTCGTGATTTCGGCCCAACAGGCTCCGACCCAATGCAAGGCACTCGCTCTGACATGCCTTGGGATCAAATCACAGGTGAACGAGCAGAGTTGCTGGAACACTGGCAAGCGCTTGGCCAATTCCGCCAACGCCACCCAGCGGTAGCCCAAGGTAAGCATATCCCCCGTAACAGCAAGGGCTACTATGCGTTCGAACGCCAATACCAAGATGACAAGGTATTAGTCGTTTATACTGGCTCAAAGTAAGCGCTGATTGAAATAACCCACAGGAATTAAAAGGAGAAGCTTAGGCTTCTCCTTTTTTGATCACGAAACACTCGTTCAATAAGAAAGCAGACACTCATTAGTTAAACTTTATAGAAGTTTTTTTCACGTTAGAGCATTTGGCGCTATGCGTCGCAAAAACATTGCGGTATGTTCAAGGAACACACTGATGGTAGACATAAGGTCTGCCTTAATGACACATAACAAGCAATCACAATGAATTAGGTAAAATAAGTAATGCAGTTCTCTAAGTTTGGTGAAAAGTTTAATCGATACTCTGGAATCACTCGTTTAATGGATGATTTGAATGATGGCCTGCGCACTCCTGGCGCAATCATGCTCGGTGGTGGTAACCCAGCCGCTATCCCAGCCATGCTCGATTACTTTAACCAAGCCAGTGCCGACATGCTCGCCAGTGGAGAACTCATTGCCGCCCTCGCCAACTACGATGGTCCGCAAGGCAAAGACAGCTTCATTAAATCGTTAGCGGCGATGCTGAAAGATACTTATGGTTGGGACATCAGCGAGAAGAACATCAGCCTGACCAACGGCAGTCAAAGTGGCTTCTTTTACCTATTCAATCTTTTAGCAGGCCAACAGCCAGACGGATCACACAAGAAAATCTTGCTACCGATCGCGCCTGAATATATCGGCTACGGCGATGCTGGCATTGATGACGATATTTTTATCTCTTACCACCCAGAGATCGAACTGCTAGAAAACCGCCAGTTTAAATACCACGTTGATTTTGAGAAGCTCAAGGTTGATGACTCGGTTGCCGCTATCTGTGCTTCTCGCCCAACCAACCCAACCGGTAACGTGCTGACCGACGAAGAAGTACGTAAACTGGATAAGCTAGCGCGTGAAAACAACATCCCGCTACTGATCGATAATGCCTATGGCTTGCCGTTTCCAAACATCATCTTTGAAGATGTCGAACCATTCTGGAATGAAAATACCATTCTGTGCATGAGCTTATCTAAGCTTGGTTTGCCTGGTGTGCGCTGCGGTATCGTGATTGCGAGCGAAGAAGTAACACAAGCTCTGACCAACATGAATGGCATTATCAGCCTAGCACCGAATAGTGTTGGTCCTGCGATTGCTAACCACATGATTGAAAAAGGCGATTTACTGCGCTTAAGCAGCGAGGTAATCAAACCTTTCTATAAAGATAAATCTCTACGTGCAGTTGAGCTCTTACAAGAAGCAATCGATGACCCTCGCTTCCGTATCCACAAGCCTGAAGGCGCGATTTTCTTATGGCTATGGTTTGATGAACTGCCGATTACCACCATGGAGCTGTACGATCGCCTCAAAGCTCGTGGCGTATTGATTGTTCCGGGTGAATACTTCTTTATCGGCCAAGAAGACGAATGGGATCATGCCCATCAATGTCTACGCATGAACTACGTGCAAGATGATGAGGCGATGCAGAAAGGCATTTCAATCATTGCTGAAGAAGTGAAAAAGGCTTACTCAGAACAGTAATAAAACCTTTTAGGTTACTGTAGGCCAAATACAATAAAGAGCACCGACCTTCTTCAAGGTACTGGTGCTCTTTCACTTTTACTTCCCGATAGTTTTTGTCACTTGAATACCCTAAATAATTGGGGGTTCAGCTAGGCGACTAGAAAATTCAACCCGATGAGCATAGGGAACCTATGTGATTAGGGGGAATTTACGACGTCAACAACGCTGTAGCTTCAAGTATGACGGGTATTAGCCTTCGATTAGACCATTACCATTAATAGCAATCTTACGTGGTTGCATCGCTTCTGGGATTTCGCGCTCTAGGTCGATGTGAAGAAGACCATTTTCCATACTAGCACCTACCACTTTTACGTAGTCTGCCAGTTGGAATTTACGCTCGAAATCACGCTCTGCGATACCTTGGTATACGAAGGTTTTCTCTGCTTCTGCTTTGCGCTCACCTTTAACAATTAGCGTATTCTCTTTCTGAGTAAGATCTAATTGGTCATCAGCAAAACCAGCAACGGCCATAGTAATACGGTAGTTGTTCTCGTCTTTTTGCTCGATGTTGTAAGGAGGGTAACCGCCAGAAGTATTTTTCGACGTGTTCGATTCCATCATGTTGAATAGACGATCGAAGCCGATTGCGTTGCGGTAAAGTGGAGTGAAATCTACAGTTCTCATAATGCTATCCTTTTAGTAAGCAATAGTCTTAGCCGTGAATTTTACTGAGATCGAACCTGTGTGTGACCCAGTAAACAGCTAAGGGATTCAGTTCGCATTCCTCGGGTTTCACCTCTATTGGCGACAACGCTGGGACATGGCAATGAATCAATTTTTAAATTGTGTGCTGCCAAAGTTATCCTCTATTGAGCGATTCTTCGTTAGCGGTAATGAAGGTTCTGTTTCTTCTCTTGTAGAGCAAGACAGTCATCCTCTTCACAACTAGATATGTGGATTGAGCAAAATAGTTTCAAGGGATTATTTTCAATTATTTTTCCAATCTACTATTTTTCAATACCTTACAGACACAAAAAAGCACCACCAATAGGCAGTGCTTTCATAATTTTATGAACTTCATCAATACAACGAAGACATCAATTTAATTGCTTCGAGGCTAAGTTAGTTCGCATTAGTTCAAGCGAGGCGCACGCAGCATACAAGTGTATGTGAGTACGCCGAACGCAGAAATCATGCGAAATAACGACGCATCGCAGTGATTAAACGTCTAGGTTTGCTACTTTAAGTGCATTCTCTTCGATGAAGTTACGACGCGGTTCTACTTGGTCGCCCATCAACGTTGTAAACAACAGATCAGCACCAACAGCATCTTCAATCGTTACTTGCATCATACGACGAGTTTCAGGATCCATTGTCGTTTCCCAAAGCTGATCAGGGTTCATCTCACCTAGACCTTTGTATCGTTGTAGGCTCAGGCCACGACGAGACTCTTTCACTAACCAGTTCAGAGCTTCAACAAAGCTAGAAACCGCTTGAGTACGCTCACCACGCTTGATGTAAGCGCCTTCTTCAATCAAGCCGTCAAGCGCTTCAGAAAGGTCTGCTAGCTTACCAAACTCTTTCGAGTTGATAAGGTCAATGCTGAGTACATGTTCGTGAGTAACACCGTGTGTACGCACTACAATCTTAGGAACGCTTAAACCTAGCTCTTCGTGTTTTTCAACTTCAAGAGAATATTGGCTCGCACCCGCTTCTTTGCCGTTTAGCTGCTCTACAAGCTGCTTACCCCAAGCTTCAACTGCCGCTTCATCATGACACTGCTCAGCGGTTAGGCGAGGTACATAAATCAATTCGTGAATCAGTGCTCGTGGGTAACGACGGCTCATACGATCAACCAGCTTAATACCTGCATTGTATTGATGAACAAGCTTCTCTAAGCCTTCACCAGTAAACGCAGGTGCTTCAGGGTTTACGTGCAATTCTGCATTGTCTAAAGCCAAAGATACTTGATACTGGTTCATCGCATCTTCATCTTTGATGTACTGCTCTTGCTTACCCTTCTTCACTTTGTAAAGCGGTGGCTGAGCAATGTAGATGTAACCACGTTCAATCAGTTCAGGCATTTGACGGTAGAAGAACGTCAGTAGCAGAGTACGGATGTGAGAACCATCGACATCGGCATCGGTCATGATGATGATGTTGTGGTAGCGCAGTTTATCTGGGTTGTATTCGTCACGACCAATACCACAACCAAGTGCTGTGATTAGCGTTGCGACTTCTTGAGAAGACAGCATTTTATCGAAACGTGCCTTCTCTACATTAAGGATTTTACCTTTAAGCGGTAGGATTGCTTGGTTCTTACGGTTACGCCCCTGCTTAGCTGATCCGCCAGCAGAGTCTCCTTCCACAATATATAGTTCAGACAGTGCAGGATCTTTTTCCTGACAGTCAGCGAGTTTACCTGGAAGACCCGCTAAATCTAATGCGCCTTTACGACGTGTCATCTCACGAGCTTTACGCGCCGCATCACGAGCACGTGCTGCATCGATAATTTTAGAACAAACGATTTTCGCTTCACCTGGGTTCTCAATTAGGAACTCAGACAGTTTCTCCCCCATCGTAGACTCAACCGCAGACTTCACTTCTGAAGAAACCAGCTTGTCTTTAGTTTGGCTTGAGAACTTAGGATCTGGCACTTTCACCGAAACAATCGCTGTCAAACCTTCACGAGCATCATCACCTGATGTTGAAGTCTTCGCTTTCTTCGAGAAGCCTTCTTTGTCCATGAAGCTGTTCAATGTACGTGTTAGAGCACCACGGAAACCCGCTAAGTGAGCACCACCATCACGTTGAGGGATGTTGTTGGTGAAACAATAAATGTTTTCTTGGTAACCGTCATTCCATTGCATAGCAACTTCAACGGTAATACCGTCTTCACGCTCATGATCGAAATGGAATATTTTCTGGATAATCGGTGTTTTGTTGGTGTTTAAGTGCTCAACAAACGCTTGGATACCGCCTTCGTATTCGAAGTGATCCATTTTGTCTTCTTCGCGCTTATCAATTAGCTTAATTGATACACCTGAGTTCAAGAATGATAGCTCGCGTAGACGCTTAGCTAAAATATCATAATGGAACTCGATGTTATTGAAGGTTTCTTCACTCGGCCAGAAACGAATCTCTGTACCTGTTTTGTCCGTGTCACCTACAACCGCTAGTGGCGCTTGAGGCTCACCGTGGCAGTATGTTTGAGTGTGGATTTTGCCACCGCGATGGATAGTAAGAGTAACTTGCTTAGAAAGTGCGTTAACTACTGAAACACCAACACCGTGCAGACCACCAGATACTTTGTACGAGTTATCATCGAACTTACCACCAGCGTGAAGAACCGTCATGATTACTTCTGCTGCTGATACTTTTTCTTCTGGGTGCAATTCAGTTGGAATACCACGGCCATCATCGCTTACTGACACAGAACTATCTTCATGGATAGTTACGATGATGTCATTACAGTGACCAGCGAGTGCTTCATCAATAGAGTTATCTACCACCTCAAAAACCATGTGGTGCAGACCGGTACCATCATCCGTGTCGCCAATGTACATTCCAGGACGCTTACGTACCGCATCCAGACCCTTCAGTACTTTAATACTCGATGAATCGTAATTATCTGACATAGTTACTCTCTGACTAATTATCCTTGCTCTATTTTGCCATGTTCCACATGAAACATCCTGCTATTTTCGTCATGCATATCTGCAATCTGATCAGCGGTAATAGAGCTTACAAAAACTTGAGCCTGGGTCGCCTTTAAACACTCAGCAAGACGTGCTCGGCGTTGGCTATCTAATTCGGAAGCAAAGTCATCTATCAAGTAGATGCACTGCTTACCTGTCATTTGAGTGAGGTGTTGCCCTTGTGCTACTCGTAGCGCGCACACCATCAACTTCAATTGACCTCGTGACAAGACATCTTCCACTGGAGTGCCGTTCACTTTTATCTTTAGATCCGCTTTGTTTGGCCCACTAAAGGTGTAACCAAGCTGCTGATCCCTTTCAAAATTCTTTTCTAATATCTCGGCGTACGGGGTGTCTTTATCCCAGCCTCGATAGTAGTTAATCTTTATCTCAAACTCAGGTAAGAAGGTTGCACAGATTTCTTCGGCGACTTCTTTAAGCTGTTCAACGTAAGTGGCACGCCACTGGCTGATGCTTTCAGCTAAACGAGCCAATTCTTGATCCCAATAGCTCAGTTCTCGATAGTTCGTCGCCGTTTTCAATAATGCATTACGCTGTTTATTGAGGCGCTTTACCCTGCCCCAAGCATCATAAAAACCCGACTCACTGTGGAAGACTCCCCAATCAATGAATGCGCGGCGATGCTTAGGTCCATCGGTTAGTAAATCAAACCCTTCGGGGTGAATCAACTGCAAAGGTAAGACTTGAGCTAACTGAGCCAATTTTTGCCCAGTTTGACCGCTTATTTTAACCTCTGTGGTGCCATCGCGCTGCTTATTAATGCCAATTGGCAGCTCAAATTGATCCGAGGTCATAAAACGGCCATGGACAAACAGTTCGCTACACTCATTTTGAATGATACGACCGGTTAAGGAGCTTTTGAACGAGCGACCATGTCCGAGCAGATACACTGCTTCAAGGACGCTGGTTTTGCCGCTTCCGTTAGCCCCTATAAGAAAGTTAAAGCCTGATGACGGTTGAATGTCACAGGCTTCAATATTTCTAAACTGCTTTACGATTAAGCGCGATAAAGGCATAACGTCTTCATATTAATCTTCAATCACGGCTCGATAGACAAACGTTGTTGATAAGCAAACATAATGTATAAATAAACACAGTTACAAACGAATCGGCATAACAACGTACATCGCGCTGTCATCTTGTGCGTTTTCAATCAATGCACTCGCATTCGCGTCTGACATTGAGATTCGAACCTGTTCACAACGCAGTGTGTTCAATACATCCAATACGTAGCTTACGTTGAAGCCAATCTCTAGTGCGTCACCGTCGAAGGTTACGTCTAGCACTTCTTCCGCTTCTTCTTGTTCTGGGTTGTTCGCTGTAATACGCATCTCGGTATCTACAAGATTAACGCGAACACCACGGAATTTTTCATTCGACAGAATCGCAGCACGAGAAAACGCTGAACGTAACTCATCGCAGCCGGCTTCTAATGTCTTAGTGGTATTTTGTGGCATTACGCGGCGATAATCAGGGAAACGACCATCAACCAGCTTAGAAGTGAAGACATAGTTGTTCACTTCAGCGCGCACGTTAGAGTTACCAATCTGCAGCGTTACTGGCTGTTCAGGAGCATCCAGTAGCTTCACCAGTTCTTGCACACCTTTACGAGGAACAATGATCTGTTTCTGAGCAAAATCGGCACCCAGTTGCGCTTGAGATACCGCCATACGGTGACCATCAGTTGCAACACTACGTAAGATAGAACCTTCAATCTCAAACAACATACCGTTGAGGTAGTAACGAACGTCTTGGTTCGCCATTGAGAATTGTGTTTTCTCGATAAGACCGCGCAATTCAGCTTGTGTCACTGACACTTCAACTTCACTGCTCCAATCTTCAATATTTGGAAAATCTGCCGCAGGTAATGTTGCCAATGAGAAACGGCTACGACCAGAACGAACCTGAACACGGTCACCATCCAATACCACAGTGATCACTGAGCTATCTGGCAAACCGCGACAGATATCTAGGAACTTACGTGAAGGTACGGTAATGCTGCCCGCTTCGAAATCACCTTCAAGCGTTACACGGCTGATCAGTTCAACTTCTAGATCCGTCGCTGTCATCGACAACACGTTATCTTCTACTTTAATCAGTAGGTTTCCTAGAATTGGAAGCGTTGGCCTACCACCTAGCGCGCCAGATACTTGTTGCAATGGCTTAATCAGGTGACTACGTTCAATGGTAAATTTCATATCTTGCTCTTACGGTCTAAATGGCACTGCGTAATAGTACGTGGCCAAGATTCTGCTTATTAAGGTTAAGAATACTGTGTATTAAGAAGAAAGGGTACGAATCAAGTTCGAATAATCTTCTTTAATGTCGTGGCTCTCTTCACGCAGCTGAGCAATCTTACGACAAGCGTGCAGCACGGTCGTGTGGTCACGGCCACCGAATGCATCACCAATCTCAGGCAAGCTGTGGTTAGTCAACTCCTTAGCCAGTGCCATCGCCAATTGGCGTGGACGAGCAACGGAACGAGAACGACGTTTAGATAATAGATCAGCAACTTTGATTTTGTAGTATTCAGCGACTGTCTTTTGAATGTTATCAATGGTGACCAGTTTTTCTTGCAGGGCAAGTAAGTCACGCAGTGCTTCACGCACGAAATCGATCGTGATCGGACGGCCAGTGAAGTTTGCATTCGCAATAACACGGTTCAATGCGCCTTCTAGCTCACGAACGTTAGAGCGTAAACGCTTCGCAATAAAGAACGCCACTTCATCCGCAAGATGAATTTGGTGGTCTTCTGCTTTCTTCATCAAGATCGCCACACGAGTCTCAAGCTCAGGTGGCTCAATCGCAACCGTCAAACCCCAACCGAAGCGGGATTTAAGACGATCCTCTACCCCGTTGATCTCTTTTGGATAACGGTCAGACGTTAGGATGATCTGTTGATTGCCTTCAAGCAGCGCATTAAAGGTATGAAAGAACTCTTCTTGAGAACGCTCTTTATTAGCAAAGAATTGGATATCATCGATAAGCAATGCATCAACACTACGGTAGTAGCGCTTAAATTCTTCAATCGCATTGTTTTGGAGCGCTTTCACCATGTCTTGAACAAAGCGCTCTGAGTGCATGTAAACCACTTTAGCATTCGGCTTATTATCAACAATGGCGTTACCCACCGCATGCAACAAGTGCGTTTTACCTAAACCAGTACCGCCATACAAAAACAACGGGTTGTAAGCGGTTCCTGGGTTATCAGAAACCTGACGTGCCGCAGCCAAACCCAGTTGGTTCGACTTACCTTCAACAAAGTTATTGAACTTATGTTTTGGGTTCACGTTTGAACGGTGATTAAGATCAACCGCTACAGGTTCTTCATCACGCCAGATATTGTGTACTGGTTTACGTGCTTGTAGCTGCGCAGGTGCAGACGACTCAGCAGCTACATCAGCAGCAGTACGAGTACGAGCAGGGGCGATAGCCTCAGACCTTGGAGCAATGACTCGTTTACTTCCAATCTCAAAATGAAGATGCGGGATATCATTACCACAATATTCTTGTAGCAAACGGTTAATGCTATTTAGGTACTTATCGCGCACCCAATCGAGTACAAATCGGTTTGGTGCAAATAGAGTTAGAGTATTACCATTGAGCTCCGCTTGTAACGGACGTACCCACATACTGAATTCTGTAGCTGGTAACTCTTCTTGAAGCTGTTGCAAGCATTGCAACCAAAGCGAAGATGACAC